>NZ_CP172297.1:0-3899045 GCF_044342215.1 Marinobacter sp. W-8 | reverse complement strand
CGTTAAACCAACGCCAACCGGTGCCTGAAGTGACCGGAGATTCTAACCTGCACGAGCCTTCAGTAAAAGGCCGGAAACCTTTGTCATAAACACCCTGTGGAAACTTTTCTTTATATTTTTCAGATTGTTTCAGACATATCTACAGCCTTGTGTACAGAAAATGTCTGAAAAAAAGTTATTCACAGAAGCTTGTGCAAACCCGGGGGTCAGTCCTGTGGGAAAGATCTTGACGGATACTTGCATAACTCGGTTCACCATCACCTATCCCACTTGTGCACAATCCGTGATGACGAAATCCACAGGGCTCACCGGTATCTGTCACAAGCTTTGTCATGGTGTTAATTTCATGATTACTAAGATGAAATTTCTCTTATCCACAGAAATCAAGGTGCCTAACAACAGTAATAAATATCTTTGAAAGAATTTTAAAAAGACCTTACAGATTCTATTAGTCGCCATGTCGGTTAGTACCCATGCCAGAATCTTGCCTGACCAAACCATAACCATTGAACTTGCACCCGTATTTGACTAGAATGCCGCTCCTGTTTTGGCTGTCTATTTTCCAGCCACTGATCAATGTCCATCGACGATTTGTGAGAACATCACCATGAAAAGAACATTCCAACCGAGCGTCCTGAAGCGCAAGCGCGTTCACGGTTTCCGTGCCCGTATGGCGACAGCCAATGGTCGCAAGGTACTGTCTCGTCGCCGTGCCAAGGGCCGTGCACGCCTGTCTGCGTAATCTGAAGCCTGCCTCATGAAGGCCTTGACGTTTCCGAAGTCTCACAGACTGTTGAAACCTTCGGATTACAGCAGGGTCTTCAATGACGTAACGCTGAAAGTTCCGCACAGGAATTTTCTGATCCTGGCCTCTGCCAACTCATTGGGACACGCCAGGGTCGGATTGATCTTCTCCAAGAAGAATCTTCGGCTCGCCGTTCAGAGAAACCGGATCAAGCGTCAGGTAAGGGAAACCTTCCGGCTCCAACCAGATCTGCCAGGCCTGGATATCATTGTGCTCGGCCGCCAGGGGCTGGATCGGCTGGATAACGATACGGTCCGTTCCTCACTGAATGATCTTTGGCATCGGGTAAAGAAAAAATACCGGCAGTCCACGCCTGATCAATCCGTCGGCAATCCCAGAGGTACGGAGTAATGCGTCAACTCCTGCTCTTGCCCATCCGGTTCTACCAGTATGCCATCAGTCCGATGATGGCCAGCCATTGCCGTCATTACCCTACCTGTTCACAATACGCCGTCGAGGCCATCCAACATCACGGACCTCTTAAAGGCGGTTACCTGGCAACAGCCCGGCTACTCAGGTGTCATCCCTGGGCAGAAGGCGGTTATGATCCGGTACCGGGAACGGAACTGAATATGGCGCCTCGCTCCGGCCAGGCCTGCAATCCGACAGAAAGCACTCATTCCACTACTCAGACCAGACACTAAGTTTATGGATATTCAACGCATCGTTTTGTTTGCCGGCCTCGCCATTGTCAGTTACCTGATGGTACTTGCCTGGAACGAGGATTATCACCAGCCTCAAACAGAACAGGTTGCCGAGGCGCAATCTCCCTCAGACAGCAGTGCTACCAACAGCACCGATGACATGATCCTGCCTGAGGATAACAACGCAGGCGGTGAAGAGTTTGCAACGCCGGAGACCGGCTCACTGGCGTCAACCTCCGCCAACAGCGATCAGGATCTGGCAGATCGTTTTATTACCGTGACCACGGATGTTTACGAGCTAAAGATCGACCGCGTAGGCGGTAATGTGGTTGACAGTTCCCTGTTGCAATACGACGAGTCTCTGGACAGCGAACAACCACTGAAACTGCTGATCAATACCAGTACCCGCACCTATCTTCTGGAAAGCGGCCTGATCGGTCGCGATGGCCCGGATGGCAGCCAGGCCGGTGAAGCTCCGGTATTTCAGGCAGAAACCGGCAGTTACCAGCTGGCGGAAGGGGAAGATGAACTTACCATCAACCTGGTGTACACCACTGACAGCGGTGTAGCCATCACCAAACGCTATCATCTGGCCCGCAACAGCTATCAGATTGATGTCAGCTACCTGATCGACAACCGTTCAGAAAGCCCATGGCAAGGTAACTTCACCGGCAAGATCGTGCGTGATCAGGCGCCGGATCCGACCTCGCAGGCCAGCATGGGAATCCGGGCTTATCTGGGCATGGTGATCAGTACCCCGGAAGATCCGTATGAGAAGTACGATTTCGAGGATCTGTCAGAGAAGCGCGTCAATCAGTCCGTCACCAATGGCTGGCTGGCCTTCCTGCAGCATTACTTCCTGACCGCATGGGTACCCGAGCGGGACCAGAAAGCCCAGTTCCAGACCACCCGACGGGGTGATCTCCATGTCATGGGCTTTGTTTATCCTGCCACGACGGTAGCACCGGGTGAGACCGCAGAAGTGGGCGCCACTGCTTATGTCGGTCCCAAGATCATTGATCGGCTGGAAGCTCTGGCTCCGAACCTGGATCGCACCGTTGATTTCGGCTGGCTGTTCTTCATTTCCCTGCCGCTGTTCTACATTCTTGAATGGTTCTATGGCCTCGTCGGTAACTGGGGTGTCGCTATCATCCTGCTGACGGTGTTGGTAAAAGCGGTGTTCTTCCACCTCTCCGCCACCAGCTATCGCTCCATGGCGAAAATGCGCGCGGTTGCTCCGCAACTGACCCGGCTGAAAGAGCTCTATGGCGACGATCGCCAGCGCATGTCCCAGGAAATGATGGCGCTGTACAAGCGCGAGAAAATCAATCCGCTCGGGGGCTGTCTGCCAATACTGGTGCAGATGCCGGTGTTCATCTCGCTTTACTGGGTACTGTTTGAAAGTGTCCAGTTGCGTCATGCGCCGTTCATGCTGTGGATTCAGGATCTGTCCCAGATGGACCCGTACTTCATCCTGCCGATACTGATGGGCGCCAGCATGTTCATCCAGATGAGCCTGAACCCGACGCCCCCGGACCCCATGCAGGCCAAGATCATGAAGCTGATGCCGCTGATCTTCACCGTGTTCTTCCTGTGGTTCCCGGCTGGTCTGGTTCTGTACTGGCTGGTGAACAACATTCTTTCGATCTCCCAGCAGTGGTACATTACCCGCAAGATCGAAGCGGAAACGGCAGGCAAGAAGTACTGATTCAACAGTGCTTCTGACCTGACAAAGGCTCCCTTGTGGAGCCTTTGTCATTTCTATTTCAGGAAAACCAAGATGCAGCCAGCGACTGACACCATTGCCGCCATCGCCACTGCCCCGGGCCAGGCCGGGGTGGGGATTGTCCGGGTGTCCGGACCCAGAGCCATGGCCATTGCCCGCACCATGCTGGGCTTTGAGCCAAAACCCCGGTACGCCCATTACGGCCCGTTCCGGGATCGTCAGGGAGAGCTGATTGATGAGGGAATCGGTCTGTACTTTCCCAACCCGCACTCCTTTACCGGCGAGGATGTGTTCGAGCTTCAGGGCCATGGGGGTACGGTGATCCTGGATATCCTGTTGCGGGAAGTCTGCAGCCTGGGCGCCCGGCTGGCCCGGCCCGGTGAATTTTCCGAAAGAGCGTTTCTCAATGACAAACTGGACCTGGCTCAGGCTGAGGCCATTGCCGATCTGATTGAAAGCAGCTCGGAACAGGCGGCCCGCTGCGCCGTGCGTTCCATGCAGGGGGTGTTCTCCAAACGTGTGGATAACCTGGTGGAGGCCATCACCCATCTGCGCATCTACGTGGAAGCGGCCATCGATTTTCCGGAGGAAGAGATCGATTTCCTGGCCGATGGCAAGGTTGCTTCTGACTTGCAGGGTCTGCTGGAGCAGGTGCAGCAGATTCTCGGTGAAGCCCAGCAAGGCACCATTCTGCGGGACGGCATGAAAGTGGTTATTGCTGGCCGGCCCAATGCCGGCAAATCCAGCCTGCTGAACGCCCTCGCGGGTCGGGAGGCTGCGATTGTCACCGCCATCGAGGGCACGACCCGGGATGTGTTGCGGGAACATATCCACATCGATGGTATGCCGCTGCACGTTATTGATACTGCCGGCCTGCGGGACAGCCCTGACGAAGTGGAACAGATTGGTATTGCCCGGGCCTGGGAAGAAATCCGACAGGCCGATCGTATTTTGCTGATGGTGGATGCCACCACCACCGACAAAACCGAGCCCCATGAAATCTGGCCGGATTTTATTGATCAACTGCCCAGGAGCGCGCCGGTGACGGTGATTCGTAACAAGGTGGATCTGTCTGGTGAACCGGTCGGCATCAGCGCAGAGCCCCATCAGACCGCTCCGGTGATTCGTCTGGCAGCAAAAGCCGCGGAGGGCCTGGAGGTCCTGCGGGAGCACCTGAAAGAATGCATCGGCTTTGCCAGCACCACCGAAGGTGGCTTCCTGGCCCGGCGTCGGCACCTGGATGCTCTGGAACGTGCCCGGGATTCCCTGCTACAGGGCCAGACCCAGCTCGAAGGTTACGGCGCCGGTGAATTGCTGGCCGAAGATCTGCGGGCCGCTCAGGATGCCCTGGGGGAAATCACCGGGCATCTGACCCCGGATGAGCTTCTGGGTAAGATATTCAGCAGTTTTTGCATCGGGAAGTGAAACGGCCAAAAAGATCGAAAAGCATTCAACAAAACAAAAATAAACGATTGTTTTAAAAAGAATTTTGCTCTATTTCTTTGCAAGCAATTTGATCCGTTTTGCCTCCTCTTGTTCCGTATGTGCTCCGAGTATAAGTTTTCGGAGCACTCGGAGCACAAAAGGAGCAAAACATGAAAATCACTATCCAGAAACGCGAACCAGACAAGAACGGCCACCGTGGCTTGCGGTTACCCATCCAGAAGTTGGGGGGATACGCCGAAAACTCTGCTGGAGAAAAGGCTGCATCAAGTTGTTGCCCGTGCATTAGACCTGATTGCAGAACATCGTATCCGAGCTGAAGAGCAGGAACGCAGACGCCTAGCATGGCACACAGCAAAAGACCGACACGACCGCCAGGTTGAGCTCCGAAAGCACGAACTGGAGCAACTCGAAAAATTGAAGGTTAGCGCCACTCAGTGGCTCGAAGCCGAACGTTTACGACAATATATCGATGCGGTAGAGCAGGCTGCGGTCAGGAATGGGGAGCTCAGCGAGGAGCTCAAGGACTGGATATGCTGGGCTCGGATCAAAGCAGACTGCATGGACCCGTTAATAGCAGTCTCAGATGCTATTCTGGATGGCCCGGAACCAAGGTTGCCGGGTTACTATTACTGACATTGGTAGTTTGCTAACGAGAAAACTCTGTCATTGGTTTTGCTGACTACGAAACTATATCTGATAGGATCAGCCAAAGATTGAAAAGCTTGGTCATCGTGCTTGACGGATTCAGGGGTAGGAGGCAAATATCAAAACAGAAGAAGAGCTTGCAGCCATCGCATTGAGGTTATCTGAGCTTGAAAAGGAAAAAGCGGTCCTACTTTCCCGTAGAAACGAGCTTCATCGAACTGCAAAACAATTCAAGTCAGTGCAATTGCCCCCCGATCAAAAGGCCGAGCTATTCCGGAGTTTCTTTCGCGGCAGACAGGATATCTATGCGGTCCGCTGGACGGGTTCCAGTGGCCGTTCCGGCTATGCCGTGGCCTGCGAAAATGAATGGGTTCCGAGCACCTGTAAGAAACCCCGGATCAAGTGCGGCGAGTGCCCGCACAAAAAATTCAAACCTCTGGATTTCGATGCAGTGTATGGCCACCTTTCTGGCAAACATGTCGCAGGGTTATACCCTTTGTTGCGGGACAGTTCCTGTTATCTGCTGGCTGTGGATTTTGATAAGGAGAACTGGCAGGCAGACGTTCTTGCGCTGGCCCAGGCTTGTCGTGATGAAGGTGTCCCTTATCTTGTAGAGATCTCCCGGTCCGGTGCGGGTGCCCACCTATGGATCTTCTTTTCGGACGCCGTTCCGGCCTGGTCCGCGAGGGCTTTTGGGTTCAAGCTGCTGGACAAAGCCATGGAATGCCACCCGAGCCTGTCCTTCGATTCTTATGACCGGCTATTCCCCAACCAGGATACGATGCCCGATGGTGGATTTGGCAATTTGATTGCCCTTCCGCTTCAGCATGAGGCGCGAAGTCGTGGGTGTACTGTATTCGTCGACGATAAGCTAACTCCGTATCCGGATCAGTGGGCGCTACTTAGTCAGCAAAAGACCGTTTCGCCGGCTCAGCTTCGAGATATGGTTGGAAATGAGCCTGATTCCGATGCGATAGCAGACGTTGCGTTGCCGTGGGAACACGCTTTACCGGTCGATACAGGGATAATTTCCGGATGTCCCGAGAACATCACGCTTACCCTGGCCAATCACATTTATATGAAGTTGTCAGATATACCAGGGACACTGGCGGCCCGAATAAAGCGCATGGCGAGCTTTGCCAATCCAGTATTTTTCAAAACCCAGGCACTTCGATTTTCAACTCATGGCATCCCTCGTTACATATCCTGTGCTCGGATTGAGCAAGGTTATATCTCGGTACCGAGAGGCTGTTTCGATGATCTTCAGGTATTGTTGCGCGAACAGGGAATAACGGTAGAAATCGATGACCGCAGAATGCCTGGCCAGTTGCTGCCGGAAGTCAGCCTGAAAGCAACGCTGCGTCGTGAACAGAAAAAGGCTGTGACGGCACTTGCCGATCACGATACCGGAATACTTCACGCTCCGACCGCTTTCGGGAAAACCGTAACCGCTATTGGCATTGTCGCCAAGCGGCAGGTAAACACGCTGATCCTAACTCACAGTCGTCAGTTATTGGATCAATGGAAGGAGCGCCTGGAGACCTTCATTGAGGGTGCATCCGTGGGTGTGATTGGTGGTGGCAAAAAGAAACCTACTGGTCAGATCGACGTTGCCACCTATCAAAGCCTGATCAACAAGAAAGATAATACGGTCTCAAGTAAAGTCCGGGAATACGGGCAGGTCATCATCGATGAATGCCATCACATTTCAGCTCCCCGTTATGAAATGCTGCTTAACGAAGTCAGCGCTCGATACGTTGTAGGCCTCACCGCAACGCCTGACCGTCAGGATGGCCACCAAAAAATCATGTTTATGGTTGCGGGGCCCGTTCGTCACAAAGTCAGGCCTGAACATGGGTCTAAGTTTGTCCAGCGTGTCATCGTTCGAGAACGTCATGAAACGCCACCGACGGACATTTTTCAGAATAATGGTGAACGACCACACATAGCATCGGTTTACCGTTGGCTCGCCCAGAGCACTGCGCGGAATCAGGATATTGTTCAGGATGTCTTACGCTGCGTGCAAAACGGGGCCAACTGTCTTTTGCTGACCGAACGACGAGAGCATGCCGAGACGCTGGCAACATTGTTGGAAGCTGAGTCGATATCGTCGGTTGTTTTGCGTGGCGGGATGCGAGTCAAGGAACGCCGGGCTGCCGAATCGCAACTACACGAAGCTCAGGTTATTGTTGCAACCGGAAAATACATTGGTGAAGGCTTTGACTTGCCCCGGCTGGACACTTTGTTTCTGGCCCTGCCCATAGCCTGGAAAGGAACACTGTCGCAGTATGCTGGCAGGATTCACCGGGATGCCGACGGCAAGCAGAAAGTCACTGTTTACGACTACCTGGACAACAGCCTGCCAATGCTTGAACGCATGTTCCGAAAGCGCGAGAAAGGTTATAAGGCGATGGGATACCAGTTTTTCCAATCCGATCAGCAAACCCGGCTGCTGTAACTTTCCAAAGAAAGGGGAAACATGGCTGAAACAAAAAGTGCTTCAGGCCTGCTTTAGTGGCAGCACATGAGGCTTTACACGTTTCACATTTTTCGCTTCCTGCTCATAGGCACGATGACGAACATCCCATAACTCAACGGCGTGCTGAATATTCAGCCAGAACTCCGGCGTATTCCCCAAAGCAGCTGCAAGCTTGATGGCCATAGGTGCTGTCAGCGTGCCTTTGTCATGCGCAATCCGACTGAGTGTATTTCTGTGCACACCCATTGCTTCGGCAAGTTCACTGATTTCGATGTTCATCGGCTCCAGAAACTCGGTGACCAGCATTTCGCCAACGGTCACTGGACGACGTTTTGTATTCCTCATTACCATAACCTCCTCTAGCCCTTGTATACATGCGGGTCTAGATATGTATCTTGGGCGGTGCCATCTTCCCAGCGAAAAATCAGGCGATACTGCTTGTTAACCCGAATGGAACACCATCCAGAAAGGTTTCCCTGCAAATGTTCAAAACGGTTACCCGGCGGAATCCTCAAGTCTGACTCCTGCGTCGCGGCATCCAGAATCTGAATCTTTCTGAACAGAGCGCCTTCAATAGTACTGGGTATTTTCTTGTGGCTTTGGTCTTCGTCGTAGAACGCCTCTAGCCATATATCCCTGAATTCAACCGCCATAGTTACCTGATCGCTTTTTAATCATTCTATGCACAATAACGTTGTGCGTCAAGTCCGTTCAAAATGAGAACAGATCCGTTTAGAAAACGATGTTACTATAATTTTGTTTGGCAGAAGGCGCTGAAAGAGCGATCTCAATGCACTGATTTCATAGAGATAAAAGCGTATACAAGGCTCCCAGTTTCCCACTTATCCCAGTTTAAACTGGGTCGTCAGGAGCCGATGAAGAGGAAATTTGCCAATAGTTACACTTTTTTTCGCAAATTTCTGCACTCCGATTGTGCTCCGAAAAATTTACAAGCTATTGTTTTTAAACGATTTGATATATTCTGTATCGGAAAATAACAAGGACTCACCATGACCAACTCTCTTACCCGCTCCACTTCCTGGCTTATGGCTCTGATGGCCGCTGTCCTGATGTCTGGCTGCAGTACCGTTTACTACAACGCCATGGAAAAACTGGGGTTTGAAAAACGCGATATTCTGGTCGACCGGGTGGGCGAAGCGCGGGATGCCCAGAGTGATGCACAGGAAACCTTCCGCTCATCCCTGGCACGGTTCCAGAGTGTGGTGGATACCCCGGATACCGAGCTCAAGACCAAATACGAAGAAGTCCGGGATGCCTATGAAGACAGTGAGGACGCTGCCGAGGAGGTACGTGACCGCATCGATGCGGTTGAAGATGTTTCCCAGGCTCTGTTTGAGGAATGGGAAGCCGAACTGGACCGGTATGAAAGCGCCTCCCTGCGCCGGAGCAGCGAGCAACAACTGCGGGAAACCCGCAGCCAGTATGACCAGCTGATTCGCCGGATGCATCAGGCCGAAGCGCGCATGGAGCCGGTGCTGCAGGCCTTTGAGGATCAGATGCTGTATCTGAAACACAACCTGAATGCCCAGGCTATCGGTGCGCTGGAAAATGAACTGGGCCGTATTCGCAGCGATGTGGATACCCTGATCCGCAACATGGAAGCCTCCATTGCCGAATCGGAAGCGTTTATCCAGCGTTTCCGGCAATAGCGGTTCCTTACGAAAACAAACAGTTTATCTGTAAAACAACGTTAAAAGCTCGGGTAAACTCCACTACTGTCTCATCGTGCCGCTGCCTGTGCAGCGGACCAAGTCATTCGTGGTAAAGGAGATAACCCGTGCGCAAGTTGGCCTCTCTGTTAGCTGCCACGCTGGTGTTTGCCGGCGTTTCTGTGCCCGCCCTGGGCTCAGACAAACTCTACATCTACACCGAGAACTTTCCTCCGTACAACATGAGTTCCACCGGCCGTGCCTTCGAGCATAACGGCGATGGCATTGATGGACTGTGCACCGAGATGGTGAAAGCGGTGCTGCAGGCGTCCGGGCTGGACTATGTCATCAAGCTCCGGAACTGGGATTACGGCTACAACCGGGCCCTGAACAAAAAGAACCATGGGATCTTCTGCACCACCTATACCGAAAGCCGGGCACCGCAGTTCAAGTGGGTAGGGCCATTGGCGAACAACCTGTGGACCATCTTTGCCCCGGCCGGCACCAACCTGCAGATCGACGATCTGGAAGATACCCGGGGTTTGCTGTATGCCGGCTATCGCGGTGACGTCATGACCGAATACCTGCTGGAGCGCGGCTATAAGGTCTCGGAGATGGAAAGCGACGATCTGAACCCGAAGCGCCTGGAACTGGGGCAGGTTGACCTCTGGATTGCGGACCAGCTGGCCGGGCCCTATTTTGCCTCCCAGCAGGATGTGGAAGGGCTGGTTCCGGTGTATTCGTTCAACAAGACCGAACTGTACCTGGCCATGAACATGGAAACGCCGGACGAGGTGATCCAGAAACTGAATCAGGGCCTGGAAACCATCAAGAACAACGGAATCTACGAGGCTATTGAGACCAAGTACGGCCTCTGATCAGAGCTTTGTTCCATTGCAAAAGGGGAAGCCACTGGCTTCCCCTTTTTCGTTATTGGGCCATCACTTAACCGGTGCGGCGCAGATCCGGTGAACGAACCGGGCGCAGGGCCTCGGTATGGCTGCGATTGCCCAGAAAGTCGGGCCGCGGTTTGTTGCCGCAGAATGGCTGTTCCAGACGGTTTTCCACACTGTTGTAGACGAAGAACAGATTGCTGCGGGGCCAGGGTGACATATTGGCATTGGAGGCATGCAACGTGTTGCACTCGAATATGATCAGAGAGCCCGCTGGCCCGGTAGGCGCCTGGATGCCGTACTGATCGGCCATCTTCTGCAGGTCCTGCTCGTTGGGGACCCCCAGCTCCTGTTTTTTCAGTGAGGACTGGTAGTTGTCCTCGGGCGTGCGGCCGACACAGGGCACAAACGTTTTGTGGGAGCCGGGAATCAGCATCAATGGGCCGTTGAATGGGGTGTTGTCGGTGAGGGCGATGGAAAAGCTGACGGCCCGCATTCGCGGCATACCGTCCTCGGCGTGCCAGGTCTCGAAATCCGAATGCCAGTCAAAGCCCTTGCCGTGGAAACCGGGTTTGAAATTGATGCGTGACTGGTGGATGTAGGCATCACTGCCCAGTAGCTGGTGCACCATATCCAGCAAGCGGGATTCCCGGGTCAGTCGGTCGAAGCGATCAGACAGTTCGTGGATCCCGAAAATAGAGCGGATTTCCTGCTTGCCCGGCTCAGTAATAGTGCCTTCGGAACGCAGGATGCTGTCGTCATTCTCATAGGCTCGCAGGTCGTCCCGGAAACGTTTGACCGTTTCCTGATCCAGAAAGTTGTTAAATACCAGAAAGCCGTCCCGTTCATACCGGGCCAGTTCAGTTTCGCTCAGCGGCCCATTGTGGCGGTCGGTTCCCTGGCTGTGGATAACCGGGTCCTTGCGCTCGAAACTCTCTGCCGGGCGCTCGAGGCGGGTGGGATAAAAGTCGTCAGTACGATTGTCCATTTTCGAACCTCCTTCTTTTATACGCGAGAATGGTGATGTCTCTAAAAGTCGTTAAACCTCAGTGCATTGTGAGAAAAGTGGTAAGGCAGGGGGAAAGTTGAGGTCGTATCAACGGGATTTCAACCCCGGTTTCCGGATGGTCATGAACAGGCAAAAATGTCCCGGGCAGAGCCCGGGACGGGAAAATACCGGAGGTTAACCGGTAAAGGCCATCTCTTCTGGTGCCACCTGCATGAGGTTGCGGGTCGGGCTAAGCATGCTGGTGGCGTGGGCCTGGGCCCGGGGCAGCAAGCGCTCATAATAGAACTCGGCGGTCGCCAGCTTGGTGCGGTAAAAGGCGTCAGATTCATCGCCGCCGTTTTCCAGTTTATCGCTGGCCACCGCCGCCTGGCGTAGCCACATGTACGCCATCGTCACGTAGCCGCTGTACATCAGGAAGTCGTTGGCGGCGGCGCTGACCACGTCGCGATCCTTGCGTGCTGCCAGCATCACGCGCACGGTCAGCAGGTTCCACTGGGCGGTCAGTTTCAGCAGCTCCACCGCCATCGGCCGCAGTTGTTTGTTGGTCAGGTGCTTGCGGGCAAAATTGGCCACCTTGAGGGTGAATTCCCGCACTGCTCCGCCCTGGGTCATCAGCAAGACCTTGCGCCCGAGCAGGTCCAGCGCCTGGATGCCGGTTGTACCTTCGTACAGGGTGGCAATACGGGTATCCCGGACAATCTGCTCCATACCGTGTTCGCGGATGTAGCCATGACCGCCGAACACCTGCATGCCCAGGTTGGTGGCCTCACAGCCCAGTTCGGTCAGGAATCCCTTAAGGATTGGCGTCAGGAAGCCGAGTTTGTCGTCATATTTCTCAACCTTGGCGGTATCGCCCGCGGTATGGGCTTCTACCATATGGTCCGCAATCTTGGCGGCGTAATAGAGCATGGAGCGGCCGCCTTCCGCGATGGCTTTCTGGGTCAGCAGCATACGCCGGACATCGGCATGGTGAATCAGGCTGTCTGCTACCTCATCAGGCTCTTTCTTGCCGGACAGCGCCCGCATGGAGCGGCGCTCCCTGGCGTAATCCAGAGCCCACTGATAGGACAGCTCGGCTGGGCCAACCCCCTGAATTGCCGTACCGATGCGGGCTGTGTTCATAAAGGTGAACATGCACTCCAGGCCCTGATTCTCCGGGCCGATCAGATAGCCGGTGGCGCCATCGAAATTCATTACACAGGTGGCTGAAGCCTTGATGCCCATTTTCTTCTCCAGCGCGCCGCAACTGACGGCGTTGCGCTCACCGACACCGCCCTGGGCATCGGGCAGGAACTTGGGCACGATAAACAGGCTGATGCCTTTGGTGCCTTTCGGGGCATCCGGCAGACGGGCCAGCACGATGTGAACGATGTTTTCGGTCAGATCGTGCTCACCTGAGGAGATGAAGATCTTGGTGCCTGTGAGTTTGTAGCTGCCGTCGGCCAGGGGTTCGGCCCGGGTTTTGACCTGGCCCAGGTCGGTGCCGCACTGGGGCTCGGTCAGGCACATGGTGCCGCCCCAGCGGCCTTCGGTCAGGGGCGTGAGATAGGTCTGTTGCTGCTGTTCATCGCCATGCAGAAAGATGGTATTCATGGCACCCAGGGACAGGCCCGGGTACATGGAAAAGGACCAGTTGGCGGTGCCCATCATTTCCTGCTTCAGCAGGCCCATGGAGGCCGGCAGGCCCTGGCCCCCGAATTCCTCCGGTGCCGACAGGCCCTGCCAGCCGCCCATCACATATTGCTCGTAGGCTTCTTTATAGCCCTTTGGCGTGGTCACTTCACCGTTTTCCAGGTGGCAACCTTCTTCGTCGCCGGACTGATACAGCGGGCTCAGAACCTCTTCGCAGAAGCGGCCGCATTCGCTCAGGATGGCGTCGACAATGTCGGGAGTGGCGTTCTCACCGGAGGCCAGTGTCTGGTAGTGCCGCGGGTAATCGAACACGTCGTTAAGCAGGAATTTCATGTCCCTCAGGGGCGCTTTATACACAGGCATAGCCAGTCCTCACATGCATTGATCATCCGGAATTGGTTGGGCCAGGAAGGCCACTGTGTGTGCAGTTGTACGGTATTCCCGGCGGGCTGCCATTGACGGAAAGCGCTGGTGCCGGTGTCAGAATGGACAATTGGCTGAAATGACGATTGTGCCCGGGGACTGATCGGGCAGGGCCATGTGACCGTAATCCAGTTAACGTTCTGTTGCCATCCGGTAGCCGCCAAGGAGTGTAAAAGTCATGCAAACGCAGCCTTTCCCCGGTCTTTTCCATGGTCTTCTAAGCGGTGGTCTTATACTGTTAATGACCCTGATGCTGGCAGGGTGTGCCGGGCCGAATCTGGAGGATTATCAGGGCCAGGCACCGGAGCTGGTGCCCTCGGAGTTTTTCCGGGGCGAACTTTCGGCCCGGGGGGTGGTCAAGGACTACGCCGGCCAGATTATCCGTACCTTCGACGCAGACATTGTGGCCAGTTGGGATGAAAACGGTGTCGGTACGCTGGATGAGGTGTTCCGTTTCAACGACGGCGAGGTCCAGACCCGGATCTGGACGCTGACACCGGACAACGGCAGCTATCACGCCAGCGCCGGCGACGTGGTGGAAGCCGGCACCATGCGCTGGCAGGGCAACGCCATACACATGAATTATGTCCTGCGGGTGGCATACGGCGATGGCACGATCGATGTCCGGATGGACGACTGGATGTACCTGGTTACTCCCGACACCCTGATCAACCAGACCACCATGAGCAAGTGGGGTGTCGATGTGGGTGAAGTGGTGTTGGTGATTCAGAAACATGAAAGCGGGGCTGTCCCGCAGAACTGAACTCGGAAAGGTTTGCGATACCCATGTGGAAGCAATGGCTGATTGCGGTGGTACTGGTTGCAGCGGGTGCCGGAAGTGCGGTGTTCTTTTTGGCGATGGATTCCTCGTCCACAGAACAGGCCGGTGAGGAGCCGAGGGCCAGCAAAGTCAGTGTAGTGGCGCCCAGATTGCAGCAGGTCAGGGATGAGATTCGTTCGGTGGCCAACCTCAAGGCACTGAATGCCGTGGAACTGACCACCGAAGTCACCGGTCGGGTGGTGCAGATCAACCTCGAACCCGGACAGAAAGTATCTCAGGGCGATGTCCTGTTACGTCTCGACGATCGTCAGGCCCGTGCCGATCTCCAGGTGATTGAAGCCCAGCTGGCCGATGCCAGGCGGCAACTGGAGCGGGCCCAGCGTTTGCGCTCCAACAATAGCGTGTCCCAGTCCCAGGTGGATGAACTGGTCACCGCCGTGAGTGTGGCTGAAGCCCAGCGACAGGCTGCCCGGGTGCGGCTGGAAAACCATCGCATTGAAGCGCCGTTCTCCGGTGTGGTGGGCCTGAGCGACATCAGCGTGGGGGCATATCTGCAAGCGGGCACCACCATTACCACGCTGGACACCACCGATCGAATGGAAATGGGTTTTGCGGTTCCGGAACGTTTTGTCGGCCAGGTTCGGGTAGGCCAATCGGTGATTGCCTCCTCGCCGGCATTCCCAGACGAGGTCTTCCGGGGAGAGCTGGTGGAACTCGCCACCCGCATCAGCGAATTGAGCCGAACCCTGTCGGTGCGAGCCATTATCGATAATCCGGACGGTCGTCTGCGGCCGGGCCAGTTCATGTCGGCGTCACTGACCCTGCAGGAACGGGAAGGGCTGGTGATTCCGGAGCAGGCAGTGATGATTCGTGGCGACGACAAGTATGTGTTTGTTGCCGAAGACGGCGTGGCACGCCGGGTATCGGTGGCGACCGGTTCGCGCATGCCCGGTCTGGTGGAAATTACCTCCGGCCTGACCCTGGACGACGCCGTAGTGGTAACCGGGCAGGATCGCCTGAGCACCGGCGACCGCATTGAAGTACAGAGTAACGACCAGGCGATTCCGGAAAACCGGTTTGCCCGGACCGTGGAGTCCTGATCCATGGTGCTGTCCGATGTCTCCATCAAACGCCCGGTGTTTGCCACCGTTCTGAGCCTGCTGATTGTCGTATTCGGCGTGGCTGCCTTGCTGGGCTTGCCGGTTCGGGAATATCCGGATATTGATCCGCCGGTGGTTTCGGTGTCCACCGATTACACCGGCGCTGCGGCAGAAGTGGTCGACACCCAGATTACCCAGGTGATTGAAGGGGCCATCAGTGGCATTGAAGGCATTCGCTCCATCGAATCCTCAACCGAACAGGGTGAATCCCGAACCTCCATAGAATTTGATACCTCCCGGGATGTAGACATTGCCGCCAACGACGTACGCGATGCGGTGTCCCGGGTTCTGAACCAGTTGCCGGATGAGGCCGATCCCCCGGTGGTTCAAAAAGCCGATTCCGATGCCCGGCCAATGATGTGGATAACTCTGATCAGTGACGTCTGGGACAGTGCCGAACTCAGTGACTTTGCCGATCGGGTTCTGGCCGACCGGTTATCGGTTCTGGACGGTGTTGCCGATGTCCGGATTGGCGGTGAACGCCGTTACGCCATCCGGGTCTGGCTCGACCGCACCCGCCTGGCGGCCCGCAACATAACCGTTGCTGAGGTGGAGCAGGCACTGCGGCAGAACAACGTGGAGTTACCGGCCGGTTCAGTGGACTCCTCCACCCGCAACTTTACCGTGCGCGCGGAAGGGCGGTTGTCCAATGTCGAGGATTTCCGCAATCTGGTGATCCGCCGGGATGGCAACGACCTGTTGCGCCTGGGCGAGGTTGCCAATGTTCAGGTCGGGGTGGAATCGGATGTTGGTCGTTTGCGGGCCAATGGCGAAACCGCTATCGGGATGGGGGTAATCCGCCAGTCCAAGGCCAACACGGTAGCGGTGTCGGATGCGGTGAAGGCGGAGCTGGTGAAGATTCGCGAGACCTTGCCGCCGGAAGTGCGTATTGCCGAGAGCTATGACGAATCGGTGTTTATCCGGGCTTCGATCAAAGAGGTTCTGACCACGCTGGCGATTGCGGTATCGCTGGTGATACTGGTTATCTTCCTGTTCCTGCGCTCCTGGCGCGCAACCCTGATTCCGGCGGTCACTATTCCGGTGGCAGTGATCGGTGCGTTTATCGGCCTGGGTTTCCTAGGCTTTTCCATCAACGTGCTGACCCTGCTGGCCATCATTCTGGCCATCGGCCTGGTGGTGGACGATGCCATTGTCATGCTGGAGAACATCCAGCGTCGCATTGATGAAGGCGAACCACCGTTGCTGGCGGCCTACCGGGGCGCCAAGCAGGTGGCTTTCGCGGTGATCGCCACCACGCTGACACTGGTGGCGGTGTTTGTGCCCATCTCGTTCATGGGCGGCAACGTGGGCCGGTTGTTTGCGGAATTCGGCTTCACTCTCGCGGCTGCCGTGGTGGTCTCCAGCCTGGTTGCCCTGACCCTGGCGCCGATGCTCTGTTCCAAGTGGCTCAGGCACAGTCCCGAAAGTGCCGAGGGGCATCGGCTCTGGGCCTTCAGTGAACGCATCCTGAATGGCCTGACGAATGGCTACCAGAGAATGCTTCGCTTCTCCCTTAACCAGCCGGGGTTGTTGCTCGGGCTCGGTATCGTCGGGCTGATCGTGGCGGTGGTGATTTTTCCCCGGTTGCCCCAGGAACTGGCCCCGACTGAAGACCGCGGCGTAATCATCATGCCCGTCAGCGCACCCCGGGGTTCGACGGTTGAATTCACCGATCACTTTGTCAAACAGGCCGAAGAGCGACTGTTGCCCTACCTGGATGACGGTATCGCCGAGCGTTTCCTGTCCATCGTCGGATTCCGGGATGAAGAAGACAATGCCTTCATGATCATGGGGTTGGTGCCCTGGGAACAGCGGGAGATCAAGCAGCAGCAGGTCACCACCGAGATTCGCGACAAGCTGTCTGACATTTCCGGGGTGCGGATCAGTGTCATTAACCCGCCGGGGCTGGGCCAGCGCGGCTTCAATCAGCCAGTGGAGTTTGTCATTGCCGGCCCCGACTACGAGTCGGTGCAGGCCTGGAGTGAGGAGATCGTTGAACGGGCAAAGGAAAACCCGAATCTGCTGAATGTCGACACAGATTTTGAGCTGACCCGGCCGGAACTGAAGGTCAACATTGACCGCGACCGGGCAGCGGATCTGGATATCACCATCGAAGACGTAGGCCTCACCCTGCAGACCATGCTCGCTTCCCGGCAGGTAACCACCTATCTGGATCGGGGCCGGGAATACGACGTCATTATCCAGGCGGACGATGCCGACCGGGCCACGCCCGGTGATATGGAGCAGATCTTCCTGCGGCCTCGGGCAGGTGGGGAACTGATTCCGCTCAAGGCTCTGGTATCTGTGGAAGAGATCGGGGCCAATCCGGATCTGCGCCGGATTGACCGGCTGCCGGCGGTGGTGGTGAGTGCGTCCCTGGCCGAGGGCTATGACCTGGGTTCAGCGCTGACCTACCTGAATAACCTGGCTGTGGATAACCTGCCGCCGGAGGCCCGGCTCAGTTACAAGGGCCTGTCCCAGGAATTCCAGGATTCCTCGGCGGCCATCTACCTGACCTTCGGGCTGGCGTTTATTATCGTGTTCCTGGTGCTGGCGGCCCAGTTCGAGAGCTGGATCCACCCGCTGATTATCATGCTGTCGGTGCCGCTGGCGGTGACCGGTGCGCTGATCGCGCTGGCCTGGTCGGGCATCAGTCTGAACATCTACAGCCAGATTGGCATCATCATGCTGCTGGGACTGATGGCCAAGAACGGAATTTTGATCGTGGAATTTGCCAACCAGCTTCGGGACAAGGGCTACGAGGTGAAAGAAGCCATTCTGGAAGGCGCTAGCCTGCGCTTCCGGCCGGTACTGATGACCACCATATCTACGGTGTTCGGGGCGGTTCCGCTGGTGATTGCCACTGGTGCCGGGGCCGAGAGCCGGGCGGCTATCGGCATGGTGATCCTGGGTGGCCTGATTTTCGCCACCACCCTGACTCTGTTCATTATCCCGGTCTTGTACAACCTTCTGGCCCGCTTTGCGAAATCCTCGAACGCGGTGGAGCAGGAGCTGGAACGCCTGGCAGCGGGCCCATCCGGCGGTAGCAGTTCGGCGGCGGTGCCACAGCGCAAGGCGGACGATTTCTGAACCCTACCGGCTGAATCCCGGCATCAAAGGGTGTCCGGGAACAGAACCTGACCGTCCAGGACCTCATTCGGGTGGATATCCACGCAGAAGATCCGGTGGCCCTGGGCCTGACGACAGCGCTGGCGAGCCTGCGTGGAAACTGGCCCTTTGTTGGTGCACTTGCGTTCAGGGGTACCGGTTTTTTGCACCGTATATAGGCATTCGGTAAAAACGCTGTGGATAATTACTGGGATAATTTGCGAATAATGCCAGAGTAATTTAATTAAATTTATATTTAACAAACAGTTACCGATGTTTTCGGCTGTAATTGAAGGCATCAATTGTGTGGATAACTTTTTGAAAACTTTTTTGAACAATGTATGACAAGGCTATGAAATCCTGAAACTTTCGGAATTTCCTTATCCTGTACGAACCCTGTCAGAGAGCCGCGTCGCACTGATATTCGGCCAAGGCCAGCCGACAGGGTTTTTATTCACCTCGTTGCTGGTTAAAATTTGCACATTCTGACTGCAATTTCCCGGGCGAGGCGTTATACTCGCCGCCCTGTTTTTTTCCCCGATTTCCGAGGTGTAGTGTGGAGTTTCCGACCCGTTTCGATGTCATTGTCATTGGTGGTGGCCATGCCGGTACTGAAGCCGCCCTGGCGGCTGCGCGCATGGGTTCGCAAACCCTGCTGCTGACTCACAACATTGAGACTCTGGGGCAGATGTCCTGTAACCCGGCCATCGGTGGCATTGGCAAGAGCCACCTGGTGAAGGAAATCGACGCCCTGGGCGGCGCCATGGCCCGGGCCACCGACCAGGCTGGCATCCAGTTCCGGGTGCTGAACAGCCGTAAAGGCCCGGCGGTGCGCGCTACCCGCGCTCAGGCGGACCGGATTCTGTACAAAGCCGCCATTCGCCATATGCTGGAAAACCAGCCTAATCTGACCCTGTTCCAGCAGGCGGCCGATGACCTGATTGTGGAAAACGACCAGGTGGTCGGCGTGGTGACCCAGACCGGCATCCGCTTTAACGCCAAGACCGTGGTCCTGACCACCGGTACCTTCCTGGGTGGGGTTATCCACATCGGTATGCAGAATCACGCCGGTGGTCGCGCCGGTGATGCGCCGGCCAATGCCCTGGCCAAGCGCCTGCGGGAACTGCCGTTCAACGTCGGCCGCCTGAAAACCGGAACACCGCCGCGCATTGATGCCCGCACCGTGGATTTCTCCGCGATGCAGCAGCAGTGGGGAGACGACCCGACCCCGGTGATGTCGTTTATCGGCAGCCGCGATGAGCACCCGGAGCAGATCTGCTGCTACGTGACCCGCACCACCGAAGAAACCCACGACATTATCCGCAGTGGTTTTGACCGCTCGCCCATGTTCGCCGGTAACATCGAAGGCGTGGGTCCGCGCTATTGCCCGTCCATCGAGGACAAGGTCAACCGTTTTGCCGATAAAGACTCGCACCAGATTTTTGTGGAGCCCGAAGGCCTGACCACCAACGAGCTGTACCCGAATGGTATTTCCACCAGCCTGCCTTTTGATATCCAGCTCAAGGCCGTGCGTTCCATTCCCGGTTTCGAGAACGCCCACATCCTGCGCCCGGGCTATGCCATCGAGTATGACTACCTGAACCCGCAGGACCTGCGCCACACCCTGGAAACCAAGTTTATCCAGGGCCTGTACTTTGCCGGCCAGATCAACGGCACCACCGGTTACGAAGAAGCCGGTGCCCAGGGCTTGCTGGCGGGCATCAACGCCTCGCTGCGGGCCCAGGACAAGGAAGAGTGGTACCCGCGCCGGGATGAGGCCTATCTGGGCGTACTGGTGGACGACCTGATCACCATGGGCACCCAGGAGCCCTACCGCATGTTCACCAGCCGTGCCGAATACCGGCTGATCCTGCGGGAAGACAACGCCGACCTGCGCCTGACCGAAACCGGCCGTAAGCTGGGCCTGGTGGACGACGAGCGCTGGCAGAAGTTCAGCGACAAGTGCGAAGGCATTGCCAAA
Source organism: Marinobacter sp. W-8 (assembly GCF_044342215.1). NCBI lineage: Bacteria > Pseudomonadati > Pseudomonadota > Gammaproteobacteria > Pseudomonadales > Marinobacteraceae > Marinobacter > Marinobacter sp. W-8. The sequence continues at coordinate 3,878,643 of NZ_CP172297.1, read as the reverse complement.
GAGCGTAGCCGCCTGGAAAGCACCCGCATCCACCCGAACACCGAGGCCGGCGAGCGTGCCAACAGCTACCTGAAGCAGCCGATGACCCGGGACCAGTCCCTGGCTGAGCTGCTGCGTCGGCCCGAAATTGTCTACGACCACATCGCCGAGATCGGGGCCGAGCGGGCGGAGGACCCGAACGTGGCCGACCAGGTGGAAATCGAGATCAAGTACGAAGGCTACATTTCCCGCCAGGCGGATGAGATCGAGCGCCTGCGCAAGAACGAGAACACCGCATTGCCGCTGGATCTGGATTACGACGTCATCGGTGGCCTGTCCAACGAGATCAAGCAGAAGCTCAAGGACGTGCGCCCGGAAACGGTGGCTCAGGCGTCCCGTATCCAGGGTGTGACCCCGGCGGCGGTCAGCCAGATTCTGGTGCATCTGAAAAAGCGCGACCTGTTGAAAAAGCAGAGCGCCTGAGATGAGTTATCCACAGTGGCCCGGCCAGCTTCGGGACGGCCTCGCGGCCATGAACCTGTCTTTGTCCGACAGCCAGCAGCAACAGTTGCTGGCTTTTCTGGCTCTGCTGAACAAGTGGAACAAGGCCTACAACCTGACCGCCGTGCGGGATGAGCGGGTCATGGTCTCCCGCCAGTTGCTGGACAGTCTGAGCATCCTGCCCTGGGTGACCACAGACCATTTGCTGGATGTGGGCGCCGGCGGCGGCCTGCCTGGTATTCCGCTGGCCATTGTGTTCCCGGAAAAACGCTTTACCCTGCTGGACAGCAACGGCAAGAAAACCCGATTCCTGAATCAGTGTGTGCTTGAGCTCGGGCTGGACAACGTTGAAGTTATCCACGGCCGGGCGGAAGACTGCCAGCCCGATCAGCCCTTCTCCCAGATCAGCAGCCGGGCCTTTACCGCGCTGGAAAACCTGGTGACCTGGTGTGGCGGTCTGCTCGCGAATGACGGCGAGTTCCTTGCCATGAAAGGCCAGTATCCGGATGATGAAGTAGCTGCCCTTCCGGCGGACTGGCAGGTAGAATCCAGCCATTCCCTGACCGTCCCCGGAGCCGACGGTGAACGGCATTTACTGATCGTCGCCCGGGCTGAACGACACCGGTAACCCTCAACAGCAGGAGGCAAAGCATGGCGCGCGTGATTGCAGTGACCAATCAGAAAGGCGGTGTGGGCAAAACCACCACCTGCGTCAATCTTGCCGCGTCTCTGGCGGCCACCAAGCGCCGGGTGCTGCTGGTGGATATGGATCCCCAGGGCAATGCCACCATGGGCAGCGGTGTGGATAAAAATTCCCTGGAGCTGTCCGGATACGATGTGCTGACCAAACGGGCTACTCCGGCGGACGTGATCGCCCACGCCGAAGCCTCCGGTTTTGATCTGCTGCCCGCCAACGGTGACCTGACCGCCGCCGAAGTGGAGCTGATGAACGAGATTGGCCGGGAACACCGGTTACGGCTGACCCTCAACACCGTTCGGGAAAACTACGACTACATCCTGATTGATTGCCCGCCTTCGCTCAGTCTGCTGACCGTGAATGCCCTGTCCGCTGCGGATTCGGTACTGATCCCGATGCAGTGTGAGTATTATGCCCTGGAAGGGCTGGCGGCACTGATGAACACCGTCCAGCAGATTCAGGAAACGGTCAATCCCAATCTGGAGATTGAGGGTATCCTGCGCACCATGTACGACCCCCGCAACAGTCTGACTCTGGATGTCTCCGGTCAGCTCAGTGAATATTTCGGTGACAAGGTTTACCGGGCGGTGATTCCCCGTAACGTCCGGCTGGCAGAAGCGCCCAGCTACGGCATGCCGGCACTCAAGTATGATCGGGTGTCCAAAGGTGCGGTGGCTTATCTGGCGCTGGCTGGCGAGATGGTACGCCGGCACGGATCGAAAAAGACATCGCCCGCGGTTGCGGTGTAACATAGACCGCCGTCAGGCAACCATGCACCCACTATTTCAACAGGAAGAATGACAACTACCATGGCGGCGAAGAAGCGAGGCTTGGGCGAACGGGGACTGGGGGCACTGCTCCAGGGCTCGAAGGTGAATCTCAATCAGGAGACCAGTGATCACGATGGTGAACTGCGTGAGATCCCGGTCGACCTGATCCAGCGTGGTCGTTATCAGCCGCGCCGGGATATGGACCCCGCCGCTCTGCAGGAACTGGCAGACTCCATTCGTCAGCAGGGCGTGATGCAGCCGGTCGTGGTGCGTCCGGTTTCGGAAGGCCGTTATGAACTGATTGCCGGTGAGCGCCGCTGGCGTGCCACCCAGATGGCAGAACTGGACCGTATTCCTGCCATTATCCGCGATGTCCCGGATGAAGCCGCCATTGCGATGGCGCTGATCGAGAACATCCAGCGCGAAAACCTGAACCCCATTGAAGAAGCCTTCGCCCTGCAGCGCCTGCAGGACGAGTTCGGCCTGACCCAGGCCCAGGTGGCCGAGGCGGTGGGCAAGTCCCGAACGACGATCACCAACCTGTTACGGTTGATCGGCCTGACCGAAGACGTAAGGGTAATGCTGGAGCATGGTGATCTGGAAATGGGTCACGGTCGTGCCATGCTCACCCTGCCACCGGAGCAGCAGATGCAGGTGGCCCGTCAGGTGGTCGCCAAATCGCTTTCGGTACGCCAGACTGAAGCCCTGGTGCGCCGGGTTCAGCAGGAAAAACCGGAAGACAAAGACAACACCAAGCCGGCTCTTGATCCGAACATCCGGGCCTTGCAGGACGATCTGTCTGACCGGCTCGGTGCCCGGGTGGCGATCAATCATGGTAAACGCGGCAAAGGCAAGCTGGTGATTGAGTACAGTTCACTGGACGAGCTTGACGGCATTCTGGGCCACATCCGTTAGTCGGCCCGATAAAACCTGAAAATCATCCTAAAGTCCCGTCTGGTGCCGGAAACACCACATGTGGTTGTGGCGATCGATGAGCAACACAACCTGTGTAAAACTTCAGATTTCGGCGGCAAAATCTGCTCACTTTTTCGCCAATTTTTCCGTGCGGTTATGTTGAACACCTATCGGTTAACACATATAATTCCGCGCGCTTGGAATGACAGCTGGTGATATGAACCGTTCTTCGAGAGCCATCACGTACGTACCACTTGGCAAGTGGTTGATTATAGAGATGGCGGTTCTGCTGATTCTGAGCCTGTTGTGGTTGTTGGAAAGTCGTTTGGCCGGGTATTCCGCCCTCATTGGCGGTCTTATTTTTGTCATACCAAACGCGTACTTTGCTCACCGCGCTTATCGTTATCAGGGTGCCCGACAGATGCACCTGGCAGTGAGCAACATATTCAGGGCAGAGAGCATCAAGCTGGCCCTTACCGCAGTGTTTTTTGCGGCCGTTTTCACTTTAATGGAGCCAGTCCACGTACCGGCTCTGTTATTCACTTTTGCTGTGATGGTTGTGTTGGGTACGGCATTGCGCTGGCTCATCCGGCCGCGACCACAGCGATGACTGGACGAGAGCAGTATGGCAGCTGATACCCCAGTAGAGTATATAAAACACCACCTCACCAACCTTACCTATGGCAAGCTCCCGGAAGGCTATGAGCGCGCGGATGGCAGTGTCGTGCAGGAGGCCACCTGGACCTTCGCACGAACTGGTCAGGAGGCCACAGATATGGGCTTCATGGCAATCCACGTCGATACCCTCGGCTGGTCAATCGCCATGGGTATTCTGTTCCTGGGCCTGTTCCGCTTTGTGGCCAACCGGGTCACCGAAGGCACGCCGAGCGGCTTGCAGAACCTGATCGAGATGACCTTTGAATTTGTTCAGGGCATCGTGCGCGACGTCTTCCACGGCAAGAATCCGTTGATTGCGCCCCTGGCGTTGACGATTTTCGTCTGGATTCTGCTGATGAACATCCTGAAGCTGATCCCCATCGACTATATTCCGTCGATCGCTCACGCGCTGGGGCTTGAGTACTTCAAGATTGTTCCGACCACCGATCCGAATGCTACCTTCGGCATGTCGATTGGTGTGTTCCTGCTGATTCTGTTCTACAGCTTCAAGGTGAAAGGCGTCAGTGGTTTCAGTAAAGAACTGGCCTTCAACCCGTTCAATCATTGGATCATGATCCCGTTCAACCTGCTGCTGGAAATCCTGGCGCTGATCATCAAGCCAATCAGTCTGGCGCTGCGTCTGTTCGGTAACATGTACGCTGGTGAAGTTGTGTTTATCCTGATTGCGCTGTTGCCACTGTGGATTCAGTGGACGTTGAACGTTCCCTGGGCGATCTTCCACATTCTGGTTATTCCGCTTCAGGCCTTTATTTTTACGGTGCTTACTGTGGTTTACCTCAGCGCGGCACACGAAGATCACTGATTAACCCTTAAATAAACAAACCCTTAACTATCTGAAAAAACTGAGGAGTCTTCAATGGAAATGGTATTTATCGCAGCTGCGTTGATCATCGGTCTGGGCGCTCTGGGCGCTGGTATCGGTTTCGGTCTGCTGGGCGGCAAACTGCTTGAGTCCACTGCCCGTCAGCCGGAAATGGCCAACCAACTGCAAACCAAAGCCTTCATCATGGCTGGTCTGCTTGACGCGGTTCCCATGATCGGTGTTGGTATCGCGATGTACCTGATCTTCGTTGTTGCTGGTTAATTAAACCGAGAGCTGTGGGCGCCGGCTAAGGCCGCGCCCCTCCTTCCGGAAACCAGGACGCAACGAATAGCAAGAGGTATATCGCCGTGAATATAAACCTTACGTTGATAGGGCAATCGATTGCCTTCGCTATTTTCGTCTGGTTCTGCGTCAAATATGTATGGCCGCCGATTACGGCTGCCATGGAAGCGCGCCAGAAGAAAATTGCAGATGGCCTATCCGCGGCCGATCGGGCATCACTCGATCTCGAACTGGCCCAGGAAAAAGCCACCAAAGAACTGCAAAAGGCGAAAGAAGAAGCTGCAGCCCTGATTGACCAGGCCAACAAGCGTGCCGCCCAGATTGTGGAAGCCTCCAAAGAGGATGCCCGCAAAGAAGGCGAAAAGCTTATTGAGCAGGCCAGGGCGGAAATTCAACAGGAGCGTGTTCAGGCTCGCGACGCACTCAGAGCAGAAGTGGCCACCCTGGCCGTTGCCGGTGCCGAGAAGATTCTGGAAACCTCTGTAGACGCCAAAGCTCACAGCGAGATGCTGGAAAAGCTGGCCGCAGAACTCTAAACGAGGGTCATCATGGCAGAACTTACAACGTTAGCCCGACCCTACGCGAAGGCCGTTTTTGATGCCGCGCAGGACCAGAACGCCGTTGATCAATGGGATCAGGCTCTGGCTTTTGCCGCTCAGGTTGCGGCTGACCAAGAGGTAAAGAACATCCTGGCCAACCCCGGCCTGTCTGAGCAACGCAAGGCGGAACTCTTCGCAGAGTGTTTTGAAGAGCCGCTGCCTGAAGCACTCAGAAACTTCCTGTTGATTCTTGCTGAAAACAAGCGTCTGGCCCTGCTGCCGGAGATTTCTGCTTTGTTCCGTTTGTACCGTGCAGACCTTGAGAAGTCTGTGCACCTGACAATCGATACCGCATTCGACTTGTCTGCAGACGAGCAGCAGAAACTGATCGACGCACTGTCCAAAAAGCTGGAGCGCAAGGTCGAACTCGAGACCACCGTGGATCAGTCCCTGATCGGTGGCGTGATCGTACGAACAGGCGACCTGGTTATCGACGCTTCAGTCCGTGGCAAACTGGCCAGAATGGCCAGGGCTCTGGGCTCCTGATTTCAGCACAAGGTTTGAGGACAAAGGCATGCAGCAACTGAATCCATCCGAGATCAGTGACATCATCAAGAAGAGAATCGAGAAACTCGACATCTCTTCCGAAGCAAAAAACGAAGGTACGATCCTGTCTGTATCTGACGGTATCGTGCTGATCCACGGTCTGGCCGACGTTATGTACGGCGAGATGATTGAATTTGCCAACGGCACATACGGCATGGCGCTGAACCTGGAGCGTGATTCTGTTGGTGCGGTTGTTCTGGGTGACTACGAAGGTCTGGCCGAAGGCCAGAAGGTACGTTGTACTGGTCGTATCCTGGAAGTACCCGTTGGTAACGAACTGCTGGGCCGTGTGGTTGACTCCCTGGGTAACCCCATCGACGGTAAGGGCGAGCTGGGCAACAGCCTGACCTCCCCGGTCGAGAAGGTTGCACCGGGCGTTATCGCCCGTCAGTCCGTTGACGAGCCGGTACAGACTGGTCTGAAAGCCATCGATACCATGGTTCCCATCGGCCGCGGCCAGCGTGAGCTGATCATCGGCGACCGTCAGATCGGTAAGACCGCGGTTGCCATCGACGCGATCATCAACCAGAAGCACACCGGCATCAAGTGTATCTACGTTGCCGTTGGCCAGAAGCAGTCTTCCATTGCCGCCGTTGTGCGCAAGCTGGAAGAGCACGGTGCCATGGACCACACCATCGTGGTTGCTGCTGGTGCCGCCGATCCGGCCGCCATGCAGTTCCTGGCTCCGTACGCCGGTACTTCCATGGGTGAGTTCTTCCGCGACCGCGGTGAAGACGCCCTGATCGTATACGATGACCTGTCCAAACAGGCCGTTGCCTACCGTCAGATCTCCCTGCTGCTGCGTCGTCCGCCGGGACGTGAAGCATTCCCGGGTGACGTTTTCTACCTGCACTCCCGTCTGCTGGAGCGTGCGTCCCGTGTAAATGCTGACTACGTTGAGCAGTTCACCAACGGCGAAGTGAAAGGCAAGACCGGTTCCCTGACCGCGCTGCCGATCATCGAGACTCAGGCTGGTGACGTGTCTGCATTCGTACCGACCAACGTAATCTCCATTACCGATGGTCAGATCTTCCTGGAAACCAACCTGTTCAACTCCGGTATCCGTCCGGCCATGAACGCCGGTATCTCCGTATCCCGGGTAGGTGGTGCAGCCCAGACCAAGATCATGAAGAAGCTCGGCGGTAACATCCGTCTGGCTCTGGCCCAGTACCGGGAACTGGCGGCGTTTGCCCAGTTCGCTTCTGACCTCGACGAAGCAACCCGTAAGCAGCTGGAGCATGGTCAGCGCGTCACCGAGCTGATGAAGCAGAACCAGTACAGCCCGATGACCGTTGCGGAAATGGGTACCGTACTGTTCGCAGCGAACGAAGGCTTCCTGGACGATGTGGATGTCAACAAGGTTGTGAAGTTCGAAGCCCAACTGCTGGACTGGATGCGGTCCGAGCAGAAGGAACTTCTGGACAAGATCGGCCCTGAAGGTAACTTCAACGACGACATCACTGCCGGCCTCAAAGCTGCTCTGGAGAAATTCAAGACCACTCAGAGCTGGTAAATCCAAAAGGCCCGCCGTTGTGCGGGCCTGCTGGTCCATTTGAGTGTCTAACTTGAAAAGGCAGTGACATATGGCCGTCGGAAAAGAAATACGTAACCAGATCGGAAGCATCAAGAGCACGCAGAAGATCACGTCTGCCATGGAAATGGTAGCCGCGAGCAAGATGCGTAAGGCTCAGGAGCGTATGCAGGCAACCCGCCCGTACGCTGAAAAGATGCGCCAGGTAATCGGACACATTGCGAAGTCCAACAAGGATTACCGCCATCCGTTCATGCAGGAGCGCGAGGTCAAGCGGGTAGGCTACATTGTGGTCTCCTCTGATCGCGGTCTTTGCGGTGGTCTGAACACCAACGCGTTCAAGCTGCTCGTCAGAGAAATGCGTGAATGGAAACAACAAGGTATTGAGACCGATATCTGCGCTATTGGCCAGAAGGGTGCCTCCTTCTTCCGCAACTACGGCGGGAACGTGGTGGCAGCCGTGACGCACCTGGGCGATAGCCCGAGTGCAGATCAGCTGATCGGTAGCGTCAAGGTGATGCTGGATTCGTTCGTGGAAGGCAAGATCGACCGCCTGTTCCTGATCAGCAACGAATTCGTCAACACCATGACCCAGAGCCCCCAGGCGCTGCAATTGCTGCCGCTGCCGGAAGGCGATGATGAAGAAATCGGTCACCAGTGGGATTACATCTACGAGCCGGATTCCCGTCCGATCCTTGACGGGCTGATGCCACGTTATATCGAATCCCAGGTGTATCAGGGTGTGGTAGAAAATCTGGCCTGTGAGCAGGCTGCCCGGATGATTGCCATGAAGAGCGCGACAGACAACGCTGGCAGCATCATTGACGAGCTTCAACTGGCCTATAACAAGGCCCGTCAGGCAGCGATCACACAAGAGATTTCGGAGATTGTGAGCGGCGCGGCATCTGTTGGTTAACGCTCACAGACCTACTGGTTTTATTGACTATCAAGATAACGAGGAACCGAGCATGAGTAGCGGACACATCGTTCAGATCATTGGCGCGGTTATCGACGTGGAATTTCCACGTGACTCCGTTCCAAGCGTTTACGACGCACTGCTGCTTGAAGGTGGCGAAACAACTCTGGAAGTCCAGCAGCAGCTGGGTGACGGCATTGTTCGTACCATCGCCATGGGCAGCACCGAGGGCCTGAAGCGTGGCCTGAAAGCAGAAAATACCGGCAAGCCGATCTCTGTACCCGTTGGTACACAGACTCTGGGCCGGATCATGGACGTTCTGGGTCGTCCCATCGACGAGCAGGGCGACATCGGCGAAGAAGAGCGCTGGGCTATCCACCGCAAGGCACCGGGCTATGCCGATCAGGCAGCGTCTGCCGACCTGCTGGAAACCGGCATCAAGGTTATCGACCTGATCTGCCCGTTCGCCAAGGGTGGTAAGGTGGGTCTGTTCGGTGGTGCCGGCGTAGGCAAGACCGTAAACATGATGGAACTGATCAACAACATCGCGAAAGAGCACTCCGGTCTCTCCGTATTCGCAGGTGTTGGTGAGCGGACCCGGGAAGGTAACGACTTCTACTACGAAATGAAGGAGTCCAACGTTCTCGATAAGGTTGCCATGGTTTACGGCCAGATGAACGAGCCCCCTGGAAACCGTCTGCGTGTGGCCCTGACCGGTCTCACCATGGCTGAGAAGTTCCGTGACGAAGGCCGTGACGTACTGCTGTTCGTTGACAACATCTACCGTTACACCCTGGCCGGTACCGAGGTATCTGCACTGCTGGGTCGTATGCCTTCTGCGGTAGGTTACCAGCCGACCCTGGCGGAAGAGATGGGTCAGCTGCAGGAGCGGATCACCTCTACCAAGACCGGTTCCATCACTTCTATCCAGGCGGTCTACGTACCGGCGGATGACTTGACTGACCCGTCTCCGGCCACCACCTTCTCGCACCTTGACGCGACCGTGGTACTGAGCCGTGACATCGCTTCCAAGGGTATCTACCCGGCGATCGATCCGCTCGACTCCACCTCCCGTCAGCTGGATCCGCTGGTGATTGGTGAGCAGCACTACAACGTTGCCCGTGGTGTTCAGAACGTTCTGCAGCGCTACAAGGAACTGAAAGACATCATCGCGATCCTGGGTATGGACGAGCTGTCTGAAGAAGACAAGCTGATCGTATCCCGCGCCCGTAAGATCGAGCGTTTCCTGTCGCAGCCGTTCCACGTTGCTGAAGTATTTACCGGTTCTCCGGGTAAGTACGTGTCTCTGAAAGAGACCATCGCGAGCTTCGAAGGCATTCTCAACGGTGACTACGACGACATGCCGGAGCAGGCGTTCTACATGTGCGGCGGCATCGAAGAAGCGATTGAGAAAGCTAAGGCAATGAAAGAGAAGGAAGGTAAGTAAGACACCTTTTTTCCTTTCAGACCCAAGAGGCGTAAGAAATGGCTATGACCGTACATTGTGACGTCGTAAGTGCCGAGGAAAAAATCTATTCGGGCCTGGTGGAGATGCTGATCGCCACCGGTACCGAAGGTGAGCTTGGCATCCAGTATGGCCATGCTCCGCTGCTGACCGAGCTGAAGCCCGGCGCAGTGCGGATCATCAAGCAGGGTGGCAGTGAGGAAATTCTGTACGTATCCGGTGGTTACCTGGAAGTACAGCCCAATCTGGTTACTCTGATGGCCGACACCGCCGTTCGTGCAAAGGATGTGGACGAAGCAGCGGCCCTGGAAGCCCAGAAGCAAGCCGAGAAGGCACTGGCGAACAAGACAGGCGAGTTCGAGTACTCGCGTGCTGCTGCCGAGCTGGCCGAAGCGGCCGCTCAGCTGCGCACCATCCAGAAGCTGCGCAAGCACCTGCGTTAAAGCAGAGCCTGTGTCAGCGCCCGGATTGGCCTGACAGTGAACCGCATCCTCAGGTGGAGGGCCCGGTATTCCGTAAACGGAGTGTCGGAGATTCCACCGGGACGCGGTTTTTTCATTTATGGACGTTTTGAATACCGGAGCTGATTGCCCCATGAGCCCGTTACACGTTGTGATCCTGGCCGCCGGCCAGGGCTCCCGCATGAAATCCTCCCTGCCCAAGGTGCTGCATCCGGTGGCGGGTAAAGCCATGCTGCACCATGTGGTTGATACCGCAAAACAACTGGGCGCGGAGAAAATTCACACGGTGATTGGTCACGGAGCCGATCAGGTTCGGGCGTCTCTGGAAGACGACTCGGTGAACTGGGTGTTGCAGACCGAGCAACTGGGTACCGGCCATGCCGTGGCCCAGGCTCTGCCGGCACTGCCGGATGATGCCCGGGTGCTGGTGTTGTACGGTGACGTCCCTCTGACTCGCAAAGACACCCTGGAAACCATGGTCGCCGACCTGGACGAACGGAATCTGGCTTTGCTGACGGTGGATATGGTCAACCCCCACGGTTATGGCCGGATCGTTCGCAACGAACAAGGCCTGGTTCAGGCCATCGTCGAGCAGAAAGACGCGACCGCTGAACAGCAGCAGATTCAGGAAGTGAACACGGGCATTCTGGCGGTCTCAGCCAGTCACCTGAAGCAATGGCTGCCCGCTCTGTCCAACAGCAATGCCCAGGGCGAGTATTATCTGACTGACATTATCGCGATGGCGGTCGACCATGGCTTGTCAGTGACGGTTTCCCAGCCGCTGAACCCATTCGAGGTTCAGGGCGTGAACAACCGCCTGCAACTGGCGGAACTGGAGCGCTGGTACCAGCGTCAGCAAGCCGAGCGTTTGATGACCGAGGGCGCATCCCTGGCTGACCCGGCCCGCATTGATGTGCGTGGTGAGCTCACCATTGGCAACGACCTGTGGATAGACGTGAACGCCGTCTTTGAAGGCCGGGTAAGCCTGGGCAGCAACGTCGTGATCGGACCTAACTGCGTGATCAAAGACGCCACCATCGCTGACGGTGCCGAGATCAAGGCCAACAGCGTGATTGAAGGGGCCGTGGTAGGGGCCAACGCGCAGATCGGGCCGTTCGCGCGCCTGCGTCCGGGCACGGAACTGGCCGCCAACACCAAGGTTGGCAATTTTGTCGAAACCAAGAAGGCCGTGGTGGGGGAGGGCAGCAAGATCAATCACCTCAGTTACGTTGGTGATGCCTCACTGGGCCGTAATGTGAATGTGGGTGCAGGTACCATCACCTGCAATTATGATGGTGTGAACAAACACCAGACGGTATTGGGTGACGGGGTATTTGTCGGCTCCAATACCTCACTGGTCGCTCCGGTGAACGTAGCGGAACAGGCCACCATTGGTGCCGGCTCGACCATTACCCGCGATATCAGCGAAGGGGAACTGGCGGTGGCCCGTGGCAAGCAGCGCAACATCGCCGGCTGGGAACGGCCGAAAAAAGCGTAACCAACGATTAACGAACAGGTGATAACAGCATGTGTGGGATTGTAGGAGCGGTATCTGAACGGGATGTCCAGGGTATTCTGCTGGAGGGCCTGCGCCGCCTGGAATACCGGGGGTACGACTCCGCCGGCATGGCCGTCATCAATGGCCAGCACCTGGTGCAGCGAGCCCGGGAAGTCGGCAAGGTGGCGGCCCTGGCTGATGCCATTGAAGCAAACCCCCTGGCTGGTCACCTGGGTATTGCCCACACTCGCTGGGCCACCCACGGGGAGCCCTCGCAGGTGAATGCCCATCCCCATATGTCCGGCGAGCGGCTGGCCATCGTCCATAACGGCATCATCGAGAACTACCAGGAACTCCGGGATGAACTCAGGGCCGAGGGTTTTGAGTTCACCTCCCAGACCGATACCGAGGTGGTCGCGCACCTGATCGAGAAATACTTTCGTGAACAGGGCAAACTCTATGAAGCGGTAAAGGCGGCCATTCAGCGTCTGCGCGGTGCCTACGCCCTGGCCGTTGTTCATGCCGATGAGCCGGATCACCTGGTGGTCTGTCGCGAGGGCAGCCCTCTGGTAGTTGGCGTCGGTATTGGCGAGAACTTTATCGCGTCTGACCAGCTGGCCCTGTTGCCGGTGACCGACCGCTTCATGTTCCTGGAAGAGGGCGATATCGCCGATATCCGCAAGGACAGCATCCGCATCCACGATCGCAGTGGTCAGCCGGTGGAGCGGACCATTACCCGATTCGAACACGGTGCTGACTCTGCAGACAAAGGCGAATATCGCCACTACATGCTCAAGGAAATCTACGAGCAGCCGAAAGTGATCAAGGCTACCATGGAAGGCCGGATCACTGACAGCCGGGTACTGGAACAGGCCCTGGGCACCGATGCCGCCAACCTGCTGGAAAACGTGCGCCACGTTCAGATCATCGCCTGTGGTACTTCCTACCACGCCGGCATGGTGGCCCGTTACTGGATTGAAGACCTGGCCGGCATCCCTTGCTCCGTGGAAGTCGCGTCCGAGTTCCGCTATCGCAAACACGTGATCCAGCCGGATACCCTGTTCCTGTGCATTTCCCAGTCCGGCGAAACCGCCGACACTCTGGCGGCATTGCGTCAAGCCAAACAGGCGGGCTTCCGAGCGGCTCTGGCCATCTGCAACGTGCCGGGCAGTTCCCTGGTGCGGGAATCCGATCTGGTCATCATGACCCAGGCCGGTCCGGAAATTGGTGTGGCGTCGACCAAGGCGTTCACCACCCAGCTTACCGCCTTGCTGATCTTCACCCTGGCGCTGGCGCGCCACAATGGCCTGAGCGAAGACAAAGAGGCAGACATCGTCGCCGCCATTCATCAGTTGCCCAAGCAGGTGAGTGACGTCCTCGCTCTGGATGCCGACATTGAAGAGATGTCCAAGGCGTTTATGGACAAGAACCACAGCCTGTTCCTGGGCCGCGGCTCTCAGTTCCCGGTGGCGATGGAAGGGGCCCTGAAGCTCAAGGAAATTTCTTACATCCACGCCGAGGCCTATCCGGCCGGCGAGCTCAAGCATGGCCCCTTGGCACTGGTCGATAGTGAGATGCCGGTGGTTACCGTGGCTCCTAACAACGACCTGGTGGAAAAGCTGAAATCCAACCTGGAAGAGGTACGCGCCCGTGGCGGTGAGCTGTTCGTGTTTGCCGACAAGGCGGCGGATGTAAAGCCGGAAGATGGCATCCACGTGATGCAACTGCCACCCGTGCATGAGATTACCGCGCCCATCGTGTATACCGTACCGCTGCAGTTGCTGTCTTATCATGTGGCGGTATTGAAGGGCACGGACGTAGACCAGCCGCGGAACCTGGCCAAGAGTGTGACGGTGGAATAGGCCACCATTTAAAACGGGCCGGAGCCTGCCTGGATCCGGTCCTGAAAATATCAGTCCCGATATCAGGCCGTGACCGTCATTTGTTCAGAAAGTTACCTTATTAATCGAGAAATCGGTTAAAATACCGTCGCCGTTTCGGCAGTAATTAAGTAGTATTACTTAAATCTCTTGTGGTGCCCGGCTCTATCTCGCCTTCTTTTTGTTATTAAGACCAAAAGCGGACTGAAATTCGTACCTTCGGACCATACTCCGGTACGTAAATATCAAGGAAGATGCGGGTCTTCTGGCGCACAATACCAACAAACCGATTTCTCAGAAGATGTCTGTAATGCCCACGACTGTTATCTCCGGCTTCACCCATAATTTTCTTGGCAAGGCGCCCGTCTGGTACAAGCAGGTCATTCTGCTGTTTCTGGTCATCAATCCGATTGTCATGTATCTGCTTGGGCCCGGCGTGGCGGGTTGGCTGTTGATCGGTGAGTTTATTTTTACCCTGGCAATGGCGCTGAAATGCTACCCACTGCTCCCGGGGGGCTTGCTGGCGGTGGAGGCCCTGCTGATCGGGCTGACGTCCGCGGATGCGGTGTACCATGAGGTTCTGACCAACTTCCCTGTCATCCTGCTGCTGATGTTCATGGTGGCGGGTATTTACTTCATGAAAGAGCTGCTGCTGGTGACCTTCACCCAGATTCTTGTGGGGGTACGGTCCAAGTCGGCGTTGTCGCTGCTGTTCTGTAGCGCTGCGGCAGTGCTGTCCGCGTTCCTCGACGCCCTGACCGTCACCGCGGTCATTATCAGCGTCGCGGTAGGGTTCTTCTCGGTCTATCACAAGGTGGCATCCGGCAAGGGCTACCAGCAGAAAGACCACAACACCAACAGCGACGACGAAGTGATTGAGCTGCACCGGGAAGATCTGGAAAACTTCCGGGCCTTTCTGCGCAGTCTGCTGATGCATGGGGCGATCGGTACCGCCCTGGGTGGCGTGGCCACCATGGTGGGTGAGCCCCAGAACCTGTTGATTGCCAAGGTGGTGGGCTGGGATTTCGCCGGCTTTTTCCTGCACATGGCGCCGGTCAGCGTCCCGGTATTGTTTGCGGGCCTGGCCACGTGCTGGGCGCTGGAGAAACTGCGCTGGTTTGGATATGGCGGTCGACTGCCCAAGCCGGTGCGCCGGGTTCTGGAAGAGTTTGCCGACAACGAAAAAGCGCGGCGAACCAAGTCCGATCAGGCGGCGCTCTGGATTCAGGCGGTGGCCGCGGTCATTCTGGTGTTTGGCCTGGCGTTCCACATTGCCGAGGTCGGGCTGATTGGTCTGCTGGTGATTATCCTGATTACCTCCTTTACCGGCGTGACGGATGAACACCAGATTGGCAAGGCGTTCCAGGAATCCCTACCTTTTACCTCGTTGCTGGTGGTGTTCTTCGCCGTGGTAGCCGTGATTCACGAACAGCACTTGTTCAAACCGATCATTGATTACGTACTGGCGCTGCCCGAAGGCCAGCAGCCGGGCATGTTCTTCATTGCCAACGGGCTGTTGTCGATGATCAGCGACAACGTGTTTGTCGCTACCGTCTACATCAGCGAAGTGAAACAGGCGCTGGATGCCGGCAGCATCAGCTATGATCATTTCCAGACTCTGGCCGTAGCCATCAATACCGGTACCAACCTGCCGAGCGTAGCTACACCCAATGGCCAGGCGGCGTTCCTGTTCCTGCTCACGTCAGCCATTGCACCTCTGGTGCGTTTGTCCTATGGGCGCATGGTGATCATGGCTCTGCCTTACACCATCGTGATGGGAGGTGTGGGTCTGTACATGGTCACCCACGCGTTCTGAGTCAAGGTTTTGCACATTTCACCGCACAGTTTTCATAGGATCTGTTAACCTTCAGGTAAACAGATAAAAGAAAAGCGGTATACATGCGCAGTTGCCAACAATCTATTTTGTGTTTGTCCCGACTGCCCCTGGCGTTTGTGGCCCTGGTCTTCATCGGGATGAGCCTGTTCCATTCACCGTTGAGCGCCTCAGAGACGTCGGCTGAAGCATCCTCAACCGTTCGTGTTGCCTATGTTGAATTCCCGCCCATCAGCTATCGAAACGAGCAGGGAGAGCCCGCCGGCGAGTTTGTGCATATCACCCGCAAGGTGGCGGCAGAGGCGGGTTACCAACTGGAATTCATCTATCTGCCCGTCGCACGTACCTACCTCTATCTGACCAATGGCACTATCGATTTATGGATGGGGCTAACCGACATTCCTGCACTGAAAGACGATGTACTGGAGAGCTGGATCAGCCCGATTCCGGTGGAACTCAGTGCCTGGTATCTGGAGGGCGCGCCACCGGTGGATCACATGGATCGCCTGCGCAACAAAACCGTGATTCTGATCGGCGGCTATACCTATGCCGGCCTCAGAGACTGGCTGACGGCCCAACCCGATATCCGGATCACCGAAGCACCGAATCACCGCTCCGGTCTCAACATGCTCAAGCGCAAGCGCGGTGATTACCTGCTGGACTACCGGCAACCGGTGAAGGAAACCCTGAGCCGCAACTCAGATGCAGAGATTCGCGGGTCGGAAATGCGTAGCCGCAACGCAGCCTGGCTGTTTTCCCTGGCCAATCCGCGCGCGACCATTCTGCGTGAGGCCTTTGATGATGCCTATCTGCGCCTGGCCGAGCGTGGCGAGGTACCGCCGGTGCGCCGGTTCCAGAAAACCTATGTGGTGCCCGGGTTTCCGGAGTAGTACCGGTAAATCCAGTGGTTGGATTACTCCCGTAGTCAGTCCTGCAAGCGGACTATTTCACAAGGGTCAGATCACCATACCAGGCCGTGGCCTGCACCGGGCTGGCGGCGAGACCGAGCGTCAGGGTACTGGCCAAAAGCAGCGAAATTCTCACATCTATTCCTAAAATCCAGTGGTCTGGAGATGGACAGGCTCCGTTGCAAAAAGTGCCTTGTCTTGGCGTATTCGGCCCTATATAGTGACCGGGTCCTTGGTTGACTACCATATATTGTGATCAATCTCTGATCATCTTGATCACAGGGTAGTCGGGAATCCGGTGAGAACCCGGAACTGACGCGCAGCGGTATTGGGGAACGAGCGTGGCAAGATGACACTGGCGCAAGCCGGGAAGTCGCCACGTTAGGCAGAGCTGAAAGGTTCACGCCCCTGAGTCCGAAGACCTGCCAGGGATCAGAAGCCCCCCATGGGTTTCTGGACTGCACCTTCGCGATTCAAGGGTGAGCAGATTGGTCAGGCCTGCCCGTATTCGGGGCAAGGTGTGCCACTGCGTTCGCGAGGGTGAAACGGAACCAACGCGAATTCAGGAGAGCACCATGACAGCCACTGCCATTGCCGAACCCCCGGCCCCCGCGACCGATACCCAATCCCTGCAAGTTATCAAACGAAACGGCACCCTGGTGAGTTTCAACCCGGCCAAGATCAGTGTCGCGGTGACCAAAGCCTTCCTGGCGGTGGAAGGGGACCAGGCAGCCGGTTCCGCCCGCATCAACGACGCCGTGCACCGGGTTACCGAACAGGTAGTGCAGGCCATCAGCCGCCGCCTCAAGGCCGGTGGCAAGGTACACATCGAAGACATCCAGGACCAGGTGGAACTGGCCCTGATGCGGGCCGAAGAGCAGAAAGTGGCCCGGGCCTACGTGCTGTACCGTGAAGAACACGCCCGCCAGCGCGCCGTGGACGAGCCGGTGGAAGCGCACCCGCACCTGACCGTGAAAAAGAGCGACGGTAGCATCGCGCCGCTGGATCTGGGACTGATGAAACAGCAGGTGGAGCAAGCCGCCACCGGGCTGGACGGCATCAACGGCGATTCGCTGGTGGAAGACGCCCTGCGCAACCTCTACGACGGTATTGAGGGCACCGAAGTGCTGACCGCGCTGATCATGACCGCCCGGGGCCGCATTGAACGGGAACCCGACTACAGCGCCGTAACCGCCCGCCTGCTGCTGGAACAGCTCCGGCTGGAAACAGCGGAAGCCCTGGACCTGCCCCGCAGTCTTCCGCTGGCAGAGATTTATCCACAGGCTCTGACAGCGTTTATCCACGCCGGTATCCGCTACGAACTGCTGGACGAAGCCCTGGCGGCCTTTGACCTGGAACGCCTTGGCAACGCCCTGAAACCGGAACGCGATCTCCAGTTCGGCTTCCTGGGCCTGCAAACTCTGTACGACCGTTACTTCCTGCACTGGAACAAGGCCCGCCTGGAACTGCCCCAGGTGTTCTTCATGCGGGTGGCCATGGGCCTGGCACTGCGTGAGGACGACCCCAATGCCCGCGCCATCGAATTCTATGAGCTGCTGTCCAGTTTCGATTACATGGCCAGCACGCCCACCCTGTTCAACAGCGGCACCCGGCATTCCCAGCTGTCGTCCTGCTACCTGACCACGGTGGGCGACGACCTGGAGGGCATTTACGGGGCCATTCGCGATAACGCCCTGCTGTCCAAATGGGCCGGTGGTCTGGGCAACGACTGGACCCCGGTCCGTGCACTGGGTTCCCACATCAAGGGTACCAACGGCCAGAGCCAGGGTGTGGTGCCGTTCCTGAAAGTGGTCAACGACACCGCCGTGGCGGTGAACCAGGGCGGCAAGCGCAAGGGCGCGGTCTGTGCCTATCTGGAAAGCTGGCACCTGGACATCGAAGAGTTCCTGGAACTGCGCAAGAACACCGGCGATGAGCGCCGCCGTACCCACGACATGAACACCGCCAACTGGGTGCCGGATCTGCTGATCGAACGCATGCGCGAAGACCGCGACTGGACCCTGTTCTCCCCCAGCGATGTGCCAGATCTGCACGACCTGTACGGCAACGCCTTCCGCGAGCGCTACCAGCACTACGAAGCCCTGGCCGAGCAAGGCAAGATCAAGCTGTTCAAGAAAATTCCGGCCAAACAGCTGTGGCGCAAGATGCTCACCGTGCTGTTCGAGACCGGCCACCCCTGGATCACCTTCAAGGACCCGTGCAACCTGCGCTCGCCGCAGCAGCATCAGGGCGTGGTGCACAGCTCCAACCTGTGTACTGAAATCACCTTGAACACCAGTGCCGACGAGATTGCCGTGTGCAACCTGGGTTCGGTGAACCTGGCTGCCCATATCAAGGACGGCGAACTGGACGTGGCGCGCCTGGAGCGTACCGTCACCACGGCGGTGCGCATGCTGGACAACGTGATCGACATAAATTTCTATGCCGTGCCCCAGGCTCGCAACTCTAACCTGAAGCACCGCCCGGTGGGTCTTGGCCTGATGGGCTTCCAGGATGCCCTGTACCAGCTGGGCCTGCCGTACACCAGCGCCGAAGCGGTGGAGTTCGCCGATGTCGCCATGGAGCAACTCAGCTACTTCGCGTTGCGTGCCTCCGCCACGCTGGCCGGTGAGCGGGGCGCCTACGAAACCTACGAAGGCTCGCTGTGGAGCCAGGGCATCCTGCCGATCGACTCCATCCAGAAGCTGAAAGAAGCCCGCCGTGACGGCGACCTGTCGATAAACACCGAGAGCCGCCTGGACTGGACCCCGGTGCGCGAGCTGATTGCCAAAAACGGCATGCGCAACAGCAACGTAATGGCCATTGCGCCCACCGCCACCATCTCCAACATCGTAGGCGTGTCGCAATCCATCGAGCCT
This sequence comes from Marinobacter sp. W-8, assembly GCF_044342215.1. NCBI lineage: Bacteria > Pseudomonadati > Pseudomonadota > Gammaproteobacteria > Pseudomonadales > Marinobacteraceae > Marinobacter > Marinobacter sp. W-8. The sequence goes on along the minus strand of NZ_CP172297.1, from coordinate 3,859,481 downwards.
GCGTACCAGAACCTGTTTGTGAAATCGAACCTGTCCGGTGAGTTCACCGTGGTGAACCCCTCGCTGGTCCGCGACCTCAAGGCCGAAGGCCTCTGGGACAACGTGATGGTGAACGACCTGAAATACTTCGACGGCAGCGTGCAGCAGATCGACCGCATCCCCGCCGAACTCAAGGCCCGCTACGCCACCGCCTTTGAGATCGACGCCCGCTGGCTGGTGGAAGCCGCCTCACGCCGTCAGAAATGGCTCGACCAGGCCCAGAGCCTGAATCTGTACATGGCCGAGCCCAGCGGCAAGAAGCTGGATGCCCTGTATCAGCTGGCCTGGGAGCGTGGCCTCAAAACCACCTACTACCTGCGCTCCCTGGGCGCCACTGGCGCCGAGAAGACCGCGCCGGTGTCGGCGCCACAGCCGCAGGTGTGCAGCATAGACAATCCCGACTGCGAAGCTTGTCAGTAACCATTTACTTATTTGGGAGGCACCCACATGCTGGACTGGGACGACGAACCAAAAGCGCAAACCGCTGCCGCCGCCACCGGCGGCCCGGCGCCCGTGAATGTCGACGACAAGCGGGTGATTAACGGCGAGACCGACATCAACCAGTTGGCACCGTTCAAGTACCCCTGGGCCTGGGAGTACTTCATGAACGCCAACAAGAACCACTGGACGCCGCTGGACGTGAACATGGCGCAGGACGTTCACGACTACCACCACCGGCTGACGCCGGCGGAAAAACACGTGTACGAGAATGTGCTGGCGTACCTGACCACCTCCGACATCCTCGCCATGCGCAACATCGGCCTGGCGGTGATGGAGAAGATGAGCGCGCCGGAGCTGCAGATCTACCAGGCCCGCCAGGTATACGAGGAAGCGCTGCACACCTGGACCTATCAGCACTGCATCGAAACCCTGAACCTGGACCAGAGCGAGATCTACAACCGCTACCGCGTGGTGCCGGAGATCAACGGCAAAATCCAGCTGGCCAACCGCCGGCTGGACGCCGCCATGCGCTCCGACATGAACCTGCGCAACCCGGACGAACTGCAGGACTTCGTGATGTCCTACCTGTTCTTCGCCGCCGTGTTCGAAGGCTGCTGGTTCTACAACGGCTTCAGCCCCATCTTCGCCCTGCAGCGCCGGGGCCTGATGCGGGGCACGGGTGAACAGTTGCAGTACATCCTGCGGGACGAAGCCATGCACTTCTCCTTCGGCCTGAAAGTGGTGAACCAGATTCTCGAGGAAGAGAAAATCACCCTGGACCCGAAAGCGGTGCGCGAGATGTGGGACGAATCCGAAGCCGCGGAAATGGCTTACGCCAACTACGTGCTGCGGGACCCGATCCTGGGTTACTCGGCGGAATACCACAGCGAACAGTTCCGCTTTGTGGCCAACCGCCGGGCCCGCACCGTGGGCCTGGAAGAACCGTTCCCGGGAGCGAAGAACGTATCGCCCTGGCTGGACGAGCAGGCCACCCTGCGCAAAGAGAAAAACTTCTTTGAAACACGGGTGATCGAATATCAGACCGGTGCGCAGCTGGAGTGGTAAGTTTCTGCTAGGCTAGTGCCATACGCACTGGCCTGGCCGATTTGCTTTGAGGCAACCACCATGACCGATCCTCGCACACCCATCTTCTGGCGCGACGCCCGCATGCCCCATGTGGAACTGCGCAAAGTCGAGGATGGGCGCGAGGTCTGTTATGCCCTGCACACCCACCGGCACTGGTCGATCGGCGCCATCACTGGCGGTGAAAGCACGTTCCTGTACCGCACCGACCAGTACCACGTGAGCGCCGGCATGCTGGTGTTGATGAACCCGGAATGGCCCCACGCCTGTAATCCCATTGATAACCAGCCCTGGGCGTATCTGATGCTGTATCTGGATACCGCCTGGCTGACCCGGCTCAGATTTGAAGCGGGCCTGCTGCCCAGCGAAGACTGGCAGGACCTGGACACGGCAGTGATCACCGACCCCCGCCAGTACCAGGATTACTGCACCATGGCCGATTGCCTGCTGGACCCGGGCCGGGATTTGCTGGAAAAGCAGAGCCGGGTTGCCGAGTATCTGCTGGACCTGATGCAGAGCCTGGCGGAAGCGCCGGCCCGGGGCATTCCGCGCCCCTCTGGCACCCTGGCCGCGGTGGCTGAGTACCTGGACAGCCACTGTACCGACGAGGTATCGCTGGACGACCTGTGCCGGCTCAGTGGCTACAGCCCGGGGCATCTGGTGCGGGCGTTTCGGCAAAGCTACGGGTTAACGCCCCACGCCTACCTCATCAACCGCCGCATACAGCACGGGCAGAGCGAACTGAAACGTGGCGTGAGTATTGCCGACGCGGCCCTCAACGCCGGCTTTGCCGACCAGGCGCATTTCCAGAGAACCTTCAAACGCGTGGTGGCGGCCACCCCGAACCAGTATCGCCAGCCGTCAGTCCAGCAGCAGGAACACGCAACTTCCGGTAAGTAACAGCGCCAGAACCCGGTTGAACCCGCGCAGGATTCGCGGCTGCTGCACCAGCCGGCGAAGCCCGACCCCGACATACACCCAACTCGCCAGCGACAGCCAACAAATGGGCAGATACAGCCCTGCAAACAGCCAGAGCAGGGTGCTATCGCCGCCCTCGGTAAACGCACTGATACCCGCCACCGAAGCAAGCCAGGCCTTGGGGTTCAACCATTGCATCAGGGCGCCGGTGACAAAGCCGGGGGCCGGGCGTGCCTCATCGTCACTGAGATGGCCATCGGCGGTGGCCAGCTGGTAGCTCAAGTACAGCAGGAAGGCGACGCCAGCCCAGCTCAACCAGCGCTCGAACCCGGGCGCGTGTTCCAACAGCGAATTCAGGCCCAGGCCCACCGCCATAAACAGCGCGATAAACCCCAGAGTGGCCCCGGTGACAAACACCAGCCCTTGAGACACCGGATAGCGCGTGCCACTGCTCAGGCACACCAGATTGACCGGCCCCGGCGATACCGAAGCCACCAGGGCGAAGGCCGACATCGGCAGGATAATAGACAGACTCATAGCATCAGCACTCTGTAAACCAACGGAGGCGCCCAGTGTGCACGGCGCCTTGTAACCGGTATTGAACAAAATTGCGGTGGCTCGCCGCCGGGCATTTGATTTATGTTTGAAAGACCCCGTACCCACCCAGACCGGATGAGGCCAATCCCATGAAAGTGGCGGTTTTCAGCACCAAACCCTACGACGAACAGTTCCTGGCACAGGCGAACCAGGCCAGCCACCAGCATGAACTGGTGTTCCTGGAACCACGCCTGAATGCGGCCACTGCGGCACTGGCCAAAGGCTTCGACGCCGTATGCGTGTTCGTGAACGACCAGGTGGATGCCAACGTACTGGAACAGCTGGCCGCCGGCGGTACCCGGGCCGTGGCCCTGCGTTGCGCCGGGTTCAACAACGTCGACCTGAAAGCCGCCGAACGCCTGGGCATCGCCGTGGTGCGGGTACCGGCGTATTCTCCCTATGCGGTGGCTGAACACACCGCCGCCTTGATCCTGACCCTGAACCGGCAGATCCACCGGGCCTACCACCGCATTCGTGATGGCAACTTTGCCCTTGACGGCCTGCTGGGGTTCGATCTGCGGGGCCGCACCGTGGGTGTGGTGGGCACCGGCCAGATTGGCGTGGAAGTGGTGCGAATCATGCGTGGGTTTGGCTGCCGCGCGCTGTGTTACGACCTGCACGCCGACCCGGAGGCACAAACGCTGGGCGCGGAATATGTGAGCCTGGACGAACTGTTCCGGGAAGCCGACATTGTGACCCTGCATTGCCCGCTCACCCCGGACACCCATCACCTGATTGATGCCGCAGCCGTGGCCAAAATGAAAAAAGGCGTGATGCTGATCAACACCAGCCGGGGCGCCATGGTGGACACCGCCGCCATCATCGAAGGCCTGAAATCCGGCCAGGTGGGCTACCTGGGGCTGGATGTGTATGAGGAAGAAAGCGACCTGTTCTTCGAAGATCTCTCCAATATCGTGCTGAGAGACGACGTGTTCGCCCGTTTGCTCACATTCCCGAATGTGGTCATCACCGGCCACCAGGCGTTTTTCACCCGCAACGCCCTGGAAAGCATTGCACACACAACACTCAGCAACCTGACGGACCTGGAAACCGGCGGCGAATGCGCCAACCGGGTGCTGGCCGCCAACGGAAGCACCTGAACTGAGACAAGCCGCCCGCGCCTTCGTACAATGCCGCCATGCCCAGACCCTTCTACAGAACCGGCCCCGACCACCGCGCCGGGGCGCCGGTCAGCTTTCTAGACGTGCGCCGGCGGTTCCAGTTTCGATCCGTCGAGATTGGCCGTTGGGTGACCGAGCCTGAAAAACAGCGCAGTGCCGCCCTGTTCTACGATGCCCTGTGCGACCTGATGACCATCCTCGGCGGCACCGAAAGCCTGATTTCCCTGCGTGGCACTTTGGCTTTGCAATACGGCATTGGCGGCCGCCCGGGGGTGTCTGCCCATTACACCCCCGCCACCCGCAGCTTCGCCCTGGCCAAAAACGCCGGCCCTGGCAGCATCGCCCACGAATGGTTTCATGCCTTCGACCACTACATCGGCGACAAACTGTTCTCCAACATACCCCGGGGCCAGTTCGCCTCCCGCCAATGGCTCACCCGCCAGGACGCCATCCAGCACCCCCTGAACCAGCGCCTGCAAGCCTGCTACCAGGCCATCCTGCTGGACGACAGCGGCCAAAACCCCAGCCCCCTGTTCCGGAACTCCGCAAAAGCCGACAAAGCCGCCGGCGTGCACTACTACAGCCAGCCAGAAGAACTCTGTGCCCGAGCCTTTGAAGCCTTTATTCAGGATGCCGCAGTGAAGAACGCCTTTCTGGTGAAGGGGACCAAAGAGAGCGAAGAAGCCCGCCTGGGGCTATACCCACAGGGCGAACAGCGCGACCGGATAAACGCCGCCTTCCGAACCTACTTCCATTCCCTGGGCCGCGCACTGCAGCAAAAAACGGCATAAAACACTGATCTTGCCTTGACGACAGTACGGCATTGCCGTATATTCCGGCAATGCTATTCATCGAAACCTCAACGTTCACCAAGCTATTGCCGAACTACCTCACGGACGAGGAATACCGTGGGCTTCAAACCTACCTTCTGCAGAAGCCAGATGCTGGAGATCTGATTAAAGGCTCGGGTGGCGTTCGTAAAGTTCGATGGGCACCAGCGGGTTCGGGAAAGAGCGGTGGTATCAGAGCCATTTATTACTGGAAGAAGTCTGATCACGAGATATGGATGCTCACGCTGTACAGTAAATCAGAGCGCGCCAGTATTCCTGGCCATACGCTCAAGCAGATAGCGGAGGCAATCAAAAATGGGTGACAGGAACCTTGGGGCAGAGATTCTTGATGGCATCAATGAAATCAAGCAGTTCAAAAAGGGCAAATTGGCTCTACGAACCCAGGAGTTATCAGAGCCCTCACCGCCTAAAGTGATCAGGCTGAAGTTAAACATGTCACAATCTGCGTTTGCTGGTCTTATGGGCGTGAGTGTGAGAACCCTCCAGGATTGGGAGCAAGGTAGGCGAGAGCCGCAGGGGCCTGCGGTTGCGCTTCTGCGGATTGCTGAGCAACATCCGGAAGTTTTCAATGAGCTTCACTGACCAGAGTGAGGTGTAACCAAGCCATGCACGGGATGCCAAAACCTCCGCTTCGCTACGGTTTTGCCGCCGGTGATGGCGGGCGTTATGAGTGATTTTCTATGAATGTGACAAGGAAGCCTGTTCATATATTTTTTATCGAGCACTTGCTGTATTCGGTGTATCTGTTCATTTGGCTGATGTTGGCGGTTTTTGTCATACCAAAGTTGTTGGTCCGTTACGCCAGTGTCGTGCCGCCAGAGGTCGCAATTTGGATTTTGCCAGCGTTCACGATGATCCCAATAGTTGCAGTTCTGTATTTTTGGTTTCCTTACAGTGCGGTTCGGCTTTGGGTCGCTGCTGGTAATCACAATGATGGGATCGGGCAGTATGCGTGGCGTGTGTATGCTGCTGCTATCTTCGTAGTGTTCGGTTTTCTCGGGGTGATGACGCTGTTTTCTGCCGGCGATTTTTTTGAGCTCTTCCAGGCGCCCCACACGGGCTAAGCAGTGGGCATTCAATCATACAAGACGCTCAATGGTGACGCCGCAGGCGGCGAACATTAGCGGAGCGTTATGTGCGCAAGATGGAACTGGCAAGGCCCCACTTCAGTAGACACCTTCTGTAAATAGGGTAGCCCCTGACACGAGGGTGCTCGATGAACCACGGAGGGATTGTATGGAAATCAAGTGCATTTCAGGTTTTGCGTCCATAACCAAAGACCCTGCGGCAAGTGCGTCTCTGTATGAGGATGCGCTGGGCCTGCCGCTGGAGAAGATGGACGACTATCGTTTCATGGATAAATTCCCCGGAGCGAACCATTTCGGAGTATGGCCCCTTTCTATGGCAGCGAACTCCTGTTTTGGCCAGGAGGAATGGCCCGACCATATTCCTGAGCCTACGGCTACCATTGAATTTGAGTTGGGGGATGCAGCGGCTGTAGAGGCGGCAGTGCAAGAGATGAAGGGAAGGGGGCAGGAATTCGTTCATGAAACCCGCACTGAACCCTGGGGGCAGACAGTGGCAAGGTTTATGAGTCCCGAGGGTGTGCTGGTTGGCCTGAGTTATGCGCCATGGCTTCATGAATAAGCGCCCAACTGTAGCGTCCATGTGGAGGGATTTTCCGCTGATGCTCCAACGCCAGCCGGTTACGCCTTGCATTTAAACATTATGGAAACCCGCATGATTAATAAGGCAGTTTTAGTTCTTTTGTTTCTACTATCAGGACTAGCTCTCGCTGAGGAAAAACCGCCTGAGCTTTGGTCATGGTTTAAAGATCTGAACAAATCCAAAGAGGCTTGCGAGATACAGAGCTCGTACGCCCTGCAAGTCTTGGGGCTGGAGAATCAGGTTGAGAATGAGTACGGAATTTACGGGAACGTAAAGACGAACCGTGTTGTGGTTAAATGTATAGAAATATCGCCTAATCAAAGCAAGCTCATGGTTGCGGTTGCCGGCTACAACAGGGATTCGGTTGAGCTTGTGAGAAATAAAATTATTGATTCAATACAGTAGTATAGAGCCTTTGGCACGGCGACGCCGGCGGCATTGAGGCTTCGCCTTCATTCCTTGGGCGTGCATGCTTTCGGCGGGTTATGACCTGTGTTGCCCATGAGGATGGTGAGCTGTGAAAGAGCAATATCTCTGTGTCTCCTGTGAACGTTCCTTCCCTACAGGAGATGCTGTTGATGGCGGTGATCAGGGTTTTCAGAATGGTTTTCTCTGTCCTTTTTGCAGCGCCAATTTGAGTGAGGCAGGTGAGTCGGACGACATCCTTCATCTACGGTTCGGCCCCGTCTATTATCTGACCATGATTTTGGTGTTTTTGGTGGTCATTGGCGAGGTTGTTCAGATTTCGGTCAGTTCAAACTCCTACATCAACGATTTTTGCACTTTCATAATCCTGTCTGCGATCCCAACGGTCCCGTTTCTAATCGTGAATCGGAAATCCGTTTTTGGAACCAGGACGATCTACACTCGTACAATTGATGGCCAGTAGCGTAAAGGCGGCGCCACTGTCGCTGGCGACCCACTACGCCGTCCCCAAGCAGGCTAGGGCGGCATCCACGAAACGTCCTTAACGCCCCGCCGTATGCCGCCTCGAATGGTCTCAGCCTCTATCAGTAGGCGCCTTCACTGTATATCAGCTCGTAGCTGTGGCTGTAGATCTCTACGATGTTCCCAAACGGGTCTTCGATGTAGATCATGCGGTAGGGCTTCTCGGCCGGGTAATAGTAGCGCGGTTTTTCCATGCGCTTTTTACCACCCGCAGCCACAATCCGCTCTGCCTACGCATGCCGTAGAGGCCTTTCGGGCCCTCTCCCAATCTATTGAATCAGGGTATTGTGATGCTGGCTAGCGGGCCGGCGACAAAGGGTGTCACACCGTCTCACTCGATAGTGACCATACACCAGGCCCAGACATGCCAGCGCAGGGAAAGTCACCCCGGCAAAGTCCACAAGCAGGTATTCAGGGCCGCACATGCCCACAGCGACTTCCACGACATGGAAAACCGCATGGCCGACCAGCCAAGTGGTGGGTAGCCACCAGAGCAGCAGCCGCTGTTGGCTGTTAATGGCGCCATAGACGAAGGCCACCCCCATCAACAGGTATTGAATGCCAATGTCCCGCACAAAGTGCTGATTGAATGATCCCCGCACTGGTACGCCAGGTACGGTCCAATACCAGGATTCGGGCGCCACAAGCATGAACACGCCGTTGGCGAAGAGAGCCAGCCCGATGGCAAACGCTATCACGGTGATCAGTTGCTTAGCCATGCTGCGCCTCCGCTGATCGGGTGGGGACCAGGGTGTGGTCATTGACCTGGACACCGCTGCAGGCGTGTCCGTAGCCCAGGGTGTATTTCAGTGCCGGGTAGACCCGGGACGAACTGATGCTATAGGCGATGGCGATCAGGCCTTTGCTGCCCCACAGGGCGCGGATCTGCTCCCGCAACTCGTCAGCGTCCGGGTTATGGGACAGCACCAGCTCGGTAAAGCGAGCCACCAGGGCGGTGCTTTCCGGCAGGTTGTCCAGATCCATATCCACCAAGGCACGAACCCGATCCGGGTTCACCTTGGCTTCCAGCGCCATGTTGACCACCAGTTGCGTGCAGGGGCCGCAATCGTCCCAGATGATCGCCCTGACCCTGGCGGCAAACAGGGGTTCCGCAGGGACTTTCGCTGAATGGGCCGCCATCATCTGGAAGCCCAGGTATTTCAGGAACGCTGGTAGGTCGGTCTGCAGGATCTCCTGCAGGTAGCGAACGTCATAGTCGTATCGCCGGTGCATGGCCATCAGCATCTTGTTCAAGAGATATCGAATCATGTTGCTACCTTCTGTGACGTAGGGTGTTGATATAAGGAATGACGAATCAGGGTGTCGGGTTGTGTCCGACTATTGAGACAGCGATACGGTGCTTACCGGAGCGTCCTGGGCCTGAACGGGTCGTAACAGCAGCACAAAGCTCATGAAGAAAATGCCTGCACAGCTGTAGAGCATGACCGAAAAGCTGCCGCGCTCGAGCAGGCTGGCTGCGAGTAGGGGACCGGACGCCAGTCCGACGTAGGCGGTGAGGCCGGCCATGGTCGAGAGTCGCCCGGTGCGGTCCATGTCTGCGGTAACCGCGAGCAGGAACGATTGCACCGCGGGCCAGGCGAAGAACAACAGCGCCATCGCCGCCACAAAGAGGGTGGTGTGTTGGGCGTAGTCCAGCAGAACAGCGGCAACCATCGACATGGCTAGACCGGTGGCTACCCAGAACAGGCGGCCAAAGCGCTTGCCACTGATCACCGGTAGCATGGCACCCAACAATCCCAGCAAGCCGGTCGCGGCGATGTACTGGCTGACCGGTTCGGCCGCCATGCCCGCATCACGGCCGATCAGTCCCACGTAGGCCCAGATCCCGCTGGCCGCCACCTGATAGCCGAGGATGGCCAGCAGCAGGAGCGTCGTGTTGGCAGGCAAGGGGGGGGATGGTTCGACTGGACGGTTACCAAGTTGCAGGGTGGGCAGGAACGGCAGGAAAATCAGGCTCAGGGCAGCCAGGGTAGCCATCACGTAGAACACGGCGTGGGGGCCAAGGACGGTTTCCAGTCCCGGCAGCAGATAGATAACCACGGAGCCCAGGCTGAACTGGACGAACATCAACAGGCCGAATGCCCGGTCGGGGTCGTTCAATCGTGCCAGCACCGCAAGCCCAATGCCGACACAGAGCCCACCCAGCACGCCGGCGCTAAAGCGCCAGCCGAGCAGCAGCGGGTAGGGCTCCACCCAGGCGGTGGCCAGATCAACCATGGCCAGTAGCGCAAGGAAGGTCAGCATGGCGTATTGCCATCGCACTCGGGGTATCAGGACGATTGCAATGGCAAGGCCCAGTAAGCCGCCGTACCCGTTGATCGCGACGATCTGCCCGGCCTGGGCGTCCCTGAATCCGATGTTTTCCGCGAGCGCGTTAACGACTCCGGGAAGGAAGTTGATATAGGCAAGGCCTGCCATGGCAACAAATGCCAGCAGGCAATAGGCCAGGGTGCCGGTGGTGGCTATGGGATTTGGATCATGGTGTTTCAACGGTTTTCCCCAGACAGGTGCGTGGTTGGTTAACGAATTCTAGGCACCTGAAAAGTCGGGAAAATCCGCTTGTTATCCCAAACAGTCGTGAATATTGTTCATGATTCTTTGTTGCTATACTGGGTTGATGGACAAGTTTCGGTCACTGGAGATCTTTATTGCCACTTGTGATGGTGGCAGTTTCGCGGCGGCGGCCAGGCTGTGTGGCAGCGATCCGTCCACCGTCAGCAAGGCCATTGGCCGCCTGGAGGCCCAGTTGGGGCTGACGCTCTTCCAGCGTTCAACCCGGCAACTGCGAATTACCACCGCCGGTGAGCGTTACGCCAACACCGTACGCAAGATGATGCAGGAACTCTCCGGTTGTGAAGCGGAGCTCAAGCAGATCAACCGCTCACCCAGCGGCACCCTGCGCATCAGTTCCGCCGTCTGCTACGGCCACCTCTATCTTCGCCCCTTGTTGCGGGCGTTTTGCCTACAGTATCCGGACATCCGTCTGGAGCTCGAAATCAATGACCTGCATGTGGATATCATCGACAACGACATCGATGTGGCACTGCGAACCGGCTATGTAAAGGACAGCCGTCTGGTGGCCCGTCGCCTCAGCCCGATGGATTTTCTGGTCTGCGCGGCGCCCATGTATCTGGAGGAGTACGGTACACCCCGTTGCCGCGAAGACTTTCACTCGCACCCCTGGATTGGTTTTCGCATCAAGGAAACGCGGCAGCTCCAGCCAATCTACCTGCCCGATGAGTCAGGGGAGTACCAGCCCTATGAACTGGAACGCCGCTATCTCACGGATGATGGTGAAGCCATGGCCTACATGTGTGCCGACGGTATGGGCTTTGCCCAGTTGCCTCACTTCCTCGCCAAGGAAGGGCTGGAAAGTGGTGCTCTGGTGTCGCTTTACCCATACTTCCGCCCCCCGGATCCGGGCAGCGGTGTCTTCGCCATTTACCCCAAACGTGATTACCTGCCCGCCAAGGTTCGGGTGTTCATCGATTTTCTGAACGACGCACTGGCTGCCCGGGGCGAAAATGCCAACCATACCTGGGCGGAGAACTGGCCGCCGGTTGTGCCAGAGGGGCTTTCCAGGGCTAGGCATAGCGACGCCTGTGGCATTGAGGCTTCGCCTTCATTTCTAAAGACAAGGATCAGTCCATGAACCAGGAAGCTTTGATAAAAGTACGAGAAAACTGGTACTCAGCGTTTTTCTCGGGTGACGTTGAGCACCTTGCTCGGGTCCAGGCAGACGGTTTCACCGTCATGACCGAGCGTGGTGTCCAATCCAAGAAATCCCAGATCGACGCGATCTCCTCAGCCAAGCGTAATGGAACCTGGTTTCCCCACGGCGGACAAAAACACGATACGGAGTTAACCATCCAGGGCTCTGATGGCGGCGCCTTAGTCACTGGTCAGGGGTACACAATCTCTGGTCAATCCCAAGGGCCGGTAGTCGCGTTCTCCGAAACCTGGGAGTGGGATGGTGCTGTTTGGCGGGTTGTCAGTCTGAGCTACAGCGCAGTCAGGAACTAAAATAAACAAGGCAGGCGCAGCGGCCCATACTCTTCGGGCCTATGGCTGCGCACTCAGCATCTGCCCCGGTTGAACGTTCTGGCCTTCCGTTACCAGATAGACAACGCGGTTACGCCCCTGTTTTTTGGCGGCGTACAGCGCGTTGTCCGCACGGTGCAGCACGGCACTCCACTCGCGGTCACTGGAATCGTAGTGAGCCACTCCGAAACTGGCCGAGAGCGTCAAACAGACATCATCACCAATCGTGATCTGGGTGTCTGCCGTTTTGGCTCTGAGTTTCTCCGCCACCTCCAATCCCTGCTCGGTGTCTTTACCAGGCAACAGCAGAACAAATTCTTCGCCCCCGAAACGCGCCACCACGTCGTGCTTTCGTATGTGCTCTTTGAGCGTATTGGCAAAGCGCCTCAATACCTCATCGCCTACATGATGGCCGTACTCGTCATTCACGTTTTTGAAGTGGTCCAGGTCGCACATGATAATGGCGAAGGGCGCACCTGAACGCTGCGCTCGGCTGAACTCAATGTCACAACATTCGTCGAATGCCCGCCTGTTGTAGAGCCCCGTTAATGGATCAATCCTGGCGATTTCGGAGAGTTCATCCTGCAACTCATCGGACGCCATCCATATCGTGCAGAAGGATGACAGAATAACCAGTAGTTCTCCGGCAATGATCGTCAGGGCGCTGAGCAACCCAGCCCTCATGAAATCTTGAGGCGGTATGGCGTAGAACGACCAGAAAAAGCGGAAAATAAACAAGCTACTCATCAGCAAAAACATGGCGATGAGCATTTTGGCGACCATGCGGTTGCGGATGTCTCGGTGTTTCAGCAGTCCGCTGGCACCGATCAGGCAGATCGCTGCACAGACCATAGAGAAGGTCTGTATACGAATATTTATATCTGGAATATGAAAGGTATAGAAATACAGTAAAGCAGCAAGCAGGACCACCAGTGTGGTGCTCAGCCAGCGCTCATGGCGCAGCGTGATACCCAGGAAATGAAACAGTCCCCGGTATATCAGCACTAAGCCCATAATGATTGCGATATTGGCAATCACGATGGACAGGAAATCGTAGATTACATGGCGCAGGCCGAGCAGCACACAGCCACCGCCGATCAGAAAATAGCCTGCGCCCATGGTTCGGATTCCGGAGAACTTGGTATGTTCTCTGGAATAAGCAAACATACCAAGACCGAACACCAGGCTGAACAGCATTAATGTCAGGCTCAGGGTGCGAAAATCAAGCTGAATAGCCATGGGCTTTCCTGTAAAAAAATGGCAGCAGCGCCTGCGCTCCACTGAGGTCCATTGTAGCTGTTAAGCCTGCGCCATGCAGCCAGTTGGTGGTGCCTTTGCCGAAGCTTTGCATGCATGCGAACACCGGTTGATACCTTGAATAATGAAGGGAGGAAATGCGATGACGGATTATGTTGGCTCTTGCCTGTGTGGCGCCGTGAAGTTCGAGGTGCACGGAGACTTCGACAGCTTTTACCTGTGTCATTGCCGGTATTGCCAGAAGGACACCGGGTCTGCCCACGCGGCAAACCTGTTCTCCCAGTCGGCCCGGCTGGTCTGGCTGGCGGGCGAGGAGGCGGTGGCCTCCTTTACGCTCCCGGGCACCCGGCACCAGAAGTGTTTTTGCCGGACCTGCGGTTCGGCAGTGCCCAACACCCATATTCCGGGTTTGCTGGTAGTGCCCGCCGGGTGTCTGGACTCGGAGCTCTCCCGGGTGCCTACCGCGCATCTTTTCACGTCGAGCCGGGCAGCCTGGGATCGCGCGCTGGGCGATGTGCCGGAGTTCCCGGGTTTACCGAAGGCGACTTGACGCAGGCTATAGTGCTGAAGGACGGCGGATGATGATCACGGTTTTGCTGAAGGGCCTGGTGGTCTGGGGCGGTATTCTGGTGCTGGCCTGGCTGGTGCTCATTTCATCGAAGATCCGGACCAGTTCAGGATAAGCCGGAATACGTGCAGTCCAATTTTGTGCGCGGCTATACCCGTATGAACGTCCGGCTGGGCAAGCGGGATGCGGCTGGTTAATCCGACCAGCTCGCGTTGCGACTTTCTTCAGGCTGCCGTTGTTTTTCCAGCCAGTCGACGGTGTCTGTCAGCGATTGCGGGCGGCACAGGCAGAAGCCCTGCAACAGGTCCGCGCCCATGGCTTTCAGGCGGGCGGCGTCCTGGCCGCTCTCCACGCCTTCGGCCACTACCTGATAGCCCAGGGTGTGGCCCATGGTGATGGCGGTCTCGACAATCACCCGGGCGCTGTCACTGGCCTGGATGTCGTGTACCAGGGTGCGGTCGAGCTTGAGTTCCGAGGCGGGGATCTGCTTCAGGTACGACAATGACGAATAGCCGGCCCCGAAATCGTCGATGGAGATACGCAGGCCCAGGGCGGACAGTCTGCCCAGTGCCTCCAGCCCCTTCTCAGGGTCGTCCATGGCGGCCGTCTCGGTGAGTTCCACGGTGACATGGCCGGCCTCCAGTTGATGCCGCGCCAGGCTCTGGGCGAACTGTTCTTCCAGTCCCGCCGAGAGCAGATCCCGCGCCGAGACATTGATGGCCATCCCCAGGCCTGGCTGTATCTTCTGCAGGGTACGGAGATCGCTCAGGGCCTGGTCGATGACCCAGTGAGTGAGCTGCGTGATCACCCCGGTTTTCTCTGCCAGCGGAATGAAATCAATCGGAGGTACCCAGCCACGCTCCGGGTGCTGCCAGCGGATAAGGGCTTCAAAGCCGATGATCTGCCCGCTGCGGAGATCCATTTTGGGTTGATAGTGAAGTTCGGTGGTGCCGCTGGTAAGGGCTTCCTTGAGGTCCGACATCAGGGTAAGCCGGCGCTCATCGTAGATATCGTTGCTGCGTGAGTAAAAGCCGGTTTCAAAGGGGCCGTGGGGCGCCATTTCCATACCGACATGGGCGTTGCGGATCAGTTCACTGGCTTTGCGGCCGTGCTCGGGATAACTGGCGGCCCCAAATCGTGGGTGCGGTTCAATGGCCAGGTGGTCCAGCAGTACCGGCTCGGCCAGTTGTTTGAGGGCCTGATCCAGGGGCTGAAAATTGTCGCCCGCCCGTTCCACGTCGACCAACAGGCCAAAGCTGTCGCCGGAGAGCTGGTATACGCGTTCCACACGGCCCTGTTGGTCGACACTGGTATGCAGCAGGGTGAGCTGTTCGGCCAGTGCGGACATATGCTCGGCGATGGACCGTAACAACCGCTCACTGCGCTCCAGGCCCAGGGTGCGGTTGATGTCTTTCAGGCGGGTAATACGGGCGACGCCGACCATGTAGCGGCGCTCCGGGTGGGCCCGAAGCTCTTCATCGATCATCCATTCAAACCGGTTCCGGTTGGGCAGGCCGGTAACCGGGTCGTGGCTCATGACGTCGTTCAGGCGGTCCTGGGCTTCGCTGTGGGCTTTTTCCTGTCGCAGGCTGTCGGCCTGGGCCCGTATTTTCTGTTCCCGCTCCCGGTACAGTCGGTCGGCGAGGGCCAGCGTGAGAATGAACGCTTCCAGCCCGGAGCCAATCTGCATGGCGTATTCGGTAAAAAAGGTTTCCGGAAACAGGCCCAGCGCGCGCCCGGAGGTGGCGAGCACACCGATGGTTAATGGGGTCCAGGCGAGGGTAAAGAATATGCCGGCACGCACGCCGGCGGCCCAGGCAATCGGGCCGGCGACCAGCAGCAGGGAAAAGAACACCAGCGCAGACACCGAGGCGAGCTGGATCCCGGTGTTGTAACTCATGAAAGGAACCGACACAAAATAGCTGATTTCAAACACCAGCATGGCAATGAGCGCCTTCCGTAACCGGGGGCTGTGCTGTCGCACCTTCAGGAATTCCATGCAGAACAGAATGGAAAACATGGCCAGGAATGGCATGGACAACATCAGTACATGGGCATGCAGGTCGGGCGCGTTGGGATAGAGGTGCTGGAATGAAAACCCGCGGATGGACGCAAAAAACGCCAGGTAGCCGAAAATGGCGAGCGCATAGAACAGGTAGAGCTTTTCCCGGAGCGTCAGGAAGACCGCCAGGTTGATCAGAATGATGACGGACAGGCAGCCGTAGTAGAAAAAATGCAGCTTCTGTTCATCAGCGACCGACTCGAAAAACTCGTGTTCGCGCCAGATGGTCAGGGGCAGCACCATGGTCCCCTGGGTGGCCACCCGAATCATCAGCGTGGTGGTCTCTCCGGGTTCCAGTGCAAACCGCAACAGGTTGTTGGGGTGGTTTACATCCCTGGGGTAAAAGGGCCGGGTATCCCCGGTTTCCAGTGTCCGTGTAACGCTGCCGCCATCCAGCAGATAAAACCGGACATTGTCCAGCTGGGAGTAGCCGAGTTCTGCCACCAGGTTGAGCCGGGTGTCGGCCGCATTTTCGACAGGGATTCGGAGCCAGTATGCGGAGGAGGTAATGCCCAGGGTGGCTTTGCCATCCGGCTGGCGGCTCCAGCGGGCGTCTGGCAGTGCCAGCACGTCCTGGAGGGAGGCAGACGCATCTGGATCTTCCCAGTACTGGAACTGGCTGGCAATGGGTTGTTCGGCGCTGATGACAACGGTTGGCGAATTGGCATAGGCGGCTTGGCTGCACAGAACGAGCAGTACAACCAGGACCGTGCGACATGCGTGTTGCAGGTTCACCAAAAGCCGACCTCGCTAGCCAACTCTGACATTGTTTATTGTTATGTCTACCCCGTCAGTCTAGCAATGCTGGGCCGCGAGGGAAGCGCCACGTGCGGTTTTTAATGTAGCAAAATGTGTCATATTGCTAAGTAATTGATGCTTCTTACGGTTTTACTGCTTCTTCCGGCTGAGCGCCTCCATCATGCGGTTGACGGCTTCCAGGTGTTCCGGTTCGTTGTGGCTCATGCCCTGGAAGCAGGCGCAGATATCCAGGAAATCCCGCAGTTCCGTGCGCTGGGCCATTTTCATCAGGCGCTTGGTCAGCCGGGTGGCCTTGGCGGGCTGCTGGGCAATGCTCCGGGCAAGTGTCATGGCCGCGTCCATTAGCTGATCGGCAGGCACCACGTCCATCACGATACCAAGCTGTCTGGCTTCGTTGGCGTCGATCACGCGGCCGGTCAGGGTCAGCTCAAACGCTTTCTGGTAGCCGATCAGGCGTTGAAGGAACCAGGCCCCACCGTCACCGGGAATGATGCCCAGATTCAGGAAGGTTTCGCCAAACTTCGCGTTGTCTGCGGCCAGGCGAAGATCCGCCATGTTGGCCAGATCAAATCCTGCGCCGATGGCGGGGCCGTTCACCGCCGCAATCACTGGCACTTCCACGGCGTCCAGTGCCAGGGGAATGCGCTGGATGCCCTTTCGGTAGCGCTCGGCGCATTCCGCCGGGTCGCCTGCGAAGTCCCCGCCCCGTTCGGCCATATCGCGAATATTACCCCCGGCACTGAAGGCCGAGCCTGCACCGGTGATCACCAGCACGGATACCTCCTCGCAGCGGTTCACCCACTCGGCGGTGGCAACAATATCGTCGATCAGATGGGAGCCGGTGAGCGCGTTGCGCAGGTCGTGGCGGTTCATGGTGAGCGTGGCCACTCGGTTTTCCAGAGTCAGCAGGGCATCGGTGAGTTGGGGCAGGGTACTCATAGTGGCTCCTTGTTGTTCGCGGTTGCCCCGATTGTGTCCTGACTGGCCGGCGGTTGCCAGCAACCTTTGGTGGAAGGCGCATCCAGTGTAATGAGGGGATGTGGTGGTTTTCTGATCAAATTTGAAATCCCTGTCACGTTTCTGTAGCCTTTAATTTAATTGAACGTTCAATTAATAAAGATTGGATGGAAAGCCCATGCCGAAAGTCGGAATGAAAGACACCCGCCGCCAGCAACTGATCGACGCCACCATGGAGTCCATCGCTGAACTGGGGATGCAGAACACCACGATCGTGAGCATCAGCAAGCGGGCGGGAATGTCGTCCGGCATCATCAGCCACTATTTCGGGGGCAAGCAGGGGCTGATTGAGGCCGCCTTGCGCTACCTGCTGGACCAGTTAGGCAAGGAGCTGCGGGAGCGCATGGCGAAAACCGATCGCTCACCGGCCCAGCGGCTGGACTGCATTATCGAGTCCAACTTTTCCGAGTTCCAGCGGTCGGCGCTGGCGGCGAAAACCTGGCTCAGCTTCTGGGCCCGCTCGATGCACGAGCCGGGGCTGAAGCGTTTGCAGCAGATCAACAACGCCCGGCTGTACAGCAACCTGCGTTATTCCTTCGCGCAAGTGCTGCCGCAGGCCGAGGCGACAGCGGCGGCCCGGCAAACGGCGGCGATGATCGACGGGTTCTGGTTGCGCAGCGCCCTGAGCCTGGACCCGGCCGAGAGCTTTGAAGCCGGCGAGCGGCTGTGCAAGCAGTTTGTCCACGAGACACTGGCCCGGGCTGGCGCCTGAGCCAATTTGAATTCCACGGCCCACAAGGCCTGAAGACACCGAACAGAGGTTACCAACGCGCTATGTCTGCATCTCTTCCTGTGGTTCAGAACTTTGTCCACGGCCGGTTTCTGGCCAACAGCACCGGCGAGACCTTCCCGGTGGTGAATCCGGCCACGGGCCAGGTGATCTATGAAGTGGAAGTGGCGGATGAGTCTGTGCAACAGGCCGCCATCGAGAGCGCCCGCGCCGGTTTTGCCCAGTGGGCCGCCACACCCGCCATTGAGCGCAGCCGCATTCTGCTGAACGCGGTGGCCTTGCTCCGCGAGCGCAACGACGAGCTGGCGGCAGTGGAAGTGCGTGATACCGGTAAACCCTGGCAGGAAGCGGAAGCTGTGGATGTGGTGACCGGTGCCGATGCCATTGAGTTCTTTGCCGGCCTGGCGCCGTCCATCGAAGGTAACCAGCAGGATCTGGGGGGCGATTTCTACTACACCCGCCGGGAACCGCTGGGCATCTGCGCGGGCATTGGAGCCTGGAACTATCCGATCCAGATCGCCTGCTGGAAGTCGGCCCCGGCCCTGGCCTGCGGCAACGCCATGATCTTCAAACCATCCGAAGAAACGCCCATGGGCGCGGTGAAGCTGGCGGAAATCTTTATCGAAGCCGGTGTGCCGGCGGGCGTGTTCAACGTGGTGCAGGGCGCTGCCGAAGTGGGCCAGTGGCTGACCCATCACCCGGAGATTGCCAAGGTGTCGTTCACCGGCGAGGTGGGCACCGGCAAGAAGGTGATGGCCGCCGCCGCGTCGTCGCTGAAAGACGTGACCATGGAACTGGGTGGCAAGTCGCCGTTGATCATTTTTGACGACGCGGACCTGGAGAACGCCATCTCCGCCGCCATGGTGGGTAACTTCTACACCCAGGGCGAGATTTGCACCAACGGTACCCGGGTGTTTGTGCACGAGGATCTCTATCCGCGCTTTATCGAGCGCCTGCTGGAGCGCACCCGCAAGAACATCAAGGCCGGTGACCCGATGAACCCGGACACCAACTTCGGCGCGCTGATCTCCAAAAAGCATCAGGAACTGGTGTTGGGTTACATCAGCAAAGGGCTGGCCGAAGGCGCCACGCTCAGCCACGGCGGTCGGGCCTTTGAGCCGGAGGATTCTCAGGGCGGCTATTTCGTGGAACCGACCATTTTCACCGACTGCACCGACGACATGACCATCGTGAAGGAAGAGATCTTCGGGCCGGTGATGTCTGTGCTCACCTTCCGCGACGAAGACGAGGTGATTGCCCGTGCCAACAATACCGATACCGGACTTGCCGCGGGTGTGTTCACCAATGATATCCGCCGGGCACACCGGGTGATTCACCAGATCCAGGCCGGCATCTGCTGGATCAACAGCTACGGTGCCTCCCCGGCGGAAATGCCGGTGGGTGGCTACAAACTCTCCGGTATCGGTCGTGAGAACGGGCGCGAGACCATTGCGCACTACACCCGGATCAAGTCGGTGTATGTGGGCATGGAAGACATCGACGCCCCGTTTTAACCCCGCAGGCCACAGAGGAGAACGCGTATGAAAGAAAACCAATACGACTACATCATTGTGGGTGCGGGCTCAGCCGGTTGTGTGCTGGCTAACCGTCTGACCGAGGACAGTGAAAACCGGGTGCTGCTGCTGGAAACCGGTGGCAGTGACAAGAGCATCTTCATCCAGATGCCCACCGCGCTGTCCATTCCCATGAACACCAAAAAGTACGCCTGGCAGTTCGAGACCGAGCCGGAGCCGTATCTGGACAATCGCCGCATGCATTGCCCCCGGGGCAAGGTGCTGGGTGGTTCGTCATCCATCAATGGCATGGTGTATGTCCGTGGCCATGCCCGGGATTTCGACGAGTGGCAGTCTGAAGGTGCCGACGGCTGGAGCTACCGTAACGTGCTGCCCTATTTCAAGAAGGCAGAAACCTGGGCCTTCGGCGGCGATGCCTACCGGGGGAGTTCCGGCCCCCTGGGTGTGAACAACGGCAACAACATGCGCAACCCGCTGTATACGGCGTTCATCCGGGCCGGCGTCGATGCCGGTTATCTGGAGACCGATGATTACAACGGTGCCCGCCAGGAAGGTTTTGGTGCCATGCACATGACCGTGAAGAACGGTCGCCGCTGGTCCACCGCCAACGCCTACCTACGCCCGGCCATGGCGCGGCCGAATCTGACGGTGGTCACCCATGCCCTGGTGCATAAGGTACTTCTGGAAGGGAAAACCGCCACCGGCGTGCGTTATGAGCAGGGTGGTCAGGTGCATGAGGCCAAAGCCGCCAAGGAAGTGATTCTGTCGGCCGGATCTATTGGCTCGCCACATTTGTTGCAGCTTTCGGGTATTGGCAAACGCGAAGTGCTGGAGCAGGCCGGTATTGAGGTGAAGCATGAGCTGGCGGGCGTGGGTGAGAACCTGCAGGATCACCTGGAGTTCTACTTCCAGTTCCGCTGCCAGAAGCCGGTCTCCCTGAATGGTAAACTGGACTGGTGGAACAAGCTCAAGATCGGGGTGCGCTGGATTCTGCGCAAGGATGGCCTGGGGGCCACCAACCATTTTGAGTCCTGTGGTTTTATCCGCTCCAAGGCCGGCGTTGAATGGCCGGACCTGCAATACCATTTCCTGCCGGCGGCCATGCGCTACGACGGCCGTGAAGCCTTTGATGGCGACGGTTTCCAGCTCCACATCGGTCACAACAAGCCGAAGAGCCGGGGTTTTGTGCATGTGCAGTCTGCCGACCCCAAACAGGCCCCGCGCATCCGTTTCAACTACCTGGAACACGAGGCCGACCGCGAAGGCTTCCGCGACTGCGTGCGCCTGACCCGGGAGATCATCAACCAGCCGGCCATGGACGAGTACCGCGGTGCAGAAATCCAGCCCGGTGTGGATGTGCAGAGCGATGAGCAGATCGATGCCTTCGTGCGCCAGGCGGTGGAGAGCGCTTATCACCCGTCCTGTTCCTGCAAGATGGGCACTGATGCGCTGGCGGTGGTAGACCCGGAAACCCGCGTGCGCGGTATCCAGAATCTGCGGGTGGTGGATTCGTCCATCTTCCCGACCATACCCAATGGCAACCTGAACGCGCCCACCATCATGGTGGCCGAGCGGGCAGCCGACCTTATCCGGGGCAGGGAGCCCCTGAAACCTTCGGACGCGCCGGTCTTCATGGATGACCAATGGCAGGCGCGCCAACGTCCGGGACAAGCGAAACGGTCGCTGGCCTAGCGACCGCAGTCCCGGCCCGGGTACGCAAGGTGCCCGGGTAGCAAGCCCTCAGGATTTCCCTATCAGCGCGACGGCATCCCGCCGTTTTCGGGCGACTGATAGGCAAGTCCTGGGTTTGTGTCCGATTCGAAAGAAGCAGCGCTTACAAAGTAGAGGAGGAACACCCATGCTGTGCACTACAATGACAAGGAACAACCAGAGGGGGATCGCATGACACTCTGGTTATCCACAGGCCTGATCTTTACCTTCGCCGCCATCGCCCTGATTCTGTATCGGTGGTGGGACATGCAGTGCATCGGCGTTACGCCGGTTCGCACGCTGACCTTCATTGCCATCCTGTTCACCTCCGGTCTGGATGTGGGGCTGATCATGTTCCCGCTCACCGAGTTCGGTGGTTACGGCAATGTCTCCGAAAACCCGGAATACGCCTTTGCCAACCCGCTGGCCATTGAGTTCGGGTTCTGGGCCTTTCTGATCTGGGGCTTCTATTTCCTGACCTGCTTCTACTTTGCCATCATTGAGCCGCGGGTTAAGTTCTTCGAGATTCCGATGGTGAAGCTGGTCAACAACGTGGTGATTATCGGCACCTGCGCGTTCACCGCTTACCTGCTGCTGGTGAATCTGCCCTGGTATCTGCCGCAACTGGGCGATGGTGAAACGGTGGTGCCGGCGTTCTACCTCATCGTGTTCCTGTCCATTGCGCTGGCGGTGTATTCCAGCTCCAAGGTCAAATACATCCGCATTCTGAGTGTTGGTTCCAGTGTGCTTTTCATTACCCTGATTGCGGGTATGTGGTTCCGGGCATTTGTTCTGGGTAAAGGCTCGCCGGCAGATTTCTTTGGCACCGCCGGCATGCTCGGTGAGTACTTTGCCAACATCCATCACTTTGTCCTGCCCATCAACGACTACCACGAGTTCTACCTGTTCTGGTGGTTTGCCTGGAGCATCATGATTGGTCAGTTCACCGCGCGTTTCGTGAGTGGGATCAAAACCTGGCAGTTGCTGATTGCCATGCTGGTTGTGCCGTCCGTTGCCATTGGCGTGTGGTTCAGCGTGCTCTATTACTATCACGCGGAGGGGCTGAAGATTGCCGCCTTCACCAACATCGCCATGATCTCGGTGGGCGTGTTGATGGTCATCAACTCCCTGGATTCCCTGATCCGGCTCTACACCGATAACCTGAACCTCACGGCGCAACGCCTGGGGCGGGTGAATTATGTGCTCTTCAACCTGGTGGCCATGGTCGGGCTGACCATGTTGTTCAAGCTGGATTTCCTGCGGATTCAGTGGGTGGGTGCGCTGGTGATTGCACTCTACTTTGGTTGCTTTGGTTATATACTGCTCAGGAAACGTTCAGAGGTGGCTGCCATCCAAACGTCACCAAAAGAAAATATTCTGGACTTCCGCAAGATTGAACTTGCAGGTTAAGGCCCCATATCAATGGCAGGTGGCTGAAGGCCCGGAAGGCTTTTGGCCGCCATGTTTAGCCGAAGTTGATGGCTGTATATAGGCTATGCCTATGCTGAGATTGGAAATAATCAATTTTCACTCAGATGGTCAAACCCGTATCTTGTGCATCGTTTCCAAACCATCAGTTAAATGAACCGACAGGAGTTATTCTGAGATGGGTATCGTTAACAGCGAAATCAAACCGTTCAACGCCACCGCATTCAAGCAGGGCGAGTTCGTAGAAATTTCTGAAGCCGACGTTAAAGGCAAGTGGGCCATCTTCTTCTTCTACCCGGCCGACTTCACCTTCGTGTGCCCGACCGAGCTGGGCGACGTGGCTGACAAGTACGAAGAGCTGCAGAAGCTGGGTGTAGAAGTGTTCTCTGTATCTACTGATACTCACTTCACCCACAAAGCATGGCACGACACTTCCGAGACCATCGGCAAGATCAACTACTACATGGTTGGCGACCAGACTGGCACCATCACCAACAACTTCGGTGTTATGCGTGAAGGCCAGGGCCTGGCAGACCGCGCCACCTTCCTGATCGATCCGGACGGTATCATCCAGGCTGTTGAAATCACTGCCGAAGGCATCGGCCGTGACGCAGACGACCTGCTGCGCAAGGTTAAAGCTGCCCAGTACGTTCGCAACCATCCTGGCGAAGTTTGCCCGGCCAAGTGGAAAGAAGGCGAAGAAACTCTGGCTCCGTCTCTGGACCTGGTTGGCAAGATCTAAGTTTCCCCGATTCGGTGAAACTTATAGAAAGGCCCGCACTGCGGGCCTTTTTTGTATCTATCAATCGTTCCGACTGAGTTTTATAGGTATGGCCTATCATAAGGTTTGGGTCAATCAATTTGAGCAACGAACCGTCTGGCCGTATCTTATTCATAACTTCAGATAACGATTCATTATTGAATTCAGAAACTTAGTTTCACGACATAAAGGGGAATACCAAACATGTTGGATGCCAATATCAAAGGACAGTTGAAGGCCTATATGGAAAAGCTGCAGCAGCCGATTGAGCTGGTGGCAGCCTATGACGACAGCAAGAAGTCCGAGGAGCTCAAGCAGCTGCTGGAAGAAATCGAGCCGATGTCCGAGAAGATCAGCCTGCGGACCGAGGAATCGACGGAGGTGCGTCGTCCGTCCTTCGCCATCAACCGTGTTGGTACCGACATTGGCGTTCGCTTTGCCGGTATTCCCATGGGTCACGAGTTCACCTCGCTGGTGCTGGCCCTGCTGCAGGTGGGTGGCCACCCATCCAAGGCGTCTCAGGACGTGATTCAGCAGGTCCAGGAGCTGGAAGGCGAGTTTGAGTTTGAAACCTACTTCTCGCTGTCCTGCCAGAACTGCCCGGACGTGGTTCAGGCGTTGAACCTGATGAGCGTGCTGAACCCGAATATCAAACACACCTCCATTGACGGCGCCCTGTTCCAGGACGAAGTTGAGCAGCGTGAAGTGATGGCGGTACCCAGTGTGTACCTGAATGGCCAGCCCTGGGGCCAGGGCCGGATGACAATGGAAGAGATTGCCGCCAAGCTGGATACCAATTCGGCGGAAAAAGAAGCCCGCAAGATCAACCAGAAAGATGCGTTTGAGGTTCTGGTGATCGGTGGTGGCCCGGCAGGTTCCGCCGCTGCTATCTATGCCGCACGAAAGGGCATTTCGACCGGTATCGCGGCTGAGCGTTTTGGTGGCCAGGTGGCTGACACCATGGGCATCGAAAACCTGATTTCCGTGCCTTACACCGAAGGCCCGAAACTGGTGGCGGCCATGGAGCAGCACGTCAACGAATACGACGTCGACATCATGAACATGCAGCGTGCCGAGAAACTGATTCCGGCCGCGCAGACCGGAGGCCTGCACGAGGTGCGTCTGGCCAATGGCGGCTCTCTGAAAGCTCGCACGGTGATTCTGTCCACCGGTGCCCGCTGGCGCCAGATGGGTGTGCCGGGAGAGGAAGAGTACCGCAACAAGGGCGTGGCCTACTGCCCGCACTGCGACGGCCCGCTGTTCAAAGGCAAGCGCGTAGCGGTGATTGGCGGTGGTAACTCCGGCGTGGAAGCGGCCATCGACCTGGCAGGTATTGTCGGCCACGTGACGCTGATCGAGTTTGGCGAGCAGATGCGTGCCGATGAAGTGCTGCAGAAGAAACTGCGTAGCCTGAACAACGTGAAGATCATTACGTCTGGCCAGACCACGGAAGTGGTGGGTACCGATGGCAAGGTCAGCGGCCTGAACTACACCGACCGTACCACCGGTGAGTCGCATCACGTTGAGCTGGAAGGCGTGTTTGTTCAGATCGGCCTGGTGCCGAACACCGAGTGGCTGAAAGGCGACATCGAACTGAGCCAGCACGGCGAGATCATCGTAAATGACCGTAACGAGACTTCGATCCCGGGTGTGTTCGCGGCAGGCGATGCCACCACCGTGCCCTACAAGCAGATCGTGATCTCGATGGGTGAAGGTTCCAAGGCTGCCCTGAGCGCCTTCGACTTCCTGATCCGTAACTCTGCTGAGTAAGTTGTTCACACAGGCCTGAATTCAGGCTGACCCCTGAAACCGGCGCCCACGGGAAGTGGGCTGCCGGTTTTTTTATGTCGTCTAAGCCGGTGGATAAGCCGGGCTGAATCCGCCACACTTGAAAACATTCATCATTGATCTTTTTTCCGACCTGCATAGAAGGGCTGTGTGTGAGCGTTTTGATCAGAAACCGGGTGACCATTCGCGGGCGTGGCGACCATACTCTGGTCTTCGCCCATGGTTTTGGTTGCGACCAGATGGTCTGGGAAGATGTGCTGCCGGCGTTTGAAAACACCTATCGAGTGGTTGCGTTTGATCACCTTGGCTGTGGCCGATCCGATCGTCGAGCCTACCGCACGGATCGCCATGGCAGTTTGCGGGGCTATGCCCTGGATTTGCTGGATGTGATAGATGCTGTGTCAGATCAGCCGGTCACCCTGGTGGGCCATTCGGTCAGCGGCATGATCGGGTTCCTCGCGGCCATTCTGTTGCCCGACCGTTTCAGGCACATCATTGCCGTTGGCCCTTCGCCTCGTTACACCAACGACGGCGAACATTACGTGGGCGGTCTGGACAAAGACGCGGTGCTGGCCATGCTGGACTGGATTGAAACCGACACCGAAGCCTGGGCCAGTGATCTGGCGCCCCTGGTGATGGAAAACAGTCACCGCCCGGAGCTGACGGAACGGCTGATCCGCAGTTTTCTGGCCACAGACCCGGTGTTATTGCGCCGGTTTGCTGAAGCCACTTTCCTTTGTGACTATCGCAGTGAGCTGAGCAAGGTCTCGGTACCAGTCGATATTCTGTATACCATTTCCGATGCGGTGGTGCCTGTGTCGGTGGTCAGTTATATGGCCAAACGCCTGCCTGATGTGCATTGCACGGCGTTGCAGGCGCATGGCCATTACCCTCAGCTCAGCGCGCCGGGTGAACTGATACAAGCCATCGAGCAGTCGCTCACCAGACGGGACACTAGCGCCCGGTGATGTCCTGTTCCAGGCTGCCGTTCATGCCCGCGGGCTGTCCGTCGGCCTCAAACAGATGGCCATAGGCCCGGCGAACGCAGTCAACGATGAAATCGAAGGGCACATCGTCGAACACGCCGTGATCGTTGATGTATTCCATATGCGCCTGGCCGTCCTCCGTGAATTCCTGGAAGACCGAGTCGTTCACCCCATCAAACGGCAGGGGCTCCACCTTCATCAGCTCGCATAACTGTCGGTTGAAGGCCGGTGTGGCTTTCACCCAGCGACCATTGAGATACAGCTCGATAAAGCCGTGCATGCGGAAAATGTCGGAACGCAGCCACTCAATCAGCTTCGGGCTGGACAGATGGTTACGTACATCCGCCAGGCCCAGCCGGCTGGGAATGCCGATGGAGCGGGCTGCGGCACCCAGCAGCACGGCTTTGGGAATGCAGTAGGTTTCGCCCGATTCCAGCGCGTAACTGGCCGAGAGCGTGCGTGGCTCGGTTCTGAACACGTAGGGGTTGTACTGGATGCTGTCGCGCACCGCCAGATACAGCGCCTTGATTTGTGCCACCGGGTCGTCCGCTACGCCGGCCAGGTGCTGCTGACCCCAGGCCTCGACGGCGGGATGGTCGTAGTCGAAGAAGGGGGTGGCTCTCAGGTAGTTTTCCATTCCGGGCATCCAGAGTTTGCGCATGGTTGGCTGATGATCTCCCGATTAGCAAGCTACAGGCAATGACATTTTCCACCAATCCGGGTGACCAGAGGCACCGGGTTCGATCATCTGGGCAGAGGTCGATGCGGATACCGTATTATTCGTTATACTGACCGGCAAGATTTGCCGACGGCTAAGGAACTGCATGGTTTTACGTGTTGTACTGATGATCAGCCTGTTTCTGGGCACCGTTAGTCGGGTGGCGGATGCGGATACGCTCCCAAATCCGAGTGCGTCGGACAGGCTCCCGAATGTGGTGTTCCTGTCACCGGATACCTCCCGTTTCTGGCACATGGTTGCAGGATTCATGGAGCAGGTGGCTGCGGACCTAGAGGTTGAGTTTGACGTCCTGTTCGATGAGGGGCGGCATCGGCTCAGTTATCTGAAGCTGGTCCAGCAAGTTCTCAGTCGGGAGGATAAACCTGATTACCTGATTATCATGTGGAAGGATCAGGTAACCACTCAGATACTGGAGTACGCGCGCCAGCACAAGGTTAAGGTGTTCTCGTTCAACACCGCGGTCCCAGAGGCTGCGCGCGAGAAAGTGGGGTCCGCGCCCAGGGAAAAAGTGGAGAACTGGATTGGTCATCTGGGGGTAGATAATGTCTCCGGTGGTCAAAAACTGGCCAGGCTGCTCGAACAACGGGCACTGGAACTCACTCTGATCCAGCCCGGGCAGCCGGTGCCCATCGTTGCGCTGACAGGAACCCTGGATTCTTCTGCGGCTCGTGATCGCAGTCTCGGGCTGCTTGAGGCGACGGATGGGGCAGGCTCGGAACTGTTGCAGTCTGTTCGTGCCGACTGGAGCGAGCTGGAGGCGAGAGACAAGACATCGGTGCTGTTGCGGCGGTATCCGAATACGGCTGCAATCTGGAGCGCCAGCGATGGCATGGCGCTTGGCGCCATGGATGCTGCCAGGCGCGCGGGCTTACGTCCCGGCAATGACTTGGTAGTGGGTGGCATTGACTGGGAGCCGGAAGCGCTTGCGGCGATTCGCGCGGGCGATCTGTATGTCAGTCTTGGCCGGCATTTCATGGGTGGAGGGCTGGCGTTGTTGCTGGTGCACGACTATCACCGGGGATACGATTTTGCAGATAGCGGACAATCGGCCTCGATGCACTACCAGTTTCAGGCTGCGACTGCCGACAACGTGGACGACATCGCTCACATGCTTGCGCCGGAAAACTGGAAAGCTGTCGATTTCCGGGCTTTCAGTCGGGTGTTCAATTCACAGCTCCGCGAGGTGCCTGTGAGTGCCGAGCGATTAATGGACGGCTTTTCGGCGGCGTTGATGAAACAGGGCGGCAGATAGCGCACCGGAGGAAGGGGCTCCCTCCGGTCGGCCAGTATTACTCAGGGTTTTCCCTCAAAGCCCTGCATGACATTGACCGCATTTACGCCAATGGCGTCCACATCGTAGCCGCCTTCCATGGTAAACACGGTGGGCAAACCCAGCTGCGCCAGGCGCTGCCCCAGGCTGAGGTAGTCTTCCGACGCCAGCTTGAAGAACGAGATGGGGTCGTGCTCGAAGGTGTCCACGCCCAGCGCCACCACCAGGGCATCGGGCTTGAACACTTCAATGCGCTCGCAAGCGGTTTCCAGGCGCTGGCTCCAGGTGCTGTAGGGTGTGCCAGGCGGATAGACGATGTTCAGGTTGTAGCCTTCGCCGGTACCTTCTCCGAGCTCGTCTTCAAACCCGAGAAAGTGCGGGAACACCAGATCCGGGTCGCCGTGCAGGCTGATGGTGAGCACATCGGCCCGGTCGTAGAAAATGGCCTGGGTGCCATTGCCGTGGTGGAAGTCCACATCCAGGACAGCAACCTTGCCATAGCCCTGGTCCCGGAACGCCTGGGCCACGATGGCGGCGTTGTTGAAGAAGCAGTAGCCGCCGAACAGGTCGGCGTGGGCGTGGTGCCCTGGTGGCCGGCACAGTGCGAAAGCGGCGCGCTCCCCGTCGGCCACCAGTTTCTGGGCGGTCAGGGCCACGTTGGCGGAAGCCCGGGCGGCTTCCCAGGTGCCCTCCGAGATCGAGGTTTCGGCGGCAAAGCTGTAATAGCCCAGACGGCCATCGATGTCCTTGGGAATCCGGTGGCGCATGCCCCGGCCAGCCCACACCGCGGGAATGGCTTCGCCGGGTTTGCCCGCCGCCAGCCAGTCCTGCCAGCAGGTCTCCAGAAACGCCACGTAATCCGGTGTGTGCACGCGCTGGATCTGCGCCAGCCCGAACTCTTCCGGCTCCAGAATCTCGCCCAGGGCCTGGTCTTTCACCCTGGCCAGGATGGTCTCGGCCCTCGAAGGCTTTTCATGGGGTTCGATCAGCAGGCCGCCGTCCAGTTCGGTGCGCACGTGGCGCCTGCTGTGCAACGGGGAGAAGACGGTTTTCATAGGGCGCGAGTCCTTGATGTGAACGTGAAAGCACTCTGGCACAGCTTTGTGCGTGGCTCAAACCCGGTAAGTGTGGCAGGCTGGGGCGCAGCATCGGGAGAGGGGATTACCGCTATGACAGAGCTGTTTGCCGGGCTTACGCTCAGCCAAGGGCTGGGTCAGCTGAGTGGGTTGGTGGCCCTGGGGTTCTGTATTGCCGGTTTTGCCAACAAGAACGACGACCGGCTGATGGTGTTGCTGATCTCCGCCAACGTGGCCTTCGCCCTGATGTTCGCGTTCTTTCAGAGCTGGACGGCGGCGGCCCTGACGGTACTGGTGATCCTGCGCATCGCCCTGGCGCGCCGGTACCAGGGCAACTGGTTGATCATGGTAGCTATGCTGGTGGTCAATCTGCTGGTGGCCTGGGCAACCTGGACATCTGCTACCGATGTGTTCCCCCTCACCGCCGCCGTTCTCGGCACCGTCGGCATGTTCATGCTCCGGGGTATTCCCCTGCGTATTGTTCTGGGCCTGGCAGCGCTCGCCTGGATGCTCAATAACCTGGTGATCGGATCCGTCGGCGGCACTCTGGCGGAAGGCATGGTGCTGGTTACCAACATTATTACCATCATCCGGCTGTACCGGCTGCAGCAGAAATACCCGGATTTCAGGCCCGGAGACTGAGCATGGTCTGATTCAGCTCAGTGCCTCCGGGGTCAGCCTGTCGCTCACAAGCTCCTGGCTGGTGACGCACAAGGCGCCGGCCGTGGCTCCGGCCCGAAGGCAGTCGGTCAGTGTTCCCCCTTGCAGGTAGCAATGCAGAAATCCGCTGAAAAAGGCATCGCCGGCGCCATTGGTATCAATTACTTCAGGCACCTGGATGGCTACTTGTTCCAGCCATTGTCCGTCGTTGCTCAGCAGGGTGGCGCCGGCAGAACCGTGAGTGCAGACCACAAACGCTTTGCCGCCGCGAATCAGCTGCTCCATGGTGCGCCGGTAATCCGGGAGGTTGTCACTGGACAGAAAGATGACCTTGGCGGCGTCGATGAATGGTTGATGGTAGGGATCTGAACCATCGTAGTCATGAAGGTCTGTCCAGACCGGTCGTCCGGACGCTTTCAGCCAGCCCAGGGCAGGTTTGACGTAGGCAAGGATATTGGCCACCACCAGGTCGGCTCCGGGCAACTGTGCCTTTACCGATTGCCAATCCACGGTTTCCGGCTCTGCCGGTGGCTGAACGAACAGGGAGATGCGTTCGCCGGCGGCTGTCATCAGGTTGACGTGTTGCTCCGTTGCGATGTCGGTGGCTTCAACCAGCAAGCGGATACCGGGTTTCGCCAGTTGCTGGCGGATGATCTCGGCTTCTGCGTCCCGGCCCAACAACGTATGCAATGTTATCCGATGCCCCAGAGCCGCCAGGTTCAGGCTTTTGCCGGCGCCGGTGCTGCCCAGGCTCCGGTAGGCCTGCCGAGGCCAGATGGTCTGGGGCACCGGGGCGGGAAGCTGGTCCAGGTGAATGATGGTGTCGAGCGATGTTCCGCCAAGGATCAGAATGGAGGATGGCATGAGTGGTGCCCTGGTGAGTGAGTTCCATCCAGTTTAAGCGGCTACTTGCGGGCGTACCTCATTCCGGCCCCTCAGCCCCGGAGTCGAAGCCGAGGGGTGATTTCCTGTTTGCGACTGACTCAAACAACCATGATTCCGGACCTCGATGGCCAATTTCCGGTCGCCCCGCGCTGGGCTATCTTGATGAGACTGACGTGACCAACAATAAACGGAT
The DNA here is from genome assembly GCF_044342215.1 of Marinobacter sp. W-8. NCBI lineage: Bacteria > Pseudomonadati > Pseudomonadota > Gammaproteobacteria > Pseudomonadales > Marinobacteraceae > Marinobacter > Marinobacter sp. W-8. The sequence goes on along the minus strand of NZ_CP172297.1, from coordinate 3,828,330 downwards.
CCGAATCCGAGGGAGCAGGTTATGGGTAAGCAGCACTACGACGTCCTGATCATTGGCGCCGGAGTATCCGGCATCGGCATGGCCTGCCACCTGAAACGGGAATGCCCTGGCAAGCGTTTCGCCATTCTGGAGCGCCGCCAGTCCCTCGGCGGCACCTGGGACCTGTTCCGTTACCCGGGTATTCGCTCGGATTCCGATATGTTCACCTTTGGTTATAACTTCCGGCCCTGGACCGGGGGCAAGGTGCTGGCCGACGGTGCTTCGATCAAGAACTACGTGGCGGAAACCGCGAAAGAGAACGATGTCGAGCGCCACATTCGTTATGGCGTGGCCGTGAAAACTGCGGACTGGTCCAGTGCCGACAAATGCTGGACCCTGACGGCCGAGAACGAGCAGACCGGTGATCGGGAAACCTTCACCGCCAGCTTTTTGGTGGGCTGTACCGGTTACTACAATTATGATCAGGGCTACAAACCGGATTTCCTGGGCGAAGCTGACTTCAAAGGGCAGATTGTCCATCCCCAGCACTGGCCGGAGAATCTGGATTACTCGGGCAAGAAGGTGGTGGTGATTGGCAGCGGTGCCACGGCAATTACCCTGGTGCCCACCATGGCAGAGAAGGCCGCACACGTTACCATGCTGCAGCGTTCGCCCACCTATCTGATGCCGTTGCCGTCAACCGATAAAGTCACCCTGGCGCTGCAGAAAGTCCTGCCGGAAAAGACGGCCTACCGGTTAACCCGCGCCCGCAACATTTCGATTTCCCGGCTGCTCTATGAGCGTTCGCGCAAGAGCCCGAAAGCCATGCGCCGGCTCTTTCTGTCGGTGATCAAACGGCAGCTCAAGGGCAAGGCCGACATGCGCCACTTCAGCCCGGACTATAACCCCTGGGACCAGCGCCTGTGCGTGGTGAAAGATGGTGACCTGTTCGAGGCAATCAAGGCCGGTACCGCCTCCATCAAGACCGATCATATCGAGCGCTTCACCAAAACCGGTATTCGCCTGAAGTCGGGTGAGGAGCTGGAAGCCGACATCATCATTCCGGCTACCGGCCTGGACATCCAGATGCTGGGCGGCATCACGCCCCGTGTGGATGGCCAGGAGGTGGCGCTCAAGGACAAGGTGATCTACAAGAATGTGATGGTGGAAGGCGTACCCAACGCGGGCATGATCTTTGGCTACACCAACATTTCCTGGACCCTGAAAGCCGATATTGCCAGTGAGTACCTGTGCCGGCTGATCAACCACATGGATCGTAACGGCCATCAGGTGGCCGTGGCACGAGACACCGAGAACAGTAAGGGAGACGATACCATTCTCGGTTCCCTCGACGCGGGTTATATCAAGCGGGCAGAAGACCGGTTGCCGCGTCAGGGCACCCACGGCCCGTGGAAAGCCTCCCAGAACTATCTGCAGGATGTGAAGATCCTGCGCTTCGATCCCATCGAAGACGGCTATCTTGAGTTTGATGGCCAACCCAGTCGCGCGAGCGAAGGCCGTTCATCCGGTTTCCTTCGCCCGCTTCGCTCGGCGCTGTTCGGGGCCTGAGTCAGGCCCCGATCGTTACTGCTCCTCCGCCGACACCGAGACGTTGGCAGTAGTGTCGGCAGCTTGCCTCCAGGTACTGAGCGAATGGCGGTAATTGCACGTTCTGCTGCGCCAGAAACTGCTCTGTGCGGGAGGTGTCGAAACGGCAGGTCTGAATAAACGCCAGGGACTCCGGGGCCACCTTCAGCAGCCCGGGCAAGCCAGGTATGGCCAGCAGAGCTTTCATCACGCCGATAGGAAGATGCCTGCGGGGACCAGGCTTGCCCAGGAGTTGCGCCGCGGCCTGTAACAGTCCCGCCAGATTGGGCGTGTTCTGGTCAAGCGCCAACAGCGTATCGGGTACGTGAGTGGCCGTGCAGGCAGCTGCAATTAGTTGGGCCAGGCTATCCACCGGAATCAATGGCAACCAGTGCTCTGGCGACCCCGGAATCATGGCCAGTCGCCCATGGTAGAGGTTGTCGAGCAAGCTGTGCAGCGGTTGGGCCGGGTCCAGGTCCCCCGTTGATCCGTGGCCCGCCACCGTCGCCGGCTGTACTTCGACCGCATTCAGCCCGTGCCTTGCCACGAATTCCCGCAAGCGGAATGCGGATTCCAGTTTGCTCGCCTCATAGCCACCGGCCCGCCGGTACACCTGGCTCCAGTCGGTCTGCTCCGGGTGACTCAGTTGAATGCCCTGGCGTGACAGGTGTGCCTCGTTGGCGAGCATGAACCCTGTGATCAACACCAGCCGGCAGTCCAGGTGGCGGGCCAGTTCCGCCACCCGAAGACTGCCGGTAACGTTGGTGTGACGGGCCTCATGCTCGGACAGGTTCCAGGCGAACCGGGCGGCCAGATGCACGATGCATTCGATGCGGTCCGGTAAGGTGACCAGCCCCAGATCCGGCTTTTCCAGATCGCCTTCCAGGGCGGAAAACCGCTCCATGGCGACGCCCTGCTGTTCGAGAAAGCCGGTGAGCTGTGTCAGGCTGGACTTGGAGCGGGTCAGTGCCTTCACATCATGCCCCTGCTGCAACAGGGTGAGGCAAAGATATTTACCAATAAAACCGGTGGCGCCGGTGATCAGGATGGTCATGGTGCGTTCCTTGTTCATTGAGTCGAACGCAGCCTAAAGTATGGAGTATGCTCGAAGGTCAACAGGGAGAGTGCTTGGCATGAGGATATCGGAACTGGAAAGGCGCACCGGGGTGACCCGGGATACCCTGCGCTACTACGAAAAACAGGGGCTGATCCGGGAGGTGGGCCGCAGCGGAAACAACTATCGGGACTACCCGGAGCAGGCCGTCGCGCGTGTGGCGATGGTGCGGCAACTCAAGAGCCTGGGCTTTGCGCTGAACGAAATCCGTGAGTTGCTGGATGCGGTTCGCTCGGACCGGATTGATTGCCTGCAGGGTGCGGCGGTGATGGCCCGCAAGAGGGCTCTGGTGGATGCCCGGATTCGCGAACTGAAGGCCGTCAGCGCGTTATTGAAACAGGAGCAGGCCCGCCTGGAGGCCAGTGCCAGGGAGCATGGGCTGGTTTGATGGCCATCCCCATAATTGCTGATAGCGCGGTAAAGGTAGCTTCCTTAATATAGATCGTCTTTTCACGTTCCTTTGATCTGTCCGGGAAAACGGTCTTGCTGCCACTTCGCTCCGCGTTAGCCTACGTTGCCTTACTCTCTGCCATTCTGGCGATCCTGCCGGGTATGACCTATCTGGGTGCTGCCGCCGCGGGTGCGACGGTCTTGCTGGGCTGGCAGGACATGCGCAACGTGCCCCGGGCGGTGTTTGTCGTGGCCCTGGCCATGCTGGTGTTCGCCCTGGGCTATGACCCGGAGCTGATTGAGACCGCTTCTGGCAACGTGACCCGGCTGGCCGGCCTGATGCTGGCGGTGATGCTGCTGTCGAATGTGCTGGCCCGTACGGAGGATCTGCAACAGATCTCCACAAGTCTGTTTGGTGGTAAGCCACTGATCCGATATCTCAGCCTCGCCTTCGGCACCGCACTGGTGTCTGTTCCTTTGAACTTCGGTTCGGTCGCTGTGGTGGGCAGTCTGGTGGGTGAGCGTATCCTTCGCAATGGCGATTCCGAATCTACCCGCAATGCCACCCGGGCTGTTTTGCGAGGGTTCGGCGTTGCCCCCATGTTTTCGCCCCTGTCCATTTCCGTGGTGCTGACTCTGACCCTGCTGCCCCAGGTGAGTCTGCTGTCGTTACTGTCACTGGCGGTACCGTTTTCTGTGCTGATGGTGCTGGCCGGGCTACGCTGGCGAGAACCGGAGCCGTTGCAAAGCACAGAGCGGAGCGTTAACCGTGCTGGCGCGGGTAATTGGTTGCGGTTTGGCGGACTGATTCTGGCGATCTGTGTGGGTGTACTCTGGCTTAGCCACCGGTTCGGGTTGAGTTATGCCCATGCGGTGGCCCTGAGCTGTCTGGCAGCGGTGCTGTTATACAGGATTCTGGGCTGGCTGAACCGGGAAAATCCGCCTATGACCAGCATGGCCAACGTCAGCAACGAACTGGCTATTGTTGGTGGCTCGGCGTTTATCGGGGCGGTACTCAGTGGTGTGGTACTGGGCCAGATCAGCGGTCAGCCGGAATTACCGGTGTGGCTATGGGGCATACTGGCAGCCGGTGTGCCCTGGGTGTTCTTTGCCGCCGGGCTGGCGGGTATGAACCCGATTATTATTGCTACCCTCATTGGCGGTATTATGGGCTCGTTGTGGCCAACCGCAGCTCAGCTCGGCCTGGCCATCGCCATGGTAACGGGTTGGGGTATTACCGCCTTCGGCACGCCCTTTGCGGCCAATGCTTTAATTATGGAACGGCTGACCGGATACCGGACAAGGGATGCCTCGTTTCGCTGGAGCCTGGCGTTGTCGCTGTCGGGTCTTTGCGCAGCCAGTCTTCTGGGCTTCAGTCTGACCCTGTGGCTGGCCTGAAGTAAGCCGGGTCGAAGCGCTCGAGGCTTCGGGCCAGGCTGGCGCGGGACAGTTCGCCCATATGGGTATCCACCAGGTGGCCCTCGGCGTTGTAGAACAGGGTGGTGGGCAAGCCGTGGCTGCCAACTACCCGGCCAAACCGGTTCTGTCGGTCGCTGAGCACGTGGTTCAGGTTCAGGTTCTGCTCCATCAGGAACTTGCGGATGGTTGCCGGATGTTCGCCCTGATTGGCGAACACAAAGTTCACGTTCGGATAGCGTTGCTGGGCGTCTTCCAGCACCGGCATCTCGCGGATACACGGCGGGCACCAGGTGGCCCAGAGATTGACCACCGTGGGCTTGTCACCGGCCAGGCTGGCCAGGTCTACCGGGCGTTCGTTCAGATCAGTCAGGGCCACTTCCGGCAGGCCCCGGGTTTGCTGGTTGATCAGCGCAATAATGCCAGACATACCGCCCCAGATGATGAAGCCAGCCGCGACCGCCGAGCCCAGCGCCCGGCGTATGGCCGCCCGTTTCCACATCAGGTAACCGGTGAAGGCCAACGCAGCAATCAGGCCGGTCACCAGGTCGAACCCGCCGTCGCGGATGTCGATCATGCCCAGCCAGTCGCCCTGATACTCGCTGAAGTAGCGCACCACAAAACCGATGCGGGCACTGACCATGGCCACCAGAAAGATATCGGCCAGGGTACCGGCCACCGGCGTTTTCTCTTTCCGGCCGATCAGGGCGCCAACCACCAGGGCAACCACGAAGGCCAGAACGAGAAGCAGGTGTCCGATGGACAGGCTGAGGGGGCCGATGCCTACGCTGAGCATGGAATCTCCGGAAATCGGTGAGTTTTTAGTAGCATACGGCGGCTAATGACCGCCGGGCCCTGTCAGAGTTCCATTTATCACCCTGAAAATGAAGGCCGGCCAATAAAACCACCTATAGCTATTTGCCGGGTGCTCTGTTACCGTGCCTGCATCCTGCCTCTAGGGATTCCGCAGTTTCCGGCTTAAAGCCGCCTTGCGAACCATTTCATACGACCTGTCAGAGGACGTCACCCCGAACCCGGCGAGTGACCGTAGTCGTCTTTTATTCCATGACTTTCATGGCATCTGCCCGCATTCGCCGACGACGGTGTTCGTGGAGGCAGAATCAATCAAGAGTACATCGTATATGAGTTTTTCTTCTCTCGGTTTGTCCGAGCAGCTGGTCCGTGCCACCGCCGATCAGGGTTATGAAACCCCGTCTCCCATCCAGCAGCAGGCGATTCCTGCGGTGCTGTCTGGCAAAGATGTAATGGCCGCGGCCCAGACCGGCACCGGTAAAACCGCTGGTTTTACCCTGCCTTTGTTGCAGCGCCTGGCGGAAAATCCCCGCACTGGCAAAGGCCCCCGCGCCCTGATTCTCACACCCACCCGTGAGCTGGCCGCCCAGGTACACGATAGCGTGAACCTTTACAGCAAATACGTACCCACCAAGGCCGCTGTGGTTTTTGGTGGTGTAAAGATCAACCCGCAGATGATGAAGCTGCGCAAGGGCCTGGACGTACTGGTGGCCACACCGGGCCGTTTGATGGACCTGTACCAGCAGAACGCGGTGCGCTTCAACGAAGTGGAAATCCTGGTGCTGGACGAAGCCGACCGCATGCTCGACATGGGCTTTATCCGCGATATTCGCAAGATCCTGGCGTTGCTGCCGGCCAAGCGCCAGAACCTGCTGTTCTCCGCCACCTTCTCCAACGAAATCCGTACCCTGGCCCAGGGCCTGCTGGATAACCCGGTGCAGGTGGAAGTGGCGGCCCGTAACACCACCGCCGAGAAAGTGAAGCAGTCCGTATACCCGGTCGACCAGAGCCAGAAAACTGCCTTGCTGAGCAAGCTGGTGCGTGACAATGCCTGGGATCAGGTGCTGGTCTTCACCCGTACCAAGCATGGCGCCAACCGCCTGACCCAGAAGCTGGAAAAAGACGGTATTACCGCAGCTGCGATTCACGGCAACAAATCCCAGGGTGCCCGTACCCGTGCCCTGGCGGATTTCAAAGCCGGTGAAGTGCGCGTACTGGTCGCCACCGACATTGCTGCCCGTGGCCTGGATATCAAACAGCTGCCACAGGTGGTGAACTTTGAACTGCCGAACGTGCCGGAAGACTACGTGCACCGCATTGGTCGTACCGGCCGTGCCGGCGAGAGCGGGCATGCGTTGTCACTGGTGAGCGCGGATGAAGGCAAACTGCTGGCGGGTATCGAGAAGCTGATCAAGAAGCAGCTGCCGCGCAAGGAAGTGGAAGGCTTCGAGCCGAAGAACAACCTGCCGCTGAAGCCCAAGGCCAAAGCAGACCCGAGCAAGGCGCGGAATCGTCGCCCTCAGGGAGGCAATGGTAAGAGCTTTGGTCCGAAGCCGGCTGGTCGTAGCGGCGGTCGTGGCCGTGGTGGTCAGGGCGAAGGACAAGGCCGTGGCCAGGGGCAGGGTAGAAGTGGTCGCCCGGCTCAGCGCCAGAGCGCCTGAAAACCATTTCTCCTGACATAAAAAAGGCGGGGCCGAAGCCCCGCGCAGGAGAACGCACCATCCGGTAGCCGACAGACCGTGGGAGCTACCGGGAGTGCGGATCAGAACTTGTAGGTGAAACCTACCATGTAGACCATGGGGTCGATTTCGACATCGGTTTTTACTTCAGCTGCTTTCACATCACCGGCATAGGCGGTAATGGTGGCTTCAGTATCAATATCTGCCCACCAGATAGCGGCGTTCAGACCGAAGTTCTCGCTCAGCATGTAGTCCATACCTAGCTCAACTGCTACTCCAATGCTGTCGTCAAGCTCAAGCTCCGAGCTGGAGACGGCGCCTGCCAGTGCACCATTAGACAGACTTCCTGCTACGGTGTTCAGAACGCCGTTCAGGTTGTCGCTGGTTTTCTCTTCAAAGAAAGTGGTGTAGTTAACACCCACACCTGCATAAGGCTGGAATTTGGAACTGCTGTGCAGTGGGAAGTACTGCAGGGTCAGAGTCGGCGGCAGATGCTTGGTTTCACCCAGTTTGCCTACGCCGGACAGGTCGCCCTTACCTTCGATGTTGTGCTTGAACGGCGTTGCGCCCAGTACACCAATACCCAGATTGCTAGTGACCATATAAGTCGCACGCAGGCCCAGCTGAGAATTACCATCTACGCCTACTTTGGCGCCGTCCAGCGTTACATTCGCACCGTCAATCGGGCCAACAAAACCGGTCACATTCAGTGAATCACTAGAATCATCCGGCGCGACATGCACAGCACCCGCGCGTACAACAAAATCACCCGCTTCAAAAGCCTGAGCTGCAGGAGCCACTGCCATTACGGCCGCAGCCAGAACACTGAGTTTAAAACCACGAGACATAGCCATCTCCTTATCCATGAAAGATCGATGGCTTCAATTTAATGACATCGGGATAGGCAATCTTGATTTAGCGCAAGAAATGGCGGAAGCCAGGGAGACTGGCCAATAAGTCTTGATTCAACTCAAGAAAACGTGGAAATGCGGCTATTGCGGATGGTCAGGCCTGGGCTTCGTCGAGGGTGTTGTCTTCATCGCTGGGCACAAACACATCCCGAATAGACAAGGGCCGCCCCTGGGAATTCTGCACGGTGACTGGCTGTATTGGCTGGCCGCTATCGCGGTCCCGAAGATCCAGGGGCTGACCGTCTGGCGCGGGATTCCACTTGTCGCCCCACTGGCGCAGAGCCACCACCACCGGAAACAGGTCGCGGCCTTTCTCCGTGAGCCGGTACTCAAAGCGTGAGCCGTGCTCGCCCACGTCCACTTTGCGCAAGACCTCGTTGTCGACCAGTTTGGCCAGTCGGTCGCACAGAATGTTCTTGGCAATCCCCAATTGCTGCTGAAAATCCACAAACCGGCGGGTGCCGTACATGGCGTGCAGCACAATCAGCAGCGACCACCAGTCCCCCACTTCATTCAGGGCGCGGGCGACGGAGCAGTTGGAGTCATCAAAACGTTTTCTGGCCATGTAGGGGAGTGTACCGAATAGGGTTGCATTTTGAAACCGGATTTAATAGGGTTGCTTTACGAAACCAAATTGATGAGGTTGCACATCACATGAGTATGAATCTTGGTCCTTTGTTTGAGCCGTTTGAACTTCACAACCTCAAGCTGCGCAACCGCGTAGCCATGGCGCCGATGACCCGCAATTTCTCGCCCAAGGGTGTACCCGGTCAGGATGTGGTGGACTACTATCGCCGCCGCGCCGAGGCCGGTGTTGGCCTGATCATTACCGAAGGCACGATAGTGAATCACGCGGCTGCCAACGGTTACCCGAACGTACCGGCCTTCTACGGCGACGAAGCCCTGGCGGGCTGGAAGAAAGTGGTGGATGCCGTGCACGAAGCCGGCGGCGCCATTTTCCCGCAACTGTGGCACGTGGGCGCGGTACGCAAGGAAGGTATTGAACCGGATCCCTCTGTTCCCGGTTACAGCCCTTCAGGCCTGTTTGCGCCTGGCAAGCCCAACGGCAAGGCCATGACCAGAGAAGACATTCAGGACGTGATCAAGGCCTTCGGTGATGCCGCCCAGGACGCCAAGGCTCTGGGCTTCGACGGTGTGGAAATCCACGGCGCACACGGCTACCTGCTGGATCAATTCCTGTGGGAAGGCACCAACCAGCGCGACGATGAATACGGCGGCAGCCTGGAAAACCGCCTGCGCTTTGTGGTGGAAATTGTCGAGGAAGTGCGCCACCGCGTGGGCCCGGATTACCCGATCATGCTGCGCTTCTCTCAGTGGAAGCAGCAGGACTACGAAGCGAAACTGGTTAACAGCCCCGAAGAACTGGAGCGCTTCCTGAAGCCTCTGGTGGAGGCTGGTGTCGACATCTTCCACGCTTCCACTCGCCGTTTCTGGGAACCGGAGTTCGAAGGTTCCAATCTGAACCTGGCTGGCTGGACCCAGAAGATCACCGGCAAACCGACCATGTCGGTTGGCAGTGTGGGTCTGACCGAAGACTTCATCAGCGGTACCTTCGCCAGTAAGAAAGAGTCGGTGGAGCAGTCTGGCATCGATGAGCTGGTTGAGCGCATGAACAACGGTGAATTCGATCTGATCGCCGTTGGCCGCGCCCTGCTGCAAGACCCAGAGTGGCTGGTGAAAGTGAAAGAAGGCCGCCTGAACGAAGTGGAAGCCTTCGCCAGGAAGTCCCTGGCAAAACTCTACTGATCGAACCTACCCCTTCGATCGTGCCTGCCGCGCGCCCTCGGGCCCGCGGCTTTTTTTTGTGTCTGAAATCTGTCCGGTTCGTAATCGCAGCAATCGCCAGAAACGCTATGCTGTAGGCAGATTGTTGCTATTCATCAGACAAGGAGTTGGGTATGGCTTTCATGCGTCATTTCAAACTGGCTGGGCTGGCTGCGGTGTTGATCACCCTGGTGGGTTGCGCCAGCGTAGGCCGGGATTTTGCGACTCATAATGTCGACCAGATAACGATCGGTGAGACGACCCGCGCCGAGATACAGGAGATGTTCGGTGAGCCCTGGCGCACCGGTATTGAAGACGGCAAGCGCACCTGGACCTACGGCAAGTATCGCTGGTCTGCCTTCGGCGACGATGAAACCACGGATCTGGTGGTCCGTTTCAATAACGACGGCACGGTATCGTCTTACGTGTACAACACCACCGAATAACGGCGTGGGCGCCGGCTTCAATCAGTGGCCGGCGCCTGTTTCAGCGCCAGAATCTGCCCGGAATCCAGTTCCTCGATTAATGCCCCCCGGAACTGCCGGTTGATGAACCGCTCCGTTTCCACCTGAATCCGCTCCCGCTGCTCGGGCTTCTCGATATAGTCCATGGCCCGGAACAGGATGTAGCGGATGGTCATGTTGGAAATCTCCTGTACCACCACCTCATCGACACCGGGCACCAGCCCGCGTTCCAGAATATCCTCGGCCATTTCCCGGGCGCTGGCGTCCAGCTGTGCTTCGAGAGCCCGGCGTAACACGGGCGACGGGCCGTGCAGTTCCCTGACAGCCACCGTGGTTGCCGCGGGGTTGGCCAGAAAGTAGTGGTACACAAAAGTGACGGTGTCGTGGGAGGCCTGTTCCGAGGAATCCGCCATCTGCCGCAACTGCCGCACGCCGGCCTTCATGTCCTCAGCGATATACCCCAGCACCTGCAAACCGAATTCGTCCAGATTGCGGAAGTGCCGGTAAAAGGTGTTCGGGTTTAACCCCGCCTCCCGGGCCAGTTCCCGCAGGCCCAGGGAGGTCAGGCTGCGGCTTTGGGTAATCAGCCTTAGAGCGGCCTGGACCAGTTTCAGTTTTCCGCCGGCAAGTCGTTGCATCGAGTCGTGTTTCCTTTGGGCGTTGGGCCAACAACCTGTCACTCAGGGCCATTCCTGTGCGAGTGGGTATACAGGTGTCTACCTTGACCGGTATACATGTGTCTACTGGTCATGATGACCACACCGACAACAACAGGCAAGGCCCTTTAGGCCACACAGGAGTGCAGCAATGAAACAAACCGCCAAGATCGCCATTATCGGCACCGGATTTTCCGGCCTGGGCATGGCCATCAAGTTGAAAGAGGCCGGCTTTGACGACTTCGTGATTCTGGAGCAGAGCGACAATGTCGGGGGCACCTGGCACGATAACCACTACCCGGGTTGCGCCTGCGATGTTCAATCTGCGCTGTATTCCTTCTCTTTTGAGCAGAATCCGAACTGGACCCGCATGTTTGCTCCCCAGCCGGAGATTCAGGCGTACCTGCGGCATTGCGCCGAGAAATACGGCCTGATGGATCACATTCGTTTCAATACCCACGTGGTGGGTGCCCGTTGGGATGAGGCCACCTCGGGCTGGGTTGTGGAAACCTGCAACAGTGCAAAACTCTGGGACTACATGGAAAAGAAAGGTTTGAAGCCCGGGGATGAACTGGATCGCAGCGACAAGGCCCGGCCGCCAATCCGCAAGCTGCGAGGTGGGATTCTGGTGTCCGGCATGGGCGGCCTGAGCACCCCCGCGTATCCGGAGATCAAGGGCATAGACACGTTCACAGGGGCCAGTTTCCATTCCCAGAACTGGGACCATGACTACGATTTTCGTGGCAAGCGGGTGGCGGTTATCGGCACCGGTGCCTCGGCCATCCAGTTCGTGCCGGAAATTGCCAAAGACGCCGCCCATCTGGACCTTTACCAGCGTACGCCGCCCTGGATCATGCCCAAGCCTGACCGGGAAATCCGGCCATTGGAGCGGGCCATGTTCCGCCGGTTCCCGCAAACCCTGAATGCGTTCCGCCAGAGTATTTACTGGATGCTGGAAGCCCGGGTGCTTGGCTTCGTGGGTAACCCGCGCATTCTGAAAGTCGGTGAGTTGCAGGCCCGTCGCCATATCCGTAACCAGATTAAGGACAAGGAGCTGCGCAAGAAAGTAACGCCGGATTTCCACTTTGGCTGCAAGCGGGTGCTGATCTCCAACAACTACTACCCGGCCCTGGACCAGGAACACGTGGATGTGCTCACCGATGGCATCCGTGAAGTGAAAGGTAACACCATTGTGGATAACAACGGCACTGAACGTGAGGTTGACTGCATCGTGTACGGCACCGGCTTCAAGGCCCAGGAACCCATCCCCCGGGGCATGATCTTCGGCCGTGGTGGCCAGGATCTGCTCGACGCCTGGCGCGAGGGCGCGGAAGCCTACAAAGGCACCACCGTGGCCGGTTTTCCCAACTTCTTCATGCTGATGGGGCCCAACACCGGGCTGGGCCACAGCTCCATGGTGTACATGATCGAGTCCCAGGTGCAGTACGTGCTGGACGCCATCAAGAAGATGGACCACCGAGGCTGGAAGAGCGTGGAAGTAAAAGAGGATGCCTACAGCCATTACAACGCCTCTATACACGCCAAACTCGGCGACTCCGTGTGGCAGACCGGCTGCAAGAGCTGGTATGTGAACGAGAATGGCAAGAACACCACCTTGTGGCCGGGCTTCACCTGGCAGTTCCGGCAGCAGACCCGGCGGTTTGATGCCGAGCAGTATGTGTGTGAATCGGCGGAGGTGATGGAGCAGGGTGCGGAGCCGGCGTTGGCTGGTTAAAACGGTAGATAATGATGCGCCCGAGGCAGGATGCTTCGGGCGCTATGAATATGATGTAAGCCACACCACCCCAACGAGTGGTTGGTAGTTTTCGCGTTCCTGAAATACCATAAGCACCCCGATCCACTGGAACACGGATCATGAACTGGCGCCCTTGGTTATTCGGCGCTTGTTGCTAAGCCTGAAATTTCAGCAGGGAACGCATGAATACGGAACAGGATACCGATTACCAGTACCGCGAGCGGGTGGTAGTGCCCCGCCCGGAAAAAGAACTTCGCTTTCGGAATGGACGAATCCCCGGGTATTTTTCGATATTTCTCGGTGGCTTGAGCCTGGCGGCGGTGCTCGCCTACCTGTTCCCTTCCTATCTGACCACCACTGATCTTCGTGCCGCGTATGATGCCGAGGCGCTTCAGGATGTCCTGAAGTACGGTATGTGGTTCTCCCTGTTTTTCGGCATTACCACCTTCATTCTTGATCGGCGCAAACGGCTTGGCGCTGCAGGTATTGCAATGACGCTGATCGCGTTTGCCCTGGGTGGCTACAACGTGCCGGTCGGGCCGGTGGAGCCGAAACCTCTGTCTCTTGGCGTGGACTGGTTGATTCTGGCCTTTCTGGGTTCCACCATTGTCTTTACCAGCCTGGAGAAGCTCTTTCCGAAGTATCGGGAGCAGGTCATCTTGCGGGATCAGTGGGGGCTGGATTTCTTTTACTTCTGCCTCAATCACCTGCTGATCTCGGCGGTTCTGTTGTTTGGCAACTTCCTGGTAACACACTTTGAATGGGTGGCCAGCGACAGTCTTCAGGCGGCTATCCAGAGCACGCCGCTATGGCTGCAGGTGGTTCTGCTGATTCTGGTGGCCGACTTCGTGCTGTATTGGGAGCATCGGGTATTCCATGAAGTCCGGCGGCTGTGGCTGTTTCATGCGGTTCACCATTCGGTGGAAACCATGGACTGGCTGGCCGGTTCCCGCGCGCATGTGGTTCAGATTTTTATTGAGCGTGGGTTGGTTATGCTGGCCCTGTATCTGCTCGGCGCCAGCAAGGAAGCGCTGGATATCTACGTCACGTTTGCCGCGTTGCAGGCCATCATCATTCACAGCAATCTCAATGTGCCCTGGGGGCCGCTCAAGTACCTGTTGGTAACGCCGCAGTTCCACCACTGGCACCACAGCTCAGAGAAGCCGGCCATCGATACCAATTATTCAGCACACACGGTGCTCTTTGACCGACTGTTCGGCACCTATCATTTCCCGAAAGCACACTGGCCAGCGGAGTATGGCACAACCCAGAAACTGCCGGGTTCCTATCTGGGGCAGCTGTTCTACCCGTTCCGCAGGCGGTGACCGGCAGTTGCTGTCACGGTGATGCAATGGGATGATGCGCGGGTTGCGTGCTGCCCGGCACGCATTCAACCATCATCTGAAACCGGCAGGATGTCATGGCCAACCGAACCTCAACCCGACTGAACAAATACATCAGCGAGAGCGGCATGTGCTCCCGTCGGGATGCCGACCGGTATATCGAGCAGGGCAACGTGCACATCAACGGCCGCCGGGCCCAGGTGGGCGATCAGGTATTGCCCGGAGATGTGGTGAAGGTCAACGGTCAGGTAGTGGAGCCGAGAGACGAAGAAGATCTGGTGTTCATTGCTCTGAATAAACCGGTGGGTATTGTCAGCACCACCGACAGCGCGGAGAAAGACAACATCCAGCGTTTTGTCGGCCACAGTGAACGGATTTTTCCCATTGGCCGGCTCGACAAGGATTCCCAGGGGCTGATTTTCCTGACCAGCAATGGCGACCTGGTGAACAAGATCTTGCGCGCCGGCAATAATCACGAGAAGGAATATCTGGTCACGGTCGACAAGCCGGTCACCCGGGAATTCGTAGATGGAATGAGTAACGGTGTGCCGATTCTGGGTACCATGACCAAGCGCTGCAAGGTCGAAAAGGTGTCCCGGTTTGTGTTCCGCATTACCCTGGTTCAGGGTCTGAATCGCCAGATTCGCCGTATGGCGGAGTACTTTGGCTACGAGGTGAACAGGCTGGAGCGGGTGCGCATCATGAATGTCAGTCTGCAGGGATTGCCCGTGGGCGCTTGGCGGGATCTGACCGAGAAGGAGCTGGCGGTACTGTTCGATGCCATCCGGGATTCCTCGTCTGAGGCGGCGGAGCCTGCTGGCAGCAAACCCCGGAAGAAGCCTGCGGGTGCGAGGGGCGCTCGCCCGGGGCCCGGAGGCAAACCGGCGCGGGGTGGTGCAAAAGCTGGCGGGAAGTCACCGGCTGGTAAAGGGCGAAAAGGCCCCGGTTCCGGGCCCGGTAAACGGCCCTCTGGTAAACCCGGTGGCGGCCCAAAGCCGGGTGGTCGTGGTCCGGGATCCAAGGGTAAGCCATCGAAACCGGGCAAGCCCCGCAAGCCGTCCATCAAGAAACGTTGAGTACCCATAGGTTCTCTTCCTTACGGCAAAAAAGCCTTTCGGACGCTATGCTTACCGGCTTTAACCCTGTGCCGGATTTGCCCGAATGTTTGAAACGTTTTTCTCTACCTATCTCAGCAGCACCATCCGATTCCTGTTCCTGCTGGCGCCATTTTTTGTGGTCACCATGTTCCTGGCCCTCACCCGGGGGCTCTCGATGGCGGAGAAAACCTCCATCATTCGTCGGGCCTGTGTCTCGGCCTTTATTCTGGGTGTGATCCTGTTCTTCGCCGGCCCGCTGTTGTTCAACGCCATTGGCATCACCCTGAACTCCTTCCGCATCGGTGCCGGCAGCCTGCTGTTCCTCACCGCCATCAGTCTGGTGAACAGTGGCACCCGTAACCACGCCACCGGGTTGCCCGAAGAGGATCGGGATGACATCGCGGTGGTGCCACTGGCCATTCCTGTCATGATTGGCCCGGCGACCATTGGTGCCATCATGGTTTACGGCGCCGAGCTTAAAGCGGTGCCGGAAGTGGCCGGTGGTCTGCTGGGCCTGGTGTCGGGTTTGCTGATTCTGGCGGGATTGCTGCGCTTGTCCGGTTATCTGGAAAAAGCGTTGGGCAAGACCGGCCTGAACATTATGTCGAAGATCAGTGGCCTGATTCTTTCCGCCATGGCGGCGGAAATCGTGCTGACCGGCATTGCCGGCTTTATTGCCAGTACCTCGGGCGCCTGAGACAATCCGGTCGTTATTTCTGGATGGGATGAGTCATGCCCGCAAACTCCATTGAGGATAATCGCAGCCGGTTCAATTTTGATGGCATCGAGGCCATCTGGCTCGTTGGCTATGGTTCGCTGATCTACAAAGTGGATTTCCCGTTCCTGGAGCAACGCCCGGCAGCCATTCGCGGTTGGGCTCGGCGGTTCTGGCAGGGTTCCCATGATCACCGTGGCACCCCCGAAGCGCCCGGGCGGGTGGTCACGCTGATTGAGCAGCCCGATGCCGTATGCAAGGGCGTAGCCTATCGCGTGTCACCCAACGTCTTCGAGTATCTGGATGTGCGGGAAAAGAACGGCTATCTGCGCTTCAGTACCACCATGACCTTTGACGACGGCAGCCATGCCGAGGGGCTGGTGTACATCGCTACGGAAGACAATGAGGCCTTTCTGGGCGAGGCACCGGAAGCGGACATTGCGCGGCAGATTGCCCTCGCCACGGGGCCTAGCGGCCCCAATTCGGAGTATTTGCTCAGGCTGGCGGATTCGCTGCGTCAGCTGGGTGATGATTGTTCACACACCTTTGCCATCGAGGCCTGTCTTCGGGCGGAAGAACGGCTACCCTGTTGATCTGTCTCCCCGGCGGTCTCCCGCTCCGCCGGGTTGAATCCCCGGGCGGGTGACCGCTTCCTGTGCCGCAGGCCAATCAGTACCAGCGGCACCACAATCATCAGGCTGCCCGCCAGGAACCACAGGTCAGGTACCTCACCAAACCAGATCCAGCCAATGGCGACCGCCCAGATCAGCCCGGTGTATTCGGCGCTGGTGACCTGGTTGGCATCTACCTGCCGGTAGGCCAGCAACACGGTGATGTTGTAGCCCAGAATGAACAGGGCGGAACCGGCGGCGCTGATCAGGATTTGCGGGTTCCAGGGCGCGCCTTCCCAGAGTGCCAGGGCGGCGGCTGCCGGGACGATCAGCAGGTAGTTCAGAAACAGTTTGTGGACGGTGGTTTGTTCCTTGGGCAACTGGCGCACCATGACGGCGTTGATGGCCAGGGCGAAGGCAGAGCCGAGGGCGGCGATGACGGCCCAGTTGAAGTCCACCGGTCGCAGGATGACGATGATGCCGGCAAAGCCGCTGAACACAGCAGTCACACTGAGCGGAGTCAGTTTTTCGCTGAAGAATACGGCGGACAGTACCATCACCAGGATGGGCGCGGCGTAGAACAGGGCGTTGGCGGTGGCCAGTGGCAGGTTGGTCAGTGCCACCACCATGCAGACGATACCGACCAGATGGATGTGGGCGCGGATGGCGTGGATTTTCAGGCCGCCGAAGAGGTTGTTGCGGTCGAGTTTGCGGGCGAGCGGGAGCAGGAACGCCAGGGTGAGGACGCAGCGCAGGAAGGCGAACTGGAAGACGGGGGCGCCGGGGTCCAGGAGTTTGATGAAGACGTCTGAGAGTATGGCCATGGCGTTGCCGATGACCAGCAGCAGAATGGCGCTGTTGACGGTTTTGCCTGACACTGTGGTGCTCCTTTTCCTGAAATCCGCTAACTTGAGTGCACGGGTATGTCGGCGGACTTGCTTCCGAAAACCGCTGCTAGTACATCCGTGTACGCTTGTCTCCGCCATCCATGGCTACGAACATTTTCGGAAGCAAGTCCGCCGACACACCCCCTGACCTTGGATGTGGATTCTAGGCGTGCTTAATTATCCGATAAAATGATCAATATTTCCCATTCATTAGAAAATTAGATAACAAGCAACGATGAGACTCCCACCTCTAAAAGCTCTGCCAGTATTTGAAGCTGCCGCCCGGCTGAACAGTTTTTCAGCGGCCTCGGAAGAACTGGCCATCACCCAGAGCGCGGTCAGCCACCAGATCAAACAGCTGGAAACCTATCTGGGCGAGCGGTTGTTCTGGCGCTCCGGTCGTCGCGTGACGTTGACCGATGAGGGGCGGCAGTATTTCGATGCCATTGGTTCGGCTCTGCTTCAGATTGAGCGGGCCAGTGAGCAGTTGCTGGGGCATGAGGAGAGTCGGTTGCGGTTGTCGGTGTTCAGTTCGTTCGCCGTGCGCTGGCTGGTGCCCCGGTTGCCGGATTTGCAGCGGCTGCATCCGCAGATTGATCTGGCGCTGGAGATGAGTAGCGAGAACCCGGTGCTTTCGGATCGGGTAGCGGATTGTTTCATCACCATTCACCGGGATTCCCGGGCCTACAGTTACGATTTGCTGTATGAGGAGCGGCTGTTTCCGGTCTGTAGTCAGGACTACTGGCAACGTATGCGCCGGGAGCTGGGCCGGGATGTGGAGCCGGAGCGGCGGGATGAGCAACCGGTGTCGCCGGGTGAGATGGCGGGGTTTCCGCTGTTATCCACTCACAGCATTTTCGACCGGCCGGCCGGAGACTGGGAAGCCTGGTACAGCGCGGCAGGAGAATTGATGCCCACGGGCACTCGCGTGCAGCACTTCAGCCATATGCTGTTGGCGCTTGAGGCGGCGCGGTTTCATCAGGGCATTGCCCTGACCAATGACTACATGCTGAGTACCCGGAAGGATTCCGAAGATTTCGTGCGGTTGCCCACGCATTCGGTGGTAACCGGCGACAAATTCTACTTTGCCTGGAAGACCAGTCGCCGGCGGGAACGCGGGATTCAGACGCTGCGCCGGTGGTTGGTGGATGAGGCAATTCGGGGTGGCTTGAGGGGCGAGTGACCGCCCCTCAATGAGAGGGTGGCGAAGCTCAGCCTTTGGACGGCCGCTCCACCACTTTGCGCTTGCCTTTGGCGCTTTTGGCGAGGGATTTCAGTCCATCGGCATCAAAGGCATCCACCCGGATGACGTCGTACAGTGCCGTCAGGGCTTCTTCCAGTTTCGGGCACTCCTCCGCTTTGACAATGCCCTGGGCACAGGCCCAGTCCACCAGTTCCTTGCGTTGGTGGCCCATCAGCAGGGCGATGCCATCCACTTCGTCTTCGTCCCGGCTGCGGATCGCTTCGTGCAGTTTGTGGCGGGATTCCTCGGTTTCGTTTGCCAGTCGATAGGCGTTGAGTACACGTCCGAGCGAATCGCTGGGATCGGCATTGATGTAGGTGCCCCGGCTGATGCGCTGGCGCACAGGCGTGTCGTTCACGATGGTAGCGGCCACTTTGGCACCGAGCTTGTCATCCGGGCCGTTCAGGCCGGTGGCGCCGAGCGGGAAGACCATCAGCCGCAGCGGCCAGCGCAGGGCGGGTACCGGGAAGTTTATGATGGCTTCACGCATGGAGTCCTGCAGGTCGTGCAGGCAGGTTTGCAGGCACCATTCCACCAGGTCCCGTTGGTCGTCCGGATAGCCTTCCTCATGCCATTGCTTGATCACAGCGGTGGCGTAGTAAAGCTGTACCAGGCAGTCGGCCATGCGGCCAGACAGCCGCTGGCGGGCTTTCAGGCCGCCGCCGACGGTGAGCAGGGTCACGTCGGTCATCAGTGCAAAGGCCGCCGAGAAACGGCCCAGCTGGCGGTAGTATTTCTGGATGTCACCCTGGCGGGGTGCGCTTTCCAGCCAGCCTTTACTCAGGCCCAGAACGAATGCACGCAGGGCATTGCGGGTGGTGTGGGCCAGGTGGCGGTAGAAGATGCCGTCGAACTTCTTCGCGGCTTGATCCTGGTCCTCCATGCCCGCCGCTTCGATTTCCTCAACAATAAAGGGGTGGCAGCGGATGGCGCCCTGGCCGAAGACCATCAGGCTGCGGGTCAGGATGTTGGCGCCTTCCACGGTAATGCCGATAGGCACGGCCTGGTAAGCCCGTGCCAGGAAGTTGCGGGGGCCGGTGATCACACCCCGGCCGGCGACCACGTCCATGGCGTGGTTGATCACTTCCCGCATCAGGTCTGTGTTGCGGTATTTCAGCACCGCGGAAGGTACCGACGGGCGAACGCCCCGGTCCAGCATACCGGCGGTCAGCAGGCGCGCTGCGTCCATCATGTAGGTGTAGCCGGCAATGGGTTCCAGGGCTTCCTGTACGCCTTCAAACTGGCTGATGGAGCGGCCGAACTGCTCCCGGGTGTAGGCGTAGGAACCGGTCGCCAGGCTGGCCAGCTTGCCGGCGCCGGTGCCCAGAGCGGGCAGGGAGATGGAGCGGCCGATGGACAGGCATTCCAACAACATTTTCCAGCCCTTGCCGAGCATGTCCTGGCCGCCAATTACCTGTTCCATGGGGATGAAAACTTCGGTGCCCCAGGTTGGGCCGTTCATGAAGACCGTGTTCATGGGCAGGTGGCGGGCACCGGCATTTACGCCGTCGGTATCCCGCGGCACCATCACACAGGTGACACCGATTTCGTCCTGCTCGCCAATCAGGTGCTCGGGGTCGTAGACCTTGATGGCCAGGCCAATCAGGGTCGCTACCGGGGCAAGTGTGATGTAGCGCTTGTTCCAGGTCACTTTCAGGCCCAGCACTTCCTTGCCGTTCCATTCGCCCTTGCAGACGATGCCTTTGTCCGGAATGGCGCCGGCATCGGAGCCTGCGACCGGGGAGGTCAGGGCAAAGCAGGGGATTTCGTCACCCCCGGCCAGGCGAGGCAGGTAGTGCTGTTTCTGCTCGTCGGTACCATAGTGCATCAGCAGCTCGCCGGGGCCGAGGGAGTTGGGCACCATCACGGTCACCGCCGCAGACACGCTGCGGGTGGAGATCTTCATGACGATTTCGGAATGGGCGGTGTTGGAAAAACCCAGGCCGCCGTCTTCTTTGGGAATCACCAGTCCAAAGAAGCCCTTGCTACGAATGAACTTCCACACTTTGTCCGGCAGATCGTAGTGTTCGTGGGTGATCTGCCAGTCGTCCAGCATCTTGCACAGCTCTTCCACCGGGCCATCCAGAAACGCCTGTTCTTCACTGGTCAGGTGAGCGGGCGCGGCATCCAGCAGCTTGTTCCACTCAGGTTGGCCGGAAAACAGTTCGCCGTCCCAGTCAACGGAGCCGGAATTGAGGGCTTCCTGTTCGGTGGGAGACAGTTTTGGTAAGCGACTGCGAACCCAGCCCAGCAGTGGCCGGCTGAGTTTATCCAGGCGCAGGTCGCCAGGGAGGGTTACGATCAGTGCCAAAGCCAGCAGGATGCCGCCGATCAGAAAACTCAGAATGTGCCAGTCGTCCTGAGCGACACCAATCAGGGTAGCGACGGACATGATGAGGGCGGCAGTTTTACCACCGATACTGAAGTAAATCAGTACCAGGGCACTGAGAACGAGGAGCAGAACGCTCATGGGCAGACCTCCATATCATGAATGAAATCAGACAGATTTGATTCTTACCATCGGTCAAAGTTCAGTCAGTTGCAAGCGGTTAGCGAGGTAAAAGCCCGTGGGAGAATCGAATTCTTGATTTACAGATTCTTTACGGAGCCCCAGCGGTTCCGGCTCAGAGGCTGAGCCCGGTTACCAGCAGCGCCAGGGTGGACAGCAGTACCGCCACGTTGGCGCCCAGCACCCGGTTGAGCTGATCTGGCGTCGCCAGTACCCGAGGCAGTCGAAGGCTGATCCAGACGGCTGCCGGTAAGGTCGCCAGAGCGATGAGGGCGGTCATCGCCAGATGGCCACTGACCACACCGGCAACGATGACGCCATAGCTGGCAAGCAACAGGCCAGCCACCAGATGGGCGGCTTTTTCGGGGCCAAGGGTAATCACCAGATGGCGCCGGCCAATCGCTCGATCGGCCTCGGCATCCGGTATCTGGTTGATCAGCAACAGCTCACTGACCATCAAGAGCGCCACCAGAGACGCCAGCAGGGCGGTGGTATCGATGCTTGCCCCAAGCGCGATAACGGTGCCCAGCACCATGATGGGACCAAACCCCATGCCCGGTGCCAGCAGGCACAGCAGCGGCGAGCGGGTAATCCAGCGGGTATAGGTGAGCACCAGCACCACACCGGCCGCTCCGAGCACCAGCAGCGGCAGGCCCCGCAGCCAGAGAAAATACAGACCGATGGTCACCACCATCGCGAGTGTGCCCAGACCTGCCCAGAGCACGCGCCGGGCAGCAGTCGGCACCTCGGGCAGGGCGCCGCTGCCACCGGAGAACGGGGTGCGCTCGGTGATCATGTCCAGACCGGAGCGAAAATCGTCGTATTCGTTCAGCAGATTCACCGCCGCATGGGCAAGTACGGCGCCAAGGAAAACCAGAAAGGTGTGTAAAAGTTCGGGCGCCTGGCCCTGTTGCCAGGCGACGGCCAGGCCCAGGCCGGCACACAACGGGGCAAGCAGTAAAAAGTTCGGGCGGGCCGCGCGGACCACCGCAAGGGTTTCTGACATTGATCAACTCTCCGGATTGCGGAGAAGCTTACACGTAGCCCGCCGCGAATACCAAGCCCAGCACAATGGGCATTACCACCAGACTGCCCAGGTTGCTCAGCAGCACCAGGGAGGCCACCGCGTGGGGTTCCTGCTGATACTGTTCGGCCACCATGTAATTCAGTACGGCCGGTGGCAGGGCGGCAAAGACCCAAAGGCTGGCAACCTGCAGCCCCGGCAGATCCAGCAGGGCGATCATCGGCCAGGCCAGGATCAGCCCCGAGAGCGGGCAGGCGATGGCGCCGATCAGCCCCAGCTTCCAGTCGCTGAAGTCCACATCCAGCATGCGGACGCCCAGGGCAAACAGCATCAGTGGAATGCACACACCGCCAAGCATGTTCAGGGTTTCCAGCAGCCAACCGGGCAGGGAAACACCGCTGAGATTCACCGCCAGGCCGGCGATGCTGGCGAACACAATGGGCAGCCGCAGCCTACGGATGATGGAGGTGTGGGGGTCCAGCATGTACAGACCGACCGAGAAGTGCAGCAGCATTTCGACAATGAACAGCACGATGGCTGCAGGCAGCGCTGCATCCCCGAATGCCAGTACCAGAATCGGAATGCCCATGTTGCCGGAGTTGTTGAACATCATCGGTGGCAGGAAGGTTTTAAGGTTCAGCTTGAGCAGCTTTGCCACCGGATACAGAATTACGCCGGAACCCAGAACCACCACCGTGGCGGCCAGTGCCAGCCAGCCGTAATCCTGCAAGGGTGCCTGCTGGTCGGCCAGTACCGCAAACACCAGCATGGGCACGAACAGCTCCATGTTGAGCAAGTTCAGGCCCTGAATATCCGGTGTCCGGTAGCGCCCGTACAAGGCGCCGCAGCCGGCAATCAGGAATACCGGCAGCATGGTGGAAAGAATCTGGCCAATCATGGAAGGGCTCCGATTATTGTTTTTGGTCAACGTAGGTGACGAATCCGTTAGGTTCGCAAGCATCGGGTGGATTGGGCAAGCGAAATTCATGGCTCTTCGACCAAAGCCGGAGCCAAAGCGTCGGTTGCGACGGCGGCACCGGGCCACCACAATAGCGTTTTCACGGAGACAGCAAGCGGAGCCCCCATGAATGGCAGCGTTTTCGATCAGCCCATCGCCAGAGAGCACACCTGTTCGGTCAAGTTCGACGCCCGCAAGGCAGTATTCGGCCGTGACGATGTGATACCTGCGTGGGTCGCCGATATGGACTTCCCGGCCCCGGAAGCGGTCACCCGTGCTCTGACCGAGCGGGCGCAGCATCCGGTATATGGCTATACCCTTTTCCCGGAAAGCCTTTATGAGGCCATGATCCAGTGGTTTGAAAGCCGTCATGGCTGGGGCATCCAGCGAGACTGGATTGTCATGGCACCCGGGGTGGTGCCGTCCCTCAACGCGGCCTGCCTGGCCTTTGCCCAACCCGGAGAGGGCGTGATTATACAGCCGCCGGTGTACCCGCCGTTTTTCAGCTCGGTCAGGGATACCGGCCGGACCGTGATTGAAAATCCGCTGGTGGCAGACGAAACCGGTGACTACCGCATGGATCTGGAGCATTTGGAGCAATGCGCCGCCCGGCCGGAGGCTAAAGTGTTGCTGCTGTGTTCACCCCATAATCCGGTGGGACGGGTCTGGCGCGAGGCGGAGCTGGTTCAGGTACTGGCCATCGCGCGTCGCCATGGCCTGGTGGTGCTGTCGGACGAGATTCACTGCGATCTTACCTATCCCGACAAGCCCGCTCATCGGGTGTTGGCGACCCTGGCCGAAGGGGATGATGCGCTGATAACGGCGGTTGCGCCGAGCAAAACCTTCAATATGCCGGGTCTGGGCCTGTCCGCCCTGGTGATTCCGGATCCGGAGCGCCGCAAAGCTATGAAATCGGTGTTCGAAAGGCTGCACCTGCCCCAGTGCAACCCGTTCAGCATCGCCGGGTTCGAGGCAGGCTATCGCTATGGCGGTCCCTGGCGGGATGATCTGATGGCCTATCTGCAGGGCAATCGCGATTTCGTGGTGCAGGAAATTAACCGCCGGCTGCCGGGCATCCGCACCTCGGCGCCGGAGGGCACCTACCTGATCTGGCTAGACTGCCGGGGCCTGAAGCTGGACGATACCGCCCTGAAACGCTTTTTCGTGCAACAGGCGGGCGTCGGCCTCAACCCGGGGCTCAGCTTTGGTAGCCAGGGCAGTGGCTTCATGCGGCTGAACATTGGTTGCCCGAGGGCGGTACTGGCGCAGATTCTCGACCGTATTGAGGCGGCCCTTCAGCCGCCCGATCAGGGCAGCTGAGATTCCAGGGCGCAGTGATCTTCAACCAGCTGCCAGCGCGGCGGCGTATTCATCCCGGGCATATCGCCGCTGGTCGGACGGATCGCCTTCCAGATCTTGCCACCATGGCTGGCTTCGCTGCCCACGGTGTAGCTCTCTGAAAACAGCCACTGGTCGGGCTGCTCACACAGTTCGTTGTCACTGGACGATTCCGGGGCTGATGAATCCGGGCTTTCAGTGACAGTACCTGCCTGAGCAGATTGCCCGGTTTTTGCGTCGGACTTGTCGATCGGAGCCGGGGGCGCTGCTTCGCCGGAGCATTCCGGTGCGGAATCCAGCTGTTTCCAGTCAAAAGTAATGCCTGGCTCCAGGCCCTGGTGTAGCTCCCGGGACTGGTACCACTCGCCGTCATGGTGAACCACGGCTCCGGCCGGGTAATAGCGGGAGGGCACCCATTTGGATTCGTCCGGGTCGCAGGGGGCTGCCGCAACGTTCAGGGAAAGAGCGGCCAGCATCAGGGCAATGATGGCCGGCCAGGAATGCGCAGAAGTGGTCTGCCTAGTCATTCGGCTCTCCTTTATCCAGTTTAGTGACAGGCGGGCGGTGCAGGCGCCTGCCGGTTCGGGTCGCCAGTATCAGGCCTCCGAGTATCAGCAGTCCACCCGCCAGATGAAACAGGCTGAGGCTTTCCCCGAGGAAAACCACCGCAAGCACAGAGGCATAGACCGGCGTAAGGTACATGAAAATGGCAGCCCGGGCAGGGCCAATGCTGTGTACGCCATGATTCCAGAAGGCGTAGGCGAGAATGCCCGGAAAAATCGCGAAATAGATCAGAGGCAGGGCGGTGCCTTTTGACAGGGCAAAGCCGCCGCTGAAAAACAGAAAGTCCAGCAGGTAAACCGGCGCGAGAATCAGGGTGCCCAGCAGGATCTGCGTGGTGAGGAAGGTCAGTGCCGGCAGTGGCACCGCCTGCCGGCGCAGCAGTACCGAGAACAGGCCCCAGCTGAACACCGCCGCCACCATTACCAGGTCTCCGGGCTGGGCCTGCAGACCAGTCAGCACCGACACATCTCCCCGGGCAATCACGCACAGAATGCCGGCCAGGGCCATGGCAATGCCCAGTATCTGAATCGGGCGGGTCCGGTCACCCAACAACAGCCAGGCCAGCAGCGCGACAAAAATCGGGATAGTGGCGTTGATCAGCGCGATGTTGGTGGCTGTCGTGGTCATGGCCGCGACATAGAGCAGGGAATTGAAGGCGGCAACGCTGAAGGTGGCCAGTGCAATCATGGACCCGAGGCGCTGACGAATCACCTGCCGGTGGCGCCAGATACCGGGTAAACCGAACGGCAGGATAATGGCCAGGGCCAGTACCCAGCGCCAGAACGACATGGACAAAGGCGGAATATGCTCGACTGTGCCCCGGGCTACCACGGCGTTGCCAGCCCAGAACAGCGGTGTCAGCACCAGACCGACGTAAGCCAGGGTTTGGCGGGAGGGTTGAGTTGTGGCGTTTGCGTCAGACACTCCGTCTCCTGCGGGTTCCGGGTCTATGGAAAACGCCTAGCATACTACTCTCCGGGTACTTGTGCCTCCGTACCTATGTGGTAGGCGGCAAACCCTGCCATCACCACCTGATCCACCGCCATGCCGATCACCCGGCCGTCTGAGGTGGCGCGAATCGGATGCTGTTCGTTGGTGATTGGATCGGCGACATAACCCAGTACCTCGCCCTCGGACACCGTGGCCCCCAGCTTGATCTCGCTGAACAGAATGCCGCCGTGCTGGGCCCGGATCCAGGTGGAGTCGTAATACACCGGCTCCGGATCGCCCCAGACAAACATGCGGGAAATCATGCCGTGTTTTTCCATCAGGCTGTTGAGACTGTTCACGCCCGCTTCGATCTGGTGCTCCTGGATGCGCAGGGATTCCCCGGCCTCCAGTGTAACGGTGCGGATTCCAGCCTCGGTGGCAGCAGTGCGCAGCATGCCGGGTGAGCCGGAGCTATGAACCACGGCCATCCGGTCAAAGCCCCGGGTGAATTCGGCGACAGCCGGATTGTTCATGTCAGCCCGGAGTTGAGGCAGGTTGGTGCGCTTGAGTGACCCGGTGTGGATATCCACCAGCATGTCGCAGTGCCGGATAACGTTGTTAAACAGGGAATGGGCAACGCGGTCGGCCAGTGTGCCGTCCGGGCTGCCGGGGAAATGCCGGTTCAGGTCGCGACGATCCGGCAGATAGCGGCTGCCCTGCTGAAAGCCGGTGAGGTTCACGATGGGCACACCGATAACCCTGCCACTGAGTTTTTCCGGGTTCAGGTCGTACATGCTGCGACGGACAATCTCGATGCCATTGAGCTCGTCACCATGAACCGCGCCGGTCAGGCACAGGGTCGGGCCCCGGTTAACGCCATTGACCACCAGCACCGGGGTAATCTGGGACAACCCGGCAATCTGTATACCGGGCGACCAGGCTAACCGGGTGGCGGTACCGGGTAGAATTTCCTTACCCAGCAGTGTGAAACTCTCCGCCGGCACAGGTGCTGCCGGTTCCGGCTCCTTCTCAGCAATATCGTCCGGGGAAGCCGGGGTGTTGCTACCGGTCGCATCGACCGTCTCAGGTTGTGTTTCTGCCTGAGGTTCCGGTTGCGCGGCAGAACCCCCGGTATCACTCACTTCGGGCTCTGGTTCGGGTAGCGGAGCCACTTCTTTCAGGTCGATATTGGGTGCGATTTCACGGGGCTTGTTGGCTGCCTCCGGTGTCTCTACCGGGGGTTCCTGCGGGCTGCCCTGTTCGCTGGTTGCCTCAGCCTGGGCGCGGGCCTGGGCAGAGCCCCGGCGTGGTTCCGAGTGCTCAACATCCTCAACGTTTTCATCCTCCGCCAGATCGGCCACCAACAGGGCGGTGGCGTCTGCCTTGGAACTGACTGCCTCGGCCAGCACGGCGGGCGTCGCCAAAACCAGGAGTGATGATGTGAGTGCGCTAGTGATGGAATATCTGAGCCTTGCTCTCAGCATAAGTCCTCAATTACCTGACGATGTGGCCCCAAGGATAGGGGCGTGTCTCAATCATGAATACGGCTGTGACAGAGGTTTAATGCCTCTTTCATGAAACCGGGCCGAATTTACACGGTTCGATATGGTGAAATGTCATATCACTGCTATCTTGCAGTGATATGACTGTTTTACGCCCGTCAAGGAGAGAACTGAATGGATCTTTTGCGAATTCTGGTTGCAATTCTGTTACCGCCGTTAGGCGTCTTTTTACAGGTTGGTATCGGCAAGCATTTCTGGATCAACATCCTGCTGACCATCCTGGGTTACATTCCGGGCATCGTGCACGCGGTGTGGGTGATCGCCAAGAAGTAGACTCAGTCTGGCGCGACCACGTGCCAGAGCCCGTCGTCGGCAAACGCCCGGTGCTCGGCTTCCAGCTTCAGCAGGTGCGCCAGCGCTGAGCGGGCGGCCAGGCCGTGAATGGCGGCCGGGACATCGTCATAGGCCCGGGCGGTCAGGTCTTTCAGGCTGACCGGTGCCAGCGCCTCCAGAGCCCGCCACACTTTGTGTTCCCGGGACAGCCGGTGGGTGATCAGGTAATCCATCACCGCCGCAGGCTGGCCCATCAGAAAACCATGGGCCGGTGCGATAAAGCGCACAGGCTCGGCCAGCAGATCGTACATGGAATCAATGTAGGCCTTCATATCACCGTCCGGTGGGTTAATCACCACGGTCGATCCCTGCATGATGTGATCCCCGGAAAACAGTAATTCCTGATCCAGCAACAGATAACACAGGTGGTTCGAAGCGTGGCCCGGGGTATGCAAAACCTTCAGGATGCCCGCTTCGGTCACAATCAGGTCTTCATGCCCGGGTTGATCATCCGGTGTGAAGCTCGAATCCTGCCCCGCGCCCTCAGGCGCTGGCCAGCCAAATACCCGGCAACCGGTGCGGGCCTTGAGTTGGGCCACGGCTGGCGAGTGGTCCATATGGGTGTGGGTAACCACCACCTGATCCACCACACCACCGGTGAGCTCCAGAATCCGCTCGATATGCGCATCGTTCGCCGGGCCGGGGTCCAGCACCGTAAAACGTTCATGGCCAAGGATATAGGTGTTGGTGCCCGGGCCGGTCATCATCCCGGGGTTCGGCGCGGTCAGCCGTATAACCCCGGCGGCCACCTCCACCGGTTCCCCGGGAACAATCTCCGCACGGGTTGACCCTTCACCTTCCGGGTCCAGCTTGACGGCCTCGTCATAGGCCGGAGCGTTGGGTTCCAGCATCACCGGCTTGCCCTTGCGCACCGCCGGCCAGGGCTGATCCGGAAACGCCTCCGGGGGATTGGCGTGGGCATAACGCATCAGCTCGCCGGTCGTGCCAAACTCACTCAACACCCGCAACGTCCGGATCGTCGGTAATCCCAGCAGCCGGACACCGGCCCGATGTTCCTCAAGCGCCTGAGCCGGCGCAATCCAGATGTGATCAATGGTTTCGGTACCATCATGGCTCGCCACCTGGCCCTCCGGCGCCACGGCCACAAAAAACCGGGTATCAAACCGGCGCGGCGGCCCCGGTGGCGTCACCCAGTGGCTCAGATACGCCAACCGGTCCAGCGGCACCGTCAAACCATGCTTCGCACACAACTGCGCCAGCGAAATCTCCTCCTGAAACAACGCCATTCGCTCACTGTGAACCCCGTGGTCGGCGCCAATCAACTGACCGGACGCATCCTGAGCCAGCAGAATCCCCGCCTCTTCAAAACACTCCCGAACCGCCGCCAGCATGTAATCCGCCCCGCCTTCATCCAGACTCATGGTCTGACTGATGTCGGCATCCTCCACACCCACCACATGAGCCCGCCCCTCCGGCTCCTGCGCATTCACCGCACCCCCCGGGAACACGTAATAACCGGGCAGAAACACCGCATCCCAGGTGCGTTGCAGAAGCAGGACTTCAATACCGTTATCGGTATCACGGGTCAGAACCAGGGTGGCGGCGGGGCGGATGTTCATAAGGCTCTCTGTCTTTTTGCTGTTTTTATGGTGCGCGTACAAGGCCAGGATGAGGGCGTAGGGATAAGCTTTCCAAAACCTTGCGGAGCCATGGATGGCGGAGCAGAGCGTACAGGGATGTATACACAGCGTGTTTTGGAAAGCTTATCCCTACGGCCGACCGAACCAGCATTCGCGGCGCTACGACGTTTACAGCAAGATACCCGAACAACCCACAGGATGAGAAGCGACAAAGGTCGGAGTATGATGCACCCCCATTACTCAATCGCACCAAGCGCACCCCAGGGGACCCCCAAGTGGCCAGAATCAAACTCGACTTTCCCGATACCGCCTTCACCTTCGAGACCCGCCTGCCGGTCCGCATTACCGACATCAACGGCGCCAACCACCTGGGCAACGACGCGCTGATCTCCATGCTGTCTGAAGCGCGCGCCCAATTCCTGGTGGAGCACGGCATTGAAGAGGCGGGCCACGATGGTGTGGGCATCATCGTCACGGATCTTGCGACCATGTACCAGGGCGAGTCCTTCTACCCGGACCTGCTGCGCTTTGAAGTGGGGCTGATGGATTTCAACAAATACGGCGGCGACTTTGTATTCCGGGTCACCAAGGCCGACAGCGGGCAGCCAGTGGCGCTGGCCAAGTACGGTTTTGTGTTCTTTAACTACCAGAGCCGGGAAGTAACCCCCATGCCCGAGAGCTTCCGCGCCCGATTTGCCTGAGTGCTAAACCTGCTGGCGTAACCGGCTCATACCCTGGCGATACAGGCTATAGGCCATGGTCCCGGCCAGCAGGTTGCCCACCAGGGCGCCGGACATCAGCCCGGTCAGCCCGGCCAGTTGCCCGCCAACCCAGAGCAGGGGCAGATAGCAGGCGAATAACCGCAGAGTCGAAATCAGCAACGCGCGTATGGGCATGCCCAGCGCGTTGTTGACCGACACCATCAGAATACACACGCCAAGCCCGCTGTAGCTCAGCGGCACTCGCAGCAGATAGCTCACCAGAATATCTTGTACCCCGGCATCGCGGCTGAACAGGCCAGAGACGAAACCGGATGCGGCGAGCCAGATCAGCCCGATGGCCAGTTGCCAGATCACGATAAAGCGCACCGCAATGCGAACCAGCTTGCGGATCTTCTCGACTTCTCCTGCCCCCAGCATTCGGCCGATCATCGGCGGCATGGACATGGTCAGGGCCAGCACTACCACAATGGAGAAGAACTCCAGGCGGGTGCCCAGGCCCCAGGCGGCCACCGCAGCAGAGCCGAACCCTGCCACCAGTGCCGTGGCCAGCATGGCTGAGATAGGTGGCATCAGTTGGCTAACCATGGCCGGCGCCATGATGCCGCCGAGCTGGCGTACAGCCTGAGCCAGTTGCAATTGGAGCAGGTCGAATCTTAGCCACTGGCGTTTGAGCAGGGTCGGGTAGACGATCAGCGCGCCAATGCCGAAGGCGGTGATGGTGGCCCAGGCGGCGCCGGGCAGACCCCAGCCGAACACGAAGATGTACAGCGGGTCCAGGGCGATGTTGAGCAGGCTGGTGATGATCATCATGTAGCCCGGCAGGCGGGTGTCGCCATTGGCGCGGCACACAGCGTAGCTGAAGTAGACCATGGCGCCGGTCCAGGCGGAGAGTAGCCAGGGTGCCCAGTATTCCCTGATGACTGGCCGCAGGGCCTGTTCGGCGCCGAGCAGGTCCAGGATCAGGTTTTGCAGGAGCCAGACCGACAGGCATAGAAGGAAAGCCAGGCCGGCCCCAATGGCGACCACCAGGCCGCCCAGGCGTTGGGCGCGCATGTCGTCGCCCTGGCCCAGTGTGCGGGAGATGATGGCGGTGGTGGCGATGCCCAGCCCTACGTACATGCCGCTGACCAGTTGTTGCATGGGCACGGTAAAGCCCAGCGCTGCCAGCGGGTCGCGGCCGAGTTGGCCGACGAAGGCGCTGTCGGTGAGCTGGAAGGTCATCAGCGAGAGCACGCCGAAGAGCATGGGCCAGGTCATGTGGTAGAGCTGGCGGCCCAGGGAGGCGTTTTGCAGGTGGTTTTGCACGTTAGCTTGAGGGCCTTGGTATTGAGTGTGGCGAGGATTCTAGCAGTTCTTGTGTCGGGTGCATGCACTCGGCTCAGATGCAAGCGACCGAGCGGGGTGGGCTTTCCAAAAAACGCTCCTTCGGCACATCCATGTGGCGCTTCTGCTCCGCCATCCCTGGCTCCGCAAATTTTTGGAAAGCCCACCCCACCCGGTCACCCGGACCGTGGTGCAATACCCTGTAGTCTATCGATCAACAGGGGTTTGGAGGTTCAATGAGTATCAGAGCACACTCAAAGCCGCATCGTAATCCGGCTCGTTCTTGATCTCGTTGACCAGTTCGCTGTGGATTACTTTGTTGTTCTCGTCCAGCACCACCACCGCGCGGGCGCAGAGGCCGGCGAGGGGGCCGTTCTGGATGGCGACGCCATAGTCCTGCTGGAAGCTGTAGTTACGGAAGGTGGACAGGGTTTCCACGTTTTTCAGGCCTTCGGCGCCACAGAAACGGGAAGCGGCGAAGGGCAGGTCCGCGGAGATAACCAATACTACGGTGTTGTCGAGGCTGCCGGCCTTTTCGTTGAACTTGCGGGTGCTGGCGGCGCATACACCGGTGTCGATGCTGGGGATGATGTTGAGGATTTTGCGTTTACCGGCCCAGTTGTCGAGTTTGACTTCTTCCAGTCCGCTGCTGGTCAGAGTGAAGGGCGGTACGTTGTCGCCCGGCTGGGGGAATTTTCCGCTCAGTTCAATGGGGTTGCCGTCGAGGGTGACGTTGCTCATATGCTGCTCCTGAGTTTGTTGAGAGTTCCTTGGCTTTATGTTCTGCAACTTACTCTGTGTAGCTTACTTTGGATGACTTTTCATCCCCGGCTTTAGCTAAGTCATGTCCATGCAAAGCTCTCAGGCGCTGGCTTTTCCGGTTTCAAAGGCTTTCGCCGGGTGGCGCTGTACCAGCAGCAAGTAGCCGATCATGGCCAGGCCGGCGCAGGCGGCGATGACGGTGGCCATCACCATGGGGGTGCCGTTGTGCAGGGCTCCGACGATGGCACCGGCAATGGCGGCGGCGCTCATCTGGATAAAGCCAAAAAGCGCGGAGGCGGAGCCGGCCATGGTGGGGAAGTTGGCCAGGGCGCCGGCCATGCACTGGGGCAGTACCAGGCCGGTACCGGCCATGAAGATGGCCTGGGGAATCATCACCGCCCACGGGCTGTAAACCTGTTGGTAGGCCAGGAGCGCCATGATGGCGCCGCCGGCCAGAGCGGTGATCAGACCGTAGAACAGGATCTGATCCGGCCCCAGGTAACGCGCCAGTCGGATGGAGCCCAGATTACCAGCGATGTAGCCCACGACGATGGCGGCGAAGTAGAAGCCGAAGTGCTCCGGCTGAACCCCCAGTACGTCAATCAGCACGAAGGACGCGCCAGATAGGAAGGCAAACAGCCCGCCGTAGATGGCGGCGTTGGTCAGGGTGTAGCCAATGAAGCTGGCGTCGGTGCTGATGCGCCGGTAGTTGGCGAACAGGTGGCACAGGCGCAGGGGCTGGCGATACTCCGGTTTCAGTGGCTCAGGGATGCCAAAAGCGGTGACCGCCGCCATGACCAGGGCGTAGCCGCCCATGGCGATGAAGATCCAGTGCCAGCTGAGACCGCCGACCATCAAGCCGCCCAGGGTAGGGGCCACCGCCGGTGCCAGGGCCATGATGCTGGCCAGCAGGGCGAGGATTTTGGCGGCTTCCCGGGGGGTATAGATGTCGCGGATGATGGCGCGACCCAACACAGGGCCAGCGGAGCCGCCCAGGGCTTGCAGGAACCGGAACAGCTGCAGGGTTTCGATATTGTTGGCCAGGGCGCAGCCGATGCTCGCAACAGTAAATAGCAGGAAGCCACCGATCATGATGGGTTTGCGGCCGAAGCGGTCGGCCAGCGGCCCGCAGATGAGTTGTGCGATGGCGAAGCCGGCCAGGTAGACGCTCAGGGTCAGCTGGACCTGATCGGTGCCGGCATGGAAGTCGGCGCCGATCTGGGGCAACGCTGGCAGGTACATGTCTACGGCCAGTGGCCCGAGGGCGACGGCGGCGGCCAGCAGTATGGTTGTCCAGATGCTTGTGAGTGCTAACACTATTAGTCCTGACTTTAGAGTTGCGCTAGGTCGACGATTGACGTGAAGTCTAGGGTTTATGGTGCGTTTAGATAACGGCTGGTAGCCTCATGCAATACATGAACAAAACTGATTGATTAATCGTTCAGCCCGTTCATGGTCGCTGCAACCGAATTGACCTGGTTGCGCACCCAGCGGTGGGCCGGGTCATTCTGGTGTCGCCGGTGCCATAGCATCAGCAGGGTAAAGGGCTTGTAGTCGAAGGGAAGCGGAACCCAGGCGAAGTCCCGCATCAGTTGTGCGCTCATGCGTTCCGGGGCGGTGGCCAGCATGTCGGTGCCGCGGAGGAATTCGGGCAGGCCGGAGAAGTTGGAGACGGTGACCACGTTGCGGCGGTCCAGGCCCTTGGCGTGCAGGGTGTTTTCAAAGCCGGGTCGTTCGCCGGTGGCGAACATCAGGGCGATGTGATCGGCTTTCAGGTATTCGGCCAGATCTGTCGGCGCGTTGCGTTGGTTTGGGTCATAGAACACTACCATGCGGTCCGCCATCAGGCCCCGTTGCATGATGTCCGTGGTTTCCGGTGCGTGCGGGCTGATGATCAGGTCGCAGGCTTCTTTGCGCAGCATGTCGGCGTTGGGGATGCCGGAGGGAATCACCTGTAGCCGGATGCCCGGGGCCTGCTGCCGCAGGATTCGCAGCAGCCCGGGCAGAAGCAGATCCCGCTGGTAATCGTTGGCGGCAATGGTGAAGGTGAATTCCGCCGACGCCGGTTCGAAGGGTGGCCCGGACGGCAGGGTACGCAGATCGTCCAGCAGCTGGCGGATGTGGGGGCCGGTACGCAGGGCGTAGTCGGTGGGCACAATGCCGCGCCCGGATTTCACAAACAGGGGGTCGCCGAAGGCCTGTCTGAGGCGCTCGAGGGTGTGGCTCACTGCCGATTGGGTAACGCCCAGGCGAACCGCCGCCCGGGACACGCTGCCCTCATCCAGAACCGCCACAAACGTTGCCAGGGATCGCAGATCCAGGCTCAACATATCAACAGGTTTCATGGGTGGCAGTTTAAAGCAGGGAAGACGGAAAGTCAGCGGTGGGCAGGTGGCAGGGAGGGCTTTCCAAAAACCGCTCCTTCGGCACATCCATGTGGCGCTTCTGCTCCGCCATCCCTGGCTCCGCAAATTTTTGGAAAGCCCTCCCTGCCACCTGCCGCCTGTGAAAGCAGTATCAGTCAGACCTTGCAGCCAACCAGTCCGCCAGCTCAAGCCAGGACGCCCGGGGCGCTTTGCTTCCGGCCAGTATCCCCATGTGCCCGCCGGGGGCCACCCGGAAGGTCTTATCCGTGGAGCTGACGTGGTCCATCACTCGCTTGGCGGCGCCGGGTGTAGCCAGGGTGTCCTCCTGGCCGGCGATGGCCAGTAAGTTGGCGTTTACGTTCTCCAGTCGCGCGAAGTCGTCGCCAATCTGGATCTGGCCTTTGGCCAACTGGTTATCAATCCAGACCCGGACCACGGTGTCCTGGATGACGCCACCGGGGTAGGCCACCATCCGGTCCAGAAAGGCCGAGGTGGTGGCATGGTTGGTGACGAATTCGCGGTCGCCCAGGCGCACGATCAACTCCCAGTAGCCCATCACACTGCCAACCGGGTTGGTTAACTTGAAGCCGATGGTGTTGGCCCAGCCCGGCGTGTGGAACCAGTGCGGTTTCATGTCGTGGAGCCGGAAGCCGGTGCGCTTGCGCACCAGTTCGGCAACGTCTGCAATTCGTTGATACATCCAGCCAATCAGGCCGGAAGCATGGCTGTCGATGGGCAGGCCCAGGACGATGGCGTTGCGGATGTGCTGGTCCTTGCTGAGGGCAGAGTAGAACAGCGTGAACATGCCGCCCATGCTCCAGCCATGCAGTGACAGTTCCTGTTCCCCACTTTGTTCCCGGACTCGATTCAGATACTCCGGCAGGAATTCGGCAACATAGGTATGCATGTTGTAGTGGGTGTGTTCCCGGCCCGGCATACCCCAGTCGATCAGATAGACCTCAAATCCTCTGGCTCGAAGGAAACGTACCAGACTTCGCTGGGGAAACAGATCATAGATCAGCATATTCACGGCCAGAGGAGGAATGATGACGATCGGCGTGCGGTGGGTCTTGCGTTCTACCGGGATCACCATGCCATCCAGTTCGATGAAATCCTCCTCCAGCGGCGGATAGTATCGCAGGCTCACCAGCCCATTGCTGTGTAGGGTTTCGAACGGGGTCTGGCCTGCCTGTACCAGGCTGGCCGCCCGGAAAATCCGGTCGAAGGCATTACCAGCGTAAAGTGCGCTCTGGCGAGCGAGGCCGGAGGAGGTCTTGATGGCGGACTTCAGGGGGTTGCGCATAGGGTATCCGGTGTGGCTGCGGTGCGTGTGGAGTCAGATAATAGAGTGGATTCATTCCCCCAGCCATGGCAAGACTGTCACATATGGTCGGCGTTTTGGTCACTTCGGGCCACTGCCCAAGCGGCTGCCAGGTTGCTATGATTGCGGGCTTCGGAAACAACAACCACAACAGGATGCCCATGCTCAGTTTCCTGCCTGCCCCCGTTATTGGCGTGCTTAATTCCCTGCTACTAGGCCTGAACACCGTGTTCTGGTGCCTGCTGCTCTATATTCCCGCGGTGCTCAAGCTGGTGATTCCGCATAAGGGTTTCCGGGTGTTGTGCACCCGCGTGATCATCTGGATTTCGGAGTCGTGGGTGGCCTGCAATACAGGCTGGATGAAGCTCACCCACAATACCCGCTGGCACGTGGAAGGCGCCGACAAGCTCAAGCGCGAGAGCTGGTATCTGGTGCTCAGTAATCATCAGAGCTGGGTGGATATCCTCGCCATGCAGCGGGTGTTCAATCGCCAGGCGCCGTTTCTGAAGTTCTTCCTGAAACAACAGCTGATCTGGGTGCCGGTGATCGGCCTGGCCTGGTGGGGGCTGGATTTCCCGTTTATGAAACGCTACACCCGGGAGTATCTGATCAAGCACCCGGAAAAACGGGGCGATGACCTGAAGGCGACCCGCAAGGCCTGTGAGAAATTCCGCTACACGCCGGTGAGCGTGATGAACTTTGTGGAAGGCACCCGTTTTACCCCGGCCAAGCACGACCGGCAGAAGTCACCGTACCAGCATTTGCTGGTGCCCAAGGCCGGTGGAGTGGCTTTTGTGCTGGATGCCATGGGGGATTCCATTGATACCCTGGTGGATGTCACGATTGCCTATCCCGATGGCGCGCCCACGTTCTGGGATTTTATCTGTGGGCGGGTGCCGGAGATCCGGATGACCATTGATACCCAGGCCATTCCGGAACACCTCAAGGGCAGGGATTACTCTGAGGACGCCGAGCACCGCCGCAACGTCAAGGACTGGTTGGGCGATCTGTGGCGTGCCAAAGACGAGCGGCTGGGACGAATGCTGGCCCGGCAGGACCAGAACCCTAGCTGATGCCGTCCCGGGTCAGTCGTCGTCTTCGACCTGATCTGGGTGTTCCTTCTTGAACCTTTCCCACTCTTCCCAGTCATGGGGAGTGCCGGCATGGGGGCGTTTCAAATGCCTGGCATGCTCCATGGCATTGTGGCGCAGGCTGTGGTCGGGCTCTTCCTCTTCCTTGTCGAAGCCGTACTTTCGCAGAAATTCCTGAGGACTGATGGGCATAACACACCTCCTGAAAACAGAAGACCTCTGAACAGATACGGTGTGTCTGCCCGGCTGGTTTTCAACCCTTGTCGTCGGTTCCGGGATTAATGTCCTTGGCCTCGAGCAGTTTGAAGTTGATCTGCCGACGCTCTTCGTCCACACCGGAAAAACTCACGGTTACCCGCTGGTCCAGCTGGAAGATCCGGCCGTTCTTGTTGTGAACCAGGCGCAGCGTAACCGGATCAAAGCTGAACTTGCCCTCCAGATCCTTGCAACTGACAAAGCCTTCCAGGCCGTTGCAATCCAGGCGCACGAAAAACCCCGACGGCATGGTGCGGGTAATGGTGCCTTCCATCGGATCTGCCGGCAGGCCTTTGGCGTAATCGCTCTTGAGCCAGGCCTCCAGGGTGTTGGCAGCCATGCGGGCGCGGAACTGGGTGGTTTGAAGACTCTCCAGCTGCTGCGGGTTCAGGGCCTTGATGGGTTGATCCCAGAGTGCGGCCTTGATCAGGCGGTGCACGTAGAAATCCGAGAATTTGCGCAGCGGTGAAGTAAAGGTGGTGTAGGCCGCCAGTCCCATACCCTGATGCGGAGCAGGCTCGAAGCCCAGTTCGGCCCGGGCCAGTTGGCGCGAGAGAATGGACTTGACCGGCACATCGGCCTGCAGGCCATCGGTGTGTTTCATCAACGCCTTGAAGCCTTCGGCACTGGTGGCATCCAGTTCGGCCAGATGTGGGGCGTAGCCCTCCAGCAGTTTACGGATATTGTCGGCGCGGTCGTCCCGCAGCCCCGGATGCTGAATGAACAGGCCTTGCCCCTGCTTTTCCAGGAAATCGGCCGCACAGCGATTGGCCGCGACCATGCATTCTTCCACCAGGCGGTGGGCCTCGTTCTGCACCGCCGGTTCTATCACCCGGATGCGTTTGTTCTCGTCCAGGCGCAGCCGGAATTCGGGGCGATCATTGCTCAGTAACGCGTGCTCCGAGCGCCATTTGCGCAGGGCAGTGGCGGCCTGATGCAGCTGGTCCAGGCTGTTGGCGACTGCTTCGGGCAAGGCCTTGATGTCATCGTCTTCCCGACCTTCAATCAGGTGTGACACCAGCTCATAGCTCAGCTTGCCCTGGGAGCGGATGACGGCCTGGCGAAAGCTGTAGTCGCCCAGGCTGCCATCGTTGTTCACCTGCAGGTCGCACACCAGGGCCAACCGGGGTACCTCTGGCATCAGCGAGCACAGGCGGGTGCTGATGGCGTCCGGTAACATCGGCAGTGGCTCACCCGGGAAATAGATGGCGGTGGCGCGGTTAAAGGCTTCTTCTTCGGCCGGGCTGCCCGGCTCGATCATCGCGGTCGGGTCGGCGATGGCGATGGACAGGGTCCAGCCAGTGGCATTCGGGGTTGCCATCAGGGCATCGTCCATATCCTGGGTGCCCGGACTGTCGATGGTCACATAGGGCTGCTCGGTGCGGTCTTCCCGGCCCTCGCGGTGGGAGGCAACGGACTCTTCAGTAAGGGTGTCGGCCTGCTTCTGCACTTCTTCCGGCCAGGCATCGGCCAAGTCGAAGTTGGCCAGGGTGAAGGCCCGTTCGATGCCCGGCTCACCGGCCTTGCCGATCACCCGAAGTACCTTCGCCTGGCCTTTGCCGTCCTTGATTGGATGGCGGTGAATCTGGCAGTAGATGAAGTCATCCGGCTGGGCGTCCTTGCGTTCTTTCGGCGGAATAAAAATCCAGCGGTTGATGCCCGGGGTTTCCGGTGCCACAAAGTGGCCTTTGCCCTTGATCAGGTAGCGGCCCACGAAGGTGGTCAGGTGCGATTCCAGCAGCTCGTCGACGACGCCCTGGGTTTTGCCTTTTTCCACTTCGTGTTCGGTGACATTGACCCGATCACCGGGCAGGACTTTCTGCATTTCCTCGGGAGGCAGAAACACATCCCGCCCTTCATCCAGGGCCACAAAGCCGAAACGACCGTTGGTGGACTTGACGGTACCGGGGAAGACCACCTTGTTCTGTTTGATGTCGGTTTTCAGCTGGCGCAACTGATTGAGAGCGTCGGCGTTGAGCATGAAGAGATAACCTGAATAAAAAAGTGTGTTGCAGCGGAGTATAACGGTTCTGCCAGTGCGAGTCAGATCTGTCAGGCCGGATGAATGGCCTCGCCGGTACCCGTGCGGATGCAGACCCGATTCCGGCCGTTTCGCTTGGCCTCGTACAGAGCCTGGTCTGCGTTGCGCAGCAGGACATCGGGATCTTCACCGGGCTGGCAAAAATAGCCGCCAACACTGATGGTTACTGGTGTTCCGGTGCGCTGGCTTTCCTGCTCGACACTGGCGCGAATACGACAGGCAATCTGCTCCAGCGTGGCGGCATCGCAGGGTGAGAGCAGGACTACAAACTCGTCGCCACCCCAGCGACCGGGGTGGTCGTAGGGCCGAACCGCCGCTTTCAGCCAGAGCGCAACCCGGCACAGAATCTCGTCTCCGGCCTGATGGCCCTGGCTGTCGTTGATGGCTTTGAAGTGGTCTATGTCCAGCCACAGAAGCCCGAAGCCCTTCTGCTCCCTTTCCGCGCGCTGAATTTCCTCATTCATCACCTCGTCCAGGCCCCTCCGGTTCTTCAGGCCGGTCAGGGCATCGACCCGGGCCATACGCTGCAGTTCTTCGGTGCGGTGGGCCACCTTCTGTTCCAGCTCGCGGGTGGTATCTTGCAGGGAGTGGGACATTTTTTCGAAATGATCCACCAGGCGGCCGATCTCGTTGTCCGGTTTGGGCAGGTAGGGAAGATCAAAGCGACCGTCCCGTAACCGGTGCACGGCTTCCTCGAGGCTGATGACCGGGCGCAGAATGCGGGACTGTATGATCTGGTGGAACAGCACCAGGGTGACCAGCAGGCTGACCAGAAACACCGCTACCAGAGGCCAGAGATAGCTCCGGGGGATCAGTGTGTTCAGGTCCAGCAGGGTAATCTCAAACCAGCCAATGGCGGGCAGAAAGGCCACGCCGGCCAGATGCTTGCGGCCATCCACCGACACAAACCCGCTTTCCACCGCGCCATCTTCGCCATTACGCTGTTTGAGCATCTGCAGCATGCCCAGAATCTGCTGTTTGTCCTGGGGATCGTCGAACAGTAGATCTACGGTGTTTTTCTGGCCTTCGGGTTTGATGATGGTGGCAAAATCGATGTAGTTGCGATCGCGATACAGCTGGATGGCGCCGTTATAGTCCACGAACAGGGTGGTAATGCCGTCCTGGCCGATGTCGACAATGTCCTGCAGAAAGTCGTCCAGATTCAGGCCGGTACCCACCATGCCGACGATGTTGTTGTCGGCATCGCGCATGAGCACGTCTATCCACAGCTTGGTAACGCCAAGTTCGGTATCGGGATTGACGTTCAGGTGAAAATCGCGGCCTTCCTCAATGAGTTGAAAGAACCAGGCATCGTCGGGTTTGTCCGGGCTCAGCACATAGCGGAACTGGTCGCCGGCGTAATCGTTGGAGGCGTTGTTGTAGTAGTAATGACCATTGGAGCGGAGGGCCACAAAATAGCTGTTATCCCGGAAGTTGCTGCGGAAACTCTCCATCTGGCGGATGGCCTGGTTTTCCAGCGCGGGGTCTTCCGGTGACTGGGCCCACTGAATCAGTGTGGAGGAGCGGGCCATTTGCCGGGCCAGCCCGATTTCCCGCTCCAGGGACTGCAACAGTCGGGCGCTGTCATAGCGTACCTGGATCTCGGCGACCTGCTGGCCCCAGCGTTCAATAATATCTTCCGATAATGCCCGATAGGCCAGCCAGGAAGCGGTTCCTGCCGCTATGATCAACAGCGCGGCCAGCCCGAGAATGCGGGTTTTGAGGCTCAAAATGTGTCCTTGCCAATCGTGTTCTGAATCTATACTCCATCATAGAACAGAGCGGGGCTATCGTGTAGAAAAAATAGGCAGACTTTGGGCGCAGACTTGCAATCTGCGCCCCAGCCCAGCCTCGCAGGCACAACCATCAGTTGTGTTGGTTGAACACCCGCGTCTGGCCCTGGTCGTTGAACAGAATAACCTTGTAGTGATCTTTCCGGTCGCCCATCTCCATACCCGGAGAGCCCGCCGGCATACCCGGTACGCTCAGGCCGGTGGCCTTGGGGGCTTCCGCCAGCAGGCGCTTGATGTCGTCTGCCGGCACATGGCCTTCAATCACATAACCGTCGACAAAGGCGGTATGGCAACTGCCCAGACCCGGAATCAGCCCGGCTTCGGCTTTGATCCTGCCCATGTCGTCGCTGTTGGTGGCGGTGACATCAAAACCATTTTCTTCCAGATGGTCGATCCAGTCGCCGCAGCAGCCGCACGTGGGGGATTTGTACACATGAATGCTTTGGGCCGCACCGCCGGCAAGGGCGGTGGTGCTGAATCCCAGGGCCGCCATCAGGCCGAGGGCAAGGGTGTGTTTTCTCATGGTGATTACCTCAGTGATGTTGATCGGAGTTGTCCGAGTTAGAGCCGGAGAGCCAGAACCACCAGACAATGGCAGCCATCAGGGCGAGACCACCGGCATTGACCAGAAATGTTGTCATCAGTTCCGCTCCTCTGCTGATACTTTGGTATGGCTGGTCTTGAACAGCCGTAGCCGGTTGGCGTTCGAAACCACCGTCACTGAAGACAGCGACATGGCGGCGCCGGCCAGGATCGGACTCATCAGGATGCCCCACACAGGGTAGAGCAGGCCGGCGGCCACCGGAATACCCAGGGAGTTATAGATAAAGGCTCCGAACAGGTTCTGGTGAATGTTCTTCACCGTTGCCCGGGAGATCTCGATGGCGTCCGGCACCCCGTGCAGGGAACCTCGCATCAGGGTGATGGACGCACTTTCAATGGCCACGTCGGTGCCGGTACCGATGGCAAAGCCCACGTCCGCCGCCGCCAGCGCCGGGGCATCGTTGATGCCATCCCCCACCATGGCCACCGTGTGGCCTTTACCTCGCATTTCGCTGACCACTTCGGCTTTGTCCTCCGGCAACACCTCGGCCCGGTAGTCATCGATGCCGGCCTTGGCCGCAATGGCCTTGGCGGTGGCATCGACATCGCCGGTGACCATCATCACCTTGATGCCAGCGTCGTGCAGGCGCCGGATGGCAGCCTCGGAATCCGGTTTGATCGCATCGGCCACGCCGATGACACCCAGCACTTGCTGGCCCACCGCCAGGAACAGCGGCGTGCCGGCCTCCCGGGTGATGGTTGCGGCGGCATCATCCAGAGCCTCGACAGACAGCCCTTCGGCTTCCAGCCAGCGCCGGTTGCCCAGCCGTACCGGTTCGCCACCCAGCGTGCCTTGCACGCCCTTGCCATTGAGCGCTTCGAAGCCGGAGACCGGTTCTGGCTCAATATCGTTCTCGCGGGCCCTGTCCAGAATGGCTTCTGCCAGCGGATGCTCGGAATGCTGCTCCAGCCCGGCGGCTAATGCCAGCAGGCGCGTCTCATCGCCGTTTGTCGCGTGCACCCGGGTTACCGCGGGATGGCCCTCGGTAATGGTGCCGGTTTTATCCAGAATCACCAGATCGATTTTTCCGGCAGTCTGCAAGGCATCGCCCTGGCGAATCAGCGCACCGTACTCTGCTGCCTTGCCGACACCCACCATCACCGACATGGGCGTGGCCAGCCCCAACGCGCAGGGGCAGGCAATGATCAGTACCGTGGTGGCGGCCACCATCATGTGCACCACCGCCGGCTCCGGCCCGACGTTGTACCACACCAGCGCCGACACCACGGCAATCAGCATCACCGTGGGCACGAACACCGAAGAAATCTTGTCTGCCAGCCGGCCAATGGCGGGTTTCGAGCCCTGGGCCTTCTTCACCAGCCTGATGATCTGGGCCAGCGCGGTCTCGCTGCCCACCCGGGTAGCTTCATAAATAATCGAGCCGTGGGTGTTCAGAGTACCGGCCGAGACCTCATCGCCTTCGCTCTTGCCCACCGGCATGGGCTCACCGGTCAGCATGCTTTCATCAATGCGGGTGGAGCCTTCGGTAATCACCCCGTCCACCGGCAGCTTCTCGCCCGGGCGCACCCGGATGCGGTCGCCTTTCTGAACCTCTTCAACGGGAATATCATGTTCCTGGCCATCGCGGATCACCCGGGCCGTTTTCGCCCGCAAATCCAGCAGCCGGCGCACCGCTTCCGAGGTCTTGCCCTTGGCCCGCAACTCCAGGGCCTGGCCCAGATTGATCAGGCCAATGATCATCGCCGAAGCCTCGAAATACACATGGCGCGCCATCTCTGGCAGCGCCTCCGGCGCACTGGCTACCACGATCGAATACAGCCAGGCGGTGCCGGTACCCAGAGCAATCAGCGTGTCCATATTGGCGTTATGATGTTTGAACGCCTTCCAGGCCCCGGTGTAGAAATGCCCGCCGGTGGCAATCATCACCCCCAGAGTGAGAATGCCCAGATTGATCCAGGTAAGCTGATTGGCCTCGGTCACCATCATCGACCCGAAGCCCATGCCCCAGATCATCAACCCAAGGCCCAGCCCCAGACTGATGGCCATCTTCACCAGCAGCACCTTGTACTGCTTCTTGTCCTCTTCCTGCTTGCGGTCGTCGGCGGCATCCGCGTCTTCAATCACCCGGGCACCATAACCCGCACTCTCCACCGCCTGCACCAGCGCCTGCGGATCGGCATCACCGCTGGCGGTCGCGGTGCTGTCCGCCAGATTCATATGAGCGTGAGTGACACCGG
The DNA here is from genome assembly GCF_044342215.1 of Marinobacter sp. W-8. NCBI lineage: Bacteria > Pseudomonadati > Pseudomonadota > Gammaproteobacteria > Pseudomonadales > Marinobacteraceae > Marinobacter > Marinobacter sp. W-8. The sequence goes on along the minus strand of NZ_CP172297.1, from coordinate 3,784,589 downwards.
GGACCGACATCAACGCCTTCTCAATAGTATTCACACAGGATGCACAGGTGGCCCCGCTGACCGCCAGCGCGATCTGCCCGTCGCCGGCATCCGGTGGCTCGACGTCGGTCGAGGCGGCCGGTGTATCCGGGTCCGGCGCCTTAGCAGCGGCGGACTTGCCTTTTTTGGATGCGCAGCAACTGCCGGAGGGTTCGCTATGAACCAAAGGCTCCGCCGGGTAGCCAGCCTCTGTCACAATCCGTGCCGCCTCGGCGCTATCCACGTCCTCTGGAAGGGCCACGGTCTGTTCTTCAAGATTCACCTCCACCCGCTCGGTGCTCCCGGTCAGCGGTTCCAGAGCATGACGAATCTTCTTCGCACAACCCTGACAAGAGGCGCCGGAAATACTCAGCGCTGTTTTCAGAACCGATGCTTCACTCATCACTCAAGACTCCTCACAGCAGGATGATGACGAAGGATCATCCCAATGTTCGATTAACCGACAAATCGTATGTCCATCCGGCGTTCCATCGGGCATCTCCTGCCAGGTGGACAAGGCCGACACCATCCGCGCCCGCAACTTCTGCAACTCCGAAATTTCCCGCTCAACCTCCGCCAGCCGCTGCTGGAACACATCCCGAACCATCGGACAGGGCGAATGATGATCGTCCGCCTGCTCCAGAATCTGCCGTATCTCCGGCAGAGAAAACCCCAGCTGTCGTGCCTTGCGGGCAAACCGCAACCGACGCAGATCTTCGGCATCGTATTGCTGATAGTTGTTGTCCGGATTCCGGGTAGGGCGCAACAATCCCTCCCGGGTGTAAAACCGGACGGTATCCGGGTTAACCCCGGCGGCGGTGGCGATTTCTTTGACTTTCATGGTGTCGAATCCCCCAACGAGCATGTGGGTGGATGGGAGGCTTGTTCAGATGTTTCGGAGTGTTGGTGTGGGTGGCGCTTCCGAAAATGTTCGTAGCCATGGATGGCGGAGACAAGCGTACATGGAAGTACTTGCAGCGGTTTTCGGAAGCGCCACCCACACCGACACGGCATTCTCCCAAATCCACAGAACAAGACTAAAACCTGTGACCAACTCACAGGTCAAAGGTTTTCGGAGAGAAACTCAGGAAGAAGAGTTTTTCGAACGCAGAAACACACCGCATGATTTGCACTGATCCGGCGCCATCAGCTTCGCCTGCCAGCCAATTTTCACGCCACAGGCAGGGCACCTCAGCCGCAACTGCAGAACCACAATCGGCGCCACCAGCAACGCCAGCAACAGCCCCAGCGACCCCCAGTCATCGCCGGACGACAGCCCCAACTGACTGCTGAACACCAGCACCACAATCAACGCCACAAACGCAAACACAAAATAATTCCGGTTCCACCGCTCCCAGCGGCGAAGCTGTGCATCCTGCTCCGAAGTCAGATATCTGGCCGACATAATGCTCTCGTGACAAACCGTTGAAAGTGAAGTGTGGAGTTCTGGCCCGGTAATTACAAACCGGAATCCACGGGCAGGCCCGGGATCAGAATACCCTCGGCCAGTGCGCGCTCAAGATCGGCCGCCGGAATCGGCCGGCTGATCAGGTAGCCCTGGGCCAGATTGCATCGGTGCGCTTTCAGGAAGTTCAGTTGCTCCTCCGTCTCGACGCCTTCAGCCACTACCTGAATGCCCAGGTTGTGGGCCAGATTGATCACCGCCCGGGTAATCACTGCATCATCGTGGCGCTCAGTGACATCGGTAATGAACGACCGGTCAATCTTCAACAGGTCGACCGGGAAATCCCTCAGATAACCCAGCGACGAGTAACCAACCCCGAAGTCATCAATCGCCAGATGCACACCCAACTGGTGCAGCTGGGATAACTGATTGAGGTTGTGCTCGATGTTCTGGATAAAGATTTCCTCAGTCAGTTCCACCTCCAGCCGGGACGGATCCACCGCCTCCGATGCCAGGGTTGAACGGATATGGTCAATCAGGGAATCATCATCCAGTTCGCGGCCGGACAGATTCACCGCGACTCTCAGGTGCTCACAGGGCGTGCCTTTCCAGCGCGCCAGTTGACGGCAGGCGGCCAGTACCACCCAGCGGCCAATCTCGGTAATCCGGCCGCTTTCCTCAGCCAGCGGAATAAACTCCACCGGAGGCAGGAGCCCGCGAACTGGGTGTTGCCAGCGAATCAGCGCCTCGACACTGTTGATCTCGCCGGTGTCGAGATTGAGCTGGGGCTGGAAGTAGAGCACGAATTCATCATTGGCAAGCGCCTGGCTCAGGTCACGGTCCAGCTCAAGACGCAGCACTTCGCGGTCCTGCATGCCCTCGGTATAGAACTGGTAGGTATTACGGCCCTGCTCCTTGGCCCGGTACAGGGCAATATCGGCATTGCGTAACAGCGTATCCGCGTCCAGACCACTTTGGGGGTAAACCGCCACACCCATGGTCGCGGTAATACTGTGAGCCTCGCCCTGCACCTCGAACGGCGCGGCGAAACACTGCTTGATCTGGCCCAGCAGGTGAATCACATCGTCAATGTCATCGACCTGCTGCTGACACACCATAAACTCGTCACCACCGGAGTAGGCGACCAGTACCCGCTCATTGCTCAGCCCGTTCAGTCGCTCAGACACCTTGATCAGAAGCTCATCCCCGAACTGATGCCCGAGGGAATCGTTAAGCATCTGGAAGCGGTCAAGATCCAGCATCACCAGGGCGATCTGGCGCAGCTGTCGATCGGCAATGTTGATGGTATGCGCGAGGTCTTCCATGAAGAAGCGGCGATTGGCCAGACCCGTGAGGGTGTCGGTCGACTCCAGCCGTTCCAGGTCCACCTGCATGGCTACTCGCTGATCGATTTCCTGTTCCAGCTCTTTACGGGTTTTGAGCAGAGCCTGGTTGCGCTTCAGGATGAGTTGCACCAGCAGGGTAGTAAGGCTGGTGAGCAGGCCCATCAGCAGCAGGCTGGTAAAGGTCATGGTAGGCCAGCTGCTGCGCTGGCCTTCGACCCATTGTCTCGAAGGTGTGAGTGTCAGTGACCAGTCCAGCGAAGGCAGGTTGATCGGTACGGTGTGGTTCAGCGAGTTATCAAGGTCGGACGAGGTGTTCAGCAGATAACTGGTCTGGTCACTCTGGGTGATGGTGACCTGGAACTGTTCAAGGACCCGCTGGGTCAACATTTGCTCTGCCAGCGTATTCATTCTGAAAACGCCAGCCATGAAACCGTTATTGGCATCACCCCGCCCGACAGGATGATAGATCACCAGACCCTCTCCGCCCTGTCGAAGGTCAATGATGCCGGAAATATCGTACTGTCCGGAGGCTGCAGCCCGCGATAGCGCCGCTCGCCGCTGTTCATTGAAGGCGACATTGAAACCGATGACATCGTTGTTGCCGCTCAGGGGTTCCAGCCAGCGGATGATGTAGTTGCGGTCAATCCATTCAATGGCCTGGTAAACCCCGAAGTCTCTCAGATAATTGCGTGCATCCTCACGCCAGAGCGCCTCGGTCTGGGATGGATTGGCCTGCATGCGCATGGCCATACGCCCGATGGCATCGAGGTGCACCATGAATTCGCGCTCAAGGTTGTTGGCGAGCGCTCTGGCTTCATTGCTGAGATTGGTCTGGATCTGGTGGGTATTCTGTTGGATCAGGCCAACCCGGAGCCCGGAGGCAATACCCAGAAACACCAGGAAGATCAGAACCGGGAAAACCGGGCTCATCAGCGCACGAACGACCAGTCTGATGGATGTCTCGGGTTTCTCCACATCTTGCTCCGGAGTGAGTGGGTTCGGGATACCTGGGTTAACGGCAGGCTCGCGCTGATTATGAATGATTTGCAACGCTCTTTGCCATTAGCTGTTCGATCCGACCCCTAAGGGATATCCCGAAAGCGCCGTCAGGTAAAGCCCTGGCGATTTCCCGAGTGGTGTGCTCAAGCCCCATCTGCTCACCGAGATCCACGACTCGCGGCGTGACCGGCTTTTTCGAGGGATCCAGCAGTATCTCAACCCTCGGTTTGAGTTTGCGTCCGGGGTGCGTACTTACTACCAACGCGACTTCTCCTGTGCTCAGTTCGACCAGGCTGCCCGGGGGATAGATACCCATCATTTTGATAAAGGCTTCGACCATATCGGCGTCGAATTGCTGCCCCCGGTTCTTGAACAGAATCCTTACGGCGTCGGCCGGTGACATGCCGTCGCGGTAACACCGGTCGCTGGTCATGGCATCGTAGGCGTCGACGATGGCAATCAGGCGGGCAAACCGGCTGATCTGCCACTCGGGCAATTGTTGTGGGTAACCCCGGCCGTCGATACGTTCATGGTGATGCAGGGTCACATCGCTGATGATCGGGTCCAGGCTCGGATCCTGTTTCAGGAGTTCATGGCCCAGGGTGGTGTGTTTCCGCATCACCTCATATTCCCGGGGGGATAATGGCCCGGGTTTGTTGAGGATCTCGTCCGGTACCCTTAACTTGCCGATATCGTGTAAGAGCCCGCACATGCCGGCCACTTCCAGGTCATCCTCGGGCAGGCCCAGGAAACGGGCAAAGGCCACGGTAAGAATGGCGACGCGTAAACAGTGTTCGGCGGTGTAGGCGTCCCGGTGCTTGATCCGTGCCATCCAGAACATGGCACTGGCGTTGGCTTTGACACTGTCCACGCAGGACCGGATCAGTGGTCGGGCAGAGGTCAGCTCCAGATCGTTGTTCTGCTCGATGTCCCGGATCACCTTCTCCACGAATTGCTGGGTTCGGCTCCAGGTGTCAGCAGCCCGGGGCAGTTCCTGTTCGAGCGTGCGGGTTTCCTGCAGGGGTTCGGTGGTGCGTTGCTTCAGGTTGGGAATCTGATCCAGAACCGGGGCCAGCCTTTCAGCCTCATCTTCGACCACCACCCAGGCGCAATACTGGCGCAGTACCCGGGCTTCGGCCTCGGTCTGCAGAGTGAAGCCCTGGAACAGGACCGGCACTTCGGTCCAGGGCCGGTCAAGCTTGACCACTTTCATGCCGGGCTGAAGCAGGTCCACGGGCAGACGCACCCGTTCCAGTACAACGTCTGTAGACGTCTTGGGAGTGCTCTGAACATCGCGGCCTTTAGCGGCGGCTCTGGACTTGCCTGGTTTACTTCGGAACCACATGGTCCTGCCAGTCTTCGAATTATTGTTCAGAGAGTATGTCAGACTGTCGCAATTGGTAACAGTTACGATCTGAAACTGTGATCTGGCTCTTGATCCAGCTCAGCTCCGGTAGCCGGTTCTCAGGCCAGCTACCGCAATGCAGGCAATCGGCAGGGGCGGGAAAGGGCGTTCAGCGATTGGCCGGGGTGCGCAGGCCGTGCCGAGGGATTTCCTGCTTGGGGCAGCGATCCATCACCACCTGCAGGCCGGCGGTTTCGGCGCGCCGGGCGCCTGTTTCATTGATCACTCCGATCTGCAGCCAGAGCACCGGAACCTTCTGCTCAATGGCTTGGTCGATCACCGCATCGGTACGCTCGGGGGCCAGGAACAATTCCACCATATCCACTGGCTCCGGCAGCGAGGCGAGATCCGCGTAGACAGTTTCGCCCAGAACCTGCTGGCCGGCCAGGCGGGGGTTGACCGGAATCACCCGGTAGCCCTGGTGTTGGAGATATTCCATCACTTCATGGGACGGCCGGTTGGTCTTTTCGCTGGCACCCACCAGGGCAATGGTATTTACCGATTCCAGAATGTCCCGGATCTGTTCAGGGCTGTTGCTGGGCATATTGCAGATTCTCCTGGTCGCGGCTGGCTTCCAGGGTCACGGAAACCGATTCTGCATAACGTAGCGCATGGGGCTTGTCGATTTCTACCTCGGCCCAACGCACGGCGCCATGTTCCATGACGATGGTCAATACTTCGTGGGTCAGGCGCTCCAGCAAGGCGAACCGCTGGCCGTCTACATGGGCGATAATCTGCTTGGTAATGGTGCGGTAGTTGAGCGCAGCAGAGATTTCATTGCGCTCGATAGCCTCCGAGGCATCGTAGGTCAGGCAAACGTTAATCACCACGTCCTGCTGGTTGTTGATCTCTTCTTCCTTGATGCCGATATAGGCACGCAGCAGAAGATTCTTGATCTGGACACGGGCCAGTGGTTTCTGGGCGTTTGCCATAACAACTCCCTGGAGTCAGTCGGATATCAGCGGTTACTGGAAATCAGGTTCAGGAATTCGGTCCGGGTTGCCTGGGATTTGCGGAACTGCCCGAGCATCATGGAGGTTTTCATACGCGAGTTCTGCTTCTCCACGCCGCGCATCATCATGCACATGTGCTGGGCTTCAATGACCACCGCGACGCCCTTGGCCTGGGTAACGCTCTCGATGGCTTCGGCGATCTGACGGGTGAGGTTTTCCTGGATCTGTAACCGGCGAGCATACATGTCGACGATGCGGGCAAACTTGGACAAGCCCAGCACCTTGCCCTGGGGCAAATAGGCGATGTGGCACTTGCCAATGAAGGGCAGCATATGGTGTTCGCACATGCTGTACAGTTCGATGTCCTGAATCACCACCATTTCGTCCATGGCGGATTCAAACACGGCGTTATTGACCAGCTCTTCAAGGTCCTGCTGGTAGCCGCGAGTGAGGAACTGCATGGCCTTGGCTGCACGCATGGGCGTATTCTGGAGGCCTTCTCGATCCGGGTCTTCGCCCAGGCCCTGGATAATGGTGCGGTAGTGATCGGCCAGATCATCAAGGGGTAGAGACATAATCGATTCCGGTTTGGGGTGTCTGAAAAAGGCCAAAGCTTAAGGCAATTCGCCGGGTATCTCCATGGTTTACGTCTGTGGCGTAGAAAAGGACCACCGCACAGGCCGCCAAAGGCGATATGGCCCCGGCCGCAGCTTTGCACTAAAGTGTGGGGAGTTTCGGGTACGGTCATGGATTGCACATGGAACAGGTGATACCGGGTTCAGAAGTGGCGGCATCTGGTCGCCAGGACACATTTACGCTGGAAGCCTGGCAACAGGCTGGCAAATGGTTCAGTTACGAGGGGCATGCCATCTTCAGCCGCATGGGTGGGCAGGGTGAGCCGCTCGTTCTGCTGCACGGTTTCCCGACCGCGAGCTGGGACTGGAGCCGAATCTGGCCCATGCTGGTGCGCGAGCATAACCTGCTGACTCTGGACATGCTCGGTTTCGGCTTTTCCGACAAGCCGCTGCATTATTCCTACAGCATCGAAGATCAGGCTGATCTGATTCAGGGCTGGATTGAGGGGCTGGGTCTGGAGCGGGTGCACCTGTTCGGACATGACTACGGCACCACGGTCGTACAGGAATTGCTGGCCCGGGAGCAGGAGGGCGAGCTGTCGTTTGCCATCAGCAGTGTCTGCCTGCTAAACGGTAGTCTGTTTCCGGAAGTTCACCATCCCCTGTTTATACAGAAGATTCTGCGCAGCCCCCTGGGTAGCCTCATTGGCCGGGGGCTCAGCCGATCGCTCTTCGAACGCAACTTCCGCCGGCTGTTCGGGTCACGTAATCCGCCGGGCAGGCAGGACATGGACGACTTCTGGCATTTGCTGAACTACAACAACGGCCGGGGCGTGTTGCACCGCCTGATCCAGTTCATGGAGGAGCGTCGTTGTCACCGCAACCGCTGGGTCGGAGCGTTGCAAAAGGCGGAGCAGCCCATGCGACTGATTTCCGGCGGTGCCGACCCGGTGTCCGGCGCCGCCATGGTCCGGCGTTATCGGGAGCTGATCCCTCAGGCCGATGTGGTGATGTTGCGCAATGTCGGGCATTACCCCCACTTTGAGCAACCCTGGGATGTCTACAGCGCCTACAGGGAGTTTCGCAAGGCGCGCTAGCCAGTTCAGGCCGGTGTGGTGCCGCCGGTGGCCGGGTCTGCCAGTGGTGCCGGATCCAGGATGTCCTCCTGGCTCGCGAGCCTGGGAGCGTTCACCACCTGATTCCGGCCACGGGATTTCGCTTCGTACAGAGCCTGGTCTGCCCGGTTGAGCCATACTGACCAGGTCTCGCCCTGGGTGACTTCCGCCACGCTGGCACTCGCGGTAACCCGGATGTCATCCAGAAACGGCCGGGCGCTGATGCTGGTCAGCAACTGGTGCGCCAGGGTGTCGGCGTCTTTCTGCCTGGTTTCCGGGAGTACGACCATGAATTCTTCGCCGCCGATACGGAACAGCTGATCGCTTTCCCGCAACCGCTTGCGTACCCGCAGCGCCATTTCCTTGAGCACCTTGTCACCGGCCAGGTGGCCCCAGCGGTCATTGATGGTCTTGAAATAATCCAGATCAATCAGTACCAGGCTGGACACCCGTTCATAGCGTTCCCGCATCTGAATCTGGCTGTTCAGGATATCCGCCAGTTGGGAGCGATTCAGGCAGCCGGTCAGTGGATCGGTTGTCGCCAGGCGGGTAAGCTCGGCCTGCAGGCGCCCCACCAGCCAGGCAAAGATCATGGCAAAAAGGCAGCTGAGACCGAGGGAAAAAGTGATACGCCAGAAGTCGGCTTCGGGAAATTTGAAGAAGGACACTACCGCCATGACCGACACAAACACGATATTGCAGAAAATGGCTTCACGCAGGGGCAGCAGGAAAAACAGGGCAATGGCGGCGGGATAGGCCCAGTAGAGCCCGGCATGACCATTGATGAGGGTGGAATAGGCTGCGCATACCACGGCCAGTATGGGGAACAGCCGGCCCTTGAAAAAATAGGTACTGCGAAAACGCAGGAACGCGATCACCAGGGCAGCGTTCACGCAGAACAGAATCAGCAGGGATGACAGCAGAACGTTGCCATGCTGCCACTGCACCATGACCAGGGGAGCGACCGCAATAAACGCCCAGATGTGCAGATGATAGACCAGTTGCCGCTTGAACCCGAGAACAGCCAGGGTCGGGTTGGTTGCCAGGGTATTTGGCGAGGCAATTAGATTCACAGCCTACTCCCGCTGTTCATAACCGGCATGTTTCCGTTTGTAATCGATGGCTCAAGTCTAGCACGGAGTCCCGCGAGCGAAAGCAAAAACCACGGATTGACGGTATTCGCAAAAACTATTCTGGAGACATCTGTTATTCAGAATATACATGGCCGTCATGAATTCTGTTCAGTTGGCCACCTCCGGTCGGTCGGATACACTCGCCGGACATTTCAGGGGAGAAAGGAATGACTGCCATTCACAGTCGGAAGCCGGCACTGACCATCCGAGCAGGTCGCCGGGCTTTGCAGCGCTTGCAACAGAAACCGCTGGGGCCGGAAGATGTCCACGTGATTCCGGGGGCAGCCGGTGGCCCGAAGGCGCTGGGAATCAGTGGCCTGGACAAGGCCATTTTTGGTGACTGGTTGCCGCAGGCTCCCCAGGAAAGGGCTCTGATCGGATCTTCCATCGGCAGCTGGCGGTTTGCCGCCATTGCCTCTTCAGATGATCCCAAGGCCCAGTTGGCCCGCCTGGCCGAGCTGTACACCAGTCAGCGATTTGCCAAAGGCGTCAGCGCTGCGGAAATCTCCCGCAAAAGCATACTGTTTCTGGAGGAGCTGCTGGGGGGCCGGGAAGACTTTCTGCTCAGCCATCCCTGGTACCGGTTGAGCATTGTAGTAGTGCGCAGTCTTGGCCTGTTGCAGCACGATACCCGCGGCCGGCTAAGCCTCGGGTTGATGCGGGCCATCAGCGCCAACATGGTCAGCCGCCGGTATCTGGGCCGTTTTATGGAGCGTGGCCTTGTGCACGATGCCCGGGGCCGCGCGCCGGTCTCCAGCTTGGTGGATTTTCCCAGTCATGAAGTGCCCCTGAGCCGGGACAACCTGTTGCCGGCCTTGCTCGCGTCCGCCTCCATTCCCCTGGTGATGTCTGGAGTCCGCAATATTCCGGGCGCGCCAGAGGGTGTATACCGGGATGGCGGACTGCTCGATTATCACCTTGACCTGCCTTACCAGCAGCCTGGCATTATCCTCCATCCGCATTTTACGGATCGTGTGGTTCCCGGCTGGTTCGATAAAACCTTGCCCTGGCGTCGGGGCGATGCCAGTCGACTGCAGGATGTCGTGCTGGTATCGCCGTCACCGGATTACCTGGCAACCCTGCCGGATCGCAAATTGCCGGACCGCAAGGATTTCGAGAAATACGCCGGCGATGATGCCGGTCGCGAACGAGCCTGGCGTCGAGCGATTGCAGAGAGTGACCGTTTGGGTGACGAGTTTCTGGAACTGGTTGAGAGCGGGCGTCTGCTGGACCGGATTCAGCCCTTGTGAGTCTCTGGTAGATCGCACAGGCCGTCTATTCTGATCCTAGTCCGGGGTAGCACTGAGTCGAAAGCCGGTAATGCCGTGGACCGGATCCTTGATGGTTTTCAGGCGCAGGCATACTTGCACTGGCAGGGAGTCGTCGGCTCCGATCAGTGCCAGATCGGTTCGGGTCAGGTCTTCCTCGCTGCGGGCGCTGTCCAGGCTTTCCCGGAACCGGCTGCGGTCTTGTTCGGCTACCAGTTGTTCAAACGGCTGATCGGTCAGGTCGGAGGGCGCGCGACCGAGCACGTCGGCAATCTGGGCGGACACAAATCCGATGCGCCCCTGGTGATCCAGTTCGGCGATTACCGCTCCGCCCAGCCGGACCAGATCCCGGCTTCTTGCTTCGCTGTCGTTCAGCGCATGCCGGAGCACAGACTTCTCCACCTGCAGATTGGTAATCTGTTGTTGATCGCGATCGAGTTGTGCCTGTTGCTGCCGGATTCTGGCATTGCGGATGGCCAGTAGACGGCAGGCGACCAGCATCAGTAAGGCTGCGAGTACCGAGATACCGGCGCCTGCAGTAAGAATCTGCCAGCGCGCCTGGTTCGAGGCCCGGTCTATCCACCCTGTGCTGGGCGTGGTGGTGACCATCCAGTGCCTGCCGGGCAGTGTCAGCTCGGTACGCAGGGCCTCGGAATCCCGGGGCTCATCCACGTTGCCGAGCTCCAGCACAGCCTGTTTGGTGTGTCTGGCGAGCGTATCGATTCGAAGCTGCAGGCCCTCGGGCAGATCTGTCGCCAAAGCTGAGGTCAGCGATGCGGGCAGATGGTGCCCCGGCGTTTGTTGTAGTCGGGCTGCGATCGTCGCAACCAGAGCCTGATGCCTGGCATGGTAGGCCTCAAGACCAAGATCAGCGATGGTGCGCGCCAGGGTGTTGGCCAGTACCACTGACACCAGTATGCCGGTACCCAGGATAACCCCGGGCATCCAGAGGCCCGGCCAGAGCCGGAATCGGGTGCCGGGTGTGTTACGAAGGTCGCTGTCCATGCTGGTGTGCTCCCGCGAGGCCTTTGCTGCTCGGATACCGCCTAACTTTAGACCAGCAATACCGGCCCGGCAATTCGGGCGCCGCCCTGTGCTGACTGGTGGCGCGGACGGTCAGTGCCGGCTCTGGCGGGCACCTGCATACACCATCAGGAACACCAGAAATGCAGTGACCACCACCGATGGTCCGGCCGGCGTGTCCAGGTACCAGGACAGGGTCAGTCCGCCGGACACCGCCACCACCCCGAAGACCACTGCCAGGGCGGTCATGTGTTCGGGATTGTGGGCCAGTCGGCGTGCGGTTGCGGCCGGAATAATCAGCAGGGCGGTAATCAGCAGGACGCCGACAATCTTCATGGCCACCGCAATCACCAGCGAAAACATCAGCATCAACGCCAGCCGCAGGCGTTCCACCGGAATCCCTTCTACCCGTGCCAGTTCCTCATGAATGGTGCTCATCAGCAGGCCGCGCCAGAGCAGCGCCAGCAAAGACAGGACAAAGGCGGCGCCACCGTAGATCCAGACCAGATCCTGTCGGGTCATGGCCAGCAGATCGCCAAACAGCAGGCCGGTCAGGTCCACCCTGACATCCGGCATGAAGCTCAGGGTGACCAGGCCAATGGCCAGCGCGCTGTGCGCCAGGATGCCGAGCAGGGTATCGGTAGCCAGGGTGCGGGTCCGGGATAGCAGCACCAGGGCCAGCGCAATGAGCACACAGGTGATCACTACACCCAGATTCAAAGGCACGCTGATCAGAAAACTAAGCGCGATGCCCAGCAGGGCCGAATGGGCCAGCGTATCTCCAAAATAGGCCATGCGACGCCAGACTACGAAGCAGCCAAGGGGACCGGCCACCAAAGCCACGCCCAGGCCGCCGAGCAGCGCCCGCCAGAAGAAGTCGCCCAGCACCGCATCAATGATGGTCATGGCTGCAACCTTCGTGGGCGTCCGTGGAAGAGACCACATCGCCATGGAGGTTATGGCGATGGTTGTGATGGTGGTGATAGACCGCCAGAGACTCGGCAACCTGATGACCGAAGGTTTCCACAAAAGCCGGGTCCTGGGAAATATCCTCCGGATATCCGCTGCAACATACGTGCTGATTAAGGCAGATAACCCGGTCTGTGGCCGCCATCACCAGATGCAGATCATGGGAGATCATGATGATACCGCAGTGCAGCTCATCCCGAAGCTGGCGAATCAGATCGTAGAGTGTGGCCTGGCCATTGATATCGACCCCCTGGGCGGGTTCGTCCAGCACCAGAAGATCGGGTTTCCGGGCCAGTGCCCGGGCCAGCAGCAGCCGTTGTTTTTCGCCGCCGGACAGGTGGTGGACGGACGCATCCAGCAGGTGCGCGACCCCGGTCCTTTCCAGCGCTGCCTTGCAGTCTGCCAGTGCACGCCTGCTGAGCAGCATGAAGCGCCGGACACTCAGTGGCAGAGTAGGCTCCAGAGTCAGGTGTTGGGGTACGTAACCGATCACCATGCCGGGCGCCACCGATAATTGACCGCTGGTCGCCCGCTGAATCCCCAGTACGGTTTTGATCAGCGTGGTTTTGCCGGCACCGTTCGGGCCGATGATAGTGACGATGTCGCCCCGGCTCACGGTCAGGTTGACCCGATCAACCACCGGCCGGTCGTCAAATGCCACCGTGACCTGTTCTAGCCGGACCAGGGGCTCAGTCATTCGTTTGCTCCCCCTGACAGCGGGGGCAGAGGCCAGCCACTTCCAGGGTAACGTCGTCAGGAAGGAAGGCTTCCGCGCGCGCCGCGGATTCGATGGCCTGATTGAGTTCCGGCATGGCCAGTTCCAGGACCGTGCCGCACTGTCGGCAGATCAGAAAAGTACCGCGATGATGTTCACCGGCATGGGCACAGCCGACGAAGGCGTTGAGCGAGGCAATCCGGTGAACCAGTCCATGTTGAAGCAGAAAGTCCAGGGCCCGGTAGACCGTGGGGGGGGCGGCGTTGTGTCCATCCGAGGACAGTTTGGCCAGAATATCGTAGGCGCCCAGCGGCTTGTGGGATTGCCAGATAAGCTCCAGTACCCGTTCCCGGATCGGCGTCAGACGGGCGTTTTCATCGCGGCAAATCGTGCGGGCATCGGACAGTGCCTGGGCGACACAGGCCTGATGGTTATGGGGACGGTAGGGAAGTGCGCGTTCCGGCATGGCGTGGATCCTGCAAAGTTTGCAACATTATAACATTTGCTGGCGGCCACGCCATGCCGACCGGAGGCTCAGTGATGTGCGTCGACGGCCAGGGATTCCAGGTATTCCAGATTCGGGATCCAGGCTGGCTCGCCGTCTACTTCCACCTGCATCAGATCCGCAGGGCCGGGGTCGCCGTCCAGTTGTCGGATCTGTTCTTCCATCAGGCGCGCCTGGCTGGGAATGCCCTGGGTGACCAGGGCCATGAACGGGGTGCTCTGGTGATTCGGGCCGATGGTATTGAGGATAATGATGCGGCCACGGTTGTCACCAGGGATGGTGAGCTTGTTGCCGTTGGCGGCATCGTAGGAAATGACCGGCAGTGTGAGCCCGCGCCAGTCCAGGAACCCGGCCAGCCAGTCCGGTGTATTGGCGCCGGCATCGTTGCTGTTGAAATCCACCACCTCAGCAATGGAGACGTTGGGCAGCAGGAGCTGGCGGTCCAAGACCGGTATCATGACGCAGGACAGGGATTGGCTGTTTTCACTCATTGCTTGTTACCTCAGGCGGAATCCCGTTTTTGCCGGCCCTTGAGCAGGCAGTTGTTCTCAATGACTTTTACCAGTTCCCTGGCCAGTTGCTCCGGAGTGCCACAGAAACTGGTGCAGCCGGTGGCGGCCACCGAATCGGGCATGGAGCTATTACCACAACTGGTGCTTTCCTGAACCCAGATGCGGCTGCCATAGGCCTTGAGCATGGGTGCAGCGATAGCGCCGTCGTTGCCCATGCCGGAAAACAGGATGGCATGACAGTGTTTGCCATAGTGATCCGCCACGTTCAGCAACACCTGATCTATCGATGGGCCATAAGGGCCCGGCCAGGGATTATTCAGTTCCGTCAGCTGGCCCTGGCGATCAAAGGACCACTCTCTTTCAACCGGCATCAGCACCACATCGCCGTTGCGTACCCGATAGCCCTCCTCGGCCCGTTTCAGCGAATAATGGGCGTGCCGGCCCAGAACCCGGGTGAGGACTTCGGTAAAATTGCCATCAATATGTTGGGCATAGATAAACCCGACCGGTAGCCTTGGCGGCAGGTGATCGAGAAAGGTCTTCACCGCTGCAGGACCGCCCAGCGAGGCTCCGAGAATCCAGATTTCCTCAGCCACCGAACCCGGCGCCGCCGGAGTTATCCAGTGTGGCAGCGTAGGCGCGTCCACCGCATCTGGCGTGGTCTCGGCCAGCTCTTCAATGTCGTTGGCGGTATCCAGCTGCTCCAGATGCCCGAGCTGCTTTTCCAGCTTGTCGAGCAGTCGGCGTTCCCAACGGAAGTATTCCGTGGTGCCGGGCTTGGGAGCCTGGTCCAGGCCGAACAGCACCGGCGCTTCTGTGTTCTCCAGCAGATGCTCGAACAGTGCCGGGTGATCCGCTTCGTCTTCCAGGGTCACCAGCCAGAGGGCTGCGTCCGGAAACGCCGGGTAGTCCATCAGCCGCTCCGGGTCTCCGGAGAACCTGACGTCCAGGCCAAATTTTCCGGTCGCCGCCTGCAGCCGATGCCGTTGCAGCACCACATCGGACACAATCCCGACGCCAGGCCGGCCGTTAGGGCCGGCCATCACCGGTTCCCGGTCAGCCGCTTGATAGTGTCAAGCAGCTCGGTTTCCTGGAACGGCTTGCCAAGGTACTCGTTGACCCCGATGGCCAGCGCACGTTCCCGGTGCTTCTCGCCTGTCCGCGAGGTGATCATGCAGATCGGCGTATCTTTCAGGTTGTCGTCGTGGCGCACAAAGCTGGCCACTTCAAAACCATCCATGCGGGGCATTTCGATATCGAGCAGGATGATGTCCGGCCGATGATCCTGAAGCTGGGCAACGGCGTCGAGACCATCTTTGGCGGTCACCACTTCCATGCCATTGCGCTCCAGCAGACGGGACGTCACCTTGCGCACCGTAACGGAGTCGTCCACCACCATAACCGTCGTGGCTTTTTCCTCGTAGCGGGCGCTGTCCCGAGCCTTTTCCAGGTTCGCCAGACGCTGACGTTCGGACAGGATGTCGGAGCGGATCATCGCCGGCAAGTCGAGAATCACGACCACGTTGCCGTCACCGAGAATGGTGGCACCGGAAACGCCCCGGACGGAACTGAACTGCGGCCCGAGGGATTTAACCACGATTTCACGGCTACCCATCAACTGGTCCACCTGCAGAGCCATGGGCTGCTCGGCGCCGCGCACCAGAATGACCGGCAGCGGCAGGGCCTGGCCCTGAAGCTTGGGCTGGTGGTCACTGTTGAGCAGGCTGCCCAGGTACTGCAGGCGATACTGCTGGCCGGCATACTCGTACATGGGGGCATCTGGCTTGTAGTACTCTTCCAGCTCGTAGGTGCTGACCCGGACAATACCTTCGATGGTGTTGAGCGGGATGGCGTAGAAGTCTTCCCCGGTGGACACCATCAATGCACGGTTGACCGACACGGTGAACGGCAGGCGTACGGTGAAGGTGGTGCCACGGCCCAGGGCGGAATCGATGTCTAGGCTGCCGCCGAGCTGTTTGATTTCGCTGGCAACCACGTCCATGCCCACACCACGACCGGAAATCTGGGTAACCTGCTGGGCGGTGGAGAAGCCCGGCTGCAGAATGAACTGCAGGATTTCCCTTTCC
Organism: Marinobacter sp. W-8; assembly: GCF_044342215.1. Classification (NCBI taxonomy): domain Bacteria; kingdom Pseudomonadati; phylum Pseudomonadota; class Gammaproteobacteria; order Pseudomonadales; family Marinobacteraceae; genus Marinobacter; species Marinobacter sp. W-8. The sequence goes on along the minus strand of NZ_CP172297.1, from coordinate 3,768,561 downwards.
GAGAGGTCTTCGTCGGCGCGCATCAGGCCCTGGCGAACGGCCTTGTCGCGGATAACGTCGGACGGAATGCCTTTACCGTCGTCCATCATCCTCAACACCACATCACCGCCTTCCCGGGTCAGGGACAGAACCACTTCACCTGTGGCCGGTTTTCCTGCCTTGGTGCGGTCTTCCGGCGTTTCGATGCCGTGGTCCAGTGCGTTGCGGAGCATGTGCTCCAGCGGCGCGACCATCCGCTCCAGAATGTTCCGGTCCATTTCCCCTTCAGCATTGCGCACGTCGAAATCGACTTTCTTGCCGAGTTCGCCACTGATCTGGCGCACGATGCGGCGCAGACGGGGCACCATGGAGGAGAACGGAATCATCCGGGTCTTCATCAGACCTTCCTGGAGTTCCGTATTGATCCGTGATTGCTGAACCAGCAGGGTTTCGGTGTCCCGAACCCGCTCGGACAGGGTTTCACGCAAATCAGCAAGGTCCGAAGTGGATTCGCTCAGGGCCCGTGACAGCTGCTGGATGGAGGAGTAGCGGTCCATTTCCAGCGGATCGAAATCGTCGCCGTAATCCGGCCCATGCTCCTGCTCGGCCCGGAACAGGATCTGCGCTTCGGTTTCGATATCCATGCGCCGCAGCTGCTCACGCAGACGTTCGATGGTGGCGGCCATTTCGTCCAGGGTGTAACTGAAATCACTGCTCTGCTGTTCCAGGCGACCCCGGGTAATACTGGTTTCACCGGCCAGGTTAACCAGCTCATCCAGCAGCGGTGCCGATACCCGAATGGTTTCCTGGGCGGCTCTTTGTGCATCGGCCGCTTTTTTGCGTGCCTGGGCCGCGGATTTCTCCGGTTTCGCAGGTGCCGGAACCGGTTTGGTCGGGGCTGGCTCCGCAGTGGTGGCCTTTGGCACCGGCGCGGGTTCTTCGCGAACCGGTTCGGGTGCTTTTTCCGGCTGCGCGGCAGGTGCCGGTGCGCCGGATTCAAAGCGTTTGCGGATATCCGCCACCAGCGCGATGATGGCATCGTGATCGCCGGTGATGGCCTGCCATTGCTCCTCGGTTGGCGCGTTACCGCCCAGATCAATCAGGCGGGTCTCGAAAGCATGAGCTTTGTCGCCAAGCTCGGAGAGCTGGGACAGACGGGCGCCGCCTTTGAGGGTATGCAATGCCCGTTGTGCTTCCCGGTTGAAGTGCTCATTGGCAGGCTCACGACGCCAGTCATCCAGTAGCTGCTCCAGCTGGTCCATGATTTCGCCAGCTTCTTCCAGGAAGATTTCGAGCACTTCCGGATCCACGGAGTCCGCTTCAGCCGTTTCTGGCTGTGGCGATTCTGTTCCGGATGTGTCCTCCGCTGGTGCGGTAGTGCGCAACGCGTCGATCAGGGCCGCATCGGCATCGGGCTTGCGACTGTCTTCCAGCGCATCAAGCATGGATTTCAGGCTGGCCGCGGCGCGGTCACTCAGGCCAAGCATGGCCGACTGGTCCCGGTCGCCGGCAATCAGCTGGTCCAGGGCGTCGGCCCAGGCTTCGGCCAGATCCGCAATCGGGTCGACATCCGACAGTCGCGCGCCGCCCTTCAGGGTGTGCAGTTCCTGTTGCAGGCGGGTAATGCCCGCCAGCTCCTCCGGCTCCTCGCGCCACTGGTCGAGGCATTCGGTAATGGCCTCGTGGATTTCCAGGCCTTCGTCCAGGAAGATGCCAACCAGATCGTCGTCGGTGGCGTCCTCCAGGCTCTCGTTGAGGCTGGACGCGGATTCTTCGGATTCCGCCGCCGGCTGTTCACTGATTTCCAGTTCTTCCAGTTCGCTAACGTCGGGCTCACCCGGCTCTGACTGCGGCGGTTCCTCCGAAGGCAGGGATTCGCCGCGCAGAATGGCCTGAACCTGATGCACCAGTTCTTCGGCTGGCGGGCACGGCTTCTGGGTCGCCACCTGCTCTACCATCTGGGCCAGGCGGTCGTGGCAGGCAAACAGCAAGTCGGTCATCTGACCGCTGGCTTCAAGCTGGCCTTCGGCCACTTTTTCGAACAGATCCTCAAGCACGTGAGTGAGATCGCCGATGGCCTCGACTCCGGCCATGCGGGCGCCACCCTTGAGGGTATGCACATCACGCTGCAGTTCGGCAGCAACCTCCCGGTTCGAGGGGTCTTCGCTCCAGGTATGCAGGGCACTGCCGGTTGAGTTGATCAGGTCGTAGGCTTCTTCCAGGAAAATGCCCACCAGTTCCGGGTCCAGATGGGACAGATCGGTGGCCTGGAGCTCTTCCTCCTCTGCACCTGCAGTTTCTTCGGTGCTTTCCTCGAGCTCCGGCTCCGGCAGGGTCAGCTCTTCGTCTTCCGGTTCTGCCGAGTCGTCGGTGTGTACATCGGTTACCGGGCGAGTGCCACGGGCGCCATCGATGTAGGCATGAATCTCGGTGATCAGATCCGGCGCGTGCCTCGGCGGCTCACTGGCTTCAAGTGCCTCGACCATGCCGGCAAGCCGGTCATGGCAGCGGAACAACAGGTCAGACAGAGTGTCATTGATCGAGAATTTCTGCTCGGTCAGTCCTTCAAACAGGTTTTCCAGTTCGTGGGACAGATCACCCACGGCCGGAATGTCGGCCAGTCGGGCGCCACCCTTGAGGGTGTGCAGGTCACGCTGGAGCAACCGCAGGAGGTCCAGGTTTGATGTGTCCTCGCTCCAGCTGTGCAGGGCTTCCGCGGTGCTGTCAATCAGGTCGCGGGCTTCCTCCAGGAAGATTGCTGCCAGCTCGTCGTCCATGGCCTGATCGTCTTCAGACGTTTCAGGCAGTGGCGGCGTTTCTGTCAGCTCAGGTTCTTCTGTTGCCTGCTCCAGTTCATCCATTTCCAGGCTGAGGTCGATCTCTTCCAGGTCGTCGGTGAACTGCTGCTCGAACTCATCCGGTTCTGCGGGCTCGGCTGCGGTTGCCTGTGCCAGCGCCTCGAGTTCCTGAATCAGTTCCTGGCTGGGTTCAGTAGCCAGCCCGGCCGCCACCTGATCCATCATGTTAATCAACTGCTCATGGCCGGCGCGCAGGGTCTGGAATACATCATCGCCCGGCGGCAGGCCCTGCTCTGAAATGGCGGTGTAGGTGCGGGTCAAAGCGGCGGCCAGTTCGGCAACATCGGGCAGATTGGCGTCCGTCGCACCCTGGGTCAGTTGCTCCAGTTCGGCACGGAGGGTTGCCAGTGCCTCGTCCTGCTGCGGGTTTTCAGACCAGCGATCGAGAATGCTTTCGGCATCCAGAACGATATCCAGGCCTTCACCCAGGAACAGCTGTACCAGCTGTGACGATGACTTCCTGGCGGGTTGTTCGTCGTCTGTCTGGGCATGGCTGGTGAGTGTCTGCTCACACACCTGGTGCAGGCGCTCAAGGTACTCGTCGGTGCCTGCCAGCGGTGCCTGGGGATTCTCCCGAATCTGGGCAAGCCCTTGAGTCAGGAAGCCCGCCGCATCACTGATCAGCGCCAGTACGTCGCGGTCTGCCCGTTTGTTCTGGGCCCGGGATTCTTTGATAAAGCGCTCAAGCGGCGTAATGACTTCCGCAATTGGCGCGATACCGGCGGTGTTGGCACTGCCCTTCAGGGTATGCAACGCCCGAGAGAGATCGTCCGTGTAGGCGGCGGTAGCTTTGTCGCCCGCAGACTCCAGGTACTCCTTGATGGTCTGCAGATGGGTTTCGGTTTCGTTCTCGAAGATATCCAGCAGCACCGGATCCACTTCGTCTTCTCCGGGCAGGGCATCATACTCAATGCTGTCTTCCGGAGTGACGGTACCCGCCGTTGTTTCCTCTGCAGACTCTGTGTCGGTGTCCACCAGCGGCATGGCTGTGGCATCGGGAATTTCGCCATTGGCCAGGGCATTGGCCCGCGCCTCCATGGCAGAGGTGTTCAGGCTCGGCGCCTGGCGTTTCTCAAAATCGGTGACCAGCGCCGGCACCGAATCGGTGACATCCTGAAGCAGCTGGGCAATATCATCATTCATGAACACGCTGCCGTCGATCACCCGGTTCAGCATGTTCTCGACCGACCACGCCAGCTCCCCGATCACGGTAGCGCCAACCATCCGGCCACTGCCTTTCAGGGTATGGAAGGCCCGCCGAACTTCTGCCAGGGCACTGCGGTCATCGTGCTGACGTAGCAGCATAGGCAGGTATTCGCGAATGGTGTCGAGTACCTCGCCAGCTTCCTCAATAAAGATCTCGAGGATTTCGTCATCAATGAGATCGTCACTGTCGTCCGCTTCCTCAACTTCGCTCGTTGGCGCGGTAGCGGGTGTTTCGGGAATTTCGATTTCGTGCTCGGCGGCGGCCTCGTCTGCAGTTTCTGCTTCGCCTGTGGTCTCTTCGGCAGCCGGTCCGGTTTCTGCGCGTCGGGTAGTTGCCAGCGCTTCAGCCTGTTCAATCAGCTCGTTGACGTCGCCACTGGTCTCGCCGTTCCGGAAGTCCTCAATCAGGGAAGGAATACGGGCGTTGACCTGGTCCACCAGGGTGAACATGTCATCGGTCGGTTTGATGGTCTGATCGATGACCCGATTGAGCAGATTTTCCACCGACCACGCCAGTTCGCCAATGCTGGTGGCGCCGACCAGGCGGCCACTGCCTTTAAGGGTATGGAAAGCCCGGCGAACTTCAGTCAGAGCTTCGCGATCGTCGTGATCCTGGCGCAACCTCGGATAGAACTCGTGGATGGTCTGCAGAACTTCTTCCGCTTCCTCAACAAAAATGCCGAGGATTTCATCATCCAGCAGTTCGGCATCAGAGGTTTTGGCCTCTGGTGCACTGGTCTCTTCGGCGCTGGTCTCAGGTTCTTCAGCCACGGTTACTTCAGCCGGGGCCTCTTCGGTTTCTTCCGTCAGGCTCCAGGTGGGCTCCTGTCCGACCGGGAAGCCGAGACTGGCGAGGCTGTCTTCGGCCACGCGCAGGATAGCGTCGTTATCGCTGATGCCATCTGCCAGTCTCTCCAGGTAATACTCGATACTGGTAACGGCATCGGCCAGGGTGTCGAGCTGTTTCCAGTCCGGAACCTGTTTGTTGCTGAGCAATACGTCGGTGACGTAACGCTCGGCTGAGGCGAGCATATCGGCAACGCGATCCAGTGGCACCAGGCTCAGACCGCCACGGATACTGTGCAGGAGTCCGGGTACGTGTTCGATTTCACGGGCATCCCACTGGGAGGCAATGAAATTAACGATGGCGGATTTAACCTGCTCCAGGGTATTCCGGGATTCGCGGATCAGTGCTTCGCTGGCCTCTCCGAGTTCACGGGAGCCCATGTTGATGGCGGAGGCTTCCTCGGCCGAGCCGGACGACTGTTCCGGGCGTCGCTCGCTGTCGAGACCAGCCAGACTGGCCTCTACGTAAAGCAGGGCACCGGCAATGTCCATCAGGGTGCCGTCGTCGACCACTTCGGCCTGTTGGCAGAGTTTTTCTACCAGTTCAATCTGTTCGGTGACGACCTTCCGGGGAATGCCAAGACCAAGAACGGCCAGGGTGTTGGCAACCTGACGCAGGCCGGGCAGTAACTCGTCCAGTTCGCTGTTCTGACGAAATTCGGCCCGCACAAACAGGTCAAGCTGATCTTTCAGTCGAGCCAGTTCTTCGTTGAGGGCACTGACCACGGAGTGGATGGCGTCCCGGCCTGGACCGGATACCCGGTTGCGGGCGGCATCCACGTCGTCTTCCGAGGGCAGGGCGCTATCCAGCTGATAGGCCTGACGCAGCGCCTGAACCTGAGGGCGATCGAGATCCCGGGCGCGGGCGACGTAATACAACAGGTGTTTGAACAGCGCTTCCGGAACCGGCTGCTGAAGGATATCCGCATGTTCGTCGGTGAGCCGGCGGATCTCGGAATCCAGTTCCCTGAGCAGGGATTTGACGGCGGTGTTCACCGGGTTGACCCGGGCTTGCAGAGTGTCGACAAAGGCGCTGGCCGCTTTCCAGAGTTCGCCCCGGGGCGTTTTCTGGCACAGGCGCACCAACCGCTGGATTACCTTCTGCATGTAATCGAAATGGGCGTCGAGGTCCGCCTCGCGAACCACGCCGGCCAGGGCAAACTGGTACATCTGGCGCAGCTTGCGCAGGTGGCCCAGGACTTTGGGATCGTGCAGGCGTTCAGACACCTTGCCGCTGACCTTCATCTGTGAGGCAGAGAGATCCGGCTTGAACAGGGAGGTGTCGGACAACAGGGATTCGCCCCGTGCGGCCCGGAGATCGTTGAGCAGCGGCAGCAGAACCATGGGAAAGTCATCACTGCTGCTGCCAATGTGTTCCAGATACTGTGGCAGCTGCAGGATGGCCTGCATCAGCACGTTGACGGCATCGTCAACACTGGTCACGGTTTCGTTGAGAATGGCCTGGGTCAGTTTTTCCATCTCTTCGGTGAGCAGTGCCGCACCGTAGAGTTCCACCATTTGCAGGGTACCGTGTACCTGGTGGAGGTAATTCAGGCAGAAGCGCAGGCGCGCAGTGTCGTCGCGATTCTCGACATACGCCTCAAGTGCATGCTGGCCCTGGGTCAGCGTGTCCTGTATCTCTCCCCGAACCCAGTCGAGGGCGATGCTGTCATGGTGATTGCCCATAACCACTCCGGTTATTCTTCGTCGGACTGGCGCTTGATCCACGCCAGTACATGTTCCGAGGGAACCCTCTGCAGGCCCGGTGGCTGCCAGTCGGTCAGTTCACCCTGGCCAAGCACCAGTAACCCCCCCGGTGCCAGACGCTCTGCGAGCCGTTTGACGATCTCCCGTCGGCGCCAGCGACGGAAGTAGATCAGCAGGTTCTGGCAGAAGATAATGTTCATCCCGTGCATGGGGGCTTTATCCAGATCCAGAACATTGAGCCTGGTAAAGCACACCCGGTCACGGATGCTGTTCACAATTTCTACGGTATTCCGCTCCGAGGGCCGGAAATACCTGGCTTTCAGGTCTTCTTCCATTCCCAGCAACTTGCGGGCATTAAACCGGCCCTGGCGCGCTTTTTCGATGGCCGGCTGACTGATGTCCGAGCCGGTTACGCCGAAGAGCGGTTGCACGCCCAACTGAGCCATGCCCTCGTTCAGGATCATCGCGAGTGTGTAAGGCTCCTCGCCGGTGGAGCAGCCAACACTCCAGGCCTCCAGGGCCCGCTTCCTGAACTGTTCACGGGGACGGGTAAGCACATAATCCGCCACCAGCCGGAAGGCGTCCGGGTCCCGGAAAAACCGGGTTTCCTGAACAGTGAGCCGGTCTACCAGTGTGGCCCACTCCCTGACAGCATCCGGGCCGGATACGATTTTCTCGTAATAGGCCTGGTAGCTGCTGCAACCGATTTCGCGCATCCGGATGCCAAGATTGGTTTCCAGAAATGAGCGCCGTTCGGTGGTCAGGGTTATGCCGGTGCGGTGCTCCAGCAAAGTCTGCCACTGGCTGAACTGCGCGTCGTCCATATCCGGAAGACGGCGCAGTGACCAGATGCCTTCGGCGGGTGACAGTTGGTTATGCGTATGCGCCATAGACCGTCATCTGCCCCGGGCCGGTGATCAGCTGACCACCGGTACGTCGCTGTTTTCCTCTTCTTCCTGATTGGCCATTTCCTCATCCGGCAGGGTGAAGCCGGCAACGGAGGACCGCAGCTCGGAGGCCATTTCTGCCAGGTTACCGATAGACTTCGCGGTAGCGTTGGTACCTGAGGAAGTCTGGGAGGTGATTTCCTGGATAACGTTCATGGTGTTGGAAATGTGCGCCGCAGAGGATGACTGCTGACGGGCGGCGTTGGAGATGTTCTGGATCAACTCCGCCAGGGACATGGATACGTTCTCGATTTCCTCGAGGGCGATACCCGCGTCCTGGGCCAGTCGGGCACCACGGACCACCTCGGCGGTGGTGTGTTCCATGGAGATAACCGCTTCGTTGGTATCAGACTGGATCGTCTTAACCAGGGCTTCGATCTGCTTGGTTGCTGCAGAGGAACGTTCCGCCAGGCGCTGAACTTCGTCCGCAACGACCGCGAAGCCCCGGCCCGCGTCACCGGCCATGGAGGCCTGGATTGCCGCGTTCAGGGACAGGATGTTGGTCTGGTCGGCAATGTCGTTGATCAGGGATACGATGTCACCGATTTCCTGGGAGGATTCACCCAGACGCTTGATCCGCTTGGACGTTTCCTGGATCTGCTCCCGGATGTTGTCCATGCCGCGAATGGTGTTCTGTACCACTTCCGCGCCTTTCTTCGCGATCGCAACCGACCGCTCCGCAACCGCGGAGGATTCGGCAGCGTTCGAGGATACCTGGTCGATGGACACGGCCATCTCGTTAACCGCAGCGGAGGCGCCGGCAATTTCCTGGGCCTGGTGCTCGGATGCATCGGCCAGGTGCATGGCCGTGGCCTGTGTTTCCTGGGCGGCGGAAGCTACTCGTACCGCAGTACCACGAATCGCCTGTACCAGGCCGCGCATCTGGTCGATCGCGTAGTTGATGGAGTCGGCGATGGCACCGGTGAAGTCCTCGGTTACCGTGGCCTCTGTGGTCAGGTCACCATCGGCCAGGTCGGCCAGTTCGTCCAGCAGTCGCAGGATCGCGTTCTGGTTCTGTTCGTTCTGCTCCTGGGTGGTGGCCAGACGCTCCTGGGCGTCGCGGTACAGGGCAAGACCGATAAAGACAACAATCGCAACCATGGCGGCCAGGATCGCGAAGGCCAGGGTCGGGCTGATCAGACGGGAACTGGACTGGGTAGCGAAGTTGTCGGCCAGAGTCGACAGTTCGGCCAGCAGGTTCTCGGAGTTCTGGAAGATGTCACTTGCGGCGGTACGAACCTTGAAGAGGTCGGGAGAGGCTTCAAGGATCGCGTCTACGTTCTGGGAAACGAACTGGAACAGCTCGTCAACCGCTTCCAGACCATAGATGGCGTCTTCGTCCGCTACGCGGGAGATGCCCATGGCGGGATTGCCGTTGAGCTGGCCGTCAAGAACCCGGCCGAACAGGCTGGCATCGCGGCCGAAACGGTCGGCCGCGATAACGGCGTCTTCGTCACCGGACAGTACGTTGTTAACGGAGCGGACAATACGCTCTGCCAGCAGCGACTGACGCTGGGCCAGCGAGATCTGTTCGGCAGGGGCACCGTTATCCAGCAGAATCTGAACGATGTCGTCGTATTCCACCTGCAACTGGGGAATGGTTTCGTTCAGGGTGCGTGCTACTTCGTGCAGGCCGAGTACCGCATCACGGGTAGAGAGGATGCTGTCGGCGTTTTCACGAACGGTGTTCCAATGTTCCTGTACGCCACTTTGCTGGGCCAGTTCACTGGGCGGGAGGCCGGTTTCCGGGTTGCCCTCGGTCACGTTGGTCCAGAGCTGCTGGAACTCATCCCGCGAACGACGGAGTTGGTCGAAGGCCTCGGCGGTACCACCTGCGGCCTCGGTCGCGTTCTTCGCGATCTCCTGGGAGAGTACCCGCATTTCCGCGGTGTTGGCGATGTACTGCTGGTCGTGCTGACTGTCCTGGTTAATGATGAACAGTACCACAACGAGCAGGACGGTAAGTGCAATCAGCGCTGCGATCAGGCCGGCAACCAGTTTGTTGCCTCCCTGTCCCATACTGAGTCTTCCGGCTCTGTTTTTCATTTTCTGGCTCCCGGCCTCTTTCTTCTGGAAATGGCAAGTATGTGTAGCGGGTTTCAGACGGTCAGGGTGATGTTCCTGCCAGTACCATCACCCTTACCACTGTGCAACATCAAGAAAGCGTTCGTCTTCCACCAGATCGGCGGCTGAGAACACTTTCCAGACCTCCTCATTACGCTCGTAACCGCCGCTCACAAACGGACGAACGCTGTCGGGCACCCCGTCGGGGGTGGCCCTGAAACTGTCTTTGGCGAAGTACTGCATGCCCAGTACGCTGTCGACGACCAGGCCACTGAATACGTCGCCCTGCTCAACCACCAGAACCCGCCGTTCACGCAGGCTGCGGGAAGAGCGGGGTACATCGAAAAAGGTGGCGAGATCGACCAGGGGTAACAGGCGGCCGCGAACATTGGCCGCTCCCATCAGGAACGACCGAACCCCCGGAACATGGGTGAACCGGGGTACATGCAGGATTTCGGTAACTTCGCCCATGGGGGCAACGTAGCGCTCGCCCGAGAGAATAAAACCGATGCCGTTCCAGAGTTCAACGGCTTCCTGTTGTTCCGGCAGACCGGCGGCCATGGACCGGCTGCGCTGGGCGATATCCGTCAGAACGGCAAAAGGGGCGGCCTGGGCGGACATGCGTACTCCAAGGTTGGGGATCAGGCAATCAGGCTGTTGATTGTTTTGATCAGGTCGTCTTCGTTAACTGGCTTGACCAGATAACCCTTGGCACCCTGGCGGGTTCCCCACACCCGGTCAGTTTCCTGATCCTTGGTGGTTACGATCACAACCGGGATGGAAGCGGTTTCCGGCGCACGGGTCAGCTGGCGGGTCGCCTGAAAGCCGTTCAGGCCGGGCATGACAACATCCATCAGCACCAGATCCGGAGTTTCCGCGCGGGCCTTGGCCACACCATCGGCGCCATTATCTGCGGTCAGCACTTCGTGCTTGTGTTTTTCCAGAATGGTGGAAATTTTCTTAACTTCAGTTGGCGAGTCGTCAACAATCAGAATGCGGGCCATGGTTTCCTCGATGGTTCTGTGTGTCAGCAGGGGTTACTGTTCCGCCTGAGGCATGTATTGGCGGATGGTGTTAAGCAGCTCATCCTTGCTGAACGGTTTGGTCAGATACTGGTCCGAGCCTACGATTCGGCCTTTTGCCTTGTCGAACAGGCCGTCCTTGCTCGAAAGCATGATAACCGGCGTCTTTTTAAAAGAGGAATTGTTCTTGATCAGTGCGCAGGTCTGGTAGCCGTCCAGGCGGGGCATCATGATATCGACAAAAATGATGTCCGGCTGGGAGTCGGCAATCTTGGCCAGAGCGTCAAAGCCGTCTGTGGCAGTGATAACCTCACAGCCAACCTTTTTAAGAAGGGTTTCCGCGGTGCGACGAATGGTCTTGCTGTCGTCAATCACCATGATCTTCAGGTTCTCGAAGTTGTCATCCATTGTCCAACTGCCTTGCGCTCTAGCGACTGTCGTTATTTTCGAACGGGGGTTTTAACACAAACGTTAAGGTTGTTCTATAAACCCCGCTCATTTATAGAGTATCCATGGCTGGATAAAAAGTATTAGTTTGTGACCAAATGTACTTCTGCCGCTGCCATCACGGATTTATCTGCGGATTTCTCCGGATGCATTCACGGCTCGGGTACAATACCATCTGACCTCTCAGCATAGCACTTAATAACCGGTTCGCTCTGCTGACCGGTTCGTGTTTTCTTACCGACAGTTCCAGGAGACGCTATGACAATCCGGCTGGGGATCGTGATGGATCCCATTCAGGATATTCACTTCAAGAAAGACAGTTCTCTGGCCATGCTGCATGCCGCCCAGAAACGCGGCTGGGAAATCGAGTACATGGAACTGCCGGATCTCTATCTTGCAGGTGGTCAGGCCCGGGCTCATACCCGTGGGCTGACGGTGCACATGGACCCGGACAACTGGTACAGCTTCGGTGCCAGCCAGGATCGTGCGCTCGGTGATCTGGACGTCATTCTGATGCGGCAGGACCCACCGGTGGACCGGGAGTTCCTGATGGCCACCTATATACTGGAATCGGCGGAGCAGCAGGGCGCTCTGGTGGTCAATCCGGCGGCCACCCTGCGGGACTGCAACGAAAAACTGTTTGCCACCCAGTTTGAAGACCTGACACCGCCGCTCATCGTGACCCGCTCTGCCCAGCGTTTCCGGGAATTCTATGCCGAACATGGTGACATCATCATGAAACCAGTGGACGGCATGGGTGGCCGCTCGATATTCCGGGTCAAGGAAAACGATGCCAATCTCGGGGTCATCATCGAAACCCTCACCAATTACGGCAGCCATCAGGCCATGGCCCAGAAATTCATCCCCGAAATCACCGAAGGTGACAAGCGTATTCTGCTGATTGAGGGCGAGCCGGTACCCTATGCCCTTGCACGCATTCCGTCACACGGTGAGAATCGCGGCAACCTGGCCGCCGGAGGTCGTGGTGAGGGCCGGGAGCTGACCGAGCGTGACCGTCAGATCTGTGCCCGGGTAGCGCCGGTGATCAAGGAAAAGGGCCTGATGTTCGTGGGGCTTGATGTCATTGGTGACTATCTCACGGAAATCAACGTCACCAGCCCCACCTGCATTCGTGAGCTGGATGCGGCGTTTGGCATCGACATTGCCGGCATGCTGATGGACGCCATCGAGCGACGTCTGGCCAGAGACTGAAGACCGATCACAGCTTTTGAGCGCACAAGGAGACTCAGGAACCGTCATGGCAACCCAGGTTAGCGATTTCGATCGGTTTTCCTTCACCCTGTTTATGGCATTGGCCGTTCATGCCATGTTGGTGTTGGGGATTACCTTTGCCCCGGAATCGCCCCGGTCTTCGGCTCAGACCATGGAAATTACCCTGTCCCAGTTCGACGATGAGGAAGCCCCGGAGAAGGCCGATTTTCTGGCCCAGACCAGTCAACAGGGCAGTGGCACGGAAGAGCAGGCCATGGAAATGACCTCGCCCAATCCGTCCGAGATCAGTCAGCCGGATCTGGCCCAGGTGCAACCCGAGCCACAGACCACCACCCGGCCCCAGCCTCAACAGGAACGGGCCGTCGTTCAGACCGAGACTCGCACCGAACGCCAGGCGTCAAGGCCCGAGGAGCGAACCGAGCCCCAGGAAGAGCCCTTGCCCCAGAGCGAGAAAAAGAGCCTGATGGAGCGCAGCCTGGAGATTGCCAGCCTGGAGGCGCGGTTTGACGCACAGCAGCGGGCCTATGCCCGCAAACCCCGGGTGATGCGGGTAACGGCAGCCTCGACCCTGAAGTCCAGCAACGCCTGGTATGTGCAGAACTGGGTCAGCAAGGTGACCCGGGTGGGTAACATCAACTATCCCACCGAAGCCAGGCAGGCAGGCATCTATGGCACCCTGCGCATGCTGGTTTCCCTGAAGAAAGATGGCACAATCAAGGAAGTGGCAATCCTCCAGTCCTCCGGCAGCACGGTGCTGGATGATGCCGCAATCCGAATTGTGCGTATGGCCGCTCCGTTTGCGCCTTTCCCGGAGGAAATGCGTCAGGACGTGGACGAACTGGAAATCATACGCACCTGGTCATTTCAGAGACGGGGGCTTACATCAGGATGACGGCCGAACACGACACCACAGGCAGTCTCAGGCACCACTTCCTGGTGGCTTCGCCCTGGTTGGCTGATCCCCGCTTTCACGGTGGGGTGATCTACCTTTGCGAACACTCGGAAGAGGGCGCGCTGGGGCTGATGATCAATCAGCCGCTGGATATCCACCTGGGTGAGATCCTCGAGCAGCTCGACATGCACGGCGGGGAGCTGGACCTGCCGGTATACACCGGCGGGCCGGTTCAGCCAGAGCGCGGCTTTGTTCTGCACTCGCCGGGCCGGCAGTGGCAGAATACCGCGCGAGTCACCGACGAAGTGCTGTTGACCACCTCCCGGGATATTCTGGAAAGCATTGGCCGGGATGAGGGGCCGGAATCGTTTCTGGTGGCACTGGGTTACTCTGGCTGGGGCGAGGGTCAGCTGGAGGAAGAGCTGGGCAGCAATGCCTGGTTGACCTGCCCGGCCAGCACCGACATTCTGTTCCGCACGCCGGCAGACCAACGTTACCAGGCGGTACTCCGCCTGATGGGCATTGATCTGAACCAGCTCAGTGATTCGGTGGGTCATGCCTGATCCCGGTAACCGTCGACTACTGGCCTTTGATTTCGGCACCCGGCGTATCGGGGTGGCGTCAGGGCAGGAAATGCTCGGAACCGGCCAGCCCCTGGCCATGCTTCCGGCCAGGGACGGGATTCCCGACTGGCAGCAGATCGAGGCGCTGCTGGCGGAATGGCAGCCGGATATTGTCCTGGTTGGCCTGCCTCTGAATATGGATGACACCGAAAATGACATGTGCGCGCGGGCCCGCAAGTTCGGCAAGCGTTTGCACGGTCGCTACCATGTCACGGTCGAAATGGTGGATGAACGACTCACCAGCTACGAAGCCAAGGGCGAGGTGATGGCCGGTGGTGGCAGCCGCGATTTCGGCCGCCACGGCGTCGATGACCGTGCCGCCGTGCTGATACTGGAAACCTGGTGCCGGGAGCAGGCCGGCTGATCTGATAAACGAGGCTGTAATGACCGCATTGCTTGATATAGACCAGCTGCTCGACACCTTGGAATCCGGCCTGCGTCAGATTCTCCAGGCGCGTGGCGTGGATGACCCGGTGCTGATCGGAATCAGGACCGGCGGTGTCTGGCTGGCGGATGTGTTGGGGAAGCGCCTGGGTATTGCCCAGCCTTTCGGAGAGCTGGACATCTCGTTCTACCGGGATGACTTCAGCCGCATTGGTCTGAACCCCCGGGTGATGCCGTCCAGTCTGCCGTTTGATACCGAAGGCCGGGACATCATCCTGATCGACGACGTGATCATGAGTGGCCGGACGATCCGGGCTGCCATGAACGAAATATTCGACTACGGCCGTCCGGCCAGTATCATACTGGCCACGCTGATCGATATGGGCGCCAGGGAGCTACCAATCCAGCCGGATGTGGTGGGACGGGCTCTGACGCTGGAAGCCCATCAACGAGTGAAACTGCGTGGCCCCGAGCCATTGCGCATTGAAGTACAGGAATCCGGGCAGTAAACCTTCCCAACTGATAACAGGCGAGCCATGACCGCGAACGACCCTTCCCCGAACCACTTGCAGCTGACCCGGGATGGTCAGTTGCGGCATTTCCTGACGCTGGATGGCCTGGGCCAGCCACTGCTCACGGATATTCTCGACACCGCCGACTCCTTTATTGAGGTGGGAGAGAGAAGTATCAAGAAAGTGCCCCTTCTCAGAGGCCGCACCGTAGTCAACCTGTTCTTTGAATCCAGTACCCGGACCAGGAGTACGTTCGAACTCGCGGCCAAGCGCCTGTCTGCCGACGTCCTGAACCTGGACATCTCTACCTCGGCCACCTCCAAAGGTGAATCCCTGTCCGATACCCTGCTGAATCTGGAGGCCATGGCCTCGGACATGTTCGTGGTGCGCCATTCCCAGAGTGGTGCGCCGCACTTCATTGCCGAGAGTGTGACCCCGGGGGTTGCCATCATCAATGCTGGCGACGGCCGCCACGCCCATCCCACCCAGGCGATGCTGGACATGCTGACCATCCGTCAGCACAAGGGCCGGTTTGAAGGCCTGAAAGTTGCCATTGTCGGGGATGTGTTGCACTCCCGGGTGGCGCGCTCGCAGATTCGCGCTTTGAATGTGCTGGGCGCGGAAGAGGTGCGGGTGATTGCTCCCGGCACGCTGCTGCCCAGGGATGTCGAGGATATTGGCTGTACCGTGGAATACGATATGGCCCGGGGCATGAAAGACCTGGATGTGGTGATCATGCTGAGGCTTCAGAAGGAGCGCATGGAAGGTGCCCTGCTACCCAGTGAACGTGAGTTTTACCGTCTGTACGGGCTGAATCAGGAAAAGCTGGGGCTGGCAAAGCCCGATTGCATCGTTATGCATCCGGGCCCGATCAACCGCGGGGTCGAGATTGAGTCAGCGGTGGCCGATGGGCCCCAGTCGGTCATTCTTAACCAGGTCACCAATGGTATTGCTATCCGGATGGCGGTGATGTCCATGGCCATGGGTGGTCAGATGGCGGAGCGTCAGCAAAGACAGCAGGAGGGTCGGGCATGACAGCGTCAGCGAACTGGAATGAGGGCGGCCTGAAACTGACCGGCGGGCAGTTGTTTGAGCCGGGCAAGGGGTTGATCAGTAACCCGGGCTTGTTGGTGCGCAATGGTCGCATAGAGGCGGTTGGAGCGCAGGCTCAGGCAGCCGAGGGCGCGGCAACACTGGACGCCGCCGGGCAGGTGATCGCGCCCGGTTTTATCGACTTGTGCTGTAATCTCCGGGAGCCGGGCAATGGCCAGAAGGGCAATATTGCCTCGGAAACACGGGCCGCCGCCCATGGTGGTTTCACCACGGTCTGTGCCTCGCCGGATACCTCGCCGGTCAATGATTCCGGTGCCGTAACCAATCTGATTCTCGACAGCGTGGCCTCCCGAGGTGTGGTTCGGGTGCTGCCGATCGGTGCCATCACCCGTGGCCTTGATGGCGATATGCTCAGTGATATGGCAGGACTGAAAGCAGCCGGTTGCGTGGCGGTCGGCAATGGTTCCCGGGGCGTGCGCAATGCCCGCATTCTGCGCCGGTGTATGGCCTAT
Organism: Marinobacter sp. W-8; assembly: GCF_044342215.1. Classification (NCBI taxonomy): domain Bacteria; kingdom Pseudomonadati; phylum Pseudomonadota; class Gammaproteobacteria; order Pseudomonadales; family Marinobacteraceae; genus Marinobacter; species Marinobacter sp. W-8. The sequence continues at coordinate 3,752,276 of NZ_CP172297.1, read as the reverse complement.
GCCCAGACCTTCGGACTGACCGTGATGTTCAGCCCGGAAAATACGGCACTGGCGGCCGATGGCTACGCCCATGATGGTCAGGTCACCACGCGTCTGGGGCTGCTGGGTATCCCCGAGGTGGCCGAAACGGCCGCGGTTATGGAAATGCTACTGCTGGCAGAAGAGACCGGGGTGCGCCTGCACCTGAGCCAGCTGTCCTGCGCCCGCAGCGTCGAGATGCTGGCCCAGGCCCGGGATCGCGGCGTGAAGGTTACCGCCGATGTTGCCATGCACCAGTTGGTCTTCACCGAGTCGGCCCTGGCCGGCTTCGACAGTCGTTTTCATGTCCGGCCTCCCCTGCGCGGAGAATCCGACCGTCAGGCGCTGGTGGCCGGTGTGCGGGACGGCGTTATCGATGCAATTGTGAGTCAGCATCAGCCCCATGATTCCGCGGCCAAGCAGGCCCCGCTGCCCGCGACCGAGCCCGGGCTGTCAAGCATCGAGAGCGTGCTGTCCCTGGGTCTGGAGCTGGTACAGAATCATGAGTTGGAGCTGCCGGATTTGCTGCGGGCACTGACCGCCGGGCCGGCGGCTGTGCTGGGCCGGGAAGTGGCTCTGACGGCCGGCTCTGCCGCTGATCTTTGCCTGTTTGACCCGGATGGCCACTGGCAGCCTTCCGCAGCAACGCTGCTGTCGGCTGGGCGGCACGCTCCGGTTCTGGAACGAGCCCTGCCAGGGGAGGTGAAACTCACCCTGGTGGCAGGTCGCACCGCCTGGCAGGCTCCCGGTACCCCACTTTGAAAAATGAGGCAGAGGTGGCTCCGCCTCTGTCGACATCATCACAGAACTCGCCGGTTTTGCTGAAAAACCCTTGATGGCAGGCACCTGAGCCAACGTATTCTATGACCTGACCCTCTACGGTCAGGTCATAGAATACGAGAGCCAGTCACCCGGATGTGACCGGCCCGACAATAAAAACTCAGGAGTCATCCCGTGAAATCAATCCGCTTTTCCCGCCGGCTCGCCATGGCGGCCGTCCTGTGTGCCAGCGTGGTGGCACCCTCCCTGGTTCAGGCCCAGGATGAAATCCTTGAGCGCAGTTTCTGTGTGTTTGACCCGGTTGGTGCCAATGGCCCGCTGTTTGCCATTACCAAGGAGTTCCAGCCGGTGGCCCTCAAGCGAGGCATCAAGCTGGAACTGCGTGCCTACACCGATGAAAAAGTAGCGGCCGAAGACTTCAAGGCCGGTCAGTGCGATGCCGTGTTGCTGACCGGCACCCGTGCCCGGGAATTCAACAAGTTTACCGGCAGTCTCGAAGCCATGGGGGCCGTGCCGGGTGAAGAAGAAATGCGCCTGTTGTACAACACCCTGAGCCAGCCCAAGGCCCGGCCGTTCCTGGTTGACGGTCCCTATGAGGTTGCCGGTGTCTTTCCTGCCGGGGCCATTTACCTGTATACCCGCGACCGGGCCATTGATTCGGTCGAGAAACTCCAGGGCAAACGCATCGCAACGCTGGATTACGACTCGGCCTCCGTGCGCATGGTCCGTCATGTCGGAGCATCGGTGGTTGGCTCCAACTCCGCCAACTTTGCCGGCAAGTTCAATAATGGCAGTGTCGACCTGGCCTATGCACCAGCCGTGGCCTATCAGCCTCTGGAACTCTATAAGGGCGTTAATTCCAAGGGTGGGGTGTTCAAGTATGCCCTGGCGTACATGAACTTCCAGGTCATTATTCATCGGGACCGTTTCCCGGAAGACGCCGGCCAGATGGTTCGGGATGAGTCCATCAAGCGGATTGATCAGGCCTACGAGATCATTGCAGAAGCGGAGTCCGGGATTCCTGCCGACGTCTGGATGCACCCGCCCCGGGAAGACGTGGCCGAGTACGACAAGATGCTGCGCCAGGTTCGTCTCTCACTGTTGGAGGACGGGGTCTACGACGAGCGCGCCATCAAGTTGATGAAGGCGATTCGCTGTCGGGTGGATGGCTCCCGTTCGGAGTGCGCCTCCTGAGGCACTGAGCGGCCCGCATACAGCGGGCCGCAGGTGATCAGCGGATGGCGTCTTTCAGGGCCTTGCCGGCCTTGAAACCCACGGTCTTGCTGGCAGGGATCTGGATGCTTGCGCCGGTTTGCGGATTGCGTCCGCTGCGGGCTTCCCGGCTGCGGATGTTGAAGGTACCGAAACCGATCAGTGTCACGTCTTCTCCCCGCGCGGCAGCCGCCGATACCTGGTCGGTAAAGGCGTTGATTACCTCTCCGGCCTTTTCCCGGGTAAGCCCGGTTTTGTCGGCAATGGCAGCAGCAAGTTCAGGTTTGCGCATCGGATACTCCTGATTATTCGTTCTGATTGTTGTTGGTTATTGCCTCGGCCAGGCCGGAGGCTGAAGCAATCTATAGTGGCTTTGGGCTGAATCTGCAAACCTTCTTCGGTAACGATATGTTCCCGGAGGCGTCATTTGCGGGATCGGTCTCATAAACCCGGGGCGGAGTTCGTCATAATGAACGCCGGTTACAGACTGTAACAAACGGTGCAGTCCGCCCCCATCTTCTGGACAAAACACAAGAACAAAAGGTTGAAAGGTATGAAGGGTTTCCGGAGATCCCCGACAACATCATCTGGGCTTCGCGGCATGATGGCGGCATTGACTGCCGGTCTCCTGCTGAGCGGCTGCGGGGCGGTCAATAACATGATCTACAAGACCACGGGGGATGTCATGAAGGGCTTCTCCCGCAACCATACCGTCCCCTACCTCATGGAGTCGGACGATCTGGCCATGGGCTGTTCCATGAGCGAGGCTACCGCGCCGCTGTTGATGTCGTTTGGTCGGGTAACCAGTGAGCCGGATCAACTGGCAGTCATGCTCTACCTGTCTTCGGGCAGCTGTGCGGAAGAGCAGGCCAGGGAGCATGAGCTGGCAGGGTTGGCCGCCATGTACGCCATGGACGCGACCGCCGCGGAAGACGCCTTTATTCGCCAGAAGCGTGCTCATACCCTGGCCGCTCGCCGCTATCTGAAAAGCTGGCAGCATCACAATAGCCACTATGGCAACCCGGATGAAACCGAGTGCCCGGATTTCGACGATGACATGGACGAGTTCATGTACATGGCCGGTTTGCTGTCCGGGCTGCAGGCGCTTAACGCCCAGATCCAGGCCACTTCCTCGGTGGGCGTTCCGTTCAATACCGGCTCCGTGGTGGGCCGTGCTACCCAGTGTCTGGATAACAAGAAATGGTGGGGCGCCCCCATGGGCCTGCGTGCCACGGTCTGGGCCATGATCCCGGGAACCCAGCCCCAGGGTGAAGATGCCTTCGAGCGCCTGGCCATTGCCGCGGAGCAGGGCGAGGAAGCTGGCGTCCGACTGGGCCATGTGTTCCAGGCCATTGCGGCCATGAACAAGAATGATGAAGCCCTGGTGAAGTCGGTTATCCGGGACCATGCTGAATCCCTTGAGGCCAATCCGGCCAGCGAAGAGTGGCGGTTTGTGGATGCCATGGCGACCAACATGCTGGTGGCGATTTCGGATCGGTTGTGGGTGGAAAACACCGGCCACCGAACCCCCATCGGGCAGTTCGGTGCCTTCTGGGACGACCAGCGTGAACCGGTCGAGACCATGGATCTGGATGACCTGTTGTAACCATCATTAAGCCGAGTAAGCCGTTATGCCCCAGGGTGGTTTTCGTCGTAGTGGTCTGGAGTGGTTTTCATCTCTGCCGGCCTGTCTGTTGTTGCTGGCCGTGGTTCTGTTCTCCACCAGCAGTGATATTCATAATCAGATGTTGCGCGCTGGTGAGCAGCTCTGGAGCGGTTATTACAAGCTGCGCATGGACCCGGTACAACCGGAGTGCGACCTCAACCGGGATATTGAGGCAGAGGTCGCCCGGGAGCTGGCTGAGCAAGCGCCGGCAGACGACCCGATGGCAGCACTGCTTGGCGCCCATGAAAAAGACCCCCGGGAAGTCCGTCTTGCCATAGAGCGCTCGGTGGCGGATTGCCGGGCCGCTCACGCCAGTCACGAAGACCTGCAGGACAAACTGACTCCCGGTGTGAAAGCCTATCGGGCGGTAGAGCTTTTTGTAGCCGACCTGATCGCGTTCGGGCTCACAGCCCAACGCTATGTTCTGGTGATTCTGGTGATGCTGTGTGCGGTGACCGCCACACTCACCCGCCATCACATTGCCATGCGAGCCATGGAGACCCGGCTGGACTACACCGTCTCCCACACTCTGCAAACCATTGCCAACGCCATGTTGCTGGGCTCGTCGGTGATCTTCCGGCAATCCAGCCTGGCCAGCAGCACCGCCGTATCCGGTGAGGAGCTGCTGCTACACAATTTCTGGATTGTCGGCTTTGCCTGTCTGACGCTGGCGAGCCTCTATCGCCTGTTCCGCGTGCCCGACAATCTGGCGCCGGGGGGCAATCTGAATCAGGCGTTTCTGTCGGTTCCGCTCTATACCGTGATGTGTCTGATTTCAGGTACTTACTTCGCGCTGATCGGTCATTCCTCCGGTATCGGGATCTATCTGGGCAAGATGATGGAGCTGGCCGACATGTTCCTGAATGTGGGGCTGTACGTGTGGGTGGGCATGATGCTGAAGCAGACGCGCCTGGCGACACTGGTTTTCAATATTTTCCGGCCCTGGCGTATGCCGCCGGAGATGCTGGCGGTGGTGGCTGTTCTGGTGGCGGCGGTGCCTACCGCCTATACCGGTGCTTCCGGTATTTTTGTGATTGCTGCCGGTGCTGTTATCTACAGTGAGCTCCGAGCGGCGGGCGCGCGCAGACATCTGGCCCTGGCGGCCACGGCCATGTCGGGCTCCCTGGGTGTGGTATTGCGGCCGTGTCTGCTGGTGGTGGTGATTGCCTACCTGAACCGCGAAGTGACGACCGATGAGTTGTTTGGCTGGGGCATCTGGGTATTCGTACTGACCGCCACCATGTTTGCGATGGTGGCTCTCACGGTGAACCGGCAGAGCCAGTTTGACCTTGCCCCGGCGGCCGATGCCTTTCCGGCGTCCATTCAGGCTTTGCGGCCATTGATTCCCTATGTGATCGTGATCGCTGCCGTAGTGCTGTTCTACCGGCTTGCCCTGGATGTGAAGATGGACGAATTTTCGGCGCCCCGGTTGCTGCCGGTGATCATGCTGGCCATTCTGGTATATGAGCATATCAGCCTGAAAAATGGCCGGGGCCGGGCGTCCGGTGAGATCAATCACCAGGGGCTGGAGCGCAGCGTTCGTGGCGCGACCAACGATACCACCGCTGAGATTGGCGCCCTTTTGTTGCTGCTGGGGCTGTCGGTGAGCATTGGTGGTGTGATCGAGCGCTCCCACATCATGGAAACTTTCCCGCAGGCGTTCGACAGTCCCTGGTCTGCCATGCTGCTGATGGTAGTGATCCTGGTGATTCTGGGGATGATCATGGACGCCTTCGGGGCGGTGATTCTGGTAACCGCAACCGTGGCGACCATTGCCTACTCCAGTGGTATTCACCCCGTCCATTTCTGGATGGTGACGCTGGTAGCCTTCGAGCTCGGCTACCTGAGCCCGCCTGTGGCCCTGAACCATCTACTCACCCGCCAGGTGGTGGGCGAGGCCGAGGTGCTGGCGGCCCAGCAGGAAGGTGGAACCTTCTACCAGCGCCATGAGCGCATCATCATGCCGCTGATTGCCATGGGTATTTCGCTGATACTGGTGGCGTTTGTGCCGTTGCTGTTCTACGCCAACTGATCTCTCTGGCCAAGGCCGCTTTGGCGGCCTGTCTGGTCTGTGATTACAAATCAGAGGCACAAAAAAAGCGCCGAGCTTTCGCAAGGCGCTTTTTTTATGGCAGTGGGAAAGCGGATTTAGCCGGCTTTCGGGCCCGCCTCAACAATGGCATCGGCCACGTCGAACTTCTTGAAGTTCTCCACGAACTGGGCAATCAGCTCCTGGGCCTTGCCATCGTAGTAGTCCGGACTGACCCAGGTGTTGCGCGGGTTCAGCAGCTCGGTGTCTACGCCCGGGACATGCTTGGGCACGTCCAGGTTCAGGGCATCCAGGTGCTCGGTTTCCACGTCGTCCAGGTCGCCGTTCTGGATGGCGGCAATGATGGCGCGGGTGGTCGGGATGCTGAAGCGCTTGCCTTCACCGTAGGGGCCACCGGTCCAGCCGGTGTTGACCAGAAATACCTTGCTGCCGAATTCGTCGATACGCTTCATCAGCAGCTCGGCATAGACGCCAGCCGGGCGCGGGAAGAACGGCGCACCAAAGCAGGTCGAGAAAGTGGACTTCAGCTTGGAGGACGAGCCCATTTCGGTGGAGCCCACCAGCGCGGTGTAGCCACTCAGGAAATGGTACGCAGCCGCTTCACGACTCAGGATGGATACCGGAGGCAGAACGCCGGTCATGTCGCAGGTCAGGAAGATGATGTGCGAGGGCTCACCGGCACGGTTCTCGATCACGCGCTTTTCGACGTGCTCGAGCGGATAGGCGCAGCGGGAGTTTTCGGTCAGTGAAACGTCGTTGTAGTCCGGCTCGCGGGTCTCCGGATCAATCATCACGTTCTCAACGATGGCGCCGAAACGGATGGCGTCCCAGATGATCGGTTCGTTCTTCTGGCTCAGGTCGATGCACTTGGCGTAGCAACCGCCTTCAATATTAAATACGGTGCCCGGGCCCCAGCCGTGCTCGTCGTCACCGATCAGGAACCGGTGCGGGTCTGCAGACAGGGTGGTTTTGCCGGTGCCGGACAGGCCGAAGAACAGGCATGTCTCGCCGGTTTCACTGACGTTGGCTGAGCAGTGCATGGGTAACACGTCTTTCTCGGGCAGAAGGAAGTTCTGAACCGAGAACATGGCTTTTTTCATTTCGCCTGCGTAGTGCATGCCGGCCAGCAACACCTTGCGCTTGGCGAAGTTGATGATGACGCAGCCGTTGGAGTTGGTGCCATCACGCTCCGGTACACACTCGAAATTAGCGGCGTTGAGAATCTGCCATTCCTGCTTGTCGGCCGGATTGAAGCTATCCGGGCGAATGAACAGGTTGCGGCCGAACAGGTTCTGCCACGCGGTTTCCGTGGTCATTTTTACCGGCAGGTAGTGTTCCGGGTCGGAACCAACGTGAACGTGAGAGACGAAGCGGTCTTTTTCAGCGATGTAGGCTTCAACGCGATCCCACAGGGCATCGAACTTTTCAGCATCGAACGGGCGGTTGATCGGACCCCAGTGAATGTCGTCGGCGGTGCTGGGCTCCTCGACGATAAAGCGGTCCATAGGAGACCGGCCGGTACGCTCACCGGTGGTGACCACCAGAGAACCGTTGGATGCCAGCTGGCCTTCGTTCCTTGCTAATGCCAGCTCGACCAGTCGTGCTGTACTCAGATCATTATAAGTGTTGCTCACTTCGACCTCGCCCTCGGGATGTCTTCGTGATTGCCCAGGCCGTCCCCCCGAAAATTGACGGAAAACTGAACAATCGGGTCAATTCAGGCGCGCTATTATGCCAGAGACGCCTGCAAAAAACGACTGCCCTGAAAGCCGCGCCAGAGGCGGCTTCCGGGCAAGTTCAGTGACTGCTTAGTGTAACGTATGGCCGGTGAAAAGGTGATCAATGTCATTTCTATTAAAGCGATAGTTTGCGTGACAGAACTGGCAGTCCATGTTGATGCTGCCCTGTTCGTCGAGGATGCTGTAGCACTCGTCCTTGCCGATGGCCTCCAGAGCGGCCAGGGTGCGCTCCCGGGAGCAGCTGCAGCGGAAAGAAACCGGATCAGGCTCGAACAGGCGCACGGTTTCTTCGTGGAACAGCCGGTGCAGCAGGGTTTCACTGTCCAGGGTGAGCAGCTCCTCGGCTTCGATCGTCGCGGCAAGGTGGTTCACCCGGTTCCACAGGTCATCGTCGTCATCGGTATGGCCGGGCAGGCGCTGGAGTAACAGGCCGGCAGCGGTATCCTCGTTGGCAAACAGGAACAGGCTGGTGGCGATCTGCTCGGAGCGCTCGAAGTACTCTTCCAGGCAGCCGGCCAGGGTTTCTGATTCCCGTGGCACCACGCCCTGGTAGCGCTGGCCCTGGTCCGGGGTGATGGTGATGGCCATGCGGCTTTGCCCGAGCAACTCGTGCAGGGTTTCGCCGCTGACCGCATCGGCATCAAAGCGGGCCAGGCCGCGGATGTGGCGGTCATGGCTGCATTCGGCCATCAGCGTGCTCAGGGCACCTTCACCCGCTGCCTGCAGCGAGAGAGTGCCTTTGAACTTCAGGGTGCTGCTCATCAGCACGCTGGCTACCAGGGATTCTCCCAGTAGCTCGCGGACCGAATCAGGGTAGGGGGCCTGGCCGGTGATTTCCTTGAAACTCTCGCCCAGCTGTACCCAGGCACCCCGCACCTGGCTGTGTTCAAAGAGAAAGCGTTGGAACTGGTCGCGGGATGCCATGGTGTCTCCTGGAGCTGATGTATGGATTTACTGGGAGTTACTGAAACGGGGTTGTATACGGGTTGTCAGATACGTGGGATTAAATGATTAGAGACCGTTCTGTTCCCGGAAGCGCTGGATATCCCGGCGATCTTTCTTGCTCGGCCTTCGAGCCGGGGGCAGCTGTGCAGCCTGCATGGTCTTGCGTTGCCAGGCCAGGTCTTCCCGCCGTTTCACGCTGTCGTCGGTTTCGTGATAGAGCTTCTGGGCTTCCGGGGCGCCCCGGCGTCGGTCGCTGATATCGTCGACGATCACGATCTTTTCCTGCCAGCCCAGGCGCAGGGTCACTTTGGCGCCGGTCTCAACGATCTTGCCGGGCTTGGTGCGCTGGCTGTTGTAGTGCACCTTACCGCCTTCAATGGCCTCTTTGGCGAGCGAGCGGGTTTTATAGAATCGCGCTGCCCACAGCCATTTATCGAGCCGGACTTTCTGATCGTCTGCGTTCGCCGCCGTCATATCTCCTCACCTGTCGGGCACATGCCGCAATAACCCATTATAACCCCCTCATGGGGTGGATGGCACTGCTGTATGTGAGCGCAAGGCTGGCAGCACTTCATCGAAGTGATGAATGCCGGGAATGTCCGGGTGGTGGTCTTTGGATGGCTGCTGGCTGTCGGGCGCCAGAATCGCCAGGCACTGGCCAATACCGGCGGCCCGGGCACTCTCAAGCACCGGGAAACTGTCGTCGACCATCAGGGTAGATTGGTGGCGATAGGGGGAGCGGCTGGCAAGGTCCTGCCAGAACACCGGGTCCTCTTTGGGCTTGCCCAGTTCGTGGCTGGAGACGATGCCATCAACATGCTGATCCAGCCCGGTCCGTTGAAGTTTCAGGGCCAGAGGATCCGGATGGCAGTTGGTGACGATGACCGAGCGCAGTCCGGCCTGGCGCAGTGCGGCCAGGAAGTCGGTTACATGGGGGCGGTAGCCAATGCGGTCGCCAACTTCCGCCTTAAGGCCGGTGATGTCCAGGGCAAGGCGTTCGCTCCAGTAATCGGTGCAGTACCAGTTCAGTGAGCCCCGCTCGGCCATAATCATCGGAATCAGGTAGTCCCGGGCCTCGGTTGGGTGCAGGTCAAAGTGTTCGGCATAGCGCCTTGGCAGGTGCTCCAGCCAGAAGTGGTTGTCGAAATGCAGATCCAGCAGTGTCCCGTCCATATCGAGGAACACGGTATCGAGGGTTGACCAGTCCACCATAAACAAAACAGCCTGAAGAATTTTCTTCAGGCTGCCTTAGATCCCGGCCAGTGGCAAGCCGGGATTTTACGGATCGGTAAGCCAAATCAGTTGTCGGACTGCTCCACCGTTTCTGACTTACGACCGGTGCGGGTGCAGCCCAGGCAGCGCACGAAGGTGGCCTTGGCCGGGCCAACCACCAGCACTTCACCGGCTTCACCGGCATTGCCGCCAAGCGCCGAGAATGGCAGGGATACCAGATACACAGCACTACCAATAATGGTTGTGGCCAGCAGCGCCGGGCGCAGCAACACCGCATCGGCGGTCATGGCCAGCGCAGACGGGCTTTCGTCCACGGCACGGGCATGGCCGAGCGATGAGAATGCCAGCAGGCAGGCTGCGACGGTGGCTACCAGGGTGCGGGAAATCTTGCGGGTCATGTCATTCTCTCCTGAACGTATCAGCCCGGTTGGTCAGGGCTCGCCTGTCTCTGTATTGCGAGCCAGCATGTTCGCGCTGCGTGCGGCGACCGGGTACTAGCACTCCATTAACTATGAATCATATTGCCTCAATTTCAAACGGTTTTTCGTTGAAAAGTGTGAGCCGTTGCGGAATCTCAGCGCTGGCATCGGGGGCAGTAAACCGTCGATCGGTTGTTCATGCGGATCTCTTTCAGCGGGGTGTTGCATTCGGTGCAGGGCGCTCCCGCCTTGCCATAAACCAGTAGCGACTGGGCGAAATACCCTGGTTTGCCGTCGCTGTTGACGAAGTCCCGCAGAGTGGTGCCGCCCATCAGTATGGCGGCGCTGAGGGTTTCCCGGATGGCCTCGGCCAGCTTGTGATAGCGGTCCAGGCTGATGCGACCGGCTTTCCGTTTCGGGTGAATGCTGGCCTTGAACAGGGCTTCGTTGGCGTAGATATTGCCCACGCCCACCACCACATGATTGTCCATAATGAAGGATTTGACCGGCGTCTGTTTCTGCCGGGACAGGCGAAAAAGCCAAGCGCCGTTGAAATCTTCGGATAAGGGTTCCGGCCCGAGCGCGCTGATCAGTGGATGCCGGTTCCAGTCGGTAGTCCACAGCCAACAGCCGAAGCGTCGCGGGTCATTGAAGCGCAGGCGGCGATGATTGCCGAGGACAAGCTCGACGTGATCGTGAGTCATGGCGGGGCTGTCGTCGGTGATCACTCTGAGACTGCCCGACATGCCCAGATGGACAATCACGGAACCAGTCTCCAGGTGCAGGAACAGGTATTTCGCCCTGCGCTCCACGGCACGGATGGTCTTGCCCTCCAGGTGCTCGGCCAGATCCGCCGGCACCGGCCAGCGCAGGCTGGGGTTGCGGACAATTACCCGCTGGATGGTCTGGCCTTCGCAGTGAGGCGCGATGCCCTGACGGGTGGTTTCAACTTCAGGTAATTCCGGCACAGAGCCTCCACCAACAGACAGATTTTGAGACGAAACAGTGTAATCGGTAACAAAAAAGCCGCCAAACCTGGTTGTCCAGGCTTACACCTGTACGCTAGAGTGGGCCTAACGATCACCCCCTTCGAGTGCCAGCGACATCCCTCAGCAGTATCGCCTTTCGAAGTTAATCGAGTTTCGAGGATTATCTATGTGGTTTAACGGTCTTCTGGACCTTTCTGTGTGGCAGCTGATCGCGGTCACTCTGGTGATGACACACATCACCATCGTCAGCGTTACCCTTTATCTGCATCGTCATTCGGCCCATAACGCGCTGGATCTGCATCCCGTCCTCAAGCACTTTTTCCGCTTCTGGCTCTGGCTGACCACGGCCCAGAACACCAAAGAGTGGACGGCCATCCACCGTAAACACCATGCCAAGTGCGAAACCGAGGAAGATCCTCACAGCCCGGTGGTGCTGGGTATTCGCAAGGTGCTGTTTGAGGGCGCCGAGTTATACGCAGCTTCTGCCACCCCTGAAACCCTTGAGCGCTATGGCCAGCGCACCCCGGAAGACTGGGTCGAGCGCAACCTCTACAGCCGGTACAAGACCCTGGGTATTGCCTTGATGGCGGTGATCAACCTGGCGCTGTTCGGGGTGCACGGTATCTGGATCTGGGCGGTCCAGATGATGTGGATTCCGGTATGGGCTGCCGGCGTGGTCAATGGTATCGGCCATTACCTGGGCTATCGGAATTTCGAATGCGCCGATAACGCCCGCAACATCTCGCCGCTGGGTATCCTGATTGGTGGTGAGGAGCTGCACAATAATCACCACACCTATCCGAATTCGGCCAAGCTGTCTCGTCGCTGGTACGAAGTGGACATCGGTTGGGGTTACATTCGTCTGTTCCAGCTGTTTGGTCTGGCGACGCCGAAAGGCTATCGGCCTATTGCTCATTATGTTCCGGGCAAGCAGGCGGTGGACGTGGAAACCGTTCAGGCTATCGCCAATAACCGCTTTGTGATCATGCGCCAGTATCGCAAGCGAGTAATGGAGCCGGTGCTGCGACAGCAGAAAGCGTTGATGGACGACGAAATTCGTCCCCGTTATCGCAAGCTCAAGCAATTGCTGTCTCGCGAAATCAGCCTGATCAAGCCTCGGGAAAAAGAACATCTCGACACGGTGCTGGAGCGCAACGAAGTGCTCAGGCTGATCTACGAGAAGAGTCATGAACTCCAGGCACTCTGGCGCCAGCGCGGGCTCAAGCCCCAGGACAAGCTGCAGGCGTTGATGGAGTGGTGTCGTGACGCCGAAGCCAGTGGTGTTCGTTACCTGGAAGAGTTTGCCGCGCACCTGCGAGCGTATTCCTTGCGCCCCGCTTCCTGAGACAGGCCTGCCTGTAGGATACGCCGGAAGCCCCCCCGTTACTGGGCTTCCGGTTCCTCACCCCGTTCAACCCGGAAAAGACAGTAGCTGACCTGGCCTGCTGATTTCTGTCGGTGCAGGTGCCAGCTGGCCGGAACCGCCGGCAAGGCTCTTTCACTCTCGTGTTCGACATAGATCCAGCCACCCGGCTTCACCCATTGCTGGGTGTCCAGCAGCGGTATCAACCGTTCAAGCCAGCCTTGCCGGAATGGCGGGTCCATAAACACGATGTCGTAGCCCCGGCCGTCACCCTTTGCCAGAAACTGTTCCACATCCTGGCAGGCGACATCCCCTTTGTTGGTTCCCAGCAGCCGGAGGTTGTCCCGGAGCGCTTTGGCCAGGGCGGGGGTGTGGTCCACCAGCGTTGCCTGCGCTGCTCCACGGGACAGTGCTTCCAGTCCCAGAGCCCCGGAACCGGCGAACAGATCCAGGCACCGGCTGCCTGCCAGGTGGAAGTTCAGCCAGTTGAACAGGGTTTCCCGGGTGCGGGCCGGGCTGGGCCGCACGCCGCCGGCGTCCGGAAAGCGCAGTTTCCGGCTGCGCCAGTCGCCGCCGATGATTCTCAGTTCGCCGGTGCGGGAGCCTTTGCCTGGTGAGACGACGGGTTTTTTGCGGGCTGGGGGACGTCGTGCCATAGGGGCGAGGCTCCGGGGAAATCATGGATGGCTGATGTTTGCGGCTATGGTACCGGAATCCACGAGACCGGTTAATCCTGCCCCATCACTTGTGCCGGCCAGTCTGTTAGAATACTCCACTTATTTTGGCGAGCTGGGGTTCTTGTGTCCTCTTCGCGAACCTGCGGCCTGTGCCCGCCCTTTTTTCAGACAGATGGATAGATTATGACGGCAGAGTGGATTTCAGTCGGCCTGTTGGCCCTTCTTGTTCTGTTTTTTGTGCTGGATATCGCCGGCAATCGCAAGCGTGCGCCCCGGCCCAAGCCGGTACCTCAGCGTAAGCCGGAGGTGGCCAGGGGGCCGGCTCCTGTGCCAGCGGAACCGGAGGCCGAAACTGAAGTGCCGCCTGAACCCGCGGTAGAAGCCGCTGAGCCGGAAGCGGCTCAACCGGCTGTTGAGCCGGCTCCCGCGCCGGAACCCGTTCCGGCGGCGGAGCCTGAGGTTGAGCGCGAACCGGAAACCCGAGTCAGTGTCTTCGAACGCATCAAGCAGGGTCTGGGGAAAACCCGGGCCAGCCTGACCGGTGGTCTGGCCGATCTGTTCTCGGTGGGCAAGAAGATTGACGAAGATCTGCTGGAAGAAATCGAAACCACGTTGCTGATGGCCGATGTGGGTGTGACCGCCACCTCTGAGATCATCGACGCCCTGACCGAGAAACTCGAACGCAATCAGCTGAAAGATGGCGAAGCCCTGCGCAAGGCGCTACGGGATGAGTTGCATGGCCTTCTCAAGGACGTGACCCGGCCGCTGGAGATCGATGCTGGTAAACAGCCATACGTTATCCTGATGGTTGGCGTGAACGGTGTCGGCAAAACCACTACCATCGGCAAGCTCACCAAGAAATTCCAGAGCGAGGGTAAGTCGGTCATGCTGGCCGCTGGAGACACCTTCCGGGCGGCGGCGGTTGAGCAATTGCAGGTCTGGGGCGAGCGCAACAACGTTCCGGTGGTGGCCCAGCATACCGGCGCAGACAGTGCATCGGTAATTTTCGACGCCATCCAGTCGGCTCAATCCCGGGGTGTGGATGTGGTGATTGCAGACACCGCCGGTCGCCTGCAGAACAAGGACAACCTGATGAACGAGTTGTCCAAGGTCGTTCGGGTGATGAAGAAGCTGGATGAATCTGCGCCTCATGAGGTGATGTTGGTGCTGGATGCCGGCACTGGTCAGAATGCCCTGAGCCAGGCCCAGGTATTCCAGCAGGCAGTAGGTGTCTCCGGCATTACGCTCACGAAACTGGACGGCACGGCCAAAGGCGGTATTGTGTTTGCGATCGCCCGTCAGCTGCAGTTGCCAATCCGCTATATCGGAGTGGGAGAACAGGCCGAAGACCTGCGCAGCTTCGATGCCGAAACTTTTGTGGATGCGTTGTTCGAAGACTGACGCCGTAAAGACGGAGTAGCTGCCCCGATGATCGAGTTCCGCCAGGTAACCAAACGCTACGACAGTGATCACACCGCGCTCAGGGCTGTGAACTTTCACCTGGACCGTGGTGAGCTGGCGTTTCTGACCGGACATTCCGGCGCGGGCAAGAGTACCCTTCTGAAACTGATCATGGTGATGGAGCGCCCGACAGCGGGTGAGGTGATCGTGGGCGGCCAGAAGCTGAATAGCCTGCCCCGCCGCCAGATTCCTTACATCCGGCGTCATATCGGTGTGGTGTTCCAGAATCACCAGCTGTTGTTTGACCGCACGGTGTTCGACAACGTGGCCATGCCATTGGAAGTGATGGGGGCCTCGCCGGAAGACACCGGCCGGCGCGTGCGGGCGGCACTGGACAAGGTTGGTTTGCTGAAAAAGGAAAAGATGAACCCCATGCAGTTGTCCGGGGGTGAGCAGCAGCGGGTCGGTATTGCCCGTGCGGTGGTAAACAAACCACCCGTACTGCTGGCGGATGAGCCGACCGGTAACCTGGATCCCGAATTGTCTGCAGACATCATGCGGTTGTTTACCCAGTTTAGTCAGGTTGGGGTAACGGTACTTGTGGCAACCCACGATATTGCTCTGATTAATGAAATGAATCGACGTACGCTGACTCTGAATCAGGGCCAACTGGTGGCTGGCGGAGGTGTGAGTGGCCACTGACTCTCGCCAGAAGCCGGATAATCGCCGGGGCGCTGACCGTTCGCGATCACTGTTGAGTGATCAGGCCCGGAGTTATCTGGGCCACCACCGGAAAGTAGCCCGGGATTCTATCCAGAGAATGTGGAAAACCCCGGTAGCCAGCGCCATGACCTGGACAGTGATGGGGGTAGCTCTGGCCTTGCCGGTTGCCCTGCTGTTGCTGTTGACCAGCCTGCAGGGTGTGAGTGCAGGCTGGGAGAGCACGGCCAGGATTACCGCCTATCTGGCGATGGAACTGCCGGCGGAGGAAGCCCGGGGTATGGCCGCGGACATTGAAAGCGATGGGCGAGTGGTATCGGTTCAGCTGGTCGAACGTGACCAGGCCTTGGCCGACTTTCGTGCCAGTTCGGGGCTGGACGAGGCGCTGGATTTCCTGGAAGAGAATCCTTTGCCGCATACGCTGCTGATTACACCCGAAGACAGCGCTCGCTCGGCAGAAGGCGTTCAGGCACTGGTGACGTTTGTCGAGAATATGAACGGTATCGATCAGGTCCAGGTCGACCTGGGCTGGCTGCAACGCCTGAACGCAATGACCGACATCCTTGCCCGCGCCGTCTGGGCGCTGGCTTTGTTGCTGGGGGCCGCGGTTATCCTGGTGATTGGTAACACGGTGCGTTTGGCCATCGAGAACCGGCGGGATGAAATCCTCGTGGCGAAACTGGTGGGCGGAACCGATGCTTTCGTTCGTCGTCCGTTTCTTTACACCGGCGCCTGGTTCGGGCTCGGGGGTGGCCTGGTGGCGTGGTTACTGATTCAGGTGTCGCTCTGGTGGTTAAGCGGCCCGATCGAGCGTCTGGCCGGGCTGTATCGCAGTGAGTTTACCTTGCAGGGGCCGGGGTTCGATGGCGCGCTGGCATTGATAATCGTAGCGATGCTGTTAGGCTGGCTGGGCGCCTGGGTTGCGGTGAGGCGTCATCTGGATGACATAGAGCCGGGCGATATTGCTGGAGGCTGATCCGGATCGCGGGAAAACCGTATTGAAAAAAGAGCCTTTTCTGACGTAGTTTGGTTTGTAGAAAAGCAAAGGCGATCTTTCCAGATGTATGATTTTTAACGTTTTACTGGGGAGTTCGGGAACTAATTGAGTTCTTGGCGGTCTCATATTGAGTTGCTATATTTAAAGGCTGTCAGGTTCGGAGGTTAATGCATGGGTACGAGTTTACAGCTGGTTGACAGACTGGTTCCGGGTGCGAATCTCGAGTCGTATATCCAGGCGGCGAGTCGCATTCCTGTTCTCTCCGTTGATGAAGAGCGGGAACTGGCAGAACGGCTGCACTACCATGGCGATGTTGAGGCCGCGCGTCAGTTGGTGCTGTCGCACCTGCGCTTTGTGATTCACATTGCTCGCAGCTATTCTGGCTACGGCCTGGCCCAGGCCGACTTGATCCAGGAAGGCAACGTTGGCCTGATGAAGGCCGTCAAGCGGTTTAATCCTGAGTATGGCGTGCGTCTGGTGTCGTTTGCCGTGCACTGGATCAAGGCGGAGATTCACGAATTCATTCTGCGTAACTGGCGTATTGTGAAAGTGGCCACCACCAAGGCCCAGCGCAAGCTGTTCTTCAATCTGCGCAGCCAGAAGAAGAAGCTGGCATGGCTGAATCACGATGAGCTGAAAGCGGTCGCCAATGATCTGGGTGTCGAGCCGCACGTGGTGCGGGAAATGGAAGGTCGCCTGGCTTCCCAGGACACCGCCTTTGACGGCCCGATGGATGATGACGAAGACAACGCCTACCAGGCGCCGGCTTATTACCTGGAAGATCGCCGTAGCGATCCGGCGGTTCAGCTGGAAAACGCTGACTGGTCTGAGGACTCCAACGGCCGGCTGATGCAGGCGCTGGAGCAGCTGGACGAGCGCAGTCAGGATATTCTGCGTGAACGCTGGTTGTCGGAGAGCAAGTCGACGTTGCATGAGCTGGCCGACAAGTACGGGGTGTCCGCTGAGCGGATCCGCCAGCTTGAGAAAAACGCCATGAAGAAGATCCGGTTGCAGATGGCCGAGGTCGCTTGAGGTTTTATTGCCAGCCCGGAAGCTGAAAACGCCACCACCGTTCGCGGTTGGTGGCGTTTTTGTTTGTATAATCCTCGCACGACTTAATTTCTAACATTGGTGAGGAAGCAAGTGGGTAGGGCTTTCCAAAACACGCTGTGAATACATCCCTGTACGCTCCGCTCCGCCATCCATGGCTCCGCAGGGTTTTGGAAAGCCCTACCCACTTGCTTCTGCAAACGTTGTACGTGAAGGCCAAACCATGACATCTAATAATCCCAAGATTGCTTTTCTCGGCATCGGCCTGATGGGCACGCCGATGACCCGTAACCTGCTGGACGCCGGTTTTTCCATGACGCTCTGGAACCGCACCGCCAGCAAATGCGAGCCCTTTGCCAGCGAGGCGAGCATCGCCGCGGAGCCCGCTGAGGCGGTGACGGAGGCCGATATCGTGATCACCATGCTGGAAAATGGCCAGGTGGTGGATGATGTGCTGGTGAAGCAGGGTGCTATGGCTGCGGTGAAGCCGGGTGCGCTGGTGATCGATATGAGTTCGGTGCAGCCTTCGCTGGCGCGGGAACATGCCGAGCTGGCCGCAGAGCAGGGGGCCGGTTATGTCGATGCACCGGTATCTGGCGGCACGGTGGGTGCGGCCGAGGCTCGTTTGAGTATTATGGCGGGCGGTTCGGAAGCCGATATCGAGCGGGCTCTGCCGGTGTTCAATGCGCTGGGGAAATGTACCCGCATCGGGCCGGTAGGCGCCGGTCAGCTGGCGAAGCTGGCAAATCAGGCGATTGTGGGTATTACCATCGGGGCTGTGTCGGAGGCGCTGTTGCTGGCAGCCAAAGGTGGCGCGGATCCGGCCGCCGTGCGGGAAGCGCTGATGGGCGGGTTTGCCGGCAGCCGGATTCTGGAACTGCATGGCCAGCGGATGATTGACCGGGACTTCGCGCCGGGCGCTCCGGCCCGCATCCAGCTCAAGGATATGCGTATGATTCTGGATGAGGCCCGCTCGGAAAATCTGACCCTGCCGCTGGCCCAGCAGGTGCATAATGAATACCTTGCCCTGGTCGCCAATGGCCACAGCGATGTCGATCACAGCGGCCTGTTGCTGGAGCTGGAGCATCTGAACGGTACCCTGATGGGTTCCCTGGGCCGAGGCCCCAAGCACTGAATTAACCGGAGAAATTTGTCATGCCCCGTTTTGCTGCCAACCTGAGCATGCTGTTTACCGAAGTGCCGTTTCTGGAACGTTTCGCCAAGGCCCGAAGCGCCGGGTTCCGTGGTGTGGAGTATCTGTTTCCCTATGAGTGGCCGGCGGAACAGCTGGCGGAGCGGCTTCAGAGCAACGGGCTGGAACAGGTACTGTTCAACCTGCCGCCCGGCGACTGGGCAGCAGGGGAGCGAGGCATTGCCTGTCTGCCGGATCGCATTGAGGAGTTTCGCGCCGGTGTCGAGCAGGGCATTCACTACGCCCGGATGCTGGACTGCAAGCAGCTGAACTGCCTGGCAGGTTCGAAGCCCGAATCCGTTGCCGAGGAAGACGCCTGGCAGACCCTGGTGGCGAATGTGCAGTACGCAGCCGACCGCTTCGCCGAAGCAGGTTTGACCCTGTGCCTGGAAGCCATCAATTCGCGGGTGGATATGCCGGGCTTCATGCTCGATACCAGTGGCAAGGTGATGGCGCTGATTGAGGCGGTGGAGGCAGACAACGTGCGCCTGCAATACGATCTCTATCACATGCAGATCATGGAAGGGGATCTGATTCGTGGCATCGAATGCCTGCTGCCCTGGATTGGCCACATCCAGTTCGCCGACAACCCGGGCCGGCATCAGCCGGGAACCGGGGAGATTAACTTTTCGAATGTTTTCTCGGCGATAGACAGACTGGGTTATGGCGGCTGGGTGAGTGCAGAGTACAGGCCCACCGGGGCGACAGAGCCGTCTCTGGGCTGGTTTTCTGAGGCAAACTGACCGTCGCCATAGGCGACACCCTCTTACAAGATCGTAACTGGCCGGTTCCCGGAGTTCTTCGTACCCTTGTTGTTAATGTTTTCCGCTATCAGGAGGAGCACCGGTGAAAGCGCTGGTAATCGAAGACGATCGGGATGTAGCAAATTATCTGCTAAAGGGACTGAGGGAATCCGACTTCGTGGTGGATCATGCGGCCGACGGCAAGGAAGGCATGATGATGGCGGCCAGTGAAGAATACGACATCATGATTGTCGACCGGATGTTGCCGGGTATGGATGGCCTTTCCATTATCAAGACGGTAAGGGCCACGGGCAACCAGACGCCGGTGCTGATTCTCAGTGCCCTGGGCGATGTCGATGACCGTGTCGAAGGGCTGCGTGGCGGTGGCGATGACTACCTGACCAAGCCGTTCTCTTTCACCGAGCTGTTGGCGCGCATCGAGTCATTGATCCGGCGCAACCGTCAGGCCGCCGAGACCGAGACCGTACTGAAAGTGGCGGATCTGGAAATGGACCTGCTGGCCCGCACCGTGAAACGCGCTGGCCAGAATATTGATGTCCAGCCCCGGGAGTTCCGGCTGCTGGAGTATCTGATGCGTAATGCCGGGCAGGTGGTTACCCGTACCATGCTGCTGGAGAAAGTGTGGGACTATCACTTTGACCCCCAGACCAACGTGATCGACGTGCACATCAGCCGTCTGCGCGCCAAGATTGACAAGGAATTTGATACACCCCTGCTGCAGACAGTGCGGGGGGCGGGATACATGTTACGTGAAACTGCTTAGTCAGCTCAGAACATCGTCTTTCCAGCTTGCCCTGCTGTATATGGTGGTGTTTGCCACCTCGGTGTTTCTGCTGTTGGCATTTATCTACTGGCGTACAGCCGGGTTCATGACTGCCCAGACCGACGAGACCATTGAAGCGGAAATCGCCGGCCTGGCGGAGCAGTATCGCAGTCGTGGTGTAAATGGTCTGATCACCATCATCCGGGAACGGGTGGCCAGGGATCCGAATGCCAAGTCCATTTACCTGTTGACCACAGACGACTTTCTGAAACTGGCCGGGAATATTGAAACCTGGCCAGAGGGCAGCCGCTCGTCTGACAGCGGCTGGATCAATTTCACCCTGAATCCCTCCGTTGGCTGGCAGGGCCCCGAGCGCCTGGCCCGGGCCCGGATCTTTGAGGTCCAGGGTGGTTTGCGCTTGCTGGTGGGGCGCGATGTGGATGACCTCACCAACCTCAAGCGGGTGATTGAAACTGCCATCAACTGGGGTATGGGAATCACCCTTGCCCTGGCGCTCCTGGGTGGCTTCCTGATGAGCCGAAGCACCACTCGACGCATTGAAGTGATCAACAACACCTCCCGCCGGATCATGAATGGGCACCTGTCCCTCCGAATTCCGACCCGTGGGACCGACGACGATTTTGATCAACTGGCCGAAAACCTGAACCAGATGCTGGACCGGATCGTGTATCTGATGGAAGGCATACGCCATGTTTCCGACAGCATCGCCCATGATCTTCGCACTCCACTGACGCGACTGCGTAACCAGCTCGAAAACACGCTGATTACGGTCGACAATGACGAGGCGCGCGAGCATGTCGGGCAGGCTGTGGCGGAGGCTGACCAGCTGCTGGCCACCTTCAATGCCTTGCTGCGCATCGCCCGGCTGGAGACTCGGGGCAACTCGGCCGATATGAAGGTGGTGGCTCTGGATGAACTGGTCAGCGATGCCTGTGAGCTCTACGAGGCCCTGTCTGAGGACAAGGATCAGAGTTTCTCTCAGGAACTTGAGCAAAATGTCCAGATTGAGGGAGACCGGGATCTCCTGTTCCAGATGATCAGTAACCTGATCGACAACGCCATCAAATACACGCCGGAGCATGGTGCCATCAAGGTGGTCGTTCGCCGGGACGGCGGCGGAGCGGTGTTTGAGGTTCAGGATTCCGGTATCGGTATTCCGGATGATGAGAAAGACCAGGTTTTCCAGCGCTTCTACCGGGTTGGCAAGAGCCGCTCGTTACCCGGCAACGGTCTGGGTCTCAGCCTGGTGTCGGCGGTGGCGGAGATTCATCAGGGCCAGATTCTTCTGAGTGATACCCATCCTGGTGACGACATGCCGGGCTTGACCGTCACGGTCCGGATGCCAGCGTACACCGCCGTAAAAAAGCGGATCAAGGCCACACAGTCTGAGAATGGTGGTTCAACGGAGGAGGGTCGCTCCTCCGCCGAACCCGGCACGGCCTGAGATTACTGGCTGGCGCGAAAGCGGTTGATACGGCTCAGGACAGGGCCAAGTACCGCGTCGGCCCGTGACTCGACCTGCTGGCTGATATGATCAAACTGCGAGCGACGGCGATCCACCTTGGCCTGAATACTGTCCCACTCGCCTTCCAGGTGCTTCTGTTCGGCCATCAGAAAGGCCGCAATATTGTGGCGATTGACGCGGCTGGTGATGCCCAGCTGGTCCAGCCGGAAACCCAGGCTATCCACCCCTTCAAGTGCCAGATTCATCAATCTCTTGGTATCCATTAGCGTGTCTCCATGCAGAAAAGATCAGGTGTCATTGTCGGCCACGCTAATCCTCGGCGCTAGAGTGTTCAACCTAAATTGAGGAAGGCGTGCCTTGCCAAAAGGTAATCGCATGGCCACAGGCAGGTAATGGTCAATGTGCAGAATAGAGGGTGTAGATGCGGAAGCGGGCGGATGATCTGCTTGCTTCCCCCTCCAGCACAGCGCTAGCCTTATACCCCGTGATTCACGGGGTTTTTTTTGCCCTTCCGAAATGCATTGTTTCTTGAACCAGGACACCCATGGCCAACCAGACGCCTTCAGGCAACAACCGGCCGCGCTATATCACCCCCGAAGGTGAGCAGGCGCTCCGGGATGAGCTGCAATTCCTATGGAAAGTAAAGAGACCAGAGGTTACCCAGGCAGTACGTGAAGCGGCTGCCCTGGGAGACCGGTCCGAGAATGCCGAGTACATCTATGGCAAAAAGCAGCTTCGGGAAATCGACCGTCGCGTACGCTTCCTCAGCAAGCGGCTGGATGAGGTCTCGGTGGTGGATCGCCTGCCAGAGGACCGGAGCCGGGTATTCTTTGGTGCCTGGGTGACCATCGAGGATGAGGACGGCAGTGAGCAGGAGTATCGAATCGTGGGTGCCGATGAATTCGATCTCGAAAAAGGCTATCTCAGTATCAATTCTCCGCTGGCCCGGGCGCTCATTGGCAAGCATCTGGATGACGAGGTATCGGTGAGAACCCCTGAGGGCTGGAAGCAGGTGGTGATTACCGATATCCGCTACCAAATGGCCTCGAACGACAAGTGAGTGCTGTCACAAAACTGGCTTTTGCCTGGGCAAAGGGTCATTTTTGGCGATAGACTGATCAAATATTGTCACCCGTCAGGGAAAATGGAAGATCGGCTAGGGTTGGGATGAACGCCATGAATGCCAGGAAACAGACAGAGGGAAAACGAGCCGGGGCAGCGTTGCTGGCGTTGCCGTTGATGCTGTTGATGGCCTTGCCTGCCTATGCCCAGAGTGACGATGACGCCGCGTTTGAGTACGAAGAGCGTTCCACAATCGACACGATTCCGTTTCGCTCAGTCGCGGAAGAGGAGCTGGCCAATACTGTGATTGAGGGTGGGCTGGCAGCGCCGGCGGCCGGGGTACCGGTGCAGCAGGCAACGGATGACGATTTCTATCTGGACCCGCTGGCCCTGCAGCCGAGAGACCCGCGAACCGATCTGGGCCGTTCCGAGATTCCCGTCGAGATCCGTTTCAGTAACCCCAAAGTGATACCGGGCCAGAGCCACGGCAACAATTACGTGATCCGGCCACCCGAGAACCGTACCTACGATACTCTGAATACCAATCTCACCGGTCGTTAAACATCGGCCCCGCTGCCCGGGCTCAGGCAGCGGCTGAATCCGCTGCAGCAGCGGGCCTGCCGAGCACATCTTCGTAGAAAAAGCTCAGAGCCTGACTGGCCTGATTCAGTCGGGCCCGGGATACCCGGATCTTTTCACTCAGATAGGTCAGGAACAGCTTCTGATCCTCTTCGGCCAGATTGTCCGGATCCTTCAGATCATGAAACAGCACAAATCGGCTGATCCAGTGCAGATAGGTTTGCTCGGCGCGTTGATTCAGTTCGCGTTTGCGGATGGCGGCCTGTACCTGGCCAATCATGCCTGGGCGCGATTGCTCCAGGGCCTCAGTAATGTCCATGGTGTTTACTCGTTCAAAAGCTTGTTTTTGTTATGTTGCGCGCATCATATGACAAACGTTTGAACGGCGCAAAATTCTGGCGGGTGCGGTGCCCCGCAGCCGGTGTGGCGGCGGGGCAGGGGCGTTACTTCAGGGATTCAAGTTTGTCGATGTACTGCTGCATGGCGTCATCGCTGGACATGCCCTTGAGTTTCTCCCAGGCGTCGTACTTGGCCCGGCCAACAAAATCCATCATGCCCGGGCGCTTGCCGCTGACATCCCCTTCGGTGGCCTGCTTGTAAAGGGCATAGAATTCCAGTTTCATTTCGTTGGAAGGTTTGAAGTCGCCTTCCGCCGTCTGGATGTAGTTTACCGCTTCTTCGAACTTCGCTTTCAGGTCACTCATGTTGTGTCTCCGTGGTGTTGGTGGTTTTTTTCCGTTCAAGTCGGCAGTATAGCGACGGGGCTGGTTGGCGTCATTGACCGAAACAGCGGTTTTCCGGTCGCCCTGGCAATCTGGCAAAAGTTTGCCCAAGCACACATTTTGAGCCATCGCTGGCCAATTTTTGCTTGAGAACCCTGGGTGACCTGTGTACAGTTTTACGCGTTGTCTGCCAGGAGGGCAGGCACCAAGGATCGATACAATTGCAAATGACTTGCACAGGGAGCACGCCATGTCTGCCAAAGACGGTTCCGTTGCGCCGAAAGAGCGCATCAATATCAAGTATGTCCCCGCCACAGGCGATCAGCAGGCCGAAACCGAACTGCCACTGAAGATGTTCGTGGTTGGCGATTTCAAGGGTCACGCTGAAGAAACCCCCATTGAAGACCGTAAGGCCATTTCCGTCGACAAGAACAACTTCCGTTCTGTCATGAAGGAAGCGGGTCTGACGCTTTCCACCAGTGTTTCCAACAAGCTCGAAGACGGTGCCGACGACCTCCCCGTGAATCTCGAATTCCAGGGGCTCGAAGACTTCTCTCCGGACAGCATTGCCCGCCAGGTCCCTGAGCTCAAGAAGCTGATTGAGCTGCGTGAAGCCCTGGTTGCCCTCAAGGGCCCGCTGGGCAACGTGCCTTCGTTCCGTTCCAAGCTGCAGGAGCTGCTGGACAACGACGACGCCCGGGAAAAGCTGCTGGCTGAACTTGAGCTGGCCACCGACGGCGGCGAGTAATCGCAACACCGGAACCCGGTAACCTACACCGATTATCAATCACGTACTGAAGGGATGTGGTATGTCTGATACTGCTGTGCAGCAATCTGCTGCCTCCGAATCCGTAGCAGAAGGCTCTCTGCTTGACCAGGTCATGGCCAACAGCCGTATGGCGCCGGCCGATGAAGGCTACGATGTTGCCCGTAAAGGGGTGGCCACGTTTATTGCCAACCTGCTGAAGAGCGATGAAAAAGGCCAGCCGGTCAACAAGGCGCTGGTCGACCAGATGGTGGTCGAGCTGGATCGCAAAATCAGCGCCCAGATGGATGAGATTCTGCACGCGCCCAAGCTGCAGGAACTGGAATCGTCCTGGCGTGGCCTGAAACTGATGGTGGATCGCACCGATTTCCGCGAGAACATCAAGGTGGATATCCTCCATGCCACCAAGACCGAACTGCTGGAAGACTTCGAATTTGCTCCGGACGTGACCCAGACCGGCTTCTACAAGCACATCTATGCCGCCGAGTATGGTCAGTTCGGTGGTGAGCCGGTGGGCGCGATTGTCGGCAACTACGCCTTCAGCCCGTCAACACCGGACATGAAGCTGCTGCAGTACGTGTCGTCGGTTGGCGCCATGTCCCACGCGCCCTTCCTGTCCTCGGTTGCACCGTCGTTCTTCGGCGTTGACAGCTACCAGGAACTGCCGGCTATCAAAGAGCTGAGCGCCGTTTTCGAAGGCCCGAAATACGCCAAGTGGCGCTCTCTGCGGGAATCTGAGGATGCCCGTTACCTGGGCCTGACCGCACCGCGCTTCCTGCTGCGGGTGCCTTACGATCCGACTGAAAACCCGGTGCGCAGCTTCAACTACAAGGAAGATGTCTCCGGTGACCACGAGCATTACCTGTGGGGCAATACCTCCTACCTGCTGGCCACACGCCTGACGGAGAGCTTCGCCAAGTACCGTTGGTGCCCGAACATCATTGGCCCCCAGAGTGGCGGTGCGGTGGAAGATCTGCCGGTGCACACCTTCGAGTCCTTCGGTCAGCTGGAAGCCAAGATTCCGACTGAGGTGCTGATTACCGACCGTCGCGAATACGAGCTGGCGGAAGAAGGTTTCATCGCCCTGACCATGCGCAAGGGCAGCGATAACGCCGCGTTCTTCTCCGCCAACTCGGTGCAGAAGCCCAAGCAGTTCCCGAACACCAAGGAAGGCAAGGAAGCAGAAACCAACTACAAGTTGGGTACCCAGTTGCCGTACATGATGATCGTGAACCGCCTGGCCCACTACATCAAGGTACTGCAGCGAGAGCAGATCGGCTCCTGGAAAGAGCGCCAGGATCTGGAGCGGGAACTGAACACCTGGATTCGCCAGTACGTGGCCGACCAGGAAAACCCGCCTGCAGACGTCCGCAGTCGCCGCCCCTTGCGTGCCGCGAAAGTGGAAGTCTCCGATGTAGAAGGCGATCCGGGCTGGTACCAGGTCTCCCTGGCAGTGCGTCCGCACTTCAAATACATGGGCGCCAACTTTGAACTCTCGCTGGTTGGCCGACTGGACAAGGATTAATCCGTGTTCGGCGGCACCGGTACTGACGGCGTTCGCAACACCGGCAGCCTGTTTGAACGGCTTGAACAGGCTGCCGCTCCCGCGGGCCAGAGCATGGGCGAGTTCACCCATGTGGTGGAATCCATCAAGCGCCACCTGGTGCGACTGCTGAACGCCCACCCAGGCAACAGCAGCAGCGCACCGGATCTTGGCTTGCTGGATTTCAACGACGCCACGCTGGGCACTCATGACCTGAGCATCCAGATTCGCGGGGCCATCCGCCAGTGCATTGAGAAGTTTGAGCCGCGGGTTAAGCGGGTGGATGTGGTGGCTATGCCACCGGGCCCGGACCCGTTGCAGTTGAAGTTCCAGGTGACGGTCTACCTGAACGTTGCAGGAAGCGATGATCGGACGACCATAGACCTGGTATTGGATGATAAGCGGTACTACCGGGTTGTTTAGACTTGGTGGCTGGAGGAGATGGGGACACTTTTCTTCTGGGAAAAAATAACTCGCTTTGCTCACACATCTTTTTTCCCGCCAGAAAAGCATCCCCATCCCCTCCGGCAAATCTGAGTGGAATGCGGTCCGGATCATTCGGAGCCAGAAAGGAAGCAGGCAAGGTGCAGTAACATGAAGTTAAACAGGTTCTACAGGGATGAGTTGAGCTTTCTGCGGTTGCAAGGCAGGGAATTTGCCGAAGCCCACCCGCAGCTCACCCGCTTTCTATCCGAACAGAGCACCGACCCGGACGTAGAGCGGCTGCTGGAAGGCTTCGCCTTCCTGACCGGCAAGCTGCGGGAAAAAGTTGAGGACGAGTTTCCGGAGCTGACCCATTCGCTGCTGAACATGCTCTGGCCCAATTATCTGCGGCCAGTGCCCAGCTGCACCATCATGCGCTTTGATCCACAGCTGCATGCCATCAGTGAACGTCAGGTTGTGGATCGTCATACCGAGATCAAGAGCCGCCCCCTGGGCGACGCCAGCCGCCAGACCCAATGCCGGTTCCGCACCTGCCGGTCGGTGGATATTTTTCCGATCAGTGTGGCCGAGACTAATGCCGAGCACTCACGGGAAGTATCCTCCGTGACCGTAGACCTGGCGCTGCATACGGACCAGCCACTGAATGGCATTGGCCTGGAAAATCTGCGCTTTTACCTGGGCGGCGACAACCACACGGCAGAGACTCTGTATCTGTGGCTGAACCATTACCTCAGCCGTATGGAACTGGTGGTGGGCGACCGTGTGGTCAGCCTGCCTTCATCCCTGTTGCAGCCGGTTGGCTTTGCGGCAGACGAGGCGATCCTGCCTTATCCCAAGAATGCTTATGCCGGCTACCGGATTATCCAGGAGTACCTGAGTTTTCCGGAGGCCTTCCGGTTTGTTGATATCACCGGCCTGAAATCCCGGTTGCCAGCGGTGCAGGCTGATGAGATCAGTCTGCGTTTCCACTTCAGCCGGATTTTGCCCCCGGACACCCGGGTAACCCGCGACTCCATGCAGTTGTACTGCACCCCCGCGGTTAATCTGTTCAGCCACGAAGGCGAGCCGGTAGACCTGAACGGTCGCCAGACTGAATACCGTATTTCACCCTCCAGCCGCTGCCCGGAACACTACGAGGTGTTCAGTATCGAGCAGGTTGAGGGCTGGCTGGAAGGTCGTTCCGGTAGAGGCGAGCCGCGCATCTACACGGCGTTTGAGAGTTTCCAGCATGAAGTGGAGCGGGATCGGGGCCGCACCGCCCTGTACTACCGGGTACGTACCCGGGAGAGCGTGCGTGGGGATGGTTTTGATCACTACATTTCCTTTGTTCGTGGTGATGAAACCGAATGTCTGAATCGTCAGGAAGCGGTCTCGCTCACGCTCACCTGCACCAATCGCCAGTTGCCACAACAACTGGCGGTCGGGGAAGTGTGCATGGCCACCGAGAGCACACCGGCCTTTGCCGCGTTCAGCAATATCACGCGCCCGACGGCGACCCTGCGGCCGACCCTGGACGGCAGCCTGTTGTGGACGCTGATCTCCAACCTGTCATTGAACTACCTTTCGATGCTGGATGTGGATGCCCTGCGCACCGTGCTGCGGGTGTATGACTTCCGGGCCCTCGTCGACCGACAGGCTGAGCGGGTGTCCCAGAAGCGGCTGGCGGGTATCACGGGCATCACCACCAAGCCGGTTGACCGCATGATTCGCGGGCTGCCGGTGCGCGGTATCCGCTCAGAGCTGCAGCTGGATCAGCATGGGTTTGCCAGTGAAGGTGACCTCTACCTGTTCGGCACGGTGTTGAGTCAGTTTTTTGCGCTTTACGCGAGTATCAATGCGTTTCACCAACTGGAAGTGGTGAATACAGACAATCAGGAACGGTACACATGGACGTTACAGCAAGGTCAGCAGCCGCTGATGTAGCCGGGCTGGAACCCGTTCTCGGCAACGCGCGGCGATACAGTTTTTTTCAGCTGGTGGATCTGATTCACCGGCACCATGGAGACGACCTGGAGCGTGGCGGTCACGATGAGCCCCGCCAGGAACGCATCCGGTTCTCGGCCTCGGCCGGCCTGGGGTTTCCCGGCAGTGATGTGGTGTCGGCGCTGTCGCCGGAGCATGAGCACGCTCCCTATCAGATGGAAGTCAGCTTCCTGGGGCTTCACGGCTCCCAGTCGCCACTGCCCGGTTATTACCTGGAAGATCTGGCCTGGGAAGCGGGGCAGAATCTCGGTGTTCGTCGGCATTTTCTGGATTTCTTCAATCACCGGCTGGTGACCCTGTTCCATCGGGCCTGGCGCAAATACCGCTACTACATCCGGTTCCAGCCCGGGGCCAGCGACGGTTTTTCGGAGCTGGTGTTTGCCCTGACCGGTTTGGGCGACAGTCGGCTGCGGGAAGCGACACCGGTGAACTGGTCCAAGATGCTGGCCTATGCCGGCTTGATGGCGGGCCGGAGCCGGTCACCGGAAGTGGTCAGCGGCATCATCGGCCACTGTTTTGACCTGGACGACGTTAGCATCGAACAGTGGGTACTGCGCAAAGTGGACATCGCTCGGGATCAGCAAACCTCGCTGGGCAGGGCCAACGCCACCCTGGGCGAAGACACGCTGGTAGGTTCGCGCATCCGGGATCGCAGCGGCAAGTTCATTCTCCGGCTGCGCAATCTGACCCGGCAGCGGTTTGCGGACTTTCTGCCCAACGGCCGGGACCACGAGCGCCTGGTCAAGCTGGTGGAGTTCGCTACCCGGGAGCAGCTGGCCTATGACCTGGAGCTGCAAATGCGGCCCAAGGATATTCGCCCCATACAATTGGGCGAGGATGTTCGCCTGGGCTGGAATTCCTTCGTAACACCGGACCGGGCCCGTGAGCGTCCGGCGGTGCGAATACAGATCAGACGTTAGGGCAGGGAGCCGGAGACGTGGCACAACAAGCAGCAGAACTGACATTAGTGATCACCAACCCGACGGAAACCGGTGGTGGCGCCAGCATTGAACACAGCTTCGGAACCCGTGGCGGTTCCATCGGCACCGCGGCCAGCGACAGCTGGCAGCTTTCGCCTCACCGTACCGGCGCTGTTGCCGGCCATGCCGAGGTGCGTTACCTGGACGGTGGCTTCTGCCTGATTGATCGCAGTGGCCGGACCTACATCAACAGCAGCAGTCAGCCTGTGGGGCGGGGCCGTCGTGCCCGACTGAGCCACGGCGACACCGTGACCATTGGCCGCTACCAGATACGGGCCGAGCTCTCCGGCGCACCGGCGGCTGTCAGTGAAACCGAACACGACGCACGCGAAGATCATGGTCTGGTGGATGCGCCCGAGAGTGGTTTACGGCATGCCGCTAACGAACAGAGCCGGCCTGAAGGTCGCGAGCCTCTGGAGGGCTTGCAGCCGGCAGCCGGCGATCCGGTCAGCTGTGATCCGCTGGCGCCCTGGCAGCAAAAACCGGCGCGCCCGGATGAGGATGCCCCCGAGCTGCTGGCCAGCGACCAAGCCTGGTTTGCCCGTTCGGCTGAAGTTACCGATGAGTACCGGGAGAACCGGGATGTGGCCATGGGCCTGCCGGTCACCCCACAACGCGAGCATAAGGAACGACAGGGAATGTCCGAAACGACACGAAACACGCGGGAGGTCAGCCGCCAGCACATCAGTGGTGCACCACTGCTCCGGGGGCTGGATGCGGATATTGATTTTGCCGACAGCGACGAAATGCGGCTGTTTCTGGAGGAAGCCGGGCAGACCCTGAAGGCAACGGTGGAAGGATTGCTGGCGCTGCATCAGGGCGAAGACAGCCGTCACCAGGCGCTGCGGACCCGCTTGCAGCCCATCGAGGACAACCCGCTGCGGCTGGCCAACGACTATCCGGACACCATTCAGACTCTGTTTGCCGCCCAGCGCAGCCCGGTGCATCTGTCGGCCCCCGCTGCTGTCCGTGAGAGTCTGGAAAGCCTGAATCACCACCAGCAGGCCACCCGTGAAGCCATTCGCGAGGCGCTGGAAGCCATTCTGCACGCCTTCTCACCGGAAGCCTTGTTGCGCCGGTTTCACGGCTATCGCCGTGGTTTGCAGGACAACGAAGACGAGGGCCGCTGGGCCTGGGATATGTACCAACACTATTACCGTGAACTGAAATCCAGTCGTCAGCAGGGTTTCGAACGCCTGTTCCAGGAAGTGTTCGACCAGGCTTATGACCAACACTTGCGCCAATTACAGAGGGAGAAACTGTTGTGAAGTACTGCAAATGGAGCTTGCTGGTTGTTGCTTTGATTCTGGCGGGGTGTAGCACCCCTTACAACGCGGTGACCAAGACCGCCAAGGTGCTCTGGGATCCTGATATTCCTGTTGGCTACCCGGAAGATCTGCCCAGCCGGGTGGATCTGACCATGCTGGCGGAACCGAACGTGAACCCGAACGAATCCCTGGCGCCCACACCCATTGCGTTTCAGGTGATCGAACTGCGGGACAGCTCGCTGCTGATGGCGGGCGATTTCGACCAGCTGTTGAACGACCTGGAGGACTCTCTGGGCCAGAACTACGTGGACCATAGCGATTACAGTCTGGTGCCTGGTCAGTTCAAGTTTGTCGAGCCGTTTGAGGTCAGCGAAGACACCCGCTACATCGCCGTGATCGCCTTTTACGCCTACCCGAACCTGTCCCAGTGGAAAAAAGTGGTGAAGGTCGACCCGATTGGCGGACGGTATCACCTGCTGGTGAACCTGCGCGAACGTGAAGTGCAACTCAGACGGTCGGATGAAAGCTAATGGCAGTCACGAATCGAGTGGTCTGGAGTGATGGGCTGTTCATCAAACCCCAGCACTTCCAGCAACAGCAACGCTATCTGGAACACCAGATTAACGAACGGGCTCTGGCCGTCTCGGACTACCTGTTCGGGTTCAGTGATCTGGAGCTCAATGCCGAATACCTGAGCTTTGGTCGGGTCGGACTGGTGCGGGCCTCTGGACTGTTTCCGGACGGAACCCGGTTCAACCTGCCCCAGGACGATGTGATGCCGGAGCCGCTGGAGATCACGGATGCCTCGGTGGCCAACCAGGTGGTCTATCTGGCTTTACCTCTGGGCAGCGATAGCCTGGCCGAAGTCGAATGGCCGGAAGCACCCGTGGCCGGCCGGTTCCAGGCGCAGCCGGTGGAAGTGCGGGATCTGCATTCCATTGACGGCGATGCTCACACCATCGATGTGGGGCGGGTGGCTCCGCGCCTGATGCTGGAGCGGGAAGACCGCAGTGCCTATGCAGCACTGGCCATTGGCCGGATTCTGGAAAAGCGCCCCGATGGCAGCCTGGTAATGGACCCGAACTTCCTGCCGACCATGCTCAGCGTGCGCTCGGCGCCAAGGCTTCAGCGCTTTGTCGGTGAGATGGCGGGTTTGATGCAGGAACGGGCCCGTAACATTGCCGAACGGGTGGGCGCGCCCGGGCAGGGTGGTGTCGCCGATGTCTCGGATTTCATGCTGCTGCAAATGCTGAACCGGGCGCACCCGCGTTTCATGCACCTGGCACGGCTGCGTCAGCTGCACCCGGAGCGTCTGTACGAAGCGCTTCTGGAGCTGTGTGGCGAGCTGGTCACCTTTACCGATGAGAGCCGTTTGCCGAGGGAATTCACCCCTTACGATCACGATCTGCCGGAAGGCTGTTTCAGCCCGCTGATGCAGATTCTGCGGCAGGCGTTGAGCACGGTCCTGGAACCCCGGGCGCTGTCGATTGCCCTGCAGCAACGCCAGTACGGACTCACCGTCGCACCGGTTCAGGATGGCCAGCTGATGAACGATGCCGAGTTCATTCTGGCGGTCAAAGCCGATATGCCACTGGACGACCTGCGCAAACAATTCGTTCTGCAGTGCAAGGTGGCCTCCGTGGAGAAGATTCGGGACCTCATCAGCCTCCAGTTACCGGGCATCCCACTGTCGGCACTTCCGGTGGCCCCGCGTCAGTTACCTTATCACGCCGGCTTTGTGTATTTCCGATTGGACGATCAAAGCCAGGCCTGGCAGATGCTGGACAACGCCAGT
Organism: Marinobacter sp. W-8; assembly: GCF_044342215.1. NCBI lineage: Bacteria > Pseudomonadati > Pseudomonadota > Gammaproteobacteria > Pseudomonadales > Marinobacteraceae > Marinobacter > Marinobacter sp. W-8. Next base: position 3,719,670 of record NZ_CP172297.1, on the reverse strand, counting down.
GGATTTGCCTTCCACGTGGCGGGCAGCTTCCCGGGGCTGGAGATGCAATTCTGGGCAATCAGGAGCTAAATCATGGCAGATGCACCGGTAATGGACAGACCAGACAACACCAGGGATTCAGGTGATCGTGCATTCAGCGACCTTTTGTTTGCCGATAGCGGCGCCGGCCAGTCGCCGGTTGAATCCGATGACCGCAGCTTCCAGCTTCGTGGCCTGGAAGACAACCGGCTGATTGACGCCGCCACCCCGCTGCTGGGACTGGTTATTCGGGTGCGGCGACTGGCGGATTTCCGCGAGGTGGAAAGCCTGTACCAGCAGGTAGTGGACGAAGTCGCCGCCGTTGACCGGGAACTGGTCGAGCAGGGCTATGAGCGCCCCACGGTGGTGGCCTACCGCTACGTGCTTTGCGCCTTCATCGACGAGGCTGTGCTGGGTACCGACTGGGGCGCCCACAGCGTCTGGTCTCAGCATTCGCTGCTCAGCCGATTCCATAACGAAACCTGGGGTGGCGAAAAGGTGTTTGCCATCCTGGCCCGCATGGAAAAAGAGCCGACCCGCTACCGGGACATGCTTGAGTTCATCTATCTGTGCCTGTGTCTGGGTTTTGAGGGTCGCTACAAGGTCATGGAAAACGGTCGGGACGAATACGAACAGGTGGTTCGTGGCCTCTATGACCAGCTTCGCGAACTGCGTGGCGACCGCGACAGCCGGCCGCTGGCCGATGCCACGGAAAACCTGATGCCGGCCCGCAACCGCCTGCGCAGCGGCTTGCCCTTGTGGGGTATTGGAGGCCTGTTTGTGGCGGCCATGGCCGGGATCTATTCGCTCTATAACATGGCGCTGAACGAACGCATCAGGGATGTGCTCAGCGTTCTGGAACAACTACCGAAATAAGGACATCACTGTGATTCGGGTAGAACTGCCGGCGCTGATCGGGCGCCTCAACGACATTTCACGCCAGGCTCTGGAAGCTTCCGCGGCCCTGTGCATCAGCCGTCAGGGCGCCGAGATTACCCCGGCGCACCTGCTGTTCAAACTGCTGGAAACGCCGTTCTCGGATGTGCGCCAGATTCTGGAACACACCGGCATCAACCACCAGCAACTGCAACCCGTGGTGGGTGACAGCCTGAACGGCGAACCTCAGACCGCCGAACCGTATCCGTCGTTCTCGCCGCTGCTGGTGGAGCTGCTGCAGGATGCCTGGTTGATGGCCTCCACCGAACTGGGCCACACCGAACTGCGCTCCGGTGCCGTGTTCCTGGCCCTGCTGATGAACGCCGACCGCTACCTGATCCCCCGGGTGGCCCAGGCCCTGGTGGACATAAACCGGGAACAGCTGCGTAAGCAGTTTGACCGGGTAACCGAAGGCTCCGTTGAGCGCCCGCAACTGACCGAAAACGGCGCGGCCAGGCCTGTGGCGGATGCCGACATGGACCCGCTCAAGCGTTATGCCACCGACTTCACCAAGCTGGCCCGGGAAGACAAACTGGACCCCGTGGTGTGTCGCGATGCCGAGATCGATCAGATGATCGATATCCTCTGCCGTCGCCGCAAGAACAACCCCATCGTGGTGGGCGACGCTGGCGTGGGCAAAAGCGCCGTGGTGGAGGGCCTGGCCCTGCGCATCGTCAACGGTGACGTACCGGACCGACTGAAAACCGTTGAACTCTGGACCCTGGACATGGGTGCCCTGCAGGCCGGTGCCTCGGTGAAGGGCGAGTTTGAAAAACGCCTGAAGGGCGTGATCGAAGCCGTGAAAGGTTCGGCGACCCCGATCATCCTGTTCATCGACGAAGCTCACACCCTGATCGGTGCGGGTAACAGCGAAGGTGGCTCCGACGCAGCCAACCTGCTGAAGCCAGCCCTGGCCCGTGGCGAACTGCGCACCATCGCTGCCACCACCTGGCGCGAGTACAAGAAATACTTCGAAAAAGACCCGGCTCTCAGCCGCCGGTTCCAACCGGTGGCCCTGGACGAGCCAACGCCGGGCGAAGCCGTCCACATCCTCCGTGGCCTGCGCACGGTCTACGAAAAAGCCCATCAGGTACTGATCGCCGACAGCGCTCTTAAAGCCGCCGCAGAAATGTCCGCCCGTTACCTGGCCGGTCGCCAGCTGCCGGACAAGGCCATCGATGTTCTCGATACCGCCTGCGCCCGGGTCAGCCTGAACCTGAGTACACCGCCACGCCGTCTCAGTCACGTGCGCAGTGAACTGCACCAACTGGCTATGGAGCAGGAGCTTCTGAGCCGGGAACACACGCTTGGCCAGAACGTGGATGCCGAGCGCGAACAGGCCCTGGAACAGAAGATTGCGGACCTGACCGCCGAATCCGGAGCGCTGGAACAAAGCTGGAATGACCAGAGGGAGCTTGTTGCCCGGCTGGTCGAGATTCGTGAGCAGCTGTTGGCGGGGGATGTCGAGCGCGAAACCGCCGATGATGTTGCTGTTGAGTTGGCCGAGAGCGATCACGAAGAACGCCCGGACCTGAAAAGCGAAGCCGCCGCCATCGAACAGGAACTGGCTGAACTCCAGGCCGACGAACCGTTGGTACATGCCCGGGTGGATGCCCGCCAGGTGGCCGAAGTCATCGCCGACTGGACCGGCATTCCGGTTAATCGCATGACCACCGACGAGCTGGAAAAAATCACCCATCTGCCGGCGTACCTGCAGGCCCATATCAAAGGCCAGGACACCGCCATCGACTGCCTGCACCAGCACCTGCTCACCGCCCGCGCCGACCTGCGCCGGCCGGGTCGCCCCATGGGCGCCTTCTTGCTGGTAGGCCCCAGCGGCGTCGGCAAAACCGAAACCGTGGTGCAACTGGCTGAACTGCTCTACGGCGGCCGCCAGTTCCTCACCACCATCAACATGTCCGAATACCAGGAGAAACACACCGTCTCCCGCCTGATCGGCTCTCCCCCAGGCTACGTCGGATTCGGCGAAGGCGGCATCCTCACCGAAGCCATCCGCCAGAAGCCTTATTCCGTGGTGCTGCTCGACGAAGTCGAAAAAGCCCACCCGGAAGTGCTTAACCTGTTCTACCAGGCTTTCGACAAAGGCGAACTGGCCGACGGTGAAGGCCGGTTGATCGACTGCAAGAACGTGGTCTTCTTCCTGACCTCCAACCTCGGCTTCCAGACCATCGTCAACCACGCGGAAGAGCCGGAGAAGATCGAAGAAGCCCTGTACCCGGAACTGGCCAACTTCTTCAAGCCAGCATTGCTGGCGCGGATGGAAGTGGTGCCCTACCTGCCGCTGGGTGAAGACACTCTTAACCGCATCGTTGAGGACAAACTCCAGCGTCTGGCTGACCAGATTCAAGCTCGTTACCACACCGAAGTGGAACTGGAAGACGGTCTGGTCGAAGCCATTCGCAGCCGCGCCACCAGAAGTGAAAACGGCGCGCGGATGCTGGAGTCGATCATCGAAGGCGAACTGCTGCCACCGGTGTCGTTGGCGCTGCTGGAAAAACTGGCGGCCAGGGAGCCGGTGACGAAGGTGAAACTGGGTGTGGAAGAAAACAGATTTACAGGAACCGTCGCTTAGCCTGGAGGCCTCCTGAATCGTAGTGCACCGTGGGGTTGAGCTTTCCAAAACCCTGCGGAGCCATGGATGGCGGAGCGGAGCCTACAGGGATGTATTCACGGCGTGTTTTGGAAAGCTCAACCCCACGGTGTGCGGGCGGCGAGCGATGAGGGAGCGTACAAGGATGTATTCACAGCGTGTTTTGGAAAGCCACCCCGCAGGATGCGCGGGCGACGATCTCCTAAGTAATTATTCTGGGAATGAAAGCATGGGAAGGATGCAGAAGGAACTGCACACCGGCATCGATCTGGCGGTGGCACTGATCAAACAGGACACATTGCCAGCGCTGTTGAACACCGCCACCCGCCAACTCGAAAGCGCCTTCGGGCTCAGCAAGTGCTGGGCGCTGGAACTCGACCTCAGCGGCCGGACCCTGCACTGCAGCAAACTGGACGAAGCGGGCGAGTTTGATTGTAACGACTTCAGCCACCCCTTTGCCCACGTGCTGCAGACAGGCCAGCCGCGGGAACTCACCCGTGCTGCCAGCTATCGCCTGGATCATGCCGGCTTCCAGACGCTCCTGGAACTCAGTGGCCGCCCAAGAAGCTTCTGGCTGGAGCCACTAAAAGGCGAAGATGGCCGCACCCTCGGTATGCTCGTGTTGTGCGGCGACCACCCGGACTGGCAGGGCATCGTCACGCAGCCACTTTACAGCGGCCTGAAGCAACTGCTGGTGCATCAATGGATCAGCCAGCTGCAAACCCGTGACCAGGTGTGGCAACGGCGGCTGCTCAAGCGCTCCCTGGACCACCTGCACGATGCCGAAAGCCTGCGCCAGCGCTGCAGCCAGTTGGCCTATACCCTGGTTGGCAATTCCGAAGCCATGACCCACCTCCGGGCCCAGGTGGTGCGAGCGGCTGGCAGCCAGCTGTCAGTGCTGATTCAGGGCGAAACCGGTTGTGGCAAAGATGTAGTGGCCCGGGGCATCCACGATATGTCCGACCGTGCCAGTGGGCCTCTGGTGGTGGTCAACTGTGCCGCCATCCCGGACACCTTGCTGGAGAGTGAACTGTTTGGTCACACCAGGGGCGCCTTCTCCGGTGCCGACCAGGCCAAAGAAGGCCTGCTGGCCCAGGCCAACGGCGGCACCCTGTTTCTGGATGAAATCGGCGATATGCCCATGGCACTGCAATCCAAATTGTTGCGGGTGCTGGAAAGCCGACAGTTCCGGCCATTGGGTGCCCGGGAAGAGCAACATTCGGATTTCCGCCTGGTGGCAGCCACCCATCAGCCGCTTCAGGAGGGCATTGAGGATGGCCGGTTCAGGCGGGACCTGTTCTACCGCCTCAGCCAGTTTCCCCTGCGCGTTCTGCCACTGCGGGAACGCAGTGAAGATCTGGAAGCGCTCAGCCGTCACTTCATCCGGCTCTACACCGAGCGCGAGGGCAGTGGCCCGCTGGGCATCAGCAGCCATGCCCTGAGCGCGCTGGCCGACTACAACTTCCCGGGCAATGTCCGGGAACTGCGCAACATCATCGAACTGGCCTGTCTGCAGACCCCGGCCGGTGACGACATTCAGCCGGAGGTCCTGCGCCTGGACGATCTGTTTGCCGACTCCTCGGAGTCGACCATGGCCTTCGTGGAAGCCAAAACCATTCCGGGCGTACCTCCGGCCGATGATATCCGCGATCTGAAAGCCGCCGCCCAGGCCTTTGAGGCCGCCATCATCCGCGAACGTCTGCGCCAGTATGGCGGCAATCGCGCCCAGGCCGCGGAAAGCCTGGGCCTGCCAAAACGCACACTGGCCCATAAATGTCTGAAGTATCAGGTAACCGACGTATGACCCTGAAAGACCTGCACCGATTGCCCTTGATGGTCCTGTTGCTGGTGAGTGCCAGCAGTTGGGCCGATACCCGCCTGGCGGAAGCCGGGGCCTGCACTGAACAACCGAACCGGCTGGAACGTCTGGCCTGTTTTGATGAGGTGTTCGGTACGCCGTTGGCGCAGTACGAGGCCGGCCAGCATCCGGCATTGGTGAACCAGTCTGAGCGCTGGCGCCGGGTGTTTGCACAGGCCAGCGGGAACGATGCCGGCGGGGTGGTCTATCGCGACACCGGCAGCGCCGCGGGTCATCTGGTGACGGTGACCGCGCTCGGGGTAAAACCTCCACGCCCGGTGCTGTCGCTGCAGTGCCACAACAACATCACCGAGTTGGCCATCATGCTGCCGGAGCCACTGGATCGCGAGCGAGTGGACGTAACTCTGGGGCCCCATCGGGCACACTGGCGGGTTCGGGATGAAGGTTTGGTGGTCAGCGCGGGTCGCGGCCTGCCCGCTATCCGCACCGTACTGGATGTGGTCAACCAGCCGGATGTGCGCCTTCAGGCGGGGGTTCGGGAGCTTGATGGCCTGCTGTTTGATCTCAACGGCTTTGCTGAGGCGATCAAGCCTTTGCGCCAGGCCTGTGGCTGGTAAGGAGTGATGGCATGCAGGTGATTGAACAGCATCCTTACGTGGATCAGGTACTGAACCCGATCCCGGGAGACACCGGGGTAGGCGAAAGCCTGGCTGAAGACAGCACGCTGGAGTTTCTCGAAGACGAGATCATGAAAGTGGGCTCGCTGGCCCACAACGACATCGACTGGCACAAGGTTGAAAGCGAAGCACTGAAACTGCTGGCGGATCGCAGCAAGGACATCAAGGTGCTGGGTTTTGTCATGCTCAGTCTGCAACGTGGCGGCGATGGTGAACGGTTTGCCCTGTCGCTGTACCTGCTGCATCGGGTGCTGGACGACTGGTGGGAAAACGCGTGGCCCTATCCCGGTGCCAAGGGGCAGCGGGCTCGCAAGATGCTGTTTACGCAGATGCTGCAGCGGGCCCTTAAAGCGGTTGAGAGCCTGAACTTTGATGCCAGTGTAGGAGATGGTCGTCAGTTCTGTCTGGATCTGGTTGAGAAACTGGACACCCAGGCGAAAGACCGGGATTTACCTGACGACGCCCTGTTCGACCTGAAGCGGGCTGTGGAAAAGCTGCCCAAGCCGGACCAGGCCACCGCGCCCCGGACGGCGTCTGAAAACACCCCGACAAACAAACAGGAGAGCACGGCCAGCTCATCGCCCTCCAGCTCGGCCAGTTCCAACACTACGGCCGCGTCGCTGGGCAATCTGACACTGGACCCGAGTAACGAGCGTGCGACCCGGCAGAGTCTGCTCAAGGTCGCCGAACTGCTGACCAGCAGCGAACCGGACAACGCCCTGGGCTACCGGATGCGTCGGTACGCCATCTGGCAAAGTATCACCAGCCTGCCGCCAACCCGGGATGGCAAGCGCACAGATCTGGCCGCCGTCAGCGCAGACCGGGTGGCCGAGTACAAGGAAGCTCTGGAGAAAACACCGGACCTTGAACTGTGGCAGCGCATTGAACAAAGCCTGTCGGTCAGCCCGTTCTGGCTCGATGGCCACTGGCTCAGCGCCCGGGCGGCCATGGCCCTTGGCAATACCGATTGCGCGGAGGCCATCCGGGAAGCCCTGAAAGCGTTTGTCGACCGCCTGCCGCAACTGGCCGAGCTCACCTTCAACGATGGCACACCGTTTCTCAGTGACGATGGTGCTGATTGGTTGCACACAGCCCCCGCGGCTGGCAAAGGAACGGGCGCAGGTGCCAACCCCTGGGAGCAGGCATTCGACGGTGCGCTTGAGCTGGTGCGGCAGAACAAACTGGCGCCGGCCATGGAACTGCTGGAGCAGGGTCTGGCCGATGCCCGGGAGCCGCGCGAGCGCTTCTACTGGCGCCTGGCCACGGCCCGGCTGCTCAAGGAAACCGGCCTGAAAGCCCTGGCCGCCGAACAGATTCAGGATCTGAAAAACCAGATCCAGGGGCGGGTTCTCGAAGACTGGGAACCGGCTCTTATAAAACAACTGGAACGACTGGCGTAACGCCCGCAAGACGCAACGAACGCAGGAATGGAAACCATGTGGAGAAAAGCATTACTCATTGGTCGTTGGCTTCTGCCCTACATCCGCAGCGCCGCCCCCGTCACCCTGGCTCTGGGGGTAATTGCCCTGCTGGTAGCCACGTGGTGGCTGGGGCCACGCCTGGAAATCAACGGCGACTACCCGTTGATGGCCTGGCAGATGCGTGCTCTGGTCACCCTCGGGGTGGTCCTGATGGTGGTGATGGTCTGGGGTACCATGCTGGCCCGTCGCCTGGGCAAAGTGAACAAAGCCAAGGCCGAGGAGCAGCGGGAGCAGGAAGACCCGATTCTGCCCATGGAGCGTCGCCAACAGCGGCTGCTGGACCGCCAGCTGCAGGCGTTGAAAAGCAATCTGCCGGGTCGCAAGGGCCTGTACCGTCTGCCCTGGTATCTGGTGATGGGCCTGGAAGATGCCGGTAAGACCAGCCTGATTCAGCGTGCCGGGCAAACCTATACCCTGACCAACGTCACCCGTAACAACCGGGGCGACCGTAACCCGTTCAGTTTTGACTGGTGGATTGGCGACAACGGTGTCCTGATCGACCCGGATGGCGAACTGCTGAGCCAGAACCAGGGCGAGGGTGCCACCGGTGAAATCCAGAGCCGGCTGTGGAACCACTTTATCGCCTGGCTGGAACGCAGTCGGCCCCAGCGGCCGCTCAATGGCGTTATCCTGGCTGTGGATCTTGCGCGCCTGAGCGCCGCCAACGAACAGCAGCGTGAAGCCCACGCCATTCTGCTGCGCACCCGCCTGCGGGAGCTGATGGAACAGCTTGGGTCCCGGCTGCCGGTGTATGTGACCTTCACCAAGATGGATCTGATGTACGGATTTGCGCCGTTTGTCCGTACTCTCAGCAAGGCGGAGAAGGATAAGGCCCTGGGGTTTACCTTCAGGCTGGACGGCCAGCAGGATCAGGACCAGTGGCTGGAACAGTTTGCCGAGCGTTACGCCGATATGGTGGATGAGCTCACCGAACGCCTGCCGGACGTGCTGGCCAACACCCGTGATAACGAAGAACGGGCGGCGGCTTATTCGTTCACCCGCCAGTTGGCGGGCCTGAAGCCGGCCATGGAGCAGTTCCTGACGGATTTGCTGTCGGCGGATGCCTTCTCCACACCGGCACTGGTACGCGGCACCTACTTCACCTCGGTGTTGCAGGAAGGTGTGCCCGAGGACGCCTTTGTCTCCGCTGCTGCCCGGAACTACCAGATGTCCGACCCGATTCAGCCGGCCCAGCGTGGTGGCCAGTCTGCGAGCCTGTTCACCAAGGGGCTGTTCCCCGAAATCATCTATCCGGAGGCGGGCCTGGCCGGGGATAACCGGCGGGTGGTGCGCCAGCGTCATCGACGGGTGGCGGTAGCCGCTGTGGTGGCCCTGGCCGCCGGTGCGGGCATGACCGCGGGCTGGCAGCATTATTTTCTACAGAATGCCGAAGCGGCCGCCCAGGTGGAAAACCGGGTGAAAAGCTATCTGAACGACTGGCAGCCGGTTGGCTACGAGCCGGACACCACCGGCCGTAATCTGCTGCAACCGCTGGATGAGCTGCGGGATGCCACTCTGGCCTTCGGCGATTACCGTAAGGAGTGGCCGCTCGTGACGGACATGGGGCTGTACCAGGGGCACAAGGTGGGCCCGGAAGTGGATAAGGCCTACCTGAACATGTTGGCCTATCAATACCTGCCTGCGCTGATGTTTGGCGTGATGGAGGAAATGGGCCAGGCCCCGGATAACAGCACTGAGCGGCTCGAACACCTGCGCGTGCTGCGGATGCTTTACGATGCCAGCGGCCGCCGTACCGACATCGTCTCCGGTTACATGCGTGAATACTGGCAGGCCCGTTTCCCCGGCCAGCGCGATGTGCAGAATCGCCTGTATGGGCACCTGCAATACGCCATGGCCCACACCGACCTGTCGGACCTGGCAGCCAACGGCGACCCAACCGCCACTATGGCTCTGGCGCCCTTCCGCAGCAGTGTTGAATGGGCACAGCACGAGCTTGGCCGTATCAGCACCTCGGATCGCGTGTACCGCGAGCTGGAGAACGAGGCCAGCCGTGATTTCCCGACACCACTGGAACTGGCCCGCAGCTCCGGCCCGGCGTTCTCGACCGTGTTCACACGCCTGGACAGTTACGGCGAACCGCTTGCCGAGGATGTGCCGTCTGCTGAGGATCCACTCTCGATCCCGGCGTTGTTGACCCGGGAGGGCCTGGAAAAATGGTTCCTTCGGGAATCCGGATCGGTCACCGAACTGGCCTTGATTGACGCCTGGGTGCTGGGCCGTCGGGATGATGTTGATTTCAGCAAGGCTGATGAAGCCGAACTGCTGGCCAGCCTGCAAACGCTGTACGCCGAGCACTATGCCGAGGCCTGGCGCACAGCGCTGAGCCGGCTGGATATCCATCGGTTTGAGGATCTCAACCACGGCGTTCGTATTCTCGACAGCCTGACCAGCGGCCATCAGCCACTGGCCCGATTGCTGGCGCAGGTGCGGGAAAACACCCGCCTGATTCCGGTAGGTGAAGGCGAAGCGGAAGCCGCACGCAAGTTGCTTGAGCAATCTCCCCATTACCGCATGCTGCAGGACATAGAGCGCCAGTTCAGCGACCTGAACCAGCTTACCCGCAAACAGGGTGAGGAGCCGTCCGGGCTGGAGGAAGTCATGCTGGTGGTGGCGGAGCTGCATGAATACATGCGTAACATCCAGGAATCCCCGGATACTGGCAAAGCCGCCCTCAGTGCCGCCCGTGCCCGCATGGGCCTGCAGGGCGCAGACCCTATCTTCACGCTGCAACGCATGGCCGGTCATCAGCCGGAACCCCTGAACCGGATACTGAACCGCCTGGCCACCGAAAGCTGGCGGGTGGTTCTGGACAGTGCGGTAGCCCAGTTGGAGCGTGACTGGTATCGCGAGGTTTATCAGCCATTCCAGCAGAACCTGGCCCGGCATTATCCGTTTACCCAGGGGGCAGGGCGTGATGCCGCGCTGCAGGACTTCGAGCGGTTCTTCGCGCCGGACGGTATTCTGGAAACCTTCTACAACGACAACCTGAAGCTGTTCCTGGAAGACCACCCGGAACATGTGGGTGATGCCCGCCGGGCCAGCCTGGTGCGCCGGGATGTGGTTGCTGCGCTGGACCGTGCCCGGCAGATTCGCCAGGCGTTCTTCACCCGCAGCGGTACGCTGGATGTGGAATTCGCGCTGGAACCCCTGAACCTCAGCAACAATAAACGTCGCTCGGTGGTGAACATCGATGGCCAGCTGGTGGAGTTCTCCCATGGCCCCAGCCAGAGCATTCCGCTGGTATGGCCGAACACCCTGCGGGACACCGTGGAGAGCCGGGTAACACTGGTGCCGATTCAGGTTAACCGCTCGCCCCGGAGCATTTCCGAGAGCGGTCCCTGGGCACTGTTCCGGTTGTTGGGTAAGGCGGACATCACCGGTGTCAGCAGCAATGCGGTGGACGTGAAGTTCACGGTGGATGACGGGGAAATGCGTTATCGCCTGCACGCGGCCAGCAATACCAACCCGTTCACAGAGCAATTGCTCTCAGGGTACCGCATACCCCGCAGCTTGTATTAAACTGTGTTCCGTCGCCCGGGTATGTGTGCCCGGGTTGGCGGGAGCCGGCACCCGGATGGCGCAGGCTGAAAACGGATACATTCAATCTTCAGGGATCGAAGTCATGCCCCAGGCAAGCGGATTGCAGTTCACCGCCCGTGTAGGCGAATTCCCCTCGGACCACTTTGTCGTTGTCGGCTTCGCGCTGACCGAACGGCTGTCTGATCTGTTTCATGGCCGGTTGCAACTGGCCAGCACCGACCCGGATGTGGCCGCCGCCGATGTACTGGAACAGCCGGTAGACCTGGTGGTGTGGCAGGATGGCCAGCCCCTGCGCCGGTTCACCGGCGTGGTGAACGAATTTATGCGGGGCGACACCGGCCACCGCCGCACCCGCTACGAAGTCGTCATCCAGCCGCCCCTGTGGCGCCTGGGCCTGATGCACAACAGCCGCATCTTCCAGACCCAGACCACCGACGCCATCGTGCGCACCCTGCTCGAAGAGCGGGGCATTGTGGATTCCATCTTTGACTTCAAACGCCCACCGGAAGAACGGGAATACTGCGTCCAGCACCGGGAAACCGACCTGCAGTTCCTGGAGCGACTGGCCGCCGAAGAAGGCTGGCACTACCGCTACCAGCACGGCAGCGTGGATGGTGAAGAACAACCGGCGTTAATCCTTGCTGACCACCACGGCGACGCCCCGAAACTGGACCCGGTTACCTGCAACACCAAAGCCGGTGGCAGCACAAAGCAGGCCTGCGTGTTCCAGTTCGCCTACGAAGAACGGGTCAAAGCCGCCTCCGTGGCCATGAAGGACTACACCTTCAAGAACCCCGCCTACGCCCTGATGCACGAACAAAGTGCCGGCGGTGTTAACCACCGGGAAGACTACCAGCACTACGACTACCCCGGCCGCTACAAAGCCGACGCCAGCGGCCAGCCGTTCACCCAGAGCAGACTGGATGCGCTTAGAAACGACGCATCCATGGCCAACGGCAAAAGCAACCGCCCGGATTTCACCCCCGGCGCCAAAGTGGAACTGCAGGACCACGACAGCCAGACCCTGAACCGGGAATGGCTGCTCACCGCCATCACCCATACCGGCAAACAGCCCCAGGCCCTGGAAGAAGAGGGTGGCAGCGAGCCCACCAGCTACCACAATACCTTCAGCGCCATCCCGGCCGACAAAACCTGGCGCCCGCTGTGTAACCACAAACCCGTGATGGACGGCCCCCAGATGGCTCTGGTCACCGGCCCCGAGGGTGAAGAAATCCACTGCGACCAGTATGGCCGGGTGAAAGTAAGATTCCCTTGGGACCGCTATTCCAAGAACGACGAACACAGCAGCGCCTGGCTGCGCGTGGCCCAGGGCTGGGCCGGCGGCCAATACGGCTTCATGGCCTTGCCAAGAATCGGCCACGAGGTCATCGTCAGCTTCCTGGACGGCGACCCGGATCAGCCCATCATCACCGGAAGGACTTACCACGCCACCAACACACCGCCGTACGCGCTGCCGGAGCACAAAACCCGGACCACCCTGAAGACCAAAACCCACAAGGGCGAGGGCAGCAACGAACTGCGCTTTGAAGACGAAGCCGGCGAAGAACAGATCTACGTGCACGCCCAGAAAGACCTGGACCTGATGACGGAAAACAACCGTACCGAAGTTATCAAGAATGACAGCCACCTGACAGTGGAAAACAACCGCTTCAGCCACAGCAAAGGCAACAGCCATCACACCGTAGACGGCGAAAAGCGCGAACAAACCGGTAAAGACCATAGCTTCAACGTAACCGGCACCCTTCATCTCAAAGCCGGCACCGCGTGGCTCAGTGATTCGGGTACCGAGCTGCATATCAAAGCCGGCCAGAAAGCCGTCATTGAGGCCGGCGCCGAAATCACCCTGAAAGCCGGCGGCAGCTTCGTAAAGATCGATCCCAGTGGCGTGGCCATGGGGGGCGCGAGTATCAAGATGAACGCCGGTGGTGCTGCAGGGAAAGGCAGTGGGCAGAAGGTGCAGGTGCCGGAGATGCCGGGGTTGGTGGATAAGGCTGGTATTCAAAGCCCCGCTCCAGAGCCTTTGCCTGAACTGCCGGTCCGTCCGATTGCGAAAGCGGACCAAATCAGAGCCATCAAAAACGCTGCGATTCAAGGCAAAGGGATCTGCCAGGTGTGCGAGCTTAAAAAGGAAGGGGGTGCTTGATGTTACTGCCCAGAGGCTTCTTTGATTCTGGTCGGACATTCCTTCTCATCGATGGCGCTAAGGTCGAGAACCTGTCAGAAATCATCTACAAAGAGATTCCCGACGCATCCTGTGATTCACTTTATCGAGGGACTGAGCTGGCGGATATGTCCGAGATTTCCCCTTGGCTGGTTCAGGCCGATCCGGAGAGCTCATTGTTTTCGAAGTGCTTTGATGACTGGATGAATCGAGGCGTCGCTATTGCCTTACAGGCGGACGCTGCCTTCGATGAGCTTGTAACTCACTTTCGAGGGTTGGTAATTGGAACATTGGCCTCCGGTGATGAAGTGGTTTTTCGGTTCTATGATCCGGAAATTGTCCGACAACTGCTCTCTCCGGACGCTCAAAACGAGAACGCAAAGCGCCTTTTGGGCCCCTGCCATGCTGTTGCTGTTCAGGATCGCCGGAGGGGAGACTGGGAGTGCTTCAGGAATAACGAGCCGTCCCACGAGCCAAGTAGAGAACCCTTCGCTATTCATGAAGAGCACTTGGTCGCAATGGAACAGGCTGCGCGTCAGACTGCACTCAGGACGCTTGAGCTGCATACGGCGCAGTACTTTCCTCAGTTGCTGCATTCGTCAGGCACAGGAGAAGCTAACTGGTCCAGGGTTGCCGATCTCATGTCCGAGGCTAAGCAATACGGACTCTTCAGTACGCGTGAGATTGCTCTCTATATCAATACAATCGGTTGGCTAGGTTCCAATGCGTTTGACCAAGAGTGGGTCCGACAGCTCTGGCAGAGTCGGGAAAGTCAGCCGGAAAGAGCGATTATGCGCATCGCAGAATATGCGGAGAAACATTCCAGGGAGGAACAGATAAATGGGTAGCGCGAACAGCTCGGCTTTTCTACACGGGACCGCTGATATCGACTCTGCAGCGCAGATGTGTCCGCTTCCGCAGAAGACGGTTGCTCTCTATCCAGTGCGCTGGGCAATCAGCCAGGAAGATAACGAACTGCCGGCCAATTTTCGCCCACCAGGTGTTTCGTTGGAAAAAACACAGTACTGCCTGCGGACGCTCACAGCGGGCTGGGTCTATATGTACTCAGAGTGGTACGGAACACTCCATGAATATCGCGTTGATGAACATGGTGTCATCAGCGAAGTCCGGCCCGGGGCAAATTCTGTCTTACTTCCGGAGGCAGATGCTGAGAGTGCTTTACCCTGTATTCACCATCCCGAAGCAGGCACGGTATTTCTCAAATTTGTACCACATCGCTGGACTGTTCGTCTCCAGGAGCTCGCCCGAACAGATGCTGAAGTGCGAAGCCGATATATGGAGGCGTTTGCCCTCGATGGATTGGTTTCGAAATGCCATGACCAAAACATTGCACCAACTGAAACCGTCAACCAGTTCGTCGAAGAATTTCGCGATCGGTCGGCGGACTTTGCGTGGAGCCAAACCGGGTTCACTCGTAGTTTGTCAGAACAGGACTTGTTGGGTCTGAGTAAAAAAGTGACGGAGTTTTCCTACTGCGTAGCCCTGAACGATGAGATTGGAATCACGTCTGAGCTTGGGCAGCTGCATGCGCTTTACGTCAACGTAATCATGAATCATGCGGAAGAGAATGCCTATCCCTATACCACGGCAAATCTGGTCGACGCCTTGATTGAACTTGAGGTCAGTAAAAAGGCTGATGCAGATGATAAGGAAGACATCAGGAAGGAATTGACGGACCGCGTTCGTATTGCAGACAAAGAAGCCTTTGTCGCCCAGTACCATCAGAAGATTGAAGAATATGACAGAGAGCGTAGCCGCGTTTTCGATGATTGGAAACGCTGGATCGATTCTGATCTTCTGGCCAGGAAGCTCGAGTTTAATGACATGTGCATGGCTGTAGGCTTTGAGGCTGCAGAGAAAGAATTGGCCGAAATTCTGGATGGCTATGTGTCGGCCGAAAAGGGGCGGGAAGATGCGAAGAAATGGATGGCTGCGGAGGAGGGGCAGGGAGGTATTGTTGCCGATACCGTTAAAACCGTTCTGTTCCTTGCCACTGCAACAAGCAAGATCACTGAGAAGCTGAAAGAACTTCCGGGTTTTGACTATGGCAGCCTGAATATTGTCGAGAGCATGTATGACCTACCGGCATTTGTGAAGGTAAGCACCGCAACGGACACATTGATGCTGGAGTTCGCAACACCAGCTGCGGAAATGGGCGAATGGGCGAAAAACCGTCAGACTCGGTATCAGTGGAAAAAATGGATCGATGATGTAAGCCATCGCTATGGGATAAAAGTGTACGAACGAGCCATGACGCTGGATACAGCGACTGATTTACTCTTCAAGGCTCACCAAAACGCGTTGATCGCCTCCTCAGGCTACGACTTTTCGGGGGCAACTTTATCACCAGTCGCCGCAGGTTTGCTGGAAGTCGAAATTCGGAATCGGTTGCGAAGAAGTATGATCGATGCGTTCCATCTGACTCCTGACCTCAAGGACAATCCGTATGGTTGGTTACACACCCGTCTCGACCCTGTGGTCGAGGCCATCAAAGATAGTCGCGGAAAGTTCATTGGTGCGGTGACATTTTTTCATGCAGTTAACATGGTTAGCTTGATGTCTTCTCTTAAGGAAACCCAGAAGGACGTGATGCTGGGCGACCAAAATGTCCTTGATAAGTGGATACCTTTTGTTGATAGCCTCTGGAGCTTGGCAGAAGGCGTGGTTAACTTCAGTGGGCTCTTGATCCAGTCAGAATATGCAAAGGCTTTTGCAGCGAACTTCTCATTGGTTGGCAACAGAGTGTCCATTGTTTTCAAGGGGACCAGTATTGTTGAAGTGCTTTCAAAAGGCACCAGAGTTATTTCAAAACGTACTGTGAAATATCTTCCCTTTGTTGGCCCTGTTCTCGCATTGATCTTGGAAGGCAGAACGGTTTGGCGAACGTGGCACACAGGGCATGATGCGGCATTCGCTATGGCTGGTATCCAGATAGGATTGACTCTGGGCATTGGTTACCTGACCTATCTGGCCGTGGCTGGTGCCTTTACCGGCATCGGAGCGGGTGTAGTACTTATCGGTGCGGTTTTATTGGCAATTTCCGTCGTAATATCTGCGATTCAGGTATACATTGCCCGTTCGAGGATTGAGGATTTCCTTTCGACCTCCTTTTGGGGGGACGCCCGAACCCTTCGCTACTGGGATGATCGGCTTCGTCCAACTTCTGACGAATTATTGGATATAAGTAAGTCAATATCATCAGCAGAAGAGGGTTCTCAAGTTCGGAGGTATTTTGAAGCTGAGCTGGATGCTTTTTACTATTTATTATTTTCTCCGAGAATATTAGTTACAGAATATGTGACTAGGCAGCCTGCAATTACTCGTCAGGGAGAATATAAAGTTCTCCCGGAGTACACGAGCTTTGTTGTTTTTTTTCCGGGTTTTGATCAGGCATCTTGTTCCGCTTCTGTTAGGCTTTTTGAAGTGAGTCGAAGTTTTTTGTTAGATGATGAGTTTAAAGAGATTACCGATGTTTTTGATCGAAATAAGAAAGAGGCATACGAGAAAGGTAGGGCGTCTAATAAGTTTACTCATTTCAACCACAATAACCGAGATCAACTTGAGTTGTTAGTTGAGTATGTAAAGGACGGCAGGAAAGTTACGGGAGACAATGGGCTGCGCATCATAATTGATGGGAATGATGTAGAGGAGTTAGGAGTTAATGAGCGACTCACCTTTGAGCTGTGATTTTCCGGAGACGGATATCGAGCAACAATTGGAAAAGCGCTTCTATCGCACTCACGATGAGCGTTTAGCAAGCCCCCCTGCGAGAATGGTGGATGGTGTCTCTGACTCTTCACATGAATTGAGTTATGCCATTGCTTTTATAAATGATCGCTTTGTGGATATAAGAACGGCGTTTCTTGAGTTTAGGCGGTTTCAGCTTGTGCCCGTAAATATCTTTATGATCGTTGTCTTGGCTATTATGTGGTTTGTAGGTCAGTTTTTTCATGGGGCGTTTTCTGCAACAGCCGCGTTGTTGCTTCCGTTATGGGGGACAATTTATCTTTTTGAGATTCTTTTCCCGCTTACGCTGCCTGTTAGAATTGATCGTCAAGAAAAATATGTTTATGTGGGGCATAGAGGAACTTTTTATCGAATTCCATGGGACGAGTTGGAGGTGAGCTTCTCTCAAAGCCTTCAATATTTGGGGTCCGGTGTCGTGTGGGAAACTCAGTATTTTGCTCATATTTACATGCGTGAAAAGCATTATTTTTGCGGAAAACGTCCCAAAAGATCCTTGCAAAGGAAGAAAATTTTTTCTGGATTCAATCAGGATGATATGTATAAGAAATGGAATTTTCTGGTTAGGTATGTTTGTGAAGGATTGGTTGATGAAGATAGTGAGCACTTGTCAAAAATAAATTATGATTCATACCGGAATAAAGTTGGTATAAAATCTTTTCGGGTTTTTATTATAGATCATTTTTTTTATATCCTTTTCATTCCCGGTTTTATATGGTGGAAGTATACCCCATTTAAGTATCGCTGGCCCAAAGAGATTGAGTTTATTTTTGGTAAGTCCAATTTTTACTGATAATGATATGTTGTATAGCTCCTCGTGCTTTAGCTATATGGAATGATATTTAATTCGGTAGTTAGGGTGGCGCTTGATTAATATAAAGGATTTAGTTATCGGTTTTTTTGGGGATGCAGTACATCAGGTACCTGTGTTCCGGTCCGTGAGCGTAGGGCGCCTTGGAGATGTGTCAGGTCAGCGAAGGTCGAAAGTGCGTGCAGATTATGTCTGATTCCAGCTGGGAAGCCGGCGCACGCCGGACAACCAAGGACGGCCGCTTACTGGCCCTCAGTCCTGAGCCGGTGATGACAGGGGAACGGGAGGTAGACGTCAACACTTGGATTAGGCGAAAAACCGATGGCTGGCTGGATTTACAGCATGGCAACTTGTTGTTCGGCGCTGAGTTTTCCCTAATGTTCTTTAGCTTGAGTTTGTTATCCATTGGTTTCTTAGGGTTTGGTCTTATGTTCGCAGTGGGGCCGGACCATTTGGGCAACTGGGATTGGGAGGCGCCACTGTTCGTGCTTGTCGGAAACCTCCTGATCTCTCTGCCGTGGGGACTGTACATGCATTTCCTGGGTAACAAAGCCGTGAAAGATACGCCTCCGGTGAGAGTGAACCGGCAGCGCCGGGAGGTTGCCATAGCACGTTTGACCGGAGGAGAAGTCTACAAGCCGCTTTTTTGGAGTATAAATACGGGCTTGATCGCGTACATTGTGGTAATTCTCACCATCGGTTTTCTATTTTCTGCTGTAACTCAGGAAAACGCGTCTGATGAATATCGGAGCATGTTGGTAACTTGGGGGCTGAGTATTTTAGGCGTGGAGACTCTCCTGATTGGCACCTATTTTTTCTTCGCTCTCCGCCTGAAGAAAAAACACGACCCCAAAATCGTCTACGAAATTTACCCGTGGGAGAAACTGGTCGCCTACATCGAAACCCGCCAGGACATCGGCCCCAGCCTGATGGCTACCCACACGGTTCTCACCCTGGCGATTCCGAAACCAGACGACCCGGAATCGGCCCTGGCCGCTGCCAGCATCAACGTTGGCCATGAAACAGCCGGCCTGGCCCAATGGGAGTGTATTCGCCAGTTTATGGAAAACGGTTCCGAGGCCTGCCCGGATCCGAAAGAGGACGAAACCCTGGCCCACTACAAAGCCAAGTGCAGACAAGCCCGTAAAGAGATGTCCCTGTTGCCCTGGCTGAGCAAGAAGGTGGGCGACTGGTTCTTCCAGCGTTACCTGGCTCACATCATCACCGAACGCCGCATCAAGACCCTGGCCCTGAAGAGCCTGCCTGAGGAGCTGAAAGCCTGGTCCGCGCCTTTGCCA
Organism: Marinobacter sp. W-8; assembly: GCF_044342215.1. Classification (NCBI taxonomy): domain Bacteria; kingdom Pseudomonadati; phylum Pseudomonadota; class Gammaproteobacteria; order Pseudomonadales; family Marinobacteraceae; genus Marinobacter; species Marinobacter sp. W-8. Next base: position 3,700,511 of record NZ_CP172297.1, on the reverse strand, counting down.
AAAGAGCAATGGGCCAAACCGTCTGAGGCACTTCAGAACCTGAATCAACAACTCGCACGCGCTTATGAACGTGGCCTGAAGTTTACCCAGATGGGGCCAATCTCTGAATGGCAAGCGGGTCGTGAGGAGAAGCAACAACGAAAGCGAGGGAGAGGTCGTTTCCGAGCCTGAACACCATTTTGAGCAAGAAGAATCATATGGATATGAGCCCACACGCACCCCTGGATGGGGTTAATGTCTCTGAAGCCGGATTCAAGGGCCGTAGCAAACTAGCAGGTTCTACATCGCCGAGTTATTACGGCTCCCATGCTTATCGCGCTGACGCGATTCCCGAGCAAATCAATCAAACTCAGGAATTGAACCGAACCGGATTAGATCGCTCAGCCAGCTTACGATTACCGTGGGGTAATACCCGTGAAGTGATGCCGCCCACCTTCATGTCAAGTAACCCACCTAAGAAGTTACGGCGACTGGAGAAAAAAGAGGATGTGGCAGCGCAGTACGGACTTCTCATTGAGAATAACCACGAATGCTATCGGCATGCACCATTGGCTTTTCGGGCGCGCTTCTTCGATATGATGAGTGTTATAGGTAAATTTTGGACTTACATTATCTCCCCTGGGTACATGATAACCTTGATTCTTATGTCGCCTTTGTTTACGCCATCTGGTAGAAACTATTCCGAGTATCTGCAAAGTCTTGGTTTGCCAGAATTTATCATGCTTGGAGGCGGCTGGATTCTCATTTTGATCGCAGATCTGGCCTTCCGCCTCTTCCCGAAATGGCTTTTACGGAATGGCCGAGGCCCTGAATGGGAATTCAACCGTCGCACCGGCATGATCAAGGTCTGGCAATACCCGAAAAAGTTTCCTTTTCTCCCCGGAAAGCCGCCGGTGGTGGTTGAAAAGCCTTTCTACGAATTCGATGCCTGGTGCTGCGCGCGGGTTGATCGCTTCGGCACCTTGTTTGACCTGGTGCTCTCCCACCGTTACAGCAAGCTGGACGTTACCGTTGGCGATCTTCTCGGGGCACACGGTAGCCCCACCATGTGTTACGCCTATTGGGATTTCATTCAGAACTATATGGATGTCACAAAGCCGTTGCCGGAGATGCCCATGCTGGAGCAGTATCGACACCTTGACCCAACCACCGCAAAGCACGACCAGGCGATGGGGCGTCCGTCGCGTTACTGGCGGGATATGGATGACAAAACGTTCAAGAAAAAAGTGGACGACATGTTTACCGATGTCTCCATCATCGATACAACACGCAGGCCAGACCTGATGGCGGAAAAGTTGAGTTATGCGTCCTGACTTGTGAACTGGGGGCTTCCATTGCCAACCAGGTAGGACGGCTCTTGTGACTACCCGGTCAAAGTTCCCAAACCCATCATCGGGTAGACTACTCCTTCGAAAGTTGTCCAAAGCATTATTCGAAAAGGAATTCAGTTATGACACGCAAGCTTCTCATCTCTTTATTTCTGCTATCCCTTGGTCCGTTTTCTCACGCTGCCGTTTACCAGTGGACAGATGCCAACGGTCAGACCCATTTCGGCGATCGCCCCCCGGCGAAGGCCAGTTCCAAGGAGGTGCGCGTCAATGCAGCGCCGGCCCAGGCTGATGCCACAGCCCGTGACCGGCAGCAGAAAATGACGGAGTTCCTGGAACAGCAACAGAAGGAGCGGGAGGAGCGTCAGGCCAAAGAAGCGAAAGCCCGGCAACAGGCCGAAAAGCAGGAGGAGCTATGCAGGAATCTCCAGGCCCGTCTCAAGCACCTGGAGAGTGTTTCAACCTTCTACGATATCAATGAGAAGGGTGAGCGGGAGTACGTGTCTGAGGAAGAAAATCAGCAGATTCGGGACCGTTTCCGCGCCAAGGTTAAAGAAACCTGCGGCGAGTAGGTACCTATTGCGATTAACCGGCAAAGCTACCGGTTAATCGCAGCCTCCGGCTGATTCAGCATCGCAATCAGCGGATTCTTCCGCAGCACATAATCCCGCAACAGGTAGCCCAGCAGTGACCCCAAGCCAAAGCCACCCAGATGCGCGGCCCACGCCACACCGCCCTGGGCGGTGAACATCCCGAACAGGTTTATCAGGCTCCAGATCAGGAAGTACCAGTGAGGTGCGAGTTTCTTCTGGTAAACAATGATCATGAAGGTAAGGCTGGCGTGCCGGAACCACATCAGGTAGAGGCCGAACAGGGCAGCGATGGAGCCGCTGGCCCCGACCAGCAGCAGGGGGCCCTGGCTTGCATCGAACAACAGCAGTTCCGCAAGGGCCGCCATAATGCCGGCAAACAGGTAGAGTGCCAGGAAGGCACCATGCCCCAGCGCATCTTCCAGGTTGTCGCCGATGATCCACAGAAAGTACATGTTCCCGACCAGGTGCATCAGGCCACCGTGGACAAACTGATAGCTCAGCAACTGAAGCACAAAATGTGACGGGCTTTGGGTGTCGGAGTTCAATCCCAGGTTTACGAAGATCCATTCATTAGCCTCAGGGGACAGCGCTCCAACACCAAACACCAGGGCACAGAGGAACACCAGGGTTCGGGTAACCCAGGGGGTGCGGTGGGGTTTTACGTTGTATTCCACCGGCATGGCGGTCAGGAACTGGAACAGCCAGGATTTCCAGCTCACTTTCTGGTTCAGGTCTTTAAGGGCCTGCTTCAGTTGCGGCGACTGCATTACCTGATCGACTTCGTGTTTGTCGAGCCAGACGCCGTCACAGCCGGGGCAGCAGTCAATTTCCGTGGTGTAGTGAGCCAGCAATTGGTAGTGGGTCATGGGCACGCGGCACCGCCGGCAAAGCCGGTCGCTGGTGCGAAGCGCGGGGCCGAGGTGCTGCTCGTGATCGTACTGGTCTACGCCGTCATGATGCTCGGCAATCGCCTGATTTAACGCGCCATCTTCAAACCATAGCCCGTGGCACAGGCGGCAGTCGAATATGGAGGGATGGCTGGAAGAGTCCAGGCTTGCGGTATTGCAGGCCGGGCATTGTCGATAGCGGTTTCTGGGCATGACGTCCTTTTCCTGGTAAAGCGGTTTCTGAAGCACCTGGCTTCAAGCCTGCTCGATTACTGATCCGAGGCAGTCAGATACTGTCTGGCAAATCCCTGCAACTCCTCCGCCACGCGCTGGCGAATAGCGGCACGATCCTGCGGATCCAGTTCGTACTTGCGTGCCAGCAGTTCGAAGTCCTCGTCTTTGAGGGTTACCGTCAGCCGCGGGCGGGCACGGCCTTTACGGTAGGGCAGGTGGAGCACCTTGCGCACCATGTCGGCGGTCGTCATATCCTGCATGGCCGCCGACACGCGAAACGCGCGCTGGATATCGTTGGACAGGTCGAAGGCCATCTGTACCGCCTGAACGGCCTGTTCTTCTCGGGACCAGTCCTGTTTCTTCGCCATGGGGTTGCCTGTGAGAGCGCCTTCGAGGTGCTTGAGTGAGCGCCCCGATTTCGGGGCGCTCAGGGTTTACGGGTTTGCGTTGCCGCCCTTGAGGCGTGCCAACACATCGTTGACGGGATCCTGTTCGCCGTCAATGCCGGCGGCTTTCAGTTTTTCGTCCAGATCTGCGCCGGTCAGCTCTTTTTCCAGGGCCGCGCTGGCGGTCTGGCGGTCTTCTTCCCGGGCCTGGCGCTCGCGAATCCGTTCCAACGTCTCTTTCGCTGTGCTCAGGGAGGATTGCTGGCTGTTGATGTTGGTGTCGATCTGCGCGGTGGTGCGCAGCACCCGCTCGTTGGTCTTCACCACTTGCAGTTCCCGGCGGTAGTCGGCCAGCTGTTTCTCGGCTTTCTGTACTCGCTCTTTCAGGCCCACAATGCGCTGTTGCAGCAATTCCCGGGTTTGGGTCAGCTCCGAAGCGCGGCGTTCATGGCCAACAATTCGCTCGGCCACTTCCCGGGCCAGGTCTTCCTGGCCAGCCGCGATGGCTTTGCGGGCATCGTCTTCACGCTTGGCGGCGCTGTCCTGCTCGGTACGGATCTGTCGGGCCAGGGAGGCCGCTTCGGCCATCAGTGACGCCAGCTCCTGCTTGGCCTGTTTCAGCTCATGCTCGGAATCGCGCAGTTCCTGTTCCAGAATCCGGTTGCCCTGTCCATCGACAACGGCTTCACCCAGTTCGTTCACACCCCCGCGCATGGCGGTCAGGATTTTTTTAAGTACGGTTCTCATGTCTCAGCCCTCACTCAAGCCAGGTAGTCTTCAAAAGTCTGTAACAGGTCGATGGCATTCTCGGCGAGGGTTACCAGTTCCTGCATGATCTCGCTGGTGCCGGACGTGGGGCTCAGTGCGCCATAGACCACATAGTGCTGGCCGGTTTTGCCAAGAGAGCTTAAGGGCATGGGAACACTGATGCGCAGCATGTTTTCATGCAGCTCGTTCAGACGTTCCGAGGCCAGTTCCTGTTCGTCAAAAAGGTACGCAAGGCACAGAATCTGGGTGTCGGTTACGGTAATGTACACCGGTGTTTCTTCGGCACCGGAAACAATCACCTGCAACACCGGTTCTTCGCCGGCAATAGGCATGACATCGAAGGTTCGGCCAGCATGGGTGGCGTCACCCAGGGCCAGGGTGAGAGATTGGGTATCCACGAATAGCTCCTTCCTGTGGCGTTGAATCGGTTCGGCCGATCCGGACGAACCTTGTCCTGTCGCTTGACATTTTATGTCAATCATCCGAGTCTATACTTCGCAATTAAACATTTGCAAGAAATAGTTTGTTTACGTTATAAACAACCCGCCAGTCTGACACGGACTGTCGCCCAGTGGATTTACCAGAACGGATATCTGGTCGCGTATGGATACATTCTTCGCAATTGCGTTTTCCTTCCCCACGGTCATTTTTACCGTATTGCTGTGCGTGGCTATTGTTTACTGGCTGATTTCCCTGGTGGGTCTGGGCGACATCGAGGCCGATGGCGATATTGATGCTTCCGGCGACTTCTCCGGCCTGATGGTGACCCTGGGGCTACAGGGTGTCCCGCTGCCACTCGTGCTTACTCTGTTGTTCCTGATTGCCTGGTTGGCGAGTTATTTTGCGGAGCTGCTGCTTGGTGCACTGGTGCCTGGTGGCTTGTTGCATGCACTGTTCGGCCTGGCAGTCATTGCCGGCGCTCTGGTGGTGAGTGTTCTGGTGACCGCTGTTGTTATCCGCCCGCTGCGGCCGTTGTTCCGCCGGGCTTACCTGCCCCCCCTGCAAAAACGCATTATTGGTACCGCCTGTGTCGTGACCTCAGCAACGGTTACGGAAACCAAAGGCCGGGCTGAAGCGATCCTGGATGGTGCCCACTTGGTACTGCAGGTTCGCAGTCATACACCGCTGTCGCATCGTGAGCGCGCGGTGCTGATCGAACATATTCCGGACAAGAACGCCTGGTGGGTGGTGCCGGAAGCTGAATTCCTCGCCGGCGAATCGGCCGGTTAATCCCCGCACTTACTTCCTTCAATCAGCGCAGGAGAATGACTAAATGGATTTATCTTGGATGATGCCAGCAATCATGACCGTCGGGGTCCTGGTTCTGCTGATACTGGGCATACTGGCCCTGTTCAAGGCGTTTTACCGCAAGGTGGACCAGGGCCAGGCCCTGATCGTGAACGACCTGTCGCCCACGCCCAAGGTGTATTTCACCGGCGCCATGGTGCTGCCGGTTATCCACCGCGCCGAGACCATGAAAATCTCGGTCATTACCCTGGAGCTGAACCGTACCGGCAAGGAAGGGCTGATCTGTAAGGACAACCTGCGGGCCGACATTACCGTGGCCTTCTACCTGCGGGTGAATGAAACCCAGGAAGACGTACTGCGCGTGGCCAAGTCGGTTGGTGTGGGCCGTGCCTCAGACCGGGACGCTGTGAACGAGCTGTTCAACGCCAAGTTCAGTGAAGCGTTGAAGACCGTTGGTAAGAAACTCGAGTTCATGCAGCTGTTTGAGGAGCGTCAGCGCTTCCGCGATTCCATCGTCGAGACCATCGGGGAAGACCTGAACGGTTACGTGCTGGAAGACGTGGCCATCGACTACCTGGAGCAAACGCCGAAGACCTCGCTGGACCCGAACAACATCCTGGATTCCGAGGGCATCAAGCGGATTACCGAAATTACCGCGCTCCACAATGTGGAAACCAACCGTCTGGAGCGGGACCAGGAGCTGGAAATCCAGCGCAAGAATGTGTCGGCCCGGGAAGCGTCGCTGGAACTGGAACGCAGCCAGGCCGAAGCCGAAGCGCGCCAGCGCCGTGAAATTGAAACCCTGCAGGCCCGTGAGACTTCGGAAACCGAGCAGGTGCGTGAGCAGGAGCGGGCCCGTGCCGAAGCCGCTCGCATCAAGACGGATGAAGAACTGGCGATTGCGGACGAAAACAAGCAACGCCAGATTGAAATGGCCATGAAAGCCCGAGAGCGTGCGGTGCAGATTGAAGAAGTGCGTATTCGCCAGGCCCGAGAGCTTGAGGATGTTAACCGCGAGCGGGCGGTGGAAATTGAACGCATTGGCATGGAAAAGGCGCTGGAAGAAGAGCGCAAGGAAATTGCCGATATCACCAGCCAGCGTATTGCTGTTGAGCGCAATGTGGCGGAAGAGGAAGAGAACATCAAGGATGTTCGCAACCGCTCCGAAGCAGACCGCCTGAAGGTGAAGAAAGTGGTGGCGGCTGAAGCCGATGCCGAAGAACTGAAGCTGAAAGATGTGAAAGCGGCCGAGGCCGCGTTTGAGCGCTCCAAGCTGGAAGCCGAGCAGATTCGCGTCACCGCCCAGGCGGAAATGGACGCAGCCGAGAAGAAATCGGTGGCTGACGAGAAACTGGCCCGTGGTCGCCAGGCTATGGCCGCTGCCGATGGCCTTGCGGAAGCGCAGGTCAAGGAAGCCCAGGCGTCTGCCATCCGGGCCGATGGTCTGGCCCGTGCCGAGGTTAAATCGGTTACTGCCAAGGCCGATGAAGAAGCTGGTATGGCTGAAGTCCGGGTGCTTGAACAGCGTCTGGAAACTGAAGCCATGGGTGAAGAGAAGCTGGGTGTTGCCAAGGCAGATGCCCGCAAGGCCATGGTTCTGGCCGAGGCCGAAGGTGAGCAGCGTATGGGCCACGCCAAAGCCGAAGCCCGCGAAGCCATGGCCAAGGCCGAAGCGGCTGGCCTGGTTGAGAAGCTCAAGGCCTACGATGGCATGTCTGAGGAATCCCGTCACTTTGAAGAGTTCCGCATGAACCTGGAAGTTCATGAGAAGGAAGTGATGGCCCAGATCGATGCCCAGAAGGCTGGCATGCTGGAGAATGGCCGGGTTATGGCCGCTGCCCTGAAAGACGCCAAATTCGAGATGATCGGCGGCGATGGCGGCATTTTCGAGAAATTTGCCCAGGGTCTTGGCTACGGAAAGAGTGTTCAGGGCGTGCTGGACAAGTCCCCCTCTCTGCAGGCAGCGCTCTCGAACATCGCAGGCCGGGTGGCGGGCGAGAAGCCCAGCCGCAGCTCCGAGACAGCCTGAGAAGGCTGATGACCACCAGCGCCTGATTTCCGGTGCTGGTGGTTGCTTCCGCTAATCGCACTTCCCTTTGGTTCAGGATGATTTGGTATGTCGACGGATCGCACCGAGCTCGAAAGCATTGTTCAGGAAGGTTCTGCCTTTGAAACCATCAAGCGCCGGCTGAAAGAGCAGGGCGGGCAACTGCGTGAGCAGGTGTCCGGGCTGAACCAGGCCCGGGAAGAGATCTTTGGCAGTGCCGGCATGAACGTGCTGGGCCGGGCCCGGGTGCGAACCGAAAACAACGCCATCGCCCGGGATGTGGTGCGTCTGGGCGACAAGCTGTTGTTCGGTTTCAACCTCCAGCTGGGCTTGCGCAAGACGCTGGTGATTGAGGATGTGTTCCGGCTGTACCACCTGAACGACGGCGACAGCGGCTTCGAGATGACCGAAGCGGCCATTGAGGGTTCGTTTCTCAAGGATGAACGCTTCGCCACTGATTTCCGGGAACTGCAGCAGTACTACAACACCGCCACGCTGTCGCAGCTGGTGATTCTCAACGGCATGTTGCTGATGGCGTTTCGCATCGGTGACAAACTCGATGATCTTCGGGTGTTTCGCTGGGAGCTGAAGCCCGATGGTGAGGTCAGCCGCTACATTGATAATCGCGGCGAGCGCGATCTGTCTTTCCCGGAACGTTTCAGTTTTCCCTGGAAAACCGTGGGCCGCGACAGCCAGGTTCAGGGCCGCTCTCCGCACCTGAACATCGCCGACACCCTGTTTGTGGATAACCTGCGGGGCAACATTACTTTCAAGGTGGAGAACAACACCTCCACCGGCGAAGGCATCTACTCGGACCCGGTGGAGTCCGATTCCCAGTCACTGGACGACGCCAGCTTCGATTTTGCCGATCTGGGCGAGATTCTGCTGGTGCGGATTCTGCCGTTTAACGAAGAACACTGGCGCTACTACCTGTTCAACCGCACCGAGCGCAAGATCGAGCGGGTTGACGCCATGGCCGGTTCCGTCGCGTCGCTGCCGGACAATCACGGCCTGATTTTTCCGTCGGGTTACTACCTGAGTACCGGCGAGCTGAAAACCTTCCAGATTCCCGATGGGGATTTCCGGCTCAAGCGTACCTTGCGGGCCCCCAACGGCGAAGACATGCTGTATGTCTTCTTCGAACAGCGCACCGGTCAGGTGATCCTGTTCCGCTACAACCTGATTCGCAAACAGGCGGATGTGCCCCTGATTGGCCACGGTTACGCCCTGTTCGAAAACGGGCATCTGGTGATTTTCAATGCCGACAAGGAACCTACGCTGGTGCATCCGCTGCAGGTGTGGGAAACGCCGTTCACCTCCGAAAGTTTCCACGCTGCGGCGAACGTCGCCAACGATTCTGAGCTGGCGCGCATTGGCAATCCGGAGCTGGTCCGGGGGATTGCCGAGCTGAATACGGTGGTCACCCTGGTGGAGGGCGCCAGCGCCAGTGAGCGGCATTTCACCAACCTGATTCGTACCGTGGACCGTATTCTGGACCAGTTCTTCTGGCTGTCAGCGCGTCAGGAAGAAGCCTTATTTGCCGAGTTAAATCAACAGCTCAGCACCATCCGAAGCACCGCCGAGCTGGTGCTGGATGAGTATGAGAAAGTCCAGAGCATTCGCGCCCAGACCGAAGCTGCCATTACCGAGGTCGCGCAGGACCAGGGCGCGTTGATGCGGGACCTGAAACCGGATAGCTGGAAAGCACCGGATCAGTTTGTCAGTTACCTGGCGCGTTTGCGGGACCATCGCGGCCGGGTGCGAACCCTCAATGATCGGCGCTATGCCGACAAAGCCCGCCTCGATAGCCTCGAGCAGGAGCTGGCGGAGGCTGAAGACCGGCTGACCGACCGCACCTTCCGTTTCCTGGCCTCGCCGGAGGCGCTGGATGGCTACCGCCAGACGCTGACCGAGTTGCAGGCCGCGCTGGCCGAGGCAGACAGCCGGGATGCCCTGAAGAAGATTGTCGATCGCTATCGGGAACTGACCGAAGGCCTGGACATGATCCAGGGCATGCTGGCGTCGATGGGCGGTGACGATGCCGCGCTGGAAACGGCGATCACCGATAACATCTCCGGCATCTACGCCACCATCAACCAGCAGCGCTCCGAAGCGGAAATCCGGCTGAAAGAGCAGGGCAGTGCGGAAGCCCGGGCGCAGTTTGCGGCTCGTATCCGGCTGTTTGAGCAGAGCCTGGCGAACGGCGTCAGCGCGCTGTCGGATGTGCGCGAATGCGATGGTCTGATGACCCGGATGCTGGATCAGCTGCAGGAGCTGGAAAGCCAGTTTGGCGAATACGACGAGTTCCTGGCGGCCATTCTGGAGCAGCGTGAGAACGCCCACGAGAGCATTGAGGCACGGCGCCAACAACTTCAAGACCAGCAACAGCGCCGGGTGACCACGCTCACCGATGCCGCCGCCCGTATCCTCAAGAATCTGGGCCGCCGTACCGAACGTTTCAGCAGCCCGGAAGAGCTGCACGCCTTCTTCGCCTCTGATGCCATGGTTAGCCGGTTGCGCAGCATGGCCGGAGAATTGCGGGAGCTGGGCGCAGCCATGGAGGCGGACGATTGCCTGGGCCAGCTCAAAGCGGCTCAGGACACCGCCCTGCGCAGCGTTCGGGACAAAGCCGATATATTCGAGGACGGCGGGGCCGTTATCCGGCTGGGCAAGCACAAGTTCAGCGTTAACCAGCGGGAGCTGGATCTGACCCTGATTCCCCGGGACGATCATGTCCTGCTGCACCTGACCGGGACCCAGTATTACGAACGCCTGGAGGAGCCCGAGCTGGATCGCCTCCGGGGCTACTGGAACATGAGCCAGCCTTCGGAATCCGACCGGGTGTACCGGGCGGAGTATCTGTCGGCACTGGTAATCGATGAGTTCCGCAAGGTCGGAGACCTGCCGGTTAACGTCGCGGATCTGGAGGAACTGACCGGTTACATTCGAAAGTTCGCCTCGCCCCGATACCGGGAGGGCTACGAAAAAGGCATCCATGATCACGACGCAGCGCTGATAGTCAGTACGCTGTGGCCGGCGATTCAGAACGCCGGGTTGCTCCGTTTCAGCCCCAGGGCGCGGGCACTGGCCATGCTGTTCTGGGCAGGTTTGAGCCAGCAACAGAGCGGGGGCCAGCAACTGCGTTCCCGGTGCCTGTCTGCCGGCATCCTCAGCCGCATGATGCAATCGGATGAGCTGCTGGAATCCCTGCAACAGGAACTGGAACCGCAGCTCGCAAATTTTGTGGAAGAACAGCAATTGAGCCTGGCCGGGCCGGGCAGCGATGGTCGCAGCCTGGTGCATTCCGCAGCCCAGTACCTGGTGCGGCAGCTGGCGGAAGAATCCGAAGCCTTCGATATCACTCGCTATGCCGGGGATCTGGCGACCGGCTTTGTCGAGGCACTGAAACGGGATAACCAGTTTGCCCAGTATCAGCAGGCACTGGATGTGGTGGCCGATCAGCCGGCTGCTCGCTGGAGCATCACCAGCCACTGGTTGAAAGCCTGGATGGCCAAGACGGATCAGCAGCATCTGCTGCACTATCTTCCGGAGGCCGTGGTCGTGCTGAACGTAGGCGAAACGGTGAAAACCTCGGTCCGCAGTGTGGAACTGGCGTTCCAGATTGAGGGTCTGCTGGGCCAACACCCTCGCATTGAAGAGCGCACGTTCAGCCTGCAACTGGATGAATTTGACGAGCGTCTGCGATATCACCAGCAGGAGATCATTCCTGGCTGGCAGCAGCTGCAGGAGGTGCGGCAGCAGGTACTGGAGAAATGGCGTGGCCAGTTACGGCTGGATGAGTTCCGGCCCCGCCCGCTGTCGTCCTTTGTACGTAACAAGCTGATCAGCGAGAGCTACCTGCCGATCATTGGCGATAACCTGGCCAAGCAGATGGGCACGGCCGGTGAAGACCGCCGCACCGACCAGTCCGGGCTGCTGATGATGATCTCGCCGCCTGGCTACGGTAAAACGACGCTGATGGAATACGTGGCCAACCGTCTGGGCCTGATCTTCATGAAGATCAACTGCCCGAGCCTGGGCCACGACGTAATGTCGCTGGATCCCGAAAAGGCACCCCATTCCACCGCCGAAGCGGAGCTGATCAAGCTCAACCTGGCGTTGGAAATGGGTAACAACGTGATGTTGTATCTGGACGATATCCAGCACACTCACCCCGAATTCCTGCAGAAATTTATCTCCCTGTGTGACGGCACGCGCCGCATAGAAGGGGTGTGGCGCGGCAAGACCCGCACCTACGACATGCGCGGCAAGCGTTTCTGTGTGGTGATGGCCGGGAACCCGTATACCGAAAGCGGCGAAGTCTTCAAGGTCCCCGACATGCTCGCCAACCGGGCCGACATCTACAACCTGGGTGACGTGCTCTCGGGCATGGAGCATGCCTTTGCGCTGTCCTACATCGAGAACAGCCTGAGCTCCAACCGGGTGCTGGCACCGCTGGCCACCCGGGGCATGGCGGACTTTTACCGGTTCGCCGATCTGGCCGAAGGCAAAACGGTGGCGGATTCGGACTTTGAATACGACTACAGTGCCGCCGAGCGCGATGAAATCGTTGCCCTGCTGAAGAAAATGATCCGGGTGCGGGAAACCGTGTTGCGGGTCAATCAGGCTTACATTGCCTCCAGCGCCCAGGCAGAAGCATACCGTACCGAGCCCACCTTCAAGCTGCAGGGCAGCTACCGGAACATGAACAAACTGGCGGAGAAGCTGTCGCCGGTGATGAGTGACCAGGAGCTGGAAGCCCTGATTGATGACCACTACCAGGGCGAGGCTCAGCTGCTGACCTACGGTGCCGAAGAAAACCTGCTCAAGCTCAAGCAGATGCGCGGCACCATGAACGATGAAGAAGCGGTACGCTGGCAGGCCATCTGTGAAGAATACCGCCGCCGTCAGCAAGCCGGTGGCGACGAGGAAACCGGGGTGAAAGTGGTTCGCCAGCTTGGCCTGATCTCGGAACATTTGCAGCAACTGGGGCAACAACTGGTTGCCGGACTGGACAGCGGAAAACACCCGGAACCCGATCTGGATAAAGCCCTGAGCCAGCTGTCCCGTTCCCTCGAAACCGGCCTCACCGAAGGCCTGCAATCGGTACAGCTGAACCCCGCAGTTACCGTCAATCTGGACAGCCCGCCCCAGGTAGGCGATGCCTTGATGGCGTTTGCCCGGATTTTTGAAGAATCCATTGTGCCGCTGGTGAAAACCATGGATGGCAAGCTGGATCTGGATTTGAAAACCCAGCAGGAAATGAGTCGTGTGTTGAGAGTGATCCGTGACTTGCAGGATAGATTGCTCACTCAGGATGGAGCTCAGAGCTAAATCGTAAACAAGGCAAGAAAAGGATGTTGCCCATTATGATCAAGGAAGATGTGCCTGTGCCGGCCGCCACTGAGTTTATGGAAGCACTCAATAGTGGTAACCACCTGAAGCTCATTCGGGAATGGGGTGACGTCCTGTTTCACACCGTGTTCATTAGAGAACACCCGGGGCTCGAATTACCAATGCTGTACAGTGTTGATGATCACCACAGTTTTTTGGCAAGCCCGGATGCAAATGAAGTGCAAGAAGCCCTCCTGGAGCGCCTTGTCTTGGCGGAAGACGCCGATGTTTTCGTCAGGGCCGTACCGTTACGGGAGTTGGCCAGAAACGCCCACATGCTGGGAGCCTGGCTGAACTGGTTTGATGCCAAGATCATCATGGACAGTTCACTCATGGAACTGTTGGGGATGAAAGCCTTGGTGACGCTGGATGATGGGCAAGAGAGACTTTATCAAGCGAAGGTTTATGCCTCCCCTGCAGTGAATAAGAGCGGCACCTCGGCTAACGTAAGCGCCCAGATCTGGAAAGTCAGTGATATTGAGGGTGGGGCCGGCCTTCAGCGGACCCGTGAGTTCTTTGTTTATGATGACAGCAAATCTTTTGCGTTCGCAGAAAACGAAGGCTCAATCCTTTCTTCATGCAAGCTCAGCCAGTTAAGGGCCAAGGAGGCGATGCTCTTTGGCACCTGGGCGTCGCCTGTCTATAACTTTGAGGCTGTAACCAAGGATGCAGTTAGGGAAGCGGATCACCTTGTTGAGGACACCTATGTTCCTCACCCATCATTGCTGGATGAGGCGTTACTGGACTCATTTCGTGAACTTGAGCGGGCTATAAACAATGAGATCATGCCCGATGCACGCCGGCTTCATCTGGACGTTAGCAAAGGTCAGGTTTTCGCCGAACTGGAAGAGCCCGGAGATGACGAGCTGGATAGAGTCGAGGGCCGTAAATTCTGCATTGTTTTTGATGATCACCCAGAGTGGTGCCTGTGGCTGGGCGGCGATGGCTTGGCAGTGACGGACTATTCGGACGAGGTCTGGTTGCCAGAATCGCCCGGACGTCATGAAGTTCCGGAATCTCTGCGTTTGAAAATAGTTCGGGCCATCGCCTGGACGTTATTCTGGAAGGGGCGAGAGCCTGGTTCGCGAGTGTCGCTGATTCCCGGGCAGTTTGCGGGGCTAAGGCCTTTTCGCCCGGATAATCTGGACCGGATCTTTCATCCTCCCCTGGACGATACCCGGTTCCCGGCACTGGCTTCTATGCCTTGCGGCGAACAACCGTTGCCTGTGCTGGTGCATGGTGAGCTACCCGAAGGTTATGTGGTTGAAGCACTGGAAGACCTGCAAGTGTCAGCGGCAGAGCTGCCCAGGGGAACACTGCGCCGAGACAGTCTGCTGTTGAATGGAGTCGTTCATTTTGGCTCGATGTGCGGGCCCATTGTGGTGCCGCAGACGGCCATCGAGTTCCCTGACGAGTGGTACACAGGTATTCGAACCTCTAACACGCAACTCATTTCCGATTTGAAGGCGTTTCTGTGGGACCAGTCCAGGGTTGTGCCTGCACCTGAAAAAGATCCGGATGATCCCGGTGCGGTGATTGGCATCTGTCTTGGGATTATGGCTTTCCTGTTGGTGCTCGTTCTTGTGCTGGGCTGAGATACGCGGCGTGGCAATGGATGGCTTGTCATAACAGCGCCTTAAGTGCAGGTCATTCGTTGAATAACAGGAAATGGTTTTGTCCTTGGTTTTTTGACAAGAGCGTTCGCAGGGTGTGACCAGAAGAGGTCACACCCCACGTCGTAGAGTGTTTATGGCGCTGTCGTAGTGTTCGCCCTCCGCAACTGCTCCATAGCACCAAGACTGGTAAATACTTCCAGGCTACTGACCGGGCTGGTGCCTGCGTCGGCCCCGACATAGTAGTCCGGCATATCGATGGTTACGTCCTTCAGGGCCGGGTACATTACCTGGGCGATATCGCGCTGGATTTCGGCCATGTAGATATCCCGGGCGGCCTGTTTGGCCAGCAGGTGTGCCTTGGCGACTTCGGCTTCCGCCAGGCCTTGCTCACGAATGGCTTTTGCAGCGTAGGTGGCGGCTTCGGCATTGGCTTTCTGGATGTCTCTCTCAGCAACCGAGATTTCCAGCTGCTTCTGTTTCTCCAGCACGGCTACGGCCTTTTCTTTCTCTTTGCGGACGGTTTCCAGTTCTGCCTGCTGACGCTCCATTTCCACTTCTTTCTGCTTGGAAATAATGGCCAGTTCTTTGCTGCGCTGGGCGTCCTGGATGGCCCGGGCCTTCTCGATCTCTTTTTCCAGCTGCGCGGTTTTGGCTTCGGCGCGGGCGGTTTCCTGGGCCTGGATCGCGGTAATCCGCTTGGCGACCAGGTCCTTCTTTTTCACCAGCAGCTCATCCAGTCGCTTCTCGGGCAGCGGACGGCCAATGGTCACCTGGCGTACCTGAATGCCATAAGCATCCAGCGGGTTGGCAATGCGCTTGGCTTGGCCGGCGCTGTCCTGGAGGATGATGTTTTTCCAGACCAGCTGCACTTTCCGCTCCAGCCGGTCGCCGTCGTCGTTGGTTGAAGATACGGCAGCCAGGTCGGTCTGTTCCACTTCCACCTGCTGTCGCTCGGTTTCGTAAAGGCCATTCTGCAACTGGTCTTCCAGTTGAACCTTGAACTTGTTCAGACCACCCTGGAAGAACTCTTCGCCGGTGTACTGGGTGGCGGTCACTACGGTCACGTTCTTGGCGTTCTTGATCAGCAGGGAATCGATCAGGTTGTCGTAGCTGCGGAACTCACGATGCATAGCCACAATCTTTTCCGGATCTGCTGACAGTCGGAACCGGAAAGTGGCCGGAATCCGGGCGGTGTAGGTGTCAGCGAATTGCACTTCCACTTCGCCCAGCTGGCGGGTGGATTTGATCTTTTCACCGCTCTCCTGGTTACCGAAACTCAGGGTCATGGCCTGATTGTAGGTATAAACGTTTGAGAAGAACGGCACTTTGAAGTGCAGGCCGGGCTCGGTGAACACGCGGATGGTGCCAAACAGGGTGTCCTGAACCACATAGGTGTAGCCCAGCTCCGTGGTAAAAAAGGATGACATGGCCAGGAAGACCGCGAACAGCGAGCTTGCGATGGCCAACAGATATTTTTTCAGATTATTCAGAACAGCAGAGAGCATTTTCTCTGTCCGTGAGGTTACCGGGGCGTCCATTCGATACTCCAGATGGGTTCTTGGGGCGGCCGAATGTACCGGAATGTCGTAAATAGTGTGTAGGAAGATCAGTCAGATTTTTGTAGGAAAAGTCTGCATGTGAGACGAAGTTGATGGGCTGGTCAAAAAAACGTCATGCGGTGGTCATGGCTCTTGTGAACACTGGCGCTGCAGTATCATTCATTTCACAAGGAGCAGGTTATGAAGTTACGCGTTATCACAAGTGTGGTGTTGAGTACTCTGATGGCCGGAGCCGCCAGTGCCACACCGGGCTGGCATCATGAACGTCAGTGGATGCCGCCTGGGCTGGAAACGGCATGGCACGATCACCGGGGGCATAAAGGTTGGCACAAGTATCAGGGCAAGCCATCGGTTCAGGTGGGCGCGAGGCCGTACTGGTTGGTTGAGGATATGGATGACGGCCCGCTCAAGGAACGTCTCAAGAGCTGTGACGTGCGCAACTTCCAGGCTACGGACTTCTCGATTGGCCACCGGGGAGCGCCCTTGCAGTTCCCGGAACATACCCGGGAGTCCTACATCGCCGCCGCCAGGATGGGCGCTGGCATTCTGGAGTGTGATGTTGCTTTCACCAAGGATCGCGAGCTGGTGTGTCGCCACGCCCAGAATGATCTGCACACCACCACCAACATTGTCACCATTCCGGAATTGAACGCGAAGTGTACCCAGCCGTTCGTCCCTGCTGATCCGGCATCCGGCACTCCGGCCAAGGCTGAATGCCGGACCAGTGACATCACCCTGGCGGAGTTCAAGACCCTCGAGGGTAAGATGGACGCCTACGATCCGATGGCGACCACACCGGAAGAGTATGTCGGCGGCACTGCTGACTGGCGTACCGATCTGTATGCCAGCCGGGGCACGTTGATGACCCACCGCGAGAGTATAGAGCTGTTCAAGTCACTGGGCGCCAAGTTCACACCGGAGCTTAAAACGCCAGTGGTCGATATGCCGTTTGAGGGCGAGTACAGCCAGCGGGACTACGCCCGTCAGATGATTCAGGATTACATCGACGCTGGCATTAACCCGAAAGATGTGTGGCCACAATCGTTTAATCTGGACGACGTACTCTTCTGGGTGAATGAAATGCCGCGCTTTGGTGAACAGGCAGTGTTTCTGGATCAGTCGCCGATCACGCCGGAGACAGAGTCTCTGGCGCACATGGAAAGCCTGAAGTCCCGGGGCGTGAACATTCTGGCGCCAGCGCTCTGGAAAATGCTGGCGCTGGATAGTTATGGCGAGATTGAACCGTCTGAGTATGCCCGCAATGCCCGCATGGCTGGTCTTGATCTGATCGCCTGGACCGTGGAGCGTAGTGGTCCCCTGGCAAATGGCGGTGGCTGGTATTACCAGACAGTTTCGGATGCCATCAATAACGACGGCGATGTCATGAATGTGATTGATGTGCTGGCTCGGGAGGTGGGCGTCATTGGTGTATTCTCGGACTGGCCGGCCACGACCACCTATTACGCCAACTGCATGATGAACCCGAACGGGCGCCGTTAGCGGGAGCTGTAACACCTGTCTGATGCCTACATTAAAGCCGGCCTGTAGGTTAGACTGGCCGGCTTTAAACTGGCGTAAGGAGCCCAACATGATCTGGACCGTATACCTTTCTGGCGAAATCCACACCGACTGGCGCGAGCAGATTGCTGCGGGTGCCGAGGCGGCCGGCCTGCCGGTAGAGTTCACGTTTGCCAATACCGATCACGAATCCAGTGATGCCGCAGGTGACTTCCTGGGCAAGCCGGAAAACAATTTCTGGCGTGACCACCAGTCGTCCAAGGTAAACGCCATCCGCACCAAAACCCTGCTTGAGCAGTGTGATCTGGCGGTGATCCGCTTTGGTGACAAGTACAAGCAGTGGAACGCGGCCTTCGACGCCGGTTATTGTGCGGCGATGGGTACGCCATACATTACCCTGCATGACGAAGACATTGTGCATCCGCTCAAGGAAGTGGACGCCGCCGCCATGGCATGGGCTCAAACGCCGGAACAGGTGGTAGAGCTGCTGAAGTATGTAACGGCTTAAGGGCCGCAATATCGGAATTCTGTAAACAGGGACGTAACAGGGCAAAGGACTATGCCACTCTGCAATACCACCCGTGTCAGGGCGATGCCTCTGGCATTCAGTTTTATTGTTGTATCAATCTTCCTTTCAGCGTTTGGGCATGCCAGTGCCCGGCCGCCGGCTCTTCCGCTCGCCAATGTCTACCATCCCGGGGTCAACCTGGAAGACTACTGGGTCAGTGAAAAGCTGGACGGTGTCCGGGCATTCTGGGATGGCGAGACGCTCTGGTCTCGGGGCGGGTACAGGTATAGCGCACCGGCCTGGTTTACCCGTCAGTTTCCCGCTCAACCCCTGGATGGTGAACTCTGGAGCGGTCGTGGCCGTTTTGCGGAACTGTCTGGCGTAGTCCGCAAAGTTCAGCCAGTAGATCAGGAATGGCGTCAGGTGCGCTTCCATGTCTTTGACTTGCCCGAGGCGGATGTGCCTTTCGAGCAGCGCTATAGACGGTTGCAGAAACTCTTGGCAGCGGCGGATTCCCGTTATCTGGTGCTGGTGGAGCAGCGGGTAGTTGCCAGCCACGATGAGCTGATGGCCCGGCTTGAACAAACGGTCGCGGCCGGTGGTGAGGGGCTGATGCTGAAACGCCGGAAAAGTCTGTATCAGGCGGGCCGTTCAGATGACCTGCTCAAGGTGAAAAGCCATCAGGATGCGGAAGCCAGGGTGGTTGCTCATCTTCCCGGTCAGGGCAAGTATGAGGGATTATTGGGGGCACTGGAGGTGGAGCTGGAGAGTGGCCGCCGGTTCCGGCTTGGTACCGGGTTCACCGATGAGGAGCGGCGTAATCCTCCGGCTATTGGTGCCCGGGTCACATTCCGCTATCGCGGCTACACGGCAACAGGTTTACCCCGGTTCGCCAGTTTTCTGAGAATTCGAAATGACGAACCGGAGAGAGTCGAGTAGTTCAGCCTGCCAGTGCTTTCTCGCTTTTGGCGAGTTCCTCTAGCGTGCTGTATTCGCATTCGTTTTCAACGATAAAGCTGCGGCCGGAGTCGATCAGGATATTGTCATCGCGCATGAAACGACGGCCCAGCAGCACCGGATAAGAGAACTTGCCCCGGTCCGTCAATGAAAACTGGGTTTCATGGGTTTTACCGCCAATACAGAAGTCCATTTTTATCACGTATCGGCGTTGTGACGGCGCGCCCTTGCGCTTGATCAGTACGGTCCGGTATACCGGCCGTTCGAATTCGAGAATCACTTCTTCGTGATCAATATCCCCTTCACTGGGCTGGTCTTTGTGGTCGCCCAGTGGAAGTTGGAACCGGACCCACTCTTCATTGTCCTTCTCGAACGGTTCAACATTGACCGCATGCAGTGAGGAGGTCTTGGCACCGGTGTCGAGACGGGCTTTCAGGCGTATGCCGGTTTCGCCCATTACCACCCATTCCACAAACCCCATAACCTCGGGTTCCGGTGTGGCCTCTTCTGTGCTTTCGGCCGATGCCGGAAGCGCGGAAAAAATCAGGCTTGTCAGGGTGAGTAAGAGAACAGCAGATCGCATTGGATGCTTCCTTGTATTTTCCCGGTTAAACGACAAATACGGTTCGAAAGCGTATCAGGATTCCCGCTCTGTCGCCCTTGCCGGCAGATTAAACTTATTTGAGCCGAAGGGTTGATCCGCATTCGCCTGCACGCCGCACTCTGACCCAATTATCGCCATAGCCATTGCGCCTGATAGGCGTACACTGGGGCTATCAACAGGAGAATGATGATGGCATCTCAGATCTCGGCGGGGCGAATCCAGCAACAGTTATCGGCCATCGCCAGTGGCTTTCTCGGCGACTGGCTGGAACATCGTGGCAATGGTCTTGCCGTCCCTATGTCCGTATTTGCCGGAGATAAAGAGCTGCGGGTGGAGAAACCGGAACCCGAGGCGCCCGGCCGTACCTTGTGCCTGTCGATCCACGGCCTCATGGAACTGGAGTCGGTATGGGATTTTCCCTCGCGACCGGGTTACCACTATGGCAGCTACCTTGCGGAACAGCTTGGCGATGTCAGCGCCCTGAAACTGCGTTTCAGCACTGGCAGGCCGATCTATCGCAACGGCCAGGAGCTGGCGGCCCTGGTAGATCTTCTCTCTCACGGAGTGCAACACGGCGCCGTGAACCTGCAGCGGGTTCATTTTTCGGTGGCCGAAGAAAGCTTTCGGATACTGGAATCTGTGCCGGTTACCCGGCCCGGAGCGCGAGTGGTTCGGGTATGGCACCACAGCATTTCCCGGCTGAGTTACGGCAGTGTGGCGATGGCGGGGCAGCTGGTCACCACGCTCACAAGCCGCCAATTGCGGGAACGACATGACAGAAAGGTGAATAATTCTTAGTCCGGTTTTAACCCTAAAGCTGGCCAATCCTCGGTAGGGTGTCATTACGCAATCGGGAAACAAGGATTCCGGTTGATCGTTTCGACGAATGGAAAACCCAACCACAGAGGAAAACGCGTTATGAGCTACAAAGCTGGATTTGCGTGTGCAACTGTTCTGACTGCTGCCGTCTTCACTGCCCCTGCTGTCTGGGCTCAGGATAATGTCAGCCGCGACAAGTCAGGACCGTACATCAGTGGTAGTTACGGGGGATACAAGGCCCACGGTGGCGAATTCGAGGACGAGAACGATCTGCTTGGCGCGGCTCTGGGCTATCAGTTCAACGAATTCTTTGCCCTTGAAGCCGAATACATCGATTTTGGCAATTTCGGCGATGATGACGTGGAAGGTAAGCTTAAAGGCGCGGGCCTGAGTGCCATCGGTCGCCTGCCACTGACCGACAGCTTTGGCGTTTATGCCAAGGCCGGTGCGTTTGCTTCCGCGTTTGATGTTGAAGCCTTCGATGAGGACGAAACCTACGATGAGGTGAATCCTTTTGTCGGTGCCGGTGTCGACTTCCGGGTAACCGAACAGCTGACGGCGTTTGCTGAGTACAACCGCTACAATGTGGACATCGATGAAGACGACTTCAACGGCCAGGTAACCAACGACGGTCCGGATTTCGATACCGGTCGGGTTGGTCTGAAATTCCAGTTCTGACACTGACGTCAGTCGTTAAAAAAAGCGCAGCCCTTAGAGGCTGCGCTTTTTTGTTTTCAGGCACGGTGAGAATTACTGCTGGTTCTCAAGCTCGCCAAAGGTATCGGCAAACAGGGCCGACGAGAGGTAACGCTCGGCCGAATCCGGCAATACCACCACAATGTTTTTGCCCTGGTGTTCCGGCTGTTTGCTGACCCGAATCGCGGCCACCACCGCAGCGCCGCAGGAAATGCCGCACAGAATGCCTTCTTCCCGCATCAGGCGATGGGCCATGGCCATGGCGTCCTCGTTGGACACGGCCTCTACCTGATCGACCAGGTCAAGGTCGAGGTTCTTGGGTACAAAGCCGGCCCCGAGACCCTGAATCTTGTGGGGGGAGGGTTTAATCTCGTCGCCCCGCAGTGTCTGGGCAATGACCGGTGAATCCGCCGGCTCCACCGCCACGGTGGTAATCGCTTTGCCCCGGGTTTGCTTGATGTATCGGGATACGCCGGTCAGCGTGCCGCCGGTACCAACGCCGGCAACAAAGATATCCACTTCACCGTCGGTATCGTCCCAGATTTCCGGGCCGGTGGTGTCCTCGTGAATCTTCGGGTTAGCGGGATTCTGGAATTGCTGCGGCAGGAAGTGGTTGTCCGGGTCGGAGGCAAAAATCTCCTCGGCCTTGGCGATGGCGCCCGGCATACCCTTGGCGGGTTCGGTGAGTACCAGTTCGGCTCCCAGGGCCTTGAGAACCTTACGCCGCTCCAGGCTCATGGAGGCCGGCATGGTAAGAATCAGCTTGTAACCGCGGGCAGCGGCAACATAGGCCAGGGCAATGCCAGTGTTACCACTGGTGGGCTCGACAATAGTCATGCCGGGTTTCAGGGTACCGCGTTTTTCGGCATCCCAGATCATGGCGGAACCAATCCGGCATTTGACCGAGTAGGCCGGGTTCCGGCCTTCGATCTTGGCCCAGATCGTTGCGCCATCGTTTACCCGGTTCAGCTTCACCAGCGGTGTGTTGCCGATGGAAAGGGAATTGTCGTTATAGATACGTGCCATGTTCTGCTCCTGTTCCTTATGTCTTGCGTCCGGTCTGTCTTGCTTCCAGGCGGTTTCGACCATTGCCCTTGGCGGCGTAGAGCGCCTGATCGGCCTGCCTCAGATACTCTGCCGGTGAGCCGGTCGGCTCGGGCACGCCATAGGCGAGGCCAATACTGACCGTCAGCTCGATCGGGCTACCCTGGCAGGTATCGCACTGCCGGTTGGCAACCGCTGTCCGGAAACGTTCCAGTCGGTCCATGATATCGGATGCGTCTTCGTAACTGGTGAAAATTATGAATTCTTCACCACCAAAACGCGACAACCGGTCGGTTTCCCGGCGGAAGTGCTCCCGCATCACATCAGCCAGTGCCTGAAGGCACTGGTCTCCGGCTTCATGGCCCCAGGTGTCGTTGATTCTCTTGAAGTGGTCGGCATCCACCATGGCCACGGCGAATCCGGTTTTGTGGCGCTGGCACCATTGGAAGCTGTGGGGAAACTCGCGGTCGAAATAGCTGCGATTGCCCAGTTGGGTGAGATTATCTGTCACGCTCAGGCGCGACAATGCCTCGTTGGCGTCGGCCAGCTCCCGGTTCAGCCGGCCGAGCTTGCGATTCCAGTACACCAGCAAAGCGGTAATCAAGAGGCCGGCGATCAGAATCTGCCAGAACCGGGTGTAATCAACCCGTTCCTCAATCCGGAGATTGCGCCAGGTGCTCTCCAGATTCTCTCTTTCCTCCGGAGTGAGGCTGGAAACCAGCCGCTGCATGATGTTGTGCAATATGGGTTCGTCATTTCGGGTGGCAATGGCCAGGGACCAGTCTGCAGGGACCCGGCCGATCACTTTCAGGTCGGCCAGGCCGAGGGATTGCATGTAATAGCTGGCGGTGGCCAGGGTGGTGATGTAGCCGGCCAGCGTGCCATTCTGTAATTGCCGCAACCCATCTTCCTCCGAGCCAACCGGAACCAGCTGCAGCGTGGGGTAGCGTTGCTTGAGCAGTTCGGCAAACGCGTAGCCGTCGACCACGCCAACGGGCCTGTCGCCCATGTCACTCAGCCGTTCGATAAACGGTGCCTCAATACGCCCCATGATCACGTTAGGCACTTCAAGGTAGGGTGTGGTGAAGTTCATGTAGCTGGTGCGTTCCAGAGTTTCCATGGCCAGAGGAAACATGTCACAGCGGCGGTCACGGGCGGCGTCAATAGATTCCCGCCAGCTGTCGGTTGGCACCAGCTCGAAATTGAGGTCGCCCCGATCCCGGAACAGCTCCAGTACCTGAGCTGAGAGTCCAACATGCTGGCCATTCTCGACGGCTTCCAGTGGGCTCCAGTCCGGATCGACACAAATGCGGACTTTGCGATTGTGCTGTTGCAGCCAGTCGGCTTCCGTTTCGTTCCACTCAATTCGGCCACCTGACTGGTCAGCCCGGCGGGCCGTGGCGCCGAGCCAGCGGGTTTCGATGGTTCTCTGTTCGGTGGGCGAGATCGACGCCAGAGCCTGGTTCAGGATATCTGCAAGGGGCGACAGGGTCGGCCGGATGCCGAAGCGCAGGTCCTCTCCGGTGAAACCGGGAAGTACCAGTTCGCCGGCAATACGTACGCCGCTGATGCCAAGTTCATGTATCCAGTAATTGCCCGAATGCAGAGCATTGATCACCACATCCACGTCGCCCTTGGCCAACGCGTGGAACATAGGCTCCTGGGTGCTGAAGGTGAGCAGATTTTTTGTGCCCAGAATCTCTTTGACGGCTTCTTCGTAATAGATGCCGGCACCGATGGCCAGGCGGTAGTTTCTCAGGTCTTCCAGCCGGGTGTAGTTCAGGCTGTCACTGCGGGTAAATATGACATTGGGGATAGTGTGATAGGGCTCGGTGAAACGGGCAAAGGCTTCCCGTTCCGGGCGATAGGACATGTTTGCCATGATATCGATATCGCCGTTCTGCAGCATTGGAATCAGCTCGTCCCACTGGCCGCGTACCGGAATAATCTGCAGGCCGGTGAGATCGGCCAGACGGTTCATAACGTCCACGCTCAGGCCCAGGGTTCGGCCACCGTCAGTAAAGCTGAAGGGGGCATAATCATCCATGAAACCGACTCGAACCGGTCCGAGGGTGGCCAGGAACTGCAGTTGTTCCGAACTTAACGGTAGCTTGGCGGACCGTTCTGTGGAAACGCCACCGAATTCCTGCCAGCGCTCACGCAGGTTGCTCAGGTAGCTTGCCGGAATGGCACTTAGCCCTGCCTGCAATCGGTCGAGCAGAGCCTGATCGCCAACTCTGACGCCAATTCGAAAGTCCTCCCGTGATAACTGGTTCAAGGGTGCAGGGCCGACCATTTCCAGAAATCGGAAGCCGGCCCGGTTAGCCAGGTACTCCATAGTCAGTCGTGGGCCAACGGCCACATCCACCCAGCCAAAAGCCAGGGCGCGCACCAGGCTGGGCAGGGTGTCGTAGGTCTGTATGGTGAGGTCTTCTTCCTGCAGCCGATCCAGGTAGTATATGTTCTCCACCACCCCGATCTCCAGGCTTGCCAGGTCCTTCAGATTCTGGATTGGTGGCAGGTAACGAGCGCTGTCGCGCATCAGGTAGACTTCGCGAAAATGGTAGGGTTCGGTAAACAGGATCTTTTCAGCCCGCTCCGGGCGCCAGGAAATACCATCAATGGCGTCCAGATCGCCCCGCAGGAATGCCGCGTAAATGTCTGGCCAGCTGCCGGCCCGGAAATCGAAGGTCAGGTTGGCGTTACGAGCGACTTCTCGCAGGACGTCAATGGAAAATCCCGTTGGGGTGCGTCCCTCGAAAAAACTGTATGGTTCGTTATCGGCGACTACGCCGATGGTAATCACCGGAGGCCTGTCCACAGGGGACTCTGCCCGGGCGAGCCCGGCAACAACCAACAACAATAGCAGAGCCATGAAAGATAGCCGGGAGACGACTAAGATCGGGCGCTGTAGCGTTGAAAACGTGGGGAATGTCAAAATGAACCTTCTATGTTGCTTACCGCTACAGTGTAGTTGCAAATCGTAACCTCTGACAGTCATAACTGGCCAGAATTCATACAGACTTTGTGAAATCTTCAACGAGGAACCGCAGCCCATGGCAGAACAGGCGTTTGATTGGCAACACACACCAGCCGCCGTCTGGCGGAGGCATCGTTCAGGCTTGCGGGCCATTCGCCGGCTGGACCCGGTGCAGTGGCCGGCGCTGACCGGCATCGACTACCAGAAGCAGGCGTTGGCAAGGAACACCGAACGTTTTCTGGCGGGTGAGCCCTCCAATAATGCGCTGCTCTGGGGATCGCGGGGGACGGGCAAATCTTCGCTGATCAAGGCCCTTCTGAACCGCTATTGCGATCAGGGCTTGCGCATGATCGAGGTGGACAAGGACGACCTGGTCAATCTGCCTGAAATTGTCGACGACATCTGCGATCTGCCGTTCCGGTTTGTGATCTATTGCGATGACCTGTCGTTCGATGTGGGGGAATCCGGGTACAAGGCACTGAAAAGCGTGCTGGAAGGCTCACTGGAGCTGCCGCCGGAGAATGTGCGGGTGTATGCCACGTCTAATCGGCGCCACTTGATGCCGGAATTCATGAGCGACAACCTCAAAAGCGAAGTCCGGGATGGCGAACTGCATCCGGCCGAGGCTATTGAGGAGCAGGTGTCGCTGGCCGACAGGTTCGGTCTTCAGTTGTCGTTCTACCCGTTTTCGCAGGATGTCTATCTGCAGGCGGTGGATCTGCTGTTTCCCCAGGTACAGGACCGTGAAGCTCTGCACCTGGAGGCGGTGCGCTTTGCCACCGGCAAGGGCGTGCGCAATGGCCGCACTGCCCAGCAGTTCTATCGCCAGTTCGCCGGGGATCCGCGCTTCTGCTGAACCGCTACTGCCGGCGTGCCATGCGGATGAAACGATGGTGGATGATGCGGATGCCGATGAACACCAGCACCATCACCACCGGTATGGCCAGGGCTGTCACCAGTGATTCGTTGATCGGTAGCCCGGTACCCTTCAGGGCGTCCAGCCCAAGTTTCAACAGGCCAATCAGGTAATAGGAGATGGCCACCACAGAGAAGCCTTCCACGGTATGCTGCATCATCAGCTGGATGTGGGAACGGCGGTCCATGGAACTGAGCAGTTGCTGGTTCTGGCTCTGGATGGCCAGCTCAACCCGGGTGCGCATCATTTCAGAGGCCCGGTCGACCCGGCGTGACAGATCTTCCAGGCGTTCGTTGACGGCTTCGCAGGTTTTTACCGCCGGGGTCAGGCGCCGGGTCATGAATTCAGTGATGGTCAGGTGGCCGGAGACTTCATCTTCCCGCAGTTCCTCCAGCCGGGTCAGCACCAGCCGGTGATAGGCCCGGGTCGCCGAGAACCGGAAGGTGGTATGGGCACGGTAGGCTTCGATTCGGGCTGCGATGTTGGTCAGTTCGGCCAGAATCTGCTGTTCATCCAGGCTCTCGTTGTCCGCCAGGGACTGAGTGATGCGGGCAAGCTGCTGGTCCATGTCGTTCAGGGAAGGGGTGATTTCCCGGGCCACGGGTAAGGCCAGCAACGACATCAGTCGATAGGTCTCGATTTCCATCAAACGCTGAACCAGACGACCAAGCTGGCTGTTGGACATATGGTGGTTCAGCACCATGAACCGCCCGAAATTGTCGCTGTGCAACTGGAATGAGCCGAGAACCCGGGCTGCCCCTTCCTGCGGGCTGCTACCCACCAGGCGCATACCTTCAAAATGTTTGCGCATAAAGGCCAGCTCGCTGCGTGCGTCCTCTGAGGAGGGGCGCACCTCAACGTGAAAGGCCCCCACCACGGTACCCTCCAGCTGCGCCAGCCAGCCGTCCGGCAACAGGCTCAAGCCGGTATCCGCAAACGGATCCGCGTCTGAATCGGCCAGATTGATGAAGGTGTAGGAGGTAAACTCCATATGCACTTCACGCCGGATCCGAAGCTTCCCGAAGCTCTGTTCGTAGCAGCTTACCTCGTGTTCCGGCCAGGGTTCACCCAGCAGCCGGTGCAGTTTCTGGAGATGTTCAAACTGCCGGGTTCGCTGTTCCGGTGTGGTGATCACCGCAATCTGAGTGACCCGGGCATGGGGCGGAATAATCTGGAACGGTCGGGAATGCAGTTCCTGGTACAGATCCGCCCGGAGCGGGTGAAAATCCAGACTGCTGGTGTCGGCACTCACGGTAATGTCCTTGCTTTGGCCTCGGTAGCGGGGATGATAACCCGGAAGCAGACCCCGTCAATGCCACTCTGGTGCTGGTTTCTGGCCTCTACCCGGCCACCATGGTAGTCGGCAATCAGTCGCACGATCAGCAAGCCCTGGCCAAGATGCCCGTCGTGGGCACCGCTGCGTTGCGAGACGAACGCGCCGAAAATATCGACGCCGTCATGGTCAGGCAGTCGGGAGCCTTCGTTAAACACCTCGATCAGGTAATGGCCATCGCGAGTGTGCAGGCAAACATCAATGCCGCCGCCTTCTGGCGTGAAGTCCCGGGCGTTGTCCACCAGCTTGTCGAGCATCTGTACCAGCATTTCCGGTGAGCCGTTCATCACACAATCAGAGGCCGGGCCCGAATAAACGATACGGTGCCGGGTATCCAGCTGCTGGTACGCGGAGGTGGCTTCGGCCAGCACCCGGACCAGATCGAACTGCTCTTTTTCGGTGTCCTCAAAGCTCTGCTCCAGCCGGGCGGCTTCGCTCATGCTGTGCAGGATACGTCGCAGGCGCTCGGTGGCGGTGGCTGCGCGCTCAAGGTATTGTTCCCGATCTTTCTCGGCGACTCCCTGGGCCAGGTTCTCAAGGGAGGAACGCACCACCGCGACCGGGGTTTTCAGCTCGTGGGAGAGGCGTCTGGAAAAGCTCTCCAGATACTGATTGTAGTTTTGCAGGCGGGCTACCATCTGGGAAAAGTGCTGCTGCAGTTGCCCGAGTTCGTCCCGGCTTCGGGGTGAGGGAATGGCGGCCAGAATGCGACCATCGTCATCGACACTGGCCTCAACCAGTGCCTGCAGCCGCGTAATGCGCCAGGAGAGCCAGCTGGCATAACCCAGCAGCACCAGCATCAATGCCAGAATGATCAACAGGCTCCGGGCCAGAACGCTCCCCAGGGTTGAACCGGACAGGGTCAGTAACTGATCCAAGGACTGCTCCAGTAACAGGATTCGGCCGCCGAACAACTCATGCCGCGTGGCCAGCCAGACCGAGCCATCGTCGTGTCGAACCAGACCGTTGTCGGGCAACCGCGTCATCTCAAGCCGATTGTTTTCCTTCGGCAAGTGCATCGGTTCCGGCTGATACAAGCGAATCAGCCCACTCAGTGCGTTTAGGCTGATCTGTTCCAGAATCTGCCCGGGGGACAAGTCATCAAACACTGAGGCTGGGGCTGGCGCAGCGACCCGACTGTGGGCCAGTATCCAGGACCCCGGTTCCAGTACTGTGGCCTGCTGTCCGGGACTGATCTGACTCTTCAGCAGGTGCTCCAGACGGTTGTCCTGTTGCACCAGCAGCGGTGGTGGCGCCAGTGTTGTGCCCGTGTTGTTGTTTGGCTGACCTTCCCTGGTGGCCTGAAAGCCAAGCCGGCTGCCTGGTGATGGCAAGGGGAGTTTAAGTTCAAGTTCCCAGCTTGCGCCTTTGTCCTGCCAACTGGCCTGTAGCCGGTGATCTCTGGCTTGTGCCGGCTCAGCCCGGTACACCGGTACGTCACCAGGGGCCACCGCACGGATAAACCAGCGTTGCCCCTGGTTGTGGGTGCCCAGTTCCCGGGCCGGGGCTTGAAGCCATAATTCGAGGCGTTCATGGGCCTGGTCTGGTCGGGCGGGATTATAGAGCGCCAGGCCCTGATCCAGTCGCTGGATCAGCAAATACAGGAACTGGTCATCGTGACTGGCCTGCCAGCGTAACGGGGACGTTGTGCCGGCTGTTTGCCAGGGGGCAGGCTGGTCACCCTCGTCGAATCCGGGCCACTCATGGCCATAGCCGTCAATGGTGATGGTCTGGTCGGTGCTGCCCGCGTAGATGGCGCCCTGGTCGGTGGCGACCGGGGTATCCAGCAGCCGGTCGCCGGCCACGTCTGCCAGACGGGCGCCCTGGGCCTGAAGCTGCTGCAGGGCCTGTTGGCGCAGGGCACTGTCCAGTTCCAGCACAAAGCGTAGCCCTGCCCAGGGAACCAGCAGCATCAGCAAACTGGCCAGCAGCAACTGCCGTTTCAGGCTCAAGACTCAGACCTCACGGGCATTCCAGCGGTAGCCCATGCCATAGGCGGTCTGAATGCCGTCGAACTGGTCATCGAGCTGGCTGAACTTGCGGCGGATACGCTTGATGTGGGACGTCACGGTATTGTCATCGAGCACGGTGCTGGCGGCTTCCATCAGCTGCTCGCGGCTGCGTACATGGCCCGGGTGCTGAACCAGGGCATGCAACATCCAGAATTCAGTTACGGTCAGGTCCACAGGCTGGCCCTGCCAGACCACCGTCATCCGGTCCACATTCAGGGTCAGCTTGCCCCGCGTGAGGATGTCATCGGGTTTCTGCAGTGCTTCGGCCCAGGCTTCCGCGCGCCGAAGCAGGGCGGTGATGCGCGCCAGCAGGTGCTCCAGGCTCATGTCTTTGGTGACGTAATCGTCGGCGCCCAGCCTCAGGCCATGCACGGAGTCGATGTCGCTGTCGCGTGCAGTCAGGAAGATAATCGGCAAGGTGGCAGACAGGCTGCGCAGATCCTGGCACAGGGTAAAGCCCCCCTCGGCTTCCTCGCCCAGCCCGACATCGATAATGGCCAGATCTGGCAGGCTCTGGCGCAGCACCTGCCAGGCCGCCGGCCGGTCGCCGTAGGTGGATACCCGGTAGCCCCGGCGTTCGAAGGCCGCGCGATAGTTGTTGCGGATGCCGGCTTCATCCTCAATCAGGACGATGTGCTTCTTCATGGTCGGTTCAGTCTGCCTTGTTGACGAAATCGCAGTGCCATTAAATCACGCTGACCATGGCATACAAGCGATGTCGAAGCCATTGCCATAATTCATCATTTTTCATCGTCAGCGTGCCGGATTCTGCCATCGGGTTGCCCTGTGGCCGAGCTGAAATAGTGGCATCACCATCAAGACAAGG
The DNA here is from genome assembly GCF_044342215.1 of Marinobacter sp. W-8. Lineage (NCBI taxonomy): Bacteria > Pseudomonadati > Pseudomonadota > Gammaproteobacteria > Pseudomonadales > Marinobacteraceae > Marinobacter > Marinobacter sp. W-8. The sequence goes on along the minus strand of NZ_CP172297.1, from coordinate 3,670,238 downwards.
AAAATCCAATGATGCTGCTATCGCTGCTTGCTAACCCGGTCGTTCGGCCGGAATGCCACCATCCGTCCTTAAAACCGGTGCTCTCGACCCGGGCCAGACGAAAAATGATCCGCTGTGCCGAGGGCATCAGTCTCTGGCTGGCCATGGTGCTGATGTTGTTTGTACATCCGTTGTATGCCGAGGCCCGCGCCATGGAACCTGAACAGCCTGGGCAGCTGTATCTGGTTGATCGCAACAGTGCGTGGCAGGAACCGGCCCTGGTCCTGGACAGCCGGTTTGACGTGCAGGTGACCGGCTTGCTGGCGCAGACGCACCTGACCCGGACCTTTCGCAACACCAGCGATGTCTGGCAGGAAGGCCTGTTTGTGTTCCCGTTGCCGGAGCAGGCCAGTGTCTATGGTCTCACCATGACCGTTGGCGAGCGGCGGATTGTGGGCCAGCTACAACCCCGGGCCCAGGCCCGCCAGAACTATGAAAAGGCAAAGCAGGCTGGCCAGAAAGCGGCGACCGTGGAGCAGAACCGGCCGAACCTGTTCACCAGCCGGATTGCCAACATCGCACCGGGCGAGGAAGTGACCGTGGAAGTGCAATATCAGCAACCGGTAGACTATCGTCATGGCGAATTCGAGTTGCGTTTGCCTACCACGCTTACACCCCGATACATGCCTGGCGCACCTGTTTCTGCGCCCGCCAGTGCCTGGCAATCCGGCTGGTCATTACCCACCACGCAAGTTGCCGATGCCGATGAAATCAGTCCGTTTACGGTGCTTCCTGACGATGTAAACGCCGGCAGTCACCGCGCCACCATTGCCCTGGAGATCGAAGCCGGGTTACCCGTAGATGAGGTGACCAGCCCCAGCCATCCGCTGCAGGTAGAGCTGGAGGGTAGCCGCGCAAAAGTGGCGCCGGAACAGGGGCCGGTATTGATGGACCGGGATGTGATAGTACGCTGGCGGCCCGCCGGCAACCAGGCGCCGACGGCGGCGTTGTTCCATCAGCAATGGCAAGGCGAGGATTTTCTGATGGCCATGGTCATGCCGCCGGCGACCACCGGCCAGGTTCTTCGCCGAGAGCTGCTGTTTGTTATCGACACCTCCGGCTCCATGGCCGGGGAGTCCATCCGGCAGGCCCGCTCGGCCTTGTTGCGCGGGCTCGATACTCTGCGCCCCGGAGACCGGTTCAATGTTATCCAGTTCAACAGCCAGGCCCATGCCCTTTATCCGCAACCGGTGACCGCCAATGGCCACTATCTGGCACGGGCGCGTCGTTATGTGCAGGATCTGGACGCCGATGGCGGTACCGAAATGGCGGGTGCGCTGTCACTGGCGATGGGTATGGACAGCTCGGAATCCACTGGCCATGTACAGCAGATGGTGTTCATGACCGACGGCGCCGTCGGCAATGAGTCGGCCCTGTTCGATCAGATCCGCACCGGGCTTGGAAACCGCCGGCTGTTTACCGTCGCCATTGGTTCTGCACCGAACATGCATTTTCTCCGGGAAGCCGCGCGCTGGGGCCGGGGCCAGTACACCGCCGTACACAGCGCAGCGGAAGTGGATAAAGCCCTGGGCAAACTGTTTGCCGCTATGGAAGCGCCGGTGATGACCGATGTCGAAGTACAATGGCCGGGCAACGCCGCGCAACCTGTGCCGGCCAAGCCGGGGGATCTGTTCCATGGTCAGCCTCTGGTGCAGGTGGTTCGTGGTGCACCGGCCGAAGGGGAAGTGACGGTCTCTGGCCGTTTGCCCGGCGGCCGGCCGTGGCGTACCAGCCTGGATCTTGCCAGTGCTGCGCCGGGCAAGGGCCTGGACCGACAGTGGGCCCGGGGGCGCATTGATGCGGTGATGGACAGCGCGCGCCTGGCGGGCACTGAGCCTGATGAGGCGGCCATCGTCGAGTTATCGCTGAGCCATGGTGTGATGTCGCCGTTCACCAGCTTCGTTGCCATTGAGGAGCGTGTATCTCGGCCAGAGGCAGAATCCCTCAATCAGGAGGCCGTGCCCACCTTGCTGCCGGCCGGCAGCCAGCCCGGAATGCTGCGTTACCCGCAAACTGCCACCTTCGGCCCGTTGCTGACCGCCCTGGGGCTGGTAGGGCTGATGTTCTCGCTGGCCATTGTCATGCTCAGCCGGAGGCAGACACTATGAACCGGGCGTTGTTATTGCTGGTGGGTTGTTCCGCCACCCTGCTGGTTTTTGGTTTGTGGATTCCCTTCAAGGCACTGGTGGCCCAGGAAATGCTGGAGCTGGCCTGGGCCGAAAGCCAGGCCAGGCAGAGCGAGGCTCGGCCCTGGCCCTGGGCCGATACCTGGCCCGTGGCGAAGCTGGATATACCGGCACAGGGTGTGTCCATGATCGTGCTGGAGGGCGTGCATGGTGAAAGTCTGGCCTTTGGTCCCGGGCGAGTGCCAGGCAGTGAAGGTCCCGGTGCGCCGGTGGTGCTTGCTGGCCACCGCGACACCCACTTTCGCCATCTGCAGCACCTGGAGCCGGGCGATGCGGTCAGGCTGCAGGGCATGGATCGGCAGTGGCGACGTTATCAGGTGACGGCCACCCGGGTGGTGGACAGTTCCCGGGAGTCTCTGGATACCCGGTCGCTGGCCCAGGGTACTCTGGTAATGATCACCTGTTACCCGTTTGACAGCCTGGACGCCTCCGGACCCTTGCGTTATGTGGTGGAGGCAAAGCCGGCTTACGGTATGGAACAAATTGATACTGTTGCCGCTCTGTGATGTTGGCGTACACTTGTGCGCCAAAATGCAGTGGATCGGATCAAACAGAATGTCACTAGTTCGAAAAATCCTGGCCTGGCTCAGTGTTCCTGTCGTATGCCTGGTCATGATGGTGCTCTACCTCTTACGCCCTTTCAACCCCGACAATAACCGCATTCTGGGCTGGGTCGTGGCCAGAATCGGCCGATGTATCCTGGGTATGAAACGTCCCCTCTATGGCGCTGAAAACATGCCCAAGGATCGGCCGACCGTGATTATCGCCAATCACCAGCAGAACGATGACCTGTTTGTGATGGGTGATTTGCTACCGCCTCGTGGTGTGGCGGTTGGTAAATCTTCACTGGTGTGGGTGCCATTCTTCGGGCAGGTATTCTGGCTGGGAGGCAATATCATCCTGAATCGCGGCCGTTCCACCAAAGCGGTGGCCACCATGCAAGCTACCAGCGACGCCATCAACCGGGAGCGCAAGAGCATCTGGGTGTTTCCGGAGGGAACCCGCAGTCGTGGCCGTGGCCTGGGTAGCTTCAAGAAAGGGGCGTTTCACATGGCCGTTGCCGCTGGTGCACCCATTACCATGGTGTGTGCCGGTGAATACCATGGCAAATCCAGAGGCTGGACCGGACGACGGGAGCCTGTCCCTTTGCGGATCCTGCCACCCGTCGAAACACAGGGCATGACCAGTTCAGACATTCCTGAACTGATGCACCGTTGTCGCCAGCAAATGGAAGAGGCCATTGCTGACCTCGCACTTACCCACGGAACTGCTTGAACAGCCAGTGAAAACAGGGCAGTCTTTCGGACGAAACTGACGCTGATTCTGGACATCTGGGGAGTGACATAATGAACCTGATCTGGTTTCTGATCATTGGTGGTCTGGCCGGCTGGCTGGCCGGACTGATCATGAAGGGCAAGGGCTTTGGCGTGCTGGCCAACATTGGTATCGGGATTGTCGGCTCGTTTATCGGCGGCTTCCTGTTTGGCCTGTTGCAGCTGTCGGCCCACGGCGCCATTGGCCGTCTGGTCACCGCAACGGTAGGCGCCGTATTGCTGCTGGCCATCGTCAACAAGATCAAGAAGGGCTGACATGATCGTACCTGTCACTGCTGTTTTTGCGGCTGTCACCGGCCTGTTGTTGCTGGTGTTGTCGGCTCAGGTGGTCAAGTACCGGTTGAAATACCGCAAGGGCCTTGGGGTTAATGATGACCCGGAATTCGAGGCTGCCGTGCGCGCCCACGCCAATCTTGTGGAATACGCACCGCTGGGGTTGATCATGCTCGCCATTGCCGAGCTCAATGGCGTTTCCAGTTCGCTGATTTACTGGACCGGAATGGCGCTGGTGGTGGGCCGCATTCTCCACGCCTGGGGCATGATCAATGGCAAGGGCGGGCCACACAAAGCGCGCATGATCGGTATCCTGCTGACCTGGCTGGCGATTCTGGTTGCGGCCTTGCTGCTGTTCTGGAACGTCTGGCAGGTTTATGGCTGAGACGGTGTCCAGCCATTGGAGAACGGGGCCGCGAGGCCCCGTTTGTGTTTCTGGCGATTACAGTGCCTGGGCGATATCCAGACTCAGATATTCCAGTTCCACCCGCCGGTTGGCAGCGTGATCTTCCGGCCGGGTCAGCGGGCGATCGGAGCCCCAGGTGGCCAGCAGGATGGCCGATTGCGACACGCCTTCCTGAATCAGTAGCCGGGCCACAGCATTGGCCCTGAGCCGGGCCAGAAAACGGTTGTATTCGGCAGAGCCAAAATTGTCGGCGTGGCCGTGAATCCGGACCCGCATGCCGGGGTGCCCTTTGATATAAGCCGCGTGCCGCTTGAGCATGTCGATATCCTGGGCATCCAGGGTGTGTTTGTTGAAACCGTAGTGGAATCGGGTACGGTGGGGACGGTCGGCGTCAGCCGACAGTTGCCCGTTGGCGCCGGCGAAGGCCAGGGCGGCCTTGGCCAGCATATCGGGGTTGTCCAGAACAAGTACGGTCATTTGCTGCTTCCTCGAGTCGAGTGCCCGGCGTTTTTTGTTATGTCCCCTTCACTATTGATGTCAGAGGCCATAACGGCAATTGGCGAATGGTCGATAGCCGCCCGGGTTCTATAGCTACCGATTGAATGGCATTTGTGTGACTGTGTGATTACACCGGGAAAAGAAGGCCCCGCTGTGGTAAAAAGCAGCTTTTCAGGGACAGATTATGATGAATTGTGACCGCCCATGCTGATTATTCCTGCCGAGAATGCCGTAAACTGGAAACGCCCACCCTGGGTAACCCTGGGCCTGATCATGGCCTGCCTGCTCGTCTTTCTGTTCTACCAGGGCGGAGACGACCGCAAGTTCGAAGCCGCACTGGAAGACTATCTGGAGAGCGATCTGCTGGCCCTAGAGGCCCCCGCTTACGAGGATTACCTGCAGCGGGAAATCCAGTTCGAAGGCAGCCAGCAGCGGGTTCTGGAGTTGCAGGAATTCCAGCAACTTCAGGAAAATGAGGAAGCACTCTGGCAGGCGGTGACGTTGCTGCTGGATCGTGAGTTTTACCAGTATCTGCAGCAGAACCGGGATCTGATCTGGGCCCCGGCACAGCGCAACCTTTGGCTGGAGCAGCGCTCGGCGATCGAGCAACAGTGGATCAGCCGGATGAGTGCTTATCAGTTGGGACTGGTGCCGGCAGAGCTCTCGCTGTACACGCTCATTACCTACCAGTTCCTGCACGGCGGCTGGGGCCACATTATTGGTAACCTGCTGTTCCTGTTCCTGCTGGGTTTTACCGTGGAAAAAGCGCTGGGCCCGGGGCGCTTTCTGGTGGCTTATCTGGTGTGCGGTGCCTTGTCCGGCCTGGTATTTACCGCCTTTTCCATGGGTAGTCAGGTACCTCTGGTGGGCGCGTCCGGCTCCATTTCCGGGTTGATGGGCATGTATGTGGCTATTTACGGGCTGCAGCGCATCCGCTTCTTCTACTTCCTGGGGGTTTACTTCAACTATTTCCGGGCACCGGCCATCGCCATGCTGCCGGTCTGGCTGGGCAAGGAAATCTATGACTACTGGTTTGCCGGTGCCACCGGTATTGCCTATATGGCCCACGCCGGTGGCCTGGCGGCCGGTGCAGGGTTGGTTTGGCTGCTGGGCCAGAGCTGGCTGCAGGTGAAAGACGAGTTCTTCGAGCCGGAGCAGGAAGAACAGGACGAACAGTTCACCAAAGCCTATGGCCAGGCCATGACCAGCCTTGGCCGCATGGAGTTCGACCTGGCCCGGCGCCAGTTCGAGGCGTTGCGGGAGCGTTATCCGGAACGGCCCGTGCTGCTCGAGCACCTGTATCAACTGGCTAAGTTAAGGCCGGACCTGGACAGCTACCGGCTGCTCGCCGAGGAAATGATGGCCGACGCCATCGCCCGGCGGCAGCCGGAACAGATGGTGGATGTCTGGCAGGAGTACCTGAGCAAGGGTGAGGCCTATCATCCGTTGGCACCGGAGGCGCACAACCGTGTGCTGTTCGCCAGCCTGAAGCGCCATGATTTCAAAGCTGCGGAGAAGGCGTTTGAGCGCATGCGAGCCAAGGCCGAACCGGACATGGTGAACGAAGCCTGCCGGCTTCTGGTGGCAGAGTTCGAGAAACTGCAAATGGAGCCGAAAGCGCGCCATTACCGGCAGCTGTTGCAGCTGCACGGCTGAGGCGTGGCAGGCAAGCCCTCAGTCTGATACCTGAAAGCTTGCTTTCGGACCTTTCAACGGTTGCTGGTTCGCCGCCTGCTCCAGCCAGACATCAATGTGCTCGTGGGCCGGATGGTTCACGCAGCGCTTCTTGATGAACGACAGGAAAGCACCGGCTTTTTCCCATTGCTGCAGGCCATTGGCGAGGGCCTGTGCGACAATCAGGTAGGCCGGTGCCAGCTGATCGCTGTCCGGGAAGCGTTTGTGGAAATCCTGCAGTAAACGGATAGCTGCTTTATGGTGGCCCCGATGGTACAGGGTGCCCGCACACTGCACTGCCAGTTCCGGGTCGTCCAGCTGGAACCTCGGCTCCACCACCTGCAACGTCTGTAACAGTTGATTCAACCCGTCTCCATCATGCCGTTGGGCCAGCCAGGCCATAATCCTGGGGTGGTAGCGGTACAGCTCTTCGGCATCATTGCGGGCGGTCAGCAACTGGTAGAGCTGGCCGATGCGGGTAGGGTTGGTCCGGTCCCGTTTGAGGGCTTCCTTGAGCATGCTCTGCACGCGGTCGTAGTTGCCGTCTTTCAGGTTCATGTCCAGATCGGCATCAAACCGGCTGCTTCGATCCCGCTGGTGTTGGTCGGTTTCCGAAATCTCGTCCTGAATGTCCGAGGCAAAACCGAGTTCTTCCTGATACTGGAACAGCAGGTAACCCAGCATGTGAAACAGGATCAGGGTAAAGGTGCTGTTCAGGAAACCGGCCAGGGGTTGGGCCACCCACATGGGAAAATGGTTCACGGCAAAATCCTGCGCCGCGCCGGAAGCCAGGGTGAGCAAAATCAGGTATCCGTAAAGCAGGAAGTAGGGCGTGCCGATGCGCGAGATCAGCACCGCCAGGTTCATGGGGTTTACAGCTGCGCCCACCGAGCGTTCCATGGCCAGCACCATGATGCTGGCCGGCAGTGCCAGCACTACAAACGCCACCGCAAGCATCATCAGTATCGGCCCGCCCAGCATGGCGGCGGCGCCTACCAGGCCGCCCATCAGCACAAACACCAGCAGTTGCAGCACCACAATGTCAAAGCCGCTGCCGGTAAACGCCACCGACACCGCTGGCGGTTTCAGATGGCCTTCCGCGGTGTGATTGATCACCGCATAGGTGTACTTGAACAGCGCCAGCGCCAGTACCAGCCAGATGATCAGGCCAATAATATTGGCTGGCGCCACCACAGGAACCAACGTGCAGATGGCGATGACAATCAGCGGATCGGTGTGGAAGGGGTAACGGAAAAAGGCCCCTACCCGCTGCCAGAAGGGCACCACTTCGGTGGCGGCGCCCAGATAACGCATGGCTTTACTGCAGCGGGGACAAAGCCCCCGACGCTGGCGGGTATCGGCATCCGGCATACAACGGCTGCAGTAGTGCATCTGGCATTCGCCACAATGCCACTTGGCAGGGTCGCCCGGATGGTAATGACAATCGTGCTTCACGTGAGACAGTTCCTGATCCGTCAGAAATCAGCCGCCAATCATGACAGAACTCGACCCGAGCCGCACCCGCTGTGTTCACAGTTGAGAGGCGGACATGGCCGAGCTCGCCTTTGACGCGATCAGGATTCCTGCCAACGCTGGCGCACCTCAAGTATCGCCGGCAGGCAGCGGAAGAAGGCTCCGACCAGTTCCGGGTCGAAATGCTTGCCGCTTTGCTCGCGAATCAAATCCGTTGCCTGTTCTATCGACCATGCTTTCTTGTAAGGGCGCTCGCTGGTGAGAGCGTCGAAGACATCAGCCAGGGCCACGATCCGGGCAGAGATGGGAATGGTGCTTCCTTTCAGGCCTTTCGGGTAGCCGCTACCGTCCCATTTCTCGTGGTGGTTCTGTGCCACTTCCCGCGCCATGTTGAGCAGATCTGAGCCGTCTTCACCGATGATCTCCGCCCCGATTTCCGCGTGGCGTTGCATGATGGCCCATTCATCCGGCTCCAGCTTGCCAGGTTTCTGGAGAATGGCGTCCGGAATGCCGATCTTGCCGATATCGTGCATCGGGGCGGCATTGAGCAGGGTGTCGGACCAGGCTTCGCCGAGCCCCGCTTCCAGTGCAATCAACCGTGAAAAATGGCTCATGCGGATAACGTGCAGGCCGGTTTCGTTGTCCTTGTATTCTGCCGCTCGCCCAAGCCGCTGAACAACGGCCAGCCGGGTCTCTATCAGCTCGTCCATACGCACCAGAGACAGATGATTTTTCACTCTGGCCCGGACTATCGCCGCATTCACGGGTTTGGTTATATAGTCCACCGCGCCCAGTTCAAAGCCCCGGGCCTCGTCATTTGCGTCCGACAATGCAGTAACGAAGATAACCGGAATAGTGCGGATATCCGGGTCTGCTTTCAGGGTTTTGCACACCTCGTAACCGGACAGGCCCGGCATCATCACATCAAGCAGGACAAGATCCGGTTTCTCTCTGCGTGCCAGTTCCAGCGCCCGCTCGCCATCTTTGGCAAACAGTAACCGGTAGTGGTCCGAAAGTATGTTGCGCAGCACCTGAAGGTTGGCTGGCTCGTCGTCCACCAGCAGCAGGGTCTTGGTGTCGGTCAGCATTGCGAGGCCTCCAGGGTATCGCGAAAAGTGATCAGAAGTTCGGCCGCTTTCTCTGGTTCGAAGTCGTCGAGAGCCTCGTTCATCGCATCGGCGATCTCCGTGGGCAGTCCTGGCTTCAGTTGTTCGATAGCACGCTCCGGAATCTCGCCCTGGCTCAGGCGTTCGATCACTTGTGCCAGCGTTTTCGAGTCTATGGCATCAGGTTCTGTCCCGCTTTCGGAGGACATCTCAGAATCCGCAGGCTGTTCGGTCAGCCACTGCTGTGCCCGATCAAAATCAGCCTGGAGTTCCTGCCACAGTGCATCCGGCACCGGTTTGTCCGATTTCAGCCGGGTTTCCAGATTGGCGAGGGTTGCCGCCAGCTGTCGGAACCCCAGATTACCGGCAATGCCGCGAACCCGGTGGGCGTCTGCCGCAGGGTTGTCGGAGCTGAGACGGATGGCGCGGGGCTGGTTCTCGGGTGCCTGCAACAGGCGTTTGGCTGCCAGTTGGTGTTTTCGGGCGTCCGGCCAGAGCTGCCTGAGCGTGACGGTATCTATCGTACAGTCGTCGACATCATGACCTGCATTGCTCGGTGCCGAAGCCTCTATGCCCAGGACTCTGGCCATCTCGGCAGTGAGTTCCGGCAGATTGAGTGGTTTGATGGCGAAGCCGTCCATGCCCGCCTCCAGGGCCTGCCTGCGGTCGTCTTCCAGCACACTGGCGGTCAGGGCGATCACGGGTGTGTAGCTGCGTTGGGCGGCGGCTTCATGTTGCCGAATGGCCCGGGTGGCGTCGTGACCGTTCATGCCGGGCATCTGCACGTCCATCAGAATCAGATCGAAGGCCTGGTTGCGGTAGAGGTCCACCGCTTCCTGGCCGTTGGCGGCCGTGGTGACGTCATGTTTGCGGTGAAGCAGCAAAGTTCTCAGTAGTTCCAGGTTTTGTGGCACATCATCGGCAACCAGAATGCGCAAAGGGGGAAGCGCGATTTCCTGGTCTGCCAGCGTATCCTCGTCCACGGCCTGGCCGGTGGGCAGGGGCAGTTCTACCTGGAACACCGAGCCTTCGCCCGGGCTGCTGGTTACGCTGATGGTGCCACCCATCAGTTCCACCAGTTGGCGGGCAATGGTCGTGCCCAGGCCGGTGCCACCGAAGCGACGGGTCATGCTGGAATCAGCCTGGGTAAACGGTTCGAAAATCCTGTCGATGCGATCGGCGGAAATACCAATGCCGGTATCCTCAACCCGGATAACCACTTTGCCCGCGGCGGGCTCCTGCACCTGCAGGGTGACGCCACCCGTCTGGGTAAACTTGACCGCGTTGCTTAACAGATTCAGTACCACCTGCTGAACGCGCAGGGGATCGCCCTGGTAGTAATCGCCGGCCTGATAATCCAGTGTCAGATACAGCCCTTTGCGCGCCGCGTTCAGGGATTGCGTGGCAATCACCTGGTCACAGAGCCGGCGCAGGTTAAAATCGTGCAGTTCGAGTTCGGTATGACCACCGTCCAGTTTGGCGGTGTCCAGTATATCGTTGAGCAGGTTAAGCAGAGACCGGGCCGAGGTTTTCACCACGCCAAGATGCCGTGCCTGGGTTTCATCCAGCGGTGTGTCCAGTACCAGGTCTGTGAAGCCGATAATGGCGTTCATCGGGGTGCGGATTTCGTGGCTCATGTTGGCCAGAAACGCACTTTTGGCGGCGGCAGCCTGTTCTGCGTCCTCTTTTGCCTGGCGCAGATCGGTTTCCATGCGATGGCGCTCGGAAATATCAGTGATGAAGCCTACAAAGGTGCTGATGCCACCCAGCCGGGATTCACCAATGCCCAGGCGCACCGGTATCTGGTGGCCATCCTTATGCAGCGCCCAGACTTCGCGGCCTGAACCGATGATTTTACGTTCCCCGGTGCGTAGGTAGTTTTTCAGATAGCCGTCGTGGGCGTCCCGATGGGGGTTGGGCATCAGCATGTTGATATTCTTGCCCACGATTTCATCGGCGTTGTAACCGAAGATGCGTTCTGCCGACTCGTTAAAGGACAGTACGATCCCCCGATCCGAGATCTTGATAATACCGTCCACGGCGGCATCAACGATGGTGCGCAGTTCGCTGGCGGTTTCCTGGCTGCGCCTCATCAGGGCGCGATAGCGGGCCACCGCGTTCACCCCGGATGCGAGCAGGCTGAGGGTTACCGTTACGAATGCAATGGTCAGTGCCAGAACGGTGTGGCTGTTGCTCCCGGGCAGAAAATCCGGGGCGGGCTGGCCGATAAACCGGGCGGCTTCCATCGCAGTGTAATGCATGCCGGCGATGGCCAGCCCCATCACGGTACCGGCGAGTAAACGGCGCTTGTACCCACGCAGGCGAGTTCTATGGCGCAGCCCGAAGCTGATCCACAGCGCCAGGGTGCCCAGCATCACCGCCACCACAATCGACAGTGCGAATAACGTTGGGTCGTAGCGAAGTGCCGGCCCGATCTCCATAGCGGTCATGCCGAGATAGTGCATGGCACCGATGCCGGCCCCGACCACCACGCCACCACCGATCAGTCGCGGCCCGGTCAGTTCGTGCCGGGCCAAAAGGCTGAGTGCCATCCATGAAGCAAACAGACTTGGGACGGCGGATAGTGCGGTAATCCAGGGGTGAAAATGCACATGGGTAGGCATTTCAAAGGCTAGCATGCCAATAAAATGCATGGACCAGATGCCAATGCCCAAAGCGGTTAAACCGCTGAACAGGTGCAGGCGCTGCATGTAAAGGGTGTTGCTGCGGCGCGCAGCGGCAACCAGGGTTAGCCCCAGGTAGGAAGCGCCCACAGAGATCAGCAGAGACAACATCACCAGGCCATAGTCGTATTGGCCCGACACCAGCTTGTCGGTCTCTGGATTAAGAACAAAGAAGTGATCAAGCGCCAGCAAGCGAGATTCCTGTAAAAGCTGAAGAGATTTGAGGTATGTACGGTATCAGTACGGGATTGGCTTAAGTATCGTCCTTTTGTTTAATTTGTATACGCCAGGTCACGGATGATACTGACAGTATTCACCGGGGTAATGCAGAACATTCACAGGACTACAGTTGAACTCTCGTCATTCGATGCAATAGTTAAAGGAGATTTCCGAAGAGGAGGCATCGCATGTCGAGTTCATCCCTGAGTAAAGACAGCCTGAATACCCTCTCCACCCTTAGCGCGGGTGGCAAGACCTACCACTACTACAGCCTGCCCAAGGCAGCAGACACCCTGGGCGATCTCAGCCGCCTGCCGTTCTCCCTGAAAGTGTTGCTGGAGAACCTGCTGCGTAACGAAGACGACACCACGGTCGACCGCTCTCACATTGATGCCATGGTGCAATGGTTGAAAGACCGGGGCTCGGATACCGAAATCCAGTTCCGTCCGGCCCGGGTTCTGATGCAGGATTTCACCGGGGTGCCCGGGGTAGTGGACCTGGCGGCCATGCGCGAGGCCGTGAAGAACGCTGGTAAAGATCCCGCCCTGATCAACCCGTTATCGCCGGTGGATCTGGTGATCGACCATTCGGTGATGGTGGACAAGTACGGCAATCCGTCGGCCTTCAAAGACAACGTGGCCATCGAGATGGAGCGCAACCAGGAGCGTTACGAGTTCCTGCGTTGGGGCCAGCAGGCCTTTGACAACTTCCGGGTGGTGCCGCCGGGCACCGGCATCTGCCATCAGGTGAATCTGGAATATCTGGGCAAAACGGTGTGGCAGAAGGAGGTGGACGGTAAAACCATCGCCTACCCGGACACGTTGGTGGGCACCGATTCCCACACCACCATGATCAACGGTCTGGGCATACTCGGCTGGGGCGTGGGCGGTATCGAAGCGGAAGCCGCCATGCTTGGCCAGCCGGTCTCCATGCTGATTCCGGAAGTGATCGGTTTCAAGATCACCGGCAAGCTGAGGGAGGGCATCACGGCGACCGACCTGGTGCTGACCGTCACGGAAATGCTGCGCAAGAAAGGCGTGGTGGGCAAGTTTGTGGAGTTCTACGGCGACGGCCTCAAAGACATGCCGGTGGCCGACCGTGCCACCATTGCCAATATGGCGCCGGAATACGGTGCTACCTGTGGTTTCTTCCCGGTGGATGAACAAACCATCAACTACATGCGCCTGACCGGGCGGGATGAAGCACTGCTGGAACTGGTTGAAAACTACGCCAAAGCCCAGGGATTGTGGCGGGAACCCGGTCATGAGCCGGTATACACCGACACCCTGGAGCTGGACATGGGTGAGGTGGAAGCCAGCCTTGCCGGCCCGAAACGGCCCCAGGACCGGGTTGCCCTCACCAACATGAAAGCGTCGTTTGAATTGCTGATGGAAACGTCGGAAGGCCCGGCGAAAACCCAGGAAGGCAAGCTGGAATCAGAAGGCGGCCAGACCGCAGTGGGGGTGGATAACAGCTACGAACACCCGGCCAGTCAGCCGCTGGAAATGAACGGCGAAAAGTGCCGGCTGGATCCGGGTGCCGTGGTGATTGCTGCCATTACCTCCTGCACCAATACCTCCAACCCGAGCGTGATGATGGCCGCCGGCCTGATCGCCCGGAAGGCGGTGGAGAAGGGCCTGAGCACCAAGCCCTGGGTGAAAACTTCTCTGGCGCCGGGCTCAAAGGTGGTCACCGACTACCTGAAAGTGGCCGGCTTGCAGGACGACCTGGACAAGCTCGGTTTCAACCTGGTGGGTTACGGCTGCACCACCTGCATCGGTAACTCCGGCCCATTGCCGGATGCCGTGGAAAAGGCCATTACCGATGGTGACATTACTGTAGCCTCGGTGCTGTCCGGCAACCGTAACTTTGAAGGCCGGGTGCATCCGCTGGTGAAAACCAACTGGCTGGCTTCGCCGCCCCTGGTGGTGGCCTATGCCCTGGCGGGCAACGTAAGGCTGGATCTGACCAAAGACCCGCTGGGTACCGACAAAGACGGCAACCCGGTGTACCTGAACGACCTCTGGCCCAGCCAGGCCGAAATTGCCGAAGCGGTCGAGAAGGTGAAAACCGACATGTTCCGCAAGGAATACGGTGAGGTGTTCGAGGGCGACGACATCTGGAAGTCCATCAAGGTGCCGGAGAGCAAGGTGTACGAGTGGAGCGATAAATCCACCTACATCCAGCATCCGCCCTTCTTCGAAGGCATGGGTGAACAGCCCGAGGCCATTGATGACATAAAGGATGCCAACATCCTGGCCCTGTTGGGGGATTCGGTGACCACCGACCATATCTCACCGGCCGGTTCCTTCAAGCCGGATACCCCGGCGGGCAAATACCTGCAGGAACATGGGGTAGACCCAAAAGACTTCAACTCCTACGGCTCCCGCCGGGGCAACCACGAGGTGATGATGCGCGGCACCTTTGCCAACGTGCGCATACGCAATGAAATGCTCGACGGCGTGGAAGGCGGCTTCACCAAATTTGTGCCCACCGGGGAACAAATGGCCATCTACGATGCCGCCATGAAATACCAGGAGCAGGGCACGCCGCTGGTTGTGATTGCCGGCAAGGAATACGGCACCGGCTCCAGTCGGGATTGGGCCGCCAAGGGCACCCGGTTGCTGGGCGTAAAAGCCGTGGTAGCGGAATCCTATGAGCGCATCCATCGCTCCAACCTGATTGGCATGGGCGTGATGCCGCTGCAATTCCCGGAGGGGACTGATCGCAAGAGCCTGAAACTCACCGGGGAGGAAACGATCAGCATTCAGGGACTGTCTGGCAAGATCAAGCCGGGCCAGACCCTGACCATGACGGTGAAATACAAGGATGGCTCTACCGAAACCTGCGAGCTGAAGTCACGGATTGATACTGCCAACGAGGCAGTGTATTTCCAGCATGGTGGTATCCTGCATTACGTGGTGCGGGAGATGCTGAAAAACGCCTGAGGGGGCGGGGTGCTCAATGAAACGGGTGGCTCCCGGACTATGTCCTTTCTGGACATGGTCCGCCCGACGCCACCATTTCTTCACCCGCCTTTAACCTGGCGAACGTAAGTTCACATTAATGGCAATTCCAGCCAAAATGTTGATCCTTGCCCTTCGGTAGAAGTGAAGCCTACACTGCCATCCATCTGCGCCATGATTTCCTTGGTGATTGACAGTCCAAGGCCGGTCCCGCCTTGTCCGCGGGTAACAGAGCCATCTGCCTGCGCGAACTTCTGAAAGATCCTGGATCGGAAGCTCTCAGGTACGCCGATCCCCTGGTCTTTCACCGAGATGCGGACCGCCGATTCTGACGATTCAATATCGACGAGGACTTCGCCGTGCTCGTGTGAGAATTTGACGGCGTTGGACAAAAGGTTGGTGATAGCCTGTTTCAGCCGGATGCTGTCAAACAGCGCCGTGAGCCCCGGTGAACCGTCCCGCAGAGTGATGCGCACCTGACGCTGTTTGGCGAAGGGCTGGATTTCTTCAATGGCGGTGGTTACGCACGTTCCAATGTTCTGTTCCTCAGACGCGATGGGCATGTTGCCCGCAATCAGTTTTTCGATATCCAGGAGATCGTCTATCAGCAGCTTCAGGTGGTCGGCGTTGCGCTTTGCGATGGAGAGCATGTGACGGCCTTTCTCGTCGATGTTCCCCGTAACGCCACCCAAAATCAGCCCCAGGGACCCGGAAATCGAAGTGAGGGGAGTTCGCAATTCGTGGCTGACGGTGGAGATGAACTGATTCTTCATCTGTTCGGCTCCGTATCGCTCATTGATGTCTACGATATAGCCGTGCCAGAGAATGCTGCCATCCGGCAGTTTTTCGGGGTTGGCCTGCCCCTCGACCCAGTGCCAGTTCTGGCCTTGCCACTGAATCCGATAACGCTGGTGCCAACGGCTCAAGTTGTCTGCGGATTCTTGAATGCTCTCCGCAACCTGTGGAAGGTCTTCCGGGTGAATGACGCCGAAGACCGGGCTGGCATCGTTTGCCGCAGCTTCGGCGCTGATGTTGTAGATCTGCTGGATACCTTGGCTGGTGTAGGGAAAGGTGCTATGGCCGTCCGGCCAGAGGCGGTACTGGTAGAGCATTCCCGGCGCGCTGCTGACGAGTTTTTCCAGGGTGTCGGCCTGTCGGGACTGGTGAATGGCATCGGCAACCCAGCGGGCCAGCAGGTTTACAAACATCTTTTCCGTTTCGGTAAACGGTGGTTTGCGCGGTATGGAGGATGAAAAGTTCAGGGTTCCGAACAGTGTGTCATCTATCCAGATTGGCGCGGCCAGGTAGCTTTCCAGACCAAACTCGGCGTAGCAGGGGTGGTCCTGAAATCGCGAGCGCCCCATGTGGTTGATGGCGAGTACGTCACTCCGCTCGAGAAGAATGGAGCAGTAGGTTTGCTCAACGGGCAAGGTGAGTCCGTTCTCAAGCGCCTTGTTTCGGCGTGCATGGTGCCAGAGTATGGTGTAGGTGCCACCATTGATTTCGCTGACAATGGCCGTCTCTGTTCCGAGGAAATGGTTGGCCTTTTTGAGCGCCAGCGGAATGGCGGTATCAAGGTTGCCTTTCACTTCCAGAACGATTTCGTTCAGTGCATTCAGTGCCCGGGTGCGCTCACTGTAGTAGTTGCCCAGCTCCTGAAACTGGAGTTCGCGTTCGATGATATCGGCCAGGTCTCTGAGCGTTTTCTCGTCCCGGTTCGAAAAGTCCCGAGGTTTTTTGTCGATAATGCACAGGGTGCCAATGCGAAAGCCGGAGCGGTCTTCCAGCGGTGCGCCCGCATAGAAACGGATGTGAGGTTCTCCCGTGACCAGGGGGTTGTCGGAGAAGCGTTCATCGGCGAGGGCATCGGAAACCACGAAGGCTTCGGATTTCAGGATGGCATGGCCGCAGAACGAAATGTCACGACCGGTTTCCCGGACTCCCAGGCCATAGCAGGACTTGAACCACTGGCGTTCCCGGTCGACCAGTGACACCAACGCAATGGGCACATCGAACGCCTCGGCGGCAAGCCTTGTTACCCGATCGAAGCGCTCCTCCGGGGGAGTGTCGAGCAGCTTTGTCGCCTCCAGGGCGGAGAGCCGCTGTGGTTCTTCGGGTGGGTACTCAGGTGACTTCATGATCAGGCTCCCTTGAGGTCTCCTGGCGGGGAATGTCGAGCCAGAAATGGGCCCCTTGCTGGTAATAGTAGCCCACTTGGCCGTGCATCAGATGGGCCAGCTCACGGCAAATGGCCAGCCCCAGGCCAGTGCCGGACTGTGCCTGTTTTGAGGATGGATTGGCTTGTGCAAACCGCTCGAACAAATGTGGAATAAACTGCTCATCCACCCCCGGGCCGTGGTCCGAAACGATGAATCGGATGGTGTTCTGATTAACTGCTCGGGCGGACAGCTGAACGGCGGCGCCAGTGGGTGAGAACTTGATGGCGTTGCTGATAAAGTTGTCCAGTATCTGTCGCAGTCGTTGGGGGTCGGCTCGGACCACCAAGGGTTCAGCGGCCGGGACTGCGCACAAAGAGACTCCATAATGGGTGGCCATTGAGCGATTGCCCTCAATGGCCTGCTCCAGGGCTTCACTGGCCTGGATTGTGCCAATCTGCAACATCATTTTTCCGGCGATGGCTTTATTGAAATCCAGCAGATCTGAAATCAGCAGCTGCAGTTGTTCGCCGTTGCGCAGCGCTACTTCCACCATTTTCCTGGCCTTTTCCGGAAGCTCGCCGGCCGCCTCCCGGTCCAGCAGTTTCAAAGAACCGTTGATTGAGGTCAGAGGCGTTCTCAATTCATGACTCACGGTGGCCACAAACTGGTCTTTCATCTGGTCCAGAGCTTCCCGTTCCTCCATCAGCCGGTTGAAGGCCAGCGCAAGATTGCGGGTTTCCGGCGGGCCCTTGGGCTTCAACCGGCGGGTATCCGATGCGCCATCCACCATGGCCCTTATCCGTGTGGACATGTGTTCCAGGGGCCGGGTGGCGGTGCGCCCGAGTAGCCAGGCTGCGGTGGCCAGAATCAGTGCCGCCAGTACACTGAGCAGCAGAAAGCTTTCAAATGAGGCCCTGGCCGGGCCGGTCACGCCTTCATAGGGCTCGGCGCGCAGAAACAACCAGCCGACACGCTCCAGGTGACGGGTCGCATAAATCCAGCGTTTACCGGATTTGTCGGTCACGACACCCGATGTGACGCCAGACAGCGCAGCGTCAATAATCAGGTTCTCGCCGGGTGGTGGTAGCTCAGGCATCGGAGCCCCTGGGGTCAGCGAATCCACCTGTGTAAAGTGCCCGGTATCGAGCACCATGAAGATGGCGTTACTCCTTTCACTCAAGGAGTCGGGAATGATGCCTGATTCAGCCAGGTTGATGCTGCCGCCCGCCAAGCCCAGCAGATCGCCGTCGTCACTGACAATGGGAGCCAGAAAAGACAACAGCGGCAATCCGGTGGTGCGGCCGATAATGGGGCGGCTGATCACTGCTTGCCGGCTGGTCAGGGCTTCCCGGAAATGCGGGCGGTCTGAGTAGTTGGTGCCGATTCGTCTGGGCACAAAACGGTTCTCTGCAATGGCGACCCCCTTGTCATCAAAAATGAGCAGGCCGCCTTCGAAATAGCGTTCAAGACTGGGTTGGCGTCCGAGAAGTTCTTTCAGCTCAGGCAGAGGGCGCAGGTTGTCGCCGTCAGTGAGAAAAGCCGAGAAGGCCTTCAGGGCCTCCAGGCGAATCTGAAGTTGTTGGTCTACAACTCGGGCAGCCGAGTCAGTTTCCAGCAGCTGCCGTTGGGTCAGAACGCTCTCGAAATCCCTTACCAGCCCGTTGTAGGCAAAAAACAACACGGCTGCCATGGTCGCAATACTGCTGGAGATCGTAATCAGGGTAACGCGTATACCTAACGATGGGGATCTCAACGGTAATCCTTAGTGGCGTGGTCGAGAGCGGAAAAACGTGCTTACATAGAGCTTAGAGTATTTCCAGAGTCGGAAAAACCAGGATTCGGGGAGTTTTTTTGGATAACCAACGGCAAGACGACATCAGTGATCGCCTGAACGTTCTGAAACTGCGTTTTATCGAGCGTTTAAGGGGCGAGTTGACCTACCTTTCGGGGTTCGCGACCCTGATTCGAGAGGGCCGGGTGGATGAGCTGACCCTCAGTGACTGTAGCCAAAGGCTTCATAAGTTGGCGGGATCTGCGGGCACGTTTGGTTTCCCCTCCCTTGGAGAATTTGCACGAGAGCTCGAAAAACGTCTCAAGCGGGAGCAAAAAGTGTTGGTGGAGGAATCCGACGCCCAGTTCGATTGTCTTCCCGTTGATGAAAACTTGGCCGATCAGCTCGAACTCCTGATTGGCATCGCCGATCTGGATAACCCGTTGTCCACGGAGCGGGAAAGATCGACGCAACCTGATGAAGAGCTGGTCTCCCATGGCATGCAGGTTCGGCTGATCGTGGTTCTTGACGCCACGGATCAATTGGCGTCCTTGCCGGATGAATTGCAGAAATACGGGTTTTCTGTCGAGACGATAGAGAGCCGGGAAGGCGTGGTGCAGGCTTCAAGTACTGATCCTGGTAATGCCGCAGCCGTGATCTGCAGCGATGCCAGTATTGAAAGTGTGGCTCGTTGGTTGGAGGCCCATCCCCGCGGCGCCTATCAGCCACCGGTGCCGGTTGTTTGCATCGGACAGGCCGAAAACTTCGATCGTCGCTATCACGTTGCCCAGCACGGGGCACGTGCCTTCATGTCGGCGCCGGTGGATTTGCCCGAGCTGGTGGAGCGGCTGGAAACCCTGGTTCAGGAACTGGCCGCCGGCACCAAAGGCCGCGTGATGATCGTCGACGACGACCGGGAACTGGCCGAGCACTATTGCCTGGTGCTCAATTCTGTCGGTATTGAGGCCCATGCCGTATCGGACCCTTTGACGCTGCTGTCAGAACTCTACGCGTTCGAACCTGAGCTGTTGCTGATGGATATTGAGCTTGGCGCGCATTCTGGCGTAGTTCTGGCTCGAATGATCCGCTTCCATGCCCGCTGGTTGAGCCTGCCGATTGTTTACTTGTCTTCCGAAGATGATCCGGAGCGCCAGCTTCGGGCGCTGTCCGGCGGTGCCGATGAGTTCCTGGTCAAACCGATTTCCGATGATTACCTCATCCGGGCCGTCCAGATGCGCTGTCATCGGGCTCGGCAGCTGTCTGAGCTGATGAACCGCGATAGTCTGACGCGACTGCTGAAGCACTCGGTAATCAAACAGGAAGTGGAAAGGGAGCGTCAGCGTTGCACCCGGGGCGATTACAGCTCTGTTGCGGTACTGCTGGACATTGATCATTTCAAGCAGGTGAATGACACCTGGGGGCATGCACAGGGTGATGTCGTCATCCGGACTCTGGCCAATCTTTTGCGCAACCGGCTGAGGGAATCCGATGCCATCGGTCGCTACGGTGGTGAAGAATTTCTTGTGGTACTGCCGCATTGTGAGCCGTCAGCAGCCCTGCGACTGATGTCCGGTATTCTTGAGAGCTTTTCTGAACTGGAGTTTTCCAGTGAAGACGACGTGTTCCACGTGACGTTCAGCGCGGGGGTCGCAAAAATCAATGATTTTTCTGCCGGTGATCAAATCATCGAGGCGGCTGACAAGGCACTCTATGAGCGGAAACGAAACGGCCGCAATGGCGTTACGTTGTATACCGATAACGCGTAGGTCAATCATGTTGCGGAGAATGCCTTGAAAGCATTGGTGCTTGAAGACGATGATCTCTTTTCGGAGCTGCTGGAGACCGTAGTGGCGGGGCTCCGTCCAGGCATGCGGGTGACGGTGGCGAGCCGGCTGTCCGAAGCCTTCCGATATGTTGAAGATGACGATTTTGATCTGATTATTGCGGACTGGAACCTGCCGGATGGCTCGGGGCTGGAGCTGGTTCGCAGGGTGCGTTCGGCTAAAGCGACCATGCCCGTTGTGATCGTCTCGGCCCGGGCCGATCGGGACTCCGTTTTGAAGGCCGCCCATTACGGCATCAATGGCTATATCACCAAGCCTCTGGACGTTCGTGTCCTGCATCAAAGACTCACGGAGCTTCTTTCTGACACACCCGCCCGGTTGCCCGCGGTCTCGAGTTATCTGGCTGATGCTCTGGAGAACATCACGCAGTTGCCGTCCGATCTGGATGCTGCTGAGATTCTGGATTTATACCGGCGTCAGGAAGAGCTTTCTGCTTCGCAACTTGCAGAACGGTGGCGGGATCACCCAGCGCTGACGCTGCGCCTGCTGGATGTGGCCAACAGCACCTCCTTTCGCCGTACGGGTGAACCTCTGGATACAGTCCGGGACGCGATCAGTTCGATCGGGGTTGCGATGGCGTTAAACCAGGCGCTGGCATTGTCTCTGGATGTCTCGCGGAATATCCAGCATCCGCCGTTGCGCGCCCGGGCTGACGTCTATTATGGCCAGGCGCTCAGTGTCGCAAAATCCGCCCAGGCTCTGGCGCTGAGACTCAAAAAGCAGCCGATGCTGTTCCAGCAGGCTGGCTTGCTCAGTCGCCTTGGTGAGATGGCCCTGGTCAAAGTGCTGGATGAATACGTGGCGCTGGGTGGCGAGGTCGAGGAGGCCGCGTTTGAAGCCCTGTTTCGGGAATGGTCCGCACCGTTTGGAAACCGACTGAAAATTCACTGGCATCTGCCACTTGGTTTGAGGGAATTGATTGGGGCAGTGCATTCGCTTGGTTCTGACTGTACCCGTGAAGACCGGCTGCTGATGCGGGCGGCCTCTCTGGAAGCGGCGGGGGCGAAAGCCGGCGAAGAATGCCAGCGTTTACTGCGACGGCTGGGCCTGGATGAGACACAATCAGAGGAGTTAAAGCCCTCGTGAGCCAACAAGTTGATCGTGTGCTTTACGTTGAAGATGATGAGGACATTCGCAGTGTGGCTGAGCTGGCACTGGTGGATGTGGGCGGCTTCGACGTCTGCCTTTGTGCCTCTGGTCAGGAAGCCTTATCGCGCATTGAGGAATTTGGACCGGATCTGGTTTTACTGGATGTGATGATGCCGGGTATGGATGGGCCTCAGACTCTGAAAGCCCTGCAGCAGCGCCCGGAGGGGCTGAATATTCCGGTTATCTTTATGACCGCTCGTTTGCAGCCCTCGGAAATTGAAGAATACCGATCGCTGGGCGCTATCGGTGTCATTCCGAAACCCTTTGATCCCATGACTCTGGCCGATGATATCCGGCGTCTGGTGGCCGACCACCCGGAGCGTTGAACCGGGTGCGTCGTCATCGGTTTTAGGGTAGGCTGGCGCGCCGCAAATGAACTGATCACCGAGGTTGTCATGTCATCCCCCCAGTCGCCGGAAGAAATCAAGGCCAAACTCAACCTGGAGACCTCCCGCATTCACTGGCATGAGCTGCAAACCTATTATGCCCGTGGCCAGGTGGTGCGAGTGGCGCCAGAGCTGGATCTACTCAATGTGGCAACCCAGTTGGCGGCGGACAACAAGGCCCAGTTCGAGCACTGGATGTCCGGCGGGCAGGTGGGCGAGGTGGCACCTGACCTCGCGCGCGCCTGGTACGATCGCAACGCCGAACTCTGGGCGGTCGTCATTGCCCCCTGGGTGTTGGTACAGGACCGCTCCGGCGAGCGCCTGCACTGAACGCCCCTGATTTTCGCCGCAGCTGTCCTGCACTTTATTCCTGTATTCATTCGAGGTTGTCATGCTGACCGGTGCGCTCCTGATACTGGCTCCGTTGTTCCTGGGTTTTGCCATTGCCCTCTCCAATCGCCAGCTGATGACCCTGATTCACTATTCGGTGGAAGCCCTGGTGTATTTCATTCTGGCTCTGCTGGGATTGGGGCTGGGGCAGATGGAAGGGCTGCTGGGCCAACTGGGTACCATGGCCGCCCAGGTGGCGGGGCTGGTGCTGGTCTTGCTGGTGGCGAACATGGCGGGCCTTTGGCTGTTTCACCGCTGGCAGCCCATGCACACGGAGGCGGCTGAAACAGGTTCCAGGCCCGGTTATGGCCGCCTGTTCCTGGCCGGCCTCAAACCTCTATTGTCCGTGCTTATCGGTGCTCTGCTCGGGTATTTCCTGTTCCCGGAGCTGCCCATGGTGGACGATGTGGCTACCTGGGCGTTGATGTTGCTGCTGTTCCTTATAGGCCTGCAACTGCGCAATGCCGGCCTGTCATTGCGCAAACTGCTGATGAACCGCCAGGGGCTGGGCATTGCACTGGCCCTGGTGGTTAGCTCGCTGGTGGCGGGGCTGGCTCTGGTACCGGTGCTGGATATTCCCTGGCATCAGTCTTTGGCCCTGGCCTCCGGGTTTGGTTGGTATTCTCTCTCAGGCATTGTTATTGGCGATGCCCTGGGGCCGGCCTGGGGCGGTGTTGCTTTCCTGAACGATGTCCTTCGGGAGATCATCGCCCTGGCCCTGATTCCGCTGGTGATCCATGCCCGGCCGGCCATGGCCATCGGTTATGGCGGTGCCACCGCCATGGATTTCACGCTGCCGGTCATTCGCAGCAGTGGCGGCCTGGCCTGTGTGCCGGTGGCTATCGCCTCCGGATTCCTGCTGTCCTTGCTTTCTCCGGTGCTGATGGGCGTTTTTCTGTCGCTGGGATAGGTTGATTTTGCTCAATTTGACCCGGTGCAATGCTTTGGTCAGATTTACGGCTATAGTGGCTACGGATTAGTATGCAAAGAATAACCATCGCTTTTCCGGAGCCTCTGGATGCACCGCCGTCAATTTCTGCAACTGACGATAGCTGCCGCTGTTGCCGCGGGCGTGAGCGGTTGCACCCGGTCTGCCCCCCTGAGAACCGGTATCCACCCCTGGATTGGTTACGAACCCCTGTACCTCGCAGAAGAATTTGGTTGGCTGCCGGCAACGGTGCAACTGGTAAAAGGCCAGGCAGCCAGTGATTCCATCGGTGGACTGATTTCTGGCAACCTGTACGCCGCAGCCCTGACCTTGGATGAAACCCTGAGAGTTCTTGCCGCAGGTGTACCGGTGAAGGCTGTAGCCGTCACCAATGTCTCCGTGGGCGCGGATGTGCTGCTGGTTCGGCCCGAAATCACCGGTCTTTCGGGGTTGAGGGGCCGGCGGGTGGCCGTGGAACTCGGTGGCGTGTCCGGCATCCTGCTGTTCTCGGTGCTGGAGCGTGCGGGCCTGACCAGCAACGACATATCGGTGGTGGATTTACCGGTCAACGAACATATCCGGGCCTGGCAGCGTGGTGATATCGATGCTTCCATCAGCTACGAACCGGAGGCCTCCCGGCTGGTGGCCGAAGGTGCGGTACGTCTGTTTGACAGCAGCCAACTGCCGGAAACCATATTCGATCTGCTGGTGGTCACGGATGCTGCGGCCAGTCGGCAGCCGGCTGCGGTACGGGATCTGGTGAAAGGACATTTTCTTGGCCTGCAGCATCTGGTTCGCAACATGCACGATGCGGTCTATCGGGTAGCCACACGCCAGGAGGTGTCACCGGATATGGTGCGCCAGTCCCTGGCAAACGTGATGTTGCCGGAACTCTCGGCCAATCACCGGTACCTCACGCACAACGGTCGGCTGGAAGTGGTGGCGAAGACTCTGGAAAATATCATGGTTCGTGAGGGGCTGATGGATAAGCCTCTGCGCTATGAGCACCTGACCGATCCGGCTTTCCTGCCACGGAGCCTGCCATGATAAAGGCTTTGCTTTCCCACTGCCTGGTTTGGCTGTTGCTGGTTGCTGCCAGCGTGCCTGCACCGGTGGCAGCCGGGGACTCGGTAACGCTCGGCGTTTTTGCCTACCGGCCAGATAATGTGATCAATGAACGTTATCAGCCCCTGGCCGACTACCTGACCCTGGAAACCGGCATGCCGGTGAACCTGAGGGTATTCAATCAAGATGATATGAACCGGGCGCTGGCGGCCAACCAGATCGACTTCTTCCTCACCAATCCCAGTCATTTTCTGGTGATTCGCAGTGAACGCAGTCTGACCGGAGCCCTCGCAACCCTGCGCCGCAGCTGGCGGGGCGAAACCACGGGCAGTATTGGTGGCGTGATTATTACCCGTGTTGAACGGGACGATATCAACCGCCTGCAGGATCTGGAGAAAAAGAGTATTGCTATGCCGGGGCTGACGTATCTGGGAGGTTATCAGGCCCAGGCGCTGGAGCTGGTCAATGCGGGCGTGGATGTCCGCCGCCACAACCGGATGGTGTTTCTGGGCAATCACGATAGGGTAATCCGCTCGGTGCTGTCGGGCGATACCGATGTCGGATTCATCCGTACCGGTATCTATGAAGAACTGCTGAGCGAGAACCCGAACCTTGCCGGCGAACTGAAAATCATCAATTCGCAGCAGCTTCGAGGCTATCCGTTTGTGTTGTCCACCCGGCTGTACCCGGAGTGGCCTCTGGTTTCTCTGCCCCATGTCGATAGCCGGACGGTGCGCCGGGTAGCGTCGGCACTGTTTGCTCTGGAGCCAGAGCATGCCGCGGCGCAGGCGGCTGGTCTGGCGGGGTTTTCACCGCCAGCGGACTATCAGTCGGTCGAGATGCTGACTCGAACCCTGCGTATGCCGCCCTACGATCAGGTGCCGAGGGTAACCTGGGTGGACATACTCCACCAATACCGCAACTGGGTGATTACCGTTGCTGTATTGTTCGTACTGCTGGTGATCACCAGTCTCTGGCTTGGCCGCAAGAAGAAACAACTGGCTTCTGAAGAGCGTCGGCTGCGTTCACTGATTGCCAGCTGGCCCCAGCCGATGCTGATGATCCGTAATGGCGAGCTGGTGGATTGCAATCGGGCCGCAGTGGATCTGGTGGGCTACACGTCAGAAGCGTCGCTGCTGGGCAAATCCCTGGCGGCCTTCTCGCCCCATAGCCAGCCGGATGGAACTCCGTCGTCACAGAAGTCCGAGGCGCTTTTTGCCCGGGTGACGGCCGGAGAGGTGTCCCAGACAGAATGGTTGTTTGTACGCTCGGACGGGGGCCGGGTGTGGGTGGCCATGACCCTGGCTCCGGTTTATGAACACGACAGTGACATCCCTTCGGTACTTTGTTCCTGGCACGACATCAGCCGCCGAAAACAGGCCGAGGAACAGCAACGGTTGGCGCTGAGGGTGTTCAAGAATGCCCGCGAAGCCATATTCATTACGGATGCCCACGGCGTGGTGATGGATATCAATGAAGCCTATACCCAGATTACCGGGCGGGATCACAAGTCTGCCATTGGCAGTTTGCCGCCCATGCCGGTGGATGAGGGCAGTGCCATACTGGTGGCTGCCAACCGGCACGGTGTGTGGAGCGGGGAATTCGCCGCCCGGCACCAGGAAGGCCAGGCCATTGTACTGAACCTTACCCTGAGCAGCGTACTGGATGAGCAGGGCGAGCTGTCCCACTTTGTAGGTGTGTTCAGTGATATCACCCGACAGAAAGAGATCGAGAAGCAGCTCAAGATCATGGCGCACTACGACGCCCTGACCAATCTGCCGAACCGGGTACTGTTCTCGGATCGTCTGCACCAGTCCATGGCCCAGGCCCGCCGGCAGAATTACCGGTTGGCGGTTGTCTACATCGATCTGGACCAGTTCAAACCGGTGAATGATGCCTTTGGTCACGATGCCGGTGATGGCTTGCTGGTGGAAGTGGCCCGGCGAATGCGTGCGACCCTCCGGGAGGAGGACAGTCTGGCACGGTTGGGCGGCGACGAGTTTGCCGCCATCATCGTCAATGTCCCGGACGCGGCGACCCTGGATGTTCTGCTTTCACGGTTGCTAACGGTGATTGCCGAACCGGTGTGGGTGGCCAATCACAGCGTTGAAGTGTCCGCGAGTATGGGTTACACCCTGTACCCGCAAGGTGAGGAGATTGACGGTGATCAGCTGCTTCGCCAGGCTGACCAGGCCATGTATCGGGCCAAGCGCGAAGGCAAGAACCGCTACTGCTGTTTTCAGGATACCGATGCCTGATCATGGCTGTGGTTGAGTAACCCCACACCATCCTGCCAATACAGTGCCTTGCTCCACTGATCGGTGAGCCGGCGCACAGCGCTGAGTTCGTCCAGAACCTGGTCACCCAGGCTGGAACTGAACTCCCGCCGGATCATCTTCTGCAGGGTGGCGGCTTTAAGCTGATGGTAGACTGTTTCGGCTTCCTGGAACTGCTCCGGCGCTGGCGCTTCTGACGCCACCAGCACCCGAATAACCTCGAAATAACGGTTGAAAACCGGCTCCAGTGTGTCGAAATCCGTGCGGCGTGCCAGCGCCCGGAGCCTGACCAGATGCAGGGTCAGCTCAGTGGCTTCCGCCAGGTAACGGCAGGTGCGAATGCTCAGCGTCAGCGCATCCACCACCGACGGGTGCATTTTCTCGGCTCTCAGGCGCCCGATATAGTCGTTAATGGCTAGGTTCAGATTACGCACGGCATCGGCCTTCGGGCGCACATCGGATTCCCCCAGGCTTTCCCGATCCAGGCATACCCGCAGCAACCCCCGGCTGTGGCCAATCAACCGCTTCATCTCCTGATCCACGGCGCCGATGGCCAGTTCTGGTGTCGTCACCAGGGTGTCATCGAGATATCGCGGTTCGGCGTTGTCTTCTTCCTTGCTGCGGAATAGCCGGCCCAGAAAACGGGCGAATGGCAGGGTGAAGGGCAGCATGATGGCGGCACCCAGAACGTTGAACAGGGTATGGAACAGGGCCAGCGAAACCGCCGGGTTGGCTTCCAGATCCAGCCAGTCGGTCAGGATATTCACCAGCCAGAGCATGGCCGGCAGCACCAGCAGGGCGATGATGCCGGTGACCAGGTTGAACAGGATATGGCCGGTGGCCAGCCGGCGGGCGTTTGCCGTGGCTTTCAGGGCCGACAGCGCGGCGGTCGACGTTGAGCCCAGGTTGGCGCCAATCACCGCCGCCGCGGCGTTATCGAGCGAAATCAGGCCGCCGGCCGCAGCGGTGAGTACGATGGCCAGGGCGGCGCTGGAGGACTGGGTAAGAACCGTGGCCAGCAGGCCCATCAGCATGTAGGCCGGCAGGCCGTAGTCGGCATTGATCAGGTTGCCGTTCTGGAAGCCCAGGGCTGATGATTCGAGCGCGGTTTTGAGAATCGACAGGCCCAGGAAAAACAGCGCAAAGCCTGCCAGCGCTTCCCCCAGAAACTGGTTTCTCGGGTTGCGGCTGATCAGTTTGAAGCCCACCCCGGCCGCCAGCAGCGGCAGCGCCATGGCCTCGATCTTGAAGCCGAAGCCAATCAGGCTGACCAGCCAGCCGGTCATGGTGGTACCAATGTTGGAGCCGAAAACGACACCCAGGGACTGGGCCAGCGTCATCAGGCCGGCATTCACAAAACCGATGGTTGCCACGGTAACCGCCCCGGAATGCTGCACGATACCGGTAATGACAAAGCCGGCAAACAGACCGCGTAGCGGAGTCCTGGTCCAGTGTCCCAGCATATGGCGCAGATGATGGCCGGCGGCGTTTTTCAGACCGTTAGTCATCATCTCCATAGCCAGGAGAAACAGGGCCAGACCGCCCAGAACCTGGAAAACCGATGACAGCATGATGGAGTATCTTTGTTGTGGATGGGGCTCTACCACTAGCCTAGCAGAGCCCGGGCGGGTTTCGGAGCGTCAGATCAGAAACTTCCGGATATCGAGCTTGTAGTCTTCCGGGTCGACTGCCCTGACAATCCGGTCCTGATTGCCAGGCCGTGACAGATCAATGGTTTCCACAGTAATCGGCAGCCGGAAGCGGGTGTGGTACATCACACGCACTACGGGCAACCGCTGGTCGGCGTCGTTGGTTTCCACCACCACGCCCAGCCGCCCGCTCTCCAGCAGCACCAGCGAACCGACCGGGTACAGGCCAATGCAGCGGATAAACTGTTTTACCAGAACCGGGTCCAGATGGTCGCCGGACCATTCCAGCAGTTTTTTCAGGCCCTGGGTCGGCGTCATGCCTTTATGGTAGACGCGGTCAGAGGTGATGGCGTCGTAGACATCGGTTATGGCCACCATGCGCCCGTATTCGGTAATTTCTTCCCCTTTGAGGCCTTCTGGATAGCCGCTGCCATCGAGTTTTTCGTGGTGCTGGGCTGCCGTGATGACCGCGATTTCGCCAATGCCCTCGGTGCTGGCAAGAATATCCCGGGAGTGGCGGGCATGCAGTTTCATCACCTCGAATTCTTCCGCCGTCAGCCGGCCGGGTTTATGCAGAATCTCATCGGGGGTGAGGATTTTGCCCAGATCATGCAGCAGCGCACCGACGATGGTCTGGTGCAGGATGTCGGCCGCCAGTTTCCGATAACTGCCGAACAGCGACATCAGTACGCTCAGGTTGACCGAATGCTCCAGCAGGTAGTTGTCCTTTTCCCGGATCCGGCCAAGGCAGCTCAGCGCATTGGCATTGCGCAGCACTGAATTCTGTAATTCGTCAGCTAACTGATGGATAGGGGCCACATCGATTGCGCCACCGATCTTGACGTTATTCATGAAACTGCCCACCAGGTTCTGGGCCTGGCTGTGCACCCGCTGGGCAATGACAATTTCTTCTGCCAACGGTGCCCTGGGGGTATACCCCGGTTTCAGGGCTCCGGCATTCTGCAGGGCCGTTTCATTGCGCCGGTCCACCTCCGCCGCCGGCTCGGAATCCTGACAGTCGGCGCCCCGGCTGACATCAATGTAGACATACTGCACACCCATCCTGCGGATTTTCTCAATGGTCTCTTCCCGCTTGATAATCCCTTTCTTGCGCTGTGTGTTATGGGGGATCCAGTCGTTGTTGAGGTCGGTAATGTACATACCGACCTTCAGGGCAGAGATGGGAATGCGTTTGATCATTGATGGGGGAAAAACGTCCGCAGGCTGTTTTGATAGGTCTGGCTCAATACCTGATCCAGGGGCAAGTCCTTTACTGCGGCAATTTTCTCGGCCACGAACGGCAGGTAAAACGGTGCGTTTTCACGGCCGCGATAGGGCACAGGCGTCAGGAACGGGGCATCAGTTTCCAGCAGGATCTGCTCGATGGGTGTCATGCGCACAATGTCCCGCACGTTCTCTGCCTTGTTGAAGGTGGTGATGCCGTTGAAGCCCAGGCACCAGCCCTGGTCGATGGCGTATTGTGCCAGCCCGGGTCCGGAGGTGAAGCTGTGAATAACACCCCGGCGCTCCAGCGAATGCTCGAACTCTTTGAGAATCGCGATGGTGTCGTCATCGGCGTCGCGGCTGTGAATTACCACCGGGCGGTCGCTGTCGCAGGCAATCTGCAGTTGCCGGCGAAACACGTCCCGCTGCACGGCGCGATCGGCATTGTCGTAGAAATAGTCCAACCCGATCTCGCCCACGGCCACGATCTTGTCGTCGGTGGCATGCTGGCGAATTTCCGCCTCCACCTCATCGGTATAGGTTTCCGCTTCATGGGGATGAATGCCCTGGGTACCAAACACCCAGTCAGCCGAACCAGCCAGCTCGCGCACTGCGGCCAGGTTCTCAGGTGACACGGCAATGGTGATCACCTTTTCGATGTTGACCCGCTGGCTTTGCTCCAGGGTATCGGACAACGGCCGGTCTTTCAGGTAGTCCAGGTGGCAGTGGGTCTCGATGATCGGATGATCAAATACGGGAATCTCACGACGTTTCTTGCTCATGCCGGGGTACTAGACTCCATCAGGGTCGGTGTATGGATGCTATTCTGAGAAGCGAATCACACAAGTTTATCACTTTGTACGAT
Organism: Marinobacter sp. W-8; assembly: GCF_044342215.1. Lineage (NCBI taxonomy): Bacteria > Pseudomonadati > Pseudomonadota > Gammaproteobacteria > Pseudomonadales > Marinobacteraceae > Marinobacter > Marinobacter sp. W-8. The sequence continues at coordinate 3,639,674 of NZ_CP172297.1, read as the reverse complement.
TACTGACCTGCATCGTGGCGATAGGGAGTTTCCTTGATGAAGTATACGGCGTTTGCCCGTTCCTGGTTCCTGAATCCCGACAAGCCGGCTCTCGAAGGCTATCCCTCCCTGTACGAGGGCGAAGACAAGCTGCCTGCGCTTGAAGCCAGTCTTGAGGACATCGGAGAGTACCAGAGGCGGTTGTGGGCGAATCGTAAGCGGGCATTGCTGGTCGTCATCCATGGCCCGGACACCAGCGGCAAAGACAGCCTGATCCGGACGCTGGCCACCTATGCTGACCCGGCCGGCTTTCATGCCTGGTCATTCGGGCGACCCAATGAAACGGAAGCAGCGCATGATTTTCTCTGGCGGGTGACGCCCTATCTCCCCGCCTATGGCCAGATGGTGGCCTTCAACCGTAGTCATCATGAGGCCGTGATCGGGGAGCGGGTATGGCCCGTGCGTGATGCCGACACCTATCACTGGCCGGCCCGGTTCGAGGCGATACGACATTTTGAGCGTCACCTGGTCAGCGAAGGCACCTGTGTCGTAAAAATCTGGCTCAATCTCTCCGAGGATGAGCACAAACAGCGATTGCTCAAACGTCTGGACAAGCCCAGGAAGCGCTGGAAGTTTGACCGCTCGGACATCGAGGGCTGGAAACAGCGCACCCGTTATCAGGCCTTCGCCGAGGAAGCCCTGGCTCAGACCCACACCGAGGAAGCCCCCTGGTTCATTGTGCCCGGCGACCGCAAGCCCCAGGCCCGGGCGATTGTGGCGGCCTTGCTGGCCGGGGTGCTGAAACAGCTTGCGCCGGACTACCCGGCGGAACATCCGGATGTACTGGAAGACTATCGTCAGCTGCTGGCAGCGAATGGTGTCAGCTAATGGAGGAATTATGCACATCGCAGTGGTAGGGGGTGGCGTGGTGGGTGTTACCACCGCCAGGGAACTGATTCGCCGCGGGCACCAGGTGACTCTGCTGGAGCGACACGACCTTGCGGGTAATGAGACCAGTAAAGGCAACGCCGCCCAGCGGTCTTACGGTGTGGTTTACCCTTGGGCTGATCCCTCCATGGTCTTCAAGGCACTGCCCTGGCTGTTCAAAACCGACGGCCCGCTCAAGCTGCGGATGCCGCCTTCGGTGGAAGCCATCAAGTTTATGTTTGCCACCCTGCGCTACGCCTGGAGCCCGGGCCTGTTTGGCCTGAATAAGCGGGCCATGCTGCGTCTGGGTATCCACAGTCGGGAGCGCTTTCTGGCTCTGGAGCAGGAGCATGACCTGAACTTCGATGGCGACCACAAGGGCCTGCTGCACCTGGCCAGCAGCCCGGAGGCCATGGATGATTATCGTGAGATTCACGACCTGCTGAATGAGCTGGGCATCGCCTCGCAGCTGCTCACGCCCGAGCAGGTGCGAGCCGCAGAGCCGGGCATGACCGGAGACGGGCCTCTCTATGGTGCTATCAGCTATGACACAGACGGCACCGGCGATTGCCACCTGTTTTCCCGGGCACTGGCGCAGGTGTGTGAACAGCAAGGTGCAAGTTTTCACTATGGTGTCGAGGTTGAGCGGCTGTTGTTTGATGACGAGAAGGTGAACGGGATCGAGTATCGAACCCGCGGCGGCGAGTTAGCCACCCTGGAAGCGGATGCGGTGGTGGTTTGTGCAGGATGCTGGTCACCGCAGCTGGTTCGGCCCCTGGGGCTGGAGCTGCCGATCTATCCGATCAAGGGTTACAGCCTGACGGTACCCCTGAGTGATCCGGGCAAGGCCCCGGTCAGCACGATCCACGACGATAACCTGAAAGTGGTGTCGACCCGACTGGGCAATCGGCTCCGGGCCACGGGCTTTGTCGAACTGGCGGACTTCAATCGCGACATTCCCGAGGCGCGCATTGCCACCATCAAGAAATCCGTGCGTTCACGCTTTCCCGGCTGCGCGGATCTTGAGGCTGCCGAAACCTGGACCGGTTTCCGCCCCATGACTCCGGATGGCCCGGCCATCATCGGCCGAGGGCCACGCCGGAATCTGTTCCTGAATACCGGCCACGGTACTTTCGGCTGGACCCTGTCGGCGGGCAGCGCCTCGGTGATTGCCCAGGTTATCGACGGTGAAGAACCGGCCGTGCCGCTGGATGCGTTCCGGCCCGGAAGGTTCCAGGAGTAAGCTCAGAGTTTGTGCTCGAGGTTGCCGCACAGGGTGTGAGCAAAGCCGACGTCCCGTTCGGAAAGCATGGGCAGGCGCTGGAATACCCACTGCGACAGCTTGCTGTCGGCCGGTGCCTCCAGCGCCGGTAACAGTGTTTCCAGGCGTTGTCGCAAGGCGCCGAGGCTGGCATCTGAGGCGACCTCGGGCGTGCTGTTACTCTGGCGCGCCAGTCCGGACAGCTCCCAGGCATACAGCATGACCGCCTGGGACAGATTCAGGGATGGATAGCTGACCGCCATCGGAAAGCCGGTAAGCAGATCGCACAGGGCCAGTTCTTCATTGGCCAGGCCCCGGTCCTCACGACCAAACACCAGCGCCGCCGTCGCCACCGAGCCGCCTTTATTGGCCAGTACCGAGCGCAGTGCGCCAGGTTCATGCCAGTCCTGCCGATGATGGCGGGGCTTGGCTGAGGTGCCCATCAGCAAATCCGCGGAGTTTCTAACCGCGGCCAGATCGGGGAAAATGCGCGCATTATCCAGAATGTGGTCACTGCCATGGGCCAGCCAGTGGGCTTCGGGCCGCGTATGCAGGTCGGAATTGACCAGCCATAGCTCGGAAAAACCCATGGTGCACAGGGCCCGCGCAGCGGCGCCGACATTTTCCGGGACTTTCGGTTCAACCAGTACAAAGGCCAGTTTCATGACATTACCTCCGGCGGCGAGTTTACACCAAGCCTCGGGTTGTTTTTACCAGCGCTGGCAGTCTTTGAATGACTGGCTGCGGGAACTGGAGCCACTCTGGCGCCCCATCCCGTTCATGGAACCTGCCCCCGCCTGGCGCGACGCGCATCCGGACCTGGCGCGCTGGCTGGAGGCGCTTCCAGAGGGGTACTGTCAGGACTGGGAGGAGCGGCTCCCGGAACTGTCCTCGGTGTTAGCCAGGTATGTTCCGGCGCTGGCCCGGTACCGGGATCTGCTTGATTTACCTCGTCTGGCGACCGAGGCCGAGGGCCGGCAGGCGGAATTGGCGGAGGTGGCCGCCGTTGATATGCCTGGCCGAAAACGACAGCAGGCCGGCGCATTCGCCGCTGCAATTTCACCCCTGGGCTATCCGGTACTGGACTGGTGTTGTGGCAAGGGTCACCTGGGCCGGACCCTGGCCCAGCGGGGGGCGATGGAAGTAACCGGATTTGAATGGAATCCGGAACTGGTGACCGATGGCAACCGCCTGGCCGAGCACTATGGCGACCCGGTTCGCTTGTCTCATCAGGATGTGATGGTCGATGGCCTCAAACTGCCTGAGCGCCACCATGGGGTGGCGCTGCACGCCTGTGGGGATCTGCACCGCCGACTGATGCGCTCTGGTGCCCAGGCGGGTTTGCCCCGGCTCAGTCTGTCACCCTGCTGCTACCACCTGACCGGGGATGAACGGTATCAGCTTCAGGCCCGGCAAACCCGGGAGTATGGCGAGTGTTTGTCGGTAGACCGCAACGATCTTAGGCTGGCGGTTCAGGAGACGGTCACGGCACCGGAGAGAGTACGCGAGCAGACCGCGCGCATCAGTACCTGGCGTTTGGGTTTCGATGCGCTGCAACGGGAGCTGACCGGCAACAGGCTTTACCTGCCGGTACCGTCGCACCCGGCCCGGCTCAATAATGGCCGTTTCGAGGATTTCTGTCGCTGGGCGGCGGCAAAGAAACAACTGGCTCTGCCCACCGATGTTGACTGGGCAGAATGGCTGGCGCGCGGTGAGGAACGATACCGCCAGGTGCGCCGGCATGAACTGCTGCGGCACCTGTTCCGGCGGCCCCTGGAACTCTGGCTGGTCCTGGACTACGCCGTGTTTCTGGAAGAGCAGGGTTACCGGGTTCGGCTGGGTACCTTCTGTGATCGCCAGCTGACGCCGAGAAACCTGTTACTCGACGCGGTACGCGAGGGCGGTTGAAAGCCTGAGCGCTTTCTGAACGCGGGACAAAAAGAAAGGCGCCCGAAGGCGCCTTACCGAGGTTGCCCGGGTTGCCTTAACGGCGAACCTGGATGCGCGCCTCAACACGACGGTTCTGGGCACGGCCAGCCGGCGTATCATTGGTGGCAACAGGCTCGGCTTCACCATAGCCCACCGCGCTGACACGGTCCGGATCGACACCCAGAGGCCCGGTCAGTCGACCGGCAACCGCTTCCGCCCGGCGCTGGGACAGAAACTGGTTATAGCCTGCTTCACCGGCGCTGTCGGTATGGCCGGCGATCTCAACGGTGGTCTCCGGGTATTCCGCCATGAAATCGGCGACGCGACGGATTTCGTTGTCATAGGCGTTGTCGATAACAGAGCTGTTGGTGGGGAACTGAACCCGCAGTTCAATGGTTTCCACCGTTTCAGTAATACCTTCGCAACCGGTTTCATCCACAGTGGCGCCGGCAGTAGTGTCCGGGCATTGATCCTGGCTGTTCACCACGCCATCGTTGTCGCTGTCGAGCTCACAGCCGCGGCTGTTTACTTCTGCGCCGGCTGGGGTGTTGGGGCACTGATCGCGGCTGTCGGCCACACCGTCGTTATCGCTGTCCAGCTCGCAGCCACGGCTGTCGACACTCGCACCGGCCGGAGTGCCCGGGCACTGGTCGCGAGTATCGGGCACGCCGTCGCTGTCGGCATCGGCCGGTGCTTTCGGGGCCGGGGCAGAAACTGTGCGGGTAAAGGCCCAGCTCAAGCCAAGCGAGACCATGGTGTCGAAGGTGCTTTCATCAATGCCGTGGAATTCCCGCAGATCGCCACGAATGGAAATGCCATCACTGACGTTGTAGCGGAAGCCGGTACCCACGTTTACCCGGGTTTCATCGTGATCGGTGCCTGCCGTACGGTAGGAAATGGTATCTCCCAGCCCGAAGTCGGCATGGCCTGCACCCAGAGAAACGTAAGGGTTCCAGGCTGCTTCCGGGCCGGCGAAGTAGTAGGTGCCGTCAACCCGGATTTCGTCAAAATCGGACTCGCCAGACACATACTTGCGGTCGGCATCGGCCCGTGAGTACACGGCTTCAACTGACCAGTGGGGGCGGAACCGGTATTCGACACCAACACCGAACGTGCCGGTTTCACTCAGATCCCGTTTATCGTCAAACAGCTGGAAGCCGGCAAACGGATTCAGGTAGATGGTTTCCTGGCGTTCCGCCAGGGCTGGTGTGGCAAGGGATGTTGCAAGGGCGGCCAGAGCCACCGGGCGCATGAGTTTCATGCAGAACCTCCTGTCTGATTATTATGTCTTGAAGCTGTCTCCGATGAAAACGGATAAACTCCGGTAAAACACTACGTTACTGAAAATCTAGGCCAGTAAGCCATAAAACACAAAATTTGGCATCTTTCGGCGTCTTCGCAATTGTACGCAGCCTTCACACACGACAGATCAATCACCTGCGGGTGTGAAATACAGATGCGCGCTTTTTTTACTGAAATTCAGCGTGTCGCCATTGCCAAACCGGACCTCGAACGAGCTTTCATCTTCCGAGATAACCTCGCCTGTTCCAAAGATGGCATGGGACAGACGCTGCTGATGCCACACTGGTTCCGCCGTGTTTGGGCTGACCGTTCCTTCGCTTTCCAGCTGAACGCCCTCGCGTTCAGCGTATCGCAGACTCACGGGGGTTAACGGGTGGTCCAGCTTCAGGGGCTGGTCTGTCGGGGCAGTACCGGTATCCAGCGCGGAGCCGAGTTCCTGAGCTAATCCAAAGCACAGTTCGGAAACAAATCGACTGGGACCTTGGTCGCCCGCCAGATGCGGGCTGGCCGGGGTGGGCCGGGTAATCAGGTGTAGATGGTGGCGGGTGCGGGTCATGCCCACGTAAAGCAACCTGCGCTCGCTTTCCAGCAGGGCACGGGCGTCGTCCTGGGGTCGTGGGCTGTAGGGCAGGTATTTTTCCTGCAGGCCGGGAATGATTACCACGGGCCATTCCAGTCCCTTGGTCCGGTGAATGGTGGAAAGCAGGACACCCTCGTCCCGATGTTCGCTGGCCTGCTGTTTCAACAGGCTGAGGTGGTCCAGGGCGCCGTCGGCATTGACTTCCAGGCTTTTCAGATAGTCCCGGAAGCCCTGAATAGTATCAATCCGCTCCTCGGCGCTGTCATGGGTCAGTGCGAGACTGCGAATACCCTCATAGAGATCCGTGTGCTCGGCATAGACGGTGATCAGGCCAGCCACCGGCCCCTGATAGCGGTCGAGTTGCTGCAGGACTTCACCGAGTTTTTTCAGCTTTCTGGCCGCCATCGGCGCCAGTGCGTCGAAATCCAGACTGAGCAGCCGCTCGTGCCAGCCGATGTCGAACGCCGCCAGGAATCGCGCCAGGTTTTCCAGTTCCGGTTCTTTCAGGCCCACATGGGGGAACCTCAGAATCTGGCGGGCAATGTCCAGCCGGTCATTTTCTGCCAGCTTGTCGAGCCGACGGGTAACCACCAGCAGCAGGGCCTGCACCGCCTGAACCTCGCGACTGAACAGCGCGCCCTTACCGGCGTCGATCCGGTAGGGAATCTGGCGTGCCAGTAGTTTCAGTTCAATCGGCACGCTCTGGCTCCAGACCCGGAACAGGATGGCGCTCTGGCTTTGTTGGTCTGGCGCCAGTCCCTGCAGGATAGAAAGCACCTGGTTGCCATCGTTTTCGGCCTGATGCAGATGGATTTCGGTGTCGGGGGTACCCGGGTGGGAATGGCACATCACATCCCGGCGGCCGGTGTTGTGGCAGATCAGATGGTTGGCCAGCAGTGCCACCCGGTGGCCGTAACGGAAGGTGTAGCTGAGGGTCTGCTCCAGCGGGCTTTCAAACTCATCACTGAATTTGCGCAGAATGAACTCGGGCCGGGCACCACGGAATTCGTAGATGGTCTGGTCCGGGTCGCCGACCACGGTTACCCGGGCGCGGTCACCGGCCACATAACGCAGAAGCAGGTGCTGGATCTCGTTGGTGTCCTGGTACTCGTCCACCAGGATCAGATCCATTTTGTTACCCACCAGGCGCTGCAATGGCGGGTTCTGATGGATGGCCATCACCGGCTCATACAGCATGTCGGCGTAGCTGATGCGGCTTTCGCTTTTACGCCACTGCTCGAAGGCGTGGAACAGGTCGATCAGGTAGCGGTGTTTGTCGGAGTAGCCCAGCTCTTCGAATACCACCTCCGCGGGTGCCAGCCCGGTTTTGACCCGGTCGATAAAGCCGGTGGCGGTTTCGACAAAATCCTTCTTGTTGCGGCGGATTTCATCGGCCAGTTCCTCCGGTGCCAGCCGCCGGGTCAGCAACCAGGCCTGGAAGCTGATCTCCTGTTCGGTCAGGATCTTTTCCGAAAAGCCCGGCAGATAGCCTTCCCGGACGAACCGACGATACAGCCGCAGGCCCATGGCGTGGTAGGTACGGATTTCCGGCAGGGCCAGCCCGCTCTGCTCGCAGACGGACTGCAGCTTGCGCTCAAAGTCTACCTTGGCGCTGCGGTTGAACATCAGCACCAGCATCCGGTCCGGATCGTGGCCCTGGGCCAGCAGGTAGCGGATGCGCCAGGCCAGCGTGGAGGTTTTGCCGCTGCCAGCCACGGCCGTAATCACCGCATGCTCGTAACCGGCCGTGATGATGGCGCGCTGCTCGTCGGTCAGGTAATCCGGTAGGGACAGGTGGTCGGGGGCTTGGGTTTCGCTCGGCATGGTCGCTATTGTACTGGGCAACTGGTAGTGCGGATAGCGCTGCCGCATAATCCCGGCATAACTCAGGCTCCGATACATTCTTATGCCCAGCAGGTCCGAATTAACGTGAGTGATCAAACCGAGACAACAGCCTCTGACTGGTGCGGGTTCCAGCAAGCCCTGGCGGATAGCGGCCAGCGCCGGATGGTGTTGGTTGAGGGAGAGCGGCAGGTTGCGGTGGCGCGGGTAGCCGGGTTGTTGCAGGCGTTGTCGAGTGCTGAGGGAATTTGGGTCGGGCGCGAGCAGGATGCGGCCAGGGCTGGGCTCGGTCATCTGCGTGTTAAAGATTACCAGCGTGTACTGGGCCGGGAACTGCCCGTACTGGTCTGGGATGGCTGGGAGGGAACGTCTCCGGATGCGTTTGCGGCACTGTCCGGCACATTACGGGCCGGTGGATTGCTGTTCTGGTTGATGCCCCCGCTGGCGAAGTGGTCGGACTTTGACGATCCGGACTATGGCCGAACCGGGCTGGATCGGACGAGTGCTCATCCCTTTGCTGCCCGGTTGGCGGCGATACTGGCCGAAGATCCCGATGTCATTCGGCTTGCGGCGGCAGATGTTACCGTGACTGAGCTGAACCTGACGGAACCGGTCAGGACGGGCTTTCAACCCGGGCAGACGGCCGAGCAGCAGGCTCTGGTTGCCGACATTGTGCGCACTGGCCAGGGCCGCCGCCGACGGCCGCTGGTGGTTACTGCCGATCGCGGGCGCGGCAAATCTGCGGCACTTGGCATCGCTGCTGCTCGCTTGCTCGAATCAGGCCGGAAACGGGTGCTGGTGACGGCGCCTTCAGCGGATAACGTGGCTACCCTGTTCGGTCACGCCCGGCAGGAACTGGGTGATGCTCTGGCAATGGATACGCCGACTCAACTGACCACTCGGTTCGGTCATGAGTTGTGCTTTCTGCCACCACAGGAGTTGTTGTCGCAGCGGCCGGCGGCGGAAGTGGTCATGGTGGATGAAGCGGCCGGGTTGCCGGCGCAGTGGCTGAAAGCCGTGTTACTGGGCTGGCCGAGGGTGGTGTTTGCCAGCACGGTGCATGGCTATGAAGGTACCGGCCGGGGCTTTGCCTTGCGTTTCCGACAGATTCTGGAGCAGGAAACTCCACACTGGCGCGCAGTGAGCGTTCGTGAGCCCATTCGCTGGGCAGAAGGCGACCCGTTGGAACGGCTGATTTTCCAGCTGTATCTGTTGTCAGCGGACGCGCCGGAGCCGGAATCGGTTGTCGCCGGCGACGTACACATTGAACGCTGGCAACCTGCCGCGGCCAGTGAGCAGGCATTGGCTGAGGCCTTCGGTCTGCTGGTCAATGCTCATTATCGGACCACTCCCGGCGATCTGCGGCAGTGGCTTGATGACCCCGCCGCGCTGACCTGGCGCGCCAGTGTGAAGGGGCAGACCATCGGCGTGCTCTGGGCATCCACAGAGGGTGGCCTGGCTCCGGACCTGGCGGATGAGGTTGTCGCTGGAAAACGGCGGCTCCGGGGCCATCTGCTGGCCCAGTCACTGGCCAATCATGGGGGGATGCCCGCCGCCGCTGCTCTGAAGACCCTGCGAGTCGTCCGTGTAGCCGTGGCTGAGTCGGCACGCAGGCTTGGGGTCGGGCAACGGCTGGTGGCGGCCGCCCGTGAAGCCTGTGTCCAGCTTGGAATAGATGCACTGGGTACCAGCTTTGGTGGCGAGTCGGGGTTGTTGGCGTTCTGGCGTCGATGTGGTTTGCGAGTCGTACGCATGGGCCTGAGCCAGGAGGCTTCCACCGGCGAGTTTCCCCTGCAAATGCTGAAGGGCACGTCTGGGCCGGGGCTGCGGCTTCAGCAACAGCTCGGCACCCGTTTCGCCAGACACTGGCTAGCTCTGATGCCCCGCCATTGGCCTGAGCTGGACCATGAGCTGTTGCTGGCCGTCTCCGAAGCTTTGCCCTCACAGACAGGGCTGGACGACGATGATCGGCGGGATCTGACCCACTTTGCGTATGGCTTTCGCGGCTTTGAGCTCACCTTGCCGGTCTTGCAGGGGCTTTCTGTCTGCAAGGGTATGCCTCAACGAATTCAAAGCCATCCGGAGGCAATGCTCTGGTGTCGTGCCGTATTGCAGGGCTGGTCCTGGGCACAGTTGCAGGAGGCCGGGCTTTGCCGGGGCCAGCGAGACGCCGAAACGCAACTGCGATTGCTGGTTCGTGAACTTCTGCAAAACGAGGCGGAGTTGTGACCGGTTCGATTTAATTCCGGTGACTGGCTGATCAGAATAGCTGCAAAACGCAAACAAGAGATTTCAGACATGGGCAGGGACGCGAGCAGCTATTTCCACCTGGTATTTTTCCTGGCACTGGCGCTGCTGGCCGGATGCAGCACAACCGGGTCAGCACCTGAAGCCGAAGAGGCCGGTGCAAACCCCGAGGAACTGATGGCCGCGGTGCGCGCCAATGAGGATCGGGCAGTACTGGAGCTGCTGTCCAGCGGGGTGAGCCCGGATGCCCAGGCCGGAGCGGAGCAAACCCCGCTTATGGTGGCGGCCACCAACGGCAACCGCCGTATTGTCCGGTTGTTACTGGCCGCTGGCGCAGACGTGAATGCCCGTAGTGCCGACGGCTACACCGCGGTTATCCAGGCCGCTGAAAACGGCCACCTTGCGGTGGTCAGGGCCCTGCTGGCGGCGGGCGGTAATGTGAACGTCAACCAGGGTGGAGAATCTCTGTTGATGAAAGTAGTGGCCAGTGGTGACCTTCTGACCGCCGAAATGCTGCTGGCGGCCGGTGCCGATGTACACTATCGCCGTGCTGATGGCACCACCGCCCTTGACTTGGCCCGCGCCAGCAACAACCAGGATCTTGAAATGCTGCTGGTGCAGGCGGGCGCCGCCCGCTGATTCAGAGGCTGTCCAGCATCATTGGGTCGGTCGTGTCATCCCACACCGGCTGAAAATGCCGTTCAACCACCTCTTGCGGCACTTCGACAACCGAGGCGTAAGACCACTCTGGGGAGCGGTCCTTGTCTACCAGCAGGGCGCGAATGCCCTCGGCCAGATCGGGTCTCCGGGTGCACTCTTCGGCCATGGCCAGCTCCATTCGGAACACATCCTTCAAAGACATCTGCTGGCCTTTCTGTATCTGGTGCCAGATCAGCCAGGCCGTGACCGGGCAGCCGGTTTTCAGGGTGTGGATGCACTCCTGCCACCAGGAATCGGTACTCTGCGAATTCCCAAGTTTCTCAACGATGGCCGGTAGCTCGTCGCCTGCGCTCAGCCTTGCGATGGTCTGTTCGTGCTGTTCCAGGTGTCCCGGGGCCAGTGTGCGGTAATCGAGTGCCTCCAGCTGGTTCAAAAGGCGGAACAGACGGTTGTCGTCGGCGGCGGTTTCACCGGTCCAGCGTTCCTCCTGCAGCCGTTCAAGCAGGGCGCTGCTCTGGTCTGCTTCGATCACCATATCAGCCAGGCCCACTCGCAAGGCGTCGGCGACATTCAGGCGGGCGCCGGTCAGGCCCATGAACAAGCCGAGCCGACCGGGGAGGCGGTTCAGGAACCAGCTGGCGCCAACATCGGGGAACAGGCCGATGCTGATCTCGGGCATAGCCATGGTGACATTCGGGTAGATTAACCGGTAACGGCAGGCCGCCAGCAGGCCCAGGCCCCCGCCCATGACAATGCCGCCGGCCATGCCCACCACCGGCTTGGGGAACCGGTGCAGGGTAAAGTCGAGACGGTATTCCGCCGCAAAGAACCGCGCGGGCGCGGCTTTGTCGCCATCGCCTGTCAGTGCCGGGTACAGGGCCCGGATGTTGCCTCCGGCACAGAACGCCCGGTCTCCCGCCCCCTGCAGAACCACCAGGCAGATACGGGAATCCTCGGCCCATTGCGCCAGCGCCTGTTGCGCCTGGTTGACCATTTCCTCGGTCAGGGCATTGAGGGTGCCCGGCTCGTTCAGGGTGAGCAGGCCGATGTGTCCTTCCCGGCAGGGGAGCTCCTGTACCTCAACTGGCATGGCTTGGTTCTCCGGTGGTATCTCTGATTGGGTATTTGTGGTTTGTTCGTACTGTCGTTCACAATGCTCAGGCGTAAAAGAGGACTATGGTCGCACGAAAGTCCTTGATCTATCACATTTGAGCTCACGGGCGGGTGTGCTATAAGTGAAACCTGAGTTACTGACCGGTTCTTATGCCGGAATGTGAACGTTAAAACGATGAGAGGGTGAACACAATGAATCTGAAGCATCTTGCAGTAGCGGGCCTGTTCGCAGCTGGCGCGATGGTACCGGTCGCTTCCATGGCCGCTGGTGACATCGAAGCTGGCAAGGCCAAGGCTGCGGTCTGTGCCGCGTGCCACGGCCAGAACGGTATCTCTCAGGTGCCCATCTACCCGAACCTGGCAGGCCAGAAAGAGCAGTACCTGGTTGCTGCCCTGAAAGCTTACAAGGCGGGTCAGCGTCAGGGTGGCCAGGCTCCGGTCATGCAGGGCCAGGCAACTGCCCTGAGCGATGAAGATATCGCTAACCTGGCGGCTTACTTCGCAAGCCTGCCGGCTGGCGGCAAGTAATTGCCCAGCAGTGGTGCGGCTCAGGCCGCACCACTGACAATCCGGTAACTGGGCCGATAAGCGGATGACCCCGGCAGTTTCATCCGGTTCTGCGCCACAAACTGCTCCAGCATGGCCTCCAGAGGCTTGATCAGCGTCGGGTCACCGGCGATTTCAAACGGCCCTTTCTCCTGCACCTGCCGAATTCCGCTTTCCTTCACGTTACCCGCCACAATCCCGCTGAACGCTTTGCGCAGATTCGCCGCAATCAGGTGAACCGGTTGATCGCGATGCAGTTCCAGAGCCCGCATGTTGTCATGGTTCGGCTCGAACGGTAGCTGGAATACCGGATCTATCTTCAGCATCCAGTTGAAGTAGTAGGCATCCTGCATGGCGCGGCGGAAGGTCTCCACGTCTTTCATGCCCTGCTTCATGGTCTGGGCGACCCGTATCGGATCATCGATGATGATCTCGTATTTGCTGGCAGCCTCATCGCCCAGGGCGTTGCGGATAAACTTGTCGATCATTTCGAAGTATTCGGCATTTTCCTGGCGGCCGGTAAACACCACCGGGAAAGGCAGGTCAACGTTGTCCGGGTGCAGCAGAATGCCGAGCAGGTACAGAATCTCCTCTGCGGTGCCTACGCCGCCCGGGAATACAATCACACCATGGCCACAGCGAACAAAGGCCTCGAGACGCTTCTCGATATCCGGCATGATCACCAGCTCGTTTACAATCGGGTTTGGCGCCTCGGCACCGATAATGCCCGGCTCAGTAATGCCGATGTAACGGCCATTCTTCACCCGTTGCTTGGCGTGGCCGATGGTGGCGCCTTTCATCGGGCCTTTCATGGCGCCCGGGCCGCAACCGGTGCAGATACTCAGGCCGCGCAGCCCCAACTGGTGCCCGACATCCTTGCTGTACTGGTATTCGTCGTGGCTGATGGAATGGCCGCCCCAGCACACCACCAGGTCTGGCTGACGCCCCGCCTCCAGTACCCTGGCGTTGCGCAGAATGTGGAACACCAGATTCGTTAGGTCTTCGGGGTTGTCTTTGCGGAAGCCCGCCACGCTGTTGGGCAGGGAGTGGCTGTAGACGATATCGCGCAACACGGAAAACAGGTGTTCGCGGATGGCGCGCAGCATTTCGCCGTCCACAAAGGCGTGGCCGGGTGCGTTGATCAGCTCCAGTTTCAGCCCCCGGGGCTGGGGTACCAGCCGCACATCGAAATCGGCGTGGGCTTCCATCAACTCCTTACAATCGTCGGTTTCGACGCCGGTATTGAGCACGGCCAGTGCACACTGGCGGAACAGGCGATACAGACCACCCTCGCTCTTGTCCTTGAGCCGGTTTACCTCGTAGTTGGAAAGGATCTCGAGGCTGCCCTCGGGGGAGACCAGGGCATTCATGGTGGTTTCAGTCATCGTTGGTGAAGCTCCTGATGGTTTCGGCAATGACGGATTTTGAGCCAGTCTGGCGAAAGGGTACACTAAGGTCTTTCTGGCTTTTACGCCACCCGACGTTATTCCGATCAAAGTCTTTTTTTATGAAATTGCTGATTCGTCCCGCCCCGGAAGTGGCTATCAAGAGTAAACCCGTTCGCCAGCAGCAGATGCGCCAGTTGCGGCAGAATATCCGTAAATTACTGGCCCGGCTGGATCCGGAGATCCGTGTGGATGGCAGCTGGGACCGGGTGGACGTGGATGTGCCCGATGGCCGCAGCCTTGCCGGCCCGGTGATTGATGAGCTGGTGCGCATTCCCGGCATCTCGACCATCCAGGAGATCGGGGTGTTTCCGTTTGTCGATCTTGACGATGTGGGCGAAAAGGCGGTGCAGGCCTATGCCGAACGCCTGAAAGGCAAGACGTTTGCCGTTCGCGCCCGCCGTCATGGCGATCATGATTTCCGTTCCATTGACCTGGAGCGTTCAGTGGGCGCGGCGTTGTTGCAGGGCTCCGACGCCAAAGGCGTAGATCTGAAATCACCGGATTTGGAAGTTCGTATTGAGGTAAAGGACGACAGCTACCATATTGCCCATCGTCGCCACGAGGGTCTTGGCGGTTATCCGCTGGGGACGGTAGAAACGGTGATGACGCTGATTTCCGGCGGCTACGACTCGTCGGTGGCTGCCTACCTGATGATGCGCCGTGGTATTCGCAGTCATTATCTGTTCTTTAACCTGGGCGGTGCGGCCCATGAAGTGGGCGTGCGCCAGGTGGCTCACTACCTGTGGGAGCGTTATGGTTCGTCCCACAACGTCAAGTTTATTTCTGTGCCGTTTGAGGGTGTGGTCGCCGAGATCATGCGCTCGGTCAACCATCGCCACTGGGGCGTGGTGCTCAAACGGATGATGCTCAAGGCCGCTGCCGAGATCTCCCGGGATTACAACGCCTCGGGGCTGGTCATGGGCGATGCGGTGGCCCAGGTCTCCAGCCAGACCCTGACCAATCTGAATGTGGTGGACCGTGCCAGTGACGAGGTGGTGCTGCGTCCGCTGATTGCCATGGACAAGCAGGAAATCATTCGAATTGCCAAGGACATCGGTACCGAGCCGTTTGCCCGCAACATGCCGGAGTATTGCGGCGTGATTTCCAGCAAGCCGGTCACCCGCGCCAAGCTGCATCGGGTGGAGGAAGAAGAGGCGAATATGAACCCGGCCGCCCTGGCCGATGCCATTGCTAACCGCACCGACACCATGGTCAGCCAGCTACTGGACAGCACCCAGACGCCGGAAGAGGTGGAGTTGATCCAGACGCCGTCGGTAGATGACGTGATCATCGACGTTCGCCACCCGTCAGAAGAAGAGCGCTCGCCACTGACCCTGACCAACAACGATGTGCTCAAAATTCCTTTCTACGAGCTGAATCAGCAGGTGGCGGAACTGCCGGGCAACCGCCAATACCTGCTGTACTGCGACCGGGGCACCATGAGCCGCATGCACGCCGGCCACCTGAAGGCTGAGGGGCATGGCAACATCAAGGTGTATGCCCCGGCGGTCTGATCAGCCCTCCAACCCCTTGAAAAACTGCTGGACGTTCTCGCTGAGGGCGTCCAGATCATACCCGCCTTCCTGCACCACCAGCGTGGGTAAGCCCAGCTGACGAAGGTGCGTGCTCAGCCGACAGAAGCCTTCGGAAGTCACCGAAACTTTCGCCTGCGGGTCGTTCTTGTAGATATCGAAACCCAGGGTCAGGATCAGCACATCCGGCTGGTACAGGCGAATGGCGGCCAGGGCTTCATCCAGTTTGGCGAAGAAATCGTCCTCGCTGGAGCCGTGGGGCATGGGCAGGTTGATGTTGTAGCCATAGCCTTCGCCTTCCCCGCGTTCGTCCTCGAAGCCGCTGACCACCGGATAGAAGTTGGTGGGGTCGCCGTGGATGGAGATGTACAGCACGTCGCTGCGGTCGTAGAAGATCTCCTGAATGCCCTGGCCATGATGCATGTCGGTGTCCAGGATCACCGTTCGCGGGAACCGGCTCTTCATGTGCTCGGCCGCGATGGCGGCGTTGTTCAGGTAGCAGAATCCACCGGCGGCGTCCTTGCGGGCGTGATGGCCCGGTGGCCTGCACACGGCGTAGGCGTTGCGTTCTCCGGCGATCAGCGCGTCGGCGGCACCCAGGGCGGTCTGGGCCGACCAGTAGGCCGCTTTCCAGGTATTCTCGCCAATGGGGCAGCTGCCGTCTGCCAGGTAACAGGCGGCTTCGGCCAGGATGCCCCGCATGGCGTTGGGGGAACGTACGAAAATATTCGACATTACCTCGTCGCCCCAGTCTTCCATTTCCATCCAGCGCCGGTGGGCGGATTCGAGGAATCGCAGGTAACCCAGGTCGTGCACCTTGGAGATCGGGCCGGCGCCCTGGTCGGCCGGCTGCAGTACCGGGATGCCCATGGCTTTAAGGCCTTCAAGCATCTGGCCAGTGCGATCAGGCACCTCCTGAGGCTGGCGCATCTGGCCTCGGGTGAAATACGTCTTCGGGATGTGCAGGTCCTGCGTCGGATGAAAAAATGCTTTCATGAATCCGTCTCCTTGGGGTGTCAGGGAGAGCCTGTAAAAACTCTCCTTCGAGTATAGGCAGTGACAAGCCCGGGTCAAAAATCGCCGGCCTGAAAAAATCCCCTCTGACTTTACAGCTTAGCGCTCAGCATCCACTATGAAAGGCACGCTTTGCTATTGAAGCCCGCCCCGCACCGGGGCGTCACCAGTCATGCAAGAGGAGCCGAGATGATCGAGTCACCACTACTGGAAAACCTCACAGGCTACATTGGCGGGCGCTGGAAAGACTCTGCCGGCGGTGCCACGTTCGACGTTTACAACCCGGCCACCGGCTCGGTGATTGCCAAGGTGCCGTCGATGCCGGAGGAAGATGTTGTGGCAGCGGTGGAGGCTGGACAATCAGCGCTCCGGCTCACCAATCCCTGGCCGATTGAAACCCGCCGCAAGTGGCTGGAGGATATTCGTGACGGCCTGAAAGAAAACCGCGAAGAGATTGGCCGCATCCTGTGTATGGAGCATGGCAAGCCATGGAAAGAAGCCCAGGGCGAGGTGGATTACGCCGCCGGTTTCTTCGATTACTGTGCCAAGCACATCAGCGCGCTTGATTCCCACACGATTCCGGAAAAGCCCAAGGATTGCACCTGGACGGTTCACTACCGGCCCGTGGGCGTAACTGGGCTGATTGTGCCCTGGAACTTTCCCATTGGCATGATCGCCAAGAAGTTGTCGGCGGCCCTGGCGGCGGGTTGTCCCTCGGTCATCAAGCCGGCCAGCGAGACACCGCTGACCATGATCGCCTTTTTCAGCGTGATGGATAAACTCGACTTGCCGGATGGCATGGTCAACCTGGTGATGGGTAAGGCCAGCGTGATCGGCAAGGTACTGTGTGAACATAAAGATGTACCCATGCTCAGTTTCACGGGCTCTACCGAAGTGGGCCGCAAACTGATTGTGGACACCGCCGAGCAGGTGAAGAAGCTGGCACTGGAGTTGGGTGGTAATGCCCCGTTCATCGTCTTTGACGATGCCGACCTGGAGGCCGCCGCCGATAACCTGATTGCCAACAAGTTCCGCGGTGGCGGCCAGACCTGTGTCTGCGCCAACCGGATTTTTGTGCACGAAAAGGTGGCGGATGCCTTTGGCCAGAAGCTGGCCGAACGTGTGAACAAGATGACCGTCGGTGACGGCATGAACGATGGCATCGACATCGGCCCGCTGATCAACAAGCAGGGTTTCGACAAGGTGAAGCGGCACCTGCAGGACGCCCTCGACAAGGGCGCCAGCCTGGTGGCTGGCAAACAGCCAGCGGAACTGGGTGATGGCCTGTTTTTCCCACCCACGGTGGTGCAGGGCGTGGACCGGGAGATGTGCTGTTACCAGGAGGAGACCTTCGGTCCGCTGGTGCCCATGGCGCTGTTCCGGACCGAGGAAGAAGTCATTGATGCCGGTAACGACACGGAGTTTGGCCTGGCCTCCTACGTGTTCACCGCCGATGCCGAACGTGCCCAGCGGGTGGCTGCCGGCCTGCGGTTTGGTCACGTTGGCTGGAACACCGGCACCGGTCCAACGCCGGAGGCGCCGTTTGGCGGTATGAAAGCCTCGGGTATTGGCCGGGAAGGTGGTCTGGAAGGGCTGTTTGAATTCGTGGAAGCCCAGACCGTGCCGAGAGGGTTCTAGGCGACTGTTTCCCAAGTAGCAAAAAGGCGAGCCGAGGCTCGCCTTTTTGCGTTCTGCACGGCTGAGATCAGGGCGTCAGGATAACCTTGACGCTGTCGTCCACATCCGCGGAATCAATGTAGCCGATGGCGCCCGGTGTGGAGGCGACCTGGGCCTTCATGCCCGAAGCACTGCCGGCTTCCGCCGGCGGCTGACCACGACCGGTGAACACCTGCTGGGACCAGAAGGCCTTCAGTTGGGCGTCGTTACGGCCGGTCACCTTGTCATGGAATTCGGCACGGGTGGCGTTGCCTTCCGGGAGTTCAAACGGCTTCGCGCTCTGGCCATTCGGCAGGGCTTTGCTGCGGTTCAGATACAGATCCCGTACTTCGTTGGCGCTGATGCTGTCCGGGCCGGACGGGTTGCCGATCACCACGACTTCAGCCAGGGCCAGGGGGCTTGCCAGCAAGCTGGCCGCAAACAACAGGCTAAGCTTTTTCATGGGGCCTCCTTAGAATGCCGAGTCGATTTTGAGGGTGTAGACGTTGGTGCTGTTGGCATTGCCAGATATAGGCGGCAGGAAATATTCCGTGTTCAAGTTGCCAATACCTTTGTCAAAGCCCCGTACATGGGTCATGTCAGCCTTGATGGCCACGCCCGGAGTAATGTCCCAGCGGGTACCGATGCTGTACTCGTTGCGCTGATAGTTCAGGATGGACTCGGGGACGGCGCCGGGGATGAAGAAACCGGTGCGCTCGTCGTCATCCTTGCTCTCGGTCCAGCCGGCTGCAACGTAAGGTGTCCAACTGCCAAACCGATGGCCCACAGACAGGTAAGCAGAATCGGTATCGGCAAACTTGCCGTCCACTTCAACGCGGGTGATTTCACCGATGATCTGCCAGCTGCCGTCGTCGTAGCTGGCGCCCAGGCCGAAGAAGTTGCCACGATCACCATCGGCAAGTTGAAGAATGTTGTCCGGCAATGTAATACCCTTTTCCTTCGCCAAAGCACCGAGACGGGTTGCTTTGATATCCGCCTCGGCGGTCGCCGCCACACCACGCAGGGTCCAAACGTAGTCGGTCCAGGTCAGGTTCACGCCAGCGACATTGCGCAACTGCACATCGCCGGAGTTGCCATCTTCATCGGTAAAGCCGGTGAAGCCGGTTGCGGTCAGCGAGGAGTTGTCGAAGTTCAGGTTGTAGCTGGCATCCGCACCAACATAGCTGGTCACGGCAATCGGGCCATACACGCTCTGGGGCGGGCGGGCCCACGGCTGGGCGTAGCCGACTTCCAGGGAGTCGGAGTACATGAAGAACGGAATCCGCATCTTGCCGGCCCGAATCTGCAGGTTGTTGGTGGGGCGGTGGCTCAGATAGGCCCACTCCACCTGGGGTTCCCAGTCATCTTCGCCCCGGCCGACCAGTTGCATCACAATCTGGCTCTTCTGTGTGACGTCAAAGGTGCCCTGCAGGGCGAACAGGCTCAGATCCGCCACTTCGGATTCGTCGGTGATTCCGGCGTAACCGGCATCGTTGCTGGCCCGGGCGAAACCGGTGCTGAAAAAGCCGTTGAAGCGAATGCCGGTGTCTTTCGCGGAGTTCAGCTGTTGTTGCATGGTATTCAGCTGCTGCTGCATGCGCTCAAGGGTTTCCTCGGTGCTCTGGGCCAGTGCCGGGGTGGCGGCAATGGCGAGCGCCAGGGGCGCTGCAGAGAATAGTCTCTTCATCAGGAGTATCCTTTTTCTGGGGTTTTCAATTAAACGCGGAACTGGCCGGCCACGCTCTGCAAGCCGTTGCTGACGTCCTGGATCTTGCGGCTGACCGTATCCAGCTCGTCGGTGCTTTCCATCACGGCTTCGGCGTTGCGATGCATGTCGCCCATGTGGCCGGTGACTTCGCTGAAGGTGGTGCTTTGTTCATAGGTGGCAGCAGCAATCTGCTCGTTCAGCTCGCTGATCTGCTGAACGCTCTCAAGTATCTTGCGCAGTACGTCGCCGGATTCGGTGGTGGCTTCCACGCCCTGTCGGGCCATATCCACGCTGCCCTGCATGGAATGCACGGCAGCACCGGAGGCTTTCGACAACTCGGAAATCACCTGCTGGATTTCTTCGGTGGCCTTGTGGGTGCGCACGGCCAAGCCACGAACCTCATCGGCGACCACGGCAAAACCACGTCCGTGCTCGCCGGCCCGTGCGGCTTCAATGGCAGCATTCAGAGCCAGCAGATTGGTTTGTTCGGCGACAGTCTGGATGGTTTCCAGCAGGCCGCCCACTTTCACGGAGAACTCGTCAAACTGGTTGACCAGGCTGGCGGTGTTCTCGATTTCTGCCATCAGTCGCTGGATGGTCTGTATGTTGCCCTCGACCTTTTGCTGCCCCGTGGTCGCGAACTTGGAGGCATCCTGGGTCTGGTCAGAGGCGCTGGAGGCAAAGCCCGCAACTTCTTCCACGCTCTTGACCAGTTCTTCCACGGAATTGCGGGTGGAGGAGATTGCCTGGGCCTGCTGGCTGATGCGTTCAAGATTGGTGCGGCTGGTGCTGCCCAGATGTGTGGCAACGCCGTTCAGCTCGCCAATATCCTGCTGGATGGTGGCAAAGGACTTGTGCAGTTTTTCAACAAACCGGTTGAACTGGTCCACCAGATCCCGAAGTTCATCCTTGCCGGTGTAGTCAATGCGGGAGGTCAGATCGCCTTCACCGGAAGCCATGTCCCGTAGGGAGGTAATGATCTGTTGCAGGCTGCCGGATACCGACCGGCCAATGATCAGGCTCAGCGCAATCAGCACCACCAGCGCGACCACCACAATGGTGACGGAGACGGTGGCGGCTTCACTGCTGGCAGCGGTGGTGTCGTCGATGGCCTGGGTCAGGCGGCTTTCCATGGCGTTGCGCATCTCGTCCAGATCAGAGCGCAGGCCGGCCAGCCGCTCGGCGTTGGCGGAGGCTTCCTGGCCGATGCGGTTGAAATCCGCCGTACCTTCTATGATTGCGGTGGCGATTCGGGTGGCGGTGTTGTAGTAACCGTTCAGCTCGGATTTCAGGGCCTTCACCTGATCACGCAGAGCCGGGTTCAGCGTGGCGATGCGGTCCAGATTGGCGGATATTTCTGCCAGTTGTTCCCTGGTGGCGGCAATCTGTTGATCATCACCGGTGGTGACGGCAGTGTTGATCTGGTTTTCAATCAGTTGCAGCAAACCGCGGTTGATCGTGGACAATTCCAGGGAGGGGTAGAGCTGGTCGCGAACTTCGCTGAGGCGTTCGGAGTTATTGCGCTCGGTGACAATGGAAAAGGCCTGGCTGACCACAAAGGCAACAATGGCAACGATGACCAGCAATGCCAGTTTGTGAGAAATCTTCAGTGATGAAAGCATGTTGTAGTCCTTGTCCGCCCGGCCTAAGACTTTGGTCGGGGGCGATTCTAGGTCGTTTTTTGAACGTATGACACAGAATTCATGTGTCAGTGTGTTAAGGCGTGTATCGGCTGACGGCAGGAGATCTGAACCAAGGTGGATGTTAAATGCCTCGAATTTTTCCGGCAGTCGGGCGGCTGGCAGAAAGGAAGTCTTTGCGTTGTGCTGATATAATGCCCTGTAAATTTAACCAGTAGTGAAGCCTTGCTCCATGGATGTCTCTCATATTATCGATTCCCTGAACGACGCCCAGCGTGAAGCGGTTACCGCCCAGAACGACCATCTGCTGGTGCTGGCCGGTGCCGGCAGTGGCAAAACCCGGGTGCTGGTGCACCGGATGGCATGGTTGATGTCGGTTGACCGGGTGCCGCCCACCTCTATTCTTGCGGTGACCTTTACCAACAAGGCCGCCAAGGAAATGCGTTATCGCGTGGAGCAGATGATGCAGATTCCCACCCGTGGCCTGTGGATCGGCACCTTTCACGGAATTGCCCATCGTTTACTTCGTTCCCACTGGAAAGACGCCGGCTTGCCGGAAAACTTTCAGGTGCTGGATAGCGATGATCAGTTACGGCTGATCAAGCGGGTGATGCGGGAAAACCGCATTGATGAGAGCCAGTGGCCGCCGAAACAGGCCCAGTGGTTTATCAATAGCCAGAAAGATGAGGGTTTGCGGGCGGATCATATTCAGGAGAACCCGGGCGATCACTTCACCAATACCATGCTGAAGATATACCGCCAGTACGAGAAGCTCTGCCAGCAGGGCGGCCTGGTGGATTTTGGCGAACTGTTGCTGCGGTCCCACGAACTCTGGCTGCATCGTCCGGAATTGTTGAGCCACTACCAGCAGCGGTTCCAGCACATACTGGTGGACGAGTTCCAGGACACCAACACCATTCAATACGCCTGGCTGCAGGTGCTGGCCAGCAACCGGGTGCCGCTGACCGTGGTGGGCGATGATGACCAGTCCATCTACGGCTGGCGGGGCGCCAAGATCGAGAACATACAGCAGTACCAGCGAGACTTCCCCAACGCACGGCTGGTGCGGCTGGAGCAGAACTACCGTTCCACCAAGACCATTCTGAAAGCCGCCAACTCGGTGATTGCCAACAACCAGGGGCGTTTGGGCAAGGAACTCTGGACTGACGGGGTGGAAGGTGAGCCGATCAGCCTGTACGCCGCGTTCAACGAGCAGGATGAAGCCAATTATATTGCCGATTCCATCTCGGCCTGGGTCAGCGAGGGCAATCTGCGCAGCGAATGCGCCATTCTCTATCGTTCCAATGCCCAGTCCCGGGTGCTCGAAGAAGCCCTGATGCGCCAGGGTATTCCTTATCGAGTTTACGGCGGGTTGCGGTTCTACGACCGTCAGGAAATCCGAAACGCGCTGGCTTATCTGCGCCTGGTGCATTACCACCGGGACGATGCCGCTTTTGAGCGGGTGGTGAATATTCCCACCCGTGGGATTGGTGCCAAGAGCCTGCAGGAAATTCGTGAATACGCCACCGGCCAGGGTATTTCCCTGTGGGAATCGTCCGAGCGGTTACTGGCCGCGGGCCAGGTGAAGGGTCGGGCGAAAACCGGCCTGCAGCAGTTTATGGAGATCATCAACACGCTGTCTGAAATGGCGGGGCACGCTTCCCTGCAGGGGCTGATGAAGCAGGCCATAGAGTCCAGCGGCCTGAAGGATTATCACGCCAGTGAGAAGGGCGAGAAGGGCCAGGCCCGGGTGGAAAACCTGGAGGAACTGGTCAGCGCGCTCGCGGATTATGATGTAGAAGAAGGCGTAGATCCGCTGGCGGAGTTTATTGCCCAGGCGGCGCTGGATGCCGGCGAATCACAGGCCGATGCCCATGAGGACAGTGTGCAGTTGATGACGCTGCATTCCGCCAAGGGGTTGGAGTTTCCGATGGTGTTCCTGGCAGGTGTTGAGGAGGGTTTGTTCCCGCACAGTATGTCGCTGGAGGAGCCCGGGCGCATGGAGGAAGAGCGCCGCCTGGCCTATGTGGGCATTACCCGGGCCATGAAGAGGCTGGTACTTACTTACGCGGAATCCCGTCGCCTGTATGGTCAGGAGAAGTTTCATGCACTGTCCCGGTTTGTCCGGGAGATCCCGGGGGACTGCCTGCAGGAGGTGCGGTTGCGTAATACGGTGACGCGGCCGGCGATGGTGGAGCGACCGAATGAGAGTCTGTTTGCCCAGGATTCGGCCCAGCAGTCTGGCTTCAGTCTGGGGCAGCGGGTTCGGCATCCGAAGTTCGGTGAGGGTATCGTGATGAACTCAGAGGGCACCGGGCATCACACCCGCGTGCAGGTGAACTTCGATGAGGGCGCCAAGTGGCTGGTGCTGGCCTATGCGCCTTTGGAGGCCTGCTAAGCTTGGTTGCAGGCGTCTTGTAGCCTGATGGTTTTGGTGGTGGCATGGCGGTGGGCACGTCTTTCCAAAAAGCGCTCGAGCCGTCCATGGGCGCTTGTGTTCCGCCATCCATGGCTCCACAAATTTTTGGAAAGACGTGCCCACCGCCATGCTTCGGCCTTTCTGAAATCCCCAGCGGCATACAGCCACTACAGGCGCAAGATTCAACCGTTGTTTTGAAAGCTGGCCGAGAGGATCGGGGCTGGTATCGGGGTGGGCCTTCCAAAAATTTGCGGAGCCATGGATGGCGGAGCAGAAGCGCCACATGGATGTGCCGTAAGGAGCGCTTTTTGGGAGGCACACCCCGATAGCTGCCTGACTCCAAGGTCAGCAATTCAAACTGCAGACGGTCACATCAAGACGGCGTAAATTACACCCGCCAGAATGATCCGGTAGATCACATACGGCCACATGCCCACCTTGTTCAGCCACTTCAGGAAGAAGTGGATGGCGGTAATGGCCATCAGGAATGAGGTGACGCCGCCGATCAGGAAACCATTCCAGTCCACGATTACGTCGGATGTGGCCACTTCCAGCAGTTTTACCGCCGACGCCAGCACGATAATCGGAATCGCCAGCAGGAAGGAAAACCGCGAGGCGGTTTCCCGGGTCATGCCCAGGAACAGGCCGGCGGTGATGGTGACGCCCGAGCGGGAGGTGCCGGGGACCAGAGCCATGGCCTGGGCGACGCCAACGATAACAGCGTCTTTCCAGTTCAGGGAATCCATGGTGCGCTGGCGTTTGGGGAGCCAGTCGGCAATGCCAAGAAGGATGCCGAACACCAGGGTGGTGAAGAAGATCACCGAGGCGCCCCGCAGTTCGTTGTCGATCATGTCGAGCAGGGCCAGGCCCGCGAGGCCCGCCGGGATGGTGCCGATCACCAGATACCAGGCCAGGGCACCCTGGCCGATGATTCTGCGCTGGCCCATGGAAATCAGGCCGTCCCGGGCGATGCCGAAGACATCCCGGCGGAAGTAGAGCACCACGGCCAATAGCGTGCCCACGTGCACCGACAAGTCGAAGCCGACGCCCTGGTCTTCCCAGCCAAAGAAGGCCGGTGTCAGGATCAGGTGGGCGGAGCTGGATATGGGCAGGAATTCGGTCAGTCCCTGGAGGAGGCCAAGGAAAAGGGCCTGGAAAATATCCATTCTTTTAATTCCGGTCGGTGGTGCTGATTAACGGGTTCGACGCTCAAAAAACGAGCGCGATATTAGCAGGGTGGTTGTCGGCTGAACAGGCGCGGATAGCGACGCGCCTGTTCAGCTTAATCGTTCAGGCCGGGAACTTGTCCCGGGTGTTATTGGCGATGCGCACCAGGGCGAGCATCAAGGGCACTTCCACCAGTACGCCCACCACCGTGGCCAGGGCCGCGCCCGATTGCAGTCCGAACAGGCCGATGGCCGCCGCCACCGCCAGCTCAAAAAAGTTGCTGGCACCGATCATGGCCCCTGGGGCGGCGATGCAGTGGCGCACGTTCCACAGCCGGGCCCAGCCATAGGCCAGCAGAAAGATAAACACGGTCTGGATAACCAGTGGCACCGCAATCAGCAGTATGTGCAACGGATTTTGCAGAATGACTTCACCCTGGAAGGCGAACAGCAAGACCAGGGTGACGATCAACGCGGCAGGCGTCACCGGGCTGAGGCGTTTCATAAATACGTTGTCGTACCACTGTTCGCCGTGGCGTGCGATCAGGGTCCGGCGGGTCAGGTAGCCGGCGGTGAGGGGAATCACGATGTATAAGACCACTGACAGAATCACCGTATCCCAGGGCACCTGGATGTCGGAAATCCCCAGGAGGAACACCACAATCGGCGCAAAGGCAAACAGCATGATGATGTCGTTCAGGGACACCTGCACCAGGGTGTAGGCGGCATCGCCTTTGGTCAGGTAACTCCAGACAAATACCATGGCGGTGCAGGGCGCAGCCCCCAGTAGAATGGCGCCGGCCAGGTATTCGCTGGCCAGTTGTGGGGCGATCCAGGGTTTAAACACCACCATCAGGAAAAACCAGGCAATGGCGAACATGGTGAAGGGTTTGATCAGCCAGTTCACGATAGTGGTGATGGCGAGGCCCTTCGGCTCTTTTCGCACCCCGATCACGGCGCTGAAATCGATCTGCGCCATCATCGGGAAAATCATCGCCCAGATCAGGATGGCGATAGGGATGGACACCTGGGCGTATTCAAAGCGGGACAGGGTCTCGGGAATCGAGGGGGCAAGCTGCCCGAGGGCTACACCGGCCACAATGGCCAGTGCCACCCACACGGACAGGTAACGCCCGAACAGGTCCAGGCCGCCGTCAGTGGTTTCAACCGTGTTCACATCGCTTTTGCTGCTCATGGCATATCCTTAAATGGAACGTTGGTTCACACGCTTCGACAGTTCTTCGGCGCTTTCCTTGCGTTCGGAGTAGCGGTCGGTGAGGTAATCACTGCGGTCCCGTACCAGCAAAGTGAATTTTATCAGCTCTTCCATGACATCCACGATGCGATCATAGTAAGGCGAGGGCTTCATGCGATCATTGCCATCAAATTCCATGAAGGCTTTGGGCACCGAGGACTGGTTCGGAATGGTGACCATGCGCATCCACCGGCCCAGCACCCGCAGCTGATTAACGGCGTTGAATGACTGGGAGCCACCACATACCTGCATCACTGCCAGGGTTTTGCCCTGTGTCGGCCGAACCGCACCCAGGGACAGCGGTATCCAGTCGATCTGGGTTTTCATGATGCCGGTCATGGCGCCGTGGCGTTCCGGGGAGCACCACACCATGCCTTCACTCCACTGCACCAGTTCCCGCAGCTCCTGAACCTTGGGGTGGCTGGCATCTTCGGCATCGGCCAGGGGCAGTCCCCTCGGATTAAAGACGCGGGTTTCCGCACCCATCGCTTCCAGCAGGCGGGCGGCTTCTTCCACCGCCAGGCGGCTGAACGAGCGCTCGCGCAGGGAGCCGTACAGCAGCAGAATCCGTGGGCGGTGGCCTGAAGGGGCTGCGGCGAACAGGTCGTCGTTGGTCGGGGCCCGGAACAGCCCGGTATCGATGTTGGGTAAATCAGATGAAGTCATGCTCAGCCCAGCAGTTTCTTGATGTCGTCGGCGCTGGCCACCTTGCCTTCCACGGCAATCTCGCCGTCTACGGCCAGGGCGGGTGTGCGCATGATACCGGCATCAATGATGTCATTCACATCGGTCACTTTTTCCACTTCGTAGTCCAGCCCGAGCGCCTTGGCGGCCTCCTCGGCATTCGCTGTCAGTTGTTTGCACTTGGCACAGCCACTGCCATAGATGGTGAATTTCATGGTCATCTCCTTCGGGTTTGTGCGGGCGGGTTATACCCACCAGTTTCCGTAAATAAAGCCGGTAATGGTGGCCATCAGCACCACCAGGGCGCAGTACACCAGGGTTTTCCGGGTACCCAGAATGGTGCGGATTACCAGCATGTTGGGCAACGACAAGGCCGGGCCAGCCAGTAACAGCGCCAGGGCCGGGCCCTTGCCCATACCGGAGCCCATCAGGGCTTCGACGATGGGCACTTCGGTGAGGGTCGAAAAGTACATCAGGGCGCCCAGCACCGACGCCAGAATGGTGGAAAGCAGGGAGTTGTCGCCAACCGCGGCGGCGACCCATTCCGAGGGGATCATGCCTTCGTGGCCGGGTCGGCCCAGGGCAAAGCCGGCCACAAACACTCCGGCCAGCAGCAGCGGCAGGATCTGTTTGGCAAAGTCCCAGCTCTGAACCGGCCATTCCCGGTCCTCATCCCGCAAGGTGGCAATCAGCATCAGGCCGCCGATACCGATCACAAACGGCAGCTCCGGCATGCCGGGTGCCAGGGTGGCGAATGCCGAAACCACGGCCGCCAGAATCAGCAACTGGCCCGGTGGCCAGTGCCAGCGCCTTACCAGTAGCACACCCAGGACAGCGGCCAGGGCTGCAGTGATGGGCCATTTCAGGTCATAGACCGCCATCCAGGCCTGGTTGTCGGCCGCCGCCCAGTTGGCGAATACAAGGATGCCCACCATCAGGGCAAAGAACAGGGCAATGATACCGACCGGCTTGTCAGCCTCGTCGCCGCCGAAGCCCCGGGCATTGCTCACCGAGCGCTCGGCTTCTTCCTTGCGGTAGATCAGGTGCATGATGGCGCCGATCACTACGGCAAAGACAATGGCGCCAATGGCCCGGGCCAGCCCGATTTCAGCCCCCAACACCTTGGCGGTGACCACAATAGCCATGATGTTGATGGCCGGGCCGGAATACAGAAAGGCCACCGCCGCCCCCAGCCCGGCGCCACGACGATAAATACCGCCGAATAGCGGTAGTACGGTGCAGGAGCACACGGCCAGCAAGGTGCCCGACACAGAGGCCACGCTGAACGCTACCGGCTTGGATGCAGCGGGGCCCAGATAGCGCATCACCGAACCCTGGCTGATGTACACCGCCATGGCGCCGGCAATCAGGAACGCCGGCAGCAGGCACAGAATCACGTGTTCCCGGGCATACCAGTTGGTCAGGCGGAAGGCTTCCAGCACCGCGTTGTCAAAGCGTTCGGTGCCCGCAGGCATGAAGAAAATGGCCAGAAAGGCCAGGATCATGAAAAACAGCAGGTTGCCTTCCCGCTGATTGCTTCGATAGATATCCAGCAGTCTTTGTGTCATGGCCCTTTCCGGTGTCCTTTGGCTGGCTAGCATCGTTCTGGCCTGAGTGATCTGGCCGGGTGTTGCTGTCTTTACTCTGTCACAGTTGACGGCTATTATCGCAAAAACTGAATATATGGCAATTCGAATATACGGAATCTCGCATGAAAAGAAGAGTCCTGTTTGTATGCACCGCCAACAGCGCCCGCTCCCTGATGGCAGAAGCTTTGCTCCGGCACATGGCGGGAGACCGGTTCGAGGTGGCCAGTGCCGGCACCGAGCCCGGTGAACCGCACCCGCTGGCGCTGCAGGTGCTACAGGAAGCCGGCATTGCGGTGGATGGGCTTTATAGCAAGTCGCTGTCTGAGCTGCAGGGCCAGTACTGGGATTACGTGATTACCCTGTGTGAAAAAGCGGCCAGGGAATGCACCCGGGTGTCGTCCGGCGCCCAGCAGATTGCCTGGGACTTTCCGGACCCGGCCGAGGCGAACCGGCACGCCACCTTTGCCTTGACGCTGAAAGAGATCAGGGAGCGTATCGGCCTGTTCACCCTGGTGCATCAGAAAGAGACTAGCCTGAAACCGGCGGACTACAACCCGGTGACCGTGTTCAAGGCCATGGCCGACGACCTGCGCCTGGCGGCCCTGCTGCTGATCAAGGATCAGGGCAAGCTGTGCGTGTGCGAGCTGACTGAGGCGTTTGAAGTCTCCCAGCCAAAAGTCAGCCGTCACCTGGCCTCCCTGCGGGATGCCGGCCTTCTGGAAACAGAGCGCCGGGGCCAATGGGTCTATTATTACCTTCATCCGCACCTACCAGACTGGATAGTGCGGGTTCTGGAGGAAACTGCGCGGAACAATGAGGCACTGATCGGGCAGCCCCTGGCCAGGTTGCAGGCCATGGCCGACCGCCCGGCGGTGCAGTGCCCCTGATCACGAATTTACAAGGATTGCGAACCTCGCAAGGAGAACACCATGAGCAAGATCAAGGTAGGTATTAACGGATTTGGTCGCATTGGCCGTTTGGCTCTGCGGGCCGCCTGGGATTGGCCGGAGCTGGAATTTGTGGCCATCAACGACCCGGGGGCGGACACCAACACGCTGGCGCACCTGCTGAACTTTGACAGCGTGCATGGCCGCTGGAACCACGAAGCCACGGCCGATGGCGATGACATGGTGATTGACGGCCAGCGCATCCGCGTGACCCACAACAAAGCCATTGCCGATACCGACTGGTCCGGCTGCGACCTCGTGATTGAGGCCAGTGGTGTGAACAAGAAAGTTTCCGTGCTGCAGGGCTACCTGGACCAGGGTGTGAAGCGGGTGGTGGTGACCGCGCCGGTGAAAGAGCAGGGCGCGAAGAATATTGTCATGGGCGTGAACGAACACATTTTCGATCCGGCCAGTGACCGCATCATCACGGCGGCCTCCTGCACCACCAACTGCCTGGCCCCGGTAGTGAAGGTGATTCATGAAAAGCTGGGCATCAAACACGGTTCCCTGACCACCATCCACAGCCTGACCAACACCCAGACCATCATCGACGCACCCCACAAGGATCTGCGCCGGGCCCGTGCCTGTGGCAGTTCGCTGATTCCCACCAGCACCGGTTCCGCCACCGCGATTATCGAAATATTTCCGGAGCTGAAAGGCAGGCTGGATGGCCACGCGGTGCGGATTCCGCTGATCAACGCGTCGCTGACCGACTGTGTGTTTGAAGTGGAGACGCCGACCGACCGGGATACGGTCAACCAGCTGTTGAAAGAGGCCGCCGAGGGCGAACTGAAGGACATCCTGGGCTACGAAGAGCGCCCACTCGTATCCATCGACTACAAAACCGACCCCCGTTCTTCCATCGTCGATGCCCTGTCCACCCTGGTGGTCAATGGCACCCATGTGAAAATCTATGCCTGGTACGACAACGAATGGGGCTACGCCAACCGCACCGCAGAACTGGTCCGCAAGGTAGGGCTGGCCTGAGATGAGCGCTGCCATCCGCCAGTACCTGGTGATCACCGGCAACTACTGGGCTTTCACCCTGACCGATGGCGCGCTGCGAATGCTGGTGGTGCTGCATTTCCACCAGCTGGGTTATTCGCCGCTGGAAATCGCCCTGTTGTTCATCTTCTACGAGTTTTTCGGGGTGGTGACCAACCTGGTGGGCGGCTATCTCGGCGCCCGCATGGGACTGAACCGCACCATGAACATCGGGCTGTTCCTGCAGATTGTCGCATTGGCGATGCTGGCGGTGCCCGCGGCCATGCTCACGGTGCCCTGGGTGATGGCGGCGCAGGCTCTGTCCGGCATTGCCAAGGACCTGAACAAGATGTCCGCCAAGAGCGGCATCAAGTTGCTGGTGCCGGATGAACAGCAGGGCACCCTGTACAAGTGGGTGGCGATTCTCACCGGCTCCAAGAACACCCTGAAAGGGGTGGGCTTCTTTCTGGGCGGCGTGCTGCTGATGGCCGCTGGCTTTACCGGCGCGGTGATCCTCATGGCAGTGGCGCTGGGCCTGGTGTGGCTGGCGAGCCTGTTCCTGCTGGGTCAGGATCTGGGTAAGAGCAAAGCCAAGCCGAAGTTCAGTGAGATTCTGTCCAAAAGCCGGGCCATTAACGTGTTGTCGGCCGCCCGGATGTTCCTGTTCGGCGCCCGGGATGTCTGGTTTGTGGTGGCGTTACCGGTGTACATGGCCACGGTTTTCGGCTGGGACCACTGGCAGGTGGGCGGTTTTATGGCCAGCTGGATTATCGGCTATGGCTTTATCCAGACCATTGCACCCAAAATCACCGGACACTCCAACGGTAAATCCGGTGTGGTGTTGTGGGCGGCCTTGCTGGCGCTGGTTCCGGCCGCCATTGCCGGGGCTCTGATGGCCGGCTGGTCGGCACAGGCGGCGGTGATCGGCGGTTTGCTGCTGTTCGGGGTGCTGTTTGCGATCAACTCCTCGCTGCACAGCTACCTGATTGTCAGCTACGCCCGGGGTGACGGTGTATCGCTGGATGTGGGGTTCTATTATATGTCTAACGCCGCCGGCCGGCTGCTGGGCACCATTCTCTCTGGCTGGGTGTACCAGGCCTACGGGCTGGAAGCCTGTTTATGGATTTCCGCTGCCCTGGTAGCCACAGCGGCAGCGTTGTCAGTATGGTTGCCGGAACGAGCGGAGAAACCAATAGGAGAAAAAGGCTATGTCTGATTCCAATGTGGTGGTCATTACCGGTGCCAATCGGGGTATTGGTCTGGAGCTGGCCCGGCACTATGCCGCTGAGGGCTGCGAGGTCATTGGCGTATGCCGACAGTCCTCGGAAGAGCTTGCCGGTGTGGCGGGTCAGGTGATCGACGGCGTGGATGTCACCACCGATGCCGGCATCGATAAGCTGAAATCCGGTCTGGCGGGCAAGCGTATCAGCCTGCTGATCAACAACGCGGGCCTGCTTCAGGACGAGCAGCTGGGCAGTATCGATTTCGATTCCATTCGCACCCAGATGGAAATCAACGCCTACGCGCCACTGCGCGTGGCTGAAGCCCTGGTGCCTCTGATGGGGCAGGGCAGCAAGATCGCCAATATCACCAGCCGGATGGGCTCTATCGCCGATAACGACTCCGGCGGCCGGTATGGCTATCGGGCCTCGAAGGCTGCGCTGAACGCTTTCGGAAAATCCCTGGCGGTGGATCTCAAACCCAGGGGCATTGCCGTGGCGCAGTTGCATCCGGGCTATGTGAAAACGCGCATGGTGAACTTTGGCGGGCTGATCACGCCGGAAGAGTCTGCCAGGGGGCTGGCCGAGCGCATTGCCAATCTGACCCTGGAGAATACCGGGTCATTCTGGCACAGCAACGGTGAGGAACTGCCCTGGTGACCCGGCTTTGACAGGGCTGTTGCTTCAAGATGTCAGCATTGGCGTTCTGAATGCGGTATCGCTGACCGTTCCCCGCGGACAGGTGGTGTGCCTGGCGGGCCCCTCTGGCAGTGGCAAGAGCCGACTGCTGCGCGCTGTGGCCGATCTGGAACCCCACGGTGGCCGGATTTCGCTGGATAACCTCGATCAACAGAGTGTGCCGGCACATCAGTGGCGACGGCAGGTGGTGATGGTGCCGGCGGAAAGCCAGTGGTGGTTTGATGAGGTAAGCGCCCACTTTCCCGAGGGGGCTGGTGAGCGTTTGCCTGCTGCTCTGGGTTTCCCTGCCGAGGTGATGGACTGGTCGATCAGCCGGTTGTCCTCCGGTGAGCGACAAAGGCTCGCGTTGTGGCGGGCCCTGGTTCTGGAACCAGACGCGCTGCTGCTGGATGAACCGACCGCCAATCTGGATAACGAATCGACAGAGGCGATCGAACGCTGGCTGTTGCAGGAGATTGAACAGCGGCAGATCGCCACTTTGTGGGTCGCCCATGATTCCGCCCAGATTCATCGGGTAGCCAACGTTCACTATCGGATTCGAGGATCCGCACTGGAGCCTGTCCATGGAAGTGATTGACCTGGCCTGGTGGAAACTGGGCCTGGCGGCTTTGCTGGTACTGGCGTTGGCAGCGACGGCTTACCTGGGGCGGCTGGGGATCACCCGCAGCCTGTTGGTGGCGGCCATACGAACGGTTATTCAGCTGGCTTTGATTGGCCTGGTACTGGAAGCCCTGTTTGCCTCTTCCGCCTTCTACTGGATTGCGCTGC
Organism: Marinobacter sp. W-8; assembly: GCF_044342215.1. Lineage (NCBI taxonomy): Bacteria > Pseudomonadati > Pseudomonadota > Gammaproteobacteria > Pseudomonadales > Marinobacteraceae > Marinobacter > Marinobacter sp. W-8. The sequence continues at coordinate 3,606,559 of NZ_CP172297.1, read as the reverse complement.
TGGCGGCGGTCATGCTGCTGGTGGCTGGCCGGGAAGTGGTGGCGCGCCAGGGCCGACGCCTGAAAGGCGGGTGGGCGTTCGGGATCGGCACCGGCGCGATGTTCGTGTCGTCGTTTACCGTGACCGTGCTGGCACTGGCGGTGGTGATTGGTCCGGAGCCCTGGTATACCCCACAGTACGCGATTCCTTTGCTGGGTATGATGCTGGGCAACACCATGACCGGGGTCAGCCTGGCCCTGGACCGCCTGAATGACTCGGTCTGGCGCCAGCGGGCAATGATCGAGAACCGGCTGATGCTGGGCCAGACCTGGCAGCAGGCACTGGAAGACATCCGTCGGGAAGCCATGCGCAGTGGCATGATGCCCTCCATTAACGCCATGGCAGCAGCCGGCATTGTCAGCCTGCCCGGCATGATGACCGGTCAGATACTGGCGGGCAGCCCGCCCGCGGTCGCCGTTAAGTACCAGATATTGGTTATGCTGATTATTACCGTCGGCACGGGGTTTGGCGCGGTGATGGCGGTCAGTTGGGGAGGCCGGCGGCTGTTTGATGACCGGGAGCGCCTGCGGCTGGATCGTTTAACCAAACCGTGACCGGGCACCAAAGTCGCATGGGGTCTCAGTCGAGTTTCGAGCTAGGCTTGGCTTTCCGGTAACCACAAAGACAATAATATGACCAGCCTACTGCAACGTTATCCTTTGCCAGTCATTGTGCTCGCACAATTGTTCGGCACCTCCCTCTGGTTCAGCATCAACGGAGTCTGGCTATCCCTGTCCGCCGAACTCGGGTTAGCGGAATCGGATCTGGGCCGGCTTACGCTCTCTGTTCAGTCGGGTTTTATTGCCGGTACGCTTGCTCTGGCTGTGACCGGCCTGGCGGATCGTTTCGGCGCGAGCCGCATCTTCCTTATTTCGAGCCTGATGGGCGCACTGGCGAACGCCGGCTTTGTAGCGGTTGCCGGGGTGATTCCGCTGGACAGCCTGCTGCGATTCGCCACCGGCTTGTGCCTGGCCGGCATCTACCCCCTGGGTATGAAACTGGTGATTGCCTGGACACCCAAGTACGCCGGTGCGGCTCTGGCCTGGCTGGTGGGAATGCTGACCCTGGGCACCGCGCTGCCCCACCTGATGCGTGGGGCAACGCTGGGTATGCCCTGGGAGTGGCCATTGCTCGCATCTTCCTGCCTGGCACTTCTGGGCGGGTTGTTGGTATTTCTGTTGGGCGATGGGCCGCACCTGCCCAAAGCCAGTGGTCGTCTCCCGCTCAGTCAGGGTCTGGCCGCTTTACGTATTCCCCGGTTCCGCGCCGTGGCGGGCGGTTATTTTGGCCACATGTGGGAACTGTATGCTTTCTGGACGCTGGTGCCGCTGTTGATCGGGCGAGAACTTCAACGGCTGGGGCAGGGTGAGGCTTTGATACCCTGGCTGTCGTTTGCGGTGATCGGGATTGGTACTGCAGGCTGCATTGGTGGCGGTTGGCTCAGTCGAACGCTTGGCAGCGAGTGGGTGGCCCGGCGGGCGCTGATGGTGTCCGGGGCCTTGTGTCTGCTCTATCCCTGGGTGAACGGGCTGCCACCGGCGTTGTTGATGGCTTTACTGCTGGTTTGGGGCGTCGCTGTGGTGGCCGATTCCCCGCAATTTTCCGCGCTGGCCGCAGCAACGGCCCCGAAAGAAACCGTTGGCTCATCTCTGGCGGTCATGAACGCGGTCGGCTTTGGCCTGACCCTGCCCGCCATCTGGCTCACCAGTGGGCTCTGGAATGCCTGGGGTGTCTGGGTAGCGTTGCTGCTTTTGCCGGGACCGGTGTTCGGCCTGTGGTCCCTGAGCCGGGGAAAGCCCGAGGCCTGATATACTTGCCGATTACGTCGACCTTCTGCTTTGGACCGTCATGACCCAACGCATTCTGTTATTGTCCGCTTATGATGCTGCCAGTCATCAGCGCTGGCGCGAGCAATTGGTCGCCATGCTGCCCGATTATCATTGGCAGACGCTGGCGCTTCCGCCCAGGTTCTTCCAGTGGCGGATTCGAGGTAATCCGGTGAGCTGGCTGGATCAGCCCTGCCTGGAAGAATCCTGGGACCTGGTCATTGCCACCTCCATGGTTGACCTGGCCACATTGCGCGGGTTGCACCCCTCGCTGGCAAACACGCCGTGCCTGCTTTATATGCATGAAAACCAGTTCGCCTTTCCGGTCAGCGATCAGCAGCGGGGCCGGGTAGAGCCGCAAATGGTCAATCTCTACAGCGCGCTGGCGGCCGATGCGGTGGTCTTCAACAGTGCCTGGAACCGGGACAGCTTTCTGCAAGGCGTTGAAGGCTTTCTGAACAAAATGCCGGATGCGGTGCCTTGCGGGGTGATAGAAACGCTCAGGGAAAGGTCTTCGGTGCTGCCGGTGCCGATTGAAGACCGGTTGTTTATCGAGCAGCCACGGTCCGTGAACCGGGAACGGCCGCATCTGTTATGGAATCATCGCTGGGAATACGACAAGGGGCCCGACCGGTTGTTCGGCCTGCTGGAACAGCTGGAGCAGCGCAAGCTGGACTATCGCATCAGTGTGGTGGGTGAAGGTTTCCGCAGCCGCCCGCAAGCCTTTGACCGGATTTACCGGCAATTTGCCGGCCGGATTGAACACTGGGGCTTTCTGGCGCATCGGGAAGACTACGACCGGCTGCTGCGCAGCGCCGATATCGTGGTGTCGACCGCCCTGCACGATTTTCAGGGCCTGGCGATGCTGGAGGCCATGGCATCGGGGTGCTTGCCGCTGGCGCCAGATCGCCTGGCCTACCGGGAATATGTGCGGGAAGACTGTCGATACAGCAGCATGGAATCCGATCCCGGCGGCGAAGCCCTGGCGGCGGCTGAACGGCTGGTGCTGCTGTTAAAGCAACCACCGGAGCCTAACCCGCCCCGAGGCTGGCGGACGTCAGAACTGGCCCCGAAGTACCAGGCGCTGATTCAGCAGCTGATGGCGCGGGCTTAGTGATTCTGCTCCGGGACTTCCCGGATGCGCCCGTGTTCATCAATGGCCACGTACACAAACAGGCCTTCAGTCACCTTGCGGGGTGTCTTGGAGGCGCGGTCCAGCGTCCAGACTTCCACGTTGATTTTCATGGAGCTGCGGCCGATATCCACCAATTCACAATAGCAACCCACCTGGGAGCCCACCCGCAGCGGAGACAGAAACTCCATCCTGTCCATCGCGACCGTGGCGTTGCGGCCCTGGGAAATGCGACCGGCCATGGTCGCTGCCGCAATATCCATCTGTTTGACCAGCCAGCCGGCGAAGACGTCGCCGTTGGCATTGGTGTCTGATGGCAGTGGCACCACCTGCAGCATCATCTCGCCCCGGGGGGCCGGTTTGTCATCATCGTACGCAGTCATCAGGATCGCCTGTACAGCTTGTGAGTTGTTTTCTGTGCATGGTAACGGGCTGGCGCGGGGCTGCAAGAAAATTTGAACAATGACAGCTATATTTCAAAAGCTGTAACAAAGTTGTCACAGAGTGCCCCTAGGATGCAGTCATCGGTAAAGCACATCCGACACAACGTCCAAAGTAAATAATGGAGACTCGACGTGATGAAACTGAACAAAGCACTTGCAACCGTTGCGCTGGCCGGCTCTGTTGCCGCCCTGTCTGCACCGGCCATGGCCCGCGACACCATCAGCATCGTGGGCTCTTCCACCGTGTATCCGTTCGCTACTGTGGTAGCCGAGCGTTTTGGCGCCAACACCGATTTCCCGACACCCAAGCTGGAATCCACTGGTTCCGGTGGCGGCCTGAAGCTGTTCTGTCAGGGCGTAGGCACCCAGCACCCGGACATCACCAACGCTTCCCGTCGTATGAAACCGTCCGAGTTTGATCTGTGCCAGAGCAATGGCGTGAAGGACATCACCGAGTTCCGCATTGGTTCTGACGGCATCGTGATCGCCAGCTCCAAAGAAGCCGAAAATCTTGAAGTAACTCTGGAGCAGCTGTTCCTGGCGCTGGGTAAAGAAGTACCCAACCCGAAAAACGAGAATGAGCTGATCGCCAACCCCTACAAGAACTGGAGCGACATCGATTCCAGCCTGCCGAACAAGCCGATCCGTGTGATGGGTCCGCCTCCGACTTCCGGTACCCGTGACTCCTTCAACGAGCTGGCTCTGCAGGGCGGCTGTGAAGACCTGCCTGCGGTTGCCAACATGAGTGAAGATGACATGGAAGGTGTGTGTCAGAGCATTCGCGAAGACGGCGCTTTCATCGAAGCGGGTGAGAATGACAACCTGATCGTCCAGAAGCTGATTGGTGATACCGGCATGTACGGCGTCTTCGGTTACAGCTTCCTGGAAGAGAATGCTGATCGTCTGCAGGCCGCTACCCTGAACGGCAAGGTTCCGACCGCCGAAGGTATTGCTGCCGATGAGTATCCGGTTGCCCGTTCACTGTTCTTCTACGTGAAAAAAGCCCACGTGGGTGTGGTTCCCGGTATCCAGGAATACGCTCAGGAGTTCACCGGCGCTGGCGCCATGGGCCCGAATGGCTACCTGAAAAGTGTTGGTCTGATTGTTCCGCCGCGCGATGCGCTGATGGATCTGCAGGACAAGGCTGAGAAGATGCCTAACCTGACCAAAGATGAGCTGATGTAAACGCGGTTTACCGCGAGTACTGAGCGAAAGGGTGCGGCTCTGAAGGGCCGCACCCTTTCGCACGTAAGATAGTTGAAAGTGCGAATTGATTTTTAACGCTTTACACTTGTGACCTGCTAAACGTGTCAAACAGGAATTTTCATGCAACCGGCTAACCTCATGCTATTGGTCATCGCCTTCGTGGTGGTGGCTTATGGTCTTGGATATGCCCGCTCCCGCTCATTGGCCATGCCCATGGGTGGTATCCGGCATCTCAAATCCCTGCCGTTCTATTACGGTGCCCGCGCTGCGCTCTGGTGCGGCATTCCGGCATTGATTGTGCTGGCACTGTGGGCGGCATTTCAGGGTAAAGTCATTCAGTTGCTGGTGATCGGCTCCCTGCCACCAGACCTGGTGCCGGAAGGGGCAGGGCAAGCCAGTCTGCTGCTCAGCAAAATCAGCAACGTGGCCAGTGGCGCCCTGCCTCCGGGCTTTGTCGAGGCTCCGATTGCTGAGGCGGCCGAACGGTTGCAGGCGTTGCGTGCACAAAGTCGGCTCTACATGTCGGTTTTGGTGGTGGCCGTTACGGTGCTGGCAGGCTTTCTGGGCTGGATCCGGATCAGCCCGAAGCTGAACGCCCGGAGCCAGGTTGAGACCACTCTGAAGTGGATCTTTTTCGCATGCGCTGCGCTGGCGATCCTGACCACGGTTGGCATTGTCTTTTCGGTGGCTTTTGAAACCTTCCGTTTCTTCCAGAAGATTTCCTTCTTTGAGTTTTTCTTCGGCACCCAATGGAGCCCCCAGACCGCCTTGCGGGCAGACCAAGTGGCGGCCGAAGGCGCCTTCGGAATGGTGCCCCTGTTCACAGGCACGCTGCTGATCTCTGCCATTGCCATGGTGGTTGCGGTCCCGGTAGGACTGTTGTCCGCTATCTATCTTTCTGAATATGCCAACAAGCGGGTACGGGGTATTTTCAAGCCGCTGCTGGAAATGCTGGCGGGTATTCCGACCGTGGTTTACGGCTTTTTTGCCGCCCTGACGGTGGCGCCGTTTATCAGTGATTTCGCGGCTTCTCTCGGTATCAATGCGTCTTCCCAAAGTGCTCTGGCAGCCGGCGGGGTGATGGGCATCATGATTATTCCTTTCGTGTCTTCTCTTTCCGACGACGTTATCAACGCCGTGCCGCAAACACTCAGGGACGGTTCACTGGCGCTGGGCGCGACCCAGTCCGAGACCATGAAGAAGGTTATCTTCCCGGCGGCGCTGCCCGGGATCATGGGCGGGATACTGCTGGCGGTATCCCGGGCCATTGGTGAAACGATGATTGTGGTGATGGCTGCAGGCCTGGCGGCGAATCTGACCGCTAACCCGCTGGAATCGGTGACCACTGTAACCGTGCAGATTGTCACCCTGCTGACCGGTGACCAGGAGTTCGACAGCGCCAAAACTCTGGCCGCCTTCGCCCTGGGTGCGATGCTGTTCCTGGCCACGCTCCTGCTTAACGTTATTGCTCTGAAAATTGTCCGCAAATATCGGGAACAGTATGACTGATCAACGTTCACAGGCGGAACTTGTCCGCCAGTCACTCAAGCGCCGTTACCGCAAGGAACGCCGCTTCCGTGCCTATGGTATCGCTGCCATCGCCATTGCCCTGTCGGCTCTGGTGATCCTTTTTGCCGATATTATTGGCAAGGGCCATACCGCCTTTATCAAAACCACCGTTACCCTGGAGGTGGATATCGACGGTGAGGCCATGTATCTGGACGACGCGTCCGACGAACGCCAGATGAAAATGGCCGACTTTGTCGAGCCCTTGATCCGCGCCTTGATGAAAGAAATCCCGGAAGCCGGGGAGTCGGACAGGGAAGATGTCCGAGATCTGATCAACCCCTATGCCTCCAATCAGCTGCGGGATGCACTTCGGGAAAACCCGGAGTTGCTTAATACCACCCAGACCATGACCTTCCTGTCCCATACCGATGTGGATGTGTACGTCAAACATGCCGGGGATGAGAACTACTCCATCAAGCTGAATGAGAAGCAGCAGGCGTGGGTAGATGCATTGTACGAGCGCGGCGTGGTGGATACCGGATTCAATGACGTGTTTTTCAGCCGGGGCGATTCCCGGGATCCGTCCCGTGCCGGCATTCTCGGGGCGATTGTTGGCTCTTTGCTGACCATGGTTGTGACTCTGGCGCTGTCGTTCCCGATCGGGGTGGCTGCGGCCATCTATCTGGAGGAGTTCGCGCCCCAAAACAAACTGACGGACTTCATTGAGGTCAACATCAACAACCTGGCGGCGGTACCCTCGATCATCTTCGGTCTGCTGGGTCTGGCGGTGTTCATCAACCTGTTCGGCATGCCGCGTTCGGTGCCGGTGGTGGGTGGTCTGGTACTGACCCTGATGACCCTGCCCACTATCATTATTTCCAGCCGTGCGGCGATCAAGAGTGTGCCGCCTTCCATCCGTGAGGCGGCCGAGGGCATCGGTGCCTCCAAAATGCAGGTGGTGTTGCACCATGTGCTGCCGCTGGCCATGCCTGGCATGCTGACCGGTTCCATCATCGGCATGGCCCAGGCGCTGGGAGAAACTGCACCCTTGCTGTTGATTGGCATGGTGGCCTTTATCGTGGATGTGCCCGATGGTTTCTTCGATTCCGCCACGGTATTGCCTGTACAGGTGTTCCTGTGGGCCGGCAGCCCGGAGCTTGCCTTTATCGAACGAGCGTCTGCAGCCATCATGGTGCTGCTGACTTTCCTGATTGGAATGAATGCATTGGCCATCTGGCTTCGTAAGCGTCTTGAGCGCCGGTGGTGAGGAGGAGTTTTATGAATATCCTGAATACAACGGTAACCAGTGAGGCAGATGTGCCCGAAGAGAAGGCCATTCCGGTGCAGGACGAACGACCGGCAGAGACAGTGATTGAAGAGGGTAAAACGGTCGGAACGCCGTTTGCCGACGATCCCAAGTTCAAGTTGCGCAACGTCGAGGTTTTCTACGGTGAAGACCGGGCCATCAAGAACATCAGCCTGGATATTGCCCGTAACGAGGTGATTGCGTTTATCGGGCCGTCGGGCTGTGGCAAGTCCACCTTCCTGCGTTGCCTGAACCGCATGAACGACAGCATCGACATCTGTCGAGTCAAGGGCTCGCTGCAGCTGGACGAGCAGGACATCTACGATTCCAAGCGGGATGTGGTGGAGTTGCGTGCCCGAGTGGGCATGGTGTTCCAGAAGCCGAACCCGTTTCCCAAGTCGATCTACGATAACGTGGCGTATGGCCCACGCATCCACGGCCTGGCCAATCGCAAGTCCGATCTGGATGACATTGTGGAGAACAGCCTGCGCAAGGCGGGGCTCTGGAACGAAGTAAAAGACCGTCTGGATGCCACCGCCACCGGGATGTCCGGTGGCCAGCAGCAGCGGCTGTGTATTGCCCGCGCGATTGCCGTGAGCCCGGAGGTGGTGTTGATGGACGAACCCTGTTCCGCACTCGACCCGATTGCCACGGCCAAGGTTGAGGAGCTGATTGCGGAGCTGTCCGAGAGCTATACCATTGTCATTGTGACCCACTCCATGCAGCAGGCGGCCCGGGTGTCCCATCGCACCGCCTACTTCCACCTTGGCCACCTGGTGGAAGTGAACGAAACCGACAAAGTATTCACCTCTCCGGAACATGAGCTGACGGAGTCATACATTACCGGCCGTTTCGGCTGATGCATGTTCGGGGATAACGGAGACAGACACTATGCCTAATAAAAAGGACGACGTTTACGGGGATCACATTTCCCACAAGTTCAATGATGAACTGATGGAGCTGAAGACCCAGTTCCTCAAGATGGGTGGAATGGTGGAAACCCAGGTCGAAAGGGCAGTGCAGGCCCTGGTTGATGGCGATAGCCACCTGGCGGAGGAAGTGCGCGCCAACGACAAGAAAGTCGATAAAATGGAAGTGGATCTGGACGAAGAGGCCACCCTGATCATCGCCCGTCGTCAGCCCACTGCCCGGGACCTGCGCCTGGTGATTTCTGTGATCAAGATGGTGGCGGATCTGGAGCGGGTTGGAGACGAAGCCAAAAAGATTGCCAAAATGGCCATCAAGCTGGTGGAGGAAGGTCAGGCGCCCCGCGGTTACGTCGAAATCCGTCACATTGGCAACCATGTGCTGACCATGCTGCATGATGCACTGGATGCCTTTGCCCGGCTGGATTCCGAGCAGGCACTGCGGATCATGAAAGAGGACAAGCGAGTGGATGAAGAGTACCAGGCTGCTGCCCGCACCCTGCTGACCTTCATGATGGAAGATACCCGCAATATTTCCCGCTGCATGTCAGTGATGTGGGTGCTTCGTGCTCTGGAAAGGGTGGGCGATCATGCCTGCAACATTGCCGAGAACGTGATCTTCATGGTCAAGGGCGAAGACGTTCGCCATACCCCGATGGAGGAAGCGGAACGGGTGGTCAGTCGCTGACCAATGCCTTAAATAACCGCGATTACAGGGCTGCCATCGACAGCCCTGTTCCGTTCAGGCCTGTTTCATCTTGTCGGTGTACGGCGGCCAGCCCAGAGGCTTGCCGGCGAGCAGGTGCAGGTGAATGTGGAATACGGTCTGGCCGGAATTCTCACCGCAGTTCATCACTACCCGGTAGCCATCGTCGGCAAAGCCCATGTCTTTGGCCAGCTTTGCCGCCACCCAGTAAAGATGGCCGACCAGCTCCCGGTCGTCTTCCTCAATGTCATTGATGGTGGCAATGGCTTTCTTCGGAATGATCAGCAGGTGCACCGGGGCCTGGGGGTTGATGTCCTTGAACGCCAGGCTGATGTCGTCTTCATACACAACGTCGGCGGGAATTTCCCGGTTGATGATCTTGGTGAAGATGGTTTCAGACATAACGGCTCCTTGTGTCGAGTAAATGCGCGTACGCCACTATAGGCCACCCAGGCCGGGCAGGCGATTAACGATTTGTTGAATGGGCGCGGGTAACTGTTCATCCAGGCCCATGGCGTAGCGGGCCACGCGATTGCGTGCGAACGGCAGCGCCCGGGCGGCGCCAAGCCCGAGATTGCGGGCCAGGTGTACGGGCGGAATGGCGTTGCTGAACAGGTGGTAGAACAGATCCATGGTCAGCATCATCCGCTGGTTTGCGGGCCGCCGTCGCTGTTCATAGCGTTTGAGCCAGTGCTCGCTGGCCAGGTCTTCGCTACCGCGCCGGGCTTCTTTCAGCACGCCCTGCAGACACTGGGCATCCTGGAAGCCCAGATTGACGCCCTGGCCGGCCAGCGGGTTGATGGTATGGGCGGCGTCGCCTGCCAGCACTACCCGGTTCTGGTAATAGTGTTTGGCATGTTGGCGGGCGATGGGAAAGCTGGCCCTGGCGTCAATGTGGGTCAGTTCCGGTAGCCGTTCGGGGAAATTCTGCTGGATCTCGGCCATCAGGCGCTGTTCTTCCATGGCCTTGAGTTCGTTCAGCCGGGCCGGGTGGTCGTACCACACGAGGGAGCCCCAGCTTTCTCCGGGGTATTGTTCACCAGCGCTGTGCAGGGGCAGGAAGGCCCGGGGGCCTGAAGGGTAGAAGCCCTGCCAGGTAATGTCTTCCACGCCGCCTCGATAGCGCACCGAAATCACCATGGCCTGCTGCTCATACTGATCCCGGGTAACACCGATACCCGCCAGCTCCCGCACCCGGGACATAGCGCCATCGGCACCGACCACCAGCTGGGCCTGCACCTGGCTGCCATCATCCAGAGTCACCGTGGCGTACTCCGCGCCCTGGGTCAGATCCCGAACGCTGTGGCCTGTGATCAGGGTGACATCAGGTTCCGTTTCGGCGGTTTGCCACAGAGCCAGTTGGGTAATGCTGTTTTCAACGATATGGCCAAGATGTGGCGCGCTCAGGCTGTTGGCGTCGAATTCCACCTCGGTCAGGCTTCGGGGCACCAGTCGTTTGAGCGGATTTGGTGTCTCGTCCCAGACCGCCAGGCGGCAATATGGGGTAGCGCGCATGGCCAGTATTCGTGGCCAGGCACCCAGGCTGGCCAGATAGCGTTCGCTGCCGGCGCTGAGGGCAGATACCCGGATATCCGGGTGGCTGTCTGCCTGATAAGGGGCGGGGGAAGCTTGGTCGATCAGCGCCACGCGGATGCCCTGTTGGCCCAGCCCGGTCGCAAGTGCGGCGCCGACCATGCCGGCGCCTACGATGATGGTGTCAAAGGTCTGTGTCATATCCGGTTCCTGTCTGCTGGCCTCAGTTTACGCGATGCCGTGCTGCAGACAAGCGACCGGGGTCAATCCCGGGTGGATCAGTAGCCGGCCATGGAGGTGGCCGCTGTCTCCTCCCGGTTGCCGGAGCGGCGCGGGTTGCGGACCAGCCAGGCCGGTTTGCGGGCGCCCGGACGGGTGAAGCCCTGGTTGATGACCATGGGTTGTACCAGATTCAGGAAGTCCCGGGTGTTCATGTGGATCGACTCGGTGTGGCTGCCGGCGGCAAAGGCCAGTTCCGGCTGTTCGGTCAGAGCCTCGGCACAGTAAACGCTCATGCCAAAGAGGTTGCCAAATGGTGGCATGGCGCCCACTTCGCAATCGGGGAAGCGATCCCGAAAGGCCTGTTCGTCGGCCAGGTCGACAAAGTCGGTGTCCAGAATCTTGCTCAGTCTGTCCCAGCGCACGCGCCAGGTGGCGGGCATCACCAGCATGGCCATTTTGCCATCGAGTTCGATGATGACGGTTTTGACAACCCGGTCGCCGGCGATCTTGACGTGGTGAGCCAGCTGCTGGGCCGTGAAGGCAGGGGGATGGGAGAGGCACATGTATTCCACACCTGCCCCGTCGAGGAACTCTGTTAACTGCTTCACCGGCATAGTCACAACCTCCTGACAGCATGGTCGGTGTTGTGGAGCCATCCGCCTTCCCGGGCCTGGCCCCGATGGCAAGAGGGGCTGGTGCCCCTTCTTACCGTCAGCTTAGCCCAGGTTGAGCTGTTTGCGAGTATCCATCTGTATTTGTGTGTAACCGTTCGCGTCATTCGGCCTTGTACATGTGTACATCGCGCTGAGGGAACGGAATGGTAATGCCCTCTGCGTCAAAGGCCTTTTTCACTTTCTCCTGCATGTCCCAGTAGTATGGCCAGAGGTCGTCAGTCGCAACCCAGGCACGGAATATGAGGTCAACAGAGCTGTCACCGAGGGCACCAACACAAATTCGCGGTGCCGGGTCTTTCAGTGAACGCTCATCTTCGTCAAACAGGCGTTGAAGAATGGCTTTGGCCTTGTCGATGTCGTCGTCATAGTGAATGCCGAAGGTCATGTCGCAGCGGCGTTTGTCGTAGATGCTCACGTTAACCAGTGTTGCGTTGGACAGGCTGCCGTTGGGGATCACAATTCGACGGTTATCGAAGGTGTTTACCACGGTGTAAAGAATCTGGATTTCGGCGACCGCACCGAGGTAACCCTGGGCCTCAATGGTGTCGCCCACCTTGAAGGGCTTGAAGATCAGGATCAGTACACCACCGGCAAAGTTGGCGAGACTGCCTTGCAGCGCCAAGCCAATAGCCAGACCGGCGGCACCGATAACCGCGATGAACGACGTGGTGGCAATGCCGATCATGGAGGCGGCCGAAATCAGCAGCATGATCTTGAGCACGGCGCTAATCAAACCGCACAGGAACTTGTTGAGGGTGGGGTCTTTCTTGCCCAGTTTGTTGTCCAGCACGCCGACAAAGCGATTGATCAGCCACAGGCCGACAATGAGGGTGATGATGGCCAGTACTACTTTCGGGGCGTAGGCCATAACCAGGGCGATGCCCTGGTCAATCCATTCAGACGCTTGTCCGTTATTGATGATGTCTTCCATATAGAAGCTCCTTGATCGTTAGTATTTTCTGAGGTGGCTAAAAACCGACAAATGATTGCCAGCGCAATATTTATCTGACAAAGGGTATATAGCAGACATATTAAATGTCAGCGTCAGAAAATGTTGCTACGCAGCGGTTAGTTATACGGATTGTGATGCTCTCTGGCATATGCCGTGATTTCATCGGGGCCGCCCCGCACCAGGATCCGGCCCTGTTTCTGGGTAAGCTGGTAGTCGTACATGGGGTCGTAGTAGTCGGTCAGCAGGGCTTCAATCCAGCCGTGGTGTCCTTCCAGGGAGCCATTGGCTTCCTGCTGATCCAGAGCCTGTAGCATCAGATTGCGGAGTTTCTGATAACGCTCGCCGCCCAGGCGTTTGCGAATGCGGTCGATGGCGCTCAAGAGGTAGTCCCGGAAGTTCAGCCAGCCGGCGTCTTCACCGTCCCGGGCCCGGTAACTGGCCAGCATATCTTCAACGTAGTCGGCCCGGATGATGGCAATGCGCTCTTCCATAGCCTGTTCCAGAATCAGCAGGGGCGATTCCGACATCCTGGCCCGAAGGGTTTCCGGAAGGGCGCAACGGCCGATCAGGCGGCTTTCGTCTTCAAGGTAGATTGGCCCTCCCACCTGGTGCCTGGCCTTGAGCATGGCCACCGCCAGTCGGTTCTCGAAGTCGATCTGGGAGGGTTGGGGAGTTACCTGCCGGCCAAAGCTGGAGCCCCGGTGATTCGCCAGGCCCTCCAGATCGACCGGATTGGGCAGTTGCATCAGTACCCGGGTCTTGCCAGTACCGGTGCGGCCGCTGAGAATCCGGAACTGACCGGATTCGATCTGTGCTTCCAGGCTGTCAATGAGGAAGCGACGCAGGGCCTTGTAGCCGCCTTTCACCAGCGGGTAGTCGATGCCGGAGTCCCTGATCCACTGCTGGGTCAGGCGCGAGCGCAATCCGCCCCGGAAACAGAACAGATACCCCTCCGGGTGTCGTGCCACAAAGCGCTTCCAGGCTTCAATTCGCTGGGCCTTGATGTCGCCGGAGACCAACTGGTGCCCCAGTTCAATGGCCTTGTCCTGGCCCTTTTCCTTATAACAGATACCCACCCGGTGCCGTTCTTCGTCGTTCATCAGCGGGGCGTTTTCTGCAGACGGGAAGCTACCTTTGGCAAATTCCACCGGCGCCCGGACGTCCATCAGCGGCACATCGTTCAGGAACAGGTTGAGGTAGTCGTCGGTATCGGGTCTGCTGGCCATATCAACGGATCACTGTGATTCAGGGTGAGGCGGCAGTATACCGAACCGGCGATATCCCGGCATCCCGGACAAGGGTACAATCCCACGTCCTTTCAGCACTGGCGAGGGAAAATTATGCGCCCCGATGTTCTCAATCGGCATCTTCAGAAAACCCTGAGTCGAGGTCGGGTGGCGGTTTCGGCGCCTGCGGGCTGCCCGGATATCCAGCTGTATCTGTTTGACCCGGGGGTGCTGGATGGACCGTTGAGCCATGATGAAGCCCAGGCTGTGGTGGCCGAGCCGGCGTACTGGTCGTTCTGCTGGGCCAGCGGGCAGGTGCTGGCCCGGTGGATTCTGCAGCATCCGGACGTGGTGGCTGGCAAGACCGTGCTGGATTTTGGCTCCGGTTCAGGGGTAGTGGCTGTCGCCTCCGCACTGGCCGGTGCTGCCCGGTCCATTGCCTGCGACATCGACGCGGCAGCGCTGGATGCCGCGGCCGCCAATGCCCGCCGGAACAATGTGGAGATTGATCTGTGTGACGACTGGGCAAACCGGCCCGGGAGGGTCGATCTGATTACCGCTGCGGATGTTCTGTACGACCCTGAAAATCGCCCGTTACTGGCGGCCTTCGAAGCAGCCGCGCCCCAGGTGCTGCTGGCGGATTCGCGAGTCAAGGACCTTGGACATCCCGGTTATGTGCAGAAGGCTGTGATCGAAGCCAGAACCTGGCCGGACCTGAATGAGTTTGAGGAATTCAACAAGGTGAGGATCTATCTGGCCGGCGGAGACTGAATTCTTCTGACCAGAAAAAACAAAGGGCAGCCATCAAGCTGCCCTTGAACAGGTACTGAACCGCCGTCCGGGGCAGTTCAGATTCGGAACAGGTTGGCGCCTCCGTGCGCGATGGGCAACTGCCGTGTTGCCATTCCTTGCTGCCGTTCCCTGGTGCCAGCATCCGAGCCGACGATCCGATTCGTTATCCCTTAAGCGAAGCGTCCCTGTGTCCCTGCTTCTCCCCGCAGTCCGTGCCGGGGTGCATCCAGTGCGTCGTCCTTTCCCTGTCATCCTTGACGGTGTTCATATTACCAATGCCAGCTTTACAAACGTGTGAACTATGCACGCAGAGCGCGCTGCCGAACTCGCCAAACACGGGAAAGTTGTTACAAATCATTCATGTAGATTTTGGTCTGTAACTGGAGTTACAGACTGCGTACGAGATGTCACAGGGAGTTCCTACAGGTTTGTAGGAAATATCTCACAAGGATTCGGGCGATTTTCGCAAATCCGTTTCTTGAACCAGCCGAAGTCCCGGCCAAGGCAGCAGGCCAAGCCCGATGCCAACGGCATCCGCTGTCAGATCTGCGAGGGAGAAATCCCGGTACGGCAGGTTGGCTTGCACCACCTCCAGTATCAGGCCGAAAACCAGCAAGGCGGGGGCATACCAAAGCACAGAAAGCCGCGGCCATGCCAGGCGGGTCACCAGGGTGAGCTCCAGAAAGGCAATCAGATGATTGATCTTGTCATTGGGCGCCGCAGGGATGGGGTAACTGTTACTGGTGGTTGCCAGGTAAAGGATCGCAGCAATGGAAACAAACAGCGCTGCCTGCCATAGCCGTTGCATGGCCAGAATGGAGACGATAATGGAACGGATGCGGGGCATAGTGGAATCCGAGAGTCCTCGCGGGCTGTGGGAATGGTTCCGACATGATATGCTTTGCGCCCCGTTATTGTCATGGCAGCGGAGGATCACCAGTAATGCTCAAGGGTAACTTTTTTCGTGGGCTGGGCTATCTGGGGGAAGGCTTCGGGCTGATTCGCCAGCCAGGCCTCCGGTTGTTTGTTGTCATCCCGCTGATCATCAACATCCTGCTTTTCGGTCTGCTGTTCTATTTTCTGGCTGAACTGTTCACCGCCATGATCGCTGCGGCCATGGCCTGGTTGCCGGACTGGGCCTGGTTGCAGGCTCTCGATTGGCTTTTCTGGCTGCTGTACGGCGTGGTGATCCTGCTGATGCTGGCCTATGGCTTTGTGATCGTGGCCAACCTGATTGGCTCTCCCTTCTACGGTTACCTGGCAGAGCTCACTGAAAAACAGCTGACCGGTCAGGAAGTATCTACTGACGATAGCTGGTCCGCCATTATCAAGGACATTCCCCGCGCGCTCTGGCGGGAGGTTCAGAAGATTGCCTATTACCTGCCCAGGGCTCTGGGCTTATTCATTATTGGCCTGATTCCCGTGGTCAACCTGGTGGCCGCTGTGCTCTGGTTTCTGTTCAACAGCTGGATGATGGCGCTGCAATATGTGGACTATCCGGCCGACAACCACAAGGTCAGTTTTCCGGCTCTGCGCAAGCTGTTGGGAGACACCCGGCTGTCGGCTCTCGGGTTCGGCCTGCCGGTCGCCCTGGCGGCGATGGTGCCGGTGCTCAACCTGTTTGTGGTGCCAGCGGCGGTGTGTGGTGCAACGGCCTATTGGGTTCGGGAAAACGGTTCAAACACTCAGTAATCAGTCATCGGAGGTTTCTTGGAAACATCGGAATTTATCATCGGCCAGCGTTGGGTCAGCCACAGCGATACTGCCCTGGGTCTGGGTATCGTAACGGACATTTCAGGTCGCCGAGTCACCCTGGGATTCCCCGCCGCCGATGAGGAACGCACCTATGCCATCGACAATGCGCCCCTGTCACGGATCGTGTATCAACAGGGCGAGGAAATAGAGACCTTTGACGGTGAGCGCTATACCGTGCGCGCAGTGGAAGATCTCGATGGCGTTCTGGTGTATCACGCCGATGACGGTGAGAATCTTCAGCCGATTTCCGAGGTTAAGCTGGCGGGCTCTGTGAATTTTTCCGCGCCTCATCAGCGCCTCTTTGCCGGCCAGTTTGATCGCAACGGTGCCTTCCGGCTTCGAGTCGCCACCCTTCAGCACATGGACCGTCTGCGGGCGTCGCCGGCCCAGGGGCTGATTGGGGCACGCACCCAGCACCTGCCGCACCAGCTTTATATTGCCCACGAAGTGGCACGCCGGCATGCTCCCAGGGTTCTGCTGGCCGATGAGGTTGGTCTGGGTAAAACCATTGAGGCAGGTCTGATTCTTCATTATCAGCTGCAGACCGGTCGAGCCCGCCGGGCGCTGATTGTGGTGCCCGATTCACTGATCCACCAGTGGCTGGTGGAAATGCTGCGGCGTTTCAATCTGCGCTTTTCCATTATTGATCAGGCCCGGTACGACGACCTCAAGGCCGAAGAAGATGATGTCGACGCTCTGGTTAACCATATTTTTGGTGATGACGATGCGGTTAACCCGTTTGAATCTGACCAGTTAGTGCTGTGTAGCCTCGACTTCCTGGTGCGCAGCGAGAAGGCCCGCAAAGACGCGGTGGCGGCGGGCTGGGATCTGATGGTGGTGGACGAAGCTCATCACCTGGCCTGGTCGCCGGAACAGTCCAGCCCGGAATACGATGTGGTTGAGCAGTTGTCCGGTGCCAGCCAGGGCCTGCTGCTGCTGACCGCAACACCGGAACAGATCGGCGTGGCCAGCCACTTTGCCCGCCTGCGCTTGCTCGACCCGGCCCGGTTCCACAATCTGGAGACCTTCCGGGAAGAAGAACAGCACTATGAAGTGATCAATCAGGTGGTCCGGCGCCTGCAGCAGGCGCCGGATACTATCTCAAAAGACGATCGGCAGGCCCTGGCCGGTTGGCTGGGAGATGAGCTGGACGAATTGCTGGCCCGGAATGATGCCCACCAGGCGGTGATTGATGCGTTGCTGGATCGTCACGGCACCGGGCGAGTGTTGTTCCGGAATACCCGGGCCGCCATTCAGGGCTTCCCGGAGCGACAGCCGTTACCGGAACCCCTGCCGTGCCCGGACCTGTATGAACACCATCAATACGGTGTCACCGGGCTGGCGCCCGAGCAGTCAGTGGATGAAGAAGACTGGCTGGCTCAGGATCCCCGGGTGAGCTGGCTGGAGAAGAAACTGGCCAGCCTGCGCCCGGCCAAGGTGGTGGTGATCTGTGCCAAAGCCAGCACGGCCATGGCGCTTGAGCATTATCTGCAGTTACGGGCCGGTATTCGCAGTGCAGCCTTCCACGAACACCTTAGTCTGATTGAGCGCGACCGGGCCGCGGCCTATTTTGCTGATACGGAGCAGGGGGCGCAGGCGCTGATCTGTTCGGAAATCGGCAGCGAAGGGCGCAACTTCCAGTTTGCCCACCACCTGGTGCTGTTTGATCTGCCGGCCAATCCGGATCTGCTGGAACAGCGCATCGGTCGCCTGGACCGGATCGGCCAGACTGAAGCCATTCGAATCCACATTCCCTATCTTCAGGGCACCAGTCAGGAGGTGCAGTACCGCTGGTTCCAGGAAGGGCTGAATGCGTTTGCCGAGAGCTGCGCCGTCGGTGTTGCTGTTCAGGAACATGTTCAGGACCAGTGGCAGCAGGCCCTGGACGGAGACGAAAGCCAGTTGGAGCCACTGGTGGCGGCCAGTGCGTCTGAGACGGCGCGTCTGAAAGACATATTGCACAATGGCCGGGATGCGCTGATTGAACTGAACTCCTGTCGTGTTGATGAGGCTGAGGCTTTGATCGCCGGGATCGAAGAAGAGGAGAACGCCGCTGAAGTCCGGGATTACATGATTCAGGCTTTCGATATCCTCGGCGTTGATCTGGAAGACCACAGTGAGCATGCGGATATCCTGAAGCCGGGCGAGCAGTTCCAGGCCGGTCTGGTGGCGGAGCTTCCGGAAGACGGGCTGACCGTTACCTGGGATCGTCAGCAGGCGTTGCAGCGCGAAGATATGGCGTTCATGAGCTGGGAGCACCCGATGGTTACCGGGGTGATGGATTCGGTGAATAGTTCCGGGCTGGGCAAGGCTGCTCTGGCGAATCTCTCGGTCAAGGCTCTGCCCCCGGGGACGCTCCTGCTGGAAGCCGTATTCGCGGTGCATTGTCCGGCGCCTGAATCGCTGCAGTTGACTCGGTATCTGCCAGTTTCGCCCCTGCGCCTGGTGGTGGATGTGAATGGCCGGGACCTGTCCATGGCTCTGCCCCATGAACGGCTGAATGAGCTTTGCTCCAATATCCGGCGACGAACGGCCCAGGCCATTGTGCCGAAAATCCGGGCCGAGGTGGAAACCATGGTCGACCACGCCGAGACACTGGCGGAGCCGCATCTGTCGCCGCTTCGCGAACAGGCGCTGGGGAGGGTAGAAGACAGCTTCATGCCGGAGATTCGGCGTCTGGAAGCACTGCAGAAAGTGAACCCGGCCATCCGCAACGAAGAAATCGACTTCCTGCGCACTCAGCTGGATGCCGCTCGCAGTGCCGTAGAACATGCGTCTCTGGCCCTGGAAGGTATCCGGGTGATTGTCACATCGTAATGGTGCTAACCGACTGAACGCCGGTCATTATCTGGCGGACAGACATCTGTTAGGGTAAGTTGAACGTAACGAAGTGTAGTCAAAGGGCTCCGGCACTGGCCGGAGACTCCAATCCATGGAAGACAGAGAGATCCTGAGATGACTTTGATTCTTTTTTTGGTGGCTCTGGCCGGCCTGTTGTACGTGATGCGCCGGGAATCCGGTGCCAAGCCCGCCATTGGCGTGATGGTTGTGGTGGGTGTGCTGTCCCTGTTTATGGCCTCTGGCTGGCTTGCCTTTGTACTGCTGGCGGGCGCGGCCATTACCGCAATGGCGGGTCTGCCCCAGTTCCGGCAGAGCTGGCTGACCCCGCGGGTGTTTGCCATGTTCAAGAAGGTGGCGCCCAAGGTGTCAGACACTGAGAAAGTGGCTCTGGAAGCGGGTACCGTTGGTTGGGATGGTGAACTGTTCACCGGTCGCCCGGATTGGCACAACCTGCTGATTAACCGTCACACCGGTTTGAGTGAGGAAGAGCAGGCCTTCGTCGACGACCAGTGCACCCAGGCCATTTCCATGTGTAACGCCTGGGATCTGGCGGTTGAGCGTGCCGATCTGCCCAAGGAACTCTGGGATTTCCTGAAGAAAGAGAAGTTCTTCGGCATGATCATTCCGAAGGAATACGGTGGCCTCGGGTTTTCCGCCAAGGCCCAGACTGCAGTGCTGCAGAAGCTGGCTGCCAACGAAATGCTGATGGTCACAGTCGGCGTGCCCAACTCCCTCGGCCCGGGCGAGCTGCTGGTGAAGTACGGTACCGAAGAGCAGAAAGACTATTATCTGCCGAGACTGGCCGATGGCCGGGAAGTCCCCTGTTTTGGCCTGACCGGGCCTCGCGCAGGCTCTGATGCCACTTCGCTGCCAGACACCGGCATCGTCTGCAAGCAGGAAGTGGATGGTAAAGAAGTGGTGGGTATCCGCCTGAACTTTGAAAAGCGCTGGATTACGCTGGCGCCAGTCGCCACGGTGGTCGGGCTGGCCTTCCGGATGTTTGACCCGGACGGGCTGCTGGGGGACACCAAAGACTACGGCATTACCTGTGCGCTGATCCCCCGTGATACCGAGGGCATGGAAATCGGCCGGCGCCATTGCCCCATCGGGTCCCCGTTCATGAACGGCCCGATCAAGGGCAAGGATGTGTTCATCCCGCTGGACTATATTATTGGTGGCCAGGAAATGGCGGGCCAGGGCTGGCGTATGCTGGTTGAGTGTCTCTCGGTGGGTCGCTGTATCACCCTGCCGTCCGGTGCTGCCGGCGCCGCTGCCTATGCTGTGGGCACGGCCGGTGGCTTTACCCGAATTCGCCGCCAGTTCAATACGCCGGTGGCGGAGATGGAAGGGGTACAAGCCCCGCTGGCCCGCATTGCGGCTAAAACCTACATTGCTCAGGCGGCGGTTAATCACACCGCTAACATGATCGATCGGGGCGAGAAGCCGGCGGTACCGTCCGCTATCCTCAAGTATCACCTGACCGAATTTCAGCGTGAAATCCTCACCGATGCCATGGATGTGCACGGTGGTAAAACCGTAACCCTTGGACCCCGCAACTACCTGGGCATTGGTTACAGTGGTGCGGCGGTGTCGATCACCGTTGAAGGCGCCAATATCATGACCCGCAGCCTGATGATCTTCGGTCAGGGTGCCATCCGTTGTCATCCGTATGTGCTAAAAGAGCTTGCCGCGAAGGACAATGACGATATCAAGGCGTTTGATGAGGCGTTCTTTGGTCATGCCGGGCTGATATTTGGCAATGCTGCCCGGGCCTTTACGCAGGCGTTGGGCCTGGGCAAGGCTGATGTGCCATTCGACAGTGCCTCTCGCAAGTATGCCCAGGCCCTGGCGCGGTTTAGCTCTGCCTTCGGCCTGTGTGCCGATGCGGCCATGACAACCCTGGGTGGTGAACTGAAAATGCGCGAGCTGATTTCGGCACGCCTGGGTGACATGCTGGCGAATCTGTACCTGGCTTCCATGGTGCTGAAGAACTGGCACGAAACCCAGCCGGTGGATGGCGAGAAAGAACTGATGCAGTACAGCCTGGCCTATCTCCTGCATCGTACCGAGCTGGCACTGGACGAGTTTCTCCAGAACCTGCCGAACCGACCGGTGGCATTGGCTCTGCGAGCTATTACCCTGCCGCTGGGATGCCGTTGGGATGCGCCCCATGATGATCTGGCGCGCAAGCTGGCCCGTTCCATCACCACCGATACTCCGGTTCGCAACAAGCTGATGGCTGGAGCCTGGACTACAGACGGCGAAGGCACGGTGGAGAATCCGGTCGCCCGCTATAACGGTTTGTTGAAAGACTACGACAAGGCCGAGCAGCTGTATCGGAAGGCCACCAAGGCTTACGCCAAGGGCGAACTGCCGATGACCGCACTGCATCCCGAGGAGCGTTTCGAGGCCGCCCTGGAGGCCGGTGTATTCAGCAAGGAAGAAGCCGACTTCATGCGCCAGTATGAAGAGGTGGTGCTGGAAATGCTCACCGTGGATGATTTCCCGTTTGACGAGTTTGCCCGTAACCGGGAAACCCTGATCGACCACAACCCGGCCTGAGGTGGCCGGGTAGCATGTGGTGGTCGGTTCTTGCAGTCAGCGTTGGCGCCGTCATTGGCGCCAACCTGCGCTGGGGTCTTGGGCTCTGGCTTAACGCCAGTTATCACGCCGTTCCCTGGGGCACGCTGGTTGCCAACTTGAGTGGTGGCTGGCTGATTGGCCTGTTGATGGCGTTTTTCAGCCACAGCAGTGTGCTTTCGCCGGAATGGCGACTGTTTGCAGTGACAGGTTTGTGTGGCGCCCTGACCACCTTCTCGACCTTCTCGCTGGAGATGTTTGCCGCGCTTCAGGAAGGCAAGTGGGGCATGGCCCTGGTCGGAATTCTGGCCCACGTGGTTGGCTCTATCCTGATGACAGCACTCGGGTTTCTGACCTTTTCCCTGGTGCGTGGGTAAGCCGACAGGCGAGGTGAAATCTGTGGGTATCACTACCTACACAAATTATTGAAATTACGCTTGGCAAGCCCGAAATTCCAGAGTAGAGTGGGTTCGTAGGAAAGAATCAGCAAAGCAGTTCATGAATAAGACGTACCTCCGCAGTTAGTAGTGACCGTCCTGTTTTTGATCCCGCGAGTTCTGTTTTTCCGTAACACGCTGACCAGCACCATACGAGTGTGTGGCAGCAGATAATATGATTGATTTCAGGAAGTTTAAGTATGTCTACTACTACCGGTACTGTTAAGTTCTTCAACGAAGCAAAAGGCTTTGGCTTT
Organism: Marinobacter sp. W-8; assembly: GCF_044342215.1. Classification (NCBI taxonomy): domain Bacteria; kingdom Pseudomonadati; phylum Pseudomonadota; class Gammaproteobacteria; order Pseudomonadales; family Marinobacteraceae; genus Marinobacter; species Marinobacter sp. W-8. The sequence goes on along the minus strand of NZ_CP172297.1, from coordinate 3,584,197 downwards.
ATCACTCGTGAAGGCGGCCCGGACGTATTCGTTCACTACAGCGCCATTCAGGGCTCTGGTTTCAAGACCCTGGCCGAAGGCCAGCAGGTCGAGTTCACCGTAACTCAGGGCCAGAAAGGTCCTCAGGCGGAGAACGTTGTTGCTCTGTAATCCCCTGAGGATTCAGCAATAACCCAAAAAAGGCAGCCGAGGCTGCCTTTTTTGTTGCCTGTTTATTCTCCGAAAATTTCCTCGTAAAAGCGCATGGTGCCCTGCCATGAGCGCCGCGCAGCTGCTTCATCATAGGCGATTGGCATGCCGAACTGTTCGGCCACCTTATCGGCATTGGGATTGGTGAAGGAATGTTTCACGCCGGGAAAGCTGACCAGCGTCAGATCCACTTCGGCATTCTGCATTTCCCGAACCAGCCCGGCCACCTGTTCCGAGGGAACCATGTCATCTGCGCCGCCTGTGTAAACCTGCACTTTTGCTTTCACAGCGCCAGCTTCGGCCTGCAGCGGGCTGCCCAAGGCACCGTGGTAGCTGACTACGCCATCCAGATCCACGCCCATACGAGCCATGTTCAGGACCACGGCACCACCGAAGCAATACCCCTGGGCAGCAATACGGTCTGGATCAACGCTGTCATGGTTCTGCAGTAGTTCCTTGGCTTTCAGGAAGCGTGCTTTGACCTGCTCCACGTTACTGGTTGCCTCCTGCATGAACTTCTGGGCAGTATCCGGGTGGTCGGCCTGTTTGCCTGAGCCATACATATCCAGTGCGAAGGCGGTATAGCCGGAGGCTGCCAACTTTTCCGCCTGCTCCCGGGCAAAGTCATTGTGGCCCCACCATTCGTGTACCACCAGCACGCCGGGGCGTTTCTGGTCGGACTCGTCGTCCCAGGCCAGGTAGCCGGTGAAGGTTTGGCCGTCTACGGTGTATTCAATGGTTTCGGTCTGCATTTCTGCAAGCGCCTGTGTGCTGGTCATAAAAAGGGAGAGGATTGCTGTGGGTACTGCGGTTCTGATACGGATCATCGCGTTTTTTACTCCTTGCCAGGATTGGTGACACTTCCATGATTACGTTGGCAGCCAGAAAATCGATCCAGACTCACTGGCGCGCCCTGTTCTCAGAACAAAACGGTCTTATAGGCCGGATCTGATAAGTAAAGAGAATCAATGCCGGCTTTCCCGAATCTGATTCTTGACTATAGTTAAGAACAGGAACGGTTTTAAGTCCGAAATGGTTCGGGCACCGTATCCACCCATACCAACAACAGCAATAAAGGGGGTGGTTTATGCTTCTGTCCCATGCGTTTGGTCTCTTCACCCACCCGGAAGATGAGTGGGTATCCATTAAGAAAGAACACGAACATCCAACTCGTCTTTATGTGGCGTACGTCGTCGTTCTGGCGGCCATAGCGCCAATCTGTGCCTACATCTCGACGGCCCATTTTGGTTGGTCTATCGGTAGCGAACGGCTGATCAAGCTCACCGAAATCAGTGCCCTCCAGATGAGCGTTCTGACCTACCTCGCCATGCTGGTGGGGGTCTTCGCCCTCGGGTACGCCATTAACTGGATGGCGAAAACCTATGGCGCCAAGGAAGAGCACGTGCCGTCTAACGGTATTGCCCTGGCAGCCTATTCCTGTACGCCACTGTTCCTGGCCGGTTTTGCGCTGCTGTACCCGGTGCCCTGGTTCAATGCTGTGGTGTTTCTGGCAGCGGCCTGTTACGGCGCCTGGCTGATGTACGACGGCTTACCGATCGTCATGGGCATCGAAAAGGAGCGGGCAGTCATGTACGGAGGGGCACTGCTCACGGTGGCACTGGTGATCCTGGTATCCACCCGAGTCGGTTCGGTCATTCTCTGGAATCTGGGGCTCGGGCCGGTGTTCGTCAGCGGCTAGCCAAACACGTTATTCACTCTGTCATAACGGGAGCTTCGGCTCCCGTTTTTTGTGACTGCCGTCTGCTTGCGATGCACCTGTCGGAATTTGCCACAGCCCTGTCGCAATCCGGCAACGCGTTCTTCATATCTCTGGTCTAGCTTTTCAGGCCAACCGGTTTTGGTTTCCGGACACGATAAAAAGCATATGACGAACATGACAGGGGTGGACAATGGCTAGACTGACGAGACGGGATTTTCTGAAAGCATCGGCACTGGGTATGGGGGCGGTGGCGATTTCCACCGGCCTGGCGGGGTGTGTGCTGGACAGCGACGACAAACGGCGGGTTGATTATACCCATGGTGTGGCCAGTGGCGATCCGCTACAGGACAGCGTTATCCTCTGGACCCGGGCCGTGCCCGAGCGTGGCAGCAAGGTAAAAGTAGGTTGGGAAATCGCCACCGACGCGGAATTTGCCTCGGTGGTGCGCTCAGGAACCGCAGAAACCACCGAAGCCCATGATTTCACCATCAAGGTGGATGCCCAGGGTCTGATTCCGGGCCAGCGCTACTTCTACCGTTTCCGCTCTTCTGGTGCCACCTCACCCGTAGGTGCCGCGTCTACCTTGCCGGAAGGGGCGGTAGAGCAGGTTCGACTGGCCGTGGTGTCCTGCTCCAACTACCCGGCCGGTTACTTCCACGTTTACCGGGAAGTGGCAAACCAGACGGACCTGGATGCTGTGGTGCACCTCGGTGACTATATCTATGAGTACAGCAGTGACCCGGACAGCTATGCCTCGGAAGACGCTCAGGAGTTGGGCCGTACCTTCCCCGAGAACAATAACCGGGAGTTACTGACGCTGGCCGATTACCGCCGCCGGTATGCCATTTACCGGGAGGATCCGGACCTGCAGCTGGCACATCAGCGGCTACCGTTTATTGTGGTGTGGGACGACCATGAAGTCGCCAACGACACCTGGCGTAACAGTGCTGAAAATCACGACGATTCTGAAGGCGACTTTAATCAGCGCAAGCTGGCGGCGCTGCAAGCCTTCTTCGAATGGATGCCAATCCGGCCGGTGATCGAAGGCAACGACGAGGCCATCTATCGCAGCTTCCGCTTTGGCGATCTGGTGGATCTGCACATGCTGGACACCCGTGTTATCGGGCGCGATCAGCAACTGGATTACCTCAACTATCTCAGCGAAACCGGACTGAACGTGGATCAATTCACGGCCGATGTGACCGATCCAAGCCGGACACTGCTGGGAGCAGAGCAGCGGCTGTGGTTGCAGAACAAGCTGGCTACGTCGACCGGGCGATGGCAGGTGCTGGGGCAGCAGGTGTTGATGGGGCGTATGGATTTGCCTGCGGAATTGTTGCTGGGTATTGCCACGGGAAACGTTTCGGAACTGCCGCAAGCCCTGGCGGAACTCGCGACTATCAAATTCCGAGCCCTGCAGCGCGACCCCACACTCACTGAGCAGGAACTGAGCCGAATCAACACGGCCGCGCCCTACAATCTTGATGCCTGGGACGGCTATCAGGCCGAAAGAGAAGTCGTTCTGGGCATGGCGCGGCAATTCGACAAAAACCTGGTGGTGCTGGCCGGAGATACCCATAACGCCTGGGCCAATAATCTGAAGGATATGAATGGCAACCAGGTGGGTGTGGAATTTGCCACTGCCTCGGTGTCTTCTCCCGGACTGGAGGACTATCTGGGACTGCCTGATGCCCTAATTGCCGATGCAGAGCAGGGTATTGGCCTGCTGGTGGATGGTCTGGACTACCTGAACATCAATCAACGTGGTTATATGGTGGTTACGTTCACTCAGGAGGAAGCCCTGGCTAACTGGTATTTCGTGGATACCGTCAAGAGCCGGGAATACACCGTTGATAACAGTCGGTCTGCGGCACGGAAGACCTTGCCGGGTGCCGGGAACCGAACGGTCGATCCGGTATAGCCAACCGGGTGCAGCTATACCGGCCATCGGTTTGACCTGGCGCATTGGCGGTACCGGCAGAATCCTGTGTAGTTGACCCAGACCTCAGGCAGGGAGCAGGGATATGTCAGATGTCAGCACGCCAGGTTCAAAGCGGACAGTGGCCGGGGGCGCACAGTCTCAGGCCTGGCATGCCCTGGCCGCAGAACAGGCGCGGGTTCTTCTGGAAGCGCCGGAGCCTTTGACCGACGAAAGTGCGCGGGCCAGGTATGAGAGGTTTGGTCCCAACCAGTTGCCAGAGGGTAGGGCGTCCGGCCCCCTGGCCCGGCTCGGTCGCCAGTTACGTAATTTCCTGATTTATGTACTGATGACCGCAGCGGCCATCACCGGTGCTCTCGGACACTGGGTCGACGCCGGGGTGATTCTGGCGGTGGTGATTGTCCAGACCCTGGTCGGCTTTATCCAGGAAGGTCGGGCCGAGCAGGCATTGTCCGCTATCCGTCATATGCTGGCTCCCCGCGCCCGCATTGTCAGGGCCGGCGGCCAGCATCAGGTGGATGCCGGCGATCTGGTACCAGGTGATACGGTGCTGTTGGAGGCTGGTGACCGTGTGCCCGCCGATCTTCGCCTGGAAAAAACCAACAACCTCAAGATTGAGGAAGCTATCCTGACGGGCGAATCCGAGGCGGTGGACAAGTTCCCCGACCCGGTGGACGAGCAGTCGGCCCTCGGCGACCAGACTGGCATGGCGTTCTCCGGCACCATGGTGGCCACAGGCACCGCCCGGGGCGTTGTCGTACGTACCGGTATACATACCGAAATCGGCCGCATTTCCGGCCTGTTGGCTGATACCACCAGTCTTAAAACTCCGCTGCTGGAACAGATGGACCGGTTTGCGCGGGGGCTTTCTCTGATTGTCATCGCGACCGGCATTCTCATCTTTTTTGGCGGTCTGGTGTTCAGTGGCCTGGAATTCCGGGAGTTGTTCATGGCGGTGGTGGGCCTGACGGTGGCAGCCATTCCTGAAGGCTTGCCTGCCATTCTCACCATTACCCTTGCCATTGGTGTGCGCCAGATGGCGCGTCGCAAGGCGGTGGTACGCCGGATGCCGGTGATCGAAACCCTGGGCGCGGTTTCAGTCATCTGCTCTGACAAAACCGGCACGCTCACCCGTAACGAAATGATGGTGACTACCGCTGTGACCTCCGGTGAGCGCTATGAGATTACCGGCGAAGGTTATGGTAGCGATGGCATGGTCTGCCGGGAGGGGCAGCCGGTCACCGGCGATGGGGTGCTGGCTGAGCTTGCCCGGGCGGCGGCACTGTGTAACGACGCCAGCATTATTGGCAAAGACGGGCAGCCTTCTATTCATGGTGACCCCATGGAAGCCGCGCTGAAAGTGTTTGCCGGCAAGGCGGAATTTGATCATGTGGACAGTGCCTCCGCCTGGCCACGGGTTGATGAGGTTCCCTTCGATACCCGCATACAGTTCATGGCCACATTGCATCACGACCACCACGGTCACGGTATTGCCTATCTCAAAGGCGCTCCGGAACGGATTCTGGCCATGTGTGCGCACCAGGTATCCACCGACGGTGGAACAGAGCCGCTGAGCACGGAGCACTGGGAACGGATCATCACGGAAATGGCTTCCGAAGGCCTGAGGGTGCTGGCACTGGCGCGCAGGCCAATGGCGAAAGGCAGCCGGGAACTGGTGCTGGAGGAGCTGGAACAGGGCGCTGAATTGCTGGGGGTGGTGGGCTTGCTGGATCCGCCCCGGCAGGAGGCTATCTGCGCTATCAAAGAGTGCCACGATGCCGGTATTCGGGTGAAGATGATTACCGGCGACCACGCCCTGACGGCCGGTGCCATTGCCCGAAAACTCGGGCTGCGTAATGCCGACCGGGTACTCACCGGCAAAGAGCTCGATGACCTGGATGAAGATCAGCTCCGGAGTCTGGCCGGAGAGGTGGATGTGTTTGCCCGCACCAGCCCCGAGCACAAACTTCGGTTAGTGAAAGCGCTGCAGGCACTGCACGGTGTGGTGGCCATGACCGGTGATGGCGTCAACGATGCACCGGCGCTGAAGCGGGCGGATGTTGGCATTGCCATGGGGGTAAAGGGCTCGGAAGCGGCCCGGCAGGCGTCATCGGTGGTGCTGCTGGATGACAACTTTGCCAGCATTGCCGCGGCTGTCCGGGAAGGGCGCACGGTTTACACTAACCTGCGTAAGGGCATTGCCTTCATGCTCCCGATTAACGGGGGTGAATCCGTCAGCCTGATCACCGCCTTGTTGCTAGGGCTCACGCTGCCCATTTCCGCCTTGCAGATTCTCTGGGTGAATATGGTCAGCTCGGTGCTGCTGGCCATGACCCTGGCGTTTGAACCGCCCGAGCCCGGAGTCATGCGGCAACCTCCCAGACCACGGGATGAATCCTTGCTGCAGGGTTTTGTGGTCTGGCGGGTAGCGTTTGTTTCCTTGCTGTTTCTGGTGGGTATCTTCGCGGCCTGGTTTTGGGTGATGCATCGCCATCAGGATCCGGTGCTGGCCAGCACATTAGCGGTCAACACCCTGGTGGCGATGGAGGTCTTTTACCTGTTTGCGGTGCGTTATCTTGATAGCGCCTCAATTACCCTGCGGGGGGTACTCGGCACGCCCGTTGTGCTGGCAGCGATCGCGGCGGTGGTGGTGCTGCAGCTGTTGTTCACCTATCTGCCCTGGTTCCAGCACACCTTTACCACCGCCGCACTGAGCCTGGAGCAGCTGGCATTTTCCGTGGTGGCCGGTGTCGTGGTCCTGGTGGTGCTGGAGCTGGAAACCGCGATACGTAACCGGCTCAAGGCAGCCCGCGGGTAATCACTCCCGGATCCCCCCGGCCGTCCACAGCGGCCAGTTCGGCGCTGGAGAGCCATTCTCCGGGAGGTTTGTCCATCACCTCGGCGCAGGCCGCCAGGGCATGGCCCCATGAGCAGCGGTTGGCGAACAGCATGCCTGCTTCATTCAGGGTGCCGCCCCGGTTGATATAACCCAGCACCCGGGATTGTCCGGGCTGCGGGAACAGTGTGTGCAGGTGTCCGCGGAACACTTCCGGCCGCATATGGGTCAGGGCGACCCGCCGGTGCATGCGATGAGGGAAAAGGCGCTCACGCTCAAACTCGGTCAGGCAGGAGGCCGCTTCCATCGGATCCCGGGGTTGGCGGAAGCGCCCCGGTTCCTGCAGATAGACCAGCCGGAACGGTGTGCCGGTCTCGCGCAAACGCTCGCAGGCCCGTATGGCTTCGGAAAGCTGATAGGCGCCGTTGGCAATCAGCAGCAGGGGTTCTTCGCCAGCTGAGGTATCCTCGTCCACCACCAGTGCGCCGTGTTTTGCCAGTGCTTCGGCTTCGCTGCCGTTGAAGACGCACGGGCGCTCCCGTTTCGGGATAACGAGGCAACTGATGCGGCCCCGCTCCCGGTAAACCGATGGCAGAATCGCCAGGGCGCTGTTGTAGTCAGCCGGGAAAATCACCCGGGAGACATCGCTCATTTCTCCCAGTAAAGCCTCACAGAAGCTGGTGTCCTGGTGGGATTGCTCGTTCTTGCCGTTTTCCCATGTGTGCGAGGTGGCAATCACTGGCAGTCCCAGCCATTGGGGTGGCCGGCCCACTTCTTTCTGATGTCGGGCGAAGATCAACTCCTGGCGGATAGCGCCGAGCATTTTCACGCAGAAGGCTTCGTAGCTGGCCACCAGATTCAATCCCGCTTTATTGGCCAGGCAGGCAGAGACGACCGCCTCTTCATTCAGTGCCGTAATGATCTTGCCGTGTACTGACTCGGCCTCGTTCTCCGGGTCGTTCACGCGGTGCTTGAGGCTGTCGAGCACGCCTTTGAGTCGATTGCTGGCGAGTTCGTCCGGGTTGCCGACCCGGGGCCGGAGTTCCGGGTTGTCCGCGACCAGAGCCTTGAAGAATTCATCAACGGCAGTCATGGGTGAGCATTTGTTCTGAGCCCAGGGCAAAACCGGAATGGCAGGTTCCGAGGGGCGGCGAAGCGCCAGCGGGTGATCCCGCTCAAGTGGCCGGCCCTGTTGGCTGTGTTCATTCAGCTCAGATACCGCCAGGTTCAGCTCCTGCGGTTTTACCCATAGCGGCGTTGCATACTCATTGAACAGCTCCCGGGATCTGGCATCCATGCGTGGACTACCCGGCAGAGGCAGATTGTGCGCTGCGTTTTCTCCGGCGCCAAAGAAACCATAGCCTTTTACGGTCTCGGCGATGCCGTAGGGTATGCGAACCGGGTAGCTGGTCTCACCTTTTTGAGCTGCGGCGCCATGGGCTGCAAGAGCCTGCTCCATGTCATACATGGCGCAGACAAAGGCGGCGGGGTCACGGCCGTCGAATCGTACCGGATCAAAGCCCCGGTGCTGCAGGTGCTGCTCAAACCGTTCCAGGCCCTCACGGGTACCAAGCTCGGTTCGTTGTTCAATGCGCCGGCCATTGGCAATCATCACCGGCAAGACCAGTCCGCAGTCCTCGGCGCGCCACCATCGGGGTATCCAGTCACTTCCGCGCTGTTCTTCGGCGGCGCCGTCGGAAAGGAAGGCCACCAGAGATTCACCGGGCAGAGGCATATGTGCGTACTGCAGCTCTGCAAACCCAAGGTAGCCGCCTTCGATAATGCCCCCGGCGGTATGGGGGTTTACGTGGCTGCCCAAGGGAGCGGCCATCGTGCCGTCCGGTTTCTGGCGATAGCTGTAGAAGTCGGATGCCAGTCGAGATAGTCCCTCAGGCGCCAGGTACCGGGTGCGTTGCTCGGGATGCAGGTTGCCGGTCAGCACGTTGAGGGCATCCACGGCGGCCACGCAATGCCCTTGCCCCATCAGCCAGCTGCGGGTTGTTCCGGTCAGATTGTTGAGGGCCAGATAGGCCGCGTAGGCAGGCACCATGTTCAGGGCGCCTCCGGTATGGCCTTCCGGCGAGGCCTTGAAATCCTGGGCGACCAGGGGCGCGCCGGCAATGTCCACCCGGTTGCAATAGGTCATGTGCACCACCAACCACAAGCCGGCGCTGGCGAGCCGGTCCAGGGCAATGAGCTTCCGGTAAACCGTGTCTTCATCCGGTTGGTGCCCGGCGCTGACCAGTTTGCCGGCCAGTTCCCGGACTCTGGCGGAGGTCTGCTCGGAGTGCCGGATAACGCCATAGCCCTGCTGCCAGCACTGGAAGGCTGAGCCTGGTGTTGCGTCGTTGGGTGCCTGAACGGGTTCAGTGGGCGATGACATGACGGCCTCCATGGCTGATGAGTGTGAAGGAAGTGTAAAACGGACCGCCGTCAGCCCCCTTGATGCAGGTCAGTCGTATCTGCATCTTTTAGCATGCACTGAGCTGGTGCGGGACTTGGGTCCGGGCGGATTTCGGTATAGGATGGCAACCCAGGACTCAATGATGAAAGGAATCAATCCATGAGTAAGGCCATTGTATTGCTGGGCGATCTCGGTATGGACCATGCGGGATTTCCGCCCACACCGGTGATTGCCGGTTCCCCCGATGTTCTCGTTGACGGCAAACCGGTTGCCCGGGTAGGCGATCCGCTGCAACCCCATTCGAAGCCCAAGCACCCGCCCCATCCCCGGGCCATTGCGGCCGGTTCCGGCACCGTGATGATCAATGGCAAGCCGGCTGCAGTTACCGGTGGTGCTGTATCCTGCGGCGGTGTCACCGTTGGCAGTGGAACGGTAATAATCGGCAGTTAACGGTTTTTGTGCTCCAGGCTGAACGGGCGGCCCCAGTAATAGCCCTGCCCATGCAAGCCCGGGAACTGGTGTAGCCAGAGGGCGATGGTTTCGTCTTCCACGCCTTCGACCACCACATCCAGATCCAGGGCTGTGCCCAGCTCCAGGGCCGCACGCAGAATTTTCTGTCTTGAGGGATAATCCAGCACACCCTCCAGGAAACTCCGGTCGATTTTCAGCTCATCCAGCTCGAACTGTGCCAGGGCTCCGAGTGACGAGTGGCCGGACCCGAAGTCATCCAGTGCAATCCGGAAGCCCATCGCGCTCAGGGTCCGGATGGTACTGCGGGCCGTGTCCGGATCGGTCATCATGGCGGTTTCAGTAATCTCCAGGCTGACATTGGCCGGTTCCAGCTTGTGCCGTCGAACGATGGCACCTGCCTCCTCGTGGAACAGGCTGTGGGCCAGGTCCTTGGCGGAAATGTTCACAGCTACGGTGATATCGCGGCCATACTGTTCACGGAGCTGATGGCTGTCCCTGCAGGCACGGTCCAGCACCCAGAGTGTAACCGTGTGAATGATCCCCACTTCCTCGGCCAGGGGAATCCACTGGCTGGGCGATATCCTGCCGAATTCTGGGTGCTGCCAGCGAATCAGGGCTTCCAATGAGCCAATCCGGCCATCGCGGATGTTGATCTTGGGCTGGTACTCCAGCCACATTTCGCCGGAACGCAGCGCTTGTTCTACATCCAGCATCAGCATTTGCTGGCGGTATTGCCATTCGGCAATGGCCGGATCATAAACCACCAGCGGCAGGCTTTCGTCCAGTGAAGCAAAGCCGGCACAGGCGAGTACGCCGGCCGGTTCCGCACCGTGTTCCGGGGCGTGGGCGACGCCAATCGAGGCGGCCCAGGAAAATGAAAAGCGCCCCTCGCGGAAATTCTCGGACAACCAGCGGCTGATGGCCTGCAGGCGTTGTCTCTCCAGCGTCTCGTCGGGATGGCGCAACAGCGCAAAGGCATGGTTGACGGTGTCCAGGGTAGCCACGCTGTACCCGTTGATCATCACCAGTTGATCGCCCACTGTTTGCTTGAGATATCGGTTGAGTTGCCGGAGATACTGCTTCAGGAGCTCTTCTGCGGCACGGTAGCCCAGGGCCTGTTCCAGTTCATTGAACCGGGCCAGGCGAATCATGCACAGGGTGTAGGGGGTTTTATGGCAGTCCAGAGCGCCCAGGGTTTCCTCCAGCATGGGCCGATTGGGCTTGCCGGTTACCCTGTGGGTTTTCAGTAAACGGTCATAATCACGCTCGATGCTGGTCCGGAGTTTCTGTTCCTCCTGCACCCGTATGTCTGAGCTCATGCGTTTCTTGCGTTCTTCCAGCAGCAGTTTGCCCACACCACTGGTCAGGATCAGGGAGCCGGTTGCGGCGCCCAGGAAAAAAGCAGAGTCAGTCAACGCATTTACGGGCAACCAGCCAACGGTACGAAGCGATGAGGTGACAGCCCCGATCACGATCGCCAGTACCGACAAGGCATAGTAGCGGGCGTAAACGTGGCTGTTCAGCTGGCGCAGGCTCAGGACAAAGATGAACAACCCGCCGATGGCGCTGCTCATCAGGAAAGCGTGTTGTCCCAGGAACTGGAACCCCAGAGGTGCAGCCAGGAGGTGCGCTCCGGCAAGGAGGCTGAAGGCCCGGAGTATCCGGGCCTCAGTGCGGGCCAGTTGGAGAAAATGCGGGGTAAATTCGCAAAGCGCGATCAGACACAGGGGCAGACTGATGTTGAGCAGGGCGTTGAGCTCTGGCAGCGCCGGCCAGATCAGCCACAGCCCCAGGCCGTCCATCACCAGCTGACTGTAGATAACGCTGATCATCAGCACACTCAACCAGGCCAGTCCCGGTCGGCGAAGCTTGGCGACGATGCTGAGGTTGAGTAACAGGGCAAACACCAACAGGCCGGTGACAAACGATTTCCAGGCGGTGATGGCAGTGCCAGCGCCGAGCGCCTCAGCGCTGTCTGACAGGGTGACCGGCAACAACACCGGGCCGTGATTCTGTACTTCCATCAGCAGCGTGGTGGTGCCCGGCTGCAGTGTGACTGGCCAGACCCACTGCGGCAACGCCAGGTAGCGTTGATCGAAGGGATATCGATCGCCCATCGCAGGCAGGCGTTCAATCTGGCCGTCCGGGTGAATCAGGGCCGGCTGCAGGTGATCCAGGTAGGGTGCGGGCACCGTCACCTGGCTGGTCGCAGGTTCTGACGCCGGGTTCTCAAGTGTCAGCCGGAACGTGGAGGGCTTGTAGGGGTAGCCGATTCCGGAATAGCCGGTATCCGTGCGGCTCCAGGCTTGGGATTGCCAGAGTTTGTCTTGCAGTACTTTGCCCAGAGGGTGGATTAGATATTCGATCTGGCCAGCGATCCGGGGGCCGGTTGCGGAGCTGTCGGTCTGAACCGAAGGACTGACCGACAGGGTCGGCAGTTCCTGCCAGAAGGTGGTGGCAAGTCCGTACGTGATGGCCAGGAGAAGGATGACAAACGGAAATGACTGGTGCAGCCACGCCGGTAATCTGCCCGAGCGGGTTTCCCTGGAGACAGTCTGGCCGAGCGACGGAGAGTCCATCCTGAACGCATCCTGAAACTGAAAAGCGGCACCGTTACACTCTGGTTACAATGATTAACGATATGTAACGAATTGATTTGACTAATATTTTACATGAATTTAAGATTTTTTGCATTTGCTGTTTAAAACGCATGATTGAAAATGAGACCTGCGCCCGGCCCATGTGCGCTGATATAGTTCGCGCTATCGATCAATTCCCAGTTAAGGCCTAAGAGGCAGGTAGTTCACCATGCGTTACTCCGTATTTCTCACTGTTGTCGTCTTTCTCCTGGCGGTGTCCTGCCAGAGTGCTGCCAGTACGGAGCGGGTTCCGAACCTGGCGTCGGTGCAGGCAGCGGCGGCCGAAGTTGGCAAAGAGGGTCTGCTGTTCGGTAAGCACGCCGATCGTCCGGTACCGGTGGCGTCGATCACCAAGCTGATGACGGCACTCGTGGTGGTGGAATCGGGACAGGATATGGACGAGTGGCTGACCTTCGAGAAGCGTCATGTCGAGGCTGCTGCGAACGCCTGGAGCAGGATCCGGGTGGGCTCTCAGCTTCGGCGCCGCGACGTGCTGCGGATAGCCCTGATGTCATCCGAGAACTTTGCTGCCTACACTCTGGCACGTACTTATCCCGGCGGCTTTGACGGTTTTGTGGCCGAGATGAACGCCAAAGCCAAAGCCTTGGGGATGCTTCAGACCCGATTTGTTGACCCGACCGGTCTCTCTACCGGCAATGTGTCCACGGCAGCGGATCTGGTAATCCTGGCGCGTGCTGCGCTCAAGCATCCCGAAATTCGTGAAGCCTCGACCACCGGCTACTACCGGGCCGAGTTCCGCAAGCCCCGGTACAGCCTGTCGTTTGGCAATACCAATGCGTTGGTGCATCGGGACAGCTGGGGCGTGAGCCTGAGTAAAACCGGATACCTGACAGAGGCGGGGCGTTGTCTGGTGATGGTGTCGGAGATGAACGGAACGCCCGTGATCACGGTTTTGCTGGACTCTCTGGGTACCCGGTCTCCGATGGGGGATGCCGGCCGAATCAAGCGCTGGCTTGCCACGGGTCAACCAGGCTCGGTGGCGCCGGCCGCGAAGCGTTATGCACAGGAAAAAAATTCAGCTCTGATGGCGGCAGAGGCAGAACAGTCTCGAACCACCACGGCGTCCTCACAATAAAGGAACAGCTCAGACCATGATTGAGATACTGACCACCGGTGGCACCATCGATAAGGTCTATTTTGATGCCAACAGCAAGTTTGAAATCGGGGCCAGCCTGTTGCCGGAACTGTTGACGGAATCCAACATCCATGACGGCTATGAGGTTCGCCCCCTGATGCGCAAGGACAGCCTGGAGCTGACCGATGCGGACCGCCAAACCATTCTGGAAGCAGTCAAGGCTTCGGCCAGCCAGCGTATCCTGATTACCCATGGCACCGATACCATGGCGCAGACCGCCGAGGTTCTGAAATCGGTAGCCGATCGCACGATTGTGCTGACGGGCGCCATGCAACCTGCGCGCATGCGGCGCAGCGATGCTACCTTCAACGTTGGCTTTGCCTGGGCTGCGGTGTCGCTGTTACCGGCGGGGGTCTACATTGCCATGAATGGCGAGGTGTTTGAGGCAGGTTCGGTGCGGAAAAATCTGGAAGCCCAGAGGTTTGAGCGCGCCTAGGCCGAGGCCTTCACTCTGTTACTGAGCGGATTTCCTGAGAGGTCAGTGCCCGGAATTCTCCGGGCGCCAGCTTATCATCCAGTTCAATGCTGCCGATACGGAAACGGTGCAGGGCCTCAACACGATTGCCAACCGCCGCCAGCATCCGTTTGACCTGGTGGTAACGGCCCTCGCCGATGGTCAGGTCGATCAGCTGGTTGTTGTGTACACGAACTTCGGCGGGTCTGGTCTCTGTGGTTTCACCGTTCAGCATGACTCCCTTCTCAAGTGCCCGGCAGGCCTGTTCCGGGATAGCCTCAGCCAGCCAGACCCGATAGCTTTTGCGGCATTCCCGCCGAGGGGATGTGACCGCGTGGGACCATTGGCCATCACTGGTCAGCAACAGCAAGCCAGTGGTGTCCTTGTCCAGCCGCCCGGCGATATGAACCCGACTGGCCAGGCCGCGGGGCAGCAGGTCGAGTGCCGTTGGCTGGCTGCTGTCGGTGGTGGCACTGAGCACTCCGGCGGGTTTATGCATCATCAGGTAGATATCGCCAGGTAAGGTAACCGGCGTACCGTCAAGATGAACAGATTGTTCGGCCTCCACCCGGCGGTTGGCTTGCCGACAAGTTTCTCCGTTCACCTTCACACGCCCCGCCGACACCACCTTTTTTGCCTCCTTGCGGGAAAGTTCTGTAGCGTTCGCCAGATACTGGTCCAGCCGCATCAGCAAGAGCTCCCCTGGTTGGGAACGGATAGGGTCGCCAGGCACAGTACCGGCACCTGGCCGGTCATTCGATCCCACAACAGGGGCAGTGCGGCCCGGTTAAGCGCCGGGCGGGGCAGACGATCGCTGGCCAGCGGCTGCAGTCCGTCTTCGGCGGTTTCAGCCAGGATGAAGGTGAAAGGGTGAGCGCCGGGTATGCCCAGCCGGATATCCGTTGCGGTTATCTGAGTGCCGTTCTGCTGGTAGTCCAGAAAACCACCGGTAAACCATTCCAGTCGCTGGGCTTCCGGCAGCTCGGCGACAAGGCGGGCAAGCTCTGGTTGCCGCGGGAAGCGCTCCAGCACCAGCTCACCGCTGGCATCAAGAAAGCCGGTCACCACTTCGATTCTTTGCTCTGCACTGACTGCCGTGGCGCGCCACAGTACAGTGTTGAATGGCATGGGTTGAACCATCAGGGCTGCCTGCTCCATACCGGCGTTCGCCAGCGCTGGTCGCACCCGATCGGTGATGATCTGTTGTGCAACCAGGGTCCAGCCGAGATAAAGGCTGGAAATAAGCAATCCGGCGGCAACGGTTCTCGACGCTGGCGGTCGATACAGAAAGGCCAGGCATCCTGCCAGCAGTGGCAAGGTATAGAGCGGATCAATGATAAAGATACTGTTGATCGCCACGGGCGGGCCAATGGGCCAGAACAGCTGGGTGCCGTAGGTGGTAAAGGCATCCAGCAACGGGTGCGTGATCAGGATCAGGCCAACCAGTGCCAGCCATCGCTGATAGGAAATGAGCGGTTTCCAGCGCCACAGGCCCCAGGCGATAAGCAGAGACAGTGGTGCCAGAATAAACAGAGAGTGGCTGAACCCCCGGTGCTGGGTAAAGTTGGCAACGGCTGTGCCATAGTCGATGACCACATCCAGGTCGGGTAATGTGCCGAGCAACGCACCGGTAAGAAGGGCCGATCGCCCCAGGGTTTTGCCGGCAACCGCGCCCGCAATGGAAGCGCCAAGGGCGGCCTGTGTGATGGAGTCCATAATGTCCCGATTCGTGGTGACTGGGTGATACCAGTATTATGCGCGGATTCGGGATTCAGATCACGGGAGGTAGGAATCGCCGGCAGCACAGGGTACTGCCGGCGAAGAGGGGATTGCTCAGACCTTACGGCGGCGCGCCAGTCCCAGGCCGGCCAGACCGAGGCCCAGCAGCGCGAGAGTGCCGGGTTCCGGAACGGAGCGAACGTTCAGCTTGGCCAGCAGATCGACAGAGGTTGCCTTGCCTTCCTGGGTTTCAATTTCATTCAGGCCATTGGCAAAGCCAAGCAGAGACAGAGAATAGATGTTGGAGCCGAACTGGAACTCGGAACTCTCGATCATGTTGTCAAGAATAACGACATCATCAACGTCCTGTTCGACGCTCCAGCAGAATACCCACCAGCATTCCTGACCGACATTCGGTGTTTCGTTGTGAATGAAGTCAAAGGTATAGGGGCCGGTTACCGTGTTGTTGCTTACCGTTGTGGAGAAGGTGGCGAATACATCCAGGCTCACGCCGGTGATGCTTTCACCGGTAATCCGGTTGTTGAAATGTGTAAAGGTTCCCAACACAAATGGGTCGTTTGAGGTGATGGTTTGTGGCAGATTGGCCGGTCCCTGAAAGCTGAAGCCACTTTGAGGTCCATTTGAGCATGTCTGCCACCACCACGGACCAGAGCAGGTCTTCTCGCCAGTGCCCCATTGGAGTGTATCCGTACCAACGCCTTGAATGTTGCTGCCATTGCTTGGTGTACCCCAAGATCCTGATACAGAATCAAGATCGACCGGGAAGGCCCAGGCAGTTGCGGCGAATCCAAAAGTGACCGCCGCTACGATTCCTTTCATTAATTTACGCATTGTTCACACCTTACTACTCACAGTTGTAGGTTTGCCTGGAAATGGCCAGGCGCTGCTAAGGTGTTTAGCTAAATGCGTGCCAGTATTTTTTGTCTATGAAATACAATTCCTTATAGTTTTTCGCTTCTTTAAGTGTAAAAAAGTTGGACGTTTTCAGGAGCCGCTGTAAACCCCGAGAGCCGCTAATACCTGTTCGGAGGGGAAGCCGTCAGCCACCAGGCCTTCCGCTCTCTGGTACGCGCGAATGGCCTTGCGGGTGTTGGAGCCCAGGATGCCATCGGGTTCGCCGCTCGGGTAGCCTTTGTCATTCAGTGCCTGTTGAAGCTCCAGCACCTGATTCCGTGACAGCGCGGGCTGATCCTCCGGTGGTGGGTTCTGAAGCTTTCCGGCGCCGGCAATCCGGTCTGCCAGATGGCCAACGGCAATGGCGTAGAACTCGGACCGGTTCCAGCCCATGATCACCCGGAAATTACTGTAAACCAGGAAGGCCGGGCCCTGGTGGCCGCTGGGCACGATCAGGGCCGCCTCAATGGGCTCGTTGGCCAGGCGGTTACCGAAGGCATCGGTGATGCCCATCTTGCGCCAGTCTGCCAGGGGCAGACGACGACCATCGGCCAGACTGAAATCAAAGTTGTCGGGTAACAGCACCTCTCGCCCCCAGCGATAGTCGCCATCCCAACCCATGGACTGAAGAAAACGACCGGCAGACATCATGGCGTCTGGAAGGCTGTTCCAGAGATCCCGGCGCCCATCACCATCGGCGTCGACCGCGTGTTTCAGGAATACCGTCGGCATGAACTGAACATGGCCCATGGCACCGGCCCAGGAACCTTCCATCTGGTCAGCCGGAATGGCGCCTTCGTCAATAATGCGCAATGCGGCGATCAACTGTTCGGTGAAAAAGCTGCTGCGCCGGGCATCGCAAGCCAGGGTGGCGAGGGCGCTGGGCACCTGCATCTTGCCGAAGTAGCTGCCATAGTTGGTTTCCAGGCCCCAGAATGCCGCCAGATAGGGGGCCGGAACGCCGGTTTCCGCGGTCACGCGGTTCAGGAGTTCACGGTGTTCGGCCAGCAATTCGCGGCCTTTGCCGACCCGGGTGTCGTTAACCCGTCGGTTCAGGTAATCGGCAAAGGTGGTGGTAAATTCGGGCTGTCTCCGGTCCAGCTCAATCACTCTGTCGAGGTGCACCACGCCGGCCATCACCGACTGCACCGTGGATTCACGCACACCGGCGGCGACGGCTTTCTCTCCGAGTGCCTGTTTGCACTGCTCAAACCCCGGTGTGTTGGTTGTCTCGGTTTCTGCCCTGGCAACCAGCGCCAGCGTGCTCAGGGAAATCGCCACCAGGGAGCGGCGAATGGCAGTCCGGAAGGTCAGGTTGGGCACGGGAATCCTCGCAATAGAGTCATTAAGGCGTTGGCTGCCATGTTAGCGCGTTTTCCGTGTTGGAAAATACCGCCATAGCCTACAGTGCCGCGTGTTTTTTTGGTTGGGAATCTTCTTGTCGCACTCCGGTTTTGTCGTCTTTTTGTAGCACTCCGGTCACGTCAAGACCGGGATGTTCTATAGTTGGAGCATGAGTAGAATCCGGAGCGGATGTCGTTATGGCAACACTGAAGGCGCTGGTGGTCGATGACGCCAGTTTTGTGAGAGATCTGGTGAAACGGACAGTGCGCCAGCGCTTTCCCGTCATCGAAACCACGGATGCCCAGAATGGCCGGCGGGCCCAGTCCCTGATGTCCAGAACCAGTTTTGACCTGGTGCTGTGTGACTGGGAAATGCCGGAGATGTCCGGGCTGGAACTGCTGCAGTGGATGCGCCAGCAACCGCAGTACCAGAAGGTACCATTCATCATGATCACCAGTCGCGGCGACAAGGACCATGTGATTGAAGCGGTCAAGGAAGGGGTGTCTGAATACCTGGGCAAGCCTTTTAGCCCGGAGGGGTTGAGCAAGAAAATCATCAAGGTAATGGGCCGCCGCCTGAAGGACGCCATGGATCGCAGCGGCAAATCACTGGAGGGGCCGGCGGATGCGTTCAAGGAATCCGCCACCCTGCTCACCCAGAAGCGGGAGGCGCCGGCACCAAGGCCGGAAGCCTCAAAGCCTGAACCCGCGGCTGATAACCCGCTGCTGAATGCCGGTAGCGCTAAAGCGGCTGCAGGCAAGCCTCAGGCTCGTGGTGCCATGAGTATGGCATCTGTAAGGTTTTCCGACAGTACCCTGAAGTCGGTGGTCAAGGACATAAACCTGACGGAAGTACGGGTGATCGCCAAGCGGGATCAGGAATTCCCGGGTATTCTTGATCAGGCCGTGGTGGATATCGACATGGGGGATGGTCAGATGGCTCGCCTGAACGGTTACGTGCACCAGCTGCAGGCGGTGGATAAGCGCCAGGATACCGACTTTGTCAGTGTCACTATCCGCTTCGTGGATGAAGACCCGAAGAAGCTGGAGGACCTGTCACGGTTCGTGGCCAGGTTCCGGGCCTCAAACCGTTAAACGAGGGCGCCTCAGTCCTCCGGAACCTGTTCGGGAATCCGTTCGACCAGGCGCTCCCTTGGAAAATGGCAGATAAATTCGCTGCCGTCGCCGACTTTGCTGCGAATTTCCAGATTGCCGTCGTGATTGATCAGCACATGCTTGACGATAGCCAGGCCCAGGCCGGTTCCGCCGGTATCCTTGTGGCGACTGGGATCGGCGCGATAGAACCGTTCGGTCAGCCTGGGGATGTGGATCGGGTCAATGCCGATGCCGGTATCCTTCACCGAAAGGTGGGCGCCGTCGCGATTGGTGCTCCAGACAACCGCGATGGCTCCGCCGGCCGGCGTGTATTTCACCGCATTAAACACCAGGTTGGAAAACGCACTGCGTAGCTGGCTTTCATCGCCCTGCAGCAGGCGGTGGTCGCTGATCTGGACACTGATCTGGTGGCCCTTGTCGCCGCTCAGGGCCCTTGCATCGTGACAGATCTGGTTCAGCAGGGCATCGACATCGGTCAGGGTGTCGTCCACGGTGTGTTCGCCGGTCTCGATGCGGGACAGCAGAATCAGGTCTGTAATCAGGGCCTCCATCCGTGATGCCTGTGCCGCCATGGTATTGATGGCCCGGCGCCACTTGGGTGGCAGCTCGTCGCCATGATCTACCAGGGTTTCAAGGTAGCCACTGATCACGGTCAGCGGCGTGCGCATTTCATGGGAAACGTTGCCGACAAAGTCGCGCCGCATTTGTTCAAGCTGATACAGCCGGGTGACATCCTTGGCCACGATCAGGCGGTCATCGTCGCCGAACAGGCTGATCTGGATCTGCAGATGGATGTGGGGCTTGGCTGGCGAGTTGATTTCCAGGGGCTCGCGGTAATCCCGGGTATCGAAATAGGCCTTGAATGCCGGGTTGCGGATCAGGTTATGGATGTACTGACCCTGATCGGTGCTGCGGCGGAAACCCAGCAGGTATTCGGCTGAGCCGTTCCACCACTCCATGGCGCCACGGGCATCGGTCATGATAACGCCGTCGCGCATGGCGTTGGTGGATTCCTGAACCCGGTTGATACGGGCCCGCAGGCGATCCTGGGTCATCAGGTGGTTCTGGTTCAGCTTGTGCAGGTTGTCGAAGATATCACCCCACAAGCCGATGCTCTGGGGAGCCTCATCGGAAGCGCTGGGATTGCCCAACCACTGGTACAGGCGCCGGGCCTGGATCAGGGTCCACCAGAGATAGGCAACAAGTCCCACCAGCAGCCCGTAGAGCGGCTCGCCGAAATAGAACCCCACCAGTGTGGTGCCTGCGAGCGCGGTGATGATCAGTCTCAGGTAACGGGACCAGTTGTGTTGCATCCACTACTGCCTTGTCGTGTTGCCGGCGCTGATGCCGTGATCGCCGGACGATGAGGGGCGGTCCGGGGCTGTCGTCAGGGAGTAAATCAGGCCACTTTGGTGGAAAACCGGTAGCCCGTTCCCCGCACGGTCTGAATCAGATGATCGTACCTGTCTCCCAGCGCCTTGCGCAGGCGGCGGATGTGAACATCGACGGTGCGTTCCTCGACATACACGTTGCCGCCCCAGACCTGATCCAGCAGTTGAGACCGAGTATAGACCCGTTCCTGGTGAGTCATAAAGAATTGCAGCAGGCGGTACTCGGTCGGGCCCATATTAATGGCACCGTCGACCGTGGTCACACGATGGCCGATCGGGTCCAGGGTAAGACCGTCCACTTCGATGGGGCTGTCGACACCCGGCGGTGTGGCACGACGCAGAACCGCTTTCAGGCGGGCTACCAGCTCACGTGGGCTGAACGGCTTGGTGATGTAATCGTCGGCACCGACTTCCAGGCCCTGAATCTTGTTATCCTCTTCCACCTTGGCGGTCAGCATGATGATAGGGATATCGGCGGTGGCCTCTTCTTTCTTCAGCCGGCGCGCAAGTTCGACACCGCTGGTGCCCGGCAGCATCCAGTCCAGCAGGATCAGGTCTGGTTGCTTGTCGATAATCAGGGCATGGGCTTCACGGGCATCCGCTGCCTCCAGGTAGTCGTAATCCGCCATTTCGAGCGCGACAGCAATCATTTCACGGATAGGCGCTTCGTCATCGACGATCAGGACAGTTTTTCCACTCATATACATCAACCTGTGTCAGACCTCGGGAGTTCTCTGATCAGAGGTGCGAACACACTCCCTTGTAATGTTGCCGAGTCATTACAACGCGTCTTTGTTACAAGTATATGACATGGGCGGGTAGTCAGAACGCCAGATCCAACGCCAGCCCCAGAAACACTGCAAAGCCGGCCCAGTTGTTATTGAGAAATGCCTTGAAGCATTCTTCCCGGTTCCGCTCCCTGGCCAGGTACTGGTGGTAGACGAAGAGCGTGGCCATGGCCACGACACCGAGATAATAGAAAGAGCCCAGTTCCGCCCGCTGGCCCACCATCACCAGAATCACCACCACCATGGTCTGCAGCAGAGCAATGATCGCCCGATCTGCATCACCAAACAGGATGGCTGTCGATTTTATGCCGACTTTCAGGTCGTCATCCCGGTCGACCATGGCATAGAGGGTGTCATAGGCGACCGTCCAGAGCACGTTGGCGGTAAACAGCAACCAAGTGAGCTGACTGAGCTGGTTGGCCTCAGCTGCCCAGGCCATGGGAATGGCCCAGGAAAAGGCGGCGCCCAGAAACAGCTGGGGCAAATGGGTGTAACGCTTCATAAACGGGTAGATAAAGGCCAGCAGTGCACCACCGAATGACAGATACAGGGTCAGGGTGTTGGTGAACAGCACCACCATCAGAAACGACACCAGGCATAGCCCGGCAAACAGGGCGACGGCTTCCCAGGCACGGACCCGGCCGGCGGTGAGCGGGCGATCCTTGGTGCGTTTGACATGGCGATCCCAGTCCCGGTCGGCAAAATCGTTGATAGCACAGCCTGCCGCCCGCATAAAGAAAACGCCCAGGGTGAAAATCACCAGATTGGCAAATGACGGGGCCCCCTTGGCCGCCAGCCAGAGTGCCCAATAAGTTGGCCACAGCAGCAACAAAGTGCCGATCGGGCGGTCGATGCGCAGCAGGCGTGCGTAATCAACCAGGCGGGTATGAATGTGGGTGGGCAGGGCGATCTGCAACATAGGAGCTGGTATCCGCGTGTTGATGCGTGAGAGTGCATCCGATTATAGCCAGCGGCAGCGGTAGGGTTAACCCCGGCTGGGCGACTGGTATAACCGGGGCAGAAGATATTCCTCCACCAGAAGAGCGCAGGAACCCCGGTGGAATAGGGATCTGCGGGCAAGACGAGGGTGGTCGTTGCTACGGACTTTACAGAGACCTGTTTCCAGAGGCCCCCGCTGCCACTCCGGGCTGCTGAACAGATAGGCGCCCAGGGGCTTGTTGCCAAGATTGCGCAGGCGGCGGCCATGGCCATGCAGACAGTTCTGCGGGATAACTGTCCGGGCCAGCACCCACGGGCGGCCGTCACCGCAAAGGCGAACTTCCCGGACCCAGGCGAGCTGGCGCGGTGCCAGGTTCAGGCGCTTTGCCTCTTCAGGGGTTGGGGTCGAAAAACCCTCCCTGAGAATCTCAACGTGAAAGCGTTCCTGACATTTTTGCTGCAGGGCCCGGGTAAACGATCCCTCCACCGTTAGCCAGTAGCGGGCCGGGCCATGAACCTCAGGACAGTAAAGGCCGGCCGCCACCAGCGACCGGTACCAGAACGTGGGAGGTATGCTCAGCTCGGGGGGGGGGTCACAGTCCTTTAACGGCATAGATTCCCGGAGCGTTGCGCCAATAGCCTTTATAATCCATGCCATAGCCGAACAGGAATCGATCCTCAACGTAAAGGCCGGTAAAGTCTGCCTTCAGGCCGGGGCGTGCCTTGCGATCGTGCTCCTTGTCTACCAGCACCGCAGTCAGGACCTCGCTGGCGCCATGGGCCAGGCAGTAATCTGCAATGGCGCACAGCGTCGTACCCTCGTCCAGGATGTCGTCGACGATCAGAACCGTGCGGCCTTTCATGTCGGCTTCCGGCTGAAGTTTCCATTCCAGAATGCCGCCGGTGGTCTCCTGGCGGTAACGGGTGGCGTGCAGATATTCGGCCTGAACCGGAAACTTCAATCGTGGCAGGAGTTGACCGGTCAGGATCAGGCCGCCGTTCATGACGCAGAACAACAGCGGGTTACTGTCTTTGAGGCGATCGGTGATGGCGCTGGCCATGGTGTCGATGGCGGTATGCACCTGCTCTTCGGGAACCAGGCAGTCAGCGTCTGCCATGACCTGGTTCATTTCAGCGACGGTATCGGTCATAACGATCGGGTCCTGTCCAAAACGCCGGATTATACCGAAGTGGGGCGATCGAAGGGAGGGGCGTGGCGGTATTGCCATGTCTGTAATTATGGCTATTGGCAGAAAACCCCGGCCCCGGCTGTCGGTGCTGGCATTGGTCAATGCCGGTGTCGCGGTTATGATGGCAGCCAATCGGGTGAGTGGTGGTCGGCTGGAACTCGGTCGCATTTTGTGACCCTTCTGCTTGATTGCTTTATTGTTCGACAATAATATCCTCGCAGACAAATCGGTGGGAGTTAGTTATGAAGAAGTGGCAGTGTGTGGTGTGTGGTCTGATTTACGATGAAGCCGAGGGTTGGCCGGAGGACGGTATTGAGCCCGGCACCAAGTGGGAAGATGTGCCCGAGGACTGGGTTTGCCCGGACTGCGGTGTGGGCAAGGAAGATTTTGAAATGATCGAAATCGGCTAAAGGCAGGACAGAGTCATGACCGAGCAGACACCTATTGTGATCGTTGGTACCGGTTTGTCGGGTTACTCACTGGTACGGGAATTTCGCAAACTGGATAAGGAAACCCCGGTCATTATGGTGACTGCCGACGACGGCGTCAGCTATTCCAAGCCTATGTTGTCGACCGGCTTTACCAAAGACAAGGACGCGGATGGTCTGGCCCAGGCCAACCCTGAGGCCATGGCCGAGCAACTGGGAGTGGAAATTCGTCCTTGGTCCACGGTTACGGGCATTGATACCGATGCCCATGAGCTCAAACTGGGCGACCAGCGCATACGTTATGCCAAGCTGGTTCTGGCCTGGGGCGCCGACGTCATCCGCCTGAGTCTGGATGGTAACGCGCAGGACCGGGTTCATTCCATCAACGACCTGATGGATTACCGTGCCTTCCGTAAAGCCCTCGCCGAGGGCAAGCGGGTCGCGATTATGGGGGCGGGCCTGATCGGGTGTGAGTTTGCCAATGATCTGCGCAATGGTGGCTACGAAGTGGACGTTATCGCCCCGGACTCATCTCTGATGCCCAGCCTGCTGCCGGAGGCAGCCGCCGGTGCCGTGCAGGCCGAGCTGGAGAGGCTTGGGGTGCGGTTTCATTTGGGGACGGTGGTTGAGCGGGTAGAGAAGCAGGGCAGTGGTGTCGAGCTGACGCTCGGTAATGGTGAGCAACTCCAGGCCGACCTTGTTGTCTCTGCAGTGGGGCTGCGCCCCCGCACTGAACTGGCCCGCGAAGCCGGGATCCGTTCCGGCCGGGGTATTCAGGTGAACCGGGCTCTGGAAACGTCCGCACCGGATGTCTTTGCCCTGGGCGACTGTGCCGAAGTGGATGGGCGCGTTCTGCTCTATGTGCTGCCGTTGATGGCCTGTGCCCGGGCGCTGGCGAAAACTCTGGCCGGTACGCGCACGGAAGTCAGTTACGGCACCATGCCGGTGATGGTAAAAACACCCTGTTGCCCGACCGCAGTCTGCCCACCACCGATGGATGCCGAGGGCGAATGGCAGGTGGAGCAGGACGGGGCTGATGTCAAAGCCCTGTTCCGGAGCCCGGACGGCGACACGCTTGGCTTCGCAGTGACCGGCCGGTTCGCTCTGGAAAAGCAGACACTGGCGAAGGAAGTTCCTCCTATTCACCGGGACTGAAGCCTGCGGCTACCAGTGAGGTTGGCTGGTAGCCGATTGCCGTCTTTGGCAGTTTCAGCCGTTGCGAAATTTTCCTGTCTGGGGTAGAAAACCCGTTCGTGAGCTAACAAAAGACAGGAGCGCGCATGCTGGATGTAACCCGAAAACTGGTGGAGTTGCTGGATCTTTCCCCGATCGGAGACGATCATTTTCAGGGCGACAGTGAGGATCTGGGCTTTCCGCATGTATTCGGGGGGCAGGTTCTGGGGCAGGCCCTGATGGCGGCCAGCCGGACCGTCGAAAATCGCCTCTGCCACTCCCTGCACGCCTATTTTCTGCGCCCTGGCAATCACAGCATGCCGATCGATTATGAAGTTCAGCGGGTTCGGGATGGCGGCACGTTCTCGGTGCGCCGGGTGATTGCCCGTCAGGACGGCAAGGAAATCCTGACCGGTTCCATGTCGTTCCAGGTCGCAGAAGACGGATTGGACCATCAGGTTGCCATGCCGGCAGCGCCGGACCCCGATACGCTCAAGTCGGAGCAGGACTGGGGCAAGCTGATCGCAGATAAAGTGCCGGAGAAAATGCGGGACATGCTGATCCGTGACCGGCCCATAGAGATCCGTCCGGTAGACCCGATGAATCCATTCAAGCCGGAAAAGCGCCCGCCCCATCGCCAGAACTGGTTTCGGGCCCTCGGACCTTTACCGGATGACCCGGTACTGCATCGGTGTCTGCTGACTTATGCTTCTGACTTCTCCTTTCTGGGAACGTCCCTGACTCCTCACGGGCGCACCTTCATGAGCAAGAATATGCAGGTTGCCAGCCTGGACCATGCCATCTGGTTTCATCGGGATTTCCGTATGGATGACTGGCTGCTTTATGACAAGGACAGTCCGAGTGCATCGGCGGGCAGGGGCTTCAATCGGGGCAATTTCTTTACCCGGGATGGTGTTTTGGTGGCCTCCACCACTCAGGAAGCACTGATCCGGGAACGTAAGGCCTGAGGATTGTAGTTGCCGAGCCAGTCAACCATTTCGTTAAAGGGTAGCGGTCGGGTTAGGAAGTAGCCTTGTACCAGATCGCACCCCATGTCGTGCAGCAGTGACAGGGTTTCCTCATCTTCCACCCCCTCGGCCACCACGGTGTAGCCGAGGCTGTGGCACATATCGATGGTGGTGCGCACGATCACTCTGTCCTGCTCTCGTTCCGCGATATCGGTAATCAGCGAACGGTCGATCTTGATTTCTCCAGCCGGCAACTGCTTGATGTAGGACAGGGACGAATAGCCGGAACCGAAGTCGTCAATGGAGAGCGGAATGCCTGCGGCATCAAGCGCATTCAGCGCCCGCAGGGAATTGGTGGGGTCCTGCATCATGGAGGTTTCCGTGACCTCGAAGGTGATGGCCCCGGAGTGGATCTGGTAGCTTTGCATCAACCGTTGCACGAACACGGCAAAATCCGGTTCCCGTAAATTGTTGGGCGAGATGTTGACGGCGATTCCGGCATCCCAGCCGATCTCCAGCAGCCGCCCGCGCATTTCCAGCGCCTCTTTCAGTACCCAGCGCGTCAGCGGTTTGATTAGCCCGGTCTGTTCGGCCACTGCGATGATTTCATCGGGCCGAACCGGCTGTTCCCGCCCTGGCCAGCGAATCAGTGCCTCAAATCCGGTAATGGCTCGGGTTCGCAGGCACAGCTTGGGTTGCAGGAACAGCGTCAGTTCGTCGTGATCAATGGCGTGCCGCAGGTCGGAGACCAGGGTCAGTCGGTCGGCGCTGTAGGAATCCCGGGAGGATTTGTAGTAGGCAATTCCGCGGTCTCGGGCGCGGTCAGAACCTTCGGCAATCACCGCACGGCGAATCAGGGTGTTGGCATCGTTTCCATGAGTCGGGTAGAAAGCCACGCCCAGTTGCGGGTTCAGAGGAACCTGCATGCCAAGGAAATCCACCGGATAGCGGATTTCTTCAATGCTGCGCAGAACGATGCGGGGCACCGACAGCGCCTGGTCGGCATCTACCACAAAGGCAAAGGTTTGTGGGTCGAGGCTGGCCAGGAAGAAGGTTCGGTTGTCCGCCTGCTCCAGGGAGATGGCGCCGGGTACATCCTTGATCACTGCGTTGTAGTGTTTGGAGGCCAGTTCCAGTATGCGGTCGGTGTTGCGGTGGCCCAGGGTCTTGGTGACCGCATACAGGTTGTCCAGATGGATGATGACCACGCCGAAGCGTTTGCCGCGCTGGCTCCGGATCAATTCGTTCAGGCGCATTTCATAGCTGCTGCGGTTAGGCAGACCGGTGAGCGGATGATGCAGGGCCTGGTCCATCAGCCGTAGTTCGGCCGCGCGTCGGGCTTCAAGCGCCTTCAGTTCGGCCTCCTGGGCCAGCACTTTCTCCTGGCGTTCGTGATATATCCGGATGGCAAGGGCAAGGCTCAGGAGTATGGCCTGGAAGGCCGAGCCCAGCTGCATGCCATACACAGAGAAGAAGCTGGTGGCAATCAGACCGTACTTATTGGCGGCGGTAATGGCACTGCCCAGAGTGACGGCCCCCCAGGCC
This sequence comes from Marinobacter sp. W-8, assembly GCF_044342215.1. Lineage (NCBI taxonomy): Bacteria > Pseudomonadati > Pseudomonadota > Gammaproteobacteria > Pseudomonadales > Marinobacteraceae > Marinobacter > Marinobacter sp. W-8. The sequence continues at coordinate 3,556,874 of NZ_CP172297.1, read as the reverse complement.
AGCGTGTAGTAAACCGCCTGTGGATTGCCTCTGGCCCACTGTATCGGTCCGACAACCGTTAACAGCAGGCAACTCGGCATGGCCAGAGCGACCGCCAGACGGATACCCGTGCCATAGTCAATCACAGTTGTGGCAAGAGCAAGAGCCAGGGCGCCGTTTAGCAGGATAGTGCCGAGTATGAGTCGATCGAGTTGGGGGCTGCATTGCTCCAGTTTCAGAAAGGATCTGGCGAACATGAGTGTGAAAAGCAAGGCCAGTGGTATGGACAGGACCATGGCGTTGCTTTGCAGGCCAGGGAGCGCGGGCCAGATAAACTGGTAGGTAATACCGTTCAGAGTGCCGATCAGGATCAGGTAGCCCAGAGTCGAGAGTACATAATAGAGGTAGATAGACTCCCGGAGCGCCAGGAATACAAACAGGTTGAAGCAGATGGCGGTGATCAATATGCCGTAGTACAGGGCGTGAACCTGGCTTTCTACGGAGGTCTTCTCGAAAAAGCTGCGATTGTTCCACAGCCGTAGCGGCACCTGCATGGCACCGTCGGTGTCGATTCTCAGCAAGATGCGGTAGTCGTGACCGGCTTCAAGCTGGAACGGAAACAGGAAATGCGGATGCTCCACCGGGCGCTCCGAGAACAGCATGCGGTCACCGGTCTGGTAGTTCAGCTGGATTTCGCCGTCCCGTAACAGATAGAAATCGATCCGGTCGAGGTGCGGGTAGGTGATCTCCAGGAGATTGGTGGTCTGGGGACGGGTGATGGGGAACCTCAGCCAGACCTGGTCACGGGTGTAACCAAAATTAGGCGTTTGTTCGTTCAGGATCTGCCAGTCGCCGGATTCCAGGGCCTGTTGCGGGCTGCGTTGGTCGTCCGGTGCCAGTCTCAGGTACTCAATGACTGGAATATAGCCATCACTGGCAGCCATGGCGGGAAGCGAAAGCGCCAGAAGAATCAGCAGGGCTGCCAGGAGTCGGGCCAGTTGCATCAGAATCACAGGTTACCGTTCTTGTCGTTATGGCCTGAGTATGGCCTGTCGTCTAGGGCGGCTCAAGCTGTAACCGGCAGACTTTTGGTAACTTGTGTAATTATTGGTCAAATGCCGTTAATCCAATTCCGTACCCAGGGCAGGGCCTCGGCTTCCGGCTCCAGAGTTTCCAGCGCATCAATCCGCAGGGTGTCGCCGACCTTGCGGGCGCCGGTTTCGTAAAGCGCTTCCTCCATCAGGTCTCCGGCACCGCAAAAGGTATCGCCATAGGAGCTGTCGCCCAGCACGATCACGCCAAAGGGGCGGCCGGGTTGTTGGGGGAGTTGTTCGCGCAAATCCAGATAAAACGGTAACAGGTTGGCAGGGACTTCCCCCTGGCCGGTGGTGGAGGTGCATACCAGCAAGGCATCGCGGTTGTCGCTGATATCGGCCAGAGTTGGATTCTCCAGAACTGTGACGGTATGCCCTTCGGGTTCCAGTTCCTGCTTGATACGGCGCGCTGTCAGCAGGGCGCCCCCGTAAACGCTGCCGGTTAGAATGCGGATTGCTGCCATGACCACTGCCTGTGTTGGTGGGGTGGGAATATTCGGGAGCAGATAGTAATGGGGTGGCGGGTTCGGCTCAAGCCGGCGTCTGTGGGCTGGGGCCGGCGTCCTGGCTCCTTACCCGGGGTGAAATTCGATTCCGGCCGCTCTCCTTGGCGTTGTAGAGCTGCACATCTGCTTGCTTGAGTAGTTCGTTGATCGATCCGGATTTGGAAATCGAGCATACCCCGGCACTGATGGTGACCGGCAGGGTCTGTTCCCGGTGGTGAAAACGGGTGGCCGCCACTTCGGCGCGCAGGCGCTCAGCCAGTGTGAGGGCCTGCAACAAGGTGGTGTCGGGCAGTAGAAGCAGAAACTCTTCGCCGCCCCAGCGGGCAGCCACATCCGACTGGCGAACCATTTGCCGGACCAGATCGGCGAACTGGCGCAAGACCTCGTCGCCGGCATCATGGCCGAAATCATCGTTAATGCGTTTGAACAGATCCAGATCGATCAGCACAACAGAAAAATGATGGCCGGAGCGCTCGAACCGCGAGAATTCGGTGTTCAGCCGACTCTGCATGTCCCGCCGGTTGGCCAGCCCGGTCAGTTCGTCAGTGCGGGCGGCGTGTTCGTGGGCCTGAGCCAGTGCCACCAGTTTGTTGCGGGCTCGTAAACGTCCGGCCTCCAGCACGAAACAGAAGATCGACTCGAAGGTAAGTGTGGCGAAGAAACGGATCTTGAAGTCAGTGCTGTATTCGGCACTGACGCCGGGGATATTGGGAAACTGAAAAACCAGGACGGCCAGCAGGTAGCAGAACAGCAGGATGGCGGTGCCACCCTTGAGGCTGGTCAGGTAGAACAGCAGCGGTGGGAACACATAGAACCAGAGTGGGCCCGTGTTGCCCTCGCCGCCGGAGGCAATCAGGTAGGTAAATAGCAGGCCAACAATAACCAGCAGGCCCCTTTTCTGTACCGTTCGATCCCGGCGCCAGGCGTACCAGCCTATATTGGCGACTATTGGAACAACAAATGCCCAGAGCACCCAGGCGTGCATATAGTGCTCGGCATACCAGGCCTTGGCCCCGATACCGGCCAGGAACAGGACCGCCATGGCTGACAGGCCATTGAGCAGCCGGGAGATCTGAAGCTCTTCATGCTCGCTGGACTGGATTTGGCTGGCATTTATCATTAACTGTTGTTCTTTTTGACATATTTTTCGGAATTATGCGTCAAAAACCATCTGAATTGCAGCATTAACTATCAGGATTGTGAAGGGGGCCGTCAATCGGGATTTGTTTCAATTTGATGGCAAAAAATTTATAGTTTGCCCCCGGCGAATACTGCCGAACCCCCTTCTGTCCACAAGACAAGAGAATCAATTGGTATGGCCCGTTCCAGCAGCTTTCTGGATAACCTTCTCACCAGCCCCTCCACGGAACGGTACAGGGTCGGATTTAGCGTACTTTTCCTTCTTTGTGTCTGGCTTGTGGTTGGCTCCTTCAGCCAGGGCCTGCCTAACGCCATGTTATTGATGGCCGCTGCGGTCATTGGTGGCTATATGGCAATCAACATCGGCGCCAACGATGTGGCCAACAATGTCGGGCCCGCGGTCGGGTCCGGCGCCCTGTCTCTGGGTGCGGCAGTGCTTCTGGCCGCTGTATTTGAAGCCGCGGGAGCGTTGATTGCCGGCGGTGATGTGGTGTCGACCATCAAAGGTGGGATTATCGATCCGACCACTCTGGAAGATCCGCGTGCGTTTGTCTGGTTAATGACGGCGGCTTTGCTGGCGGGCGCCCTGTGGCTGAACCTGGCTACCTGGATGGGCGCGCCGGTCTCAACTACCCACTCTATCGTTGGCGGCGTCCTGGGGGCCGGTATTGCGGCCGGGGGCTGGGCCATTGCGGATTGGGTCGTGATGGGCAAGATTGCCGCCAGCTGGGTGATTTCGCCGGTTCTGGGTGGTGCCCTGGCGGCGCTGTTCCTGTTCGCGATCAAGAAAACCGTACTGTATCGCCAGAATCTGGTGTCCTCTGCCCGTACCTTTGTACCCTGGCTGGTGGCGATTATGGCCTGGGCCTTTGCCACCTATCTGATGATCAAGGGCGTCAAGAAGATCGTCAAAGTGGATATGGTGGAAGCCTCGGTGATCGGCCTGGTTGTGGCGGGTGTGGTGTTCTTTGTGATGCGCACCCTCGTGGGTCGCAAGGCCTCGACCATGGAAAACAGCGCTAAGGGTGTGAATACCCTGTTCACCTGGCCGTTGATCTTCGCCGCGGCCCTGCTGAGCTTTGCCCACGGCGCCAACGACGTGGCCAACGCCATTGGCCCTTTGGCGGCCATCAATGATGCCATTCAGGCCGGTGGTGGTGTGGTTACCTCAGCGCAGATCCCGCTTTGGGTGATGCTGGTAGGTGCTCTGGGGCTGGCGGTCGGGTTGATGCTGTTCGGCCCGCGCCTGATTAAAACCGTGGGTACCGAGATTACTGAGCTGGATAAGACCCGGGCTTTCTGTATTGCACTGTCTGCGGCACTGACGGTGATTCTGGCTTCCCAGCTTGGCCTGCCGGTCAGTTCCACCCACATTGCCATTGGCGGCGTTTTCGGTGTCGGCTTCCTGCGTGAGTACCTGAAATCCAACTACGCGACCCAGTTGCACAAAATCATCGAACAGCATGACCCGACCGATCAGGAGCGCCTCAAGCCGTTCCTGGATGATTTTCGTAATGCCTCTGTGGAGGAAATGGAGAAGCTGCTGAAGCAGGCGAAGAAGAAAAAGCAGCAGGTGCCTTTGTCCAAGTCGGAGCGCAAGCGCCTGAAGAAGATATACCGTGAGGAGATGGTCAAGCGCTCCCATCTGGTGAAGATTGCCGCGGCCTGGATCATTACCGTGCCGGCGTCAGCGATTATGGCGGCGTTCCTGTTCTTTACCCTGCGTGGCCTGATGGTCTGACCGTCGTGCGGGGCTGGTGATGGCCCCGCGCTTTGTCCATACTATAGGCAATGCATCCGGCAGGCGTGGCCTGTCGCTATCCATATTCGGGGAGTACAACATGAGTTCATCTGTCGAGAGCCGTCAGGCGCGGATGATTGAAGAGTTGCGGGTGTTCATCAAGAAAGTGATGAGCGATCCGACGATTGCCGTGAAATCCATGGAGATTGCCCGCAAGTACAAGGGCGAGGCCAATGCCGATGAGCTGATGGCTCGTGAGATCAGTGCCAATACCACGATCCGGATTCCGGAGAGCTGGAGTGAGGCCGACAAGATGTTTCTGGAAATCCTGCACGAGGTGCTGGATGACGAAGAGGCGCTTTACTGATTCTGGCTTTGGAGTAGGTTGGGGCTCCCACAAGCCCCACCCCAAAGCTTTGAAGCGGCTTCGCTAAGTTCAGGCCTGCCTGGCCTCTTTCTGGTTCTGCTTCAAAACCGCCGCAGCCATCTGGTGCAGGATGCCGATTTCATCGGCAATCCCATCTTCCTTCGACAGTTCCCTTTGCTCCCTGAGAATATCTTCCAGAATATCCGGCGTTGTTAACGGGTTGGCCAGAACCACCCGGAACACAATGCACGGGAAGTGATAGTAACGGGCTGGCTCCAGTCGGGTTCGGGAGACGAATGCTTTGCCGCGTTCCCGTTGGGTTTTCTGGATGAACTTGGTGATGCGGTTCAGGCAGGTATTCATCTTTTCTGCCTGCAGCTCATCGGCCATGGCCAGTGCCTGGCGTACATCTTCCGGGCAATAGCGGTAGGTCAGTATGTTCAGTTCCGGGCGGGTGACCAGTTCAAAATCCGGTTGTTCATCGATCATGTTGGCAAAGGTTTTGGCTTTGTCGATGCCCTGGTCGATGAGAATTTCGTAGCCTTCTCTGGCGAGGATTTTCAGGCCTGAGTGGATCAGCATGGCCATGCCCGGGCGCGAGCCTTCCAGGGTGGTGCTGCCGAGGTCCCGGGAACCTTTCCGGATGATGTACTGGGCGTGGTGTTCTACCGCGCTGGCCAGACTGGGATCCTTGAAGACCACCAGGCCGGCGCCCATGGGTACGTAGAGCTGTTTGTGGGCGTCGAAGGTGACCGAGTCGGCTTTCTCGATGCCGCGTAGCAGGTGTTTGTGGGTGCGGGAGAAAAGAGTTGGCCCACCCCAGGCGGCGTCGACGTGGAAGTGGGCGCCGAATTCCCGGGCGATGTCGGCCATGGCGTCCAGCGGGTCGACGTTGCCGGTTTCGGTGGTGCCGGCCACGCCGCAGATGGCCATGACTTTGATTTTCTGTTTCTGCAGCTCCAGGCATTTGTCGCGCAGGGCGTCGGTCTGGATGCGGTTGAATTCGTCGGTTTCCACCGGCACCAGGGCATCCCGGCCAAGGCCGAGGACATCGGCGGCTTTGCGCAGGGAGTAGTGGCCGCGTTTGGAGACGACGATGGCGGCGCCTTCATGGCCGTAGTATTTCAGGGCGCGGAACAGGCCTTCTTCGTGCAGGCCGCGGAAGCTGCCTTCGGCCGGGAAGGCGCGATTGCGAGCTACCCACAGGGCGGTAAGGTTGGCGACCGTGCCGCCCGAGCACATGGCGCCCAGCGCATGCCGGGGGTCGTGCATCCATTTCCGGTAGAAAGAACCGTCTTCCTGGTACACCAGCCGGTGTATCTGCCCGAGTACCTGGCGCTCCATGGGGGTGAACGCCTTGGAGGTTTCGGTTTTCACCAGGTTCTGGTTCAGGGCAATCATGATCTTTGACAGCGGCAACATGAAGTAGGGCAGTGCGGAGGTCATGTGGCCGATGAAGGCGGGTGACGCGGTATGAACGGAGTTGGCCACCAGTTTGTCGAGCAGGAACTGGGTCTGCTCGGAGACAAAAACGGGTTTCTCCGGGATGACGTAGTCGGAGAAGTCTTTCTCGACTTCGGACAGGTCCCGTTCGATGGCGACGATGTGCTCCTGCAGGAATCCGGCCAGGTTGCGGGAGATGTCCTGGTCGATCCGGCTCAGGGTCGACTCCGGCGCTTCGGGCACCGTGAACACGCGATACATTGCCTCTAATGAGGCCTGGGCGGATTTTTTCTTTCCGGTCATAGCACCACACACATTCAGTGGTATCCGATGGGTTGGTTCCGGAAACCCGTCGGATGGAGCCGGGCGTGGCCCGGTTGCGAAAATGTCTGCCAGCCGCCAAGCGGGGCATTGGTTCCCTGAGGCTGCGTAGTATAAGACCTGTCAGGCAATGACGCCATGCCTGACGGGCCACTGGTCCGGGTTAGAGGATTTCCCGGTGCACATCCAGGATGGCGGCGTCGATGCGGTCCTGGATGTCTTTTTCGACCTGATCGAGGCGCTGGGTGATCTGCTGGGCGCTGGCGCCGAGGGCGGCGATGGTCCAGGTGGCACAGTCGAGGGCTTCCTGGTCGGCGGTTTCGGCGACGGCGAGGTCGGGTTCTCTGCCCCAGATGGCCTTCATGGCGGTGAAGGCTTTGCGTTTGGCTTTCAGGTCTTCGCAGCCGTAGAGCTGGAAGTGCAGGGTGAGGACGCCTACGTGGGGGGTAATATCCTGGTGCTGTTGTGGGGTTTTGCCTTCTTTCAGCAGTTTTCTCAGGGCTTCTGACATCTGTTTTTCCAGCTTCGGTGCCTGAGCAGGCAGGGATTGGCTTTCCAAAAAACGCTCCTTCGGCACATCCATGTGGCGCTTCTGCTCCGCCATCCATGGCTCCGCAAATTTTTGGAAAGCCAATCCCCGCCTGCTCTCGGGCATTGTTCGGGGAGTCTCCTGGACTGTTCTAGCAAAACAAAGTTGTGTACGTCGTTTGCCTACCCAGGGGCTGTATCCTCAGCCTACTACAGGCGTCCCCCGTTTGATAATCGCCGCCGGGTTGGTGCCAGAAGGCAGGTTGCCGTAGTTCATGCCACCGCCGCTTTGCAGGCGGGAGGCGCAGAATGCGTCGGCGACGTCTTTGTCGCCAAAGCGCAGCAACAGGGAGCCCTGCATGGCCAGGGCCATGCGATCGACCAGGTTGCGGGCCCGGTACTGGAAATCGCTGATGTCGGCGAAGTCGTGTTGCAGTTGTGCCAGATACTGGTCGAAGCGGCGGTCGGTGCCACGGGCTTCGGCCGCTTCTTTGAAGAAGGCGTCGAGGGTTTCTGGTTCTTTCTGCAGGGCGCGCAGGGTGTCCAGGCACTGGACGTTGCCGCTGCCTTCCCAGATGGCGTTGACCGGCGATTCCCGGAACAGGCGGGGCATGATGCAGTCTTCCATCACGCCGCTGCCGCCGATGCATTCCATGGCTTCGTAGGCGTGGTTGGGGGTGCGTTTGCAGATCCAGTATTTGCCGACGGGGGTGGCCAGGCGGGCCAGCAGGCGTTCGTGTTCGTTGTTCTGGTTGTCCATGGCCCGTGCGACGCGCATGGTGTAGGCGAGGGCGGCTTCGTTTTCGATGATCAGGTCGGCCAGGACGTTTTGCATCAGCGGCTGATCGCTGAGGGTGGCGCCGAAGGCGCTGCGGTTGTGGCAGTGGTGTGTCGCCTGTGCCACGGCCTGGCGCATGCCGGCGGCGCTGCCAATCATGCAGTCGAAGCGGGTCATGGCGACCATTTCAATGATGGTTCTGACGCCGCGGCCTTCCTCGCCCACCATCCATGCAAGTGCACCGCGGATTTCCACTTCGCTGGAGGCGTTGGCAACGTTACCCATTTTGTTCTTGAGTTGCTGTACCTGCCAGGGGTTCTTGCTGCCATCCGGGCGCCATCTGGGCATCAGGAAGCAGGACAGGCCATTGGTGGTCTGGGCCAGTACCAGGAAGGCGTCGCACATGGGGGCGGAAACGAACCATTTGTGGCCGACCAGTTCGTAGGCCTGTCCGGGACCTTCCTGGCCTGTCGGGTAGGCCACGGTGGTGTTGGCGCGCACGTCGCTGCCACCCTGTTTTTCGGTCATGGCCATGCCGATGGTGACGGAGGTTTTGTCGCCGTCTGGCACGTTGCGGCTGTCGTATTCGTTGGCCAGGATTTTCGGGGCCCAGAGTTTGGCCAGGTCTGGCTGGTTCTGGATGGATGGGATGGCCGCGAAGGTCATGGTGACCGGGCAACAGTGAGCGGCTTCCACCTGGGAGTGCAGGTAATACTTGGCGGCCCGGGCCACGTGGGCGCCTTTGCCCGGGTTGGTCCAGGGGGAGCTGTGCAGGCCGTTTTCCAAGGCCACGCGCATGAGTTCATGGTAGGCAGGGTGGAAGGTGACTTCGTCTACCCGGTGGCCGTAGCGGTCGTGGGTACGGAAGCTGGGTTTGTTGGCGTTCGCCAGGTTGCCCAGCTCGATGGTGTCGGCCTTGCCGGCCCAGGCGCCGAAGCGGCTGAGGTCTTCGCTGGCGTGGCCGGCGCCTTCTCGCAATACGGCTTCCCGGAGCGCGCTGTCCTGTTCGTAGAGGTTATAGTTTTCCAGCGGTCGGGGCTGGTTGATGACCTCGTGAGTGGCTGACAGATAGTGGCTGTCGGCGTTGGACTCGGTCTTGCGCTGCGGGCTGTTCATGGTTAGCTCCTGGTGCCGGTTAACCCCCGTAGGCAAAAGCAAACGATGGTGTCGACCAGCTCATCTTCGTTGTTGTCGTGTCCCGGTGGTGTTTCTGTCTGGGTCGGTGACAGCGGCCCTACCAGGGATTCCGAGATGGCGCCAACCAGGCAGGTGCTGGTAAGGCGGGCATCCTGATCCGGTATGCAGCCCTCGGTTATGCCGCTCCGGATCGCTTGTTCAAACAGGTTGGCGTAGGCTTTGCGGTATACCAGTCGCTCTTCTTCGACTTTCGGGTCTACCGGCTCGGCAATCAGTGCCCAGGCTTTCATCGGGCCTTTCAGTGCCCGGCGGGCGAACTGACGCAGAGCGTTGTCCAGGCGTTCAACCGCACTACCGTCTACCGCGAGTGCTTCGGCGACCTTGTCGACTTCACGTTGGGTGGCCAGGCGAAAGATTTCCGCAAACAGGTCCTCCCGTGACTCGAAGTGGCGGTAGATGGTGCCAGTGGCAACGCCGGCCAGTCCCGCGATGCGGGTAATGCGCGCGCTGCGGAACCCGCCTTCGGATACGCACTCCCAGGTGCATTCAATGATCTTTTTCCGCGCTTCGGCTTTGCGCTGGCGCATTTTTTCAGTTTCGCGGTAGGCCATGCCGGCTCCTTGCAAGCATTGAATCAATATTCATTCTTTGTGTCAATTATGTGTGCCGTTAAAGGGCTGTTATCTGATCTTTTAAAACAATGGGTTATCTCCAGTTACAAAAAATTACAAAAAAGTGGTTGTCAGGAAATAGCGTCGGTCGTGAAAGCAGATTATAAAGACGCCAAGACGGGCCGTCAGATGGCCGGCAGTCGAGACGGGGTGCGTCTTCCAGAGCATCTGGCCACCCGTAAAGCTGTTTTCGTTGATGGAGATAAGCCATGAGTGAATTCGACGAAAGCAATCTGGAGCAGTCCAGCAACTGGACCAGCGACAGCGACGATAACCATTCCATTGCCGGCCGTGCCCGGGTTCGGGCCCAGTTGCAGGCAGATATTGAGGCCTTCCTGCAAGGCGGCGGAAAGATACAGGAGGTGGACACCACCTTCCGTTCTGATACCCCGCGCAAGGTGGAGATCGGGTTCAACAACCGTTCCCTCTGATGGCGTTTCCTCGCCGGGCAGCGGCTTCCGTTGCCCCGGCAACTCTGTTTTTCTGTCATCTCTTTGTCATCTGTCAACGGCACACTCGGCTCAGGCCTGCAACGGGCGGCTTCTGGGGTGTATGATGTCATCACTTTCCAAGGCCATCCATGTTCAGGAGGTTATCCGTGTCGAAGCCGCGTCTTGCGCACTCCAGTCGAGCCTATCCGTTCACCCGTTTGCGTCGCAATCGTGCCAGTGATTTTTCCCGTCGTCTGGTTCGGGAGAACCAGTTGTCACCCGATAACCTGATTTTCCCGGTGTTTGTGCTTGAAGGCGAGAATCAGCGTGAATCCGTACCCTCCATGCCGGGTGTCGAGCGCCTTAGCGTCGATCTGCTGGTGGAGCAGGCGGCGGAACTGGTAGAGCTGGGTATTCCCGCCGTGGCGCTGTTCCCGGTAGTGCCGGCGGAGAAAAAGAACCTGTCCGGCTCCGGCGCGTGGGATTCTGATGGCCTGGCCCAGCGGGCGGTTCGTGCCCTGAAAAAGGCGCATCCGGAACTGGGTGTGATTACCGATGTGGCACTGGACCCGTTCACCACCCACGGGCAGGACGGCATTATCGACAACGATGGCTATGTACTGAACGATGTTACGGTGGAAGCCCTGGTCAATCAGGCGCTGTCCCATGCCGATGCCGGTGCCGATGTGGTGGCACCGTCCGACATGATGGATGGTCGGGTGGCGGCCATTCGTGAGGCTCTGGAAGGGGCCGGCTATGTGAATACCCGGATTCTGGCCTACTCTGCCAAGTATGCGTCCAGTTATTACGGGCCGTTCCGGGATGCGGTCGGCTCGGCTGCCAACCTGGGCAAGGGAAACAAAGCGACCTATCAGATGGACCCGGCCAACAGTGATGAGGCCATTCATGAGGTGGCCATGGATCTGGCTGAAGGTGCTGATATGGTGATGATCAAGCCCGGTATGCCCTATCTGGATATCGTGCGCCGGGTGAAAACCGAACTGCAGGTACCAACGTTTGTGTATCAGGTCAGTGGCGAATACGCCATGCACATGGCAGCGGCGCAAAACGGCTGGCTGGATGGCGATGCGGTCATGATGGAGAGCCTGATGGCCATGCGCCGTGCCGGTGCCGATGGCATTCTGACCTATTTCGCCGTGCGCGCCGCCAGACTGATGCGGGAGCGACAGCGATCATAACCGGGCAGCGGCTGGTGGCCGAAGCCCGCCTCAACGATGGATATAAAGAGCAATGACAAGCGAAACCGTGACAGAGACAGGCAGTGAACAGAGCGTCCCGGCGCCGGTGGATCTTCCTCCCGTTGGTGAAGAAGTGAATCTGGATGCCAGCGAGAACTACTTCAACCGCGAACTGAGCCAGCTGCAGTTCAATTACCGGGTGTTGAAGCAGGCGCTGGATACCACGCATCCTCTGATCAACCGTTTGATCTTCTGCTGCATTTTCAGCAGCAACATGGACGAGTTCTTTGAAATCCGGGTGGCGGGTCTGCGCCAGCAGATGAAGTATGGCCGCGAAACCGTGGGTGTCGACGGCATGCTACCGGAACAGGTGCTGGCGGAGATCAGCCGCGTTGCCCACGACTATATTCATGAGCAGTACGATATTCTCAATAATGTCCTGATTCCGGAGCTGGAGCAGGAGAACATCCACTTTGTCCGACGCCGTGAGTGGACGCCGGCCCAGGCCGAGTGGGTACGTAATTACTTTGACGAGGAAATTCTGCCGGTGGTCAGCCCGATCGGGCTGGATCCGTCACACCCGTTCCCCCGCCTGGTGAACAAGAGCCTGAACTTCATCGTCGAGCTGGACGGCAAGGATGCCTTTGGTCGCGAGACCGGGATGGCGATCGTGCCAGCGCCTCGCTCCCTGCCGCGCCTGGTGCGTTTGCCGGATGAGGTGTGCAACGGCGGTGATAATCTGGTGTTCCTGTCTTCGATGATCCACGCCCACGCTGATGAGCTGTTCCCGGGTATGGAAGTGAAGGGTTGCTATCAGTTCCGGCTGACCCGGAACGCGGACCTTGAGCTGGAAGACGATCTGGAAGACCTGGCCTCGGCCCTGCGCGGCGAGCTGCTGAGCCGCCGGTTCGGTGATGGCGTTCGTCTTGAGGTGGCGGATAACTGTCCGGAGGAGCTGGTGCAGTTCCTGCTGCGGGAATTTGGCCTGACCGAGCGGGATCTTTACCAGGTCCATGGCCCGGTGAACCTGACCCGCCTGATGGCGGTGGGTGGTCTGGTGGACCGGCCGGACCTGACCTATTCCAGCTTCTCACCGTCGATTCCGCGCCAGATTCGCAGCAAGGAATCCATGTTCGATGCGATCCGAAAGCGGCCACTGTTGCTGTTGCATCCCTATGAAAACTTCAGCCCGGTGGTAGATCTGTTGCGCCAGGCGGCCAAGGACCCTCAGGTGCTGGCCATTCGCCAGACGCTCTATCGTACCGGTGCCGATTCGGAAATTGTCGAGGCCCTGGCCGATGCTGCGCGTCGCGGCAAGGAAGTGACGGCGGTTATCGAATTGAGAGCCCGTTTCAGCGAGGCCGAGAACCTGGAGCTGGCCAGTCGGCTGCAGGAAGCTGGCGTGATCGTGGTTTACGGTGTGGTCGGGTACAAAACCCACGCCAAGATGATCCTGATTGTCCGTCGGGAAGAAGGCCGCCTGCGGCGCTACGTGCATTTGGGCACCGGTAACTACCATGCCGGGAACGCACGCCTGTACACCGACTACAGTTTCATGACCTGCGACGAGTCCATTGGCGATGATGTCAACAAGCTGTTCCAGCAGTTGACCGGCATGGGCAAGGCCCTGAAGATCAAGAAGCTGTTTCACGCGCCATTTACCCTGCACAACCGTTTGATCAGTCTGATTGAACGGGAGGCCAGTTACGGTGAGAAGGGGCGGATTATCTTCAAGTTCAATGCCCTGACCGAGCCGCAGATGATCAAGGCCTTGTATCGGGCCTCACAGGTCGGGGTCAAGATAGATCTGATCATCCGCGGCATATGCTGCCTGCGGCCGGAAGTACCGGGGCTTTCGGACAACATTCGGGTGCGCTCGGTGATCGGGCGCTTCCTGGAGCACACGAGAGTGTACTATTTCGGTAATAGCGGCCGGCCCGAGGTGTATTGTTCCAGCGCCGATGGCATGGAGCGCAATCTGCTGCACCGGGTCGAAACCGCATTCCCGGTTGAGGAACCCGCCCTGATTGCCCGCCTGCGGGAAGATCTGGATACCTATCTGGCGGACAATTGCCAGGCCTGGGTGTTGCAGCCCGATGGCAGTTACATTCAGAATCAGCCCGGGGAAGGCGAAGAGCGACTGGCATCACAGCTGGTCCTGCTGGAACGCCTGACCGGCAAACCTAACTGAGGCCGGCGGGCCGGCACCGAAAAAATCACAGGACGGATACCTTGAAACTGAAAAAATGGACGCTGGCCGGTCTGGCCGTACTGCTGGTGGCTGGCGGTGCTCCCTGGGGTGTGGGCTATGTCACCGAGCAGCACTGGCGTGAAGCAACGCTGGAAGTAAACCGGGCCCAGCCCTTTCTGAACTTTGAGACCGAGCAGTATCGTCGTGGGGTGCTTGGGTCCGAGGTGTCCGCTACCGTGACCCTGAGAGATCCTGAAACCGGTGATTCTCATACCATAGCGATCGAAATCCAGGTGTCCCATGGTGTCACTGGCAGCCTGATGGATTTCCGGCCGCGCCAGGGTTGGCAGCCCGAAGGCGCTGACTGGTTTCCGGACGATGAGCCCAGTCTGACGCTGGAAACCCGCCTTTGGGGCAGTGCCACGCTTGAGCTGGAAGCGCCGGTGATGAACATTGATAACCCGGAGCGGGAAACGGCCCTTCAGAGCAGTGGCGGTCTGGTGCGGATTGATGTCGGGCGTCTTGGTGAAGCGGCAGACTTGTTGGTGGTCTGGCCGGCGATCCGGCTCAGCGATCCGAAAATGGATGTGACGATTGATAACGTCCATATGGAACAGAGCATGGAATGGCTGGTGGGGGATATCTGGACCGGCTCTGGTGTGATGACCGTGGATAGCCTGACCTTGCAGGGGGCTCAGGCCCCGGCAATGACCCTGATCGGGATGTCGCTTGAAAGCGCCAGTGATGCCAGCCAGAACGGCGAGCGCCTGGACTCGAGGGTTACCCTGTCACTGGAATCGGCCGCTCTGGCGGATCAGGCCTTTGGGCCGCATCGGCTGGAAGTAGCGTTGGAGAATCTGGATGTGGCCAGCTGGAATGACTTCAGTGGCGCCATGGCGGATATGCAGTCATTGGCGTTGAGCGCCGGGGACGACCCGAGGGCCGCGTTTGAACAACAGATGGCGGTGATGCAGCGTTTTAACGAAGCGCTCCGCAGTCTTGCTGCCGAAGGGTTTTCCATGGGGATCCGGGAGCTCAGTCTGGCAACGCCTGAAGGGGAAGTTACCGGCTCACTGGACATCAGCCATCCGGAGCTCTCCGATCAACAGCGTGACAACATGTTGATGGTCATGCAGGCGCTGACCGGGAGTGTGAATTTCAGCATGCCGGTTGCCCTTGCGGAAGACTATCCCGCCGTGCGTATGCAGGTGGCGCCATTGATCAAACAGGGCCTGCTGGTTCAGAACGGTGAGCGCCTGGTCATGGATGGCCGGATGGAGGATCTGGTACTCACCGTAAACGACGTGGAAATCCCCCTGCCTCCGCTGCTCTGAATCTCAACGACCCGCCAGCTGCTGGTACTTCGCCATCAGCTGCGCTTCGGTGATCATCAACGCCCTTCGGGTTTTTCTCAGGATTCGCTGAACTTTTGTTGCAGGGCTTCTGCCACAGCCGGATCTACAAACTCGGAAATGTCCCCGCCCAGCGAGGCAATTTCGCGAATCAGGGTGGAGGAGATGTAAGAGAGGTGGTTGGCGGGAGTCAGGAACACGCTCTCAACTTCCGGCGCCAGTCGGCGGTTCATGTCGGCAAGCTGGAATTCATATTCAAAGTCAGAAACCGCGCGCAGTCCCCGCAGGATAACGGAGGCGTTCTGTTCGCGCACGAAGTCGGCGAGCAGGTTGCTGAAACCGGTGACGCTGACGTTGGGGAGGTGTGCGGTAGCCTTGCGGACCAGTTCGCAGCGTTCTTCAAGATTGAGAAGTGGCTGCTTTTTTGGGTTGTAGGCGACGGCGACGACAATTTCATCGAACATGCGGCCGGCCCGTTCGATGAGGTCGGTGTGGCCGTTGGTGATGGGGTCGAAGGTGCCGGGATAGATGACTTTGGGCATGCACAGCTCCTTTTGTTGGTGAGCCGTAGGATAGCAGCATTGCCTTTGGGGCTGTAGTCCGGAGCGCCGACAATCTGTTTTATGACTCTGGTGCTGGCGCAGGTCGGGGGCGGGTTTCCGGGAGACGCTACAAGCACATCCATGTGCGCTTCTTTCGGGCCGTCCATGGCCCTCAAGACTCCCGGAAACCCGCCCCCGACCTGCTCGATCAACTGGAGTGCTGGCCGCCCCGGCCTCCTACTTCAGACTCCTTATTGCCTCTCTGGAAGGGGGCTCTTAATCGCGGTTCAGGCAGAGTTGGCAAGCCTCTGCGCCAGTCTCGAGCTGTTCCTCGCTGCCAACGCATACACCGACAACTGCGGGTTGGCGCCGATACTGGTGGGGAAGATGGAGGCATCGTGGATGTTCAGGTTGGCGATGTGGTGATGCTCACCGAAACCATTCACCACCGAGGTTTTCGGGTCTGTGCCCATGCTGCAGCCGCCCATCTGGTGCGCGGTGAACAGGCGGGCGCGGTGGGGCTTCATGGGCAGGTTTTTGATGGCTTCTCTGGCCTGGTTCCAGCTGGTGTACCAGTCGGAATCCAGGTGCATGGCCTGGACGGCTTCGGCGCCGGCGGCGAACTGGATTTCGGCCATGGTCAGGTAGGCCTTGCGCAATCCTTGCCAGAGGTAGTCGGTGATCGGGTAGTCCAGTACCGGGCTGCCGTCGTCTCTGAGTGACACTGTGCCGCCCGGGCTGTCCGGGTGGAAGCCGTCGCGCAGCAGGGCGATGACGGATTGCATCCAGGGCAGCTGGCCCAGGTTGTCTCGCTGTGGCTGGCCGTGGCCGGGTACCACGCCGGCTGCCATGGCCGGGTGCAGGGGCGGTACTTCCAGTTTGTAACCTGCCGGGCCGTCGGTGCCTGCCTTGAAGTTGAACTCGTCCGAGTAGATGGACTGGGGAGCGCCGTAGAACGGGTCGATTTTCGCCGGCATGCGGGCGACGGTGGCGTTGACCGGATGGATGAAGGATCGCTTGCCCACGCGCTGGTAAGGGTCGGGCAACTGCGAGCGAAGCAGCAGGCCGGGGGAGCCAATGGCGCTGGCGGCGACCACGAATTGTCGGGCTTTCAGGGTGACCATAATGCCGGATGGGGTGACGCCATCCGGGCCCATGGCGGAGGCGAGCAGGTGGTCGATCCGGTCCTGACTCATCACCAGGCGTTCTGCCCGCAGACCGTGGAAGAGCTGTGCTTTGTGATCCAGTGCGCCGGGGATGGTGGTGAGCAGTGCCCCCTGTTTGGCGTTGGTGGGGCAGCCCACGCCGCAGTAACCGCTGTTCCAGCAGCCTTTGACGTTTCTTGGGATTACCTGCCAGGAGTAGCCGAGTTTTTCGCAGCCCTGGCGCAGGATGTCGTTGTTCAGGTTGGGTGGGGTTTCCCAGGGCGCCATGTTGTGGCGCTGCTCACGGCCCTCGAACCATGGGGCCATGGCGTCCGGTGCCAGTCCTTCGAGGCCGAGCTCCTGGCTCCAGTAGCTGAGCGTTTCGTCCGGGGTGCGGAAGCTGCTGGTCCAGTTCACCGTCGTGGAGCCGCCGACACAGCGGCCCTGTAAAATCGCGATGGCGCCATCGGCGGTTACCCGGCTCATGCCTTCCTGGTACAGATTGGCGTAGGACGTCAGCTCGTCCATCTTGAAGTCTTTCTGATAATACAGTCGACCCTCTTCCACCAGAATCACTGACAAGCCCTGACGGGCCAGGATCTCCGCGGTTGTGCCGCCCCCGGCACCGGTGCCGATAACGACAACGTCCGCCTCTACCGTGCGGTTTTCGCTCAGTTTGCTGGCATCGGTCACATTCCAGCCGGCAGCCAGTCCCCGGGCAATGGGATCGTTCATGGACATACTTCGCTCCTTAATACGATGGGTATCCGGGGTTTTATCAAGCGGCAGGATTGAACTGTGGCAAGGCATCCACCATCCAGGCGGGAGGCCCCGGGTAACCAGACAGGTGCCAGTGGTCTTCATGCCCATAGAAGGCGACATTGCTGATCTTGGTCAGGGCAATGTAGCCGTTATTCAAAAGTCCGATCCGGCTGTCCCGCCAACGCCGCAGAAACGCGTCGGCATCGGCGGTACTGACCGAGGGCCAGTCTGACCATACCCGGGCCAGGGCGATCCGGGTGGGGGCAAAGTTAAGCAGATCAAAGAGCTTGCGCAGCTCCTGCTGATTCGCCGGGCCGAACTTCACAATGCCCTGGTCGATCCGTTCAATCGTGCCGGCAATGGCAAAGCGACGCTGGTTCGGTTCCTCCGGCAGAGCTCCGGCAAACATGGCCGGCAACAGAGCCTCGAACAGGGCGATGTCATCCCGGCTCAGAAACTGGAACTGGTAGCGGGCGTCCATGCGGCTGTCGACCGCGCTGACCCGGCCTGCGGGGGCCGTAGCGCAGCCGCTTAGCCCGGCAGAGAGGCTGACGGTGCTCAGAAACACCGCGCAGCCTAAACCGGTTTTGAGGAAACTGCGGCGGTCCAGAGAGGATGCGTTGGGCGAGCTGTCTGTCGAAACTGGGTCTGTCATCTGATTGTTGGCCGTTTTGTTATCTTTTTTTTGCGCGTTGCGAAACGTTTGATCGCCGGTGGGAGGGAGGTCTTTCCGGGACTGTGCAAAACAGGGATGTTTTGCTCAAGCCTACAGGGAAGTATTTACGGCGTGTCCCGGAAAGACCTCCCTCCCGCCGGCCTGCACCCAGTCCGAAGGCTGGGGCTGGAGAGAAGTGGTGTTCTCTGATTAACGAATAAACAGCTTATATACCAACCGATGCGCCGCCGTACCATGGGGCGCATACACGTATTTGCCGCTGTTGAACTTCTGCTTGGTGAAAATCGCCCGGTGATGGGAGAAGGTCAGGAAGCCTTCCTTACCGTGATAGTGCCCCATACCGGAATCACCAATCCCGCCGAACGGCAGGTCGTCCTGGGCCACGTGCATCAGGGCATCATTGATGCACATGCCGCCGGAATGGGTGTTGTCCACCACATGCTGCTGGTGCGACTTGTCGTAGCCAAAGAAATACAGCGCCAGCGGCCGTGGCCGGTCATTGATGTAATGGATCGCCTCGTCCAGACTGCCGTAACTGATGATCGGCAGGATCGGGCCGAAAATCTCGTCCTGCATCACCTTCATGTCCGGCGTGGTCTTCAGCACCAGTGTCAGCGGAATCTTCCGGGTACCGTCCTTCATGTTCTCGTTGGCGGGATTGATCTCCACCAGTTCCGCGCCTTTGGCCCGGGCATCCTCAAGATAGCCCTGCAAGCGATGGTATTGGCGCTCATTGATGATGGCCGTGTAGTCGTCGTTATCCCGCAGGCTCGGGTACATCTCGGCGAACCGTGCCCGGAATTCATCTACGAACGCCTGCACCCGGTCGGCGGGGCAGAGCACATAGTCCGGTGCCACACAGGTCTGGCCGGCATTGAAGGCTTTGCCGAAGGCGATACGCTGGGCCGCATCTTCCATCGGCACATCCGGCGAAACAATGGCCGGGGATTTGCCACCGAGCTCAAGGGTTACCGGGGTCAGGTTTTCGGCTGCCGCGCGCATCACCAGCTTGCCCACCGAAGTAGAACCGGTAAACAGCAGGTGATCGAAAGGCCGTTGGGAGAAATCGGCCGCCACATCCGCCTCGCCAGTGATCACCGACACCAGATCCTCCGGGAACATCGACTCGATGATCTCCTTGAATAGGGCCGACGTGTGCGGAGTGAATTCCGACATCTTGATCATGGTGCGGTTGCCAGCCGCCAGGGAAGCGACCAGTGGACCGACTGCCAGATACAGAGGGTAATTCCAGGGCACGATGACGCCTACAACCCCTTTGGGCTGGTAGTAAACCTTGTTGCTGGCGGGCTGGAACAGAACCGAAACATGGCGTTTGGAGGGCTTCATCCAGTCGCCGAGATTCTTCAGCGTGTAATTGATGCCCTGAATAGACGGCATGACTTCGGCAATCAGGGATTCGTCTTTGGAGCGACAGCTGAAATCCTGATCGATGGCCTCGACCAGGCGATCCTGATGGGCCAGTAGCGCCCGTTTCAGACGCTTGAGGTTCTCTTTGCGCTCGGTCAGGGACGGCATCGGGTTGTTGCGGAAGGCCTTCTTCTGGTCCTCAAAGACGCGATGCGTGTGCTGGATCTGCTTTTTGCTCTCGGTGAGCTGGACGACGGTGGCACCCATGGTTTTCTCCCCCTGACTGCCTGGAGCGACAGGCGCTGGCAGTCGGTTATTGTCGTTGGCCAAAATCTGTGCGATTTGCGCTTGAAGCTATTATTAGAGTATATACTCTAGGCAGTCAAGAAAGCCGGATGGCTCTTTAGGCCATCCGTGACACTGATAACAACAAACACCGGCATGACGATGAAAACCAGAGACAAGATACTGTTATCCAGCCTGGAGTTGTTTAATGACAAGGGTGAGCGCAATATCACCACCAATCACATTGCCGCGCACCTGGCGATATCGCCGGGTAATCTGTATTACCACTTCCGCAACAAGTCCGACATCATCTACGAGATTTTCCAGGAATATGAAAAGCTGGTGGACTACTACCTGGATATTCCGGAAGACCGACCGATCACCCTGGAGGATATGACCTTCTATCTTGAGTCGGTGTTTGACGGCCTCTGGAGCTATCGCTTCTTCCACCGGGATCTGGAATACCTGCTCGACAGTGACCCGCGGCTGCGCCAGGACTACCGGGAGTTTACCAATCGCTGTCTGGCGGCCATTAACCGGATTTTCGCAAAGCTGGCGGATGCCGGCATTATCCAGCCTCAGCCGGAGGATCTGCGTTCGGCCATGTCACTGAATGTCTGGCTGGTGATTACCAACTGGATGGCGTTTCTGAAGACGGCTCATGCGGCCGAGGAGCCTGCCAGTCTGTCCCTGACCGAGTTAAAACAGGGGATCTATCAGGTGCTGACACTGGAAGTGCCCTATCTCACGCCGGAGTATCGTGAGCGGGTGCTGGCATTGCGAGAAAAATACCGTCCTACCTTGCCTGAAGCCCAGGGTGTTTCTGGCGTTGAGGCATGAGCCTGGCTGGCCTGGTCAAAGTTTGATCTGAAATTGAACTTTTTGAATGCGGCGCAGTCACAGCTAATGACGTTGGGAACCGGACACTCCCTGCGTCTCCTGAGTGAGTTCTCAGGTTTTCGGCCTCTGTTGTTGCAGAGGCACATAGCACGTCGCAAACCCTGACGTTTTCACCGGCCTGTCTTCTTCAGGCCGGCTTTTTATGCCTCAACCGGCGCCTGTTCCGAGGCTTCCAGCCAGTGGGTCAGCGCTTCCCGGCACTCGTCGACTCCGCGCTTGGAGGTGGCGGAGAACATGATGAGGTGCTCCACACATTGATATTCCTTCAGCGTTTTCGCGATACCCAGCATGGCGGTTTTTGCCTGACCAAACTTCAGTTTGTCGGCCTTCGTGGCCAGAATCATGAGCGGAAGGTGGTTATGTTCACACCATTCCACCATCATCTGGTCGAAATCGGTGAGCGGGTGCCGGATATCCATCACCAGAACCAGGCCACGCAGGCAGCGGCGATCATTCAGGTAATGGCCGAGATGCTGTTGCCAGTCGTCTTTCATGTCCCGGGACACTTTCGCATAGCCGTAACCGGGCAGATCGACTAGGCGGGCATGTTCCCGGTTCAGGCTGAAAAAATTGATCAGCCGGGTCCGGCCGGGGGTTTTACTGGTGCGAGCCAGTTTGCCATTGGCGGTGATGGCGTTCAGGGCGCTGGATTTGCCCGCATTGGAGCGGCCGGCAAAGGCAACTTCGGCGCCATGGTCGGGGGGGCATTCGTCCAGTTTGGAGGCGCTGATGAGAAAACGGGCGCTGTTGAACGAGAGGCTTTTTTGAGTCAGATCAGGGTCCACGACGGTTGGTGTTCCTTTGGATTTCAGTTATCGGCGATTAATGTATAATGCTACACCAATTTCCGGCGGGACGCCTCGCGTTGCCGCTGTATGCCCCGGTTTTGCACCTGACGACCCAGTGCCTGCCGGCTGCACAACGAAGAATACTTTCAAGATGCAAAGATGAGAGAAGCGGAGCGAGCATGAAAAGACTGATCGCAGGAGTTGTTCTCGGAGTTGGCCTTACAGCGATGGCTCACGGGGCAGGAGATCCGGCAGCGGGTGAACAGAACGCAGCAGTGTGTGCGGGCTGTCATGGTCAGGGCGGAGCCAAGCCGGTAATGGCTGTGTATCCAAAACTGTCCGGTCTGGGCGAGAAATATCTGTACAACCAGCTGGTTGACATCAAATCCGGGGATCGTGCCATTCCTGAAATGACGGGCCTGCTCAACGCCATGTCCGATCAGGATTTGCAGGATCTGGCTGCCTACTTCAACAGCCAGGAAATGGTTGTTGGTCAGGCCAATCCGGATCTGGTTGAGCAGGGTCAAGCACTGTACCGCGGCGGCAATATGGCCTCCGGTGTACCGGCCTGTTCCGGTTGCCATAACCCCTCCGGCATTGGCAACGAGCCGGCGGGTTACCCTGCCTTGGGCGGACAGACTGCAGAATATGTTATCAAGCAGTTGAAAGCTTACCGGGCGGGTGAGCGCGCCGGAGGCGCGAATGCCGGCATCATGATGGATGTTGCCTCCAAGCTGACAGACGCTGAGATTGAGGCGGTCGCCAGCTACGTATCCGGCCTGAACTGATCGACAGCCGTCAGTTACGACTGAAAACCCCGCCTCGGCGGGGTTTTTGGTATCCGGTATTCATAATACCTAACCGTTCGGTAACGCATTCCTTTGGCCCTCCGGTGGAACTTTTTCGCATCCCTGGGTCATAATCCCCGTTAAAATTCATTGATGGCTCGGAGATTCCCGATGATCAGAACCCTGACGTCTTCCGCCGTTCTGGCGCTTTCACTGTTGTCTGCTGCTTCCCTGGTCAATGCCCAGCCCTGGGTGGCCGGAGAACACTACCGGGTACTGGATAATCCGGTAAGAACGGCATCGGATAACGGTGTCGAAGTGGCGGAAGTCTTCTGGTACGGCTGTCCGCACTGCTACAACTTCAAGCCGCTGGCTGAAGCCTGGGAAGCGGAGGCTCCGGACTACATCAACTATGTGAAGCTGCCGGCGGCACTGGGTCGCAGCTGGGAGCCGCATGCCTACGCATTCTATGCCCTTGAGGCCATGGGCGAGCTGGACAAGGTGCATGACGCGCTGTTCGATGCCCTGGCCGGAGAGCGTCGCCCCCTCAATACCCCGGAAGCTCTGGCTGATTTTGTTGCTGGGTATGGCGTGAACGCCGAGAAGTTTCTGGAAAACTACAACAGTTTCGGGGTGCGTGCCAGAGTGCAGCAGGCCCAGGCCAAGATTCGTGGCGCGCGCATTACCGGTACACCGACTATGCTGGTTGATGGCAAGTACGTGGTAAGTGCCTCCATGGCGGGTAGTCACGAAAACACCCTGAAGGTGGTCGAGTATCTGGCGGAAAAAGAGCGCAGCGGGTCTGAGTAAGGCGCCATGCGGTTCGCCGGGCGCTGGATGGGCTGACCGGAGAAGCGGCTGATAATGTACAAGCGAATCCGTAACCAGCTGAACGGTATACGCAGAAACCAGGAAAGCTCCCGGGGCACTTGTTCCGGGAGCGAGCATGTGCCGGAGTTTGAAGCTCACCGGCACATCCGGCTACTGACTTTCAATATTCAGGTTGGTATCAACACTTCGTCCTATCACCATTACCTGACCCGCAGCTGGCAGCATTTTCTGCCCAATCGCCGGCGCTACGAAAACCTGGATCGGATTGCCACCCTGCTCAGCCAGTATGATGTGGTTGCCCTGCAGGAGTGTGATGGCGGCAGTCTCCGCAGTGGTTACATCAATCAGGTGCAATACCTGGCCGAGGCGGCCGGGATTCCTTACTGGTACCAGCAATTAAATCGCAACCTCGGCCAGATTGCCCAGCACAGTAATGGCCTGTTGAGCCGTTTCCGCCCGCTGGATGTCACTGAACACAAGTTGCCGGGACTGATTCCCGGGCGTGGCGCCATCATTGCGCGCTACGGGGATGAGGAAGACCCGCTGGTACTGGTGCTGATGCATCTCTCTCTCAGCAAGTCGGCCCAGCAGAAGCAGCTTGGATTTATCCGCGAGCAGATTGCGAGCTATCGGCATGTGGTGCTGATGGGGGACATGAATGCCCATGCAGAGCAGTTGCTGACACGAACACCGCTGAAAGAAACCGATCTGATTCCGCTGCCCGACACCGCGCACAGCTTCCCGAGCTGGCGCCCGGAAAAGGCGCTTGACCATATTCTTGTCAGTCCCTCTCTGGAAATCCGGCGCTCTGAAGTGGTGAGCTATCCGGTTTCCGACCACCTTCCCATTGCCATGGATGTGGCGCTGCCCAAAGGCTATCTGGAAACATTCTGAGTCTTGTCTGATGCGTCCAGGCAATAAAAAACCCGGCAGATGCCGGGTTTTTTGTGGAGGCAGGATCAATTACTTGATCTTGGCTTCCTTGTACGCAACGTGCTTACGGACAACCGGATCGTACTTTTTGATCTCGATTTTTTCCGGGGTGTTACGCTTGTTCTTTTTGGTCGTGTAGAAGTGACCAGTGCCTGCTGAAGATACCAGCTTGATTTTCTCGCGCATGATGCGGCTCCTTAAACTTTCTCGCCGCGGGCACGAAGATCGGCCAGCACAGCGTCAATGCCTTTTTTGTCGATGATGCGCATGCCCTTGGTGGAAACGCGCAGCTTCACGAAACGCTTCTCGGACTCAACCCAGAAACGGTGGTTCTGCAGATTCGGCAGAAAACGACGACGAGTGTGGTTCATCGCGTGGGAAACGTTGTTACCGGTAACCGGACGCTTACCGGTAACCTGACAAACTCTGGACATACTTGCCTCCGACCTGAGCAATGGTCTCTATCAATACGAATTCGTTTTTAATGCGTCTCTGGTTGCTCCGGAGCCATACCTGCTGCCGGTTTGCGCTTCTGAAACAGAACGCTGCTCGCCAGACGCCGCCAGAAAGGGACGCTTTTATACCAGAACTGGCCGACCAACGCAAAAAATTGTTGGGAATTTGGCCAGTTTCGGGGCGGTATCCTTCACGGGGCTACATCAATCCTCGTTCAGCAAGGGATATTACCTCACCGTGGCCGATAACCATATGGTCAAGAACCCTGATATCGACCAGTCCCAGGGCCTCTTTCAGCCGGCGGGTCAGGGAAATGTCAGCCTGGCTTGGCTCGGCCACGCCTGACGGATGGTTGTGGGCAAAGATGACTGCGGCGGCATTGTCCTCCAAAGCCTGGCGCACCACCTCCCGGGGGTAAACCGCTGCGCCGTCTATCGTACCCCGGAACAGTTCCCGGTACTGGATGACCCGGTGACGGTTATCCAGGAACAGGCCGGCGAACACTTCATGAGGATAAGTGCCCAGGCGGCTGGTGAGAAAGCGCCGGGTATCTTCCGGTGAGCGCAGCGGATCGCCCTGGCGCAGCGGCTCGTCCATCACTCGCCTCGCCATTTCCATGGCAGCCTGCACCTGGGCATATTTGGCGGTGCCCAGGCCTTTGACCTCGCAGAATTGTCGGCGGGAAGCGGTCATCAGGCCGCGCAGTCCGGAAAATTCGGTGATCAGGTGTCGGGCCAGGGCCATCACCGGCATGCCGGTGGTACCGGTACGCAGGAAAATGGCCAGGAGTTCGGCATCTGACAATGATTCAGGGCCGTGAGTGAGCAATCGCTCACGGGGCCGCTCATCGGCGGGCCAATGGCTGGGTGGCATGTTTGCTTCCTTGCTGGTTTCGGGGAGTGCATCCTGCACCGGGTTCTTGAAATTACAAAGGTTACTCCAAAAGGTAACATTTGGTAAACGAACAGGGGTTCTAGCAGGCTGCCCGTCTGCGCTCGGCATGCTATCTTATAACTCTTTCATTTTACGGGATTACGGAGCCCGCATGACCGCCAAGCGAATATTGTTGGGAATAACCGGTGGTATCGCCGCCTATAAAAGTGCGGAGCTGGTTCGACTGCTGAAAAAAGCGGGGCACGAAGTCCGGGTTGTCATGACCCGGGGGGCGGAGGCATTTGTTGCGCCGCTGACCTATCAGGCTCTGAGTGGCGAACCGGTGCGCACCTCCCTGCTCGACCCGGAAGCCGAGGCTGGCATGGGGCACATCGAGCTGGCCAAGTGGGCTGATCAGGTTGTGGTGGCGCCGGCGTCTGCGGATTTTATGGCCCGGCTGGCCCATGGGCTGGCCGATGACCTGTTGACGACGGTCTGTTGCGCCACCGAAGCGCCGATAGCGCTGGCGCCCGCGATGAACCAGGCCATGTGGAAGAACTTTCGTACCCAGCGGAACCTGGCGCTATTGATGGAAGATCCGCAGATTACCCTGTGGGGGCCGGATCAGGGCGAACAGGCCTGCGGTGATACCGGTCCTGGGCGCATGCTTGAGCCGGAACGTCTGGCTCGTCTGGTAAACGGAGAGGGCGTGGTTGAAACTACCGGGCCGCTGTCTGGCAAACGGTTGGTGATCACGGCCGGGCCAACCCGGGAGCCGATCGATCCGGTGCGCTACATTACCAATCACAGCTCGGGCAAGATGGGCTATGCCCTGGCCGGTGCAGCCGTTGCCGCCGGAGCCGAGGTGGTGCTTGTCAGTGGACCTGTCAGTCTGTCGGCCCCAGCGGGGGTTGATGTCCGGCCTGTCAGCACCGCTCAGGAGATGCTGGAAGCCGCCAGCAAGGCGGTCGATGAAGGCTGCGATATCTTTATCGCCACGGCCGCGGTGGCAGATTACCGGCCCGAGGTGTCCGCCAGCGAGAAAATCAAGAAAACCAACGACAACATGAGCCTGGCGCTGGTCCGTAACCCCGATACCCTGGCGACCATCGCGGCCCGGGCCGATGCGCCGTTTACGGTTGGCTTTGCCGCTGAGACCACGGACGTGGCGCGCTATGCGACCGACAAGATGCAGCGCAAGAAACTCAACATGATTATCGCCAACGATGTGTCCGTTCCCGGGCTCGGCTTCAGCAGCGATCGAAATGCGGTTACGGTGTTCTGGCCTGCGGGTTCGGAATCCATCGGGCCGGACAGCAAACAGGCGATCGCTGCCCGTCTGGTGGCGTTGATTGCAGACCACAGCAACAGGATTGAACAGGCATGAGTAAAAGAAAGTTTGAGGTACGGGTTCTGGATGATCGCATTGGTACCGCGATTCCGTTTCCCGAATACGCTACGGAAGGCTCTGCAGGCCTTGATCTCCGGGCGGCATTAAAGGAAGCCAAGACCGTTATGCCGGGTGAGACCCACCTGATTCCCACCGGCCTGTCTGTGCATATTGCTGACCCGGGGTTGGCTGCCATGATCCTGCCCCGGAGCGGACTCGGACACAAGCATGGGATCGTGCTCGGAAATCTGGTGGGGTTGATCGATTCTGACTACCAGGGCGAGTTGATGGTGTCCTGCTGGAACCGGGGCCAGACGCCATTCACCATCGAGGTGGGCGAACGTATTGCCCAGATGGTGCTGGTGCCTGTGGTACAGGCGGATTTCGAGATTGTGACCGAATTTGATGCCAGTGACCGGGGTGAAGGTGGCTTTGGCTCCACTGGGAGCCACTGAGTCGGGCATCTTTACCTGGCAGCGAGATAACTGGCCGGCGTCTATACTCAGCGGATACAGACCTATCCGGGAAAGAAAATAACAGCGGGATGCATTATGAAATTCGCCAAGAAAAAAACCAACGCGTCTTCCGGTGATGAGCAGCCGGAGAAGAAACCCGGAAAGAAACAGAAACCGTCCAAAACGTCAAAAGAAGCGGCTGGCTCCGGTTTAAAGAAACTCGGATCGGTTGGGTTGAATCAATCGCTGGTGGTACTGGTGGCCGGCGTGGTCGCGGTGGTGCTGGCCCATTTTCTGGTGGTGGTGCCCGCGGGGGAGGCCCGCTATGAGGCGGCCAGCGCCATGGAAGTGGACAGTGCGCAACGGCGCCTGAATCAGTCACTGACGGCGCTGCAGGAACAGGTTCGGGCGGTGGCGAACCAGCGTTACGCTGCCCTTGCTCTGGCCGAGCGGTCTGATCTGGCCAATCTCGCCGGACAATTGCAAACGGCGCTGCCCGGTTCCGCTCAGGTGTTTGTCTTCCCTTACCGGGAAGTGCCCCGGACCGGTAACGGCGATACCCTGCTGGGATTTGCGGGCCTGGAACTGGCCCGGCGGGCAGAAAATGGACAGAACCTGTTGCCGGACGCCTTCCCCCGCGACAATCAGTGGTATCTGCAATTTGCCGCGGCAGTGCGTCATCCCACAAGCAATGCCGTGGTTGGTAGCGTGCTGGCGGTTTTTGAAGCCTCCCACATACGGCCAATGCTGGCCGTGAGCAACTCGCAACTCGGGGGCCAGCTGTCACTGGTCCAATCCGTGTCCGGCGCTTCACGAACGGTGGCCAGCGCCGGTAACGGCAGCGGCCCTGAGCTGTCTCGCACCCTGATCAACCCGGACTGGTCCGTCCGTTACCAACCGGCCTCGGCACCGGTGGCGCCGGTAAGCACCATTCTCCTGGCGATTCTGGTGGGGGTGCCTGCGCTGGTGGCGGCGATTCTGGTCTGGATGCTTCTTGGCAACGCTCAGCGTGGAATACGTCAGGATGTGACCGCGCTCATTCAGTGGGCCCACAAGGTGTTCGGAGGCGAGCGGATGAAACTGCCGGCTCTGCGCTGGGATATGGTGGCGTCCACCGGAGAAGTGCTGTTCCGTCTGTCCCAGATGGTTGAGAAGCGGGTGGCCAAGGCCGCGGAGTCGGCTGCGCCCAAAGCGGCTCCTGCCCGCCGCAAGGCAGCGACGGCGGAGGATGAACCACTCTTTCAGGACAAGGACATGCCGGACATTGACATGCTCGATGGTGACGAGGATGTGCTCGGCTTTGGTGGCTCCGAGGATTCCCTGTTCGACGAGGACATTCCTGAAGTTGCTGAGGCCGAGGTGCCTTCGGTTCAGATCAACCCGGAAATCTTCCGCGCCTATGACATCCGGGGCATCGTTGGTCAGACCCTTTCGGCAGAGGTGGTTGAAGTCATTGGTCGCGCGATCGGCTCGGAAGCGACCGAGCGTGGTGTCACAGATATCTGTATTGGCTACGATGGCCGGCACTCCAGTCCGGAATTGGCTGATGCCCTGGGGCGCGGCATCATGGCGACCGGTTGTAACATCATTCACCTGGGGGCCATACCTACGCCGGTGCTGTACTTTGCAACCCATCACCTGCAGACCGGTTCTGGCGTTATGGTGACCGGTAGCCATAATCCAGCCAACTATAACGGCCTGAAGATCATGCTGGGCGGAGAGACCCTGTCTGGTGAAGCTATCCAGAAGCTGTACCAGCGCATCCAGACCGCCGACCTTGCCAGAGGGCAGGGTGAGCAATCCCGGGACGACGTACGCCGCGCCTATCTGGACCGTATCGTCGGTGATATTGCTGTGGCGGCACCGTTGAAAGTGGTGGTCGATGCCGGTAACGGCATTGCCGGAGAGCTGGGCCCCATGCTGGTTGAGGAACTGGGCTGTGAAGTCACGCCACTGTATTGTGAAGTGGACGGTGATTTCCCGAATCATCACCCGGACCCCGGCAAACCCGCGAACCTGCAGGACCTGATTGCCAAGGTTAAGGAGACCGGCGCCGATATCGGGCTGGCCTTTGATGGCGATGGTGATCGTCTGGGCGTGGTTACCAATACCGGCAAGATCATCTGGCCGGATCGCCTGCTGATGCTCTTTGCCAGGGATGTGGTGTCCCGCAATCCCGGCGCGGATGTGCTCTATGACGTGAAGTGCAGCCGCCGGCTGGCCAGCGTGATCTCGGAAGCTGGAGGGCGCCCGATCATGTGGAAAACCGGCCATTCCCTGATGAAAGCGAAAATGAAGGAAACCGGCGCCCTGCTGGCGGGCGAAATGAGCGGACACGTTTTCTTCGGCGAACGCTGGTACGGCTTTGACGATGGCCTTTACTCGGCTGCCCGGCTGCTGGAAATCCTGGGCATTGAGGATCGTCACTCCGATGAAGTCTTTGAAGACTTCCCCGAGGATATCAGTACCCCTGAGCTGAATGTCGAGGTGACCGAGAGCGACAAGTTCGCCATCATTGAACGGCTAGGTCAGCAGGCGGATTTTGGTGACGGCAATATCAGTACCATCGATGGCATTCGGGTAGATTATGCCGATGGCTGGGGGCTATGCCGTGCGTCCAATACCACGCCGGTTCTGGTTCTGCGCTTTGAAGCCGAAACAGAACAGGCACTGGAGCGGATCAAATCCGTGTTCCGGGAGCAACTGCAGAAAGCGGCACCAGACCTGGTGGCGGAATTCTGAAACCCATTACTGTCGTAAGGATTAACACAACATCATGGCGCTGGATCGTGAAACAGCAATGCAGGTGGCCTCGGTACTGAGCCGGGGCCTGCCCTATATCCAACGGTTTACCGGCAAGACGGTCGTGATCAAATACGGCGGCAACGCCATGGAGAACGAAGACCTGAAAAGCAGTTTCGCCCGGGACGTGGTGCTGATGAAGCTGGTGGGGATCAACCCCATCGTGGTTCACGGCGGCGGCCCCCAGATCGGGGAGCTGCTGGAGCGCCTGAATATCCAGTCCCGCTTCGTTAACGGCATGCGCGTTACCGATGCAGAGACCATGGACGTGGTCGAAATGGTGCTCGGCGGCCAGGTGAACAAAGAAATCGTTTCCCTGATCAATGCCCACGGCGGCACCGCGGTGGGCCTGACCGGCAAAGATGCCAATCTGATCCGGGCCCGGAAGCTGGAAGTGGTGAATCGTTCGCCGGAGCTGGAGCGACCTGAAATCATCGATATTGGCCATGTTGGCGAGGTGGCAAGCGTCAACGTCGATGTTATCGACATGCTGACCCGCAGCAACGTGATCCCGGTCATCGCGCCTATCGGGGTCGGGCCGGATGGCGCCTCCTACAACATCAATGCGGACCTGGTGGCCGGCAAGGTGGCAGAAGCCATGAAGGCGGAGAAGCTGATCCTGCTGACCAATGTCTCCGGCCTCAAGAGCAAGGAAGACAAGGTGCTGACCGGTCTGACCGCCCAACAGGTCAACGACCTGATTGAAGACGGCACCATCCATGGCGGCATGTTGCCAAAAATCCGCTGTGCCCTGAGTGCGGTGGAAAATGGCGTGCGCACCTCCCACATTATCGACGGACGTGTGGCCCACGCCTGCCTGCTGGAAATCTTCACCGACGAGGGTGTCGGTACGCTGATTTCCCGTAACTGATACTTCTGGCCGGGAGTTACCGGATGAAACGCCTGCTGTCATTTCTCGTTATCACAGGAATAGTGGCCTTCGCCGGCTTTAAAGCTGGCGTCTGGTGGCTGACGGACCAGCGCCTGGCAGAGGCGCGCACGGCATTATCGGAATACGGTGTACTTGAGCGGGGTAGCATCAGCTCCTCCGTGGATGGTCGGGTCATACTCCGGCAGGCGCACTGGGAGGATTTCCGGCTCACACAGCCACTGCAGATGGGCCTGATTGAGCTGGAAACCGGCTCTCCGGTCACCCTGGTGACCACACTGATGAGCCCGGAGGGCTTGCCGGCCAGTTGGCGGCTGTCCGTTGAGCGCGCCAGCATCATGCTGGAACCCACCATGTTCCGGAACTGGGTGACGGCGGCGCCGGATGAAACCAGCCAGGCCCCACTCGCCAATCTGTCCTGTGCGCCGGACCCCCGGCAGCAGCTGGGCAGTGGGGATTTGATGCGTATGGGGATTCCCGATATCCGGGGCGACCTGATGCTGGAGCAGACTCCCGATGCGCTGCGTTTTGAACTGAATACCCGTGAAACCGGCAGCCTGGAGCTGGTGTGGCCAGACGCCAGACTGACCATGGGCAATCTGGCCGAGCCGGCTTCCATGGGTGCCGGGCCACTGCAACTGACCGTTCGTGACGCGGGTCTGATGCGCCGCCTCTCTGCCTATTGTGCCCGCGAGACCGGCCTGGATGTCAGCGACTGGGCTGGGCGGGGCGTTGCGGCACTGGAAAAAGGGTTGCAGGCTAGGGGCCTGGAGGCCAGCCCGCAGTTGCTGGCATTGTATCGGCAATGGCTGACCGAAGGTGGCGAGCTGACCGTGACGCTTGCGCCGGATTCCGAAACCTTTGGACTACCCGTGCGCACCGCTTCGGAAAGCGGCGCCAGCCTGAGCGTGTCCTATAACGGTGCCACCGTTCCGGATGTTTATCTGACCGAAATGCAGCGAGTGGAACCGACGCTGCCCGCCCAGGCGCTGGAACCTGTGGTACCGCCGGAAGACCCGGAGTCTGAGCAGTGGTACCCTGGCAGTGTTGAGAACGCCAATATCTGGCTTGGCCGGCGCGTAAGGGTTACGCTCTCGAATGAAAATCAGGTTGAAGGGCGACTGGTCAGCGTTGGTGAGCGGGATATGGAAATTGCCCGCACCGTGGCCGGGGGAGAAGTGGCGTACCCCATTCTGATTCGTGCCATTACACAATTTGAAGTCTGGCGCCGGGGCCGCCCGGAATAGCGCCGGGACGGGAGGCAATAAGTGACCGCAAGCGCAAGCACAGGGGTGCCGGGTATCAGGGAAATGCTGGCCCGGCTGATTTCATTGCCATCCATCAGCAGTGCCTCGCCGGAGTGGGATCACAGTAACGAAGGTGTGGTCCGCCTGCTGGCAGAGTGGCTCGAACCCCTGGGCTTTACCGTCGAGATCATGGAAGTGCCGGGCATGCCCGGCAAGTTCAATCTGATCGCGACGCTGGGTAGCGGTCCGGGTGGGCTGGTACTCTCGGGCCATACCGACACCGTACCGTTTGACGACAAGCGCTGGCAGAGCGATCCGTTCAGCCTCACGGAAAAGGACAACCGCTGGTACGGTCTGGGCACCTGCGATATGAAGGGCTTTTTCCCGCTGGCCATCGAAGCCGCCAAAGCCTTTGCCGGCGAGCCCCTGCAGCAACCGCTGATTATCCTGGCCACGGCCGACGAAGAAAGCTCCATGAATGGCGCCCGGGCACTGGCGGAAGCCGGCAAACCGAAAGCCCGTTACGCGGTGATCGGCGAGCCCACCAATCTCAAACCAGTGCGCATGCACAAAGGCATCATGATGGAACGGTTGCGGTTTGACGGGCAATCGGGCCATTCCTCCAACCCGGCCCTGGGCCGCAACGCGCTGGAAGGCATGCACGAGGCGCTCGGCGAACTGCTGGCCCTGCGCAGCGAATGGCAGGAAAAGTACCGCAACCCGAACTTTGAGGTACAGGTGCCGACCCTGAATCTGGGCTGTATCCACGGTGGTGACAATCCCAACCGCATCTGCGCCCAATGCGAATTGCACTTCGACCTGCGTCCGCTGCCGGGCATGAATATGGAGACCCTGCGCCAGGCGATTCTTGACCGGATGCAGCCCCTGGCCGAGCGGCGGGAACTCAAACTCACGTTCGAGCCTCTGTTCGACGGAGTTCCGCCGTTTGAAACCCCTTCGGACGCCGCTCTGGTCAAAGCCTGTGAGAAGCTCACTGGTCACACGGCCCACGCCGTCGCCTTTGCCACAGAAGCCCCTTGGCTGCAGAAGCTGGGGCTGGAAACCCTGGTGATGGGGCCTGGCTCGATCGATCAGGCGCACCAGCCGGACGAGTACCTGGAGCTGTCCCAGTTGCAGCCGACGGTGGATATCCTGAAGGGATTGATCAAAAGGTTCTGTCTTTAAGTAGACTAGCGGTTAGGCGGGCAAGAAAACCGCCTGGGCATTCTCCATTCTTGGCAAGTATTATCAGGGCATAAGGAATAAAGGTTTGAAATCAAACGACTGGCTGCACGGATTCCGCCACTCCTCTCCGTACATCAACGCCCATCGCGGCCGAACCGTCGTCCTGACCATGCCCGGGGATGCCATCGAGCACCGCAATTTTATCAATATCATCCACGACATCGCTCTGCTCAGCAGCCTTGGCGTCAAGCTGGTGGTGGCGTTCGGTGGCCGCCCCCAGATCCAGTCGCGGCTGGATGACGCCGGCCTGGAATCCTCCTTCGCACGAGGCCTGCGTATTACTCCCGATAACCACCTGCCGATGGTTATGGAAGCCATTGGCGGGCTGAGGGCCTACCTGGAAAGCCAGCTCTCCATGGGGCTGGTGAATTCGCCCATGCACAACGCCCGGATACGGGTCAGCAGCGGCAACTACGTCACCGCCAAACCGGTTGGCGTGCTGGACGGCATAGATTTTGGCTACACCGGCCGTGTCCGCCGCGTTGATACCCGTGGCATAGAGCAATTGCTCGAGCTGGGGCATATTGTCCTGCTGCCGCCGATGGGCTATTCGCCCACCGGCGATGCCTTCAATCTTTCCTATGAGGATGTTGGCAGCCAGGTGGCCGCTGCGCTGCAGGCGGAGAAGCTGATTGTCTTCATCGACGACGAAGGCCTGCTCGAAGAAGACGGCAGCCTGATACGCGAACTGTCCGCCCGTCAGGCGTCCGAGCGCTTGAACGACAATGCCGTGACCGGTCACGACGCGGCCTTGCTCAAGGCCGCCTGCGATGCCTGTGTCAAAGGCGTTCGGCGTGCCCACATCATCAGTTATGTCGAAGACGGCGCCCTGCTGGAGGAGCTGTTTACCCGCGATGGTTCCGGCACCCTGGTCAGCGGTGATAACTACGAACAGATTCGCCAGGCACGGGTAGAAGACATCGGGGGTATTCTGGAGCTGATTCAGCCCCTGGAAGAGCAGGGCGTGCTGGTTCGTCGTTCACGGGAAATGCTGGAAACCGAAATTGACCGGTTTGTGGTGGCGGAGCGGGACGGCACCATTGTCGGCTGCGCCGCGCTGTACCATTATCCGGAGGAGGGCGCCGGAGAGTTGTCCTGTTTTGCGGTCGACCCCTCCTACCGCCGTGCCGGCCGTGGTGACGAGATTCTCGCCATGGTTGAAAAGCTGGCCCGGGGCCAGGGTGTCCACAAACTGTTTGTGCTGACTACCCAAACCGAACACTGGTTCCGGGAACGTGGTTTCGTACCCACCGCCGTGCAGGATCTGCCGGGTCCAAAGCTGGCCTCATACAACACCCAGCGCAATTCAAAGGTTTTCTACAAACCGCTCTGACAGCAATTTCAACCGCGCAGATCGACTGTCCGCCGGTTGCCGGGAAAGCTCCCCGACGGCCCGGTAAAACTCGCTGAAGTGGTAGTCCAGCTCTTTCAGCATCTGTCGGAAGGCGGGAACGTGCTGATTGTACTGGCGGAACAGTGCCAGCTGTGCATTATTCAGCCGCACCGGCGGCGGGCCGAAAGGCCCCGGCTCTTCATACTGCCCGGCCAGGTTGGCGTAGTCCCGGGCCAGTCCGTCGAGCAGTTGGGCCTTGTGCTCCCGCAGCGTGGATTTGTCCATTGTATCCTGGCGGGCATAAAGTTGTTGGAGTTGCTCGCTGGTGGCGGCGACCAGTTCCAGAGTCTTTTGCCGGTGCTGTAATCGCGCCAGAG
This sequence comes from Marinobacter sp. W-8, assembly GCF_044342215.1. NCBI lineage: Bacteria > Pseudomonadati > Pseudomonadota > Gammaproteobacteria > Pseudomonadales > Marinobacteraceae > Marinobacter > Marinobacter sp. W-8. The sequence goes on along the minus strand of NZ_CP172297.1, from coordinate 3,521,911 downwards.
CGCGCTCAAAACCCTCAGATGCCCCTTGCCGCTTCAGCCAGAGCCGAAGCCCTTCCAGTTCCACGGCAGTGGCAAAGCTCTCGTTAAAGGCGGTATCACCGTTGATATAGAGTACGCGGTGGGCCAGCTCGTGGAACATCAGGGCGACCATGCGGTCATCCGCCAGGGAGGTGAACCCGGTATGCAGTGGATCATCGAACCAGCCCAGGGTGGAGTAGGCGGTAACAGCGCCGATAAAGGTATCGTAATCGCGCTCCTGGAAGGCCGTCTGCTCCTGTCGGGCGTCGGCTAGCTGGAAGTACCCGCGATACGACTGGCAGCCCACAAACGGATAACACCATTGGTGGGGGGTAAGCGAAAACTCCGGCACGGCGACCAGATTCACCACCACCCATGGCTGCCCCAGCGCCACGTATTTACTGAAGGCATCGTCTACCGGCAAGGACAGTTCTTTCGCCGCGAATTCTCGTGCTTGTGCTGCCAGCTCAAGCCGTCGGCGAAGTTCCGGGTCGGTTTCCGGTGCTGTGGTTACCTGGTTGATGGGCCTGGCCTTCATCATCAGGGACACATGGCCGCCAATGGCCTGGCCATAGTAGCCAATGGTCGTACAGCCATTCAGGGGTGTTACCAGTAGCAAAAGGAGATAGATCTGACTAAGCTGTCTCATGAATCATCATATTATGATGTTGTGGGTATGAGGCTGTACAATTCCTTATCCGCCGACGGCTGTCACAGATTTTTAACCGACCGCCGCAGGCCTTATCATAACAGCTCGAACCTACACCCACTCAGGGACGTTGGCCGGATTTCCGCATCCGGCAACATGCCGGCTTTGCAACTGGTCAGGTAGTTCATGGATCCGAGAGAGCGTCGCAGCAGCCCCCGACAGCCGATCAAACTTGCCGCTCAGATAGATGCCGGCAGTGGTGAGGCGTGGCCCTGCCAGATTGCAGATTTCTGTGCCGAAGGCATGTTCATTCGTTATTCGGGCGAAACTTCAGGCAAAATCGAACGGGCTTTTGCTCGCGGCGGTGTTACCGAACTGGTGGTTCGGTTCCGGGGTCTTGAGGGCAATCGTCGATACGAGCTTCATGTCAGCCCGGTGCGGCGTATTGACGGTGCCATGGGCGTGCATTTTACCCGCCCGGATTCCGATGCCTTCAGCGCCATGCTGCAGTTGTGTGGCAGTTCCGGGGATCAGCCCCGGTCATCACTTCGCGCTCCCAGTGAACGCGTTCAGTTTGTGCTTCACCAGTGTGCCAAAACCGTCACGCGGTTTATTGAACCACTCATGGATGCCTGTTTTGTGCAGACGGTGGAGGCACTGCGTATTGCAGCCCAGAAAGCCCCCAATGACCAGCTTGCCAATGAGTTGATGGATGCATCCGGCCAGATTCAGGGGCGCCAGCGGGTGCTCTGGCATTACATGAGCCGCAGTCTGGAGTCGCCCTTAAAACCGGAGCCCAAAGGCGCGCCCGGTTCAGTGTTGTCGGTGGTAGACAAAAACGAGTTTGAGGACTGGCTGGCAATTCGGGTGATGGTTACCCGTGCTGATACCCAATACCGTGGCGACCTGCTGCAGCTCAAGCTGAGGCTGGACAAGTTAGGTATCGCCAATCGCACCGGCCATCATAATCCCCTCGGTCCCGCCCTCGTGTGCGAAGCCTTCCATAACGCGCTTGCCCAGCTGAAAGTCAGCCGGGACGTTGAAAAGGTCTGCCTGAAGACGTTTGAGCAGACGGTGATCAAACAGCTGGAGCCGTTGTATCGGGAGTTGAACAATATCCTGATCCGGCATGGTGTGTTGCCGGATCTGGACCTGTCCCGTTATCTGAGCGAACAGGCGCCGGCCAGGAAGGAGCCGCCGGCCGAGGTGCTGAAGCGGGAGCCTGAAACACCTCTGGAAAAGCCGCAGCCTGAGGCGCCGGAAAGCAAACCCGGACAAACGGCCCGCGGGCTGAAAAACCGGGTAGCTGGAGAGTTCCGGGGGTATGCCAGGGCAGCCCAGACTGCTTTTGCCACGGTGAGGAATCTGCTGACAACACTGCAGGCCAGTCGTGTGGAGAATGGAGAGGCGACGCCAGAGCCGTTTCCGGCCAATGCTCGTCCGCTGTCTCAGGGTGAACTGCACCGGGAATTGCAGGAACTGCAGCTACGCGCTGCGGCTCCGGAAGAGCCGGCCGTGCCCTTGCGGGACCGGGTGGTTGAAAAGATACGTGAAACCGGTGACACCCGGCTCAATACTGAGCAGCAGGACACTCTGGACGTTGTCGATCGGTTTTTCCGGAGCGTGGTCGATAGCCCCAAACTCAGTGACTACGCCCAGAGCCGAATGCGTCAGCTGGAAGTGCCGGTGCTGAAAGTTGTGATGCGTGATCCCGAATTCTTTGAGGACCAGGACAGCCCGGTTCGTGGTGTGATGAATCGCCTGGCACAACTGGGCGTGAAGGGTGGCCGGCTGAACCCGGTGGTGCAGCGCCGGGTGGATGAGCTGATTCACCGCATTGCTACCGAGTTTGAACAGGATACCGGTGTGTTTGAGCAAACCGTAGGTGAGCTGGACACGCTGATTGACCGGCAGAACCTCGTGTATCGCCGCAACGTTGAGCGGGTGACGGCTGCCGCAGAGGGTGCCCAGAAGGTTGCCGAATCCAAAACTGCCGTAGCCAGCGCGCTGGAAAGCAAACTGGCTGGCCGCAAGGTTCCCAGGGCCCTGGTCAGCCTGCTCGACGGTGGCTGGCGGGATTTATTGTCGCTGACCTGGATTCGCCAGGGACCAGACAGTCAGTTATGGCAGGACTACCTGGCAGTGATCGATTCGCTGATGGCCTTTGCCGAGGACCCGGACAGCAGCATTAACCTGCCCGAACTGTTGCGGCTGATTCAGGATGGTCTGGCGTCGATCTCCAGCAACCATATGCCGTCCTCCCAGATCCGGGATGAGTTGAAGCAGTTCCTGGTGCGTCGGCCCGACAAGGCGCCGGAAATGGTTGAAATGCCTGCGGTCAGTGGTGTCCGCCCGGACAAGCAGGTGCTCAGTGAACGGGAACAGCGCAGCCTGCAACGCTGGATCAACCGGGCCCAGCAATTGCGCACCGGTGACTGGCTGCGGGATCAAACCAAGGCGGAAGATCCCCAGTATATCCGCCTGGTGTGGATTGCCCGTGGTTTCAGCCGGTTTGTATTCGTTAATCACCAGGGCATGCGGGTGGTTGAGCTGGAGCTGGAAGCTCTGGCCAGACAAATGCGCAAAGGCATCATCGTACCGGATAATCAGTATGATCGACCGCTGGTAGATGAGAGCATCGACCGCATGGTTCGCAACGTCTATGACCAGCTGTCCTGGGCATCCACCCATGATGAACTGACCCGGCTGCTTAACCGTCGGGAATTCGAGCGTATGCTGGAACAGCAACTTGCCCGCCGGGAAGATAGCCGGACTTTATTGCAACTGGATCTGCGCGGGTTCCGATTGCTGAATGATACGGCGGGCTACCAGGCCGGAGATGAAACCCTGAAACGGGTGGCGGAGGTCATCTGTCGGCATGTGGGCGATGGCATGCCGGTGGCTCGTCCCGGAGGTAATGAATTTGCCATGCTGGTGCCTGAAGAACAGGGGCCGGAAATTGCCAAGGCGCTCCTGGAAGCCATTGCAGATGAGCCCTTCGAGTATGGCGGTCGGTGTTACACGTTAAATGCCAATGTTGGTCTGGCGCCGGAACTGCCCGCGTTGATCAGCGCCGAGAAATGGCTGAAAGCCGCCGAACAGGCGCTCAATTCTGCCCGTGACAAGGGCCCTGGCCGTTTCTCTATATACACTCTCGACGCAGACGACCAGGCCCGGCAAGAGCAGATTGCAGCTCGTGTGGCTGGCCTGAGCAACCCGGATGAAGAACGCATGCTGCTGCGTTGCCAGAAGATCATCCCTCTGCACGCCAGCACCCGCATGGCGGCGCAGTATGAAATTCTGATCAGTATGTACGACGACAGCGGGCAGCTGATTACTGGCCAGGATTTCGTCCGCATGGCCGAGCGCTATGACCGTATGCAGGCGGTGGATCGCTGGGTCGTGGGGCACATGCTGGACTGGCTGAGGGATCAGTCACCGGATCCGCGCCATGTAGGCGGTGTCTGCATAAATCTGTCCGGCTATTCGTTGAACGACCAGTCACTGCTGGAATTCATTTACGAAAAGCTCAGTGAGAAGGATGCGCCTATTGAGCGTCTCTGGTTCGAGCTGACGGAAGCCTCTGCCATTCATGATCTGCAATCGGTGGCGGATTTCATGCTGGAAATGAAAGAGCTCGGCTGCCGGTTCTGCCTGGGTAACTTTGGCAGCGGCCCCAGTTCCTTCCAGTTCATGCGATCGTTGCCGGTAGATCTGATCAAGATCGACAGTGCCTTTACCGGTCAGTTGGCAGCCAACCAGACGGACCAGGCCATGGTCAGGTCCATGGTTGATATGGCTCACTACATGGAGCGGGAAGTGATTGCCTCTCAGGTTGAATCCCGTGAGGTTCTGGATATGCTGAGACAACTGGGCGTGGATTACGCTCAAGGGTTTGTGGTCGAGAAGCCCCGACTGCTGACCAGCCTTGTCTGACGCACATCCGGGAACCTGAGCTTTTTATGTCCAGACGCCATCCGATTATCGCCGTTACCGGGTCTTCCGGGGCGGGCACCACCACAACCGGGCAGATCTTCAGCCGCATGTTTGCCAGTGAGGGCATTGCTGCCGCCATGGTCAGTGGCGACAGCTTTCATCGGTATACCCGGGAACAAATGGCACGGCTCGCCGCTAAAGGGCAGTTTGGTGAACGCAACCATTTTGCCCTGGCAGCCAATCATATCGATAGGCTGGAAGCTCTGTTCTATGACTACAGCCATACCGGCAATGGCCGTTACCGACAGTACGTTCATGACGAAGACCGCGACCTGGTGGCCGAAGGCCACAAACCTGGCACCTTTACCCCCTGGGGCCCGTTACCTGCGGATACCGATGCCCTGTTCTACGAGGGGCTCCATGGTGGGGTGGTGAGCGACAACTATAACATTGCCCAGTACGTTGACTTGCTGATTGGTGTGGTACCCATTGTCAATCTGGAGTGGATTCAGAAAATCCATCGGGACACTCATCAGCGCGGCTATAGCCAGGATGCCGTGGTTCAGACCATCATCAATCGGATGGACGATTACGTGCACGACATCGTGCCGCAGTTCTCTCATACCCACATCAACTTCCAGCGAATTCCGCTAGTGGATACGTCCAACCCGTTCGTTGCCCGGGATGTGCCCAGTGAGGACGAAAGCATGGTGGTCATTCATTTCAGGGAAACGGCGGAAGTGGATTTTGCCTGGTTACTGCAGGCCATTCCCCAAAGCAGTCTGTCCCGCCACGACACCCTGGTGATCCCGGGGCCGAAAATGGCCCTGGCCATGGATCTGATTATCCGGCCCATGGTCCAGAGCCTGATGGCTGGCAGAACCTTTGCCTGATCAGACCGTCAGGGTGCCATCGCGGTAGTCGGCCAGCGCCTGCTCAATCTCGGCCGTTGTGTTCATCACAAAGGGTCCATACTGGACAACTGGCTCGCCGATGGGGCGGCCGGCAATCAGCAGCAGTTTTGCGCCGGCCTCTCCGCCTTCAATCAGAACTTCATCCCCCTGGTCCAGAATGTTTGCCGAGGATGGTGCCAGAGCCTGGTTCCGGTCTTCGCTCACCAGACTTGCGACGCCTTCGTACAGGTAGACCAGAGCATTGAGCGCCTGAGGTACCGGTAAAGATACTCTCGCTCCGGGTTCCAGATGGACGTCGGCGTACACAGGCTCAGTGCTGCCGCCGGTGACTGCACCGGTGACGGCACCGCCACCGATTTCCAGTTCACCGGCAATTACCCGGACTGAAACACCCGGCTGACGCGCTATTGGAATTTCTTCAGGCTGAATGTCCCGGTAACCGGCGGGCTTCATTTTTTCAGCGGCCGGCAGGTTGAGCCAGAGCTGGAATCCCCGCATGACCCCGGATTCCTGCTGCGGCATCTCCGAGTGCACGATGCCCCGGCCTGCCGTCATCCATTGCACCCCACCGTTGCGGAGGTTGCCGCGATTCCCCAAGTGGTCTTCATGCAGCATGTGGCCTTCAATCATATAGGTGACGGTTTCAAAGCCCCGGTGCGGGTGGGCCGGAAAGCCGGCAATATAGTCCTGGGGCTGGTCAGAACCGAATTCATCCAGCATCAGGAACGGATCCATGCGCACGGATTGGCGCTGGCCCAATGAGCGTTTGATACGAACCCCGGCGCCATCGGATGTGGCCAGTGCGGGAATGGTTTGTTTCAGGGAGCGTAGCATGATCCCGTCCTCCTCTCGGTTAGTCATGGGGCTATTTAACCGGGATGGTGGAAGGGATGAAATCGCAGAATTCTGGCGGGGGAAGTCAAAAAAACTGACGAAGGCATCAAAAGGTGACGACGGGAGCCCCGTCGTCACCCCCGGAGCGATTATTCCACGTTGCGGGAGTAGAAGATTTCCAGCATTTCCCGGCGCAGGCGATCCTCGATGGACTGGGCTTCTGCCGGGTCCAGATCGCCGGCGTTCACTCCGAACACATAGTTGTCCAGATTGAACTCCTTGAGCATCATCTTGGTGTGGAACAGGTTTTCCTGATACACGTTGACGTCGATCATCTGATACGCGTTCTGGGTATCCTCGGTCAGGTAGTTCTGGATCGAGTTGATGTCGTGATCGATGTAATGCTTGGTGCCGTCCACGTCGCGGGTGAAACCGCGTACGCGGTAGTCAACGGTAACCACATCCGAGTCGAAGCTGTGAATCAGGTAGTTCAGTACCTTCAGCGGTGAAATCAGACCGCAGGTGGATACGTCGATATCGGCCCGGAAGGTGCTCACGCCGTCATGGGGATGGCTTTCCGGATAGGTGTGCACCGTCACGTGGCTCTTGTCCAGATGCGCCACAATGGTATCCGGCAGCGGACCAGGGGACTCTTCGTTATTGGCTTCGCTGTCGGACAGTTCGTGCTCGGCGATCAGCATGGTGACGGACGCACCATGAGGCTCATAATCCTGGCGGGCAATGTTGAGAACATTGGCACCGATGATCTTGACCACATCGGTCAGAATCTGGGTCAGACGCTCGGCGTTGTACATCTCGTCGATGTAATCAATATAGGCTTCGCGTTGTTCTTCGGTCTGCGCGTAACAGATGTCGTAGATGTTGAAGCTCAGGGATTTGGTCAGGTTGTTGAAACCGTGCAGCTGGAGTTTGGTTTCCATGCTCAGCCCCTCCGGGAAATGGAGATGAATGATCACAGGGAGAGGAGCTCTCCCTGCCGAGGCCGCCACCGACTACTGACCGGGTGAATGGCATTGTTCACCTTTTGCGCAGACCGGCGGAGAAAGTTGCGTATTATGCATACCGCAGGTGTCATTGAATAGTATTTGCAATGACATTTTTTATAACGGAAAGCCGCGGTTGCAGGGCGCTGGCCGGAATCTGCCCTGCCGTTCTAGCTGGCGGCCTGAATCTCGAAGCTGTGCGTGATCTCGACACCGGCTTTGCCCAGCATGATCGAGGCTGAACAGTACTTGTCGGCAGACAGGCTGACAGCGCGCTCCACCTGCTTTTCCTTCAGATTGTTTCCGCTAACCACAAAATGAAGATGAATGCGGGTGAACACGGCCGGCACCTCATCAGCGCGCTCCGCATCCAACTCACAGTGACAGGCGGTCACGTCCTGGCGGCTTTTCTTCAGGATGCTCATCACATCGAAGGAGGAGCAGCCGCCCACGCCCATCAGCAGTAACTCCATCGGGCGCGGCCCCAGATTCTCACCACCGTGATCCGGGGGACCGTCCAGTTGAACGCTGTGGCCACTGCCACTGGTTGCTTTGAAGCTGGCATTGCCGGTCCAGTCGACGGTTGCTTTCATCGGAGTTACCCCTGGTGCCTGAATGAATGGGCAGGATGCTAGCACAGTTCACTCCCTGCGGCATGATGTGGTTGCGACCAAAGCGGTATTGCCTTCAGATACATCCTGTATCCGCTTTTGAGTTGCCCAGAAGTTACCTTCTTGTTATAAGTTGCGTGGCATATCAGTAAAACCCCTAACCCGCATGGACAGGCGGGGATATAAAAACGATCAGGAATCGCCAGACTCTGAGGAGGCATGTCTCGCATTATGGCTACCATAGTCAAGCCGGTTGAACAGAAGACCAAACACCTGGATTACTTCCTTTCCCAATGCCATCGCCGGCGTTACCCGGCCAAAAGCACCATCATCTATGCGGGTGATAAAAGCGATTCCCTGTTCTACATCGTCAAGGGCTCGGTCACTGTCATTATTGAAGATGACGATGGTCGTGAAATGATCATGGCGTACCTTAATGCCGGTGATTTCTTCGGCGAGATGGGGCTGTTCGACAACATGGATTCCCGGAGTGCCTGGGTCAAGGCCAAGACCGAGTGCGAAGTGGCGGAAATCAGCTACACCAAATTCCGGGAAATCGCCCAGCAGGATCCGCGGGTGTTGTACTTTATCGGTGAGCAGATGGCCTCACGCCTGCGCCAGACCACACGCAAGGTAGGGGACCTGGCGTTCCTTGATGTCACTGGCCGGGTTGCCAGAACACTGCTGGATCTGTGCAAAGAGCCGGATGCCATGACTCATCCGGACGGCATGCAGATCAAGATTACCCGTCAGGAAATTGGACGCATTGTTGGTTGCTCCCGGGAGATGGTCGGTCGGGTTCTGAAAACTCTTGAAGATCAAGGTCTGGTGCGGGTCAAGGGTAAGACCATGGTGGTTTACGGTACCCGTTGATTGCTCTCTCCCTCCCTGTAATCGCTGCATAAAACGGTGCTCTGCTTTTGACGGGCACCGGTCTTTCTCGGTATCTCCCTCGGTATATTCGCCATTTCCCGCTCCGTTACCTTCTCAGCTTTGATGGTGTCGAAGCACTTTACAGTTGTGTTCAGGTACATTAACTGAGTGTTTTATAACAAACTGAAAATTAAAGATCTTTTGAACTCTGGCAGGAATCGCGCAGGGAAGGTTGAGTCACACATTGACTCACAAAAAGGAGTTTAACCATGAAAAGAAAATGGATTGCCGGCACTGCTGGCCTGGCCGCAGCCGCCCTGATGAGTTCCGCCTCTGTTGCCGCGCCGATTACGGCAGATGTTGTGTTTCTGGTCGATGAATCCGGCTCCATGGGTGGAGAGCACACCTGGCTCAGCAACATGATTGCAAGCCTTGAGAGTGGTCTGGTCGGTGAGGGCGTTGGCTCTTCGGTAAGCAACCGGTATTCGCTGGTTGGTTTCGGTGGCTCTCCATCCAACAACCATCTGGATCCTCATGCCCATGACATGGATTCGGTAACGGCGGGCACTCAGGAGTGGGGTAGTTCCACCGATTTTGCTGCTGCAACGTCGACGCTGGTTACCAACGGTGGCACGGAAGACGGCTGGAGTGCGCTGGACTGGGCACTGAATAATCTGAGCTATCGCGCGGATGCCGCGGTTAACTTTGTGCTGGTTACCGACGAGGATCGTGACAACACCAATGGTGCCCTTAATAAAGCGGGTTTGCTGGCGGGTCTGGGCAGCAAGAACGCCCTGCTGAACGTGGTAGTAAACAACAGCTTTGGCTGTGATGCGTCCTCTACCAATGCCATTGGTATCGACAGCGATGATAACGGTTTTCTGACCGATGGTTCCGGTGGTTTCACCAAGTGTGAAGGCGCTGGCAACATCGGTAGTGGTTACGGAACCACTGGCAGCGACTACGTCGATCTGGCGCTGGATTCCGGCGGTGCCGCCTGGAACCTGAACATTCTCCGTTCCGGTGGTACTAACGCAGATTCGTTCACCGCATCGTTTGTTGACACCAAGGTACAGGAAATTACCGAACAGCCTCCGGTTTCTGTGCCGGAGCCCGGTACCCTGGCCCTGCTGGGTCTGGGCCTGACTGGCCTGGCATTCCGCCGCAAGAAAGCCTGATCGTTCGATTGAGGCTTGCAGTAACAAGGGCGCCCGCTGGGCGCCCTTGTTGTTTTTGTAACCGTTATCATCAGGGGCTTTGAGGTCCGCTAAGCGTTACTCCCAACAAACGTTGATACAGACTGACAGATGGCGTCGGGCTCGGTCAGTGGCGCCCAGTGCGGGGCATCCAGTTCCTGCAGCGTGAGCTTACCGGTCCATTGCACCAGGCATTCGGTGAGTTGACGGCCAACGTAGGCATCCCGGGTAGGAATGATCACCTGAACGGGGCAGCGGGTGTGCCGTGGTCTGGGGCGCAGCAGCCTGGGCAGGAAGTTTGCCCGGTAGAGTTTTACGCCATATTGCCCGTCTGCCTTCTGCAAGGGGCTGAAGCGGGCGTCAGCGACCTGTTCCTGTTTCTTGAGGTAGTCGGGCCAGACTTTGTCCAGCCCGGCTTTCCAGATTATTTCCGGAAGTAGCGGCAGCTGGAACAGAAATACGTACCAGGAACTCGCCAGCTGCCGCAGTACTTTGGTAGTACCGCCGTTTGCCGGTGAGCCGATCTGATTGCGAATCCAGAAGCCGACATGATCCAGACAGGGGCCGGAAATGGACGTGTAGGACCGAATACGCTGCTGGAGGTCGGGGTCGGTGACCGATTCCCAGCTCTGAATGGAGCCCCAGTCGTGGGCAACCAGATGAAATGGCCGGTCGGGGATAATGGCGTTGACGACTGCTTGCAGATCTTTTGCCAGCAACGACAGGCGATAGTCCCGGGTCCGGGCTGGCTTGTCGGAGCGGCCAGCCCCGCGGACATCGTAACGAATCACCAGATACTCCTGGCTGAGTGTGGCCGTGACCTTGTCCCAGACACTGTGGTTGTCGGGGTAGCCGTGTACCAGAACAATGGGCGTTGCTTCCGGGTTGCCCTCCGCAACGGCGTAGAGAAGAAGGTCTCCACTGGTCACCCAGTGTTCATGTTTGGTCGGCATCAGTCCGCTCCCGGCATAGTGTGTTTAAACGCCAGAGTAGCGATATCACTGGTCACACTCTGTGGCCAAAGGGGCCAGAAGTCGTTCAGTCCACCAGGGCAACCGATTTGATCTGGAGCCACACCGGCTGGCCAGGTGTGAGTGCCAGCTGGGCCGCGGAGCGGCTGGTGAGCCGGGACAAAAACGGAGTATTGCCAGCCAGCAGGCGCACCAGGGTGGTGCCGGGGGTGACGTCAGTCTCGACGTGGTCCACCCGCGCCGGCAGCAAATTCTGGATACTCTGGTCGCGATGCTCCGTCAACGCGATACTCACATCTCTTGCCAGTACCTGTATGCGGGCCTGGTCACCGTGCCGGAAGCGCGGATCCTGTCGTAGCCACAAGCTGCCACCATCAAAGCTGAAGCGGGCGAGATGCCATGGCTCATCCAGCGCATCCAGTGTTGCCTGAACCAGTACGCCTGCGTCTTCCTCCAGCCGAAACGGCTGGTCCACACGGGCCAGAGTCTCTTGCAGCGGTCCCTGTGCGATAACACGCCCGTTGTCCATCATTACAATGTGGTTGGCCAGGCGCGCCACTTCGCTGGTGGAGTGGGAAACGTAGATCATCGGAATGGCCAGATGGTCGCGCAGCCGCTCAAGGTAGGGCAGTATCTCCTGCTTTGAGCTCTGATCCAGTGCCGACAGAGGTTCATCCATCAGCAGCAGTCGCGGGCTGGTGAGAATGGCCCGGGCAATGGCAACCCGTTGTCGTTCGCCCCCGGACAATCCAGTGGGCATACGCTCAAGAAGATGGGCCAGCCCGAGCCAGGAGACGGCATCGTCAAACCGGATCTGGCGTTGCTGGGCTGGAACCCGGCGTTGCCCGAACGTCAGGTTCCGGCGCACCGACAGGTGAGGAAACAGATGCGTCTCCTGGAACACATAGGCCAGGGGCCTTTGATGAACCGGCCTGAACAGGGTGTCTGTCTGCCAGGGCGTGCCGAATACGGAAAGCTGTCCCTGGGCCTGCTGCAGCCCGGCGATGCAGCGGAGCAGCGTGGTTTTGCCGCATCCGGAGTGACCGAATAAAGCGGTAATCCCGTTGCCGGGTAGCTTCAGGTCGACATCCAGTTCAAATCCGGGAAAGCGGCAGATAAAACGTGCCTCGATGGCTGTGGGATTCATCGCAGGGCCCCCGCCCGGGCCCTGCCATTGAGGACGTACAGGGTCACCAGGACGATGAAGGAAAACGCCACCATGCCTGCAGCCAACCAGTGGGCCTGGGTGTACTCCAGGGATTCCACGTGATCGTAGATGGCCACCGACAGCACTTTGGTCTCGCCCGGGATATTGCCGCCAATCATCAGGATGACGCCGAACTCGCCGATTGTATGGGCGAAGGTCAACACGCTGGCGGTGATGAAGCCGTTGCGGGCCAGCGGAATCACCACAAAGAAAAACCGGTCCCAGGGCCCCGCCCGGAGGGTGGCGGCGGTCTCCAGAAAGCCTTCACGGATACTTTCGAAAGCATTCTGCAGGGGTTGCACGGTAAAGGGCAGGGAATAGATAACCGAGGCCACTACCAGGCCCTCAAAGGTGAACGGTAGTAAACCAAGGCCAAGACGTTCTGTCAGTTGGCCGACCCAGCCATTCGGGCCAAGCAGTAGCAGAAGATAGAATCCGAGCACCGTGGGCGGCAGGACCAATGGCAAGGCGACGACCGCAGCAATCGGCTGGCGCAGCCAGTGACGAGACCGGGCCAGCCACCAGGCGATCGGAGTTCCTACCAGCAGCAGTACCAGGGTTGTCAGTGAAGCCAGCTTCAGCGTCAGCCAGACCGGCTGCCAATAGGTTTCCAGCATCAGTCCGCCGTGTCGTATCCGTAGTCCTGAATAATCGCAATAGCCTCCGGGGACTGCAGGAAGGCGAGCCACTCTCTGGCGGCAGCATTGTCGGCACTGCGTTTCAGAAGTATCGCCTGCTGATCGATGGGGGCATAATAAGATTGCGGAATCCGCCAGAGTGTTCCGTCCTGATTTGGCCAGGCTTTGACCTGAGCCAGCGCCACCAGCCCGGCCTGGGCATTGCCGCTGGCAATGAACTGGAAGGTCTGGGCGATGGAGTCGCCACGGACCAGTTTGGGCTGCAGCGGTGACCAGAGTTCCAGGTGTTCCAGGACCTGCTGTGCGGCCAAGCCATAGGGGGCAGTTTTAGGATTCGCGATGGCCAGCCGCGAGAACGACTGTTCGCTCAGGTAGGCGATGGGAGAGATAAAGGCCGCGGTCTCAGGGCTCCAGAGCACCAGCTTGCCCCTGGCATAGGTAAAGCGAGAACCGGGAACGGCCATCCCGTCGGATTCCAGTAACCGGGGGCGTTGGGCATCGGCCGCCATGAACACATCAAATGGAGCGCCGTTGCGAATCTGGGCGTAGAGTTTACCCGTGGAGCCGAAACTGGCGGTCACCCGGTGACCGGTTGAGGCCTTGAATTTCTCCACCAGACTGGCGGTGGTGTCGGTGAAATTGGCAGCGACGGCGAGGGTCAGATTCCCCGCATAGGCGTTGCTCAGGGGCAGAAGCAGCCAGATTGCCAGCAAAGGGAAGAAACGCCAGCAGGTACGGCGGCTCATAGCGATTCCTTATGGTAGTGACTGGGCCAGTGGCAGGTCGCCGACCTCCGACCGAGCGGGCGACTGAATACGGCATAAGGTTAGCACGTATTGCCACACTTCCATGCGATTGGTTTCATTGAGCATCTCATGGCGCCCGCCGTCGAACAACCGCAGCGTTACCTGCTCGATGCCCGACTCCCGGATGGTCTGAAAATGCTGGCGGACGCCTTTCCCCATCTCGCCCACGGCATCGGCGGTGCCGGACAGCAAGTGTACCGGCAGATCCCGATGCCAGGTTGCCGGCCTGATGCTCAGCATACCGCCAATGAAGTCCTGCCAGAGCCCCACGGTGCAATCGAAACCACAGGAAGGATCGGCTTCGTAGCGATCTACCTGCTCGACATCACGGCTCAGCCAGTCGCTGCCGGTGCGGTTGGGGCGGAAAGCACGGTTAAACTGGCCGAAGGTCATCCTGCCAATCAGCTGGCTGCGGTGGCGCCGGCCACGGACGCCGGCAATCAGGTTAACCAGCAGCCGCGAGGCCAGCAGTTGGGGCCGGTGGATGCGGTTGGTGGCACTGAGGATCAGGGCGTTGATACGGTCGCCGTATTGCTGGGCATAACTCTGAGCAATGAACGAGCCCATGCTGTGGCCGAGCAGATTTACTGGCAGGCCTGGATGCTGCTTGCGGGCAGTCTCTACCACTTGCGCCAGGTCGTCCACCACCCGTTGCCATCCGTTCTGATCAGCATAATGCCCCTGGTGTTCGGCCGGGCAGTGGGGGCCATGGCCCCGGTGGTGATAGGTGATGACAAGAATGTTGTGAGCCCCGAGCCAGCGGGCCAGCTCCTGGTAGCGATCACCGTGCTCCGCCATGCCATGGCTGATCACCAGAATGGCAACTGGCTGTGCCGGCAGGTATTGCCGTCCGGCAATGGTGTGGCCATCAGGGGTATTCAGCGTCAGAGGGTGTTCGGTCATGGTTTCGGCCCGCATCCTTGTTGTTCTGAGGTGCCGGGCGCTGCCACTCCGGCGGATTCCATAAATGCTGAAGACGGGACAATAAGCTGCCGGGGCGGGCCATGTCGCGGAACATGTCCACATATTCGTGGGTCCAGAGCACAATCAGGTTATTGGAATGAATCTGCCGGGTAATGCCGTATTCCGGTGGGTTGCTGTCGCTCTCCGGGACAAAGGTTCCGAACAGGCGATCCCAGATAATCAGTGTGCCACCGTAATTGCGGTCGATGTATTCCGGATTGCGGCCATGGTGTACCCGGTGATGGCTCGGGGTGTTGAAAAGGAATTCGACCCAGGCCGGCAGATGCCGCACCAGCGTGGTATGCACGAAAAACTGGTACACCAGGGAGAAAGCATAGGCGATGCCGATCCACACCGGGTTGAAACCGATCAGCGCCATGGGCAAATAGAAAATCCACATGCCGTTGAAAATGTTGGTGGCATTCTGGCGCATGGCGGTGGAGAAATTCATGCGTTCGGACGAATGATGGACTACATGGGCGGCCCAGAACCAGCGCATGCGGTGGCTGGCCCGGTGCATCCAGTAGAAACAGAAATCCACGCCGAGAAAGGTCAGAAATCCGGTCGCCCAGTTCAGTTCCAGTTCCAGCAAGCGGTAGTGATAGCAGAGGGCGTAGACGGGAAAGGCGATCAGGCCGGCAAAAAGTAGCTCGGTAACCTGGTAGCCGGCACCGAGGGCGAAGTTGCGAATAGCCTCCGGCACGTTCATCAACCGTGGGTCATGCCGTATCTTCAGGTATTCCCACAAGGTAACTGCAATGAACACGGGGGTGGCGATGACGAAAATCAGCTGTCGTTCGTCAAGAGCCAGCCAGGGGGCCAGGAACTGCCAGAGGCTGATCAGCCCGCTGTCTTCCAGCACTGTCCGCATCATGTCGATCAACACCATGGCTGCTCCCCCGAATTATTTTTGTTGGGAGTCATCATCGCACAGCGCCGAGTAAAGGCGATGTCCTATTGCGCCAGGGTTGCTGGCCTATTCCGCCACCGCCTGGCCAGCATCACCGGTTCTGGCGATACACCGCGGCGATGGGATCGATTGTAGCCTGCCATTCGGATAGCCAGGCCTGCACAGGCTTCGGAACCCTGCCCGGCTTTGGCCATGGCACCGGGTACTCGGGCGGCTGGAACAACGGCGCCAGCAGTGAGCAGGCAGTGAGATCGGCGCGGGTAAACTGATCGCCTACCAGGAACGGACGTTGCTGATAGATCTCGGCCAGTTCTTTAACCAGAGCCTCGAGGGTTGCCTGTGAGGTATCGGCGGTTTTCTGGTTGATCTTCATCCACTTGCGCATGATCTCATCAACCCGGCTGAAGGCCAGGCTGAGCAGGATGCGATTATAGAACGGTGTGCCCGCTGCCAGCATGGGTACCACTACTTTCGGGCGTTGCAGAAAATAGTGGTACACCCAGGTGCGCAGAGCGGGGCCGGCCTGTTCGTCCAGCTTCTGTTCCCATTCAAGAACCCTGGCCTGAAGGTCTGGATCCGCCGGCAGCAAGGGCTTGTCTGGAAAGACCTTGTCGAGGTAATCCAGGATATGTCCGGAGCCCTGGATGATCTGTCCGTCGTGTTCGAGTACCGGTACAGCCGACTCGGCCCCGGTCAGTTTGCTAATGGTGTTTATATGCTGGCCCGGGAGCAGGTTGACGGTCTGATAGTTGATGCCTTTGTAGTCCAGGGCCCAACGCGCCTTTTCGCAGTAGTGCGAAATGCAGAACTGATAGTTTTTGATCGCCATGGTATTGCTCCGGATGTCTGGTAACTCAAGATTAACCTTTCTGTATGCGAATTCCCAAGACGGCGGGCGTAGAATGCAATGGTTATCTCACTATCTATCAGGGGGTTATATGAGTCTTGCAAAGAATGTCATGGCGATGTTGCTGATTACCGGGTCGCTCTGGGGCTGCTCCCTCAATGCCGAGAAAGAGGGTGGAAAGCCCGGGTCGCTGGCCGGTAGCCAGTGGTTGGTGGAAGAGATTGATGGTGAGCCGGTACTCGAGGGTAGTGAGGTTACCATCGGGTTCACCGATGAAGGGCGGGTGTTTGGCTCATCGTCCTGTAACCGATACAACGGAGGCTGGCATGTTCAGGGCAAAGAGCTGGTGTTTTCCCAGATGGCCGCGACGCGAATGGCCTGCCCTGAAACCCTGATGCAGCAGGAAAACCGGTTTTTGAAACTGTTGGGCGATGTTCACGGGTATCAGTTTGCCGCTGACGGCCGGCTGGTGCTTGAGACCGGCCAGGGCGTTACCATCCTGGCTTCGCCAGCGGCTACGCAGGAGTAGTTAAGAGCGTCTTGGCAATGACGTGCTACAGGCAGGTTTCTGACTCAGTGCTTTGCGTCGATCGTGGTGAATCCAGGATGGAATCTCTACAATGGCGACTTGTAGTCTGGAACAACAGAGGATGTGTTCATGTTTTTGCGACAAGGTGTATCGCTGTCTGTCGTGGTTCTTGCCGGCGCCCTGATCAGTGCCTGTGCCTCCAGCCCGACGAAAACGGGCTTGTCGGAGTTTGGCCGTTACCAGTGTGGCCAGCTGAACGTTACGGTCACCAGCTCCGGTGACGACGAACTGGTAGGGCTGGAATACCTGAATCGCCGGGTTCTGCTCAAGCCGGCCGAGAGCGCCTCCGGCGCCTTGTTTGTCGCGCCCGGCGACCCGGATACCCGGTTCTGGAGCAAGGGGGAGCGGGCAACGCTGAGCGTGCGTGGCGAGACGCTTCCCGAGTGCCTGGAGCCGGGTGCCATTGAATCCTCGTTTCGTGGGATAGGCACGGAACCGTTCTGGTCTGTTGTTATCGAGAATGGCCAGATGCGGCTGACCCGTCCTTACGACCAGCAAGTTACCGAAGATATCCGCCTGAACGAGATTCTTGCCAATCGCCACGGTCGCGCCTATGAAGCCACGCTGGGTGACGAGCGGACGGAGGTGCGGATCGCTCATCAGTTGTGTGAAGACCAGATGGCCGGCGCTCAGTATCCGGCTCAGGTTCGTTTGACACTCGGCGATGAGACATTTGAGGGTTGTGGCGGGGATCGTCAGCGGCTGTTCCGGGGTGCCGAATGGGTGGTGGAAGACCTTGCCGGTGCCGGCATTATTGACCGCTCCAGAATGACCCTGAGGTTTCTGGCGGACAACCGGGTAGCTGGCCGGGCTTCCTGTAATCGCTATACGGGAAGTTACAACCTGACGGGAGAAGGGTTGTCCTTCAGTCTTCAGGCCACCACCATGATGGCCTGTGCGCCGGCATTGATGAATCAGGAAAGGCGTTTCCTGGAGCTGCTGGAAGAGGTAACGGATGGCCGGATCGGCCGGCATGGTGAATTGCTGCTGCAAACACCCGCTGGCAATACCATCAAGGCTTTTCAATCCGAGGTGGAAAGCCCGTAGGACGCCTTGATCATGTCCAGGCGGCCAGTTTCAGCCAGCCTGGCCAGACCCGCATCCAGCAGTCTGGCCAGTTCCCCCGACCTTGGATTCCCGGCCGAGAAGGCAATGTAGACGGGGGCCTGGTGGGCGATCCCGGCCAGTCTTGGAGGTGGATATCCGGAATGCTCCCGCAAAAACCAGCTCATGACCGCCTGGTCTTCGGCGAAGGTATCTGTGCGTTCCTGTGCCAGTAGTCTGAGGGCTCGCCCGAGGGGCGCTGCTCCGGAGATGACCCACACTCGTTCGGGATCATCGGTATAGTCTGCAATATAACGATCCAGCTCCGGAGAGTAGGAGTAACCGTTGATCACCAGCAGGGTTTTTCCGTTAAGCGAGTCCAGTCCCCGGTATTGCCATTGGCTCTCCGGGTGCGTGTACAAGCCGATACGGGCAGTGCCCATGGGGCGCTCCGGAAAGACAAAGTCCGGGGCGTCGCCTTTCAGGGCGCCGATAACGCCATCAATCCGGTTCTCCCGGGCCAGGCTCAGGGAACGGGCCCAGCCATAGTTTCTGTACTCAACGTCAAAGCCCGATGCGGCAAAAATCTCCCGCGCAATATCCACCATATAACCTTCCTCCGGCGCACCAGCCCGGCAGTTATGGGGGCACCAGGGGTCGGCGGCGAGAATGATCCGGTGTTGATCAGGATGGGGGGCAGGTTGCTGGCGCGTGGCGCTTTCCGTGGCTTCATGCCGTCCTGGTTCTGTAGCCTCATCGGGTGAGCAGGCGGCCATCAACAGGGCCAGGATGAGCAACGGGAATCTGGGCATGAGCGGACTGGGTCACGGTAATCTGCGAATGTGCATTTTCATAGTATACCCTTGCATACTATTTGCAATAACAGGTTCGACACTGTCAACGGACTGAAGCATTTCTGGCGCACACTGTCAGCAGCCGTTGCCAGAGAGCCTGAAATGACCGAACTGAAAGCATTGACGCCCCACGCGGTGATACCAGCGGAGCAAGCCCGCCGGGACAAAGGCCAGAAACGAAGGCTTCGCTCTTTCCTGCCGGAGCTGATCCAGCTCGAGCGGCTGCTGGCGGAGGCGCCGGAAGGTGTCTCCAGTTCGGTACTGTCCCGGGTGAATGTTCGCGACCTTGAACTGCCGGTCTATCGGGTCGACCTGGGCACCGACCGCAAGGATGTGCCCGTTGTTATGCTGATTGGCGGAGTTCATGGGCTTGAGCGTATCGGCACGCAGGTGGTGATGGCGTGGCTGTCTTCTTTTCTGGCCCGCCTGGCCTGGGATGACAGCGTACAGGCGCTTCTGGAGCGGGTGCACATCACGCTTCTGCCCATGCTGAACCCGGGCGGCATGTACCTGAACCAGCGCAGCAATCCGAACGGGGTTGATCTGATGCGTAATGCGCCGATCACGGCCCAGGATCGCAGTGCCTTCCTGCTGGGAGGGCAGCGGCTTTCACCACGCTTGCCCTGGTATACCGGTGATCCCGAACAGGGGATGGAAGCCGAGAACCTGGCCCTCGAGTCGGTGATCCGGGAACTGCTCCCGGGCCGTCCATTCAGTCTGGCGCTGGATTGTCACTCCGGGTTTGGCTGGCAGGATCAGATCTGGTTTCCCTACGCCTATCGCCGTCGGCCCATGCGCCGTATTGGCTCGGTCATGGCGCTCAAGCTGATCTGGGAACAGGCCTACCCCAATCACACGTACCGGTTTGAGCCGCAATCTGCCCACTATCTGACCCATGGTGATCTATGGGACTACTTTTACAAACAGGTTAACCGAACCAGCGACGGTGTTTTTCTGCCGCTCACCCTGGAAATGGGATCCTGGCGCTGGATTCGTAAACGCCCGCGTCAGCTGTTTCGGCTGGAAGGCTTCTTCAACCCACTGGTTCCGCACCGACACCAAAGGGTGTTGCGCAGTCACATGCCGTGGATTGATTTCCTGTTGAACGCCGCTGCCAGTCATGAGAACTGGTTGCCGGGGGCGGATGAAGAGTCCATGCTGAGGGAAGCTGCCATTATGCACTGGTACAGGGATAGCCGATGACATGCACTGGATCCTTCTGAGAGGCCTTACCCGGGAGCAGGGCCATTGGGGCGATTTCCCGGCACAGCTTCGCTCGGCCTTTCCGGAACACCGGTTCCACACCATTGATCTGCCGGGTACCGGCACACTGTTCCGCGAGGATTCTCCTGACACTATCCCTGAGATTCGCAGGCGCGTCTGTGAGCAGGTCAATCATATACCCAGGCCGTTCAGCCTGTTGGCGCTGTCCATGGGCGGTATGGTGGCCCTTGACTGGGCCCAGCATGCCGAACCCGGGGAGCTCCAGCACCTGGTTCTGGTCAACACCAGTTCCGGTTTCAGCCCGTTCTGGAAGCGCATGCGCCCGCTGGCCTGGCCGCGCGTGACTCAGCTACTGGCCCGTCGAGAGCTGTTTCACCGGGAGCGGGATATTCTGCGCCTGACGTCCAATCGAGAGATTCCACTGTCTTTGTGCAAAGCCTGGTACAGCATCCAGCGCCAGCGCCCGGTCAACTATCGTACGGCGTACAATCAGTTGCGGGCGGCAGTCGGGTTTCGGCCTTTGCCGCAGCGGCCCATGGCAGACGCTCTGCTGCTGGCGAGCAAGGGTGACCGTATTGTGCACTGGCATTGCAGCGCCGAGCTGGAACGGCGTTGGTGCTGGACGCTTCGGCTGCATCCGGATGCCGGGCACGACTTGCCGCTGGATGAACCCGGATGGATCATCCAGCAGATGGAACATTGGTTGCCTGGTCAATAGCGGTTGCTTGACGCAACTGTTTTTTGCGGTCACGCTCATTGGCGTCAATTCAACGAGTGAACGGAGCCAATAACAAGATGAAACTCTTCGAAACCCGAACCGCCCCCAATCCGCGTCGAGTGCGCATGTTCCTGGCCGAGAAAGGCTTGCTGGACCAGGTTGAACTGGTGCAGGTGGATATTGAAAAAGGGGAGAACCTGAGCCCGGACTTTGTTGCCCGCAACCCGATGAAGAAAGTGCCGGTGCTGGAACTGGATGACGCCACCTGCATTGCCGAAACCATGGCCATCTGCCGCTATTTTGAGGAAAGCTATCCGGACACGCCCAGTCTGTTGGGTGAATCACCGCTGGAGAAAGCCCAGGTGGAGCAGTGGCTACGCTGGATCGAATTCTATTTCATGATGCCCACCGGCATGTGCTTTCAGCACACCACCGGCTATTTCAAGGACCGGATGAACCCCATCAAGGAGTGGGGGGAGGAGTGCGGCCAGGGCGTCGAGAAATTCATGCATTTCCTGAACAAGCAGCTCGAGGGCAAGGAATACCTGTGCTGTGACCGGTTCACCGCCGCCGACATCAACGCTTTCACCACTGTGGCCTTTGCCCGGGTGGTCAATATCCGTATCAAGCCGGAACAGGAACACCTGCAGGCCTGGTTCGACCGGATCAAGGCGCGGCCTTCGGCGCAGGTCTGAAGTTTGCCGGTGACCTGTAGTCCGGCTGGCTGATAGTATCGCTTGATGGAACGGCGCGCCCTGTTCACACGGGGGCGCCAGGAGCGAGCCGTGCGACTTGAAGGATTGAATGATGAGCAACAGTGCCAATCTGGAATGTGCGATCAATGCCATCGACCAGGCAAACCAGCAGGATCCCAACTGTGAGGAAATAGATGGTGAATCCCTTCCCAGGGAATACGCCTACAGCCTGCACATGACCCGCTGGCTGTTTGAACTGGAGCCGGAACCTTCCGAGCGCATGCAGATCGCCTGCCGGGCCCAACATATCGAGCGCTGGACCATGCCCCGGAGTGACTATGGTGAGGGCCGCAAGAATTACTATCAATGGCGTCAGGCCTGCGGCCGCATGCATGGTCGCCGGGCAGCGGAGATCATGGCGGCTTGCGGTTACCCGAAAGCGGAGTGCGAACGGGTCGAAACCATTCTGACCAAGCGTAAATTGCGGGAAGACGAGGACACCCAGTTGCTGGAAGATGTGGCGTGTATGGTGTTTCTGGAGCGCTATTTTGCGCAATTCTTTGAAGACAACCCGGATTACGACAAAGAAAAATGGCTGCGCATTGTGCGCCGGACCTGGGGAAAAATGACACCCCGTGGCCACAGTGCGGCTCTGAAGCTGGCCGAGGGCATGCCCGCTCACCTGTTGGCTTTGCTTCAGGAGGCGCTTGCCGCACCTGCTGAGTGAATCCTGCACTTGAGCTACCGTCATCCGTTGCATATGATATGCATTATCATTTGGCGATGGATGGCAAGCTATGGCGACACTGGCCGACCGAAATCCGAAAATCCTGATTGTCGAAGACGATCAGTCCCTCAGTGATCAGCTGTCCGGATTACTGGCGTCCCGGGGCTATCAGGTGGTACAGCGTTATGAGGGGGATAAGGCACTGATCACCGCCATGGGGCAGCGGCTGGACCTGATTCTTCTGGATGTGCTGCTGCCGAGCATGAACGGCTTCGAATTCCTGGAGAAGCTCCGTAAAACCCGCCAGACCCCGGTCATGATGCTGACAGCCTGTGGTGCCGAGCAAGAGCGCATTATGGGGTATCAGCAGGGGGCCGATGACTATGTGCCAAAACCTTTCAGTTTCACCGAATTGCTGTTGCGAATTGAGGCGCTGCTGCGGCGCACACTGGGCGAAACCGATCAGCGCGCAGACCCTGCCACACTGGCTGCCGGTGAGTTAAAGCTTGATCGTCATGCCATGACCGTCAGCTTTCAGGGGAATCCGGTCTCGCTGACTCCCATCCAGTTTCGCCTGCTCTGGATTCTGGTGTTGCACCAGAGCGAACCATTGAGCAAACCCTATCTCTACCAGGTGGTACTGGAGAAGGAATTCAGTCGCTATGACCGAAGTCTGGACATGCACCTGAGCCGGGTACGTCGCAAGCTGATGGAAGCCGGCGTTGCCGGTGACCGATTGCAGACAGTGCATGGCAAGGGGTATTGCTTCCAGTGAATCGTCGTTTGTGGTGGAAGCTGTCAGGCACCCTGGCGCTGGGAACGCTGGTGTTGTTCTGGGTGATTTCCTTTCTGGGGACAACCACCGAACAGCAGATGAGTTTTATTGCCCGCAAGCATCAGGAGACCCTGAAATACTGGGGGCACACAGCAGAGCGTCTGTATCTGGCCGGTGACGAACAGGCCCTTGCCCGCTGGCTGGAGCAACTGCAACGGGACGAAAACACCTGGGCCGCGGTGGTTCAGTCTGAGATACGGCCGTTAGCCGGAAGTGAACTGTCGCCACAGTTTGAGGAGGGCTTTCGGCTTGGGCGCAACGTGGAATGGAAGATCCATCTGTATTTCACTGAAAACCCGATCATGGATCTTACCTTCGCCGATGGCCATACCCATTTCCTGATTACCCTGCCCCAGGGCATGCGGCCGGGCGCTTACCTGCCGGAGGCCCGGCTGTTCCTGAAAGCTGCCTTGCCACTGACGGTGCTGCTGGCATTGTGTCTGGTGATCTACCGGCACCTGATGAACCCCGTTCGCCAGCTGGAACTGGCAACCCGCCAGTTCAGCGAGGGCAATCTGGGAGCCCGGGCCCGGGCTCTGCTGGGTAACAGGAACGACGAGCTGACCGCGCTGGCAGAGACCTTTGACCAGATGGCTGAGCGGATCGGCGATCTGATCCAGTCCCAGCGCCGGTTGATCTCCGATCTCTCCCATGAGCTGCGAACGCCCCTGACCCGGATTGATATGGCCATCAGTTGCGTAGAGGAAGGGATTGATACCCAGCATTTCCTGCCCCGGATACGACGGGAGTGCGATCTGATGCGCGCCCTGGTGGAGGACACCCTGACTCTGGCCTGGCTGGAAAACGAGAAGCCGCAGCTGAACCAGGAGGATCTGGATCTGACCGATCTGGTGGATACTATTGTGGAGGATGTCCGTTATGAGTACCCGGAACATCAAATCAGGACCGTGCTCCCGGAACAGGCTGAGATTCGGGGCACCAGCCATCGGGCGTTGGCCCAGGCCATAGAAAATGTGGTCCGTAATGCCTGCAAGTATACGCCGGCCGGGGGCACGGTGATGATACGTCTGCAGCAGGAAGGTGGTGGATACCAGCTCTCGGTAGAGGACGACGGGCCGGGTGTTCCGGCCGAGCAACTGGAGGCGATCTTCCGGCCGTTTTTCCGTGCCACACGGATCCGGGAAAGTGTGCCGTCTGGCCATGGCCTGGGGTTAGCGCTGGCAAGCCGGCATCTGGATGCCATAGGGGGGCGAATCCGGGCCTGTAATCTTGCGGGGAACGGTGGTCTGGCGATGCATTTGTGGTTGCCTGCAGTCCGGATGTAACAAATGTAAAACTGGTTCACTTCGCGACACAAGTTATCGAGAATGCACTCCAAATACGAATCATTTGCATAATGGAGTGCGGTCGTGATGGCAAATTCCTCACCGATGAAACAACCCCGGCGCTTTCGTCGCAACACCCTCTGGCTGGCCCTGATGGCAGCACCTCTGGCTCATGCACAGCCGGTTTCCCTGGATCCTATTCAGGTAACCGCAGACCGTGAGGCGGACGCTGATACTGTGGTCGATGCAGAGACCATAGAGCGTTTCCAGGCGGACGATCTGGAAGACGTCTTTGCGGGCCAGCCAGACGTGAGCGTTGGTGGGTCCAACAGCATCGCCCAGAAAGTTTATGTCCGAGGCTTTGAAGACCCGCTTTTGAACGTATCCGTGGATGGTGCCACCCAGGCTGGGGCACTGTTCCATCACTCCGGTCGACTGTCGGTGGAGCCGGAGTTGCTCAAGCAGGTTGAAGTCAATGCCGGGGCTGGCCGGGCCACCGAAGGAGCAGGCGCCCTGGGCGGATCAATCCGCTTTGTTACCAAGGATCCGGACGATTTGTTGCGGCCAGGCGAAAGCGCCGGGGCCCTGGTTAAATTCGGCTCTTTCTCCAACACCGATGGCTACAAGGCCAGTGGCACGGCCTTTGGTCGGCTGAGTGATAACTGGAGCACTCTGGTGTCTGTCAGCCAGAGTGACCACGAGCCGTTCAAGGATGGCAGTGGCGACCGTATTGCCGGCAGTGATGCCCGTCAGCAGCTGGGGTTTGCGAAACTGGTGGGCCAGTTGCCGGCCGATCAGACTATCAAGCTCAGTCATGAAGTACGTACCGATGAGGGGGAACGGCCCCAGCGTCCACAATGGGTTGTCAGTAGTTTCAATCGCCTTTACGAACTGGATGGCCGACGGGACACCACTACCCTCAACTACGGATACGCTCCTGCAGGCAATGCCCTGGTGGATCTTGAGGCAACCGTTTACCACACCGAGTCTGACATCGAACAGAACGTTGAGGATCGCTGGGGCCGTTACTTCGGGTTTAGCCGGAACATCGGCGGCGACCTTCGTAATACCAGTCGTTTTGGCGAGCACAGCCTGACCTACGGTGTTGATTATCGTGAGGACAAGGTGAACGCCGGTTATCAGGAGGACAAGCGGGCCGAACAACAGACTGGTGAAGTGCTGGGTGTGTACCTGCAGGGCGATCTATGGCTCACCAGCCGTCTGCTGTTCAGTGCCGGCGCCCGTTATGACGACTACCGGCTCAAGGACAACGATGATCAGCGCTTCAGTGAAGACGAGGTCAGCCCGAATGCCAACCTGGCCTGGGAGGTGGTGGACGGTCTCACTCTGAAAGCTGGTTATGCCGAAGCCTTCCGGGGGCCAACCACTCAGGACGCCTTCAAGCTGGAAGGTTCTGAAAACGATCCGGATCTGAAAGGCGAAAAAGCCCGGAATACCGAGGTCGGTTTCGATTACCGCTACGACAACTTCCGACTTTCGGCCGAGGTGTACCGTTCTGAAATCAAGGACGCCATTGCTGATCCGTTACTGCCGTTCCGGGAATCCATCTACAAGAACATCGGTGATCTCGAGTCTGACGGCTACCTGATCTCGGCCGGTTACCAATGGCAGGCACTTTCCGCCGGACTGAGCTTCCACAGTAACGATGCCGAAGTGGATGGCCAGCCGTTGACGGTGTACGAGCACAATCTGCTGGGTAACACCATGGGAGATACCTGGATTGCCGACCTGGCGTACCGCTGGGATCGAAACCTGGAGTTTGGCTGGCAGGGCCGGTTTGTTGAGGGTATCGAAAATCTGGACACCTCGGTTGGCACCATCGACAAGCCCGGATACGGCGTGCACGACCTGTTTCTGCACTGGTTGCCCACCGGCAATGAGGATCTGCGCCTGAGCCTGACCATCAAGAACGTCGGCGACAAGCAGTACCTGGATCATGCCAGCAATGCCGATTACCAGCACATTGAGGAGTATGAGGGAATTGTTGGCATGCCGGAGCCGGGGCGGGACATCCGCGTAGGCCTGGCCATGCGGTTCTGAGGCCCGTGATGTTGCGTTACCAAATCACAGCCGCCCTGATGGGCGGCGTTTTCTGTTTACTGGCTGAGCTCTCCCTGGCGGCGGACACGGTTACCGATCTGGCGGGGCGGACGGTAAAGCTGCCGGACCGTGTCGAGCGAGTGATCCTGGGAGAGAGTCGCTACATTCCCGCGCTTGCCATACTGGAGGGAGAGCACCTGCCTGACCGTCTTGCGGGGCTGTTACCGGATTTCGAAATGACGGATCCGGGCGGCTATGCGCAGTATCTGAAAGCTTTCCCGTCACTGGCGGATATTCCCCGGGTAGGGCACACCTCGGCTGACAGTTTCAGTCTGGAAAGTGTGCTTGCCATGGGGGCCGACCTGGCCATCTTCAGTCTCGAGGGCCACGGTCCCGGTGCCCATAACCGGGCACTGATTGATAGCCTTCAGCGAGCGGGCGTGGCAGTGGTGTTTATCGATTTTCGGCAGGATCCTCTGGTCAATACACCCAGGAGCATGGCTGTTCTGGGCGAAGTTCTCGGGCGTCAGGATGAGGCCGAGGTCTTCAACCGGTTCTACCAGCAACAGCTTGCCCGGGTTACCGGCGTGGTGGCCGAGATTCCGCGAAGCGACTGGCCCAGCGTGTTCCTGCACAGTCGTCTGGGTCGGCATGACAACTGCTGTGAGACCATGGTGGAGGGGATGATGGGGCACTTCATCGAGGCTGCTGGCGGTAAGAATGTGGCGCAAGGCCGGGTTCCCGGAGTCAGTGGTGTGCTCAATCTGGAATATCTGATCAGTGAGCCGCCCCGGCGTTACGTAGCCACGGCCATTGGCTCCCGACGGTATCAGGCGTCCGAAACCGACCACGCATACGTGATGCTCGGGGCGGGTATTGATGAGCAGACGGCCAGGGCATCCCTTCTCCGGGCCACTGATCGTCCGGGGCTGCGAGCGGTAAAACCCATTCGAGAGGGGCGGGCCATGGCTATCTGGCACCACTTCTACAACACGCCCATGAACGTGGTGGCGGTCCAGGCTCTGGCCCGGTGGTTCCATCCGGCAGCGTTTGGTGAGCTGGATCCAGGTGCGACCCTGGCGGAATTCTACCGGCGATTCCAGCCAGTGCCGCTTGACGGAGTCTATTGGGTGACAGCCGGGGAGGCGCAGAAATGACGCCCGTGCAGTATAGGCAAGATGCGGGACTGAAATCGTCTGACACCAGGGCGTCCTCGCTGGCCGATGACTATCGGCGTTTTGTCTGGCGCCGGGTGTTATGCCTGGGAGGGTTGACCCTCGCGGCGTTGGCGGCACTGCTGGTGGACATTGCCAGCGGGCCGTCGATGTTGGGGTTGCTGGATGTGTTCAGAGGGCTACTCAACCCCGAGGGTATCGATGCAGGCACCCGCGTGATTATTGAGGATATCCGGCTGCCCTACGCGTTGATGGCGGTGGTGGTCGGCGCTTGCCTGGGCCTTGCCGGGGCGGAGATGCAGACGATACTGAATAATCCGCTGGCCAGCCCGTTTACCTTGGGCGTCGGTGCGGCAGCCACCCTGGGGGCGTCGCTGGTGATTGCTTTCAATATCTCGGTACTGGGGTTGGCGGCCCATGTATTGTTGCCTCTTTCCGCGTTTGTATTTGCCGCAGCTGCCTCGCTGCTGATCCTGGTACTGTCACGCACTCTGGGGGCCTCGGTGCATGCGGTGGTGCTGTTTGGTATTGCCCTGTTATTCGGCATCAACGCCGTGGTGGGCCTGATCCAGTTCATGGCCGACGCCGAGTCGGTTCAGCAGATTGTGTTCTGGACCATGGGTAGCCTGGCTCGGGCCAGTCTGGACAAAGTGGCCATTGTGGCCCTGGTGCTTGCGCTGTGCCTGCCGTTTTCCCTTCGCAATGCCTGGGCTATGACCCTGCTGCGCAGTGGTGAGGAGCAGGCCCGCAGTCTGGGCATCCGGGTGGAGCGCATGCGCCTGGTGGTGTTGATGCGGGTCAGTCTGTTGACGGCGGCGGCCATGTGTTTCGTTGGCGAAATCGGGTTTATCGGCCTGGTGGCGCCCCACATCGCCCGTTTGATGCTGGGTGAAGATCATCGCTTTCTGTTGCCGGGCAGCGCCCTGGCCGGGGCCGTTCTGCTGTCGTTGTCATCCATCGCCAGCAAGCTGCTGGTGCCGGGGGTGGTATTGCCGGTGGGGATTGTGACCGCCCTGGTAGGTATCCCGCTGTTCATTACCCTGATCATCGGCCGCAGCAGGAGGGCCGCATTGTGACCCTGAAGCTGCAATCCGTCACCGCCGGTTACCGGAATCGATCCGTGTTCACAGGGCTTACCCTGCCGGAGATACCCGCGGGCTCACTGGTGGCCGTGGTTGGCCCTAACGCCGTGGGCAAGTCCACGCTGCTGAAATCCATTGCTGGCCTGCTGCCGATTGCCGGCACCATGACCTTTGCCGGGGAGAATCTGGCGGCGATTACTGCCCACCAGCGCATTCGTCGTGTCGGCTACCTGCCCCAACCTCTGCCCCAGGCCATTCCCCTGGTGGCATACGAAACTGTGTTCAGCGCCTGCCGCTCCGCCCGCGGTGACTGGTCCCGGGAAGAAACCGAGCTGGCGATTGAAGAGGTTTTCGACACCCTGGGTATCCGGCAACTGGCGCTTCGGCGGCTATCGGAAATGTCTGGTGGTCAGCGCCAGATGGTGGGGCTGGCTCAGGTACTGGTACGTCAGACGCCATTGATGCTGCTGGATGAGCCCACCAGTGCCCTGGACTTGCACTGGCAGCTGAATGTGCTCAACGCGGTACGTGATGCCACCAGCCGGACCGGCGCCATTGCTCTGGTGGCCAGCCACGATCTCAATCTGGCCCTGCGCTATTGCGACCAGATTCTGGTACTGTCCCCGGGGGGCCAGGCCGTGCTGGGCACACCGGCACAGGTGCTGACGCCGAAACTGTTGGCCAAAACCTATGGTATCGAGGCCCGCATCGAGCGATGCTCCCGGGGACACCCCATTGTGCTGGCGGATCGTCCGCTGTCCGCCAGTGTTAATTGACCCATTGATGTCGAGGAAACTGCCATGCCAACCATGAACGCCCAAGTGGCCACCACCGATCCCGGTCGCCTGATCAATCGCCTGTGTAAACACTTTCGCCACAAGATTGAGGCTGAGTGGACCGCAACCGATGGCAGGCTGGCTTTCTCCATAGGTGAATGCTGGCTCGAAGCCGCAAACCGGGAGCTGCTGATGCGCTGCCAGTCACCCACCGGAACGGAGCTGGAGGAGTTGGGCCAGGTGGTGGCTTCCCACCTCATTCGCTTTGCCGGCGATGAGGTGGATGAGGTTCACTGGCAGACGGCCAGCGCCTGAGATTGCGCGTGGTTCTGGCGAACGTTTTGCCGCAACTGGTGAAGATCGCTGCATAGCACCCGGTAGCTGTCCGGGCCGAACCACTCCAGGGAAATGTCCAGTGGGGCCGGATGGGTTTGCGACTGATGCCAGCCGGCCAGGGTGTCCAGTAGCGGACGGTAGTCACAGGCACCGTCCAGCACGGGCACCATTCCCTGCCGGGAACCGGCCGGTGAGTAGACATTAGCCGGAGCAAATACGCCGAGCTGATCCCGATGACGGATATTCTTGAAGTGAAAATGTCTGACCCAGGGCGCCATTTGTTGCAACGCCAGCTTTGGGTCTGCTCCGGCTTCCCAGACATGCAAGGCGTCGAAGTTGATACCCAGGGCCGGGTGATCAACGTCGGTTAGCAACGTCAGCGTAGAGTCGACCGTATCGGCCAGGGTGCCGGGGTGTGTTTCCACCACCAGGGTCAGGCCTTCATCTGCGACGCAACGGGTCAGCGTCTGCAGACGTCGGGTCTGGGCCTGGCGCTGTCTCTGGTCGAGCTCGTCGCTGCCCTGATGGCCGGCAAACGTTCGCAGTTTGGGTGCCTGCCAGTGTCGGGCCAGCCGGCAGAGTTCGCGGGTGTAGTGGATGGCCTCCTGTTCACTACCGTCCAGCGGCAGATAGTCGCTGACCATGGGAATGGCCAGTCCCTGGCTTTTCAGCCAGCGGCCATCCAGTCCGGGCTGCTGTAACAGGTGCCGGGCATGCACACCCCAGAGTTCAATACCGTCAAAGCCGGTGGCGCCAGCCCAGGTGGCGAGTTCCGGTAACGACACCAACTGGTGGCGGAACGAGATGGTGCACAGGTGGAAGCGAATCATGGCAATACCTCCAGGGCGGACGTCCGGGTGTTGACCGTGAGGTCGGGGTGTTGCTGCTGCCATTCTGCAAACAGGCCCTGCAGGCTGTCCTTGATGGCGAACTCTCGCTGATCCTGCTCGTCCAGCAACTGCTCGACCCCGGACAGCAGGGCAGCGTTACCGGACATCACCAGTTTCAGCGCCCGGTACTGGATCTGGGTGTAAGTTTTCACCAGCCGGTCAATGTCCTCGCACAGCGCTTCGAACCACGGATCGCCCTCGGCGGTGCGGCCCTGATCCTCCAGCAGCCAGGCAAAGGCGTGCTCGTAGGCGTACTTGCGAATCGCCATTACTGGAATCTCCCTGAATGCCCGGGGCAGGTTTGCCAGTGGTTGCCTGGCGTCGGGACCGATATGGGCGTGCAGAATCTGCCGCAAGGCATCGGTAAACGGATTGGTCTCCGCTTTCATGCACTGGGCGAAATAAGCGGCTACCGTCTCCGCGGGCGTATGCCGGATGTCCAGGCCATCGAAACAGAAACCACCGGCAGCGGCCGGGGAACGCACCGAGTCCAGAATCCGGGCTTTGGGCAGCACGCCTTCCCAGCGAAAATCCGGGTCCGACATGAACCACTGCTCCGGGTCGTCCGTGGCTTCCAGCATCACGTAGTGGGGAAAAGGATTCTGGTGAAACTTGTTCTCCCGTTCCGGCAACCGGTAAAGGTCCAGCATGACCATGACCTGACGATTGGCAGGGCGCGTTTCCACCAGCTCAATCAGCCGGTCGATGTTGGCCTCTTTCGATTGCTGGTGGTTGTACCAGGGCTCAATGGTGACGCCGTACAGCAGCCGGTACCATTCGCGGAACTGGTCGTGGCGGGTATGGGGCGAGTGGTAGGACAGAACCTGGTCCTCACTGACCGAAAAGTCCGCATCCCAGACGCCGAAGTAGAAGGGGCGGTGGTCCACACCCGGTGTGCGTTTGATGATTTCGCAGACACAACTGACAAAACAGTGCACTTTGATCACAGGGAAACCTCCGGGTTGCCTGTGGCGACCAATAGCGCTTCCAGGTCTTCAACGGTCTCGAGCTGATGGGTCAGCAACGCTTCCTCCGGAACATGCAGGCCGTGCTCAAGTTCCAGGTGCACAATCAGTTGCAGCAGCATGATGGAATCAATCGCCAGGTCGGCGTTGAGGCGGGCCTTGGCCGAAAACACCGATAGCCGGGCGTCAGGTAGATGGTTTCGAATCACCGTTTTAATGGCGCTTCGGGTCGGGTTGGTTCTGCTCATGCCAGGACCTCCCGCTGACCCTTGTCAGCGAGGGATTCGCTTAACAGCCGGCGGCTGACCTTGCCGTTCGGGAGCCGGCTGATGCTTTCCACCTGTTCGATCAGTGACGGCACCTGGTGCGGTGACAGTTGGCCCCGGCTCCATTGCCGCAGCTGGTCGGTGTCTATTTCTGAGTCTGCTACAAAGCGCAGGCAAACCCGCTCACCGGCAAAGGTATCCGGTTGCTTGAAGGCCACCGCCTCTCGAATCCCGGGATAGCCAAGAAACACGTCTTCCACGGCCCCCGGATAGACGTTGATGCCGGCAACGTTGATGGTGTCATCGGAACGGGCCAGGAAATGCAGCTGACCCTGCTGGTCGAAATAGCCCAGATCCCTGCTGTGAATGCGCTGTCCGGTGGCTTTAACCGTGATCAGGATTTCATCCGGTTGCCCTGGGGAGCCCCCGGCCTGCACTGACACATGCGATAACGGCAGGCCGAGTTGGCCAGGCTCAGTCACGTCCGGGCTCAGCGCCACGCAGCCGGCTTCCGAACAGCCATATTGCTGGCAAACGCGCAGGCAGCGGTTTCGAAGCTGGTCCAGCACGGGGGCGGGCAGGGGCGCCCCGGACAGCATGACGCTGTGCAGTCTTTGGTTTTCGGGCAGCATCCGTATCAGCAAGCTGACCAGGGTCGGAGAGGCATAGAGCAGATGCTCGGGTACTGCGCGCAGCCTTGCAAGAATAGAACGTGGATTGAGATTGGTGATCACCTGGGGGGCAATCCCCCGCTGCAGGGCTGCCAGCACACCACAGATCAGACCGTAGGAGTGCGTCATCGGGCATGCGACCACCGGTATCAAGGTCATGGCCTCAGTGAACTGGGCAACATAGGCGGCCAGTTCCCGTTCTATGTCGTTCCAGGGCCGTGTGATGGTTTTGGGGTTGCCCGTGGTGCCGGAGCTGAGCTGAATCAGCTCACCGCCTTCGGCGCAGGCCGTCTTCGCTTTCTCGCGAATGACTTCGGGCGTGACTTCCTGGAGTTGCTCGCCAAACAGCAGGTAGGTGCAGCCCGTGCTCTCGGCCAGGGTTCGGGCCGCAGCATAGGGGGTGCCGGAATGAATGGGCAGCACACTGGCGCCAAGGGGTTTCAGCCAGAGGCACAGGGCCAGCCAGTGGGCGGTGTCCTGCAGGCAGACCGCAAATCGGCAACCGGCCGGCTCCTGAAATTCAGGGCGCTCCTCCAGGCACTGGACTATCTGGTCGCAGTCCGGTTGCGTGTAAGGCATGTTGTCGACATAGAACAAAGGTGCAGTCACGGTAACCTCTTGTGATGGTGATCAATGAAGGGCATCAGGGTGTCATTGGGGCCCGGGGCCAGGGGATTAGGCACCCGATGGCGGGGCTGCTCGATGTCTGGCTGAAGTTTGCTTCGCAGCAGCGACTCGGTGAGCGGGTTGGGTTGATCCCATCCCAGGCGATCCAGGCGGGACCTCTGCTCCGGGTGTTGTCGTGCATAGTTGGTCAGGATTGTCCGGACTCGATCCCAGAACCGCGCCTCGTTAAATCCGTAGGCCTCTTCCAGAACCAGCGCGAGCTCACTGAGATTGAAGATAAACAGGGTATCCATCACCAGCTCGCGCAGGGCTTCCGGGTTGCTCATGCGGTAATACTGGTTATCCGGTGCCTGATCGTAGAATGCCTGCCGGGGGCCGAAGTCCGGTTCGGGGGTAGTCTGAGGCAGATAGTCCCGGGCGTACTCGACGCTGTCGTGGAAATCCCGAAGCATCAGTGCTCTCGGCCAGCCGCTGCGCGCCACCAGAAGGCTGTTCTGGGCATGAGCCTCAAGACCGACGCCGTGGGCAGCGAGCATATGCCAGACTGGCAGAATGACAGCCTTGAGCGTGGCCTCAAGCCAGGGAACCAGACCATAGTGCTCCACCCAGGGGTGAATAAAGGGCATGCCGTCTGGCTGCCACTGGCACAGGGCATTTAAGGGGATGGCCTGCTCACCCTCATGAAGCCGGGAGCCGATGCTGGCGCGCCAGATGGCGGCCAGTTCCCCTGCAAGCCCCGAATTATCTGCTCCCTGCTCATCGCCCGCGGCAACGCCCAGGCTGGCGTATTCGGGCATCAGCCGTAGCGGGTAGGTGGTATCAAACAGTGGATCGCCGCCAACAATGGACTCGAGCCAACGACTGATGACAGGAGCCGATGGCACGGAATGGGGCTCCAGATGCCGGCGTGACGAGGTATTGTGAATACCCAAAGGCAGTTTTACGCAGGCTTTCGCTGGCCGGCTGGCATTGAATAGAGACCTGAGCGACTGCCCTGGATGGTAACGGTCTCCCAGAGGCCCCAGGCATTTGATGCCCAGTGCCTCAAGCCGGGCGGCCTCGGGACCCTGACTGAGTTTCTGCCAGTGCCATGGGTGGGTTGGCAGCGCGCCATATTGTTGCCAGTCAACGCCCGCCCGGTGGAATGCTGCCCGCAGCAGATAAGCCTGTTCCTGGCCCAGTTCTGATTGCCAGAAAGCCATGCCTGAAGACGGTAACTGGGAATCCAGATTGTGTCGGGGAACTGCCACCCAATGGAGTCTGAATCCGGTGCTGGTTTCCGGGCTATAGTGCACCAGATCATCGCCCTGGAATCCGAGTCGGCTCTTGAAACAGGGATGGTAGGGGTGGCCTTCGTGCAGGGCGCTGTCCAGAGCTTCGCCATGCAGGTTCCGGCGGTCTCCGGAATGCCGGGCCTTGCGCAGGGCGTCCAGCCGTTCACTGTTGCTGATCGTGGCCAGCAGCTCCGTTAACAGAGATTGCTGTTGTGAGTTCGTTGCCGGAAGCTGTGCAACCAGCGTGGTCAGCGAGAGCGACACCGGTTTCTGGTGCCGCTCCAGGGTCAGGGAACTGGTGTCCAGTCTCAGTCGGCCAAAGCCCCGAATGCGGGCTCTGCAACGTCCGTGCAGATTGCCAGCCTGGAAGCTCAGCCATTGCCATCCGGTGCGGTTGCAATCGCCCGGATGGTACGCAATCACCCCTTCAAACATCAGGGCTTCAAGCAGCTGCCGCAGCACCCGTTGGGCCGGTAACTCGCTCAGGGCGGTCACCGGTTGCAGTCCTGCCATGGGGGCTTTGGATAAGGCTCTCGGTTCAGGCAACACCATGGCTTACCTCGACTGCCGGGACGGCGGTGCTGCCTTTCGGTGTTGCCCGGGTATCGCCGCGGAGTGGGTTGGCAATACTGGTGTAGACTGCCATCTCCAGCTCTGCATTCAGCTCGTCAACATCGTTGACCCGGGTCAGCAGATTGCCTTTGTAGGGTAGACGGCTGTCTTCCAGTAACGACTTGACGAGCGCCTGTGCCGGGCCATGAAGCCGGCTGTGCTCGGCATGTAGAAAATGTCGGAATTGCTGGATCAACAGGGTTTCCGGTATCAGGTCGTCAATGCCAAAGCGGGCAATTACTGAAAACAGCTGATTTACGATCAGGTAGTAGCAGAACCTGTCGCGGATCATGGCGTCCCGGTAGAACAACTCCGGGGTTTCTTTAAGGTTGGTGCATTGCTCTGTGAGTGGCCCGCGCAAGCTCTCCGAGAGGTAGTAACCCTGATTGTCCCGGTAGTAGTAACAGCGTGGATAGCCCCCGCTGACATCCAGCAGACTGTTCTGCTGATGGGCTTCCAGGGCAATGCCGTGCTCATCATAAAGCCGCAGTGCCGGGCCAATCGCGCATGATAGATACTGCTGGAACCAGTCCCGGCTGACGGCTGTGAGGCTGCGGTTCTCGTTCAATGCCAGGCCCTCGATCAGATCCAGTAACCGGGAATTCCGGCCCGGCAGGGGATCCTGGGTCAGGGCGGCAATGCTGATCACCCCCTGGTCCTGCCCCGGCGGGAAAGGGTTGTTCCGGAAAATCACTTCAAAGCCGCTTTCGGTCAGCCCGGGTAGCATGACGGTCAGATAGGCCGGGTCCTGAAGGATCCGGAAGCCGGGCTCCGCCTCGCCAAAACCGGTTTGCCGGAGCAGCCGGGACATAACCACCCCCGCTTTCAGCTCGTGGGCCTTGTTGACCCGCAGCGAGTTGGTCACCTTGACTGGAATGGAGAACTTCAGCATCCATTCGGCTTGCTCGCAGTAGACAGTGCGTACCGATGACGTCGCGGAAAATTCCGGACCAAGCGCACCCAGGGGGTGAATCAACCCCTGGGCGATGGCGTCCAGCACCCCGGGTTGCGTCATCAACCACTGAGCCTGCAGAGGGTGGGCCGGAATCAGGGCATGGTTGTCCGGCAGGTTCAGGGAGGCTTGACTGTCTTGCAACAGAGATTCGGCCATGGCACTGGCTGGTAAAGGCCCATCAGAATCCTCCAGAACGCAATTCCGATGAACCAGAAAGTAGTGCAGCTGAAAGCGCCCGGTCAGCTCCGGCGCGTAGGCATGCTGCTGCCATTCCGACATCCCCTGGCGGCTCTTGGGGGTGGGATGGGCAGTGTGTCCGAACAACAGAGACTGTTCTGAATCGATAAACCGGTTGGCCAGAA
This sequence comes from Marinobacter sp. W-8, assembly GCF_044342215.1. Taxonomy (NCBI): domain Bacteria; kingdom Pseudomonadati; phylum Pseudomonadota; class Gammaproteobacteria; order Pseudomonadales; family Marinobacteraceae; genus Marinobacter; species Marinobacter sp. W-8. The sequence goes on along the minus strand of NZ_CP172297.1, from coordinate 3,485,510 downwards.
GCCGCGAATCGTTGCGTCTGTGTTCGACGTAACGGACCATGACCCCGTAGCTGTCAGTGAGCCGATGCAGGAATTCCAGTTCCCGGAGTTTTCGGAGCTCGGGCACCATGCCGCCGGATAATGCATAGAGTTCACGGGCCAACAGACACATTGCCTGAAAAGGGTCGATGTCGGCCCAGCAATGACGACCGCTGAGCCACTGACGTACCTTGCCGTAGCGGTGTCGGCCCAGAGCGGAGCGGTAGAGAATGTCGATGGCCAGGCGGGAGCGCTGGCTGTTCAGAGTCAGTTCGCATACCCAGGGCCCCGAAAATCGGCCTGTCGGATCCTGGGTGCGCTGGCTGGCGGTCTGCCAGTCGCCGGGATCAACTTCCTGAAGGTAACCATGCAGGAAAGCCTGAAAACTTGCCTGTTCGGCAATTGCCCGGGCAGACGGTCCCATGTCGACGCTCCAAATTCCTGAATTTGGAGTAAATCTAAATGAGAATCTGTTGCATGTGAAATGGTTTTACATTTTTTACAATTAGCCGGGAGCGGTGATCACCCGCTGCGGCCGGAAGCGTAAAAACAGGGCTATTGCGAGGCCAAAGGTGAGCCATTCAGCCAGTGGCAGTGCCAGCAGTAGCGGCCATTCCGGCGCAAAGCGGGCAATGCCGACCAGCAGCAACGCGGGCAGCACCAGGCTTCTGGAAAAGGCGACAAGGGCTGAAGGCAGGGCTTTATGCATGGCCGTCAGATACACCGACAGCAGCACGTTGATGCCGTTAACCAGAAACAGCGGCCAAAGGATGGTCAGAAAACGGTCTGCCAGGGCTGCGGTGGCCGGGTCTGCCGTGGTGTCCAGAAACAGGCGGACCACCTGATTCCCAAACAGCCAGACCGTGACCACCAGCGCCAGTGCCAGGCTCAGAATGACGGTGGCCCCACAGCCCATAAAACGGCGTATACGTTCGGCATTGCCGGCCCCCAGGTTGTGGCTGATCAGCACGTGCATGGCGTCCGAAATACCATAGAACACCATCAGGCTGAGGAAGATCAGATAATTCACCACGGTAAAGGCGGCTACCCCCGCCACGCCCTGAGTGGTCATCAACAGCCAGTTGATCAGCAGCATAACCAGCCCCACCGAGAGCTCGTTGATCCACTCCGAAACGCCATTGGCGAACGCCCGCGGAATTTCCTGCCAGTGCTTTTGCTGAAGCTGGAAGTGAAGCTTGCGTTCCGGCTTGAGAAAATAACGGGCCAGCACCGCGAATTGCAGTACCTGGGCCAGGCCGGTGGCGATGGCGGCGCCGCGCAAACCGTAATCCAGATAGCCCACCAGCAGGGCGTCCAGCAGGATATTGGCGGCGGCTCCTGCGACCAGGGCGGCGGTTGCCAGCCCCGGGAAGCCGTCTACTCGCACGAAGTAGTACAACACCATGGTGACCAGCTGGGCCACCAGCACCCAGATGATCACCAGAAAATACTCGGACATCAGCGGGTAGATGTCGGGCGAAGCACCCAGCACACGATAGATCCCATCATGGAACAAAAAACCCACCAGTGCGCCGGTCAAAGCCAGGGCCAGAGTGGCCATCAGGCACTTGCTGAAGATGGCAGATGCGGCGTCGGTCCTGCCTTCGCCGAGATAGCGGCCAGCCCGAACTGTACCGCCAATGGCCAGGGCCAGCGCCATGCCGAATAGCAGGGTAAACCAGGGAATCAGCAGGTTCAGGGCCGCCAGGGCATCTGCGCCGGCGAAGTTGCCAATGAAGACGCCGTCAACGATATTGGCGGTGGTCAGTGCCAGCAACCCCGCCACTGATGGCAGGGCATAGCGGAAGAAAACCGGCCAGAAGGGGCCGGTCAGTATCGGGTTGTCGGAATCCTTGCCGGTCTCTGTGTCCATACTTGCCTCACCCGTTTATCCTGTGAATCAGCCGAACAGCTCCTGCAGTTTCTCACCCGGGTCTGGCGCGCGCATGAAAGACTCGCCCACCAGGAACCCGTAAATGCCCCGTCTGGTCATGGCCTCAACGTCTGCACGGGTCATGATTCCGCTCTCGGTAATGGTCAGTCGGTTTTCGGCAATCCGGTGGTGCAGTTCAAAGGTGGTGTCCAGCGACACTTCAAAGTTGTGCAGATTGCGGTTGTTGATGCCTACCAGCGGCGTGCTCAGGGTAAGCGCATCGTCCAATTCCTCGCCATCATGCACCTCCACCAGTACATCCAGGCCAATCTCATGGGCGATGCCCTCCAGCTCCTGCATCTGGTCTTTGGTCAGACAGGCAGCAATCAGCAGAATGCAGTCGGCGCCAATGGCCCGGCTTTCATACACCTGGTAGGGCGCTACGATGAAGTCCTTGCGGATCACCGGCAGGCTGCAGGCCGCGCGGGCGGCTTTCAGGTAGTCTTCGTGGCCCTGGAAGAAATCTTGGTCAGTGAGCACTGACAAGCAAGCCGCACCGCCTTGTTCATAGCTTTCGGCGATGCGTGCCGGTTCAAACGGATCTCGCAGGATGCCTTTGCTGGGTGAGGCCTTCTTGATCTCGGCGATGACCGCCGGCCGCTGAGCTTCGATGCGGGTGCGCAGGGCATTGGCGAATCCACGCCCAGGAGCTTGGTCGCCCGCCATGGCCTTCAGGTCCGCAATTGAAACCCTGGGCTTGCGCTCATCAATTTCTTCCCATTTCCGGTTAACGATTTTACGCAGGATGGTGGGAGTTTTATCCAAATGTCTGTCAGTCATAGCTGGCCCGTATAAAGTTTGCGAGAGCTGGTGAGGGAGCCTTTCCAAAACTGTCTTCAGCCATGGATGGCTGAAGTCAAGCCCTACAGGGATGTACTCGTGGGCGTGTTTTGGAAAGGCTCCCTCACCAGCTCGTCCGGCTCCATCAAAAAAAGGCCGGAATTAAAAGCACTGAGAAAAATCAGCTAGCTCCGACATCTTGCCAGCCGCCAAACCGGAACCCATGGCATCCAGTGCCATGTCGACGCCTTCTTTGGCGGTCTTGGCCAGGCCGGCGACATAGATGGCCGCGCCGGCGTTCAGCGCGATCATGTCGCGGGCTTTTTCGGTGGTTTCGTCGTGGTTGCGACCGAAAGCGGCCTTGATGAGTTTCAGGGATTCGTCGGAGGAATCCACCGTCAGGCCCACCAGCGACTGGCTCTTGAGGCCCAGGTCTTCCGGCGTCAGGTCGTACTCGTTGATTTCGCCATCCTTCAGCTCTGCAACATGTGTGACGGTGGCCAGGCTGATTTCATCCAGGCCGTCCTTTGAGCAGACCACCATGATGTGTTCTGCGCCCAAACGTTGCATCACTTCTGCCATCGGGCGGCAAAGTTCCCTGGTGAACACACCGATCAGCTGGCGAGTGACGCCGGCCGGGTTGGTCATCGGGCCAAGGATATTGAAGATGGTCCGGCAGCCCAACTCCCGGCGCGGTCCGATGGCGTGTTTCATGGCGCCATGGTGGGCCGGGGCGAACATGAAGCCGACGCCGATCTGTTCGACGCAGCGGGCCACTTCTTCCGGTTTCATGTCCAGATTGATGCCGGCCTTCTCGATCAGGTCGGCGCTGCCGCTCTTGGACGATACGCCCCGGTTGCCGTGCTTGGCGACGAAGCCGCCGGCTGCGGCCACCACGAAGGCTGAGGCAGAGGAGACGTTGAACAGATTGGCGCCATCGCCCCCGGTGCCGACGATATCCACCAGCGGGCTGGCGTTGATGCTGACCTTGGTGGCCAGTTCACGCATCACTTCGGTGGCGCCGGTGATTTCGTCGATGGTTTCGCTCTTCAGGCGCAGGCCCATCAGGAAGGCGCCGATCTGGGCGTCGGTGGCTTCGCCGTTCATCACAATACGCATCACATCCTTCATTTCGTCCCGGGACAGGTCCAGGTTGGAGGCAATGCGGTTCAGTGCTTGTTTCATGTCCATGGGGTCGTCGGCCTCTTGTTATGTTCTCAGGAAGTTGCGCAGCAGTTCATGGCCCTGTTCGGTCATGATCGACTCGGGGTGGAACTGCACGCCTTCGATGGGCAGGGTCTTGTGGCGCACGCCCATGATTTCTTCAACGGAGCCGTCGTCGTTGCGGGTCCAGGCGGTCACTTCCAGGCAATCGGGCAGGGTGTCTTTGTCAATCACCAGGCTGTGGTAGCGGGTGGCCTGCAAGGGATTGTTCAGGCCCCGGAACACGCCGATATCCTTGTGGTACACCGCCGACACCTTGCCATGCATGACCTTGCCGGCACGGATAATATCGCCGCCGAACACCTGGCCGATGGACTGGTGGCCCAGACAAATGCCCAGAATCGGCAGCTTGCCGGCGAAGTGGCGAATGGCGTCCATGGAGATGCCCGCTTCGTTGGGCGTGCAGGGGCCCGGGGAAATCACCAGCCGTTCGGGCTTCAGGGCTTCAATCTTCTCGATGGTGATTTCGTCGTTCCGGTATACCTGCACATCGGCACCCAGCTCGGCCAGGTACTGCACCACGTTGTAGGTGAAGGAATCGTAGTTATCGATCATCAGCAACATAATCTGTTCCTCCGCCTCAATGGTCGTAGTCGTTGTAGGTCATGGCCACGGCCTTGAAGATGGCGCGGCCCTTGTTCATGGTTTCTTTCCATTCGAGGCGGGGAATGGAGTCTGCCACCACGCCGGCTCCGGCCTGGATGTGCAGGGTGTTGTCCTTGATCACCGCGGTGCGGATGGCGATGGCGGTGTCCATGTTGCCGTTGAACGACAGGTAGCCAACCGCGCCGCCGTATACGCCACGCTTCACCGGTTCCAGTTCATCGATGATTTCCATGGCGCGGATCTTCGGCGCGCCACTCAGGGTGCCGGCGGGCAGGGTGGCGCGCAGTACGTCCAGGCAGCTGGTATTTTCTTTCAGTCGACCGGTCACGTTAGAGACAATGTGCATCACGTGGGAATAGCGCTCCACAATCATCTTGTCGGTCAGCTTCACGGTGCCGGTTTCCGATACCCTGCCGGCGTCGTTGCGGCCCAGGTCGATCAGCATCAGGTGCTCGGCGATCTCTTTCGGGTCGGCCAGCAGCTCTTTTTCCAGGGCCTTGTCCTCGGCATCGGTGGCGCCGCGTTTGCGGGTGCCGGCGATGGGCCGAACGGTGACTTCCTCATCTTCCACCCGGGCCAGGATTTCCGGAGATGAGCCGACAATGTGGAAATCGCCCAGATCCAGGAAGTACATGTACGGCGACGGGTTGAGCACGCGCAGCGAACGGTACAGGTTCAGGGGCGGTGCCTCGAACGGGATCGACATGCGCTGGGAGATGACGGTCTGCATCACGTCGCCGTCCAGCACGTAGCCCTTGATCTTGTCCACCGCCGCTTCGAATTTGTCCTGGGTAAAGCCGGAAATAAAGTCGCTCTCGTCCACCACCTTGCCGCGTAGATGTTCCGGTGTGCGGGGGGCGTTGGCAGTCTGGCGGTGCAGTTGGCTTTCCAGCTCGTCGATGCGGCGTTGCGCCGCTTCGTAGGCGCCTTCAATAGACGGGTCCACGTGCACAATCAGATGCAACTTGCCGCGCAGGTTGTCGAACACCACGATTTCATTGGACACCATCAACAGAATATCCGGCGTGCCGATCTGGTCGGGCGGGCAGCTGTTGCGCAGGCGCTTTTCGATGTAGCGCACGGTGTCGTAGCCGAAATAGCCCACCAGGCCACCGTTGAACCGGGGCAGCTCGGGCAGGTCCGGGGCGTTGAATCGCTTCTGGTAGTCGTCCACGAAAGCCAGGGGATCATCCACCTCTGCCTGCTCGACCACTTCGCCGTTGCGGCTGACCTCGATGCGGTGGTCGAAGACTTTCAGCACTTCCTGGCTGGGCAAGCCGATGATCGAATAGCGGCCCCATTTCTCACCACCCTGTACCGATTCAAACAGGTAGGAGTATGGCCCGCTGGCCAGTTTCAGATAGGTGCTGAGGGGAGTGTCGAGATCCGCGAGGACTTCACGGTACACAGGGATACGGTTATAGCCGGCTTCAGCGAGCTCGTGGAATTGCTCGGGTGTCATGGTTCGGTTTCCTGAAATCTGATCTGCGTTTTGTCAGAACGGTGTTACACCGCTGTGACCGGTGGTGCGGGCAAACAGGCATGCGCCATCAGCCCCGTGGCTTGCTCAGCCGGTGCGCCATCGCCACCATCGTGTTGCGCGGGTTGTCAGGATGCCTCGCGCTGCAGTCAGATTCAGTCCCTGCACGGCAGGAATCTCCCGAATTGATGTGTTCAAAATAAAACGTCCTTGCGAGATTACAAAAGCTCGGCCAGCGAATCAACAACAGCATCTGCGCCGAGACTGTCAACGGAGCCGCCAAAGTTGTAGCCATACCTCACGGCGACGCAGGGGATGCCTGCTGCCAGGGCTGCATTGACGTCTGCCTTGGAGTCCCCGACCATCACCGTGGTGCCCCGGGTGCCGCCCAGTTTTTCCATGGCGTGCAGCAAGGGCGCCGGGTCCGGTTTTTTCACTGGCAGGGTATCGCCACCGACCGAGAGGTCGAACCATTGAGCCAGCCCGGTTTTTTCCAGCAGGGGCTGAACAAACTGGTCTGGCTTGTTGGTGACCACGGCCATCCGGCAGCCCAGTTGCTTCAGGTGTTCCAGGCAGTCATGAACGCCGGGAAATACCACGGAATGCTGGCCATTCATCTGGCCATAGGCGTGATAGAAAATGGCTAGGGCGTCGTTGAACAGCGCGTCGTCTTTGGCGGTGGCGGGTTCCCAATCGGTTTTTCCGGCCAGGGCCCGGCGCACCAGAACCTGGGCGCCGTTGCCAACCCAGTTGCGCACCTTGTCCAGGCCTGCCGGGCTGCGCCCCAGGTGCTCCAGCATCTGATCCACGGCGGCGGCCAGATCCGGTGCGCTGTCCACCAGCGTGCCGTCCAGATCAAACAGGGCGACGCCCGGCCAGCGGGCGTTGAACAGGCCTTTCAGGCTCATCCGCCGATCACCTTGCGGGCCTGCTCCAGTTCCTCGCGCATGGCGTCGATGGTGGCCTTGTAATCGGGAGTGTTGAATATGGCAGAGCCGGCCACGAAGGTGTCGGCGCCGGCCTCGGCGATTTCCCGGATGTTGTCGGTTTTCACACCACCATCGATTTCCAGGCGAATGTTGTAGTTGCTGGCATCAATTTTCTTGCGGGCTTCCTTGAGCTTGTCGAGGGTACCGGGGATAAATTTCTGGCCACCGAAGCCCGGATTCACTGACATCAGCAGCACCATGTCGAGCTTGTCCATGACGTAGTTCATGTAGCTCAGCGGGGTGGCGGGGTTAAACACCAGTCCGGCCTTGCAGCCGCCGTCGCGGATCAGTTGCAGGGAACGGTCAATGTGGTTACTGGCTTCCGGGTGGAAGGTGATGTAGCTGGCGCCGGCGTCAATAAACATGCGGATCAGGTCATCCACCGGAGACACCATCAGGTGCACGTCGATGGGGGCGGTAACGCCGTGCTTGCGCAGGGCCTCGCACACCATGGGCCCAATGGTGAGATTAGGGACATAATGATTGTCCATCACATCGAAGTGCACCACGTCGGCACCAGCAGCCAGAACGTTATCGACTTCTTCGCCCAGGCGGGCGAAATCGGCGGAGAGGATGGATGGGGCAATCAGATATGGATTCATCGGGGCTCTCTCGGTGTAGTGAATTATCGGCCTCTGGGCAACCCTGCTAGTCTATCAGTTTGCCGGTGATTTTCGCAGCGGGATAGGTGCATTGGCTCATGGTGTTGAAAGCAATCAGATTACTTTGTCTGTTCTTGATCAGCGGCTGGCTGAACGCCGCTGTGGCCCAGGATGAGGCGAAGGGGGGTGAGGAAGCGGAACCCGCGACCAAGGCTAATCCAGCGTCAAGATCCGGCTTTTCAACGGGTTTGGGCGAATGGGCGCTGGTACGGCGTTACCCGGAGCAGGCTGTTTGGCTCGATCTGGACGACGAAGGCCGGGCGTTGGGGTTGTTCCTGCCCGAATACGTTACGCCGGCAACCGGGGCTTTACTGATACTGGCCGACGAAGGCCAGACGGCCGATGAGGGTGTGCTGGGATCGTTGCGGGTGGCGCTGGCGGAGCGGGGTCTTGCGGTGATGACGGTTGGCCTTGGGCTGCCGCCGGAGGCGATACGGCGACATCGCATGGATGTCATGGCGCCTGGCCTGGATGATGACGCCGGACAGAACCCGGATCAGGGCGGGAATACATCGGATTCGGTCATGATTGATGTGGCTGAGGAACCGCCTTTTGATGACGTGGCTGCGGATTTCCGGAATTCGGTTCGCGCGGTTCTGTCCGCGGGGGTGGAAGCGTTGCAGCAGCGTGGCTATGAGCGTGCGGGTGTGCTGGGCATTGGTTGGTCCGCCGATTATGTGACGGACTGGGCGGCGGACGCCGCTGCCGTGTCTGCGGTGGTCTGGCTGGCCCCCCGGTTTCCGGCCCGGCAGGCCGTTACCTTGCCCTCGTTGTTGAAGGAGCGAAACGGAGGACAGGGATGGCCGGTGCTGGATCTGCATGATTCCGCTGGGCCTTCCGGCGCAGAGGGCCGGGCGCGGGCGGCGGCGTTTGCTCGCGCGGATGTGGCCGGTTACGACCGTCAGCCCGTGGCCCTCAATCGACCACTCCGGGCTGAAGATGCGAGGCGGGTTGCCAGCCGGGTCAGTGCCTGGCTGAAAAAACGGTCGGCCAGCGGGGATTAAAGTGCCCGATGTCTCTGGCGAATCAGTTCCCAGGCCTGTTGATAACGTAACAACCGGTCTTTTGCCATCGCCACTTCCGAGGGCGCCAGTTTCTGTTGCGCCAGTTTGTCCGGGTGGCAGGCGGAAACCTGTTTGCGGTAAGCGCGTTTGATGGTCTCCAGCGAATCTCGCCGGGTTACGCCCAGAATCTGGCAAGCCTGCTCGTAGGTCGCCGGCTTTTGCGGCGGCGCGGCAGTGCGAATCCACACTTTGCTGGCGTAGCTTTCGAAAATGTCATCGCTGATGACAACGGGCAACCCCATATGGCTGATGGCGTCTTCGCAGCGGTAGCGCCGGGCCTTGCCGGGCTGGCCCAGGATTTGTGCGCCATGGCACAGGCAGATAGCGGTTTTCAGGGCCGGTGCCGGCCACAGCAGCAAGGCCAGGCGCAGTATCAGGCCCTGGCGCAGGGGCAGATGGTCAGTGTCCTTGCCCTTGCGAAACTGATCGATGGCTTTGCGGCGTTGCCTGGCCGACAGGGCCAGGGCTTTCATCAGGGCTTCGGCATAATGAATGTCCGGTTCCCGGACCCGGCCATCGGCCTTGGCAATGTAACCCAGAAAAAAGAACAGTGGCTTGCGGTACCAGCGCGGCAGGCGCGCGCGCTCCAGCAGGGTGCTGGCCTGATGTCCGCAACTGGACAGTTCCTGCAGCAGTTCCTGGAACGACGACTCCATTCTCGCCGGCAGGGCGGGTGGATTGCTCTGCCTCATGATGTCCGGGCCCTTTCGTGCAGCCACTGGTCCAGGCTCTGCAATCGTTCTGGTGTGCCGACGTCCACCCACTGGCCGTTATGATGCAGGCCGATGACCCGGTTGCGGGCCATGGCCCTGCGCAGCACAGGGCCAAGTTTGCCGGCGGCATCGTCCAGTTCATCAAACAGGCGCCGGTGCAGCAGACTGATACCGGAGAAGGTGAATTTATCGGTCCCGTCAGGGTTCAGAAAGCCGTTGTCCTGAAGATGAAAATCCCCTTCCGGGTGGTGGGGCGGATTCGAAACCATCACCAACAAGGCATCGGCGTCAGCCTGGGGCCGGAGTTGGCTGAAATCGAAATCGCTCCAGATGTCCCCATTGACTACCAGGAACCAGTCGTCGCCCGCGTCGGTCAACAGTGGCAGGGCCCGGATGATGCCGCCGGCGGTTTCAAGCGGTTCACCCTCCGCCGAGTAGCGAATGCTGACACCAAAGGCCTCGCCATCACCCAGCCGGGCTTCAATCTGCTCCCCCAGCCAGGCATGGTTGATCACGATGTCGCTGAAACCGGCGTCGCGCAGGCGCTCGATATGATGAACGATCAGGGGCTGCCCCCCGGCTGACAGCAACGGCTTGGGGGTGGTCAGGGTCAGCGGGCGCATACGCTCGCCTTTGCCGGCGGCGAGAATCATAGCCTTCATGGTCAGCGAACTCCCGGCTCCGGCAGCGGGCCAATGCGCTGTTCGATGGCCGGAATCACGGTGCTGCAGAGCCACTCGTGAAAATGCCGGAAGGCTGGTTGCCGGGCGCTGGCATCTCGCAGATAACTGACGGTGCGGGGAATGTCAGCCAGGTAGCCGGTCTTGCCGTCGCGAATGGCGAGGCGGGCAAAAATGCCGGCGGCTTTCAGATGGCGCTGCATGCCCATGAGCTCAAACCACTGCCGGAAAGTATCTGCATCAGCGCGGTGCAAACCGCCCTGCTGGCTGGCGTTACGAAAATGCTCCAGCCAGCTTGCCAGTCGCTGTTCCGGCCAGCGCACGTAGCAGTCTTTGAGCAGGGAGACGGCATCATAGGTGATGGGGCCGCGTACGGCATCCTGAAAATCGATCACGCCGGGAACCGTCTGGCTATCACGGACCAGAAGATTGCGGGAGTGGTAATCGCGGTGCACGGTGACATCCGGCTGCGCCAGGGCACTCTCCCGGAGTAGGCCGAAGGCGGTGTCCAGCAGCGCCCGTTCCTGGTTGTCGAGTTCCAGCCCCAGGTGTTTTTCCAGCAGCCAGTCCGGGAATAGCGCCATCTCCCGGTCGAGCAGGGCTTGGTCATAGGCGGGCAGTGGGTAGTCTGCCGGGTCGTCCAGCCCGGCAATACGCGCCAGTTCGTCCAGCGCGGCCCGATACAGGGTGTCCGCATCGCCCTGTTCCAGGGCCGTTAACATCAGCAGATCGCCCAGGTCTTCCAGTAACAGAAAACCCTGCTCAAGATCCTCGGCGGCAATGGCGGGCACGGCGATACCGTGTTGATGCCAGTGCCGGGCGATGGCCACAAACGGAACGCAGTCCTCGTGCTCCGGTGGAGCATCCATCACAATGAAGGGGGCGGGTTGCCCGCCCGGCACGTCTTTCCAGACCCGGAAGTACCGTCGAAAACTGGCGTCGCCGGAAACCGGTGTCGGGCTGGCGGCCGAGAAGCCGGGAATTTGCCTGACCCAGCGGGTCAGCAACTGCAAGCGGTAATCCATGGTCAGATCAGTATTCCTGAATCGGTGGATGATGGCCGGCGCGTTAACCGTGCACTCTCTGCACCGGAGTATAAAGAGGGTAAAACGGAATTGCAGCGGGCTTTCCGTTAACAAGCCTTGAGGGCGCGTGTAAACTAGGTGCCCTTACGCCCAGCCATCATTCAAATGGAACAGGAATTTCGTCAACGTGCCCAGCCATTGCTCTTCCCTGTTGTACGCCAGGTTCCGGCTTTCAAGCCTGGCCGTCATCGTGGCATTGGCAGCGAGTGGTGTATGTGCCGAGGGGGCGGGTAGCAGCCCCAGCGCCGCTGAGATTGACTGGCGTCCGCGCAGTGAATTGCCGCCAGAGGTGGCCGATAGGCTGCCGGTATTCTGCGAGGGAGGTTATCTGCCTGGCACGGTTGGCGGCGATGGCGCTGTGGTGCCGGGCGAGGGCATTGAGGGTTCCATGCCACTGGAAGCCAGTGCCCTGAACGCCCGCTATGAACTGGACAGCGAACTCTACCTGCAGGGTGATGTGCGCCTGCGCCAGGGTCCGTTCCAGGCAACCGGCGCGGAGGCACGGTACAACCAGCAGTCAGGCGAATTGCAACTGCAAGGGCCACTGGTCAGCCGAGGTGAAGGTTTTCTGCTGACCGGGCAGGAGGCGAACTATTCTACCCAGTCCGGGCAACTGGATATCAACACGGCCACGTTTCTCCTGCACGAGTCGGAACTCAGGGGCGAGGCCTCATCCCTGTCCAGGGTCAGTGAAAGCCAGGTGGTTATCTCCGATGGCATGATCACTACCTGTGGTCCGGGCCAGAACGACTGGTCGATTGTGGCATCGGACATCGAGCTGGATCAGGCGGAAGGTTTTGGTACTGCACGGCACGTGCGGCTGGAAGTGCTGGATGCGCCGGTATTCTACTGGCCTTACATTACCTTCCCGATTGATGACCGCCGCAAGACCGGTTTTCTGTATCCCCAGTTTGGCTCGTCCAGCGCAGGTAGCGGGGCCTACCTGGCCTTGCCGTACTATCTGAATCTGGCACCCCATTATGATGCCACCCTCACACCGCAGTATATCCACGGTCGCGGCCTGTTCACGGAAGTGGAGGGGCGCTACCTCAGTCGGTATGGCGAATCGGTGCTGCAGCTGGGGTATATCGACAATGATTCTGCTTTTCGGGATGAAAATCCGGGTGAAAATGGCGAGCGCTGGGCTCTTGATTTGACCACCCGGGCGGCATTTGGCGGAGGCTGGAGCGGCTACGGCGATTACTCGGTGATTTCAGATGAGGATTATCTGAGCGATCTGAATCGCAGTCTCGAAATAGACCAGGCGACGCATCTTCAGCGTCGGGGTGGTGTCCGTTACTACGGAGCCAATCAGTACTTTGAAGCCTACCTGAACGGCTACCAGACCATCCCCGACCGTATTGCCGACGTTGATAAACCCTATGCCCAGTTGCCGGAAGTGATCTACGGTGGTTCGCTGGAAGCCGGCTGGCTGGAAGCGAACCTGGAAAGCCAGTACACCTGGTTCTACCGGGACAATGAGAACCTTACCGGCCTGGACAAGGCCAACGGCCAGCGGTTACGGGCGATTCCCGAACTGGCGTTGCCCATGAGGGCGCTCTGGGGCTTCAGCCGTCCCTCGGTCAGCCTCGACTACACCCGCTACGAGCTGGATGACTACACCCTGGGTGACGCCGGCTTTGACCGCACCGTGCCGGTGTTCGAGTGGGACAATGGTTTGTACTTTGATCGTCGATCCAGCCTGTTTGACGTACCCTACAACCAGACCCTGGAGCCCCGGCTGTATTACGCCTGGGCCGATGCCGAATCCGATCAGAACTATATCCCGGATTTTGATACCGGCATCCGCAGTTTCCGCTTTGACCAGCTGTTCCGGCGGGACCGGTTTACCGGCGGGGATCGGGTCGGTGACGCCAACCAGTTGACGGTGGCGCTCACCAGTCGTTTCAATGACCTCCTGACCGGGGCTGAGCGGGCTCGGGTGAGTGTTGGCCAGGTGCGTTATTTCGAAGATCGTGAAGTGGATCTGTTTGGCGAGGGCGCATCCGACCGGAGCCGCTCACCGCTGGCGGGCGAGTTGGTGCTGAACCCCATCGACAATCTGGAGCTTCGTTCTTCCCTGCTGTGGGATCACGAAACCCGGAAAACTGAAGAGGGCCGCAGCCAGCTGATTTTCCACTCCGAGGATTATCGTTACCTGGCGACACTCGGACATACCTACAGCCGGCCGGATGAGCTGGAACAAACCGACATTGGAACGGTCTTTCCGGTAACGGACCAGGTCAGTGCCATTGGTCGCTGGGTCTGGGATTCTGAGCTGGACCGAACCGTGGGCACCCTTGCCGGTCTGGAATATAACAACTGCTGCTGGAGTTTTCAGGTGGTGCACCAGAACTACCTGACTGATGACGAAGAACTGGACACCCGTTTGCTGTTCCGGATTGAACTGAAAGGTCTGGGCGGCAGTGGCGGTGCATCCGACAACATCGCGGACGCCATCTACGGCTACGACGAGCGCGAGCGCCGGAGGTTCGGAAACCCGCGCCGTTGAACGAACCCGAATCTGCAGGCCGACCCGGCTGCGATCACGATTTTACAAACCAAGAGGTGATTATGAAGGCGACTGTCCGCCACGGACTGACAATTCTGCTGACACTGGCCATGGTGGTGCTGTCAGTGACTGCTCAGGCCGAACGAAAACTGCTGGACCGTGTGGTTGCGATCGTGGATGACGAGGTGATCCTCCAGAGTGAACTGGATGCCCGTATCAATACCATTGTCGGTCGCCTGAGCGCGCAGGGCACTGGTCTGCCGCCCCGGGAACTGCTTGAGCAGCGGGTACTGGACCAACTGATCCAGGAATCCCTGCAGTTGCAGATGGCCGACCAGATGGGCATGCGCATCAGCGACAACGAGCTGAACGAAACCCTGGCCAGTATTGCCCGCAGCAACGGCATGACCCTGGCCGAATTCGAGGGCCAGCTGGCGGAAGAGGGCGTGACCTATCAGCAGGCCCGGGAGCAGATCCGCAACGAAATGCTGACCAGCCGGGTGCAGCAGCGTCGCGTTGGCAACCGGGTGCGCGTTACCGACCGGGAAGTGGAAAACTATCTCCAGGCCCAGCAAGCCAACGGCAGTACCGATGCCGAATATCGTCTGGCCTATATCTTTATCGAAGTTGACGACCCGGCCAGCGAAGCCTCGGTGGATCAGGCCCGGGAGACAGCACAGGCCTTGCGCCAGCAGATTGCCAACGGTCGGGACTTCCGGGAAGTAGCGGTTGCCGAATCCGATGCCAGCAACGCCCTGGAAGGGGGCGACATGGGCTGGCGATCTGAAAGCCAGTTGCCCTCACTGGTCGCACCGGTGGTACCGGATCTGGAAGTTGGTGAGCCTTCACAGGTGCTGGAAAACAACAGTGGTTTCCATCTGGTGATGGTGATGGATAAGCGCGGCGGTGATCAGCAGCAATTCGTCCAGCAGCACCGGGTCCGGCATATACTGGTGCGGCCTTCCGAAGCGGTGACCGATGTGCAGGCGGAGCAGCGCATTCGCGAGATCTACCAGCAGTTGCAGGATGGCGCCGACTTTGCCGACCTGGCCCGTGAACGCTCGGACGATCCGGTCTCCGGCTCAGACGGCGGCAACCTGGGCTGGGTAAGCCCGGGCCAGATGGTGCCCGCTTTTGAAGAAGCCATGAACCAGGCGCAGGTGGGCGAATATTTCGGGCCCTTCCGGTCCCAGTTTGGCTGGCACATCCTGCAGGTGGAGGAACGCCGGCGCCAGGACGTGACCGAGCAGAATCGCGAGTCCCAGGCTCGTCAGGCCATCTACATGCGCAAATTCGAGCTGGAACTGCAGAACTGGCTGCGTGAGATTCGGGACGAAGCTTTTGTCGAGTTCAAGGGTGAATATGCCGATATGAACCCGGAAAGCGAGGAAGCAAACCCGTCATGAGCACACCGGTGATCCTGGCACTCACTGCCGGCGAACCGGCCGGCATCGGCCCGGAACTGTGCCTGCAACTGGCAACCGGGAGCCGGGACGCCGGCCTGGTGGTGATTGCCAGCCGCGAACTGCTACGAGACAGGGCCAGCCAGCTCGGGCTCCAGATTGAGCTGCATGACTGGCAGCCAGGTGTAGCCGCAGCAACCCGGGCGGGTCATTTATCGGTGCGGCATGTTGAAGGTTGTGGTTCCACGGTGGCCGGCCGGCTTGATAAGGATAACAGTCAGTACGTGCTGGACACCCTGACCATCGCCGCCCGCGGTTGCCTGAATGGCGATTTCGACGGCATGGTGACTGCACCTGTGCACAAGGGCGTTATCAACGAAGCTGGCATCGTCTTCAGTGGCCACACCGAATTCCTGCAGGAGCTGTGTGGCGTAGAGCGGGTGGTGATGATGCTGGCCACGGAAGAACTCCGGGTGGCATTGGTGACCACCCACTTACCCCTGAAAGACGTTTCTTCGGCCATTACACCGGACCGGCTGACTCAGGTGACGCGCATTCTGAATGCGGACCTGAAAGCCTTTTTCGGTATTGATCAGCCGCGTATTCTGGTTGCCGGACTGAATCCTCACGCCGGTGAAGGGGGCCATCTGGGCCGGGAAGAAATCGAGGTGATTGAGCCGACCCTCGAACAGCTGCGGGCCGAGGGAATTCAACTGACCGGGCCGTTGCCGGCAGACACCCTGTTCACCCCGCACTGGCTCGACAATGCTGATGCGGTATTGGCCATGTATCACGACCAGGGCCTGCCGGTATTGAAATTCCAGGGCTTTGGCCGGGCCGTCAATATCACGCTGGGCTTACCCATTGTCCGTACCTCGGTTGACCATGGCACTGCCCTGGATCTGGCTGGTACCGGCAAGGCCGATGCCGGCAGCCTGCATACCGCTATCCGTGTGGGCGAGCAGATGGCCCGCTGCCGTAAGGCCGCGCGGGCCGGAGAACTCTCATGAGCAATAAACACGGGCATCAGGCCCGTAAACGTTTTGGCCAGAACTTCCTGCATGATCCGGGCGTGATTGAACGCATCGTGCGTGCGATCAATCCCAAGCCGGAAGACTCGATTGTAGAAATCGGCCCCGGTCTGGGAGCTATTACCGAAGAAATCCTGGCCATCAATCCCCGTTTGCAGGTAGTGGAACTGGACCGTGACCTGATTCCGGTGCTGCGCACCAAGTTCTTCAACTACCCGGAATTCCGGATCCACGAGGCCGACGCCCTCAGTTTCGATTTCAGCCAGTTAGTGAGTGACCGGCCTCTGCGCATTGTCGGCAACCTGCCTTACAACATCTCCACGCCGCTGATTTTTCATCTGTTGTCCCAGAGCGGAGTGGTGCAGGACATGCACTTCATGTTGCAGAAAGAAGTGGTGCAGCGGCTGGCGGCGGTACCGGGCGACAACAATTACGGCCGCCTGGGTATCATGGCCCAGTATTTCTGCAAGGTGCAGCCGCTGTTCGAAGTAGGCCCTGGCGCCTTCCGCCCGGCCCCGAAAGTGGACTCCGCCATTGTCCGCCTGGTGCCCCACAAGGAATTGCCGTACCCCGCGAAAGACCTGAAAACGCTGCAGGCAGTGGTGCGCACCGCCTTCAATGCCCGCCGCAAAACCCTGCGCAAGGCGTTGGCGGCCATGGTGACCGTGGAACAGCTGCAGTCCCTCGGTATCAATGATGGCCTGCGTCCGGAGAATCTGGGTCTGGCCGACTATGTCAGGATTGCGGATTTGCTGGCGGACACTGGCAAGCTGCTGGCAGACGACAACGAGGTAAGTGATGACTGACTACGCCATTGGCGATATTCAGGGTTGCTACGACCGCCTGCGGGACGTGCTGGCGAAAGTCGATTTTTCGCCCTCCCGGGACCGGCTCTGGGTGGCCGGTGATCTGATCAACCGTGGGCCGTCGTCGCTGGAAACCCTGCGCTACATCGAAAGCCTGGGCGATGCCGCTGTGGTGGTACTGGGCAACCACGACCTGCACCTGCTGGCAGTCGCGCTTGGCGGCCACAGCCCGAAGCGCAAGGATACGTTGCATGGCATTCTGGACGCGCCGGATCACGACCGGCTGATCCAGTGGCTGCGTCAGCAGTATCTGTGCGTGCACGATGCCGACCGAAACCTGGTGATGGCCCATGCCGGCCTGCCGCACATCTGGAGCGTGGAGCAGGCCGTGGCCTGTGCCCGGGAAGTGGAAGCCGTGATCCGGGGCGACCAGGCGGGCGAATATTTCAGCCAAATGTATGGCAATCAGCCCGAAGCCTGGTGTGGTACCCTCACCGGTATGGATCGCTGGCGAGTGATTACCAACTATTTTACCCGCATGCGCTTTATTGCCAGCGATGGCCGTCTGGAGCTGGCCACCAAAGAGTCGGCCGATCGGGCGCCTGAGGGCTTTGCCCCCTGGTTTACCTATCCCCGTCAGGACGATGTGAAAGTGGTGTTCGGCCACTGGGCTGCCCTGGAAGGCAACACCGGCAGCGACCGGTTTATCGGGCTGGACACCGGCTGTGTATGGGGCGGCGCCCTGACCATGATGAATCTCGATACCGGAGAGAAAATTCACTGTGATTGCGGCTGACCCCGGAGCCCGGATTGTACGCTGGGCACTTGTCGCCGGCGCCGTCGCCGGCCTGCTGGCGGTTATGGCCGGCGCTTTCGGTGCTCATGGTCTGCGCCATGTGGTGTCTGAACGCGGCCTTGAGGTGTTCCAGACGGCTGTCAGCTACCAGATGTACCATGCCCTGGCGCTGGTGGCCGGGAGCCTGATGCCGGCGCTGGGCCTGCCGCGAAAGCTGCTGACCCTGGCCTGTGGCTTCTGGCTTGCCGGTATGCTGTTGTTCAGTGGCAGTCTTTACCTGCTGGTGCTGACAGGAATCCATTGGCTGGGCCCGGTGACACCGGTGGGCGGCGTCTGTTTTATGGTGGGCTGGGTGTTGCTGATGGTCGCAGCCCTGAAGAAGTAACGGAGGCAATGCTAACCATGTTGGTACAGGTGAATGGCGAGGCGATGGAACTCCCGAAAGGAGCGACCATTGCCGCCCTGATAGAACAACTCACCCTGACCGGGAAACGCCTGGCGGTGGAGGTAAACGAAGACATTGTGCCCCGCAGCCAGCACCCGCAGTTCACCCTGAGCGAGGGTGATCGGGTGGAAGTGGTCCATGCCATCGGTGGCGGTTGATACGTCACCAGAGCCAGGCTTTTCCCGCTCTTACTTTATCCAGATAACTCAGGCAGGTTATGACAGAGACACCAGAGATTCAGCTCCCCGAAGACAAACCCCTGGAAATCGCCGGCAAGGTGTACCAGTCCCGCTTGCTGGTGGGCACTGGCAAATATCACGATCTGATGGAAACCGGTCATGCCATCGAGGCCAGTGGCGCCGAGATCGTGACTGTGGCGGTACGCCGTACCAATCTGGGCCAGAACCCGGATGAACCCAACCTGCTGGACGTGATTTCCCCGGAAAGCTACACCATCCTGCCCAATACCGCCGGCTGCTACACCGCCAAAGATGCAGTCCGTACCTGCAAGCTGGCCCGGGAGCTGCTGGATGGCCACGATCTGGTCAAACTGGAAGTGCTGGGCGAACACAAGACCCTGTACCCCAACATGCCGGAAACCCTGCTCGCGGCTGAAGAGCTGATCGAGGATGGCTTCAAGGTGATGGTGTACTGCTCGGACGACCCTTTACTGGCCATGCGCCTGGAAGAAATGGGCTGCGTGGCCATCATGCCTCTGGGAGCACCGATTGGCTCCGGCCTGGGTATCCAGAACCGCTACAACATCCGGCTGATTGTCGAGAACGCCAAGGTGCCGGTGCTGGTGGATGCGGGCGTCGGTACGGCCTCAGACGCTACCATTGCCATGGAGCTGGGCTGTGACGGCGTGCTGATGAACACCGCGATCGCCCAGGCCAAAGACCCGATCAGAATGGCCAATGCCATGCGTCTGGCCATCGAATCCGGCCGTGAAGCCTACCTGGCGGGTCGTATGCCCAAGAAGCTGTATGCCAGTGCCTCGTCACCGATCGACGGCACTTTTTTCTGAAAAGTCCCTCCCTTGCCAGGGAGGGCATATAAAACCAAAACCAGAATTTCAGAGCGCTGTAGTCCTGTCATGACCAACCAGAAACCCAGTCGCCGGGAGTCTATTCTCCAGGCGCTAGTCGAGCTGTTGCAAAGCGATCCCGGTGCCCGAATCACCACGGCCGGCCTGGCCAAAACCGTGGGCGTTACCGAAGCGGCCCTGTACCGGCATTTTCCCAGCAAGCGCAAAATGTTTGAGGCGCTGATCGAATTTGCCGAGGAGGCGGTGTTTTCCCGTTGCCAGGTGATTCTGCAGGAGCAGGAGGATGTGCGCGTGCGCCTGCAGCAGCTGTCGCATCTGGTGCTGGTGTTTGCCGAGCGTAATCCGGGCTTGTGTTGTGTGCTGACCGGCGATGCACTGATGGGGGAGGATGAATCCCTGAGAAAGCGGGCATCCCAGTTTTTCGAGCGGCTGGAAACCCAGATTCGCCAGGCTCTGAAGGAAGGCGAAATCCGTCAGGGCTTGCGGCCCAGAACCACGGCGGCCCGTGGTGCGGACTTCGTCATGGTGTTTGTGGAAGGCCGTATTCAGCGTTTTGTGAGGTCTTGGTTTTCGCGTTTGCCGACGAGTGATTTCGACGAGGCCTGGGGATTGGTGTCCGAAGCGGTCTGGGGTTGAACCGTGGAGTTTCGTTCACCTAGCCTTCCAGTGGACTGCCTGTTGTGACTGGGGTTTACCTTCGCAGAACCGCTACAAGCACATCCATGTGCGCTTCTCTCCGGCCATCCTTGGCCTCCGACATTCTGCGAAGGTAAACCCCAGTCACAACGATCGAACCTTGTTGGAATAGTCGAATTATGCCCCTCGATCTTTCTCTATGGATTTGTATTTCCTGATCAAACCTAGATTCGGTTGCGTTATCGCTGATGCCTAACTCCAAAATATCAGGCTAGGTGTTGGCGATATTATCCAACCTCAATCGTATCCGGAAGCAGTCCGCAGGATTGAGCGCACAGGCGCCCACACTGTCGGCGCCGAGATAAGAATATCCCGTCCATAAAGATCCGCCGGGTAGCCCTCCGGCACCTCCCCGAAATGGCCCACCGTAGCGCCGGCTTCTTTGGCGATCAGGCGGGCGGCGGCGAAGTCCCAGGGGCTGACGTTTTCGTAGTAGATGTCCAGCCGGCCACAGGCCACCCAGCAGATGTCCAGAGCGGCGGAACCGATCCGGCGCAGGTCTCGGCACTGATGAATCATGGCGTCCAGGCGGCGTACCAGCGGTTCCAGGTTGTCCTTGGTGTACGGAAAACCGGTGGCGAATAGCGATTGCCTGGGGTTGGTCGCGCCGCTGTGGCGGATAGGCTGGTTGTTCAGGGTTGCGCCTTCGCCCTCGGTGGCCCGGAAGGTTTCGCCTGGAAACGGCGCGTGCACAACGCCCACCCGCACTTTGCCCTTCTCGGCGTAGGCAATGGATACCGCAACCTGGGGATGCCCGTAGGCGTAGTTCACCGTGCCGTCGATGGGGTCGACAATCCACAGCGGTGTTTCCAGTTCTTCCGCCTGGGACAGATCCGGCATGGTTTCCTCAGAGAGGATGCGGTGGTGGGGGAAACGTTCGCGGATGGTGCCGGTGATGAACTCGTCGGCCATCACATCGGCGTGGGTGACCAGTTCGGTCTGGTGTTTGTAGTCGGTGCGCAGGGTGTTTTCTTCCCGCTCGTGGCGGATCAGTTCGCCGGCTTCGCGGGCCAGGGCTTCGGTGAAATCGGTGATTTCCTGGAGAGAAACTGAGTCAGACATGGCACCCCCGCGGTTTCAGAAACTGTGAGGGTGCCAGTCTAGCACGGCAGGCTTACAGGCTGTTCAGCCACTTTGCCATTTTATCCATGGTCAGCACCAGTCTCGGGCAGGCCTGCTGGACAAAGCTGTCGTCCAGTTCCTGATCGGCGTAGTCGCCACCTGCCAGGTTCAGGGCCGCGGCACCGTCGAAATCGACAAATGCCAAACGGGCGCCCAGGTGGTCCGGTACGAAGCCGAAATCACTGGAGGGCAGGATGGCGACGCCGGTATTCTCCAGCAGGGCGGTGCAGAAGGCCTGGGAAGTCTTGATGTCCTTGCGGGCCAACTGGTCGCGGAAACCGGAGAAGTCCGGGAACAGGTAGAACGCACCTTCGGGCTTCTGAACCACCGCGCCCATGTCGGTCAGACGGCGGTGCATGTATTCACCCACCACTTTCAGCACCCGGCGGGACTGAACCAGATATTCCTCGATGTCCTCACCACCATTGAAAGCAGCAATGGCGGCGTGCTGGATGGGGGCGCTGGTCGCCGTGTAGGTTTCGCTGGCGATGATCGCCATGGCGTCCTGCAGTGGCCTCAGCTCGGGCGGGAAGATAAAGGTACCCAGGCGCCAGCCACCGGCGCCGGCCCACTTGGACAGGCCGGTGCTGATGATGGTGCCTTCCGGGTAGTAGCGGGCAATGGACTTGTGCTTGCCCTCAAAGTGAACTTCTCCGTAGATCTCGTCTGAGAGCAGGATCAGCTTGTACTTGCGGGCCACGTTGGCGATGGCCAGCAGCTGATCGTCGGTGTAGGTGCATCCGGTCGGGTTGGACGGATAGTTGAGAATCAGGATACGCGGGCGTGACGGGTCGTCCCGGCAGATGATGTCCAGTTCCTCGGCGGTCAGCTGCCAATTGTTCTCGGCGTGGGTCGGCAGCCAGTGTACCGAACGGCCGATGATGCGGGCCTGGGGCGCATAAGACACCCAGCTCGGGCGCGGTATCAGCAGGTCGCCGTAGTAGGCCAGCTGCAGCATGAACAGCAGCTCTTTGGAGCCCGGGCCGATCAGCACGTCTTCCCAGGTACAGCGCATGCGCTCGCTGCGGTTGATGTAGCCGGCGATGGCTTCACGCAGGCCCTTCAGACCTTTGACCGGCAGATAATCTTTTTCGTGGGCGTGCTCCTTGAGGGCGTCGACCACGCGATCCGGTACCGGGAACGGCGACTGCCCCAGCCCCAGTTTGATGATGTCCTTGCCTTCGGAACGGAGCTGGTTACTGAGCTCGTTGATGCGCAGGGTGGCGGAGGGCTGGATGCCCCGTACGTTCAGGTTAATCGCGTAACGGTGGTCGTTTTTGATGTCCATTGTCCCGGTCTGTTGGTTGGAGGGTGACAACGGCAGTATAGGAAACCCAAACATATCTGTGATGGGGGTGCGGATAGGGGATTGCCGAAGTCTGCAGGCAGACTTTGGTCGAATCCCCGGCTGGTCAGGGGTTCTTGATCCAGACTTCTACCCGGCCATTGCGCAGGTTTCCCTTGCCGCCAACGGGCATGTAGTGGCCATAACCTGTGTAGGCGACGTTCGCCACACCTGCCTGGCCCAGTGCCTTGCGCACCGACAACGCTCTCAGCTCGGAAATCATCTGGGCCCGAAGTTCGTGACTCTGTGCATCTGCAAAACCGATCAACAGCAGATCACTGGCGTCGCGATTGTGCTGTCGCAGGTAATGCTTCACCCGTAGCAGATCCCGCTGGGCCTTGTTGTCGAGCTTGGTGCGGGCTTCGGCAAAGCGGAAATTGACGGTCAGGCGCTGGTAATTGCTGGTCAGTCGCCGGAAGCTCTCTGGTACGGAGGTGTCGAATTCCGGTTTTACCGCGATCGGATTCTGGGAAATAAACCCGGATTCGGCCACCAGGTTCTGGCCATCCTCATCCAGTGCATAGTCGATCAGGCCTTTGGCGAAAGTCGGTGTTCTATCTCCCATGGTATACATGAACAGTCGGCGGGAGAGTGGGTAGTCTTCGCTGGCAACCGTGAGCTGATTCGGTTTCAGGGCCGGGGCATTGCCTTCGGAGATCGCCAGTAGTTTGCTGTTGCGCACCGAGGCCAGACCGGAGAAGCCGATACCGCCGGGATCCCGGGACACGTCATCGGACAGCTGATCGTTGGATTCGTAGCGTTTGGCGGATTCGTCCAGGCGGTAGCCTTTACCCAGAACCAGGGATTTGAAGGTATCCCAGGTGCCGGAACGATCATCCCGGGCGTAGAGCCGTATTGGCCGGTCCGGCCCGCCAAGTTCCGACCAGTTACGAATCTGGCCAGCGAAAATGCGCCCGAGCGTATCGATACTCATGGCATTCACAGGGTTGCCGGGGTGCACCAGCACGGCCAGGCCATCAATGGCGATGACATGTTCACTCTCCAGGGCCGTCAGGTCGGCCTGCTGGCGCACCTGTTCCGCCTCGGCGGCTTTGACAGGCCGGGAGGACGCCCAGATCTGCGCCTGACCGCTGGCCAGGGTGCGGAAACCGGTACTGGAGCCATGGGCGGCCACCAGAACACTGACGGGGCCCTGTTCGGTCTCGGTCAGCAGAATCTGCTCGTTCTCGGTGCCCGTGGCCCGGCGGCTGACCGGACCATTGCTTTGCTGTTCCAGATAGCCACTCACCAGCATGGGTGCCAGCGTGGCGCCGACGGTGTTGGAACCATGGATTTCCAGCTCATGGGCGTTGGCGCCGGCGCAGAGACTGGCGCTTGCCAGCAGTGCCAGCCAGTGGCCGGCGGTCTTCCTTGTGGGATCGGGCATCTTGGTGAAAACCTATTCAGATCAGATGGTTGTAATGCGGGAAGGATGCTTCAGAAATATGACATTTATGTTTCAGGCAAGATCAGATGGCGCGAAAGGTTCAATACTTTTGTAAGAAAGTGTTAAGCAGGCCGCTGAGGCGCCGGGCTTGCTGGCTTATAGTGGGGTGTCCGCAGTAACAAAAACAAACACAGCGGGGCACTATCATGCATGTGACATCGCTCCGGCATGGCTCATCTTCGGCAGAACATCATCGAACCACAGCCTTTGAGAAGGTTTTGCTGGTCGATGACCACGCGCTGTTTGCGCAGGCGCTGGCGGGCCTGATCCGGCAGGAGGAACTGGCGCTCTCGGTGGTCACGGTGGGCACGCTGGAGGCCGCGGTCGAGCAACTGGTGCATGGCACCGGGGTCGATCTGGTATTGCTTGACCTGGCACTTAACGGAGAAGCCGGACTTTCGCTGTTGCCGCGTCTGGCTGGCTTGCGGAACACCCCGCCGGTGGTGATTATCTCCAGCAGTGAGGACGAAAGCACCGTCAGGGCCGTGCGAACGGCCGGGGCGGCGGGGTTTCTGGCCAAATCGGCTGGCCGGGCGGCACTGGTTCGTATGATGCAATCGGTACGGCGGGGGCAGGGCTATTTCCCCGGGGGTATGCCGCCTCTGGTGTCGGAGACCCCGTTAACACCACGTCAGCTCGAAGTGCTGACGCTCCTCGCCCAGGGGTTTCCCAACAAACGCATCTGCCAGAGCCTGGGCCTGACCGAGCACACGGTCAAAACCCATCTGAAAGCGATCTTCACCCACCTGGGGGTGCACAATCGGACTGAATGCGTGAATCGGGCCCGGGCCCTGGGCTGGTTGTAACGGCAACCGGCAGTGCCACCCAGAATATGGCGCCCTGGCCCGAAGACGATTCGGTTCCACATTGCCCGCCCATGAGCCGGGAGAACTCGCGCACGATGGTCAGACCCAGTCCAAGCCCCGCCTGATGGCTGGCACCGGCACGAATGTAGGGGTCGAAGACCTGTTTGTGCAGCTCTTCCGGCAGCCCGCGCCCGTCATCGCACACCCGGATGCGGGCCCAGTTCCCGGTGGTGACCGTGCGGACCTGAATGCGCCGGCCGCCACTGTGGTCGGCGGCATTGATAACCAGATTCTGCAACACTCGCAACAGCAGGCTGGGATCGGCGGACAGGGTCAGCCCAGGCTCTGTAGGGGCAATGTCGAGGCTGATTCCGCGCCTGGATAGCGTATCCAACAGCAGATCCTGAAGCTCCTGCAACGTATGGTTCAGTTGCACAGGCTGGATTTCGGGCTGAATCATGCCCTCGTTCAGTCGGGCGCTGTCGAACACCGTGCCCAGCAGATTACGGAGCTGGCCCACGGTATCCCGAAGCTGATTCAGAACCTGAGGGTGTTCGCGCTCAGGTTGCAGCGTTTCCAGCGTCAGGTCGATGACATTCAGGGGTTGGCGAAGATCATGGCTGGCCGCGGTAATCAGCTCGGTTTTCCGACGGCTCTCGTCCCTGGCGGACTGGTGCAACAGATCCAGGAGCTGGCGGTCGAGAAAGTGGGCACGGTGACGGTACTCGCTGATCCAGGCGCCGACCATACCAATGACATTTGCGGTCATCAGAAAGAACAGATTGGTGAGGGTGGCGGTGGCAGGGTTGCCGGCCCAGAGCTCTGCCAGCAGGTAGGCCCACACCAGAACAAAGGAGGCCACCGAGGCGGAAAAAAAAGGCAGTCCCATGGCAAAGTATCCGAACATCAGCATGAGTATCATGCCCTCATAAGGCAGAGGGTAGCTGTGCCAGCGGGCGGCCAGGATAATGGCAATGACGCTCAGACCTCCGGCGATATAGGCAAACATATACAGCCGCTCGAAGTGGTGGTCGTCGGGGGTTTTCCGGTGGGCTAGCCAGAGAACCAGGGCGATGATCGGGCAGGTAATGGCCAGTCTGATTCCGGCCGTGAGACGGGCCAGTTCGGCTGGCAGGGTCATCAGGTCTACCAGGGCGTACACCAGAAAGAGCAGCAGACCAGCAATGGACGCCAGTCTCGCCCGTTGGCGAATTAACGCGGAACGCGCTTTGCGGTAGTCAGCTTCCAGTGCTGGCACAAAACGCAGGGTCAGGAAGCCTCTGGCCTGTTGCTGTTGGATTTGTTCGGCCGTCATGGTCGGGATATCCACGGAACACAAGCTCCGATTCTAGAACGCTCTGGCTCCGGATTTCGGGAGCCATTGCACAGAGTGGTCAGCTTTGGTTCAGCATTCTGAGTCGGGCCCAGGTTCGACTCTGTTCATCGGGGAAGTATTGCTCCAGCAGGGCATCCTTGTGTTTCTGACGATCTGCTCCGGCCAGGCCTTCCAGATCCTCGGCGTCAAAAGCCTGTTCGAACTCGGAAAACTGCTGATCAAAACTTTCACGTTGTTTGAGGTAACTGACGACCCCTTCGGCACTTTCCGGGTCCATGCCCAGCTCCACCAGCTTCCGGCCGGCGGCTTCCGGTGATTCGGTATTCTCCAGGGCAGACAGTCGGGCCTGATGCTCGCGGGTTTCGCTCTGTAGTCGTTGCTCGGTTGCCCGAAGCGACTCCGGCAGTTGTTTGCGGTGCCATTCAATCAGCGCCTGTTTGCCTTGATCGGAGAGATCTTCCCGTTGCTGGATACTCATGGCCGCCAGGGTGTATTCGCTGTAGGCCTCTTCCTCGCCGAAAAACGCCTGGTGTGCGTCCGGGCTGAAGGTTGAACGGCGCAGTTGTTTCAGGTTGCCCAGGGCGTTGCCGAGGGCCGTCAGTTGATAGCCTGGGTCATGCTGCCTGCTCGGGTCCAGTTCCGTCTGCATCAGCTGTAACGCAGCCTGCTTGTAAGCCAGATACTGATCAAGCAGAACCATGGCATCGCTGGCGGCGGGTTCCGGCAAATAGTTGCGGGCCAATGAACGGATCTGACCGATGGCTGTCTCCGGTGAGACTTCGCCTACGGCGCTCAGAAAGTAATCGAAGAAGTCCCGGACACCAATATCCAGAATCAGCTGGCCGTTGCTGTCAGCCTTGAGGGCGCCGTCGAT
Source organism: Marinobacter sp. W-8 (assembly GCF_044342215.1). Lineage (NCBI taxonomy): Bacteria > Pseudomonadati > Pseudomonadota > Gammaproteobacteria > Pseudomonadales > Marinobacteraceae > Marinobacter > Marinobacter sp. W-8. The sequence goes on along the minus strand of NZ_CP172297.1, from coordinate 3,458,609 downwards.
ATCTGTGCCGGCAAGGGAACGGGCGAAGCTCGGATCCGGAAGCGCAGTGGGTGTCTGGTGTGGCGGCTCCGCGTTTGACGGAACGGGGTCTGGTGTCTCGGTGACCGCCGGTGAGTTGAGAGCAGGCGCACTGGCAAAGGTTTTCGCCGGGTCTGGCCTGGGTTCTGAATCTGGTGCCTGCCAGTACCAGAAGCCGCTGCTGGCCATGACGGCCAGCAGGGCAACGGGAAGCAGCCACCGCAGTTTCCGGGTGGGTCGGTGCTTCATAACGACCTCACAGACCGCGGTTTTTCAGACGGTTGGCCTGGCTGCGGTAGAGTGAGACCGGGTTGGTCCAGAGTGAACGGGCGCCCAGCAGATGGTTGATGGCATCGACGTGGTTCATGTCGTAATGGGTGCCGATGACATTGCCCATCATGGTGGCGCAGACGCCGACCAGACCATCATTGGGCTCGCTGCCAAAGGCCAGGGAGGTCACGCCCAGGAACGGATCGGTAATGTCGAACACATTGGTCCAGACGGCGCGGCCGGTCCAGGAGAAAAACTTGACCTTCTGGCCACTGATCCAGACATCTTCGCTGGTACCCGCGCAGGCATTGCGATTAACCCCTTTCCAGCCCAGGGCGTTGTTCAGGCTGGTGGTGCCTGGAGTGGTCAGGGTTTCCAGGGCGGCAATACCATCCTGGGGGTTGCTGGCTCCGGACAGGGCATTAATCAGCCCGCCCAGAGCGTTGGCAATGGCGTCGGCGCCACCTTCAACATAGCTGCCGGGAGGGATGATGCCCCGGATAACGTCAGCGACTTTGGAGCCTTTGTTCACGCCGTCAATCGACGTGACCGACGCAATCTTGTGGGGAATCAAGGCCGCTGCCACCCGGGAGGTGGGGGCACCCTGACTGTGCGCCATCAGATTGACCTTGCTGTGGCCCAGGCTGTTGACGTAGTTGGCCAGTTGCTGGCCACGCTGTTCGCTGCTGTTCACGAAGGACACGCTGGCGGTATAAACCTTTGCGCCACTGCGTTCAAGGTTCCAGGGAATGGTGTGGAAGTAGTTGATCAGACCGCCAAGGGTGTTGAAGCCGGTTACACCGTGTACCAGCACAATCGGATGACGGGTCTGGGTGTAGCTGGCGTGGCTCAGTACCGAGAACACCAGCATGAGAATTCCGGCCACAAGCCGGACGGGCATGGCAAAACGCATAGATGACTCCTGTTGTTTTTGTTGGTTGTCGACATGCAACAGGGAGTATCGCGAACGAACGCGGGTGCCGGTAATCGCCCATTTGGGTGAGGCGGCTCCGGTGACAGGCGGTCAGAATCGGTGTGGCTCAAGCTCGGTGTGGATAATGGTCTGGCCAAGCATGATGATGCGGCCGGTATAGCGTTCTTCGCCGGTGGTGGTGAAGTCGAACAGGAAGCGCCGCCAAACCCGCAGTTTGCCGTTCTGGTCGCGCTTGAACCAGAGCCCGCGCAGATAAACGGCGTCGTCCAGCAGCATTACGTCCATGGATTTGCAGTACCGGTGAGCAGCCTGCAGGACAAAGTCCTTGATGGCTTTGGCCCGCCACCAGTACCAGATAGCGAAACCGGCGACAAACAGCCAGAAGAGGGTTGCTAGGGTCAAGGCACAGATAATCCTGTTGGTGATTGCGACAGGGGTGGAGGCTCCACCCCGGCGAATCGCCAGACTACCCTATTGTGCCGGCTCAGGAAATTGCCTGGCCGGCGCTTTGGAGCCCTTGTTCAGCAGTTTGTCGCACAACATCTGCAGGAAGTGGCTGGTCAGCAGCTGGGCCTGGTCGACATTGGAGCCCAGTTGCTCGGACTCGTGGCGGGCGCTTTCGCTGCTCTGCACCGATTGATTGCCCAGGTGCAGCAGGTGTTCGGCCTGGCGCTCCACCTGCACCGCCAGTGCGGATTGCTGCTCGGTGGCGCCGGCCACCTCACGGGCGCAGTCGTCAATAATGTCCATGTCTTTCAGGGTGGTGGTCAGGGCCTGGCCGGCTTCGTCGGCCATGGTGGCGGTCTGCTCACAGGCCGCGGTGCCCTGGCTGATGACGTCGACTACCATCCGGGTTTCCGATTGCAGTTCTTCAATCATGGTGTCGATACGGCGGGTGGAATCGTGAGTACGCTGGGCCAGGCCCCGGATCTCGTCCGCCACCACCGCAAAACCACGGCCGGATTCACCCGCTCGAGCGGCTTCAATCGCAGCATTCAGGGCCAGAAGGTTGGTCTGCTCGGCAATGTCGCTGATCACCTCCAGCACCACGCTGATGGCATTGCTGCGTTCGGTCAGTCGATCCATCTCGCCGTTGGCACTGGCCAGTTGCTGCCGGAGCCGTGACAGCGATTGATTGACCCCATCCATCCTGTGCTGGCACTGGCTGGCGGATTGGCGGGCGTCGGCGCTGGCTTGCCGGGTGCGGTCGGTCATTTCGTTCACCCGGCGCACACTCTGGGCCAGTTCCTCAAAGGCCCGGGTGATTTGCTCAATATCGCTTTGCTGGCTGCGGATACTCGCCACCGAACTGGAGACCCATTCCATGGTGCGCTGCTTGCGGCCATGAAGTTTGCCGATGTTGGCATGCATGCGCGCCGAGACCGCGCGCAAGGTGGCATCACGCTTTTGCCGATCGTACTCGATCCAGCCGCCTTCATCGCGCCGTCCGGTATAAATCCAGGGCATCACGGGGTGGGCATCACAACAGGCCTCCCGGGCGGTTCGCATCATTGGCAGGGTAAGCCAGAACAGGATACCGAAAACCGACAGCACCAGAGCTTGCAGCACGGCCATTTCCGGCATTGACAGTGACGTCAGGCCAAACACCAGAAGGCTGCCCGCGAGCAGCCCGTACAGGCAGGCCAGTTTGGAGATCAGAGGGGGGGACACCGCCAGAAAACGCCGGGGCAGGCGGCCGCGATTCCAGGCGGCGTAGGCCTTTTCCGCCCGCCGGACCTGGCTGCGGCGGGGCTGGCACCGCACCGACTGGAATTCCACCAGTTCGCCGTTCTTCATGATTGGCGTGACATAAGCATCCACCCAGTAGTGGTCGCCGTTCTTGCAGCGGTTCTTGACCATACCGCGCCAGGAGTCGCCCTTGCGGATGGTTTCCCAGAGATTGGCGAAGGCTTGCAGCGGCATATCCGGGTGCCGGATCAGGTTGTGGGGTTGGCCGACCAGTTCGTCGATTCTGTAGCCGGCAACCTCCGCGAATTCCTCATTGGCGGCGGTAATCTTGCCCTTCAGATCTGTGGTGGTGATCAGGTGATAATGCGCGGGGTATTCGCGCTCGTGACCGGTAACCGGCTCGTTCCTGCGCATGGGGCGCTCCTGCGGGGCGTTTGTTTTGCTTTGCACCTACTATCGACCTGTATCCGCTAACGGGGTATCCGGATATTGCAAATGTTGAAAATGTGTTCACATTTTTCTCCGCCTTTGGTCAAAGGCGAGGGGTTTTTGCAAAATATGGATAGGTTTGCGACGTTTTCTGCCTATGCTGGGAGAAAAGAGCCTGCCCGCAGCAGGCCGGACACGGAAGGGATACGGCGTATGCAGGCGTTGACAGAACAGGACTTCAAGGCCCTGGTGGATAACCACCCCCGGGCCATCATGCTTTCGACTCCGGACGCGGTGATTACCTATGTAAACCGGATGTTCCAGGCCGTGACCGGATACCGCCCAGAAGAAGTCCTGGGCCGGGCTCCGTCGGTGCTCAGTTCCGGGCTGCACTCGCCGGAGTTCTATCAGGCCATGTGGGAAAGCCTGAATGAGAGCGGTCGCTGGGAAGGCCTGATCTGGAACCGGCGCAAGAACGGCGAGAACTATCCCCAGTGGCTGACCATCTATCCGGTGGATTATCAGGGCAAGCGTCTGTACGCCGGTGTGTTCATGGATGTGGGTGAGCTGGCTGCCAGCGATGAACGGCTGGCAACTCTGGCCTACTACGACCCCCTCACCGAACTGCCCAATCGTTCGCTGTTCCAGGAATTCCTGAAGGCTCGGGTGAACCAGCGTAAAGACACCGCCGACCTGTTTGCGGTGCTTTATATCGACCTGGATTTTTTCAAGTCTGTGAACGATTTGCATGGCCACGATTGTGGTGACCGGGTGCTGCAACAGGCCGCGGCTTGTATCCAGGCCGTTGTTCGCAAAGGCGATGTGATTGCCCGGCTGTCGGGGGATGAATTTGCCGCCATCATTGAGCTGGATAGCGAAGACCAGTTGAAAGCGGTATGTGAGCGGATGACCAATGTGTTCCGGGCGCCCGTGGTGGTGGATCACCGCGAATACTTTCTCTCTGCCTCGGTGGGCGCGGTCATCTACCCGAACCACGGCGAGACCGCAGGTGAATTGCTGCAGAATGCCGACCGGGCCATGTATACCGCGAAACTGGCCGGTCGGGCCTGCTACCGGATCTACAGTGCGAGCGAAAGCCAGCATGGCCAGCAGCAGCAACGGCTGTCTGAGGCCCTTGTGGCTTCCCTGAAGGTGGCGCCGGAGGAATTCTCGGTGGTGTACCAGCCCCAGTACGATCTTGCCACCGGCGCCATGGCGGGCATGGAAGCTCTGCTGCGCTGGCAGCACCCTGAGCTGGGGCCAGTGTCACCGGGAGAGTTTGTCCCGGTGGCCGAGCAGCGCGGGCACATTCACGAACTGACCGAGCAACTGATCCGGTGCATCCGTCGCGATCTGGAGGCGTGTGCTGTCGATCATGGCCGAGGTCGACGCCTGGCCATCAATATTTCTGCCCGCCAGATTGCCGATGGCCGACTGGATGGATTGCTGGAGCCGTTCTTCGAGCGGGTTCGGCAGGCGGGTTGGCAGCCGGAAATCGAGATTACTGAAACCCACCTGATGAACCTGTCACGCCGATGCCTGGACAAACTCCGGGAATTTGGTGACAAGGGGGTGGTGGTTGCCATTGACGACTTTGGTACCGGATATTCCTCGCTGGCGTATCTGCATGCTTTACCTGTGAACGTGCTCAAGATTGATCAGCAGTTCGTCCAGCGGCTGGGGCAGGACGGCAGGGATTCACGGATTGTGTCAGCCATTCTGGCCATTGCCGAGGCGCTGAGCCTCGAGGTGGTGGCTGAGGGGATCGAGACCGAGATTCAGAAACGCAAGCTCCAGGAATTGAAGTGTCACCGGGGTCAGGGCTATCTGATGGCCCGGCCGTCCCCCCTGAATCAGCTGCAACTGGATTGATAAGAATCAATTAACAGGCAAACTCCGTCGCGTTTCTTGCCATTTTGCAAGATTTGGCTAGGGGTTTGCGGCGCGCTGGCTTAAAACAGCAAGCTCACTCATTGCCTGTTCATGCTGTATGCGCAATCTCACTGCCAAACCGGATCTGGATGCCTACCTTCGACTCAATCGCGCTGCGGCTGGCGAATGGCAGGCGGCCATCCGTGAGTTGCTGGGCTGTGAAGACGTTGGTCTCACTCTGGAGCGTCCGCAGACCGTTGTTGGCTCACTGTCCTCTCTAAGCGTGGACCATGGCGTCGTCTGTGCTCTGGATCTGGTGCAGGATGCCGAGGTGCATCTGTGCGGACTGCCAGGGACTTTGTTGGTGGTGCCGGTATCGGGGCAGTGCGATGTGCTGGTAAATGGTGATTGCAGGCAGCCGGCTTTTCCGATGGCCACCATTACCTTCACTCAGTCGATTTCGGTGCGTGCCTGCGAGCATTCCCGTCTGATTCTGTTAAACCCGGAACAGTGGCGCAGCAACGTCACCCCGGGCCAGGGTGCGTTAGCCTGTATGGCGGATCGGGTGAATCATTTTCTGTTGCGCTCCAACTTCTTCCAGGATTACAACGATGCCTGTGATTCTGCCCATATCCTGTTTGAAGAACTGGATGACATCGCCCGGGAGGGTGGTTGTGAAGCCAACGAAGCGCCCCCGGAGCTCGACCGCCGGCTTCTCCGGGTTATCGACAAAATCCGCATGGAGCCAGCCTGGGAGTTTGATTTGCAGGAACTGGCCAATCATTCCGGGGTCAGTGAGCGCAATCTGTATTATCTGATGAAGCGGGAAACCGGCATGACCCCGTACCGTTTCTACCAGCGCTGCCGGTTGATCCGGGTTCGGCGCCGGCTAGTGGATTGCCAGTGCGATGCGCCCCATATTTCCTGGTACGCCGCCGATGAAGGGTTTTCGCATTTGGGGCGGTTTGCTGCGCTGTACCGGGAACACTTCGGAGAGTTGCCCAGCGAAACCGTCCAGTGGCGCCGCCGCTTGCAGGCGGGAGAACCGGCGCTGGAACCACCAGCCCGGATTGCCGTCTCCTGACGCAAAAAAGCCCGACATGTTGCCATGCCGGGCTTTTTTATGATTGCCGTGCCGGTTCAGTGGTTGCCGGCTGGCGCCTGCGTTGAGGACGACTCTTCCTCGTTGCCGTATTCATCGGCTGCCGAGCCATGGTGATCCCGGGCCAGCAGAATGTAGAATGCTGGCAGCACGAATACCGTGAACAAGGTGCCAATGCCCAGGCCGGCACTGATGGTCAGGCCGATGGCAAACCGGCTCTCGGCACCCGGGCCGATGGCAATGAGCAACGGCACCATGGCAAAGATCAGCGCCAGAGAGGTCATGATAATCGGCCGAAGACGGATGGCCGCCGCCTCGATTACTGCATCCACCTTGTTCAGGCCCCGATCTTTCTGCAACTGATTGGCGAACTCCACAATCAGGATGCCGTTCTTGGACACAACCCCGATCAGCGTAATCAGTCCCACCTGGGTGTAGATGTTCATGGAGGCAAAGCCCAGTACGATAAACGCCATAGCACCGGCTACCGACATGGGCACCGACACCAGAATGATGATCGGATCGCGCCAGCTCTCAAACTGTGCCGCCAGTACCAGGTAGATCACCAGCAGTGACAGGAAGAAGGTCACCACCAGAGCGCTGCCCTGGGTGGCCAGCTGACGGGTTTCCCCGGTGTAGTCGTAGCTGAAGCCCTGTGGGAAGACCTCGCTGGCGGTTTGCTCTATAAACTCCATGGCGGTGCCTGCTGCCACGCCCGGCATAACCACGCCTTCCAGGGTCAGCGAGTTCTGCTGGTTGAACTGGGTGCGGTTCGACGGCTCCACTTCCTCGGTAAAGCTAACCACGCTGGAGAGCGGCACCAGTTCGCCATTGCCGGCGCGGATGTAGTAGTCCTGCAGGGCTTCCTTGCTCGGGCGGAACTGGTCATCCACCTGTGGAATCACCTGGTACGAGCGGCCCTCCATGTTGAAGCGGTTGATGTAACCGCCACTGAGCATGCTGGCCAGAGACTGCCCCACGTCCTGCATCGACAGGCCCAGATCGGCCACGCGATCACGATCGACATTGATGCGGGTAACCGGCTTGTCGAAGTTGATGGACTTCTTCAGGAACATGAAGTTGCCACTCTGCATGGCCTTGCCCAGCATTTCATCGGCCACCTGGTCCAGCTGTTCATAGCTGCCGCCGGTGGTGATGACAAACTGGAACGGCAGACCGCCGCCGGAGCCGGGCAGGGAAGGCCGGGGGAATACCGCGGTCTGCAGCCCGGTGACCTTTTTCAGTTCGGCGTCCAGCATGGGCTGAACCTCGAACTGACTGATATCCCGCTCACTCCAGGGCGCCAGCTTGAACCCGCCGAATACAGCATTGGGGCTGGTGATACCCAGAATCATGAAGTCTTCGCTGTAACCCGACACCTCAGACATCCGGTTCTGCACTTCCTGACCGTGGTCGTACAGGTAGTCCAGGGTGGAGGTTTCCGGGCCAAGGCCCTGATAGAACAGAATGCCCTGGTCTTCGGTGGGGGCCAGTTCGTTCTGGCTCATCATCACCATGAAGTAGATGGAGCCAAGCACCACAAAGGCGAAGAACACCACGACCGACTTGGTCTGCATCAACGATGAAAGTGCAGCCTTGTAGGCATTGGCCAGGCCGTTGAAGGTTTTTTCCACCAACTGCTCGAACCGGCCAGGGTTGCCGTGGGGCTTGAGAACCTTGCCGGAGAGCATGGGCGACAGGGTCAGGGCGACTATACCGGAGATTACCACCGTGCCGGCCAGGGTAAAGGCGAATTCGGTGAACAGCGAGCCGACCAGGCCACCCATAAAGCCGATGGGGGCATAAACCGCCACCAGCGTGGTGGTCATGGCGATGATGGGCGTTGCCATTTCCCGGGCACCGTTAATAGCGGCATCGAATCGGGATTCGCCTTCCTCGATGTGTCGGTGCACGTTCTCCACCATGATGATGGCGTCATCCACCACCAGGCCGATGGCCAGCACCATGGACAGCAGCGTCAGCAGGTTCAGGGAGAAGCCGAACATCAGCATGACAAAGGCGCCACCAATCAGGGACAGCGGTACCGCCACCGAGGGCACCACCGAGGCTCGAACCGAACCCAGGCACAGGAACACCACCACCAGGACGATGATCATGGCTTCCAGCAAGGTCTGGATAACCTCGTTAATGGAATCCTCGATAAAGTCAGAGGCATCGTAGGCCAGGCGCACATTCAGGCCGCTGGGCAACTGACTTTCGATATCCGGCAGTTCGGCCTTGACCAGGTCGGCCACGGTTAGCGGGTTGGCCCCCGGTGCCAACTCAATGGCCACATAGGTGGCCGGCTGGCCCTTGTACAGAGCCAGACTGTCGTAGGTCTGGGACCCCAGCTCCACACGGGCAATATCCTGCAGGCGGATCAGAGTGCCGTTTGACTGTTTGACCACCAGGTTCCGGAAGGCGTCCGGATCGGCGATATCGGTGTCGCTGGTCAGGCTGACCTCGGTGTATTTGCCGCGGGTTTTGCCCACTGCGGCCTGATAGTTGTTGGCCCGCAGTTTGGCGGCTACTTCTACCGGAGTCATATCCACGGCGGCGAGACGTTCCGGGTCCAGCCAGATACGCAGGGCAAAGGTGCGACCCAGCAGTTCAGCTTTGCCCACGCCGGCCAGCGCCTGCAGCTTGGGCTGCACCACCCGGGTCAGATAATCGGTAATCTGGGGCACATCCAACTCGGTGCTGTAAAAGGCAATGTACATCAGTGCCGTGCTGTCGCCGGTAGTCGAGGTAATCACCGGGTCCTCGGCTTCCGCCGGTAACACGTTACGCTGACTGGCTACTTTGGCCTGGATCTCCGCCAGGGCATCGTTGGCGTCGTAGTTCAGGATCATCTTGGCCTGAATGGTCGATACGCTCTGGGAACTGGTGGAGGTCAGGTAATCAATGCCGCTGGCTTCAGCAATGGCCTGCTGCAGCGGGGTCGTGATAAAGCCCTTGATCAGATCAGAACTAGCGCCGGGGTAGGCCGTGGAGACGGTCACCGTGGTGCTTTCCAGTTCCGGATACTGCCGGATTTCCATTTCCATGGCGGCCCGCGCACCGATCAACAGGATCAGCAGGCTGACCACCGTGGCCAGAACCGGCCGGTGGACAAAAATGTCGGTAAATTTCATTACTCAGACGCCTCCTGGCCGGACTCGTCCTGGATTTCAACACGCTGGCCCGCACGCAGTCTGAGCAGACCTTTGGCCACCACGGTCTCACCCTCTTCGAGACCAGACAGCACGGCCGCCCGGCCATCGCGAACTTCGCCCGTGGTGACGGTGCGGCGGCTGACAATCAGTTCACCGTTGTCGTTTTCTTCCACCACGTACACGAAATTGCCGTAGGTGTTGTAGGAAATGGCGGTGCGCGGCAGGGTAACCACTTCGTTGTCCCGGGGCTGGCCGGTCTGGATGGTGGCAAACATGCCCGGGCGCAGCAGATTCTCTTCATTATCCAGAGTGGCGCGCATGCGTACGGTGCGGGTTTCCGGGTTCACCGAGGTATTGATGGCGCTCACTTCACCCTCGAAGGTCTGATTCGGCACGGCGGCAACAGTCACTGATACCGGATACCCCTGATCCACATCCGGCAGGAATTTCTCGGACAGGGTGTAATCCACATAGATGGGGTTCAGCATGTTGATCTCGACAATCGGCGTGCCGGTAGCAATGTACTGGCCCTGATCCACCATGCGGATACCCAGCTTGCCGTCAAAGGGCGCGCGGATCACTTTCTTGTTGAGCTGTGCTTCAGCCTCGTTCACCCGGGCGCGGGCGGCATCAAAATTGGCCTTGGCCTCATCATACTGGGACTGGGACACGGCCCGCTTCGGCAGCAGGTCCGAAACTCGCTTGAATTCCTGCTCCGCCAGTTGGGCTTCTGCTCGCCGTGTGCGCAGTGCTGCTTCGTCGATGGCGGCATCCAGGCGCACCAGAACATCGCCCTTGCTGACGGTGTCGCCGGACTCAAAACCAATGTTCTCAATCACACCAGGCACTTCGTTGGCCACTTCGATGCCATTGATGGCTTCGATGCTGCCGACAGCCTTGATGGCCGGCTGCCAGTTTTCGGTAGTCGCTTTGGTCACGGAGATGATCGCCGGTGGCTGCGGCTGGGACATCATTTCTTTCATCTGGCCGAACTGCATGAACTTGTAGCCGAAGATGCCGCCGAGGACGACACCAAGGAAAATGATGACGATGACAAAACGGGAAGCAGTGCGCATAGATCTGTTCCTGGGAGTGAATTTCCTGAATCTGATAAAGTCGCCCGGAAGGGAAGGCTGACAGCTGTCCTTGCAAATCAGGGCGCGGGGACAATGTAATAGAACGTCAGTTCAATTTAACGAATAGGATGCTACAAAAGCTGTTTCTATTTGTCACCCGTTTGCATTCAACAAACAGTATAAATACTGCGGACAGATTACGCTGGTGTGTCCGGGGTGGATTATAGTATCCGGGCGTATTTCGGACTCCCGTTTTTCGACAGCAAGAATACAGGACTAACATCGATGCAACTGATTCTCGGCCTGGCCCTGGCGGCTGCCGTGTTTGTCATCCTGAAAAAATGGGGCGCGCTTTCGCCGGAAGGGCAGAAGGCGGCGATCTGGAAAGTCATTCTGGTGGCTGGCGGTGCGCTCTTGCTGTTTATGGTGCTGACCGGCCGGGTGCATGTGATCACGGCCGGTATTGCCGCTCTTATTCCCCTGTTGAGAAAGCTGCCGGCGTTGCTGCGTTATGCACCGATGTTTCGCAAGGCCATGGGCGATTCATCCGGTAATGACTCGACGCGCCATGCAAATGCCGGGGGCGATCGGGCTGCCACCCGGGGGCCAATGAGCACGCAGGAGGCCTGCGATATTCTGGGAGTGAATCCCGGTTGCTCCCGTGAGGAGGTGACCGCTGCCCACCGCAAACTGATGTTGAAGGTGCACCCGGACCGCGGAGGCAACGATTACCTGGCCGCCAAGCTCAATGAGGCCCGAGATGTCTTGCTGGGCAAGCGTAATCAGGCCTGATCAGGGCAGAATTTCCACTTTGACGTCGATGGACAGGTTTTCTGCACGCTTGCTGTTCACACGGTAGGTGATGCCTTGCTGCTCCTGATTTATGGAGGTGCGAGTTCCTCCGAGGCTGACCCATTGCCCCGGCTCGACCCGCCGGATGGTCATCAGGGCTTCGGTTTCGTAGCCGGGGAGTGCGGCCGGGTCTTCCTCAAAGGACACGATACTCAGCTCTACCGCCTGGTTCGAGATGGCCTGGGGACTCACCACAAAGCCGCTTCGGGTTTCCACCTGCTGCAGGATGGCGGCGGGATTACGCCCGCCCTGAACGGCAAATGGCAGGGTGCGCACATTGCCGGAGGTGATGTGGGCCGACTGGCCATCCTGCACAATAAGCTGACGCTCCCGGGTGGAATTGGTGCTGATGGTACGGCGCTCGACGCTGGCGCCGGCCGAACCGTTCGAGAGGGTGACGCTGCCTCCGGATTGTTTACCCCCGATGTCCTGACGGTAGCGAACGCTGATCCTCATCTGCACGGGTGGTACATCCATTGATTGCACCAGAGTTCCGATTTCGTCCAGCAGTGTTGGTTCACCACGGACCACCAATTGCTGTCCGCGTGCCGTAACCGTTACCGGCGCCTGATGGTAGAGTTCGCGAATCTGTAACTCGATGTCTTCAGCGGTTCGGTTGTTCAGGTCATAGACCCGGGCTTCCGACTGTGCCCAGGCGGCGCTGGAAACCGTTAACAGGGTGAGAATCAGGGCAGTCATCAGCGAGAGAACGGGGCGGTGCTCAGGGTTTCGCATGCAGGCCTCCAGAGCCATGACGGCCATGCCCGCTGCAAAATAATCCGTCTTGCGGGTTGCCATCGTTAAAACCGTGGGTATATAGTGAAAAGCATGAAGACCTTACACGCAGCCTGTCAATTGAATGTTCTGAAAGCTTTCGGTGAAAAACTGAAGGCCGCAGGTTCTGCTGTGTATTTTTGGTGGTTTGGTTATGGCTTTTATTTTAGCCAGAGCCCGGGCCGCCCGTAGGATCTTCATCGACCGAATACAACGAGGAAGGCAGCCCGGCAAGCAACCCAGGCTGCCACCGGACTCCGAAAAGCCCCGACTGGTAGCCCAGCCGGGGCTTTTTTGATTCTGATACAGGGAAACGGGAACACAGACATGAACATGCCGCTGAAATCTGAAACACTGGATGCGCAAACCTCAAGCGCCTGCCAGCACCGCCAGGAAGCCAGACTGCCCACCGCCGCCGAGTTGCGCCAGCAGTTTCCGGCCGATGAGCAAAGGGTGCGGGCCATTGCCAGTTACCGTGATCAGATCCGCGCCGTGCTGCACGGTCAGGACGACCGTACCCTGATCGTGATGGGCCCGTGTTCCATTCACGACGAGCAGGCTGCCCTGGATTACGCCACCCGCCTGAAAGCACTGTCAGACGAAGTCAGTGACCGTTTCCTGATTGTCATGCGCGCCTATCTGGAGAAACCCCGTACCACGGTGGGCTGGAAGGGCCTTCTGTACGATCCGGAACGCACCGGTCAGGGCGATCTGAAACAGGGCCTGGAGCGTTCCCGCAAGTTGTTGCTGGCGTTGTCCGAGCTCGGCCTGCCGCTCGCCACCGAAGCCCTGAGCCCGTTCATGATGGATTACCTGGGGGACCTGGTAAGCTGGACCGCGATCGGCGCGCGTACCACCGAATCCCAGATTCACCGGGAAATGGTCAGCGGCCTGCCCATGCCTACCGGGTTCAAGAATGGCACCGATGGTGGCATTACCGTGGCCAGCCACGCCATGAAGTCGGCCTCGCACCCGCATCATCACATGGGCATTTCCCACAGCGGCGCCCCGGTGATGATATCCACCGCCGGCAATCCGGATACCCACCTGGTGCTGCGCGGTGGCCGGGGTGTGACCAACTACGATGAACTGAGCATTGCCAAAGCGGTGGCAGAGCTGGAAAAAGCCGGCATATCGACGGCGGTGATGGTGGACTGCAGCCACGACAACGCCTGCAAGCAGGCCGAGCGGCAGGTGGATATCGCCCGGGAGGTGATGGCCCAGAAGCGCAACGGCAACCGGCACATCAAGGGCCTGATGCTGGAAAGCTTCCTGGAGTTCGGCCGCCAGGATGATGGCAAAGAGCTGGTCTACGGCTGCTCGATTACCGATCCGTGCCTGGGCTGGGAACAGACGGAGGCTCTGATCCGCTCACTGTAGACAACAACAGTTGCCCGGCCAGCAATACCAGAATGCCCCCCATGGCCCGGTCGAGCCAGTGTCCGAACCGGTTGAAACCCCGGCGGACACGGGGGTGGGTAAAGAACACCGCCACCATGGCAAACCACAGGCCGGTGGCCAGTGCCATGTAGATGCCGTATCCGGCCTGCAACAGAACCGGCGTGCCCGGGTTGATGATGACCGAGAACAGGGACACGAAGAACAGGGTGGCCTTGGGGTTCAGGGCGTTGGTCAGAAACCCGAGCCGGAACGCCGCCCAGCCGCTTTGAGCGTGCCCGCCGTTGGCCTGCACATGAATGCCACCGGGTTTGGCCCGCAGGCAGTGCCAGGCGATGTACAGCAGATAGACGGCGCCAATTACCTTGAGCACGGTAAACAGCATCACCGACTGCTGGATAATCAGCCCGATGCCCAGCAGTGAATAGCCCACATGCAGCAGAATGCCGATGCCAATACCCATGGCGGTCAGCAGAGCATTGCGCCGGGCCTGGGTCAGTGCCTGGCGCAGCATGACCGCAAAATCCGGCCCGGGGCTGGCCACCGCCAAAAGGTGCACCAGGGCAACGGTCAGAAACTCCAGCCAGTAATTCTGCACAGTCATTCTCCGGGTTGTTTGCACTTGTGATCAGGGTATTGCGCCCGCAGCCAGTAAGCACGGGGATTTTTTCTGTGATTCCCCTGTCAGCGGATAATAAGCTTTCTATACTTTACCGAAAGACTCCTTAAGTTTAACAGCCCGAAACACCTGAAATATCAGTCAGTCTCAAGGAGGCAGGATGAACAAGCGAGAAGTGGATGTGGCGGTTATCGGTGCAGGTACGGCGGGTATGGTCGCCTATCAGCGCGCCCGCAGGGCCACAGACCGGATTGTGTTGATTGAAGGTGAACAATACGGCACCACCTGTGCCCGGGTAGGGTGCATGCCCAGCAAACTGCTGATTGCCGCAGCGGAAAGGGCGCATCAGGTAAGGCAGGCTGAACAGTTTGGTGTGCTTCCGGGCGATGTGCGTATTGACGGCCGGGCCGTGATGGCGCGAGTGCGTAAAGAGCGCGATCGTTTTGTGGCACCGGTGGTGCGATCCATGGAATCGCTACCGGAAGAACATCGGTTGATGGGGCACGCCCGCTTTGTTGACAGCCACCGCATTGTGGTCGGTGATCATACCGAAGTAACCGCCGGCCGTATCGTTATTGCTACCGGCTCCCGACCCAATATTCCCGGTATTTTGAAAGAAGCGAAAGACCGGCTGGTGGTCAACGATGACGTGTTCGACTGGCAGGACCTGCCGTCGTCGGTGGCGGTGTTCGGCCCGGGAGTGATTGGTGTTGAATTAGGTCAGGCACTGAGCCGGCTGGGCGTAAAGGTCCGCATGTTTGGCGTTAGCGGCGGCATCGGTGGTATTCAGGATGAAAAGGTGCGGGAGTATGCGCTGGACACCTTCCGTGAAGAGTTTGCCATCAGCCCAAAAGCGGAGACCCGGCGGGTTGAACGCATCGAGGAAGGTGTTCGCATCAGCTGGAGCGAGGGCGGTGAGGAGCATCAGCAAACCTTTGATTATCTGTTGGCAGCCACCGGACGGAGACCAAACATTGATCACCTGGATATCCAGAATGCCGGCATCGACCTGGATGAACGCGGTATGCCCGTGTTTGACCCCTTCACCCTGCGCTGCGGCGACAGCCATATCTTTATTGCCGGTGACGTGAACAACGACCGCCCCCTGCTGCACGAAGCGGCAGACGAAGGCCGGATTGCCGGCGACAATGCCGGGGCCTGGCCGGAAGTCCGGACTGGCTTCAGAAAAACCCCCATGGCGGTGGTGTTCACCGAGCCCCAGATTGCCTCGGTGGGGTTGAATATCCACCAGGTAGATGAACGTTGCCAGGGCTGTTTTGCGGTTGGTGAGGTGTCATTCGAGGATCAGGGACGCAGCAAGGTTATCGGCAAGAATCGGGGACTGCTTCGAGTGTACGGCGAGCACGGCAGTGGCCTGTTCATGGGCGCCCAGATGTTCGGACCTGCTGCGGAGCACATTGCCCATTTGCTGGCGTGGTGCGTGCAAAAGCGAATGACCGTGAGCGAGATGCTGGAGATGCCGTTTTACCATCCGGTGATTGAGGAAGGGGTGCGAACCGCGTTGAAAGACCTGAGCAAAAAACTCCAGATCGGCCCCGCGCCCGGGGAGGGGTGCATGGATTGCGGGCCGGGAGTGTAGCTTTACCCTCCGTCCTTGACAGAGGGCAAGCCATTAAAGCGTGTTCTGCCCTAGATTCATCGCATTGGCGGTTGTATTCCGCTGATGCCGTGCCCATATCTTCTCATGGAAGAAGTACGCAACGGTGTTGATGGCCGGTTCGACCATCGCGATCAGGCTACCGATCAGGATGTCACCGGTCAGCAGATACGCCACCGTGAACGCCACGGTAAAGTGGGTAATCGCGAAGGTGATTGTTTTCAGAAACGACTGGTCGCCCTTCGAGCTGTGATTGTGAACAAACAGTTTCAGGGTACTCATGGGGTCAGCTCCGCTTGGTAAATGCCTATGACTGTATTTAAGGACAAACGAGAATTGTTTCCAAATAGAAAGTGACATTTTTCTTGATAGGGTTCGGCTATGAGTTTTTCCTTGTTGGTATAAGTTTCTGCTATGAGCGGTATTGAATAACCAAACTTTCGTTCTGACACTGAGCTGTCTTACAGTGACAGTTAGACAAAACCCCAAAACGAATCAGGAGGTTCAACATGGGTAAGAACTTTATAGGTCTCGACACAGACAAAACCCAGAAGCTGGCAGATGCACTGAACGAACTGCTCTCGAATTACCAGATCTTCTACATGAATGTGCGTGGATATCACTGGAACATCAAGGGTGAGAACTTCTTTGAGCTGCACGCCAAGTTTGAAGAACTCTATGACGACCTGCTGCTCAAGATCGATGAAATTGCCGAGCGGGTGCTCACCCTGGGCCATCGTCCGGCTCATGCCTACAGCACCTACATCGAGAAATCCGAAGTACCGGAGCGCAAGGACGTGTCTGATGGCAAAGAAGCCGTAGGCAATATCGTTGAGAGTTTCGGCAAGCTCATCGCCAAGCAGCGCGGCCTGCTGAACCTGGCCGGTGAAGCAGAAGATGAAGGTACCGTGGCACTGATGAGTGACTACATCTCTCAGCAGGAAAAAACGGTATGGATGTACCGGAGCTACCTGGGCCAGTAAGTTCCGGCTGATGCTCCGACATTCCCCGGCCCGGTATTGGGCCGGGGAGCTGTCACAGAAACGTCACTGCCCTGTCACTTTCCTTTCCCGCGTTCGTCACGTCTGTCGCCTAGCCTTCTTTGCTCTTTCATCATCAAATAAGCAAAGGAGCCCGCTGTGCCCAAGACATCGCACCCATTCCAACTGTCATTGCTCGCTCTCGCTGTGAGCGCCGTGCTGGTATCCGGCTGTAATTCCTCGGACAACGATGATGACCTGGCAACGGAAGCTCAGGTCACTGGCCTGACGCTTGAATTCGCCGGTCGATACAGCACCGGGCAGTTTGATGAGTCTGCCGCGGAAATCACGGCGTTTGACCCTGCCAGTCGCAGGGCGTTTGTGGTTAATGCCTTGTCCGGGGCCGTGGATGTGCTGGATATGAGCGACCCGGCCAACCCAGCCAAAATCGACACGTTGACGGTTGCTGACATTGCCGCTGATGCGGTGGTTAACAGTGTGGCGGTGGCAAACGGGCTCGTTGCGGTTGCCGTCGAATCGAATCCGAAAACCGACGCCGGTTATGTCGCGGTGTTTGGGGCTGCGGACCTGCAACTGCGTGACAGTATCCTGGTAGGGGCGCAGCCCGATATGGTGACCTTTACGCCGGATGGGCAATATGTCCTGGCAGCAAACGAAGGCGAGCCAAGCGATGATTACCAGATCGATCCGGAAGGGTCGATCAGTGTAGTTGATGTTTCCAATCCGGAGAATCTCACGGTACGAACAGCCGATTTTCTGGCCTTCAACAGCCAGGAAGGCGCCCTGAAGGCATCGGGTGTTCGCAGATACGGCCCGGGGGCCACCGTGGCCCAGGATCTGGAACCGGAATATATCACCGTCAGTGCCGACAGCCGCACTGCCTGGGTCTCCTTGCAGGAAAACAACGCCCTGGCGAAGCTGGATGTCGGCGCGGCAACGGTCACCAGTATCTTACCCCTGGGGTTCAAGGATTACGGTGTTGAGGGGTAGGGTATTGATGCCTCGGACGATGACGGCGTCATCAATATCCAGAGATGGCCGGGTGTGGTGGGTATCTATCATCCTGATGCCATCGACAGTTACCAGGCAAATGGTGAAACCTTTATCGTGACGGCCAATGAGGGGGATGCCAGGGCCTGGGGTGAAGATAACGCCGACTACTGGAATGGCGACAGTTCCAGGGGGTTTGTCGAAGAGTTGCGGGTGAAACACCTGGTGCATCCGGATGGTTTTGCCCGCCGGATTGGTGACGACATGCCACCGCAACTGACTGCGCTGGCCGAAGGTGCGCTGTTGAATCCATCCGTCTTCGATTACTGCGGTGCCACAGCCGGTGCAGCCAATGCCTGTCGCGATGATGACCAGTTGGGAAGACTCAACATCAGTTGGGTGCAGGGTTACCGGGTTGATGAAAATGGTGCTCCTGTCATGTTCAACGCGTCGGGTGCAGAAGACCCGGACGGCACGCTTCTGATGTACGACCAGCTGTACTCCTACGGCACGCGTTCTCTGGCGATCTGGAATGAGGACGGTGAGCTGGTATGGGACTCCGGCGATGCGATCGAGCAGTTCCTGGCCAGTGAGGACTGTCGTCTGGGTACGGCTCGTTCTATTCCCTGCTCAGACCACTTCAACTCCGCCCATGACGAGGGCATGGCGTTCGATTCCCGGTCGGACGCCAAAGGTCCGGAACCTGAAACCGTGACCGTGGCGACGTTCGGCAATAAAACCTTTGCCTTCCTGGGCCTGGAGCGCATGGGCGGTATTCTGGTCTACGACGTAACGGACCCGGCCAGTCCGGTTCAGGTGGATTACCTGAACACCCGTGACGACTGGACCACTGTCGACACCGCTTCAGTACTCGAAACCGCAGGGGATCTGGGCGTGGAGAGCATCACTGTGGTGGCCGCCGATGACTCACCTACTGGTGAGCCGTTACTCATCACAGGCAACGAAGTCAGCGGCACCACGGCGATCTACCGTGTGAAACTCGAACTGACTGATTAATTCAGTTTCCGGAATAAAAAAGCCCCGTCTTCATGGCGGGGCTTTTTTGTGTCCGGGCCAAAAAAGTGTCCACAGGATCGTGTCATATAACCGAAACATATTATTAACAGTCCGTTAATAAATTCCCTCCATAGTGTCGTCTCAAGATTGCTGCCAACCACCGATTGGAAATAACGCGTGACGAGACTTGCCTGGACGACCTGTTTACTTGCCGCCTTGATGCCGTTGCCGGCTCTGGCAGACGTTCAGCTCACTCTGGGGCCCTGTGTGAAAGTGCAAGCCTTTCAGGGTAGCGAGCAGACCGCTGGCTCTGGCGAGTCAGTGACTCTCGCTGATGGTACCCAGCAGCTGGTCGTGGAGTGCACCGCTGAAATCGGCCGTGAAGAGGTGCTGGAAACCAGCGATGCCTTCGTGGTCCGTTTCGAGGCTGCTGAGACCGCGCTGACCCTGAACGCTCCGGAAATCGACTCGCGTAATCAAATGGACAGCTTCAATCAGCAGGGTAACTGGCAGCTGACTGATCGCCAGGGCCGTGAGGTGGCGTTTACCGCCGATGTGCTCGAAAAAGAGGGCTTTCAGCTGGTGCGGGACTATGCCCGTGAGCTGGCTGCCTATAACCGTGCAGGCTCTGTGGCGGCGGTGGCCGTACCGGAGCTGAAAACCAACCAGGACGGGTTGTTGCTGGATTCGCACGTCGATCCGGATCAGGAAATGGTCAGCAGGATGCTGCGCTACTGGTATCTGAAGGCTGACGAACAAACTCGAAAAGAGTGGGACAGCTGGGTTGATTCCAGTAACCAATAAACACCAAACCAAACTGAACGTGGAGTTCCGAAAATGAAGAAGCTTCTTCTGGCTGTTGCTGTGTCTACTGTTGCCGCAGGTTCTGTGAATGCTGCGACTATTTATGAGAAGGATGGTTTTACCTACAAACTGAACGGTGACTTCCAGGTGCAGTTCCGCCAGGCAACCGGCTTTGATGAGCGCGCCGAGGTTGAATACGACGATCTGGAGCTGAAAAACTACGTTGCCTACGATCTGGGCAATGACCTGACTGCCTTCGGTCGCCTGGACTTTGGTTTCAAGGATGCTGCCGAGAAGGACGAGAACGGCAGTAATCTGGAAGAAGCCTTCGTGGGCCTGAAGTACGGCGTGGCTTCATTCTCCTTCGGTAAGCAGAACTTTGCTACGGATGAGTTTGGCATTGAGCAAGCCATTGAAGTTGAAACCGTGGACGAAGACCGTTTCGAAGGTATCGCCACCGACGGTGATGATACCATCCGCGTCGATATCGAACTGGAAAACGTCTACATCGCAGCTTCCCACGAAATGAAGACCAACGACGGAGCTTCTGCCGGTATCGATGGTGAGTACTACGATCTGTTTGTTGCTACTGAACTGGCCGGTCTTGAACTGGCTGCGGCATACCAGCATGCGCGCGCCTACGGTTCTGCCGATTCCATGGATACCTGGGGTATCAGTGCTTCCTACGATTTCGGCTTCATGAATCTGGCCGCTGACTACAGCTCAACCGACAAAGACGACTTCGAAACCACCCAGTACAACCTGGCGGCTGTGTTTGCCGTTGCGGCCACCACCGACGTTGCGCTCGGTATGGGCAACAAGGAAGAAGATGACGCGGACGACGTTACCGAATGGTACGCCAACGTGACCTACAAGTTCCCGGCTGCCAAGAACGTCAGTGTGTTCGCTGAAATCGCCCAGAGCGACCTTGAGGATGACGCTGGTGATGATGCCGACATGGGCTTCCTGGCCGGTATGCGTGTGAAGTTCTAAGCACGTTCGCTACAGCGCCAGCCAGTTTTCGAACTCCAGGTTGGTGCAAGCGTAAAACAAAGGCCGGGCTATATCGCCCGGCCTTTGTCTATCTAAACCGCCACCTCCAGCGGCGGTACCTCCTGATGCAGGAACCATTTCTCCGTGACCACCTTGCGGGTAAACCAGTGCGAGCGCATCAGGGTGCTGGCGATGGGCTGTTTCAGCCACTCCGGCACTTCAAAGCCGGGTTGCTGGTCTGTGGCCCGGGTTCCGAAGCGTTCGGCAATGCGTTCACCATAGCTTTGCAGCGACAGTGCGGAATAATCCGGGGCGGCCTTGATCACATTGGCCGCCATCAGCGCCGATTCGATGGCGGGCCTAATGCCCTCGCCGCTCTGGGTATAGGCCAGGCCGGCCGCATCGCCAATCAGCAGCACGCCGTCATCCACCAGCAGCCGGTTGGCATGGGCATACAGTAGATAGGCGTGGCCTTTGAAGCGGCCAGGCAGGTCGGAAGGGATGCGGCCCGACTGTTTCATCTCCTCTACAAACGCTTGAAGATGATCGGACAACCGGTGGTTGTCCTCACGGCCCAGGCCAATGTTCAGGTAGCTGCCTTTCCGGAAAACCCAGGCGTAGCCCTTGAGATCCCGGCAGAACCAGAGCTCCGGCGTATCGCCGCGGGCTTCGCAGGCGCGGGCCTGCTCCGGTGTCATCTCGAACTCCACTTCCTTGGCGGCCACCACGGTTTCATGCTTGCCCGGGCCGTCGCCCAACAGCCGTGCTACCGGGCAGAAATGGCCTCCGGCACCCACCAGCAGCGGCGCCTGCCATTGATCGTTGATCACCCAGTTGCCGTTGTTCCGGTTGATGGACTTTACCGCCGTTGCCAGCTGCTTTTCACACTCTGCACGGTCCAGCAGGTAGGCGTCGAATTCGCAGCGACGAATACCGTAGCTGACAGTATCTCCGTGGTCGTTCTCCACCGCACTCTGCCCCATCATGCCGATCCGGAACCGGCGAATGGGTTGCAGTGTCCGGCCGACAGAGTACTTCCCTGGATCAATGTCCAGGCTGGCCATCACCGCCGGCGTGACCCAGCCGGCACAGGTCTTGTCACGGGGGAATGTTTGCTTGTCGATGATCAATACCCGTTTGCCGGAGTCCTCCAGAGCCCGGGCCAGGGTCGAGCCGGCAGGGCCGGCCCCCACGATAATGATGTCGTAGTATTCCATCAGACCCCCTCTGGCGTGGCTGGAAACGTGTAGAGTTCCTGCCGGCTCTGGGGCAGCTGGTTATTGTCGCCGTGGGTGAACACCACCTGGAACAACTGCAAAGAACCGGCCCGGAACGCGGCGATGGAACCGGCCAGATACAGTCGCCAGGCCCGGGTGAAATGTTCGTCGTACATCTCGGTGACCTGGTCCTGGTTGGCGGTGAAATTGTCCATCCAGTGGCTCAGGGTCTGGGCGTAGTGTAGCCGCAGGTTTTCCACATCCAGTACCGAGAAATCGCTGTGCTCGCAGATTTCCATGAACTCGCCAATGCTGGGCGGATAGGCGCCGGGGAAAATCCGCTTCTCGATCCAGGCATTCATCAGCATGGGCCGGTTGCGCCCGATGCTGTGGAGCAGGGCAATACCATCGGGTTTCAGGGAGCGCTTGATCAGTTCCGACAGGGCGGGGTAGTTGTCCTTGCCCACGTGTTCGAGCATGCCAATAGAGACGAACGCATCGTACTGGCCTTCAATGTTGCGGTAGTCATCTTCGACATAGGTAACCAGGTTATCCAGGCCTTGCCTCTCCGCTTCAGCCCGGGCGTAGGTCAGCTGTTCCCGCGAGATATTGTAGGAATGCACCTTTACCCCGTAGTTACGGGCCATGTATCGGGCCAGCCCGCCCCAGCCGCAGCCGGCTTCGACCACCGTCATGCCCGGTTTCAGCCGAAGCTTGCGGCAAACGTGTTCCAGTTTGGCCAGTTGAGCTTGTTCGAGGGTGTTGTCGGCCTGCTCGTAATAGGCGCAGGTGTACTGCATTTCGGCCTCATCCAGCCACAGTTGGTAAAACTCGTTGCCCAGGTCGTAGTGGTGGTGAATGTTCTCCTTGGCCTCGGCGATGCCGGTAGCACGCGGGTTGTGGTTGCGCCACAGGGCGTCCAGCCAGCGTGGCCATTTCTGGCGCGCAGCGTGGACGGCCCGGTACAGGCTCTCCATCAGATCGGGCAGATCGCCGTCGATTTCCAGTCGACCGGCGGCGTACAGGTCACCAAAGGCCAGATTCGGGTTGGCCACCAGGGCGTAGAGAGCCTTGTGGTCGGTCAGGTGCAGGGTGAAGCGGGCGTCCTGAACTTCCGGTTCTATGACATCGCCGTTCCAGAGCCGGAAACGAATGGGGGGAGAGCCGGCCATACGCATCAGTTTATGGATCAGCCAGCGTTCATAACTGTGGGGCTCGCGATCGGATTGACCGCGCTCCAAAGGCAGGCTGAGGACGTGGGCCCGGTGTTCTTCCTTGTTCGGAAACTCCGGTTTACGAGCGGTACTCTGTGCCATGGAATGCTCTCTCCTCTGATTCGTTATGGTCCGTGCAATCCCGAAAACTGAACTGAGAGTCGCGGCTTTTTGACTCAGTATAGAAAATGATCAGGTTTTGTCAGGTCGGCGGACTGAAGATTGAGGGGAAGAGCGGGGAAGTGGGCGGAGCCGGCTTGGGCCGGCTCCGCCAGAGTTACAGGGTTACCCGCGGGGCTAGTAGGTGGCGCTCATGCCGAACCATTCCGGGAAGATGACGATCAGCGCCAGCACCAGAATCTGGATCAGAATGAACGGAATAATGCCCTTGTAGATATCCGTGGTTCGGACGTTCGGTGGTGCCACCCCCTTGAGGTAGAACAATGAAAACCCGAATGGTGGTGTCAGGAAGCTGGTTTGCAGGTTCATGGCGATCAGGATGGCGAACCAGAGCATGTTGATGCCCATGGCCTCGGCCACCGGTGCCAGAATGGGCACGATGATGAAGGAAATCTCCACGAAATCGATGAAGAAGCCCAGCACCAGAATGACCACCATGGCCAGGATAATGAAGCCCCATTGTTCGCCGGGCAGCAGCATCAGCCACTCTTCCAGCAGATAATCGCCACCGGTATAGCTGAAGACCATGGAGAAGGCGGTCGCGCCGATCAGGATAGCGAACACCATGGCGGTCACGCTGACGGTGTCTTTGGCGGCATCCCAGACCATTTTGAACGAGAACTGGCGGTAGATGATCGCGAGAACCACCGCACCAACACCGCCCAGTGCCGAGGATTCCGTGGGAGTGGCGATGCCGGTGAAGATGGAGCCCAGCACAATCACGATCAACGCCAGTGGCGGAATAATCGCAAGCAGGGCATCCCGGATTTCCTTGCCCCGGCTGACCGATTCATCCTGGGCCGGCATGGCCGGTGCGGTTTCCGGCTTGAAACGTGTCAGGATCAGAATGTAGACAATGTACAGGCCAATCAGTACCACGCCGGGCATGACCGCAGCCTTGAACAGATCGCCCACGGGCAGGCCAAGGACGTCACCCAGAATGATCAGGATGATCGACGGCGGCACAATCTGGCCCAGGGTGCCCGAAGCGCAGATGGTGCCGGTGGCCAGGCGCTTGTCGTACTTGTGCGCGAGCATGACCGGAAGTGAAATCAGGCCCATAGCAACCACGCTGGCGCCGACAACGCCGGTGGAGGCAGCCAGCAGGGCACCGACCAGAATGGTGGAAATGGCAAGACCGCCGGGCAACCCGCCAAACAGCCGGCCCATGGAGGTCAGCAATTGTTCAGCCAGTTTGGTGCGTTGCAGTACCACACCCATGAAGATAAACAGAGGCACCGCCATCAACACGGTGTTCTGCATCACGCTCATGATCCGGAAGGGCATGAAGGCAAACAGGTCCATGCCTTCGGCATAGATGCCGAAAAACAGCGCCACGCCGCCAAAGGTGAAGGCCACCGGAAAACCGAACATCAGCATGACCAGCGCCACGCCGAACATAATCATACCGATCATGCCAGACCTCCTGCGCTGTGCTCACCTTCGTATTGCTTGTCACCGGCCATCACCCGGATGGCGTAGGTCACCATGTTCAAGCCGGCCGTTCCCATAAAGAAAGCACTGACCGGAATCACAGATTTGATCACCCAGCGATGGGGTAGGCCACCGGGGTCGCCGCTGCCTTCGCCCATCTGGTACGCATCCATCGCGTAGCTGTAGCCATAGGTGGCAATCAGGTAGGCGAACGGAATAACAAAAAGAACGGCGCCTATCAGGTTAATCCAGGCTTTGCGCTTCTGGCTCCAGTTGGTATAGAACACGTCCACACGGACATGACCATCGGTGCGCAGGGCATAGGGAATGCCAAGCAGGAAGACGACTGAATAAAGGTGCCATTCCATTTCCTGCATGGCGATGGACACATCGTTGAAAGCATAACGTGCGACGACGTCATAGAAGACGTTGGCGGCCATCAGGATCATGGCCACACAGGCGATCCAGCCGCAGAGTTTGGAGAGCCAGGCCAGGCCCTCGTCCAGTCGGATAATCCAGCGCATCGAACTTCTTCCTCCGCAGAGCGGATTTTCTGATTCTCGGAAATGAAAAAGCCGGGATCACCTCAAAGAGCGATCCCGGCTCTGTTTCTGCATGGTTGTTCAGTTTACTCGACTTCGGCCATGGTGTTGAGGTATGCCCGCTCGGAAATATCGGTGTAGGCACGGCTCTGAGCCTGATACTTCAACTGAGAGTCGATGATTTTCGCGGCCATTTCACTGTTTTCGGCAGCTTCATCCAGAAGCTTTTTGTTGGCGTCGTACATGGCCTGGAAGATGTCATCCGGGAACTGTTTGACCTGAACATTCGGATATTCTTCCTTGATGTTGGCCCAGGCTTCAGCGTTGGCGTGCTGGGAGTGAACCAGCATGTCGTAGGAGGCGGTGCGCATGGCTACCCGCATGATCTCCTGAAGATCCGCCGGCAGGCGCTCCCAAACGCGCTTGTTGATCAGGAACTGCAGCTCGGTTGCCGGCTCGTGCCAGCCAGTGTAGTAGTAGTCGGCAATCTGCTGGAACCCAAGACGCAGATCCAGTGCCGGGCCTACCCACTCAACGGCGTCGATGGTGTTACGCTCCAGGGCGGTGTAAAGCTCGCCCGGGGCAATGTTGGTGGGGTTAACGCCAACCTCCGCAAACACCTCGCCGGCGAAGCCCGGTATGCGCATTTTCAGGCCTTTCAGGTCGTCCAGGGATTTGATTTCCTTACGGAACCAGCCGCCCATCTGTACGCCGGTGTTACCGCCAGGGAACGACAGCATGTTGTGAGGCTCGTACACTTCCTGCATCAGTTCCATGCCACCGCCGTGATAGAACCAGGCATACTGCTCCATGGCGTTCATGCCGAACGGCATGCTGGTGAAGAACAGGGTTTCCGGCACCTTGCCTTTCCAGTAATAGGAGGCGGAGTGACCCATGTCGTACTGACCGGCCTTGACCATGTCGAAGACGCCCAGCGGGGCCTTGTGCTTGTTGGCTGAGTCGATGCGGACGGTCAGTCGGCCATCAGACATCTTGTTAACGGTTTCAGCGAAGCGTTTGGTGGTGTCACCGAAAATGGGGAAGTTGGGGCCCCAGGTTTCTGCCAGTCGCAGGGTGAACTTGTCTTGGGCGAGCGCCTGGGTGGCGGCAAAGGTAGTTGCCACAGCCAGCACAGCCGCGGAAAGAACAGAACGGATCTTCATTGCTCTTCTAACCTCTTGTCATTGTTGTAGTAGAGCCCGGCCCCTTGTGGGGTCCGGAACTCAAGAGTGTAGTTCAGATTAGCAACTATGGCGGGTGGGCTGCAGCAAAAATTTGCCGGACTACGACATTGGTCTAACGTTAAACGTCGTTCATTCGGCCGATCTGGCTGGCCAGGCGCATGGCCTCATGCTCCTCCAGGGATTTCAGATCCTCCAGCAGGGATTTGGCCTCGGGAATCTCGGCTTTACCGATCAGAGCGTCGTACAGGTCCATTACCTGATCGTGGAAATCAAAGATCTCCCGGGCGATCCCGTCAAAATCCAGATCGTTATAACGGGTATCGCAGGTGCGGTTCTTCTCGATCGGTTTGTGCACGCCATAATCGTACAGGCGGGTGCTCATCGCTTTCGGGTCGGCCTGTTTCTCATATTCGGCAACGGCCTTCTCCAACAGTGCCTCATGGGAACTGATGTAGTCGAGCAAGGCGCTGGCGCGTTCGTTCTGATTTTTCTGGGCCGATTCGTGCAGGCAGCGGGCAAGGTGGGCGTGGAGCTGGCGTGTCCAGTCAATCAGGTCTGCGAAGGTCTTGATTTCCATGGCATCTTACTCTTGTCAGGCAATGGGTTTCAGGTTTTTTGTTGTGTTCAGTCTAGTCAAGATTTTCCGCTTTTTTCGGCACCGGGGCGTTGATCAACGTCAGTCCGGTGTCCGGTGCGGCACGTTTCCGCCACTGCCGGAACCAGCGCAGAGCGGGTTTTTCGATACCGTAATGCAGGGCTGCCGCCAGACCAATCGCGACGGCCAGGGCCATCATCACACCAAGTTGGCCGGGTAGTCCGGCTTTGTAGGCCAGATCAATCACGCCATAACCAATGTTCTGGTGCACCAGGTACAGGGTGTAGGAAATGCTGCCCAGCCAGAGCATTCCCGGCCGTGCCAGAACGTTGAGATAGCCGGCTACGGCCAGCCCGAAAACGCCATAACAGCCGAGCACAAAGAGGTTGAACGGCGCTTTGTAAGCGACCAGGCAGTGGCCGATGGTGAGTGCCAGCAGTGCCAGATCCGACGCCGGCAGGCGATGGTAGCGGTGCCAGCGGTAGATCAGCATGCCGCTGATGAACAGGGGCGCGTAGCGGGTAAACAACAGGTCTTTGATCAGGAATTCCAGCCCGTCGGGAATGGCTGTCCACCAGACCACTGCCGCGTAGCTGGTCAGAGTCCAGGCCCAGAGTATTGGCCGCATACGCTGCCAGCTCCCCAGCCCGTAGAACAGCAAGGCAATCCAGAAATAGAACGTGGCCTCGATCACCAGGCTCCAGTAGGCGCCATCGACATGGGGATGGCCCAGGTATTCGTGCAGCAGGGTAATGTTCAATAGCGCCGAGCCCAGACTCACCATGCGGTCAGCCGGCCCCATCAGTTGAACGGCGATCCAGGTCAGGGCAATGCCGGCCCAGAGTGCCGGCAGCAGGCGGACGGCCCGGGCCAACCCGAACCAACCGGCGCTGCGGGTGCGCTCCAGGGTCATGAAGATGACGAAGCCGCTCAGGATAAAGAACAGGTGAACCCCATAGCGCCCGAAACCGAGGACGTCCGGTATGCCGAAACCGTGGCCGTAGAGTTTGTCGTAGTAGGGCAGGTAGTGGAACAGCACCACACCCAGGGCTGCGATGCCTCGAAGCGCGTCCAGTGCGGGCAGTCGGTCTTGACCTTTGGGCATGAAGGCAGTGCTCCTGAAAACTCAGCATTTTACCGGATCGTTTATTCTAGGCAGGTTGTGAGAGTAGCGGCTAGGATCTAATCATACGGTATGCTTGCTGAGAGCTGACGATCCCGTCATCAAGGCGGCTGTTCCGGTATAGTATTCGCTTGGATGGCAGACAGGGAGCGACAGGATTATGACAGTGGAACTGGGAATTATTGAAGGATTTTACGGGCCCCTGTGGACCTGGTCCGAGCGGCGCCAGCTGGTCAATACCCTGCTTACCCATGGCTACGGCTTCTATCTGTATGCCCCCAAGGCGGATCCCTACCTGCGACGTCGCTGGCAGGAACCACACCCTCCGGAGCAGGCTGAGGCACTGGCGGACTTTGCCAGATTCTGCCGTCGTGAAGGTGTGCGCTTTGGTATCGGGCTGAGCCCGTTCGAGATCTTCAATAACTTCGATGAGGCGGCCCGGGAGGCCCTGGCGAAGAAACTGAAAATGCTGGATCGCCTTGGTATTCAGGAGCTGGCCATTCTGTTTGATGATATGCACCCGGACACCCCGGACCTGGCCCGCACCCAGGCACAGATTGTGGACTGGGTAAAAGCCAACACCAGTGCCGCCAAACTCAGCGTGTGTCCTACCTACTACTCCGATGACCCGGTGCTGGACCGGGTGTTTGGGCAGCGGCCGGCGGATTATCTGGAAACCCTGGGTGCGGAACTGGACCGTGAGGTGAGAATTTTCTGGACCGGGGAAGAGGTCTGCTCCCGGGAAATCTCCCCGGGCCATCTCAAACGTGTCAGCAAGTTACTGGGGCGCAAGCCACTGCTCTGGGATAATTACCCGGTGAACGATGGCGACCGCATGTCCCGGCACCTGCATCTGCGTGGTTTCACCGGCCGCCCTGCCGGCAATGCCGCCTACCTTGCCGGCCACGCCATCAATCCGGCACTGCAACCGGTGCTGACCACCATCCCGGCGATCACGCTGGCGGAATGTTATCGCCAGGGCCCGGATTACCAGTATAGTCAGGCGTTTTTGCACGCGGCGCGGGAAGTGCTGGGACTGGAGCTGGCGGAGCAGCTGCACAAGGATTTACTGACCCTGCAGGACACCGGGCTGGCACGCATCAGCGATGAGAAAAAGCAGGCGCTGATGCACACCTACGACGCCTTTGATCACCCGGCGGCCCACGAGATTCTGCGCTGGCTGGCCGGAGACTATCAGGTGACCGACGAGATGGTGGCCACCCAGTAGGTACCTGTTTTCGATTACTGCAGGTAATAATCGAAGGTGGATACCACCCGCACGGTTTTCACCGGTTGCTGCTGCTCTGATATGCCCGGGGCCTGATCCCGTGCCAGAATCTGGAACACCCCCTGATTGGCCCGGCGCAGCCCGCCAAGTTCAGCCTCGGCATCCCGAGCGAACTGTTGGGCGGATTCACGGGCCGCTGCTGTGGCCTCGGCGATCATGGCCGGTTTGATATCGTTCAGGCCGTTGAACAGGTAAGTGGGGCCGCTCGGGCCGTAGTCCGAGGACAACACTACGCCGGAATCCACCAGCTCGCTGACATTCTGTGCCGCCTGCCGGATGCGGTCGATATCGGTGCTGCGCACCATCAGGGTCTGGTTGATGATGTACTGTTGCTCGTTGTTATTGCCGGCGTAGGGATTGGCCCGGGTGTCGGTTACATCCAGGCGCTGGAGTTCAACCGCAGACTGGTCAATGGCCTGCAGTTTCAGGAACGCCATGATGGCTTCCCGGCTGCTTCGGGCTTTGTTCTGGGCCTCGTCAAGTGTGCTAGCGGTGGCAACAAAGCGGATGGGCCAGAGCGCCAGGTCTGCCTGCACCTCCCGTTCGGCCATGCCCTTGACCGTTACGAAGCGGTCGGCCGTGCGCAGTCCCATCAAGCCCTGGCTCAGCAGGGAGGCGGCAACAATGGCGCACAGGCCAATAATCAGTGCAGAGACAACTTTCATGGCTTACTCCTTGCGGTTCGGAAAACGTCCTGATGTCTGCGCAGGTTAACGGGAACCGGGGCTGCTGGGAAGGTGCGCCTTACGCGCCACGTTGGTCACTGGCAGCGGGTGCCAGAGTGGCGGCTGAAGCGTTCCTGCATGGCGCTACGCTGCCGTTCTGCATCCCGGTATTCCGGAGGCAGGGGCAGAATAAAGTAAAGGTAGTCACCCTTGTGACGGTTTGCTGCCACCGGCATCGCCTGTTCCGGGGGCGACCATTCAACCGGTGAGAGCACTGCAATGCTCAGCTCTGGTGCCCGCTGCTCAAGGACCGCAACGGTACCGAGCCGCTGTTCGCTGTGGAAGGTGCCGGTGGTGTGCAAAACCTGATGTCCGGGGTGTTCATTCAATGCAGTCAGTATCCGCTCGGCCATGGTGTTGTCCCGCAACAGCTGGGCCTGATAGGTGCTCAGCAGGCGCCCGGTCAGTTCTGTCTGTTCCGCACCGTGGCTGCCGGCAATGGCGTCGACGAATTTGTCACGGTAGTCCGGGGTATCCAGGAAGGCCTGTTCGGGCAGGGCGGCGCGTTGTGCTTCTGGAAGGCGTTGCAGATAGTCCATCCCCTCACGGCCGACACAGCGCACGATATCTGCCGGGGCGTTGGCCGCGATAACCGGCAACTGGTGTTCGCGGGCAAATTCCACCAGGGGCCGGTAGGAGCCTTTGTAGTTCTCCCAGGCGCCCGCGTCTTCGATCATTTCCGTTTCGCCGGTTTGTCCGGCCAGGTAGGCATCCAGGGCATCCTGGTGGTTCAGGTTGAACTGCTCCATGGTCAGGATCTGCCGGGGGTTGTGCCGGTACAGCGCCTGTTGGAGGTGGGCCTGCAACAGGTGCGAGGCATGGTGGCCGTGGTATTCCCCCGTCACCACCACATCGGTGTCTGCCAATTGCCGGGCCAGCTCTGCGACCGTGAGGATATCGCCGGTGTCGGCGTCGACGATCACGGCATCGTACTGGCTGACGGGCGCGGGCCGGTTCTCTGTGCGCATGACTGTGCATCCTGTGAAGGCGGCAACGGTTACAAGCGTCAGGACAAAGCGGGTGGCGTAAGCTTTCATATCCGATTGTACGTTGCCGGAGTCAGTCAGTTTTCTGGCCGCTGTGCTCGCGCCAGTCTGGCCCGAGCCGCTCTTCCACATATTCACGAATGAACTGACGCACCTTCTGGGAGGGAGTCACGTCCTCCTGCTTGCAAAGGGCCTCGAAAACTTTCTTCTTTTCAGGGTCAATCAACAGGGTCAGCCGGGCAGTTCGGTTTTCCATGGTGTTTCTGGTTCTCAACAGGTTCAGCGAAGATAGTTACAGACTAGAATGTTAATCATATTAACATTGAGTGTACAGACGATGAGCATATAATGTAACCAAATGCCTGGCCTGAGAGAGTCTGTTCATGCCCCATCGCGCCCATCTCTTTTCTCTTCGTACCGCTCACGCCGTTCGCGAGGCCTGCGTTGATGAACCCTACAGCAGCGGGCGCTTTTTCAAAGACCTGATGGCTGGCGCCACGGTTGGCATCATTGCCATTCCGCTGGCGATGGCGCTGGCGATTGCCTCCGGGGTTGCGCCGCAGTATGGCCTTTATACCGCTATCATAGCCGGTTTTCTGATTGCCCTGTTTGGCGGCAGCCGCTACAGCATTTCCGGACCAACGGCCGCTTTTGTCGTGATTCTCTATCCGATCGCCCAGAGCTATGGCCTGGGTGGCTTGCTGCTGGCTACGCTGATGTCCGGTGTGTTGCTGGTGATTATGGCGGTGATGCGCCTGGGCCGCTTTATTGAGTATATCCCCGAATCCGTCACTCTGGGATTCACCGGTGGCATTGCCGTGGTGATTGCCACCTTGCAGGTGAAGGACTTCTTCGGGCTCTCCATTGACGCGATGCCGGAGCATTACTGGGACAAGCTGGCGGTCCTGGGCCAGCAACTACCGGCGCTGGATGGGCTGAGCACGCTGGTGGCAGTGGTCACCCTGGCGGTGATGCTGCTCTGGCCAAGGCTGAAAACCCCGGTGCCGCCTCATCTGCCGGCGGTGATTGTCGGCAGTCTGCTGGCGTTGTGGCTGAATGCCGGTGGTGCAACTATTGAGACCGTGGGCTCACGCTTCAGTTACCTGCTTCCTGATGGCAGCACCGGCGCTGGCATACCTCCGTTTTTGCCGGAATTCGCCTGGCCCTGGCAGCAGGCCGGGGCGGATGGACAATCCCTTGGCCTGTCCTGGGACCTGTTCCGGGAGCTGATTCCGGCCGCCTTCGCCATCGCCATGCTGGGGGCCATCGAATCCCTCCTCTGTGCGGTGGTGCTGGATGGCATGACCGGTAAACGCCACAGTGCCAACAGTGAGCTGATGGGGCAGGGCATTGGCAATATTGTGGTGCCGTTCTTTGGTGGTATCACGGCCACCGCCGCTATTGCCCGGTCTGCCGCCAATTACCGGGCCGGCGCTGAATCGCCGGTGGCTGCGATGATTCATGCGCTGGTGGTGCTGCTGGCGCTGGTCTCCCTGGCCGGCATCCTTGCCTATCTGCCCATGCCGGCCATGGCCGCGTTGCTGGTGATGGTGGCCTGGAACATGAGTGAGGCGCCGAAAGCCGTGCACCTGCTGAGAACCGCGCCCCGCAGCGACATCCTGGTTTTCCTGACCTGCTTCGGCCTGACCGTGGCCCTGGATATGGTAATTGCCATCACCACCGGGGTGTTACTGGCCGCTGTGCTGTTCATGCGGGAAATGGCACAAATGACCAGGGTGACAGACATTACCGGCAACAAACGAGTGCAGCAGGTTGGAGTGCCGGAGGGTTGGCAGGTGTTCAAGATCAATGGTCCGCTTTTTTTCGCAGCCGCTGACCGCATCTTCGGCGAGCTGGCAGACTTGTCCCAGCAGGCTAAGGGCCTGGTGCTGTATATGGACGGCGTGACCATTCTCGATGCCGGCGGCCTGGCGGCGTTGAACAAGCTGATCGCCAGTTGCCGGAAAACCGGTACCCGCATTGTAATGGCCGACTTACAGTTCCAGCCGTTGAGAACCCTGGCCCGCGCTGGTGTAAAACCGGAGCCCGGAGTGAGCTATTTCTACCCGACTCTGGAGGCGGCGCTGGCTGAGTTGTCAGAGATGGACTGGCAGACCTAAAAAAACGGGCAGTTGGCATAACACGCCAGTGATCAACATAAGAATGCCTGAAGGCCGCATCATGTCAGGGCTAACCTTCCGGGACTGTTTGAACTATCCTAGGCGACAGAACCAGAAACCGGCAAACCGTTTGCCGCAGGAACGACGCTATAAGGGACCGAATGCTGCCATTTCGAATTATCGACCGGATCAAGTTCATTGTGGAGCGCCAGCTGGTCAAGGGGGCTGGTTTTCAGCTGCTGGTGGTTGGTGGCTTTATTGCGCTGATATCGCTGATTGGCGGTCTGCTGGTAGTGCTGCCCCAGGCCGGCGAGTTTGAAAGTGCCGGGCATGCCATCTGGTGGGCATTTTTGCGCCTGACCGATCCGGGTTACCTGGGAGACGATGTGGGCACCTGGCAACGCATTGTCTCTACTTTGCTGACGATAATGGGCTACGTGGTGTTCATGGGTACCCTGGTGGCCATTCTTACCCGTTGGCTGATTGCCAAGATGGAAGACCTGGAGCGGGGTCTTACCCCGGTGACTCTGAAGAACCATATCGTCGTGCTGGGCTGGACTGCCCAGACGCCGCCGCTGGTATCGGAACTGTTCGGCTCGTCCGGTCGTATGGCCCGGTTTCTGGAAAAGCATGACACACAGAAGTTGCGCCTGGTGTTGCTGGCGGAAGAGGCCAGTGCCGAGCATTTGCACGAACTGATTCGGGAGCCCGGTATTGGCCGGCGTGCCCGGGAAGTGATTCTGCGCAGTGGCTCAGCCATTCAGCCGGAAGCCTTGCATCGGGTTGCCTGCCTGGATGCGGCTGCGGTGATTGTGCCCAGCCAGGTGCACGAGGGGGGCTCGCTGGTAACCTCCGATGTTGAAACCGTGAAGGCGCTGTTGTCCATCGCCGCCCAGGCCAGGCACTACAACGCCCGGCTGCCCTTTGTGGTGGCTGAAATTCAGGACATGCGTAAACTGCCCGTTATCGAGCGGGCCTACCCCGGGGCCGTGGAAGTGGTGGCCGGTGATGCCACCATCAGCAGGTTGATGGTTCAGAACGTCATCCACCCGAACCTTTCCGAGGTCTACAACGAGTTGCTGACCGCCGGTGAAGGCAACGAGATTTTCGTGCGTGGGGGAGAAACCGCTGAAGGCCTGACCTTGGCAGAGCTGGCAAGCCAGCGGCCCAATGCGATTGTCCTGGGTTTGTTGCATCCAAACCCGAGCGGGGGCTGGCAGGTCAATCTGTTGGCAGATTCCGGCACGGTCATCCGCAACGAAGACCGGGTTGTGCTTCTGGCCCGGGATTACCAGCATACCGTGGCCGTGCCAAAGGCGGCGACGTTGCCGAAGCTGGAGCGAAGACAAAATCAGGCCCTGCCAGAGCCGGTTCCAGGTGTCCACCGGGTGCTGGTACTGGGCTGGAACCGCAGGGTGCCGACCATGGCGGCCGAGTTTGCCAGCTATGGCAGTCGGGTTTTTGAACTCGATCTGGTGTCGGCGATTCCGTTGGATGACCGGAATCGGGAAATGCAGCGTTACGGCGTTGACCTGTCGAAAGTAAACGGTCGCCTGCTGGAAGCCGACTACATGGTGGAAGAGGACCTTCGACGCCTTGATCCAGCCGGATACGACACAGTGATGTTGCTCAGCAGTGATCGAGTTGGCTCCGGAGAGGAAGCCGATGCCCGTGCCATGGTGGGCTATCTCCAGTTGGAAGATGTTCTGTCGGCCGCCCCCAGGCGACCGCAGATTATTATGGAACTGAGTGACCCGGACAACCGCCATCTGTTGTACGGCCACAAGAGCGAGATGCTGATCAGCCCGATGATCCTCAGTCATGTACTGGCTCAGGTGGCCCTGCGGCGAGAACTGCGGGTGGTGCTGGATGAACTGTTCACGGAGGGTGGGGCAGAAATCCAGTTCCGGAACCCCCACGACTACCCGTTGCCGGCCAGCGCGGATTTCCAGGTGCTGGAAAAGATTGTGGCGGAGCGCGGGGAAATTGCCCTGGGTGTTTATCGGGCCGGAGCGGATGAACGCGGGCGCCATTTGCAGATGAATCCGCCCCGGAGCCAGTACCTGGATCTGCGCGATGGCGATCAGCTGTTGGTGCTTTGCCTGGGGTCGGAAAACTGAGTCGGCGCCCCGGGGCCGGTGTTTCTAGTCGACGGTATCCAATAGTGCCTGCATGATGTCGTCCATGACCACGAACCCGGAAATGTCGTTGTCACACAGCACCAGCAGGCGTTTAACCCGATACTCGGTCATCAGTCTGGCCGCGTATTTCAGCGCCAGGTTCTCACCTACGCTGATCACCGGTTTGGCGCACACATCGTAGACGTTCAGCAAATCGATGTCGCCATCCTCCGAGATGACGGACTTGAGAATATTGGTATAGGTAATCAGCCCCCAGGCATCGTGCTCATTCTGGCGCTCCACCACCAGGGATTTCACATTGTGCCGCTTCATCAGGGACAGCGCCTCGCGAATGGTAGCGAAGGGCGAAATCCTGATGATGTCGGTGACCATCACGTCTTTGACCAGTTTCATTGTCTGTGCTCCGGTTACAGAGAGTCTTTCAGATGTTGCTCAAATTTTTCCACCTGAGCCATGTCGATGCCGCCCAGGTGTTCCAGTGGTACGGTGAAGATCATCCCCTGTGAATCTTTGGCGTCGGGCATGATGACTTTCTGGACGGCCTTCAGTACATCCAGCGACAGTCCTTTCTCCAGAACCATCAGCAGGACGCTCTGGCTGCCATCATAGGTCAGGCCAAAGAAGGTCTTTTTCGCGGTGTTGCTGATGCCCCGGCCGGACATCACAGTGATTCCTCCGGCGCCGCAATCCCGGGCAGCATCAATACACTCCTGCTCCAGGTCTTCAGGAACAATGGCCACCAGTGCCGAGAATTTCATGGTGTCTCCTTACGTGCTTCTGCAAGATACTGGGATACGATGGCATAGGCCATCACCGTTACGATAGGAAAGATTGAAGCAAAGGCAATCAGCCCGAAGCCGTCGATAAGAACGCTGCGTCCGTCAATACTGCTGGCCAGACCAATGCCCAGGGCGGTAACCAGGGGAACCGTGACCTCCGAGGTGGTGACGCCGCCCAGATCATAGGCCAGCGCAACGATGTAGCGGGGTGCAATCAGCGTCAGGCCGATCACCAGGATGTAACCGCCCATGATGTAGTAGTGAATGGAGTCGCCGGTGATGATCCGGTGAACACCTATGGTGATGCCAACGGCAACCCCGACTGCCACCAATATGCGAATGACATTGCCGTTCAGGGTGCCCCCGGCGGCTTCTTCCGCCTGCCTGCCGATGGCAATCAGCGCCGGTTCCGCCATGGTCGTGGCAAAACCGATCATCAGGGCGAAGAGGTACACGTAGAGATAATTGTCTCTGGCCGTCAGTTGTTCGGCCATGCTGGTGCCAATCGGAAACAACCCCATCTTGAGACCGATAACAAAGGCATAGAGCCCCAGAATCACCAGCGCAAAACCAAAGATAACCTTGCGTGGGTTGGGGAGTTTGCGGCGCAGCACCAGATACTGAAAGAACAGCACAGTGATGATGATGGGCAGAACATCCCGAATCATGGTGACCAGGTCCAGCAGGACGCCGACCACGCCGGACGGTTTGGCTTCTCCGGTATCCGCTGAGAGCGAGATACCTTCGGCTTCGGCAGAACCGGAGTACACCAGCATGCCGTAAACCTGCACGGTGATCATCGGTACCATCACCGCCAATGCAACCAGCCCGAAGCCATCTATCAGCGGGTTCCGGCCACGTATCGAGGCCGCCAGGCCGATACCCAGTGCGGCAATCAGTGGCACGGTCACGACATTGGTGGTGACACCGCCGGAATCGTAGGCCAGACCGACGATTTCCTTCGGTGCAAACCAGGTGACGATCACCACGATGACGTAACCGGTAATCATGAACCAGTGTAACGGGTAGCCGAAGATGGTCCGAAAAATGCCGAGGGCCACCACGAAACCAACGGACAACGCCACCAGCACCCGGAGTGTCAGGCTGTCGATGCGCCCCTCGCTGATGGTTTGCGCCTGCTCGGCCACCGCAATCAGGGCTGGCTCGGCGATCACCGCAGAGAAGCCCATAGCAAAGCCGAAGGCCAGGAGAATGACCAGGGAACCGCGCCGCGCAAATTGGTTCGACAGGCTCTTTCCTACCGGGAATATGCTCAGTTCAAGCCCTTGCAGAAACAGTGCAACGCCTATGGCAACCACGAATAGGCCAGCAACCATGCTGATCAGGTTGTCCGGTACCTGCTGGAGAATGGCGATCTGAAAGAACGTAACCACGACCATAATGGGAAACAGGTTCTTCAGGGCATGCAGGAGTGAATGACCGAAGGCGTGGAGATAGAACACAGAATGCCCCTGTAACCCGTGGATGGTGGTGGTTGCTGATATGGGTCAAGTGCCTGAATCATAGCACGCTGTAGTCTGCCCGAAATGACCCGCCTCAATAATAGGCCGTTAGCCTGTCGACAGGGATTATGTGTATTCATTTAAAAAATGCCGAAAATACACCATATAAATTTCAATTATAAATTCGAAAGCACTAAAGTTACGCCCAACGTCACCACCAGCCCGGTTAACCCGGCCGGTGGCTGGCTCCGGAGGCTGCTGGCAGCAGCGCTCCGAACCTTTTGAACACAAACGTAGAAAGGATAGAGACCATGCCTTACGCACAAGACGTCGACCAAATCGCTTCCATTCTGAAGCAGAACCCGACCTGGAACGCCATCAACCCGAAGCACGCGGCCCGCATGCGCGCCCAGAACAAGTTCAAGACTGGTCTGGACATCGCCAAGTACACCGCCAAGATCATGCGTGAAGACATGGCTGCTTACGATGCCGATTCTTCCAAGTACACTCAGTCTCTGGGTTGCTGGCACGGTTTCATCGGCCAGCAGAAGATGATCTCCATCAAGAAGCACTTCGGTACCACCAAGCGTCGTTACCTGTACCTGTCTGGCTGGATGGTTGCCGCCCTGCGTTCCGAGTTCGGCCCGCTGCCTGACCAGTCCATGCACGAGAAGACCGCTGTTTCTGGTCTGATCGAAGAGCTGTACACCTTCCTGCGTCAGGCCGATGCCTGGGAACTGAACCACCTGTTCCGCGCCCTGGAAGAAGCTGAAAACGCTGGCGACACTGCCAAGGCCGAAGAGCTGATCAAGCAGATCGACAACCACGAAACCCACGTTGTGCCCATCATTGCGGACATCGACGCTGGTTTCGGTAACGCTGAAGCCACCTACCTGCTGGCCAAGCAGATGATCGAAGCTGGTGCTTGCTGTATCCAGATCGAGAACCAGGTTTCTGACGAGAAGCAGTGTGGTCACCAGGACGGTAAAGTAACCGTTCCTCACGCCGACTTCCTGTCCAAGATCAACGCGGTTCGCCTGGCGTTCCTGGAACTGGGTGTGGACGACGGTGTGATCGTTGCCCGTACTGACTCCCTGGGTGCTGGCCTGACCAAGCAGATCGCTGTAACCAACGAACCGGGTGACCTGGGCGACCAGTACAACAGCTTCCTGGACGGCGAGTACATCGACGACGCTTCCCAGATCGAGAACGGCGACGTTGTGATCAAGTCCAACGGCAAGCTGCTGAAGCCGAAGCGCCTGGCCTCTGGCCTGTTCTGCTTCAAGCCGGGTTCTGGCGAAGACCGTGTTGTTCTGGACTGCATCACCAGCCTGCAGAACGGCGCAGACATGCTGTGGATCGAAACCGAGAAGCCGCACGTTGGCCAGATTGCTGGCATGGTTAACCGCATCAAGGAAGTGGTACCCGACGCCAAGCTGGTTTACAACAACAGCCCGTCCTTCAACTGGACCCTGAACTTCCGTCAGCAGGTATTCGATGCCATGCAGGAAGAAGGCAAAGACGTATCTGCCTACGACCGCGCCAAGCTGATGAGCGCCGAGTACGACAACACTGAGCTGGGTCAGCTGGCTGACGAGTGGTGCCGTAACTTCCAGCGTGATGCGTCCCGTGAAGCCGGTGTATTCCACCACCTGATCACTCTGCCGACGTACCACACTGCGGCTCTGTCTACTGACAACCTGGCCAAGGGCTACTTCGGTGACGAAGGCATGCTGGCCTACGTTGCTGGCGTACAGCGTCAGGAAATCCGTCAGGGCATCGCCACTGTGAAGCACCAGGACATGGCCGGTTCCAACATCGGTGATGACCACAAAGAGTTCTTCGCTGGTGAAGCGGCTCTGAAGGCCGGTGGTAAAGACAACACCATGAACCAGTTCGGTTAATCGACCGGTTCAGGTTGTCCGGCAGGCACCCGCAGGTGCCTGCCAACTACCACAAACCCCGCATGGCTATCGCCCTGCGGGGTTTTGTTTTTTAACACTGGCGGATTTTTCCAGGTTGCTGATATTCGGGGACAAAAGCGAAATGGCTGATATGTAGCCACCGTTTGCTGTTTCACCAGCGCAACAGTTCGTCAGTTCACAGTTGTTTTCTGGTGTTCTCGAAATTTTTATTTCTCTTTATTTTTCAATGTCCTGAGTAATTTATTTGGCTTCTGGCACGGGAATCGCTCTTGTCTTCTGCGGGTCTGGACCTTGGCTTACCCGAATGCTGGCGGGATGGGTTGGACCCCTTTAAGCCAATACCATCAAAAGGACATGACATCATGAATACCAAGAAAAATCTGCTAGCCGCTGCCATCGCCATGAGCATGGGTATCTCCGGATTTGCACTGGCTGACCAGGGTGGGGACGGTGACCCCAACAACAATGCCAATGACAATTCCGCTGCCAATACCAACTATTCCGGTAACGCGGACTCTGGCAACGACAACTCCACCAACAACTCCGATAACTCGGACAGCTCCGATAACTCCAACAATTCAGACAACAGCACCGATGTAGCGGACTCTTTCAAGATTGCCGACAGCGGAAACGACATGTCTGATAACTCGAATAATTCGGACAACTCCAATAACTCCGATAATTCGAACAACTCGGATAATTCCGATAATTCGGACAGCAGCACCAACGTGAACGACGCCTTCAAGATTGCCGACAGTGGCAATACCGATGCGTCTGACAACTCCGATAATTCGGATAACTCGGATAATTCCGACAATTCGGACAACAGCACCAGTGTTAACGATGCCTTCAAGATTGCCGACAGTGGCAATACTGATGCATCAGACAACTCCGATAACTCGGATAACTCTGACAACAGCACCAACGTCAACGACTCCTTCAAGGTTGCTGATAGTGGCAATGACATGTCAGACAACTCGGATAACTCCGATAATTCGGACAACTCAGATAACTCTGACAACTCCGATAACAGCACCAACGTGAACGATGCCTTCAAGATTGCCGACAGCGGCAACACCGATGCATCGGACAACTCGGATAATTCCGACAATTCGGACAACTCAGATAACTCTGACAACTCCGATAATTCCGACAACAGCACCAACGTGAACGATTCGTTCAAGATCGCGGACAGTGGCAACAGTGACAGTTCTGATAACTCCACCAATGCCACCGATTCCTACAACAGTGACAGCAGTGACAACTCAGACAACAGCACCACCACGCTGAACCTGTCGTTGGAAGTGTTCATGAACGATGCAGAGCTTAACGGCTCGGTCTCTGGCACCAATGTCACCTATGGCAGCGCCAACGGTGAAGGTTCCTATGTGGATACCCGCACTGGTAACGAGATCAGTGGTGGCTCCGCCAACTTCACCGGCGTCGGGGCATTTGCCCAGAATGCTGGCGTTGGCAGCGTAACCCAGGCCAATGTAAGCGTAATGTCCAACCTGAGTACCGGTGGTGGCAGCAACTGAGACAGGTCGGGCTGCCCGGCCAGGGCAGCCCGGTTTTGTCGGGAGATGTGTCATGGCCAGATTCATCAACAGGATGCTGATGGCTGCGCTGGTGTCTGTGGCGTCTGCAAGCTGGGCCGGGGATTGGCCTGATGCGGAACCAATGAGTGCTGATCAGTTGGAGGCTGCCAGCGGGCGACAGGGAATTCCGCTCCAGTGGCAACTCAATGAGTCAGAACAGAACGCTCTGGTCTCTGGCAATGTGTTGTCTGGCCCGGTCAAGACGGGAGACAACCGTATCAGTGATCAGGCTTTCGGCAACATGAGCGGCATTGCCACCGTCATCCAGAACACCGGCAACCAGGTGGTCATTCAGGACAGCACGCAAATCAATATTCTCATCAACCATTGAGGAGGGGCGGCCGCCATGGCTACCAATCGCATCGGGAACCGTCAGGAACGCATCCGTCAGGTGCGGTCGGCAACTCCCGTAGCACCCAGGCGTGGCGGCCTTTCCCGCCGGTCGCTTTTCAGGGGTTGTCTGGCCGGTGTGATGGCCGGAATGTTGTCAACCGCCGGTCACGCCGGCACCGTGTTGGTCCCCGGGCCTGCCGGGGATGTTCCGGTGTCTGTCACCAGTTTTCAGAATCAGCGATTTTCAGCTGTGTTCCAGCAGGAATACGATTTCAGCTGTGGCTCGGCGGCACTGGCATCGTTGTTGTCTTTTCACTACGGCGATGAGGTCAGTGAGCAGGAAGTATTTCAAGGCATGTGGACTCTGGCGGATCAGGACAAAGTGCGTCAGCAGGGCTTCTCCATGCTGGATATGAAACGGTATCTGGAGTCCGAAGGTTATCTGGCGGACGGATTCCGCATGCCGCTAGCCGGCCTTCGGGATCAGGTTCGCGTTCCGGTAATT
The DNA here is from genome assembly GCF_044342215.1 of Marinobacter sp. W-8. NCBI lineage: Bacteria > Pseudomonadati > Pseudomonadota > Gammaproteobacteria > Pseudomonadales > Marinobacteraceae > Marinobacter > Marinobacter sp. W-8. The sequence continues at coordinate 3,416,646 of NZ_CP172297.1, read as the reverse complement.
GCTCTGGTAACGCTGGGAGGTTATCGACATTTTGTGGTGATCAAGGGCATCAGTGATCAGGAAGTGCTGGTGGGCGATCCGGCCCGGGGGCTTAAAGCCTACAGTTGGGCAGAATTTCAGAAGCATTGGGATGGCTCCGCCTTCGTGATACGCAGCCATCTGGATATGGGGCGAGCCAGTTTTCTGGATCGGGACGACTGGCCGGGCCTGGCCCGGGCACCTCTATTCAAGGGGCTTGGCTCACCGGCATTGGGACATACCCTGCCATACTGGCCCAGTACACAGGAGTGGTAAGACCATGGTTAAAGGATGGGCTGTTCTGATTACTCTGAGTCTGCTAGCCGGGCCGGTTCATGCCGAGCTGAGACTACCTGTTACCAGCCTGGCGGATACCGAGCTGGATCAGCTCCGGGGCGGCTTTGTGATGAACAATCTGGAGATCTCCATCGGCCTTGAGCAGGTACTGGCCGTGAACGGTCAGACCCTGGTGGTGAACCGCCTGACCATTCCGAATCTGAATGATCCCATGGCCGCAGACAGACTCAGTACCCAGTTGGCATCCATTCAGGGAGCCTGGGAGAGCGGAGCAGGGCAACTGGCGCTTGATACCGCAGTGGCCGGCTCGGGCGGCTGGATGACGGTCATCCAGAACAGCCTGAACGGAACCACTATCCAGAACATCCGGCAACTGAATATTGAACTGAACAACCTCGGTGGCGCCTATCGGTTGCCTCGGGATTTCAGTCTGCCCATGTTGCCGTGATCAGCCTCAGAGATTGATCGGCAGCTTGAGGGTGATCTCGCTGTTTGGAGCATTGTCGGTGACTCCCACCGCCACGGTGAGGCTCATGGTGGTTGAGGGCGATAGCCGGTGCGACAGCCCAAAGGACAAGGAGCCCACCTGAATTCGGTCGAAGTTGGACGAGAACAGGTCGTTGCCATGTTCAAAGGTGGTTTTGCGAATGACAGAATGATCGTAGCCCAGGCTGAACGAAGTGCGTTCATTAAACGCAAAGCCCATTCCGAAGCCGAATCGCACCACATCGCCAGGGTCGACGGTGCCGCCGTTTTCAAAGCCCTGCTCTTCCTTGATGGTCCAGGCGTAGCTCAGGTTTCCGAACAGAACCGCCGGGTCGCTCGGGTAGATAAAGGAAAGTCCCGGTTCCACCGCCCAGAAGCCTGAACCGGTGGGGCGGTTGGCCAGCTCTACCCCGATGGGGTTGCCGCTGCTGTCGGTAATGATTCGCTGGTCGACATCGTAGGGGCCTTCGCCGGTGGGCGCCCGGGCCCGGAACGTACCGATCAGGTAAGGCCAGCCATCGAGGCCATCGTTGAGCTGGTAACGTATCGATAACTCGGCATCACCGATGCCATCACCGGACGATTCCCGGACGGTATCGACCGGCGTTCCCTGAAACACTTCCCGTTCCCGAAGGTCTTCCCGAATGCTCAGGTAGGGCAATCGCAGGCTGCCTTCCAGCCGGCTGGTGAAACCGTATTTCAGGGATAACGCGCTGACGAAGATATCGCGTTGGATCTCGGAGATGTTGATCAATCCCACCAACAGAGCCGGAATGACTGTGTACCCCTCAACCGCCACGCGGGTGGCGTTGCTGTGGGCATGGGAAAACGATGGCTCGATGGTAAATCGCCCGGGCCGGGTGACGATACCCCGGTCTGCGGTAATGGAGGCAATCGTGGTTGCGCTGTCCTGGGCCGCCGCTTCCCGCTGCTCGGTGGTTCCGGCGGTGCGTTCATCCGGAGCAGGCGGTTCGGCCAGGGCAAGCGGAGTAAGGCATAGGCTGAAGCTGAACAGGGCCAGACGTTTCATGACAGATCTCCATGATCGCGTTTCTTGGGAAGGCCGTGGTTCGACGGTGGTTGCAGCTGGTGTTTTTCCAGCAGTCGGTAAAACGACACTCGGGAAATATTCAGTAGCCTCGCCGCCGCCGAGACGTTGTGATGCGTCAGGGCAAGGCTGGTCGCGATGGCTTCCTGGTCGGCCCGGGCCCGGTAGGCCTCCAGGCTGAACTGGTCGATGTGTGTGGGTAATGTGGCCGGAGGCAGCCCCAGGTCTTCGGGCTGGATGTTTAATTGCCGGGCAAGCAGAACGGCCTGCCGGAGCCGGTTCTGCAGTTCCCGCAGATTGCCCGGCCAGGAATGTGCGGCCATGGCCAGCAAAGTGGCGTTACCAAGCCGGTAGTGTTCTCCCTCGAATGCGCCCAGGGCCCGGCGGGCCAGGTACGGAAGGTCTTCCAGACGTTCCCTGAGTGGTGGCAGGGTCACCGTGAGGTTACCAAGCCGGTAGAAAACGTCGCTTCTGAAATTGCCCTGGGCGACTTTCTGGTCCAGCTGGGAATTGCAGGTGGCGATTACCCGTACATCCACCTGCACGGCATGGTTCGAGCCCACGGGTTCGATCGTGCCTTCCTCAAGAAAACGCAGGATGGCAGATTGCTGCATAAGGCCCAGTTCGTCGGCACCCAGTAGCACCAGAGAGCCGCCATTGGCGGCTTCGATACGGCCTTTTCTGGATTTCAGAGCGTGCGTGAAGGCACCCCGCTCATGGCCGAACAGTTCGCTCTGGGTCAGGGACTCTGGTAACGCGGCGCAGTTGATGACAACCAGAGGCCCGTGATGGCGCGGCGAGTGTTCATGGATAAACCGGGCCGCTGCCTCCTTGCCGGTGCCATTCTCCCCGTAAACGATGACGGGTTCATGGGTCGCTGCAAAGCGTCGCAACAGGCTGCGAGCCTGACGAATGGCCGGCGATGGGCCATCCAGTACATAGTCCTGATAACTGAGCAGTTCCGGTCCTGTCAGGTGCGCACTCAGGGAATGCATGCCCCACATGTGGCCCAGACTGTTGATCAGTCGTTGGTGGTCCAGTGGGAGGGTATGGTAATCCTGGCAGTAGTCGCGGATCAGGCGACAGACCGCCGCGTCATTCAGTTGCCGTCGCCTGACCATGGCCAGCCAGGAGGTTACCGGAAGCATCTCCAGCCAGCCTCTGATGGTCTCCAGGGCGGCCGGGTCCTGGTCAGCCAGAACACAGACCCCAACGGGTTTGCCCAGATAGTCGGGCATTGGCAGTACGGGGGCATGCCGACTACTGATGACGGTCAGCTGCCACCCGGGAAGGCTGGGCTGCCGTGTATTTTCAGCATCAGGGGCCGCTGACAACCAGACAAGCGGTCGTTTCTGTTCCATAGCTTTGCTCCGGCAAAGGGACTGAACAACCGACAACGCTGCATTCGAAAATGAGAGGGGACTGCTGCGGGAACTGCTATAGTCGACCACGACCCTGTGACCTGCCTGGGCTTCCATGCAGGTAATGTCTCAGCTGATCGATAGCAGGTTTTGCACCAGAATCGGGTAATCCCGTTAATACAGATGCTTGCTGATGGCTCCGGAGCCGGTGCAGGCTCGATCTGTAAAACTTATTGACGGTTATGGAGGAAGTCGAGGGGCATGGTAGCGGATCAATGGATTGTGTTTGCCGTTCTGTTTGTCACCCTGGCTGCGTTTATCTGGAACCGGTTGCGGTTTGATGTTGTCGCCATGCTGGCGCTGCTGGCGGTGGCTATCGCAGGGCTTGTGCCGGTTGACAGCGTATTTGCTGGTTTCGGGCACCCGGCCGTGATTACCGTGGCGGCGGTGTTAGTCATTAGCCAGGGACTGGTGAACGGTGGTGTGGTGGACCAGGTGGCGCGGCTGCTGGCCCGGGTAGGGAACAATGCCGTGCTTCAGGTGCTGACCCTGACCCTCGTGGTGGCCGTGTGTTCGGCATTTATCAACAATGTGGGGGCACTGGCGCTTCTGATGCCGGTCGCCATCTGGATGTCCCGGGAAGCCGGGCGTTCTCCGTCACTGCTGCTGATGCCGCTGGCATTCGGGTCGCTGCTGGGCGGCACCATTACGCTGATTGGTACCCCACCCAACATTATCATCGCCAGCTATCGTGAAGTCGGAGCCTTCGGGCTGTTCGACTTTGCTCCCGTGGGGCTGGCAATTACCCTGGCGGGCATCGTCTTTATCGGGCTGATTGGCTGGCGCCTGACACCTAAGCGGGAGGATCCTGCCGCCGGCGAGAAACTGTTCAGCGTGGGCGATTACCTGACGGAGCTGAAACTGACCGAAGGTTCTGACTATGCCGGTAGCACCCTGCACAACCTGCTGACGGCCGGAGACAGCCAGAACAATCTGGTGGTCTTGTCGTTGATCCGCGATGACAAAACAACGCCGGCACCCTCAACCTTTACCATTCTGCGTGAAAATGATGTCCTGCTGGTGGAAGCCGATACTGAGAGTCTGGGCGAGTTTCTGGAGATCACCGGTCTGACGTTGGCTTCGGGCGCGCCGAACGAGGAAGTAGAGAAGGATGGCACCGGGGGCAAAGGGCGTCGGCAACAGGCGGAGGATGAGCTGGTTGCTGGCGATGCCCGCTTGATCGAGGCGGTTGTGACTCCCGGTTCACAGCTGGTCGGCCGTACCGCAAACCGTCTGAATCTTCGGGAGCGCTACAGTGTCAACGTCGTGGCCGTCGCCCGGCAGGGCCACCGTCTCAAACAGCGGCTGGCGGATATCCGTTTTCGTTCCGGTGATATCCTGCTGGTGCAGGGCTTCGAGGAGACGCTTCCGGCTAATCTGAGGACGCTGGGCTGTCTGCCGCTGGCTGAGCGGGGGCTGGCGTTTGGCCGGGAGAAACGCCTTGGGCTGGCCGGCGGGCTGTTTGCAGTTGCCATCGTCAGTATTGTCGCCGGCTGGGTGACGCCTCCCGTTGCTCTGGTGGCCTGCGCCGTTGCCATGGTGCTGGCCGGACTGCTGGAGGCCAGCGACGCCTACAAGGCCATCGACTGGTCGGTAGTGGTATTGCTGGCGGCGATGATTCCGGTGGGGCAGGCCCTGGAAACCACCGGCGGCGCCGACCTTATTGCCCGTCAGATTCTGGCCATCAGTGAAGGGCAAGCACCCTGGCTGGTGCTGTCCATTATTCTTGTCGGCACTATGTTGTTGTCCAATGTGGTGAACAATGCCGCGGCGGCTATTCTGGTCGCACCTATTGCCCTGGGCGTTGCGGGTCAGTTGGGGCTGTCGTCGGATGCCACCCTGATGGCGGTCGCCATTGGTGCATCCTGTGCGTTTCTGACGCCGATCGGGCACCAGTCCAATGCGCTGGTGATGGAGCCGGCGGGTTACCGGTTCGGCGATTACTGGCGCCTGGGGCTGCCGCTGTCTGTGGTGGTCACGGCCACGGCCGTGCCGGTTATTCTCTGGGTATGGGGCTGACTGGAGCTCAGGCGTCGGGCTTGCCCAGCAGACCGCTGAAAACGGTTTCGACCAGCACTGGCGCAACCTCCGCCAGAGGCAGGCGTTCAGGTTTGGCCAGCCAGTCGAAGAACAGCCCCAGCATCTGGGTATGCACCAGATAGCCCGCCAGTTCCGGGCTCAGGCCCGGGCGCAGTTGTTTCGCGTTTTCAGGGCTGCGGAAAATGTCGGTGACAAAGGCAATGCCCTCTTCCGCAAGCTCCCGATGTTTGTTCAGGGCCTGATCAGACTCGTTACGGTGGAAAAGTATGTAGTACACCCGGAAGTACCGTTCGTCTTCGGCCAGCTTGCTGAGCGCTATAATGCAGAGATGCTTCAGGTTGGTCAGGCTGTCCTGGCTGGTGGCCGCTTCATCAAGCATTTCGCCAAGGGGTGCGCGAACGCGCTCCAGCATGGCATCCAGGATGTCCTGCTTGTTGCGAAAATGCCAGTACACCGCGCCCCGGGTAACACCGGCGGTACGGGCGATTTCTTCCAGCGATGCCCGGGCGACGCCTTTCTCCATGAATACGCTTTCGGCGGCATCAAGAAGGGATTCGCGGGTGGCTTCCGCCTCGGCTTTGGTCTTTCTCGCCATGATGGAGTCTTCCGGTGGTGTGTTGCGCCGGGTGTTGTCCGGCCCCGTCAGGGTATGAAACGCCTGCGGGGAAATACGTAAGTATACCGGAAAGCAGTTTACATACATACATGGATGAATGTATCTTGCCTGATCTTTCCGATTACCATTCCGGGCTGGCTTGCCCGGACACAAATTTATTATTGATGACACGATCTGTTTCGGTGTTCAGGAGACCGCGCCATGCCCGTTGAAATGTATCATCGCCCTAGCGCCCGTAAGGGACTGATGTTTTTTGGTTTATCTGCGCTGCTGGTGTTGGCAGGGTGCAGCAGTGAAGATGGCGAGGGTCAGCAGGCTGGCGCGGGCGGAATGCCTCCGGCGGCGGTGGTAGTGCAACAGGCGGAGCCGGCCGATGTCACGGTAAGGCAGGATTATGCCGGCCGTGCCCGCGGTGCCCGGGAGGTTGAAGTCCGGGCCCGCATCAGCGGCATTCTGGAGCAGCGGCTATACGAAGAAGGCCAGATGGTGCGGGAAGGCGATGCCTTATTCCGTATCGACCGCAAGCCCGCAGCGGCAGCACTGCAGCGAGCCCGGGCCCAGCGACAGGTTGCCGAGGCGGATGTCCAGCAGGCGGAACGGGAATGGAACCGTATTTCCTCGCTGTTTGAGCGCAACGCCGTCAGTGAACGGGATCGTGACTCGGCGCAGTCAGCACTGGAACTGGCCCGCGCCAATCTGGCCGTGGCCAATGCCGGCGTGGCCCAGGCTGAACTGGATCTCGGGTATACCGATGTCACGGCGCCGATCAGTGGCGTGACCAGTCTGGAGGATTTTCCGGAGGGCAGCCTGATCGATACCGGCACCCTGTTGACCACCATTGTTCAGCTGGACCCGGTTCACGTTCGCTTTGCGCTGCCGGAAAACGACGCTAACATTCGCCGTGCTGCTCGTGAGGGCATGGTGCGGGCAGACCAGGAGCAGAATGTCTCGGCGCGCCTGATTCTGGCCGACGGCAGCGAATATGGCCTTGATGGCCGCATCGACTTTACCGCTTCAACCCTCGACCCCCGCACCGGCACAGTGTCGGCCCGAGCCGTGTTCCCGAATCCGGAGCATGTGATTGTGCCAGGGCAGTTTGTCCGGGTACGGGTGGAACTGCAGAGTTTTGACGATGTGATTACCGTGCCCGAGAAGGCGGTAACCCAGGGGCAGAATGGCCCCGTGGTCTATGTGGTTGATGAAGAAAGCAAAGCCCGGGTCCGGCAGGTGGAGCTTGGGCCAGTGAGTGATGGCCAGCAAATCCTTCTGAGCGGCCTGGAAGCAGGCGATCGCTACATTGTCAGTGGTCTGGTGAACCTCCGTGATGGCGCCGCCGTCAACGTCACCAATCCGGATAGCCCGGAGGAGGCCAACTGATGCTGAGAACATTCATCGACCGGCCGATCTTCGCATCGGTTATCTCGATCATCATTACCCTTGGCGGGGCGCTGGCCCTGCTGGGTTTGCCGGTGGAACAGTACCCCAACGTGGTACCGCCTCAGGTGGTGGTGGACGGCCGCTTCCCGGGAGCCAGTGCAGATGTGATTTCAGATTCGGTGGTGGCGCCGCTTGAGCAGGAAATCAACGGCGTGGACGACATGATCTACATGGAATCCAGTGCCACCGACTCCGGCAGCTTTCGGGTGACGGTGTCGTTTGAAATCGGAACCGATCCGGACCAGGCCACGATCAACGTCAACAACCGCGTGCAGCAGGCTTTGGCCCGGTTGCCCCAGACCGTCCGGGACCAGGGCCTGAAGGTGGAATCCCGTTCCACCTCAATCCTGCAGGTGATTACCCTGTCGTCACCGGACAACTCCATGGATGTGGTGGAAATTTCCAACTACGCGCTGCTGAACGTGCTGGATGAGCTGGTGCGGCTGCCGGGTATCGGTGATGCCTCGCTGTTCGGCGCCCAGGATTACTCCATGCGTATCTGGCTGCGCCCGGACAAACTGGCCCAGTTCGAGCTGACACCGGCGGATGTGGCTGGCGCCCTGCGGGCCCAGAATGCCCAGTTTGCCGCTGGCCGGATCGGGGCAGAGCCGGCGCCGGAAGGCCAGGCGTTCACCTTCAGTGTGTCCGCTCCGGGCCGGCTCACCAGCCCGGAAGAATTTGGCGAAGTGATTCTTCGCAGTGATGATCAGGGCGCGTCGTTGCGCCTGAAAGACGTGGCACGGATTGAGCTGGGTGCCCAGAACTACGATTTCGCCGCCATCTACAACGGCGGAGCCACGGTGCCGATGGGGGTGTATCTGCAGCCGGGCGCCAATGCGCTGGATGCTGCGGAAGCCGTCAACGAAGCCATGAAGGAAATTGCCGACCGTTTCCCGGAAGGCCTCGAATACAATGTTCCCTACGACACCACCCGCTTCATTGATATCTCCATTCAGGAGGTGATCTCCACCTTCATCGTGGCGGTGCTGCTGGTGGTTGTGGTGACCTTCCTGTTCCTGCAGCATTTCAACGCCACGTTGATTCCGTTGATCGCCATTCCGGTATCCCTGGTGGGCACTTTTGCCGGCATGCAGGCCATGGGGTTCTCGGTCAACCTGCTGACCCTGTTCGGCTTGATACTGGCCATCGGTGTGGTGGTGGATAACGCCATCATCATCATGGAAAACGCGGAACGGCTGATCAAGGAAGAGGGCATGTCGCCCTACAATGCCGCCGTGACTACGGTCAGCCAGGTATCCGGGGCCGTGGTGGCGTCCACACTGGTGCTGGTGGCGGTGTTTGCACCGGTTGCGTTCCTGGGTGGGCTCAGCGGTGAACTCTACCGGCAGTTTGCCATCACCATTGCGGTATCTGTGGTGATCTCTGGTGTCGTGGCTCTGACGCTGACGCCCGCCATGTGTGCCCTGTTGCTCGGCCATGAAGGCAAACAGCTCACCGTATTCCGCTGGTTTGATGCCGGTTTCGACAAGGTCACCAATGGTTTCTCGGCGGTGGTGGACTGGCTTCTGCGCCACGCCGTGATCGGCGTGCTGCTGTTTTCCGCCATGATTGGTGGCACCGTTTTCCTGCTCAACAAGATGCCGTCCGGGCTGGTGCCCCAGGAAGACCAGGGTTTTGTGCTGACGGCTTATTCATTACCGGCCACGTCCTCCCTCAGTCGCACCGAAGCCACCCGGGACGAGCTGGCGCAGAACATGCTGCAGCTGCCTGAGGTGAAAGATGTCGTCGCCTTTGCCGGTTTTGACATTATTTCCAGTGCCTTGCGCACCAACAGCGGTGTCGCGTTCGTAACGCTGGAGGACTGGGCTGAGCGGGAAGGCGAAGGTCAGGGCGCGGCCGATATTGCCAACAAGATTATGGGTATCGGGTTTGGCATGCCGGAAGCCTTTGTTATTGCCTTCACCCCGCCACCGATCCAGGGGCTGTCGACCACCGGTGGCGTGGAAGGTTACATCCAGGCCCGTGGTGGCCGGACACCGGCCGAGATCAAGGCGATGGCCGACCGGTTCAGCCAGGCTGCGAATCAGCGCCCGGAGCTGACCAACGTCCGGGTGACCCTGGATACTGGTATCCCACGCTATCAGGCGATTGTCGACCGGGAAAAAGCCCAGGCGGCAGGTGTGCCGGTTGACCAGATCTTCACCACCATGCAGAGCACGTTTGGCGGCCTGTATGTGAACGACTTTACTCTGCAGGGGCGGAACTGGCAGGTGACCTTGCAGTCTGAAGGTGAATTCCGAAGCCATCCCGATGACCTGCGCAAAGTGTTCGTGCGCTCCTCCTACGGCGAAATGATTCCGCTGAGTTCTCTGGTGGAGCTTGAGCGGGAAAGCGGACCAGATATCCTGAACCGCTTTAACGTCTACCCCGCGGCCAAGCTGCTGGCAGACCCGACACCGGGCCATACCACCGGTGAAGCGCTGGCTGCGCTGCAGGAAGTTGCCAGCCAGCAGTTTGACCGCAACACGCTGCTGGGCTGGACCGGTGAAGCCTATCAGCTGCAGGATTCTGCGGATTCTGGCGTCCTGGCCTTCGGCATGGGGCTGCTGCTGGTGTTCCTGATTCTGGCGGCCCAGTACGAGCGCTGGGGCCTGCCGGTGGCGGTGGCCACCGCGGTGCCGTTCGGTGTGTTCGGGGCGGCACTGGCCTCGCTGTTGCGAGGGTTCCCCAACGACATCTACTTCCAGGTAGGGTTGCTGGTGCTGATTGGCCTGGCGGCGAAAAACGCGATTCTGATTGTTGAGTTCGCCGCCCAGAACCGGCAAACGGGCATGAGCTCGTTTGAGGCCGCCAGCACCGCAGCCCGCCAACGCTTCCGGGCGATCATGATGACCGCGCTGACCTTCATCGTGGGTTCTTTGCCGCTGGCCTTCAGTACCGGCGCGGGTGCCGTGAGCCGGCAGGAGATCGGCACGGTGGTGGTTGGCGGCATGCTGGTGGCCAGTACCCTGGCCTTGTTCTTCGTGCCCTTGTTCTACAAGCTGATCGAAGACCTGGCGGACTGGCGGCGTAAACGCAAGAAGGCCGCCTGAGGTGGCCTGATTTCCGTCGCCTATCGTGCTGATAGCGATCGAACCGCCGTGGGTTTCTGCCCTCGGCGGTTTTTTCTTTGTTACTCTTCACTGGAGTATGAAGCCGCGTCGGGAAGGCGTGTCCAAAAACCGCTCCTTGCGGCACATCCATGTGGCGCTTCTGCTCCGCCATCCATGGCTCCGCACATTTTTGGACACGCCTTCCCGACACGTCTTCCCATACCTTGGGAGTAACACGAGAGAGCGTGGCACTGATGGTGGTTGACGACATGAAATCTCAGCTTCTAGCTGAACTTGAGCTGGCTCGCAGCCGGACAGAACAGCTGATTATTACCTTGCCTGAAGAGAAACTGGATGTTCCGTATCATCCGGGTGTGAACCCACCGCTCTGGGAAATGGGCCACGCCGCCTTCTTCTACGAAGTCTTTGTCTTCAACCTGCTGGACGGAACACCGAGCTACGATCCCTCCATGGATGACCTGTGGGATTCATTCCATGTCGATCACAAAGACCGCTGGAGTCGGGATCTGTTTCCCGGCCGGGAGGAAACTCTCAAGTATTTCAACACCATCTACGACCGGGTTGCCGAACGCATCAAGGGTGGGGAACTGAGCGACCAGGAGCTGTATCTCTACCGCTACGCCATTTATCACCAGAACATGCACATCGAGTCGCTCATCTGGTGTCGGCAGACAGTCGGCTATCCGGCGCCTTTGGATTACAAAGGTGATCGGCCTGCTCCGGGCGAGTCGATCAGCGGTGATGCTCAGATCCCGGCCGGTCGCTGGGTTATTGGCATGCCCGGTGAGTCGCAACAGTACGCGACCGAAGACTTTGCCTTTGATGCCGAGAAGCCCCGTTTTGAGGTCGAGCTGCCGGCGTTTGCCATCAGTCGCACGCTGGTGAGCAACGGAGAATTCCAGGCGTTTGTAGACGATGATGGTTACAGGCGTCCCGAACTCTGGTCGTTCGGCGGCCGCAAATGGCTGGAATCGGAGCAGGACGTCAGCCTGGTCCATGGGGTTGGCGAGCCAATGATGCGGCTGCCCCGACATCCGCTGTATTGGCGGTGGCATGACGAACAGTGGCAGGTACGGGTGTTCGACCGCTGGCTGCCGTTGCAGCCAGACGCTCCGGTTACCCATGTCAGTTACTGGGAGGCGGAAGCCTTCTGTACCTGGGCCGGGCGGCGGTTGCCGACCGAGTATGAATGGGAAGTGGCCGCGCTGGGCAATAAACCGGGTAGGCCTTTTCGGCGTTTTCCGTGGGGTAATGAGTCACCGGATGCTGTGCGGGCGGATATGAATGCCCGGACCATCGCTCGTAACCCGGTGTCGGATTACCCGGCCGGCGATAGCCCGTTTGGCTGCCGGCAGATGGTTGGCTCTGTGTGGGAATGGACCAGCAACGAGTTCCTGCCCTATGACGGCTTCAAGGTAGATATGTACCCGTTCATGTCGACCCTGCAGTTTGCCACGCACAAAGTCACCAAGGGCGGCAGCTGTGCCACCTCATCCAACCTGATCCGTGGCACCTACCGGCAGGCGTATCTGCCGTTTCGCAGTGATGTTTACACCGGGTTCCGCACCTGCGCCGCCTGAATTCCTGATTTGTCCATAAGGTGACTTGCCAGGGCCACACCGGTCTCACTCATCGTGAGGTAGGCATCATTGGCGCCGGCTTCGCGAATTTTCACGGCTTCATCGGCATACATGGTGTGCGCCACGATATAGCCCTCGAAGCCGAGCTTGCGCAGCATCCGCGCGGCGATAAGCTTGCCTTCGATGTCACTCATTGCCAGCACCACCGAGTTGAGTTCCGGCATGTGCAGACCTTCCCAAAAGGTGGTGTCTTCGGCGTCTGCAAAGACGACATTGCGCCCATCTTTCTGGTGTTTCTCGGTTTTGGCAGGGTCTGAGTCGATCCCCATGATTCGCGTTTCATGGGGCGCAAGCCAATCGTAAGCCGCAGTGCCTGTTCGCCCCATGCCCATCACCAGAACCCGTGTATTACCCAGCGAGATAGGTTGCTCATCAGGATGACGTTTCTGACTCTCGAAACGAACCAGCTTGTGGGCAACATGCTCGTAAATACTGTGGGAAAAACGGTTGAGCGGCGCCGAAAATACAAACGACAGGGAAACCGATATCGCCAGCGGAACCAGCCATTCTGGCAGGGCAACACTGGCGACAATGAGCCCGAATTCACTGTAATTTGTGAGTGACAGCGAGGTGAGGAAGCTACTGCGAGCCCGCAGGCGGAAAGCCAGCAGCAGGAAGTAGAACAGGATGCCTTTGAGTGGCAAGAGCAAGGCTGCTACTGCCGCAAAGATCAGAGCTTGCTGGTCTGGCAGGCCGCCAATCCCGATCTGTAGGAAAAAACCGACCAGGAAGATTTCTTTTACGCTCCAAAGGGACTTGGCCAGTTCCTGGGAGCGGGGATGGTTGGCCAGCATGGCGCCGAACACCAGTGCACCCAATTCCGAACTCAGGCCCACAGCTTCAAACCCAAGACCGCCAACCACCAGGGCCAGCAGAAGCCCGAGCAGTACCAGCAGTTCGTCGTGCCCGCTGGCATCCAGCAGCCGGTAGAGCAGCGGCCGGAGCAACGGAAGGCCGAAGACAATGACGGCCCATTCTGAGGGTGTTTTGCCGGCCGCGAGACTCATCACCACCAGTGCAATCAGATCCTGCATGATCAATATGCCAATAGCGACCCGGCCGTGGAAGGCTCTGAGTTCCCGTTTGCTTTCCAGTACCTTGGCGGCCAGTACGGTGCTGGAAAAGGACAGGGCGATCGCCAGCATCAGGGCCGTTGTCCAGTCCAGGTCAAAAAGCAGGTAGAGGCCGGGGGCAAACACCACACAGGTAATCGCGAAGTGGAGCAGACTGCCGCCGATGACTTCCGGGCTGACAATGGAGCGTAGCTTCAGCTTCAGGCCGACTGTAAACAAGAGCAGCAAAACGCCAAGATGAGCAATGTGGGCCAGTACATCGGTAGGCTCTGCGGTGATGCTGGTAGTCGCGCTGAGGCCGCTGAGCACAAAGCCGGCGGCCAGATAGCCAACCAGAGGAGGCAAACCGATTCCCTTGACGAGAAGGCCGATAACAAAGGCAAAACTTATCCAGATGGCTTCAGGCATGGGCGAATCTTCTGACGACGGAATCCAAAGCTCTGAAGCCTACCTTTTTTTCGGGCCTAGCTGTAGTGGCGAATGGTTTCAGGGCTGCCGGTCGGCAAGAAAGTCCCGGAACAGGGCTGCCGATTCCTCCGGCGCCTCCACCATCGGCGCATGGCCGATCTCTTCCAGAATCGCCTTGCGCGCGTTCGGGATGGCCTCGACAAAGACATCGGCGTTGCGGTAGTCAATCACCCGGTCGAGTTTGCCCCAGACCACCAGAACCGGCGCCTGGATGTTGGTGATGGCGTTGCGGAAATCCGGCTCGAAGCCGGTGTCTCGGATGGCCCGGAAAATGACTTCGTTGACTTCCCGGTTGGCGATGGCCTTTTCTTCCATCACGTCAAAGATCGGCCAGGGCACGAAAGGGCGTTTTTCCAGAGCGAAGTCCAGCAGGCGGTCGAAATCGCCTTCCCGTTTCGGGATCAGCGGGTTGTCGCCATCCATGACCAGTTCCACCAGCTCACTTTCATATTCGAAGATACCGGCAGGGTCGAACAGTACGGCTGTGTGAACCTGTTCTGGATGGGTGGCAGCGTAGAGGGCAGTGATGGCGCCGCCCATGGAGTTGCCCATCATGTGGAAGCGTTCCACCCCGAGCTCCTTCAGTATCTGGTGGACGTAATCTACCTGATCCTCAAAACGGTAGCCGATGTCCAGGGGTTTACTGCTGTCGCCATGGCCTGGCAGATCAAGGGCATAGATGTTGAACTCACCCTGGAACTCTTTGGCCAGACGGGTCCAGTTATCCTTGTTGGCGCCGAAGCCGTGAATCAGCACCAGGGTGTCACCATCAACCGGTTCTTCGCTGCGAAGATAGGCAATGTCCAGACTGCCAACGGTGACTTGCGCGGGCTCCAGGCCGGCGCTTGAGCGTTCCCAGCCAATGGCGTTTTCGTAGATGCTCTGGCGGGAGCAGGCGCTGACCAGCAGGGTAACGGTCAGCAGCAGGAACAGCTTGAGGGGGGGGCGGCGCACAGGGAACTCCTTTTCGTTATGACTATTGTTGAATGCCAACACTAACCCATAAAAAAGCCCGGTCAATGACCGGGCTGACGCTGTTACTCGGCGAGCCGGAGCCTCAGCTCTGCTCCCGGGCAATGGCCCGGTAGGCAATGTCGTTGCGGTAGAACATCCCGTTCCAGCTGATTTTCTTTGCCAGCTCATAGGCCCGTTGCTGGGCTTCGGTGACGGTGTTGCCCAGAGCGGTAGCGCAGAGCACGCGGCCCCCGGCAGTGACGACATCGTCGCCGTTGAGTTTGGTGCCGGCGTGGAAGACCTTCTCACCTTCTGTTTCACCGTCCGGCAGGCCGGAGATGACATCGCCCTTGTCGTAGCTGGCGGGATAGCCACCGGCAGCGAGTACAATGCCGACAGAGGCGCGTTCATCCCACTCGGAATCGCACGCGTCCAGCTTGCCATCCACGGCGGCCTGGCACAGTTCCACCAGATCTGACTTCATGCGCAGCATGATCGGCTGGGTTTCCGGATCGCCAAAGCGGCAGTTGAACTCAATGACCTTGGGTGCACCGCTGGTATCGATCATCAGGCCGGCGTACAGGAAACCCTTGTACGGGTGGCCCTCCGCCGCCATGCCGTTGACCGTGGGGTAGATTACCTCGTCCATGATCCGCTGGTGCACATCGGCAGTGACCACCGGGGCGGGGGAATAAGCTCCCATGCCACCGGTGTTGGGGCCGGTGTCGCCGTCGCCTACGCGCTTGTGGTCCTGGGACGTGGCCATGGCCAGTACGTTCTTGCCGTCGACCATCACGATGAAGGAGGCTTCTTCGCCGTCCAGAAACTCTTCCACCACCACGCGGCTGCCGGCATCGCCAAAGGCGTTGCCTGCGAGCATGTCGCGGATGGCATCTTCGGCTTCTGCCAGGGTCATGGCGACGATTACACCTTTACCGGCGGCCAGGCCGTCGGCTTTGACCACGATGGGTGCGCCTTTTTCACGCACGTAGGCGAGGGCCTCGTCGACATCGGTGAAATTGGCGTAGTCGGCGGTGGGAATCTTCTGGCGGGCCAGGAAGTCCTTGGTGAAGGCCTTGGAGCCTTCCAGCTGGGCGGCGCCAGCGCTGGGACCAAAGATGCGCAGGCCGCGGGCTTCAAATTTGTCCACCACGCCGGCCACCAGCGGGGCTTCCGGGCCAACGATGGTCAGGCCGACGTTGTTCTGCTCGGCGAAGTTGGCCAGGCCGTCCAGGTCCATGACGTCCAGGTCGACGTTTTCCAGATTCGGTTCCCGGGCGGTGCCGGCGTTACCCGGTGCGACAAACACTTTATCCGCTTGCGGTGACTGGGCGGCTTTCCACGCCAGGGCGTGCTCACGTCCGCCACTGCCAATAACCAGAATGTTCATGTGTTACTCCTGAGTTCTTTGATCAGTGACGGAAATGGCGCATGCCGGTGAAGACCATGGCGATGCCATGCTCGTTGGCGGCATCGATCACTTCCTGGTCGCGCATGGAGCCGCCGGGCTGAATCACGGCGGTAATGCCGGCTTCGGCCGCGGCGTCGATGCCGTCACGGAACGGGAAGAACGCATCCGAGGCCATGACGGAACCCTTCACTTCCAGGTTTTCGTCGGCGGCTTTGATGCCTGCAATCTTGGCGCTGTAGACGCGGCTCATCTGGCCGGCGCCGACGCCGATGGTGCGGCCGGCTTTGGCATAGACGATAGCGTTGGATTTAACGTACTTGGCCACTTCCCAGGCGAACAGCAGGTCGTTGAGTTCCTGTTCGGTGGGCTGGCGCTCGGTGACCACTTTCACGTCTTCCATAGCTACCATGCCCAGGTCACGATCCTGCACCAGCAGGCCACCGGTCACCCGCTTGTAGTCCATGGTCTGGGCGCGTTCACCGTCGAACTCGCCGCAGGCCAGCAGGCGTACATTCTTCTTGGCGGCCACAATCTCGACCGCTTCCGGCGCTACGCTCGGGGCGATGATCACTTCCACGAACTGACGGTTCACGATGGCTTTAGCCGTCGCCGCATCCAGTTCCCGGTTAAAGGCGATGATGCCACCAAAGGCAGATGTCGGGTCGGTGGCAAAGGCCAGGTCGTAGGCCTGCAGGATGTCGGCACCGATGGCCACGCCACAGGGGTTGGCGTGCTTGACGATGACACAGGCCGGGTCGGCAAAGGGTTTCACACATTCCAGCGCCGCATCGGTGTCCGCCACGTTGTTGTAGCTCAGTTCCTTGCCCTGAAGCTGTTTGGCGGTGGCCACACAGGCTTCCTTCGGGTGGCGCTCGGCGTAGAAGGCAGCGCGCTGGTGCGGGTTCTCGCCGTAACGCATGTCCTGAACCTTCACGAACTGGGCGTTGAAGGTGCGGGGGAAGTCGGCGTTGTCGTTATCCGGGGTACGGCCGCCCAGGTAGTTGGCGATGGCACCGTCATAACCGGCCGTGTGCTCGAAGGCCTTCACGGCCAGATCGAAGCGGGTGCTGTAGGTCAGCTCGCCGTCGTTGTCCGCCAGCTCTTTCAGAACCCGGCTGTAGTCGGAGGCGTTCACAACAATGGCGACATCGTTGTGGTTCTTGGCGGCGGCGCGAACCATGGTAGGGCCGCCGATGTCGATGTTCTCGATGGCGGTGGCCAGGTCGCAGTCCGGGTTGGCCACGGTGTCCTCGAACGGGTACAGGTTCACCACCACCATGTCGATGGGATTGATTCCGTGCTTAGCCATGACGGCATCGTCGGTGCCACGCCGGCCCAGAATGCCGCCGTGGATTTTCGGGTGCAGGGTTTTGACCCGGCCATCCATCATTTCCGGGAAACCGGTGTAATCGGACACTTCGGTGACCGGTACGTTGTTTTCCTTGAGCAGGCGGAAGGTTCCGCCGGTGGAGAGCAGCTCGACGCCGCGTTCGGTGAGGGCACGGCCGAAATCGACGATGCCGGTTTTATCACTCACGCTGATCAGGGCGCGACGGACGGGGGTGTTTGCCTGGTTTGCCATGGGTCACTTTCTTCGCTGGTCAGATAAGCCGGATTGTAAGCCTGGGTGCAAATAACAAGGGCCTCGCGAACGCATCCGGGAGGCCCTTGTGGGGTCAGGTCTGATTATAGCAGACCGTATTGCTTGAGTTTCTTGCGCAGGGTGCCGCGATTCAGCCCGAGCATGGTGGAGGCCTTGGTCTGGTTGTTGCGGGTGTATTTCATCACCTGCTCCAGCAGCGGGGCTTCCACTTCTGACAGTACCAGTTGGTACACGTCGGTAACCGGCGCGCCATCGAGTTGCTCAAAGTAGTTCTTCAGGGCAACTTCTACGCTGTCACGCAGAGTGACGCTGTTGCCGCTGTGGTTTACCGTGTGCAACTGATGCAGATCATCGTTGGCCGGGGTGCTTAGGGATTGATTTGCCAAAGTCTCAGCGGTCATGCTGCGAATACCTCTCCATTTCGTAAGCCTGCAAAATACTGTGCGATGCTGTCTTTCTGCTCCAGCGCATCATCGATGGCGTTGAAGCGTTGTCGGAACTGTTTGCTGTCATCATGGGACTGCAGATACCAGCCCACGTGTTTTCTGGCGATACGCACGCCCATCAATTCGCCGTAGAAACGGTGCAGTTCTTCCAGGTGCCCGGCCAGAATCCGCTCCACTTCATCCATGGGAGGTTGTGGCAGGTGCTCTCCGGTTTCCAGATAATGAAGAATCTCCCGGAAAATCCAGGGCCGGCCCTGGGCACCCCGGCCAATCAGCAAGCCGTCGGCACCGGTATGGCTGAGTACCTGCCGGGCCTTCTCCGGCGTGGTAATGTCGCCGTTGGCGAATACCGGAATGCCAACGCTGGCCTTGACCTCTGCGATGGTGTCGTACTCCGCGTCGCCGTTGTATTTGTCTGCGCGGGTACGGCCGTGTACGGCCAGAGCCTGAATGCCGGCATCTTCCGCCATCCTGGCGATGACCGGAGCATTGCGGTTGTCTCTGTCCCAGCCGGTTCGCATTTTCAGGGTCACCGGCACATCTACCGCCTTCACCACGGCTTCCAGAATTTCCCGCACCAGCTTCTCGTCTTTCATCAGGGCCGAACCGGCGGCCTTGTTGCAGACTTTCTTGGCCGGACATCCCATGTTGATGTCGATGATCTGAGCACCGAATTCAGCGTTTTGCCGGGCTGCATCGGCCAGCATCTCGGGGTCGCCGCCGGCGATCTGGACCGATCTGGGCTCCGGTTCGCCTTCGTGATTCAGGCGAGTCCGGGATTTACGCGTATGCCAGAGCTTGCTGTCCGCTATGACCATTTCCGATACCGCCAGCCCGGCCCCCATTCGCCGGCATAAAAGCCGGAAAGGGCGATCGGTTACACCGGCCATGGGTGCAACAATCAGCGGGTTGGGCAGGGTGTACGGCCCGATTTTTGCCGTTGGCAGCATGATCTGAGTCCGTGTCACAGCGGGTTAAGCAAAATTCGGTTGGAGCGGTTGTTCAATTTCTGACCGCTCCGGTCTCCGAAGGGCGGTAATGATACCGCCGGGGGCAAGCTGATTGAAGGGGCGAAAGCGTTAAAAAATTGATTATTTTTCGCGCTTTCTGGTTGACTTTTGCGCTGTCAACTGTCGGCCCGAAGGCTATTGATTCGCATCAAGGCGCCCAGGGACGAAAGCTCAGGTTGTAGTTGACGGCATCCCGTCCGGGGTCGCGTATCCGGATGGCGATCCGCACCGGCGTCTCTACCGGCATGCTGGCAAGTTCTGCGGCCTCACCGGCCAGGTACTCTTCTGGCGTAAAGGTGCTTTGGGCCACCACATCGCCATTGAGGTTGGAGAAGGTCAGAGCTATCGCCGGGAACGGCTGCTCAAAGCCGGCGCGGTTGAGAATCACGGCATCGACAATGAGTTGATCCCGGTTCTCCGGGTCGGTACGCACCACCAGTTTACGGCTCTGGATAGCCTCGACATTCACCAGGGGTTTGAGTTCGCATCCGGCAATCTCGCAGCCCTTCTCGTAGAACGGTCGGAGCTGGGGGATGGCAGAAAGCCGGTCAAACTGGTACCAGGTAACCTGGGCAATCAGTACGCCCAACAGGGACAGCACCGCCAGTGCCCAGAATACGGTTCTGAGCCGGCCTCCGCCGTTACCGACGGATACAGGATCCCGTCGCAGGTCATGGTAGAGGGTGTCTGGCGCCGCTTGCTTGCGGGTACGGCTGACAATCGGGTCGCCCACGCGATCGTCATCCGCCAGGCTGAGGTCCGTGATATCCGGTTCCGTGGACGGCTCCGCTGAAGAGGTCTCCTTGGCGGGTAGGGTTGTTTCATCGGACTCGCTGTCCTCACGGCGAAGCGGCTCCGGCCGTGTTTCGGCAGCAGGGGACGTCTGAGGCGATTCCTGTTCCGGTTCGGGCTGCGCCGGGGCAGGGCGCTGAGGCTTCGCTGATTCTGGCTGAGCCGATGGCTTCGCGGGCTCGTCGTCGTTGAGCATGGCTTCGGCCCAGCTCTCGTCGATATTCTGGTTTTCCGGCGTCAGGTCGTCGTCGCTGAAGCCGGATTCCTCGGGCTCGTCGAAATTGCGGAAGCTGTCGCTGAGCTCATCATCTGAGAACGTCAGTTTGCTGCCGGCATAGCGGCCTTCGGTGGCATCTTCCTCGGGGTTGTCCGCAAAGATCAGTTCCTCTTCATCGTCGAACCGGCCGGGCCTGGGTGCTCCGGTTTCAGAGCCAGATGATGAGGGCGACGGGCGGGCCCCAGCATTATCTTTGCCAGAGACCACCTGGTGTTCGACCGCATTGAAAATCTTCATGCAGTTCCCGCAGCGTACCTTGCCCCTGGCGACGCTCAGCTGTTCGTCTGTTACCCGGAAACGGGTCTCACAGTTGGGGCATTGGGTCTGCAGGCTGCTCTGGGTCATGCTTCGTTCCTGAAAGCTCGATCTCTGGTCGATCACTACGATGGAGGCAGTTTAGACATAAACGCCTGTGTCGTCATCCGTCCTTGCGCCGTCCTGTGAGGCGTATCCAGTCTTCTTTCTGTTCCGGTTCGTCCATGATGAACCAGGGCTCATAGGCTTCCATCACGTCACGGGCCTGATTGAACAGGATGCCGGACAGTACCAGATCCCCGCCGGGCCTGGTCAGTTCGGCCAGTCTCGGTGCCAGGCCGATCAGCGGCTGGGCAAGGATATTGGCCAACATGATATCGGCTCGGGTGTCCGGATCGTTGCCGGGCAGGTACAAATCCAGGCGGTTATCTTCAACGCCATTCCGGCGGGCGTTGTCACGGCTGGCTTCCAGGGCTTGGGGATCGGTATCGACGCCAACGACATGTTCTGCCCCCAGTAACAGGGCGGCCAGGCCCAGAATGCCGGAGCCACAACCGTAGTCGGTCACTTGCTTGCCCGCGACATCCTGGCCGTCAAGCCATTCCAGGCACAGCGCGGTGGTCGGGTGGGTGCCGGTGCCGAAAGCCAGGCCGGGGTCGAGCAACAGGTTGGCGGCGTCCGGGTCTGGCGCCTCGTGCCAGCTGGGCACAATCCACAGGCGTTCACCGAACTGCAGCGGGTGGAAGTCGTCCATCCAGGCCCGCTCCCAGTCCTTGTCTTCCACCAGGGTAACGTCAATGTCGGCCAAAGACTGTTGGGTCTGCTGGTGCCAGGCGTCGCGAATCTCCGCCAGTAACTGTTCGATATTGCGATCAGACTGGAACAGGCCAGTGACGGTGGTCTGGCTCCAGAGGGGGGTGGTGCCCGGGTCGGGCTCGTACAGCGGCTGGTCGGCGGCGTCTTCCATGGAAACGGCATCGGCGCCCATTTCCATTAACAGATCTTCCAGCTGATCCGCAGTGTCCGGATCAGCTGGAATCTGGAGTTGTATCCAGGGCATGGTTAATCCCGCATCAGTTTCTCAAGGTAGTGGATGGTGAAGTCTACCTGTTTAAAGCCACCATCGCGTACCAGTTTTCGATGCAGGGGTTGGTTGGTCTTGATGCCCTCGACCAGCATTTCGTCCAGCGCATTCTTCATGCGCCGGCGGGCGATCTCCCGGTCGTCGCCCCAGGTAATCAGTTTGGCCACCAGGGAATCGTAATACGGCGGTACGGTGTAGCCGCTGTAAAGGTGGGAATCCACGCGGATGCCGTTGCCGCCAGGAGCGTGGAAATGACTGATCTTGCCAGGGCTGGGCACGAAGGTTTTCGGGTCTTCGGCGTTGATCCGGCATTCAATGGCATGGCCGGAAATGTGGATCTGGTCCTGGCTGTATTGCAGTGGCAGACCGCTGGCAATACGCAGCTGCTCGCGCACAATGTCCACACCAGTGACCATCTCAGAGACCGGATGCTCAACCTGTACCCGCGTGTTCATTTCAATGAAGTAGAACTCGCCGTCCTGATACAGGAATTCGAAGGTGCCGGCGCCGACGTAGCCGATTTCCTTGCAGGCATCCACGCAGGCCTTGAGCGTTCGCTCGCGGGATTCCTGGTTGATGTTTGGCGCCGGCGCTTCTTCAATGACCTTCTGGTTGCGGCGCTGCATGGAGCAGTCCCGGTCACCCAGATGGATGACGTTGCCGTGCATGTCGGCCAGAACCTGGACTTCCACGTGGCGTGGGGTTTCCAGGAACTTCTCCAGATACACGGTGGGATCGCCGAAGGCATTCTTGGCTTCGCTCTGGGTGATCTGTACTGCTTTCAGCAGGGCGGCTTCAGAGTGCACCACCTGCATGCCTCGGCCACCACCACCAGAGGCCGCCTTGATCATCACCGGGTAGCCAATCTGCTTCGCCAGCTTGAGGGTGCGTTCGTCGTCGTCCGTCAGCGGGCCGTCGGAGCCGGGAACTGTGGGTACGCCGGCCTTTTTCATGGCTTCGATGGCGGACACCTTGTTACCCATCAGGCGGATGGTCTCTGCACGGGGGCCGATAAAGCGGAAACCGCTTTTCTCGACCTGCTCAGCGAAGTCGGCATTCTCGGCCAGGAAACCGTACCCGGGGTGGATGCCCACCGAATCGGTCACTTCAGCGGCGCTGATGATGGTCGGGATATTGAGGTAGCTGTCTGTGGCACTGTTTGGGCCAATGCAGACAGATTCGTCGGCAAGGCGAACGTGCATCAGGTCGCGGTCTACCTGGGAGTGTACCGCAACGGTTTTGATGCCCAGCTCCTTGCACGCGCGGAGAATACGCAGGGCGATTTCACCGCGGTTTGCGATCAGAACTTTTTCTAACATGGCCATGGTTAGCAATCACCGAATTCAGGAAATGACGACCAGGGGCTGGTCAAACTCAACCGGCTGGCCATTTTCGACCAGGATTTCGGTAACGGTACCGGCCTTGTCGGCTTCGATCTGGTTCATCATCTTCATGGCTTCAACAATACAGATCACGTCACCCACGTTAACTTTCTGGCCCACTTCAACAAAGGAGCTGGCGGTGGGGGACGGCGCACGGTAGAAAGTGCCAACCATCGGGGATTTCACGGCGTGCCCCGAGGGGGCTGCCGGAGCCGAGGATTCCGCAGCCGGGGCGGCATCAGCCGCGGGTGCCGGAGCCGGGGCAGCGGCCTGGGGGGCTGGTGCCGCGTAATGGCTGACGTAATGTCCACCGGCGGCGGGCTCGCGACGGCGGGAAATGCGAACCGAATCGTCGCCTTCCTGGATCTCCAGTTCTTCGACGTCTGATTCCTCAAGGAGCTCAATGAGTTTCTTGATTTTGCGAATATCCATAACTGTTCCAGTCCCGTTTCTGTGTTCTATCGGTGAATTCGTTGCAGGGCTGCCTTCAGGGCGAGATCGTAGCCCTGGCTGCCCAGCCCGCAGATAACGCCTTCGGCGATATCTGAAAAATAAGAGTGATGGCGGAAAGGTTCCCGCGCATGCACGTTTGAAAGATGCACTTCAATAAAGGGAATGCCCGACGCCAGCATGGCATCCCGAAGGGCCACGCTGGTGTGGGTGAAGGCGGCGGGATTGATGATGATGAAATCCACCCCTTCAGCCCTGGCTTCATGCACTCTTTCTATCAATTCATATTCCGCGTTTGACTGCAGGTGTAACAGATGATGGCCTTTCTCAGCCGCCTTGCTGCGCAAGCGGTCGTCTATATCGGCCAGGGTTTCGTGGCCATAGACCTCGGGCTCTCGGGTTCCGAGCATATTCAGGTTCGGGCCGTGGAGCACAAGAATGGTCGACATGGTTCTGTCTGCCTTGATGGTTTTTTAACAGGATCGCCGAAGATGACGGCACGTTACCCCAATGGTGCGTGCTTGTTATCCCCAGATCAACACTTTTTGACAATCCTGCCGGTTGTCCATTGCTCTGAAAAGGTTACACAGCAACCTGCTGTCACGCGATGACATTTCGTTGATGACAATCATTGTTGATCATGGCGGTGAATGTCGGTATTCGACATTGGTTTCATGGGCCGGGCGATTGCCCGGCCCGGAAGGTCAGGTCTCAGCCAGGGTCACGCAGTTGCGGCCGTGCTCCTTGGAGGTATACAGGGCGCGGTCTGCGCGCTCGCACAGGGCCTGGGCGGTTTCACCCTGCCAGTCGGCAATACCGCAACTGAAGGTGACATTGAATTCCCGGTCGCCGGCCTGCTGGGTGAGCTCGGAGAAGCGCTCACGAATTTCGTTGAGGACATTGCGGGCATCGCCCGGGCGGGTGTTCGGCAGGATGATGGCGAACTCTTCTCCACCGTAGCGGCCAATATGATCGGTCTTGCGCAGACGTTGTTTCAGGAACATGGACAGGCTGCGCAGAATCCGGTCGCCAATCGGGTGGCCAAAGGTGTCGTTTACCTTCTTGAAGAAGTCGATATCGATCATGGCAAAGCACATGGGCTGATCTTTCTGGCGCGCACGCACGATTTCCTGCTCCAGCAGATGCAGGGTGTGGGTGTGATTGAACAGGCCGGTCAGGCTGTCGCGGATCATCAGTGCCAGCAGTGAGCGGGCCCGCCGACCCCGGTTGTGCAGGGTCGCAATCAGGTGCTTGGGATCGATGGGCTTGGTCAGGAAGTCGTCACCGCCCAGGCTCATGGCGTGCAGCTGTTTGCTGACGTCCTCTTCCGCCGACAGGTAAATGATGGGAACACTGTGGAAACGATCCTGCTGGCGGATGACACGGGCAATCTCCATGCCGGTGCAGCCGGGCATGTACATGTCCAGGATGATGATTTCTGGTGAGAACTCCTCCAGGGCATGAATGATCTGCATCGGATCGGTGATGATGTGAGCGGTCATTCCCGCCTTTTTCAATACCGTTTCCATGTATTTGGCCTGGGCCCGGGAATCGTCCAGGACCAGCACCTTGTAGGGCTCGACAGTGTTGCCGTGGGTATAGGTTTCGATTTTTTCAATCAGCTGGCCAGGATCCACCGCCGGGTAAAAGAATTCCTCCCCGCCACAGCGTGAGGCCCGTAACCGGGTTTCAATGCTGCCATCCTCGTCGCTGACAAAAATGATGGGGATCGGAGTGTCGTGTTGCTCCTGTAACTGTTCCACGGTCGCAATGCCGTCATTATCTCTGCCGCCGAAGCTTACATCCATCAGGATGGTTTCCGGTTTGCTGAGCGCACAGGCCTCAATCAGGCCTGCTGATGCACTGAAGGCGGAAGCGCGAAAACCGAAAAATTCCAGTTGCCGGATCAGTCGTGAGGCCATCTCTTCGTTCGACAGGGCGATATAAACTGGCGTGCGACGATACTGCTGGGGTGCGCTGGAAGTGTCCTGGTCGGTGCGGCGCTGGGTGGATAGGCGCAGGTTTTCGGTGGCATCTTCCAGGGCCTTGGCTTTGGCATCGTCCAGGGGGGTGTCCTGATGCCAGTCGGTCAACAGGGACAGGATCAGCTCGCCGGCAGCCGCGTGGCTGTCCATTTCGAAACGCCGGGCATAACGAACGAGTTTGTCGGCTGCGGCGGTCAGATCGTCCCGGTGGGCTGGCGCCTGACTGCGGTCGTCGCGGATTTTCTGCCAGGTATCAAGCACCACCCGGGCCTGGGTGGTGACACGGCGGGCGAAATGCTGCCTGAGTTTCTCTTTCTGGCTTTCGTCGTTCATGGTGCTCCGGCCTGTCTGTCCAATTGTTGATCGCGATATCCGTCTGCGCGAATTTTTGCCATTTATGAGTTATACAGAGGCTTTATGGTCCTTGTGTAGAGTCTATAGTGTTTAATGTTGTGGGCGTAGGTTGCGCTATGTAAATGTTTGTCAACTCTGCGGCCCGGGTCACAGCTAACCTGATACTCGTTTCTCTGATGGAGCCCCGATGTGATGGCAGGGATGCTCGACAACTTTTATAACCGCAGGCAGCGAGGGGAAATTACCTTGCAGACCTTGCTGTTGCTATTCGCTGGCACTCTGCTGACGCTCACGCTGGTGGTTGCGTTCGTGACCAGCTATGGCTATTTCCGGGACTATGTTGCCGATCAGCTGGCGGCTCATGCTCGCGATGGAGCCACTGCAACCGGGCTTTCGCTGTCCAATGCCATTGACGGCGCTGACCCGGTCGCCTCGGCGTCACTGATCGATGCGGTGTTCGACAGTGGCCGCTATCTGGCGGTTGAGTACCTGGGGCACGATGGCGAGGTGATTGCCGGTCGGCGCATGCCACTGCAGGCTAATCGTGCACCGGAGTGGTTTGTCTCCCTGGCTGCGCTGCCCTTGCCGGAGGCGGAAGCGGAGGTGGTCAGGGGCTGGAGCCGGTTGGGTAAGGTGCGTGTGGTGAGTCATCCGGGCCGGGCCTATGACGATCTCTGGCGTATTACCCTGGGGTTGGTGCTGTCCGCCCTGGTGATCGACATTGGAGGTTTACTGGGGCTGTTTCTGCTACTCCGGCGGACATTGAAGCCTCTGAAAGAGGTGGAGGTCCAGGCGCGGGCCCTTGGCCAGCGGGATTTCCGGAAGCGAGTGAGTATTCGCTCCACCCGGGAGCTGAACCGGGTGACGGAAGCCATGAACCAGATGGCGGATGATCTGGGCCAGTTGTTCGAGGGGCAAGGCAAGCTTATCCAGCATTTGCGGCGTGTGAACAATGAAGATCCGGTGACGGGATTGGCAAGCCGCAGCGCCTTTGACCAGCGCATGAAGGTGGAAGTGGAATCGGAAGAGAAATCGGCGCCCGGTGTTCTGATCATGCTCCAGTTGGCTTACTTCGCGGATTATAATCTGGCCTATGGCCGGGACGAGGGGGACCGATTGCTGCGCCAGGTTGCTGCCGGTATCCGTGCCTTTGTCGCCCGCCATGCTGAATCCTTCGCCGGGCGCAGAACCGGCGCGGAATTCGCCGTGTTTGTGCCCGGGGCTTCGGCAGCGGATGTGCGTATCTGGGCCGAGCAGCTGGTGCAGGAGTTGGATGGAATTTACTCCGACCTTTCCGCCCCGATGGATGCCCATGTGCATGCGGGCCTGGCGGTGGCGAGGCCCGATGAAGGTGTCAGAGCCTTGTTGGCCGCCGCTGATGAAGCCCTCAGGACCGCTCAACAACGGGAGGAGTCCTGCAGTCTGTTGCTTCCCGATTCCGGCGTTGAGAACCACCATAATATGGAGACCTGGCGAACCATTATTGCTCAGGCGATTCGGGAAGATAACCTGTCGCTCTGGCTCCAGCCAATGGTGCAGGGTGACGATCAGTCACTGGTCCATTATCAGGTGTTCTCCCGTATTGAGTCTGCAGAAGGGCCGCTGAAAGCCGGTTTGTTTGTGCCCATGGCCGAGCGATTGGGGCTGGTGAGCGATATCGACCGTATGCTGCTTACCCGGGCGCTGGAGTGTCTTGAACACCACCCGGAACGACGGCTGGCGGTATCACTGGGTAGTAATTCGATCGCGTCTGATAGCTTCCGTGACGATCTGCTGACCATGGTTACCCGGGCGGGGCGCACAGCCGGGCGCTTGTGGGTCGGTATTGCCGAAGTGACCATTCAGCATCACCGCAAAGCCGTCAGCTCTCTGGTAAGAGAGTTGTCGCGGCTTGGTGTACCGGTGCTGGTTGACCGGTTCGGCGTGGGCGGCGTGCCATTCAGTTATCTCAAGCGGCTGCCGTTCAGGGCCGTTCGGATTGATCACAGCTTCATCCACAACCTGGACCGTCATGATGAAAACCGGTTCTGGCTGGAGT
The DNA here is from genome assembly GCF_044342215.1 of Marinobacter sp. W-8. Lineage (NCBI taxonomy): Bacteria > Pseudomonadati > Pseudomonadota > Gammaproteobacteria > Pseudomonadales > Marinobacteraceae > Marinobacter > Marinobacter sp. W-8. Next base: position 3,388,987 of record NZ_CP172297.1, on the reverse strand, counting down.
CGGTTGTGGGTATTGCCCATAGTCGGGGGGTGAAGGTGTACGCTACGGGAGTAGAAACCGCGGCGGAATACTCGGTACTCTGTAGACTGGGTATTGACGGCGCCATGGGCTACCATCTTGGCAGACCATTTGCCGCAGACACGTAATCAACAGGAGATCAGGAGTCTTATGCCTGGCAAGATCAGACAGTACTTCAGGGACAAGAAAGACGATGTGCAGGATTACACCGGCGGTAGCGGTGTCATTGGCAAGTTGGTGGTTGCCTTGCTGGTGGTCTACCTGCTGATTGCGATGGTTCTGGGTATCTACTGGAGCAGTGAGCCAGATACCTTTTCTGTACGTGATCACACCCGTACGCTGGCAAGCACCATGGATAGGGAGCCGGTGACCGGTTTTGCCACCACCGCCACCATGATCCGTATTGCCGAGACATTGCTGGATAAGCCCGGCGGTTATATTTCCAACGACATCGCGCCTCCCGGTCTTTGGATGGACAATATGCCGAACTGGGAATATGGCGTGCTCGTGCAGTTGCGGGATCTTTCCCGGGCGATGCGTAAGGATATCAGTCGTTCCCAGAGCCAGTCAGCGGAAGACCCGGATCTGACCATTGCAGAGCCCCAGTTCCACTTTGACAGTGAAAGCTGGGCCATTCCATCGACCGAGAACGAGTACCGGCGTGGCATCAATGCGCTCAAGCGCTATTTGAATCGCCTGTCTGATCCGGCCCAGGCGGACGCCCAGTTTTTTGCCCGGGCGGATAACCTGAACAACTGGCTGGCGGATCTGGAAACCCGGCTGGGCAGCTTGTCCCGTACGCTCAGCGAGAGCGTGGGCAAGGCGTCGGTGTCGGATGCCGTGGCTAATCTGAATCCGGATGATCCTCTGGCGGAAGAGACCGGTGGCGAGGATGTCAAAACCTCGTGGACCAAAATTGATGATGTCTTTTACGAGGCGCGAGGCAGTGCCTGGGCGTTGCTGCATATTTTCCGGGCGGTGGAAGTGGACTTCCGGAAGGTGTTGCAGGACAAGAACGCCATGGCGAGCGTAAAGCAGATCATTATCGAACTGGAGGGCACCCAGGCTTCCATGTGGAGTCCGGTGATTCTCAATGGCAGTGGTTTCGGTGTGCTGGCCAACCATTCGTTGACCATGGCGGCTTATCTGTCACGGGCGAATGCTGCGATCAGTGATATGCGGGACCTGTTGTCGCGGGGCTGATAAGCGCCGTTGTCTGAGCTTTGGCTCAGGCACAAAAAAGCCGGGCAGTCGTTAGACTTGCCCGGCTTTTTTATGTTCGAAGCGTGATCAGCCCTTGTAGGCGTTGATGGCGTCTTCGATAGCTTTCTTGGCGGCTGCAGCGTTGTCCCAGCCCTGCACTTTCACCCACTTGCCGGGTTCCAGAGTCTTGTAGTTCTCGAAGAAGTGACGGATCTGATCACGCAGCAGTTCCGGCAGGTCTTCGATTTCACGAACGTTGTGGTAGGTCTGGGTCAGCTTGTCGTGGGGCACGGCCACCAGTTTGGCATCACCACCGGCTTCGTCTTCCATGTTCAGTACGCCTACCGGGCGGCAACGAATAACCGAGCCAGCCTGCACCGGGTACGGGGTGACCACCAGGACGTCCAGTGGGTCGCCGTCGTCGGCCAGGGTGTGGGGGATGAAGCCGTAGTTGGCCGGGTAGAACATCGGAGTGGCCATGAAACGGTCAACCAGCAGGGCGCCCATGTCCTTATCCAGTTCGTACTTGACCGGAGAGCTGTTGGCCGGGATTTCGATGGCAACGTAGATGTCTTCTGGCGGGTTCTTGCCAGCGGGGATGTTGTCGAATTGCATGTGCGATCCTTCCTGGTACGTTAGGGTTCGTTTAACTGCGTTTAAAAAGTGGGCGCAATTATACGGAAGTCTCTTGCCATTCGAAACTAAACCTTGGTCACAGCCTGATCTGTTTGGCAATCAGCTCCTTCATGATTTCCGTGGTGCCGCCGCCAATGGACAGAATCTTGGCATCCCGGTACAGCCGCTCCACCACCGACTCCCGCATATAGCCCATACCACCAAACAGCTGTACCGCCTCGCGGGTGACTTTTTCGCACACGTCCACGGCGAAGTTCTTGGCCATAGCCACCTGTTTAATGGGGTTTTTCCCGGCCTGCATCAGTGCGGCACAGCGGTAGGTGTATTCCCGGGCGATGTCGATCTGGGTGGCCATGTCAACGAGTTTGTGGCGGGTGACCTGAAAGCCGGCAACGGGGCGGCCGAAGGCCTGGCGTTGTCTGGTGTAATCCAGAGCGGCTTCGTAGGCGATCTGGGCGGTCATGTAGGCCATGACGGACAGGCTCAGGCGTTCAGCCAGGAAGTTGCTCATGATGGCGATAAAGCCTGCGTTTTCGGCGCCGATCAGGCGGTCGGCCGGTACCCGGCAGTCCTCGAAGAAGAGCTCGGCGGTGTCGCTGGCCCACCAGCCCATTTTCCGGAGTTTGTTGCCGGTGGTGAAGCCTGGTGTGCCTTTGTCGATCAGCAACAGGCTGATGCCGCCGTGGCCTTCGCCCCCGGTGCGCACGGCGACGGTGTAATGGTCGGCGCGGATGCCGCTGGTGATGAAGGTTTTGCTCCCGTTGACGATGTAGTGGTCGCCGTCTTTTACGGCACGGGTTTTCAGGTTGGCGACGTCGGAGCCGCCACCGGGTTCGGTCACGGCCAGGGCGGCGATTTTGTCGCCGCGCAGGACGGGCGGCACGATCTGTTCGCGAATGTCTTGTTTTGCCCACTTGGCCACCGGCGGCAGGCCGATATCCAGGGAGCCGATACTGGCCACGAAGCCGCCAGAGGTGGATCGCATCAGTTCCTCGGAAACTGCGACTTTCATAAAGATATCGCCTTCACCGATGCCGCCCAGAGTTTCAGGGAAGCCGATGCCCAGGAGTCCGGCGTCGCCGGCGAGTTTATAGATTTCACGGGGGAATTCACCGGCTTCTTCCCAGTCGTCAATATGGGGCCGTACGTGGGTCTCAATGAATTTCCGGGCGGTTTGGCGCACCTGTTCATGGGTTTCGTTGAAGTAGTCAGACACGGATTGGCTCCCTGTGTTCTTGTTTTGCGATGAGGTGAGTGTCGCGCAATCCCGGTCACCAAGCAAGCGCTTGGTTTGGGTTTGTTCCGGCAATAAAAAAGCTGGCCCGAATGGCCAGCTTGTCAGGCGGAGTGCCTTACAGGGGTTTATGCACCGCGGGCAATGCTTTTCACCCCGTCACGTGTGCCGAGTAGCAGCAGGTCGGCCGGGCGGCGGGCGAACAGTCCGTTGGTGACCACGCCGACAATGTTATTGAGCTTTTCTTCCACTACCAGCGGGCGGGAGATATCCAGGTTGTGGATGTCGATGATGATGTTGCCGTTGTCAGTGACAAAACCGTCCCGGTAAACCGGGTCGCCCCCGAGTTTTACAATCTCGCGGCCGACATGGCTGCGGGCCATGGGGATAACTTCCACGGGCAGCGGGAATTCGCCCAGGATGCCGACTTTCTTGGACTCATCGGCGATGCAGATAAAGGTCTTGGCGACGGCAGCTACGATCTTCTCCCGGGTCAGGGCACCGCCACCGCCTTTGATCAGTTCCAGGCTTTCATTGGTTTCGTCGGCACCGTCGACGTAAAACTCGATTTCGTTGACGGCGTTGAGGTCATACACCGGGATGCCGTGTTTTTTCAGCCGTTCAGCGGTCGCCTCGGAGCTTGCGACGGCACCGTCGAAGTCGTTGCGGTACTCGGCCAGGTAGTCGATGAAAAAGTTGGCGGTGCTGCCGGTGCCCACCCCGACAATGCTGCTCGGTTCCAGGTGAGGGGCGATGTGATCCACTGCAGCTTTGGCAACGGCTTGTTTCAGTTCGTCCTGGGTCATGGGGGGGCTCCCGGAGGTTTGCGTTGAATTTGGGCACTATTATACGCCTGCAGCAACTCTGCTTATAGACGGCAAGCGTGCAAACTTTCTACACTGTGGGTTTTTCCTGATCACTCACCAGCAACCGGAATCATCATGCCGCAACGCTATATCAAGAAGATACTCGATGCGCGCGTCTACGACGTGGCCATCGAAACACCCCTGACTGAAGCCCGTAGTCTTTCCAAGCGCTTTGGCAACAATATTATGCTCAAGCGTGAAGACCTTCAGCCGGTGTTTTCCTTCAAGATTCGCGGCGCCTACAACCGGATTGCTCAGCTGTCGGAAGAACAAAAGGCCAAGGGAGTTATCTGCGCCTCCGCTGGCAATCATGCCCAGGGCGTGGCTCTGGCCGCCAAGAAGCTGGGCATCAAAGCCGTTATCGTGATGCCGCAGACGACCCCGGAGATCAAGGTACGCTCAGTTCGCGACCACGGTGCCAGAGTGGTTCTCAAGGGTGATGCTTTTGATGAGGCTGCGGCCCACGCTCAGGAGCTGATCCAGAAACACGGGTACACCTACATCCCGCCCTACGACGACCCGGACGTTATCGCCGGTCAGGGCACTGTAGCCATGGAAATCATGTGGCAGTTCAGCAAGCCGATTCATGCCATCTTCATCTGTGTCGGTGGCGGCGGGCTGATTGCCGGCATGGCCGCTTACATCAAGTACCTGCGCCCGGAAATCAAAGTGATCGGTGTGGAGCCGGAAGACTCCAACTGCCTGCAGGCGGCGATGAAGGCCGGTGAGCGTGTGGTGCTGGATGAGGTGGGCATCTTCGCCGATGGCGTGGCGGTCAAACAGATCGGTAAGTATCCCTGGGAAATCTGCAAGGATCACGTAGATGAAGTGATCACAGTGTCCACGGATGAGATCTGTGCGGCCATCAAGGATGTGTTTGAAGATACTCGTTCCATTGCCGAACCGGCAGGCGCTCTGGGTGTGGCGGGTATCAAGAAGTACATCGAGCGGGAAAAGATCGAGGATGAAAACCTGATCGCCACCCTCAGTGGTGCCAATATGAACTTCGACCGACTGCGCTATGTGTCCGAGCGCACCGAAGTGGGAGAGAGGCGCGAGGCGATTCTGGCGGTAACGATCCCGGAGAAACCGGGCGCGTTCAAAACGTTCATCAATGCGCTGCACAAGCGCAGTATCACCGAGTTCAACTACCGCTATGCGGATGCTCAGAACGCCACCATTTTCGTGGGGATCCAGATTGCCGCTGGCGGACATGGCCGGGAAGAACTGGTGCAGGATCTTCGGGAAAGCGGCTACTCGGTGGTCGACCTTACCGACAGCGACCTGGCCAAGCAGCATATTCGCCATATGGTCGGGGGCCATGCGCCGACGATTACCAATGAAAAGGTGTTCCAGTTTGAATTTCCCGAGCGCCCGGGAGCTTTGTTGAAGTTTCTGATGTCGCTGGGAACGCGCTGGAATATTTCCATGTTCCACTACCGCAATCATGGTGCGGCCTACAGCCGGGTGCTACTGGGCGCTCAGGTTGAGGACAATGAGGTGGCGGACTTTGAGAGGATGCTCGACAAGGTTGGCTTTCGTTATGAAAACATGACTGACAATGAGGCTTATCGGCTGTTTTTGGGAGCAGGCAACGGGCGTTCCACCTGAGGGTGGAGCGCCACAACTCTTACATAACGGTAATCTGTCAAAAATTGTAAAAATCAAGTTACGTGTTAGTCTTTCGTCTAATTCTGCGAATCAGTAATAGTCGTCTGATTTTCCTGCCAATTGAATGAAAGAATAACGGGAATCCAAGAAATGGGGAGCAAGCCTGACATCATTCGTGCCATTGTGCTCATCTTTGCTGTCGGCCTTGTGATTACGGGTTTTACGTCCATTCAGGCGTCTGAGGACAAGCGTGCCGACCGCGAAGCATCTGCAGTAGGTTATGTTCTGTCTGCCAATCAGGGCCTGAAACGGTAACAACGCTTATCCGTTACCACACCGTGTAAAGGCACATCCCAGGGCTCAATTGGCAACTGTTCCACGCGCTGAAAATCGTGGGCCAGGCCAACCAGTTTTGGTGCCATGCAGGGCCTGATCCGGCTGAACGCGAAGGTTCGGTCGTAGAAGCCGCCGCCCATACCCAGTCGCCCTCCGGTTTCGTCAAACCCCACCAATGGAAACAGCACCGCATCCAGTGCCCAGGCCGGCTTGCGTCTTGAACGCGGGAACGGGGGTTCTGGAATGCCGAAGCAGTTTGCCGTCAGTTGTACGCCATCAAAATAGGCGCTGAAAACCAGCTTGCCCGGGTAGATCGGGTGCAGAATGGGCAGGTAGAAATGAATGCCTTTTTTACGCGCCAGGTCGATGTACAGGGACGGGTCAATTTCGCCGTCGTTGGCCAGGTAGATGCCAATGTGGCGGGCTCTATGCAGATCGGGGTTCTTCAGCAGGTTAAGGGCCAGGTTTTCCGAGGCTTGCGTCTGTTGCTCGAAGGTCAGTGACCGGCGTTTGTGTCGCAAATGCCTGCGTAATTCGGATCGGGAGAATTTATCGGGATGGGATTCAAACGGTTGTGGCGGCTGAAACTGAGTCAAAATAAAGCTTCCCGGGCTGCCGTTATCGGATGTAGCCCTTGAACCCAGAAGTTCAAGGTCGGTGGCCGCTGTGACATATTAGGCTTTCCCTCTTGGGGGACATGCTCACAATGCCCTGAAGTAGCCACCTGGGTAATGCGCATCGGCTCGAGGACGTACCCGACCAGCGAACAGCCCAGGAAGTTGGTTCCATTATACGGGCAGGGCCGGGGAGGATTGCAACCCCGTTTCCGGATTCTTTCCGGATCAGTTGCCCGAAGGCTCTCCCAGCGCTTCATCAAGCCGGTTATCCATGGCACGCAGGATGCTGCTGGTGGCGTCCGACATGGTGTCGCGTTCCAGCAGTTCATGGGTGATGTTTAGGGCGGCCATTACGGCAATGCGTTCGGTACCGAACACCTTGCCGCTGGAGCGGATTTCGCGCATTTTGGTGTCCAGATGCCGGGCCGCACGCAGCAGGGCTTCCTGCTCTTCCTGCGGACAGGCCACCAGGTATTCCTTGTCGAGAATCCTGACTTCCACGGTGGTTGAGGTCTGTGACATCAGTGGTGCTCCAGTGCCCGAAGACGGCCGATCATGGCTTCAATCTTGTTTTTGGCAAGATCGTTTTTGTGCATTAGCTGGGCCCGTTCCCGGTTCCAGTCGTCCTGCAGCTCCCTTAGCAGGGCGTTGTCTTTCTCCAGCTTGTCGCAGCGCTCAATCAGCTTGTCCAGCTTGTCCGCTAATGCCTGTACTTCGGACTGTTCCATGACCTGCCCAACATCAGTGATTTTGATGAGAGTTACTATAAGTGCGCGCGCCAGACCGGTCAATTTACCGCATTGTCATGGCGCGCCCGTCGTGAGGCCTGTCACCTTTTGCGTCAGTTTAGTTGGGTTCCTGTGCTCCGAACCCCTGCCGTCGGCCAGCACGCCACGTGTTCAATGCGGGCAGGGCGGACACTAGCAGGGCAGAGAGCGGCACTGCCACCAGTAACAGCCACTCCTCCCGGGCCAGCGGCCGAAGCCGGATTTGCAGTCCGTAGTGTTCCAGTAGCCAGGGGCTGAGGCCGGCGATGGCGGCAGCGCCGAGCAGCAGGGCGAACAGGCAACTGGCCAGGGCAAGCCCGACGCACTCCAGGCTGTACAGGCCGACAATCAGCCCCGGTGAAGCTCCGGTCGCTCGCAAAACGGCAATCTCCCGTTGCCGCTGGGCTTGCAGGGTGAGCAAAACCGCAATCAGTCCCACCAGGCTGGTGATCACGACAAAGCCGCTGATGCCCAGCAGGGCTTTTTCAAATTGCCCCATCATCCGCCAGAGCTCGCTCAGGGCCACACCCGGCAGGATGGCCGACAGAGGTTCCTCGCGGGCCTGGTTCAGCTCCCGTTGAACCTGGAAGGTGAGGATCGGGCGGTCCAGGCCAATGAACACGGCGGTGATGGTGTCCGGTGTGTAATCCCGGTTACGGGCCTGGTCGGCCGACAGGGTCCGGCCCGGGATGGCCACGCCGGATTCCCAGCCCACATGCATGGCTTCCATGGCTTCAAGGCTGATGTAAACCGCCTGGTCGACGGGCGTGCCGGTTGGCGCGAGAATGCCGGATACCCGGAATGGCAGGTCCTTGTGATTCGAGAAGCTGGTGCGGCCACCGCCATGGGAAAGGACCAGGTCGTCGTTCAGTTTATGGTCAAGCTGCCGTGCCACGCCGGCGCCGATCACCACGTCAAACAGGTCAGAAAACCAGTCTCCGCTCGCCAGGGTCAGCGGTTGGTCGTTGCCATAGCGGAAGCGGGCCAGGAACTGCTCGTTGGTGCTGACAACCCGAAAGCCGCGGTAGCTGTCGCCCAGGGAAATAGGTATCAGCCAGTCGATGCGGCTGTCCTCAGTCATGGACTGATAGGTGGACCAGCGAATGTTGTTGGTGGCATCACCGATGTGGAACACCGTGTAAAGCAGCAGATTCAGCTGGCCACTGCGGGCCCCTACGATAAGGTCGGTGCCGCTGATGGTACTGGTGAATGATTGTCGGATTTCTGTGCGCAGGTACTGGATGCCAAGCAGCAGGGTTACGCTCAGCGTCAGGGTCAGGCAAACGAGAGCCAGTACACGGCGCCGGTACCACAGACTGGCGGCGGAGAGGAAGATGGTGAGCTTGAGCTTGTTCATGGCGCCACCTCCAGGGCCATGCGATGATGAAAGTGCCTGGCCAGTGACTGATCGTGGCTGACAAATACAACCGAGCTGTTACTGCGCGCGGCCAGAGTTAGCAGTAGTTCAAGAAAGCGGTCCCGATTGTCGCTATCCAGAGCAGACGTGGGCTCATCTGCAAGAATGATCTCCGGAGCGCCGATCAGCGCGCGGGCGGCGGCCACCCTCTGCTGCTGGCCGATCGATAGCCGGGTCACTCCCTGGTGCCAGTGGCTTTGCGGAATGCCCAGTTGTGTCAGCAGGTGTTGGGCAGCTTCGGTGGCGGAGGGTATCGCACGCGAATGGCGCAGATTTGAGAGCCGGCAAGGCAAAAGTGCATTGGTCACAGCGCTCAGATAGGGCACCAGGTTGAACTGCTGGAAGATGACGCCCATATGATCGGCGCGAAGTCGATCCCGGGCGCCGGCCTTCATGGTGGTCAGTTCCTGATTCAGCAGCTGAAGGCTGCCACGGCTGGGCGTGTGCATGCCTGCGAGTAGTCCCAACAGCGTACTTTTACCCGTACCACTGGGGCCGTGCAGGAACAGGTGTTCACCCCGTGTCAGCTGAATATCGGGGAAGGCCAGTTCTCGAGCCTGGTTTTGCCATCGGAAGTGCAGATTCCGGGTTCGGATGGCCAGAGTGTCCGGGCGGGAACTGTCCGGCGGTTGTCGCGTCTTGCTGTTCATATCCGTATCGTGCTCGCCGTTGTATGATGGCGCCGGTTGCTGATCTGGTTTTTTGGAGAACCCGTGTTGATGTTCACTGATGTTCTGTCCCGCAAGCTGCTTGCCTGTCTTGGACTGGGCTTGTTGTTATTGGTTTCCCTGGCGGTCCGTGCCGAGCCCCGGGAGATCGACTGGCTTGAGTTAATGCCTGCGGAAGATCTGGCGCTGCTCGAGACTATGCCGGAAATCGAACATGAGGGCGATGGCCCGCCCCTGTTGCCGGACGAAATCATGACCGGGCGGGTGGTTCCGGAAATGGGCAACGTCGAGGGCCGGATTCCGGGCTTTGTGGTACCTCTGAAAACCACGGACGATATGCGCATTCTCGAGTTCTTCCTGGTGCCCTACTACGGCGCCTGCATCCATGTGCCGCCACCACCCCCAAACCAGATCATCCACGTAAAATACCATGAAGGGTTTACCCTGGAGGCTCTATACGACCCGGTCTGGATCGAGGGTGAACTGGTGATTGAGCGAACCGAGAATGATCTCGGCACTTCCTCCTATTCCATGGTGGCGCAGTCGGTAGAACCTTACACCGAGTAACGGTTCAGCGGCCAACCCGGAATTGCTGGTCGCCGGCTTCCAGTCTTGTGGCGCCTTGGCCTTCAGGGCCGATCCACTGAACATCCAGGTGTTCCAGTGCCGGAAAGTGCTTCACCATCGGTGTGGTCAGTGTCTGGTGATCGGCAAGTCCGTCACAGGTCAGTGATTGGGTAATCTCGATATCGCTGTGGTCGTTTGCTTGCCCGTCCTCGTGATCGTGGTCATGGTGTTCGTGCGCATGGTCACTGTGATGGCGGGTCGCCTCGGGCCACGAGCTGTGAACGCTGGCATCTTCCACGTTGCAGTTGCCATCCTCAGTGTTAATCAGAGGGGTCGACATCAGCCACTGCTCCAGATCCGCCAGTTGCCGATGCTGTTGCTCTGTGCGTGGCTCGTGCTCGAAGCCAAGCAGATTGTATGCGGGTGAGCGAAGGAAGACATCGGCGGTGTTGGTGTCTATGGCTACCTGGAGCTCCGCGTGGCCATGTTGATGGGCGCTGGGGTTGTTGGCCGCGCCCGCGGGCAGCGGAGCCAGTACGGCGCTTGCCAGTGCCACGGTCATGAGAGGCATAACGTATCTGCGCATCGGGTCATCCTGTCCATATCTGATATGTTATAACATTTTTGTCTGACGTGAAGATAAAAGCAACCCCGCCTGCCCGGGTATTCGTGCCAGGATTTCCCCAGAATGCTAGGATACGGTATTCGTCGGGGCACCGCCCCGGCGCGTATCTGAACGTACACCACCGATTTAAGGAAACGGCAGCTTCATGTCCGAAACCGATACCTCCGCCGCCCGTGCGGCTGAATTTGAACGCTGGGCCAACGTGTTTACCGCGCACAAGGCGTTCAGCCACCCCTCTGAGCTGCATGGCGTGCTCTGTGGCCGGCTGGCGGCAGGCTCCCGTATTGACGAGCCCGAGTGGCTGGCTATGGTTTGCGAACACATGGGGCTGGCTGATGAAGCGGCTGAAGAGTCGGATGACCTCGCCCCCTTTATGAACAGCGCCTACGGTAAAACGCTCAAGCAATTGCAGTCCACCGACATGAGTTTTCAGCCGTTGTTGCCAGATGACGACTATGCCATCGAACAACGACTGGAAGCCCTGGTGGCCTGGGTTCGAGGATTTCTGGAAGGCATGGCGCTGGCGGCCGGCGCTTCTCTTGGCCAGGCTCCGGATGAGATCCGGGAGCTGATCGAGGATATGGTAGCCATCAGCCAGCTGTCGGAGGACGAAGAATCCGACGACGAAAGTGAACAGCAACTGCTTGAAATTACCGAGTACGTGCGTCTTGGCGCGCTGGCGGTGTTCACCGAGTTCAATGAGCCGGAGAAACCGGCAGGCGATTCGCCCACCCTGCACTGATCAGGAGCTATCATGGCTGTGACCATTCCCGTGAAAGAGTTTGCTGAGCGCCGTCGCAAGTTGATGGACCGGATGGCCCCGGACAGCATCGCCATTTTGCCTGCGGCGCCGGAGCGGGTGCGTAACCGTGATGTGTTGCACCCGTTTCGTCAGGACAGCGATTTCCAGTATCTGACCGGCTTCGGGGAGCCCGAGGCGGTGCTGGCCTTGATTCCCGGCCGGGAACACGGCGAAACGGTGCTGTTCTGCAAGGAGCGGAATCCGGAGAAAGAGCTCTGGGATGGGTTTCTGGTGGGGCCTGAGGGCGCCATCGAACGTTACGGCTTCGACGATGCTTTCCCCATTGCGGATATCGACGATATTCTGCCCGGCATGATTGAAGGCCGCAGCCGGGTCTATTATCCGCTGGGCAAGGATCCGGCATTCGATAACCGGGTAATGGACTGGCTCAAGGTGATTCGCAGCAAGGTTCGTTCCGGTGCGCATCCGCCCGGGGAGCTGGTGGCGCTGGAGCACCTGCTGCATGATATGCGGCTGTACAAGAGTGCTGCCGAAATCAAGGTGATGGCAAAGGCCGGCCAGATCAGTGCCGAGGCCCACTGCCGGGCCATGAAGCGGGCTCGTCAGGGCGGGTATGAGTACAATCTTGAAGCTGAACTGATTCATACCTTTATGGAGCATGGTGCGCGCTCTACCGCTTATCCCTCCATCGTAGGTGGTGGTGCCAACGGCTGCATCCTGCACTACATCGAAAATGCGGCACCGCTGAAAGACGGCGACCTGGTACTGATAGACGCGGGTTGTGAGTTGGAATGCTACGCCTCGGACATCACCCGCACCTTCCCGGTCAGTGGCAAGTTCAGCCCGGAACAGAAGGCGCTTTACGAAGTGGTGTTGGCGGCCCAGTACGCGGCGATCGATGCGGTGAAGCCGGACAATCACTGGAACCAGCCCCATGAAGCGGCTCTGAGGGTGCTGACCCAGGGCCTGATCGATCTGGGCCTGCTCGCAGGCACGCTGGAAGATGCTCTGGCCAACGAATCCTACAAACCTTTCTTTATGCACCGCACTGGCCACTGGCTGGGGCTGGATGTCCATGATGTTGGCGATTACAAGGTGGGCGATGCCTGGCGGGTACTGGAACCGGGGATGGCGTTGACCGTTGAGCCAGGGCTGTATATTGCGCCCGACAATACCGACGTAGAGCCGCGCTGGCGGGGTATTGGCATCCGTATTGAAGACGATGTGGTGGTCACCAAAGAGGGTTGCCGAAACCTGACCGAGGGCGTGCCGAAGACCATTGCCGATATTGAAGCTCTGATGGCGGACTGATTCAGTGAATACCGAGCGCGTGGATACTGACCTGATCATTGCCGGTGGCGGCCTGGCCGGAGCCACTCTGGCCCTGGCCCTGGCGCGCCTGGTGCCGGAACTGAAGGTAACGGTAGTTGAGGCGTTTCCGCTGTCGCCAGAGGCGTTGCCGGAGGATTACCAGCCCAGCTATGACAGCCGGTCGACGGCACTGGCCTGGGGCTCCCGCCTGATCTTTGATCAGTTGGGGCTGTGGCGGCAGTTGTCTGAGCACGCCACCCCGATCCGCCACATTCATGTCTCTGACCGGGGTCGTTTTGGCGCTACCCGTCTGCATGCCAACGAACACGGTCAGGATGCCCTGGGTTATGTGGCAGACAACCGCTGGATGGGCCTGTGTCTGATGCGGGCTTTGCTGGACACCAGGGTAAGTTGGCAGGCGCCGGCTCAGGTGGAAGGCATGAAGCCCGTGGCTGGCGGTGTCCGGGTGGCCATCCGGAAGGATGGCGCGCAGGAGGAATTGACCGCGCGTTGTCTGGTGATCGCCGATGGCGGGCGTTCCGGGCTGCGGGAGAAGCTGGGCTTTGTAACCCGCACCGAAGCCTATGGTCAGAACGCGCTGATAGCCAATGTCTCCACCAGCGACAGCCACCAGTTTACGGCTTATGAACGTTTTACTGAGGCCGGTCCCATGGCTTTGCTGCCCCATGGTTCCCCGAAGCGGCCGGGGCATCAATCGGCCCTGGTCTGGACCCTGGAAGACGAGGCTCTGGCCGAGATCCTGTCACTGTCGGATGAACAGAAATGTCAGAAACTGCAGGAACGGTTCGGTTGGCGTCTTGGGCGTTTTACCCACATTGGCCAGTGCCATCATTATCCCCTGAACCTGACCACGGTAGATGAACCCGCCCGCCCGGGGGTTGTGCTGGTTGGTAATGCCGCTCATGCCCTGCACCCGGTGGCTGGCCAGGGCTTTAACCTGGCACTCAGGGGGTTAATGACCCTGGTGGAACAGTTTCGTCGGGCGGTTGATGAAGGGATTTCTATTGGTGAACTTTCGGTACTGGGGCGTTACCAACAACTGCATCGGCAGGACTGGCAGCAGACGGTGCAGTTCTCCGATTCCCTGATCCGGATATTTAAGCAGCCGCTGGCGCCCGTTGCCGCGGCCCGGGATGCCGGGCTGGTGGGGCTGGATCTGTTGCCGGGGGCCAAACGCTGGTTCGCCCGCAAAGCCATGGGCACCGGTGGGCGCAAGCCGCTGGTAGGCTCCGGAGTGTCATCTTTCGAGGCGGAAAAACATGACAGGTGAGTCGGTGGGTGCGGCGTGTTTTGACATTCTGGTGGTTGGTGGCGGAATGGTTGGCTCGGCCCTGGCTCTGGGGTTGTCTCGGCAAGGCTGGAATACCGGGCTGGTGGAAGGAGCCCGGGTTCAGGATCTGTTGGCCCCGGGAGCGACCGCCAGCCATACCGATGACTTCGAGCCCCGGGTCAGCGCCATCTCCCTGGCCAGTGAGCAGCTGCTGGAGCGTCTACGGGCCTGGCGCCATGTCCAGGCCGGCAGGCATTGCGGCTATCGTGGCATGACGGTCTGGGATGCCGACGGCACCGGTCGAATTCACTTCGATGCGGCTGAACTTCATGCTGATACCCTGGGTACCATTGTTGAGAACCGGTCGATTGTCCGCGCTTTGTTTACCGAGCTGGCGGACAGTAACGTTACGGTGATGGATGGTGTGCGTGTGCAGGGCTGGAGTGCCGGAGCCGGAATCCAGTTGGACGATGGCCGAACGCTGTCCGCCAAACTGGTGGTCGGGGCCGATGGTGCCCAGTCGCGGCTGCGCCAGTGGTCGGGACTGGCGACCCGGGAATGGGATTACGATCAGCAAGCGATTGTGTGCACCGTCCGTACCCGGCAGCCGCACCAGTACACTGCGTGGCAGCGTTTTTCGCCCACCGGGCCGCTGGCGTTTTTGCCGTTGTTGACGGAGTCTGGAGACGAGCACTATTGCTCTATCGTCTGGTCACAGGATACGGCCGAAGCCCGCCGCCTGATGGCGTTGGAGACCGAGCAATTCCGGTTGGAGCTGGAGCGGGCGATTGAGCAGCAGCTCGGGGTTATCGAGTCCGTTTCGCGCCGCTTTGCGTTTCCGCTGCGTCAGCGTCATGCCAAGGAGTATGTTGCCGACGGCCTGGCACTGGTGGGCGATGCTGCCCACACCATTCACCCGCTCGCCGGCCAGGGTGCAAACCTCGGCTATGGCGATGTGTCGGCCCTCCTGGACGAGCTGGGGCGGGCCAAAGAGCTCGCACTTTCGCCGGCAGACCAGACCGTATTGGCTCGTTATCAGCGCCGTCGTAAAGGCGAGAACCTGGCGATGATGGCGGCCATGGAGGGCTTCAAGCAGTTGTTTGCCCGGGATGAGCTGGCCATCCGGTGGTTGCGCAATACCGGTATGCGCTGGCTGGACAACCTGGCGCCGCTGAAGAACCGCATTGCCGCCGAGGCTATGGGTATAAAACGCTAACGGTTGTCCATTCTGAGTCGCCGGAACTGTTTTCCGGCGGCCTGTTTTCGTAAACTCCTCGCCTTCGTGTGCAATTTGCAAAGGAACTGTCTATGGCCGGCTCCAGCCTGCTCGTATTACTTGATGACATTGCTGCCGTACTGGATGACGTGGCGGTGATGACCAAAGCTGCTACCAAGAAAACCGCCGGCGTGCTGGGCGATGACCTGGCGTTGAATGCGCAGCAGGTCACCGGTGTTCGACCTGCCCGGGAAATCCCGGTGGTGTGGGCGGTCGCCAAGGGTTCGTTTATTAACAAGGCCATTCTAGTGCCGGCGGCACTGGCCATCAGCTTTTTTGTACCCTGGCTCATTACCCCGCTGTTGATGCTCGGTGGTGCCTTCCTGTGCTTTGAGGGGGCCGAGAAGCTGGTTCACAGGTTCCTTCACAAAGAACAGGAAGAGAAGCACCGCCAAGAGCTACGGGAGGCCCTGAAAAAGCCGGAGGTGAACCTCAAGGCTGTTGAGAAAGACAAGATCAAGGGCGCGATCCGGACCGACTTTATTCTCTCCGCAGAGATTATCGCCATCACGCTTGGTACCGTGGCAGACAAGAGCTTCGGAATGCAGTTTGCGGTGCTGACGGTGGTGGCGTTGATGGTGACCGTCGGCGTGTATGGGCTGGTGGCGGGTATTGTGAAGCTGGACGACGCCGGCCTTTACCTGAGCCAGAAAGCCAGTGCCTTCGCTCAGAAGCTGGGGCAGGGCATTCTGTGGCTGGCGCCCTGGATGATGAAAACCCTGTCGGTGCTGGGCACCATTGCGATGTTCCTGGTGGGTGGCGGTATTCTGACCCACGGCATTCCGGCGGTGTACGACGCCATTCACCATGTGGCCGGCATGGTCTCATCGGTGCCGGAGGTGCTGGTCACCACGTTGGGGGATGGCCTGTTCGGGTTGCTGGCGGGGGCTGTTCTGGTACTAGTGATCACACCGGTCTCGAAACTCTGGCAGCGCAAGGCGGCGTAACCTTCTCACGCCTGTCAGCTCACAGGCAGGCGTCAAACAACCGGCTGACCAGCACCGGTACAGCGGTTTCTACCCGCAGGATACGGGGGCCGAGGTGCACGCTCTGGCAGCCGGCTTCTTCGAGTTTACCCACTTCGTAGTCGGTGAAGCCGCCTTCCGGGCCGATGCACAGGGCGGCGGGTTCGTTCAGGTGGGTGGGGCAGGGCGCTGCCATGCCGGGGTGGGCGACCAGTGCCCGTTTTCCTTCCAGCAAGGCCGGTAATTCGTCTTCCACGAAGGGTTTGAACAGTTTGCGGATATGCACCAGTGGCATCACCGTGTCCTTTGACTGTTCCAGGCCCAGCGTGAGGTTTTCCCTCAGGTTGTCGTCTGACAACCAGGGCGTTTGCCAGAAGCTCTTTTCCACCTTGTAGCTGTTGATCAGCCAGATATCTTTCACGCCCAGAGAGGCGCAGGTTTGCAGCACCCGGCGGAACATCTTGGGGCGTGGCATGGCAAGGATCAGGGTCAGCGGCAGGGCGGCCGGTGGCGGGGTGTCCAGCGTTAGCTGCAGTTCCGCTTCGGAGTCGTTCAGCTTGAGTACTTCACCGTACCCCATCAGGCCGTTGACCCGGCCCACCGGAATGCGGTCGCCGGCACTGGCCTTGAGTACGGTTTTCAGGTGTTGCAGCCGGCGGCCCTGAAGCCGGGCACGGTCTGGGCTGACGAAGTCTTCGTCCAGCAGCAGGGCCAGGTTCATCAGGCTTCCGGTTCGTCTTCGGCGACCTGTTCACGCTCGCGGTAGGCCAGGCGGCCAAAGATGATGCCAAATTCGAACAGAATCCACATCGGCACCGCCAGCAGCGTCTGGGAGATGATGTCTGGCGGGGTCAGCAGCATGCCGATGATAAAGCAGCCGACGACCACGTACGGACGCTTGGCGGCGAGATCCTGCGGCGTAGTGGCGCCGGTCAGAATCAGTAGTACCGTCGCAATGGGGATTTCAAACGCAATGCCGAAGGCAAAGAACATCTTGAGCACGAAGTTCAGATAACTGCTGATATCAGGCAGTTCGACAATGCCCTCCGGGCCGATGGCGGTAAAGAAACCAAACACCAGCGGAAAGACCACGAAATAGGCGAAAGCCGCGCCAGCGTAGAACAACAGCACGGAAGTAAACAACAGCGGGAAGGCCAGCCGCTTTTCATGGGCATAGAGCCCGGGCGCCACAAAACTCCAGAGCTGGTAGAGAATGATCGGAATGGCGACAAATACCGCCAGAACCAGTGCCAGCTTCAGGGGCGCAAAGAAAGGCGAGGTGATGTCGGTGGCGATCATGGTCTGGCCGACCGGCAAAAGTTCGCGCAACGGCTGGGACAGCAGAAGATAGAGTTCGTTGGCAAACGGATAGATGACGGCGAAACAGATAATCACCGCCAGCACCATTTTCAGTAGCCGGTTGCGCAGCTCGAGCAAATGCTCGATCAGGGGCATTTCCTGCTGTTCAGACGACGTCTGCTGGCCGTTTTGGGTGGCACTCATGAATGCTTGTCCGAAGGGCTGGTCGGTGAGGATTCACTGGGTTGATCGCTGGCCGCCGCCTCGTCCCTGACGGGTTCATGCGGAGGTTCGGGCTGGTCGTCCGCCTCCGGAGAGGGGGGCGTGACCCGCCGGGTTGCCGGCGCCGGCCTGGGCTTGCGGGTCTGATCGTCCGGCAGGATCATGTGCTCGTACTTTTTCGCCTCATCCAGGGCGCCGCGCACGGTCTTCTCCACATCGTCCAGGCCCACATCACCCGCCTTGCGCAGCTCCTCCCGGAGTTCTTCGGCCTTCAACTGCCGGTCCAGTTCACTGGTGAACTGGCTGACCATGCGCCGGGCGCCACCGATCCAGCGGCCAGCCGCCCGCGCCGCCGTCGGCAAACGCTCCGGGCCGAGCACGAGCAATGCAATCACGCCGCAGATCAGCAGCTCTAGAAAGCCGATGTCGAACATTCAGGGGGTGCTCAGCCTTGCTTTTCTTTGGGCTTGTCTTCCGCCTGGGCTTGGTGCTCGGCGTTCTGTTTTTCCAGCGGTTGCTGTTCGGCGTTCTTCTCTTCCTCGTCGTTCATGGATTTCTTGAATCCACGGATGGCGCCGCCGAGATCGCTGCCGATGTTCCGGAGTTTCTTGGTTCCGAATAACAGGATGACGATGCCAAGTACGATAAGAAGTTGCCAGATGCTGATACCCATGAGGGTTCCTCGTTCAAATGTTGCTGTTGCATGACATTGTACGCCAACCGCTACCCCTTGCGGAAATACCCCTTGGGGGTACTCCTTTACGGATTCCGGGAGGCTTTTTCTTCCAGGCCTGACAGGTCGAAGCGGCTGGCCAGTTCATCCAGAACATCCTTCGGGCCCAGGCCTAACCGTGACAGCATCACCAGGCTGTGAAACCAGAGGTCGGCCGTCTCGTACACCAGGTCCCGGGTTTCGCCGGAATGCTCTGCATCCTTGGCAGCGAGCAGCGTCTCGGTGCACTCTTCGCCCACCTTCTCCAGAATCTTGTTCAGCCCCTTGGCATGCAGGCTGGCGACGTAGGACGTGTCGGGATCCGCGTCTTTGCGGGCTTCCAGTACCTGTGCCAGTCGTTCCAGTACATCACTCACGGTGTCTGCTCCTCAGTTGCTGCCGTAGATGGTGTTCGGGTCTTTGAGAACCGGATCGGCGCTCACCCACTGACCATCTTTCAGGGTTCGGTAAAAACAGCTTCGCCGGCCAGTATGGCAGGCAATGCCGCCTTTTTGTTCCACTTTCAGCAGCACCACATCGGCATCGCAATCGAGCCTGATATCCCGGAGCACCTGCTGGTGCCCGGAGCTCTCGCCCTTGCGCCAGAGTTTGCCACGGGAACGGGACCAGTAAACCGCCTGTCCTTCCTCAACCGTGAGCCGGAGAGATTCCCGGTTCATCCAGGCCATCATCAGGACATCGCCATTATTGGCGTCCTGGGCAATGGCCGGCACCAGACCGTCTTCTGTCCATTGGATCTCGTCGAGCCAGTCAGGCTGTACGACGTTAGCGGGAGAATCTTGCATTTTTATGAATCCTGAATCTTTGATGGTTCAGCGACTGCCCCGGAGCATGACGCCTGCCGCTCCGGCAAGCAAGACCCAGCTCCAGACCGGCAGATCGGCCAGCCATTGCCCGGCGTGGGGCTGGCTGCCCACCAGGGCCGCGCCTGCCAGAACCAGGGCGATGAAGCCCCGGCGCCAACGGCGTTCGCTGCGCATTTGCTGCTCTTTCATCAGCGCCAGGGTTGCCCGGTTTTGCGCTTCGGTGGGGCCGCTGGAGCGTATCTGTAGTAATGCGTCGTGAACCAACTGGGGCATCTCTGGCGATTGTTCGAGCCATGATGGCAGGTGATTCTGCAGAGACTTGATCAGGCCTGACGGACCGATGCGTTTACGCATCCAGTCTTCCAGAAACGGCTGGGCGGTACTCCACAGGTCCAGGTCCGGATAGAGCTGGCGGCCAAGGCCTTCGACATTGAGCAGGGTTTTCTGTAACAGCACAAGTTGTGGCTGCACTTCCATGTTGAAGCGCCGAGCGGTCTGGAACAGGCGTAACAGAAAGTGACCAAAGGAAATATCCTTCAGGGGGCGCTCGAAGATGGGTTCGCACACCGTCCGAATGGCGGCCTCAAACTCGTTGACGCGGGTTTCCGGCGGCACCCAGCCAGACTGGATGTGCAGTTGTGCTACCTGGCGGTAATCCCGGCGGAAGAAGGCCAACAGGTTGTGGGCGAGATAGCTCTGGTCGTCGGGGGCCAGAGTGCCGACGATGCCGAAGTCGATGGCAATGTACTTCGGGTCGGCGGGATTGCTGACATCGACAAAGATATTGCCCGGATGCATGTCAGCATGGAAAAAGCTGTCACGGAATACCTGGGTAAAGAAGATCTCCACCCCTTTTTCCGCCAGTACCTTCATGTTGACGCCCGCCTTTTCAAGGGCGGGTACATCGGCAATAGGAATGCCGTGAATGCGTTCCATCACCAGCACCGATTTGCGGGTGTAGTCCCAGTCGATAAAGGGTATGTAGATCAACGGGGAGTTCTCGAAATTCCGGCGCAACTGGCTGGCGTTGGCGGCTTCCCGTTGCAGATCCAGTTCGTCATGGATGGTGGCGTCATAGTCTGCCACCACCTCCACGGGGTGCAGGCGCTTACCCTCAGACCAGTACTTTTCGAGCAGGCCGGCCATCAGGTACATCAGGCCCAGATCCTGGCGGATGACTTTTTCGATGCCGGGGCGCAAAACCTTGACCACCACCTTCTGGCCGTTGGGTAGGGTTGCGGCGTGCACTTGAGCCACCGACGCCGAGGCCATGGGGTCTGGACTGAACTCGGCAAACAGTTCCGAGACAGGCGCAGCCAACGATTTCTCGATAATGCCTCGGGCCTGTTCACTGGGGAACGGTGGAACCCGATCCTGTAGCTGTTTCAGGGATTCGGCCATGTCATCCGGCAATAGATCCCGGCGCGTGGAGAGAATCTGTCCGAACTTGACGAAAACCGGGCCCAGCTCTTCCAGGGCCAGGCGCAGGCGGTCACCCCGGTTCAGTTTTGGCTGCGGGAACAGGTGCCAGGGTGCCAGCAGAAAAAAGATTTTCAGCGGTGTGGGCAGTTCAGACAAGGGCAGAAACGTGTCCAGCCGGTAGCGGCAGAATACCCAGGCAATTCGGAACAGGCGTTGCAGGCGGGTCACAGGGTCTCCGTATTGTTATCGCTACCGGGTGCTTGCAGTTGCTTCAGCCGAGCCTCCAGGCGTTCGGTGCGCAGGCTCAGCTCATCGATATCCTGAAATGTGGCCTCCAGCTCCCGCCGGCCGGGCAGAGTGCGGCTCTCTTCGTGGACATATTCCTCCACATTGGCGTTCATGGTGCTGAAAGCCTGGCGGCTCCACTTGACTGCCTGGCGGATGCGTTTGCCGATGAAATGGGCCGGCACATCGCCCAGGTGGTTTGCCATGGCCGCTTCCCAATCCGGTTGCAGCTGGTTCAGAGCGCGCTGCAACTGGTGGGCCAGGGCCGTGTCGCCCTCCACCGTCAGGCGTTCGTCGGCAAATACCCGGTCATCGCCCAGTGCCAGGGCGGCAAAGGCGACCGGCCGCCCGGTGATGATTAACACCGGTTGCGGATCGGGCTGGCTGCGAACCTGTACCCGTTCGCCAACGCGATTCAGGGTCCAGTGCATGGTGACCGGGGCCGTAATGGTGAACTGAACCGGCCCGCCCAAGGCGCCCAGCAAGGCGCGCTGGCCGGCCGGGTCCAATGTCAGCGCCCGGTTCAGGGCGCCCTCAATAATGGCGCCTGTCGCAGAAAGCAGGGTCGGGCCGGGGAGCATCAGGGCTTGATTCCCACGTGCAGGGCCACGATGCCGCCGGTCATGTTGTAGTACTTGCAGTTCACCAGGCCGGCGTTTTCCATCATGCCTTTCAGGGTTTCCTGGTCCGGGTGCATGCGGATGGACTCGGCCAGGTACTTGTAGCTTTCGCTGTCACCGGCAATCAGTTGGCCCATCAGCGGCAGGGCGGTGAAGGAGTAGGTGTCGTAGGCCTTGCTCAGCAGCGGGTTGGTGGGCTTGGAGAATTCCAGCACCATCAGTTTGCCGCCGGGCTTCAGTACCCGGGCCATGTCGCGCAGGGCCTGGTCTTTGTCGGTGACGTTACGCAGGCCGAAGGCAATGGAAACCGCCTGGAAATTGTTGTCCGGGAACGGCAGGTGTTCGGCATCGGCCTGCACGTATTCAATGTTGCCGGCATAGCCCCGGTCGGTCAGGCGGCTGCGGCCTACCTGCAGCATGGAGGCGTTGATATCGGCCAGCACTACCTTGCCGGACGGGCCTACCAGGTCGGAGAATTTCATGGTCAGGTCGCCGGTGCCACCGGCAATGTCGAGCACCTGGTGGCCGGGGCGAACACCGCTGAGCTCGATGGTGAAGCGTTTCCACAGGCGGTGGATGCCCATCGACATCAGGTCATTCATGAGGTCGTATTTGCCGGCCACGCTATGGAAAACCTGGGCTACCTGGCTGGCTTTCTGGCTCTTCGGTACATCGCGGAACCCGAAATGGGTGACGTCGTCCTGGCCGTTGCCGGGAGTGCCCGGTGCTTGCTGCTCGCTCATGGGTGTTCGTCCTGTCAGAATCTAAGGTTGGTATTCTAACCTTTGAGGGGTTGGCTACAAGTTTATTGCCGGCTTACACTGTAAAACCGTTTCCAAATCACCGAGAAAACTGATTCATGTCTGTTATCGATATCCATCGCGCCCATTCCCTGGACAAGGCCCATGCCCGCGAGGCCGCCGAAACCCTGGCCAAGGACTTGTCTCGGCAGTTCGACGTTAACTATCAGTGGGAAGGCGACCTGCTTAAATTCAAGCGCAGCGGCGTGAAAGGCCAGCTGGAAATTGCCGAGAGCGACCTGCATATCCGCCTTGAACTGGGCATGATGCTGCGACCGTTCAAATCCCGCATCGAGCAGGAAATTCATTCCCAGCTGGACCAGATCATCCAGGCCTGAATCCCGCTACAGGTCATCCGGCAGGGAGAAAGGGGTCGGGTGGCCCGCCAGAATGTTGTCCATCACTCGTTGTTCCCGGCTGAGCAGGCGATCAATCAGCAGGTCGACCCGATTCATTTTCCGAAAGGCGCTGTAGCCCCGGTGCAGAAAGCTGTGCAGATCACCCAGGTCGGCCATCTCGGCCGGACCGCGGGTCATGGACAGTAGCCAACCGAGGGTGCGGTTGCGAACGTAGCGATCCAGTTCCTGCCCGGTTTCCGCCACCAGAGCCAGTTGTCGCTCGCGAATTGCAAGCTGTTTGCTGGCGCGATAAGCCTCGCAGTAACGCTCATCATCAAGACCTGTTGCCGAAAAGCCCTGCTGCGCAAGTATCTCTGCCAGCTCAAGATCGAGGCTCTGGGTAATCAGGTTGAGCTCGACCAGGCCGGCAAAGGTGGCCAGCAGGTGGTCGGGAAGCCATTTCACCATTTTCGGGAACACCCGGTCGATGTTGTCATCACGGCGGGTCATGCCGGCAGGGGCATAGAGGTCGGTCAGCAGAAATTCCAGGCCGGTGTGGTAGCCCGGGTGACGGTATAAATCCTGGTGCGTGTTTTTCAGCCGCTCTGCCTGCCAGTCTGCCACCTGGTGGGCCTCGTCCCGCAGGGGGTGCCCGGCCTTGTGTTGGCGGAAATCGTGGTATTCCAGCAGCAGGCGTTTCAGGCGGTGGGCGTTCTCCGTGTGCACATCCGTGGCAACCAGCCGCTCACGATACATTAAAGGCTCCAATCAACCGGGCAGAAAAGCGCCAGTTTAACGAAGCCTTGGCTCTGGCGCACCTGCCCGTTACGGTTGAATTCAGCCCTGGGCGGCAGCCTCAAGGGTTTCCAGACCCGGCACCCATTCCTTGCTGTCCAGCGTGATGAAATGGCTGGGAGCTTCGGTTTCGACAATGCGCATGGTTGTGGGGCTGGTGCGGGCGCTGGCCAGCATGGCCTGGCGATCCAGTATTCGGTCGGTGCCCGGTATCAGGAAAGTCCCGTGGCGCACATGGCGATACACCGAGGTGTCGGTTCGGGCCATCCATTCCATGATGTTCTCGATGTTGCGAACAATGGTCAGATGGTCTTTGGTGGCGTAGAACAGTTTGCTCAGCAATTGGCGCTTGCGCGGGTTCATCTTGCCGAAGAAGGTCTGACCATAGGCCGACTGGGGGGCGCTGTTGATCAGGCGAATCAACCAGGGCCACATGCCATGGCTGACCGGTTCGAGCAATGTGGTTACCAGCGCATGCAATTTGCCCTGGGGCAGGACCGGTGCTTCCAGGACCACTTCCACATTTTCGTATAGTTCCGGCCACTGCCGGATGGCCTCCAGAATCACCGCGCCACCCCGGGAATGGCCGTGGATCCGAATGTTCTCGGTGCTGGGCAGGTTCTGCAGCGACTGGTTCAGGATGCAGGCATCGTATTCGATGGTGCCTTCCAGGTGTTTGATGGGCACTTCCCAGGCCGGATTCTCTGGCGTTACACCGTTCACCGGGATGTGATAGTTGCTGCAGGTGAGCAAAATCAGTTCGGTGGTGGGGCCATCGTAGGCCTGGGTAAAGTAACAGTGATTCTCAAGAAAGCCATGCACGCCAATAACGGTGTGCTCTGCTGTGCCACTGTGATTACGCACAGACACAGCACCCCGGCCCACGCGGTAAACCCGGCCGGAAAACATTTCGGAATAGGCGCTTTCGATCGGTTTGATCAGCTTGCGAACATGACTGGCTTTCATGATTCATCTCCCTCCGGCCGCTTTTCGTTGTGTTATTGGTTTTGCTGAGCCGGTATGACATTTGTACTGTGAATGCCGAACGGGTTTAGTGGCGCCAGTGCCTGCAAAAATGGTGTGTTGAGGCCAATTGGCCAATCCGGGACACGGTTTTATAACCATCGCACCGGACCATATAACCAGTATAGGACTGAACAGTTACTCACGTGTAATTTTTTGTAACTGTGCGCATGGTGTCCGAGGATGGAGCCGCTATCCGGACTCTGGCACAATGCCGGATTGGTTTTCTTTCCTACAGGCACGCTATTGATCGGGGATAATCGGGTTTGAGCCAGGAGCAATCGCATCTCATGCTGCCTTCGGATTCAGCCTGGCTGGCTTTGGAGCGGCCGGACAACCCCATGACCATCACCATCATGCTCCGGGTGGACGGGCTGACCGCCGGCCGTTTCCGGGAGTTTCTTGAGGTTTACTGGTCGGCCTGGGAACGCTTTGGTTGCCGCCCGGTGTGGAAAGCCCCGGCCTGGTACTGGCAGCCGGACGCTACCTTTAATGTGGCGCACCACCTGGATGTGGCGCTGGACCGGTTTGACCAGCACCAGCTGCAGGACTGGGTGTCTGCCCGACTGAACGAACCCCTGCCGCTTTATCGCCCGGCCTGGAAATTCTGGCTGGCCCCTAACGCCGAAGGCGGCGCTGCCCTGCTGCTGCGATTGCACCATTGCTATGCCGATGGTTTGTCGCTGTTGAGTATTTTCGACCAGTTGTGCCCGGCCTCGCCCCGGCAGTACCCGGCGGTATACGGTGCCCCGGAGCAGCCCCGGGTAGGGCGCTGGCTGGAAACCGCCCAGCAATGGCTGGGCTCACAGCTTGCCCGCTACGGCGCCACCACACAGACGGATTCAGAAAAGCCGGAGACCGGCCTGGAGCAAGCCCTTGCGGCCCGCACCGTACAGAACGGGGCGCGACTGATGCATGAGCTGAGCGAATTCCTGGCCGAGGAAGAAGATTCCCCCTCTGATCTCAAGCGGCCGCTGGCCGGCCAGCGCAATTGCCGGTGGTCGGCTCCGGTGCCGCTGGAGCGCTTTCGCGCCATTGCCCACCAAACCCGCACCACCATCAACGATGTGCTGCTGGCCTGCGTGGCTGCAGCGGTACGCCCGCGGCTGGGCATGACACCGGAACAGCTGGACGATGCGGTGATGCACGCCGCCGTGCCGGTAGACATCCGCACCCGCTTGCCCGAAGGCATCAAGCCCGAAGCCGGCGAGCCCGGCAACTGCTTCGGTACCGTGTTTGTGCCACTGCCGGTAGATGGCGAAAGTGCCCTGGAGCGGTTGTTCCGCATCAAGCATGAAACCCGCAAACTCAAGAAGAGCTGGCAACCGGGCCTGGCCTGGGGCCTGACTGCCTGCGCCTCCCTGCTGCCAGACATCGGCCGCAAACCCCTGGCCGACCTGTTCTTTCGCAAGGCCTCGGCCGTGGTTTCCAACGTACCGGGCACTCCGGAAACCCGTTACCTGGCTGGTTGCCCCATTACCGAGCAGATGTTCTGGGTGCCCCAGGCCGGCGATATCGGGTTGGGTGTGAGCATTGTCAGCTATGCCGGGCAAGTGCAGTTTGGTGTCGTGGCAGACGAGGCCATTTTGGCCAACCCTCATGAGTTTCTTGATGACTGCTTGTCTGAACTGGACCAGTTCCCGGGTGGTCTTTCCACGTAGTCGTACTTCCAAAGTTTCATTTCAGATGCCTCCCAAATGAGCAGAAAACCTGCTCGCTGGAAGCATTCCCCCCTCTTGTTGCATCACCGACCATGGAAATCAGGCGTCAGACCTCGCCTGGAGCGATCGGATAACCGGTCCTCTTATCCCAGATTTGCAAAAAAACAACCGGGGGATGTATGAAAAACAACAACTTCAGAAAGTCAGGGTTGGCCATTGCCATGATGGCGGCCATGGGAGCCAGTGCCGGAGCCAATGCGGCCATTGAACTGTACAATGAGGATGGCACCAGCTTTTCGGTGGATGGCTACTTCAATGCGTTTTACGTGAACCGTGATGACAAGCAGAAAGACGTTCGGGATTCCCGCATCAAGATGGGCTTTCTTCCTAACACCATCGGTTTCAATTTCAGCAAGGAAATGGGTGATTTGACCCTGGGCGGACGGTCGTCGTTCTGGACCACAATCAACGACAGTCTGGAGGTTGGTAAAGCGACAGACACCGCCATCGACGTGCGCCAGTTCTACGCCACGGTAGACGGCGATTTTGGTCAGGTACTGATCGGTAAGGACTTTGGCCTGTACGCCCGTTCTAACATTTTTCTCGATGAAATTCTGATGGGCTTCGGCTCCCCGGGCCTTGCCGCCGGTGGCGTTTCCTTCGGCAATATCCGCGCGGGCTACCCATACCCGACACCCTCCGCCCAGATTACCTATCGCTCGCCGGATATGAGTGGCCTCAAAGTTGCGGTCGGGGTACTGGATCCCGCCGATACGGTGACCGGTTCCGATGATGAAAACGCCGCACCCCGCTTCGAGTCTGAGATCACCTACAGCGCCAACCTGAACGACGTTGCCCTGACGGGTTGGGTGAATGGCCGCTACCAGTCTGCCGAAAATGGCACTACGACTGTGGACAGCACTGGGCTTGGATACGGCATCAAGGCTTCGGTTGCTGGACTGACCCTGGCCGCTTCCGGTTTTACTTCCAAAGGAGATAATCCTGTTCTTGCGGTTAACGCTCCTATTCAAGAAGAAGACGCTGACGGTTTTCTTGTTCAGGGTTCCTATGCCTTCGGTTCTAACCGTGTAGTGATTTCTTATGGTGAAACTGATGCAGACCCGAACGGTCTTGGTCCAGCTGGTCTCGGGGACTTCGAGACTGAGAGCACCACAATCGGGCTTTTCCACGACGTTAACAGTAACTTCAAGCTGGTGGCCGAGTACAACATGTTCGAGCAGGAGCGCAAGTCCGATGGTACAAAACAGGAAGACGCCAATACTCTGGCATTGGGTGCCGTTGTGATGTTCTGAGGAGCTTCGCTCCTCTCTATGGCCTTGCAGGTAGCCGGCAGGACGCCGGTGCGCCTGCGATGGCCGTCTCAGACTAAAGTGCCGGTTTGCTCTTGCCAAAACCTGGCTGCGTCACCGGACATTGATTCAAGGGGAGGATAATCAATGGCTTATGGAAGATTTGGCGCGCCGACAAAGTGCACTGAAGTCGCATTGGCTGGTGGTTCAGGAGGCGTAGAATCAGTGTCAGATTCCCGCATTCCGAGCAGGCTACCGATGAAGTCAGTCAGTCAGTTACCCGCAGTGCGAGTCGCCAGTTCCAGCGTCCGCAAGCCCGAGCTGGCTGCCGCAGAGCTTGCCAGGCAGCTTGTGCACGACAACCTGGGTTGCGTGCTGTTCTTCTGTTCTGTTGAGTACGACCTGCAGAAACTGGGCCCGGCTCTGCAAAAAGCCTTCTCTGGTGTGCGTGTCTACGGTTGCACCTCGGCCGGTGAGATTACCGAGCAGGGATACGACCGGGGCTGCATCAGCGCCATCGGGTTTGATGCCCGTTACTTCGCCATCGATTGTGCTTTGATTCGGCAGTTGGATCGATTCACCCTGCAGGACGCTCAGGGTGTCATTGACCAGATGCTGGCCACCTGCCGGGATGCCAACCTGGCGCCGGTCAAGGGTAATACCTTTGCCATTACCTTGCTGGATGGTCTTTCCAGCCGGGAAGAACTGGTACTGGCGACTCTCAATGCGGCTTTAGGCACAATCCCTCAGTTTGGTGGATCTGCGGGGGACGACGAGCGCCTGGCCGATACCCACGTTTATTACGATGGTGAATTTCACTGCGGGGCGGCCACCGTCATGCTGATCAATACCCCGCTGGATTTCCGGGTGTTCTCGACCCACCACATGGAACCGCTGGATGAAAAGCTGGTGGTTACCCGGGCCTGCCCGCAAAGCAGAACCGTCTATGAGTTGAATGCAGAGCCTGCGGCCGACGTTTATGCGCGGATGGTCGGGGTGTCGTCGGAGCAACTGGACCGCAAGGTGTTTGCCCTGCGGCCCCTGGGCGTTCGAGTGGGCGGGAACTATTTCGTTCGCTCTATCCAGAGAGTCAATCCTGATCGCAGTCTCACGTTCTATTGCGCAGTGGAGACTGGCATTGTGATGACCGCCATGGCGCCGGGTTCGCTCCTGGACAGTGTACGAACCCAGATTGAAGCCTCCGAGCGGGTGGTCGGCACACCGCTGGTGACACTGGGGTGCGACTGCTTTTTACGCCGGCTCGAAGCCGAGCTGACCGGCCAAAGTGACGCCGTTTCCGAATTCCTCAAAGCGCACCGTGTGGTGGGGTTCAATACCTATGGGGAGCAATTCAACGGCATGCACATTAATCAGACCTTTACGGGGGTGGTCATTGGCCAGCCTGAGTTCAGTACCTGATCTCCCCGAATCTTCCGGCGAGTCCGCCAAGGACCAACGCATTGCAGAGCTGGAGGCTGAAAACCGGCGCCTGCGTGACATCCGGGACGCGCTGATTGTTCGGGTGGAGTCTGGCTCTGCCCACAAGCCGGAGCCCTACGCGGCGTTCGAACACTCGGTGATACTGGCTGAGCAGGTCCGTGAGCGCACGGAAGCCCTGAACCTGACCATGGAAGAACTCAAAGCCAGCAACAAGGCTCTGAGTCGTGCCCGGGAAGAAGCTGAGACCTCGCGGCAGCGATTGAGTGATGCCATTGAAAGCATTGCCGACGGATTTGTGCTGTTTGACCGCGACCACTGCCTCATCCAGACCAATAGCCGGTTCCGGAGCTACTGGCGTCACGCGGGGGTGCCGGTACCCCAAGCAGGCACGCCCATTGAAGCGGTGAAAGCCCTGGCCCTGAGTTCCGGCCTGGTGGTTGAAGAGCACAGTCACGAAGACGCCGAAGGAACAGTGTTCCTGCTCTCTAACGGCCGCTGGGTACAAATGACCGAGCGTACCACCCGTGAGGGTGGTCAGGTGGTGCTCTACTCCGATATTACCGACGTCAAGAACAGTGAAATGGCCCGTCGCATCAAGGCGCTGGAAGAAAGCGAGCGCTGGATCCGGGTCGTCACCGACCATGTGCCGGCGTTGATTGCCTATGTAGGGGCAGACCTCACCGTCCAGTTCTGCAACAAGGTTTATCAGGCCTGGTATGGTCGTAATGGTGTGTCGCCACTGGGCAAGCGTCTGGAGCAAGTGCATTCCGATGAGTTCTACCAGCGTCTGCTGCCCCAGATACTGGAAGTACTGGACGGGCACAGTGTGAACTTTGAGTTCGAGGAAACCGGCGAGCATGGTGAACAGCGGTACATGTTGCGTTCCTATGTGCCCAACAGGGATGAAACCGGCGAGGTGACCGGCTTTTTTGTTCTGATCCGAGACATCACTGAAAGGCGCAAGACCGCGATCGCGCTGGAGCAGGCCTACGACGATCTAGAGCACCGGGTGCGAGAGCGCACCGCCGCCTTGACAGGCCTGAACCAGCAACTCCGGCAGGAAATTTCGGAACGTTCTGCAGTGGAAGCCCGTCTCCGGGAAGCGAAGCAGGAGGCTGAACAGGCCAACCTGTCCAAAACCAAGTTCCTGGCTGCTGTCAGTCACGATCTGCTGCAGCCGCTTAATGCCGCACGCTTGTTCACCAGTGCATTACTTGAGCAGAGCTTCGGGCCCAAGGCCGAGAGCCTTGTGCGTTCGGTCAGTACTTCGTTGGATGATGTAGAGAATCTGCTGGGCACACTGGTGGATATTTCCAAGCTGGATGCCGGAGTGATCACTCCGGACGTGACCGCCTTTGATCTCCGGGATCTGCTCAATAACATCGCCCGGGAGTTCCGGCAGATGGCCCTGGCTGAAGGGCAGCGGCTGGATTTCGTGCCCTGCTCTGCAGTGGTTCAGTCGGATTCACAGTTGCTGGCGCGGATACTGCGAAACTTCCTGACCAATGCCATTCGTTATACCGGCCAGGGCCGGATTCTGCTTGGTTGCCGTCGCGAGCATGACCACGTGTTGCTGCAGGTCTGGGACACCGGGCCAGGTATTCCGGCAGACAAGCTCACCGAAATCTTTCAGGAGTTTAAACGGATTCGCCCCAAGGGTGCCCAGGCAGACAAAGGGCTGGGCCTGGGCCTGGCTATCGTTGACAAGATTGCCCGGATGTTGGGCCATGAGGTCTCGGTATCATCTGTTGAGGGAAAAGGCTCCGTGTTCAGCGTCCGGGTGCCCCTCGGAGAACTTCAGCCAGCCCAACCGGCACCCCGAGGGCCTCACCTGCCGATGCTCGATAGTGGTTTGAAAGGCGCCCGGGGGTGGGTGATCGATAATGACCTGGCTATCTGCCAGGGGATGAAGACATTGCTGGAAGGCTGGGGTTGCCGGGTCACCACAGCCGTTTCTGCCGAGGGCCTGGCAGGGCAGGTAGATGTGGCAAGGGCTCCGGTAGATCTGATACTGGCGGATTATCACCTGGATAATGATGAAAATGGCGTCGACGCGGTGGCAGTGATCAATGCTCAGCGCTCACAGCCAGCGCCGGTCCTGATGATCACCGCCAACTACACCAATGAACTGAAACAGCATATCCGGGAGCTTGGTTACCTGTTGATGAACAAACCGGTCAAACCGCTTAAGCTCAGGAGTGTACTCAATCACGTGATGCGTTGCTGAGTGCTGATGCCGGCTGCGTTCAGCGTTTGAGATACTGACTGAAGTCCACATCCCCAGCCGATAGGATAGCCTGTACCCGGTTGTGAACACCGAGCTTTCTCAGGATCGCGGAGACGTGGGCCTTGACCGTGGTTTCTGCGATGTTGAGGTTGTAGGCAATTTGCTTGTTGGATTCACCCTTGGCCATACGTTCCAGCACCAACAACTGGCGCCGGGTGAGAGAGTTCAGTAGTTCCGGCGAAATCAGGTTCTCATCGCTTCGAGTACGCCGGTGGGAGCTTTCTTTACTTGTGCGGATAATGTCTGATGGCAGGTAAACATTGCCGTTCAGTATCTGCTGGATGGCCTCAGTCATCTGGGCCCGGGGTGAGGACTTGGTGATAAACCCTACCGCGCCATAGGTGATCGCCTGCAGCACTATCTGTTTGTCTTCCTCGGCAGAGACAATCACTACGGGAATGGTGGGTGCTTCGTTACGCAGGGTAATCAGGCCGTTGAGCCCGTGCATGCCGGGCATATTCAGGTCCAGTAGGATCAGGTCCAGGTCGTCATTCTCGCGGGTGATTTCCAGAGCGCTGTCCAGGTCATCGGTTTCGATGATTTCACTGCCTTCGAAACCGGAGGCGATAACGCTGCTGATGGCTTCCCGGAACAGCGGGTGGTCGTCGGCAATCAGAATCTTATACGCCGGTTCCATGGTTGCTTCTACCTGCTTGTTTTCATTGTCGGGGATGGCTTCCGAGTCATGATAGCGGTTTTCGGAAGACAGTGCGGCATCGAGCTCGTTCAGCATGGCGGCCTCCTGTGCAGAGAATCGCCGGAATCGGTTCCGATCCTCTGTTTATTATTGTGATGGTTTCATTACACGCCATCTTGGTCTCGGGTTGAATGCGACCATCGCACCAAAAAACAGGCACCAAAGTACTATTCTTGCCGGGCTGCGGGCTTCGTATCGTGTAGTAATGAGCCTACAACCAACAATAACGACCGTCTCCGCATTCTCTCTTGCTGATCCATGGATCAAACAGGCAATGGCCGCACTGCTATGTTTTCTTTTGAGTCTTGCTGGCGGTGTCCATGCCCGGGAAGA
Organism: Marinobacter sp. W-8; assembly: GCF_044342215.1. Lineage (NCBI taxonomy): Bacteria > Pseudomonadati > Pseudomonadota > Gammaproteobacteria > Pseudomonadales > Marinobacteraceae > Marinobacter > Marinobacter sp. W-8. The sequence goes on along the minus strand of NZ_CP172297.1, from coordinate 3,356,745 downwards.
AGCATCTGACCTGCCCGTGCTGTCTGTCAGCGTGTTGCAGTTTGGAACCGCCCACTGGGAGCTCGATCATCTCCTGCATCGGGAGCTGGACCGGGAATATGGCTATCGGCTGGAGTTGAAACCGGTTGCCAATCTGCCTGCCTCCAGGCTGGCGGTCACCAGCGGTTCGGTGCACGGCGCTGTAGCCGATCTGCTGTGGGCACAGTCGCGATTCCAGGCCGGCACGCCCTACCTGTACGTGCCGTTCTCCTCCCAGATTGGCGATATCGTCGTCGCTGACAACTCTCCGATTCGCTCGGTGGCGGATCTGGCCGGCAAGCGCATCGGCGTTGCGGGCGGGCCGGACAGCAAGGGCTGGATACTGCTCAAGAAAGTCGCACAGCGCCAGGGAATCAATCTGGAAGAATCTGACGGAGTTCAGTTCGCAGCCCCGCCCTTGTTGAGCCAGGCGCTAAAACGCGGGCAGGTGGATGTCATCGTTACCTACTGGCATTTTGCGGCCCGCCTGAGGGGCGATGGCGGCTGGCGATCGGCGTTTGGTATGGCTGACCTGCTCACTGAGCTGGACCTGGATCGCAACCTGCCGGTGCTTGGTTATGTCTTTCCAGAGCGCTGGGCGCGAGACAATAGCCTGCTGATGGATCGGTTTGCAGCTTCCCTGCAACAGGCCAAAGCCGAGCTGGCGGAGAGTACATCCTACTGGCAGCGCTTGCGTCCTCTCATGGGAGATCCGGACGACAGTGTTTTCGCAGCACTGCGAGAGGGCTTTGTCGCCGGGACGCCTGCGCCGCAAACGGACCAGAGAATCGCTGACCTACAGCGTTTGATGACCCTCACCGGCGCCGACCCGGACAACCTTATGCCGGCCCATCTGTTTTACCAGAGGCAGCCGTGAAAGGCCGAGCCGGCCGGCCGCCGCTGTGGAGCTACTGGGTAGTCCTGCCGTTGTTTGTCCTGCTCTGGGGATTCATTGCCTGGCTGCTTCAGTCGCCCTTGCTGCCGACGCCTCTGAACGTGCTCGGCACCCTGATTCGTGAATCGGCCACCGGCGAGCTCTGGCATCATCTGGGCGCGACCCTCGGGCGTGTGGTGGTCGCCTTTATTCTGGCCATGATCATCGGTACAGCCATCGGCATCGTCATGGGCCGTTCGCCAACCACCAATGCCCTTTTCGATCCCTTGCTGGTGCTTTTGCTGAACCTGCCGGCCCTGGTCACCATCATCCTCATGTATGTCTGGTTCGGCCTGGTGGAAGTGGCGGCCGTGATGGCGGTCGTGATCAACAAAGTGCCCAACGTGGCGGTTACTGTCCGGGAAGGTGCCCGTAGCCTGGACTATAGGCTCGAGGAAATGGCCACCGTTTACGAGTTCACCCGATGGCAACGATTGCGGGAAGTCTGGGTACCCCAGCTGTTTCCCTATCTCATGGCGGCTACAAGAGGCGGCCTGGCCCTGATCTGGAAAATCGTTCTGGTGGTGGAGCTGCTCGGCCGTTCCAGCGGCGTTGGCTTCCAGTTGCATATGGCGTTTCAGGTTTTCGACGTGGCCGCCATTCTTGCCTACAGCCTGGCGTTTATTGCCGTCGTCCAGCTGATTGAACTGGCCATCCTCCAGCCCCTTGAGCGCCGCTCCAGTCGCTGGCGACAGCCGGGGGCGGCTCATGCTTGAGCTCAGAATCGCAGGCCGCGATTTCGGCCAGCCTGTGCTCGGAGAGGTCTTCGCAACCATAGAACGAGGCGACCGCATCTGCCTTCTGGGCCCATCGGGTATCGGCAAGACCACGCTACTGAACGCGATTGCCGGCCTCGATAAATCGGTTTCGGACGAGGCGGTTATTGGTCGCGACAAGCTCCGGGTGGGCTACCTGTTTCAGGAACATCGCCTGCTGCCTTGGCGCAGTCTGGATGCGAATCTGAAACTGGTGGGTGCCAGTGATCAGGAGGCTGAAAGCTTATTGGAACAGGTGGGATTGTCCGGTTATGGCCATTACCTGCCGGACCAGCTGTCCCTGGGAATGGCCAGAAGGGCGGCCCTGGCCCGTTGCCTGGCGGTGAAGCCGGATTTGCTGTTGTTAGATGAACCCTTCGCCTCACTTGACCCAGTGATGGCAGGTGAGCTTAAGGCGTTGATTGCCGGAATTTTGGATTCGCATCCGGATATGGCGATGATCTGTGTTACCCATGATGGCGGAGATGCAGAGATATTGGCGAACCGTCTGTGGTATCTCGACGGCAAGCCTGCGCGTCTTCAGTGGGATGACGCGATCGGTGAGCCCGGATTGATCGATGGGCTGCTTGGGGCGCTTCGTGATCCGGATTTGGCTGGTCTCTGAATCCGTGCAAGTCCGCTCCCCTACAACTGCCCCGAACACTATGCGGGCCTTCCGCCCAGTATTTTCGTGCGTTGCGGCCGGAAGCCAGCAGTCGCGAGCAAAGCGAGGGTAACTGTCACGCCGGCGGTAATCCCGTAGGCCATCGGGTTCCACTCCAGATACAGCGAAAACCGGATCGCCTCCACGGCGTGGGTAAACGGATTGAACTGGCAGATCCAGTAGAGCCAGGGACTGGCTTCGTTCATGCGCCAGAGCGGATAGAGCGCCGAGGACATGAAGAACATCGGGAAGATTACGAAGTTCATCACCCCTGCAAAGTTCTCCAACTGTTTGATCCATGTGGCGATCAATAGCCCCAACGCGCCCAGCATCAGGCTGGTAAGAATCAACGCTGGCAATACGGCCAGGTAGCCCCAGAGCGGTGGCTCTACATCCATCAGCAGTGCCAGCAGCAGGAACACATACACCTGGCCGATGGACACCACACCCATGGCCAGCAGTTTGGTCACCAGCAGGAAGGGCCGGGGCAGGGGACTCATCAGCAACACACGCATACTGCCCAACTCCCGGTCGTAGACCATGGACAAGGCGCCCTGCATGCTGTTGAACAGGATGATCATGCCGCACAGCCCGGGGGCAATGTAGGTCTCGTAGGTGATGTAGGTCTGATAGGGCGGGATGATGGAAATGCCCAGTACCGCCCGGAACCCGGCAGCGAATACCACCAGCCAGAGCAGTGGCCGGACCAGGGCGCTGGCGAAGCGGGTGCGCTGCTGCAAGAACCGCAACCATTCTCGAGTCTGGATGCCTACGAAACAATGCCAGTAGTGAGCTGCTTTCATATCAGCTGGCTCCGGTCAGGGAATGGAAGGTTTCGGCCAGGTCCCGGGTGCCGGCGGTTTCGCAGATGGCCTGGCCTTTACCGTCAGCCAGCAACTGGCCCTGGTGCAGGATCAGGACCCGGTCTTCCGCACGGACTTCCTCGATCAGGTGGGTAGCCCAGAGCACGGTCAGGTCGTCTTCCTTGCATAGGGTTCTTACGTGTTCGTTGAGCGCTTTTCGGCTGGCCACGTCAAGGCCCACCGTGGGTTCGTCGAGCAACAACAGCGAGGGTTCATGCAGCAAGGCGCGGGCAATTTCCACCCGCCGTCGGTGGCCGCCGTTGAGCTGGCGGACGGCATCGTTGGCCCGATCCAGCAGGCTGAAGCGTTCCAGCTCCCGGTCACCCCGAGCCCTGGCTTCCTTGCGGGAAAGGCCATGCAGCGCGGCGTGGTACTGCAGGTTCTGGCGAACGGTCAGATCCAGGTCCAGGGCGTTCTGCTGGAACACCACGCCGATCTGGCGCATGGCATCGGCAGGCTGCTTTTTCAGAGACTGCCCGGCCATGAAGATATCGCCCTGCTGCAGGGCTAGTAGCCGTGTGAGCAGCCCGAACAGGGTTGATTTGCCGGCACCGTTGGGTCCGAGCAAGGCGTGGAAGCGGCCAGAGGTCAGCGCAAAGCTGACCTCCCGGAGCACCGGCTTGTCGCCGTAACGAAAGCTGAGGTTGCTCGCTTCGATGGTCATGAAGTCGGGTCGATGACCACACCCCAGGGGTAGCGGCCTACCTTGATGGACTTGATCACCTTCAGGTCTTCCACATCAATCACGGACACGTCACCGGAGACCCCGTTGGTGGTGTAAAGGTGCTTTTCGTCTTTATCCAGGTCCAACTGCCAAACGCGGCTACCTACCAGAAGATAGTCCAGGACTTCGTAGGACTGGGCATCTACGACCGCCACATGGTTTGAGGGGCCCAGGGCCACGAAGGCATATTTGCCATCAGAGGTCAGCTCGATACCCACCGGCTGGACCCGATCCGGGCTAACGCCGGGTACCTTGAATGACATCTCGTGGACCTGCTCCAGGTTGTCTACATCAATGATGTGGACGGTACCGCCGATTTCAGCAGAGGCCCAGGCGATTTTACTGTCCTTGCTGAACTCGACATGGCGCGGGCGCTGGCCAACAACGATGTTTTTCTCGATCTCGAAGGTTTCGGTGTTGATCCAGTGCAGCATGCTGGTGGTTTCGGAGGTGTTTACTGCCCACTTACCATCCGGGCTCACCGCCATGCCTTCGGGTTCGATACCCACATCAATCTGGGCCAGGACCTCCTTGGTCTCAACATCCACCACGGTCACGATCGCATCATCTTCGTTGGCGATGTACAGATGTTTGTTGTTAGGGTGCAGGGAAAACTGCTCCGGGTCCTCCCCTGAGGGCAAAGTGTCAACAATCTTGCGGGTGGCCAGGTCAAAAACCTGTACGGTATCGTCATCGCTGGCGCAGATGTAGAGCTTGGTGTAGTCCTTGGACAGCAGAATGCCCCGGGGGCGCTGGCCAACATCGATGGTTTCGACCACTTCCTGGGTTTCGGTATCGATGATGGAAAGCGTGTTGTCCTTCTCATTGGAGACATAGGCCAGGCTGGCCAGTGCGGGCGTGGAAAGGCCAATCATGGCAGCCAGTGCCGTTTGCTTGAACAGGGTTCTCATGGGTAACTCCTTCTTGTTTTGAGTACTGCCGCCTCGGCGGTCAGTTGTTGATTCGGCATTTACTTTCCGGCTTGTCGTAGCCGAGGGTGTCCATCTCGCTTTCGGGATGCAGGAAACCCTCAAAGGGCGCCTGAGCAACCAGGCCCCTCGGGTGAACCAGCGGAATCGGCTGACGGAGTTGGCCATTCCAGTCCCGGAAGGTGAGCTTCCGGCCCTTGAAGCCAGCAAGGTCAAATTTGTCGCTGAACAGGAAGTCCCTGATGGCAGGCGCATCGGCTTTACTGATGGCCGTCACAGCGGTGCCGATGGCTCGCACTGCAGCCCAGGCCGCGTAGTCTTCGCTGTTCATATTTCGGCCTGACAGTTCCCGGAACCGGTTCTGAAGCTGGGCAGCGCCCCAGCTTTCGACCACCCGGTGCCAGGCAACCGGTGTCATGCCCTGGGTTCCCACCACCGGGCGCGGCAGCCAGGTGTTGAACGGCACGTACTCACCAAAATCACCCCGGACATCGGCGACGACTACCGCATCGTAGTCGTCGCCCTGGGTAAACAGGGGCAGTTCCTTTGAAGCGGTCCGGCGCAGATCCGCATCGAAGGTCCAGGGCTTATCTTCAACGATGTCTAATCCAAAACGCTTGCTGGTGCGGCGGAAGGCCTCGGCCCAGGCTTTGTCTTCTGGTGTCGGGCCGGTTATCAGAAACAACTCCTGCCAGCGGCGTTGCTTCAGCCACTGCCCCAGGGCATCCGTCAGCATGGCGTGGCTGGGTATAGTGTGTAACAGGTTAGCGTGGCAGCTGGCGGTCCTCAGGGCATTGTCCCGGGCACCGGCATTAAACAGCAGTGTTTTGTCGTCGGCACTTTCGACAACCTTGCGGAGGGTTTGGCCGGGAATCCGGGTAATGATCAGGTCGATACCGGCGTCCTGCAGTTCGGTAAAGGCGGCCAGGGCAGTCTCTTCAGAATCCGTCACACGGGTTTCCAGAAGATAGTTCTGCCCCAGAAACTTGCCGGAGGTGTTGTTGTCTGCCAGGGCAAGCTCAGTACCTCTCAAACCGGCATCTTCCGGTTCCGGGATGACATTGGAAAGTACCGGCCCCTGATCGGGTACGAACTGCAGGTAACCGATACGAATATCCAGGGCAAACGCGGGTGTGGCTGTTGCTAAGGCGCCGATCAGCGTGCATCGGGTAACGGCTGTCATCAGGGTCTGTCTGATGGAGAGGGTCATGGCATTCTCCGGGTTTTTATTGTCCTTCCAGCTTATGGAAGGGAAATCCTCCCGGAAATATTCAGAAAGTAGGAATGTGCCGGTACTAAAGAACTATTCCTGCAAAAAATGGCCGCCGTAGCATGTAGGTAAGGCCTCTAAATACCGCCAGATGGATAACGACATGACCGCCTACCGGAAACTTTCCCTGCTGATGCTGGCCGTTTTCCTGCTTGTATATGCAGTGGGCGGGGTGTTCTACACCCTTCAGGCGAGGGGAGATATTGAGCGGGAACTTGGGTCAGTGATGGAGCTGGCCGCAAGTCTTCCAGCACCAACGCAGCTGGCGCCGGAGCTGGTACCGGAAATGCGGCATCTCAGACCGGTTTCCGTTGGTGAGGCGGTTTCGGGTACCACACGGGAAATGCCGGATTGGTTTTATCGCCTGATGGCAGATGGCATTCCCGCTCAGGCGGTGAACGGCTGGCAGCTGGATCCTGCAGACGAAATTGAAGAAATCTGGGAGAGCTTTGTGCTGATCTCCGCGGCCTTTTTGCTTGGCATGACTCTTTGCTTTGTGGCCCTTGGTTGGGCTATCCGGCAGGGATTGCGGCCCCTGGCGGAGCTTGGTGAGGCTATGGCGAGTGTTGAGCGGGGCCAGCTGGCATCGAGGCTGGGTGCACAGAATCTGCAGGAGGTGAACGACCTGGTGGCGCACTTCAATACCATGGCGGCTGCCCTGGAGCAGGAGCAGAAAACGGTGCGCGAGCTGATGACGGAACTTTTACGGGTCCAGGATCGGGAGCGTGAACACATAGCCCGGGTTCTGCATGACGACCTGGGTCAGTATCTGACCGGTATTCGCGCCCAGGCGAGGGCATGGCTGTACGACCCGGCGCTGAACAGTGAACAGAAAAAACAGGCCAGTGAACTTGCGCATCATTGCGAAACTGTGCAAAAGCACTTCCGGCACCTGTTGCAGGACTTGCATCCGTTGGTGATGGAGCAGCTGGGACTGAACTCGGCCATAAGCCACCTGGCCGAGCAGTGGCAACAACTCAGTGGCCTTAGCTGCCAGTTAGAGCTGGATGAGTGCTTGCCGGAACTGACCGGTGAGCAGCAAACACACCTTTACCGTTTCTTGCAGGAAGCATTAAACAACATTTCCCGACATGCCCAGGCTACACGGGCATCACTGACAGTTGCCCAGTCAAGCGGTGCGCTGGAGGTGGTGGTTTGCGATAACGGTCGTGGTACCGGGGATCTGTCGGGCTGTCGCGGTTTGGGGTTGCGTTCGATGCGCGAACGGGCCCGTTGTCTGGGTGGCCGGATGGAACTGTTCAGCCATCTGGGAGAGGGTACCCGGGTATTGCTGGCGATGCCGGCGGCGGGAGCGGGTTCGCCTTCGGCCGGTTCAGGAGGTTAACGAATGAAACTAATGATTGTGGATGATCACCTGGTTGTCCGGCAGGGTATCGCCAACCTGCTGCGCAATCTGTTGCCGGCAGTCGCGATTACTGAGCTGGACAACGGGCAGGATGCCGTTGCCCGATATGGCAGTATTCAACCCGATGTGCTGATGCTCGACATGGGCCTGCCGGATATTTCCGGCCTTGAAGTGGCTCGGCGTATCCGCCAGCGCTGGCGGACTGCGGCCATTCTGTTTTTTACCATGCACGATGAACTACCCATGGTTCGGCAGGCGCTTGATGTGGGCGCGATGGGGTTTGTGTCGAAGAACTGTGCTCCGGAAGAACTGGCTGATGCCGTTCGAAGGGTAGGCGCCGGCCAGCCCTACATTGAACATCCGATTGCGACCCGGCTTGCCTTGAACCGGGAACGCCCTGTGGACCGTCGTCTGCGGGATATGACCCAGCGCGAAATGGAAGTGTTGCTGATGTTTGCCCGTGGTGATGCCGTGGCCAGAATCGCGGAACGCCTGTGCGTTAGCAGCAAAACCGTTTCCAACCATCTGGCGTTACTGAAAAGCAAGTTGCAGGTGGAATCGTCCATCGAACTGGTGCACCTGGCCGTTGATGCCGGGCTGGTGCGTTTCGGGCAGGGGCTTGATGCTGGCAATGCCTGAGCCGGACCCCGCCCTCTCCGGGTGCGCTTACCAGTCAAAGGGGCAGTCTGTGCAGCCTTCCATAAACGTGCCTTCAAAGGTGGCAAAGTGAATCCTTGCCCCGGATAACCGGGCCTTGGCAAGGTTGGCGTGCCCGAACTTGGCTTCCTGCAGGTCTGCTCCGGTCAGGTCTGCTCCTTGCAGGTTTGCTTTGGGCAACCAGGCAATTTCAAAGCTGCTGAACGGTGCCCGGGTATCGGCCAGTGTTGCTCCTGAAAAGCGGGAAAAGGCGAAGTTGGCGCCGGAAATATCCGTTCCGGTGAAGTCCGCTCCCTGGGCAAACAGGTATTCGCCTTGAAGGCCTGGCAGGGTAGCATTACGAACCTTGGCGCCGCGCAGGGATGCCCGGTAGAGCTGTAGCCGGTAGCCTGTGGCATTGTCCAGTTTTGCACCATTGAGGTTGGCACCCCGAAGGTTTGTGTGGTTTAGGGTGGCACCAGTCAGGTTTGATCCCCGCAAATCTGCGCCGCGAAGGTTCAGGTTTGACAGGTCTGCGGCTCGCAAGTCAGCGCCCGGGCAAGCGGTTTCTGCCTCCAGTTTGCAACCGTTGATCACCTGAACAGTGTCCAGGTGGGCCATGTCATCGTTGGCCATGGCCGGAAAAACAGCCGAGGTCAGGAGGGTTGCTGTGATCCATGATTTCATGTCTGGCTCTCTTTTTTATGGACATTCTTTGGCATGAAAAGGCCCGGCATTGCCGGGCCTGGTAGGTCGGCACTCAGCGTGAAGCCTGTGCCCATGACGGCAGCTTGAACACCCAGAATGATCCGCCCTGGGAAATCGGTTTGGTCAGCTCAGCCATGTCGCCGCCCCAAAGGGGTACAGCGCCGCCATAGCCGGAGGTGACACCGATGTACTGCTCGCCATCCATTTCCCAGGTGATGGGTGGGGAAATGATTCCGGAGCCGGTCTGGAACTTCCAGAGCTCCTCCCCGGTTTCGGCGTCAAAGGCTTTGAGAAAACCGTCGCCAGTCCCGGTGAATACAAGCCCACCCTTGGTCGTGAGCACACCGGCCCATAACGGCATCTTCTCTTTATGCTCCCACTCGATCTCACCAGTGAGGGGGTTCATCGCTCTCAACACGCCTACGTGGTCATCGTACATGCGTTTGATGCGGAAGCCCTGGCCCAGATAAGCAGCCCCTTTCTTGTAGGTGACTTCTTCAGTCCAGTAGTCTTCTTTCCAGTGGTTGGCGGGAATGTAGAACAGGCCAGTATCCTGGCTGTAAGCCATTGGGTTCCAGTTCTTGCCGCCCAGGAAGGGCGGTGATACTTCAATGGCTTCGCCCCGGGTTTCACCTTCCGGAACAGGTGGCGGCCGCTGGCCTTTGACTTCAATAGGGCGACCGTTCTTGTCGATACCCTTTGCCCAGGTGATGTTGTCCACAAACGGGAAGCCTTTCTTGAATTCGCCGTTGGTGCGGTCCACCACATAGAAAAAGCCGTTGCGGTCGGCGTGGGCAGTGGCTTTGACCTGCTCTCCGCCTTCGGTGTACTCAAACAGTACTAACTCGTTGTTGCCGGAGAAGTCCCAGGCATCGTTGGGGGTATGCTGGTAGAACCATTTCACCTCGCCGGTGGTTGGGTCTACGCCAACCTGTCCTGATGTGTATAGGTTGTCGTAATCGGCCGGATCTCCACCGGGCGCTGTTCTGGCCCAGGTATTCCAGGGGGCCGGGTTGCCGGCACCGATGATGATGGTATTGGTTTCCGGGTCAAAACTGGCGCTTTGCCAGGGCGCTCCGCCGCCGTGGCTCCAGGCTTCTACCTTGCCGGTCGGGCTGTTGGGGTCATCCGGCCAGCTGGGAGCCCTAGGGTCGCCGGTGGGGGTGCTTTTCTCGCCGTTGAGGCGCCCGTAATGGCCTTCAACGAAGGGACGCATCCAGACTTCCTCACCGGTGTCCGGATCGCGGGCGAAGAGTTTGCCCACCACACCGAACTCGTCTCCGGAAGAGCCGTGGATCAGCAGAACCTTTCCGGTTTTCTGGTCTTTCACCAGCGTCGGGGCGCCGGTCATGGTGTAGCCTTCTTCGTGGTCAGCGAACTTCTTGCGCCAGACGATTTTCCCGGTGTCTTTATTCAGGGCCACAATGCCCGCATCCAGAGTGCCGAAGAAAACCTTGTCGCCAAAAATGGCAGCGCCGCGGTTCACCACATCACAGCAGGGCCGAATGCCTTCCGGCAGACGATGGTTGTATTCCCATAGCCGTTCCCCGGTTTTTGCATCGAGTGCATACAGCCGGGAGTAGGAGCCGGTAACGTAGATCACGCCGTCGTGTACCAGCGCCTGAGACTCCTGGCCCCGTTGTTTTTCATCCCCGAACGAGAATGACCAGGCGGGAACCAGCCTCTCGATATTGTCCTTGTTGATGGTTGTCATCGGGCTGTAGCGCTGGGCCTTGGGGCCGATACCATAGCCCAGAACATCCTGGGTGGTTTCGGCGTCGTTTACGATGTCTTCCCAGCTCACTTCTTTTGCCTGAGTGGTCATGCTCAAGGCGCCCGCAGTCCCCATCGCCAGGGCCAGGCTGATGCCCCTGATCAGTGGATGTTGTCGACGATTCATATTCCTTCCCCTTGATTGTTGTTGTGAACAGCGCGTTAAGAACGCTGACGTTCCGAGTATTGGCAAATGCCCGGTAGTCCGGCGACGGAAAATGACAGGTGATGTTCGGGAAAATGTCAGAAATTATCGGGAAAATTTCCCGGATGATCGGTTTCTTGCTGAAAAATGGCTGGATTTTCGTTTTGAGGATGCTGCCTTGTGCTTTCGCCTTCGCCCGGATCGTGTACTACCAAGGAACTAAGCCGGAAACCCCAAAGTGGCATTCGGAACAGCGGTACAGGTTCTTAGACTGTCTGGCAGTGAGTTGGCAACCGACAAATCCAATAGCCAACACTGGGGCAACCACAAAGAGGTAGCAACAATGACAATGCCTATTTCAATCAGACCGCTTATTGCCATCGTGCTGGCAGGTGCTGCCGGTTTGGTCATGGCTCATGGCAACGTGACACCACAGCCGGTAAACACCGGTAACCTGCCTTCTCTTGGCGACGAAGTGCGTATCGAGAATCCATTCCGTGAAGGAAATGAGTTGAGTGAGTACTACAGTGAAGCCGTGAAAGTGGGCGAAAGCGCCTATGCCGGCAACTGTGCCAGTTGCCATGGTATTCGTGCCATGTCGGGCGGGCTGACGCCGGACCTGCGGGAGCTGACGGAGTGGGATGACGAGTACTTTATTACCCGGGTGCGTAACGGTACCGACCGGGGTATGCCGTCCTGGAAGAAAAGCCTGGATCAGAACGCAATGTGGGCCATCCGGACCTATGTTGAGTCTCTACCCAAGCCTGAATAACGCCATGATTGTCCAGATGCTCTGAACATAGCCGGCCCTGTGCCGGCTCGCTGTCGTTGGGGGAACCAATAATGAAAACAATTCTATCCTTTCTGATCTCTGTGCTCTTGTCGCTGCCCGTGGTGGCCCAGGAGGTTAACGATGGTGACGAGCTGCTGAACAGGCCGGCGGATCGCACTTACGATATCGTTCTGGATTCCGGTTACCTGAAAGTGGGGGTATATCGGGACTTTCCTCCCTACTCCTATGAGGTGGATGGGCAGCCCCGGGGTATTGATGTGGAACTAGGGAAGCTGATTGCACAGGAAATGGGTGTGGAGTTCCGGGTGCACTGGATCATCCCGGACGAAGAGCTGGGAGATGACCTGCGCAACAACGTGTGGAAAGGCCACTACCTGGACAAGCAGCGGCTGGCGGACGTGATGATGCGGGTGCCTTACGACAAGCAGTACGCCTACATGCAGGATTCCACCGGTGAATACATCAATGAGCAGGTGGTGCTGTTCGGCCCCTACCAGCAGGAAACCTGGCAAATTGCCTATAACCCGGAAAAGCTCGATACCGTCGATACCGTGGCGGTGTTCCAGTACCACCCCATCGGTGTTGAGATTGATACCTTGCCGGATTTCTATCTGAGTTCCGCGTTGCAGGGGCGAATGCGCAACCAGGTGCGCCACTACCCCAACGTCAGGGCAGCGTTTGAAGCCATGCGCAATGGCGAGGTCAGTGCCGTTATGGGGATGCGAGCAGAAATCCACCATGAGCTGGCAAAGCCTGAGAATGAGGCCTTTATGCAGGCCCAGAATGGTTTCCCGGGGTTGATGAAGCAGGTCTGGGATGTGGGAATGGCGGTCAAGCATACCCACCGTCAGCTGGGTTATGCCATTGAGGGAATTGTTAATCGACTGGTTACCGAGGGAACCCTTAATGAGGCTTTCACCGGAATGGAGCTTGCTTACAGCGTGCCGGGCTATTACCGGGATTTCCTGAGTGAGGAAGCCATTGCGCAGGCAGAAGGCCAGAAATAGGGCGGGTCTTACTACCAAGTGATGAGAAAACCTGTCCGTGGGGGCAATTGTTGAGTTTGCGAGGTTTGCGAAAAATCAACGCAGGGTCGGGAAAACTTCCCGGTTCGGCTCGAAACTGACAACAAGAGACTTGGAGAGCGCAACCATGAGATCGAACAAATTCGGGATTCGCATTGCCGCCAGTGCACTGGCACTGGCCGTATCCTGCGGGGCCCATGCGGTAACCGATGAAGATATTCTGAAAGACGCCGAAACCACCGACGACATCGTTAGCTATGGCATGGGCCTCCAGGGCCAGCGCTTCAGCCCGCTGACGGATCTGAATACTGATAACGTAAAGCACCTGCAGCCGGTGTGGGGTTTTGCCTTTGGTGGTGAGAAAATGAGGGGGCAGGAATCCCAGCCCATGATCAAGGATGGCGTGATGTATGTAACGGCTTCCTATTCCCGTGTCTATGCCATTGATGTGAAGACCGGTGAGGAAATCTGGCAGTACGATGCCCGGCTGCCGGATGGCATCATGCCTTGCTGCGACGTGGTTAACCGGGGTGTGGCGCTGTATAACGACAAGGTGATCTTCGGCACCCTGGACGCAAAGCTGGTGGCGCTGAATAAAGACACCGGCAAGCCCATGTGGATCAAGAAAGTAGCTGATTACCAGGCAGGTTATGCCATCACAGCTGCACCACTGATTGTTAAGGGCAAAGTGATCACCGGCGTATCCGGCGGTGAATTCGGTATTGTGGGTAAGGTAGAGGCCTACGACGCTAACACTGGTGACCTGATGTGGACCCGTCCGACCGTTGAAGGCCACATGGGGTACGTCTACAAAGACGGCAAGAAAATCGAGAGCGGTATTTCTGGTGGTAAAGCCGGACAGACCTGGCCGGGCGATATGTGGAAAAATGGTGGTGCTGCAACCTGGCTGGGCGGCACCTACGATGAAGAGACCGACTCTCTGTTCTTTGGCACAGGCAACCCGGCTCCCTGGAACTCTCATCTGCGCCCGGGCGACAATCTGTTCTCGTCTTCACGCCTGGCCATTGATCCTGATGATGGCAGCATCAAGTGGCACTTCCAGACCACGCCCCATGACGGCTGGGATTACGATGGCGTAAACGAGTTGATCTCGTTTGATCTTAAGGAAAACGGCAAGACCATCAAAGCGGCGGCTACTGCTGACCGTAACGGCTTCTTCTACGTGCTTAACCGCGAGAACGGTGATTTCATTCGCGGCTTCCCGTTTGTCGACAAGATCACCTGGGCTGAAGGCCTGGATCCGGAAACCGGCCGGCCGATCTTTGCCGAGAACGGTCGCCCTGGCGATCCCTCGAACTCTGAAGCTGGCAAGGGTGAAACGGTAGTGGCCCAACCGGCCTTCCTGGGCGGCAAGAACTGGATGCCCATGGCCTACAACCCGCAAACCGAGCTCTTCTACGTGCCGTCGAACGAGTGGTCGATGGACATCTGGAACGAGCCAGTTTCCTATAAGAAGGGCGCGGCTTTCCTGGGTGCTGGCTTCACCATCAAGCCCGCGAATGAAGACTATATCGGCGTGCTCCGGGCCATGGATCCGAAAACCGGTGAGGAAGTCTGGCGCTACGAGAACCCGGCCCCTCTTTGGGGTGGCGTAATGACCACTGCGGGAGACCTGGTGTTCACAGGAACCCCGGAAGGCTACCTGAAAGCCTTTGATGCGAAGACTGGCGAAGAACTCTACAAGTTCAATACCGGTTCAGGCGTGGTTGGTACACCGGTCACCTGGACCATGGATGGCGAACAGTACGTGTCAGTCCTCTCTGGCTGGGGTGGTGCTGTACCCCTTTGGGGCGGGGAAGTGGCCAAGGTGGTCAAGGATTTCAACCAGGGTGGTATGGTCTGGACGTTCAAGCTGCCCAAGGATCGTGTTGCCGCTAAATAAGCTGAGTTGAGTGTCTCTTCGGGCTGCCTGCGGGTGGCCCTTTTTTTATCTTTGCGATTGCTGGCACCCCGGCATCTACTACCAAGGTACCAGTGGTTCCCCTCCAACGAATCATTCACGAATCAGCGTGTGGCGACTACATTGAATACGTAAACGCGAAAGGCCGCGTTGCCAAGCGACAAACACAACAAAGAGGTCAACGTCATGATCTACGCACAACCAGGTAAGGAAGGCTCCGTTGTTTCATTCAAATCCCGCTACGAGAACTACATTGGCGGTGAATGGGTAGCGCCGGTAAAAGGTCAGTATTTCGAAAATATCACGCCGGTCACCGGCGAGGTTTTCTGTGAAATTCCGCGTTCCAGCGCTGAAGACATCGAGCTGGCGCTCGACGCCGCCCACAAGGCCGCGCCGGCCTGGGGCAAAACATCCCCTACAGAGCGTTCCAACATCCTGCTTAAAATTGCTGATCGTATCGAGGCCAATCTCGAAAAGCTGGCGGTGGCGGAGACCTGGGACAACGGCAAGGCCGTTCGTGAAACCCTGAATGCCGACATCCCGCTGGCGGCCGACCACTTCCGTTACTTCGCAGGCTGCCTGCGCGCCCAGGAAGGTCACATGGGTGAGATCGACCACAACACCGTAGCTTATCATTTCCATGAACCGCTGGGCGTGGTTGGTCAGATTATCCCCTGGAACTTCCCGCTGCTGATGGCGGCCTGGAAGCTGGGCCCATGCCTGGCCGCCGGTAACTGCACCGTGCTGAAACCCGCCGAGCAGACCCCGGCCAGCATCCTGGTGCTGATGGAAATCATTGGCGACTTGCTGCCGCCGGGCGTGCTCAACATTGTCAACGGCTACGGCATCGAAGCCGGCCAGGCCCTGGCCACCAGCAAGCGTATTGCCAAGATCGCCTTCACTGGCTCCACCCCGGTTGGCTCGCACATCCTCAAGTGTGCAGCCGAAAACATTATTCCGTCCACGGTTGAGCTGGGTGGCAAGTCCCCTAACATCTATTTCTCTGATGTGATGAAGGCAGAGCCGGAGTTCATCGACAAGTGCGTGGAAGGCCTGGTGCTGGCGTTCTTCAACCAGGGCGAAGTCTGCACCTGCCCGTCACGGGCGCTGGTTCAGGAAGATATGTTCGAAGAGTTCATGCAGAAAGTGGTTGAGCGCACCAAGGCCATCAAGCGTGGCAACCCGTTGGATACCGACGTTCAGGTTGGTGCTCAGGCGTCCAAGGAACAGTTCGACAAGATCATGTCGTACATGGAAATTGGTCGTCAGGAAGGCGCGGTTGTGCTGACCGGTGGTGACCGCGAGCACCTGGAAGGCGAGTTCAACAACGGTTTCTACATCCAGCCGACCCTGTTCAAGGGCGACAACAAGATGCGGGTGTTCCAGGAAGAAATCTTTGGCCCGGTGGTGGGTGTCACCACCTTCAAAACCGAGGAAGAAGCCCTGGCCATCGCCAACGACACCGAGTTTGGTCTGGGTGCCGGCGTGTGGACCCGCGACACCAATCTTGCGTACCGCATGGGCCGCAATATCCAGGCCGGTCGGGTCTGGATGAACTGCTACCACGCATACCCTGCCCACGCGGCCTTCGGTGGTTACAAGAAGTCCGGTGTTGGCCGCGAGACCCACAAGATGGCGCTGGAACACTATCAGCAGACCAAGTGTATGTTGACCAGCTACGACACCAACCCTCTCGGATTCTTCTGATCCGGATGCGTCGGGGCTGTCTGCATCGGCCCCTTTTTCGTGTGACCGCACAAGGACGGTGCTTTTGTTGAGCCCGGCGTCTGCCGGGTGGCTCCTGCTGGAGCCCGGGATGTTTTACCACTCTCCTTAGGCCCTTCCCAGGGCCTTTTTTTATGCCATTTGTTTTTTGTAGACGACTGGTCTAAAGTGTTTTCAGGTTTTTGTAGACGAGCGGTCTAAAGTAAGCGTAATGGCAGAATCCAAGACACCCCAACGCAGGCGCGGCAGGCCACCCAAGAGCCAGAACGTCAGCTATCAGGATACCCGGCAGGCGTTGATTGAATTCGGGTTGGCAGTGCTGACCGAGAAGGGCTATTCCTATACCGGTATCGACGAAATCCTGAGGCTGGCCGGCGTACCCAAGGGGTCGTTTTATCACTACTTCGACAACAAAGAAGCGTTCGGCCGGGCGCTGATCGAAGCCTACGGTGACTTCTTTGCCCGTAAACTGGAGCGATCCTTCGCTGACGATTCCCGGCCACCGCTTTCGAGGCTGGAGGCGTTTGTTCAGGACGCCAAAGCGGGCATGAAGAAATATGACTACCGGCGAGGCTGTCTGATCGGCAATCTGGGGCAGGAAATGGCGGCCCTCCCGGAAAGTTTCCGAGAGCTTTTGAGCGATACTTTTCGGGATTGGGAAGCCCGGGTTGCCCGAGTTCTTCAGCAGGCCCGACAAGCGGGTGATATCCCGCAAAGCGCGTGCTGCGAGTCGTTAGCGCAGTTTTTCTGGATTGGCTGGGAGGGCGCTGTGCTCAGGGCCAAACTGGAGCAGTCAGCTCAGCCGCTGGATCGGTTTGCCCAAGGATTCATGGCGCTTGTACAAAGAGCCTGAGAGCTCGATACGCAAGTTCACTGATTAAACGGAGAACGGGAGGCAACATGTTCAAAGCAATTGTGATTGAAGGCAGTCGGGGTGATCAGCAGGTGGCCCTGAAGTCTGTTGACGAGACCCAGTTGCCGGAAGGCGACGTCACGGTTGAAGTGGCTTACAGCACCCTGAATTATAAGGATGCGCTGGCGATTACCGGCAAGGCGCCGATTGCCAAAACCTATCCCATGGTGCCTGGTATTGACCTCGCCGGGGTTGTGACGGAATCCGACAATCGGGATTTCAAGCCCGGCGACCAGGTCGTGCTGAACGGTTGGGGTGTGGGCGAAAAACACTGGGGCGGGCTGGCTGAGAAGGCACGCCTCTCCGGAGACTGGTTGATTCCGCTGCAAGCACCGTTTACTCCGCGCCAGGCCATGGCTATTGGCACCGCGGGTTACACCGCCATGTTATGCGTGATCGCCCTGGAGAAGCAGGGCGTCAAGCCGGATTCAGGTGACATCCTGGTAACCGGAGCAACCGGAGGTGTTGGGAGTGTGGCGGTAGCGATCCTGGCTAAACTCGGATACTCGGTGACTGCGGTAACCGGCCGGCCCGAGGAGGAAGGGTATCTTAAGTCCCTGGGGGCGAAGCAGATTCTGGATCGGGCTGAGTTGACGGAGCCCGGCAAGCCGTTGGCCCGTGAAACCTGGGCGGGGGCTATTGATGTGGCCGGCGGACAAGTGTTGGCGAATGTCTGTGCGGCCATGAAGTATCGCGGTGTTGTTGCTGCCTGCGGTCTGGCGGCAGGGATGGACTTTCCGGCTACAGTCGCTCCGTTCATTCTTCGAGGCGTGACCTTGTGCGGTGTTGATAGTGTTATGGCTCCGAAAGCTGATCGCCTGTACGCCTGGAAGCGTCTGGCCGAGGACCTGTCCCCGGAGCTCCTGGACAGCATGATTACCGAGGTGTCCTTTGACGATGCTATCGGTGCCGCCGGACAGTTGCTCGAGGGCAAGTTGCGGGGCCGCGTGGTGATTCCGGTCGCCGGTTAACCGGCGTTTTGAACAGACTGAAAACAACAGAGGATGCAGAATGTCGGACCCAAAAGAACAACCGATCAGCCGGTTTCCGGTGCCAGAGCTGGGCTCGTTGCCCAGCGACATCCGCGACCGGATTCTGAAAGTACAAGAGAAGTCGGGGTTCATTCCTAACGTCTTCCTGGCGCTGGCACATCGCCCCGACGAGTTCAGAGCGTTCTTCGATTACCACGATGCTCTGATGGAGAAGGAGAGCAACCTGACCAAGGCTGAACGCGAGATGATTGTGGTGGCGACCAGCAACCTGAATCAGTGCCAGTACTGCGTGGTAGCTCATGGCGCAATCTTGCGGATCCGGGAGAAAAACCCACTGATTGCCGATCAGGTGGCGGTGAATTATCGCAAAGCGGATATCTCCGAGCGCCAGAAGGCGATGCTGGATTTTGCCGTGAAAGTGTCGCAGTCGGCCTATGCCGTGAATGAGGACGACTTTGCCACATTGCGCGCGCACGGGTTTACCGATGAGGACGCCTGGGATATTACAGGCATCACGGCCTTCTTCGGTCTGTCCAATCGCATGGCCAATGTCACCAGCATGCGGGCTAACCCGGAATTCTATTCGCTGGGGCGCTGAGTGCAGGGGCGTTTACGCCCCTGCTGCATCTGTGGCCAGAATCCGAGCCTGTTTCTGCCGCTGTTTGGCCTGAACAATGGCGTCTACGCACTGATTCTGGTCCCGCAGAATCACAACGCACTCCAGGCACTGGATGCATTCGTCGTAGTCCACCCGGCCATCCTTGCGGATGGCGTTGATACCGCATTCGTTTTTGCAATGCTGGCAAGGCTGGCCACAGCGTTTGACCCTCTCCAGCCAACTGAACACTCGCAGTCGCCCCAGCACCGCCAGTCCTGCTCCCAGCGGGCACAGATAACGGCAGTAGAACTTGTGAACGAACAGGCTGATCGCCAGTAAGGCGAGGGCGTACATTACAAATGGCCAGTGCCTGACGAAATACAGAGTAATGCTGGTTTTGAACGGCTCCACTTCAGCCAGTTGCTCGGCCAGGGTCAGTGAAAAGAACGCGGTGGTCACAAGCCCGGCCAGTATCGGGTATTTCAACAGGATGAGCCGGCGGTGCCAGCGCTCAGGTATTTTTATCTGCCGCAATCCGAGCCGCTGACCTATCCACGCGACCAGTTCCTGGAGTGCGCCAAACGGGCAGAGCCAGCCGCAAAAAAGCCCGCGCCCCCAGATAAACAGGGTGACAAAGGTGTAGGTCCATAGAATGAATATCACCGGGTCCAGCAGAAATACGTTCAGGGAGAAGCCATCCCAGAGAGCCAGCAACAAGGTATAGATGTTTACGACCGAGAGCTGCCCCTGGGCATAAAAGCCAATAAAGAAGAGCGTGAAGAGCAGAAAGCCCCAGCGGAAGCCGTGCACCAGCCGGGGATGGCGTGTCAGGGTTTTCTGGCGCGCAAAGAACACCGTCAGTATGGTCAGGCCAGCGACCAGCAGGCTGATCTGCCACCATCGTTCTTTCCAGAGCCCAATCCAAACCGGTTGCTGGCCTTCATTAAAGTCTGGTGCCACCTCGACCGGTTCAAACAGGTCCGGGGAAAAAGTCACGGGCAGCGTGAAGCGTGCGTGGTCGGTGATCAGGTGATTTCGTGGCGCAGTGATGTCCAGATGGAACGATGCCTCGGAACCCGGGTTGAAGCCCGCATTGCCGCCGACCCGGAACAGGTTCATGGCGGCCATATCGGGTGCGCCCGGAGCCATAATCTGTTGATTCGGTTCGAGCCAGTTCAGATCCCTCATCTCGATGGCCAGCTCATTCTGATTGAGACCGATTCGGCTGGGCGTACTGCCGGGCACAAAGGCTTCGCTGACATGAGAATATACGCCTTGTGACATCACCATAATGACTTTGCCTCGATCATTCAGGCGTTCTTGAAACGCTTTGTAGCCTTCGTCGCCAAGCAGGTTTCGCCCCACCATGGGTGAATTCACATAGGCAAAATAGATCTCTGTAAATGGCTCGCCGGATGGAGGCGACAGGTCGGTTGGGTAGTCCGTCAGCGGGCGGCCCAGCTTCGCCTCCACCTCCTGCGCTGAGAGTGTCCGCTTCTGGACGTAGCCGCGGTCCAGCAGTTGTTGCCAGGTCAGAGGTTCATAATAATCTTGTCGGGCCCTTGTGGGGGCCGCCTGGGCGAACCCTTCCAGCTTGCTTCTGGCAACTTGCAAGGCGGAGGAGAGTATTGTGTCATTGATGATCAGCACAGAAACCGTGGCCTTGCTCACACCATCAAAGTAGACCTGTTGGCCACCTGTGTCGCGACTGGAACGACTGGACGCCTGAACGATGATCTGGTCTTTCAGGGACCGCCCTTCATACTGCGCCACAAATTCGTTCAGAGGTGCTTCGCCCAGGCCATGCAGAAATACAGGCTCGTGATGGTGAAGTACGTCGACGCCCGTGAATCGGCCTTTGGTGTCCAGGCCGATCATCATGGTGATCGGCTTGCCCGCGAATCCCTGCAAGGTAACAAAATCGGTTGAGACATAGGCGTAGCCCAGCAGTTCCTGGAGCTGGTACACGGGGTAGACGGGAAAGTCCGGCAACTTGTCCTCAATGACGGTTGCTGATGGAAACAGAGACTGAATGACGGCCCTGGGCTCCGGTGGCGGCTCAGCCGCGTAGGCAGAGGCTGTGAACACCAGTGAGAGCAAGAGCATCAGGCGCCCCACCATGAGAAGTCTCCTGTGATTGTTATTATTTCTCTCATGGTAGGGCAGGGCCGGTGGGGCTCAATTCAACCTCCGGGCCAAAGGTCTGCTACTTTCAGGCGGGCAAAAACGGTCCCAAAGTACCATATGGCGTGGCAGGCACTGTGATTAGCATGAAAGTGATCGTGGGCGCTTGCCTGCGGTGCCCATAAATGCCAAGCACTAACAATCATGACAAGAGGTGAGCATCATGTGGACCAAGCCAGCTTATGAAGACCTTCGCATCGGTTTTGAAGTGACTATGTACTTCGCTAACCGCTGAGCCACGAATAGCCAGCCCCCGGGCTGGCTATTTGCGTTCTGCTCGGGAGGTTGCCATGCAGATTCGAATTCTGGGTTCAGGGGCCGGGGGCGGTTTTCCCCAGTGGAACTGTAACTGCCGGAATTGTGCCGGTTTTCGGGCCGGTACCCTGAATGCCCGTGCCCGGACCCAGTCATCCATTGCCATCAGCGACGATGGAGAGCGTTGGATTCTTTTCAATGCCTCACCGGATATCCGGGCCCAGCTTGCGGACTTTCCAGCCATGCAGCCGGGGCGTTCGCTACGCGACACCGGAATCTCGGCCATCGTCCTGATGGACAGTCAGGTTGATCACACCACCGGATTGCTGTCACTGCGGGAAGGGCTGCCGCTGGACGTTTGGTGTACTTCGCAGGTGCACAGCGATCTGTCCACCGGCTTCCCGCTGTTCGAGATGCTCCGGCACTGGAATGGCGGCCTGAATTGGCAAGCCATTGAGCCGAACGAAGATACGGCGTTCACCATACCGTGCGCGCCAACTCTGGCGCTAACGGCTATTCCGCTCCTGAGTAACGCTCCGCCTTATTCTCCAAGGCGAGACCAGCCTCACCCTGGCGACAATATTGGCCTATTCATTGAAGACTCCGCCAGTGGTCAGAGCGTTCTATACGCGCCCGGCCTGGGGCAGCCGGATGACCGGATCAAAGCCTGGATGGCCCGAGCTGACGTGCTGTTGGTAGATGGTACCGTTTGGCATGATGATGAAATGATCCGCCAGGAAGTCGGCACCAAAACCGGTCAACAGATGGGGCATCTCGCGCAGGCCGGGCCGGGTGGCATGATTGAGCTGCTGGACACATTGCCGGGCGCGCGCAAGATCCTCATTCACATCAACAATACCAATCCCATCCTTGATGAGGCCTCGCCAGAGCGCGCTGAGCTTGCGGCGCATGGTATCGAGGTGGCGTGGGATGGCATGCACATACACCTGTGAGGTCTGCCATGAACGCACAAGTTACGCCTGCCCTGCATCGGGACGATTTCGAGGCCGCGCTGCGTGCCAAGGGCGGCTACTACCATATCCATCATCCATTCCATCGGGCCATGTACAGCGGTGGATGCACACCTGCCCAGATCCGGGGGTGGGTGGCAAATCGCTATTACTATCAGATCAACATCCCCCAGAAGGATGCGGCCATCATGGCGAATTGCCCGGATGCCAGCGTTCGTCGTCTGTGGTTGCAGCGTATTCTGGATCACGACGGTCATGATGACGATGCCGGAGGCATTGAGGCCTGGTTGCTTCTGGCCGAAGCTGTGGGCCTGACGCGAGAGGAGGTGATTGATCAGCGGCACGTGTTACCGGGTGTCCGTTTTGCGGTCGATGCCTACCTCAACTTTGCCCGTCGGGCCACATGGCAGGAGGCTGCCTGTTCCTCGCTGACCGAGCTGTTCGCGCCGGAGATTCATCAGTCTCGTCTGGACAGCTGGCCAGATCATTATCCCTGGATTGAGGCGGAGGGTTATCGGTATTTCCGCAAGCGCCTCTCTGAAGCGCGCCGGGATGTGGAGCATGGTCTGAGTATTACGCTGGATCATTTTGTCTCGGCCGCGGACCAGCAGCGTGCGTTCGAGATCCTGCAATTCAAACTCGATATTCTCTGGACCATGCTGGATGCCATGACCATGGCGTATGTTCACGAGACACCGCCCTATCATACAGTGACAGATCAGCCGGTGTGGCATCGTGGTCTGTAAGGAGGTAACCATGGCTCAGGTCCCCCGCTTGCGTCGAGGTTTCCGGTTTCAGTGGGAGCCGGCACAGCAAAGTCACGTTCTGTTGTATCCGGAGGGCATGGTCAAGCTTAATGGCAGCGCCGGTGCCATACTGGCGGAAGTGAACGGTTCTCGCACCAGTACCGAGATTGTCGAACTTCTGGAGCGGGCGTTTCCGGAGGCTGGTCCCCTGTCAGCCGACGTCGAGGACTTTCTCGCCGAGGCAACCCGTCAACACTGGATTGAATGGCTATGAGTGGTGAACACGAAACGGTTGGTCACCCGCTCTGGCTGCTTGCTGAGTTGACCTACCGCTGCCCGCTCCAATGCCCGTATTGTTCCAATCCGCTGGATTATGCCGATCAGGCGCATGAGCTTTCGACGCGCCAGTGGCTGGAAGTGCTGAAGCAAGGCCGGGCAATGGGGGCCGCCCAGCTGGGCTTTTCCGGTGGCGAGCCCCTGGTGCGGCAAGACCTGCCGGAGTTGATCGCCGGTGCCCGGGGCATGGGTTACTACACCAACCTGATCACATCGGGCCTGGGACTGACGGAGGCGAAGGTTCAGGATTTTGCCGAGGCAGGGCTGGATCATATTCAGGTCAGCTTTCAGGCATCGGATCCTGAGCTCAACAATGCGCTGGCTGGCTCCAGAAAGGCCTTTGATCAGAAGCTGGCCATGGCGAGGGCGGTCAAGGCGGCGGGCTATCCGATGGTGCTCAACTTTGTGATCCATCGTCACAACATTCATCAAATGCCTGACATTCTTGCGTTGTGTGAGAAGCTGGGAGCCGATTATGTTGAGCTGGCCACTTGCCAATACTACGGGTGGGCGTTTGCCAACCGGGAAGGGCTGATGCCCTCGAGAGATCAATTGGTAACGGCTGAGGCCGCCGTGAATCGCTACCGCACTGATCTGCTTGCGCGGGACCATCCGATGAAGGTGATCTTCGTAACCCCAGATTACTACGAAGAACGTCCAAAAGCCTGTATGAATGGCTGGGGCAGCCTGTTCCTGACCGTTGCCCCTGACGGAACGGCGCTGCCTTGTCACAGCGCCCGGCTTCTGCCGATTGAGTTTCCCAATGTGACCGAGCAGTCGCTGGAGGATATCTGGTATCGCAGTCCCGGGTTCAATCATTACCGTGGTGACCTCTGGATGCCTGAACCCTGCCGTTCCTGTGACGAAAAAGGCAAGGATTTCGGGGGGTGCCGCTGTCAGGCTTACCTGTTGACCGGGAACGCCGACAATGCCGATCCGGTTTGCGGAAAGTCACCACATCACGACCGGATCCTGGCCGCCCGAACGGCAGCCGATCACGCGACGGCTGGTCTGGAGGATCTGATCTACCGAAACGCCCGGAATTCCCGTGTCATTTGCCGGGGATGAAATCCTGTCGGCCCGCACGGCGTGTCTTGAAACTCAGCAGTTTTCGGAACTGAAAGCCGACGGCGGGCTAGTGTACTGGCTGGCTTCTGAGCCCGGCTCCGGGCGTGTAAACCTGTGGCGCTTTGACGGCGAGCGGACACGAAGAATCGAGACCGGTAACGGTGTCGGCAGTCGCCTGAACGGATACGGTGGCGGTGCCTTTGCGGTGATGGGGCGATTCATATGCTGGGTGGCAGAGGATCAGAGTCTCTGGCAGCTGGATCTTGGAACGGGCGTTCGGCTCAGCCTGGTCGCTCCCTCCGGGGCACGGTGGGGAGGGCTGGTGGCAGACCCCCACCGGCAGCGCTGGTTGGCCGTACGAGAATACGGCGATCAACAGGCCCTGGTGGCGATTGACTCGTCTGGACAGATTGCGGTGCTCGACGACCGTTTTGACTTCTACAGCGCGGCGGCGCTCAGTCCGGACGGCAAGGCCTTGGCCTGGGTCAGTTGGCAGCTCCCGGACATGCCTTGGGATAGGTCCATGTTGTGTCTGGCGCGGCTTGGTGCCAACGGCGATGTGCGGGATGCGCTGGTTGCGGAACCGCCGGGAGGCGGGTCTGTCCAGCAGCCCCAGTTCGATGATAGCCAGCTCTGGGTTCAGTCAGATCACCTTGGCTGGTGGCAGCCGTTTCGGGTGGATCGAAATCACCACTCGTTGCGTTGGACCGCAGGAACTGAGGTCATGGCCGATCACGCCAATGCGCCCTGGCAGCTCGGGGAGCGGCATAGTTGCCCCCTGTCTGGCGGGGGGTGGGGGCTGGTCCGTTATGTCAGGGGGTGGGCCGAACTCTGGATTGATCGAGACGGCCGGCGTCGCCGGGTGGCATCGTCTTACTCGGATTTCCGGTGGCTGTCTGCGTGGAGTAATAGCCTCGTTTGTCTGGCCCGACGACCGGATAGCGCGGATCACATTCTCAGGATTGATCCGGACACCGGAAGGGAGGAGGTATTGAGTGCGGCCACTTCACCGATCGCAGAACGCGACTGGGTCTGGCCGGAGACGGTGTGCCTGCCTCCAGATGACCAGTTTTCGTTCGAGCTGCAAAGCTTTCTGTACCAACCGGCAAAGCCAGCCAAGGCCTCACCGCTCATCATCCTGGCCC
Source organism: Marinobacter sp. W-8 (assembly GCF_044342215.1). Classification (NCBI taxonomy): domain Bacteria; kingdom Pseudomonadati; phylum Pseudomonadota; class Gammaproteobacteria; order Pseudomonadales; family Marinobacteraceae; genus Marinobacter; species Marinobacter sp. W-8. Next base: position 3,331,288 of record NZ_CP172297.1, on the reverse strand, counting down.
ATGGCGGACCGACCTCGGCTGCCTACGCTACCTTCAATGCCCAGATACAGTTCTGGTGTCAGCACGGGTTTGCGGTAGCGGACGTGAATTACACCGGCAGCACCGGTTTTGGTCGGGCATATCGTCAGGCGCTGGCTGGCAACTGGGGACGAGCCGATGTTGCCGATGTTGTAAGGGTGAAACATGCGCTTGGCGCCAGCCGCGGGATAGACCCTGAGCGGGTGTTTATCCAGGGGCGCAGTTCCGGTGGCTATACCGCGCTGATGGCAGCCATGCAGCCGGGACAGTTATTTCGTGGTCTCGGCAGTGTGTTTGGCGTGACCGAACCGTTGAAGCTGAAGGCAGCCACCCATCGGTTTGAGTCGGGCTATCTTGACTGGTTGTTGGGCCCACCGGGTTCTCGATGTGTTAACTGGCGTTCCCGGACACCGGCCCTCCAGGCAGGCCGGATTGCGTGTCCGGCGCTGTTTTTTCAGGGCGGAAAGGACCGGGTGGTGGTGCCGGAGCAAACCCGGGAAATGGTGGCGGCTCTCAGAGCGGCAGGCCAGTGCGCCGAAATGGTCTGGTTTGATGAGGAGGGGCACGGTTTCCGTTCCCCGGAGAATCAGGTCACGATGCTGGACACACTATGGCGCTTCTATCGCAGACTGGCAGAGTGAGCCGGCCTTAGCCAAAAGGCCGATGAAGCGCTCGCCAAGTTGCGTTAATATGTCAGTTACTCCTATAACAACAACCGTACGCGTCAGGCCCCATGAGTTACGACATTTCTGCTTTGCGAAAGTTTGTCTCTCCGGAGATCGTGTTCGGCGCGGGATCACGCCGATCGGTGGCCAATTTTGCCAGCAATTTCGGGGCGCGCCACGTGTTTCTTGTCTCGGACCCCGGTGTCCAGGCTGCCGGGTGGGTTGGTGAGATTGAAACGCTCCTGAAAGAAGCCGGCCTGGCCTGTACCACTTACACCGCAGTTTCCCCCAATCCCAAGGTGGATGAGGTGATGGCGGGCGCCGAGCAGTACCGGTCGAATGACTGTGACGTTATCGTCGCCATTGGCGGAGGCAGCCCGATGGACTGTGCCAAGGGCATCGGTATTGTCGCCACGCACGGTCGGAGCATTCTGGAGTTCGAAGGGGTGGATACCATCACCAATCCCCCTCCGCCCTTGATACTGATTCCGACGACGGCGGGAACCTCTGCCGACGTATCCCAGTTTGCGATCATTTCGGACCCCAATCGGCGCTTCAAGTTTTCCATTATCAGCAAGGCGGTCGTGCCGGATGTCTCTCTGATTGATCCGGAAGTCACGGAAACCATGGGTGCTTATCTGACCGCCTGCACCGGGGTGGATGCGCTGGTTCACGCCATTGAAGCATTTGTGTCTACCGGCAGCGGACCGCTCACCGACACGCACGCTCTCGAAGCCATCCGACTGATCAACCGGAACCTGGAGCCATTGGTTGCCAACCCGGCGGATCCGGTATTGCGCGAGCAGATCATGCTGGCCTCCATGCAGGCGGGCCTGGCCTTTTCAAATGCCATTCTTGGGGCAGTACACGCCATGTCGCATAGCCTTGGGGGCTTCCTGGACCTGCCCCACGGATTGTGCAACGCGCTATTGCTGGAGCACGTGGTGGCCTACAACTTCCCGTTTGCCGAAGACCGCTTCCGGCGTGTGGCGGAGGCGATGGATATTGATACCCGGGGAATGAGTAATGCCCAGGTCAAAAAACACCTGATGGCCCGTATTGTTGCGCTCAAGAAAACCGTCGGCCTCGAAGCCCGGTTGAAAGAGCTGGGTGTGACGACATCGGATATCCCCTATCTTTCAGGCTATGCATTAAAGGACCCCTGCATACTGACCAACCCAAGGAAGTCGTCGCTTCGGGATGTTCAGGTGGTTTATGAAGAAGCCCTCTGAATCGTCTGACAGTGGTTTTGGCGTTGGTGATCTGCTGGGACTTGGCAGTCAGTCGGTGCGTAAGAATTATTATCCGGCCTTGCAGGAACGTATTGAGGAATTGGAGCGGGAGCGCAACCGTTACAAATGGCTGTTCGAAAACGCGCTGCATGGCATTTTTCAGGCCAATCTGCGGGGTGGTTTTCTGGCCTGCAACCCGGCGATGGCGCGGATTTGCGGATACGACAGCCCTGAACAGCTTCAGCACCGGATGATCCGGCTTCGCGAACAGCTTTTTTTCAGCGCCGCAGAGTTTGATGTCATTCGCCAGGAATTGCTGGATTACGGCAGCCTTAGCGCGCGGGAGGCCCGTTTTCGTCGGGCCGATCAGTCGGCCGTCCATGTCGCCGTGACCATGCTGCGGCGGCCAGACCTCGGGCCTGAAGTGGTGGAAGCCTTTGTTGCTGATATCACTGACCGCGTTCAGGCCCGGGAAAAGCTCGAACAGCTCAACGCAGAACTGGAACGCCGGGTGGAGGAACGCACTGAAGCGTTGCAGAACGCCAACGTGGACCTCCGCTATCAGATTGAAGAGCGCGAGAAAGTTGAGCAGGAGTTGGTGATCGCTGTCGATGCCGCCAAAGATGCAAACCGGAGCAAAGACAAGTATCTGGCCGCCGCGAGTCACGATTTACTTCAGCCGTTGAATGCCGCCCGGCTCATGATCTCGGCGTTGCAGGACAGCACCCTGCCCGATGCCGAACGCCGGATGGTGCACCAGGCCCACCGTGCTCTGGAAGGCGCAGAGGATCTTCTGGCCGATTTGCTGGACATCTCCAAGCTGGATCAGCAGGCGATGAAGCCCGATCTGGTGTATACCGACGCCGATGAGCTGGCGCGCAGTCTCGGCAGCGAGTTTGAGGCCGTGGCGGCCAACGCAGGGCTTGGTTTTCGGGTCCGTTCTTCACCGGCCATGGTGCGCACGGATCAACGTATGCTCACCCGTATTCTTCGAAACCTGCTCAGCAATGCTTTCCGTTACACGCGGTCCGGTGGTGTGATGCTGGCGGTGCGTGTGCGGGATGATGACGTTCGGCTCGAAGTCTGGGATACCGGCGTCGGGATTGATGCCGCCAAGCTCGATGAAATCTTTACCGAGTTTCATCAGATCCTGCCGCAGGGAGGCGGTGGCAGGCAAGGGGTTGGCCTTGGGCTGGCCATTGTCGAGCGTATGGTTCGGGTTCTGGGCTATCGGATTGACGTGGCGTCAAGACCCGGGCTTGGCTCTCGCTTCACCGTAACGCTGCCACGCGTTCCCGTGCCAACGTTGCAGGCCTTCGCGAAGCCTGCCCCGGCCGTGTCGACAGACCGCGGTTTTGAGGGAGCTCCGGTTCTGGTCATTGATAACGAGCCAGCCGTCCTTGAGAGCATGGCGATGCTTCTCAGTCGATGGGGGTGTGTCGTGATTACGGCCGGTGGCCGGGATCATGCCCTGGCCCGACTGGATGAATCCGGCTTGACTCCGAGAGCCGTGCTTGCGGATTACCATCTCGATGATGGCCAGACCGGTTTTGATGCCATTCACTCGGTGCGGCGACATCTGGCGATGGACCTGCCCGGGGCCATCATTACGGCTGATCGCAGTGACGAGACGCGGGCATTGTTACGAGCCCAGTATCTTCCTGTATTGAATAAACCGGTCAAGCCCAACCGCCTGCGTGCATTGCTGACCAGCCTGATTGCCTCGTCGTCGTTCTGACGCTGTAAGACCGTCTTACAGACTCCCGTGCATTCCAGCCGCAATACTTCCTGAAGCCGGTTTTCCCCCGGCCACGATAGACAATCTTCACGATGCTCCGGTTGAGCCGGTCAACATTGGTGGCGATGGCGACCTTTACGCCCCGGATCGGATAATGGCCGTCTTGAGTGGTCATGACATTTCCCTCTTAAAAAGCCTTTCCTGACCCGAGCGTTCGGCAATGATGAGGGCAATCAGTATGAGGCGCAGACCGCCGACTTTGGCAATTGCCAGAGCCCGGTGCCTGAGAGCGACTACACTTATCGCTGAGTGCTTTCAGGAGGGACATGTCATGACCACTCAAGACGGCCATCTTACTAACCACGAAGTCACCATCTGCCTTGCCGGTGGTGCCGTGCTGGGTCCGTTCAATGCCACCTGGAGCCAGGACTCCGGCGGTGATGTGCGAGAACTGGTGCGCGAGTACGATGCCTTTCTGCAGGGCGAGAAGCAGAGCCGCTTCAAGTTTCACCTGCACGACACCTACACCAATACCGTGCACACACTGATTCTGAATTTTGAGCAGGTGACCGGCATCTGCGACCATGTCCGCCTGAAATCCCATGGTAACGGCACGTGAGGGCCGCTGTGGGAAGCTATCGAGCGTGACATAAGGAGGATGTAATGACCGAGTTCAGAACTGAAAAAGACAGCCTGGGTGAGGTCCGGGTGCCGGCAAAAGCGCTCTGGGGCGCGCAGACCCAGCGTGCGGTGGACAATTTCCCGGTCAGCGGGCAGCCGATGCCGCCCGAATTCATTGCCTCTGTGGTTCAGGTCAAACGTGCGGCGGCCCAGGCCAACGCGTCACTGGGCTTGCTGGAGCCGGAACTGCGTGATGCCATTTGTGACGCCTGCGACCGGTTGCTGAAAGGGGAACATGCGGATCAGTTTCCGGTGGACCGTTACCAGACCGGCTCCGGCACCAGCACCAACATGAACGTGAACGAGGTGATCGCGGCTCTGGCGGGCGAGCAGGGCGTGGAGGTTAATCCCAATGATCACGTCAACATGAGCCAGAGTTCCAACGACGTGATCCCGACCGCGATCCATGTCAGCGCTGTGCTGGCAGTGAAAAGCCGGCTGCTGCCGGCGCTGTCGCATCTCCGGGGAGTGATCTACGGCCGGGAGGCTGAACTGTCCGGGCAGGTGAAGACCGGGCGCACTCATCTGATGGATGCCATGCCGGTGACACTTGGCCAGGAGCTCAGAACCTGGCGGGAGCAGGTCGCGGCGACCGAGCTGCGTCTTGAACGGGCCATGGAGGATCTGGCGGCATTACCCCAGGGCGGTACTGCCGTGGGTACCGGGGTGAATGCGGCGTCGGAGTTTGCTGGCCAGTTTGTGAAGTTTCTGAAGCAGAATACGGGCTATCCGTTCCGGTCGCTGGAGCACAAGTTTCTGGGGCAGAGTGCGGTTGATGCACCTGTGGCACTATCTGCCCAGTTTCGTGGTGTGGCCGTGGTGCTCACAAAAATCGCCAATGATCTGCGCTGGATGAACAGTGGCCCGATCCATGGTCTGGCGGAAATCAGCCTGCCGGCCTTGCAGCCGGGCAGCAGCATCATGCCTGGTAAGGTGAATCCGGTGATACCGGAATCGGTGGCGATGGTGAGTGCCCAGGTGACCGGGCTGGATGCGGCTGTCGCCATGGCGGGCCAGTCCGGCAACTTCCAGTTGAATGTGATGCTACCACTGGTGGGCGCAAATCTGCTGGATATGTGCGGGTTGCTGGCCAATGCCTCGAACCTGCTGGCGGACAAGGCCCTGCAAGGGTTCACCGTTAATACCGAAAACCTGAACGCTGGGGTGGGTCGAAACCCGGTTCTGGTGACGGCATTGAACCCTGAAATCGGCTACGCCCTGGCCGCGGATATTGCCAAAGAGGCATACCGTAGCGGGCGCCCGGTTATCGACGTTGCCGAGGAGCGGAGCGGATTGAGCCGCAAACGGCTTGAGGAACTGATGGACCCGCTCAAGCTGACCCGGGGTGGCCTGACCTGATCTGGCCGGCTGTTAACAGGGGAAAGCAGAGTGCTGTTGTCGCTTGAGTTGTTTGTCATGCTGGTGCTGGCCAACGGGTCTCCGGTGGTTGTGGCGCGGTTGTTTCATCAGCATGGCAGCTGGCCCCTCGATGGTGGCCGGCTGTGGCGCGATGGCCGACCGCTGCTGGGGTCCAGCAAAACCTGGCGCGGGTTGGTATCCGGCGTTCTGACCTGCGCTCTGTTCGCCCTGTGGGTGGGGCTGGGCTGGCTGTTCGGGGCGCTGTTTGCGTTGCTGTCGCTGTGGGGCGATATGCTCAGCAGTTTTACCAAGCGCCGTATGGGACTGGCTTCCAGCGCCCGGGCGGTCTGGTTGGATCAGCTGCCCGAGGCGATGTTACCCATGGTGCTGGCCTGGTACTGGCTGTCGCTGCCATTGTGGGAAGCTATGGCGATTGCCCTTCTGTTCGCACTGTCCAATATGCTGTTCTCTCCGCTGTTTTTCCGCCTGGGTATTCGTAAACAGCCACACTGAACTCAAGGCCCGCGGGTGAGGGTGTGAATGGTCACTTCCGGAGGGCAGTTCAGGCGCACATTCAAGACCGAAGTGCCGGCTCCTGGTGAGGTGTAGCCTTGCATGCCGTTCACCTGCCAGAGCCCGCGGCCAAGGCGCCTCGGGCAATCGGAATCGAGCGTCAGCGGGATGCCACCAGGCAAACAGAGCTGCCCACCGTGGGTGTGGCCGCAGAGGAACAGGTCGTAACCGGCGTGGGCGGCTTCCCGCCAGATCTCCGGCGTGTGGCTGAGCAACAGGCTGATCCCCCCTGCTGGTATGTCGTCGCCGGCCCGGTGCAGGTTGTGAACCTTGTAATAATGGGCATCGTCCACGCCAGCCAGGTACAGGCGGCTGTCGCCCCGCTCCAGCGGTACCATTTCATTCATCAGTAGCCGATAGCCCATGTCTTCAAGAGCCGGCACCATTCGTACACTGTCGTGGTTGCCCAGCACGGCATAGGCGTCGCCGTGAATGGCCTGGCGCAGTCTGGCCATACCGTCCAGAGCATCGTCTACAGGGCCCCAGGTGCGTTGGCGGTAATCGCCGGTCAGAACGCACAGATCGTAATCCAGCGGGGCGATTTGCCGTATAACTGCCTGCAGGTTGGCTTCGTCCATATCGACATGCAGGTCGGTCAGGTGAAGGATGCGGAAGCCCTCGAAGGCCGAAGGGAGATCGGGCAACACGAAGGTGTTGTGCTCGGTGGTGAGTTTCAAACTGTTGGCCTGAGCCCGCCGTAGCAGGCCCACGGCCTTCAGGCAGAAACGAATCAGTTTCGGAGCGTTGGTCAGGTTTTCCAGATGGAACGAGCGCTTGTCCCGCCCGAACACCCGGGCTTCGGTTTCCCGCTCAATGCCGAGGCGTTGACGGGCATGGACGGGCCCGAGCCTCAGGCTCAGGCGGTAGTGGAGCAGCTCGTCCTGATCTTCCGATACGCGAACCCTTGCGGTCATGCTGTTATCCCTGATGCCGAGCGGAACCTTATCAGTGGTTCCTGTCTTAATTATGGTTGTTGCCCTGGGTAGTGCAAATTACAGGTGCTGATTTGGCTTTTCAGTATTGAGACGCCACAATCAGTGATCATTCGACGATGTATAGTGTACGGAGTGGCCCATGACCGATGCATGTAATCTGCCCGGCCTGAGTGTTCCCAGGAGTCGTTTCCCGGACCCTGAACAGGATCTGCCTGAAGCCGCCGGAGAGTCCCGGCTCGTGCTGGCGGGCGGCTGTTTCTGGTGTGTGGAAGCGGTCTTTCTGGCGGTTGACGGTGTTCAACGTGTGACCTCCGGTTATGCTGGCGGTGAGGCCAGTACCGCGAACTACGAGGCGGTCTGTACCGGGAAAACCGGGCATGCCGAAGTCATCGAGGTTTACTACGATCCGGAACGGGTCAGCTTCGGCCAACTGCTGAAGCTGTTTTTCTCGGTGGCCCATGATCCCACCCAGCTCAACCGACAGGGTAACGATGTCGGCAGCCAGTATCGCTCCGCGATATTCTATGAGACCCCAGAGCAGCACGATGTAGCCGAGGCGTATATCCGCCAGTTGGATGCCGCCGGCGTGTATCCGGATCGCATCGTGACTACCCTGGAACCCCTTGAAGCCTTTTATCCGGCCGAGGAGCACCACCAGAACTTTGCCGCCCGTAATCCCTGGCAACCGTACATCATGGCGGTAGCGGCACCAAAAATGGAAAAACTGGCCAACACCTGGCCCGAACAGCTGAAGCCCGAATTCAGCAAAGACGACCCGGACCAGGCTTGAGGAGGCACCCATGTCTGTATCTGCAGCAGGCTATGACCTGACACCGTTAACCCGGGCAGAAGTGGAAGCCCGGGCTGAGCATCTTTCTGAGGAAGAACGCCGGGTGCTGCTCGATCACGGCACCGAGCGTCCCTTCTGTGGCACGTTGCTGGATAACAAAATGTCCGGCACCTATCACTGCCGGTTGTGTGATTTGCCGCTGTTCAGCTCCGATTCCAAGTTTGATTCCGGCACTGGCTGGCCAAGTTTTTTCCAGCCCTTCGCCCCGGAGCATATCCGATACCTGGAGGACTCCAGTCTTGGAATGACCCGTATCGAAATTCGTTGCCCCCGTTGCGACAGCCACCTGGGCCATGTGTTCCCTGATGGGCCGCCGCCCACCGGGCAGCGTTATTGCCTGAACTCCATTGCAATGGTGTTCTCTGAATCGAACTAGAGTCTGAATATCGCGAGCTCTTTGTTGCGGCTATAATGCGCCTTTCTTTTTAGGGCCGACCGATCTGAAATCGGCTCTGGTGAAAGGTGATCGATGGTCAGACTGAAATTAAACCCGCTCACTGAATCGGCTACCCTGCTCCGACGTGCCGGCGTCGTGATTGGTTCCGTAGGGCTGACGGCGCTGTACTCGCTGTTGATCCTGTTGCGTGCGCTGTTCGGGCGCCTGAACCGGCCGATTGTCGACAAATATTGCCGGGAATGGTCGGCGGCGTTGTTGCGGCTGGTTCGGGCCAGCCTGGTTGTTCGCGGAGAAGTGCCGGACTTCAACGATGGCCGGCGCTACATCATCATGAGCACCCATGCCAGCCACTACGACATACCGGTCAGTTTTGTGTCACTGCCAGGTTCAATCCGCATGCTCGCCAAAAAAGAGCTGTTCAGCATTCCCCTGCTGGGTCAGGCCATGAGAGCCGCCGAGTTCCCGTCCATTGATCGTTCCCATCGCAATCGGGCGGTGAAGGATCTGGAGAAGGCCCGCCGGATGATGGAGAGTGGCATTGTGTTGTGGGCAGCCCCCGAAGGCACCCGTTCTCCGGACGGTCAGCTGTTACCGTTCAAGAAAGGCTGCTTTCACCTGGCCCTGGATACTCAGGCTGTGATTGTACCGGTGGCGATTCGGGGGATTCATCGGGTGCTGCCCGCGCGCACCTGGCAGATTAACCTTGGGCAGCCGGTGGATGTGCGCGTGGGCACCCCCATCGACACGGCAGGAAAAAGCAAGGACGACATTGCGGAGATTATGGCGGGCGTGCGGGAGAATCTGGAGGAATTACTGGGCAACGGCGAGGCAGAATAAGCTGCCCCGCCGGCGATGCTCAGGCGGCGGAGACCACGGTAGAGAACAGATAGCCGGTGTAACCGATGTAAACGGCCAGCAGCAGGGCACCGTCAACCCTCGATACGAGTTTGCGCCAACCGGTCAGGCCGAAGCCCATGACCAGAAGGGCCAGAGTCAGGCCCAGCATTAACGTCCAGTCCCGGTACAGCACCTCAGGGTCTACCGACAACGGTTGAATCGCCGCGGCGAGCCCCACCACGGCCAGGGTGTTGAAGATGCCTGAGCCCAGGATGTTGCCCAGAATCAGATCGTGCTCGTTCTTCTTCACGGCGGCAATAGCTGAGGCCAGCTCCGGCAGTGATGTGCCGATAGCGACAATGGTCAGGCCTATGATCAGATCACTCACACCCAGGCTCTGGGCAATAGCGACCGCACCCCAAACCAGAAGCCTTGAACTGACAATCAGCAGAATCAGCCCGATTACCAGCCAGATAATTGCGGTTTTCAGGGGCATGGGGTGGGCAACGATTTCGGACTCAGCATCCCCTCCAAGCGGGTCAGCTTTGCCACGTATCCCCTGATAGATGGACCAACCCATTACCGCGGCAAAGACGCCCAGAAGCACCCAGCCATCCAGTCGGCTCAGCTCTCCGTCGATCAGTTGCGCACCGGCAATCAGAGTGAGTACGACCAGTAGTGGCAGTTCTTTGCGGATGACCTGTGAGTGCACAGCGATCGGCGCGATGATGGCCGTCAGGCCAACAATCAGGGCGATGTTGGTGATATTGGAGCCGTACCCGTTTCCGAGAGCCAGGCCGGGGTTGCCGTCAGACGCAGCCATGGCAGAGACCGCAAGTTCCGGAGCAGAGGTGCCGAAGCCGATAATGACCATGCCGATCAGTAGCGTAGGCATGCCCAGGTGTTTCGCGGTGGCGGCGGCTCCTTCCACAAATTTGTCCGCGCTCCAGACCAGCAGGATCAGGCCGGCAATAACGGCACCGATGGCCATCAACATAGAGAAACCTCAAAAAGATTAACGTCGGAAACTCCGGCCCATGGCCCGGAGGAAAGTGTTTGGCGCACAAGATACCGTATTAGGGGGCGATTGGTCAGCACTGAGATGCGCGCCGTTGCAGGTAATTACGGATGATCCAATGGTTGGGTGCCGGGGTATCAGACTAAAGTGGCGCTGATATTGTTAACAAAACACGAGACAATCCCGGCAAAACGATAAAATGACGGGCAATGTGCCAACACACCGGTAATCGCACCACTGGTGCCAGCCGTGCCCGCAACCGACACGCATCAATTGATAATCGCAATTTATTCTTTCGGCGAAAATCGGGATAATTGCGCGCAATTTCAGACCGGAAGCTCACGGCAGCGCCGTCTACCTCGCGCCAGGCCGGCTTCCGACAGGCCACTTTGCTGATCGTGGAGTGGCAGCAGGCTTCAACACTAAGCTAGGGTGAAAACCAATGGCCGTTAGACAGGCAGATGTAGTGCTGGTCGGTGGGGGCGTCATGAGCGCGACCCTCGGCATGATGCTCAGGCAGCTGGATCCGTCCCTGGACATCGTCATGGTGGAACGTCTTGACCACGTTGCCCATGAGAGCACCGACGGATGGAACAATGCAGGTACCGGGCATGCCGGCTACTGCGAGCTGAACTACACCCCCGAAACCGATGATGGCGATGTCGAGATTGAGCGGGCGTTGAAAATCAATGCCCAGTTCGAGGTGTCGTTGCAGTTCTGGTCTTACCTGGTTGAGCTGGGCATCCTGCCGGAGCCGACTTCTTTCATTAATCGTACGCCACACCAGAGTTTCGTCTGGGGCGAGAAAGACGTGGCGTTTCTAAAGCGCCGTTACGAGCGTCTGAGCGGGCACCACCTGTTCCAGGAAATGGAATACACGGAAAGCCCGGAGGATCTCGAAGAGTGGATGCCGCTGGTGGTTCGCCACCGTGATCCTATGCAGCGTGTGGCCGCGACCCGAATCAAACATGGTTCCGACGTGGATTTCGGTTCACTGACCCGAAGCATGGTGAAGTGGCTGGAAACCCAGCCCAACTTTGAACTGATGCTCAGCAGCCCGGTGCACTACATTGACCAGCGCGACAATGGCCGCTGGAAACTGCGGGTGAAAAACCAGAAAACCGGCGAACTGACCAAGCTGGAAGCCGGTTTCGTGTTCCTCGGTGCTGGTGGTGGCGCGCTGCCGTTGCTGCAGAAGTCTGGCATTGATGAGGCCCGCGGTTACGGTGGCTTCCCGGTCAGTGGTCAGTGGCTGGTGTGCCAGAAGCCGGACATCGTCAAGGAGCACCATTCCAAAGTGTACGGTAAGGCACCGATTGGCGCGCCGCCGATGTCGGTCCCGCACCTGGATACCCGCATCATCAATGGCGAACCTGCCCTGCTGTTCGGGCCGTTTGCTGGCTTCACCACCCGCTTCCTGAAGCAGGGCTCCATCTTCGATCTGATTGGTTCGGTGCGCGCAACCAACCTGCGCCCGATGCTGTCAGTCAGCAAGAGCAATATGGACCTCACCCGTTATCTGATCGGCGAAGTGTTCCAGTCTCATGCAGACCGCGTGAATTCCCTGCGCAACTTCTTCCCGGATGCCCGCGAGGATGACTGGAAGTTGCAGATGGCTGGCCAGCGGGTGCAGATTATCAAGCAGACCGAAGAGGGTGGCGGCAAGCTTGAGTTCGGCACCGAGATTGTCGCAGCCAAAGACGGCACCCTCGCCGCCTTGCTGGGTGCCTCTCCCGGGGCCTCCACCGCGGCTAACGCTATGATCAATGTGCTTGAGCGCTGCTTCCCGGAGAAGATCAAGAGTGAGCAGTGGCAGTCCCGCATGAAGGAGCTGGTGCCATCCTATGGCCAGTCTCTGGTGGATAATGAGGAGCTGCTCAACAGCGTTCGTGAACGGACCCTGTCAACGCTCAAGCTCAGGTAATGCTATCCTCTTGATTTGAGAATTCTCAGATCAAGAGGACAGTTATGGCCAATGATCATCGTCAGGCGCTTAACGGCGCCGAAGTGTTTATCCGGGCACTTGAGAATGAAGGCGTAAAATACATTTTCGCCGTGCCCGGCGAAGAGAATCTCGCCTTCCTGGAAGCGTTACGCAATTCCAGTATCCGTCTGGTGCTGAACCGGCATGAACAGGCTGCCGGCTTTATGGCGGCGACCTATGGGCGACTGACTGGCCAGGTGGGAGTTTGCCTGTCCACGCTTGGGCCGGGCGCCACCAACCTGGTGACGGCTGCCGCCTATGCCCAGCTGGGCGGTATGCCCATGATGATGATCTCCGGCCAGAAGCCGATCAAGTCCTCCAAGCAGGGGTTGTTCCAGATTCTGGATGTGGTAGATCTGATGCGGCCGCTCACCAAATACACTCGCCAGATCAGCAACGCCAACACCATTCCCGCCAAGGTTCGTGAAGCTGTTCGCCTTGCCTCGGAAGAGCGCCCCGGCGCTGTGCACCTGGAGTTGCCCGAGGACATTGCCGAGGAGTGCGCCGAAGCGGGCATTCATATCTTTAATCCCAGTGATGCCCGCCGGCCAACGGCCAGTGAGAAGAGCCTGGACATGGCCTGCGACATGCTGCGCAGGGCCCATCATCCACTGATCATGATTGGTGCCGGCGCCAACCGTAAACGGGTATCCAAAGCCTTGCTGCATCTGGTGGATGTGACGGGTATTCCGTTCTTCACCACTCAGATGGGTAAGGGTGTGATTGATGAGCGTCATCCCCGTTACATGGGCAATGCAGCCCTGTCCGCCGGCGATTTCGTTCACTGTGCCATCGACCGGGCGGATCTGGTGATCAACGTCGGCCACGATGTAGTGGAGAAGCCGCCCTTCTTTATGACTCCGGGCGGTAAAAAAGTCATCCATGTGAATTTCAGTGGAGCCGATGTCGACCCAGTGTATTTTCCGCAGCATGAGGTGGTGGGTGACATTGCCAACAGTGTGGAGTACATGGCCGAGCACTGCGGCCAATGTGCCAACCACGATTTCACCGGCCTGATGGAAGTGAAACAGGCAGTCGACAAGCATCTTCAGGAGCGGGCCACTGATGACCGCTTTCCGGTGATCCCCCAGCGCATTGTCCACGATGTCCGATCGGTGATGCCGGATGACGGCATCATTGCGCTGGATAATGGTATGTACAAACTCTGGTTTGCCCGTAACTACCCGGCTTACGACAACAACACCGTGCTGCTGGACAATTCTCTGGCCTCCATGGGCGCAGGCCTGCCCAGCGGCATGATGGCGGCCATGCTCTATCCGGAACTGAAGGTTATGTCGATCTGCGGCGATGGCGGCTTCATGATGAACAGCCAGGAGCTGGAGACAGCTGTTCGCCTTGGTTTGAACCTGGTGGTGCTGATCATCAACGACAGTGCGTATGGCATGATCAAATGGAAGCAGGGCCAGGATGGCTATGAAGATTTCGGGCTGGATTACCGCAACCCGGATTTCGTGAAGTACGCTGACTCCTACGGTGCCATTGGCCACAGGGTTACCCGTGCCGAGGAATTGCGCCCCACCCTCGAGCGCGCACTGGAGGCCGGTGGTGTCCACCTGGTGGATGTGCCGGTGGACTACAGCGAGAACCGGCGAGTCTTTGATGAAGAGCTGGCGGAGCTCACCTGCCGGCTTTAGCCGGCCTGGGCAGCTCCGCGCAGCATGGCCTGTAACAGTTCCTCTGCGTCAAACTTGGTCAGGGCCTCGTTGGCCCCGACCTGATTGGCGTAGCTCAGGCTCATCTCACTGTTCAGTGAAGTATGCAGGATGATGTAGGGTTGCTGGAGGCTGGCATTATCCCGGATATCGAAAGTAAGCTCGTAGCCATCCAGGCCCGGCATCTCAATGTCACTCACCAGGATGTCGATCGGGTGCCCTAACTCATGCTCCCGGAGAAGAGCCTGCAGAGCTTCGTCGCCATTGGCGGTCACGTGATAGCTGATGTCTTTGCTGTCGAGGACGTCAGACAGCTGCTTTCGGGCCACCTGAGAGTCATCCACCAAGAGGATGTTCAGGGATTTGAGTGTCTCGCTCTGTACATCCGTAAGAGCCACGGTCTGGGCGTCGAGCGATTCCGGGTAGACCTTGGCGAGGAGGAGCTCGACATCCAGCAACTGGATAATGTCGCCATCCACATCCAGCAGGCCGGTAATAAAGGCGTTGGCGCCCAGGGCCTTGGGCGGCGGCATCACGCTCTTCCAGTCTGTCTCGATAATCTGCTGAACACTGCGCACCAGAAAGCCGATTTCCTGGCGCTGGATGTCGGTAACAATGATGGAGGCTTTTTCCTGCTCCTCGCGGGTAAGCGCCGGGTAGCCTACGGCCGCAGACATATCAATGACCGGCACGGCCGAGCCCCGGAAGGTTGCGGTTCCGATCACGGCATGGTGGCTGTGGGGCAGTTTGGTTAACCGCTGAAACGGAAGTATTTCCCGGATTTTCAGAGTGCCAATGCCAAACAGCCGCGAGCCGAACAGGCGGAACAGCAGGAGTTTCTGGGACTGCTTCGCTTTGCTGGACATAAACCGATCCTTGCAAAAAAGATAAAAGCTCCTTGCCGGAGCTCACGGTAATGATTCGTGCACTGACGACCACAAAACAAGGTGCCAGCGATCAAAAGGTTATGTAGCAATAGTAGCAGCTTTATACGCAGCCATTCGTTATCAGCTTTGTATCAAATGGTGACAGGTTTTCTGCCAGTTCGCTTACCAGGGTAGGTTGGTAATCACAAACCATCCGGTGCCACCGGTGGTGGCGACTGCAACCAGAGCCAGCAGCCCGTCCCGGGCGACAATGGACAGCCCGAACGCCATCAGTGCCAGGCCGCCGCCATTGGCGCTGAAGGGAATAAGTTCCATCAGCGGCATGGCAGCGGCAATCGCCATGCAGATCAGCGCCATCAGATACTGACCCGCACCTGATACGAGCCAGGGCAGCCGTCGCTGGGTCCAGCGATCGACAAAAGCCGCAGGCTTGTCCGCCCATTGCAGCGCCTTAAACAGTTTCTGTTTCGAAATATGGCGTTTCGATAAGCGGGAGGGAATCCAGACCGAGCGACGCTGGAACCGCAACTGGCCCAGGGTGAGCAGAACCAGCAAGCCCAGTAAGGTGGGTACGCCGGGAATGTCGCCAATAAGCGGCGCCACCGTTACCAAGCCGGCCAGCAGGACCAGCGGGCCAAAAGAGCGCTCACCCACTGCGGTCATCAGATCCCCGACTGATACCCGATCCTGATTCCGGGTATGGTCCCGTATTCTGGCGACCAGTTCCGTCAGGCTTTCCGGGTCGTTTGGCTGGTTCATGGTTGGCTTCCTTTTCCAGAGTGCTGCGAAGGTGCTGCAGGAATTGAGTCATTCCAGAAACGAAAAAAGCCCCTGAAATCAGGGGCTTTTCTCTTGCAAGGTGGTGGAGACGGCGGGAATTGAACCCGATGCCGCACCTGTTTTTACGCCCACAGAAAACCACAATAGCCCATAAAACAGCCACTTACAAAAACGGCATTCCACACAGAACCACTCAAAAACACAGTTGCGTTGACACTTTGTGGACACCTTAGGTTTACATGGCGGTCAAGCTTCTCTATTCTTTTTACCAATCTTCTTGGGTAGTTCGAATGTATTCGGCTGCCTTTAACTTGCCAGTTCGAGTCACTCGGCTGGTTCCTTCATTCTCGCTTTAGCGGGGTGTAGGGAGCCTGTTTTATTGCCGGGTAACTTCGTGTCGCAGAATAGATCCAACCTTAAAAAGCACCGTTCCATAGCCTTCTCACGCCAGAAAGGTCTTTGCTACTACTGCAATAAGCCCATGTGGCAGGAAAACATTGAGCGATACGCAAAAGAGCATGGCATTTCGCTAGCTCGTGCAAAGTATTTCCAATGCACCGGTGAACACCTGGTTGCTCATAGCGAAGGCGGTCCTGCATCTCGAAAGAACATTGTTGCAGCCTGTTTGTTCTGCAACCGAGGCAGGCATCAAAGAAAGAACCCACCTAGCCCCAAGGAATACGCTCACCTCGTTCAGAAGCGTCTGGATAAGGGCGCCTGGAACAGTCATCTGTTGTAGATCGAACCGTGACAATGAAAGGGCAAAGCAGTCCTATAGCCATTGAGCGTTAAGTAAGCTACCTTTCGGGATTGTCCCTGCTGTCCTAATCAAAGGAGTTGGTTTTGAGGTTCCTGGGAATAGTTGCCGCCGTATTCGTTGCCAACCTGATAACGCTTGTTTTCATTGCCATTGCATTTGCCCTGCTGATCTCGGACCAAGGCCAGGCTTTCATGCGCCACCTTGGCTATGACATATCGCCATTGGTTTCTGCGTACCATCAAACCCAGACCAAAGAATGGAACGATCCCAGGGTAAGACGTCTGACGTCTATAGAGATCACACCGCCACCGAAAGAACCCGAGCCTGTGCAACCAAAGCCGGCGCCCAAAACCGCAGATAACAAACCTGATCGCCATGCTATCCAGACAACACTGAACACCTGCAGGTTTTGGAACAACGAATACCGGAAAGACGGTACAGACCGCAGTAAAGGCTTCCGGGATGCGGCCTGCAACAGGTACGAAAGGCTCAGTGGAAGCGATGTAAACCGAGTTATAAGCCTTGCTACCGCTCCCCAGCGTCAGACCACAAGCCAGCAGAGCAACACCAGGCAATCGCAACAGGCAAACAATGACAATCGTCAACACGAAGCCTACTGCAAAAGGCTTCAGGAAAAGATCGACTACTATGATGCCAAACTCAGGTCTGGCGGTGATGGTAGCTACATGACCTACTGGCGAGGTGAGCGCCGAAAGGTCAGCAACAAATACTCCTGGGAATGCCTGCGGAAATAACCTTGCAGTAGTGGGGTAGCCTTCACTATAAACCTGTAGGTACATTCATTGAGGAGGCGCAAACACCATGTGCGGCCGATTCAACGTATCCGACGACCCCTTAGTCCAGGGCCTCCTGGACGAACTCGGCATCCCGCTCCGGATCGAGCCCCGCGTTAACATCGCCCCCGGAGCCAAAGCCCAGATCGTCTACGAAACCCACCGAGGCCGCACTCTACAGGACGCCATCTGGTCACTGCTCATAGAACGCAAACCAGACGGCACCGGCTACCGCCCCTCGCCAAAGTACAGCACCTTCAACGCCCGATCGGGCAGCCTGGGCACCAGCCCACTCTGGAAGAAACGCTTTCACAGCCAGCGTGCCATTATCCCGGCCAGCGGCTTCCATGAATGGACAGGTGAGAAAGGCCACAAGCAGTGCTACAACATCCACCCGGCCGACAGCGCCATAGCCTTTGCCGGCCTGTATGAGCTGTGGGACTTCCAGGAAGAAGTAGTACCGTCATTCACCATCATCACCCTGCCACCACACCCCAGGTTCAGCCACATCCACCCAAAAAGCATACCGCTCATGCTCAACCGGAAAGACTTCGACATGTGGCTGGACCCAAACCTGACTAACACAGACCCATTCCAGGGCTTACTCAAAACCCGAATCCGGCAACCACTGCTAGTAGAGCCAATCAGTTCGCCTACTGACTTCAACGGTATTGGGTCGGCCTTCTTCATCCATCCAGACTGATCTAGTCCTTGCGTAGCGCTGTACATTGAATTGGGGTGAAAAACTTCTTCTATTGGTCCATAATTCGCTCACGAATGAACTTTCGACTACGCGGGCGACGCTTTGTGGATTTGAAACTAAGCAACGATTCTATTGTAGAAGCTTTATTTGAGCTTAGGTTTAATAGTACTTTTGCCATGCCAAGTTCGGCATTTGCGGGACTTTTGTACTCGAAGCTACGGTCAGAGTATCCAAAGTTTGAGGAGCTCCCAGCGGCGAGTGTTCCTGAAGACGTAAGAACGAAAGATCCGCGTTTCCGTTATTCTCCAACTCATCGACTGACTGGTGACAACTATTCAGTTTCTGTAGGTGAGTCGGTTTGTGTAGTTTCTTGTCGAAAGCCTTATGGCCACTGGGAACACTTTAAACCGAAAATTGAATCAGTTTTGAACGAGGTCAAAGAGATTGGCGTCGTGGAATCTGTCGAGAGAACTGGTTTAAGGTATATTAATATCATCCCAAATGGCGTTGACCCTAAAGCCCAGTTCTCAAATCTACAGTTTGTCGCTTCATTAGCTGATCTTGATCTTTGCGAGTACATGACGTCGATACGTACAGAGATTCCTTCGGGGCGTTTTGTAAATATTGTTACGGTTTCTGCTAATGGTGAGGCAGTCAGCTCTGACAATCGTGACTCGGTTAGGGGGCTTATTTTTGATATAGATACTATATGCAAAGGTCCTCTTTTGGATTTTTGGTCAGAGGTTTCTGATTTGTTAGAAGAGGCTCATGCTGTGGAGAAGGAGATCTTTTTCAAAGGTCTCAGTGAATCTGGAAAGGATTTCTTGAAATAATATGGTAGGGAGTTTGCTATGTACGGTGAAATCATGCCCGCTTTAAATCCCGCGTTTTCTGCATTGGCTGCAGCTGCTGCGTCGGTTCCGTCTGGTTTTTGTGACGATGGCAACCAACAGCACCAACATTCTAGTCAGGTGTGGGCATCTGCTGCTATACATGTTCATCGGCAAGGCTCCGCACAGAATATAGATGGCTTTAATGGTTATTACGTCGTGCGGTCAGAGGGGGGTAGTAACTCTACTCTTTCCCTTTTTCAGGATAATGCGACTGAAAAGCTCAGAGAGGCAGGTAGTCGAGTCTCTCAGCATCTTCTACGTAATGAGACTGACTTTGACGATAATATAAAATCTATGATATCAGAGAACCTTTGGGAGCTTTACGGTTGACTGATTCGGTTCAGAAGGTAATGAATGTTGCCGAGACATTCTTGCCTTCTTACCTTACCCCCGCACAGAAGGAAGATTTGGTTTCGGAGCTTAGGAAGTTCCCTAACATTGTTAATTATTATCTTTCCTCTGGATTTGAGGATGAGGCTCTTCAAGGGGATGTGTGGTCAAATTTTGAGATTATAAATTTTGACTCCGGCGATAGGAGGGCTTGTTCAGGTATTATACTCTCAAATAGTTGTGATATTAGTCCTGATAATGAAAGGCACTTGCCTGTAAATAATGTGTTGTTTGCTCCTCTTCTTTCTCTTGATAAGCTCAAGAACTTTTTGTCAGCAAATCAGGTTCCTGTTGGAAAGGTCGAGAGCATTTTCCAAGGGATTAAATCTCAAAGTAATACTTCTACATTCTTTCTTCCTGGTATGCCGGGTGTTATTGAAGATTCAGTTGTTCTTCTCAGTGACGTGCACGTCGTGCCTGCTTCTTATTTCAAGGAAAACTGTAAAAAGAGTTTGACCTTGAGTATGCATGGTTTTTATATTTTTTTGATAAAGCTTTCTATTCATTTTTGTAGATTTAATGAAAGGGTTTACCGCTTTTAAAAGTGTGTCACGTCATTTTGAGTCTTGCTCTTTGATTTTATCTAAAAGCTTCATTGCCATTTCTGTCGCATTCATTGTAAAGTCTTCGGATCCAGTGGCACTGCTGCTCTTCGCAAATATTCGGTTTGCCATTCTTGCTTTTATTTGATCTTGGTCGTCTTTTCCAGGCTTGCGATGAAAGGAGATAGTGCTTTTAGATCGAGAGATTTTTCTAAGTAACTGTTGTGCTTATCTCTATGCTTTTTTGATTCTCTCGCCAGATAAGCTGACGGTGACCTGGCTATCAACATGACGATGCGATATGCGCATTTGTCGCCTAAACATTTGTATAGTGCGGTTGAATTTAGGCCAATAATTCGGGGTCTTGAGTGAAACCGATTACACGGTGGAAGCTCTATTGCGGTAGGATCTCTAATCGATTGGTTTTGTCTCTGCAATATGGCTTGCAGTTAATATCGACGGATTAGAATTAGTCAAAAAAAGGAATGAGTATGAACTTTAGGGCAAGTTTCCTCGCTCTGGTTGCTGTGTTGCCGCTAAGTGTGTCTTCTGCCGAATACCTTGATGGTTGGGATTCTGAGCCTTTTTATGAGGCAGTCAACTTTTGTCGCAGTTCGATAGTTTATCCAGGCACTCAGGATTATATAGGTAAAGCTGAAGAAAGCGGCACTCCCAGTGAACAAGCACGTGAGGATGCGTTAAAAACTATGCCGGTTCTTGATTCCTTGGCAACACCGATATGCTTCTGCGTTGTGAGTGAAATAGCGAAAGATCATGCCCCCTCTGATTATCCTGAGAGTGTCGATTTAGAGGCATACATGCAGGTTCCGCGTTGTGCAAACGCCATGAAAGAGCGAATGGAATGGATTCAAAGCAACCCGGAAGAGGTTAGATCTCTCCGTCTCCGGTAATGTTAGATTTTTGAGCGTTGACACTAAAGCGAAATTTTGACGTCCACAAACGAAAAAAGCCCCTGAAATCAGGGGCTTTTCTCTTGCAAGGTGGTGGAGACGGCGGGAATTGAACCCGCGTCCGCCAGCACTAGGCCTTGAGGTCTACATGCTTAGTGTCCTTCTATTGATTTAACCTCTGGCGACCCGAAGGTCAGGGTGCAAGAGGCGAGCTCTTTAATCTTAGCCGAACACCAGTGAGCTCTGGTGAACGGAGCAGCCTATAAGCGATGACGTCCTGGGATGTTGCTACTGAGTTATAGGCGCCTCAGCCAGGACGACTGGAACGGCTTACGCCGCCAGTGCGTAGTTTTCGTCGTTTGCGACTATTACGTTGCAGCTTTGGATTTACGAGATTCGCTGCCATCTCGGCATGCACCCAAGGGTTCGTCACCGGCGTCGAAGCCAAGTCGTCCCCTTGTTAATTCAGTATATGTGTCCGGATTGCCAGACTTCAAGGCTTCTTTGTGTAACGGCGTTACTATTTGTACCTACCGCTGGCTCTGGTGAGCCTAGGAGGCCTGGCGGAAACCGCCGGCGCCGGCTTTCTCGAGTGCAGCCTGATGCAGATTCTCGAAGCTGTCACGGAAATAATCCATCACCTCGCCCGGGTCGGCTTTAATGCCTTTGTCGACGGTTATGCCGAACTGTACCGTGCCAGCGTAACTGAAAATGCTCATGCCTATACCGATGTTGCCGCTCTGGGGCACCCAGAACATGGGTTGAACCAGTTTGCTGCCCGCCAGGTAAACCGCATGGCGTGGTCCGGGAACGTTGGTCAGAACTGCTGAAGCCTTGTTGCTGAGCAGGTCCAGTGCCCGGCGTTCGAGAATGTCCGGGCCGCGGCCAAACAGGTCCAGCAGGCTATAGGTTACCTGGGCCTGGTATGACCGTTTGAGCCGGTTCATGTTTTCCTGAACCTGGCGAAAACACATGATTGGATCTGTTACCTCAACGGGCAGGCACACCAGCACCAGGCCAAACTGATTGCCGAGGTTTTCGATGGGTTGGTCCAGCGGTCTCAGGTTGAAAGGAACGGCAACCCGAATGCCGCAGTCCGGAATGCTCTGGCCGTGCTCCGTAAAATGCCGGGTCAGCGCACCGGTCGCGGCGCAAAGCAATACGTCGTTGACGGTTCCGCCCAGTGTCCGCGCGCACTGTTTCACGGTTTCCAGTTCAAGGGGCTCGGCCCAGGCCACTTGTTTGCGGCCCAGCAGCGGGCTTTTCAGGCTGGTTTTGGGCTCGAAAGGGGCAAGTCCCAGTTTGGCCAGGTCCAGAACAATATCGCCGGCGGTGGTGGCCAGCTTCAGTGGGTAGTCAGGCTCTTTGCGAATGGAATCCACGAACAGGTTGGCCTGTCCCCAGGCCGCCTGAGTGCTGTCTACAATCCGGTGCAGGAACCGGCTGGCGGCTGTGCCATTGGGTTTTGCGGGTAGCTTTGAGTGTGCAACGCGCTCTAGCTTGGGTTCAGGAGTGCGATCGGTCAGCGAAAGCAGTACCCGCACCAGGGAAATGCCATCGGCAATACAGTGGTGAATCCTGATTAACAGGGCGCAGCCGTTCTCATAGTTGTCGATGTAGTGTATCTGCCAGAGTGGGCGGCGGAAATCGAGGGCGGTGCTGTTGAAGTCACTGGCCAGGGCCTGAAGCTCCTGCTTGCCGGCATTTCCCGGCAGAGCGATGGTGTGCAGGTGATTGTCCAGATCGAACAGGGGATCGTCTTCCCAATAGACCTTGTCACCTTTGTCAACGATGCGTTGCCGAAAGCGCCGGAATTTCAGGAAACGTTCTTCCAGGGTGCGCTTGAGTCGCTTGAGCGGAATGGGGTGTTCAAAGGCCAGTACCGCGGAAATCATCATGGGATTTTCCGGGGTATCCATGCGTAACCAGGAGCGATCGACCGAGGTCATGGCCGTCCGTTTTGCTGACATAAGCCCTCCCTAGGCTCTGTGCCGGAGTCCGGGCCGCCTGGTACTGCCATCGGGGCCAACTGACGAAAGGCCTAAAAGTATAGGAGGCTTTTTGAAATCAGCAAAGAGAGTGCATATGCGACACAGTTTTGGTGTCAGGTGTTGGCCTCGCGCATGATGCGCTGTTTCTGGCGGTTCCAGTCGCGTTCTTTCTCGGTGGCGCGCTTGTCGAACAGCTTCTTACCCTTCACCAGGGCGATCTCGCATTTTACCTTGTTCTTTTTCCAGTAGAGCGCGAGCGGGATGCAGGTATAGCCTGCCTGATTCACCTGGCCGACGATCTTGGCGATTTCCTTGGCGTGCAGCAGCAGTTTGCGGGTGCGGGTCGGGTCCGCAATCACATGGGTAGAGGCGGTGTTCAGAGGCGTGATGTGGGAGCCCAACAGCCAGGCTTCGCCATCCTTCAGCAGTACATAGGCGTCAACCAGTTGTGCCTTACCGGCACGCAACGACTTCACTTCCCAGCCAAGCAGGGCCAGGCCAGCCTCGAAGCGCTCCTCAATATGGTATTCGTGCTTCGCCTTCTTGTTCAGGGCGATGGTGTTGCTGGTTGGGGCGTTTGCTTTCTTCTTGCTCATGAATCCTGTCCGGGATCGGAAGAATGACGGTGCTGGTCTTGTCAGTACGCCAGCAAAGCGCGCATTGTAGCGCAGGAGTGCAAGAAGGGTCACGGATTCGCCGTCTGGCTCGGGTTTAGTGTCGTTCCTGCAGGCTTGCTTCGGCTACAATGATGCGCTCGTCACTGCCTGGGGAAGTAATGCTGCGCAAGTACCAGACGTCAATAGGGTCGTTTACCCGAAAATCCACCTTTTTCTGGGCTTCTGTGGGTGCCACGGTCGGCCTGGCCAATCTGTGGCAGTTTCCCTATCTGGCCAGTATCCACGGCGGCGGCTTGTTTATCTTGCTGTACCTGGCCTGTCTGCTGATTGTTACCCTGCCGCTGATGGTGACGGAGGCTGTGATTGGCCGTCATGCCCGGCATGGGATTGTGCTGGCCATGGACGGTATGGTGAAAAACGCTGGCTGCTCACCGTTCTGGCGACTGGCGGGGCCGCTAAGCATTCTTGCGGCGTTCGTGGTGCTCTCCTTTACCGCTGTTTTTGGCGGTATTGTTCTGGCTTACATCTTTTTCGGTGCAACTGACCGTTTCGAGGGTGCTTCGGCGGCCTCAGCAACTGCTGTTCTGTCGGAGTTGGTGTCGGACCCGGGCCACTATCGGCAGTTTATGGCCTGGCATGTTTTCTTCGTGATTCTTGTGGTTGCGGTTTCGGCCCGCGGGGTGGTCAAGGGCCTGGAGCGATCGATGCGCATGATCGTACCCTGCACCCTGCTGTTGATGTTGGTGCTGTTCGGGCTGGCAGCCATGGGGGGGAGCTTGCAGTCCGGGATAGATCACGTTCTGGTGATGCGGCCGGAGCAGGTAACAGCGGCCAGTATCAAGGCAGCGTTCTTCCATGCTTTTTATACCTTGGGTCTCGGAATGGGGGTGTGGGCAATATTTGGCGCCTATTCCACCAGCCATACCCGCCTGAAACGCTCAATACTGGCTGTGGTGTTGATGGACACCCTGGTCGCCATCATGGCCGGATTGATGATGTTTTCAGTTGCAGCGGACGGTAGCAGCCTTGAGGGTGAACGGGGTTTCAGCCTGCTTTTTGTTTCCCTGCCGGTCGCGCTATCAGGCTTACCCTACAGTCAGGTGGTGATCGCGTCGGTTTTCCTGCTGGTGGTGCTGATTGTCTGGGCGACGGGGTTGTCTCTGCTCGAACCGGTGGTGGGATGGTTCCGGGAGTGGACCGGGGCGCCTCGGGGCTGGTCTGCGGTCATTGTCGGGCTTGCAGTCTGGTTCGCCGGGCTGGCTTCCCTGTTCTCCTTCAATCTGTGGGCAGATTACCGCATAGGCGGTGCCACTGTATTTCGATGGCTGGAACTGGCCGCCGGTGGCATTGTGATACCGGCGGTGGCTATTCTCATTGCCACATTTGCCGGCTGGTGTATCACCCGGCGCTTCGCGGCAACCATTCTGGGCAATGCGCCGGTTGTGTTCCGGAGAATCTGGTTCTGGGTCATGCGCCTGGTGCTTCCTGTTGTGGCGGCCTGGATCGGGCTACAGTACACGCTTTTCTCACTCGGCAACCTGTGTGACAACGGCAGTGCGGCTATCTGGTGCCAGCAAACTCCGGCATCTGCCGAGGCGCAGAAGGGGGCTCCCGAAGATAGCGAGGTTCAGGAAGATGCACTTCCGCAGGCACCTGAAGAGGCCGTGCTGCCAGCAGAGAATGGACAATCCGAACCTGACGAAAACGCCCCCAAAGAGGGCGATATCCTTTATCATAGTGTCTGAACAGTCCGGCTGGGCTGTAATGACGTTCGAAATGCAGGAAATCCGGTTTACATGCCACATCAGATCGACAAGACCGCATTGGTCATGCACTCGGCGGAGCGTATGTTTCATCTGGTCAACGACATTGCCCGTTACCCTGAGTTCTTGCCCTGGTGTGCCGGGGCAGAAGTCCATGAACAGAACGATGCTGAAATCATGGCCTCACTGGATATCGCCAAAGGGGGCGTTCGTCACCGGTTGACAACACGCAACCAGTTGCTGATGCCAGAGACCATTGAAATGAAGCTGGTGGATGGGCCGCTCAGAAATCTAACGGGTCGCTGGCACTTTCGGGCTCTGGACGATAATGCCTGCAAAGTAATTCTGACCCTGGAATTCGAGTTTTCCGGCTCGCTTTCACGAATGACCTTTGGCCCGGTATTTAATCAGGCGGCCAACACCATGGTGGATGCTTTCTGTCGTCGGGCAGACGAGGTGTATCGCGGAGGAATCATGTGATGGAAGTGGAAGTAGCCTATGCCCGCCCGGACAAGCAGCAAATAGTGCCAGTGGTGGTACCTCCGGGTACCACCGCCCTTGAAGCGGTGAAGCTCTCGAAGATTGCGGAGATCTTTCCGGAGATCGATGCGGACACTATCGATATGGGGGTGTTTGGCAAGGTGGTAAAAACCCCGGCCGAGCATGTCCTGAGAGAAGGCGACCGGGTGGAGCTGTACCGCCCGCTCAAGATTGATCCCAAGCAGGCACGCCTGAACCGGGCTAAAAAGAAAGCGTAAGCGCTAGTGTCCCGTCTGGCTAATTCCTTAACCTACTGAGCTTCTGAAAAACCGAAGAGCTAGGCGTGCTGGTGAAGGTTTGGTGGTTCCAAATCGAGCCAGCAGAACGACGTTCTTCGGTTTTTCAGAAGCTCCCGGAGGGCTTGTCTCTGAGGACTCTGAGCCCTGTGTTGCCAGTCCTTGATGTGGAACCACCACATCTGCAGACTGGCGCCTTGGTCAGAGTCCTCAGAGGCAAGCAGTAGATTAAGGAATTAGCCAGACGGGACACTAGTAGGCTGGCGTTTCTTCCAGAAGCTGGGCTTCGTAGTGGCTCAACTGATCATTCTCGTAGTAAACGATGATGCGCTGCTCTTCGATGTCGTTGCCCCGGCGCTGAAAGGTGTAAACAAAGTATTCCCGGGACGGGTCGACGGGGTTCAGCATCAGCGGGGTTCCCAGCAGGGCGTGAACCTGGCTTCTGGGCATGCCTTCAGACAGTTCTTTCAGCTCCTCGTCGGTCACAATGTTGCCCTGCTGGACATTGATTTTGTAAACGCCCGGAAAAACACAGCCGGACAAAGATAAAATGCTAATAAGAACGATAGCGGGGAGCTTTTGCATCGCCGGGGGAAATCCTCTATCTTGAATTCGCCTGCGTTAAGCAGGTGTGAAACGGGTCATCCGTCGTACTGCGGCTTCATCATACCGGAAGCCGTGAGGCACACCAAAGAGCGAATGGTAACATGTCATCTGAAAACGCCGAATTACGAAAAGTCGGTCTGAAGGTTACTCTGCCAAGGGTCAAGATCTTCAATATCCTTGAGAATGCCGAAGAACATCACCTGAGTGCTGAAGACGTTTATAAAAAGCTGCTGGACCAGGGCGATGACGTGGGCCTGGCGACAGTCTACCGGGTGCTGACCCAGTTCGAAGCTGCAGGCCTCGTGTTGCGTCATAATTTCGAAGGCGGTCACGCGGTGTTCGAGATGGCCGGCGATGATCATCACGACCACATGGTCTGCACCCAGACTGGCGAAGTTGTTGAGTTCGTCGACGAGGTCATTGAGGAGCGCCAGCAGAAGATTGCGGCAGAGCACGGCTATGAGATTGTCGATCACAGCCTGATCCTTTACGTGAAGCCGCTGAAGTCCGATAAGAAATAAAAAAGGGCCAGCGACAAGGCTGGCCCAGAAGCTCTCCGAAACGAGAGGGGGATTAGTGATGGGTTGCCTGGCCCTTTACAAACATCTCCCGGGCATGGGCTATCGTCTGTTCTGTCATGTGCACCCCGCCAAGCATCCTTGCGACTTCGCTGATTCTGCCCTGATCATCCAGGGGCTCGATGCGTGAATAGGTCGCGTCTTTTTCCGTAAATTTGCTGACGAACAAATGCTGGTGGCACTGGGCCGCCACCTGGGGCAGGTGCGTGACGCACAGTACCTGGCCATTCTCACCGAGTGCTCTCAGCAGGCGGCCTACGACCTCCGCGGTGCCACCACCGATGCCGACATCCACCTCATCGAACACCAAAGTTGGTGTGGTGGAGGTTTGTGCCACAACCACCTGAATGGCCAGGCTGATGCGGGAAAGCTCACCGCCGGAAGCCACCTTGGCCAGCGATCGGGCGGGTTGGCCCGGGTTGGCACTCACCAGGAATTCCACCTCTTCCATGCCGTGAGGGGCAGGTTCGTCATCACTGTTCCGGCTCAGGTGGCTGACAAACTGCACCGATGGCATGCTCAATTGTGCCAACTCCCGGGCGATTCGCTGGTCGAGCTCCATGGCGGCATCCCGGCGAGTTTCTGTCAGCTTGGTGGCCAGGGCGTCAAACCGTGCCCGCAGGTTTTCCAGCTCGGCCTGAAGTTGTTCCAGGCTGCCTTCGCCGCCATCCAGTTCGGCCAGCTCCTGGCTCAGGCGTTGATGCAATTCCGGTAACTCCTCCGGGGTGATCCGGTGTTTGCGCGCCATCTGATAAATGGCGCTGAGCCGTTCTTCCACTTCGTTCAGTCGGACCGGGTCGGCTTCGTAGTCGTCTACGAAGCGGCGCAGGTTGTCGCCGGCTTCTGAAATCTGAATCTGTGCTTCGTTCAGCATCTGGATGGTGTCGGTCAGTGCCGGGACATCAACCGGCAGTTGCTCCAGTTGGTGCAGTGCCTGGCGCACCAGGTCTGCGGCCGAAACCTCATCTTCAGTGCATAGCAGGGCGGCCTGGTGGCTGCTGTGAAGTACGGCGTCGGCCTGGCTGAGCTGTGCCTGTTCGGTTTCCAGGGTTGTCTGTTCATCCTCGCCCAGCGCCAACCTGTCCAGCTCTTCCACCTGATAGCGCAGCAGCTGTAAACGGGCCTCGGCCTCATCAGCATTGTGCTGGCGTTGCTGTAGTTTCTGACGCGTCTGGTGCCAGGCTTTCCATGCAGATCGGGTTTCGTCGGCCAGGCTTTCCGCGCCGGCGAACTCGTCCAGCAGCTTTCGGTGAGTTTCCTTACGCAGCAGGGATTGATGCTGGTGCTGACTGTGGATATCCATCAGCAGGCCGCCCAGTTCTTTCAATTGTGACAGCGGGCAGGGCTGGCCATTAATGAATGCCTTGGAGCGGCCGTCCTTGCTGATGGTCCGGCGCAGGATGCAATCGTCCTTGTCGTCCAGCTCATGGCTGTCCAGCCAGGACCGGGCTTCGGGGATGCGGGATATATCGAAGCTGGCGGTAATGTCGGCACGCTTGGCGCCATGGCGAATAGCGCCGGCATCGGCCCGGCCTCCCATGGCCAGGCCAAGGGCATCAAGCACAATCGACTTGCCGGCGCCGGTTTCCCCAGTCAGGGCTGTCATACCGCGGTTGAACTGGAGTTCAACCCTTTCTGCAATGGCGTAGTTCGATACCGTGAGTTGTGTGAGCATGCCGCAACCTCCGCTCGTTCTTGAGCAAGTAATAACTCTAACCACTGTTCGTTCATACAGTTGCTGTGAATATATACAGGGTTTTTCCGGTTTGCAAACAGGAAATGATGAAAACATCAAAGATTGCGTGGGTGACGGTTGAAACCCGGGAAGTGGGCCCCATATCGGTTCGCAAAGCGATTCTTTCCTGCTTTCTGCACAAGCGGGAGTGGTTATTTCTGCAGGCCTCCGTGGCCGTGAAAACGTTATCAGGAGTTGTCATGAGTGCTGACGAAAAGCGCAACGAACAGGTAGAAGAACGCAACGAGGCAGCAGAAGCTGCGGCGGAAGAGCAGGCTGCAGGTAACCAGGATGCCGAGCAGTCACCGGAGCAGGGCTCCGAGCTGGATGTGCTGCAGCAGAAACTGCAGGAGTACCAGGAGCAGGCCTTGCGGGCACAGGCGGAGATGCAGAATGTTCGCCGCCGGGCCGAGATTGATGTGGAAAAAGCTCACAAGTTTGCGCTCGAGAAGTTTGTGAAAGAGCTGTTGCCGGTGGCCGACAGTCTGGAGAAGGCGGTCGAAAGCACCGAGGGTCACGAAAACGCAGGCGAGCTGGTTGCGTCCATTCGCGAAGGTGTGGAAATGACCCTTACGCTGTTCATGAACAGCCTGAAGAAATTCAACGTTGAACAGCTCAACCCGGTGGGTGAGCCGTTCGATCCGCAGCAGCACGAAGCCATGTCCATGGTGCCGGCGCCGGATGCCGAGCCTAACAGCGTGGTTGCGGTTGTGCAGAAAGGTTATCTGCTTAATGGCCGGGTAGTTCGTCCGGCGATGGTCGTGGTGGCGAAGGCAGAAGACGCGCCAAAAATCGACGAGCAGGCTTGAAAAGTCGAGCAGAGCGCCAATATAGCGATTAAACAGCAAAGGCCGGGGTAGGCATTCTCCGGAACAGCATTCAGAAAGATTTGGAGTGATTCGATGAGCAAGATTATTGGTATCGACCTGGGAACCACAAACTCCTGTGTGGCCATCATGGATGGCGACAAGGTAAAGGTAATTGAAAACGCAGAGGGTGATCGCACCACCCCGTCCATCATCGCCTACACCGATGACAACGAGACTCTGGTTGGCCAGTCAGCCAAGCGTCAGGCGGTGACCAACCCGCACAACACTCTGTACGCCATCAAGCGTCTGATTGGTCGTCGTTTTGAAGACGATGTGGTTCAGAAAGACATCAAGATGGTGCCCTACAAGATCGCCAAGGCAGACAATGGTGACGCCTGGGTTGAGGTGAAGGGCCAGAAAATGGCGCCGCCGCAGGTGTCTGCAGAAGTTCTGAAGAAAATGAAGAAAACTGCAGAAGACTACCTGGGTGAAAAGGTAACTGAAGCGGTTATCACCGTGCCCGCGTACTTCAACGACAGCCAGCGCCAGGCCACCAAAGATGCCGGCAAGATCGCTGGCCTGGAAGTGAAGCGGATCATCAACGAGCCGACCGCTGCTGCCCTGGCTTATGGCCTGGACAAGAAGAGCGGTGATCGCACGGTTGCTGTGTACGACCTGGGCGGTGGTACCTTCGACCTGTCCATCATTGAAATTGCGGACGTAGACGGCGAGCACCAGTTCGAAGTGCTGGCCACCAACGGTGACACCTTCCTGGGTGGTGAAGATTTCGACCTGAAAGTGATTGAATACCTGGCCGACCAGTTCAAGAAAGACAGCGGCATCGATCTTCGCGGCGACTCTCTGGCCATGCAGCGTCTGAAAGAAGCGGCGGAGAAGGCCAAGATCGAGCTGTCCAGCAGCCAGCAGACCGACGTAAACCTGCCGTACATCACTGCAGATGCGTCTGGTCCCAAGCACATGAACGTGAAGCTGACCCGTGCCAAGCTGGAATCGCTGGTAGAAGACCTGGTTCAGCGCAGTCTGGAGCCCTGTAAGGTGGCTCTTCAGGATGCGGGCATGAAGGCCGGTGAAATCGACGAGGTTATTCTGGTCGGTGGTCAGACCCGTATGCCGCTGGTGCAGGAGAAAGTAAAAGAGTTCTTCGGCAAAGAGCCCCGTAAAGACGTGAACCCGGACGAGGCCGTCGCCATGGGTGCAGCGATTCAGGGCGCGGTACTGTCTGGCGACGTGAAAGACGTACTGCTGCTGGACGTAACCCCGCTGACCCTGGGTATCGAAACCATGGGTGGCGTGGCCACTCCGCTGATCGAGAAGAACACCACGATTCCGACCAAGAAATCGCAGACCTTCTCTACAGCGGATGACAACCAAACTGCAGTGACCATTCACGTGGTTCAGGGTGAGCGTAAGCAGGCGGCACAGAACAAGTCTCTGGGTCGTTTCGATCTGGCCGACATTCCGCCGGCACCGCGCGGTGTGCCGCAGATCGAAGTAACCTTCGATATTGATGCCAACGGTATCCTGAACGTGTCTGCCAAAGACAAGGCGACCGGCAAGGAACAGTCCATCGTGATCAAGGCCTCTTCTGGTCTGAACGATGACGAGATCGAGAAGATGGTTCGCGATGCGGAGGCCAATGCCGAGGAAGATCGCAAGTTCGAGGAGCTTGTCCAGGCCCGTAACCAGGGTGATGCCATGGTACACGCCGTGCGCAAGACCCTGAGTGAAGCCGGCGACAAGGTCTCCGACAGCGAGAAGGAGTCCATCGAGGCGGCCATCAAGGATCTGGAAGAGGCCCTCGAGGGTTCTGATAAGGAAGCGATCGAAGCCAAGACTCAGAAGCTGACCGAAGTGTCCTCTGAGCTGGCTCAGAAGATGTACGCGGATCAGGCCGACCAGGCTCAGCAGGCCGGTGGCCAGGAAGAAGGTCAGGCAAAGAGTGCTGACGACGCCGTCGATGCCGAGTTCGAGGAAGTCAAAGACGACGACAAGAAGTAATTCCGAAGTACATCAAGTAGTTGGGGAAACGCGGGCCGGGCTCGCGTTTTCCTCGTTATAAAAACAGGGTTTTGAAGCATGGCCAAGCGCGATTATTACGAAGTACTCGGGATCTCCCGGGATGCGGACGAAAAGGAAATTAAGCGGGCGTATCGAAAGCTCGCGATGAAGTACCACCCGGACCGTAACCCGGATGACAAGGATGCCGAGAACAAATTCAAAGAGGCCAGCGAAGCCTACGAAATCCTGGCGGACTCCAGTAAGCGCGCCGCCTACGACCAGTTTGGTCATGCCGGTGTAGACGGTCAGGCCGGCGGCGGCTTTGGCGGCGGTGGCGCCAGCTTCTCCGACATCTTTGGTGATGTGTTCGGTGACATCTTCGGTGGTGGTGGCCGTGGCCGAACCACCCGCGGTGCAGATCTTCGCTACACCCTGGAGCTGGATCTGGAAGAGGCCGTTAAGGGCAAGACCGTCAAGATCAACATCCCTGGCCATAAAGAATGTGAAGCCTGTGACGGCAGTGGCGCAGAAAAAGGCTCTCGCCCGGAAACCTGTGGCACCTGCCAGGGCATGGGTCAGGTCCGGATGCAGCAAGGCTTCTTCACCGTACAGCAAGCCTGTCCTACCTGTCGTGGCTCCGGCCAAATCATCAAGAACCCGTGTAAGAGCTGTCACGGCCAGGGTCGGGTGCGCCAGGAGAAAACCCTCTCGGTCAAGGTGCCGCCAGGTGTTGATACTGGCGACCGTATTCGCCTGTCCGGCGAAGGTGAGATGGGTGTAGACGGAGGGCCTCCTGGAGACCTTTATGTACAGGTCGCCGTTCGTGAGCATTCCATTTTCACCCGTGACGGTCGCAATCTTTACTGCGAAGTGCCCATCAGCATCGTCGACGCCACCCTCGGTGGCGAGCTGGAAGTACCAACGCTGGATGGCCGCGTAAAGCTCAAGATTCCGCCTGAGACCCAGACCGGCAAACTGTTCCGTCTGCGCAACAAAGGCGTCAGCCCGGTCCGCGGTGGCCCGGCCGGTGATTTGTTGTGCCGGGTGATTGTGGAAACGCCGGTGAACCTCACCAAACGCCAGAAGGAGCTGCTGGAAGAATTCCAGCAAACCCTGGATGGTAACAACGGAACTCATCATGCCCCCAAGAAAACCTCATGGTTTGAGGGTGTGAAAAACTTCTTCGACGAAATGAAATTCTGAGGGTAGAGCAGATGAGGGTAGCGATCATCGGCGCCGCCGGGCGCATGGGTAAAGTGCTGATCGAAGCTGTCGACGGTACCGAAGGCCTTGAGCTCGGCGCTGCCATCGTCGAGCCGGGCAGCAGTCTGATTGGCGCCGACGCCGGTGAAATGACCGGCATCGGCAAAACCGGCGTAAAAATGGCCGCCAGCCTGGACGACGTCAAAGACGACTTCGACGTACTGGTGGACTTCACCTTCCCGGACCTGACCCTGGAAAACGCGAAGTTTTGCAGCGCTAACGGCAAAATGCTCGTGATCGGTACCACCGGCATGACCGACGCCGAAAAAGAGCAGCTGGCCCTGGCCGCCGAAAACACTCCGGTCGTTTTTGCGCCCAACATGAGCGTGGGCGTCAACGTCGTCCTCAACCTGCTGCGCACCGCCGCGGCAACGTTGGGTGATGACTACGACGTGGAAATCATCGAAGCACACCACCGCCACAAAAAAGACGCTCCCTCGGGCACTGCTCTGCGTATGGGTGAAGTGGTGGCTGATGCTCTCGGTCGCGACCTTAAAGAGTGTGCCGTCTATGGCCGTGAAGGCTTCACCGGCGAACGCACCCGCAAGGAAATCGGCTTCGAAACCATCCGCGCCGGTGATGTGGTGGGTGACCACACCGTTCTGTTCGCCACCGAGGGCGAGCGCATTGAGATTACCCACAAGGCGAGCAGCCGGATGACGTTTGCTAAAGGCGCCATGCGGGCCGCGTTGTGGCTGAAGGGTAAGGCGGCTGGTCTTTACGACATGCAGGATGTTCTGAACCTGAAAGGTTGAGGTTGAGCTACATACTCAGAGGCTGCGGGAGCAGGGCGCCTTCCCGAAAATTTCGGAGGCCATGGATGGCCGGAGAGAAGCGCACATGGAAGTGCTTGTAGCGGTTTTCGGGAAGGTGCCCTGCTTCCGTGGCCGGAGTTTGCGTCAGGCCGAGAGCAATTCGGCGTGGACAAAAAACGCCAAAATCGCTTACAATAAGGCGATTTGACTGCACCAAGCGTACCTTTGAAAAGTTTATAAAAGCGGGACCGGGTTTTTACCTTGTCTCGCTTTTTTGCAACCTGAGATTATGCGCTTGCGTTCCTGTTCGTGACGAACTTACGCCACTCGATGAGGATACAAGCCTTGAGCACACCAGCAATCCTTGCACTCGCAGACGGAAGCCTCTTCTACGGCACCGCCATCGGCGCAGACGGAGAAACCAGCGGCGAGGTAGTGTTCAACACTGCCATGACCGGCTACCAGGAAATCCTGACCGATCCGTCCTACTCCCGCCAGATCGTTACCCTGACGTATCCGCACATTGGCAACACCGGTGTTAACGAAGAAGATGTAGAATCCGACCGCATCCAGGCCGCTGGCCTGATCATCCGGGATCTGCCCCTGCTCGCCAGCAGCTGGCGAAACAAGGGTAGCCTTGATGACTACCTGCGAAGCAACAACATTGTTGGCATTGCGGACATCGACACCCGCCGTCTGACCCGCATCCTCCGGGACAAGGGCTCCCAGAATGGGGCCATCGTCGCTGGTGAAAACGCTACTGCCGAACGCGCACTGGAACTGGCTAACGCCTTTCCCGGCCTCAAAGGCATGGACCTGGCCAAAGAAGTCACCTGCAGCGAAGCCTACCAGTGGAATCAGGCCGAGTGGGATCTGGTAAGCGGCTACAGTGACCGCTCCGAAGGCAAATTCAAGGTGGTGGCCTGGGATTACGGCGTAAAATACAACATTCTGCGCATGCTCGCGGCCCGCGGTTGCGAGATCACCGTCGTGCCCGCGCAAACCCCGGCCTCTGATGTGCTGGCGATGAATCCCGATGGCATCTTCCTGTCCAACGGCCCGGGTGACCCCGAGCCTTGCGACTATGCTATCAAGGCCATTCAGGAAGTGCTGAAAACCGAGATTCCGGTATTCGGCATCTGCCTGGGCCACCAGCTGCTGGCCCTGGCCAGTGGTGCAAAAACCATGAAAATGGGCCACGGCCATCACGGTGCCAACCATCCGGTGCAGGACATTGCCAAAGGCACTGTGATGATTACCAGTCAGAACCACGGCTTTGCTGTGGATGAAACAACCCTGCCCGCCAATGTGGAAGCGACTCACAAATCGCTGTTTGACGGCACTCTGCAGGGCATTCGCCGCACCGATAAGCCGGCCTACAGCTTCCAGGGTCACCCGGAAGCCAGCCCGGGCCCCCACGATGTGGCTCCGCTGTTTGACGAGTTTATCCAGCTGATGGAAGCGCGATCTGCCTGAGGGCAAGGCCATCAACGATAGCTCACCGGCGCTGAATACCGCGCTGCAAGAATTCAAAAGTTGCTGACAGGTTTACCAAGACATGCCAAAACGTACCGACATTAAAAGCATCCTGATCCTGGGCGCCGGCCCCATCGTGATCGGGCAGGCGTGCGAATTCGACTACTCCGGAGCCCAGGCCTGTAAGGCGCTGCGCGAAGAGGGCTACCGGGTGATCCTGGTGAACTCCAACCCGGCCACCATCATGACCGACCCGGCCATGGCCGATGCCACCTACATCGAACCGATCACCTGGAAGACGGTCGAAAAGATCATCGAAAAGGAAAAGCCGGACGCCCTGCTGCCCACCATGGGTGGTCAGACTGCGCTGAACTGTGCGCTGGATCTGGAAAAGCACGGCGTGTTGGAGAAGCATGGCGTTGAAATGATTGGCGCCAACGCTGACACCATCGACAAGGCCGAAGACCGCGACCGCTTCGACAAGGCCATGAAGAAAATCGGTCTGGAGTGCCCGCGCGCGGCCATCGCCCATTCCATGGACGAAGCCTGGAAGATCTCCGAAGACATCGGTTTCCCGTGCATTATCCGTCCATCGTTCACCATGGGTGGTTCTGGCGGTGGTATTGCCTACAACAAGGACGAGTTCGAGGAGATCTGTACTCGCGGTCTCGATCTGTCCCCGACCAACGAGCTGCTGATCGACGAATCCCTGATCGGCTGGAAAGAGTACGAGATGGAGGTTGTTCGCGACAAGAACGACAACTGCATCATCGTCTGCGCAATCGAGAACTTCGACGCCATGGGCGTGCACACCGGTGATTCCATTACGGTGGCCCCCGCCCAGACCCTCACCGATAAGGAATATCAGATCATGCGGAACGCCTCGCTGGCGGTGCTGCGTGAGATTGGTGTGGAAACCGGCGGTTCCAACGTGCAGTTCGGTATCAATCCGGATACCGGCCGTATGGTGGTGATCGAAATGAACCCCCGGGTGTCGCGTTCCTCGGCGCTGGCGTCCAAGGCCACCGGTTTCCCGATCGCCAAGGTCGCAGCCAAGCTGGCCGTCGGGTACACCCTTGATGAGCTGCAGAACGAGATCACCGGCGGCGTCACCCCGGCCTCGTTCGAGCCGTCCATTGATTACGTGGTTACCAAGATTCCCCGGTTTACCTTCGAAAAATTCCCCCAGGCCGACGCCCGCCTGACCACCCAGATGAAATCTGTGGGTGAGGTTATGGCCATTGGTCGGACCTTCCAGGAATCGGTGCAAAAGGCATTGCGTGGCCTGGAAGTGGGTTCCGAAGGCTTCGATGAAAAGCTGGAAGATCTGGACTCCGAGAACAGCCGCGAAACCCTGACCCGGGAGCTGAACGTACCCGGTGCCGAGCGTATCTGGTACATCGGCGATGCGTTCCGCGCCGGCATGACCGTGGACGAAGTGTTCCGCCACACCAAGGTAGACCCCTGGTACCTGGTGCAGATCGAGGACATCGTGCGCGAAGAACAGGCCCTCAAGTCGGCCGGTAAGGCCGATATCGACAAGGCCACCCTGTTCCGCCTCAAGCGCAAGGGCTTCTCCGATGCCCGCCTGGCCAAACTGCTGGGTATTTCCGAAGTCAGCCTGCGCAAGCTGCGTCACGACCTGGGCATTCGCCCGGTGTACAAACGTGTCGATACCTGTGCGGCGGAATTTGCCTCTGATACCGCCTATATGTACTCCACTTACGAGGAAGAGTGCGAGGCGGAGCCGTCCGACCGCGAGAAGATTGTGGTCATCGGCGGTGGCCCCAACCGTATCGGCCAGGGCATCGAGTTTGACTACTGCTGCGTGCACGCGGCTCTGGCCATGCGTGAGGACGGCTACGAAACCATCATGATCAACTGCAACCCGGAGACCGTGTCGACCGATTACGACACCTCCGACCGGTTGTATTTTGAGCCGATCACCCTGGAAGACGTGCTGGAAATCATCAACGTCGAGAAGCCCAAGGGTGTAATCGTCCAGTACGGCGGTCAGACTCCGCTGAAGCTGGCGCGTGGCCTGGAAGCCGCCGGTGTGCCCATTATCGGCACCAGCCCGGACGCCATTGACCGCGCCGAAGATCGCGAGCGCTTCCAGCAGATGATCCAGCGCCTGGGTCTGAAGCAGCCGGAAAACGCCACTGTGCGCAGCCACGAGGAAGGCATCGTGGCGGCCCGCGAGATTGGCTACCCGCTGGTGGTGCGCCCGTCGTACGTGCTGGGTGGCCGGGCCATGGAAATCGTCTATGACGAAACCGAACTGGTGCGCTACATGCGTAACGCGGTGCTGGTCTCCAATGACAGCCCGGTTCTGCTTGATCACTTCCTGAATGCTGCCATCGAGGTGGATATCGATGCCATCAGTGACGGCACTGATGTTGTGATCGGCGGTATCATGCAGCACATTGAGCAGGCCGGTGTTCACTCTGGTGATTCCGCCTGCTCCCTGCCGCCGTACAGCCTGAGCAAGCAGGTACAGAACGACATGCGCGAGGCCGTGAAGAAAATGGCCATCGAGCTGGATGTTATCGGCCTGATGAACGTGCAGCTGGCCTATCAGGACGGCGAGATCTACGTGATCGAAGTGAACCCCCGGGCTTCACGTACCGTGCCGTTCGTGTCCAAGGCCATTGGGGTGTCGCTGGCGGCGGTCGCGGCCCGGGTTATGTCCGGCAATAGCCTGAAAGAACTGAACTTCACTCAGGAAATCGTGCCGACCTACTACGCGGTGAAAGAGTCGGTGTTCCCGTTCAACAAGTTCCCGGCCGTGGACCCGATCCTCGGGCCGGAAATGAAATCCACCGGTGAGGTGATGGGCCTGGGCGACAGCTTTGATGAAGCCTTTGCCAAGGCCGCTCTGGCCGTGGGCGAGCGCTTGCCGGCCCAGGGCGTGGCCTTCATGTCGGTGCGCGATGTCGACAAGCCGGGTGCGGCCAGTGTCGCCCGCGACCTGGTGGATGCTGGCTTCAAGATTATTGCCACCACCGGCACCGCCAAAGCGCTGGAGTCCGAAGGCATTGCCGTTGAAAGGGTGAACAAGGTTCGCGAGGGTCGCCCGCACATTGTGGATGCCATCAAGAATGGTCAGGTTCAGCTGATTATCAATACCACGGAAGGTCGCAAGGCGATTTCTGACTCGGCGCAGATTCGCCAGTCTGCCTTGCAGACCAAAGTAACCTACACAACCACACTGGCAGGTGGCGAAGCTTTCTGCCGTGCCATCAAATTTGGCCCGGAGCGCACCGTTCGTCGCCTCCAGGAACTACACGCAGGAAAGTAAGGCTATGGCTGACAGAGTACCGATGACCAAGACGGGCGAAGCCCGTCTGCGTGAGGAGCTGAAAAAGCTGAAGTCCGAGGATCGGCCGCGGGTGATTGCGGCCATTGCCGATGCCCGTGAGCACGGTGATCTGAAGGAAAATGCTGAG
The DNA here is from genome assembly GCF_044342215.1 of Marinobacter sp. W-8. Lineage (NCBI taxonomy): Bacteria > Pseudomonadati > Pseudomonadota > Gammaproteobacteria > Pseudomonadales > Marinobacteraceae > Marinobacter > Marinobacter sp. W-8. Next base: position 3,292,831 of record NZ_CP172297.1, on the reverse strand, counting down.
TACCATGCGGCCCGGGAGCAGCAGAGCTTTATCGAAGGTCGCATCCAGGAAATCGAAGGCAAGCTTTCCGTGGCCCAGGTGATTGATGTGACCACCATGGAGAACACCGGCAAAGTGATCTTTGGTACCACCGTGCATCTGGTCAACATGGAAACCGACGAAGAGGTTACCTACCAGATCGTGGGTGAAGATGAGGCGGACATCAAGGCTGGCAAGCTGTCGGTGTCCTCGCCGATCGCCCGCGCACTGATTGGTAAGAACGAAGGTGATGTGGTGGCGATCCGCATCCCCTCAGGTACCGTGGAGTACGAGATTTCCGAAGTGGAATATATCTGACTCGGTTGTGCTGATCGGGCACAAAGAAAAAGCCGGCACTGGGGAACCAGGCCGGCTTTTTCGCGTCTCAGCTTACGCTTATTTGTTGCGCAGCAGATTCGACAGCTTGGGGTTCGGCTTCTTCGCCCGACGCAGAATGACGGCGATTTTGCCGATTGTCTGTACCAGCTCGGCGCCAGAGCTTTCGCACAGGGCCTGAATGGCTTCCTGGCGGACTTCGCGATCCTGGCTGGCAACTTTGATCTTGATCAGCTCATGGTCGTTCAGGGCACGGTCCAGTTCGTCCTGCAGCCCTTCAGACAGGCCTTTGTCGCCAACGATGATGACGGGCTTTAGGTTGTGGGCAATAGCCCGGTATTCCCGGCGCTGTTCCGGTGACAGACTCATGATGTAATCTCTTAATAGGTGCAATTAACAAAAGGTCAGCGGTGAATCCGCTGGCAACCACGTATAATTCAGCGATTGTAACAGATAGCGACTCATGACAAATGGCCGTATTCACGTACAGAGGGTGTTGTAATTCCGGTCAGAGCGTCCCATATAGGTAGTATCGCGATCGGTTCCGGATGGGCCGTTTCTGGTTTACCGGCGTACAATTGGTGTAAGGTGTCGGAAAAGGATTGGCGGCCTTCAGGCGCTGATCCTGCAATTCACAGGTGATGATCCTTGAACGATATGGCAAAAAATCTGGTTCTCTGGCTAATCATAGCCGCCGTGCTGCTGATGGTGTTTCAGAATTTCTCTCCCACCACCACCGGCCAACAAGTTAACTATTCCCAGTTTGTCGAGATGGTCCAGCAGGGCCAGGTGCGGCAGGTGACCATTGATGGTCTGCAGGTGCAGGGTGTCCGCAACGACGGTTCCCAGTTCCAGAGCATCCGGCCACAGGTGTCTGACAACAAGCTGATGGATGACCTGCTCGCCAACAACGTCGAAGTGATCGGCAAAGAGCCCGAGCGCCAGAGCCTGTGGACGCAGCTGCTGGTGGCCGCGTTCCCGATTCTGATCATCATCGCATTGTTCGTGTTCTTCATGCGCCAGATGCAGGGCGGCGGTGGCGGCAAAGGCCCCATGTCGTTCGGCAAGAGCAAGGCGCGCCTGATGAGTGAAGACCAGATCAAAACCACGTTTTCCGATGTCGCGGGTGTCGACGAAGCCAAGGAAGACGTGAAAGAGCTGGTGGATTTCCTCCGGGATCCCAGCAAGTTCCAGCGCCTTGGTGGTCGCATCCCGAAGGGCGTATTGATGGTGGGCCCTCCCGGTACCGGTAAGACCCTGCTTGCCAAGGCCATCGCGGGCGAGGCCAAGGTGCCGTTCTTCTCTATCTCCGGCTCCGACTTCGTGGAAATGTTTGTGGGCGTGGGTGCCTCCCGTGTTCGCGACATGTTCGAGCAGGCGAAAAAGCAGAGCCCCTGCATTATCTTCATCGATGAGATCGATGCGGTTGGCCGTCACCGCGGTGCCGGTATGGGCGGCGGTCACGACGAACGTGAGCAGACCCTCAACCAGCTGCTGGTGGAAATGGACGGCTTCGAAGGTAATGAAGGCGTTATCGTGATTGCCGCGACCAACCGTCCAGATGTACTGGACCCGGCATTGCTGCGCCCGGGCCGGTTCGACCGCCAGGTGGTGGTGAGCCTGCCGGACATCATTGGCCGTGAGCAGATTCTGAAAGTGCACATGAAAAAAGTGCCGCTGGCCGACGGTATTGATCCTGCGGTTATTGCGCGGGGCACGCCGGGCTTCTCCGGTGCCGATCTTGCCAACCTGGTTAACGAAGCGGCCCTGTTTGCGGCCCGTCGTAACCAGCGCCTGGTCTCCATGGAAGAGCTGGAGCTGGCCAAAGACAAGATCATGATGGGCGCCGAGCGCAAGTCCATGGTGATGAGCGAGAAGGAAAAGCGGAACACGGCTTACCATGAGTCTGGTCACGCGATTGTGGGCCGTCTGATGCCTGAGCACGATCCGGTCTACAAAGTGAGTATTATTCCTCGTGGCCGCGCCCTGGGTGTGACCATGTTCCTCCCGGAAGAGGACAAGTACAGCCATTCCAAACGCTATCTGATCAGCTCGATCTGTAGTCTGTTTGGTGGCCGTATCGCCGAAGAGCTGACCCTGGGCTTCGATGGTGTCACCACTGGTGCGTCCAACGACATCGAGCGGGCCACGAGCCTGGCCCGGAACATGGTGACCCGCTGGGGGCTGTCCGAGAAGCTTGGCCCTTTGCAGTACGACACCGATAGCGAGGAACCCTTCCTCGGCCGTTCCGCGGGGCAGGCACATACGGTGTACTCGCCGGAGACCGCCCAGCGGATTGACGAGGAAGTTCGCAACATCATTGATGAGTGCTACGAAAAGGCCAAGCAGATCCTGATTGATAACCGGGACAAGCTGGACATGATGGCCGAAGCACTGATGAAGTATGAAACCATCGATCGTTACCAGATTGACGACATCATGGCTGGCAAGGAACCTCGGCCGCCCAAGAACTGGGGTGACAGTGGTCCTGCCGGGGGCGTCAAAGCCGAAGAGCCTGAGCAGGCGCCGGAGCCCAGAAGCTCTGACGACGGCCGGCAACCTGGCGTCGGGCGTCCTGCCGGCGAGCACTGACTCGCCGTCAAAGCCTGAGTAACTGAATGCGCCGCCCGGGCCCCCGGGCGGCGTTTGTTTTTGTCTCTCCGAAAACTCTGCCTGTGGTAGTCGCGTTATGAAAATGAACTTTGCCGGTCACGAACTGGATCTGTCTCGGTGCCACGTGATGGGCATTCTGAACGTCACCCCTGACTCGTTTTCCGATGGCGGATACTTTAATTCCAGGGAGGCTGCACTCGTGCGGGCCCGGCAGATGGTCAGCGACGGGGCTACTTTCATTGACGTAGGCGGTGAATCGACTCGCCCCGGTGCAACTGAAGTGTCGACCCAGGAAGAGCTGGACCGCGTGTGTCCGGTAGTTGAAGCCATTGCCAAAGAGCTGGATACCGTGATTTCAGTGGACACCAGCAATCCCGTGGTCATGGCGGAAACCGCCCGGCTGGGTGCCGGCCTGATCAACGATGTCCGCGCCCTGCAGCGCGAAGGCGCGCCCGATGTGGCGGCAAAAGCCGGCATTCCGGTGTGCATTATGCACATCCAGGGTGAGCCGGATACCATGCAGGACGATCCCCGGTACCGGAATGTGCGGCGGGAAGTCAGCTCTTTTCTGACGGAGCGTATGCGAGTAGCTGAGCAGGCCGGTATTCGTGCCGATAACATTATTCTTGATCCCGGCTTTGGCTTCGGCAAAAGCGTGGAGCACAACTATCAGCTGCTCGCCACCCTTGAGCAGTTGCATATTCTCCGACACCCCTTACTTGTCGGGGTCTCGCGAAAGTCCATGCTGGGTGCGGTCACCGGTCGCGATGTGAATGAAAGGTTGCCGGCCAGCCTCGCTGCCGCGACAATATCGGCCATGAAAGGGGCGAGCATCCTCAGGGTGCACGACGTTAGGGAAACTGTGGACGCCGTCAGGATCGTGACGGCAGTGAAGGAGGCAATCTGATGACCCAGCGCAAATACTTTGGTACCGATGGCATTCGTGGCCGGGTCGGAGACAGTCCGATTACGCCGGAGTTCATGCTGCATCTGGGTTGGGCTGCGGGGCAGGCGTTCAAGCGTGCGGGCCAGCGCAACAGCGTACTGATCGGTAAGGATACCCGGTTGTCCGGCTATATGTTTGAGTCGGCACTGGAAGCTGGTCTGGCCGCGGCGGGTGTAGATGTCAAGTTGCTGGGTCCTATGCCGACCCCCGCGATTGCCTACCTCACTCGTACCTTCCGGGCATCTGCCGGTATTGTCATCAGTGCCTCCCACAACCCTCATCACGATAACGGCATCAAGTTTTTTTCCTCCGCCGGTACCAAGTTGGACGACGCCCTGGAAGCCGAGATCGAGCGCTGGCTGGATCAGCCGATCAAGGTGTGTGAGCCGGAAGAGCTGGGCAAGGCGAGCCGGGTAGACGATGCGCCCGGACGCTATGTTGAGTTCTGCAAGAGTACGGTGCCGAACGAATTTACTCTCGATGGCATGCATCTGGTGCTGGACTGTGCTCACGGTGCTACCTATCACGTGGCGCCAAAAGTGTTCCGTGAGCTGGGGGCAAAGGTGACCGTGATTGGCGCCGAACCGGATGGTCTGAACATCAATCTGAACGTGGGCTCTACTCACCTCGACGCCCTGAAACAGGCGGTTGCCGAGAAAAAGGCGGATCTTGGGATTGCCTTCGACGGTGACGGCGACCGGGTGTTAATGGTGGATCGGGATGGCTCCGAAGTGGATGGCGACGAGCTGCTGTATATCCTGGCTTCCCAGCGCCAGGCTGAAGGGCGGCTGAACGGTGGTGTGGTTGGTACTTTAATGACCAATCTGGGTGTTGAGTTGGCTCTGCGTGAAATCGGCGTCGAGTTCGAGCGGGCCAAGGTCGGCGATCGTTATGTGATGGAGCGCCTGTTGGCCAATAACTGGCTGATTGGAGGCGAGGGTTCCGGACATATGGTAATCCGGGATTGCACCACCACGGGTGACGGTATTGTCTCTGCGTTGCAGGTTCTGCTGGCAGTGCGGAAGTCCGGCAAGACCATGGGAGAACTGCGGGCCGGTATGAGCAAGCTGCCGCAGAAAATGATCAACGTACGCGTTGCCGAACGGTTTGATCCGTTGGGTAGGGCGGATATTGTTGAGGCTATGGCCCGGGCAGAGGCTACGTTGGGGGATGCCGGGCGCATTCTGCTGCGGGCATCCGGCACCGAGCCCCTGATCAGGGTAATGGCCGAAGGCCAGAGCGCAGACGATATTACCCGAGTGGTGGAAGAGCTCGCCCGGGTAGTGGAGCGCTCAACACCCTGATTTCGAAGGGTGGTTGTGTACCGCGGGTGACTGCTGTATAGTTCCGCCTCCCTTTTGTTCGGGACTGTCGAGGACAGAGATGCGTCGCAGAATTGTTGCCGGAAACTGGAAAATGAACGGGTCGAAAGACCTGGTGAAACAGCTGGTTGGCGCAGTTCGCGAACATTCCGGCAGTGTTGGCGAAGAAGTGGAGGTGGTTATTGTCCCTCCTGCCATCTACCTGGGCCAGGTTGCCGAGCAGGGAGGTGAGCGGATCGCTACCGGCGTGCAGAATGTGTCCCAGTGGCAATCTGGCGCGTATACCGGAGAGATCTCTGCCGAAATGGCCCGCGATATGGGTTGTGGCTATGTGCTGGTTGGCCACTCCGAGCGCCGGCAGTTGTTTGGTGAGACGGATTCTGTGGCGGCCGCCAAGGTGGAGCAGGTTCTGTCGAGCGGTTTGGTCGCGGTGCTGTGTGTTGGTGAAACGCTCGCAGAGCGGGAAGCCGGTAAAGCCGAAACGGTGGTTGCCGAGCAGGTTCGCAACGGGCTGGCAGTTGTAGCTGGCGACCAGTGGTCCAGGGTTGTTGTGGCGTATGAGCCGGTCTGGGCTATCGGAACCGGAAAAACCGCGACAGCAGGTGATGCCCAGGCCATGCATTCGGAAATCCGCAAGGTGCTGGCTGGTATGAATGCGCCAGCTAATGAGATTTCGGTACTTTACGGCGGCAGTGTAAAAGCGGATAATGCGGCCGCTTTGTTTGCAGAGCCGGATATTGATGGCGGTCTCATCGGTGGTGCATCGTTGAAGGCCGAAGAATTTATCAGCATTTGCCGGTCTTTCCCGGCAGGTGTCTAAGCCGACACGTTTACGAGAGTCTGTATGGATTGGTTGGAAACACTGGTAGTTGTTGTTCACGTCGTGATCGCCGTGGCGCTGGTGGGCCTGGTTCTGATCCAGCAGGGCAAAGGTGCAGACGCCGGCGCAGCCTTCGGTGGTGGTGCGTCCCAGACCGTGTTTGGTAGTCAGGGCAGCGGAAGCTTCCTGACGCGGATGACCACCTTTATGGCGGTTGTCTTTTTTGTGACAAGTTTTTCGCTGGCAATTTTTGCCAAGCAGCGCGCCGAAGTGGCTGGCGAGGCAGGTATTCCGGTTGTTCAGGAATCGTCTCAGGCAGGTGCGCAAGCTGAGCAGGCTCCCTCTGCTGATGAGCCTGCAGCTAACAGCGAATCCGAGGGTGGGGACGCGCTCCCCGAACTCGAGTAAAGAATGATGCCCGGGTGGTGAAACTGGTAGACACGCCATCTTGAGGGGGTGGTAGCGAAAGCTGTGCCGGTTCGAGTCCGGCCCCGGGCACCATATTAAAAGAAGACGGCTTGGCAAACCCAGGCCGTTTTTTTTGGTCAGTCCTTGACCAGTCCGCGTGGCGTCACTATACTCCCGCGGATATTGGAGCCTGCGAGTATCGAGGCTTCCAGGCAGGCCAGGTGTCTGTCGGCAGAGCGCTTGAAAGGGTTGGCGCTTTGCGAATTCTTGCAACAAAAAGCCCCATATTTCAGGGGCTTTTTGATTAAGGGGCCTGGCGCAAAGGGCCCTGGTGCATAAAAGGGCTGATTAACAGCCCTTTTTTTGTTTTTGTACCCTGAAAATTCGGAAACGGAGGCGGCGACACTTGTCAGCCAAACTGAAACAACTGGAAGACATCCTGCGCCCGGTGGTCGAGGGGCTGGGTTATGAGTTCTGGGGAATTGAATTCCGCTCCCATGGACACCATTCCAAGCTTCGGGTGTTTATTGATGATGCCGAGAACGGCATCGCGATCGACGACTGCGAGAAAGTCAGTCGTCAGGTCAGCGGGGTGATGGATGTGGAAGACCCCATCCAGACCGAATATACGCTGGAAGTGTCTTCGCCCGGTATGGACCGGCCGCTGTTCCGGCTGGAGCAGTACGAGGCATTTATTGGTCATAAAGTGCAGATCAAACTGCGTATGGCGTTTGAGGGCCGGCGCAAATTCCTGGGCCTGATCAAAGGGGTGGAGGGCGACGACGTGGTAGTTGTAGTAGATGACCACGAATACCTGTTGCCCTTCGACAGTATCGAAAAAGCCAACATCGTGCCGGTTTTCGAGTGACACATTCGAATAAATCTATAGATGTATCGTTTATTTTGAGGGCAGGGCAATCCCATGAGTAAAGAGATCTTGCTGGTAGTGGAATCCGTCTCGAACGAGAAAGGTGTCGAGAAGGATGTGATTTTCGAGGCGATTGAACTCGCACTCGCTACCGCTGCCAAGAAACGTTATGAAGACGAAGAGGCGGATATCCGGGTTGCCATTGATCGCCGCACCGGAGAATACGAAACCTTCCGCCGCTGGCTGGTGGTCGATAATGATGCCGTTCCTGCGTTGGGCACTGAGCTGACCCTGCAGGAAGCGGAAGAGATCGACACCAATCTGAAGCCGGGTGATATGTACGAAGAGAAGGTGGAGTCTGTGGCGTTCGGGCGCATTGGTGCCCAGGCGGCCAAGCAGATCATCTTCCAGAAAGTGCGCGAAGCCGAGCGCATGAAGATTGTCGACAGCTACCGCGATCGTATCGGTGAGCTGGTGTCCGGTACCGTCAAGAAGGTGACCCGGGACAATGTGATTGTGGATCTGGGTGGCAACGCAGAAGCTCTGCTTCCCCGTGAGCACCTGATTCCCCGTGAAACCTTCCGGATGGGCGATCGCGTTCGTGCTCTGCTGCTGGAGATTCGCACCGATCATCGCGGACCACAGCTGATTCTGAGCCGTACCGATTCGCAAATGCTGATCGAGCTTTTCCGCATCGAGGTTCCCGAGATTGCCGAGGAGCTGATCGAGATTCGCGGTGCCGCTCGCGATCCGGGCTCTCGGGCCAAGATTGCGGTGAAGACCAACGACCGCCGTATTGATCCGGTTGGCGCTTGTGTTGGTATGCGGGGCTCCCGCGTACAGGCAGTGTCTAATGAGCTGGGCGGTGAGCGTGTGGATATCGTGCTTTACGACGATAACCCGGCTCAGTTGGTCATCAACGCGATGGCGCCTGCTGAGGTGGCCTCCATTGTCATGGATGAAGACCGTCACACCATGGATGTAGCCGTTGCCGAAGATAACCTGGCGCAGGCCATTGGCCGGAACGGCCAGAACGTTCGTCTGGCGACCGAGCTGACCGGTTGGACCCTGAACGTGATGACGGAAGAAGAAGCCGGTGAGCGCCAGGAGCAGGAATACAACCGCCTGCTTGAACACTTTACCGCTCATCTGGATGTTGATGAAGAATTTGCCGGTGTTCTTATCGAGGAAGGCTTTACCTCCATTGAAGAGGTGGCCTACGTACCGATGGAAGAAATGCTGGCGATTGAGGGCTTTGACGAGGAAACCGTCACTGAATTGCGCCGTCGTGCCAAAGACGTATTGCTGAACCAGGCGCTGGCCAGTGAAGAAGCCCTGGAGGGCGCTGAGCCCGAAGACGATCTTCTGAACATGGACGGCATGGACCGGGCGCTGGCATTCAAGCTTGCCGGCATGGGCGTGCGCACAATGGAAGATCTGGCGGAGCAGTCGATTGATGAGCTGCTCGAAATTGAAGGTATGGATGAAGAGCGTGCTGGTCAGTTGATTATGACTGCGCGCGCACCCTGGTTTGAAGACCAGGCCTGATTCGGGAGAGGAGGACCAGTATGGCTGAAGTAACGGTAAAACAACTGGCCGCAGATGTAGGCGCTCCCGTGGATCGTTTGCTGAAGCAGATCGTGGAAGCGGGCCTGAAAGCTCGCAGCGAAAACGACGCTGTCACCAGCGATGAGAAGCAGCAGTTGCTGGCCTATCTGAGAAAAAACCATGGCGAGGCGGAAGCTGAACCGCGGAAGATTACACTCAAGCGCAAGACCACGACGACGCTTAAGGCCGGCAAGGCCAAGACTGTCAACGTAGAAGTGCGCAAGCGCCGCACCTATATCAAGCGTGCAGAGCTGCAACCCGAACCGGAAGCTGAGGCGCCGGTAGCGGAAGAGCCGGTACAGGCACCGGCCGAAGAGCAGGCACCGGTGGAAGAAGCGCCGAAGGTCGCAGCGGAAGCTGCACCTGCCGAAGCCCCCGAAACGGAAGCTCCGGCCGCAGCGGAAACCGAAGCCAAAGCTGCTCCGGAACCTGCTGCAGAATCCACAGAGCCTGCCATCGCGCCGGAGGATATTCCCATGCCTCCGCCTGAGGATGAAGGTCGGGATCGCAAGCCGAAGAAGAAAAAAGAGAAGGTGCGTGAGCGCGGCGATGATATTGAAGAAGGCAAGCCGAAGAAGAAGCAGGCTGGCCATCGCGGTCCTCGCAGCCGTCCGGTAGAAGAACCGGTAGTACTGAGCGAAGACGAAGAGGAAACCACTCTTCGCAAGCCGCTGCGGGCCAAAAAGAAACCGAAAGAAAAGCGTCATGCTTTCGAGAGGCCCACAAAGCCCATGGTCAGAGAAGTACAGATTCCGGAAACCATCACCGTTGGTGATCTCGCCCAGCGCATGGCCGTCAAGTCCGCTGATGTTATCAAGACCCTGATGGGTATGGGGGTGATGGCAACCATCAATCAGGCGCTGGATCAGGAAACGGCGATCCTGGTTACCGAAGATCTGGGCCACAAGCCGAAAGCGGTGAGCGAGGATGCTTTCGAGGAGGAAGTCCTGAGCGAAATCACCGGCCCGGATGAAGGCAAAGAGAAGATCAAGCGCGCGCCGGTTGTCAGTGTTATGGGTCACGTTGACCATGGTAAGACCTCACTGCTGGACTACATCCGCCGCGCCAAGGTTGCCGCCGGCGAATCCGGTGGTATTACCCAGCATATCGGTGCCTACCACGTAGAAACCGACCACGGCATGGTGTCCTTCCTGGATACCCCGGGCCACGCGGCGTTCACTGCCATGCGTGCCCGCGGTGCCCAGTGTACCGATATCGTTATCCTGGTGGTGGCGGCTGATGACGGCGTTATGCCGCAAACCAAGGAAGCCGTTGAGCACGCCCGTTCTGCCGGCGTACCGATCGTGGTTGCCATCAACAAGATGGACAAGGAAGAAGCCGATCCGGACCGCATCAAGAACGAGCTTTCAGCTCTGGAAGTCATTCCGGAAGACTGGGGCGGCGACGTTCAGTTCGTGCCTGTTTCTGCACACACCGGTATGGGCATCGATGACCTGCTGGAAGCCGTCTTGCTGCAGGCTGAAATCCTTGAGCTTGAAGCGTCCCCGGATGCAGCGGCGAAAGGTGTTGTGGTTGAATCCAGCCTGGAACGCGGCCGTGGTTCTGTTGCTACCGTGCTGGTTCAGAACGGTACGCTTCGCCAGGGCGACATGGTGGTGGCCGGTTCCTTCTTCGGTAAGGTGCGCGCCATGACAGACGAAGCCGGGCGCCAGGTGAAAGAAGCCGGCCCGTCGATTCCGGTCGAGATTCTGGGCCTGAATGGCACGCCAGACGCCGGTGACGAATTCTTCGCTGTGGCAGACGAGAAAAAAGCCAAAGAGCTGGCTGAATTCCGTCAGACCCGTGAGCGTGAGCAACGTCTCCAGCGCCAGCAAGCTGCCAAACTCGAGAACATGTTCGAGAATATGGGCAAGGACGAGGTCAAGACCCTTAACGTCGTACTCAAGACCGACGTGCGTGGTTCTCTGGAAGCCATTACCAAGGCCCTGCAGGACCTGGGCAACGACGAGGTTCAGGTGAAGATTGTTTCGTCTGGTGTTGGCGGTATCGCCGAGACCGACGTCAGCCTGGCCATGGCCACCAACGCCGTTATTTTCGGTTTCAACGTGCGTGCGGATACCGCATCCAAGCGTCTGGTTGAGCAGGAAGGTCTGGATCTGCGCTATTACAGCATCATCTATAACCTGATTGATGATGTGAAAGCGGCTTTGACAGGCATGCTCAAGCCGGAATTCCGCGAAGATATCGTGGGCATTGCCGATGTGCGTGACGTATTCCGTTCGCCGAAGTTTGGTCAGGTGGCTGGCTGTATGGTGACTGAGGGCACCGTATACCGTAACAAGCCGATCCGCGTACTGCGTGACAACGTGGTGATCTTTGAAGGCGAGCTGGAATCCCTGCGTCGCTTCAAGGACGATGTGGCGGAAGTTCGCAACGGTATGGAATGTGGTATCGGTGTTAAAGGCTACGACGTGAAAGTGGGCGACCAGATCGAAGTATTCGATCGCGTCCGTGTTGAACGTCAGCTTGAGTCCACGGGGGCCTGATGGCACGGGAATACAGTCGCGTAGATCGCATCGGCGATCAGATGCAGCGAGAGCTGGCGCAGCTGATCCAGCGCGAGGTGAAGGATCCTCGCGTTGGTATGGTCACGGTTAATGATGTGAAAGTCAGCCGTGACCTCGGCTATGCCGATATCTATATTTCGTTGCTGTCCACCGAGGAACTCACCGAAGATTCACCCGAAGTGCAGGACTCCCTGACGGTGTTGAACAAGGCCTCCGGGTTTCTGCGCGGGCAGGTTGGTCGCGCCATGAAATTGCGTGTGGTGCCCCATCTGCGGTTTCACTTCGACAAACTGTTGGGGCAGAGCCGCAAGATGGATCGCCTGATCCGCGAAGCGGTTGGCGACAAGCCTGCCGTGCCCCGGGACGACAACGATGACCCGGTTTCCGATAACCCGGAGCGTGACGCTTGAGCCGAAGACGCAAAGGCCGTGACGTAAACGGCATCCTGGTAATCGACAAGCCCCAGGGCGTTACCTCCAACGGGATTCTGCAGCAGGTCAAGCGCCTGTATGGTGCGGCGAAGGCCGGCCATACCGGTGCGCTTGATCCGCTCGCCACTGGCGTGCTGCCCCTGTGTTTTGGTGAGGCCACCAAGTTCTCCCAGACCATGCTGGACAGTGACAAGGCGTATATCACCACCGCACGCCTGGGCATCCGGACAGAAACCGGAGACAGCGAAGGGGCTGTGGTGGAGGAAAAGCCGGTTCCCCACTTCAGTGAGGAAGAAGTGGAGGCCGTACTGGCCCGGTTCCGTGGCGACATTCAGCAAGTGCCCTCCATGTACTCGGCTCTGAAGCATCAGGGCAAACCACTGTACGAATACGCCCGCGAGGGTATCGAAATTGAGCGCCCGGCCAGGCCGGTGACCATTTACGAGCTCAAATTGTTGGCGGTTCGGGAACAGGAGCTGGATCTTGCGGTTACCTGTACCAAGGGTACGTATATCCGCTCACTGGTTGAGGATATTGGGGAAGTTCTGGGCTGTGGAGCTCATGTCAGTGCTCTGCGTCGCACCCTGGCCTCCGGCTACACCCTGGCAAATGCCCACGATGTCAAAGACCTGGAAGCCATGCGCGAGCGCGGGGAAAGCCTGGATGGCCTGCTGTTGCCGCCGGAAACCGCCCTCACCATGTTTCCCGAGTACCGATTGTCCGGCGTGCCGCTGGTATCGATCTTGAACGGACAACCGGTTAGAATACCGGGTCAGCCTTTTGAAGGTTTCGTCCGCCTGTATGGCGAGCATTCCTTCGTAGGGCTGGCAGAAGCATTGCCGGAAGGCGATGGCACTCAACTGGTGCCTCGCCGTCTGGTCAAGAACAGCAAACGGTAAACGCCTTTTGCTGATTAGCCGGGCTGTAGAGATGCGCGGTTCGGCTGAATAGGTATGCATCGCAACCAATGAGGTGAAATATGGCACTGTCTGCCAGTGAGAAAGCTCAGATCGTTAAAGATTTTCAGCAAGGTGATGGCGATACCGGTTCCCCTGAGGTTCAGGTAGCTCTGCTGAGCGCCAACATCAACAAGCTGCAGGATCACTTCAAGGCCAACAAGCAGGATCACCATTCCCGCCGCGGCCTGATCCGGATGGTAAACCAGCGTCGTAAGCTGCTGGACTACCTCAAGCGTAAAAACGCTGACCGTTACCTGGACCTGATCCAGCGTCTGGGTCTGCGTCGCTAATCCGGTTTAGCGACCTGATGGCTGGCCCGGGGGTTCCCGGGTTCAGCCGTGCTTCTCTCCCGCTCCCTGCCTTGCTCATTCCGAACAAGCAGGAAGCGTTTTTTGCTGCAGTTGATTTGTCTGTGAAACCGAAGGATTTTCCCTGTCACAATGGAAAGCCGCTATTGATAGCAGGTTGTTGAAAAGCCCGGGAACTCTGGCCGGGGTTTTGCAACAGCCTGTTAGCTTTCAGACGGGTTGCCTTTCGGTTCACTGATCAGACTGCTGCAGTTGTTGGAAAATGGCGAATGAATGGGTCATTGGCCAGAATCAAAACCGCTGAAAATGCAGGAGTTTATTGTGGAACTGCAACCACGTATCAAGACATTTGAAATGGGTGGGGAAACCTTCACCCTGGAAACCGGTCGTATTGCCCGTCAGGCAACCGGCTCGGTACTGGTAAGCACCGGCGACACTGCCGTTCTGGGCACCGTTGTTGGCGCCAAAGAGCCCAAGCCGGGCCAGGGCTTCTTCCCCCTGACTGTGAACTACCAGGAAAAAACCTACGCCGCCGGTAAAATCCCGGGTGGCTTCTTCAAGCGTGAAGGTCGTCCGTCCGAGAAAGAGACGCTGACCTCCCGCCTGATCGACCGTCCGATTCGCCCGCTGTTCCCGAACGGCTACATGAACGAAGTTCAGGTTGTGCTGACGGTTATGTCTGCCAGCAAGAACCACGATCCGGATATCGCTGCCATGATTGCTGCATCTGCAGCCCTGGCCATCTCCGGTATCCCGTTCGACGGCCCGATTGGTGCTGCCCGTGTGGGTTACACCAACGAGAAAGGCTACTTCCTGAACCCGACCTTCGAAGAGCTCAGCACTTCCCTGCTGGACATGGTTGTGGCCGGTACCGACGAAGCGGTGCTGATGGTTGAGTCCGAGGCCAAAGGCCTGACAGAGGACCAGATGCTGGGCGCCGTACTGTTCGGCCACCAGGAAATGCAGACTGCGATCACTGCCATCAAGGAATTTGCTGCCGAGAACGGCAAGCCGCGCTGGGAATGGCAGCCCGAGGCGGAAAACACTGAGCTGCTGAACGCCATCAAGGCCGAGTTCGGTGGTGCCATCGAAGAAGCCTACGCGATTCGCGACAAGATGGCCCGTTACGAGCGTCTGGGTGAGATCAAATCTGCTGCCGTTGAAAAACTGGCCGGTGAAGAAGAAGGCCAGCCTTCCGAAGAGGAAGTGAAGAAGTACTTCGGCAAGGTCGAGAAGTCTGTCGTTCGTCTGCAGGTTATCGAAGGCAAGCCGCGTATCGATGGCCGTGACAACAAGACCGTTCGCCCGATCAAGGTGGAAGTTGGCGTACTGCCGTCCGTTCACGGTTCCGCCCTGTTCACCCGTGGTGAGACCCAGGCTATCGTTACCGCTACGCTGGGTACCACCCGTGACGTGCAGATCATCGATGCCCTGGAAGGTGAGCGCAAGGACCCGTTCCTGTTCCACTACAACTTCCCTCCGTACTCCGTAGGTGAAGCTGGCCGCATGGGCAGCCCGGGCCGTCGTGAAATTGGTCACGGTCGTCTGGCCAAGCGTGGTGTAGCCGCGGTTATGCCGACCATCGAAGAGTTCCCGTATGCCATTCGTGCGGTTTCCGAGATCACTGAATCCAACGGTTCCAGCTCCATGGCTTCCGTGTGTGGTTCTTCCCTGGCCCTGATGGACGCTGGTGTGCCCCTGAAGGCGCCGGTGGCCGGTATCGCCATGGGTCTGGTCAAGGAAGGCGACAAGTTCGCGGTCCTGACTGACATCCTGGGTGACGAAGACCACCTGGGCGACATGGATTTCAAGGTTGCCGGTACCAAAGACGGCGTTACTGCGCTGCAGATGGATATCAAAATCCAGGGTATTACCGACGAAATCATGGAAATCGCCCTGGAGCAGGCCAACGCTGCGCGTCTGCACATCCTGGACGAGATGAACAAAGTGATCGCCGAGCCCCGCGCCGAGCTGTCTGAGCGTGCGCCGAGCATCACTACCATCAAGATCCATCCGGACAAGATCCGTGATGTTATCGGTAAGGGTGGCGCTACCATCCGTGGTATCTGCGACGAAACCGGTGCGTCTATCGACCTGGACGACGACGGCAACGTGAAGATCTACGCCGACAACGCAGCAGCTGCACAAGCCGCCGTGAATCGGGTGAAGGAAATCACTGCCGAGATCGAAGTGGGTGCTATCTACAAGGGCCGCGTTGAGCGCATTGTGGACTTCGGTGCCTTCGTTAACATCCTGCCTGGCAAGGATGGTCTGGTGCACATTTCCCAGATCTCCGAGCGCCGTATCGAGAACGTCACTGACGAGCTGAGCGAAGGTCAGGAAGTTCTGGTCAAGGTGCTGGATGTGGACAACCGTGGTCGCGTTAAGCTGTCCATGAAGGAAGTTAAGGAAGGCGAGCAGCCGACTGACTTCGCTGACTAAGATGATTCTTGGTTAGAAAAACCCGCCCGGCTTCAAGTCTGGCGGGTTTTGTCGTTTATGGGCCTTGTAGTTTTAGTGCCTGCAGCGGTTGTGGGAAGCCTTTCCAAAAGACGCTACGAGCACATCCATGTGCGCTTCTTTCGGGCCGTCCATGGCCCTCAAGACTTTTGGAAAGGCTTCCCACAACCGCTGCGCTAGACCTTGTGCTTGCCTCTAAAGGTCTTTTTTCATGAATTCCAGTACTGCCTCCCTGTATGCGGGAATCACAAACGTCGCCGCATGGGGCGTATCGGTCTGCAAGAACTCCTTGGGTTGCTCCGCCGCCTCATACAACCGGACACCGTGCTCAAACGGAATGATGCCATCCCGAACGCTGTGGATAATCATCACCGGCACCGGTGACACGCCTGCGATCTTGTCGGTGCCTTCGTAGTCATCCGGGATGGTCCAGCTCAGGGGGTACTGGAACGGCCAGGTGAGCCAGAAAAGGTCGAGTTTTTCCCGGGCAATGTAGCGGAAGCCGGAGAAGGTGCCGTCGAGGATGATGCCGTTTAGCTCTGGTTGTTCGTCTCGCTGCACCCATTCGCTGGCCAGGGCGATACCGAGGGCGCCGCCGAGGCTTTGGCCGAGGATATAGAGCGGGTGTTCACTATCGGCGCGGCGTTGGGCCAGCCAGCGCAGTCCGGTTTCCACGTCGTGCAGTGCGCCTTCGATATCGGGGGCGCCGGTGGATTGGCCGTAACCGCGATAATCGATGGTGAACACGTTGTAGCCCTGTTCTGGCAGCCAGGCGGCGTTGAGGATGTGTGCGCTGATGTTCTGGGCGTTGCCGTGCAGGTAGTAGATGGTGCCCTTGGCGGGTTCGTCGGTGAGGGCAGGGAGCCACCAGCCGTGGAGGGTTTCGCCGTCCGCGGTCTTGAGGTAGATGTCTTCGTATTCCAGGTTGAGTCGGTCCGGGGTGATGTAAGTGGCATTGTCCGGATAGAAGAACACGCTGCTGCATCCGGTTTGCAGCAGCGTGGTGATGGCCAGCAGGGTGATGAGAGCCGTTTTGGTATTCAGAAGTAAGCGTGTAGGCCGGCTTGCCATGTGCTTTGGTACCTGTCGTAGTGGTCTTCCCGGGTGAATTTGGCGAATAGGCTGAATTCCCGGCCAATGTGCCAGTTGGCTTCGGCGTAAAACTGGTCTTGCCGGTGTTGGCTGCTGACGATCCAGGCTTTGGTTTTTACGCCGGTCAGCAGGCTGAAGCGGTTGTTCTGGTGCAGCAGGCCGAGGTCTGCGCCCGGTGCGAAATCGTAGCCCCGCTTGATGTCATCATCGATTTCCACATCGGCCGTGGCAATGGTGAAGGCTTGGGTGTTCTGGCCCAGGCTCCAGCTGCCGCCGGCTCCGCCTTCGAGATAGGGGGCCAGTACGCGGTCATTGCCGGTGTCCGTGCGGCGGCCGCCGAAGCCAACTTGCCAGGAGATCGGTGCAAAGAACTGGTTCCGGGGGCTCAGGGAGCGTATTTCCACGCCGGTGATCTGTTCCACCTGAAGTTCGTCGTTTTTGTGGTAGAGCCTGGCGTCCAGGCGCAGGAATTGAAGCTGTGCACCGGTACGGTAACCGGCGGGCGGATCCAGTACGTCGTGGTAGGCCGGCCGGATGGTCAACTGGGTGAAATCGCTGTGGGCGAGCTGGCCGGAACCGAGACTCAGGCGAAAGGTGTCATGCCCCTGATCGTCGCGGATCTCCGGTTCGGGCACGTCTGGAAGTTCTGCCGCATCCTCAATCTGGCTGCGGGCGACCAGTAGTTGATGAGACAGCGGCGCCGCGTGTTCCCGGGGCCAGCCTTCGGCTTCGCTCTGGTAGCGTACGTAATCGTACGTGGCATCCAGGAGTTGGGCGCGGTCGTCTTTACCAAGCTTACGGACTTCCGGGTCGTTCACTGCCACATAGCCATTGGCCAAGGCTGCGGCGATGGTCTGGTGGTCTGCGGGCAGGCTGTCCAGGCTATGGGCTACCGAGGTGGCGGCAGACGGGCGGTAATGGATGCTTTCAAGCAGGCCGGCATCTCTCACCCAGCGCACGGTGTCAGACGGGATAGCGTGAGTGCTTACTTCGTCGAGCAGGTCTGTTCCCGGGCGGGCGGCATCGATCAGGGCTAACAGGCGGTAGGCGCAGTTCTCATCGAAGAAATAGTAATCAAAGTTCTTGTCCTGAATTTCCCAGGTATGGGCCAGCAGGGTGTCAACCTCCTGTTGGTCGAGATTCAGGGTGTACTCCCAGAGATCCCGGTGTTCGATGTCGTTGTACAGCCGGATCATTTCGTAATAGGGCTTGATGGAGGTAATGCCTGGATAGCCCCCGAAAATACCCCGATAGGCAAACAACAACTCGCTGTCATGTTCAGCGGCATCGGCTGCGTAGGAAATAGTGTTGGCAAGCAGCAGATCGGTTTCTTCGTCATCCTGGGGGGGATCGAGCCGCAAGAAGGTGTGTCCGAACATGGATGAGGGACTGTTCAGGTAGGACGCAGCAAACACCAGGGTGACTTTCTCGGTATTCAGTGTGCCTGCCCATTCCTCGAAAGCGGGGCAGTTTACCGGTGTATCCGGCAACTCCAGTTGTTCTCTCAGCCAGGCATCCCGGGCCGGGAATCGACAGCGGGCGTGGCTATCACCACCTCCGGGACGTTGTATGGCCTCCAGGGTGGCTTCCAGCTCGGCTCTGGGCGATGTCTTGCCGTTGTCACTCAGAAAGAACGCCGGGTCATCGGCCTGGCTGGTGTAATCGGAACCGAACCTGTCCTGATGATAGTGGCCGAGGGTCAGCCAGGTTGGATGAAGGTGAAGGTTGTCAGGCAGTGTAACGGTTTCTGCCTGTGCCCAGGCGGTACTGCATGCAAGCCATAAAACGGCCTGCCCGGTGCGAAGGGTAAAGCCCATGGAGTTGGTAGTTCCGGATTGGTGGCTCTGGGGTTTGTGCGCCGTCCCTGGCGCCATTCTGTTCCATTGTCGCCCGTGATCAGGCGGCCACGTATTTGCTCAGAGCGTCGTTCTGCTCCAGCAGGGCCACGATGGCGTCTACGGCTTCACCTGAGGTGGTATCAGCGTTGGGGAAAATGGAAGCAAAGTTGTCTTGCAGTACTTTGCGGAAGGTATCACGGTCAGTTTCTTCTACACCCAGCAGGACTGCCAGAGTATCCAGGTTTTCGCCAGAACCGCGGGACATGTCGCGGGCAACCTTATCGATGTTGCTGTCCATGTACATGGCCATGGATTGAACAGACTGGTTGGTCTGGCAACCCAGAGTGCCGGTGGTCATGCCGAAGGTCTGGTTACCGAAGGTTCCGTTGGTGGTAGCGGCCAGGACATGTGGAGCAATGCCGGACTGCCCTTTCCAGATCATGGCACCCACGCCACAGCCGGGCTGTGCGAACGCCATGGAGGAAGCACCAAGAAGAATTGCACCTGCGATCAGTTTTTTCATTATCCACTCCTTTCTGTGGTTATAGCTTTGTCGCATACCCTGCAGCGTTCGAATTCCGTGGCTGCAAGACAACGGCCAGTGTCTGGTTTGGTTAAAAGACCGTCTGTTTGAGTATAGATCAAAACCTGAAATCGCAAGTTAAGCCACTGTTAAAAAAGGTAGCGGCCTGATACACAGAAATACGAACATGTGTTCATATTTCTAAATCGAACAAAAAATCATCTGTTAGCCGCTATTGTTATATAGAGTGTATTTCAGTATAGTGCGCGCGGCCATGAGGGCCATGCAACAACATATGGAGAGTTTGTTTTGAAAAAAGCGCTTATTGCATCAACACTCGTTCTGGCCGGCGCTATGTCCGGTTGTTCCTCCCTCAACGTAAGCTCCAGCTCCATGCCTGTTACTGCTCCTCTGCAGACAGACGTGAAAGCAGACGTTGAAGTAGGCGAGAAGATTTCTGGCAAGGCTTCCGTTACCAAGGTTCTGTTCTTCACCATCGGTAGCGACAAGCAGTTCTCTGACGGCGTTTCCTACGGTGGATCCACCGGCGGTGGCCTGCCCTTTGGCGATCCGGTTGCCAAGGCCAAGTCTGCAGCAGCTTACAAGGCCATTGAGTCTTCTGGCGCAGACATCATCGTAGCTCCGCGTTACACCGTTGAAACTGAAGACTTCGTTGTTTTCGGTACCATCAACGTAACCGTTGAAGGCTACAAGGGCACCATCAAGAGCATCAAGTAAGCTTTTGTGAGTCCCAAAGAAAAGCCGGAGCGCTGATTGCCTCCGGCTTTTTTGGTTCTAGAGTGGGTTAACCACCCAGGTAGGCATCCCTCACTTCCGGATTGGCCAGCAGGTTCGTGCCGGTGTCGTGCAGGCGGATACGGCCGGTTTCCAGCACATAGCCCCGGTCTGCCAGGCTCAGGGCCTGGTGAGCGTTCTGCTCCACCAGGAACACCGTAATCCCTTCCTCTCTCAACTGGCCGATGATCTCGAAGATCTGCTGAATGATGATCGGCGCCAGCCCCAGTGACGGTTCGTCCAGAATGATCATTCTGGGTTTGCTCATCAGCGCCCGGCCGATGGCCAGCATTTGCTGTTCACCGCCGGACATGGTGCCGGCCCGCTGATGTTCACGCTCTTTCAGCCTCGGGAACAGCTCATAAACGTGATCCTGGCTTTTGCGGATTTCCGATTTGGTGTTGAAGAAACCGCCCATGTGCAGGTTCTCTTCCACCGTCAGCCCGGGAAACACCCGGCGGCCTTCGGGCACAATGGCAATGCCGGAGCGCATGATGTTGGAGGTGGCTTCATTGGTAATGTCGCGGCCTTCCAGAATCACCCGCCCTGAGCTGGCCTGCGGGCTGCCGCAGACGGTCATCAGCAGCGTGGTTTTGCCGGCGCCGTTGGCGCCGATCAGTGACACAATCTCGCCCTTCTTCACTTCCACGGATACGCCGTGCAGGGCCTCGATTTTGCCATAGTGGGTATGTACGTCTTCCAGTACCAGCATGGTGTCTCCTCAGGCCTCGCCCAGATAGGCTTTGATCACATCGTCGTTCTGGCGAACTTCGTCCGGTGTGCCGGCAGCCAGGGGGCGTCCCTGGTTGATGACGGTAATCCGGTCTGAGATGTCCATAACCAGGCTCATATCGTGCTCAATCAGCAATACGGAAACGTTGTAGTCCTCTTTCAGGCTGACAATCAGCTGGTTGAGGTCTTTGGTTTCCGCCGGGTTCAGGCCTGCGGCTGGTTCGTCCAGCATCAGCAGTTTCGGTTCGGTCACCATGCAGCGTGCAATTTCCAGCCGGCGCTGCTGGCCATAGGCCAGGTTGCCGGCCTCCCGGTTGGCCAGTTCCAGCAGGCCAACCCGATCCAGCCAGTAGGCGGCCCGGTCAAGGGACTTGCGTTCCCGCTCCCGGTAGTCGGGTGTCTTGATCAGGCCGGATATCAGGTTGGTGTTCAGGTGCCGATGCTGGGCCACCAGCAGGTTTTCCACTACGGTCATCTGGCCGAACAGGCGCACGTGCTGGAACGTTCGCACCATGCCCAGTCGGGAAATCTTGTAGTCCGGTTTACCCTGGACTTCATTACCTTCAAACAGGATCTTCCCGCCCGTGGGCTTGTAAAAACCACTGATGCAGTTGAAGACCGTGGTTTTGCCGGCCCCGTTGGGGCCGATGATGGAGACTATTTCGTGTTCCTGCACGTCCAGGCTTACCTGGTCGACTGCCAGCAGGCCGCCGAAGCGCATGGACAGATTCTGTACTTCTAACATGTCTGTCACTCCTGGCGTCTGAGTTCAATGTGAATGCGGCGCATGGGCATCAGCCCCTGTGGCCGCCAGACCATCATCAGCACCATGGCGGCACCGAACACCAGCATCCGGTAGTCGGAAAACTCCCGGGCCAGTTCCGGCAGGATGGTCACGGCAACGGCTGCAAGCACGACGCCCAGCTGCGATCCCATGCCGCCGAGCACCACGATCGCCAGGATGATGGCAGACTCAAGGAACACAAACGACTCCGGGCTGATAAAGCCCTGCTTGGAGGCAAATACAGTGCCGGCAAACCCGGCAAAGAACGCGCCAATGGTAAAGGCGGAGAGCTTTACCGCGGTGCGGCTCAGTCCCAGGGATCGGGCCGCAATCTCGTCCTCCCGCAGGGCTTCCCAGGCACGGCCAACGGGCATGCGCATGAACCGGCGGATGATCAGGGCTGTGATCACGGCCAGAACCAGAGCGATCAGGTAAAGGAATATCACCTTGTGCTCGCCGCTGTAGGCGATACCGAAGGTCTCATGGAAGGAGGTGTTGCCTTCTTCGCGCACCCTACGGCCGAATTCCATGCCGAACAGGGTAGGGTCGGGAATGCCGCCAATGCCGTTGGGGCCGCCGGTGACGGCCGTCCAGTTATTGAGCAGAATCCGGATGATTTCACCGAAGCCGAGGGTGACGATGGCGAGATAGTCCCCTCGTAACCGCAGCACCGGGAAGCCCAGAACCAGGCCAAACAAGGCCGCCAGGCAAGCCCCGATAGGCAGCGCCATCCAGAAGGAGATGCCGGCGTATTGGGACAGCAGGGCAAAGGTGTAGGCGCCAACCGCGTAGAACGCCACGTAGCCAAGGTCCAGCAGGCCGGCAAGACCGACCACGACGTTCAGGCCCAGTGCCAGCATGACGTAGATCAGGACCAGAGTGGCCAGATCCACAGCACCTCGGGAAACGAAGAAGGGCCAGAACAGGGCCAGAACGACAATGCCGGTAAGCACCCAGGATTCGATTTTCGCCCGCTTGTTCTCGGCCATCGGCTCCTTCTGGGTTTTGGGCATTGGGCTGGGGATGCTCTTGAGCCCGCCCATGATCTGATCCCGGAACAACTGGAACAGGAACACGATCACCGCGGCCAGCAACACGAGGACGACTGTGCTGGTGTCGGCGCCGGTCAGGGTCACGCTGATGCCCTGGGCTTCCAGATTAAAGCCGATGATCGGGTAGGAAATAATCAGTGTGATGATCGCGCAGAAGAGCGCGTGTCTGAAATTGTTGGCAGCCATCAGATCTTCTCAACCTCCGGTTTGCCCAGCAGTCCGGTGGGTTTGAACAGCAGAATCAGAATGAGCAGGCTGAACGACACCACATCTTTGTATTC
Organism: Marinobacter sp. W-8; assembly: GCF_044342215.1. NCBI lineage: Bacteria > Pseudomonadati > Pseudomonadota > Gammaproteobacteria > Pseudomonadales > Marinobacteraceae > Marinobacter > Marinobacter sp. W-8. The sequence continues at coordinate 3,270,109 of NZ_CP172297.1, read as the reverse complement.
ACCACTCAGGTAGCCCGAGGTCATACTCTCGGCAACGCCGAGGATGAGGCCGCCCAGCATGGCGCCGGGAATGCTGCCGATACCGCCAAGGACGGCTGCGGTGAAGGCTTTCAGGCCGGCAATAAAGCCGAAGAGTGGATCCACAGACCCGTAATACATACCAAGCAACAAGCCGGCGACGGCTGCGAGGGCTGCACCAATCACGAAGGTTGCCGAGATGATGCGGTTGGTATCGATGCCCAGCAGGTTTGCCATGCCGAGATCCTGCGAGACCGCGCGGCAGGCCCTGCCGATACGGGAGCGGGAGATGAACAGGGAAAGTGCGGTCATACAGATCAGGGTAGTGATGAAGATGGTGATCTGAATGTAGGAGATGGACATCGGGAAGGTATCTTCGGAGCCGAACTGGAAACCACCTTCAATCAACGCCGGGAAGCCGATGTTGCGGGAGCCCTGGGCGAGGTGGACATAATTCTGCAGGAAGATGGACATGCCGATGGCGGAGATCAGTGGAATCAGGCGGTGACGCCCGCGTACCGGCCGATAGGCCACTCGTTCCACGGCCCATCCCATGGAGCTGGAGACAATCACCGCGCATATAAGCGCAACGATCAGTACTAGGGGTAACCAGGCGATACCGAGGGTGGCCAGGCCCGTTATGGCGATCAGCGCGGTGTAGGCGCCGATCATGTAAACCTCACCATGGGCAAAGTTGATCATGCCGATGATGCCGTAAACCATCGTGTAGCCGATGGCGATCAGGGCGTAAGTGCTCCCGATCGTCAGCCCGTTAATGAGCTGTTGAAAAAAATACAGGAGGTCTTGCATGTTTGTGGAACTCCGAAAGCCCGCTCCCTCGCCTGGCTGCGACCGATCACTGGTGTCGCCGGTGCGGATGCAGTGAGGGTCTGCAGGAGCCCAGAAAAACACCTTCCCCCGGATCGCGGTGGGAAGGTGCTCTCATTATTACCGTTAGTTAACGATTTTGGCTCAGTTTACCGGAGTTTTACTACCGTCTGAATGCCATTCGTACACCACAAACTCGAACGACTTCATGTCGCCGGCTTTGTCGTACTGAACGGTGCCGATGGGGGTCTCGAAGCTTCCGGTACGAAGGGCCTGGGCCACATCGAACGGATCTTTTGAGTCGGCCGCTTCAATGCCTTCCGCAATCAGCTGTACGGCGGCATAGGAGGTGAGTACGAAGGGACCGGAGGGATCTTCACCTTTGGCATCAAAGGCGGCGATCAGCTCCTGGTTTTCCTCTTTCTGGTCGAAGCTGGGGGGCAGGGTAACCAGCAGGCCTTCGGCGGCTTCACCCGCGATGGTGTTGATGTCTTTGTTCCCCACGCCTTCCGGGCCCATGAACTTGGCATCTACGTCAGACTGGCGTGCCTGGCGGAGGATCAGACCCAGCTCAGGGTGGTAACCGCCGTAGTACACGTAATCGACATCGGCCTGTTTGATTTTGGTGACGAGGGAAGAGAAGTCCTTGTCACCGGCGGTAATGCCCTCAAACATGGCGATTTCGATGCCGGCATCCTGCAGGGTGTCGCGTACGGCGGTGGCAATACCTTCACCGTACTGCTGCTTGTCGTGCACGATGGCCACGCGCTCGGGGCTCTGGCTGGCAATGTAGTTGCCGGCAACCGGCCCCTGCATGCTGTCCAGGCCGATGGTGCGAAACACCAGTTCGTAGCCGCGCTCGGTGATTTCCGGGCTGGTGGAGGCCGGCGTGATCATCAGAATGCCTTCGTCTTCATAGATGTCAGACGCCGGCTGGGTGGAGCTGGAACACAGGTGGCCCACCACGTAGCGAACACCTTCATTGACCAGACGGTTGGCAACGGTGACGGCCTGTTTCGGGTCGCACACGTCGTCCACTTCCACGGCCACCAGGTCTTCACCCATAACACCACCGGCGGCGTTAATGCGCTCGATGGCCATGCGGGCACCAGAGAACTGCATGTCGCCATACTGGGCAACGGGACCGGTCATCGGGCCGGCAATACCAACTTTAATTTCAGCGGCGGCCTGGCCGGCAGCCATCAGAGCAACGGACGCGCCTACAGCGGTAGCGAGTTTCTTTACGGAGGTTTTCATCGTGTTTTTCCTGTTTGTGTCAGGGTTATTCTTATGTTCTCAGAGACTTAAACAAACACCACAGTCTGTTGCTTGTCAAGCAAATCAGGCCAGGGTGTCCGCTCTGGAACACGGCGCAGCTATCGGGAAAGAATTAGCAAACGCCGTGCCGTCCTGAGCAGTGTCACGCGTCCGTGCTGTCGTCCTTATCTTGAAAGACAAGATTCCTGAAACTTTCGTGATCGTGCAGCTGTTCGAAGCTAGGGTCAACCGATGCGTCGTCGCGATAGGCTTCCGCGATATCAATGGCTTTTTCCAGATTGCTGACGGCATCTTCCCAACGGCCGATCTCGGCATAGGCGCACGCCAGCTGGTAGTGAGCGTGGCCGTTGTCTGGTGCCAGTTTCAGTGCCCGCTGGCACAGGCTGATGGCCCAGAGGGGCTCCTGCATTTCGAGTACAGCGTCGGCTTTATAGCTCAATGCCTCAACATCGTCGGGGCGCAGGTCAAGAATCTGGTCGTAGGCGGCGATCTTGTTCTGTTGTGAGGTCTCCTGGCTTGCCTTCAGCCAGAGCGCATGCACCTCGTTGGTGCGCTCAATCTCAGCCTGGTTCTGATGAATAATCTCGGACTTCTGCTGCAGTTGTTCCTCAATGGACTTCAGGCGCTGTTCATATTCCACCACCAGCTCGTTTACCCGTTTCTCGGCCAGGCTGGTCAGCTGGTTGCGCATGTCGCGGATGGAGTTCCAGCCAATCACCACCAGAATGGAGGTGGCGCCGGCGATCAGGTAGAAAAAGTAAGTCACCGTGTCGGTGGCGTAGGACATGGTTTTGTCGGCCACGGACAGTTCCTTGTCCACCACTTTCTCGATCAGTTCCGCCCGGGTATTCTGCATCTCCTGGCGCAGTGCCTTGGTCTCCTCCAGCAGGTAAAGCTCCACAAACGGGGTATACATGGGTTTTTCCAGGGTTCGTGTGCTTTCCTCTACGTCTTCCGCGGTCAGCTCTTCTTCCGGGCCGAGTTGTTGTTGCTGGGCATTAGCCTGGCCGACAAAAGTGAGCGCGAGGGCGAACATGAGGTAATACCTGATCATTAACCAGATCCATCAGTCAGTGAATTGAAGCGATTGCTGACCTTAGCATAGTGGCTGGCAGAAATAATGCTGCATTGCCCACCGGAGGGGGTAATGCCAACAAGAAAGCAAGCTAGCAAAACTGCACACTTGCAATCCTTGGTGCAAAGACCTCTAATAATTAGTGGTATAAATAATGGTCAGACATCTCTTCCGGGGGACGGATGTGAACAGCTATGAGCAGGTTTTGGTGGCATTACGCCGGGTAATCCGGGCCACGGATCTTCATTCCAAGCGACTCAGCAAGCACGCCGGGCTTACCGGCCCCCAGTTGCTGATCATGCGCACCATCCGGGATCTGGGTGAGGTTACGATCGGCACGATTGCCGAGAACGTGAGTCTCAGCCAGGCCACGGTGACGACCATTCTCGACAGACTGGAGCATCGCAAACTGGTGTACCGGGTTCGCAGCACGAGAGACAAGCGCAAGGTTCACGCCCATCTCACGGAGGAAGGTGCTGAGATTCTGGCTCGTGCGCCCAACCCTCTGCAGGAGGACTTCATCCAGAAGTTTCAGAGCCTGGCGGAGTGGGAGCAGACCATGATTCTGGCCTCGTTGCAGCGCGTGGCCAACATGATGGATGCCGATGATATTGATGCTTCACCGGTGCTGACCGTTGGTTCGGTTCTGAAAGACGACGGCTGGAAAGAAAAGCCCTGACCTGGTTTTGAGACCGGCCCTGATCGAGGGCCGGCCTCAGCAGTTCATTAATGAACGCTTGATCCCTGCTTCGGCTTGTTGCCAAAACACACCTGGAACACATCGTTGTAGTGTTTGGCAAAGTTCACCGAGATACCTTCTTTCAGATAATCGGGAAGCTCCTCGTAATCCCCGCGATTCGCTTCCGGCAGGATCAGGTTATTGATCTTCTGTCGGCGTGCGGCAATCACCTTTTCCCGAATGCCACCCACGGGCAGGACCTGCCCGGTTAACGTCAGTTCCCCGGTCATGGCCAGGTTCTGTTGCGGTGCTTCCTTGCGGGCAATGGACAACAGGGCGGTGGCCATGGTGATGCCGGCGCTCGGCCCGTCTTTTGGCGTTGCACCCTCGGGCACGTGCAGGTGGACAAAGGATTTGTCGAAGAAAGTCGGGTCACCCTTGAACCGCTTGAGGTTGGAGGACACGAAGCTGTAGGCGATTTCGGCCGATTCCTTCATCACATCTCCCAGTTGTCCGGTGAGCTTGAAGCCCCGCTGGCTGCTGTGAATGCGTGAGGCCTCAATGCTGAGAGTGGCGCCGCCCATGGCGGTCCAGGCCAGGCCCGTCACCACGCCGGTGCCTTTCAGGGACTTCTCCTTCTTGAATGCCGGCTGGCCGAGATAGTCGGTCAGATCGCCAACACCCACTCGAACCGGGTCATCCGGGTTTTCCAGCAGGCGCACGATGCCCTTGCGGACAATCTTGTGCAGCAGCTTCTCCAGATTCCGCACGCCGGCTTCCCGGGCGTAGCCCTCAATCACCTGGCGAATGGCAGCGTCGCTGATGTTCAGCTGCTTCTTCAGCAGGCCCGCCCGTTTGAGCAAGCGAGGTACCAGGTAATGTTTGGCAATGGCCAGTTTTTCTTCGCCGATGTAGCCGGACAGGCGGATCACGTCCATCCGGTCCAGCAGCGGCCGGGGGATCGTGTCCAACTGGTTGGCGGTACAGATGAAGAGCACTTTCGAGAGGTCCATGCGCACATCCAGGTAGTGATCCAGGAACTCCCTGTTCTGTTCCGGGTCCAGGGTTTCCAGCAAGGCTGAGGCCGGGTCGCCCTGGTAAGAGCTGCCGATCTTGTCGATCTCGTCGAGCATGATCACCGGGTTGGCCACTTTGCTGTCTTTCAGGGCCTGTACGAACTTTCCGGGCATGGCGCCGATGTAGGTGCGACGGTGTCCCTTGATTTCGGCTTCATCCCGCATGCCGCCCACGCTGAAACGGTAGAACTCCCGGCCCAGGGCATCCGCTACCGAATGGCCGATAGAGGTTTTACCGACCCCGGGCGGGCCGACCAGCAGCAGTATGGAGCCGCTCACTTCGCCCTTGAACGTGCCTTCAGCCAGAAATTCAATGATCCGGTCCTTTACATCGTCCAGGCCGTCATGGTCCCGGTCCAGAATCTTGCGGGCCTCGGCCAGATCAAAATGATCCTGTGAATGCACGCCCCAGGGTACCTGCGTTATCCAGTCCAGATAGTTGCGGGTTACCCCGTATTCCGGTGAGCCCTGCTCCAGCACCTGCAGTTTCTGGATTTCATCCTTGAATCGCTCCTGCACGGCTTCCGGCGGATTCAGTTTCGCCATTCGCTCTTCGAAGCGTTCCACGTCCGCCGTCTTGTCATCCTTGGCAATGCCCAGCTCCCGCTGGATCACTTTCAACTGCTCGCGCAGGAAAAACTCCCGCTGGTGCTTCTGCACCTTCTCGTTCACTTCCTCGTTGATCTCGGATTGCAGGCGGGCGACCTCCTGCTCCTTACGCATCAGCAGCAGTACTTTTTCCATGCGCCGGAGCAGGGGCACGGTATCAAGAACATCCTGAAGTTCGCGACCCGGAGCGCTGGTCATGGATGCACCGAAGTCCGCAAGGGGTGAGCTGTCATCGGGCCCGAAGCGGGACAGATATTGCTTCACTTCTTCGCCATAAAGCGGGTTGGTGCGCAGCAGTTCCTTGATGGCGCTGATGATGGCCAGGGTGTAGGCCTTGAGTTCGTCGGCCGGTTCTTCGGGCTCCTGTGGGTATTCGACTTCCACCAGATAAGGTGGGCGACGGCGAAGCCACTGGACAATTCTGAACCGTTGCAGACCCTGGGCAATGAACTGAACCTTGCCACTCTCATTCTGGGCTTGATGCACGCGCACGGCGCAGCCCATGGTCTCAAGGTCTTCACTCTCCGGAATGCCGTTTTCGGCTTCTGGATTCTCGACAAAGCAGATGCCCAGAACCCGATGATCGGTTTCACCAACCCGCTTCAGGGTTTCCTGCCAGGGGTCCTGGTTGACCATGACTGGCTGTACCTGAGCAGGAAAGAACGGCCGGTTGGAGACCGGCAGAATATACATGCGCTGCGGCATAACCTGCTGTGGCAGCGCCAGGCTCTTGCTGTTTTCGTCTTTGCCGATGTATTCGGTCACGTCTTCTTCAAATTCTTCCAGGGAGTCTTTGCGGTTCTCGTCATTCATACCGGATTGCTCTCAAGGCGTGAGTGGTTAAAGACCTATGTAACGACAAAAGCCGGGTTTTCAAGCTGGCTTGATTTTTCCGCCGCTGGCTCCATATCTTCAGACAATTTCATTCATTCTGGTTCAGGTTCCCGACATATGAGCAATTCGCCGCATATCTTTGATGCCACCGCCGACAACTTTCAGCAGAAAGTGATGGAAGCCTCTGCCACCACGCCGATTCTGGTGGATGTATGGGCGGAGTGGTGCGCGCCCTGCAAACAGCTGATGCCGATTCTGCAAAAGCTGGCGGAGGAATATCAGGGTAACTTCCAGTTGGCCAAGGTGAATGCCGACGAACAGCAGGAACTGACGGCCTCCCTGGGAGTGCGCAGTCTGCCGACCATCATTCTGGTGAAGAATGGTCAGGCCGTGGATGGCTTTAACGGTGCACTGCCAGAGAGCGAGATTCGCAAGATTCTGGAAAAGCACGTTCAAGCCCCGGCAGAAGACCCTTACGAGAAAGCCCACGCTCTTTGGGACGCGGGTGATGTGGATGGAGCTCTGGCCATCCTCACGGAGTTGAACCAGAAAGACCCGGAAAACCTGGACGTGCTGATTGACCTGGCCCAGTTGAAAGCCGAGCAGGGCGATCTGGATACCGCCGAACAGGTGCTCAACAGCCTGCCGCCGGAAGAAAAAATGCAGCACAAAGCCAAGCAGCTGGCGGCCAGGGTGAAGTTCCTCAAACAGTCGGGTGAACTGCCCGCGCAGGTGGAGTTGGAGGCAAAACTTGAAGCCAACCCGAAAGATCCTGAGGCCCTGCATCAGTTGTCCCTGCACATGGTTTTGCAGGACAAAAACGCGGAGGCCATGGATTTGCTGATCCGGCTGATGCAGGCCGACAGCACCTACAAGGACGGCGTCGCCAAAACCACATTGGTGGAGCTGTTTGAGAAACTGGGCAACAACAATCCGGATGTGCGCACGTATCGTAGGAAGCTGTATACGTTAATGCATTGAACGGTATGTTTGTTTATCTGACTGGAAATAAAAGGCCGGAAGGGTAATCCTCCGGCCTTTTTGGTTAGTGCAGGCTGAGCGGTCAGCCATTCCCCTTCTTCATCGCCTCAAACTCATCCTCAAAGAAGAACTTCTCCTCCCCGAAGGCAGGCTCCAGCTCATGCAGCCAGGTGGCCGTTTCGCTGTACTTGGCGAAGAACGGGCGCTGCACCCAGTCCGGGTTGCGGCCCTGCAGGAAGCGCAGTACGAAGACCTTCTCGCCCTTGATTTCGGTGATGCCCTGGATCTCCACCTTGCCGGGGCCGGCGCTCATGCTGGGGCCGCGGGCGGTGCGGGCCAGGCCGCTGACCTGCTTCATGGCCTCACGGTAAATGTGGTAGGCCTCAGCCAGGGGCACTTCGAAGTAGTTCTTGGCGCCGGTGTCCCGCTCTACAAACATGTAGTAGGGGATGATGCCCAGCTTCACTTCTTTCTTCCACAGCTTGGCCCAGGCATCGGCATCGTCGTTCACATGCTTGATCAGCGGGCCCTGGGCGCGGATCTCGGCACCGGTGGCGCGAATGCGGCGGATGGCCTCTTCCGCGATGTCGGTGGTGATTTCCTGCCAGTGGTTGTAGTGGGCCATGATGGCCACGTGCTTGCCGGCATCAACCAGCTTGGCAAACAGTTCGATCAGCTCGTCGGCATCCTTGTCGGTCACGAAACGGTACGGCCAGAAGGTGAGGGCCTTGGTGCCGATGCGGATGGTCTGGATGTGGTCGAACTCCGGCTGAAGCAGCGGTTCCAGGTACTGCACCAGGTTCTTGGTCTTCATTACCATGGGGTCACCGCCGGTCACCAGCAGGTCGGTCACTTCGGTGTGTTCCTGCAGGTAGCCGTGCAGTTTCTCGGCATCGGTGCTGGCCATTTTCAGGTCTTTGTCACCGACAAACTGTGCCCAGCGGAAGCAGAAGGTGCAGTAGCTGTGGCAGGTCTGGCCTTGGGATGGGAAGAACAGCACGGTTTCGCGGTACTTATGCTGCACGCCGTCCAGCACCTCGCCGTCCAGTTCAGGCATGTTCATTTCCATCTGCCCGGCCGGGTGTGGGTTCAGTGCGTCGCGGATTTCCTTGGCGGCGGCCTGGATGTCTTTCTTGTCGGCGCCTTCCCGGTGCAGTTGCGCCATGCGCTCGTAATGTTCGTCCTTGAGCATGCCTTTCTGGGGAAAGACCAGTTGATAGATCGGGTCGTTGGGCACCTTGTCCCAGTTGATCAGTTCGTTGATCACATATTCGTTAACCCGGAAGGGCAGCACGCTGGCCACCACTTTCATTTCAAACAGGGTTTCCTCGGGGAGATTCTGGATCGCCTCAATCTTGTCGAGCTGGCGGTCGGTAAAAACCTTGAACCGGCGCTCCTCGAATTCCTGAACCGGAATTCGGTTCGGAAAGGTGACGATGGAGTTCATGGATCGCCCTCTGTTGTGAGCCAAAGACAAAAGGAGGTGTGCCTCCTTCACTGGTTAAAAAACGGGCAGGCAAGTATACATAAATCATAATTTATTTTCAGGTCTAATTAATAAAACGGAGGTCCGGGCGAGGGTTTTCGGTCGTTCAGTCGGTATTAGCGCCTATTTGTCGTTAAAGGATGCGAAAAGTCGTGAACGACAGTTTTAGATTATGCTTAGTGTGTTGATGTAAATGAGCGCTGGGAGAGGGTTCGACCTTGGTCGGAGATCGGTTGTTTCGTGATCGGAATATCGCCATTATTGCGTAAGTAATCTAAATAAATGGCGGCTATCCGCCATTCAAACAGGTGTTTGTTTGTTTCTTAGTGTCATTTTGTAGTAAAAAAACGAAAGTTTTGCTTCTGCTGGATAGTCAGGGCTGGCAGAACCATTCTCCGCGCAATCGGTCCGTGCCAAAAGCCATACCGATAACCGTTCGCGCGGCAGGAAAAATGAGAAAGCTGTTCTATGCTTGAGAGAGGTCAATCACGCAGCTCAGCCTTTCTTACAAGCTGACGTTTCCACAAAAATACTGCATACCATCGCAGCTTATCGACTTCGCACCGTCTGTGGCTGCTGATCGTGGCCGGCGTTGCACCTTTTGATGCCAAGGGGAGGGTTTGATGTACCAGGATGATGATCCCATTGAAACCAGCGAATGGCTGGATGCGCTGGAATCTCTGATCGAGAACGAAGGCGTAGACCGGGCCAAATACATACTTGAACGGCTTTCCGAGCGGGCCAGCCGTGATGGCACGGAGTTGCCCTATTCCATCACCACGCCATTCCGAAACACCATCCCGGCGACCCAGGAATCCCGTATGCCGGGGGATCTGTTTATGGAGCGCCGTATCCGCTCGCTGATCCGCTGGAATGCCATGGCCATGGTGGTGCGCGCCAACAAACGCCCGGGCGATCTGGGTGGCCATATCTCCACGTTTTCCTCGGCAGCCACCCTGTACGATGTGGGCTTCAACTATTTCTTCCACGGCGGTGGTGAGGACCGTGCTTCAGACCTGGTGTATTTCCAGGGCCACGCGTCGCCGGGCATCTATGCCCGTTCCTTCCTGGAAGGTCGCTTCAGCGAAGAGCAGCTGGACAAGTATCGCGAAGAAGTCGATGGCGAAGGCCTGTCTTCTTATCCACACCCCTGGCTGATGCCGGATTACTGGCAGTTCCCGACGGTATCCATGGGGCTGGGGCCGATCCAGTCCATCTACCAGGCCCACGTGATGAAGTACCTGCACAGCCGTGAGCTGATCGATATGGACGGCCGCAAGGTGTGGGCGTTTGTCGGCGACGGCGAGTGCGACGAGCCGGAAACCCTGGGCTCCATTTCTAAGGCCGGCCGCGAGAAGCTGGACAACCTGATCTGGGTGGTTAATTGCAACCTGCAGCGCCTGGACGGCCCGGTACGGGGCAATGGCAAGATTGTTCAGGAGCTGGAAGGCGTGTTCCGCGGTGCTGGCTGGAACGTCATCAAGGTGGTCTGGGGCCGCATGTGGGATCCGCTGTTCGAGAAAGACGAAGACGGCGTGATGCAGCGGGCCATGGATGAGCTGTGCGATGGCGAATTGCAGAACCTGACGTTCAAGGGTCCCGCCTATACCCGCAAGGAGTTCTTCGGCAAACATCCGGAGCTGGCCAAGCTGGCGGATAATCTGTCAGATGAAGACATCAGCAAACTTAACCGTGGCGGCCACGATCCTTACAAGGTCTACGCGGCTTATCACAAGGCTGTGAACCAGGCCAACGGCAAGCCCACCGTGATTCTGGCCCACACCATCAAGGGCTATGGTTTTGGTGCAGCGGGTGAAGCCCAGAACACGGCACACTCTTTGAAGAAGCTGGACATCGATACCCTGAAAGCATTCCGGGATCGTTTCGGTGTGCCGCTGAAGGACGAAGAACTGGAAGACGTGCCTTATTACCGTCCGGCGCCGGACAGCCCGGAACTGGTCTATATGAAGAAACGCCGGCAGGAGCTGGGTGGTTTCTATCCCAAGCGCAACAAGGACTGCCAGCCGCTGCAGATTCCGGAACTGGATATCTTCAAGCAGGTGCTGGAAGGCTCCGGTGGCCGTGAGATTTCAACTACCATGGCCTTTGTCCGGATTCTGAGCGCCCTGGTCAAAGACAAGCGTATCGGCAAGCGCGTTGTACCTATCGTGCCCGACGAAGCCCGTACTTTCGGTATGGAAGGCATGTTCCGTCAGTTGGGTATCTACACGGCGGAAGGCCAGAAATACGTGCCCCAGGATCGTGACCAGATCATGTACTACCGCGAGGACAAGAAAGGCCAGATCCTGCAGGAAGGCATCAACGAAGCGGGTGCCATGTCCACCTGGATGGCCGCGGCGACTTCGTACAGTACCAACAGCTTCCCGCTGATTCCGTTCTACGTGTTCTACTCCATGTTCGGCTTCCAGCGCGTTGGCGATCTGGCCTGGGCGTCTGGCGATATGCAGGCCCGTGGCTTCCTGATCGGCGGTACCGCTGGCCGTACCACCCTGAACGGCGAAGGCCTGCAGCACCAGGACGGTCACAGCCACGTACTGGCGAACACCATTCCGAACTGTAAGGCCTATGACCCGGCCTACGGCTACGAAATGGCCGTGGTGATCCGTCACGGTATGAAGGAGATGTTCGAAGACAACCAGAACGTCTACTACTACCTGACCATCGAGAACGAGAACTACGAACAGCCCGCCATGCCGAAAGACTGTGAAGACGGCATCATCAAGGGCATGTACAAGTTTGAGTCTGTGGAAACCAAGGGTCGCAAGAAGAGCCCGCGGGTTCAGCTGCTGGGCGCCGGCTCGATCATGAACGAAGTGCGCGCCGCCGCACAGATGCTGAAAGACGACTGGGGTGTGGCTTCCGATGTGTGGAGCGTAACCAGCTACAACGAACTGGCCCGTGACGGCCAGCACGTGGAGCGCTGGAACCACCTGCACCCGGACGACAAGCCCCGCAAGGCCTACGTGACCCAGTGCATGGAAGATGCGCAGGGGCCGGTGGTGTCGTCTACCGATTACATCAAACTGCACTCTGAGCAGTTGCGGGCATTCATCCCGAAAACCTACATGACCCTGGGCACCGACGGTTTCGGCCGCAGCGATACCCGTGAGAAGCTCCGTAACTTCTTCGAGGTGGACCGTTACTATGTGGCGGTTACCGCCCTGGCCGCCCTGGCTAAAGATGGTGAGATCAAACAGGAGCAGGTTCTCGAAGCCATGCGCAAGTACGGAATCGATCGCAACAAACCGAACCCGGTGCTGAGCTAAGGAGACCGCCATGAGTGAACAGGAAATCAAGGTTCCCGATCTCGGCGGTGCTGATGAAGTCGAGATCATCGAAATCATCGTCAGTGAAGGGGATTCGGTAGAGGAAGAAGATCCGATTCTGACCGTGGAATCCGACAAAGCCTCGGTAGAACTGCCGGCCCCCGCCGCCGGCAAGATCACCAAAATCACCGTGAAGGTGGGTGACAAGGTGAAAGAGGGCGACGTGATCGGCATGCTGGCCGCCAGTGGGGATGCTGGCGGCTCGGACGATGCCGGGGATGACAAGTCGGAACAGGCCGAGGAAAAAACCGAGGCGCCATCTGAGGCCAAATCGGAAGACACCAAGCCGGCTCCGAAAAAGAAGAAGTCTGGTGGCTCTCGCACCGAAGTGGTGAAAGTGCCGTCGCTGGATGGCTTTGAAGATGTGCCGGTGATTGAAATCAACGTGGCTGAAGGCGATACGGTTGGTGAGGAAGACCCGCTGGTAACAGTGGAGTCCGACAAGGCCACCATGGAAATTCCATCGCCCTACGCGGGCAAGATCGGCAAGATTCTGGTGAAGGAAGGCGACAAGCTCTCCGAAGGTTCAGACCTCCTGGAAATGACCATCGAAGACGATGGTGACGACGAGGACGAATCTGCAGATTCCGGTGACAGCGCCCAGGCAGACAGCCAGGAAAGCAAACCGGAGAAACCCCAGGACAAACGGGATTCCGAGCCTCAGCCGCAGGGCTCTACCTACGAGCCACCGTCACCTGGCACCAAGGTGCACGCCGGTCCGGCCGTGCGTAAACTGGCCCGGGAGCTGGGGGCAGACCTTACGCGCGTGAAAGGTTCCGGCCCGAAAGGCCGGATCGTGAAAGACGATGTGCACGCCTACGTGAAGAGCCAGTTGCAGCAGGCCCAGCAGGGCAGTGGCGTAGCCACTGGCTCTGGCATTCCGGGCGTGAAGCTGCCGGACTTCAGCCAGTTCGGTGAGATCGAGCGTGAAGGCATGTCCCGCATGATGGCGGCCACGGCCACCAACATGCAGCGCAGCTGGCTGAACGTGCCCCACGTAACCCAGTTCGACGATGCCGACATCACTGAAATGGAAGCCTTCCGCAAGGGCCAGAAAGCGGCCGGCGAAAAGCGTGGCGTGAAAATGACCCCGCTGCCGTTCCTGCTCAAGGCCTGCGCGGCGGCACTGGCGGAACTGCCTCAGTTCAACGTGTCCCTGGACATGGAGCGCAAAGAGGTGGTGCGCAAGAAGTACATCCACATCGGCATTGCGGTGGATACACCCCACGGCCTTATGGTGCCGGTGATCCGGGATGTAGACCAGAAGGGCCTGTGGGAACTGGCGGCCGAAAGCGCCGAACTGGCCCAGAAGGCGAGGGACAAGCAGCTGAAGCCGGCAGAAATGCAGGGTGCCTGCTTTACCATCACCAGCCTGGGCGGCATTGGCGGCACAGCGTTCACGCCGATCGTGAATACGCCGGAAGTGGCGATTCTGGGTGTGTCCAAAGCCTCCATGAAGCCGGTTTGGGATGGCAAGGCATTCCAGCCGCGGCTGATGCTGCCGCTGTCGCTGTCTTACGACCACCGTGCGGTGAACGGGGCGGATGCTGCCCGGTTTACCAACCTGCTGACGCAGCTGCTGGGGGATATTCGTACTCTGCTGCTGTAGTCCTGAATTGAGGGCCGCTCCGTAGCTTCTTAGTGGCGGGGCGGCTTTCTCGTCTTTGCGTTGAGCCTGGCCAAACCTATAGCAATTTGCTGCATAAGATTCGTTCCTGCCTTTGGCCTCAACTGGATGCCCTGGTCGGGCCGCCGTTTGTGGCTGGCGTATGGTATATACTCTGGTGAAGCCTTACGCTGCCGGCGTGTTCTTGGTGAATACGCCCAACTATTCCGCATAATATCCAGCCGCCCTGGGGTGTTCAGCCGGAGCACCTGAAGCGTCATCTCGTCGTTTTTCTGTTTCCAGGTATCGTTATCCATGTCTCGCCAGTAACGGGGCGGCCGATTGGTTCGTCGGTCGTGTTCGGCGGTGACCGGGTCATTGGCGCGATGTTCTTCCCACAGGGGAATGTCCGGCAGTGGCCGGCTGGTGTCCATGAAGTTCTGGAACATGTCCCACAGGGCGTAGCACTCCTCGGGGTTGGTTTTGCCGATCAGGGTGCCTATGGGGATCAGGATGTTGCGGTACCGATGGGCCAGGTACAGGGTGTGCACCACCCCGCCGCCGTGGATCAGTTCGTTGGAGGTGTAAGCGTCAAACTCGTAAAACGGCGCGGTTTCTTCTTCCGGCTGGCCGGTTTTACCCCAGGTGCCTTTTTTATCGTAGTGAAACACCGTTACCAGGCCCGTGCGGCGATTGAGTTCCCACAGCGGGCCCTTGTCCGGCTTGATGAGCTGCCGGGGGAAGAGTTTGAACAGGGCGGTGGGGATGAGGTTGCAGGCGATAAGGGGGGCAAATACCCATGCCGCAAAATAGGCCCAGTCCGCTAGATAATCAAGATGGCCCACACTTGCTGGCTTATCGTAGTAATAAACTCCCAAAGTGAAGAGCATGGGTATGGCTACGAAACCAATGATTACAGGATTGCCAAAAGCATTGATGAACAATAGAATTCGAGTTCTCAAGGCAGCATTGGCAGCTCGGTAGCATTCATGGTCAATGCGCTGATGGCTCTGCAGGTCTCCGAACGGGGTCGGGTTTTTCTCGAACTGCCGGAGCACTTCGGGACGATTTCGCCGTCGAATGATCTGTGGCACGACATCCTCTGTGTGCCCCCAAGGCAGTTTCCGGTCGGCTTTTCGGTTAAACCAGGGCAGTGCCGGGTTGGCGCCCGGTGCCGGGCGCTTTTGCTGGGGGAGATGTCCGGAATCATAGGCCTTCGGGCCGTAGTATCCCGATGCAGGTTTATCGGTTGTCATGCCGTGGTTGCCATTACGTTCACTCAGTGGCCTGTCGTGGGGCAACGGGCCGCTGTCGCCGAGGCCTTGGTGAGGACACCCAACTATTCCGCATGATATCCAGCCGTCCCGGGGTGTTCAGCCGCAGCACCTGAATTGCCATCTCGTCGTTTTTCTGTTTCCAGGTGTCGTTATCCATATCCCGCCAGTAACGGGGTGGGCGGTTTGTTCGCCGGTCGTGTTCGGCGGTGACCGGGTCGTTGGGGCGGTGTTCTTCCCAGAGGGGAATGTCCGGCAGGGGGCGGCTGGTATCCATGAAGTTCTGGAACATGTCCCACAGGGCGTAGCATTCCTCGGGGTTGGTTTTGCCGATCAGTGTGCCGATGGGGATCAGAATGTTGCGGTACCGGTGGACCAGATACAGGGTGTGCACCACCCCGCCGCCGTGGATCAATTCGTTGGAGGTGTAGGCATCAAACTCGTAGAAAGGGGCGGTTTCTTCCTCCGGCTGGCCGGTTTTGCCCCAGGTGCCTTTTTTGTCGTAGCGGAACACCGTTACCAGGCCAGTGCGGCGATTGAGTTCCCACAGCGGGCCCTTGTCGGGCTTGATAAGCTGCCGGGGGAAGAGTTTGAACAGGGCAGTGGGGATGAGGTTGCAGGCGATAAAGGGGGCATAGACAAGGGCGACAAAGGGTGAAAAATCGACGATTGCATCGAGAAAGCCAGTTCCAGAGGGTTGGTGATACCAATTGGTTAAAAATGTGAAAAGCATCGGGAAGGCAATGAATGCCATAATTATTGGGTTGCCAAAAGCATTGATGAACAACAGAATTCGAGTTCTCAAGGCAGCATTGGCAGCTCGGTAGCATTCATGGTCAATGCGCTGATGGCTCTGCAGGTCTCCGAACGGGGTCGGGTTTTTCTCGAACTGCCGGAGCACTTCGGGACGATTTCGCCGTCGAATGATCTGTGGCACGACATCCTCTGTGTGCCCCCAAGGCAGTTTCCGGTCGGCTTTTCGGTTAAACCAGGGCAGTGCCGGGTTGGCGCCCGGTGCCGGGCGCTTCTGCTGGGGGAGATGTCCGGAATCATAGGCCTTCGGGCTGTAGTATCCCGATGCAGGTTTATCGGTTGTCATCCCGTGGCTCCCGGGTTGCTGAATTCATTGATCCAGAAAAGCTGCTTTTTGTCGCTGAAGTCCGGCTCCGTATGCTCATTGTCTCTGGCGTCAAAAATAGTTGAATCCTTGGGTGGCGGTGCGGGAAACGCGAGTTCCCGGATGCCCGTTTCCACACGGATTTGGGCTTTTGGTTGCCAGGTATAGCTCACATTGTGAGTGCTGAGCGGTATGCCAAGGAATTTGGTCGTTTCCGTATGGGGAGAGGGTGTTCTGACGATGTATTCGTAACCATCCGGCGTGACGCCCTCCCGGAGAATGTAGCTTTGCATTTCGGTGCCTGGAACTTGCTGAGGGGCCAATGGAACCGAGTGGTTGCTGTCTTGCTTAACTCGGTGGCTGAGCAGTTGAAGCTTGAACGTCATTTGTTGTTCCGTGAAGCCGGTCAAGCCCGGTAAATTGGTTTCCAGGCGGATGAGGTGTGTTGCCTGGGCAAGATCATGATTGTCCAACCCCTGGCGTTTCAGCGCTACGCGGGTAATTTCCGGAATCGGGGATAGGGTTACCCGCACCTGAGAGAGCAAGTAGACCAGCCGGTACCAGGCTTCCAGAGCATTGTTGTCGCCTTGCAGGTGGGGCAGTCCGTCATGTTCACCGAAAGGGCCGTTTTTGAGCCAGTTCTCTATAGGTTCATCTTCGTAGAGTGCCACAAGTGCCGCACCACCAAGGATCAGGCATAGGCCGGCCCAGCCCAGAGGGCCCATGCCTAGCAGAGTGAGTTGGGCTGGAATCATCGCTGATAGCGTTGTTGCAACTCCCCCTACAGTAACAATGCCATGCCCGAGTGCTGCCTGATCGCCTGTATTTATTGCATAAATGGTGTCAGACAGGCTGACGCCTGTGAGGGCCAACCCTCCAATACCGCCGAGCAGCATTTTTACGGTCAGCGCTTTTGCACCGAAGAATTGGGCGATAGCGGTGGCAGCTTGGTGCTCGAATTCATAGCTGAGAACAGCAGCGATGCTTCGTTTGAGGCTTTCATTGGCAAAACGTTCACCGAGTAAAATGCTGGCGAGTCCAGCGCTGTAGTAGCTGGCCAGGACTCCCAGGTCGGCTCTTACGGCACCTCTTTCTCGTGTTGTTTTAGCGTGTGACGCGGAAGCATTCGCCACATTAACCGCCTCAATAGCCAGCACCACCAACGGCAAAGCCGGTGTATTCAGCACCCGGTGCAACCGGCTTCGTTCGGTAGCGTTGAGGTCCACCCGGTGTGCCTTCGCTTCGCTCTCCAGCTTGCGAATCTCCGCGTTGATATCCCGAATCCGGCCGCCGGTCTGTTTCAGTTCGTCGACCACCTGATTGTACCGGCTCTGGGCCGCCTGCAACTTCGCCCTGAGTTCTTCGTGGTTGCCATTGGCTTCGGCCAGGGCCCGGCGTGCCAGGGTCAGCTGATTCTCGGCCCGAGTCAGTGCCTGGATAGCCTGGGTGGTGGGCTTGTCCCGGCTCAGAACCCAAACCAGGGCCTTGCCTGCGGCGGGTGTTTCCGGGTTATAGCGTGCGCCGTCTGGCCCCAGGTCTTCCAGGCCGAGTACGTATTTGCCTTGGGCAATGGCGTCGCTCAGGGGCATTTGCCGTAAATCGGGCAGCATTTCCGGCATGGCGCGGCGTATACCTTCCATCGGGTTCGCCATGGCGGCAATGCGCTGGGCCATCAGGCGCTGCTGGATAGCCTGCCGGGTTTGGGCGTGTTGCTGTTCCAACCGCGCACTGGCGTCATCGAAGTCTTTGAGGGCTTTGGCGGCGGCCTGTTCTTTCCTGAAGGCTTCGTCGCTGTTGCGCTTCATCCATTCCCGGCTGGCCGCGTCGTGTTCGGCTTTCAGGGCGGCGCGGCGCTGGGCCAGGCGGGTTTGTTCGTCAGTCAGGTTCTGGAGTTGTCTGTCGTTGTTCTCCAGCGCGGCCATGGCGGAACGGATGGACTGGTGCAGCTCAGTATGTGAGCTGTCCAATGCCTTCATGCCGGAGTTCATGCCCGCGAGCATCAGTGTGGTCAGTGCGCCGCTTTGAATGTCATCAGCTAAACGCAGTCCTTCCACCGTCAGTATTTCGCTCAAATCCTCCGGCAAATCCAGCGTTTCCAGGGCGGCGAGTGCAGCGCCCCGGAATACACCCGTGCCATCGTTGGGTTCAGGCGTTTCCGGGGGCTGGTAGGGTTCGGTTTGACTGTCTGGTGTGGTTTGCGGCCACAACATGCGGGCGAGAGAGACTTCCTCTCGCGAGGCACTGGCGGCGGCCTGCTCCGTACAAAGCGATCTTACCCAGGCCTTGCCGTCGCTGTCCGGGCTGGGCTGGCTGTGCTCTGGGTCCAGTGGGTCCTGCTTGCATACAGGCTCCAGAGTATCGTTGATAAACCGCCCGGCGCAGCGGAAAGCGCCTGCGTAGTCGAAACCTTCGGTGCAGAACAGGTCTGCCAGGGCTTGCTGATAGGGCTGGCGTTTCAGGCATTGCAGCAGTTCGGCCTGGGCCAGGGTCAGGTAGTGTTGGCCCAGGGTGCGCTCTTCGGTCATCAGTACCCGACGAATTTTCTGCCGGCCGCTGGAGGGCAACGCCAGGCTGTATTTGAACAGCGGGTTCTTCTGGCGACCGATCCGGCCCGGCAGGATGATCTGGTTTACCAGGAGGGCGTTTTCCAGTTGCGGATTTTTACGGGCTTTTTCGGCACACAGTTCCAGCAGGTGGCGCGCCGTGTTGATGCGTGCTTGCTGGTGCCGCATCTCGTAAAAATGATCTTCAATGCGCAGGCCGCACACGCCCCGGTTTCTCAAATCTTCAAGGACGTCTGTTTGGCAATCGCTGGTTCGCCACTCATCGTAGCTGAATGGCCGCTTCGCTTGGCTTTCGCTGGACCGGTCCAGATCTTTTTGAATCGCAATGCCGAGCGCGGCCGGCTCGGGGTGTTCGAAGGGGGCCAGGGGCTCGGTGCGCTCACCGGTATTCCACTCTTCATAAAGGCTGGCCGCCATATCCAGGGCTTTGCCGGCGTAGGTTCCGGTGGTATCGGCCAGGTATTCCCAGGGCCGCTCAAACTGCCATTCTTTGGCGGGTGCCCTGGGCCTTTGCGCTTCAACTTTGTCTAATCGGAATACGGTTCGTTTAGCGGCATCTGGCCAGCGGGCAAAGCCCATCTGGGGTTGGTCGGCGGGGTAAAGGTCCCGGAACTGGCTGCACCGGTAATGTCGAAGCCCGGAATCGCTCTGCAGGCAATTCAGCCGCGCTGCAGAGAGGGGAGATTCGCTGAAGGCGGCTTCAAGGGACTGGTCCTGGCCGTCAAGGCGAACGGGTACCCAGACATCGGCCAGCGGTTTGCCCACGGCGGGGCGGCGGTCTTCGGTAAATTGTCCGTCTTCCGTGCGATGGTCCGCGAGCCTTACGTCGCGGAATTGCGGCCGGTTGCCTTCCCAGGCGATTTGCAGCTCTCGCCAGAGCATGCCGTTGCGGAACAGATACAGAAACCCGGGGCGGGCGAGAGCCGGCCAGGTCAGGTGCTTGCCTTCGTGATTCATTCCCCGTACCCAGGCCATTGGCACGGTTGGCATCAGGATATTGGTGGTGGTTTCGGAATGGATGCTTTCGGGCGCCGGGGCATCTGTGAGCGGAAGGTGAATCGGCGCGCCGGATTCTGCGTCCACCTCCAGCACCGCCCGGCTGGCAGGCTGAGTGCGCCAGGGCCATATGTGCAGGGCGGATTCCGCATTGCTGACCTCGCGCAGATAACTTTTCTGGATACCATCCGGCAGGCGCCGTTCAACTCCGGGGTAAGCCGACTCGGCAGTCTGAAATACCACCGGGCGTTGCCCCTTGCTGTGGTTGTTGCCAAGCACTGCAACAATGAAATCGCAGAAGGTGCAGGGAGGGCCGTCGGAAAGGCGGCTGTGGGCCAGATTGCTCATGGTGACGTTCCTTATCAAGGGCTGAGAGAAGCTCCATGCTTCAATGCTTCGGAATTTTATATGGCCCGGATGGTGATGTCACATTGCTGCACCTGTCAGTGCCGGAATGTGTGATGCGTTTCGGTAGCTTGAAACCAGTCCGGGCTAACCTCTCTGGTGATGGTACCGATCTACGAATTCGGCAACGAAGAAACCCGCCAGAAATATCTGCCCAAGCTGGCCTCTGGCGAGTGGATTGGCTGCTTCGGCTTAACAGAGCCCAATCATGGCTCTGATCCAGGCTCGATGATTACTCGCGCCCGCAAGGTGGAAGGCGGCTATCGCCTGACCGGTAGCAAAATGTGGATCACCAACAGCCCTATTGCCGACGTGTTTGTGGTTTGGGCGAAGGACGACGACGGTGCCATCCGCGGTTTTGTGCTGGAAAAGGGCTGGGAGGGCCTGAGTGCTCCTGCGATTCATGGCAAGGTAGGCCTGCGGGCATCCATCACCGGCGAAATCGTGATGGATGGGGTGTTTGTGCCAGAGGAAAATGCCTTCCCGGACGTGCGTGGGCTGAAAGGCCCGTTTACCTGTCTGAATTCCGCCCGCTACGGTATTTCCTGGGGCGCCCTGGGTGCGGCCGAGGATTGCTGGCACACCGCCCGACAATATGTGCTGGACCGTCAACAGTTTGGCCGGCCTCTGGCGGCCAATCAGTTGATCCAGAAAAAACTGGCGGATATGCAGACCGAGATCTCACTGGCCCTGCAAGGCTGCCTGCGTCTGGGGCGGATGATAGACGAAGGCACTGCCGCCGTGGAGGTTACGTCCATCATGAAGCGCAACTCCTGCGGCAAGGCTCTGGATGTGGCCAGGCTCGCCCGGGACATGCTCGGTGGCAACGGCATCAGCGATGAATTCGGCGTGGCCCGCCACCTGGTGAACCTGGAAGTGGTGAACACTTATGAAGGCACCCACGATGTCCATGCCCTGATTCTGGGGCGGGCACAGACCGGGATCCAGGCTTTCTTCTGAAGGCTGGTGTAATGCTGAAACGGGCTGTCCTTCTGTGGGGCAGCCCGTTTTTTTATGGCTGAAGTTCAGTCTGGCCAAAGCAACAGTCAGACTGAAAGCGCGTCAGTTGGCAAAGAACATCCAGTCAAAATAGTCGTGCAAATCCTGCATGGCCCAGGCTTCTGCCGGTTGGGTCAGTTCGAACAACAGGTTTTGGTCTTTGGCGAGTTTCATGGCGTTACCTCACGTCGTTGCGATGGGAATGCGAGTTCGCTGTCGCCAGCGTATCCAAGCTTTTGCATTGGCCGTGCCAAATCTTTCGGCAGAAGGTAAGTTTATGAAAATGTTAGGTAAGGAATGATTGGTTTTGAGGCTGGAAGATGAGAGCTGAGCAGGAATGGTGCCGGTGCACCATCCTGGAACGAAAAACCCCGGCCAAAGCCGGGGTAATTCTGAGTTAACTTCTGATAGGAAGGATCAGAAGTTGTACTGTGCGGCGAACATGATGCGGTTGGCGTCTTTGCTGTCGCCATCCACGTTTTCTGTATCCCAGTAGCCGTATTCAACGCCCATCATGGTGTTTTTCACCGGAGTCCACTGGTAGTTCAGGAACACGTTCTGGTTGGTTTCTTGAGCTCCGCCCACGCCGACGATGTTGTCGTCTTCCGCGTCATCCCAGTCAGCTTTGGTCATGCCATAGCCGAGATTGATGCTTCTGCCGCCACCGAGGCTGATTCCAGTCCCGATTGAGCCACCGTAAGTGGTAATGGTTTCGAGGCTGTCGCCATCGAGGTAGGCATCGTTAGCACCCGACAGATAGACGTAGCTGTTTGCGCCATTACCATAGTTAAGCGCACCCTGAATTGTAACCATGTCGGTCAACTGGAACTTAAGCGCACCAAATGCGGCAAAGCCGATGGCTGAGTCGTCGTCGCTGCCATCGTCATAGCTAACCTGTTTCATCAGCGCCGCAGCCGAGTAGGACACAGCGCCGGCTGAATCCTCCACCCGAACCGTAAAGGTTGGCATGCTATCTTTTGCAGAGCTCAGTGTTGACCGCTCGCTTTCGGCAGCGTCCCATGCGTAGATCGAACCCTTATTTTCTTCAACAGAGAACGAGAAGGGGCCGCTGGTGTAACGAGCCTGAACGCTCCGGAGTTGATAGCCGGCCCAACCTGCCTGGCCGGTAAAGTCCAGGACTGAAGTATTACCGACGAAAGAGTTGTAGTTTGACCAAGTCTGACCGATCAGCCAGTTTTCATACTGACCGTAGGCATGCCGAAGACGGAAATCGCCTCCGTAAAAATCGCCCTCAACGTTTACTTTTACGCCCTCTGAGTGTGTGGCAGTAAAGCCGAAGCGTGACTGTTGGGCAGAGGCGCCGAAATGCCCGTCAATTTCATCGTTTGAGCTGGTGAGATTGCCGAAAGAGCCTGACTGACTGCTATCAGCAATGTCAGCATCCATGTCATAGCTAGCATTCATGCGCACATAGCCGTAGAGGCTAGCGTCAACGTCGCCTGCGTTCAGGTTAAACGCCTGAGCCTGAGAAGCCAGACCCATAACCGTCATAGCCGCCGTCGCACGAATTGCCATTCTTAATTTGTTGCTTTGCATTGTTGTTGTCTCCACACGTTTATTGTTGTTGGACCCACAGACAAAGTAGTTACGAATCTATGACAATTCAAACAGAATCGGTGATTATTTAGACGAATGTCTATAGGCCTTCGATTCAGTCATGGTGGCATTCGGAGGAGTACTTTGGTCGTAATGGGCAAGATGACTTTCAAACACGAGATGCTATCTGAACCTACGTTTGCCTTCGTCGATATTGAAACCACCGGCGGCAATGCCCAGCGGGACCGGATTACCGAAATTGGTATCCGCTTCTGGCGCAACGGGGCCGTTGTGGGGGAATGGCAAACGCTCCTGAACCCGGAAGCCCGGATCTCCGGGTTCATCGAACGACTGACGGGTATCTCCAATGCCATGGTGGCGAGTGCCCCTCGTTTTGAGACCATTGCAGACGAGCTGGAGCGGCACCTGGACGGGTGCATTTTTGTCGCCCACAACGCACGCTTTGATTACGGTTTTATCAAGAGTGAATTCCGCAGATTGGGGCGACTGTTCAGTGCCCGGGTGCTTTGCACTGTTCGACTTTCCCGGGCGCTCTATCCGGAGGCCGAACGCCATAACATGGATGCGCTGATCGCCCGGCACGGATTACCCCCTGTTGAGCGCCACCGGGCCATGGGCGATGTCACTGCCATGCTGGCGTTCTTTGAACACACCTTGCTTGAGCAGGGCGAAGACACCGTTGGTGCCACCATCAACCGCCTGCTCCAGCGCCCCAGTACACCCTCCAACGTACCCGCGGAAATGCTCGCTGACTTGCCTGCGGGGCCCGGTGTGTACCGGTTTTACGGTGATAACGATGTACTGCTGTATGTGGGCAAAAGCACCAATATTCGCCAGCGGGTGGCCTCGCATTTTTCTGGTGATCATCAGAGCAGCCGTGGAATCCGGCTGTCCGAAAGCCTGCGCCGGGTGGAGTACACCGAAACTGCCGGAGAGCTGGGTGCCCTGTTGCTGGAACTCAAACAGATAAAGACCCTGAGCCCGCTGTACAACCGTCGCTCACGGGCGGCGAAAAACCTGGTCAGCATCGCCCTGCACCCGGACAACTCCGGCTACCTGAATGCCGAGTTGGCCAGAACCATCAAGCCGGATCAACTGGGAGATTACTTCGGCCTGTTTCGCAGCAAGCGGGACGCGTTAAGTGCGTTACGGGGCATCGCCAGCAAAAACGACTTGTGCGGAAAACTCCTGGGACTGGAGCCGGCAACCCCGGGACCATGCTTTCAACGATCCCTGGGGCGGTGCAAAGGTGCCTGTGAAGGCGCGGAAGACGTCACCCGGTTCAACCTGCGCATGCAGATCGCTTTCCATAATCTGCGTCTGAAAACCTGGCCCTGGCCCGGCCCCGTCGCCCTGGCCGAAGAAAACCCGGAAAACGGACGCACGGACTGGCTGATCATCTGGAACTGGATTCATGTAGAAACGCTGCGCAGCGACCAGCACACCGAGGCCGATCTGTACGACTATCAGCCCGGGGAAGACCCGGTCACCTTTGATCTGGATTCCTACAAGCTGCTCATTAAAGCGCTCCTGGGGAAAGATCGAAACCACCATCGCATCATCGAGTTACATGCTATAACACAACCGGCTGTTCTTATGCCCTGAGTGGCGTATTATGGGGAGGAATCCATCCACTCAGAGAGAGATCCATGAACAGAGAACCTGTCTCCCGCGAACTTTTTGATGAAGTCATGGTGCCCAACTACGCCCCCGGAACCATTATCCCGGTGCGAGGCGAAGGCTCCCGCGTGTGGGATCAGGAAGGCCGAGAATTCGTGGATTTGCAGGGTGGTATTGCCGTCACCAGCCTTGGCCACGCCCATCCGGGGCTATTGGGTGCGTTACAGGAACAGTCAGAAAAAATCTGGCACCTGTCGAACGTCATGACCAACGAGCCTGCCTTGCGGCTGGCCAAAACCCTGTGTGACCTCACCTTCGCCGAGCGGGTGTTCTTTGCAAACTCCGGCGCTGAAGCCAACGAAGCTGCCTTCAAACTGGCCCGTCGCTACGCCTGGGAACACTACGGTCCGGAAAAACACGAGATCATTTCGTTCAAGAACTCCTTCCACGGCCGCACCCTGTTCACCGTCAGCGTGGGTGGCCAGCCCAAATACCTGGAAGGCTTTGAACCGGCCCCCGGCGGCATCCATCACGCCGAATTCAACAACCTGGGCTCGGTAAAAGCGCTGATCTCCAAAGAGAAAACCTGCGCTGTCGTGGTCGAGCCCGTCCAGGGCGAAGGCGGCGTCATGCCGGCAGATCCCGAATTCCTGCAAGGGCTGCGAGAGCTCTGCGACGAACACAACGCCCTGCTGGTCTTCGACGAAGTCCAAAGTGGCGTGGGCCGCACCGGCTACCTGTACGCCTACGAAATGTACGGCGTAACACCGGACATCCTCTCCAGCGCCAAAGGCCTGGGCGGCGGCTTCCCGGTTGCCGCCATGCTGACCACCGCCAAAGTCTCGGCCAGCCTGGGCGTAGGCACCCACGGCAGCACCTACGGCGGCAACGCGTTGGCTTGCGCCGTGGCCCAGAAAGTCATCGACACCGTCAGCCAGCCGGAAATCCTCAAGGGCGTCAAAGCCCGCTCCGAGAAATTGCGCAAAGGCATGATGGACATCGGTGAACGCTACGGCGTGTTCTCCGAAGTTCGCGGTGCTGGTCTACTCTTGGGTTGTGTGCTGACCGAACAGTGGCAGGGCAAGGCCAAAGACTTCCTGAACGCCGGCCTGGATGAGGGCGTGATGGTCCTGGTAGCCGGAGCCAATGTGGTGCGGCTGGCGCCTTCGCTGATCATTCCGGAAACGGACATTGAGGAAGCATTAGAGCGTTTCGAAGCGGCAGTAAAAAAGCTGACGGCTGAGTAACATCTAGCCCTTGGGGCCGGGGTCGCCCTCCGGAAATGTCGGAGGCCATGGATGGCCGGAGAGAAGCGCACAGGGGTTCGGCCGAGCGCTTATGAAGCAAAGCTTCATGCGACAGCCGAACGACCACAATCTGCGATTGTGGGCCGGACCCCGGAGGGGAGCTCGTAGCGGTTTCCGGAGGGCGACCCCAGTTCCAAGGGCGGGCGAGCTGGCTCCATCGCTCGCACCCGTCCGATAAAGGAGCGCATCATGTGGCGAGTCAGACCAGCCAAACTGGATGACCTGCAACAAATCCTGGACATAGCCGGCGCCCAAACCGCCAGGCTCTCGTCCACCCTGCCCAAAACCGAAGAAACCCTGGCCCGGAAAATCCAACACGCCCGAGCCTCCCTGGCCGACAACGCCCCCGAAGGCACTCCGCGCCGCTTTCTGTTCGTACTCGAAAACACCGACACCGGTGAAATCGCCGGCACCGCAGGTATCGACAGCCGCGCCGGCAACGGCCACCCGTTTTACAATTACCGGCGCGACTACCTCATCCACGCCTCCCACGAACTCAACGTCTCGCGCCGCGTCGAAGTCCTGTACCCGAGCCACGCCCTGACCGACCTGACCCTGCTGTGCTCCTTCACCCTGAAAGAACAACACCGCAACACCCCGGTCTTCGAGCTGCTATCCCGGGCCCGAATGATGTTCATTGCCAGCCACCGGGCATGGTTCACCAACCGAACGGTGGTTGAAATCCAGGGCATACAGCACGAAAACGGCAGCGTGCCCTTCTGGGACAGCCTGGGGCGACATTTCTTCAATATGGACTTTGAAACCGCCGATCAATACTCCGGCCAGCTCAGCAAAACCTTTATCGCCGAACTCATGCCGCCGAACCCGGTGTACGTCACCCTGCTCAGTACCGAGGCTCAGGAAGCCCTCGGTCAGCCCCATCCACTGACGGAGCCTAACTATCAGCTGCTTCAGCGCGAAGGTTTTCAGCCCGGTTGCTACGTCGATATCTTTGATGGCGGACCGGTGATGGAAGTACGCACTGACAGCCTGAAAACCCTGGTGACCAGTCAACCCAAAAAGCTGCACGGCAGCCACCAGGACAATGGCGAAACCTGCCTGATCAGCGCCGGCGAAGGTGAGCACTTCCGCTGCCTGTTGACCCCGGTGGCAGAAACGTTGGCGGATGATGTGAAAGTGCCGGTGAGCACCTGGCATGGCCTGGAAAGCAGCGCCGGCGACCCGGTAAGGATTTCACCGTTATGAGCATGCAAATACAGGGGAGGGCGTAACATGCTGGTGATCCGCCCGCTTCAGTCGGACGATCTGGAAGATCTCTATGCCATGTCCCAGAAGGCCGGCAAAGGCCTGACCACACTGCCCGCCGACCGGGAATTGCTCCAGCGCAAGATCGACCGCGCCCGTGAATCCTTCAATCAACGCTGCGCGCCGGAAGCGGCCCTGTATCTGTTTGCGCTGGAAGATATCCGGGCCAGAAAAACCGTTGGCATCAGTGGCATCGAGGCCCGGGTTGGTCTCGAAGAAGTGTTCTACAATTACCGACTGAGTGTCACGGTCAATGCCTCGAAAGAGCTGGGTGTGCATGTGCGCACGCCCACGCTGAACCTCTCCAACGACATGACCGACACCACCGAAATCTGCTCGCTGCTGCTTTCGGACGAGTATCAGGGCGGTGGCAATGGCCTGTTGTTGTCTCGCTGTCGCTTTATGTTCCTGGACGATTTCCGTAAACGTTTTTCCGACAAAGTGTTCGCGGAAATGCGTGGGGTCTCGGACAAAGACGGCAAAAGCCCCCTGTGGGACGCCCTGGGCAGCAAGTTTTTTGACATGGAGTTCAGCCAGGCCGACATGCTCTCCGGGCTTGGCAATAAATCGTTCATTGCTGAACTGATGCCGAAATACCCCATCTACCTGCCCATGCTGCCAGACGCCGCGCGGGCGGTCGTTGGCATGGTGCACGATAACACCCGGCCGGCGCTGAAGATGCTGCAGGCGGAGGGTTTCAACTTCAACGGCATGGTGGATATCTTCGATGGCGGGCCTGTGGTTGAGGCCTTTGTCCATAACATTCGTACGGTGCGGGAAGCGGTCAACCGGCATGCCATGGTGGTCAGTCACAGCGTTGATCTGGATGTGCCGCCAGAGCAGCGGGTGATGATTTCGAATCGGTCGTTCCGGGACTTTCGGGTAACCACCATACCCATGAACTGCATCGGGCCCGACACTGTCAAAATTCCCAAAGTGCTGGCAGAGGCCCTGCTAGTGGAGTCGGGCGATCCGGTGCGTATTGCCCCCTTGAAGGAGGGCGCCTTGTCGCCCATCCGTCCAAACAATTCCGAACCGGGAGGTGGTAAACAATGGCAAACCTGACAGGCAATGTGTACATCGACGGGCTCTGGCTGCAAGGCCACGGAGCGCCCTTTGAATCGGTGCAGCCGGTGACAGGTGAAACGGTCTGGGATGGCAATGCTGCCAGTCTCGAAGATGTGGACGCAGCGGTTCGGGAAGCTCGCAAGGCATTTCTGGCCTGGCGCCGGAAAAGTCTCGCAGAACGCCAGGCGGTGATTGAGGCCTTTGGCGAACTGCTTGAGGCCAACAAGGAAGAACTGGCCCATCAAATCGGCCTGGAAACGGGAAAGCCTCTCTGGGAGTCCCGCACTGAAGTGGCGGCCATGATGGGTAAAATCCCGATCTCCGTGAAAGCCTACAACGAGCGCACAGGCCATACCGAATCCGACGTGGCTGGTGGTCATGCAGTGTTGCGTCATCGCCCCCATGGCGTGGTGGCTGTGTTTGGCCCCTATAACTTCCCCGGCCATCTGCCCAACGGACACATTGTGCCGGCCTTGCTGGCCGGTAATACCGTAGTGTTCAAACCCAGCGAACTGACCCCGGGGGTGGCGGAACTCACCGTCAGGCTCTGGGAAAAAGCCGGTCTGCCGGATGGGGTGATCAACCTGGTACAAGGCGGTTCCGATACCGGCAAATGTCTGGCCCGGCACCCGCTGATTGACGGTTTGTTCTTTACCGGCAGTTCCACCGTGGGGCACCTGCTGCACGAACAGTTCGGCGGCCAGCCGGAGAAAATCCTGGCGCTGGAGATGGGCGGCAATAACCCGCTGATCGTCCAGAACGTGTCGGATCTGGATGGCGCCGTGCACCATGCGCTGCAGTCCGCGTTCCTGTCGGCCGGGCAGCGCTGTACCTGCGCTCGCCGGTTACTGGTGCCCAAAGGCAAGAAGGGCGATGAATTTCTGGCACGGCTGGTGGAAGTGGCGGCCCGCATCACCGTAGCGGAATTCGATGCTGACCCGCAGCCGTTCATGGGCTCGGTGATCTCAGCCGAAGCGGCGAACCAATTGCTCAAGGCCCAGGCCGCAATGCTGGAAAAAGGCGCGACCTCTCTGCTGGAAATGAAACAGCTCAAGCCCGATACCGGCCTGTTGTCGCCGGGGATTGTGGACGCGACCGGGATAGGGCTGGAAGACCAGGAGTTTTTCGGCCCGCTGCTGACGGTATATCGCTACAAAGGCTTTGATGAGGCTCTGGAGCTTGCCAACAACACCCGCTACGGCCTGTCTGCCGGCATCCTGAGCGATGACCGCAAACTCTACAACCGCCTGGTGGAGGAAGTGCGTGCCGGTATTGTTAACTGGAATAGGCCCCTAACCGGTGCCAGCAGTGCCGCACCGTTCGGCGGTGTCGGTGCCAGCGGTAACCATCGCCCGAGCGCCTACTATGCGGCCGACTACTGTGCCTGGCCGATGGCCTCTCTGGAAGCCGGCAAGAGCGAGCTGCCGGACAGCCTGGCCCCGGGCCTGAATTTTGACTGACAGGAACAGCTGCCATGGTTAAGCATGCGGTAGAAGCAAACTTTGACGGCCTGGTGGGTCCGACCCATAACTACGCCGGGCTGTCCTGGGGCAATGTGGCCTCAAAATCCAACGTCAATGCGGTGGCCAACCCCAGGGAGGCGGCACTCCAGGGATTGGCGAAAATGAAGCGGCTGGCGGACCGGGGCTATGTACAGGGCATTCTGCCGCCCCACGAGCGCCCGCACATTCCCACACTCCGTGCGCTGGGCTTTGAAGGCAATGAGCGCCAGATTCTGGAAGCCGTAGCCAAAGCAGATCCCGCCATTCTGGCGGCGGTGTCGTCGGCGTCCTGTATGTGGACAGCGAACGCGGCTACCGTCTCCCCGAGTGCCGATACTGCGGATCACCGGGTGCACTTCACCCCGGCCAATCTCAGTGCCAAGTTCCACCGCTCCATTGAGCACCAGGTCACAGGTCGTTCGCTGAAAGCGATCTTTGGTGACGAAAGCTACTTTGCCCACCATCCGGCGCTGCCGTCAGTCAGCCATTTTGGTGATGAGGGCGCGGCCAACCACACCCGCCTGTGCAGTCGCTACGGGGAGCCGGGCGTTGAGCTGTTTGTGTATGGCCAGGTCGCGTTCAATGAATCCGCGCCGGCGCCAGGCAAGTACCCGGCGCGCCAGACCCTCGAAGCGTCACGGGCCATTGCCCGCCTGCATGGCCTGACCGATCGCCATGCCGTGTTTGCCCAGCAGAATCCGGCGGCTATCGATGCCGGTGTGTTTCACAACGATGTGATCGCCGTCGGTAATGGCAATTGCCTGTTCTATCACGAGCAGGCTTTTCTTGATGAAGCCCGGGTACTGGCAGACATCCAGGAACGCCTGACCGGTGCCGAGCTGGAAGCCGTGCGTGTTTCATCAGCGCAGGTGCCCATCGAAGATGCGGTGGCTTCCTATCTGTTCAACAGCCAGCTTCTGAATACCGCAGACGGCATGCTGCTGGCGGTACCGGGTGAGTGCCGGGAAGTGGCCTCGGTCAGCCGCTATCTGGATGAACTGGTGAAAGCCGACACGCCGATCACCGCGGTGGAAGTGTTTGATGTCAAACAGTCCATGCGCAATGGTGGTGGGCCTGCGTGTCTGCGCTTGCGGGTGGTGCTTAACGACGACGAGCTGCACGCCATCAACCGGGGTGTGATCCTGACCGATGCGCTGTATGAACGACTGACCTCCTGGGTTGAAGCCCACTACCGCGACCAGCTCAGCCAGCAGGACCTGGCCGACCCGATGTTACTGGAGGAAGTGCGCAAGGCGCTGGATGAACTGACCGGTATTCTTGGCCTCGGCAGCATCTACGATTTTCAGTTGTAAGGCTGGTCAGCTCAGCGTACCGGCTCGCTGGAGATAGACCGGGTGAGCATATCCATGGTGTGACGAATGAGTGCTTCGGAAGGAAACTCCCCGGCCTCGGTGGATTCCGCCTGGCACAGCATGATCACGCCATGCAGGGCGCCGCGCAGGTAAAGCGCGGTTTGCGCTGGCGACTGGATACGGTCGCGGCTGATGGTGCCGTCTTCCAGGCCAAGATGAATCGCCGCTTCCATCAGCACCATCAGTTCGTTCTTTGAACACAGCATCTCCCTGGCCTGGTCTTCTTCCGCATCGGCGATAGCGGTGGAAGCCTTGGTCAGAGCGGTGAAGTAGTCCGGAGCTTCCACAAAGAAACGGTAATAAGCTTCTCCCATGGCGCGAATCTTCCCGAGCCCGGTATCGGTTGCCTGCATCGCCCGCTCAAACCGGGTCACCAGATCCTGCCCGGCCCGCAGCATGATGCCTCGCTGGATGGCGGCCTTATCCTTGAAATAGACATAGAGCAGAGCCCGGCTCAGACTGGCTGTGCGCGCAATGTCGTCCATGGAGGTGCGGTCGTAGCCCTTTTCTGAGAATACCAGTTCGGCGGCGTCCAGAATGGCGTCGTACCTGGCCTGTTTTTCCCGTTCCCGTCGTGACTTCAGCGGTTCATTCATTGTGATCCCGAGCTTTCCGGCTTTGGCTGCATGATAACTGATAACTGATGAAAGCCGATTATTGACAATTTGTCAAAGAGTGACATGATGTCGGAAACAATGGGCAACCTCCGATGGACCGGAGGTCACAATCAACCTGTTCAGGGAAAGGGGCTGGAACACTATGTCTCTCACACTACGTCACTCTCCGTTTGTTCTGGCCAGTGCGCTGCTGGCCGTGCTGTCTGTCTCCGGCTGCCGCGGTGGCGGCACCGAATCCGGCGAAAACGCTGAAAATACGCCGGTCGCCGTGCGGGTATCCGCTGTCACCGGGGGCCAGATGGAAGAAATCCCTCTGCGGTTTTCTGGCATTGTCCGTGCGGCCCAGCGGGCAACCCTGACATTTCAGGTCAGCGGGACGCTGAAGGAACGCCCGGTTGAGCTGGGGCAGACGGTAAAGCCCGGTGATGTGCTGGCGCGTCTGTACAATCCGGCGCTGGAACCGGCGCGGGATTCCGCGGCTGCCCGCCTGGAGGAACTGAGAACCCAGTTTGAACAGGCTCAGCGGGAGTGGGAACGCTCCAGCCGGTTACATCAGCGAGGCGTGGTCTCGGAGCAGACGCTGGAACAGATTGCCGCCCGCCGGGACTCTCTCAGGGCAAGCATGGCGACGGCCGAAGCCTCACTGGCCGAAGCCACAAGGCTGCTTGAGGAAAGCGTTTTGAGGGCGCCCTTTGCCGGGCAGGTGGAAGCATTGCTGGTGGAGCGGGATGAGTTCGTGGGAGCCGGGCAGCCGGTCATGCGCTTGTCCTCGCCGCTGGGGCGGGAAGTGGAAGTGCGGGTGCCCGCGCACTTGCTCGGCCATGTCCGGATTGGTCAGGAGTTACCGGTTTGGCTGGTGCAGGACCGCAACCGTGAACCTGCCACCGGCACTGTGGTGGAGATTGCCCAGGGCAGTTCCATCCGTGGGGAACTGCATCCAGTATTGGTCAGCCTGCCGCCCAATTCCCTGTCCTCTGGTGAGCCGGTGGAAGTGGGCATTGCCCCGGTGCGGGAATCTGCCATTACCGTGCCCCTGCTGGCGGTCGTTCGCGACAGTACCGGCACCAGTGTGTTCCGGGTGCAAGACCAAGTGGCTCAGCGGGTTCCAGTAGAGGTTGACCGGGTGATCGGTGAGCGTGTCATGGTGCACCCCGGCGCATTGAGCCCGGGAGATCAGGTGGTGTATGCCGGTATGACCCGGCTGGTGGATGGTGACACCGTGGAGGTGCGCTGATGACCCGCCGACTGCTTAATTATCAACGCTTGCTGGGCATGGTGGTGACCATGCTCTGTCTGCTCGGTATTGCCGCCTACAGCACCATGCCCCGTCAGGAAGATCCGAGTTTCCCATACCGGGCCGGTATGATCACGGTGAGTTATCCCGGTGCCAGTGCCGAGGCGGTTGAGCGCCTGGTGCTTCAGCCGCTGACCGATGAGTTGCGCCAGGTCGAAGAGCTGGACTGGAGCCAGGGCACCGCCAGAACCGGCGTGGCACTGGCCCGGCTGAAACTCCGGGACCGCATCTATGACACCGATTCGGCGTGGGATCGGGTTCGTCAGGCCATGGAGCGGGCGCGCCAGGATTTCCCCGATGATGTGGGCCTGATGGAGCTGGATGACCGTTTGATCGACATCCCGGCCGTGGTGCTGGCCGTGGGCGGTTCACCCTCAGTGACTGAGCTTTCGGAGGTGGCCGAACGCCTGAAACAGAACCTGCTGGATATCCCTGGCATCTCCCGCATTGAACTTGAAGGGGATGCCGACGAACAGATTACCCTGGCACTTGACGACGCCGCGCTGTATCGCCTGGGAGTTCCGCCCAAGCGGATACTCGACACCCTGGCCCGGCGCAACCAGACCATCCCCGGTGGCTTCGTGGTGGTGGAAGGCAAACGCCTGTCAGTGTTGCCGAACACTGAGTTCACGGATATAGACGCGATTCGCGCCACACCCATCGAGCTGCCAGACGGCTCCCAGGTGCCCCTGGCCGCGGCCGCAGAGGTATGGCGTGGGCCGGCCGAGCCCCGGCAGCCAGAGACCTGGTTCGACGGCGAGCGGGTGGTGTTGCTGTCAATCATCATGGAAGAAGGTTCCACCGACGCCATCCGCTTTGGCGAGCGGATCCGGGAACGGCTGGACCAGGTGCGTCCAGACTTCGAGCCCTACCAGCTCCGCGAGATGTTTTTTCAGCCCGACAAGGTGTCTGACCGGCTGGATGACCTGGCCTGGAGCCTGGTGCTGTCGGTACTGATCATCGTGGCGGTGGTATTTACCGGCATGGGCATCCGCATGGGCCTGCTGGTGGCGTCCATCCTGCCCATGGTGGCCCTGATCAGCGTGGGGCTCTACGACCTAGGGGGCGGGGTGTTGCATCAGATTGCCGTCATCGGGATGGTCATTTCCCTGGGTATCCTGATCGACAACGCTATTGTTATTGTGGAAAACATACAGGGCCATCTGGATGAAGGCATGCGCCGGCTGGATGCCCTGCGCAAAGCGGTCGGTGAACTGGCCGGGCCGTTGGGTGCGTCTACCGGTACAACACTGGCCGCTTTTGCACCGCTGTTGATGGCCAAGGGTGGCGCCGCGGATTTCACCCGGGGCGTACCGGTGATGATCATGCTCACCCTTTCGGTCAGCTACCTGCTGGCGATTTCTGCGGTGCCCCTGCTGGCGGCGCGTTTTCTGAAGCCCCGGAAAAACCTTCACAAAGACCGGCTTATCGGCCTGGCCAGCTACCTCGGTGGCCTGGTGTATCGGCACCCGGGCCGGTTGATCACCGCCGGCGCCCTGCTGGTGGTGATCAGCCTGGGCATGACCCCGTTCATGGCCCAGCAGTTTTTCCCTAACGCAGACCGCCCTCGTGTCATCGTCGAGATGTACATGCCCGAAGGCACCGATCAGGCCCGAACCGCTGAAGTCGCCGCGGTTCTGGAGCAGGCTATCCGGACGCGGCCAGAGGCACTGGAGGTGCACCGCTTTGTCGGCTTTACCGGGCCCTCGTTCTATTACAACCTGCAGCGCTCGCCACAGGCGCCTAACCGGGCAAGGCTGGTGGTTCGCACGCCGACGCTGGCCGATACCACCGACCTGGTGAAATGGATCCGCCACGAGGCCGCCCGGTCGCTGCCAGAGCTGGATATCACCGCCGGGATTCTGGGGCAGGGACCACCGCGGCCTGCGCCGGTAGAAGTCCGTATCTTCCATCCGGACGACAACGCCCGCGCCCGAGCCACCGAGCAGGTCTATTCCATTCTCAGGGGTGTTGAGGGCACGGTGGATGTTCGCCATGATCTCGACATTGGTGTGCCCAGCATCGCCATCAATGTGGACGACGCCACCGCCGCCCGCTATGGCCTCACCCGAGCCGATGTTGCCCAGAGCCTGTATGGCCAGAGCTACGGCGCCGTGGCTGAGCGTTATCGACAGGAGGACGACCCGATACCCATCGTGTTGCGCTCCCGCGAAGGCACGTCGTTGTCACTGTCGCGCCTGCTATCTGTGAATACCTACAACGACCAGGGCGATGCCATTCCGCTATCCGCCGTGGCCACGGTGGAAACCACCTGGGAACCGGCGGCGGTTTACCTGCGCAACGGGGTACGGGTGAATACGGTCAGTGCCAATCTGGAGGAAGACTACAGCTTCAGCCAGGCGCTGGACGGCCTGTATGCGGGCCTGGAACAGAACCCGTTGCCGGCGGGCACGCGACTGGACATGGGAGGAGATGCCGAAGGTTCTGACCGTGCCAACTCCGCACTGCTTACCGCGGCACCGATCGGCATGCTGCTGTTGCTGTTCTTCCTGCTGTTGCAGTTCAACTCCTTCCGGCGGGTGGGCATTATCCTGCTGACCGTACCGCTGGCAACCGTGGGCATCTTTCCGGGGCTGGTTCTGTCCGGCTCGCCCTTCGGTTTTCAGTCGCTGCTGGGGGTGATTGCTCTGGTTGGTATCGTGGTGAACAACGCCATCGTCCTGCTGGACGTAATGGATCGGGAGCTGGAACGGGGCCGAGCCATTGCCGATGCGGTGCGCACCGCTGTGGAACGCCGTACCCGGCCCATCCTGCTGACCACCGCAACCACCGTGGCCGGCCTGCTGCCGCTGGCGTTCTCAAGTTCCACCCTGTGGCCACCCATGGCCTGGGCCATCATCAGTGGTCTGCTGGCTTCGACGGTCCTGACCCTGCTGGTGATACCGTCAGTCTGCACCAAACTGATCAAGCTGCCGGTGGGCGAACCCGAAAACGCGCCGGCCTGATCCCGGTGCCATGTTCAGGGTCGCTCACAAAGAGCTGGCCCTGTACACCTCCCTGGCTCGAATCATCAACCCGACGCGCTGGCCCACAGGCACTGCCGGGTTCGGAAACACCACCGCCTCCGGTGCAGTGCCGACTCGATAGCAATCCTGATCATCCTCCCAGATCACCGTGCCGGGCTGATACTCGGTAAAGTTCGCCACATTGTCCGGCACATGAAACCGGAAAGCCGGCCCGGTATTGAGCACCTCATGCACCACCTCAAACACCGTCAGATGATCAAATGGTGGCTGCACTGCGGGCGCTGCCTCGCCCCGGAAACGCCGGCGCAAGGCTCGCTCAATGCCTAGGAACCGTCGCAGATCATTCCGGCCAAACGGCTCCACCTTGCCCAGTTCAATGGTAAAACTCTCCGCCTTCAGAGTGCTGGCAGTGAACGATGAAAACACTGTCGACTCCTTATGCTGCAGCAACAAGGTTTCCACCTCTGCCTCCAGCAGGAACGCACACTGGCCGGCCGGAACCGACCGCCCTTCCACAAACGGGTACAACGCAAAGCGCTCCCGTTTCGACGGGCGAATAGCGGTATGCAGATCATAATGGCTTAACGCCAGGCCCTGATGCGCCATCGCAAACTGCCGACACATCTCCTCCAGAAACCGAGCCCGCCGGCCCTCCGCAAGCCCGGAATATTCCGGTTTGCCATGGGCGCCATTGAACAAACGGTTCATGTTCACATCCAGAAACCGCTCACCCGCCACCATTGCCGGAGGGTTGCCCAGGATCAGCAGCAGCGGGCACGCCAGCGACCACTCTCCGGAAAACAACTCCGACACCAGCATGTTGAGCACTTCAATCGGCGCCGTCTCATTGCCATGCACACCGGCGGAAATGATCAGGGCTTCCTGATTCGGGTTAGCCCTGTCAGCCGGTGGCGTCAGCCACAGAACCCCGTTGGCCTTGCGGGAAATCTGGGTGCCATCGGGCAGGGTAGTTTTGGTTTCGGGCAGATCAGCGGAAGCGTTGGCGAGGGTATGGCTAAGCCAGTCCGGATGGAAATCAAAAAGACGATTCGAAGCGTTCATCGATACCCCGCAAAAGGTTCGGGGTCAGCCGGCGGGAACGTCTTCCGGGAATGTCGAAGGCCAAGGATGGCCTTCGAGAAGCGCACATGGATGTGCTCGTAGCGGTTCCCGGAAGACGTTCCCGCCGGCTGGCCGTGCACCAGGATTGGATGATGGGTTGTAGGGCGCTGCTCAGGAATTAACCGGCCGCTGATGCCGCAAAAGATGGTTTTCCAGCTTGCGGAAAGCAAACACCAGAATAAACGTCAGCGCCATATAACAAAGCGCCACGAAAATAAACGCATCGAACGGCGCATAAAACCGCGAATAGATGTTCCGCGCTGCCCCCGTCAGATCAACAATGGTGACCACACTGGCAATCGCACTGGCGTGCAGCATGAAAATCACCTCATTGGAATAGGCCTGAACCGCCCGACGCGCCGCGCTTGGCAGAATGATCCGGCGCATCCGCAGAAACCAGTTCATGCCATAGGCTTTCGCCGCCTCGATTTCACCATGGGGCGTCGACATAATCGCCCCCCGGATAATCTCCGTGGTATAGGCCGCGGTATTCAGCGTGAAGGCCAGCAGGGCAGGATACAGAGGTTCCCGGAAGATCTCCCACCAGAACGTCTCCTGAATCCCCGGAATCTGCGCTACTCCATAATAGATAATGTACAGCTGGATCAGCAGCGGCGTGCCCCGGAACAAATAGGTGTAGATCCAGATTGGCCCGGACACCAGCGGATTCCGGACCGTACGCAGAATCGCCAGCGGCACCGCCACCACCAGGCCGATGACCAGCGACAGAAACACCAGGTGTACGGTCGTCACCAGACCGTCCCAGTACTCCATCAGCGTCATGGCCGTGAAAATTTCGTTCTTGTTCAACCACTCGGCAATGAAATCAGGCATCGTTTAATTCCCCTGAACCACGCCGACATTGGCTCGACGATCAAGCCACTTGATAAACAGCTCCGACCCCGCCGTCAGCGCCAGATACACGGCAGCCACCGGTACGAAGAAGTGGAAAGGCATGCGCTCCGCCTTGGCGGCTTCCTCCGCCACCCGAACCATATCGGTCAGGCCGATGATGGACACCAGCGCTGTGGTCTTGAGCAACACCTGCCAGTTATTGCCGATGCCCGGCAGGGCATGGCGCAACATCTGCGGGATCATCACCCGCCGGAAGGTATGCCAGCGGGAAAAGCCATAAGCCTTGGCTGCTTCAATCTGACCGACATCCACCGCCAGAAAGGCACCGCGGAAGGTCTCGGTCATGTAGGCACCGAAAATCAGGCCGATGGTTACCACGCCGGAAATGAAAGGATCAAACTGGAAGAAAAAGTCGATACCGCGGGTTTCCCACAGATAATCCGAAAGCATGTTCACCGCTACCTGGCCGCCATAATAGAACAACAGCATCATCACCAGATCCGGAACCCCGCGAATCAGCGTGGTATAGGCGGTTGCGATGCCGGCGGCAACACGGCTGCCGGAGAGTTTTGCGCTGGCACCAACCAGGCCAAGCGCCAGGGCCAGGGCCAGAGACAGGAAGGCCAACTCAATGGTGATGACCGCTCCTTCTGCGAGGGCCGGGCCATAGCCTTTCAGATCAAACATGGGAGTATCCGGTCAGCGGGGGCGACGTGGCGCCGCCCCCGTGGTCATTACATCTTGATATCGTAGTTAAAGTACTTCTTCATGATGGTGTCGTAGGTGCCATCTTCCTTCAACGTGCGCAGGGCGGCGTTTACTTCATCGGCCAGGTCGGCATCACGCTTGCGCATGGCAACGCCCACACCTTCACCCAGTTTCACAGGCTCGCCCACTTCCTTGAAGCCGTCTTTGGTCAGAACGGTCTGCTCACCTACCGGATAGTCAACAAAGACCACATCCAGACGCTGGCCTTCGAGGTCCAGTACCATGTCGTCAGCGGTGGTGTAGCGCTTGATTTCAACAATGCCACCCATGTTCTCTGTCACGTAGGTGTCCATGGTAGTACCGCGCTGCACGCCGACAGTCTTGCCTTTCATGGCATCCATGTCGGTTACGTCGGTGCTGAAATCGTTGGGGCCGAACCAGCCGCCCGGGGTGTTGTAGTACGGCTCGGAGAAGAGCACGCGCTCGGCACGCTCCGGTGTGATCGACATGGAAGACATGATCAGATCAAACTTACGAGCCAGCAGGCCCGGAATCATACCGTCCCATGCCTGAATGACGAATTCGCAGTTGGCGTTCATCTCTTCACACATGGCGTCCGCCAGCTCTACTTCAAAACCGGTCAGCTCACCGTTTTCGTCTTTGTACTCGAATGGCTCGTAGGGCACATCAAAAGCAATGCGCAGGTTTCTTTCCTGAGCCTGGGCCGTACCGGCAACCAGGGCCAGGGCGCAACTTGCTGCAACAATCAGTTTTTTCATGTGTCACTTCTCCAGTAATTTGCCACAAAGGCTTTATTTTTTATGGAAGTTTCGGGAGCTTTTCTTCAACTCCTCGTCCAACACCGATTCAAGATAGCACTGGTGTTCAGAACTTGGGAGCAAGAAATTGCTTCATACGCTCGGAATCCGGGTTGTCAAAAACCTTGTCCGGGGTTCCCTGCTCCTCAATCACGCCCTGATGCAAAAACAGGACCTGGCTCGACACATCCCTTGCAAACGCCATCTCGTGGGTGACCACGATCATGGTTCGGCCTTCCTCGGCCAGACTCTGCATAACTTTCAGGACCTCGCCCACCAGCTCCGGGTCCAGGGCCGAGGTTGGCTCATCAAACAGCATCACTTCGGGTTCCATGGCCAGCGCCCGGGCAATGGCCGCCCGCTGCTGCTGTCCGCCGGACATCTGTGCCGGGTAGTAGTCCTTGCGTTCGTAGATGCCGACCTTGTTCAGGTAGGCCTCTGCGCGCTCAATCGCTTCTTTTTTCGGAATCTTCAGAACGTGAACCGGCGCTTCGATAATGTTCTCCAGCACCGTCATATGGGACCAGAGATTGAAGCCCTGGAACACCATGGAGAGGCGAGCCCGGATCAGTTCCACCTGGCGGTTATCGGCGGGCACCCGCTCACCTTTGCGGTTCTCGGTGAACCGGATTGGGTCGCCGTGCACAATAATGTCGCCGGAGGTGGGGGTTTCCAGCAGGTTGATGCAGCGCAGAAAGGTACTCTTGCCGGAACCAGAACTGCCAATCAGGGAAACCACATCACCCTTGCGGGTTTCCAGAGAGATGCCCTTGAGAACTTCCAGCTTGTCAAAGGTCTTGTGGATGTCCCTGCAAATAAGAGGCGCTGGTTCCGCCATGGCTGGCTCCTGAGACTGTCATACAAAGGCGCATGTTTTACGGACTGTTGCCGTGGAAATCAATACCGCTTTGTTGGGTTTTCGTGAATTTCAAGGCGGGTTATTGAAGGTAATATTGGCCTAATTGTTGATCAATGCAAACATTTTGGCGTCTCAGTCGTCTGAGCTGGCGTTAAGTAATTCCTGCAGATCGTCCGGCGCGGGAATACGAAGCAGCTCGTCACCTTCTTTCTCCATGTCCTTCATGGTTTTTCTCACAAAGCACACGTGCGCCATTGCGATTTTACGTGCCTGGTCTGGCTTTGAGGCCATGATGGCTTCATACAGCTGCCTGTGCTGGCGCATAATTTTACGGCGCATGTCTTCCCGGGGGTTCAGGTTGGAGACCGAGGCCTGAACTGTCAGCAGCATCATGTTTTTGAGCCCGTTCAGGATGTGCACAAGAATGGGGTTGTGAGAGGCTTCGACAATGGCCAGGTGGAATCCGTGGTCTGGTCTTGCATTGCTCAACGGGTCGGTGTCTTCCAGCGCCCGGAAAGCCTTGGTTAGTCGGTGGCGATCAAGGTTGTTGGCCCGCTGTGCGGCTAGAAAAGCTGCTTGCCCCTCAAGCTGTTCTCTTACCTCCAGCAGGTCGTAAAGCGTTCTGGAATGGCCTTGATACAGGTACATCAGAGGATTGTCGGCGCCCCGCACGTTCGATTCGGGGACGATGCTGGCCACAAAAGACCCCTTGCCGTGGCGTGTTTCAATCACGCCACGGGCTTGCAATTCATGCAGCGCTTCTCTGATGACAGACCGTGAGACACCCAGCCGCTTAACGAGTTGGCGCTCGGACGGCATCTTTTGTCCGGGTGCAAGGCCCCCATCGAGAATCAGGTGCTCAAGCTTGTAAGAAATCTCTCTGGCTATGCTCATGCTTTCAGCTGGTCTGACCAGTTACGGTTAATGTTAACAATTCTATGTCAGGGCACCAGTCACCAACAAATTTCATTTGTAGCGGCAGGTTAGACCTCAGAGGCTGTGGAAGTAAGTGACAAACTGGTCAGACCAGTTGGCAAAATGATGGACGGCTCAGCTGAGTAGGGTGACTATGATATGTCCATCTGTTTTGTAACAAAAAGCACCGGAGCTGAGACATGATAACGATCAAACGACTGGACCTTGATGATGCCCGCACTCTGGTAAAAGGCGCTGCTGACAAAGCTCGGGAGATCGGAGTACCCATGTGCATCGCGGTCGTGGACGAATCCGGAAATCTGATTGCCTTCGAGCGAATGGATGGTGGAAAAACATCCAGCGTGGTTGTTGCGCAGGACAAAGCTTTCACAGCCGCTGCCGCACGCAAAGCAACACACGAATACAATGCTGCCAATGTGCCAGGCAATCTGGCTTTCGGAATTCATACTGAGGTGGGAGGACGCCTTAGTACTGTTGGAGGGGGCCTTCCGGTGATAGTGGATGGCGAGGTTGTCGGCGGTATTGGTCTGAGCTCTGGCACGCCTCAGCAGGATATGGATTGTGCTCAGTGCGGTATCGACTATTTTTTAAGCAACTACAAATAGAAAACTGAGAATGCTATGACAACCAAAGCAAAAGTCAGCAAATCCCGGCTGGCGGAGCAGTTCCGGGCCTTTATTGACCCGGACTTCGTCATCACCGATGACGAAACCCTGAAACCCTATGAGTGCGATGGCCTGGCCATGTACCGGGAAATGCCCATGCTGGTGGTGCTCCCGGAAACCGTGGAGCAGGTGCAGCGGGTCATGCGTATATGCCACGAACACGGTGTGCCGGTGGTGGCCCGTGGTGCCGGTACCGGTTTGTGTGCCGGTGCCATGCCGCATAAGGAAGGGGTTGTGCTCTCGCTGGCCAAGTTCAACCGGATTCTGAACATTGATCCGATTGGTCGCACCGCACGCCTGCAGCCGGGTGTCCGTAACCTGGCGATCAGTGAAGAAGCCGCACAGTATGGCCTCTATTACGGTCCGGATCCTTCTTCTCAGATCGCCTGCACCATTGGCGGCAACGTGGCCGAAAACTCCGGTGGCGTGCACTGCCTGAAATACGGCCTGACCGTGCACAACATCCTCAGTGTGGAAATGATTACCGCCGAGGGGGACCGGGTGACGGTCGGCAGCGATGGTCTGGACAGCTGTGGTATGGATCTGCTGGCACTGCTCACCGGCTCTGAAGGGCTGCTGGGCGTGGTCACCGAGGTGAAGGTGAAACTGCTGCCCAAGCCGGAAGTGGCACAGGTGATCATGGCGGGCTTCGACAGCATCGAGAAAGCGGGCGACGCGGTGGGTGGTGTGATTTCCCACGGCATCATCCCCGGTGGCCTGGAAATGATGGATGGTCATGCCATTGTCGCGGCCGATGACTTCTGCGGAGCCGGGTATCCACGGGATGCCAAGGCCCTGCTGCTGTGTGAAGTGGACGGCACCGAAGAGGAAGTGCACGAACACATCGCAGAGGCCGAAGCGCTGTTCCGTAAGCTGGGCGCGACCTCCATTCGCACCTCACAGAGTGAGGAAGAGCGGGCGCTGCTGTGGAAAGGGCGCAAGTCGGCCTTCCCGGCGGTGGGGCGTATCTCGCCGGATTATTACTGCATGGATGGCACCATTCCGCGTCGTTATCTGGCCAAGGTATTGCTGGAAATGGAAAAGATGTCAGAAGAGTTCGGCCTGCGGGTGGCGAACGTGTTTCATGCAGGCGACGGCAACCTGCACCCGCTGATCCTGTTTGATGCCAACGTGCCGGGAGAGTTTGAGCGCACCGAGGCGTTCGGCAGCAAGATCCTGGAACTCTGTGTTGAGGTGGGTGGCTGCATCACCGGTGAGCATGGCGTGGGCGTGGAGAAAATTCGCCAGATGGCGGTGCAGTTCAATGACGACGAGCTACAGCAGTTCCACGATGTGAAGGCGGCCTTCGACCCCACCGGAATTCTGAACCCGGGCAAAGGGGTGCCCACCCTGAAATTCTGTCAGGAATACCGCTCCATCGAGCACAAGCAACACAAGCACGAAGAGGCGGACACTGCCCATGGCTGATCAGATCCAAACGATACAGGAGCAGGTGCTCCAGGCCCGCAGGAACGGGCAGAAACTCAACATTGTCGGCGGCGGAAGCAAGTCCTTTATGGGGCGCCAGAGCGATGCAGATGCCAGCACTCTGAGCCTTGCCGAGCACACCGGCGTGGTGGAATACCATCCGGTAGAGCTGGTGCTGACGGTACGCGCCGGTACCACCGTGCAAGAGATTGAAGCGGTGCTGGCGGAGCAGGGCCAGTGTCTGCACTTTGAGCCGCCGCATTTTGGCGACGCATCCACCATCGGTGGCACCCTGGCCTGCAACCTGTCCGGCCCCGCCAGGCCCTGGACGGGCTCGGTGAGGGATCAGGTGCTGGGTATTCGCTTGCTGAACGGCAAGGGCGAACACCTGCGTTTTGGTGGCCAGGTGATGAAAAACGTGGCGGGATATGACGTTTCCCGTTTGCAGGCCGGCGCCA
This sequence comes from Marinobacter sp. W-8, assembly GCF_044342215.1. Taxonomy (NCBI): domain Bacteria; kingdom Pseudomonadati; phylum Pseudomonadota; class Gammaproteobacteria; order Pseudomonadales; family Marinobacteraceae; genus Marinobacter; species Marinobacter sp. W-8. Next base: position 3,226,476 of record NZ_CP172297.1, on the reverse strand, counting down.
TGGGAACGCTCGGGGTGATCACCGAAATCAGTCTGAAAGTCATGCCGAAGCCGGCGGCCACCGTTACCCTGGTGCGGGAGATGGCCATGGACGAGGTGGTGGAATACATGAACCGCCGTGCCGGTGAGCCCAAACCCATCACCGGTGCCTGCTGGGTAGATGGCAAGGTGTACCTGCGCCTGGCCGGTGCAAAATCAGCGGTTGAGGCGACCGCTGAGAAGTGGGGTGGCGAGGTTATGGCTGAGGGTGACCAGTTCTGGCGAGAGGTTCAGGACATGCAGCACGGCTTCTTTGACGATCCGGAAGCACCTCTCTGGCGGTTCTCCCTGGATTCCACCGCCAGAACGCCGAAGCTGGACGGCCCCTGGATGATCGACTGGGTTGGCTCCCAGCGATGGTATCGCGGCCAGGCCTCACTCAGCGATCTGGAGCCACTGGCTCGTGCTGCGGGTGGTCAGGTTAGTCTGTTCCGGGGTGGTGATCGCACTGCCGAAGTGATGCAAAGCCAACCCGAGGCGCTGAAAGCCATCCAGCGCCGCGTGAAACACTCGTTCGATCCCGACGGCATTTTCAATCCTGGCCGTCTCTATAGCTGGTTGTAATTATGCAAACGAATCTGGTTCAACAATTTGCCAATGATCCCGAAGGTCAGGAAGCGGAGCAGATACTCAGGGCCTGTGTGCATTGCGGTTTCTGCACCGCGACCTGCCCAACCTACCAGGAACTGAACGACGAGCGGGACGGGCCCCGTGGCCGCATCTATCTGATGAAGATGTTCCTGGAAGGCGGCGAAGTGACCGAGAAAACCCGCGAACACCTGGACCGCTGCCTGACGTGTCGAAGCTGCGAAACCACCTGTCCCTCCGGTGTGAAATATGGCCGCCTGGTGGATATCAGCCGTGGCTTGATGGAGAAAGAGCTGCCGCGTAAGCCGCAGGAAAAATGGTTGCGCTGGGCGCTGACCCGCTTCCTGCCGGACCGCCGGCTGTTCGGGTTGATGCTGCGTCTGGGCCAGGCCTTCCGTCCGGTCCTGCCGGAGAAGCTGCGCACCAAGGTACCACCGCGCCGGCACGCCAGCCCCTGGCCCTCGTCGAGCCACAGCCGTGTGGTTCTGGCCCTGGCCGGCTGTGTTCAGCCGTCGGCTGCGCCCAATACCAACGCGGCTGCGGCCAGGGTGCTGGACAAGCTCGGCGTGACCATGGTGGAAGCCCCCGAGGCAGGATGTTGTGGTGCGGTGAACTATCATCTGTCGGAGCATGAGCGTGGTCTGGAACAGATGCGTCGCAACATTGATGCCTGGTGGCCCGCCATCGAAGCCGGAGCCGAGGCCATCATCATGACTGCGTCAGGTTGTGGTGCCATGGTTCAGGATTACGGCCATCTGCTGAAAGATGACCCGGTCTACGCCAATAAGGCAAGGAAGGTCAGCGAGCTGTGCACTGATCTTGGGGCGTTCCTGTTGAAGGAAGACCTGGAGCCCCTGAAGGCCAGTGCCCAGGCGGGCAAGGTGGCGTTCCACTGTCCGTGTACCCTGCAGCATGCCATGAAACAGAATGGGGTGGTGGAGCGGGTGCTCACCAAGGCGGGTATCGACCTGGCGGCCACCAAAGACAAGCACCTGTGCTGTGGCTCGGCGGGTACCTATTCCATTACCCAGCCGGAGATGAGCCAGAAGCTGCTGGATAACAAGCTCAAGGCGCTGACGGTGGATAACCCGGTACGGATTGTCACGGCCAACATTGGCTGCCAGTTGCACCTGGAGAGCAAAGCAGACGTACCGGTGAACCACTGGATCGAGTTGCTGGACCGCTGACCCGTTCCTGAAAGTGGCGCTGGCTTTCGGTATAGTTATCAGCGCCTGTCCCGCTGCTGTGATGGTGGCGGGGCTCTCCCTCAAACTACTCACAGGATGTGAACCCATGCCAAGGAAACTGGCCCTGAGCCTGCTTTTCGTTACCGCGGCAGCGCCCGCCACTGCTGAAATCTACCGCTGGACCGATGCCAACGGGTCCATACACTTTTCCGATACGCCACCCAGGCAGCTGCGACATTCCAGTGTTTCGGTGAAACCACCGGTGACCGTCCCCATGGGCGAAAACATCCGCCAGGCCGACCGGGTGCGGCAAAGCCGGGCTGAAGTGGAACGCTTGCTGGCTCCCGGCAGCAAGGATCGCTATGCCCAGGCCAGAGAGGCAAAAAAGCAGGCGCAACAGTGCGAGAAATATCGGAAGCAGTTGGACCGGATTCAGGGCCAGTTGCGAGCTGGTTACAGCAATGATCGAGGCAATGGCCTGCGCCAGAAACGACGCAAACTCAGCCAGCTCTATAGCCGGGAGTGCATGCTCGACCAGAACTGATATCCGCGCTGGCTTCGGAAACCGCGCATTGCGGTCCTTTCTTGAATATTGTTAGCTATCTATCTAGTCAGCGGAGGTAGCACTTGTCTCATTTTCAGCTCGCGTTATTACTTGGTATGACCGTCGCCCTGGGGCCTCTGGCTCTGGATGCGTATTTGCCAGCGTTCCCCGATATTGCCGACGGATTTGGTATTCCCCACGCGGATGTGGGCCTGACTCTGAGTGCCTATGTCGCCACCCTTGGTCTCGCCCAGCTGGTGGGCGGGCCTTTGTCGGATCGCTATGGTCGCAAGCTGATACTTTTCGTTGGACTGACCATTTTCGCCATTGCCGCGATGATGATTGCTGGTGCTGATACCTTGGCGGAGTTGGTGGGCTGGCGGATCGTGCAGGGCATCGGCGGTGCTTTCTGTGCGGTCTCGGTGCCGGCGATTGTCCGGGACCAGGTGGGCGGACAGGAAGCCGCGCGCCTGTTCGGCCTGATTGGCCTGATCATGTTTATTGCCCCGGCTGCGGCACCTTCACTCGGTGCGTTGATGCTCGCGCTCGGCGATTGGCACTGGATCTTCGTATTTCTGGCCGGCTACGCGCTCTTGCTGGCGGTCGTGCTGCAAATTGCCCTGTTTCCCAGGTTGAAACCCAGGCCCCAGGCAACGACGCCGGTGAAAACTCTGGTGACCAACTACCTGCTGGTGCTTCGCCACGGCACAACTATGCGCTTTATCGGGATTCAAGTGATGTGCTTCAGCACCATGCTGCTGTTCATTACCCACTCGTCGTTTATCTACCAGGAGTGGTTCGGCCTGTCCAACGCCAGTTTCTCCATGCTGTTCGCGGCCAATATCGGATTGATGGCGGTGCTGAATCTGGTCAACCGGCCGCTGTTGCGGCGCGTCCCATCAGTCATTCTGTTGCGGGTACAGGTTATGCTGCAGTTCCTGATGCTGGTCGGGTTGGTTACCGTGGTCATTCTGGACGGGCCGTTCTGGGCGGTGGCGTTGTTCATCATTGGCGCCATTGGCTGTCAGGGCGGGATCGTGCCCAACAACATGGCCAACGCTCTGGAGTTCTTTCCGCATCTGGGCGGAACCGCCGCCGCTATGCTGGGCGCCTCTCAATTCACCCTGGCCGGAGGGATCAGTGCGCTGTCATCGGCTTTAGGAGGTGATGCACTGCTGCCTATTGTGCTGAGCATGCTGGCCTGCTCGGCTGGCGCGGTGGTGCTGGCGGCCGGAGCTCCAGCCGCGATTGCCCGGGAAAAGGCCAGGGCCGAAACCCAGGCCTGATACCGCTCAGGGATTGCGGCGCACATTGACCAGTAACGGGCTACCGGTGGCCGGGTCGTGAATCAGGTCGCAGCTTACCCCGTAGAGTTCCTGCACCAGTTCCGGTGAGACAATCTCCGCCGGAGCGCCCTCCTCAATAATGGTTCCATTTTTCATGGCCACCATATGGTCCGCATAGCGACAGGCACTGGCCAGGTCGTGCACCACCATGGCGATGGACTTGCCTTGTCCGCTCAGTGCCCGGATCAACTCAAACACTTCAATCTGGTGGCCCAGATCCAGGGCCGATGTAGGTTCGTCCAGCAGTAACAGCGGCGTTTGCTGGGCCACCGCCATGGCAATCCAGGCCCGCTGGCGTTGCCCGCCAGAGAGAGTGTCCAGTGCACGGTCAGCCAGTCCGGCAACATCGGCGGCCTGTATCGCCTGATCGAAGGCCCGTTGGTCTTCTTTCGACCACTGTGCCATCCAGCCCTGATGAGGCTGACGGCCGAAGCGCACCAGGTCGGCAACGGTGAGGCCTTCCGGGGCGGTGTTGTCCTGGGGTAGCAGGGCCAGTTTCCGGGCGACCTCTTTGGACGGCAGGCGATGGATATCCTTGCCGTCCAGAAGCACCGAGCCGCCCTTGGGCGTATGAATCCGGGCCAGGCCATTCAGCAAGGTGGATTTTCCGCAGCCGTTGGGGCCCACGATGGCGGTGACCTGGGCCGTTGGCAGATGAAGGCTCAGATTCTCCGCTACAACAAACTGACGGTGCGCCAGAGTGATGTCGTCGGCGGCAAGGGTCGCGGTTTGGGGTTGGCTCATGTCAGGCTCCGTGGCGAAGGTCTCAGCAGTATCCAGAGCAGGTAAGGGCTGCCGACGATGGCGGTAATGATGCCCACCGGAATTTCCAGCGGCGCAAACAGCGTGCGGCCTAACAGGTCGGCAACCAGCATGAAGCTGGCGCCCGCCAGGGCCGCAGCCGTGAGCGGAACCTTGCCCGGGCGGCACAGGGCCCGGGCAAGCTCCGGCGCCAGTAGGGCAATCAGGCCAACCGGCCCGCAGACCGATACTGCCAGGCCCGTGAGCATCACCGCCAAACCCAGGCCGATTATGCGGGTGGCTTTCAGTCGTGTGCCCAGGGCAATGGCCACCGCATCCGTGAACTGCAAGGTGTTGAGGGCCCGGCTGAGGCTCATCAGAATCAGGTAGCCAGCCGCAAGGCCCAGTCCGAGCACCAGCACACTCTGGCCGGAACGGGCATTCAGACTGCCCACGGTCCAGGGATAGGCCGCATTGGCGGCATCAATCGCCACCCGACTGAGCATTACCTGGGTGACTGCGCCCGCGATGGCTCCAATACCGATGCCGGCGACGATAAAGCGATAGCCGCGGGTACCATTGGCGCCCGCCAGACCGAAGGCGATCGCCGTGGCGGCTGCCGCTCCGGCCAGTGCCATGGCTGATGGCGCTAGCGATAGTCCCACACCCACCACCGACGCGACGGCAAAGGCGGTAGCCGCGTTATCGATGCCGATAATGCCCGGTGTCGCCAGACGGTTACGGGCCAGGGTCTGCATCAGGCAGCCGGCCATGGCCAGCGCCGCGCCACTCAGTAGTCCCGCGATTACCCGGCTCAGACGAAGCTCGTTGATCACGAAATCGGTCATCGGGTCTGCGTGGCCGGCTAATGCCCTGAGGGTATCGAACAGGGAAACCTGCACGGTACCGGTGGCCAGCGAGATGATGGTTGCCAGGACTAACAGCCCGAGCAGGGCGGTATTAACCAGCGTGTTGCGTTTATCCGGCATGGCGAATCCTGCGGTCATAGCGAAGGCATCCGGCCGGCCCGGACAATGGCCAGCAGCACCGGAGCGCCAATCAGCGCGGTAACCACCCCCAGAGGCATTTCGGCGGGCGCGGCAATCAACCGGGAAACCACGTCGGCACCCAGTACCACGGCGGGGCCAACAGGCACACACAGCAAGAGGGTCTTGCGGATATCGGGCCCGGAAAAGGCCCGGGCAATAAACGGCACCACCAGTCCGACAAAGATCAGCGGCCCGGCCAGGGCCGTTGCCGAGCCCACCAGCAGAGCAACCGTGAAAGTGATCAGGAAGCGGATTCGCCCCGGATGATGTCCCAGCCCAACGGCCGCTTTTTCGCCCAGGGCCATGGCTGCCAGTGGTCGTGCCGCGATAGCAATCAGAACCAGGGCGAGCGTGATGGAAGGAAGCGTTGCCCAAAGTATGGACAAGGGTTTGCCGGCCACGCTGCCGGTAATCCAGAAGCGAATCTCATCGGCGGCGCGCTGGTCCATCAGCATCAACATGGAGGTCAGAGCCAGCAGCAGACCGGTCATGGTGGCCCCGGCCAATACCAGACGCACAGGATCATTGCCCAGGCCCTGCACCCTGGTAGCGGCAATCACCAGGGCACAGCCAGCAAGCGCTCCAAGCTGGGCGGCCAGGGTGGTGAGAGTAGCTGTGGTGGCGCCCAAGAGGATGGCCAGGGCCACTGCAAAGCCACTGCCAGCACTGACGCCCAGCAAGCCCGGCTCGGCCAGTGGGTTGCGGGTCATGGACTGGAGCAGGGCACCGGCCAGGCCCAGTGCGAGGCCGGTGATCAGGGCAATGATGGTGCGGGGCAGCCGAAGCTCGGTGACCACGAACCAGGCTTCCTCCGTGCCATTGGCCATCAGCGCCGCCATGGCATCGCTGGCAGACACCGGACCGGCGCCATAGAGCAGGCTGGCCAGTACCACCAGCAACAATAGAAATCCCGCAGCCAGAAGCGGCGGGAAAAAAGCGCGAGACGCAACCACGCTAGTCGGGGATAGAGCGTTCAACATTGGGCGCTTCAGGGCTGAATGGCAGTGACCGCGGCTTCGATGTCATCAAGAATGGCCAGTACCGCAAGAGGTCCGGTAGCGCTGGTCCAGAGTTGCCCGCTGACGGTGATCACCCGGTCGTGTTCAACCGCATCCAGGCGGGCAAAGGCCGGGGATTGGCGGGCTGCCTCCAGTGCTTTGTCGCCATCTTCATTCAGTGTCGCCAGGAATACCCAGCTTTGATCCATGCTGGACAGGTTCTCCAGGCTCAGTGGTTCGCTATGGGGGCGACCTTCTTTAACCAGATCATTGTCATCTATCCGGAAGCCTACTGCCTGAAGAATCGAGGCCGAGAACAGGCCTTCCGCCATCACCAGGGGCCCCTGGGGCATCCAGCGAACCAGAGTGGCATCTCGCTGGGCTTCCGGGATGCGAGCCGCCACAAGGGCGGCCACTTCGCCAATGCGGGATTCGACTTTGGCACGCACCTGCTCAGCGGCCTCTTCCTTCCCCAGGGCTTCGGCGAACAGGCGGGTTTCCCGTTCCCAACTGTCTGGCTGGAACATGGGAACATCTGACACGATCACCGGCGCAATCCGCGACAGCAACTGGTATTGCTGCTCATTGGTGCGCGGTGCTGCAAGAATCAGATCGGGCCGGACGGAGATAACCGCTTCAATATTGGTTTCGGCCGGTGCGCCCACAATAGCGATATCGCCTGCCCGGGACTTGATGTAATCGGCAACGTCGCTGCCGCCACGGGTAATTACAGCACCCACTGGGTTGGCATCGACAGCCAGTGTCGTGTCCAGGGCCCCCTCGTACAGTGTGACTACGCGCTCTGGCTGGCCGTTGACCGTTACCGGGCCATAGGCCGTTTCCACAGACCGGCTATCCGCGAGACTGGCACCCACACCCATGGCGGAGAGCGTCAGTACGGCAATGGAACGGAGAAGCGTCTGTTTGAGGGCGTGAGTGCGGCATGTCATGGTCAGTGCGCTCCGGCAGCGGGGTGTTAGATAGCTTGCAAATTTTAATCGAAAATAATGATAATGGTTCTCGTTAAGGTTTTAAAGTGATAAATTGGAACGGTCAGTTGCAAATGATGGAACCAAATCATGTATGACTTGCAGGAGCTGGAAGCTTTCGTGTCGGTAGTGCGCACCGGCAGCCTGACCGCCAGTACCCGGGATCTGGGACTACCCAAGTCCACTCTCAGCCGCCGGATTCGACAACTGGAGGAGAATGTGGGGCAGCCACTGTTGCTGAGACAATCCCGGAAGATCGTGCCGAACGATGCCGGGCGTGTGTTCTACCGCTACTGCAACGACATTCTCGAGTTGGTGGTGCAGGGGCGGGAGGCACTGGACGAACTCAAAGCCGAGGTAACCGGCAAGCTGGAATTGCGCTGCCACGAATCGTTTGTGCGTGGCTGGTTTTCCGGGGTGGTTGAGTCCTTTATGGCTGACCATGACGACCTTCGTGTTGCGATTCACACCCAGAGGAACGTGCCGGAAGCGGTCGAGGACGGTGTGTGTATCTGGCTGGGCGAGACCGGCGAGACAGCGCTGCGCCAGGAGGTGCTCGGTGTACTCAAGCAGGGTATTTTCGGTAGCCCGGCCTATTTCCGGCAGCACGGCAAGCCGGCTGCGCCGGGAGAGCTTGCCCATCATCCCTGGGTGGATCTGCTGGGTATGGCAGACACCGGGGTGATATTGCACCACTCCCGCCAGGGCAATTTTCCGCTGTCGCTACCGGACCGTCGGTTTACCGTGGACCAGTTCAATGTGCAGGGTGATGCCATTGCCGCGGGCCGCGGCCTGGGCTTGATGCCGGTCTGGCTGGTGGAACGTCGGCTGACGGCTCATCCCGGCAGTTTTCAGTCCTGTCTACCGGAGTGGTATGGACCCGACCTGCCAGTGACCTTGCTTTATCCTCATGGTGTTCTTCCCCGTCGGGTGCGGGCCTTTATTGCTCATCTACGAAGCTGTATCCCGGAGGAATGGACTGGAGGCGGTGGTACTGCCACACAGGCTGTTCCGAAAAGCGGAACGCATCATTCCAACACCTGAACCCTTGCGCTGTGTTAATGTTCATGCCACTGATAATGATTCGCAAATGCGAAAACTGATACATCGTGAACGTTGCATAACACAAGGAGTTATTCATGCGCCGTCGTTTTCCTTTGCTGGCGTCAGCGGTTGCCCTGGCCAGTGTCAGCACCGCAAGTCTGGCCCAGGCTGAGCCCGTTGAGCTGGGTGAAATTGTGGTGACTGCCGCTGGCTTTGAGCAGAACATCTCGGATGCGCCGGCCAGTATTTCGGTGATCTCTGGCGAGGAGCTGGCGAAGAAGTCCTACAAGAGTATTGTCGATGCGGTGAATAACATCCCGGGAGTGTACGTAACCGGTGGCGGTGGTGCGCAGGATATAAGCATTCGGGGGATGGACGACAGTTACACGCTTTACCTGATCGATGGCCGGCCGGTGTCGGCCGGGCGATCGGTCAACACCAACGGCCAGGATGGTGGCAAGCAGATCGCGTTGCCGCCGATTTCAATGATCGAGCGGGTGGAAGTCATCCGTGGGCCTATGTCTTCGCTCTATGGTTCTGAGGCCATGGGGGGCGTTATCAACATCATCACCCGTAAAAACCGTGGTGAGTGGGCGGGCACTATCTCATCCGAGTACACCAAATCTCTGAACGATGTCAGCAACGACAGCCGGCAGACCAGCCTGTTTGCCGGCGGCGCATTGGTGGAGGACCTGCTCAGTGCGGAAGTGAATGCTGCCTGGGGAGGGGATGATGAGAGCGATTTTGCCGGTGCCGATGACTCCGCACGCAGTACCCCGGAAAGCAAGCGCAAGCAGGGTGGTGCCAAGCTGATTCTGACTCCGGATAGTCGCAACGAATTTGCCCTGAGTTACGACAGCTCCCGTCTGGAAGAGACCAGCACACCCGGCAAGAGTGTGGCAGAGGATGAAACCGGCTCAAACTACATCTATGACAAAGATGTATACGTGCTGTCTCACGCCGGCAACTATGGCGATTGGTTGACCCGGAGCTTTATCCAGCATGACCTGTCCGAGCGGGTACAGGATCAGACCAAGAAAGAGAAAGTATCGATGCTGGATACCCAGGCTACACGGTTCTGGGGCGACCATGTGCTGACGGTGGGTGGCCAGTACAAAAAGGAAAAGCTGACCGACGAAACCAACGGTTTGCTGACATCCAATATTCCAGGCGCCGTCCGCAGTGTTGATCGCTGGATCGCTGCGGTGTACTCGGAAGTGGAGTGGGGGCTGACCGAGCAGTTGTCGGTGACCACAGGGCTGCGTTACAACGACGACGAGCTGTTTGGCGGTGAGTTTTCACCAAGGGTTTACGCACTTTACGATCTGACGCCAGAGCTGACCCTCAAGGGTGGGGTGTCTACGGGATATCGTCAGCCGGGTCTGGCCGATGTGACCGAAGGCTTCGGCCGTGGCACTGGCGGCGGTGGCTCACCTGCGCCGCATCCACGGGCATTGATCATCGGCAACCCGGAACTGGATCCGGAATCCAGTATCAGCTACGAGGCGGGAATGGTGTTTGATAGCCGGGCCAAGGGGCTGAACGCCAGCGTTATGCTGTTCCAGACCGATTTCAAAGACAAGATTGCCGAAGACCGGCTCTGTGAGTCTCCCAATGGGGATCGCGATGACCCGGCCACCTGGGTCTGCAGCTTTCAGGGCAACGATTACCTGTTCCTGAGCACCCGGGCCAACATCGACGAAGCCGAAATGCGAGGCGTCGAACTGACGCTGGATTACCGGCTGACCGACGCGGTCACTCTGAATTCCAGCTACACCTACACCGACTCTGAACAGAAGACCGGGGAATACAAAGGCGAACCGCTGAACAAAATTCCCGAGCACATGGCTAACGCCAACCTGGACTGGCAAGCGAATAACCGGCTGAATCTTTGGTTCCAGGCCAACTACCGTGGCGAAACCAGCGATTACCTTGGCCGCCGTAGCATGTCAGATGGCACGCCGGGTTACACGCTGATGGATGCCGGCCTGCTTTACCAACTGACCGATACTGCCCGGGTGACCGCGGGTCTGTACAACCTGGCTGATAAAGAAATCACCAATGATGACTATGGCGTGGTGCTGGATGGCCGTCGCCTGAACCTTGGCCTGGCGGTCGACTTCTGAGGATAGTAACCATGACTTCAATGAAACGAATTATGGCTTTTGCTCTGGCCGGCATAACCCTGACCGGGTGCGCGACCACGACGGAAGTAACCGGCCCCACGGTGATCAGCTACGATCACGGTGCACTGGACACCTTGCTGGAGCTGGGTCTGGAAGAAAAGGTTGTGGCCATTCCACACCAGAGCCTGCCGGATTATCTGGTGGGTCTGGGCAAAAGGTTGCCGGACGCAGGCGGTCTCAAGACACCCGACCTGGCATTGGTCACGGATCTGAAACCGGGATTGGTACTGATGACCGGGCGCCAGGGCGCGGAAGCCCTTGCGTCCTTTGCGAAGGTGGCTCCAGTACGTGATGTCACGCTGGAGGGGGACGGTCTTCAGGCAGCGGTGAATGACCGTGTGCTCAGCCTGGCTGGCTACTACGGCCTTGAAGAGGCGGCTGGCGCAGAGCTGGACGCGCTCTGGCAGCACGTCGAGGCGCAAAAGGCGACCTTGGCTGACGCAGGTACCGTTACCGTGGTGACCCATAATAACGGGAACTTTTCACTCCGGCAGGAAGCATTAGTCTACGAACTGTTGGCATTGACGCCAGCGGCTGTACCAGACAGTGTGCAACCGGTGATGCGTGGCGAGCGTACCTTCTATCCGGTAACAGCCGATGTTCTGGTGCAAATGGCGCCGGATACCCTGCTGGTGGTTGATCGCAGTGCCGCGATCGGGGATGAACCGCTGGCGCCGGAGACGTTGAAAGCTTCGTTGGCAGAGGCTGGTGTGTCTACCGAAGTCGTGGTGCTTAACCCAGGCCTCTGGTACCTGTCCGGTGGCGGCTTGCAGAGCGTACGGCTGCAAGTGGACGAAGTGGTGAACGCGGTGCGGTAACTTCCGCGCAGCAGAATCTTAAGGCCTGCCGGCAAACGCCGACGGGCCTTTTTTGTTTGCGCCGCTTTGGTCAATAATGCTCGGCTATGAAACTGATCCTCAGCAGAAAAGGCTTCGACAGCTCCGCAGGTGGCTGTCCCAATCCGGTCTTCCCGGATGGCAGCTGCCTGGCGCTGCCCATTCCGGACGACCAGTCGCCCATTCGCTACAGCCAGGTCCGGCACCATGGCGAAAGCATTGGTTCGCTGGTGTCGCAGTTGACGGGGCAGCGGGCGTTTTCCAGACGTGGTGCGCATCTGGATCCGGATGTCATCGAAAGCGCCTATCCCCGGCTGCCAGGCTGGCGCCCGGTGCTTGGCCAGCATAGTTCGGCCCAGGCGCACCTGGCCAATCATTGCATTGGTCCTGGTGATCTTTTTCTGTTTTTTGCGCTGTTCCGACCGGTGGAACGTTATCGTAAACGATGGCGCTTTGTGCCAGGTAGCCGACCGTTTCACGCTGTCTGGGGCTGGTTGCAGGTGGCAGACGTCTGGCCTCTGGGTGACGTGCCGTCAGTACCGGAGTGGGCGCACTATCATCCACATCTGCATGGCGAGCGATCAGTACGGAACTGTCTCTATGTCAGCGGCGACAGGCTTCAGATTCCAGGCTTGCGTGAGGATTTGCCAGCCGCCGGTACCGTGCAGGCTTTGTCAGACCAACACCGGCTGACCGCGTCCGGAGCTGCAAAGGTCACGGACTGGCGCTTGCCGGCAGCCTTCATGCCCCAACCTGGTAAGTCGCCCCTGAGTTATCACCACAATCCGGAACGCTGGCGCCTGGAGGATTCCGGAGAATACTGCCGCTTAAAGTGCGCGGCACGTGGTCAGGAGTTTGTCCTGGATCTGGAGCAGTATCCGGGAGTCAGTGAATGGTTGCTGACCCCGGGACTGCTCTCTTAAAAGGTGGTGCTTAGCAGGTAGGCCGTATAGCCCACGAAGACGGCCAGCAGCCCGGCACCTTCGACACGATTGATACGCCCAGGCCCGCGAAATCCATAGCCCAGCACAAACAGGGCAAGGGTAAGGCCCACCATCACTGGAATATCCCTGATCAATACTTCATTGGCCACCGCCATGGGGGCAATGGAGCCGGCAATACCCACCACGGCCAGGGTGTTGAACAGGTTGGAGCCCAGAATATTACCCAAGGCCAGATCATGCTCGCCCTTGCGGGCCGCAATGATAGAAGAGGCCAGTTCCGGCAGGGATGTGCCAATAGCCACAATGGTCAGGCCGATCACAAGGTCACTGACGCCAAAGCGAGTGGCAAGATCGACTGCGCCCCAGACCAGAATACGGGAGCTGATAATCAGCAGAACCAGCCCCACGACCAGCCAGAGCATCGCCTTGCGAATGGGCATGGGATGAGTGGCAAGCTCGGCATCCATTTCGGTGGCGAAGGCATCATCGGTTTTTCTCATGCCAGACCAGATACTCCAGCCCAGCACCAGCGCAAACAGCACCAGCAGGCCGGTCGCATCCAGCCGGCTGAGTTCGCCGTCAAACAGCAGCCAGGCCGCCGCCAGGGTAACCAGGGCCAGAATCGGCAATTCCTTGCGCATCACCTGAGAGTGTACGGCAATGGGGGCAATCACGGCGGTGATACCGAGAATCAGGGCGATGTTGGTGATGTTGGAACCATAGGCATTACCCAGCGCCAGGCCGGGGTTGCCCTGAGAGGCAGCCAGCGCGGAAACCACCATCTCCGGTGCCGAGGTGCCAAAGCCAACCACCACCATGCCAATCAGTAAAGGTGGCATTCCGAAATGGCCAGCCGTAGCGGCCGATCCTTCAACAAACCGGTCGGCACTCCAGACCAGAAGGGCAAGGCCGGCAAGAATGGCGAGAGATGCAATCAGCACGTTGTTGGCTCCCAGGTTGATGTCGGAGTATTTGACGGCAATCGCAGTGGCCGCACAATTACACAGAACTACCTATCAGCCAATGGCAATTCAGGCTCTCTTGAAACTGGCCAGGGCCACCGCTGCGGTCACGAACAGGCCACCAAAAACCCGGTTCATTTGCCGTTGGCGCGCAGGGGTGGTCATGAACCGGAACAGCTGGCTGGCGAGAATGGCATAGCCTACCATCACCAGGATATCGACAAAGATCAGCGTGGCCCCCATGGTGGCCAGTTGAGGGCCATGGGGCGCGCCCGCCACCAGAAACTGAGGGAACAGGGCAATCAGGAAGATGGTGGCCTTCGGGTTGGTGAGGTTTACCAGAGCTCCGTTCCAGAACTGCTGTCGTGGGCTGAACCCGGACAGGTCCGCTCGGGTTGCCTCAATGGGTGGCTCCCGCCATTTCTGGATGCCGAGCCAGATAAGGTAAACCACGCCAATCCATTTGATCACTGCCAAAGCAGTATTGGAGGAGGCGACGATTGCGCCCAGCCCGGCGCCTACCAGCACGATCTGTGCGCCGTAACCGAATTGCTGACCGGCAATGGTGGGCAGAGATTTACGCACCCCGTAGCGAAGCCCGCTGCTCATGGAATTCACCGCGCCGGCACCAGGCGAAATACTGATAAAAACAGCTGCGACCAGAAAGGTCAGCCAGACAGTGAGTGTCATTGCTTACGCTCTTGCTGAATCCGAAGATGTTATACTAACCGCCACAAAACACCGGCCAGAAGAGGAGACTGTGACATGGCCAGAAAACGGGCGAAAGCCACGCAGCATAGTGCTGTGCAACGGGAATTGAGAACACCAAAATACCAGATGCGTGTGGTTGAGGACAAAACCAAATACAAGCGCAGCCGGGACAAGACGGTTCGGTCGGAGGGCTTTCGCAAAGCCGCGTGAAAGTGGTTTTACGAAAGCCTTTCGTGCCCTCCTATCCCGGACAGTTGTTGCCAATCGCCGCTTACCGGTTGTCATAAAAGCTTCATGAATGGCCGCTGGGTCGCTGTTATCCTGTAGTGTTTACTGACATGGAACACGGCAGGAGCCGCACAGGATGAGAATCATCGCCTTCTACAGCCCCAAGGGCGGGGTTGGAAAGACCGCCGCTGCGGTCAACACCGCTTATCTGGCCAGCCGGGACAATCTGAGGACCTTGCTCTGGGATCTGGACCCACAGGGGGCATCCAGTTTTTACCTTGCCGGAGCGGAGCCCGTGAAGGGCCGGAAACTCTCCAAACTGCTGGAGGGGAAATCGCCTATTGCCCGCTTTATTCACGAAGACGTTTATCCCAACCTGGATTTTATCCCCACCCATTCCAGCTTTCGAAATTTCGACATCAAGCTCGAACAGGAGCACGGTGGCAGCGCGCTGAAAGACCTGTTGGCGCCTTTGTCGGAAGACACCAGTCTGGTAATTCTGGATTGCCCGCCCACGTTATCCCGGCTTACCGAGCAGGTGCTGGATGTGGCTGACAAGGTGTATGTACCGGTGGTACCCACCTGGTTGTCCCTGAACAGCTGGGATCAGTTGAAAGACTTTGTAAAAGATAAAAAACTCGGTGTTAAGAAGCTGCGTCCGTTCTTTTCAATGGTGGATAGGCGTAAGAATCTGCATCGGGATCTGTTGGCAAGGGGAACGGAGCTGCTGACGAATCCGATGCCGGTCGCCGTTCCCTATGCCAGTGTGGTGGAACGAATGGGGGAGGAGGGTCAGCCTCTGGAACGATTGGCGCCTCGCAGTCCCGCAGCCGAGGAATACCGGAAAATGTGGCAGGCGATTCAGGCCGATCTTGGTCTCAGCCGGAAACGAATGCTTCGCTAGTTTGTTCAGCCTTCAGGGAAGGTTGCTCACATGTACAACGTAGCTTTTACTAAGCCGATCATGCAGTAGCCGGCCGCGCAGAAACGCATTGACCAGCCAGATGCCTTTCCAGAGCAACGCGGTGGTCACAACGAATGTAAAAATGCGCCCCAGGCTGTGGCGTTTTGATAGCGGCATCAGTTCGCGATTGACCACTTTGAGCCCGAACAGTTTTTTCCCGGGGGTGGCCTGCCAGCGTGACCCCTCGAAGAGCAGAGCCGCCAGTGGGTAAGTTGCCGGAGCTAAAATCCATAGAGGCAGGCCCGCTTTACCCGTAATGGCGGTTAACAGGAATTGGCCAACGGCCAGAGCAACCGCTATGGCAATCGTATCCAGTGCAAACGCCAAAGCCCGCATTCGGTAGCTCGCCACTGGGGTACCTTCAATCGGTGGTGGTGCCGCGGTGCTACGTCCGCCCCGGATGAACCGAAAGATTTTTTCGCGGGGGATGGGGCTGGCCGGGTCAATATCCGTCTGTGGGGGCGGTTCGGTTTCAAGTGTGAGCTTTGTGTTTTCGAGGGACTCGGGTTTGTTCTCCGTGTTGTCGAAAAAAGGCTTGTTGTCTGGAGGAGGCTCATTGACCTGAAGTGGTTGCTCTCCCGCAGGCTGACCCGGGAATGGGTCAGCGTTTGGCGGTGGCGTGTTGCCAGAGTCATTCAGCGGTTGAAACAGTTTTGATGCCGCAGAGGGTTCTTCTGGCGTCTGTATCGGCTCTGGCGGTGCCGGCTCATCAAACTTGGGAGCCGGGTGCTGGTTCTTTGGTTGTGCGCTGGCCAGTGCCTCTTTGTAGGCCTGGTGCAGGCGCTGGAAGGCTTCAGGGTGTTCGTCGGGCCGGGTCTGTTTCAGAAGCCTGGCATAGGCTTTCTTGATGGCCCGGACATCGTCGGTTGATTCCAGCCCGAGCTCAGACCAGGGCCACATCAGAACCAGTGCTCGCTTTCCAGCTGATCCAGCATGTCTTTCATATAGGCCTGTGCTTCCTCTATCTCATGAGGAAGCTGCCGGTCCAGAGCGTAATGAAAGCGATCTAGCAATTTGCCAACAAACTCTCGCCGGTGGTCCAGACTCGATTCATAGAGGCGCTCCGCCCTTGCTACGAGCATCCGGTTTTCTTCGCCGTCCCGGGGGTGGAATTTGAGCCCGGCGAGTTTAGCTCTGGCGGCCTCTTTTTCAGCGTCACTGAGAGCTCCCGGGGCACGTTCTATAACCAGTTGTTTGTTCACCCCGGTGGAGACCACTGTAACATCCACTTCCAGAATGCCGTTGGCATCATAGCTGTAACGCACATCCACAGCTTCAACGCCTTTGGGGCCTTTTGGTACCCGGACCTTTATCTCACCCAGGAATATGTTCTTGTTTATGTTCGGGCTTTCGCCCTGGTAGACCTTAACACCCACCACCGACTGGTTGTGGCTTGCTGTATAGAGTCTTCGAACGATACTGATTGGAACCACGCAGTTGCGTTCAATGATCGGAAGGTAGCTGAGTTCATCGACATAGGGTTCGTTGAAGGCAGCCGTACCCAATGTGAACGGGCAGACGTCGGTCAGCACGATATCGTCCAGGGCTTCGTCCCGCATTACCAGCCCGGCCTGAATGGTGGCGCCCATGGCAACCACG
This sequence comes from Marinobacter sp. W-8, assembly GCF_044342215.1. Lineage (NCBI taxonomy): Bacteria > Pseudomonadati > Pseudomonadota > Gammaproteobacteria > Pseudomonadales > Marinobacteraceae > Marinobacter > Marinobacter sp. W-8. The sequence continues at coordinate 3,209,522 of NZ_CP172297.1, read as the reverse complement.
GTGTCCGGATCAATATGGCAGGAGGGCAGTCTGCCGAACATACGCCCGACCATGGCGCGGAATGGAGCCAGCCGGGTTGACCCGCCCACCAGGATGACATCGTCTATGCTGGATACGGGTATCTTTGCATCACGCAGTGTTCTTACGATAGGTGCCTTGGCGCGTAGCAAAAGTGGGGTGCAGATTTCGATAAACCAGTCCTGGGTTACCTCGAATTCCACCGTTTTCTTCCCAAGCGTCAGTGTGAGCGTTTGGCCCGGCCCCAGCTTGCGTTTCGCACCCTCCATCTGGAGATACAGGTTCTGCAGATCAAGGGGTGGAATAGCTTCCTGGGACAGGCCGTTGCGCGCCAGCACATCCGCCACCATGACGTCGACAAAATCCTCGCCACCCAAGTGGTTATCACCGGCGCTGGCATGAACTTCCATAACACCGTCAAAATATTCGAGCAGGGAGACGTCGAAGGTGCCGCCACCAAAATCCAGAATCAGGAACATACCTTCCTGCTTTTCATGCAGACCATAGGCAATCGCGGCGGCTGTGGGCTCGTTAATCAGTCGCTCCACCTTCAGGCCGGCAAGCTCTGCCGCTTGCCGTGTCGCCTGGCGCTGATTGTCGCTGAAGTAGGCGGGAACGCTGATGACGGCGCTGGATACCGGTTCTCCGAGAAAGGCCTCCGCGTCTTCTTTAAGAGACCTTAGAACCAGCGAAGACAGTTCCGTCGCGTTGAACCCCATGCGGCCAAGAAAAACGGTATGGTCCGTACCCATCAGCCGTTTGAACGTGGCCACGGTACGATCGCTGTGATTGATCAGACGTTGCCTGGCGCCCCGGCCGACAAGCAATTCGTTGTTGGTGTCAAGGCTGACCACGGAGGGTGTCAGGATTTCGCCAAGGCGATTGGGAATTAGTTTTACGCCGTCTTTCGTCCAGACGCCGCAGGCACTGTTGGTGGTGCCAAGGTCGATACCAATGGTTGTCATTGTACGTCCATGTTCCTTTATAGTGGGCTGCCGAATTCAAATCGGCAGGCTGTGCGCTCGCTGTATCCATCAGGCCGAGCGTGGCAAGGACTGGAAAATTATCGAATCTACAGGCGGATGACAACCTGTTACTGACATAACGGAGAACGGATGGGCACTCTGAATACTTTGCAAATCGACACCGGCGACAACCCGCAAACCAGCATCATCTGGCTGCACGGTCTTGGCGCCAGCGGTCATGACTTCGAGCCGGTGGTTCCGGAGTTCCGGTTCTCGCGGGAGCAGCCCGTCCGTTTCATCTTTCCCCATGCACCGGAGCTGCCGGTTACCATCAATGGCGGAATGGTGATGCCGGCCTGGTACGACATTCTTGCCATGGATGTCGATCGTAAGGTTGATGCCGAACAGCTTCGCGCGTCCGCAGCCATGGTGGCAGTGCTGATCCGGGCCGAGCGGGAGCGTGGTGTTGCCAGTGAAAACATTATCCTGGGTGGTTTCTCCCAGGGCGGTGCGGTGGCTTATGAGCTGGCCCTCAGCTATCCGGAGCGTCTTGGCGGCCTGTTTGCGCTGTCTACTTACTTCGCTACGGTTGATACCATTGAGCTGAGCGAAGCCAACCGCAAGTTGCCGATATTTATCGGCCATGGGCGCTTCGACCCTATTGTGGCCGAATCACTTGGCCAGGCGGCACTTCGGAAACTTCAGGATCTCGGGTACGAGCCGGAGTTTCAAAGCTATGGGATGGAGCATAGCCTTTGCCTTGAAGAGGTAAGAGACCTGGACGCTTTCCTGTCTCGGCTCACCTCGGGAAACCGCTAACTCGGACAGGGACTCATCTTCCCCGTTCTATTCGCTGGCGGACTGGTCGGAGCTGTCGGATTCCGAGCGTCCTTTGCATTTAGGCTGAAGTTCTGCCTCCAGCCAGCGGCGCACCTCGTTTCGGTCTTTGCGCCGATGTAACTGCTCGCTGTGAATGTTGTGGGGGAAGATTTCCGGTTTGCCGTTGTGGCGCAGGGTGAAGCTTCGGCGCACACCTACGGGGTAAGGGCTTGGACCATGAATCACGGCTGCTCGGATTTCCACCCCGGTAATGTCCTCGAAAAGATAGTCGCTGTCATCGTCCTCGCTCTTCTTGCCGAGAATGACATTCCGGAACGAGCCCAGCACAAGATAGCCACCTGACGGCACCGGGCCTTGCCTGAGAGCATCCTGTACGTTGGAGTCATCCGGTGCGACGCGCTCGTATTCGGTAACGGTCAGGGTTTTCTCGTCTCCGGCCCGGGTATGCAGCACTACCTGTACACACTGCACGTGAACCGTTTCCTGCCCCATATTCACCAGCAAACACAGTGCATCCGGGTTCTCGTTCTGGGCATGGTGGATGACCAGATAGGGGCGGTTATTTCGTTTGTATTGCAGGAAAAACAGCTGGAAATAGACAATCCAGACAGCCGCCATTACGGCGCTGCTGATTGGGCTGATGTAGTCCATTGTGGTGGCCTCCGGTTCCTTTTGAGGAACTAACTTAACAGCCAGCCTGTCCAGGGTTCAAAGAAGTGGATTGTGACAGTCTGCGGAACACGGGAAAGGTCTTGAGGTGTGTCAACGCAGCGACACAAATCCTGCATACACTGACCGTGACGTATCGAAACCGGTCCCTTGCCTGAGTACCTGAAGAGGTTTTGCCATGAACCCACACATGCTCGATATCGCACTTCCCGGAAACCCGAACCTGAAACTTCAAGAAGTCGCTCCTGACAGTGATGATCACAGCACGACCCATGAGAAGAACACCTCCTTCGAAATGATTGCCGAAGATGGCCAGGTGGTTGGTTACGTTAAGACCTGGCATGAATCCGACGGTTATTCCGGCTATGTTCAGTTTGATTCCGAGGGAAATGTTCTGGACTGGAAGGTGCTCCGGGATCGTCAGTAAAACTGAACAATTCCTGCAGAAGCTTGTGTTATCTATCGCCTGGCGCTGAGACTAGACTGATCAAGACTACATAACGGCGTGAACCGGTTTTGCCGTACGGTTTGCGCGGTAGATCGGTCTATTCAGCAAAAGGAAGCGTGCCATGTCCCTCAAGTTACAGACAATCATCTGCAGTACTCGCCCCGGCCGTGTCGGCCCAGCCATCGCTGAGTGGTTCAACGGTTTTGCCAACGAACAGGGTGCTTTTAACAGTGAGCTGGTGGATCTGGCGGATTTCAACCTGCCGGTTTATGACGAGCCCAATCACCCGCGTCAGCAGCAGTATCAGCACGAGCACACGAAAAACTGGTCGGAGAGTGTGTCCGGCGCGGATGCCTACGTGTTCGTGCTTCCGGAGTACAATTTCTGCCCGCCGCCTTCGTTCATGAACGCGATCAATTACGTCTACAACGAGTGGAATTATAAACCGTGTGCCTTTGTCAGCTATGGCGGCGTCTCTGGCGGGCTTAGGTCTGCCCAGATGGCAAAACAACTGGTGACCACCGTTAAAATGATGCCGATGGTGGAAGGCGTAATGGTGCAGATGCCCTGGGAACTTCTGGACGAGAATCGCAAGTTCCAGGCGACTGAGCATCATACCGGATCTGCCTCGACCATGCTGACAGAGCTGGCCAAGTGGGCCGAGGGAATGAAGGCCATGCGCTGAGTTACTGAGCGCTCTGATTCCCGATCATTATTTGCCACAATTCGAGCATAAAGCTTTCGGGATTCTACCTCCGTTGGTCGTTTATGGTGAACGCATACCTAACGAAAACGGAGGTGAACCATGAGCACAGTAGAGCTTATCGAACAGTGGCTGGAGAAGTGCGACCAGGCACATCAGGCGCAGACACGCTACGACCGGGACCCAACGCCGACCAACTATTCCCGGCTTAAAAGAGCTCAGGAAGAGCGCGGTGCGGTGGAGCGGCGAATGGCTCCGTTGGCGGGGGTGTTGGGGTGAGCTTTATTGGATAGAGCACGTTGATGGCGATGTCATCCGCCATGAGCAGGAACCCAATATAGGATTTTTGCAACGCACGGGGATTTTCCTGTTGTCGATACTGCCAATTGAGTGGCTGCTTTGAATAAGGAAAAGACAATGAACTCAGCTGTACATCTGGGCTTTGCGCTGTCTCTGGTGCTTGGCGGGACTGCTGTGGCCCAGCAAACAACACCGCTGTCTGCGCCGGACTCCACTCCAGATGCCCTTGGCCTGATGCAGGGTTTTCCTCCGGCGCCCGACAAAACGATTCGTTTCACGGATCCGGACTATTTTGCCTTTCCAAAGCTGCGCTGGACGGTCTGTCATTTCCGGGAGCTGATGCCGACGACGGCGGTTCGTAATGGCAGCGAAGGCGCCAGTGAGCTCACTCTGCACAGCGCAATGTCCGTCACCAAGAGCCTGACGGGGCTTCTCGGCGAAGTTCTGGTGGCGGAAGGCAAGCTGGATGAAACCGCTTTGGTGGGAGACATCATTCCCGAACCGGCGCGCAGTGCATTCGGTGATGCAACGGTTCGCCAGGTTCTGGATATGACCACCGCAGTGGACTATTCGGAAGACTATTCTGATCCTGATGCCGAAGTCTGGACCTATGCCAGGGCCGGGAGCCCGTATCTGGTCAAAGATCGGGGCAGAGCGTGAAGCGTTTTATACCGTCGATTCCATAGGCACTCCGTTTGCCGGCGGCGGATTCAACGCCACGTTGCGTGATATGGCCAGGATCGGTCTACTCGTATTGAACGACGGCAAGTGGGCAGGGGAGCAGATTATCCCCGCCCAGGCGATTGCCAGTATTCGCAATGGTGCCGATAAAGCCGTGTTTGCAAAAGCCGGATATGAACTTCTCGATGGCTGGAGCTATCGTGGCATGTGGTGGATCAGCCACGACGACCACGGGGCGTTCGCGGCGCGCGGTGTGCATGGCCAAACGATCTGGATTGACCCTGCTGCCGATATGGTCATCGTCCGCTTTGCCTCCAACCCGGTTGCCGGCAATGCGGCGAATGATCCGACTTCCTTGCAGGCTTACCGGGCTGTGGCGGATTATCTGATGAGTCAGGAGCGCGGTGCAGGGCCAGCGGGAAGGCCTTGATGGCGCGAAGGCGGTGAGCGATGAGGCAGTCGATAGGTTGTGATCTGGTAAGCCAAACTTGAGTAATGCACCCCTCGTGTTTAGTATTTATCGCAACACGGCCCCAATCGGTGGATCTGCTCTGCAGTTAAGCTGCTGCGGGGTTTTTTTATTGCCTGCGTTTTCGAAAGGGTGCGGTCAATGCCCAAGTTTTAATAGTCTGTCCTTATCGTCACTTTTTCTCTGAAAGCACTTCCAAATAGCCGGTGATTACCTGTCTCATGGCGGATTCTGCCTGCGACAATGACTGGAGAGATATTCAGCTCACTTGCCAGCTTTCGGACCGAGGTTGCGAGAGTAATCTCACGAAAATCAATGTTGTCGGGAAGTAAGGCTAGCTGTGCGAGGGCGTCGGCTTGCTGTTCTTTGTCATCCCCGGACTCGGCATCCAGATTGTCGATAAACCACGCCTCGCTGCCATCAAGATGCAAAGCCACATGGGCAAGCTCGTGCATCAGGGTAAACCAGAAATTATCGAGCCTTTCATGCCGGAGAGTGAGCGCGATAACTGGGCTGTCATTGGTGCCCACGCAGACGGCACCGTCAAGATAAGTCTTGGGTAAATGCGGTTCAATAACGAGGTGAATGCCTGCCTTTTCAAGATACTCTCGCGCGAGTTCTGGCCCTTTGTCAGACCATGAGAGCCGGCTGAGATTCTGCATCCATTCCAGAGTGACCGTGCCTTTAACGTATGTGCAGGGTAGCTGCCGTTCTGCGGCCTTCTGCAAAACCCTTGCCTGCCACGCCCATAGTGCATAGGGATCGCTGACTTTTTCGTTAGTGCGCAGATGTGCCGTGGTGCGCAGCAGTGCCGGTTCCAGGTCAAAGCCACCTCGGACACTTCTAAATAAACGAGTCAGCCACTCCGCCGCATATTCTTTCAGTTCCGGTAGCGAGTCCTCGAAGCCTTCAAAATAGCTGCGCTTACGCATTTCCGCGAGGGGGAATGCTTGCCAGTCGATTGCCCTCTCACTTGCGGCTTCCTGAACGGGCTCCTGTACCAGGATGTCCGCCGGTATGCCCAGACCATGGCTCAGCCTGCGAATCATGTTCAGGCTGAGGGGGCGGACACCATTCAATACTTCGCTAACTTTGGAGGCTGAACCGATAAAGGGAACGAGATCTTTGTTCTTCAGCCCCTGCTGCTCCATACGGAAACGGATGGCTGATACGGGGTCGGGAAGGTCAATGGGGAATTGGCGCTGTTCATACTGATCGATCAGCATCGCCAACACTTCAAGTTCGTCAGCTTCCCGGGAACCCTCTTCTGGATCAGCCTCCATCAGTGCCATAAGGCGCTCCAGAGCAGCCTCATGCTCTTCTGGAGTTTTGATAATTTTCAGATGGTCCATGATGCCGTTCCCTCAAAATGTTTTCTTGCTGTATTCAGCATGTGTTCCAACCCACTCCACCACGACGATACCGTTTTGATAGCGCACCTTAACAACTAGCCGGAAATGGTTGCCCTTGATATTGAAGATAACCCGGTTATCAGCGAGAAAGTCGGCACTGGAGAATCGATCCTTGATATCTTGTGGCGTTTGCCAATCACTCCTCTCCGCTTCGGCAAACCATGCTTCAAGGGCCTTGCGTGAGGAAGCGTGTTTGCGCATAAAGTCGGTCAGCTTGTTCCTGGCTAAGACCTTCATGGGATAAGAAAGTTCCTTTTTCGGGAATTTTACTCAAATTTCCCAAAATGGGAAATAACGTATGGGTATATAAACCAGATTGGTTGACGAATCATTCGGTTGTTTGCCGTGGTTCTGATTTCCTCAGGGGTAACGCTTGCCTAATTAGTGTGCACCCCTTAACCTTTCGGTTAACACGACCCCTGCCTCTTGGTTCCGACAGGAACTTACGCGGGGGTTCTTATTTTCTACCTCCCCGTGTTACCACCAGCTTTGCCAGTCCTCCGGTAGTCCTATATCCATTCTCGATAGTGCCCTTTGCGAGTATTGCGCCGGGAACGTCTGCAGATGGGGAAGCCGTCAACGTTACTGCTGAACACGAAGGGAGCATCCAGTGCATCGCTGTATGCCAGGGCCTGCTGCATGCCATCGCCAAGGCTGTGGTTGTTGTCCTTGGCCTCAATGATGGCAATGGGCATGTTCTTCTTGTAGCTGAGAACGTAATCCGCCCGGCGGCGTTTGCCACGGGTGTGCAGCCTGCCACGCACGATGATGCGGCCAGCGGTGAACGAGACCTCTTCCCGCACTTGGCTGTGCATATCCCAGCCTGCATTCTGCAGGGCAGGGTTGATGTACTTGGTGCAGATGTCCCGCTCTGTGAGCTTTTTCTTGTCCATGCGCTCGCCGCCGTTACTTCTTGATTGCAACCATCTGGTTTTGCGTGGTTTTGCGTGGTTTTGTGGCTTTAGGTTAGCCCATATTGTTAGGTTGCAGAAGGTTTGTGTAGTTGATCACGCATGGCGCTTGCATTTCTTTAGTCGCAAGAGGTATTTTCCTTAGCGCTCAGGAGAGCACAGGGAAAGATAAGCGGACAAGGAAATGGAATTGTGTCCTACCAGTTATACGTTACCGGTGGCTACGGCTTTACCGAAAGGGTTTTGCCGTCGCTGCTACACCCTTCCGACGCGGTGTCCATCGCACAGGACTATTTTTCACGCGGTTACCAGGGCGCTCACATAGAGCCACCTCCGGATGGGGGCTATCGCGCCCTTGAGCAATCATCCAGCAGTGAGCGCCAGGCAATACTGGATGCCTTGCAAAGCGGCCAACTGGTTCTGGGCCGCCTGGATAGCGCAGCCTTTGGCATTTTCACCGACCGCACAGCAAGTCCAGAGCACCTTCGCTCGGATTTGCCGGCACCCCTGGCAAACCGTTTGCGAGACCGCTGGCCCTCTGGAGCCATTGGCGGGCCTGCTGTCCGATCCGATTCCCTGCATGCGCCAGCCACTCAAGACTATCCGCTTATACCGGAGCCGGTCGCGGAGCCCGTGCCAGGCCAAGGCCCCTACAGCCTGACCATTGAGTATCGTTGGCCCGATGGCACCGGTGTAGCGAACCTACCTTTTGAGGTGGGTACGGACCTCGAGAGCGTGACTGGAGTTCTGGACCATCGAGGTGCTGCTTCGGTGGAAGGGCTGAATGGCCGGTTTGCAACTGTCAGGCTGGGCTCAAGCGCTACGGATGATATGGTCCGGCAAGAACGCAAGGTAATCATAGCCGGTCTGCAACGCCTGCTGGAGCAGGAAAGGAAGGACACCGAGGCCCGGGAAACGGTCTACCAGCAGATGCCTCGCTATGAAAAAGCTCTGGTGAACACCGGAGCTGTGTTTCAGGGCGCTTATGATGCAGGGATTGGTCTGTTTGATTTTGTGGTTGGCGTTAGTGATTTGGCGCATCCAACCAAAGCGCTGATGGATGGGCTCAAATCGGCATGGTCTGCAAATCAAGGTAACGGAGCCAATAGCTGGTACGAAAGCTTCAACAGCTTGTATGACGACAAGCGTCGGGAGCGTTGGGTGCGAGCAATTGGGTTCTCGCCCTCCGACATCAGCCGGGAAGACATTGCAAAAGCCTATGAGTTGGCCAGTCTGGTTATGACGGATGCTCAGCTAAGCGCTGCTCTGAAAGACTTTGTAACCGATTATGCCGCCATTCAACATCACACTGAGTATGCCTACATTGGCGGAGCGATAGCGTTTGAGCTGGTATTGGCTGGTTTGCTGGCGGCAACCACATTGGGAGCGGGTAATGCAGCGCAGGCATCCAGCCGTATTCGCCATGCTCGGATTCTGGCCGGGCTCGGGCCGGCATTCGGGCGATTTGCCGAGGCCCTTAAACTCCAGGGGTTGCGCAAGATCTGGCGCGATTTCGACCTGAACAGGAAAAAACGTTTTGAGGCTGAAGCATCACCTCGTCCAAAGGGCGTGGACCCCGATCCCGTCCAGCTAAGCACTAGACCAGGGAAAGTGCTGCCCAGGTCCTTTGGCGAGGCAAAGAAGCTTTTAGCTGATGCGCGAAATTCCATCATCGCCAATGGCAAGGCCCCGTCGCCCAAGTACACGCAGGAACAACTGCATCACATCGCTCAAGAGGGTTTTGCAGACGAGAAGTTCATTGTCCGCTTGGTAGAAGAGCCCCATGTGCATCGAAATGGCCCCCACAACGGAACCTTGGGTAAGGAAGGTCCGGCCGGTGTGCAGGTCTGGTCAACGAGTTTTGATCAGATAGCTCACCTGGATACAGATCCCAAATTGATCACTGAAGCGATGGGTGTGAATTACAAGCCAGATGCCAAGTACAAGCTGGCCATCATTGATCAGGCGGACGCGGTTAAGTATGCGGATGCTGAGACGATTGTTCCCACATACGGAAATCTCACGAAGTTTGTTGAGGAAAAGTTGCCGGGAAAAGTTGAAAATCCTGCTTTGACGAAGGAGGTTATGACGCCGGAATATTCGCGGGAGTATGAGGCGCTGATCAAAGAGATGCCGGAAGACGCTTGGAGTGATCCCTTGGGCAGGGCAAGGTACTTGAGGCGAAAAGGACTTAATGCAGAGGAAGGTAAAGCCTTCGACACACGCTTTAGCATTCAGAGCAACACGGGGGCCAATGAACACTATACCGGTAATGGACTGACCAAAACGATCAGCTCTACTGTAGACCAGCCGGTGTATGGCGCCGTTGAGGCATTCAGTCTACACAAGAGTCCTAAAACCTTCCGTCAGATGACCGGTATGGACGGCGGCACTCAGTGGGTGGAGCTGGTGGACCTTGAACCGATTAACTTTGGAGCTTAATGATGGCGCATCCGAAACTACCTGAGTGGCCAATTATCGACCCAAACAATCCTCCAAGTGAATACCTGGAAGTAGCATGTGTAATGGACCCAGAATTAACGTCGGCCCCGTGGCACTTCTATGTGTCGGGTAACCATTTGCTTATTGTTAGGAAAAAATGGGTTCAATTTGACGAAAATGATCCGGGAGAGTTTGTTTCAGGCCAATATGAGTATCCCATCGGAGCTGCTCGCTGGTTTCTGGAAACTCTGGACCGTTTTTTCTTGGAGCCAGATCATCCAAATGCCGTTCCCCGTGGCGCAATCACAATAGAGGAAGACGTTGACGGGGAAAGGCTGGGTGTTACCCGAGGTGCGCAATATGGCAGCGTATTGAAGGGTATACCAGGATATTCATTGGATAACCTGAATCGTTTTGAGCACACCTCTTTCGGCCCCAGTACAAACTGGTGCCAGATGTTCAAAATGGGTGATCCGTGGTTGTTTGAGCACGGTTTGCTAGACGTATTCAAAGATATCGCCGAGCGTCACGAACGGGGCGAGTTTTGATAAGCGGCTGATCGGCAGTGTGGCGATTTATCATGGGTCGAATTCGCCGCTTTAAACGGATGCAGTATGAGGCTTAAGAATGGCATATCCTAAGTTGCCTGAGTGGCCGATCATAGACCCTGACAGTCCTCCGGAGGGCTATGTAAAAGTGGCTCATCACGAAGATAAAGATCGGAATAGTATTCCCTGGGATTTCTTTGTGTCGGATGGATATTTGCTGTTAGTCAGCAAGGAATGGATTCAGTATGGAGGCAAACCGGGCAGGTTTATTACCGAACAATATGAGTATCCTATTGAAGTCGCTCGCTGGTTTGTAACGACTATTTCTCGTTTCTTTCTGGAGCCAGGGCATCCGAATGCGGTACCTCGAGGTGAGATTACCATTGAGGAGAAGGTTGGCGGGGAAATCCTGGGCGTTACCCGGGGGGCTCAGTACGGTAGTATCCCTAAGTCGATTCCTGGTTACTCGTTAGATAACCTTAATCGCTTTGAGCATACGTCTTTGGGACCCGACGACAACTGGTGTCAGATGTTCAAAATGGGTGATCCGTGGTTGTTTGAGCAAGGCTTGCTGGATGTCTTCAAAGATATCGCGGAACGGCATGAGAAAGGTGAGTTCTAGAAAAGGGTGGACACTTCGTGGACACCAGAAACAACAAAGCCCGCACAAGGCGGGCTAAGTCATTGAATTCATGGTGCCCGGAGGCGGCACTCTCACCCCAGTAATGACGGGGGGCCCCGAGCAATTGTCGTGATTTTGTCGTGACTATCGGGCGACTGGTTTCATGCTTCTCGGATCTGGGGGCGAACAGCCGCTTTTTGAACCCGGCAATTGCGATGTCATCAAAAGCCCGGGGGCAGGTCAAGGGCATCTATTTCTGGTTGGTGAACTCATGGTGGCAAACTGTACGCTATGAGAGGGCTGGTTGCAGGCAAAAAGGCTTGCGCTAGCGGGCGTGTTGCTATTCACGTTCGGCCGCAACCGAACCGAAAATGAACTACATCCGCCTCCACTTCAACTGAGGCGTCATATCGGTCTTTGCTTGAGCCGCCGGCGCTGCTCATTTGACCGTGTGAATACATTGATCGCAAGGTCGGGAAGGGTAAATATACTCGCCAGATGACGATGACCGCAGATGCGAGTGCTCGATAATTAAACAAAAGCGAACATTCGGATCGCCTCAGATATCCTCGGCTCTTTCTGCACTGGTTGGACGCTTGGTCATTTCTCAAGAACCCGGCAAACGATCAAGTGGACTAGCTGTACCAGCTCTTCGATCGCCAATAATGTGGGTGTGGCTTTCAGTCGTCCGAATATCGCCGTGGCCGAGGATTTCCTGGACCGTTCGGATATCACTTCCCGATTTCAGCAGCTCGGTGGTTAAAGCGTGGCGAAAAGAATGAGCCGTAACCGGTTTGGTAATTCCGCTCCCTTTCACGGCCTGCCTTAATTGCCGCGCGTATGTCGAATGATGAAGGTGATATCGGCACACATAGCCTGCAATTGGGATAACGCGTTGTGTTTAAGATGGGAATAGATATGGCCAGTCAGAGTTTTTCGTGACCGAGCAGTGCCTCTATCTTCAATACCGCTTGGGTCTTGAAGAGAAGAACCGCAGATTCCAAGCAAATCGATCCAAAAACGCACCGTCCCTGGTGCCAAGACGCAAATGAAACTCTTTATGTTCAGCCGTGGCTTTCGGAGCGTACTTCGCCACGTATAACTATCTGGCCGCTGTACGGGGATAGCTCAGAGAAGCCACTCTTTGCAACCCGATCCTGGATTTCACCGCGAATTACGGTTTGGCCACTATAAGGAGCCGGCTGAGCCGGCTCGGAGCGGGGCTCATCGGATTTACGGTCTGCCAAGGTGGCGTTAGCGGGCAGGGCGGCGGCGGCAAAAAGTGAAGCCAGGGTGATCGATACAAATTTACGCATAACGTTATCTCCAAAGTTCGATAGGTTGATGCTCATACCGGAGTCGCCAAAGGACCCGATATCAGATGGAGCGAAGTATGGAGTTGAAGAGAGACAACGAATAATTCCCAAACGGTATGCAATACATCAATTTGGGTGATGGGCACAGCTAGATCAGCTCAAAAATGCACGCAAAACTACTTACCCATAAGTATCGATGATGTTTTGAATACCGACGCTTGATTAGTCCTCAGCGCCAGTCAATCGAAAAATAGCGCCAACTTTACCGACACACTTTTCGGAGTTGGCTATGAATTCTCGTTTTCTAGTACCGATGCTCTTGGTCTCCCTGCTGGCATTTACCGCGCATGCCGAGTCCTCAGACTCGGTGATGGCTTTGTCTACGGATAACGATCTCTTCGCTCCAGCGCAGACAGATCGGGATTACACTGCTGGCGTGGCCATTACCTATTCCTCGAATTCAGAGGCATTCGTAAACAACCCGGTTTCGAGTTTCAGTCAGGGGCTGGACGGGTATGTCCTGCCATACCTGGGGGGCAAGGGTGAAAAGCCAAAAAGCGCGGCGCTCGAGTTTGGGGTTTATGGCTTCACGCCCGAGGAGATCAAAGAGTCGGCCATTGACCGGAACGATCGCCCGTACAGCAGTCTTGTTTACCTGTCGTCGAGCCAGAGCTATCAGGCACTGAGCGCAAAATCGGGCTGGACAACATCGATGACCGTAGGCGTGCTGGGGCTGGATATTTTCAAATCCGGCCAGAATGCGGTTCACAAGGTCGTCGGTAGCGACCGTGCTAATGGTTGGGGCCACCAGATTTCCAACGGCGGAGAGCTGACTTTCCGGTATTCCGCTGCATACCATCAATACCTGGATGCGAGTCAGCCGAATCAGCAGTTCAAAGTGACGTATTTCGGTTCAGCCGGGTACCTCACTGAATTCGGCGCGGCCCTGGTTTTCAGGGGCGGTCTGATCTCATCACCCGATAACCGGTTTAACCCCGAATTGATGGCTTACGGTGAGCGCGCACCTGGGGTGTCGGTACCTGGTGGACGGGAGAATTATTTTTGGGGCGGAATGTCAGTCAAAGCTCGCGCCTATAACGCGTTCTTGCAGGGACAGTTTCGGGATTCGGAGCATGAGCTGAATGCCGATGATTTGAACATTCTTTTGGCAGAGGTCTGGGCTGGTTATACCCACGGTTTCCTGGCTGGTATAGAGTTGAGTTACGTACTGCGAGTGCAGAGCTCCGAGATTAAGAGCGGTACCGGGAACCGCACGCTCGCTTGGGGCGGCCTGGTCTTTAGTAAACGCCTGTAAGCGTTAAGGCACTCATCATCCTGAGAAATAGGATCTATATGGCCCCGCAATTAGTTTTTATTGTTCCAAGCTCACATTCTTACGATCAGACGCTTCCAACAAGGAGATTATCTAATGAGTCAAATTATTCACGTAACAGACGTGAACTTTAAGCAATCCGTGGTCCAGAGTGATCGGCCAGTCTTGGTGGATTTTTGGGCCCCGTGGTGCGGCCCCTGCAAAACAGTTACGCCGATGCTGAAGGAAATTGCTGATGAGCTGGGCGATCAGTTAACCATCGTCAAAGTGAACGTGGACGAGAGTCCGGAGATTGCTGCCAAGATGCGTATTCGGAGCATTCCGACTCTTGCTCTTTTTAATGAGGGCGGTGTGATTGCACAGAAAACAGGTGCCGGAAGTTTGAGTGAATTGAGAGCCTTTGTTAAAGGTAACTTATAAGTGCATAGCACAAGCCTCCTGCTTGGGAGGCTTTTTGCATCTCGGGAAAAGTCTGATGAAAACCCAAGAACTTCAACTGTTGTACGTGTTCGATGCCATCATGACAGAGCGTTCAGTGACTCGCGCGGCCGATCGTCTCGCGATGACACAGCCGGCAGTGTCCAATGCAATTTCCAGAATGCGTCAGATTTGGAATGATCCGTTATTTGTACGCAAGGGCAGGAACATCGAGCCAACCTCCTATGCCTTGAGTCTCTGGGATCAGGTTAGTGATCCTTTGTTTGCTCTCACCAACGCGGTCAGTGCGACACAGTTTGATCCAGGAACATCGAAACGCAGGTTTCGAATTGCAGTAACCGATATGTTCGTGGAGTTGGTCTGGCCTCAGTTGATTAAACTGCTTGAGCGTGAGGCGCCGGCAGTGGACGTCCATGCCGTTCCGTACACGCCGGAGGGAACGCACCATGATCTCAGGGAGGCTCATGTTGATCTCGCTGTAGGTGTTCTCACTCAGCACGACCATAGTCTACGGAGTACTTGGTTATTCGAAGGTGGGTATTTGCTCGCTATGCGTGCAGACCACCCGCTTGCCGGAAGACCCATTACCATGGATGAGTTTCTGAGTGCCCGTCACCTGCTTGTAACAATGTCTGGGGATGCGCACGGGTTCGTCGATAGTTATCTGGATCAGAAGGGACATAGCAGGCGTATAGCATCGACGGTAAACCATTTTTCGATTGTACCGAAGATATTGCGAGCGTCAGACTTGATTGCGGCAGTACCCGAGTTGATCAGTCAGGATTGCGGTTTTGTGAACGGGTTGTGGATGGGTGAGCTTCCTTTCAGCGTCGATCCCACCAGCCTGTATCTAATCTGGCATGCTCGGCACGATCGTGATCCCGGTATTGTCTGGTTGCGAACACACGTTGAAAGGCTTCTTCAAGAGCGCTGGCATGACATCATGACCAAGTCCCCATGCAGTCGCCTCACCTCCAAAGCGATTGCATAGTCAAAGCATTCTATCGATCAGAGCCATGTTTGCCGGAAGACTGTTTGATTGATCAGGGCGGTCCTTAAGACCGCCCTTTCTCAACTGGTAACGGGAATAACGTTTGTGCTCGAGGCATCAGAACATTACGCCAACTTGTACACGCCGCCCCTGGCAATAGCCGATTGATAAGCAGGTCTGGAGTGAAGTCGTTCAAGCCAGGCTTGCAGATTGGGGCGCTGGCTCAGTAATTGAAACGACTTGGCAACTTCACCAATAAAGCTCATCTGAATGTCGGCGGCACTAAACGTATCGTTCACCAGATAGCTTTGTCCTTTCAGTGAGTTTTCGATAAAGCCCAGATGGTTGTCCAACTCGCTATTGATCCGCGGGTGTAGGGGGGCGCCATTGTTGCCAAGAGGATCAACGTAAATTTTCAGGAGCAACGGAAGCATTGCTGATCCTTCGGCATAGTGCAGCCATTGCACGTATTGATCATATTCCTTGGTGGTGCGGGGCGGCTGCAGATTAGCCCCGTCATAGTGCCGGAGGAGGTAGTCAATAATCGCACCAGATTCATGGATGATGGTTTGCCGGTCTTCAATGACGGGAGATTTGCCCAATGCGTGGATCTGGAATAATTCCTGTGGTGCCAAGTGGGTATCAGGGTCTCTTTTGTAGCGTTTAATATCGTATTCGAGGCCCAGCTCTTCGAGCAGCCAGAGAATCCTCTGCGAGCGTGAGTCATTTAGATGATGAACAATAATCATAGTTTCCTTCCGTTTATGGTGTATCCAGATTGCTTCACTAGTTACGGAGGCTGGGCGTGAAATGTCTTAATGTTTTGCACTATAGACGACTGGTCTAATTCTGGCAAATGCTGAGTTCAGAGGCGACCATTCAGGGTCGCGGTAAAGAGGCTGGATAGAGTAACTGGCTCTTGGTGAAGTGTGACCTATTGACAACTAGACAATTGGTCTAGTGCGGCCTAAAATCGCCCCATGGAATCAAAAACAGTTTCTCACGATGTGCGAAAGCACGTTCTTAAAACGGCAGAAGTCATCATCAGTGGTAAGGGCTTCAGTGCTGTCGGATTAAATGAAATTTTGAAAGCCTCTGGTGTTCCCAAAGGGTCTTTCTATCACTACTTTGGGTCTAAAGAGGCTTTTGGTGAGGAGCTACTGAAAAGCTATTTTTCTGAATACCAGAGTTCCCTGGATTCGTTGTTGTCCCGCCCCGGCATGTCGGGGGCTGAGCGTCTTCTGAGTTATTGGGAATCCTGGTTAGAAACGCAATCCACGTGTGACCCCAAAGGCAAGTGTTTAACGGTTAAGCTTGCAGCCGAAGTTTGCGATTTATCGGAAGCCATGCGCAACGTATTAGCCAGAGAGACTGGCCGGGTTATTGCCAGACTGGCGCAAACCGTCGAGGAAGGAATCTCGGATGGGTCTCTGCCAGCCACACTTAACCCCAGAGGAACGGCTACTACTCTTTATCAGCTTTGGTTAGGCGCCAGTCTGCGTGGCAAGATCACCCGTGACCGGGAGCCGATGGAGTCCGCTTTGGAAGCGACCAAGGTGTTACTGGGCCAAACCTGACTTTTTTTGAACTGAAACTATACGACCGGTCTACTTATTTTTGGAGGAAATGCTATGAAAACGGTAACTCTTCGTGCTCCAGGTGGGCTTGATTCGCTGGAGGTAAGAGACACTCCAGACCCGGGGCAGCCGGGACCGGGGCAGATACGGGTTGCAATACGTGCCACCTCTCTGAATTACCATGACCTGTTGGTGGCGAATGGTAGTATCCCGACGGAAGACGGTCGGGTTTTAATGTCAGACGGGGCCGGCGTTGTTGAGGCTGTCGGTGAAGGCGTCACAGAGTTCCAGATAGGTGATCATGTTGTTTCCGGTTTTTTCCCTCAGTGGCAGGACGGGCAAGCCTACGACAGAGTTGGAAATTTTGCAGAAACCCCGGGCGATGGCGTCGATGGCTTTGCTGCAGAGTACGCGGTTCGCGCAGCCACTGATTTTACTCACGCTCCTACTGGGTGGAGTCATGCGGAAGCGGCGACTATCACTACTGCGGGATTAACAGCGTGGCGCGCTTTGGTTGTAGAGGGCAACTTGAAGGCTGGGCAAAGTGTTTTGGTGCTGGGAACCGGCGGGGTCTCAATCGCAGCTCTGCAAATTGCCAAAGCAATGGGGGCCAGGGTCATTGTGACCTCTTCGTCAGATGCAAAGCTCGCAAGGGCTAGAAAGCTCGGAGCGGATCAAACCATTAACTATCGACGTTGTCCGGATTGGGGGCATGAGGTTCTCTCATTAACCGAGGGTCGAGGCGTTGACCATGTTGTTGAAGTAGGAGGGCCTGGTACTCTCAGTCAGTCTTTTCAGGCGGTTTGTGTAGGCGGCCACATAGCCCTTATAGGTGTTCTAACCGGTCGTGAGGGTCAGGTTCCTACGGGGCTGCTCATGGCGAAGCAGGCCCGGCTTCAGGGTTTGATTGTCGGTAATCGGCGGCAACAACAGGACTATATTGCGGCTCTTCAGCAAAATGATCTGCGCCCGGTGATAGATCAAAGCTTTCGTCTGGACCAATTAGCGGAGGCATTTGCCGTTCAACAAAGTGGCGGTCATTTTGGCAAGATCGTTGTTGAGTGGTGAGAGCTGTCGTGATGGCTAATCGGGTGATGTTGCGTCCGAGGCTCGGTTAGCATTAGGCAATGTGAAGCGTTGTCTCTTTGCCGTCCAGCACACTGGTGTTGAGGCGGCTTTTTTTGGTCTAGATATTCGGAAACTCTTGCTGAAGAAGGGTCAGTATCCAACTGTGCAGCGGATCCTGACTGGAACGAGAATGCCAGGCTGCGATCACATCGAAACACGGAGGCGATTGGTCGAGCTCGATCTCTTTCACCAGTGGGTTTGGCAAAATGCGTGATGGTAGGAATGCGATGCAGTCGGTTGATGCCACGCAAACCGGTGCGGCAGAGAAGCTTGGGACAGACATAACGACATTGCGTTTATAGCCATTACTGGCAAACCACTCATCGGCTGAGCCGATCAGGTTGGCTCGTGTCGGAGAGACAATGAGTTGGGGCAGTCCGGCAACGTCGCCTATCGTAAGTGGTCGGGCGAGCAAGGGAGAATCCTTTCGGGTTACGCAGACATGGTGCTCTGAAAAAAGCCATTGTGTCTGACAGCTTTCAGGAACAAATGCCGGAAAAGTCAGCGCGAGGTCCACGTCTCCCGATGCCAGTAACGCATAGAGTCGATCACTTTCAAAATCTCGCACGATTAACTTCAATCCCGGTGCCAGCTTTCGTAACTTCATCATCAGTCTTGGCAATACAACCGCTACAGCGTAATCCGTCGCTGAGATCACGTAGGTCGCTTCCACAGTGGTCGGATTGAAGTCGTCAGGCGCCATCAAACGATCAATACTCTCGAAAACAGCGTTAACTCGTGGTTCTAGCTGTTCAGCAAGTGGCGTGGGTATGACCCCTTGTCCGGATCGTATGAACAGTCGATCCTGAAAGGCATCTCTGAGTTTGCTGAGCTGAGCGCTGACGGCTTGTTGGGTCATGCCCATCTGACTCGCGGCTCGTGTGACACTCCTCTCTTTTAACAGAATTTTGAACACTCGCAGCTGCTTCAGGTCGACTCGGCTAATATCACTCATAATTGTATCTCTAACCAACAAATACTGTTTCTATTTGTTATTTTATCCGCATAGCATGCTCTTGTCATGACTCGCCACCCAGCGGCCTGGAATCTAGACATCGGTCTGTTGTGGGTGACGCGTTGATCCTATGCAGCGATAAGGTGAGAGCATTTCATGAGTCATAGTACTGATAGCGAACTAGTTCAACGGTCAATAAAGACCGACTATAAGATGTTCATTGACGGGCGATGGGTGACAAGTCTGTCTGGACGTTCTTCTCCTTCGATTAACCCGGCTACAGGTGCCGTGTTGACCAACATACCGATGGCCAACAAAGAAGATGTTGATGCTGCAGTGAAATCAGCGCGTAAAGCGCTGGCTGTTTGGGGTCAAACATCTCCCCAGGAGCGTCAACAGGCGTTGCTTGCAATTGCGAGCAGACTCGAAGCGCGAGCAGAAGAGTTTGCAATCCTTGAGACGCTTGACAATGGCAAGCCGGTCCGAGAAACCAGACAGATTGACGTCCCCCTGGCGATTGATCATTTTCGGTATTTTGCCGGTGTGATTCGTTCTCACAGCGATGAAGCTGTGCAGCTCGATAACAACACATTGAGCCTGGTGTTAAATGAACCTGTTGGTGTGGTTGGCCAAATCATTCCCTGGAATTTTCCGCTATTGATGGCAGCCTGGAAATTAGCGCCCGCGCTTGCAGCTGGCAATACTGTTGTCATCAAGCCATCCGAGATGACGTCTATAACCCTTCTTACATTGGGTGAAATTCTCAATGATGTACTGCCACCAGGAGTCGTAAATATTGTTACCGGTCAGGGTGCAGAAGCGGGACAAGCTCTTCTTGATCACCCAGACGTGGATAAACTTGCTTTTACGGGATCGACGGCGGTTGGGTACCGCGTGGCGAAGGCTGCGGCAGAAAAGCTGATCCCGGCCACTCTGGAGTTGGGCGGTAAATCAGCCAACATCGTGTTTCCCGATGCCAACCTGGAGAAAGCCCTGGAAGGAGCTGCTCTCTCTATTCTTCTCAATCAGGGAGAGGTCTGTGAGGCCGGGGCCCGTTTATTCGTTCATCACTCCATCTTTGAAAAATTCATTGGAGCGCTAAAAGAGCGTTTTGAACAAATCAGAGTAGGAGATCCTTTGGATCCTCAAACCCAAATGGGAAGCCAGGTCAGTGAACAGCAGATGGCGAGGATTCTGGGGTATGTCGACCTGGCGTCGCAGGAAGGCCTCAATGTTCTTACCGGTGGAAAGCGCTTGACCGGTGGGGCGCTGGGCCGCGGAAGTTTTATCGCGCCGACCATCATTACGGATGTATCAAACGATATGTCAGTGGCTCAGGAAGAGATTTTCGGCCCAGTGTTGGTGGTTATGCCATTTGAGGATGAAGCTGATGTTATCGCGTTGGCGAATGAATCCGATTATGGCTTGGCCGGGGCCGTCTGGACTCAGGACATCAATCGGGCCCTGCGAGTAGCTCGTGCAATTAAAACTGGACGGATGTGGGTCAACACTTATCACGAATTGCCCGCGCACGCACCCTTTGGTGGATATAAAAAATCTGGTATTGGCCGCGAAACTCACAAGATGATGCTCGATAGCTACACCGAGAAGAAAAACATAATCATCAGTTTGAATGAGTCCACGTACGGCCTGTTCTAGGGGCTTTTAGAGAGACCCTAAAGCAACATTAGAAACATACCTGAGAGGAATTAAAGTGATGAATGTAAGTTCTCTTTTTGAGTCGGTGAAATTGGGCCGTTTAAATCTGAAAAATCGTATTGTTTTGCCCCCTTTGACGCGATCAAGAAGTACGCAGCCCGGAAACATTCCAAATGATCTCATGGCCACCTACTACGCTCAGCGAGCCACAGCCGGTTTTATGGTAACCGAAGGCGTGCAGATTGAGCCGCGAGGTCAAGGCTATGCCTGGACTCCAGGTATCTTTACCGCAGAACAGATCGAGGGCTGGAAAAAAGTGACCCGCGCTGTTCATAGTCAGGGTGGCACAATTTTTTGTCAATTGTGGCACGTAGGACGGGTTTCCCATCGTTCGCTGCAGCCTGATGGGCAGGCTCCTGTTGCCCCATCCGCGATTCGCGCCGAAGGCGTAAAAGTTTTTGTTGAAACAGGGCCTGGGACGGGCGCGTTGGCAGATCCTGACGAGCCTCGTGAGTTAACCACGGCGGAGGTGCAGGAATTAGTTGCTATGTATGCGCGTGCAGCTCGTAACGCTGTTGAGGCCGGTTTTGATGGGGTAGAAATTCATAGTGCTAATGGCTATCTGGTCAATCAGTTTATCTCGGAGCATTCGAATCACCGGACCGACCAGTACGGCGGAAGCCTGAAAAACAGACTCCGGTTTCTTGAGGAAATCGTGTCTGCTATTTCTGCAGAGGTAGGCGCGGAGCGCCTTGGGGTGCGTTTTGCTCCATTGTTCGAGAGTACCGAGGAGGAACGAGTATATCTGGGGCTGGTTGAATCAGACCCGCATGAAACTTATCTGGAGGCTGCAAAGCTTCTGGAGAAGCGGGGGGTGGCCTATATCTCTATTGCCGAAGCGGATTGGGACAACGCACCAGAGCTTCCGGAAAGTTTCTGCGTGGCTCTGCGAAACGCGTTCAGCGGTGTTTTGATTTTTGCTGGCCGTTACACGCCTGAAAAAGCAATTCGCATGCTTGAGGCAGGTTATGGTGATCTGTTCGCTTTTGGTAAACCGTTCATAGCGAATCCTGATCTACCTGATCGAATTCGGAAGGGCTTGCCCTGGAACGATGTAGATCCGACAACGATGTACGGTGGAACTGATAAAGGATATACCGACTATCCGACTGTTGAGTCCCATTCCGATTCCCTCTCCAGAGAAAGGGTTACTGAACAGCTTTAAACAATGTCCCACGCAAATCCTCTTCCGAATCGGAAGGGGATTTGGTTGTTTTAAGTCTCGATGTACGAAGAGGGCGAAATCATACTTTCAGCAAAATTCATCATTTCAGGTGATGGTAGGCATATAGCGCAGTAATTATTCATATGAAAATCATTCCTTGATAATCAATCAACAATAGTAGATCGGCACGTTCAATAGTTTGAATTTTAGCCTCTCATCTGCTGCATCGTTGGAGTTCACGTCCGTTAAGGAAATGACCGATGAGTATTCATAGTACTGACCTTCTAGAGTGTATTGATTTGCGTAACCAAGCTGGTGAGGAAGAGGGGAGGTTTCCCAGGCGCTGGTATAAGCCCGTCACTGCAGTGATTCACAGCCAGAATGGTGATAAGCGAGTGATGAAGAAATACCCTAACGGAGTGTTTCCTTTATCATGGTATTTTCGTCTGTTGGCGAAGCATGAATACCGAATGCTCATCAGGGCGGATGGAACCGCGTTCACCCCCAGTTTGGCAAGCCGTTGTTCTGACGATCCGTGGACGATCACATATCGATATATCGATGGCATCGGTTTGAAAGATGCCTTCAGACAATCAGCGATTCCTGAAGATTTCTTCGTGAAGCTATACGCATCTGTGCAGCAGTTGCACCGGTACGGCATTGTCCATCTGGACCTGGGTAATTCTGGTAACGTATTGTGCTCGACTTCCGGGGATCCCAAAATAATCGATTTTGGATCTGCTCTTCCTCTGTATCTGCTTCCTCGTTCTATCGGAAGCTGGGCACGCAAGAGAGACTTGCTGGGCGTATTAAAGCTCTGGTATCGGTTTGATCGGAGGAGTATGCCAGAGGCTACGCTCAGATTTTTTCGGACAAACTATAAGAAAAATATCTACACCCCAAAGCGCTTTTTAAAAGCGTTGAAGCGCTGTTTGGCTAATCCCTCGCAAGCACGGCAAGGGTCGTCGCCCGTAGCCGCCATTATCGGGTTGTTCATTTCTCTGCTTTTGTTGACGTTCATCATTTAACGTGATGTTAGGACCTTATCTTGAGCTGTTTCTTGACGGCACTATACGACCGGTCTAATCTATCGGTTTGATATCTTTTAGATTTAATGGCGACAAGAGGGCACCATGCAGACGGTGAAAGTAAACAATCAGACTCATGTTGTGGATGTGCCCGGTGACATGCCATTGCTCTGGGTGTTGCGGGACATTCTCAAACTGACGGGTACCAAGTTCGGCTGCGGGATTGCCCAGTGTGGCGCCTGTACGGTCCATATGGATGGCCAGCCTATCCGTTCCTGTGTCATGCCGGTGGGCGATGTCTCGGGCCGCGAGATCACCACCATTGAGGCCATCGGCGAGCAACCGCTGGCGCAAAAGGTTCAGCGTGCCTGGCTCGACCATGAGGTTGCCCAGTGCGGGTATTGCCAGTCTGGCCAGATTATGTCTGCGGTGGCGTTGCTGGCCAACAACACCAGCATCGACGATCACGCGATTGACCAGGCGATGGCGGGCAACATCTGCCGTTGTGCCACGTACACCCGGATTCGCAGTGCCATTCAGGACGTCAGCGAGAGTGTAGGAGTCTGGCAACCATGAGCGATAACCATCTGACACAGGAAAGCGCATCCCGCCGGCAGTTTCTGAAAGGCAGCACCGCGGCCATGGGCGGGCTTATGGTAGGCGCCTGGCTGCCGCCGTTTGCGCCCAAAAGCGCCGCCGCAGCGGCCGTCGCCACCCAAAAGGGCGCCCTGGGTGACCGTTTTGCCAAAGGTTTCGGTGCCTTTGTCCGGGTGGGTCATGACGGCCGGGTTGCGGTGATCTCGCCCAAAATCGAGATGGGGCAGGGCATTCACACTGGTATTGCCATGATGGTCGCCGAGGAGCTGGAAGTCGGGCTTGACCAGATTGACCTGCAAGAGGCACCACCCGATGCCGAGCTTTATACCGACACCCTGCTGCAGTTTCAGGCTACCGGCGGTTCAACCTCAACCCGCTATACCTGGGAACCTCTGAGGCGGGCCGGGGCGACCGCACGAATATTGCTGGTTGAGGCCGCCGCCTCGGTCTGGAAGGTTGAGGCGGGGCAGTGCCAGGCCCGGGACGGTCAGGTGCTCGGGCCGGATGGTCAGGCGCTCGGTTATGGAAAACTGGTAGATCTGGCTGCGACTTATCCCCTGCCCGAGACCGTGGAACTCAAGCAGCCGGATGCGTTCCGGCTGATCGGAACTCCGGCGCAACGTCTGGATACCCCCGCGAAAGTGAATGGTGAGGCGAAATTCACCATTGATCTGGATGTTCCGGGCATGCTGATCACCTCGGCCCGGGCCTGCCCGGTCTACGGCGGTACTGTGCGCCAGGTTTCTGATCGCGCAGCGCGGGCGATTCCCGGGGTAAAGGACGTTGTGGTTCTGGAGAATGCAGTAGCCGTTACGGCCACGAATACCTGGGCGTGTTTTGAGGCTCTCAAGGCCCTGGACATTGAGTGGGACTACGGCGCCAACCGTGAACTCGATTCCGCCCGGCTTGGTGAGAAACTGCACGAGGCCAGCCGCCGTGATGGGGTGGTGGCGGCCGAGAACGGCAACATTGACCAGTCACTGGATACGGCAGCGACGCAATTTGAGGCCGTTTATGAACAGCCGTTTCTGTCCCATTCCCCGCTTGAGCCGATGACCTGCGTGGCCCATGTGCAGGCGGACGGTTGCGATCTCTGGGTGGGTACCCAGGTGCCCGGCCTGGCACAGCAAACCGCCGCGTCGATCACCGGGCTCAGCCCGGAGCAGATCCGGATCCATAACCAGTGGATTGGTGGTGCGTTCGGGCGCCGGCTGGATTTTGATTTCATCACCCAGGCCGTCCAGATTGCCAGCAAGGTGGATTATCCGGTCAAGCTGACCTGGAGCCGGGAAGAAGACATGACCCACGATATGTACCGTCCCCGGTACGTTGACCGCATGACCGCCGCCATCGGGGACGATGGATATCCGGCGGGATGGCGCCATCGCATTGCCGGAGGTTCGATTATTGCGCGCTACCTCGGTGGCTTGCCAGACAATGGTGTGGATTTCGATGCCGTTGAAATCGCGGTGGACCCGGTGTACCACCTGGATGATCTCAAGGTCCATTATATTCGGGAGGAGCCGGAGGTGGTGCCCATCTCCTGGTGGCGAGGAGTGGGGGTGTTGCGGGGCATTTATGCCGTCGAATGCTTCATCGATGAGCTGGCTCACAACGCCGGGATCGACCCGCTGACGTACCGCAAAACACTGCTCCAGCATCGCCCCAGGGTAGTGGCGGCACTGGAACGGCTGGCTGAGCAGAGCAACTGGGGCGACCCGCTGCCCGAGGGCCGAGGGCGCGGCCTGGCGGTCGGTGAAGTGTTTGGCAGTGTGGTGGCGACAGTAGTGGAGCTGTCGGCGGTGGGCGACAAGGGCATCCGTATAGACCGCCTGGTGACGGTGGTGGATTGTGGCCTGGTAACTAACCCCACCTCTGTAAAAGCGCAAATGGAAGGCGGCACGCTGTTTGGGTTGTCGGCGGCGCTGTTCAATGAAATCGAGATCGAGCAGGGGCAAGTACAGCAGGAAAACTTCCACGAGTATCGCCAGTTGCGTATGGGCGAAGCTCCCTCGGTGGAAGTGGATATTGTGCCCAGCGCGGAGGCACCGGGAGGCGTGGGTGAAGCAGGTACTGCGCTGATTGGTCCGGCGCTGGTCAACGCCGTTCATGCCGCATTCGGTGATCGTGTGCGCCAGTTACCGCTGACTCGTTCAGGCTATTACATTGTTTAAGGGAGGCGCTGTGAGAACGCTGGTTTATGGTTTGCTCGCGTATCTGATGACCGCAGCCGGGATGTCCCTGGCAAGTGAAGATGCGGCGATGCTTGAAAAAGGCAAATACTTGGCCAAGGCGGCCGACTGCGTGGCTTGCCACACCGCGCCCGGCAAGGAACCCTATGCCGGCGGGTTGGCCTTCGAACTGCCGTTTGGCACGCTGTATTCGCCCAACATCACGCCAGACCGGGAAACCGGTATCGGCGGCTGGAGCGATGAGCAGTTTGTCAAAGCCCTGCAAGAGGGTATTGGCCCGGAGGGCGATCATTACTACCCCGCCTTTCCCTATACGTCGTACACCAAAATGCCGCGCGAGGATATTCTGGCCATCAAGGCCTATCTGTTCAGTCTGGACCCGGTAGAGCAGTCTGCCCCGGAGAACGATATCGCGTTCCCCTTCAATCAGCGCTGGGGGCTGTATTTCTGGAATCTGCTCTTTCTGGACGAAGGCCGCTTTGAGCCCGACCCGGATCGCAGTGATGACTGGAACCGGGGTGCCTATCTGGTCACAGGCCCCGGACACTGCGGGGAGTGCCATACACCGAGAAATCTGTTTCAGGCCATGGATAGCAGCGAGCGCCTGGCCGGGGCCGACCTGGGAGGCTGGCGTGCGTACAACATCAGCGGTAGCGATTCCCATGGCATTGGCACCTGGACAGAAGAGCAGCTGGTGAACTATTTCAGGCAGGGCTATGCCGAGGGCCTGGGCGTTGCCGGCGGCCCCATGGCAGAGGTCGTCGAGCTGAGCCTGCGGCACCTGAACGACCGGGATCTGCGGGCGATAGCGACCTATCTGAAACAGACCGAGCCACAGGCCACCGGCTTGCCCCGGCCGACGCCCCTGGCAGACACATTGGCGGCACCGGAGCAGCCCGGGCTGGGCAGCAAGGTGTTTGCCGAGGCCTGTGCCAGCTGTCATCAGTGGAACGGAGAGGGTAACCAGTCGCCGGCTGCGACCCTGGCGGGCCTGAAAACGGTTCACGATCCGAAGGCGCGGAATCTGATGGGTATACTGATGGAAGGCAATCCGGCGTCCTCGCTGCCGGTGAACCACCGGATGCCGGATTTCGGAACCATTTACAACGATTATGAGCTGTCGGCCCTGGCCACCTTCGTTCTGCAACACTTCGGTGGCCTGGACGCGGAGGTGACACCGGAGCAGATCCGGGAACGTCAGGCTGCGGCCTTGCATTAAACCTACACGGGTATTCCAGGATGTCGGGATTGGTGTCGCTGTTAGAGGCGATCGCGAATCAGGAGCGCGCCGGCGAGGAGTTCGTTCTGGCGACGGTGGTGAAGGTCGAAGGCTCGGCCTACCGGCGGCCGGGCGCGCGTATGCTGATTTCCTCGATGGGACAGTCGGAAGGCACGGTCAGTGGTGGCTGTCTGGAGCAGGATGTCATCCGTAAGGCTTTCTGGCTGACCTCAGATGGGCCGACCGTGCGCAGTTACAGCACGGACGAGGAGGGCGAGGCCAGTGATACCTCCTATCATTTCGCACTAGGGTGTGATGGCAAGGTGCATTTGCTGTTTGAGCGGGTTACTCCCGACACCCAGTCCGATTTGGTGGATATCCTTAAACGTGTGAGAGCCGATATGCAGCAGGCGGTGGTTGCCACCGTCATCGGGGCGCCCGATGATTCCAGGGTTACCATTGGTGAGCGCCTGATACTTGCGCACTCGGGTGAACTGAAGGGCGGCCTGAGGGATGACGCTATCCGGCCGACTGTTCTTGCCGACATGAAGTCGGTGATGGCGAACGGTCGATCTCGGGTACAAAAATATCGTGGTCCAAACGGCAGCATTGAAGTGTTTATCGAGCTGGTGTCACCACCACAAAAGCTCGTGGTTTTCGGTGCTGGGCATGACGCTCAACCGCTGGTCAAGTTTGCAAAAATGCTGGGCTGGCACGTCACTGTCATCGATGGTCGCGCCACGTTTGCCGTCCCGTCACGGTTTCCTTTGGCTGACGAGGTTCGGGTAATTGAGAGTCATGATTCGCTGTTATCGACAGAAGAGCTCCTTGATAACGCGGCCGTCGTTATCATGACGCATAGTCTTGAGCAGGACAAAAACTGGCTATCGCTGGCCTTGAGAAGCCGCGCCAGTTATGTCGGGCAGTTGGGGCCACGATACCGGACTGAACGCTTGCTGTCCGGGATGGATGAGTCGAATGGGTCGGAAGTGACACGAGAAAAATTGCATTATCCCGTGGGGTTGGATTTGGGGGGAGACACCCCTGAAAGTGTCGCTATGGCGATAGTATCGGAAATCAGTGCCGTTCTGCGTGGGCGCAGTGGCGGCATGCTCATGCACCGAAGTGGCGCAATTCACTAGCCGCTTGAGGGCGCAATCGAGTTGAGAGGCCGTTGAAGACGGTTCCGCCGAATGGCGGTTTGGAGAACATTTTTTTGCCGGGCGAATATACGACCGGTCTAATAAGCAGGAGGTCAATAATGAAGGTTTTTTACAAAACGGCTGCCACGGCATCTGGCGGGCGGTCAGGAACGTCCACACTGAATGACGGAAGCTTTTCCGTGCAAATGGTACCGCCTGGTAGCAACGTTACCGGTGTTAATCCTGAACAGTTGTTTGCTCTTGGCTATGCCGCCTGTTTTGACAACGCCATGCAGCTCATGGCGAAGCAACTGAAGGTGGACGCACAAGGGGCCAAAACCTCGATCGAAGTGGGCATAGGCCAACTAACCGAGGGCGGTTACGGCCTTGATGTCGATATTACAGCTCATTTGCCCGGGATGGCCAGTTCGGACGCCGAGCGATTAATCGAAGCGACGCATGAGCTCTGCCCATACTCTAACGCGATTCGCGGCAACGTGGATGTTCGCCTACACATAGAAACGGAGACAACCCAATAATGAAGAACTTTAACTTCAGAAACCCGACTCGAATATTATTCGGTAAAGGCACCATCGCAGATATTAAAGACCACGTTCCCGCTGATGCGAGAGTTCTTGTTCTATACGGTGGTGGCAGTGCGGAACGGACCGGTGTGCTGGCTCAGGTACGTGATGCACTCTCTGCCCATACGTTTTATGAGTTTGGCGGCATTGAGCCGAACCCACGCTACGCTACAGCGCTGAAAGCAGTTGAAACGATCCGGGAAAAGGATGTGACATTCGTGCTTGCCGTCGGCGGAGGATCCGTCATCGACGCAGCCAAGTTTATTGCAGCGGCTGCAGACTATGACGGTGATCCCTGGGAAATCCTCACGACACGTGGTTCAGTTATCACGAGAGCGATCCCATTCGGCACTGTGCTAACGCTGCCTGCAACCGGATCTGAGATGAACTCAGGCGCAGTGATTACGAATGCTGAAAAAGGCGCTAAGCTTCCATTTAGCAGCCCTCATTGTTATCCCACATTTTCGGTACTCGATCCCGAGGTTACCTACACCCTACCTCCCCGCCAGGTCGCGAATGGCGTGGTAGACGCGTTTGTCCACACAGTTGAGCAGTATCTGACATACCCTGTTTCTGCTTTCGTCCAGGATGGTTTCGCTGAAACTCTGCTGCGTACCTTAATCGAGCTTGGACCCAAGGCACTCGAGACACCGGATGATTACGATACCCGCGCCAACCTGATGTGGACAGCAACGATGGCTTTGAATGGATTGATTGGAGCCGGGGTACCGCAAGACTGGGCCACTCATATGATTGGTCACGAAATTACCGCGCTGAATGATACCGATCACGCTCGCACGCTGGCGATTGTTCTGCCTTCACTTCTGAATGATCAACGTGTCCCGAAACGAGAAAAACTTCTTCAGTATGCCCGTAATGTTTGGGGGATTGTTGATGGCGGTGAGGAGGACCGCATTGATGCTGCCATTGAAGCGACACGGGAATTCTTTCAGCGGATGGGGATAAAAACACAGCTGCGGGATTATGGCATCGCCGAACCCGAAATTGATCAGATTGTCACCGGCCTACAGGAGCATGGCATGACTGCACTCGGGGAATACGGTGTGATTGCTCCTGAAGATGCCCGTCGGATACTCGAAGCAGCACTGTAGGGAGAGCAATCATGACAAACATTGAAACGGTGAACCGAAAGTTCGTGCTTGCGAAACGTCCGAAAGGCGAGCCGACGAAAGACACACTTAAACTTGTCAGAGAGCAGATTCCCTCGGTTGGGAATAATCAGATGCTCTTGCGCACTGAATTCCTGTCTCTGGACCCCTACATGCGGGGCAGGATGAGCGATGCACCCTCCTACGCGGCCCCGGTGGAACTGGGCGAAGTCATGGTCGGCGGAACAGTCGCAAGGGTTGTGTCGTCTCATATCGAGGGCTTCTCGGCGGGAGACTGGGTGTTAAGTGGCAATGGTTGGCAGGACTATTCGCTGTCAGACGGGGAAGGGGTGATTAACCTGGGTTCCTCACCGGCACATCCGTCCTGGGCGTTGGGGGTGCTAGGCATGCCCGGGTTCACTGCCTGGGCCGGATTAACACAGATCGGTCGGCCGCAGTCCGGAGAAACCATAGCGGTGGCTGCAGCAACCGGCCCGGTAGGTGCCACTGTTGGTCAGATCGGTAAGCTCCTTGGGTGCCGCGTAGTTGGTATTGCCGGTACCCCGGAAAAGTGTGCTTATGCGGTCGAAGAGTTGGGGTTTGACGCGTGCCTTGATCACACTTCACCTGACTTCGCAGACCAGCTAACCAACGCGTGTCCGGACGGTGTTGATGTCTATTTCGAGAATGTAGGCGGCAGGGTCCTCGATGCTGTGGTTCCGCTTCTGAATACCAACGCGAGGGTACCGGTATGTGGACTTGTATCGCAGTACAACGCCACCGAACTACCGCCGGGCCCAGACAGGATGAACTGGCTGATGTCGGTGATTCTGCGCAAAAGGCTCAAGGTGCAGGGATTCATTATCTTCGAGGATTTCGGCCATCTCTACCAGGACTTCGCTGAAGTAATGGGTGACTGGGTCGAAGCCGGAAATATCAAGTATCGAGAAGAAATCATTGATGACCTGGAAAATGCCCCCGAGGCATTCATAGGCCTTCTCAGGGGCGAAAATTTTGGTAAACGGGTTATCCGCGTAGGTCGTCGCGCATAACGCAGAATCTGTGATTAATTGAGGCAAGCAATGAAGATATTAATGGTACTGACTTCACATGATGAGCTGGGGGATACCGGCGAGAAAACTGGCTTCTGGCTGGAAGAACTGGCTGCGCCCTATTACGCCTTCAAGGATGCGGGAGCGGATATCGTATTGGCGTCGCCCAATGGAGGACAGCCGCCGTTAGACCCGAAAAGCAATGAGCCTGATTTTCAGACGGATGCTACGCATCGTTTTGAAGCTGATACCGAAGCAGTAGCAGCCCTGGCTTCAACGGTCAAACTCGCAGACGTGGTGGTTTCCGATTTCGACGCCGTATTCTATCCGGGCGGCCATGGCCCGCTGTGGGATTTGGTTGAGAACTCCGAGTCCATCGCGCTCATCGAAAGCGCAATTCGCGCGGATAAACCCGTGGCTGCAGTTTGTCACGCCCCGGGAGTACTCCAACACGTTAAAGACAACAATGGATTCCCCCTCGTTAGGAATAAGCGGGTGACCGGGTTCACCAATACAGAAGAGGAGGCGGTCGGCCTCACTAACGTAGTTCCATTCCTCGTGGAGGACATGCTGAAAGAACATGGAGGCAGCTACAGTTGTGGTGATGACTGGCAGTCATATGTGGTTACTGATGGTCTTTTGGTCACCGGGCAAAATCCAGCTTCTTCGGAGGCTGCTGCCCAAGCGTTGTTAACGCTTATAGCATCCAACTAATCTGGATTCAGGGCGTTATTACCCTCGAAAGCTGAACCAAATCAGCGAAGTCGGCCGGGATATGATTCAGGCTGGCCCATTTCCCTCACCGGGCCCACTTGCCTTTTGGCATCCAAGAGACAAGTGGGCACTCGATAATGTAATCCCTCATGAAAAAGCTACTCATCCTGTCTTTTGGAATGTTCGCTATTGGCACCGGTAGTTTCATTATGGCGGGCCTGCTACCCGAGGTTGCAGAGAGCCTTAATGTCAATGTCGGAACAGCTGCAGGCATGATTGCCGCCTTTGCTGCTGCATATGCATTGATGACTCCTATTTCCGCCACGCTACTTGTGAATTTCTCTTACAAACCAATTCTGATCTTTGGTATGGCTGTCCTGGCTGTAGGGCATATCCTATCTGCAGCATCTTCGGATCTTGAACTGATAATCGCTGGCCGAGCCTTGGCGGGCTTTGGTTGCGCCTTGTATATGCCAATTGCCGGAGCTGCAGCGACCGCAATAGTTGCGCAGGAATACTGGGCGCGTTCATTATCCTTGATAACAGCCGGGCTGAGTGCCTCGACCGCTATTGGGGCGCCATTGGGAATTGCGCTCTCAACGAGTTTTGGTGACTGGCGGCTTGGTATGTGGTTCGTTGCCATTCTGGCCAGTTTGGCAGCTATCGGACTGGTATTTTTACTTGACCCTGCCCTTAAGCCAGCCACAAGAAAGAGACCCTTGGATCTTCTAAAACCGATCAAGAGACTCTCCATTTTGGGAGTCCTGGGAACAACCTTGTTTCTGATGACAGGGTCATACATCGTGCATAGCTACGCCAGTGTTCTTCTTGAGCCCGCCACCGCTGGTAATGGCCAGACTTTGGCTTTAATGATGGCTTGCTGGGGTGTTGCAGCGACTATAGGAACCTTCTCTGCTGGTAGATTAACTGATAAATGGGGCGGCAGGACGGTCATCTTTGCAGGGCTTGGATTGCTGGGCCTGGACTTCTTGATTTGGCCATTGCTTTCATCTTCGCCCGTTATGGCGGTGGTGCCAATTGTCGTATGGGGCGCCTTGGCCTGGGGCTGTCTGGTGCCTTTGCAACACCAACTAGTTAAAACCGCGCCCTCCAGTGCGTCGATTGTTCTTGGCCTGAACACATCCGCCATCTATCTGGGAGTTTCGTTCTCCACATTTATTGGGAAGCATGTATACCAAACACTCGGAACCGACTCTCTGAATGTAGTCGCAGCGGGCTTTATAGTTCTTGCCTTCGGGATATACAGCTTTAGCCATCACATCAGTTTGAATGATAAAGCCAATATAACGTGATGATTATTTTTGGCGCTTTGAAGTAAAGATAATTCCTGCCACGCGTCACTCCGGCATTGATTTAACAATCTACTCGGTGCCGGCTTCAGAGTTCCTAATGAAAACGAAAAAGGTTGAGTCAATGAGATATCGATTTCTCGTCGCACTGAGTGCGGCCGTTTTTATTCTTGCGGGTTGCGATAACGTAGCTCAAAACAATGTCTCCGACTCTCAGCCACCCGCGGTTGAGGTCGTCGCCGCAGCCCGCGTTGGTGTTCAACCACAGAAAACCTACACCACGCGCATTGAGGCGCCAGAGAACGTGGAACTTCGTCCCCGGTTGTCCGGTGTGATCGATAGAGTTCATTTTCAGGAGGGGCAAAGGGTAAATAAGGGCGACGTTCTCTTCCAACTGGATGATCGCCACCTGAATGCTCGAGTGGAGCAGCTTAATTCCGAGCTGGCTCGTGCCCGGGCCGCGCTTCATCAAGCCAAAGCCGAAGCCGAGCGTGCTGGTCGATTACTGCGCAGCAATGCCATTTCCGAAGAACAGGCGGAACTTCGCGAGTCGGTTCGTCGTCAGGCAGAGGCGGAAGTTTCATCTCTTAACGCCCAGCTCAAGGAAGCAGAGCTTCAGTTGGGCTACGCCACCATTCGGTCTCCGATCGAAGGTGACATTTCCAGAGCGAATATCACGGCCGGAAACACCGTCATTGCGAACCAGAGTCGTCTGACGACGATTGCATCGAATCAGGATCGCTACGCTTATTTTGATATGGACGAGAGCACTTGGTATCGCTTCTTCCAGACACGTGATCAGGCACTTGGATCTCCGGTACGCATCCAGTTAATTGGGGAAAGCAATTTTTCACACGTGGGCGAGATCGACTTTGTCGACAACAGCATTGATTCCGACACAGGAACGCTCCGTTTGCGCGCGGTATTGTCAGATTCAGGCGGCACTCTGGTTCCGGGTGCATTTGCACGTGTGAAAATCGCTGTGGCCGGTACAGAACAGAAAATTCTTGTCCCGGATAGAGCCATTGCTACCGACCTGGACAGCCGATTTGTGCTCACGGTAAACGATCATGGCGAAACTCGTTACACCCCCGTGGAAATTGGCCAGCGCTACGGCACTTTCCGTGTGGTAGAGCAGGGCATCGCCGAGGGCGATCTGCTGGTAGCAAATGGTGCTGCCAAGGTGGGGCCAGATATGAAGATTGCTCCAACTTTGCTCTCAGAAGCGCCTTCTGACATTGCTTTTACCCTTGAAGATCACGCATCGACAGTCCAGCAGACCGCTGGCGTCGAGTTCTGAGGCCTGCTATATGAAGTTTCCACATTTCTTTATCGACCGGCCGATTTTCGCCGCCATGCTGTCCCTGATCATACTGATCGGGGGGGGCATTTCCCTTTTCCAGTTACCGATCAGTGAATATCCGGAAGTCGTGCCTCCAACCGTCGTGGTTACCGCGAACTATCCGGGCGCCAACCCCAAAGTGATTGCTGAGACCGTGGCTTCTCCTATTGAGGATGAAATTAACGGCGTTGAGAACATGCTGTATATGTCCTCGCAGGCAACCGCAGACGGTCGAATGACGCTTACAGTGACGTTTGCCCTGGGCACGGATCTGGACAAAGCTCAGGTACAAGTACAGAACCGCGTTGATATCGCTCTGCCACGACTACCAGAGGAGGTTCAGCGCCTTGGCGTGGTGACGGAAAAGTCGTCTCCTAACCTGAGCATGGTCGTACATCTGCATTCTCCCGATCAGAGCCGGGACATTACCTACCTGGCGAACTACGCCGAACTGAATGTAAAAGATGAAATCGCCCGCCTGGGCGGAGTAGGGGATGTGCGGTTGTTTGGTGGGAGTGAATTTGCCGTGCGTCTATGGCTGCGCCCTGACGACCTGGCTGCCCGTAATCTCAACGCGACGGATGTTGTTAACGCGGTTCGTGCCCAAAATCGACAGATCGCTGCGGGCACTTTGGGCGCACAGCCCGCGCCAACGGATAATCAGTTTCAGTTGATGTTGAATGTCCGTGGGCGACTGACTTCCCTGGATGAGTTTCGGGATATTGTGCTGAAAATCGGCGAGAACGGTGCTATCACTCGTCTGTCGGACGTTGCCCGGGTCGAATTGGGACAGAGCACTTACGCACTGGAAGCAGGGTTGGACGGAAAGCCGGCGGTTGCCATGCCCATTTTTCAGCGCCCCGGCGCTAATGCGATTGAGCTCTCCGACAGTGTCCGGCAGACTATGAACAAGCTGTCGGAATCCTTTCCGAAAGGCGTCACCTACGACATTGTCTACGACCCGACCGTGTTTGTTCGTGGGTCTATCGATGCAGTCATTGCCACGTTGCTCGAAGCCATTCTTCTGGTGGTGCTGGTGGTTGTGCTGTTCTTGCAAACCTGGCGCGCCTCAATTATTCCGCTTGTTGCAGTTCCTGTATCGCTTGTGGGCACCTTCGCGGTGATGCAGTGGTTTGGCGTTTCGATCAATACGCTCTCACTGTTCGGGATGGTACTGGCCATCGGGATAGTGGTTGACGACGCGATAGTGGTGGTGGAAAACGTCGAGAGGAACATTCATCAGGGATTGTCACCTCGGGAAGCTACCAAGGTAGCCATGAACGAGGTAACTGGCCCGATCATCGCCATTGCTCTGGTGTTGTGTGCAGTCTTTATTCCGACCGCATTCATCACCGGGTTGTCGGGTCAATTCTATAAGCAGTTTGCGTTGACCATCACAATCTCGACCGTCATCTCGGCAATCAACTCCCTGACCCTGTCACCGGCTCTTTCAGCCCTGTTATTGAAAGGCCATGATGAAAAGCCGGATCGACTTTCCCGCTTACTTGACAAGGTCTTCGGTCGTTGTGTGTTCCATCCCTTCAACCGATTCTTTGACCGGATCGGTACAGCGTATGAGTTGTTGGTCAAGAAACTGGTTCGCTACGGCGCCATTGTAGGCGTTGTGTATGTGGGCCTGACGGTATTCTCTGGCCACTTGTTCAATGTTGTTCCTGGCGGATTCATTCCGCAGCAGGACAAGCAGTACCTGGTTGCTGTGGCTCAACTCCCGGATGCGGCCAGCCTGGATCGAACTGTTGCGGTGGTTGATGAGATGCAAGAGCTTGCCCTTGGAATAGACGGCGTGGCTAATACGGTCGCCTTTCCGGGGCTGTCGATTAATGGCTTCACCAACAGTTCCAACAGCGGCGTTGTGTTCTTGCCGCTGGATGATTTTGATAAGCGGACGACGCCCGAACTGAGCGCCGGTGCCATTGCCGTAAGGCTGAATGCAGCCTTTGCCGGTATTGATGAAGGCTTCGTGGCTGTGTTCCCGCCCCCACCGATTTTGGGGCTGGGTACGACCGGCGGGTTCAAACTGCAGATCGAAGATCGCAGCAGTAAGGGTTTTGAAGCGCTTTTTGGTAGCTTGCAAACTACGTTGAAAGAAGCCCGGAAACACCCCGCGCTGACTGGTTTGTACTCCAGCTTTCGGGTTCAGGTACCGCAGTTTGATCTGGATATCGACCGGGAGCGGGCGATGCTTCTGGGCATTCCGCTGGAGTCGGTGTTTGATACTCTTCAGGTGTATCTGGGCTCGGTCTACGTTAACGATGTGAACCTGTTTGGTAGCACTTATCAGGTGATTGCACAAGCGGAGGCCGAGAAGCGACTGGATCCCGAGCACATTCTTAACCTGAAGGTTCGCAACCAGCAGGGTCAGATGATCCCGCTCTCGGCGATCTTGAATGTGGAGTCAACCATTGGGCCGGATCGTGTGATGCGTTACAACGGCTATCCTACGGCGGAGCTGAATGGGTCGCCCGCTCCGGGCTTCAGTTCTGATCAGGCTCAGGCAGCTATCGAGGAAGTGCTGGCTCAGACGCTACCGGATGGTATGACCTTCGAATGGACAGAGGTGACCTACCAGCAAGAGCTTGCAGGTAACACCATGGTGTACGTGTTCCCGCTTGTTATCCTTTTGGTGTTCATTGTGCTGGCTGCTCAGTATGAGAGTCTTCGTCTGCCGTTTGCCATCATTCTGATTGTGCCAATGACCCTGCTATCCGCATTGGCCGGCGTTTGGTTGGCCGACGGGGACAACAATATATTCACCCAGATTGGCTTGATCGTGCTGGTGGCCCTGGCGAGCAAGAACGCGATCCTGATGGTGGAATTTGCCAGGGACCTGAATCTGAGTGGTTACACGCATTATCAAGCGATTATCGACGCTTGTCGCCTGCGGCTTCGCCCGATCCTGATGACGTCAATTGCCTTCACCGCAGGCGTAGTGCCGCTGGTGCTGGCCAGTGGTGCCGGTGCGGAAATGCGACACGCGATGGGTATAGCTGTGTTTTCCGGGATGATCGGTGTCACCGTTTTTGGCCTTCTCTTTACGCCCGTGTTTTATGCCGTCATTCAGCGTGCAAAAGCGGACGCAGCCAGAGCCCGTGAGAAGAAAGCGGCGACCAAGGATCAGATCACGGAGAACAACCATGCTTAAGAGCGCAGTCTGGATAGTCTTTGGATCAATCCTGCTCACCGGCTGTGCCGCGACCCCGGATTATGAAGCTCGACAGGCCGCCAATGCTCGATACTTGGATAGCCTTGAGTTCGATGTGCAGCCGGCAGGCGCCAACACACTGGCGTGGTGGCGAGATTATCAGGACACCCAGCTCAACCAACTTGTTGAGGTTGCCCAGACGGCAAATCTGGACCTGCTGGCTACGCGGCAGAGAGTTCGCCGGGCTATTGCAGACCTCGGGGCCGACGAAAGTCGGTTGTTGCCACAGGGAGAGGTAGTCGTCGACTATGACGCTACGGACCGAAACAGCGTCCAGGAAACTGCTTCTGTGGGCCTGTCGGCGTCTTGGGAGTTGGACCTGTTTGGACGGCTTAGAGCTTTGGTAGATGCGGGGGAAGCCAATCTTGAAGTTGCACTGAATAATCAGCGTGCGATGCTGAAAGAAGTGACTGTCGGTGTTGTGCGGGCCTACATAGAGTGGGTGGCAGCCCGACAGCGCGTTCAGCTAATCAAGGAAGATATACGGACTCTTGAAAATACCCGTAAGGTAATGGCGTTACGGGTCCATGAGGGGCTCTCGCCAGACCTCGATCTGGCGAGAGCGGACACCTTGCTGGAGCAGCAAAGGGCCAAATTGCCGGATGCCCGAGCCCAGTTATATCGGGCAAAAGCGGTGCTGTCAGTTCTGGTGAATGAAGACCCGGAAACTCTGACCCTTCGGCCGGCGTCGGGAGTGTTAGCTGTGTCGGTTGGTGTGCCGGGGGCTAATAGGGCGAATGAGGCAATGCAACGCCGAGCTGATATTGGCGGAGCACTGGCGACGCTCGCCAAAGACGTCGCGCAAGGCAATGCCCTGCGGGCAGAACTCTACCCACAAGTTTCGGTGGAGGGCTTCCTTGGCGTGACGGATGTAGCGGGCCAGTCTGATGGATTCGAAAGTACTGCGAGTATCGCCCCACGGATTTCCTGGTCGTTGCTGAGTTATCCGGTGATTATGCAGCGCGTGGACAGTCAGAACGAAGTGTCGGAAGAAAGCTATATTCGCTATCGGCAAACGATAATCAAAGCGGTAGCGAGTGCGCGGGTAGCGGTTTTCGACTACGGTCGAGCTGTTGAGGCCGATCGCGCAGCGGGCAGGGCCTTTGAGGCAGCCAATCAGTCGTTCAGCATCGCGTCTACCATGCATGGC
This sequence comes from Marinobacter sp. W-8, assembly GCF_044342215.1. NCBI lineage: Bacteria > Pseudomonadati > Pseudomonadota > Gammaproteobacteria > Pseudomonadales > Marinobacteraceae > Marinobacter > Marinobacter sp. W-8. The sequence goes on along the minus strand of NZ_CP172297.1, from coordinate 3,171,210 downwards.
GAGGGGGCGATCGGCTATCTTGATCTGCTTGATGCCAATCGAACCTTTATTTCGGCTCAACAGGATCGGTTGCTGGCCAGGCTTATGCGCGCCAATGCACAACTTGAGGTGCTTGCGGAGTTCAGTGGTGTGTGGTCGTCGGCGATTCATCAGAAGCTTTTAATAGAGCAGTCGTCCGGCTCTTAAGCGTTGGTGTGCAGTTTGGCGGGTACACCTACAGTGTTCCAGTATCGCATTGTTGGTGGGACATTCGTTAAAAAATGACCTGTCTCAACCCCGTATGTGTCTTATTTTGGCAATGTGTAACCTTTATGATCATTTAGTACGCATGCTAATATTGTACGATTGCTCCTTGCTGCTTTGGCTTCCGGGGGGCTAGCCTGCACAGTGCTAATAAGGACAGGAGACGCATCGTGACTGAAGACAAGAAGCTGTCAGAAAATCCCGAACATGACCTTGCTTCGAGATTCCCCACTGCATACACCATTCTTTTTGGCCTGATCGTTTTTGTAGCTGCGCTAACCTGGATTATCCCGGCCGGGCAATATGAGCGTGTCATGAATGAAGAGGTTGGGCGTGAAGTTGCCGTGCCCGGGACCTATCAAACCGTGGACCCGAATCCTCAAGGCTTCGTCGATGTCATGCTGGCGCCGACAGCGGGCTTCTATGATCCCGACAGCTATGTCGCCAACGCCATCGATGTTGCTCTCTTTGTGTTATTCCTGGGCGGCTTTCTCGGCGTGATGAATGCGACGGGGGCCATAGATACTGGGATTCGCAGCGCGATGCGGCATTTGAAAGGCCACGAAATCTGGATGATACCCATCCTGATGACATTGTTCGCCATCGGGGGCACGACCTATGGCATGGCCGAGGAGACCCTCGCGTTTTACTCCATTCTTATCCCGGTGATGATCGCCGCCGGCTACGATGTTGTGACCGGTGTTGCCATTATTCTTATTGGCGCCGGAATTGGTGTACTGGGCTCGACCATAAATCCGTTTGCTACCGTAATTGCGGCTAACGCTGCGAACATTCCGTTTACCGACGGCATCGTGCTCCGGTTCGTGCTCTTGGTGGGAGGGGTGGTTATCTGCGCTGCGTATGTGATGCGCTATGCCCACCGGGTCAAGCAGGATCCATCGCGGTCGGTTGTCGCCAAGCAGTGGGGGGCGCATCGTAAGTTGTTCCTGAAAGGTCATGATGAAGGATTTGAGGATGCAACTCTCAATGCCACTCAGATCATCGTATTGGTCATCTTCGCCATGACGTTCGCCGTCATGATCTGGGGCGTATCCTCCCAGGGCTGGTGGATGGCGCGCATGGGTGCTCTGTTCTTTGGCGCTGCCATTGTCATCGGCCTGGTTGCCCGTCTGGGCGAGAAAAAGCTCACAGCCAGTTTTGTTGATGGTGCCCGGGATCTGTTGGGTGTTGCACTGGTGGTCGGGCTGGCCCGTGGCATCGTTGTCATCATGGATCAGGGCATGATCGCCGACACGATTCTGCACAGCGCGGAGACGTCGCTGGGCGGACTGCCCGAGCTTGCGTTCATCAACCTGATGTTCTGGATCGAAGTGGGCATGAGCTTCTTTGTGCCGTCGTCGTCTGGCCTCGCGGTGTTGTCGATGCCGATTCTTGCGCCACTGGGCGATTTTGCCAACGTTGGCCGTGACCTGGTGGTTACCGCCTATCAATCCGCCAATGGCCTGGTGAACCTGATTAACCCGACCTTTGCCGTGGTGGTTGGTGGTCTGGCGATCGGACGGGTGTCCTATGATCGGTGGATTGCTTTTATCTGGCCATTGTTGCTGATTCTGACCGTGTTCATAACCCTGATTATCAGCATCGGTACTCTTATCTGATTCCCCGCTAGTAAAGGAGATTGCCATGTCTGAACCGACACTGGGTGTTCACTCGGAAACCGGAACCCTGCGCCAGGTCATCGTTTGTCGGCCTGGGTTGGCGCACCGTCGCCTGACGCCCTCCAATTGCGATGCGCTGTTGTTCGATGATGTCTTCTGGGTCAAGCAGGCCCAGAAAGACCATGACGTGTTTTCAGGCCTCATGCGTGCCCGGGGCGTAGAGGTGCTGGACGTCAACGAGTTGCTGGCAGAGACGCTGGATATTGCGAAGGCTCGCAAGTGGATACTGGATCATCGCATTACCTGGAACGAAATCGGTGTCGGGATGGTCTCGGATCTACGGGCCTGGATGGACGAACTGCCGGGGACCAGGCTGGCAGAGTTTCTTATTGGAGGCCTTGAAGTAGCCGATCTGCCTTTTGATCCGGTTGGCCTGTTTGGCAACCATCTCGGTCATTACGGCTTCGTGTTGCCGCCACTGCCAAACTTCCTGTTCACCCGCGATAACAGCGCCTGGATCTATGGTGGCGTCACCCTGAACCCCATGTACTGGCCGGCGCGGAAGCCAGAAACCCTGCTTATGGCGGGTATCTACAAATTCCATCCCAAATTTGCCGGCAAGGTTAATGTGCACTGGGGCGATCCTCTCAAAGACCACGGTCTTGCCTCCCTGGAGGGTGGGGATGTCATGCCGGTGGGTAATGGTGTCGTGTTGGTGGGTATGGGGGAGCGCTCGTCCCCTCAGGCTATTGGTCAGTTGGCCAGGTCGCTTTTTGAAAGTGGCTCAGCCGAGCGCGTCGTTGCCTGCCAGATACCCAAGTCCCGCTCAGCGATGCATCTGGATACCGTCTTTACCTTCTGTGGCGGCAATGTGGTCACGACCTTCAAGGAAGTGGCCGATGAAATGGTCTGCTATGACCTGCGCCCCGGAGAGGGCAAAAAGCATCTCGCATTTCGTCAGGACCCGCGTCCGTTGTTCGACGTAGTAGCCGACGTACTGGGTTATAAGCAACTGGAGGTCGTTCCCACCGGCGGCAATGACCCGGCGGAGCGAGAGCGTGAGCAGTGGAACGATGGCAATAACGTCCTGGCGCTAAGCCCGGGAGTCGTCATTGGCTATGATCGCAACGACGATACCAACGCTGCTCTGGAAGCTGCAGGTATCGAAGTGTTGGCAATACCGGGAGCGGAACTTGGGCGTGGCCGGGGCGGCGGTCGCTGTATGAGTTGTCCAACCATTCGCGATGCTGTCTGACAGCAAAGGAGAGGCTCAATGGCTTTCAATCTCAAGAACCGGCATTTTCTGACACTGCGGGATTTTAGCCCCAGGGAAATCGCCTTTTTGCTGAAGCTGTCCGCGGATCTCAAGACCGCCAAGTATGCGGGCACTGAAGTGCCCAAACTCGACGGCAAGGACATCGCGCTGATCTTCGAGAAAAACTCCACTCGAACCCGGGTCGGGTTTGAAGTGGCCGCCTTCGACCAGGGGGCGCGGGTTACCTACCTGGGGCCGACCGGAACCCACATTGGCCACAAGGAATCGGTGAAGGATACGGCGCGGGTTCTTGGCAGGGTCTACGACGCCATCGAGTACCGGGGGTTCGGACAATCCGTTGTCGAAGAGCTGGCGCAGTACGCAGGCGTGCCGGTCTACAACGGGCTCACCAACGAATTTCATCCCACCCAGATACTGGCGGATTTCCTGACCATGCAGGAGCATGTGGAAAAGCCATTGCGGGATGTGGCCTACGTGTTTATCGGCGATGCCGCCAACAACATGGGTGACAGCCTGCTGATCGGCGGTGCCAAGATGGGTATGGACGTGCGCTTGTGCGCACCGAAGGCCTGCTGGCCCAATCAGGCCGTGCAGGAGGAAGCGCGAGCGCTGGCGGCTGAAACCGGAGCACGCATCACCATTACCGAAGATATCGACGCCGCGGTTGCCGGAGTCGATTTCGTGTATACCGATGTCTGGGTTTCCATGGGCGAGCCAAAGGAAAAGTGGGCCGAGCGGATCAAGCTGCTGATGCCTTACCAGGTCAATGCGGCCCTGATGGCCAAAACCGGCAACCCACGGGTTCGGTTTATGCACTGCTTGCCGGCCTTTCACAACACCGAAACCGTGGTGGGCAAGGAGATTCAGGAAACCTATGGCATAGACGCCATGGAGGTGACGGAAGAGGTGTTCGAAAGCCCGGCTTCGATTGTTTTCGACCAGGCCGAGAACCGGATGCACACCATCAAGGCCGTCCTCGTGGCGACCCTGGGAGGCTGACATGCTGGTGGTGGCAGCCTTGGGTGGAAACGCCCTTCTGAAACGTGGTGAGCCGCTGACCGCAGAGGTTCAGCGAAAGAATGTGCAAGCCGCGGCAGTTTCGCTAGCAGCTATTGTCCGTGCCGGTCACGATCTGGTTGTCACCCATGGCAACGGTCCGCAGGTCGGGTTGCTGGCCTTGCAGGGCGCCGCTTACAAACCGGATGAGGTCTACCCGCTGGATGTCCTGGGAGCGGAAACCGAGGGCATGATCGGCTACATGATCGAACAGGAGCTGGAGAACGCCCTGGAACATGACCGGCCTGTCGCAACCTTGCTGACCCAGGTCGTGGTGGATCCCAGAGACCCGGCTTTTGAAAAGCCGACCAAGTTTGTGGGCCCGGTCTATGACCGTGAAGAAGCAGAGCGCCGGGTAGCCGCTGCGGGCTGGAGCATTGCGCCGGACGGCGACAAATGGCGCCGGGTGGTGCCTTCTCCAAAGCCCCTGGAAATACCGGACATGCGCGTACTGAAGTTGCTGCTCGACCAGGGCGTGGTTGTGGTGTGTGCCGGGGGTGGCGGAATACCGGTGCTGCGCAGGGACGACGGCAGCATGGTCGGCATTGAGGCGGTCATCGACAAGGATGCCGCCAGTGCCTTGTTGGCCAGGCAATTGGGGGCGGACGCCCTGCTCTTGCTGACCGATGTGGATGCTGTCTACAGGGACTTCGGCACTGACCAGTCGACACCACTTTCCGAACTGACCGTGGGCGAGGCGCGGGCGCTGGACATGCCTGCCGGATCCATGGGCCCGAAACTGCAGGCCGCCTGCGATTTTGCCCAGGCTGGCGGGATCAGCGGCATCGGGCGCCTCCAGGATGCCGTGGCTATACTTGAGGGATCGGCGGGCACTCGCGTGTCGGCCGGGTAATGCGCTTGTTGAAGCGCATTCTGCTGATCTTTTTCTTCTGGTTTTCGATGGAAGGTTAGTTACTATGAAAGGCTTAGGCTGATTGGAAGAAATACCAGAACTCTCCATTTTATTTACGACCAGATTCCGTATCCTGAAACCTGTTTACCTAGAGAAGACTCATGCCTGATTCAAAAGCCCACGTCGGCCTGAAGGGCCTTTTAATGTTGTGTGTTGTGTTAGCTATTCTGGCCGCTGTCGTCTGGCGGATCATGGTCGACGATGAGGAGCTGTCAGAGCATATTGCCTCCGGTAACGGGCGCATCGAGGCTACGGAGGTCGACATTTCAACTCGTATCCCTGGACGGCTGGAAAGCTTCGCCGTTGCAGAAGGCGACTTGATTGAGGTGGGCCGCTCGATAGCAAAGATGGATACCGATGAACTGGAAGCCAATCTGGCTGCCGCCGAGGCAAACCTGAACCAAGCGCGCGAGAGCAAACGCCTGGCGGAGGCGGTTGTCACCCAACGGGAGAGTGAGCTACGCCTGGCAAGGGCTGAGCTGCGCCGTTTCGAGAGCCTGATGGAGAAAGGGCATGTTTCCCGCGAACAGTTTGATCAGGCACAAACCAAGGCTGAAACAGCTGCGGCTGCTTTGCAGGCAGCCAGAGTTCAGGTTGCTTCGGCCGGTGCGGGTATTGACGCCGCGCAAGCCAGTATTCGTGGGATAAAAACAACAATTGATGACAGTCACCTGGAGAGCCCGGTGGGTGGGCGGGTGCTGTATCGGTTGGCTGAGCCTGGCGAGGTTCTCGCAGCTGGTGGAAAAGTTGCGACAGTGCTGGATGTGACTGATGTCTACATGACCATTTTTCTGCCAACATCGCAGGCAGGCAAAGTCAGGGTTGGAGCGGATGCACGGATTATACTTGATGCCCTGCCAGATTATGTGATCCCGGCGGAAGTTAGCTTTGTTGCCGCAGAAGCCCAGTTTACGCCGAAATCCGTAGAGACCCAGAGCGAACGTGAGAAGTTGATGTTTCGGGTCCGGATCCGCATCGATGCAGACCTGTTGAAAGCCTACCGCGATCGAGTTAAGGCTGGCGTGCCCGGTGTTGCCTACGTCCTGCTAGACGAAAGTCAGGGTTGGCCAGCTCATTTGCAGGTAACTTTGCCCAATGACTGACACCGTTGCTCGCCTGGAGGGCGTTAGCCACGTTTATGGTGGGCTTCAGGCACTGACTGATATTCATATTGAGATACCTTCCGGTCGCATGATCGGCCTAATAGGACCGGATGGCGCGGGAAAATCCACGCTTTTGGGGCTGATCGCCGGTGCCCGGAAACTGCAAGCCGGGTCATTGGAGGTGCTTGGCGGCGATATGGGGAGTCAGCAGTTTCGCAATCGGCTCGCGCCGCGCATTGCTTACATGCCTCAAGGGTTGGGAGGTAATCTTTACCACGCACTGACTGTTGATGAGAACATTGGCTTTTTTGCTGATCTCTTCGGGCTGACCGGTGATGGGCGAAAACAACAGATCCACCGGCTGCTGGAGGCCACTGGGTTACTCCCTTTCAGGAATCGACCGGCCGGCAAGTTGTCGGGGGGTATGAAACAGAAGCTCGGCCTCTGTTGCGCCCTGATCCATAACCCCGATCTATTGATACTCGACGAACCCACCACCGGTGTCGACCCTTTGTCCCGTGCCCGTTTCTGGGATCTGATTGATAAAATTCGAGCCCAGCAAGCAGGTATGAGCGTCCTGGTAGCCACCGCCTATATGGAAGAAGCGGAACGGTATGACTGGTTGGCTGCTCTGGATGGCGGAGCCATTCTGGCGACTGGCTCGCCCAGGGAGCTGCGTGCGCAGACTAACACTAGAACGCTGGATGAAGCTTTCATCGTTCTGTCGTCAGGAACAGCCGACGAAACCGCCAGAGACAATATAGAGGCCGAAGCTTCCCTGGCAGCGTCCCATGCGATGGATGCCGTCCCTGCCATCGAGGCAAACCATCTGACCCTGCGGTTTGGCGACTTTACTGCGGTCAAAGACGTCAGTTTCTCGATTTCCAGAGGGGAGATTTTTGGCTTCCTTGGCTCCAATGGCTGTGGCAAGACCACGACCATGAAGATGTTGACTGGGCTATTGCCTCCTTCCGAGGGTGACGTTTTACTCTTTGGTAAGCCACTGGATGCCAGGGATCTGAGCACAAGGCAGCGCGTTGGCTATATGTCGCAGGGGTTCTCCCTGTATGGGGAACTGACGGTGAGGCAGAATCTCGAACTGCACGCCCGTTTGTTTCACCTTCCAGTAGACCAGGTCAGTATCCGGGTGGATGAGCTGGCACAGGAGTTCGGGCTGGCCGATGTAATGGATCAGCTGGCGAGTCATCTACCACTGGGGGTTCGCCAGCGGCTTTCATTGGCCGTGGCTGTTGTACATCGACCAGAATTGCTGATCCTCGACGAACCAACTTCAGGTGTTGATCCTGGCGCCCGGAACCAGTTCTGGGCATTGCTTTTCCGCCTGTCCCGTGAGGATGGGGTGACCATATTTATTTCTACCCATTTTATGAACGAGGGTGAGCGGTGTGACCGAATTTCCCTTATGCACGCCGGTGAGGTGCTGGCGTCCGACAAGCCGGATGTACTGATCCGGGAGGCCGGTGAGCAAAACCTTGAGGGGGCATTCATGCGAACCCTTGAGACTGCCACTGGAACCGAGGACATCGGCAGCGGAGCTGTACTCACCGGTGGTCATGGGCACGAGCCGGAACATCGATGGTTCAGTTTCCGGAGATTGTGGGCCTATGGACACCGAGAGGCACGGGAGTTGATCCGGGACCCAATCCGTATGGCGTTTGCCTTTATCGGCTCGGCCCTGCTGATGTTGATACTTGGTTATGGCATTACTCTTGATGTAGAAGATTTGTCTTTTGCGGTATTGGACCAGGATCAGACTCCGCAAAGTCGGGATTACGTCACCGCATTTTCCGGATCGCGGTATTTTATCGAGCGCCCCCCCATCAATGACATGTTGGAATTGGGAAAGAGAATGCAATCTGGAGAGCTGAGTCTCGCGCTCGTGATCCCTCCGGGTTATGGCAAAGATCTGAAGCGAGGACAGGACACCGAAATCGGAGTCTGGATTGACGGTGCCATGCCGTTCCGGGGTGAGACCATTGCCGGTTATGTTGAGGGAATCCACTACAGCTACCTGGCGGACCTGGTATTTCGTACCTATGGAACCGTTCCGACACTAAGCCTCGTCTCGATTGAAGACAGGTATCGGTATAATCAGGATTTCAGGAGCCTGGATGCGATGGTGCCCGCAGTTATCCCCATCCTGCTTATTTTTATTCCTTCCATCCTGATGGCTCTGGGTATCGTTCGGGAAAAAGAGCTGGGGTCGATCACTAACCTATACGTTACCCCGGTAACACGCCTTGAGTTCCTGTTGGGTAAGCAACTCCCGTACATCGCTTTCAGTATGATCAGTTATGTCAGTCTAGTGATGCTGGCGGTTTGGATATTTGAGGTACCACTCAAAGGGGGATTATGGACACTATCGCTCGGAGCCCTGTTGTACGTGGTTGTGACCACTGGGCTTGGGCAGGTTATTTCAGCCTTTGCCTCCACCCAGATTGCTGCATTGGCAGCAACTGCGATTATTACACTCTTGCCCACCGTCCAGTTCTCCGGTCTGACTGAGCCGGTATCCTCTCAGGAAGGGGTGGGTGCGCTCATTGGTGAGTTCTGGCCCGCAACCTGGTTTCTTCAGGTCAGCCGGGGGGTTTTTACCAAGGGACTATCCTTCATTGACCTTCAGCAGACGTTACTAAGCCTGGCAGCCTTCATCCCGGTGTTAACGTTGATATCGGTCGTTCTGCTCAAGAAACAGGGGCGCTAACGGTGAAGTCACTGGCGAATATCTGGAATCTTGGCCTCAAGGAGTTGCGCAGCCTTTTGGGCGATAAAGTGCTGATGGTGTTTGTTCTGCTGGCATTCACTCTGATTATCTATACGGCGGGCTCGGCCGGATCCATGGAATTGAACAATGCCCCCGTGGCCGTGGTAGATGAGGATCAGACCATACTGTCAGGGCGGATTATTCAGTCTTTCCAGCAGCCATGGTTTCTCAAGCCAGATCTGATCCGATACGACCAGATTGATACCATGCTCGACCGGGGATCACATACCTTCGTTCTGGTTATACCTGAAGGCTTTGAGCGGGATGTGCGAAAAGGTCACGTTGTCAGTGTGCAGCTGAATATCGACGCAACCCGAATGACCCAGGCGTTTATCGGGGCCAATTACATTCAATCGTTTGTAATGACCGAAGTTGCGGAATTCATTGAGCCTGGCAGTGGCTCAACGGAGCTCCCGGTTAACCTGGTGAATCGGGTAAGCTTTAACCCCAACCTTGAGGGTTCCTGGTTCGGGGGAGTGATGGAGCTGATTACCGAAATTACCCTGATCAGCATTATTCTGACCGGTGCCGCCCTGATCAGGGAACGGGAGCACGGCACCATCGAGCACCTGATGGTGATGCCGTTGCGCTCCTACGAGATCATGGCGGCCAAAGTCTGGGCCAATGCGTTGGTGGTAATGATTGCGGCCACGCTATCGGTGACTGTGGTTATTCAGGGTTGGCTTCAGGTGCCCGTTGCTGGATCTGTTTTACTTTTCCTCTTCGGGGCCTTGATTCACCTGTTCTCCACGACCGCCATTGGCATTCTGGTTGGCACCGTGGCCCGAACCATGCCTCAGTTCGGTCTCTTGCTGATACTGATCATACTGCCGCTACAGCTGCTATCTGGCGGGATTACACCGCGGGAGAGCATGCCGGACCTCGTTCAGGAAATCATGCTGCTGGCACCGACGACTCACTTTGTGAGCCTGGCTCAGGGGATTCTGTATCGCGGTGCCGGTCTTGATGTGGTGTGGCCTCAGTTTTTGGCTCTGACTGCCATCGGAGCGGTGTTTTTCGGGGCAGCTCTGGTGTTGTTCCGGCGTCATATGTCTGTGTGAACGCACTTTCCTGGCTGCCCCTTCTGTATCACATGTTAGGATGGTGGCGTCCTTCGTAAATTTTAACGCGATCAATTTCGACGCCGTCGAACTTTCTCACATATGTGTCCTGGTCGACCTGCTCGAAGACGCTACAGCCGCCTCGGTGGCCATAGCCGATGCTGGTACAGAACTCCCCGTCTTTCACCTCCCAGGTTCCTATGTAACGGGTATAGCCGGATGCCTGCTCGGCTCGCTTGTCTTGGCCGTAGATTTTTCCGTCTTCAGAAAAGTATTCATAGAAGGTGTGTCGGAGCTTGCCATCTTCTCGATAGTCGGCTTGCAGAGTATTACCTATCAGCGCATCACGAATCTGTTCCCCATCAAGAATATCTTGACCCGCAGCGATACCCGAGAATGAAATAACAGCGGTCACTACACTGAATCTAATAAGTTTTCTCACCTTTTTATACCTTTTCAGATGTTTAGACTCAAGCATAGATCATCGGCCTGAATTTGCCATTCTGATCTGCTCGATTCCGGATGGAACTGTAATATGAATTTCGGTATGAGGGGCGTTTCATGGCATGGTCCCCTGCTCATGGCGTCACTCTCCTGTGGATACCATTAAATTTCTCAAATTCTCTACGATAGTGTGATGGGGTTTGTCCGGTAAACTTCTTGAATTGTTTTGAAAAGTTGGAGGCGTCTGAAAAGCCTGAAGAAAGTGCAATTTCTAAAATGGGGTATTCGTTGCTCTGGAGTAACTGACTAGCATATTCTATTCGCTTTCTTAATATATAAGCGTGAGGGGAGTCGCCGGTTGCGGATTTGAATACACGACAAAAATAAAAAGGACTTAAAGCTACTTGCCGAGCTAAGTCATCTACAAAAATTCGATAGGAAAGATTCGATTCGATATATTCATCGATCCAGCGAACTTGTCTGGTTGTCAGGGTTGACCGGGTGGTGTTATCGGTTCTCACTCTCCTTGTGTTTTCGCAGATGATCTGAGCCGCTAACGCTTTACCATAAAATTCGGCAAACATTGGACCATGCGGGTTGCCGTCTCGGATTTCATTGTCGATTGCCAGAGCGGTTTCCAGAAGCAAGCTGTTTTGTTTGAAAAACAGAGGATGACCGTGGAAGCGGCTAACGCCCATTTCTTCCGCCACGCTTGAAACAAGTTTCTCTGGGATGGTCATCAACAGCAGCTTACCCAATGGCGATGTATAACTGACCTGGTGGGGGCAGTTGTGGGGCAGATACACTGCAGAGCCCCTGTTTTGCGATTCTTTTCGGACGGTACCATCTACGCGTCGGTTAGCCTGAGAGGCCGAATTGAGCTTTACCATTAAGTAATGACCGGTCAAAGCATGTTCGATGGTTTCAAAATGATCTTTTTCTACTCGCTCGAAAAAGACACTCTGCCATCCAAACTCACGACTTCCCCTGCCATCGTTGTCGGCGAGAAGCTGCTGTCGATCGTCTTCATGTTGGAAGTTAAATTGTTTCAGGCCCATAAAAATTCCGTTTAAAATGGTCGGTGTTTGCGCTAGTCCTGAGTTTCGCGTTGTTCCGTCCGCTGGATCGCAATCGCAAGCCGCTTAACAGCTTCGTCCGCCAGGGACGGAGTGATCGTTGAGAACGAAAGGCGAATCGAACTTAAGTCAGGTGTTTCACTATAAAAATATTTCCCCGGAACGAACATCACGCTCTGGCTGAGAGCTTGCTGAAGAACGAGTGATGCGTCCAGCCCGCTTACAAATCGCCCCCAAAGAAACATTCCACCGTCGGGCACGTTGAGTTCCAGGGTGTTTGGCAAATGTTCAGAAATAGCTTTTATCAGCGCATCACGCCGGCATTTGTAGGCCTTTTTAAGAAGTTGAAGCCGGCCATCAAGACGGCCGCTTTTCAGGTAATAACCTGCAATGTATTGCGAAAGCGTACTACTGTGAAGGTCCATAGATTGCTTGGCACGGCATAGCGAGTGAAAATAGCTCTCCGGGGGAATACACCAACCCAAGCGTAATCCGGGGGCGACAGTTTTTGAAAAAGACGAAATGTAGATAACCCGGTTTTTCGAGTTAAATGACTGTTCGGCTATTTCAAAGAGTGACGCAACATGCTCTCCGTCGTATCGAAGATCTCCGTATGGGTCGTCTTCAACGATCATAATGTCATGACGGATAGCAAACTCAACAAGTTTTGTCCTTTCGGGAAGTCGCAGGGTTGTGCCGGTTGGATTACTGAAGTTGGGAACAAGGTACATCAGCTTAATACGGTTATTGGCAACCAATGATTCCAATCGTGTGAAATCAATGCCGTACTGATCACCTTGGAATACTAATGTCTTCGCTCCTGCCATATTGAAAACCTGTAATGCGGCCAGATAGGTTGGCTCTTCAACCAACACACTATCACCCTCATCAAGAAAGGCTCTGGCTACAATGTCGAGCGCCTGCTGCGAACCGCTTGTAACTAGAATATGGTCGGGTTCCGCGCTGATTCCCTGCGCTACCATGCGGGAGGCAATTTCTTCCCTTAAGAACAATTCTCCTTCGGTCAGTCCATATTGATAGGTGGCATTTCTTGCACTTTCAACAGCTCGGAAAGTGGCCGCTTCAAGCCCTTCGGTATCTATGAGATCTGGTGCGGGTATTCCTCCCGCCAGTGAGATCATACCAGGGATTTTGGAATGCCTGAGCAGATCCCTTATCGCGGAACTGCTCATTGTCTGCATTCGACGAGAAAGAATGCTCTCGGAGGAGCTTGATGATCGACGGCTCATTTCAGATCCATGTGTTTTTCCAGAAGCATCTTCTGGTGTGTAGGTAACCCTTGAGCGGCTAAGATAATACCTGGCCGACAGCCCTGCTAGGTGCTCTACAGGGCCCCCTTCGGAGCGTAAAATTAACTGGTAGCAATTAGGCGATTGTTGATGCTGGTGTCTGTGACCTGGCAATACGGTGACCAGATGAACTGGCTCCAATATGCCTCGGCTACTTCTATCCAGGTTTTTAGTGATTCTTCACTCCCTAGAGATGCTTTCAGGCCAGTAAGAAGCCAGCTATAGACTGCCTGACTGTCGCGGCAATCGCTACAGTGGCCGGAAGTGCAACAAACCTCAAGAGTTTCCAGGTCTGGTTTGTAAGTGTTAAAGCCCGGAAGTATGGGGTTTCCGTTTGATTTGCGTGAAACGTTATCCGGGTGATCGCTGCTTATGCTTGGGCATACTTCGTAGCTAAACGTTCCCAGCCAGGAGTTGCCCGTTACTATTGCTTTGATATGCTCCGGGTGGTTGGTGATCGTTTTAGGATATTTGGCTTTCAGATTGCTTAGGAGCTCAAGCAATCGTCGCTCATTATCAAGTTTTAAAGGATGATTGCTGTCGTATTTGCTATAGAAATTGAATGTCAGACGATTTCCGTTATCTCTGATCTTCTTAACGGTATCCTCAATATATTCAATCCCATCTTCGGTAACTGCATATACGAAAGTAGCCCTCGGGTCGTTTCTGTAGTTGGCAAGCGCTGAATCGAAAAGACCCGTGAATGCCTTGCCATTAGGCTTTATAGCTCTGAGATCATCATCAAGCGGTCCTCCGCCAAATAGTGAAATGAACACAGTGGCATTGGTGAAGGGGGCGCTGAATGGCAGCTTTATTAACCCATTGGTCGAGATAGCCAGAGTGTCCATGTGTATTGCAAATTCAGCTATTCTCTCTTCGAAAAGAGTAGGCTCACCACCAATCAGGAGTGCCGAGTTCACACCTCTTTCACTTTCCCGCTTTATGAAATCTCGCCAGTCAGCTATGTCTGTCTTCTCCCTCGCGCCTTTATCGTGACCATATTCGAAGAACCAGCAGCCTTTACATCGAATGTTACAGGCATTGGTGAGATGGTATTCTGATGATCGGATGCTTGATGAGAAGCCCTTTACTAACTCGAAACGAGTAATCCAATCTTCTTGATTAGCGAGTAATTCAAGCGCTTTTCCGGTGGCCCTCGTGCGGTAGTGATCGGCTGTGTAGTTCATGCGCTAACTCCTGTCCCATGATGAGGCACTGTGAGACCAACGGCCGCGAGTTTCGGGATCGTTTTCTTCTTGAAATTTTCTCTCAGTTCTCCGTTGAGGGTTTTTCTAAAACCCCACTTTACATATGCCCGCGAACGTTGGGATTTCTCATGTCCGAAAAGACCTAATATATGAGGCCACAGCCTATCGAGTGCCTGTTGTGCCTGTGCACGGCTTTCGTCATTTGAGCTGGCTTCACGAATGATTCTGAATCCATGGGCAACATGCACATGTTCATCCCGAATGATTTGATCTTCGAATATTTTCGCAAATGGCTTATAGCTGCAGTCCTTAAACTCAAGAAGGTGTTCTAGAACCACGGATTCTCCCAGGAAAGAGAAAATACCGCGCTCCATCTAGTTTCTGACGCCCGTAACAAGCTCATTTGAGTAGTAAGGTCTCTCCGTGAAGTGCTGAGAAAGCATGTGATGGGTATCAATATTTATGTCGGAGAGAACTTTTGCTGTTAGCTCGAAGTGCTGTATTTCCTCAGCGGCCCGCTCGCAACAAATTAGTTTTTCATATGCGTTGGGCGCCATCTTATAGAAAACCTGTGTGTAATCGTCGGCTCCGGTCAGTTCACCTTCCGCATGTACCAGCATCAGGTGGCTCGCAAGTGATCGATACTCTTCAGGCATTTTGAAGAATTCATCCGGAGTACTTACTTCATGGCGCCCAACTTCTACCGTCTCTGTCATCGGTTCTCTCCTTGAGTCTTTGGTAACTATTTCGCGGTGTTATAAATGGTAGGGCCGGATGAAAGTGCTTGTCTTGGTTCAGATTGCGAAATTTGTGTTACTTTGCTCCTTGTTGGCCGCTGGCGTGATAGAAGCGGTATGGCATTTAACCATGTTACCAACCGCTTTAGCCGATGGGACGCGTCCAATTTATTGGGGGAAGTCCACACCAAACGCTAACCGCATCGGTTCCCACCGCTGGCGCTCCGGCACGCCGCAAAGCCAAGCGTTCAATGTACAGAAGGAGATCCCCTATGGGGCTGAAGGGAAGCTGTTTGTGTGGCGAGATAAGTTACGAGATCGACTCTGTGGATATGCCGATTGTGCATTGTCATTGTCAGACTTGTCGTAAAGCCCATGCGGCCTCATTTGCCGCCACTGCGGGAGTAAAGCGCGAGAACTTCCGTTGGCTCAGCGGCATAAATTCTATTTCTACGTTCGAATCATCTCCTGGCAAATCGCGCCATTTTTGCAAACGCTGTGGTTCTCATTTGGTCGCCGAGAGGCCTGCGCAGCCACACGTAATTGTTCGGGTAGCTACTTTGGACGTTGACCCTGAATTGAGGCCAGAGGGAGCTGAAGCTGAAACCACTGGCCTTAAGGTAGGCTTCAATTTCTGTTGAAGCGATCACCCTGTCACGAGGCTTATTTTCCGGCGGCCTTGAGACTCCGGCCATGGGGTGTTCTGTCAGCCACTGCCATTCGCGCCAAGCCAGCTTGCAGGCATGCGTCAACAAGTTGAACTCTCGATTGACAGTGGAGCCAGAGACTTTTTTCATTCGTGCGTCCCGCCATGCCGAAAAATGCCGCGGCCCAACATCCACAAGCCTCACATCTGCAAGAAGTGGATCCCGCATCATCTGGTTGAGTCTGGTGATTTCCCAACGGGCCCCACGTTTCTTTGGAGAGATGTCATCTCGATAACGTTTAAGCACGTCGTGCATTCTGGCATTTGCGGGTGCGGCACCTGGAGTGTGATGGCCACTTTCGATTTCGTACTCGACCTGGTTCGACCAGGCTATAGCGTCTCGTTTAGATCGAAAGGTTTTCGATCTGCGGACTCCTTTCTTGAAAACATCGGCTCGCCAACCGGTAGTGGTTTTTTTGAAACTTGCCACTGAATATCTCCTCACATTAGAAAACCAAATGCGCAGGCCAGCGGAAAGGGGCTTACGCCCATAAATTACGGCCTGGGAGATATTAGGAAAGGGTGGGGCGAGTCGTGATTGTGTCGTGACGAGTTTTACCAGATTTTCCCGATTTAGGAAAATCAATGGGTTACATTTGTACGTTCCGTACACGACATTGGTTGATCTTAATCGATCATTAGTCTTTTAAAACAGTGGGTTACGCATTTCTGGGGAGGGAGGAAATGGTGCCCGGAGGCGGAATCGAACCACCGACACGGGGATTTTCAATCCCCTGCTCTACCAACTGAGCTATCCGGGCGTGTTGAGCTGTGTGCTGCAACGGGGCGCTATTAAACCGGTTTAGGGTTTGGGAGTCAAGGCCGGCCGGCAAAAATTTTCGGAAGTTTTTGCCGGTTGTTCAGGCCTTGATCAATCGTCCTATTTTTCAGGCGGTACATAGCCTTCGGCCTGGTCGAACGGCTCGTTGTTGAAGAACCGGTCCATCTGCGCCTGCAGGTATTTCCGGTTGTTCACGTCCATCAGGTTCAGGTGTTTTTCGTTGATCAGCATGGTCTGCTGGTTCTGCCATTCTTCCCAGGCCAGTTTGGATACGTTCTCGTAGATATCCTGGCCTTTGGGGCCGGGCATCGGGGGCATGGCCAGGCCTTCCAGTTCTTTCTGGTACTTGCGGCAGAATACAGTGCGGCTCATGTCGGCTCCTGTGCTGAGGTCAGTATGCCGGCATGATAACAGACCATCCGGCACCTTGGCTTGGTTACAGCAGGGTGGCTTGCTCGGGTTCCGTCAGCAGGGTTCGGATCGGGGCAGGCAGTCCCAGGTTGAGGGCTTCATCCCGGTGCAGCCAGCGCAAGCGGTCGGAATCGCGAACGTGGGTGTTGCCGGCCACGGGCAGGCGTACCGGTTGGATGTGCAGATGATAATGGCTGAAGGTGTGGCGAAAACCGCTGATGGGTTCCGGGCTGTGGCAGTTCAGCCCCAGCTCCCTGGCACAGGCGTCCTGCAGTTCATCTGCGCCATAGGCCGGGTCAAGTTCGGGCAGGCTCCACAGGCCGCCCCAGATGCCACTGGGTGGCCGGCGTTCCAGTAAAATTCGGCCCTCTGCGTCTTCCAGGATCAGCATCCAGGTGGTTTTTTCCGGTTTTTCCTTCTTGGGCTTTGAACCGGGGTACAGGCGAATCTCGTCACGGGCGTAGGCCAGGCAGCCATCGTTCACGGGGCAGGCTTCACACCCGGGTTTGCTGCGGGTACACACCATGGCGCCCAGGTCCATGATCGCCTGGGTGTAGTCTTTGATCCGGGCTTCCGGCGTGTGGCTCTCCGCGTGCTCCCAGAGCTGGTTCAGCACGGCAGTCTGCCCCGGCCATCCGGGAACGGCATGGTAGCGAGCCAGCACGCGTTTCACGTTGCCATCCAGAATGGTTGCGCGTTTTTCAAAGGCCTGGGCGACAATGGCGGCGGCGGTAGAGCGGCCAATCCCTGTGAGGCTTTCGAGTTGTTGCTGGTCGGCCGGGAATTCGCCGCCGAACTCATCCACTACCTGTTTTGCGGCCTTGTGCAGATTGCGTGCCCGGGCGTAATAGCCCAGGCCGGACCAATGACCGAGCACATCATCGACCGGCGCCGAGGCGAGGGCGTGCACATCGGGAAATCGGGCCATGAAGGCTTCAAAGTAGGGAATTACCGTGGTTACCTGGGTCTGCTGGAGCATGATCTCCGACACCCACACCCGGTAAGCGTTTCGGTTGTGATGCCACGGCAGGTCGTGCCTGCCGTGTTGGTCGTACCAGCGAAGCAGTTTGTCGGCAAAACGGTCCGGCATCAGTTGAACAGTCCCTTCAGGGCGTCCTTCACCTTCTCTCCAGTATCCTCGCCCAGCTTTTCTTTCAGTTTTTCCTGCACCTTCTCTTCTGCTTTTTCTTTGGCGCGGTCCACTTCTTCGCGGGCTTTTGCCTTGGCAGCGTTGGCCGCAATGTCTTTCAGGGTGTCCCGGAAGCGGGAGCCATCAAATGAACACAAGCCGGCCGGGTCTTCGGCGAAGTTGCCCCGGCATTCCACCGGAATGACTACGTTTTCCACATACTCGGTCACGCGACAGGCTTCGTCCCGGTGAATTTCACCAACAATGCGCAGGCCGAGTTCGTAGTCCAGGTCGGTTTGCTCAAGATCTACGGTGCCGTTGCCCTCCAGTCGCATACCGGCAAGCGCAGCGACCAGGTCGGTGTTGTTCAGGGTGTTACCGTCGATTTTTAGTGTGCCCCGCATGTCGTTGAACGGGGTAGTCGTGCCCCAGTCAGTGGTCGTCAGGGATTCCTGGTTGGCGAGGGCGATACCCTGGCAGGCCATACGGGTCAGGTTCATCTGGCGGAACTCGCCTTCGGCCAGGTTAAAGCTGATCTCGCCGTTGGCGTTTTCACGCAGGGCAGAAATCCGGTTGCCAGTGGTATCGACAGCCACTTTCAGATTGGCACCACCAGAGAGCATGTCTACCTCGGCCAGATCGGTTAACAACGGCAGGGTCTGTACGTTGGTCACGTCCGAGCGGATGCGCCATTTCGGGTTGTCGGTACGGGCGTCGATGGTGGCGTTGGCGCCAAAGCTGCCGTAATAGAGCTTGCCGCTGAATTCGTCCACTTGCAGCAGTCCATCTTTGGCGGTGGTGCTGGCGGCGATGTCGTTGATGGTGAGGTTGCTGACAATCAGCTCGCCCAGGCCGAAATCAATGTCCAGCAGCAGGGTGCGCAGGGTCTCCAGTGGCAGCAGGTCGGTTTCAGGCTGTGATGCCCCAGCTGTTTGAGTGTTGCTGTCGGTCTGTGTTTCGCCGTTGCCTGCTCCTTGCGAATCGCCTTCGGCCGAGGGTGGCAGGTAACGATCAGCGTTCAGCTTGTCACCTTCAAGGTCGAACACCAGCCCACCTGAGGCGAGGTTATAGCTGCCGCCACCGTTGAAGCGGGTATCGTCCAGGTTGATCACTAGATCAGACAGCGCGACAACGCCGGGCTCGCCACCCAGGTTGGTCGATAGCGCGATCGCTTTCAGTACTTCAGGATCCGTGGTTTCAATGGCGGGTTGTCCCAGATTGTTGAGAAGCTCCTTCAGGGAAAACTCGGAAATCTCAATGCGACCGTCCAGAGCCGGTTTGTCGCCAAAGCCTTTTACATTCAGGTTGGTATTGAGGCTGAGATTGGCCAGGCTGGCGGAGAAGTCGCTCAGGGACGCGGTTTCGTTTTCCAGGTTGGCGGCCAGGGAGCCGGCCAGTTCTGCGGTCACCGATTCGCCACCAAACGGCTCGCCCGACATATCAAATACCGCGTTCAGGCCAGATACCGCAAATTCGTTGAGCGCCTGGTTTGCCTGGATGCGGGCGTTTATGCTTCCGTCAACCGCAAACTGCGGCTGGCTGGTCTCAACACGGAAGCGGATATCCAGGGGGAATTCGGAACCGAGGGTGATATCACTGGCGGTCACCGTGAAGTCCTCCAGCGTAACGGACTGACCAGTGCTCAGATCGTTGTAGTGAACGCTGGCGTTACTGATTTCAACGTTCTCAACATTAAAGTTGAGAGCCTCGCCGCTGGCGGATTGTGACTCCGGCTCGGCGGTTTCCTGGGTGGGTTGTTGTTCGGCAGCATCGGTGCCGGCCTCTGCGGTGGCGGTTTGCTCCCGCATTATCCGGGTCCAGTTGCCTTCGCCCTGCTCGTTAAGTTCCAGGTGGGCATCCAGGCCATTCAGCAGGAAGGTGTTTACCTGCGGAGACATGGCAATCAGAGACCAGAAATCAATCTGGGCAATCAGTTGCTCCAGTGCGACGAACCGTTCGCCGTCCAGGTTGGCCTCAACCTGATTCAGCTCCAGGCCCAGGGGGATGAAAGACCAGCCGATGTCGCCCTCCAGCATCAGGTCCAGATTGGTCTGCTTCTCAACAGCCGCTTCAATCTGGGGTTTGTAATCGTTGGGGTTGATCACCGCAACCGCAATGGCGACGGCGGCCACTGCCAGTAACAGCAGCGCAATAACGGCGTAGATCGCATAGCGGATAACTTTCATGGCTGGGTTCCTTTTCCTGTCGGCAGGCTGGTAGCCGGCGTTTTATTGCGTGAATAAAGCAAAGGATAACGCAGGGTTAGCAAATTAACAGTGCAGGAATATGACAATGCGGTAGTCTTGGTTCAAAATACACCCCCAACTTATCCGCCGGGGCAGCCAGCCCCGAGGCACAAATAAACATAAGAAGGAGTCGGCTGTGGCCATTACCGTATCGATTGAGCTGAACCGGGATCTGGAAATTCCGGCGAGCTATGATGAAGTCTTCGATCTGTTGGCAGACGTTCCAAAATCTGCCAGCCACTTCCCGAAAGTCGATAAGCTGGTGGATCTGGGCAACAATGCCTACCGCTGGGAAATGGAAAAAGTGGGCGTCGACAAACACGCTATCCAATCGGTTTACGCCTGCACCTACCACGCTGACAAAGAGGCCGGCAAGATCACCTGGTCGCCCATCAAAGGCGAGGGCAACGGGGTTGTCAGTGGTTCCTGGACCCTGAGTGCCAAGGGCGACAACACCACCGCAGTGAAATTCCAGACCAGCGCAGAGCTGACCGTTCCCCTGCCTAGCCTGCTCAAGCTGGCCATCAGCCCGGTGATCAAGCACGAGTTCAACAGCCTCGTGGACACCTACATGGCCAACCTGAAAAAAGCGTTCTGAGCTATCAGGGTCATTGATCCGGTTGCGGGACTCCGGTTGAGTTAACAGGTATAATCCGCAAACAAAGTTTACGGTAACAAGCCAGTTTTCAACGGAGTCTCCATGGCCGAACGCAAGGCTCGGGTAGAACGCAATACCCTCGAAACCCAGATTACCGTCGAGATCAATCTCGACGGCACCGGCAAAGCCAATTTCGACACTGGTGTGCCGTTCCTTGAACACATGATGGACCAGATTGCCCGCCATGGCCTGGTGGATCTGGACATTACCTGCAAGGGCGACCTGCACATCGACGATCACCACACCGTGGAAGACATCGGCATCACTTTGGGCCAGGCCTTCAAACAGGCTGTGGGCGACAAAAAAGGCATTCGCCGCTATGGCCACGCCTATGTGCCCCTGGATGAAGCTTTGTCACGCGTGGTCATCGACCTGTCCGGCCGCCCCGGTTTGCTCATGGACGTACCCTACACCCGCGCCAGCGTGGGCGGGTTTGACGTCGATCTGTTCGCAGAGTTCTTCCAGGGCTTTGTGAATCACTCCATGGTGACCCTGCACATCGACAACCTGAAGGGCAAGAACACCCATCACCAGATCGAAACCGTGTTCAAAGCCTTCGGCCGCGCACTGCGCATGGCGATTGAAATGGACGAGCGCATGGCGGGCATCACCCCGTCCACCAAAGGCGCCCTGTAACCGGTCACCAATAGGAACAGAACCACCATGAAGACCGTCGCCATCATCGACTACGGCATGGGCAACCTGCATTCCGCCCGCAAAGCCGTGGAGCACGTGGCCCCGGACTGCACCGTACTGGTTACAGACGATGCCGCCAAAATCCGTGAAGCTGACCGGGTGATTCTGCCCGGTGTGGGCGCCATCCGTGACTGCATGGCCGAAATGCACCGTTTGGGCGTGGTTGAACTCGTCAAAGAAGTCTCTCAGGACCGCCCGTTCCTCGGCATCTGTGTTGGCATGCAGGCCCTGATGGCCCGCAGCGAAGAAAACGGCGGAGTGGAAGCTATCGGCCTGTTCCCGTCTGAAGTCCGCTACTTCGGCGACAACCTCACTGAAAACGGCGAACGCCTGAAAGTGCCTCACATGGGCTGGAACCAGGTGTACCACACTCAGGACCACCCGCTATGGCACAACATACCGGACGGCGACCGCTTCTACTTTGTGCACAGCTACTATGCCGAAGCTAAAGGCAACGCCGACATGGCCGGCCGCACTCATTATGGTGTCGACCTGGCGGCAGCGGTGGCGAGAGACAACATCTTTGCAGTGCAGTTCCACCCTGAGAAAAGTGCCCGGGCGGGGCTGCAGTTGCTGGAAAACTTTACGAACTGGACCGGAAAATGCTGATTATCCCCGCTATCGATCTGAAAGACGGCAAATGCGTAAGACTGCGCCAGGGCCGCATGGAAGACTCTACTGTATTCGGTGACGACCCCGTCGACATGGCCACCAAGTGGGTAGATGCTGGCGCTCGCCGCCTGCACCTGGTTGACCTTAACGGCGCTTTCGCCGGCGAGCCGGTAAACGGTGAGATCGTAAAGGCAATTGCCGTGAAGTACCCGAATCTGCCCATCCAGATCGGCGGCGGCATCCGCTCGGCGGAAACCATTGAGGCCTATCTGAAGGCTGGTGTGCAGTGGGTCATCATCGGCACCAAGGCGGTTAAAGAGCCTGAGTTCGTCACCGAAATGTGCAAGGAATTCCCCGGCCACATTATTGTGGGTCTGGACGCCAAAGACGGCCGCGTCGCCACCGACGGCTGGGCCGAAGTCTCTGAAGTCATGGCGGTAGATCTTGCCAAGCGCTTCGCCAACGACGGCGTATCCTCAATCGTATACACCGACATCGCCCGTGACGGCATGATGCAGGGCGTGAACGTCGAAGCCACCGCCAAGCTGGCAGAAGAAGGTGGCATCCCGGTGATTGCGTCTGGCGGCGTTACCAACATGGATGACCTCAAGCGCCTGGCCACAGTTGCCGACAAAGGTGTCATCGGTGCGATCACCGGCCGCGCCATCTACGAAGGCACTCTGGATGTGGCCGAAGCGCAAGCCTATTGCGACAGCCTGAAAAACTGAGGACTGACAATGGCATTGGCAAAACGCATTATCCCCTGTCTGGACGTCGACAAAGGCCGAGTGGTTAAAGGCGTGAATTTTGTCGATATCCGCGACGCCGGTGACCCGGTGGAAGTGGCCCGTCGCTACAATGAGCAGGGCGCGGACGAGATCACTTTCCTGGACATCACGGCCAGCAGCGAAAGCCGCGATACCACCTACGAAACGGTAGAGCGCATGGCGGCGGAAGTGTTCATCCCGCTGACCGTGGGCGGTGGCGTGCGCACCGTCGATGATATCCGCAAACTGCTCAATGCCGGAGCCGACAAGGTCTCCATCAATACGGCCGCAGTCTTCAATCCCGAGTTTGTGCGCGAGGCAGCGGAGCGTTTTGGCCGGCAATGCATTGTCGTCGCCATTGATGCCAAGCGCGTGAGCGCAGAGGGCGAGGAGCCGCGC
The DNA here is from genome assembly GCF_044342215.1 of Marinobacter sp. W-8. Classification (NCBI taxonomy): domain Bacteria; kingdom Pseudomonadati; phylum Pseudomonadota; class Gammaproteobacteria; order Pseudomonadales; family Marinobacteraceae; genus Marinobacter; species Marinobacter sp. W-8. The sequence goes on along the minus strand of NZ_CP172297.1, from coordinate 3,147,974 downwards.
TGGGAGATTTTTACCCACGGTGGTCGCAAGCCAACCGGGCTGGATGCCGTAGAGTGGGCGAAGAAAATGGTTGAGCTGGGGGCAGGGGAGTTGCTGCTGACCAGTATGGATCGTGATGGCACCAAGATCGGCTTTGATCTTGGCCTGACCCGTGCCATCAGCGATGCGGTAGTCGTACCGGTGATTGCTTCAGGTGGTGTCGGTGAGCTACAGCATCTGGCGGATGGCGTTACCCAGGGTGGCGCAGACGCGGTTCTGGCGGCATCCATCTTCCACTTCGGTCAGCACACCATCCCTGAAGCCAAAGCCTTTATGAAGGCTCAGGGCATCGAAGTCCGCGATTAATTGCTGCGTGCATAGGCAGGCCGAATGGCCTGCTTCTCACCTTCCGCAAACATCTCCCGATTACCGTTACGCATGGCCCAGAGACCACTGACCGTGGCGATGGCAATGCCCTGTTCATCCAGCATCGGCAGGTGCTTCTCCAGATAATCCACGGTGACCTTGTGCGGGTGTCCGATACCGATGGCCGTGCCTTTTTCCCTGGCGGTCTGAATCAGCAGTTTGAACTGTTTGTCGACAAACTCTTCCGTCTGTTCGTGATCGAGAAACACATCGCGCGTCAGGCTCGGGATGTTGTAGGCATCGGCCACACTGCCGGCGATGGAATTGGCAATGGTGCGGCTGTCGACGAAATACACCGGGTAGCGGTCCAGCTCTTTCATGACCCAGTCCATGGGTTCCAGTTGCTGGGTAAGTAGGCTGCCCATGTGATTGTTCACACCGCTGACAAAGGGAATGGACTGCAGTGCCCGGCGCAGGGTGGTGGTGATGGTCGTCTCGTCCATATCCGGTGTCAGTCCGCCCGGGCCGAGACCGAAGTTGCGGGTGTTGGCCATCGGGGCGTGCAACATGATTTCCTTGGATTGGGCGTGGGCCAGCTTCGCCAAGGGAACTGTGTGGCGCCGGTAAGGCAGGAAGGCCAGTGTCAGGGGCTGGTCAAGCTTTGCCAGTCGCTCGCCCTCGTACCGATTGTGGCCCATGTCATCAATAATGATGGCAATGGTGGGCTGCTGGGGTTCACCCGGCCCTGACGCAAACGCAGCGACAGGGCTGATGGCCAGAAGCGCCAGCAGCGCGAGGGTAGAACGTAAAGTCACTGGGCGTTTTCCTGCGGCTTGCTGTCGTTCTTCCGGTTAAGGATGTGCAAGCCCTTCAGCAGGTTCAGGGCCGACCGCAGCTGATAGTCCCGGTCGGCCGCAGAAGCCTGTGCTTCCGCAGCCTGTTCTCTGGCCTTGCGGGCCTCCTCCTCATTCTCCCCTTCAAGATGACCGCTCAGGTCGGCTTCGGTGAAGAATGGTCTGCTGTCGAGTTCTTTCAATTCCGCCGGGCGCACCTCGATGTCCGGCTTGATGCCGGTGGCCTGGATGGAGCGACCATCCGGCGTGAAATAACGGGCTGTGGTCATTTTGATGGCGTGGGTCTCGTCCAGCGGTATAACCGTCTGAACACTGCCCTTGCCGAAGGACTGGGTACCCATCACCACGGCACGTTCATGGTCCTGGAGCGCGCCGGCAAGGATTTCCGACGCGGAAGCAGAGCCACCGTTGATTAGCACGACAATAGGTGTGCCAGCCATGACGTCGCCGGGTTTGGCACTGAAGCGCAGGCGTGAACTCTGGATACGGCCTTCGGTGTAAACAATCAGGCCTTCGTCCAGCAGGGCATCCGCGGTCTCTACGGCAGCTTGCAACACACCGCCGGGGTTGTTGCGAAGGTCAATGATCAGGCCGTCCAGATCGTTGCCGTGTTCGTCTTCCAGATCGCTGAGGGCTTTCAGGAACTGCCGGCCAGTCTCGGCCTGGAATTGCGTGACACGGACATAGCCGTAGCCGTTATCGATCATCCGGGATTTAACGCTGGTGACTTTGATCACATCCCGGGTGACATCAATCTCGATAGGCGCACTTTCGCCCTCGCGCATGATGGTCAGAGTAAGCACCGTGCCGGGCTTGCCGCGCATCAGGTTGACGGCTTCTTCCAGCGACATTCCCTTCACCGGCTTTTCGTCCAGCTTGATGATCAGGTCGCCGGCTTGAACGCCCGCTTTCTGGGCCGGGGTGTCGTCGATCGGAGAGATGACTTTGACAAAGCCGTTCTCCATGCCCACTTCAATGCCAAGGCCGCCAAATTCCCCGGAGGTACTTTCTTCCAGTTCCTCGTAATCCTTGGGGGCCAGGTAGGTAGAGTGCGGGTCCAGGTCGGACAGCATGCCCTTGATGGCGCTCTCGAGCAGCTGGGTGTCGGAGACATCTTCCACGTAGGCGTCTTTGATGCGGCTGAACACTTCGGTGAACTTGCGCAGGTCTTCCAGCGGCAGTTGTTCTTCCGGGTCTGGAAGTTTCAGTTCAACCCGCTCGCCACTCTGAATGGAGTCCAGAATCTGCTGGGTCTGAGCGTCCTGATCCTGCGCCAGGGCCAGTCCGGGGGCTGTGAAACAACAGGTGGCAAGAATCATGGTGCGCAATGGCGAGGTCTTGAGTGTACTTCTGGCCCGTTTCATTCACATATCCTGTTTGGTTTCCAATAGTTGGACTGGTTCCTGACCCGGACAGTATGGCGCCCGCAACGCCGTTTGTCAGCCCTGTTATGGCTTGCCCAGCCAGCTCCTGGGATTCACGGGTTTGCCGTTGCTACGTACCTCGAAATACACGGCCGGGTCCTCGGTGCCGCCGGTGCGTCCGGCCAGGGCAATGGTCTCGCCCGGGCGCACCCAGTCACCGGGGGTTGTGAACAAGCTGCTGCTGTGGCCGTAGAGGGTCATGTAGCCATCGCCGTGATCAATGATGGTGATCAGCCCGAACCCGCGCAGCCAGTTGGCAAATACCACCCGGCCATAGTGCACGGCCTTGATTTCGGCTTCTTCGGCGGTGTTCATCAGGATGCCGTTACGGCGCAGTTTGCCATCGGCGTACACGGCGCCGTAATTGCTGACTACCCGCCCTTTCGCGGGCCAGGGCAGTTTGTCACGGCGGGATTTGAACGGGCTGGATTCGTTCGGGGCCGGAATGCTGGCAATGGCCTGCTGCACCTCTTTCAGCAATTGCTCCAGGCGCTGGCGATCGGCTTCCAGGGACTGGCGCTCGCTACGGCGGTTCTGGATGTCGTCATTCAGGGCGGCCAGTGTTCTGGCCCGGTCCTGCCGGCTCTGGGTCAGTTGCTGCTGGCGCTGTTCCAGATCGGCTTCGGTCTTGGCCAGTTCGGTGCGGGTGGTCTGAACGGCGGCGCGGGCGGTTTTCAGTTCCTGAAGGCTGCGCTGGAACGCTTCCAGGCGGGAGACGGTATTCTTGCTCAGGTATTCGTAGTAGGTCAGGGTGCGGGCAACTTCGCTGGGCTCAATCTCGTTCAACAGCACTTTCAGAGCCGGCGCGTCGCCTTCCATCCAGGCTGCCCGGATCTGTAGTTTCAGGTTTTCCCGTTGCTGTTCGAGGGTATTGGCCAGCTCGCTTTCCTGGGCGCGAAGCTCGGTCAGTCGTTCCTGCTGTTCCCGGGCCTGCTGCCGAAGAGTGCGGCGTTCCCGGGTCAGGGTGCTGATTTTGCGCTCGGTGGCCGCCAGTTGCTGCTCAAGGGTTGACCGGTCTTCTTCGGCATCGGCCAGCCAGCGGTCGATGTCGGCGATGCGCTCCTTGAGCGCCTCGACCTGTGCGGGCGTCACATCCTGCTGGGCAGCCAAAGGTGTGGCCCCCATTGCGAGGGCCAGCACCATGACGGTCAGTTTACGCAACACGTTGACCGGCGGAGCGATCAGTCGAACTCGACCAGGCTGTGCCCGGTCATTTCCGCAGGCTTTTCGGTACCCATCAGAGCCAGCAGTGTCGGTGCGATATCGCACAGGCTACCGTCATTCCTGAATTGTACATTGCGGTGGCCGGTGTACACCAGGGGCACAGGGCCAATGGTGTGGGAGGTGTGTACCTGGCCGGAGTTGGGATCAGTCATCTGTTCGCAGTTGCCGTGGTCGGCGGTAATCAAGGCTTCGCCACCCACTTCATCCAGTGCCTCCACCACACGCTGCACACACTGGTCCAGGCACTCGGCGGCCTTGATGGCGGCGTCCAGCTTGCCGGTATGGCCAACCATATCGCCGTTGGCATAGTTGCAGACGATCAGGTCGTACTTGCCGCTCTTGATGGCTTCGACCAGCTTGTCGGTGACTTCCGGCGCGCTCATTTCCGGCTGCAGGTCGTAGGTGGCCACTTTGGGCGACGGCACCAGAATGCGGTCTTCGCCTTCGAAGGGGGTTTCCATGCCGCCATTGAAGAAGAAGGTCACGTGGGCGTACTTCTCGGTCTCGGCAATGCGCAGCTGGGTTTTGCCCTGCTTGGCCATGTACTCGCCCAGGCCATTGGTCAGTTGCTCGGGCGGGTAGGCACAGGCGGTTTTGATGTCAGCGGCATATTCGGTGAGCATCACGAAATCTGCCAGTTCCGGGTGCTTGCGGCGGTCGAAACCGTCGAAGTCCTGCTCTACGAAGGTGCGGGTCATTTCCCGGGCGCGGTCGGCACGGAAGTTCATGAACAGCACGGTGTCACCATCATTGATGGTGCCCTCGGGTTCGCCGTCGGCCCGGATATGGGTGGGCTTCACGAATTCGTCGTTCTCGCCACGCTCATAGGCCTGTTCCAGCGCCGCCACCGGATCGTCACTGATGAACTCGGCTTCGCCCAGGGTCATGGCGTTGTAGGCCGCTTCCACGCGGTCCCAGCGGTTGTCCCGGTCCATGGCAAAGTAACGGCCAACGATGGTGGCTACCCGGCCAACGCCCAGGCTTTTCATCTTCGCCGCGGCTTTCTCCAGGGAGGGGCGGGCACTGCGTGGTGGCATGTCCCGACCATCCAGGAAGGCGTGGATGTAAACTTCTTTGGCGCCCCGGGCCGCAGCCAGCTCTGCTGCCGCCAGAATATGATCTTCATGGCTGTGGACACCGCCCGGAGACAGCAGGCCCATCAGGTGTACGGCCTTGCCATTGGCAACGGCCTTGTCGATGGCATTACAAAGGGCTTCATTCTTCTGGAATTGGCCGTCTTCGAGATCTTTATCGATGCGCGTCAGGCTCTGATACACCACGCGGCCGGCGCCGAGATTCATATGGCCCACTTCGGAGTTACCCATCTGGCCCTGGGGCAGGCCAACAAACATCCCTGAGGTGTTGATCAGAGTTTTCGGCTGGTTCTGCCAGATCTTGTCCCAGAAGGGGGTGTTGGCGTTGGAGATGGCATTGTCTTCCGCCGGGTCACGGTGGCCCCAGCCGTCGAGAATAATCAGTGCAGTGGGCTTGCGCGTCTCGGTCATCGTGTCGTCCGCTTGGTTGCAAAAAGAACAGAATTTGAGTGGGGCAGATTGTAACCGTTTTCATTTACTCAGGCCACGCGCGTTCGCTGAAGCATTGCTCATGATGACGATGTGCTGGCGCTATCATGGCGGGGCGATTGCCTTCTGTGAGCCGGTGTGGGTGTGTATAATCCGGCCAAACCAATTGTCAGGGTAGTTTCATGGACCGCTTGTTTGAATTTGTTGTTAACCACTACATTCTGGTGTCGCTGTTTGTGGCGTTCCTGCTGGCCATTATTGTGCTGGAATCGCGCCGGGGCGGTGCCAAGATCTCGGCCCAGGGCGCGGTCACGCTGATCAACAAGGATGAGGCGGTGGTGCTGGATATCCGTGATCGCAAGGATTTCAACGAAGGCCGCATTACCGGCTCGCTGAACATTCCGCTTAACAGTCTTAAAAGCCGCGTTAACGAGCTGAGCAAGCACAAGGAAAAACAGATTATCGTTGTCGACAAGATGGGCCAGCATGCCGCCATGGCGGTCAAGCAGCTCAATGCCGAGGGCTTCAGCAATGTGGTGCGTCTGAATGGTGGCATTACCGACTGGAAGGCCAGCAACCTGCCACTTGTGAAAAAGTAACAGGGCTTGATCTGAGTGGCGATCTGACGCACTGTTTCACATTACCATTCGGAACCTCGCAGTAGACTGTTCCGGCAGACGACGACATAACAACGGGCCTGGCCCCATAATACGGAAACGAAAGGACTGATCATGGCTGAGAATCAGCAAGCCGCAGGCAACGAGAACCAGAACCAACCACAGTTTGCCCTTCAGCGCATCTATGTGAAGGACCTGTCTTTTGAATCCCCCAACTCTCCGCTGGTTTTTCAGGAGCAGTGGAAGCCCCAGGTAAACCTGGATCTGAACACCTCCCACAACAAGATCAGCGACAACCAGTACGAAGTGGTTCTGTCCCTGACGGTAACTGCCAAGGTGGGTGAGAAGGTGGCGTACATCGTCGAAATCCAGCAGGGCGGCGTATTCATGATCTCCGGCATTGAAGGCCCGCAGCTTGGCCAGATGCTTGGCGCCTACTGCCCGACGATTCTGTTCCCCTATGCCCGCGAAGCGATTGACGGCATTGTGAACAAGGGCAGCTTCCCGGCCCTGATGCTGGCTCCGGTTAACTTCGACGCGATCTATGCCCAGGCGCTCAAGCGCAAGCAGGAAGAAGCGGCGGGTGAAGCCAAGGAAGAGCAGACTCACTAAGCGCTGCTGCTCAACGAAAAAAACCGGCTTCGGCCGGTTTTTTTGTGGGTGATTACCCGGGATAGGTCAGATCGAGCCCTCAAACCCAAGTTGCCGCCAGGCCTCATAAACCACCAGGGCGGCGGTATTGGAAAGGTTGAGGCTGCGACTTTCCGGACGCATGGGTACCCGAAGACGGTGTTCGGCGGGTAGCCCGTTGCGCACGTCTTCCGGCAGGCCCCGGGTTTCCGGCCCGAACATCAGGTAGTCACCGCCCCGGAACACTACCTCGTGGTAATGGCGACTTCCCTTGGTGGTGAGACCGAACAGCCGCGAAGGCTGCTCGGTGGCCAGAAAGCTGTCGTAATCCGGATGGATCTTTACCGTAGCGTATTCGCTGTAATCCAGCCCGGCACGCCGCATCTGCTTGTCCTCAAGGGAGAATCCCAGGGGTTCAATCAGGTGCAGCTGGCAGCCGGTGTTGGCGCAGAGCCGGATGATATTGCCGGTGTTCGGCGGTATCTCCGGCTCGTACAGGACCACGTGCAGCATCAGCGCTCAACGGCCAGGGCCACACCCATACCACCGCCAATACACAGCGTGGCCAGACCTTTCTTGGCATCTCGGCGGGTCATTTCGTGCAGCAGGCTGACCAGAATGCGGCAACCGGAAGCGCCAATCGGGTGGCCCAGGGCAATGGCGCCGCCGTTCACGTTTACCTTGGTGGTGTCCCAGCCCAGGTCCCGGTTGACGGAAATCGCCTGGGCGGCGAAGGCTTCGTTGGCTTCGATCAGGTCCAGATCGTCAACAGTCCAACCCGCCCGCTCCAGGCAGCGCTGACTGGCCGGAATCGGGCCGGTGCCCATGATGGTGGGATCCACGCCGGCATTGGCGTGGGCTTTGATGGTTGCCAGCGGGGTCAGGCCAAGCTCTTTCGCCTTGTCTGCGCTGCACACCATGACCACGGCAGCGCCGTCGTTCAGGGAGGAAGCGTTGCCGGCAGTTACGGAGCCGTCTTTCTTGAAGGCCGGGCGCAGTTTGCCCAGGCTGTCGCCGGTGACGCCGTCGCGGGGGCACTCATCCTTGTCCACCACCAGTGGGTCGCCTTTGCGCTGGGGAATGGTGACAGGAACAATCTGGCCGTCAAAGTAGCCGGCCTTTTGCGCAGCGACGGCTTTCTGCTGGGATGCGGCGGCAAAGGCATCCTGCTCGTCCCGGGTGATGCCGTATTTCTCGACGATGTTCTCAGCGGTGATACCCATGTGATAATCGTTGAAGGCATCCCACAGGCCGTCGGTGATCATGGTGTCGATCATGCTCCAGTTGCCCATGCGTTGACCGTTGCGGCTGTTGGGCAGTACGTGGGGCGCTTGGCTCATGCTTTCCTGGCCACCGGCCAGAATCATCTCGGCATCGCCGCACTGGATGGCCTGAACCGCCATGTGCACGGCTTTCAGGCCGGAGCCACAGACCTTGTTGATGGTGATGGCTGGCACGGAAGCTGGCAGGCCAGCATTGATGGCAGACTGTCGGGCCGGGTTCTGGCCGCAGCCGGCGGTGAGTACCTGGCCGAGGATAACCTCATTGATCTGGTCGCCGGCGACACCGGTTTCTTCCATCACGGCCTTGATCACGGCCGTACCCAGCTGGTCTGCACGCAGGCTGGACAGACCACCACCGAAGCTGCCGATGGCGGTGCGTTTGGCGGCAACAATAACAACATCACGCATGAGAACTCTCCGTTAATCTGGGCACCTGGTTGGGTGGCGCCCGTTTATAAGAATGGCAGGCATTGTAGCGGTAAAGCGCTTGCCGGCCAAAACAACGAAGGTCGGGGTTGTTCTGGTGCGGGTGATCACATATTCAGGCTGCGGCCGCCATCCACCGACAGTATCTGGCCGGTGATAAACGGCGCGTCGCATACCAGGTAGGCAATGGCACCGGCAATGTCGGCGGGGTTGCCGGTGCGGGTCAGGGGCGTTTTATCGAGAATGGCCTGCTGGTGGGCTGCGTCCACGGCTGATTCGCCTTCCGGCCAGAGGATGGCGCCTGGCGACACGCCATTTACCCGAACATCCGGCGCCAGATCTTTGGCCCAGGAGCGGGTCAGGGCTGCCAGCCCCGCCTTGCTGGCGCAGTAAAGGGGGTGGTCCTTCAGTGGTTTCTCACTGTAGATGTCGATCATGTTGACCACACTGCCGGAGGCCGCTTTTAGCGCAGGCAAACATTGCTGAAGCAGGAAGAAGGGGGCTTTCAGGTTGGCGCCCAGTATCGTGTCCCAGTCCTGTTCGGAGGCATCTTCGGTGGGGTTGGGGTAAAACACGGAAGCGTTATTGACCAGCGCATTCAACTGCCCCCAATGCGCGCAGGCCTGTTCCGCCAGTTGCCGGAGCTGGTTCATGTCGGTGAGATCGGCGTGGTAACACACGGCGGATTCCGGGCGCTGCTGGTTCAGCTTGTCGGCCAGTGCGCGGGCCTGTTGTTGACGGCCACGGTAATGAATCACAACATTCCAGCCGCGAGCGTGCAGGGTTTCTGCTGTCTGGGCGCCCAGGCGATGGGCTGCGCCGGTGATCAGGGCGACGGGGTGGGGCATGGGGTATTTTTCCTTATTCCGGTAAGTGCAGTGCCTCAGTAATACGGGCGACGCGCTCTTTCCGGATTGCTTCGCCCAGAGCTTTGCCCTGAATGCCTTTTTGCAGGAACGGGTGAGGGGTTACGCTCTGGGCCCGATGTGCGGCCAGTTCCAGTTGCTGAGCTAAATGGGCGGGTTCGCTCTGAAGGGTGCAGGCGAGGGTACCCAGCAAAACGCCGAAACGATCGGGCCGGCGCCAGAAATCGGCTGTGTCCAGAAGCTCCATTGCGAGTTCCGGTGTCAGCCGGGTTTCAGGCGAGGCTCCGTTCAACTGAGCCATGAACAGGCAGACCAGGTGGGTCAGTTCCCGACAGTCGTTGGGGCTTTTCATGGCTTTCGCCCTGGCAACGGCGTCTGGCTCGGGCACGCCACTGAGCAGCGCCGCGTAATGCTGGGCGGTAGACCCCTGTTTGCGGTGGATGCACTGCAGGGCGCTGAGACCCTGGCGGAAAGCCTGCTCATCGACCAATTCCGGGATCAGCACCTTCAGGGCGTCAAGCTCCCGAAGCACGTCGAAGAACACACCGGGAGCCTGTTCATGCAATGCCCTTTGGACTTCCTGCCACACCCGCTCTGGCACCAGATCCCCGAGTTCGCCGCTGGCGACCATCTCCCGCATCAGCGCCATGGTTTCGCGGCAGATGCTGAACCCCAATGGCTGGAGGCGCGCGGCGAAGCGGGCGGTGCGAAGGATGCGCAGGGGGTCTTCCGCGAAGGCTTCAGAAACATGCCGAAGCTTTTTCTGTTCCAGGTCCGCATGGCCGTTGAATGGGTCTACGAGGTCGCCATGCTCGGTTTCTGCCATGGCGTTTATGGTCAGGTCACGGCGGCGAAGGTCGTCTTCCAGGGAGACATCCGGTGCACTGTAAACGCTGAACCCGTGGTACCCGCGCCCCTGCTTGCGCTCGGTCCGGGCCAGGGCGTATTCCTCGCCGGTGTCCGGATGCAGGAAAACCGGAAAATCCGCCCCTACCTGTTTGAAGCCTCGCTGGAGCATGTCTTCCGGGGTGGCACCAACCACTACCCAATCCCGGTCTTTAACGCCCAGGCCGAGCAGCTTGTCGCGGACAGCGCCGCCCACCAGATAGGTTTGCATAATGCGGTTTGTTCCTGATTGCCAATTCATCGATAACCGCGATTATCCGGCCACGACCGTCCAGAGGCAAACAGGCGGCGTGAAATAAGAAAGCCCGGGCTGCGCAGGGCAGACCGGGCTTTTGCGGCCGGGGGCGTCGGCTTAGAAGGAGGTGCCGAGTTCCAGGGCTGCGCCGACATCGGCGCTGCTGTACAGGGCGCCGATATCCACGCGAACACCAATGATGTTCAGGCCAAGACCCGCGGTGAACTGAGTGTCTTCCTCGATGCCGTCGTTGTCGTCGTTACTGGCCAGGTTGTGGCGAACACCTGCGCGCAGCTGGGCGTAACGCCAGGCGTCGAATTCCGCGCCCAGGGCCAGCCACTGGGTATCGTCTTCATACCCGAAGGCTTCTTTCTTGGTCAGGTCCACTTCTGCCGTGATTACGTGGTAGTCGCTCTTGTGGGCGATACCCGCAGTGACCATCGGGTTGAGTTCGAGGGTGTATTTTTCTTCGGTCGGGTGGCTCTGAGCCGAATCCAGTTCCATCGGGATCAGGTTTTTGACGACGACGCCTGCGTTCCACTGGTTTTCAGCGCCGAAGGCATAAGCAGCACCGATGTCCAGGTTGAAGCCGCTTTTGTCGGTTTCGTACTCATCACCATCGAATTCGTCATCCTCAAAGCCCGAGACGGTTTCGGTGTATTGGAAGGTGCGAAGCTGTACATACTTCGGTGAAACGCCAAGCTGCAGCGCGTTAGTATTATTCAACTCGAAAGTTTTGGCGAAGCTGATGCCTGCCTCGACTACGGCAGATGCAAGGATTCGGCCCCGGGACTGCAGATTGTCCTCCAGGTTTACGGAATCAACCGCTGAGGGGTCGAGCGCTGCAATCCCTTCAAGGATGACTCGGTCACGCTCATCAAACTCACCACGAACGGTGGCAGTGAGGTTGCCTGCGGTAAAGAAGCCTACCGAAATGGAGTTGGTCGGGATGGCAAAGCCCAGCCCCAGGCCCACGTTGGCACGCATAGTGTCGCGGTCAAATGCTTCCAGCCGGTCAATCAGTTCCCGAGCGTTCGCCTGAGCTTCTGTCGGGTTGCTGGATTTAAAGTCTTCAAAGCCGTCGATCAGATCCTGAATATCGTCAACCTGATCAATCACCTCTTCCTCATCGGCCGCACGCACATTCACAGACGGCAGCATCAGGCCGAAATCGTCCGCCCAGTCATGCTGTTCAGCAGCCATCATGGCCGGGTTGGCGCTCGGCGCGGAGGATGGATGGGCAACGGCAACACCGGTGCCGCCCATGGCGAAGGAACGGGCAGACATAAAGGCCTGTGGGCTTGCCAGTGCAGATGTGGTGGCAACAGACAGGCCAATGGCCAGGGACAGTTTGCTGAGGCGGTTTGCTTTCATGGGCAGTCCTGAGTTGGTTTTATTGCATGAACAAATCATTAAGTGTTTGAAAGGTTAGACCAGTTTTTTTCATGGAACAGCCTACAACCGGTAACGGTTTGTTCTAGGTGTGTAAACGAGGGTGCGCCCAAAGTGCAATTGTGGCTTGGATCGCAGGAATGCCGTACTTCAGAGGCATTAATAGGCAGCTTTTGGGGCGGCCCGGCTGAATTCGAGTCTTTCGGGTGAGTCAGATATGCCGCGTAGCGATACACTTTTTTACAAAAAAGCTGAGACATTTTTGTGAACTGGTATTAAGTTTTGGGCAACACTAGCGTTAAACAAACAGTGGGTTGGCTAGCAGAGCGTGAAAGTCTGTGCGCACGACCACGAAGGACTGAGTTCAAAACACTCAACTCTGGCTTGAATGCCAAAAAATTAGAAAATATAAGGACAGAAAGTAATGACCAAGAAGATCGGGATGATGCGTGCAGTAGGCTTGGCTTCCGCCGTGAGCGCTTTGGTTTTCGGGGCTGCTTCATTGCAGGCCGAAGAGTTCAGCGCTTCTGCAACTATTCAAAATACTGTGGCTGTTGAAAAAGTTCAGGATATGGATTTTGGGGTATTGTATGCGTCAGGCGCCAATAATAAAGCTGTCGCTGGTCTCAAGTTGGCTCCAGAAGGTGGCATTACCAGTGTCACGCCGCTTGTTGTTGATGCCGGCGGCTTAACGACGGACGCCCCTAAATTTTTGTCCTTGGGTGATGGGCAGGCCGCAAGAGGTCGGATCAATTCAGGTTTGAATGTGACGATAACTGTCCCTGGCGGAAAATCGTCGCTTTTAGCAACAGGATCCGCATGGGCTCCAGGTGAAGGTGAGCCCCTGAGTGTTAATGGGGACAGCACGGAGCCAAAATTCTACCTTGTGGACTTTGTGGTAGGTGACGTGGACGGCGGAACCGCAGACGTCGGAACCAACCCTGGGGATTTTGACATCACCGCCGACTTTGGCGCTGAGTCTATAGAGTTCGGTATTGGCGCAACGATCTTCACGGATGGTGGTGCTGGCGACAATGGAATTAAAGAGTCTTATCAAGCGGCCCTGTACACGGGAACATTTGAGGTTGAAGCAAGCTATTAATCAATATTCCCTCACAAAGGAGGCATCGATGAGATGCCTCCTTTTCTTGTTTTATATATCGCCCTCAGTAATCTCGGCTCAGGAAATTGAAGAGTCGATTGCATTGAGTTTCGGCACGGTTGCCATCACCGGAAACAACTCTATCTCCACGCTTGAGCTCCCCCGCAGCGGTCGAAATTTGGTGATCACAGGTAATCTGATCGCAGTAGAAAATGGTGAGCCAGGCCGGTATCGGCTCACTGGTTTTCCGCCCAATACCAGCGTCGATATAGAAGTTGACTCTGCAAGCATGACGGCCGGTGGTACGGGCATTCCCGAGCCGATCACCGTTCACAATTTTGATATCGCCAGCGTATTTACCAACGACCTGGGCGAAGCGGAGTTCCAGCTCGGTGCCAGCTTCTCTACTTCCGGTAATGGCGGCGACTACCAGGATGCTCCCTACTCCGGGGGCGCGCAAATGCGGCTGAATTTCTGGGCACCGAGTGTAGCCGATTTTGTAACCGTGACGCAGAACGTTGAGTTCCGCGGTGAGGTTCGCAGCGGCTTTGCGTTGAATGAGGCGGTTGCCATGCACTTCGGTACTCTGTTTGCCCGTGGTGAGCCGAATAATCAGGCAAGCTTGCGACTGTTTCCGGATGGCCGGCTTGATATCGACAATAATGGGGATGCCAAAATTCTCTCGCTCTCACCACCGCGTGCTGCGGTGTTGGTGGTCAGCGGTGCGGCACCCAATCGGGAGTTGAGTATCGGTGTTGATTCCTCGGACATAGAAATGCGCCACAGGGATAACCCTACCGGGCCACACTTTATTCTCACGAATATCGAAACCAGCCCCAGCGGTACAGGCCGCACGGATGATACCGGTGAGCTGGAAATTGGTGTGGGCGCCACCCTGACAACTCAGAAAACCTCTTCAAACGTTGTGTACCCGTCGGGTACTTACGAAGCCACCTATTCGATTACCGTGTCTTACTGAAACAGGAACGTTCTGCTCATGACTTTCAAGTTTGCCCTGCGATTCGCTTTGAGCTGCCTGGTGCTGGCGATAGCTCTGGTTGCTCCGGCCTGGTCTGATATGTTGATCAGCCCAACGCGTGCTTACATGGACAGCAATAATCGCTCAGCCACGCTGATACTGCGCAATACCGCGGATGGTGCCAGAACCTACCGGTTGTTCTGGGAAGACAAACGAGTTAATGCCGAAGGCGATTATGAAATGGTACAAGAGGGCGAGCGTTGGCCGTCTGCCGCGAAAATGATCCGCTTCTCGCCACGGCAGATTACCGTGGGCCCTGGTGAGAACCAGACGGTAAGACTCAATTTCCGCCCGCCGGCTGACCTTGAGCCCGGAGAATACCGCTCGCACCTGAAGTTACAGGTGGTGGCTGAAGAGTCAGAGCCTGCTGGTGTGATTGAAATGGACGACCCGGAACGAGAAGGTGTGGGCTTTCGGTTGTTTATGCAGATGTCTTTTTCGATTCCCGTGGTCGCCCGCCATCAGGTTTCGGCCCCAGAGGTAAGCATCTCCGAGGTTTCAGTGGTGCCCGCAACAGAAAAGCATAATACCGCACTGGCGATAACCTTGAACCGAGCCGGGCAGGCCAGCAGTTACGGCAACCTGGTGGTGGAAATGCAAAAAGACGCCAACAGCCCGGTTGAGCTGATTGGCCAGCGTAAAGAGCTCTATGTGTTTCACGAGACCGATCGTAAGATTGTTCGGGTACCTCTACGAGACAAAGCCATTCCAGCCGGAGCCTGGATTCGCATTGCCTATAACGGAGCCGCCGAGTACGAGGGAATACTTTGGGATGAGCGGGTATTCCAAAGTAAGTGATTGATGTTGGTCCTCTAAAATCCCGCTTCTGTAGCCATTTGTGGCCTGTCTATTGCTTGTCTCCAGCTAAGCGTCGGATTTTCGACAGTATTTAGCTGGAGGCTTGGTTATGCCCCCCTACCGGATGCCGGTAATTTACTTTTGGTGTTTTGCAGCTCGCACTTTCGGTGGGCTGTTGCTTTTGATGTTTGCTCTGCAGGCCGTCGCCCAGCCTGCAACGCAGGCCGTGCCAGAGCTTAAGCTGGAAAATGAACTGCTGCTTGATGTTCAGCTAGATAGCTCATCATTGGGTTTTGCCATTCTCGGTTATCAGGACGGTGACCGTTTCTGGTTGTCGTTGTCTGAACTGATGGATGTTCTGCAGTTTCCCATTAATGTTGATGCAGATTCCGGGCGTGCGGGAGGCTGGTTTATTGACGAAACGCGCGCGTTCTCTCTGAATCTGAACGATGACTCAGTGAGTTCCGGGGGAGAGAGCTTTTCGGTAAATGGTCAGGCTGTTGCCTTTGAGGGGGATATCTTTGTACTGGAAGATGCTCTCGAAGCCTGGTTTCCGATATTGCTGGATGCGCGAATCCGTGAACTGGCACTGAGTGTTGAAACAACTGAGACAATTCCGTTGCAAGCCCGGCTTTCGAGAAGCCGAGGCCGGATTTTTTCCGGTGCCGGTGCAGCAAGCCGGCAACCCGAACTGCCGTTCCAGGAAACGCCCTACCGCTTTCTTGGTTCTCATGCGACGGATATCCGGTTAAACCTCAATAGCGTGCTGGAAGATGAGGATGATCGCAGCACCAGCGTGGGGGGTAACTACTCCATTCTTTCTCGTGGTGATCTGGCGTGGATGACCTCTACGATTGCCGTTACCGGGAGCAAGGACGACGATGTCAGTGACGGCCGTTTCAAGCTTGAGCGGTCTGATCTGGATGGCCCGTTACGCCTTGAGTATGTGGAAATCGGTGACGTGGATGCAGGTTCCCGCGGGATGCTGGTTCGTGGTGGTGGCGCCCAGGAGGGACTGACGGGCTTGTTCTCTGATGAAGAGGTAGATCTGCGGGGTGATATTCCTCCCGATTGGGAAGTAGAGCTTTACCGTAATGGCGTGTTGGTCGATTTCCAGGTGGTAGGTAGTAATGCTCAATACGAGTTCCTGGATGTGCCTCTGGAGTTTGGTGAGAACCGGTTTGAGTTGGTCTTTTACGGGCCTTTCGGTGAAGAACGGAGGGAAGAGCGGGTTTTCTTTGCAGGGCGAAGCGGGTTAAGTCTGGGGGAGGTCAGCTATGAGCTTGCGGCTGTTCAGGATGGCCGCAGTGTATTTGATGTACGGCAGGGCTCGAGTAAGGGTGATGTTGACACCGGGCGATTCCTGGCGGACTTCAACATAGGTTTGGCCTCCAATGCCGTGGCATCGTTAGGCGTTGACAGTTTTGTGGCCGATGATGAGCGTGAGCAGGATTACAGTGCCGGTTTGAGCGTTAACTTTGCCCGGCTGCAGACCAGTGCCGGTTATGAGCGCCGTGCCCTGGCCCAGGATGAGGCGACCGGTCTTCTTCGGGCTCGTGTAGGTTCTGCAACGACAACCTCCCTGCGGTATACCCATTACCTGGACGATGGGTTGCCGGCAGAGCTGACGCCGGCAGACCGACCCCAATGGCGTAGTGATGTCAGTCTCTCTACACGTATTGGCGCTGTGCCACTGAACTTTGACGGCATTCATCAGGAGCGTGAACAGTCAAGCGCCTCTTCTGCGAGTGTGGGCACCACTATCTCAACCGAGGGTGGTGCGCGGGTTTCCAAATCATTCTACTACGATCGGAACAATGAAGCAGGGCTTACCGATGAACGCACGGGTGGTGTGCTGAACGTTTCTACCGGTTTGCGTCCGTGGCGGTTTCGGGCCGGTGTTGGCTACAGCCTTTCTCCGGAAACGGAGATCAACACGGTAAATGCCTCAGCCAACGTGCGTATTGATTCCAACATGACAATGAATTTCGATGTTAATCACAGTGCCCGCAGTGATTACACCACCTACCGTGCGGGCTTTAACTGGTTGCTGGATTATCTCCAGGTCAGTCCTCAGATTATCTATGACAGCAACGAACGTTGGGTGGGGCTGGTGAGCTTGTCGACCAGCCTGAATCCCCGGCCAGGAAGAACTTGGCCAGCCGTGGACCGGATGTCCCAAACCGGATATGGCGCAGTGCATGCACGGGCTTTTCTGGATGAGAATGGCAACGGCGTGATGGATGGCGATGAAAATGGCCTGGAAGGCGTTCGAGTAGATGCGGTTCAGGCCTGGCGTCTGGCTCATACTGAGCCCGATGGCAGTGGTTATCTGACGCGATTGTCCAAAGATCGGATCACAGATGTAGCGATTGATCCGTCCACGTTGGCTGACGTCGACATGACGCCGGCCACGCCGGGTGTTTCGGTACAACCGCGGCCAGGAAGCTGGAGTCAGGTGGATTTTCCGGTCATTCGAACCATGGAGCTCGAGGGGCATGTATACCTGAGAAATCAGGCGCAAGCTGATCTGGTAGCCTTTGAACGAGCACCGGTTTTACTGGTGAACGAACGCGGTGATGTTGTCGCCCAGCAGCGCACGGCCTTTGACGGATTTTTCCTGTTTGCGGATGTGCCCCCTGGTGTCTATTCCCTCAAAGTGGGTGACACCTTGAGAGACCGGGTGATTCAGGCGCCCCGTAAAGTGGGGGTAAGTGCCAGTGGGGGCGTGATTCGGAACCTGGACTTTATACTTGGCCCTGTGGCTCAGCGGCAACTGGCCATAAAGTCGCCAGTTGAAGAAGCAGTTCGGTCCACAGAATTGTCATCAGCAGGTGCAACACCAATACTGGCTGCGGAGCCGGAGCCGGAGCCGGAGCCGGAGCCGGAGCCGGAGCCGGAGCCGGAGCCGGAGCCGGAGCCGGAGGGTGACTGGTTTGTTCAGTTAGGGGCCTTTAGCCAGCTCGGCAATGCACAGAATTACTGGCGGCAGCTGAAAAACAAAGGCGTTCTACCGGATGCCCTTGAGCCCCGCTACGAGCAAACGGGCAACCTTACCCGTTTGTTGGCGGGGCCGGGTAGGGGAGAAAATCAGGCGAGTAATCTGTGTTCAGTGATTAAAGACAGTGGCAGCGATTGTCTGGTTCGAAAGCTGAGCCGATAACTGGCGGCAATATACTGCCGTCTTTTCGGTAGGTTCGTCGCGTTGTGGTTTCTCTGGTCGCTTACCCTCTGATTTTTTTGGCATTGTAGCTGTTGGCATGAAGGTTTCATGCAGTTGGTCATATTTTGGTTGAGTGCCGGGTTTTGGAGGCGGGTAAATGATAAAGAATCAGCATAATGTTGATGCACAGGCTCCTCGTTGGCTTATGGCCAGCGTGGTGTGTCTGGGACTTGTGCTGGCACCCGGTGGCGTAAGGAGTGCCGACCGTAATGTTGTCTCTGAACAAACGGAGAGCTTCCTCGAGAGTGGCTCAAGTGTTGGCGCGCTGGTGGGCGGCATCCTGGCGGGAGCCTCTTTCGCAAACCCCTTTGCCCCCCTTGGAGGCACAATCATTGGGTTTTTTGTTGGTAAGAGCACGGACTTTTCGGAAAAAAATGAGTCCGACGTTCGTTATTCGCGAAGAAGTTTTGCGCCGGTCAGTGCGGAAACCACAACTGAAGCCGGTTCGTTAGCGCTTAGTGGTAATGGCAGCGGAGAATCTGCCTCCTTGGTGTTTGCAGACGACGCTGACATTGATGCTGGCGACGGTTCTATCACGGTTGATCAGGGCCCGGACAGTGATAAGGATTCGGGCCAGGGTGATAGTCCTGAGACGGCGCAGGTGAAGGTTGACGGTGCAGAACAAGAAGCAGCGCCCGGTGTTTCCGTGTCTGAACCCGCTTTTGAACCGGTAAACCTGGTAATTACCAAGAATGTGGGTGGTTTCCAGAAAGATCTTGATGAGTTGGCGGAGATCATTCGGCGAGAGCAAGACCGGCCGGAATTCATTCCCAGTGAACGTTGCCCTGAGCGGGACGCGCCGCGTTATCGTAAGAAAGTGGCTGTGGCGGGGTTCACCCTAGAGCATCCGGATCAGGCCTCGCTGGGAGGTCTGAGTGAGGCGGGTTCGTCGGTCTCTGAAATTTTGTACCAGCATTTTAGTAGACAGGGGGAATTGTTGCCTTACATGGCGCAAAATTGGCAGATGTATGCCAGCCTGGACAGTGCCCCAACTACCCGTGATTTTACTAATCAGCTAAATAAGTATTCGGCTGTCAGCCGGGAAATGGGAGCACAGTTTGTCGTTTCTGGTGTTATTCGTAGTGTTGCGGTTCGTAACGCGGGTACCTGGGGCTCCTCAGTCTATTCGAAAACCAAGCGTAAGATGTTCGGTGGCGATGAGGGGCGCAGCTTTGTGCTGGATGTCGTTGTACATGACGGTTACACCGGTCGGGTAGTCTTCGAAAAGCGTTATGAAACATCTGGAGCGTGGGAGCCGGATCGCTATGAAATGGTGGGTTTTGGGACAGCACGATTTGCTGAAACGGGGTATGGCCAGGCGGTTTCGGAGTTGCTTTCGGATGTCAGTAAAGAGGTGTCAGATCGTCTGGCATGCCAGCCTATGCTGGTACCGATTTTGGAAGTGAGTGGACAAGACCTGGTTCTGGATGTGGGGACAGATTCCGGTCTGCTGCCCGGCGATAAAATGAAGATAGTCAGGGCTCAGTCGTCCTGGAGAAATCTTGATGGGCCACCGCGTCTGGTTGATGCTGGAGTTTGGCTGCACATCCATGAATTGACGCTGGACCGGGCCCACGCATGGATGCCAAAGCAGGGCAGTGTCGTCAATATTCAGTCAGGTGATTACGCTGTCATTTACTGACAGCGCCATCCTGGTTTTGCTTAGGCCGCGGCCTCGGCCGCCGCAATATCCCGGATCTTGCCGACCATGGCCCGCAGGCCGTTGCCCCGGGTGGGGGAAATATGGCGGAACAGATCCAGCTGCTCGAACAGCTCATCGATATCGGTGGCTAGCAGCTCTCGCGGCGTCTTGCCGTTCAGGGCCACCAGAATGATGGCGGCCAGGCCGCGTACAATCATGGCATCGGAGTCGATCAGCAGGAACAGTTTGCCGCTGTCCTCATCGTAACGATGAATCAGCCATACCTGGCTCTGACAGCCGTGTACGTAGTTTTCTTCAACCCGCTCATCATCCGGAAAACCGGGCAGCTGTTTGCCCAGGTCGATAATGTAGGCGTAGCGTTCTTCCCAGTCGTCCAGAAACTCAAATGCATCCAGAACGTCTTCAAGGGTGGTGTCTTTGCCCAGGGGGTTGTTCAGAAATTGTTCCTTGCTGGCGGTCATAGCATTCCCAGTTCGAGTTTGGCTTCGTCGGTGAGCATATCGTTGTTCCAGGGCGGATCAAAGGTGAGCTCAACGGTTACCTTGTCCACATTGGGTACATGCTCCACCTTTCGCTTCACATCGTCGGTGATTACCGGCCCCATGCCGCAGCCAGCTGCGGTCAGGGTCATTTTGATGTAAACGTGATTGCCGTCTTCGGTGCCGTTCTCAATACGGCATTCGTAAATCAGGCCCAGGTTGACTACGTCCACCGGGATTTCCGGGTCGTAGCAGTTACGCAGTGCTTCCCATACCTGGTTTTCGTTGATAGTGCCGTCTTCCGGGGTCTCGAAGCTGCTTTCCAGCGGCTGCTTGCCCAGGGCATCGGCGTCGTGGCCTTCAATGCGGGCAAGATTGCCGTTGACCGCCACGGTGAAACTACCGCCGAGGGATTGGGTAATGGTCACAAAGGTGTCTGACGGAATCATGATTTCCGTTCCGGCAGGTACCAGGCGGGCTTCCACTTCGCGTTTGGTCAGGACGACTTCGCGTTCTTGCATGTTTGATCAGTCCTATCTTTGTGCTTTACGCCACCGTGAAGCTTTCACCACAGCCGCACTCAGCGGTGGCGTTGGGATTGCGGAAGCGGAACAGGGAGTTCACACCCTCGGTGACAAAGTCGATTTCGATGCCGTTCACCAGTGGCAGGTGTTCCTGCTTTACGAACACATCTACGCCGTCGATGGTAAAAATACGGTCATCGGATTCCGGTGTTTCTACCCATTGGGTTTCATACTTGAAGCCGGAGCAGCCACTCTTTTTGATGGCCAGGCGAATGCCCTTGGCGTCCGGTTTCTTGTCCAGTTGTTTGCGAACGTGTTTGACCGCTGTTGGGGTCATGGTCACGTTCACATCGCTTGGGGTGAAGACTTCAGCTGTCATGTTTCCACCTCCTCAGGCAAACAGGCGCTGGATCTTTTGCAGGCCGGTAAACAGTTTCTCGACCTCTTCCAGCGTATTGTAGAACGCAAACGAAGCCCGGGCTGTACCGGGTACTCCGTAGAAATCCATCAATGGCATGGCGCAATGGTGGCCGGTGCGGATGGCAATGCCTTGCTGGTCCAGCAGGGTGCCTATGTCGCTCGGGTGCAGGCCGGCAATCTTGAACGACATCACCGGTACTTTCTGCTTCGCGGTGCCGATAATCTCCATGCCTGGTACGGTTTCGACCAGTTCATTGGCCCGGCGCAGCAAGGCATTCTCGGCCGCTTCCATAGCCTTTCGGTTCAGCGAATTCAGATAGTCGATGGCGGCGCCCAGGCCCACTGCTTCGGCAATAGCCGGAGTGCCGGCCTCGAATTTGTAGGGCAGCACATTCCAGGTGGTTCGCTCGAACGAGACCCGTTCGATCATTTCACCACCGCCCTGGTAAGGCGGCATTTCTTCCAGCAGTTCGGCACGGCCATAAAGCACGCCAATGCCCGTGGGCCCGAACAGTTTGTGGGAAGAGAATACATAGAAATCACAGCCCAGAGCCTGAACGTCCGGCTGGAAGTGGGGCACCGCCTGGGCGCCGTCCACTAGGGTCAGTACACCCTGTTTTTTCGCCTGTTCGATCAGGGGCGCAATCGGGTTCACGGTGCCCAGCACGTTGGACACGTGGGTGATCGCCAGCACCCGGGTGCGCTCGTTCAGCAGGCTGTTGAACGAATCCAGATCCAGCTCGCCTTGCGGTGTCACCTGAATGGGCACAACCCTGGCGCCGGTACGCTCGGCCACCATCTGCCAGGGCACAATGTTAGCGTGGTGTTCCATGTGGCTGACCAGAATCTCATCGCCGGCTTTCAGGCGTGGGGCCAGGCCATTGGCTACCAGGTTGATGGCTTCGGTGGTGCCACGGGTCCAGATGATTTCGCGGGTGCTGGGCGCATTCAGAAATTCGCGCACGGTTTCCCGGGCGCCCTCAAAGGCGGCGGTCGCACGATCACCCAGGGTATGGGCGCCACGGTGCACGTTGGAGTGCATCTCGCGGTAATAGCGATCCATGGCATCCAGCACGGCCTGAGGCTTCTGCGCCGATGCACCGTTGTCCAGATACACCAGAGGCTTCCCGTTGATCTCCTGATGGAGAATCGGGAAGTCGCGGCGAATGGCTTGTACATCAAACGCCATCGACTGGGTGTTGTTTGCCACGGACAGATCAGTCATGCCCCTCAGGCCTCCTGAAAGGTTTGCTCAAAGAAATCACTCAACCGCGCCTGGGCGGTTTCACGCACGGCTTCGACCGGAATCTGTTGCACCAGCTCGTTAATAAACGCCATGGTGAGCAGAACATTGGCCTGCCGGCGGCCGATCCCGCGCGATACCAGATAGAACACGGAGGTTTCGTCCAGCTGGCCGATGGTGGCGCCGTGCGCACACTTCACATCGTCGGCGTAGATTTCCAGTTCCGGTTTGGTGTCAATCTCTGCCCCGTTGGACAGCAGCAGGTTCTTGTTGTTCATATCCGCATTGGACTTCTGGGCGTCCTGGTGGATATGAATCCGGCCGTTGAACACGGCATGGGACTGGTCCGCAGCAATATTGCGATAGGTCTCTTCGCTGTTACAGTGAGCGGCGACATGGTCAATGGACGTGTGGTTGTCGTAGTGCTGTTTGCCCTGGGTAACCACCACGCCATTGAGCTTGGTTTCCGCACCTTCGCCTTCAAGCCGCACCTGCAGATCGTGCCGGCGCAGGGGGCCGCCAAAACCAACACAATGGCTCTCGAAACGGGAGCTGCGCTGCTGCAGCACACCGGTAGCGCCAATGTGCTGAACATTCTCGCCTTCCATGTTCAGGCGGATGCTGGTGACATTGGCGCCATCGGCCAGGCTGAATTCAGTTACTGTGCTGACCAAGGCGGATGCTTCACCACTGGAGGTGTATTCCTCTACCAGAGTCAGCTGGCTGTTGGCGCCGGCTTCCACGTAGATACGTGGATAGGCGGAGCCGCTGGCGTCAGCGCTGGTTTCATGGATGATGAACAACGGCTGATCCAGCACCGCGCCGGGTTTCAGGCGAATGAACAGGCCATCTTCGAAGCGCGCCCCGTTCAGGCGGGCGAATTGAACCTGGTCGTGATTCAGGGTGCTGCCCAGTTTTGCAGACAGGGCTTCAGCTTCGTCGTTAGCCAGATCGTTGAAGCTCAGGATCTCGATACCGTCGAGATCCGGATACTCGCTGGCTTCAGGAATCATCACGCCGTTGATGAAAACCACTTTGTAGCCGGGCACAGCGAGACTGTTGCCGGTCTTGCCTTCGGCCGGCAGGGAAATGGCCATATCGTCGGCCAGCTTCAGGTACTTGCTGGAGTACTTCCAGTTTTCGGTCTTGCGAGTAGGCAGCGGCATATCCACCAGCGCACTGGCCCGCTCCTTGCGCAGCGCCAGCAACGGCTCCGGCAGGGTTTCCCCGGCCGGATGCAGGAAGGCGCTGGAAAGCATGGGTACAGATTTCATTCCACGGCCTCCTGATCAGTTGCTGGTGTCGTCGTCTTTGATGCCCAGCCAGCCGTAACCTTTTTCTTCCAGTTCCAGGGCCAATTCACGGCCGCCGGACTTGATAATCTTGCCGCCAGCCAGTACGTGGACATAATCCGGAACAATGTGGTTCAGCAGGCGCTGGTAGTGAGTGACCATCAGAATGGCGCGGTCTCCCGAGCGAAGGGCATTCACCCCGTCAGAAACCACCTTCAGGGCGTCGATGTCCAGGCCGGAATCGGTTTCATCCAGAATGGCCAGTTTCGGCTGCAGCAGCAGGGCCTGCATGATCTCATTACGTTTCTTCTCGCCACCGGAGAAGCCTTCGTTCACGCCGCGTTTCAGGAAGGCCGGGTCCAGATCTACCTGTTTGGAAACTTCCTTGGCCAGCTTCATGAACTCGGCCGCGTTCATCTCGTCCTGGCCCTTGTGCTTGCGCATGGCGTTGACGGCGGTGCGCAGGAACTGGAGGTTGCTTACGCCAGGGATCTCCACCGGGTACTGGAAGGCCAGGAAGATGCCTTCGCGGGCGCGTTCTTCGGTTTCCAGATCCAGGAGGTTGTCTCCGTTCAGGGTGACTTCACCCTCGGTGACTTCAAATGCGTCGTTGCCTGCCAGAACCTGTGACAGGGTACTCTTACCGGAACCGTTCGGGCCCATGATGGCGTGAACTTCCCCGGCCTTGATCTCCAGGTTAATGCCCTTGAGGATTTCTTTGCCCTCAACGGAGGCGTGCAGGTTTTTGATACTCAGCATTTGTAGATGTCTCTCTGTATCCTGAATTTCGATCTATAAGTTCGTACCCTTTGATGCCCCTGAAAACGTTCGGGACAGTGAGCGGTGGAGCTTTCCGGGATCGTCAAAATCAGGGATGATTTTGTCGAGCGTACAGGGATGTATTCACAGCGTATCCCGGAAAGCTCCGCCGCTCGCTGGCCTCCTCCGAGGCCAGCGGGGCATAGCGTTTAACCAACGGACCCTTCAAGGCTGACTTCCAGAAGCTTGCCAGCCTCAACCGCAAACTCCATCGGCAGCTCCTTGAACACCTCTTTACAGAAGCCGTTCACAATCATGGACACTGCCTGCTCCGGGTCGATGCCGCGCTGGCGGCACAGGAACATCTGCTCGTCGCTGACCTTGGAAGTGGTCGCCTCGTGTTCCACGATGGCCGACTTGTTCTTGCTCTCGATGTACGGGAAGGTGTGCGCGCCGCAGCGGTCGCCGATCAGCAGCGAATCACACTGGGTAAAGTTACGCGCGCCCTCTGCGCCCGGGCCGAATTTCACCAGGCCGCGGTAGGCGTTGGAGCTCTTGCCGGCGGAAATACCCTTGGAGATGATGGTGCTGCGGGTATTCTTGCCCAGGTGGATCATCTTGGTGCCGGTATCGGCCTGCTGGTAATTATGCGTCAGCGCGACAGAGTAGAACTCGCCAACGCTGTTCTCACCGCGCAGTACACAGCTCGGGTACTTCCAGGTGACGGCGGAGCCGGTTTCCACCTGGGTCCACGAAATCTTGGAGTTCTTGCCGATACAGGCGCCGCGCTTGGTCACGAAGTTATAGATACCACCCTTGCCGTTTTCATCACCCGGGTACCAGTTCTGTACGGTGGAGTATTTGATCTGGGCGTCGTCCAGAGCCACGAGTTCAACCACGGCCGCGTGCAGCTGGTTCTCGTCGCGCATGGGTGCGGTACAGCCTTCCAGGTAGCTTACGTAGCTGCCTTCGTCGGCGATAATCAGGGTGCGTTCGAACTGGCCGGTGTTGGCGGCGTTGATGCGGAAGTAGGTAGACAGCTCCATGGGGCAACGCACACCCTTGGGCACGTACACAAAGGTGCCGTCAGAAAACACCGCCGAATTCAGGCCCGCAAAGAAGTTGTCGCCGTGGGGAACCACGGTGCCCAGGTATTTCTGGACCAGTTCGGGGTAATCACGAACGGCTTCGGAAATCGAACAGAAGATCACGCCGGCTTTGGCCAGAGGCTCTTTGAAGGTGGTCGCCACGGAGACGGAATCAAAGACTGCATCCACGGCAACGCCGGCCAGTTTTTCGCGCTCGTGCAGGGGAATGCCCAGTTTTTCGTAGGTTTTCAGCAGCTCCGGATCCACTTCATCCAGGCTTTGTGGCATATCCTCTTTGCGCTTGGGCGCGGAATAGTAGGAAATCGAGTTGTAGTCGACTTTCGGGTAGCCGACATGAGCCCAGTCTGGCTCTTCCATTTCCAGCCAGCGACGATAGGCTTTGAGGCGCCACTCCAGCATCCATTCCGGCTCTTTCTTGATGGCGGAAAGGCGGGCAATGACGTCTTCGTTCAGGCCGGGTTCGAACGTGTCGGCTTCGATTTCTGTCACAAAACCGTGTTCGTATTCCCGTTTGATCAGCTCTTTCACCTCGTTGTCGGTGGTCGCCATGATCGTCGCTCCGTAATTCTCTCATCCAGGGCTTGCGCCCTTTGTGTCATCGGCAGCCCTTGGGCTGGCGGATGGGTGTATTCGGTTTGCTGATGTCGCAGTGGTCGCTCTCTCCGTGAGTACGCCCTGCAATCGGTTTTTGGATGACGGGAAGGGCTGCTGGCCGGTTTCCCGTTGCTTCTGGCGAGCGATTATACAATACCAGAGTAAAATAGTCAGGTATTAAATCGGTTGTGTAGGGATTATACCTTAATCGGCCTTTGGGGCACTAAGGGGGCGAGTGTTGCGCTGATAGACTTTGGTTTGTTGTTGGCGCCTGGTTTCGCAGCCTTCCGGTCTTGGTGCGGTCGCCGGTCGGGTAGGCCTTCCCAAAACACGCTGTGGATACGTCCCTGTACGCTCTGCTCCGCCATCCATGGCTCCGCAAGGTTTTGGGAAGGCCTACCCGACCAGCTCCTTCGACGATTTCGGTTCATCCTCTATCTGGATCGAGCGGGGTGATGATCGTTTTCGTGAGCTTAGATGTTTGTATTCTCAGGGAAAATCTTGGTCAGATAGGTGAAGTCCAGTTTTTCCGGCACGTTCGCGGGTTTAGGAATTTTGACGATGTGGCCACTGCCTGGTGCGCACTCCATGGCCTCGCCGTGGCGGTTTTCCATCGTGTTGGCAGAGAATCGCAGGTTGCCGGCCGGGGTGATGAGTTCCAGCTGGTCGCCGGGGGCGAATTTGTTTTTTACGTCGATGGTGAGCCATCGGTCATTCGCATCGGCAATGGTGCCTACCACCTGCTGGGTGCCGAGATATGAGGAGCCCTGTTCGTAGGTCTGGTATTCCTGGGGCACGTGCCGGCGCAGGAAGCCTTCGGTGTAGCCGCGGTTCGAGAGGGCTTCGAGTTCGTCCATCATGTGCATGTCGAAGGGTTTGCCGGCGAGGGCGTCGTCGATGGCTTTTCGGTACACCTGGGTGGTGCGGGCCACGTAGTAGGTGCTTTTGGTGCGGCCTTCGATTTTCAGGGAGTGAACGCCCATTTTGACCAGTTCGGCGACGTGCTGGACTGCGCGCAGGTCTTTGGAGTTCATGATGTAGGTGCCGTGTTCGTCTTCGTAGGCCGGGATAAAGCCGCCGGGGCGGTTGGGTTCTTCCAGCAGGATTTCTTTGGGTTCGTAGGTTTCCACCGCATCTGCGGAGGTGGCGATCAGGTCGCCGGTCTGGTCGTGGCTGTGCTGGACTTCTTTGTAATTCCAACGGCAGGCGTTGGTGCAGGCGCCCTGGTTGGCGTCGCGGTGGTTCATGTAGCCGGACAGTAGGCAGCGGCCCGAGTAGGCCATGCACAGGGCGCCGTGTACAAACACTTCCAGTTCCATCGCTGGGACTTTTTCGCGGATTTCGCGGATTTCCTCCAGGCCCAGTTCCCGGGACAGGATCACGCGGCTGATGCCCTGGCGGCGCCAGAATTCCACGGTGGCCCAGTTAACGGCGTTGGCCTGCACCGACAGGTGGATCGGCTGATCCGGCCATTTCTCCCGTACCAGCATGATGAGGCCGGGGTCAGACATGATCAGGGCGTCGGGTTTCTGTTCAATGACCGGATCCAGGTCTCTCAGGTAGCTGCGCACCTTGTTGTTGTGGGGGGCAATGTTGGAAACCAGGTAGAACTGTTTGCCCAGTTCGTGCGCTCGTTCAATGCCTGCGCCCAGGGCTGCAACGTCTTTGAAACTGTTGTTCCTTACTCTCAGCGAATATCTCGGCTGGCCGGCATAGACGGCATCTGCGCCATAGGCGAAGGCGGTTTCTAGATGTTCGGGGGTGCCGGCGGGAGCAAGCAGTTCCGGGGTGGTCATGGTGTCTCCGGGTATTAACTGAAAAGCGGATGGATGCAGGTAGGGCATTCTGAAAGGCGGCATTGTGCCGCAAATAATCCACTGCGCCATTGATCTTGCTCAAAGGTCGTATTGATTGATTTCAGCTAACATATGTACGCTGATGGAGTTGGCAGTTTGGGCCAGGATGATAGGCAGGAGGAACCAGCATGGCATCAGAGCCATTAAGGCCTGAAAATTCAAAGCGTTCGCTGAGTATGAGGGTCAGCAAGCTGATCCGGATTCAGTTGGAGCGAGGGAAAGTAGGTGTTGAGACGGTGGCCGAGCAGTTGAATATGAGCCGGTATACGTTGCACAAGAAGTTGCGCCAGGAGGGGCTGACGTTTGCGGCTCTGCTGGAGCAGGTTCGCCGGGAGCAGGCGATCACCTATATGAAAGATAAATCCAAGCCGCTGGTGGAAATTGCCGAGCAGCTCGGATTTTCGGAATTGAGCGCCTTCAGCCGGGCGTTCAAGCGCTGGATGGGAACGCCGCCGGCTGAATACCGCTCGCTTCGCTTGTCCTGATCAGACTTTCTTGAAGATCAGGGTGGCGTTGGTGCCGCCAAAGCCGAAGCTGTTGCTCATTACCAGGTTCAGATTCTGGTCGTCCATGCGTTCACGCACGATCGGGTAGCCTTCGGCGCCTTCGTCCAGGGTCTGGATGTTGGCGGACGGGGCAATAAAGCTCTCCCGCTGCATGATCAGGCTGTAAATGGCCTCATGTACGCCTGCGGCACCCAGTGCGTGGCCACACAGAGGTTTGGTGGAGCTCAGTGGCGGGATCTTGTCGTCAAAGGTTTCCTTGAGCGCTTTCAGTTCGGTTACATCACCTGCCGGCGTGCTGGTGCCGTGGGTGTTGATGTAGTTGATCTCGCCGTCGATGTTGGCCATGGCCTGCTTCATGCATCGAATGGCGCCTTCACCGCTGGGTGCAACCATGTCAGCGCCGTCGGAGGTGGCGCCAAAGCCGACCAGTTCCGCCAGAATGGTGGCACCGCGGGCTTCTGCGTGTTCCAGGGATTCCAGTATCAGCGTACCGCCGCCACCGGAAATCACGAAACCGTCACGGTCGGCGTCATAGGTGCGCGAGGCCTGTTCCGGCGTGTCGTTGTATTTGGTGGACAATGCGCCCATGGCATCGAACATCAGGCTCAGGGTCCAGTGGATGTCTTCGCCGCCACCGGCCAGCATCACGTCCTGGCGGCCCAGAGCGATCTGATCGGCGGCGTGGCCGATGCAGTGGGCGCTGGTGGCGCAGGCAGAGGTGATGCCGTAGTTGATACCGGTGATACCAAAGGCGGTGGTGATGGATGCGTTGATGGCGCTACCCATGGTGCGGGGTACCCGGTACGGGCCCACCCGGCGAAGGCCTTTGTCGCGGTGAGTGTCGATGGCGTCCAGCAGTTCGACGGTAGAAGCACCGCCGGTACCGAACACGGCGCCGGTGGTGTTGGCGCGCAGTTGCTCGTCGGTCAGGCCAGCCTGCTCAATGGCCTCTTTGGCGGCCAGGTAGCAGTAGCCGGCGGCCGGACTCATAAAGCGCCAGATCTTGCGGTCGATCAGTTCTGACAGGTTCAGGTCGATCTTGCCGGCGACGTGGCTGCGCAGGCCGTTATCCCGGGCTTCTTCGCTGAAGGCAATGCCGGAGCGGGATTCGCGAAGCGACTGGGCCACTTCTTTCTGGTTGGTTCCAAGGCTGGAGACAATCCCCATGCCGGTAACTACAACGCGACGCATTGTGCTAACTCCTAAAAGTCATCAGTCGATGTGAACAGGCCGACCCGAAGGTCTTTGGCGGTGTAGATTTCCCGCCCGTCCACTTCCATGCGGGCATCCGCAATGGCCATGGTCAGTTTGCGGCGAATCAACCGCTTGATATCCAGATAGTAGGTGACCTTTTTGTTTTCCGGCAAAACCTGTCCGAAAAACTTCACCTCACCAGCGCCCAGGGCGCGACCCTTGCCTTCGCCGCCACTCCAGGCCAGGAAAAAGCCGACCAGCTGCCACATGGCGTCCAGGCCCAGGCATCCAGGCATCACCGGGTCGCCCTCAAAATGCACTTTGAAAAACCAGAGATCCGGGTTGATGTCCAGTTCGGCCACCAGGCTGCCTTTGCCGTATTCGCCGTCATCGGCTCCGATATGAGTGATGCGGTCGACCATCAGCATTTCGTCGATGGGCAGACGCATGGCGCCGGGGAACAGCTGGCCGTGGCCGCAGCGGATCAGGTCTTCTTTGTCAAAGTGATCAGGATACATGTTGCCTGTGTCTCTGTTGCAAAATGATTTCTTCTACTTTAGCGCCTGTTCTGTGAACGGCTATTGACCTTTAGTGGATGATTACCGCCGATAAGTTCCCTGGAACCTGCAGCCAGAGCCGGTTGATGGTCATCAAGGCTATTTTTTGTCCGGTTTGATACTTTCGTCGAATCTGTGAAGTTCGCCATATTAGGGAGGGACTATGTCTGCGGATGAGGAGTTCATCGATGGGCGAATCCGGTTCGAGGCGGGTCGGGTATTGGTGCACCTGGAACGGTTGCTGGAACATCCTCCGGAGGCTGTCTGGAATATGCTGACCGATTCGGTGCATCTGGCCAGCTGGCTGGCGGCAGGGTCTCTGGAGGCTCGTGAAGGTGGCCGGGTTCAGCTGGATTTTGGCAACAGTGGCATGCCAATCGACTGTACCATTACCGCCTGCCGGCCTCACCGGCTGTTGTCCTACTCCTGGAGTTCCGGCGATGCCCCCGAGCGGCCGCTGA
The DNA here is from genome assembly GCF_044342215.1 of Marinobacter sp. W-8. NCBI lineage: Bacteria > Pseudomonadati > Pseudomonadota > Gammaproteobacteria > Pseudomonadales > Marinobacteraceae > Marinobacter > Marinobacter sp. W-8. The sequence goes on along the minus strand of NZ_CP172297.1, from coordinate 3,117,430 downwards.
CCTGGGAATTGCTGCGGGAAGGAGTCTGTACCCGGCTTTGCCTGACGCTGTCGTTACCGGACGATGAGGTGGTGCCCATTGCCTGCGCCGGCTGGGATGCCCATCTGGAAATGCTGATGGCGGCACTGGAAGGTATCAGCATTCACTTTCCGGCAGCCCGGTTCCGTGCGGCGCGCTCCCATTTTGAAAAGCTGCTAAAAGAGAAGCTGGCGGCTTAAAGTCCTGTCGCTGAAAACAGAAAGGCCGGCTCGGTTACGCCCCGAGCCGGCCTTTTGTATCTGCAACCGGATCAGCCTTCGCGCCCGTCTGGCCGGGGGCTGGCCAGAATGCCGGTGTAACGCACCAGGAACAGGCCATAGGCCAGTATCCACAGCAGGGTGCTGGTGCCAATGCCGGGGTGCCAGGGAATCAGATTGAAGGCGGTCAATACCCGAATAACCGCAGCGAGCTGGATGGCCACGAACGCCAGGACCATGCCCTTTGGTAACACCAGCGGGCGGCCGGTGTGGCCCAGTGACACGCGAGCAATCACACCGAGAATCAGGCAGCCGATGGCGCCGGTGCCGGCGGCATGGCTCCAGGCATTGGTTGGCCACCCCGCTACCAGAGAACCCGCCAGCAGAATCAGTGCAACCGGCACCCAGAGAATGGACAGGTGCAGAATCCAGAGCAGGGGATCTTTGCGCACCAGCCAGCCTTTCCAGTTATACAGGCGCACGAGCATCAAGGCTGCAGCAACCACCGCAATCACGGCGGTGGCGGTTTGCCAGCCGGTAACCAGAGATGCCATCAGCAGGATCATGGAAAACAGTGCCGCCATGTCCAGTGCCGGAATCATCTTGACCGCCTCCGCATTGGCGCTACGCTGGCGCAGCCATCCAGCCGAAAATGCCGGGGTAATCCGGCCTCCGATGATGCTGATCAGTGCCATGGCCATGATCAGCGCACCATAGCTGAATGCCATGTCCAGCCGGGTGACAAAGCCGATCTGCATCAGCCAGAGTAACCCGAGCACCACCAGGATCATCAGCTGTCGTTTCTGGCGGGCCTTCCACACGCGCCAGCCGGCATCAATCATCACCAGGGGCAGGAACGTCAGATTCACGCCCTGTACCAGCCAGTCCGGCAGGTTGCCGCCAAAGGCCAGTAACAGGCGACCGGCCAACCACACGCCCCAGAGTCCTGCAAGCAGTGCACCATGGGTTCGGTTGGTCTGGGTCCAGACGCAGACAGCGGTGAGCAGAAAGCCTGCGATGGCAGCAGAGAGAAAGCCGAACAGCATTTCGTGCTGATGCCAGAACAGGGCGGGCAGAGCCAGTGGCAGCTGAACCATGCCGGTGACTTCCAGAACCCAAAGCGGGACGGCAACAATGGCCAGTACCGTCATGGACAGGAAAAAAATCCGGAAAGGATAGGAAAAGAGTTGGCTGAGGCTGGCAGACGCCCGTTCAGGGGAAGTCGGTATGGCCTGCATAGATGTCTCCCATATACATGTATTCTGGGTATATGTTAAACCTTCATGCCAGTATTAACCATACCTGCTTGGGGGTAGTTTGCGTACAATGGCCGCAAATCGTTTGTTAACAAAGGAACTTCCATGACCTCGTACATGATCCTGAAGCACCTGCACATGACCACCGCCTACCTCACCATCACGTTGTTTGCCCTGCGGCTACTGCTCGATGCGGTCGGGCGACCAGGCTGGCGCCAGACGCCGCTGCGGTTCATTCCCCACATTAACGACACCATCTTGCTGGTCGCGGCGATTGCGCTGGTATTTGTGGCCGGTTATGCCTCTGCCATGCCCGGTTGGCTGATTGCCAAGATCGTGTTGTTGTTCGGTTACATCATTGCCGGGGTGTTTGCGCTGAAAACCACTGTCGGCAAGCCCGCACGCATTGTGGCGGCGGTACTTGCCCTGGTGCAGGTGACGGCTATTCTCCATCTGGCCATGGCCAAGCCGTTCTGAATCAGCGTTTCTCGCTGACCTGCTTCGTCAGTTCCTGCAGCTGTTCCTGTACAGCCTGGAGCTGACGAGCAATCTCATCCCGCTCGTCGTGGGCCTTCTGGGCCTGTTTGGCGTTCTGCTCCTCGCTCATCACCTCCAGTATCGCCCCGATCATCATATTCAGGAACACAAAGGCCGTCAGGAAGATAAAGGTCAGGTAGTACAACCAGCTCATGGGATAGTCTTCCATGGTGGCATACATCACGTCGGTCCAGTCCTCAAAGGTGGCAACCCGGAACAGCGTGAGCATGGCGATGGCGACATCGCCCCAGAGCACTTCATCCACACTGGCGAAGAACATGGAGCCCATGGCAGCGTAGATGTAGAAGATAATAAACATCAGCAGGGCAATGTAGCCCATGCGCGGAATGGCTTTGAGTAACGAGTTGATCAGAAAGCGCAGCTCGGGCACCACTGATACCAGTCGAAGCACCCGGAAGACCCGCAGTAACCGGCCCAGTAGCACTGCCTCGGAATTGTCCAGAGGGATCAGGCTGCCGATCACCACAATGGTGTCGAACAGGTTCCAGCCGTCCATGAGAAAGCGCCGTTTGAGGGGGCAGGCGGCGAACCGGAACAGGATTTCCACCAGAAAGAACAGAGTGATGGCGTTGTCCATCACCGACAGGCTCTGTTCCACCAGAGGTGGCAGATCATAGGTTTTGGCGCCGATGGTCAGGGCAGACAGAATAATGATGGCGATAACAACAGTCTGAAACACCTTGCTCGATTCAATGCGCTTGAGCTGGGCAAAGCTGCTGGCGGGATTCATGTCCATGGACATCTCGACGGCTCCGGGAGAATTGAAACGCGGCAATTCTAAAGCTCCGGAGCCGGCGGTGGTAGGTCTGTGGTGTGAGTTTAATCGACCTGGCGGAGGATTTGCTGCCACTCGGCATCACTGACCGGCATGACCGAGAGCCGGCTGCCTTTGCGTACCAGAGGCAGCTCACTGAGTTCTGGCATGGCTTTGAGTGAGTCCAGGGGGATCAACGCCGGCAGTTTCCGTTCAAACTGCAGGTCGACCGCCTGCCAACGAGGTTTTTCCGCCGTGCTTTTGGCGTCGTAGTAGGGAGACTCCGGGTTGAACTGGCTTGGGTCCGGGTAGGCCGCCTTCACTACGCGAACAATACCGGCAATGCCGATGCGCTTGCAGCTGGAGTGATAGATAAAGACCAGATCTCCCTCCTGCATCTGCGCCAGAAAGTTGCGGGCCTGGTAATTGCGCACACCGTCCCAGGGAATAACGCCCTCAGGCTGACGGGCAAAATCATCAATACCGCATTCAGAGGGTTCGGTTTTAACCAGCCATTTTGTCACCAGAGGAGCTCCACTCGATCATTGTCGGGCCAGTATACAAAAAAGCCCCGAAGGCGGGGCATAAAGCACGAAACGGTGTCCGGGGCGGTTATCCGTGTTGGTTGGACCCCTGCCTGGGGGCACCCGCTGCCGGATGACGGTTCATGGGATAGAACAGCTGCGGGGAGGCCAGCTCCGGCAGATCGGTCTGCTCGGTCTGGGCCGCCCATTCCACCCGTTCCGCTTTGCGGATGGCGTAGTGCATCCAGGCCAGGGCTGCTGCCACAATGGCGAACATCAGCATGAAGCAGCTTTGCCAGATGCCGGTTATGTCGTTCAGCACACCAAAGGTGAGTGGCAGGATGAAACCGCCGATACCGCCGATCATGCCCACCACACCACCCACGGCACCGACATGCATCGGGTAATACACCGGAATGTGTTTGTAGACCGCCGCTTTACCCAGTGACATGAAAAAACCGAGGATAAAGGTGAGCACCACGAACATGGGCAGGCTCATGGCCAGCGTGAAATGGATATCTCCCTCGATGCCATGCACCACATAGCGGGTGGGCGGATAACTGAGCAGGAAGGTACAGACTACCGAGGCAATGAATGTCCAGTACATCACACGTCGGGCGCCGTAGCGGTCCGACAGCCAGCCCCCGAGGACGCGGAACAGGGATGCCGGGATGGTATAGAGCGCGGCGATCATGCCGGCGGTTTTGATGTCCAGGCCATAAACGCCGATCAGGTAATGGGGTAGCCAGAGCGCCAGGGCAACAAAGGCGCCGAACACAAAAAAATAGTACAGGGCAAAGCGCCACACTCGAAGCTCCCGGAGCGGTGCCATCTGTTCGGCAAACGATTTCTGTTCGGCGCTGCGGCGTTGTTCGGCCAGCGGGTCGGTTTTCGCCAGTAGCAGGAAGGCAATGCCCATGATGGCCAGCACCGTGGCGTATATCTGCGCGGTTTTCTCCCAGCCGAAAGCCACCAGCAGAAATGGAGCACCGAAGTTGGTCACAGCAGAACCGACATTGCCGGCGCCGAAAATGCCCAGTGCCGTACCCTGTTTTTCCGGTTCAAACCAGGCCGCGGTATAGGCCACCCCGACAATGAAGGCGCCGCCCGCCAGGCCCACCCCGAGGGCCCCGACCAGCATCATGGCGTAGGTGGTGGCAAAGGTCAGCAGATACACGCAGGCCGACGTGGTCAGCATCAGAATACCGAACACCCAGCGCCCGCCATAACGGTCGGTCCAGATGCCCAGGAATAAACGGCTGATGGAGCCGGTAAGAATCGGCGTGGCCATCAGCAATCCCAACTGGGTGTCGGACAGCGCCAGCTCTTCACTGATGCGAATGCCGATGATGGAAAAGATGGTCCAGACGGCAAAACACAGGGTGAAGGCGAAGGTTGAAAGGCCCAGCGCCCGATATTGCTGAGCTTTTGCGGGCGTGCTCGTCATGGTCTCTCCTGGCCAGATAACTCTCTTCTGAAACCATACCAAAAAGCCGGATTTCCGGGCCGGCGCATTGGAGGTACCTCCTGCTGGGGGCAAAGGGGGTAGGTCAATGGCCACTATCCCGGGAAAGGTGATATTCCGGGGCTTTCTCTGGTGGGGTACGCGAGTTCACGCTTGATCAAGGTCAATTATGGCAGTTGGGTGCTATGGAGTAATGCTGACTGATATCAACTCGAATGCCTCCGTCTTGGGGGTGTGATACCGGGAGAACCCCATGAATATCATGATTGCCTACGACGGTTCCCGAAACGCGAAACTGGCGCTGGCCCAGACCATTACCATGTTTCGGCGGCTGGAGCCAAAAATCACGCTGGTTGCGGTGGCAGAAAATCCCCGTGACATCACCTCTGGTAATGAAGACCTGTTTCAGGAAGAAGTGGGCGAGCTGAAGCAGCATCTGAAAGAAGCTCTGGAACTGTGCGAAAGCGAGCAGGTAAGCGCTGAGACCCTGATGCTGGAGGGTGACGCCCGAAAGAGCCTGCTGTTTGCCGCAGAGAAGAAGGTACGGCCAGACATGCTGGTCATCGCTCGTCACAGTCATGAGCCTGACGGCGGCTTCATTGCCCGATCATTGACCTATTTCGTGGACGAACTGGATTACATGACCTTCGGCAGCGTCAGCTCCTTCCTGGCGCGCCGGATCCAGTGCCCACTTCTGATTCTGCCCAGCCGTTGATGGCCGGGATTACCTGTTTCCATTGTCTTAGCCCCGGGAGGCTGAAATGAAAGTCGCTGACGTATTCCGCGTCCGCAATCCGGAGATCAGGGCGCTGCACCTGACCTGGATTGCCTTCTTTATCACATTCTATGTCTGGTTCAACATGGCGCCACTGGCGTCCAGCATGCTCAAAAGCGTGGACTGGTTGACCAAGGACGACCTGCGCTTGTTTGCCATCTGTAACGTGGCGCTAACGATTCCTGCCCGCATTATCGTGGGTATGGCGCTCGACCGCTTCGGCCCTCGCCGGGTGTTTTCGGTGCTGATGGTGGTGATGTCAATTCCGGCACTGGTGTTTGCCTTTGGTGACACCATGGCTCAGTTGCTGGTCAGCCGCCTGGTTCTGAGCTCCATTGGTGCGAGCTTTGTGGTGGGCATTCATATGACCGCTATGTGGTTCAAACCCAAAGACATCGGGTTTGCAGAGGGCTTCTATGCCGGCTGGGGTAACTTTGGTTCTGCTGCGGCAGCCATGTCACTGCCGACCATTGCCATTACCATGTATGGCGGTGAAGACGGTTGGCGCTGGGCCATTGCCCAAAGCGCCATCGTGATGGCGGCCTATGGTGTTTACTACTGGTTTGCGATTACCGACGGCCCTGCCGGTACCGTGCATCGCAAACCCCGCAAGGCAGTGGCGCTGGAAGTCAGCACCTGGGGCGATATGGTCAAGCTGATTCTGTGGACCATTCCGCTGGTGGGCGTGCTGGCAATCTTGGTGTGGCGTATCCAGAACATGGGGTACCTGACCACCACTGGGGCTGCTATCTGTTACGCGGTGATTTTCGCCATTGTCTGCTATCAGATTATCCAGATCCTGCGGGTAAACGTACCCATCCTGAAAAAAGGGGTGCCGGAAGACGACAAATACCCGTTCAACAGTGTCGCCGCCCTGAACAGCACCTACTTCGCCAATTTTGGCGCCGAGCTGGCGGTGGTCTCCATGCTGCCAATGTTCTTCGAAGAGACCTGGAGCCTGAGCGCGACGGCCGCTGGCCTGATCGCGGCCTCTTTCGCCTTCGTGAACCTGATGGCACGTCCGATGGGGGGCCTGGTATCTGATCGCATGGGGAACCGCCGTTTCGTGATGCTCAGCTACATGTTCGGCATTGCGGTAGGCTTCGGCCTGATGGGGCTGCTGGATTCCAACTGGCCGCTGATTGTGGCAGTGGCGATCACTGTGTTCACGTCCTTCTTCGTACAGGGCGCAGAAGGTGCCACCTTTGGCATCATCCCCTCTATCAAGCGTCGCCTGACCGGCCAGATATCTGGTATGGCTGGTGCCTATGGCAACGTAGGTGCGGTGGTCTACCTGACCATCTTCACCTTTGTCACCCCGACCCAGTTCTTCTTCATCATCGCCGCTGGAGCCTTTGTTAGCTGGATACTGTGCATTATGTGGCTGAAGGAACCCGAGAGCGGCTTCTCTGAGGAATACCACGTGTCTTCTGTCGATCTGCAGATCGAAGAAGAGGAGCGCCAACGGTTGGCGGGCCAGACAGCACGGTAAAAACGCTCCCTTTACAACGGGAGCTGTGACAACCCGCCGCGGAGCAATCCCGGCGGGTTTTTGTATGCTCGGAGGAAAGTGGTCGCAACAGGAGAGAGGCCATGGGGTTCTGGGAACGCTGGTCCGGGCTGCTGGGGGCGGCAAGCGCCAACGAGCCGTAGGCTTTACGCCTGCTACTGACCAGAGGTGCCGATCCCGACATCCAGGAATACGAGAACGGACAGACCGCGCTGATGATGGCGGTGCGCAACCGCAATCCGGAACTGGTTCGATTGCTGCTCTCTGCCGGGGCAGACCCGGAGCTGGTTAATAAATCGGGAAAGAGCGCCAGAGATCTGGCGCTGGTCGCAAGTGCCGGGGAGGGGGAGCCCATGCAGCAGGTAATCAATGCCCTGGGCTGTGAGCCCGCAGCTGTGCAGAAGCGCTGATCGTTGGCAGTTCCCTGCCGCCATAAAAAAGCCGGCCCTTGTGGGGCCGGCGAGCAGAGGTCTAACGCTTGGATTCTTGCTGTTACGGATTCTTGATGTAGGCGTTCTTGCGCAGGTAGAACCACCAGTTAACTACCAGACACACCGCATAGAACACTGCGAACCCGTACATGGCCACTTCTGGCGTGCCGGCCTGGATCTCCTGGCCCATCACACGAGGGGCGATGAAGGCGCCGTAAGCGGCGACGGCCGAGGTCCAGCCCAGTACCGGGCCCTTCTGCTGCTGGTTGAAGATGAAACCAATGCTGCGGAAGGTGGAGCCATTGCCAATACCGCTGGCGGCGAACATCACAATGAACAGGATCAGGAACAGGGCAAAGTAGCTGTTCGGATCAGTTGAGTTGTAGGCGAGCATCATCACGTAGCCGGTAGCGACCGAGGCGACGACCATCACTACTGAAATGATCTGGGTGACGATGGAGCCGCCCATCTTGTCGGAAATCCAGCCGCCGACCGGACGAATCAGGGCGCCGACGAACGGCCCCATCCAGGCCCAGGTCAGTGCGCTGGGCGCCTCCGGATTGACCACACGAGTCATGGTACCGTCGGCGCCTACTTCCATCATGTTGCCGAAGATGACGCTGATGGACAGGGGCAGGGCGGCAGAAAAGCCGATGAAAGAGCCGAAAGTCAGAATGTAAAGCACGGTCATGGACCAGGTGTGCTTGTTGCTGAAAATGGCAAACTGGTTCTTGATGTTGGGTTTGATGTCACCGGGGATCAGTCTGAGCAGCACCACAGTCAGCACGATGGTGATGGGCAGGGCCAGCCACATGTTCATGACTGACAGGGCCCAGACGCCGGCAATAGAGGTCAGCAGGCCAACGCCATAGAGACCAAGAATCTTGCCGAAGGCCGACATTGGGTTGCCGGGATTGGGAGTCACCACCTTGAGGTTGTTCATGCCGAACCAGCCCGCGAAGGCCAGCGGAATCAGAAAGACCAGCCAGATGAAGCCGGCGTTCTGGATCCAGGTGTCGGTGCCGGCCTCAATACGGCCGATCAGGGTGCCGCTGGGGCTTTGCAGTTGCATGGGATCACCGGCAAGAGCGCCGAACACGCCGACGGTCATTACCAGTGGAATCAGAATTTGCATGGTGGTCACGCCGAAGTTACCCAGGCCGGCGTTCATGCCCAGACCGTAACCCTGTTTGCTCTTCGGATAGAATGCACTGATGTTGCTCATGGAGCAGGCAAAGTTACCGCCACCAATACCGGACAGCAACGCCAGTGCCTGGAACACGATGAACGGTGTGTCTGGATTCATCAGGGCGACACCGGTGCCGAACGCCGGGATCATCAGCAAGGCCGTGGTCAGAAAAACGGTGTTGCGGCCGCCGGCAATCTTGATCATGAACGATGCCGGAATTCGCAGGGTGGCGCCAGAAAGGCCGGCAATGGCAGTCAGCGTGAACAGCTGTTCAACGGTGAAAGAAAAACCCAGGTTTTTCATCTGGGTAGTGATCATTCCCCACATCAGCCAGATGGCGAATCCCATCAGCAGGCTGGGGATGGAAATCCACAGGTTGCGGGAGGCGACTTTCTTGCCCTCCCGCTCCCAGAATTCCTCACTTTCCACATCCCAGTGTTCAATGTCAGCGTTGGTTTTTGCCATGGTTAAGCTCCTCGTTTCCTCGACCCGGAGCCACCCGAATCAGTGGCTGTCACGGCGTTGGGCTCATTTTGCAAACGAGGCAGGTGTTTCAATTCTGATAAATATCAAGGAAGGTTCTCGGTAATATGATCTCGCAATCAGCGTGGTTTGGTGGCAGTTTTTTCGGGCTTTTAAATCCTTAAGAAACAGTTGGTTATGGCGGTGGTATGCCGTAGGTAGTAGTTGCCTTTCGAGTTGGCGCAGTGGAGGTAGCCAATCATTTCCGGGGGGTATTGCGGGCCGTGTGGGGCTTTTGAGCACCTGGATAGAGGCCCAGTACCTGACCGGCGATGCCTCCGAAGGTCAGGGTCCAGCAGCCGGCGGAGAACCACAGTAGCAGGGGTTGTGAGTAAGGCGTGGCCCCCGCCAGGTAGCGGCTGATGGAGGCGGCTGCGACCAGAATCGCGATGGCGATAACCTGCCATGCCGGCGGAAATGTCCGGCGTGCCCGCTGCCAGGCCAGTCGAAGCATCACGCTACCCGACAGCGTCCCCAGCGCTCCGACAACAATGAGGTGTAATGCGGGCAGAACCGGATGCCCGGTTAGCAGACGTGCGCCTGCGAACGCCGCACCGATGGCCAGCCACAGATAGCCAAGGGCCAGCACTAGCAGGTCGGGCCGGTTGCTACAGTGCCAGAGTTTCCATCGGGCGATCCGGATAACCACCAGCGCACTGGCTGAGACAAGAAGAAGTCCGGCCAGCTGTTCGGTGGCACTGAACAGCATCAACGTCATGGCGATCGGCAGGACGACCAGCAGTGCTCCTTCTATGTGCGGTTGTACCCTGGCTTCCAGGGGGATGCCCCGCTTTTCCAGCGTGCCGGCCACGGCCGGGGCAATAATCCTTCCGCCCATAAAAGTCATCAGTAATAGCAGGCCCAGGATGGTGGTTTGGAGCAGGCGGCGGGTGTCTGGCAAAGGCAGGCCAGCTTGTGTCAGAAAGTAGATCAAAGCCATCAGGCAGAGCACGAGAATCAGCGGTCCGGCAATTTTGTTGCGCCATTTCTTGGCGGCCTGAAACCGTGGCACCACGTGCCATGCCAGTAGCAATGCAAAAGCCGGGCTGAGTAACTGGGCGACCAGAGTGTCTGGTGCGAGCAGCCAGACGAACCGGGCCGCTAACCAGAGCCCAAAGAGCGGAACCAGTACACGCCAGGGTTGAGGCCCAAGTGTGTAACCGGCGATCAGTGCCAGGGCGAAACCAAAAATCAGCTCATGGCCATGGCCGGCGCCAATCAGCCCGGGTGGCCAGCCGGAGCCGGATAGCACCGCATATATCGATAGCGGAACCACCGCTGCGGCCCAGAGCGATGCCGCCGGAAAGAACAACCAGAACGTATGGATGGGCTTCAGGGGCCTGGTGGTCATCGTTCGCTCTCCGGCAGGTGGGGGGAGACTTGCTCAAGGTCATCTGGCGACCTTGAAGCCGTTGTGGTGCTCCACTAAAAGTGAGATTAAGAAAGCATGATACAGGTGGATACCATGACAATGACACAACTCCTGAGCCTGCCGTTCTCCGCGAATGGTGTCTGGCGCGAACTCAAGGGAATGAACCTCTCCATCCCGTTTCTGGCCTGGGTGATTGTGGTGCCCATGTCTTTTCTGCCACCGGTGTTGTTGTATTACGCCGGAACTCACTACGGTGACAGTTTCATTAACGGGTTTGCGGATAAGGAATGGCGTTTTATAACCACCATTCTGTTTCTGGCAGAGCTGTTGACCTTCTTCGTAATGGGGTGGCTGATCAAGGCGGTACTTGATGGTCATCAGCTACAGATTGAGTACCCGGATGCTTACCTGCTGGCCGCCATTGCACCACTGCCGCTGTGGCTGTCGTCCCTGGCGCTGCTGGTTCCGGTGCTGGCGGTGAGCGTCATCGCTGTGTTTGCAGGTATGTTTCTGTCCTGTGCGCTTATCTACCAGGGGGTTCGTTCCTTGTGCCAGCGCACAGATAACGATGTGGTGGCCATGTCGGCCACCTACACGGTGATGGCCGCCTCGCTGTTGGCCTGGGGTATCCTGATGGCGATGGTCTGGGCGTTCTAGACGCTGTGCGGCAATACACCAAAATAAATGGCGCTGAAGTGACAGGCGCTGCCGCCAATCACGAACAGGTGCCAGATCGCGTGCATGTAAGGAATGCGGTCGGCCAGGTAAAACGCAACGCCGGCGGTGTAGACAATGCCGCCGGCGATGGTCAGTTGCAGGGCCGTTTCACTGAGGTTGGCCACCAGGTCGGATGACGCGAAGGTGATCAGCCAGCCCATGGCAATGTAGATACCTACCCGTGCCAGCTTGAAACGGTTTTTGAAGATCACCTTCAGTACCACGCCGGTCAGCGCCAGGGACCAGATAACGGCAAACAGGGTCCAGCCGGTGGTGCCACGCATGTTGACCAGCAGAAAAGGTGTGTAGGTACCGGCAATCAGCAGGAAAATGGCGCAGTGATCCAGGGTCTTGAAGGCCGTTTTCAGGCGAGGATGGCGGGCGCCGTGATAAAGCGCGGACGCTATGTACAACAGAATCAGTGAGGCACCGAACACGCTGAAACTGATAATCTTCCAGACATCCCCCAGCTGGCTGGCGCCTGCGATCAGGGCGACCGTCCCTACCACACTCAGCAGGGCTCCAATACCGTGGGTGGCGCTGTTAATCCACTCTTCTATCCTGTGATGAACGGAATCTGGCTGACTGTGGCTGTGAGTCATGGTATGGGTACGTGCCTTATGGGAAATTGCGGTTCAACGAAAGTATAGGGTATTTCAGCGTACAGGTGTACGCAAATTATGACGCATGAACATTCTGTGACTTCGTTCAGAAAAACTGAAAGACCTGCCGGAAATCTTCCGTTTTTGTCTTGCCGTCAGAGCAGTTAGGCTTTGAATCATTGAACGCACACACAGGAGATTGTTGCGATGGCGAAAGTTCTTGTTCTTTATTACTCCATGTACGGTCACATTGAGACCATGGCCAATACCGTGGCAGAGGGCGCTCGCGGTGTTGACGGAGCCGATGTTGTTGTCAAGCGTGTTCCGGAGACCATGGCCGATGAAGCCTTTCTGAATGCCGGTGGCAAGGCAGATCAGGGCGCCCCGGTGGCGGACCCGAAGGAACTGGCGGACTACGATGCTATTATCTTTGGTACCCCGACCCGCTTCGGCAACATGGCGGGCCAGATGCGTACATTCCTGGACCAGACCGGCGGCCTTTGGGCTGAGGGCAAACTGCATGGCAAGGTCGGCAGTGTCTTCACTTCTACCGGCACTGGTGGTGGCCAGGAACAGACCATTACCTCGTTCTGGACCACCCTGGCACACCACGGCATGGTGTTGGTGCCGCTGGGTTATGGCATACCGGAGTTCTTCGATATTTCAGAAGTGAATGGTGGTACGCCTTATGGCGCTTCGACCATTGCCGGCGGAGATGGCAGCCGCCAGCCCAGTGAGAAAGAACTGGCCATTGCCCGTTTCCAGGGCAAGCATGTGGCGAAACTGGCGATCAAGCTGCACGGTTAATCGCAGAAGGACCCTAACTCAGGTATTGGCGGCGGACGAAGTTCCGCCGCTTTTTTATGGGTTCTTGCTCTGGTTGGCAAAGGCGGTCTTGAGACGGGAGAAGGTAGCTGGCACCACGCCCAGCCAGGAGGCGAGCTGGTTGTCCGGCACCCGCTTGACCAGCTCCGGATATTCCTCCAGTAGCAGCTGGTAGCGTTCCCGGGCTGACATGGTGTGTTTACGGTATTCCCGCATGCTGGTCAGTTCTGCGATTTCCTCGGTCAGCACCAGGGCAAACTTGTGCCACTGGCCATCGCCGTAACTTTGGATGGCCGAACGGAACGCCGAAAAATCAGCTACCCACAGGGTGGCAGGCAGAACACTGGTCAGGCATAAGGTATTGCGAACCGTGCGGCTGCGACCAAAGACCGGCCAGATCAGGTCACCCTCTGAAAAGAAATGATGGACGGCGACTTTGCCGGCCGGGGATTCCCGGAACAATCGGAGGATGCCGTACTGAACCAGATAGACATTGCCCCAGGGACGGTCGTGTTTTTCCAGCGGGGTTTCCGGGTCGACCCGTTGTTGCTGAAACAGGCTGGCGAGATGACTGAGAAACCGGGCCTCCGGATTGTCCTGGTTTTCGTTCAGGCAGATTCCGAAGGCGTGGCTCAGGCCATTCAGGAGTGCCACTTCGGCAGGTGCGACACTGTAGTGAATCAGATCATCACTGTCGCTACCCAGCAGGCATGGTGCTGAGGCCACGGGTGGCCTGAAACTGCTGTTCATATCTTGACCCCGGCTGCATTAGCTTAGGTCAATTATCCTACCATGAAAGCTACATTCGAAATGACTTAAACCATTAAGCCTATGTTACTCAGTCGATAAGGGTCAGTGGCTGGTGCCTTCCTCGTAGTTGATCTTGTTCCAGACGTTGTACTTGCCGGACGGCTTGTTCATCGGAATGCGTTTTTCCTCTTCCAGGGTGTCTGCGTCATAGACGATGATGGCGCCTTCGTTATCCCAGATGCTCAGCAGCAGTTTCTCGCCATGGCGGTCGAATTCCACGTGCGCGGCCACTTTTCCCGGCTCCGGCTGAAGCGTTTTGACGATCTCCAGGGTCTGCTTGTCGATAATGTGCACCTTGTCGGCGTTGGGGCCGAAGAACACATCTGCCCAGGCGTAACGGGAATTTTCGTGACTGCGCATGAAAAACCCGGGACCTTCGGTTTTCAGAGTCTTGATCACTTCCCAGGTGTCCATGTCGATAATGGAGATGGCGCCGGCCCGGAAGTGGGGGGTAGCCATTACCCGACGACCTTGGTACTCCCAGGTAATTCCGGAACCCAGGTGAGGCATGCCGGGCAGCGGCAGTTCAGCCGTGGTTTTGCCGGTATCCAGGTCGATCACTACGCCGTGCTTGCCATCCCGTGCAGCGCCGATCAGGTGCTGGTAGCCCGGGTCGAAGAAGAAGTCGTCCAGCAGGGTGTCGGTGGCCATTCGGCGCACCTTTGCCTCGCGGTTTTCGACGGTGATTTCCCAGGCTTCGGGAATGTCTTTCAGTGCAGCGATAAAGCTGCTTCTGGGTGGTGCGGCGTAGACGGCGCTTACTCGAGAGCTGTCGCCGGCATCGTTTTCAACGGGGATAAAATCCAGCATCTCCAGATTGGCGGCGTCGAACAATACCATGGAGTGGGGCAGGTAGTTTGCTGCCAGCACATAGTTGCCGTCAGCGGAAACTGCGATGTTGCGCATGTTGATGCCGGCGCGAACTTCGGCCATCACTTGCAGGTTGTAGATATCGTATTTGGTAATCCAGCCATCCCGGGAGCCGAAGTACACATAACGACCGTCCGGGCTGTACTTCGGCCCGCCGTGCAGGGCAAAGCGGCTGGGAAACCGGTGAATGGGCTCCATCTTGTCGCCATCGAGCAGGGTGACATGGTGATCACCAATCTCCACCACCAGGAACAGATTCATCAGGTCCGCCTCAAACACTGGCTCATCCGGCAGTGAGCCCTGGGGGTGGCTGACTTCCCGGCTGCTGCGGATTTCCGCCTCGCCCCATTTCAGCTCATGGCGCGGGGGCTGATAGATGAAGTCGGTCAGCGCCGCGATCTGCGGGTCGTTGAGGATGGTTTTATAGCCAGCCATCTGAGTGGCCGGTCGTCCCTCCCGGATGACCTGCTCGGCCTCGGCTTTTTTCAGCCGGCCGAGGTTCTCCGGCAGCAGCGCAGGGCCCATGCCGCCCAGCCTGTCCGGGCCGTGGCAGGCTGCGCATTGCTGCAGGTAGAGAGTCTCTGTGCTGTGGTTGTTAGCCTGTTCGGCCAGGGCCGGGCCTGTTATCAGGGCACCGGCAATCAGCAGGATTTTGTTCAGGTTTGCTCGGGCTTGGTTCAGGTTCACCAGCTACAGCTCCCGGTTGGTCAGATAGCGTTTTGCGTTCAGGCGGGCCGTTGGCCGGCGGTGACGGCAGACTCGGTCAGGGCGCTGTTCCATCCTGCCTGGGCCGGGCGGGCCAGCTTGTCCGCCAGTTGCACCACCTCGCCCACAATAATCAGGGTGGGTGGCTGGAAGTCTTCCCGATCAATGGTGTCTACCAGATCTTTCAGGGTGGTGACCGTCATGTGTTGCAGTGGCGTGGTGCCGCGTTCCACCAGAGCCACCGGGCAGTTTTCTGACAGGCCATGGGCCGTCAGTTCACGCACAATGGTCGGTGCATTGTGCAGGCCCATGTAGAACACCCGGGTTTGTCCCGGCGCGGCCAGTACCGGCCAGTTCAGTTCCAGAGTCTGGTCGGCCTTGCGGTGACCGGTGACGAACGTCACGCTCTGGGAATAGTCACGGTGGGTCAGTGGAATGCCGCAGTATGAGGCACAACCCGCCGCAGAGGTAATGCCGGGTACCACCTGGAAATCGATGTCATTGTCCACCAGAAACTCGGCTTCTTCACCGCCGCGGCCGAAAATGTACGGGTCGCCCCCTTTCAGGCGCACTACCCGCCGCTGTTTCATGGCCAGATGCACCAGCAGTTCGTTGGTTTCTTCCTGGGGCACGTAATGGCATCCGCTGGCCTTGCCCACATGAATCCGTTCGGCACGGGGGTTCACCAGTTCCATAATCTGCGGGGAAACCAGACGGTCATAAACGATGGCATCGGCCTGCTGAATCAGCATCAGCGCGCGCAGCGTGAGTAACCCGGGGTCGCCCGGACCGGCGCCGACGATGGCAACTTCGCCCGGGCGCAACGGTTGCTCCGCAAGCTGGAACTCCACCAGGCATTTCTTTCGCGGGTTTGTGGTCATGGCGTCGTTCCTTAAAGATTGTGAACCGGGATTTCGATCACCGGAGCGGCGACCCGTCGGGGCGTGGTATCAACCACTCCGATTTCCTCGTTGGTGAGATAGCAGCCCGGATCTTCCTCCCAGAAGTCGCCAGACACGTTGTAAGCCCGTACCCGGGTATTGCCGTTGCAGATATTCAGGTATTTGCAGTCCGCGCAGCGCCCTTTCACCGGGCGCGGATGCTGGCGGAAACCTTGCATCAGCGGATCGGTCGTTTCCGACCAGATCTTTGAGAACGGGGTTTCCCGCACATTGCCAAGGTTGTGATCCCACCAGAAGGTGTCCGGGTGCACCACGCCGAGGTTGTCGATATTGGAGATATTTACGCCGGAGGAGTTGCCGCCCCAGTTGGTCAGACGCTGGGTGAGGGCATTGACCTGGTCCGGGTAATGCTCTTTGGCCCACTCGATCAGGAAGGGGCCGTCAGCATCGTTGTTGCCGGTAACGTATTCCCGCTCGATGCCGCGCTTGAGTTCGTCGTGGCAGTGGTTGAACAGCAGATTCATGGCGTCGCGGGTCATGTCGTACCAGGCGTCGCGCTTCTTGTTGCGGCCGCCCCGGCCGGAGTAGTTCAGGTGCGACAGGTAGAACTTGTCGATCTGGTGCTCGTCCAGCATCTCCAGCATGGCCGGTAGTTCCGGGTAGTTATCCTGGGTCAGGGTGAAGCGCAGGCCCACTTTGATGCCGGCTTGCTTGCACAGGGCTACGGCGTGCATGGACTCTTTGAAGGCGCCTTTTTTCTGGCGGAATTCGTCGTGGGTGGCTTCCAGACCGTCGATACTGATGCCCACGTAGTCGTAGCCCACCTCGGCGATTTTGCTGATGTTGTCTTCGGTAATCAGGGTGCCATTGGTGGACAGGCCCACGTAGAAGCCCATGGCTTTGGCCCGGTGGGAAATATCAAAGATGTCCGGGCGCATCAGCGGTTCGCCGCCGGAGAGGATGAGTACCGGCACGCCGAAGGCTTTGAGGTCGTCCATTACCTTGTAGACTTCCTGGGTGGTGAGTTCGCCTTTGAAGTCGATGTCCGCTGAAATCGAATAGCAGTGTTTGCAGGTGAGGTTGCAACGGCGAATCAGGTTCCAGATCACCACCGGGCCGCTGGGTTTGGGGACCGGGCGTACCGGTGCCGGATTCATCAGGCTTTTGATGTAGCGGGTCATGCGAAACATAGTTTTTCTCTCTCATCGGGAGTGGCTTTCTTGCCTCTCCGGGCGGGCCTTTACCGGCTCTCTGCCCTTCTAACTATCCCCCTGCGGGCGCTGGGTATCCATACCTTTGATGGAGTACTTCAGGGGGTACGTGCTACTGCTTATCTGTTTGTTTTTTCAATCGTAATCCGGTTTTTTTCAGGATGGCGGAGCTGTACAGGATGGTGTGTCCGGTGCAGGCATCGCCGAGTACCTCGCGGATCTGTGCTGCCTTGTGCTCCACCTCGTCCCGGCTGACCCCATGCACCATGGCAAAAAGGTTGTAGCTCCAGTAGGGCAAGTGCCGGGGGCGCCGGTAGCAGTGGCTGACAAAGGGCAGGCAGCCGATTTTCTCGCCCAGTTCGGCAATCGCATCGTCGCTGACATCCCAAACGGTCATGCCGTTGAAGCGAAACCCCAGACGGTAATGGTCGGGTACCGCCGCTACCCGGCGGATAACACCGGTCGCCTGCATCCTCTGAAAACGTGTCAGCACTTCATCGGCGGGCATATCCAGTTGTTTGCCCAATTCGGCCCAGGGGTCGGAAACCAGGGGCAGTCCGGACTGGGTGGCGACAATGAGTTCGCGGTCTCGCGCACTCAGCACAGAGTCAGACTTCGAAGTGAAGGTGGACATGGAACTCCTGCTCCTTGGGCATGTTGTAAACCGGGTAGCCAGTGAGAGACTCAATGCGCTGGATGGTTTCGATAATGCCTTCCGGGGTTTCTGTGGCCAGAACAAACCACATGTTCAGTTCATGCTCGCGGCGGTAGTTGTGGGCCACCTCGGGAAAGCTGTTCACCTGCTCGGTCACCCTGCTGAAATCCGCTTCCGGAATCCGCATGGCTGCGAGCGTCAGGCCGCCGCCCATTTCCCCGGCATGGAACATGGGCCCAAAGCGGGTCAGCGTGCCGTTGTCCAGCAAGGCCTTCAGGTGCTGCAACAGCGTGACTTCTGATACGCCCAGTTCATCGGCCACGTCTTTGTAGGGTGCCGGCGTGAGCGGCAGGCCGTACTGCAGGCGATTGATGATGGCGCGTTCCAGGGGCGTGAATTCGGGTAGCGTCGGCTTGTCGTCCGATGACTTTGAACGCTCAGCAATTGCTGACATAACGGCCTCCGCGCTGCAGGTAGGCTTTGTTGCTGAACAGGATGGCATGGTCCACATCGTTCAGCTCGTGTTGCTCAATCAGGCTCGCAAGCTGGTTCAGAACCCGTTCGCGACTGACGCCGTGAATCATGCAGAACAGGTTGTAGGGCCAGTCTGGCAGGCGCCTTGGGCGCTGATAACAGAGGGTGACACAGGCGACGGCTGCCATGGCCTCGCCCAGTGTTGAAACCCGGTCGTCCGGCACGTTCCAGACCACCATAGCGTTGGCGCGATAGCCCAGGGTGCGGTGCTTGACCACCAGCCCCAGGCGTTTGATCAGCCCCTGCTGTTGCCACTGGCTGACAGCGTTCATAACCTGTTGTTCGGACAGCCCGGTGCGCTCGGCAAGGGTCTGATATGGGCGAGGTGTCAGGGGCAGGCCGTTTTCCAGCTGCTCGCGCAACCTCAGCAGGCCCCAGGCACTCATGGATTCGGTATCAAACAGATAACTGTAGTTCGGGCCGGTGGCAGGCAGGTTCATGGTAATGCCTCCCAGTCGATGTCAAAGCCCAGGTCGATATGGTAACCCTCGACCATTGGCAGTCTCAGCATCGGCAGCTTCAACTGGTGTTCCAGCTCGTCCAGCCGTTCCTCCAGAGTGTCTTCATCCGGAGCGGTCATCACGAACCAGAGGTTGTAGGTGTGCTCCCGGGCGTAGTTATGATTCACGCCCGGGGCACGGTTGATCCGGGCCGCCACCAGATCTATTTGTTCTTCTGGCGCGGCCACGGCAGCCAGCAGGCTGGCGCCCGCCTGACTGTGTTCAAACACCGGGCCGACCCGGCTGAGCACCTGCTGTTCCTGCAGGGCAGACAGTCTCTGGATAACCTCTTCCTCGGTCAGGCCCAGTGTCCGGGCCATTTCCTCGTAGGGGCGTTCGCAGACCGGCAGGTTACGCTGGTAACTGTCGATCAGTTGTCTGTCTGCCGCATCCAGTCTCATCAGGTTGCTCCTCCGGGCCGGGGCCGGGATCAGTACACGTCGTGCTGGGTGTTGTAAGTGTTGAACTTACCGGTCGGGGTGACCATGTAGTCGCCCTTGATCACCTTCTTCAGCTTGCGTGTCTTGTCGTCGACTACAACGATGGCGGATTTCTTGTCCTGGGTGTTCCAGACAGAGAACCACACTTCATCGCCCGCCTTGTTGTATTCCGGCTGAACCACACGCTTGGGACCTTCGCCCAGCTCGGCCCACTCGGCAATCGGCAGCACTTCGTAGCCGGCATCGAAGTTGTTGATGTCGAATACGGCAACGCTCTGGCTTACGGCTTCAGCCGGGTTCAGGGCGGTGTCTACCCACAGGTTCTTGGACTTCGGATGGGTCTTCACGAACAGTGAGCCGCCACCCTGGCCATCCACGGTGCGAACCACTTTCCAGGCTTTGTCCGGATGACCTTCCGGGTCGGTACCGATCATCTGGATGGTTTGATCGCCCAGGTGAGAGGTTGCCCAGACCGGACCATGCTCGGGGTCTACGAAGTTGGCGCCGCGACCCGGGTGGGGGATCTTGCCTACATCAACCAGTGCTTCCAGGTTACGATCCTGGGCATCTACAACCGCAATCTGGTTGGAGTTGTTGGCCGCAGACATGAAGTAACGCATGCTGGAATCCCAGCCACCATCATGCAGGTATTTAGCGGCGTCGATGTAGCTGATATTCATGTTGTCCAGATCTTCGTAATTCGCCAGCATGATCTTGCCGGTTTCCTTGACGTTGATGATGAACTCCGGATGCGCATGGGAAGCAACAATGGCAGCAACACGCGGCTCAGGATGGTATTCCTGGTCGCCGACGGTCATGCCACGGGTACCGATGATTTTCTTCGGCTCCAGGGTGTCACCGTCCATGATCACGAACTGTGGCGGCCAGTAGGTGCCGGCGATGGCGTACTTGTCTTCCCAGCCTTTGAACTTGGAGGTTTCAACAGAACGCGCTTCCATGCCGACCTTGATCTTGGCTACGGTTTGTGGCTCTTCCATCCACAGGTCGATCATGTTGATCAGGGCGTCACGGCCGATCACCATCACGTAACGGCCAGAGGCAGACATCCGGGAGATGTGCACCGCGTAGCCGGTTTCGATGATCTTCACAACTTCCTTGGAGTCGCCGTCAATCAGGGCAATCTGGCCGGCGTCACGCAGGGTGACACTGAAGATGTTCTCCAGGTCCAGATCGTTCATCTGCTTCTTGGGGCGATCTTCCGGTGGCACGATCACTTCCCAGGTTTTCTTCATGTCGGCCAGGCCGAACTCGGGAGGCTGTGGCGGCTCGTGCATAACGTACTTGGCCATCAGTTCTACGGTTTCTTCATCGAAGTCACCGGAAGTCAGCCAGTTCGGCATGCCTCCCGGAGAGCCGTAGCTGATAAAGGCCTTCAGGTAGTCGATGCCGCGCTCCTGGGTAATATCCGGGGTCAGCGGCTTACCGGTGGCGCCTTTACGCAGTACACCGTGACAACCGGCGCAGCGCTGGAAGTAGATTTCCTTGGCTTTTTCGAATTCGGCATCGGTCAGATCCGGTGCGCCAGGGCTGCGAACAACCTTTGCAGATTCGGCATCAACCGCACTAGCAGTTCCCTCATAAGCGAGGGAGGTGCCGTCCACGTGCTTCTCGGCAGCGTGGGCAGACATTACGCCGAGCGACGTAACAGCCACGGCCAGAGCCAGTGGTTTCATAATCATTTTGGTCACTCTCATCGGGTTCTCTCCTTAGGATTCAAGAGTACGTCCTAGGGTTCTCTTGTTGGGCTTCTCAGACATTGATTTATGTCAGATAAATACAGGTAATCAAGAGAGTACCTCCCCATGGGTAGATGGCGTATAACCAAAGATCACTGGATACCGCAGGAGAATTTAATCAATATCAATGCCATGGAAATACTGGAATTGCAGCATGTGCTGAAGCTTCCCGGAGACCCGCAATGAAAACGACCGGTCAGGCCTGCTCCTGGCACTCATTGGTACTGGCGATGGCGCTGGCGATCACCTCCGTTCAGGCCCAGGCCGGCGCGCCCGAAAGCGAGGCCGAGCTGAAGAACTTCGTCACCCAGGATTGTGGCTCCTGCCACGGCCTGAAACTCAAAGGCGGGCTGGGACCACCCCTGCGGCCAGCAGACATTGAAGCCCTGCCGGAAGCTGCGATTTCCGCCATCATCCGGGAAGGCGTGCCGGGCACAGCCATGCCGCCCTGGAAAGCCTTGCTGACCGACCAGCAAATTGCCTGGATCAGCGAGCAGCTCAAATCCGGTGCCTTGATTGCTCCCGAATCCGATTCCCCCCGAAGCCGATAACTGAAGGACCCACGATGAAACGTCTGTTTGCACCGATTGCACTGACCATCGCCGCTACCCTGACGGCCGGCTGCCAGAGCTTGTCTACGCCGGAGCCGGTTGAACTGCGCGGCACGGGTGACCTGGGCCTGATCATCGAACGGGCCACCGGCTCGGTATTGGTGGTTGACCACTCCGAACATGAAATCCTGGGCCGGGTAGAAGGTCTGGGCGATTTGTCCCACGCCTCCGTGGTGTACTCGCGGGATGCCCGCTACGGCTACGTGTTTGGCCGTGACGGTGGGCTCACCAAGGTTGACCTGCTCACTCGTACGGTGACCGATCGCGTTATTCAGTCCGGCAACAGCATTGGCGGAGCCATCTCCCAGGATGGCCGTTATGTGGCGGTGTCCAACTACGAACCCGGCGGGGTAAATATTTTCGACAGTGAAACCCTGGATACCGTGGTGGAAATTCCCGCGTTCTACACCAATGCCCAGGGCGAGCAGGATCAGTCCAAGACTGTGGGCCTGGTAGACGCCCCGGGCAACCAGTTTGTTTTCAGCCTGTTCGAGGCCGGTGAAATATGGACCGTGGATATGCACAGCAATCCGCCAGGTGTGACCCGCCATGAGGCCGGGAAAGAACCCTACGATGCCCTGATCACACCCGACGGCCGCTTCTATATTGCCGGCCTGTTCGGGGAAGACGGCTTGTCGATGATGGATCTGTGGGAGCCGGAGCAGGGCGCACAGACCATTCTGCCGGATTACGGCAAGGGCGAGCAGCGCTTGCCGGTCTACAAGATGCCGCACCTGGAAGGCTGGGCCATCGCCGACGGCTACGCCTTTGTGCCGGCGGTCGGTCGCCACGAGGTATTGGTCGCCGATATGGAAGACTGGGGCATGGTGCAGCGCATTCCGGTACAGGGCCAGCCGGTGTTTGTCATGGCCAGCCCGGACAACCGCCAGATCTGGGTCAGCTTTGCGCACCCGAAAAACGACGTGGTTCAGGTGATTGATTCCCGCACCCGGGAAATCATCCGTACCCTGGAGCCCGGCAAGTCTGTGTTGCACATGGAATTCACCCCGCGCGGTGAGGAAGTGTGGGTATCTTCCCGGGACAGTGACCGGGTGACCATCTACAACACCCGCACCCTGGAAGAAGTTGCTACCCTGCAGGCGCAAAAGCCGTCTGGCATCTTCTTCACCAACCGGGCGCACCAGCTGGGCTTGTGAGGTGAGGGTTACCGCCGGCGGTTGGCTGTTCGTGCTTTGCACCAGTGCCGTCAGCGCCGGCCAGTTTTCCGGACCGGTGCGGCTTGAAGTACACACTGAAGCCAGGTCTGTCACCGTCGCCAGTTACCGGCTGCAGCGTTATCTCGACACACAGAACTGCACGGCAGAACTGGTGTTCAATCAAGCCGGTGACGGTGACCTGGTGTACCGGCAGGATGGCCTGGCAGACAGGCTCAGGCTCCGGGCCGTCAACGCCGATGGCAAGGATCCGGTTCCGGTCTGGGTAACCCGGAAAACCGCCGGTGTGAGAACACTGGGGGAGCTGGAAGGGCGGGACGTATCCCTGCTAGCAGGAACCGACCCGCTCTCCGGGCGGCTTGCACTGAAGGCCCTGGCTGCCGAGGGCGTAACGCCGAAACGGGGCCAGCGTTACGAGGCCGGTGATTTCAGCTCTGCCCTGGGATTGTTGCTGCACAACAACACCCATGCTGCGGTCTCGGAACTCGGGTTGGTCACGCCGTTCCTGGAGTCCCAGGGCCTGGCCATTACCTGGCAGGGAGAACCCGTTTCAGGTGCTGGCTGGTATGCCGGCACCGACACCACGAACCCCGGATTGCAGCCGTGCCTGAAAGCACTGCTTGAACTGAAACGCAGCGACGATCTCCAGATATTCAATCTTTTCCCGGAATGGGTGTACGGCTTTGCCTCACCCGATTCCCTGCAATAAAAGGAACCTGTATATGACCTTCTACCAACCCGCCGGTAACGAAGTGGAGCTGTTCACCGCCGCTGCCGACAACGGCCTGCCGGTACTGATCAAAGGCCCCACCGGCTGTGGTAAAACCCGCTTTGTCCGCTACATGGCGGAAAAACTCGGTCGCCCGGTCTACACCGTGGCCTGCCACGATGACCTTACCGCCTCTGACCTGGTTGGCCGCCACCTGATCGGCCCCGACGGCACCTACTGGCAAGACGGCCCCCTGACCCGGGCGGTACGGGAAGGCGGAATCTGCTACCTTGATGAAGTAGTGGAAGCACGAAAAGACACCACCGTGGTACTGCACCCGCTGGCGGACGACCGCCGGGAACTGCCCATCGAACGCACCGGCGAACTGCTGAAAGCCGCTCCGGGCTTTATGCTGGTGGTGTCTTACAACCCGGGTTACCAGAGCTTGCTGAAAGGCATGAAGCCCAGTACCCGGCAGCGGTTTGTCTCCATGAGCTTCGATTACCCGACGCCGGATGTGGAGCAGACCATCGTCCAGGAAGAGTCCGGTTGCGATGCCGACCTTGCGAAGCAGCTGGTGGGGCTGGCAACCTCGTTGCGCAAGCTGAAAGATCACGATCTGGAGGAAGCAGCGTCGACGCGCCTTCTGATTCATACTGCATACCTGGTCGCTTCCGGTATGCCCCACATCGAAGCCTGCCGGGCCGGGATGATCGAGCCGCTATCGGATGATGCGGTGACTGTGAATGCACTGATGGAGGTGGTGTATGCCGTATTCGGGCAGTCCGAAGACTGAATCTCCCGGGGCGATTGCCCCGGTTATCTGGTACTTGCTGAACCTGCTGGCGTTGCCGGTTATCGGCTTCATCGGTTTGCTGGCGATTGCCATGAAATCCGGCGATGCCCACGCTTTGCGGCGGGCCCACAGCAAGGCGGCAGTCTATATGTCGATACTAGGCGCTGTGCTGATCAGCGGCGGCGTTGCCGTTTGCTGGCTCATCTACGGCAACACCGGGTTGTTTTGGACCTACGCAATCGTCTGGGCCGTCGTACTGCACACATCGTTTGTGCTTTGGGGCATGATTTCCCTGGCTCAGGCAATCGGCAACAAGCCGCCGACATTCCCGAAGAAGTTGCTGTAACCACCAGAGTCAGGGCGCCGTGGCGGGGGTAGGCCTTCCAAAAATGTGCGGAGCCATGGATGGCGGAGCAGAAGCGCCACATGGGCTCAGCCGAGCGCTTATGAAGCGAAGCTTCATGCGACAGCTGAGCGACCGCAATCTGTGATTGCGGGCCGGACCCCGGAGGGGGGCCGCAGGAGCGGTTTTTGGAAGGCCTACCCCCGCCATGGTGCAAGCTCCAGCCCGGAAGACTACCGTTGCGCCCGGCTCGGGTGTCAGCCGGCCAGGTGGATTCCGGCCAGAACTGATACCACCACGACAGCCCAGCCCTGGGCTGCCATGCGCCAGCCCCAGGGGGCATGTTTCATTTCCATGAAATGGTCGACGAGTAGAACCGCTTTTACGATCACTAAAGCGAATACCAGCCAGACCAATACAGACATATCGGCGCCAGCCTGCATGGCCACAACAGGAGCCATGGTGCAGATCATCAAGGCCACATAAACCGCTAACATATCAACCTCCTCAGGCCAGAACGTAGAGCATCGGGAACAGCACCAGCCACACCAGGTCGACCATGTGCCAGTAAGAGGCGCCGGATTCCATGCCGTTCATGTCGTCGCCGTTGTAGTCACCTTTCTTAACCTTCACCGCCAGCACCACCAGGATGATCTGGCCCAGTACCACGTGCATGAAGTGGAAGAAGGTGAGGAAGAAATAGAACATGAAGAAGGTGTCGGTGCCCAGGTTGTAGCCGTTGGCGTACAGGTCGGCGTATTCCCAGAGCTTGCCGAAGGTGTAAATGGACGACGCCGCGATGGCGGCCCAGAGCAGGGCAGTTGTGCCGGCTTTTCGGTCCCGCAGGCGATGAACGGACAGGGCGACCAGGTAGCTGGCGGTGATCAGGCCAACGGTGTTGATCAGTCCGGTCCAGGGGTGCAGGGCGTCCTTGCCGGCGGAGAAGGTGGCCGGGTCCACGCTTCGGGCTACGCCATAGCCAATAAACAAAATGCCGAACACCGCCAGTTCCGCGAAGATGAAAAGCCATACGGCGATGTCGCCGGGCAGGTGCCGCCCGCGGGCGGCTTGAATGTCAGCCATTACTTACTCCGTTAACGGGTCAGGTTCATGTACAGCTTGGGTAGCTGGCCGGGCAGCTGGGTCGGGTCTTTGATGACCACAAAGTTGGTGCTGCCGAATACGTAGGGCAGGTATTCGTTGGCTTCTTCGTCGATGGTCACGCAGAACGGGGTCAGCCCCGCCTTGTGGGCTTCCTGCACAGCCATACGGGTGTCTTCCACGCCGTAGCGGCCTTCGTACAGGTCCAGGTCGTTGGGTTTGCCATCGGTCACCAACAGCAGGATTTTCTGGTGTTCCGGCCGGGCCTGCAGCAGTTTGATGGACTGTCGGATGGCCGCGCCCATGCGGGTATAGTAGCCCGGTTCCAGGGCCTGTATCCGGCCTCTTGTTGTGTCGTTGTATTGCTCTTCAAAGCTCTTGATATGGTGGAAGCGGATGTGGTCCCGACGCCGTGACGAGAAGGCAAACAGCGCAAACGGATCACGGCTGGCAGTGAGTGCTTCGCTCAGCAGTTGCAGGCCGTCCCGGGCGATGTCGATCACCCGCTGGTGGTTGTTGATGTAGGTGTCGGTAGACAGGGAAATGTCTGTCAGTACCAGGCACGCCAGGTCCCGCTGGTTCTGTTTGCACTGGCGGAAGAGTTTCTGGTCTACCTCGCCGATGCCGCGTTTGTGCTGCACCATGCGCTCCAGGCAGGCGTCAAGGTCCAGCTCTTCGCCTTCCATCTGCCGGCGCTCCCACTGGCGCAGGGGCTTCAGGGCGCTGAACTGGCGGCGCAGGGTCTGGGCAGAACGGTTCAGGTGCTCGGGCAAGGGCGAGGGCACGGCGTCTTTGCTCAGAAGGGGTTGCAGGCAGCAGAATTTTTCCCGGTAGTCCTGCCGGCGCCAGTCCCATTCCGGCAGGTGAATGCCCGGCCCCAGGTGCAGATCGTCGTTTTCTTCCGAGGGCAGGTCCAGGTCAAATTTGATGGCGGAAGACGCTTCGCGGCGGTCCTGGGACACGGAGATCATATCCATGTCGTCGGCCACGGCGTCGGCGTCTTCCTCTTCGCTGTCGTCGCCGGCGCGGTCGATGGGAATGAACTCAGACCATGAAAACAGGCTTTCCAGCCGGAATAGCATCAGCCCCTGATCTTTGTCGAAGGCATCCACCCGCTCGGCGCGGCGGCGTTTCCGTTTTTTGGCCAGGCCGCCGGATTTCGACATGGTGTTGTCGTCGCCAATGATCTGACCTTTGAGTTTGCCCCGGCCCAGCACCGGGTAGAGCCAGAGTACCACCGGCCAGGGATCGGTCAGGGCGTCCGGCAGATCGTCTACGCTGCCCGGGTGAATCAGGGCCTGGCGAATGGCGGCTTCACGCTTGCCTTCGGTGCCTGGCAGGCTCTCCGGCGCAGGCCGCCACCGCAGCGTGTGTTTGACCAGGCGCTGGTACATGGGCTCAAGGCCGGGCCAGCGCTCAAGTAGCTGCTGCACCATGGCCTGATTACCTTTGAGCCAGCTGTGGTGGTTAATCTCGCCCAGAGAGGCCAGGGCGGCAAGCCACAGGTACAGCTCCCGGTTCACCTTGCGAGAGGGAAACAGCGCCAGGCGGTCTGGCAGGCGCAGGCTTTCTTCGTCCCGCCAGGCCAGTTCGAACTTGCGGTGTGTTCCGGCCAGCTTCTGCAGGAACTTCCGGCGAATCTGGAAATGCCGGGGTTCAGCCGTCACCAGGCTCAGGGCGGGATCGCCGCCCATGGCCCGGAACAGCACGCCCAGCGTGCGGGCTTCGTCTTTCAGGTGCACGGCGTACTCGGGGAACTCGCCCATGGCCTGGCGGGTTACGTAGTCGTGCCATTTAAGTCCGACCCACTCTTCCATTTCGTGTCCTCGTATCAGGCCCGTGTCTGGCGCGGGGTAGATTCCACCTGGCGCACGGGAATCAGCACCGTCTGCTTGCCAGGTGCGCCGGGCTCCCAGGTCAGCAGGGAGCCTTCAGGGTTGTCTTTCTGCACCTCGCGGCAGGCGCTGACGCACTGCAGGCACTGGGTACAGCTGAATTTTGCCCGCTTGTGGCTGCGGGTGGGCAGGCGCATGGGGCAGGCTTCGTCGCAGGCTTTGGTGCAATCCCGGCAGGCGGCGGCCCGCTTGGTGTCGAAGGTCACTACCCGGCCCTTGCCGTTGGTCATCCAGGCGATACTCTGTACCAGGCCTACGGCGCAGCCGTATTTGCAGAACAGGTGCCGGGCGAATAGAAAATCGAAGGTAAACACAGCGGTGGCTACCGCCAGGAAAATGCCCGGGTACAGGCTGAGCTGGCCGGTGATCAGGTCGGTATACAGAGGGACAGGCGGCAGCAGGTAAGACAGCAGCGCCAGTGCCCAGGAAAAACCGATCAGTGCGCAGATCAGGGTCAGGCCGGCCCAGTGGATGGCCTTGCCGGTGCTGCCTTTTTTCAGCGCTTCCCACAGGGTAGGGCGACCGGTAACGCGGGTCATCAGGTCGTTGATGGTTTCTACAACGGAGAAGTGCGGGCACAGCCAGCCGCAATACAGGCGGCCCCATTTGAAGGCAATCCAGAGTACCAGCGGCACCAGCACCAGGATGGGCAGAATGAACCAGAACAGGATCTGGCCCGCTACTTCGGCCGGGGTGCTTTGGGCAACCCAGTCCAGGTTCAGGTTAAACGACAGGGGGAAGCCCAGCAGGATGAAGCGGGTTTCGGTCAGGTCGTAACGGAAAATATTGAGAACAGGCGCAAGCAGGAACAGCAGGAAGAAGGCGCTGCGGGTAATCAGGCGCTTCTGCTGGAGGGTGTCTTTCGGGTTGACGGTTTGCGCATGCACAGAGGTTGTCCAGGGGTTCGGGAATGTGCCGGGGCCCGAAGGCCCCGGCGATCAGACTTTATCAGGCGTCTGCCGTGGCAGGACCACGGACTTCCTCAGCCGGGCTGGCTTCGCCCTTGATGAAGAAGCTACCGAAGTACACCACCAGACCGGCCATGAAGAAGGCACCGGCGACAAATCGCATCCAGTAGAACAGGGCGATCTGATCCTGGCCTGCCATGAAGGACAGCGCTTCACCGCTTTCCGGAATACGCTGCAGCCAAACCTGCAGGACGCCGGCACCGGTCAGGAACAGGGTGATGAACACCATGGAGATGGTCATCAGCCAGAAGCCCCACATTTCCACAATCTGAGCGGTATTGCTGTTGCCGTAGGGGCGACCGCGCATGATCGGCATGGCGTAGGAAATAATGGTCAGTACAATCATTACGTAGGCGCCATAGAAGGCCATATGGCCGTGGGCTGCGGTAATCTGGCTACCATGGGTGTACCAGTTCACCGGAGCCAGGGTGTGCAGGAAGCCCCACACGCCAGCGCCCAGGAATGCCATGACGGTTGTACCCATGGCCCACAGCATCGCGGCCTTGTTGGGGTGGTTACGGCGGCGACGGTTGATCATGTTGAAGGCAAACACCACCATCATGAAAAACGGCAGAGGCTCGATGGCAGAGAACACAGAGCCCAGCCACAGCCAGTACTCAGGCGGCCCGATCCAGAAGAAGTGGTGCCCGGTGCCGATGATGCCGGAGATCAGTGCCATGGCAATGATCACGTACAGCCACTTCTCGATCACTTCGCGGTCCACACCGGTGAGCTTGATCAGCACATAGGCCAGGATAGCGCCCATGATCAGTTCCCACACGCCTTCTACCCACAGGTGAACCACAAACCACCAGAAGTACTTGTCGGTGGCGAGGTTACCGGGGTTGTAGAAGGAGAACAGCCACAATACGGCCAGGCCTACCAGACCGGTGATCAGTACGATGTTGACCACGGTCTTGCGACCTTTCAGGGCAGTCATGGCAATGTTGAACAGGAACGCTACCACAACCACGGCGATACCAATCTTGGTTATCGTCGGTTGTTCCAGGAACTCCCGCCCCATGGTGGGCAGCAGCTTGTTCATGGTGACCTCCGCCAGGGTGGCGTAGTCTACGAACAGGTAGCCCAGAATGGTCAGGGTGCCGGCTACAGCGAACACCCAGAACAGAATCCACGCCAGCAGCGGGCTGTGCAATTCAGTTTGAGCTTCTTCCGGAACCATGTAGTAGGTTGCGCCCATAAAGCCGAACAGCAGCCAGACAATCAGCAGGTTGGTATGAACCATCCGCGCAACGTTGAAGGGAATTTCCGGAAACAGGAAATCGCCCACAACGTATTGGAGACCCAGAATCAGGCCGAACACAATCTGGCCGGCAAACAGAATCAGGGCAAAGATGAAGTAGGGCATTGCTACCCTTTGAGATTCGTATTTCATGTCTGCTCCCTTACCCTTCGATGTTGGGTGGCCAACCGTTGTCGTCGATCTTGGATGTCCACTCCAGGAAGGCGGCCAGGTCTTCGATCTCGGAATCGCTCAGATTGAAGTTAGGCATCTGGCGCCGGCCCGGGATATTGGTGGGCATGGCGTTCATCCAGGCTTTCATGTAGGACTTGAAGACCTCGGTATCACCACCGCCACGGCGGTCGAATACGTTAGCCAGTTCCGGAGCGAAGTAAGCACCTTCGCCCATGAGGGAGTGACAGCCAACACAGTTGTTGTTCTCCCACAGGTGTTTGCCCCTGACTACCTGCTCGGTCAGTTGGTCGCGGTTATCCCGCTCGGGCATAGCTCGCAGCTGAGTGTCAAAAGTCAGGGCCAGGAACAACAGGACGAAGAATGCACTCCCCCCCAGATATATGTTCCTGGCCATGCTTTTGGTAAAGCGCTCGGCCATTGGTCTCTCTCCTTGGTTGTTACGAATACCTGACTGCCCCACTAGGATATAAAGATGCATCCCTAATGCTATTGATGATTATCAAAGATGATCCCGGGTTTCTCTATTGCGCTGGGGAGTTACCTCTTGATGGGTAGGTGGTAGACTGCCCCGCTGGTTGTATTTTCACGGTTTTACGCCCGGAGAGATCATGTCTGCTGCCCTGGCCCTGCTGCTTAAACTTCTTCCGCTTTATGTCACCGTTGCACTGGGTTGGATTGCGGGTCGGTTCCTGGAAGCCAGTGGCCGGCATATTGCCGGCATCATGCTGTATATCATTACGCCGTCGGTGGTGTTTTCTGGAGTGATGGCGGCGCCGCTCAGTGCCGAGGTGATCCTGTTGCCGGCCCTGGTGTTTGGTTTCTGTACCGTGATTGCCCTGGGGCACATGGCCGTTGCCCGAAAACTGCTTTCAGACGGCAGTGCGGCCGTGATCCCGTTATCGGTGGGTACCGGTAACACCGGCTATTTCGGTATTCCGGTGGCGCTGTTGCTGTTTGGAGAGGAAGGCCTGGCGCTCTACATTGTCTGTATGCTGGGCACGACTCTGTTCGAGAATTCCGTGGGCTTTTATCTGGCGGCACGGGGCAAATACAGCATTCAGGATGCGTTGCTAAGGGTGGTGCGTCTGCCCTCCGTCTATGCCTTTCTGGCCGCAGTTGTACTCAACCTTTCCGGAGCCCCCATTCCTGACGTCTTTGTACCCCTGTTCGATAATCTGCGCGGCGCCTACAGTATTCTCGGGATGATGATTATCGGCATGGGCATTACCAGCTTTCGGGGATTGGCCGGCAACCCCCGGTTCACTGCCCTGGCATTTTTCGGCAAGTTTGTGATCTGGCCATTGGTGGCTATCGTGTTCTGGTGGGTTGATTCAACGCTTCTGGGAATTTATGAGCCGGCAGTGCATCAGGCCATATTCCTGATTTCCATCACACCGATTGCCGCCAATACCGTGGTGATTGCCACGCTGCTCGATGCATCACCCAGGCAAGCAGCAGGCACGACACTGCTCAGCACGTTGTTTGCACTGGGTTTCATTCCAGTGATGATTGCCTGGGTGTTCTAAGTTATGAGTCGTTACAGGCCGCCGTGGCGGCTTGTGCACCGCTGGCTTTGGCTTTTTCAATGTCACTTCGGGCATGGCGAACCACGCTAACTCCGGCGGTGACGGCCAGCGTACCCATGATGGCTGCGACGATCAGATCTGGCCAGGCACTGCCGGTGCCGAACACGCCCAGTGCGGCGGCCATAACGGCCATATTGCCGATAGCGTCGTTGCGGCTGCAAAGCCAGACCGAGCGCATGTCTGAGTCACCGTCCCGGAACCGGAACAGCATCACGGCAACAAAGACATTGGCGGCAAGCGCCAGCAGCCCCACCATGCCCATGGTCAGTGGCTCGGGCGTGATGCCGCTTTGCAGTACCCAGACGGCCCGGCCCCAGACCACCAGTCCGAACACGGCCATGGTCAGACCTTTTACCATCGCCGCCCGCCCGCGCCAGAGCATCCCCATTCCCAGAACGCTCAGAGAAAGCAGATAGTTGGCGCTGTCGCCAAAGAAATCGATGGCATCGGCCATCAGGGAAACGGACCCGGATTGCAGGCTGGCGAAGCCTTCCACCAGAAACATCACCAGATTCACCCACAGCGCCAGCCAAAGCGCTTTTCGGAACCCCGGAGCGGGAGTTTTGGGTTCAGGTGCAGAACAGGAACACGCCATATAGACCTCCAATGTTTAAGTGTCTCCATTAAAAACCCTGTAGTTGCTACAGGGTCAACACCTGCTAATCATGATGGCCTGATCCATGAGTGCCTGGTACATGGTTATCCGATGCGGTGGGTTCCGGGATGGTGGCCAATTCGTCGCTGAGCCCGCCCAGAATCCCACATTCCCGGATGGTCCGCGGGTCTGAACAGGCGTTCTGTAGGTTGACCAGCATCTGTTCCAGGCTTTTCAGTTCGTTGAGCCTGGCCCGCACATGTGACAGGTGTCGAGCCAGCAGAGCATTGACGTCTGAGCAATCGGCAGTGGGTTTTTCAGCCAGCCGGATGAGTTCGCGAATCTCGTCCTGAGCCATGTCCAGATTGCGGCAGCGCCGGATAAACAGGAGGCGGTCGAGGTGTTCCTGACGATAATAGCGATATCCGTTTTCGCCGCGCTCTGGCTTGGCCATCAGCCCGATTTTTTCAAAATAACGGATAGTTTCTACCGGAACACCGGCCTGCCGGGACAACTCTCCAATTTTCATGATGTATTCCCTTGAATGCCTGACATCGGTCAAGTCTCAGCCCGAAGACGATACTGTCACTATGGTACAGTGGCGCGGTGGTTTCATGGAATGAGGAGGCGACTGTGCTGGAGCGCCTGCAACACCGGCTGGGCTTGCAGACAATACCCGGAGTGTTCTTTAGCTCAGCTGCTATTGCCGCGCTGTTTGTGGCTTTGGCGATTCCTTTTGACCAGGCTGTGGCCAGCAGTTTCGGGCAGTTGACCGGATGGGTGGCCCGTAACCTGGGCTGGTTCTATATCCTGGCGGTGTCTTCGCTTCTGATTTTTCTTCTTGGTCTGGCGCTCAGTCGCTACGGCAGCATTCGCCTTGGGGCGGATGACAGTCGGCCGGACTACTCGAATCTCACCTGGTTCACCATGCTGTTTGCTGCTGGCATTGGCACTATCCTCATGTTCTGGGGGGTGGCTGAGCCGGTGTCCCACTTTGCCAATCCGCCATTCGATGGTGTGCAGGGCGGCACCGAGCAGGCCGCTACCGACGCCATGACCATTGCCCTCTATCATTTCGGCCTTCACACCTGGACCATCTTTGCCATGCCGGGCCTGGCCATTGGCTATTTCTCCTATCGCCACAGCCTTCCCATGCGTATCAGCAGCCTGTTCTACCCGATTCTTGGTGAGCGCACCTTTGGTCCATGGGGCTGGGCGGTGGACGTTATCGCGGTGTTGGGCACGCTGTTCGGGGTGGCGACGTCGCTCGGGCTGGGCACGTTGCAGCTGAACAGTGGACTGAATTACCTGTTCGGTGTTCCTTCCGCGGGCTGGGTTCAGGTTCTGCTGATTACGGTTATTGCCAGCATTGCAGCGACCTCGGTAGCGCTAGGTCTGGACAAAGGGGTGCGGCGGCTGTCCCAGGTGAATATTCTTCTGGCGATTGTGTTGCTGCTGTTTGTATTTGCTCTGGGCCCTACCGTGTTTATTGCCGAAGGTATGGTTCAGAGCGTGGGTGATTATTTTGATGCCTTGCCCTGGCTGGCGTTCTGGACAGAAACCTTTCGCGAGTCGGACTGGCAACGCAACTGGACGTTGTTCTACTGGGCCTGGACGATTTCCTGGGCGCCCTATGTGGGTATTTTCATTGCCCGGATTTCCCGTGGGCGAACCATTCGGGAGTTCGTAGCCGGCGTACTGTTTGCGCCAACCGCGTTTACGCTGGTGTGGTTCGGCATCTTTGGTCTCTCTGCCATTAACGTTGAGATGAATGGCCTGGTGGCACTGGCGGATCAGGTGCAGAGGGATCCGTCGGTGGCCATCTTTGCATTTCTTGATGTTTTTCCGCTGGCGGAGGCGGCTTCTGCTCTGAGTGTGGTCATTATTGTCATTTTCTTTACCACGTCATCGGACTCCGCCTCCCTGGTGATTGATATGCTGACACGCAGGGACGACCAGCCTTCGCTGATTCGCCAACGGATTTTCTGGGCGGCGGCCCAAGGGGTAATTGCGGCCACTCTGTTGCTTGCCGGCGGGCTGGATGCTCTGCAGAACGTGATCACTTCACTTGGTTTACCGTTCTGTATTCTGCTGGTTTTTATGGCGGTGTCCCTCTATCGCGCCCTGCACGCCGATTATCGCGGCTACAGTGTGGATGAGCTGGTGCGAGGCCGCGCCTTCCCGGAAGTGGAAGCCGATTCTGAACCCAAACAGGAGAAAGGTTATGTACCGGAAGCTGCTGATCGCGATTGATCCGAAAGACGACGGGGAGGGCAAGCGTGCACTGGAAGCGGCCCTGAAGCTTCTGGAGGAGGGTGGCGAGTTGCACCTGGCCAGTGTCTTCAACCCGGGTGGCAGCGGTTTCTTTCCTCACGTCACCGAAGAAGCACCGGAAGACAAAGAAGAACAGGTGCGGCACCACCTGGATCTGCTGGCCCGGAAATACCTGCCCCTGAACCGGGAGGCGATCCTGCACGTGGTGGCCGGTTCGGCCGGTGAGAAACTGGTGGCACTGGCCGGCCAGCTGTGTGCAGACCTGATGATTCTGGTCTCCCGTGGCGGCGGCAGCCACTGGCCGTTACGCAAGGCAACGGTGGAGTATGTGTCGGTCAATGCCCCTTGTTCGGTGCTGGTGCTTCCCAGTATGGAGAAAAACGAGAGCGACGGACCTGTAGAGAGCGAGTAAGGTCCTTGTCCATTGGGATCAAAAAAGAGGGAGCTGTGATGCCGGTTCAGAGTCATGGCTGCCAGTCCTGGGCCGGTTCTGTGTCGGCCCCTTCCGACTGCCATGACGGTTAAGAACCCGGTCCGTCTCTGTCTGGCTCACTTGCCGCTTCCTGAACTCTCCGACCGCCTTGCGAGCCACCCGTGCTGCCTGCTCATGATCACAGACTGGTGAAATATAGGTATTGCCGCCAAAGCGCTGCTTCTGGGCCGGCGTCATCAGCCATGGGGTGTGGATCATCTCCGCCGGGACGCCGGCCAGCTCCGGTATCCAGCGGCGGATGAACTCACCTTCCGGATCCAGTTTCTGGCTTTGCAACACCGGGTTGTATATGCGCAGGGCGTTGATGCCGGTGAGCCCTGATTGCATCTGGGCCTGGGGATAGTGAATGCCGGGCTCGAAATCGGTAAACAGTCGAGCCAGGTGCAGTGCCGGGTCCCGCCAGTGAAGCCATAGCTGATAACTGGCCACCGCCATCAGCATGGCCCGCATGCGGAAGTTGATCCAACCGGTGTGCTCCAGGCTGCGCATGCAGGCATCCACCAGTGGCCAGCCGGTCTGGCCCTCCTGCCAGCGATGCAGTCGCTCGCTGTTGTTTGGTCCGGTTTTCAGGTGCTCCAGTTCCCGATGCATGGCACGGAATTCCAGTTCCGGTTCATCCTCCAGCTTCTGGATAAAGTGGCAATGCCAGTGCAGCCTTGAGCGAAAGCTGGTGAGGCTTTTCTTCTTGCGGGGCAGCGTGTTGCGGTGGTCTCCGGTCTCTTTTGACTGCTGATAGACATCGCGCAGGCTGATGGTGCCCCAGGCCAGGTGAGGGCTGAGCCGTGAGCAGGCGCGAGGTGCGGTAAGCGGTGAGGACATGTTGTACTGATAACCCACGCACCGCCGTTCCAGAAACGAATCCAGCAGGGCAATGGCCCGTTCGCTGCCGCCGGCCTGACGATCCGGGCACGGGCCACCGTTAAGCTGGGCGGGTGCGGGTAAGCTCTGCGGCCAGCCGGAGGTATCCGGCGAACGAATCCCTTCGGGTGCAGGCAGGCGTGTGCTTTTGATGATCCGGTTCCAGTGCTGGTCCCAGTCGTCTCGGTTGACCAGTCGCCGAACGACACCAAAGCCCTGCCATTCGCGGAACTCAATCTGCTGGCTCTGGCACCAGGCAATCACCGCTTTATCCCGTTGAAAGGTCCAGTCCCCGCCGGTTTCCTGATGGCAGAACACCTGTGTGATGCCGTACTGCTGTTTCAGGTCATCCAGGGTTCTGATGACCTCCCCGTGAGCAATCAGCAGATCACTGCCCAGGCGTTTTAACTGCTTGCGCAAGGATTCGAGAGACTCCGCAACGAACTGCCACTGCCGGCGGGAGGTGTCCGGTTGCTGCCAGTATTCCGGCTCCACCACGTACAAGGGCACCACCGGCTGCCCCGATTGCACAGCGGCGTAAAGTGGGCCGTGATCCTCCACCCGTAAATCCCGTTTGAACCAGACCACGACTGCCATCAGTGCGGCCCCCGATTGCGCCGGCAACGCTCACTGCAGTATTTCACCTGGTCCCAGTCCTTTGCCCACTTCTTGCGCCAGGTGAAAGGGCGGTGGCAGGCCGGGCAGATTTTTTCAGGTAAGTGCGGTTTTTTGTGCATGGGCGGTTTATGGGTTTAACTGAAAGAGGTGTGTGGATATACGTGACTGAGCTTCCAGAGGTTTTGCCATGTCCCGAGTCGACGACAACATCCTGCCACCCTCGGTCCTGATCTTCGACTGGCACGGTACCCTGGTGGACACCCATGATGCCATGTTCAGCGCCATGGAGGAGATGTTACCGCAATTGGAAGAGCTGGGCCTCGTGGAGCAGTTGCTGCCTGAAGACCAGTGCCGCACCGAAGACGATGCCCGGTTGGTGCGTTACATTCGCATCTATCGCCGATTGCACCCGCGGATTCTGGCTGAGCGCCGGGTCTCCCGAACGGATATTTTCAACGCCATCTTTGGTGAGAACAAGGCTGCCAAGCTGATCGCCCATAAAGCCTACAACCAGGCCTACCGGAAGTACTTCGGCCAGGTGAAACCGTTTCAGCCGGGCGCTTATGAGTATCTGTCGGCCCTGAAAGCCCTGGGCATCAAGCTGGCGGTGTGCACCAACCGCAACCGGGAATTTCTGGACAGGGAACTGCAGATTGTCGACGAGGGCCGCTGGCAGCATTTGTTCGATGCCACCGTATGTGCCGATGATGTCACCGAGTACAAGCCCGATCCGGAGGTGATTCTCAAAGCGTTGGAAAAACTGTCGATTCCCAGGGGTGAACGCGTCTGGTACATCGGGGACAGCTATGTCGATATGCTCACCGCACACCATGCCGATGTGGCCGGTGTCTTCTACAACGGCGCCTGCTGGGAGCCGGACCGGATCAGCGGCTGGTTCACCAAACGGGACGCCCCGACGGCTGTTCTCGACAGCTTTGAAGACCTGATGGACCTGCTCGCTCTGTTGGAGCGGGAGCAGCCAGAAGCGTTTGCCGCCAGCCCGGCAGAGGTGCGCCCGAAACCCTTCCCGGCGCCAGAGCGGCCGGAGCCCCGCATCGAGCCGGACTGGCACCCGGCGGTGGTGAAACTGATTCGCCCGGCGGTGATCCTGTTCGACTGGCACGCCACCCTGGTGGATACCCTTGATGCCATGTACCACGCGGTGGATGACATGCTGCCGGATTTTCACAAGCTGGGATTGATGGACCGGATGGTGGCGCCGGAAGACAGCAAAACCCCGGAAGATGCCCGCCTGGTGGCTTACGTGCGGGAATTCGCCAAACTGCACCCCAAGGTAAAGGCTGATCGAAAAATCTCCCGCACCGATATTTTTGAAGTGCTGTTCGGTGAGGATCAGGACGCCAAGCAGGTTGCCCACAAAGCCTTTAATCATCACTACCGGAATCACTATGGCACTGTGAAAGCCTTTGAACCCCGGGTGCGAGAAATGCTGGAAGGGCTGCTCAAGCTGGGTATCCAGGTGGGCGTGATCACCAATCGGGACCGGGAGTTCTTCGAGCATGAACTGGCCGCGGTGGAAG
Organism: Marinobacter sp. W-8; assembly: GCF_044342215.1. Classification (NCBI taxonomy): domain Bacteria; kingdom Pseudomonadati; phylum Pseudomonadota; class Gammaproteobacteria; order Pseudomonadales; family Marinobacteraceae; genus Marinobacter; species Marinobacter sp. W-8. Next base: position 3,079,309 of record NZ_CP172297.1, on the reverse strand, counting down.
ATACCGGCTGGACACACCTGTTTGACGTTAACGTGTGTGGTGATGACACCCCGCTGCGCAAGCCCCACCCGGATCAGTTGCTTCTGGCCGTGCAGAAACTGGATTACCCACCGGATCCCAGCGTGTGGTACGTGGGTGATTCCACCACCGACATCATCGCGGCCAAACGGGCCGGCATGACCGCCGTGTTCTTCAACGGCGCCCAGTGGGATTTGCCGTGGCTGAACCGTATTTTTCCCGGTACTCACAAACACCCGGACAAACCGGATGTGGTGGTCAACGATTTCTCCGAGTTCTGGGCCTTGGTACTGGCCTGCGAAGTCGGGCCGCCATAACCACCAGCCGTGACAGCCAGGGCGCTCTCGTTATAGAGTTCCTGCGGCAGGCTTCTGCGAGAGGCTCGCCGGTATACTAACGGGATGACTCTGTAACCATGAACAACAAAAAGAACGATCGCAATGACTGATGCCAAAGCCTCGATTCTGGTGGTCGACGACGATGCCGCTATTCGTGAGTTATTGCAGGAACACCTGTCCCGGGTCGGCTATGAGATACGGACAGCCGCTGATGGAGACCAGATGCGGCAACTGCTGGGCGAGCGGCCGGCCGATCTGATCGTGCTGGATGTAATGCTTCCGGGTGATGATGGCTTCACCCTGTGCCGGCAGATCCGTGAGCATTCCCAGGTACCGATTATTATGCTGACCGCCAGTTCTGATGAGACCGACCGTGTCGTGGGGCTGGAGATCGGAGCGGATGATTACCTGGCCAAACCCTTCAGTGCCAGGGAGTTGCAGGCCCGGGTCAAGGCGTTACTGCGCAGGGCCAGGTTTGCGAGGGCGGATAATCCCCGGTTTGTCCTGTTCGACCGTTGGCGGCTCGATACCCTGGCCCATGAGCTGATCGACGAAGATGGCGAAGCAACGGCGCTCTCCGGCGCTGACTTTGCCCTGTTGCAGCTGTTTCTGACCCACCCCAATCAGGTACTGGACCGGGATACCATCTCGGGCGTTACCCGGGGGAGGGAGTCCATGCCGCTGGATCGAGTGGTGGATGTGGCCGTTAGCCGGCTTCGGCAGCGGTTGGGAGACCAGGGCCGAAACCCTCGATTGATCAAGACAGTGCGGGGAGCGGGCTATCTGCTCGCCGCTACAGTCAGTCATGCCCCGGAATAGCGCGGGACAGAAGCCACCGTTGACATGGCGCTGGCTGCCGTCCTCCCTGCTTGGGCGGGTGTTGCTGCTGACGTTGCTGGCCATGGCCGTTGCCCAGGTGGTTTCCAGTGTGGCCTGGGTGGCCACCTATCGGGCCCAGCAGGAAGAGGGGCTGGTTGCCACCACTCGCAACCTGGCCCAGTCCGCATCGGCAACGGTGCAGTTTTTTAACTCCCTGCCTCAGGAGTATCGCCACATTGTTCTCGACCAGTTGCGGGACATGGGCGGTACCCGCTTTTTTGTCTCCCTGAATCAAAAACGCCTTGAGATGAGAGCGTTGCCAGACACTGCCCGTAAACGGCTGGTTGTGGACGAGGTGGTGTCGGTACTGCGCCGGCGCCTGGGGAACCGGATCAATCTGCATGTGGATTTTGTTGACCCCGGCGATTTGAGAATCCTCAATACCGAACTGCCGCTGGACGCGTTACCAAAGTCCTGGGCTCATTATGCGCTGACTCTGGAGCCGCTGAATCCGCCGGTCATGGTCACCCAGATTGAGGTGGATCAGGACGAATGGCTTTATCTGGCGGCGGCCCTGCCGTCCCCCTTCGTTTCCCTGGAAGATGAGGGCGTTCCCGGCCAGCAGATCCTGTTTGTGGTGGTGATGATCGGTATCCTGTTCCCGGTACTGGCGTGGCTGATCCGGCAACAGACCCGGCCCTTGCGAAAGCTGGCCAAGGCCACCCGGGATCTGCCGCTGGAGGATGATACGCCGCCATTGAAAGAGCAGGGCAGCGCCGAGATTGTGGCCGTCACCCGCAGCTTCAACACCATGCGCCGGCGCCTGCAAAGTTATATCAGTGACAGGGAACAGCTGTTCCGGGCAATTTCCCACGACCTGAAAACCCCCATTACCCGGCTGCGATTGCGGGTCGACCTCATCGACGACGAGCCCATGCGCGAACGCCTGGAGGCAGACCTGAAAGAGCTGGAATTGCTGGTCAAGAATGCGCTTCAGTCCATGAAAGACACCGACATCCACGAGAACACCGAGCCGGTGGATGTTGAGGGCATGTTGCGCGGTATGGCGGAGGCCTACCAGTCGGGAGATTCGCGGCGCGTTCATGTTCAGGGGCACTGCCGGCGATACCGGGGCAAGCCCCTGGCCCTGAAACGATGCCTGGGCAACCTGGTGGATAACGCGGTCAAGTATGGTCATGTTGCAAGGGTGCGCATAGAAGATGAGTCCGGGCGTCTGATTATTCATGTGGAGGATGAAGGCCCGGGGGTACCGGAAGATCAGCTGGCACGGATCTTTGAGCCCTACTTTCGGTTGCAATCCAGCCAGCGTAAGGGCCACGGCCTGGGGCTTGGCATCGCTCGTAACATTGCCCAGAACCACGGTGGCGAACTGGCCATTGCCAACCGGCCCGAAGGCGGCTTGCACGTCATGCTGAGCTTGCCCCGTCATTGAATGGTCAATGTAACAAATCCGTTACATCGTTCTTTCAGTTTGATACTCATCGTCTCGGTTTGCTGCCATAGACTCCGGAAATACCAAGACAACAAAAACAAGGAGTCGTTATGACCATATTCAAGAAACCCCTGACCGCTGCGGCCGTGGCTGCCGCATTGCTTCCGGCCCAGGCCCTTCAGGCCGGTGAAGTGGAAGTGCTGCACTGGTGGACGGCGGGCGGCGAAGCCCGTGCCGCGGCCGCCCTCAAGGGTATGATGGAAGAGCAGGGCCACAGCTGGAAAGACTTTGCCGTGGCCGGTGGTGGCGGTGAAGCGGCCATGACCGTGCTCAAGACCCGGGCAGTGTCCGGCAACCCGCCGGCCGCGGCCCAGATCAAAGGCCTGGATATCCGGGAATGGGCCAAACTGGGCTTCCTGACCAGCCTGGACGACGTGGCCGAAGCCAACAACTGGAACCAGCTGGTTCCGCCGGTGATTGCCGACGTCATGAAATATGAGGGCGAATACGTGGCAGTGCCGGTGAACGTGCACCGGGTGAACTGGCTGTGGGCCAACCCGGACGTTCTGGAAGACGCCGGCTTGTCCGTTCCCAAGACCCTGGATGAGTTCTACCAGGCCGCCGAAAAACTGGAAGCGGCCGGTGTGATTCCCCTGGCCCATGGTGGTCAACCCTGGCAGGACGCTACTGTATTCGAGGCCGTGGCTCTGGCGGTCATGGGTCCGGTGGATTATGCCAAAGCCTTCGTCGAGCATGACATGGACGTGATCAACAGTGCCCTGATGGAGGAAGTCTTCACCGAGTTTGCCAAAGTCATGAGTTACGTGGACGACAACGCCGCTGGCCGTGACTGGAACACTGCCACCGGTATGGTGATTCGGGGTGAAGCGGCCATGCAGATCATGGGTGACTGGGCCAAGGGCGAGTTTACCGCCGCCGGCCTGACCCCGGGTGAGGACTACATCTGCGCGCCGGCTCCGGGCACGACCGCGCAGTTCACCTTCAACGTGGATTCCTTTGCCATGTTCAGCCTGAGCGATGAGGAAAACGCCGAAGCCCAGAAGGATCTGGCCCGGACCATCCTGGAGCCCGAGTTCCAGACCGTATTCAACGAGGCCAAAGGCTCGATCCCGGTCCGTACCGATATGGATATGTCTGGTTTTGACACCTGCGCCCAGGCCTCGATGGACACCTTCAAGAGCAGTGCTGACGACGGCGGCCTGGTGCCCAGCTTTGCCCACGGTCTGGCCACTACCAGCTATGTCCAGGGCCAGATCTTTGATGTTGTCACCAACTTCGTGAATTCCGACGACAAGGATCCGGTTCGGGCCACCGACCAGCTGGCGGCTGCCATCCAGGCGGCACTCTGATCCGGTAGGGGCCATCCACTCGGGTGGCCCCCGATCCTCTCGGGAGAACTCTCATGGAACACATTCAACGTCACCCTGCCCGGGTGGCCAGGGCACCCTCGCGCCTGCTGGACGGGTTGCAGCGCTGGTTACCAAAGCTGGTGGTGGCCCCCACCTTTGTCCTGGTGGGCATCGGTATCTACGGTTATATGCTCTGGACCGGTGTGCTGTCTTTCACCAGCTCCAGCTTCCTGCCGGTCTATGACTTCGTCGGATTCGACCAGTACGCCAAGCTGATGACCAATGACCGCTGGCTGACGGCCTCGGTCAACCTGGGTATCTTTGGCGGCCTGTTTATCCTCAGCTGCCTGTTGATCGGTGTGGTACTGGCCATTTTCCTGGACCAGAAAATTCGCCAGGAAGGCGCCATCCGGACCATCTACCTCTATCCCATGGCGCTGTCCATGATCGTTACCGGCACCGTCTGGAAGTGGATCCTGAATCCCAGCCTCGGGTTGGAAAAACTGATGCATGACTGGGGCTGGGACTCGTTCAGTTTCGACTGGCTGGTGAACTCGGATATGGCCATCTACACCATCGTGATGGCGGCGGTCTGGCAGGCTTCCGGATTCGTGATGGCGCTGTTCCTGGCCGGCCTCCGGGGTGTGGATTCCTCCATCATCCGGGCCGCCCGGGTCGACGGCGCCAGCCTGCCGCTGATCTACTGGAAGATCATCCTGCCCTCGCTGAGGCCGGTATTCTTCAGTGCCGTGATGGTGCTGGCCCACATTGCCATCAAGAGCTTTGACCTGGTCATGGCCATGACGGCCGGTGGCCCCGGTTACTCCACCGATCTGCCGGCCGTGTTCATGTACGCCCACACCTTCACCCGCGGTCAGATGGGACTGGGGTCGGCCAGCGCCATGCTGATGCTGGGCGCCATCCTGGCCCTGATCGTGCCTTACCTGTACTCGGAACTGAGGGAGAAACGCCATGACTGATGTGGTTCGTACCGGCTTTCGTCCCAGCCGCGTGGCCATCTACGGGGTGTTGCTCCTAGCCGCGCTGGTGTACCTGATCCCGCTGTTTATCATGCTGGTGACCAGCTTCAAGACGCCCATGGATATCCGCACCGGCAACCTGATGGCCCTGCCCACGGACTGGACCACCATCGGCTGGACCAAGGCCTGGTCCGAGGCCTGCACCGGCGTCGAGTGCAACGGCATCAGCGGCTATTTCTGGAACTCGTTCAAGATGACCGTGCCGGCGGTGCTGATCTCCACCTTGCTGGGCGCGTTCAACGGCTACGTGCTGTCCAAGTGGAAGTTCAAGGGTTCCGACCTGTTCTTCGGCATGCTGCTGTTCGGGTGCTTTGTGCCTTTCCAGGTAGTGCTGCTGCCGATGGCCGCGACCCTGGGCCAGCTGGGCCTGGCCAATACCACCACCGGCCTGGTGCTGGTGCATGTGATTTACGGGGTGGCCTTCACCACGCTGTTCTTCCGGAACTACTACGTGGCCATTCCGGATGCGCTGATCAAAGCAGCGCGTCTGGACGGTGCCGGCTTCTTCACCATTTTCTTCCGGATCCTGCTGCCCATGTCCACGCCCATCTTCATGGTGTCGCTGATCTGGCAGTTCACCCAGATCTGGAACGACTTCCTGTTCGGTGTGGTGTTCGCCAGCGGTGACAGTCAGCCCATTACCGTGGCGCTGAACAACCTGGTAAACACCAGCACCGGGGTGAAGGAATACAACGTGGATATGGCTGCGGCCATGATCGCCGCGCTGCCCACACTGGTGGTCTACATCGTCGCCGGCAAATACTTCATCCGGGGCCTGACCGCCGGATCTGTCAAAGGTTGACCTGAGAGGATAACAATAATGTCTCAACTGGAACTGCGGAGCATCCGCAAAACCTATCCGGGCGTTGCCGAGGAAACCCTCAAGGGCATCGACATCGACATCGCTTCCGGCGAATTCCTGATACTTGTAGGCCCATCCGGCTGTGGTAAATCCACCCTGATGAACACCATCGCCGGCCTGGAAACCATCACCAATGGCTCGATCGTTCTCGACGGCAAGGACATCTCCACCATGGAGCCGAAAGACCGGAACATCGCCATGGTGTTCCAGTCCTACGCCCTGTACCCGACCATGTCCGTGCGCGAGAACATCGCCTTCGGCCTTAAGATCCGGGGATTGCCAAAGCACGAGATAGACCAGGAAGTGGAACGGGTGGCCGATTTGTTGCAAATCTCCCAATTGCTCAACAAGAAGCCGGCTAACCTTTCTGGCGGGCAGCAGCAGCGGGTTGCCATGGGCCGGGCGCTGGCCCGCAGGCCGCGTATTTACCTGTTTGACGAGCCGCTCTCCAACCTGGATGCCAAGCTGCGGGTGGAGATGCGCACCGAGATCAAGAAACTGCACCAGCGCCTGAAAACCACCATCGTGTACGTAACCCACGACCAGATCGAGGCCATGACCCTGGCGGATCGGATTGCCGTGCTCAAGGATGGTGAGTTGCAACAGCTGGGCACGCCAAAAGAAGTGTATGACCGGCCGGAAAACCTGTTTGTAGCTGGATTCATGGGCTCACCGGCGATGAGTTTTGTGCCGGTAACCGTGGAGCAGGGTGAAGGCGGGCTAGAGGCGGAGGTGCGTGGAAATGATGGCCGGGCCGTGAAGCTGCCGGTGCCGGAATTTCTGGTGGATCGGGTGGGCAAAAAGGTGATTCTAGGCATCCGCCCGGAGCACATCACCCAGCCCCAGGATCAGAAAAACGAGCAGACCCTGGTGGCGAAGGGCGAGTTCACCATCGAAGTGACCGAGCCCACCGGCCCGGACGTGATTGCTCTGATTCAGCTGAACGATACCAACGTTCATTGCCGGATTGATCCGGAACACCCGGTGACCTGGGGCGAGACTGCCGAGCTGATGTTCGATATGAAGAAGGTCGTGTTCTTCGATCCGGACACAGAAAAGCGGATTGCGCCTCACTGAGGGCGTTGGCTAAGGCTCTGATTATTGGTGGCCATGGAGGGCGTGTTTGATGTCGAGCCCGAGTACCAGCACGCCTTCCAGTCCGTTGTTGGGTTCCTCCAGCGGCACTGGAAAGCTGACCGTAACCTGGAAACGGGCGGTGGAAGTGTCGTAGAGGATGGGTGATATCCAGATATCGCTTTTCCGCTCAACACCTGTATCTGTCTTCAAGACGATTTCCTGAACCTTGGGTTCGTCGCCCTGCCAGTAGTCTGAGGACAGGCGGCTCATGGCGGCCAGCGCCCCGACTTTGTCGGTCAGCAGGACTTCAGTTATGAGTGGGGCATGGCTGGCCTGCCAGTTTACCAGTGCCCGGGAAGCCGGCAGGTCAAGTATTTCCCCTGCCAGCGGTGTGGGATGGTGGGGTGCAAGCGCCTGCCAGAGTGTGTCCTTGGTCAGGATATCGGTCAGGTTGTCGTAGGTCGGCCCCTGGTAGATGGCATTGGTCAGATTGATGATGCCGGAGAGATCCGCCATCAGCGCTTGCGCCAGCCCCTGAACTTTTGTTGCTTCCTGTTCGGACAGTTGCATGCTTGGCATGGCACAGCCGGCAAGATGTTCGTTAAATCCGGACAGGAAGCGAGGGTGGCCTTCCGCAAATCGAGGGTTTACATACAGGTGCAAAGGGGCATACCGAACAAATTCGGAATTCAGTGACCAATCTACCCCGGATTTCTGGTCTTGCAGATATTTCATGGCACGCTGGTCCATCAGGGCGAGATCAATGCGCTTTCGTACCAGCAGTGCCGGTAGCTGCTCAGCCCCGGTGACCGTGATAAACGGCTTCAGGCCACTTTCTTCCAGCCAGATGGCTTCATTGCTGCCACCGACCACACCAATTCTTGCCTTGCCAGGATCCGGTTTGGTTTCGGCGGTAAAGAACCAGTGCCACTTCTCCAGGGCGACCGGGTGCGACCGAACGGCAGATTGATCCATTTCTTCGGATGGCCCGACGGCAAAGTAGCCGTCCACCAGATTGCGTTCCAGCGAGTAACGGGCCCGGCTTTGGGGCATCAGGCTTATTCGGGCCTGAAATCCGGCCTTGTTAAGGGCGCAACGGATGGTTTCAGTGGTTTCACCTGTCACCACGGGAATCTGGGGTTCCGTATACTGGTAAGGCGGCGCCAGAAAGGTATACAGGCTGAACACCCGGTGGTCTGCCCTCACGGTCACCGAGGCCAGAACAAGGCATAGTCCGATAATCAGGCTGCGGGCATCCATCTGCGTACTCAAGCGTCCAGATTGCTGACAATGGCAAGAGCATAGCAGTCATAATCCCGCTTTTCCGTACTTCATTCGGAGTAGTCGGATTACAGTGTTTCCATATTGGCCAGAACCCAGTCGGCCCTTGCCAGCAGGGCTTCCCGCCGCTCTGGCTTCTGTTTGTCCCAGTTGCGGTACATCATGGTCATCCGGGGATTGTCGGCAAAATCCTCCCGGTGCCGGTCAATGAAGTGCCAGTACAGGCTGTTGAGCGGGCAGGCGTTTTCACCGGTGGCGTCCTGCACCCGGTAGTGGCAGTTCTGGCAGTGGTCAGACATGCGCTGGATGTATTTGCCGCTGGCGGCATAGGGCTTGGAGCCCAGGTAGCCGCCATCGGCGTGCATCACCATGCCCAGGGTGTTGGGCAGCTCTACCCAGTCGAAGGCGTCGATATACACCGCCAGGTACCAGTCACAGATGGCCTCCGGTTTCACTCCGGCCAGGAGGGCAAAATTGCCGGTGACCATCAGTCGCTGGATGTGGTGGGCATAGGCGTTGCGGGCCGTGGCGTCGATGGCCTTGTGCATGCAGCGCATCTTGGTATCGCCGGTCCAGTAGAACCAGGGCAGCTCACGGCTGTTGCCCAAACGGTTTTCCCGGGCGTAATCGGGCATCAGCAGCCAGTAGATGCCGCGCACGAATTCCCGCCAGCCGATGATCTGGCGGACAAAGCCTTCTACAGCATTCAGCGGCGCCCGGCCGGCGTGCCAGGCCCGTACCGCTTCTTCACACACCTCCATGGGATCCAGCAAGCCGGTGTTGAGATAGGGGGACAGGATGGAGTGGAACAGCCAGTCTTCGTTGTCTGACATGGCATCCTGGTAGTCGCCGAAGCAGGGCAGGGCGAAGTCGATGAAGTGGGCAAGCGCGTCCAGCGCCTGTCCGGCGGTAACGGCGTAGTGGAAATCTTCCGTGGTACCGAAATGTTCTGAAAAGTATTCGTTTACCAGCTCGATCACTTCGGTGGTGATGGCATCCGGCTCCTCCCGGAACGGAGTCGGAGCAGGTGGCTTGCCGGTCCATTTCTTGCGGTTATCGGCGTCAAAGTTCCAGTGGCCACCTTCGGGCTGGCCATCTGGCGTCATCAACAGGCCGGTTTTCTTGCGCATCTCCCGGTAGAAGAATTCCATGCGCAGCTGCTTTTTGCCGTCGGCCCAGCGGGCGAACTCGTTAATCTTGCAGACGAAGCGGGTATCTGGCCGGATTTCCACGGGGATGCCCAGTGCTTTGTGCCAGCGGCTGATCTGTTCGTGTAAACGCCACTCACCACATTCTGTCGTAATGACTCGCTCCGGTTGCCACTCCCGTACCAGCTCCGCTATTACCTGTTCAATAGATTGTGCCGGATTGTCCGGGTGATAGCGCTGATAGTGAACCCGCCAGCCATCCTCCTCCAGTGCATCGGCAAAGTGCCGCATGGCGCTGAAAATGAACACCAGCTTCTTCTTGTGATGGTTGGTGTAGCTGGCTTCACTGTGGACCTCGGCCATCACGACCAGGTCGTTGTCCTTGTCTGCGCCATTCAGGGCAGAGAGTCGGGGGCTGAGCTGATCGCCCAGAATCAGGATGAGATTGGCCATGTCGGGCTCCGGCTGAGTTTATCCTTTAGAGGTAGGCAGAATACGCCATGGGCGCAAGGGTGGTTCATTGGTTAAGCTGGTACACTCAGCTGATTCGCATCAAACAGTGACTGTCGCCGGTCAGGCATAATCCGCGCTTTCCGGCTTGCCAATCCTATTCGACGTTAGAGTTTTACTATGGCTTCTGATACTGCTGCAGCAAACAACCTGCCCGCTTTTATCTGGGACGAGGCGCTCATCCGCCGCTATGACCTGAGCGGCCCCCGCTACACGTCTTACCCCACGGCAGTGGAGTTCACCCCGAACTATTCCATTGAAGACATGGTCAAGGCGGCTGGCCGCAGCAAGGCCGCTGGCGGACCCATCTCGCTGTATACCCATCTGCCGTTCTGTGCGCACCTGTGCTACTACTGCGCCTGCAACAAGGTGATCACCAAGAAGCGTGACAAGGCCATGCCCTATGTGGAGCGGGTGCTGAAAGAAGCGGCCATCCAGTCGAAACTGTTCGGTGCAGACCGCCCGGTCAAGCAGTTGCACTGGGGCGGTGGCACGCCCACCTTCCTGCCCCGGGATGTGATGCAGCACCTGATGGCTGGTTACGGTGAGCTGTTTAACCTGCAGTCCGGCGATGATCGGGACTACAGCGTGGAAATCGATCCCCGGGAAGTGGACGAAGATACCCTGTCTACCCTGTGGGAACTGGGCTTTAACCGTATCAGCCTGGGCGTTCAGGATGTGAACCCGGAAGTGCAGAAAGCGGTGAACCGTATCCAGCCCCGGGACATGACTGAGGCGGTCTTGAACGAAGCCCGTCGTATCGGTTTCCGTTCCATCAACCTGGATCTGATCTACGGCCTGCCGTACCAGACCCCGGACAGCTTTGCCGAAACTCTGGAATCGGTGATCGAGATGTCGCCGGACCGGCTCTCGGTGTTCAGCTACGCGCATCTGCCGGACCGGTTCTACCCGCAGACCCGCATCCAGGCGGATACCCTGCCGAGCCCCCAGCAGAAGCTGACGATTCTGCACAACACCATCAACCGTTTGCTGGAAGCCGGCTACGAATACATCGGCATGGACCACTTCGCCAAGCCGGACGACAGTCTGGCGGTGGCCCAGCGCGAAGGCCGTCTGCACCGAAACTTCCAGGGCTACACCACCCACTCGGATTGTGACCTGGTGTCCCTGGGCGTATCCGCCATCGGCCAGACCGACGATGCCTACTTCCAGAACAACCACGACCTGCCGTCCTGGGAGGCGTCCATCGATGCTGGCCAGCTGGCGATTATTCGCGGCGTGGGCCTGACCCGCGACGACCGCATCCGCCGCTGGGTGATCGGTCAGCTGATCTGCCAGTTCCGGCTCGATCGCAAGCAGTTTGCCGAACAGTGGAATGAAGATTTTGACCGCTATTTCGCGGATGAAATGAACCGCCTGAAGCCGATGATCCAGGACGAGCTGATTGCAGACTCTGGCTCATTGCTGCAGGTTCAGCCGGCCGGCCGGTTGCTGATTCGGGCCATTTGCCAGATTTTCGATCTTTACCGGAAGGAAGGGGCGAGCCAGCGGTTCTCCAGGATTATCTGACCGGAGAACAATGGGCACAAACGCAAGAGGGCTGCCATCTGGCAGCCCTCTTGCGTTGAACGGGGGGTGTTTTCGGGTCAGGCCACTTTGAACTCATTGGCCAGATCCTGCAGCTGGCGGGCGAGCCGCGCCTGTTCCTGGGTGACCTGAGTGATTTCCTGGGAACCGGTCAGGGTCAGGATGGCGGCTTCGCTGACCGACTCCATATTGCCCGCCAGTTCTCGGGTAACGGCTACCTGCTGTTCTGACGCGGTGGCAATCTGGGTGGCCATGTCGGAGATGCTGTTTACGTCCATCAGGATCTCGCCAAAGGTTTTTTCCATCTCGGAGGCCTGTTCGCTGGTCTCATTGGCCAGCTTGTGGCTGGCGATGATTGAGCGGCTGGCGCTGTCGGTAATGTTCTTGAATCCGTTAATAATGTCTTCAATCTGGGTGGTGGACTCGTGGGTCTGCTGGGCCAGAGTTCGAACCTCATCGGCTACCACTGCAAAGCCACGCCCATGCTCACCGGCACGGGCTGCTTCAATAGCCGCATTCAGTGCCAGCAGGTTGGTCTGGTCCGCCACTTTGCGGATCACATCCACCACATCACTGATGGTGGTGCTGCGTTCTTCCAGTTCCTCGATGACCTGATTCACTTCCTGAACGGATTCGGCCAGGGAGCGGATTCGGGTCACACTGTCGTGCAGTACCTTTTCGCCGGTCTGGCTTTTCTCCATGGCGCGATTGGACGCATCAGCCACCTGTTGGGTGTTCTGGGAAATTTCTTCGGACGTTGCCGACATTTCCTCAGTTGCCGCTGCCACCTGTTCGATTTGTTGCTGCTGGCTCCGGACCTGGTTGGAGTTCTGGCCAGCGGTCGAGCTGGTTTCCTCGGTAGCCGTGGCCAGTTGAACGCTGGCCTTGTCAATTTGCAGCAGCGCATCGCTGAATCGTGCGAACAGGTCGTTGATGGCGCGCGCAATAGTACCGGTTTCGTCGTTGCTGGTCACCGGAACTTTATGGGTGAGGTCTTTATTGTCCATGGCAAAGCGAACGCCGGAGAGCAGCTGATGCACTTGCTTGTGGATTGCATGGATGATGATCATCATCAAAAGGATGACCACCAGCACCGCGCCGGCGGCAATGGCTGAGGCCACGATGAGGTTGGTTCTGGCGGCTGATACAGAATCCTGGGCCAGAACCTCAACGTGTGTCAGGCTTTGGTTGCGGATGGAGTTGATGGTGTCAATGCGAGCAGTTGTAGCGTTAAACCAGTCGGTGGCGTCCAGGGCGTACATGCCCGAGGGGCTGCTCAACAGTGTTTCCCGTTGGGCCAGAAGGTTGCGGTGCTCCGCCGTTGCCCCAAAGCCTTCCAGCTGATTACGAAGTTCGGAGCCCGAGGCCATCATGGCTGTTGCGGTACGAAGGTACGAGTCCTGTTGCCCGGCAAGCGCGGTAGTGCGGCCGGTCAGGCTCAGGTCAAAGTCGCCGCTGCGGATCAGGCCAGAGCCTGCGGCTCGCTCCCGACCTGCCATTTCGGCAGCCTGTGCCAGCGCGAAGTATGCGTTGATCTGGCGGGCGAGCTCTGGGTCAGTGGCGCGGCGTACCAGCAGGGGAACCCGATTGACCACTTCCATGATCAGTTTGGTGTACTGCGTAGCGGAGTCGGCTCCATTCAAGCTGCGATTGTCGACCTCCGACCGGAGTTTTGACAGGCTGCTGATTTGCTGTTCAAAGCGGGAGAGGCTTGATGCGATAGCGCTGTCAAACTCAGCATCTGCCATCAAAGTGTCGAGTCCATCCCGATAGCTGCGCAGGCGATCATCGGTTTGTGAGCGCTGGGTGTCCAGGGTGCGTTTAGCCTGTTGTTCTTCGTTGGAACCGGCAGCACTCGACAGCACAATGGCCGAACGGCCACGCTCTCTCTGCAGTGCCTCTATTACCGGATCACCCAGTTTGGCCAGGCTGACCATGTCCTGAAGCTGCCGTGTGTTGGCGAGGTCTTCGGCATTGCGGGTAATGCTTGTGCCAGCGAAGAATACGATGACGAGTAATGCTGGCAGAACGAGGGTAATGAGCTTGCTCCGCATTGAAAGGTTGTTGATGAGGTTCATGGCCAGATCCTTGCTGATAACAGTTGGTTAATTCTGGACAAGCCTGCGACACATCGCTACTCGCCAAAAGGGCTATTTCAGAGGTAGGTAATACGTTTTCACCTTATGTTTCATCGTGTTAACGATCTGTTTTCAGAGAACTTTAGCCGCCTATCGGTTTCTTCGTATGAGTACTCATAAAGGGGTATAAGGGTGTTCTGAAACCTGTGATTCCGCTGACAAAGGTCAAGGTGGTCAAGGGCTTGAGGCGGTATGGTGCTGCAAGATTTTCAGCGGAGATAACCATGGAACTTGTCTGCCCTGCCGGTAGCCTGCCCGCTCTCAAAACTGCCGTAGACAACGGAGCCGATGCGGTCTATTTCGGATTCCGGGACAGTACCAACGCCCGGCAGTTTGCCGGTTTGAACTTCAACGACAAGCGTGCCGCCGAAGGTATTGAGTATGCTCACTCAAAAAATAGCAGAGTATTCTGTGCTATCAACACTTACCCCCAACCGGATGGCTGGGAGCAGTGGAAGGGGGCCGTTGATCGCGCTGCCGGCATGGGCGTAGACGCCATCATTCTGGCTGATATGGGCTTGCTGGATTATGCCGCCAATCGATACCCCCATATCCCCAGGCACCTTTCGGTACAGGGTTCTGCCACCAGCTACGAGGCCTTGTCTTTCTATAAGGACAACTTCGATATTCGCCGTGCGGTGCTGCCCCGGGTGCTGTCGCTTGATCAGGTCAGGGGCGTGGCAAAACACAGCCCGGTAGAGCTGGAGGTGTTCGCCTTCGGCAGTCTTTGCATCATGGCGGAAGGGCGGTGCTATTTATCCTCCTATCTGACCGATGAATCTCCAAATACCCGGGGTGCCTGTTCTCCCGCAAAGGCTGTGCGCTGGCAGGAAACACCGCAGGGACTGGAGTCGCGCCTGAATGACGTGCTGATTGACCGGTACGGCCCCGGTGAATCCGCCGGGTACCCCACCCTGTGCAAAGGCCGCTTCGAGGTTGAGGGCAGCGTTTACCACGCCATCGAAGAGCCGGTCAGCCTGAACACCATGGATCTTTTGCCGGAATTGCAGGAGCTGGGTATCAGCGCAGTAAAAATTGAAGGCCGGCAGCGCAGCCCGGCCTACATTGCCGATGTCGCCCGCACCTGGCGCCAGGCACTGGACGAACTGGGCGCTCACCCCGGATCGTTTCAGGTTGAGCCCGAGTGGCGCAATACCCTGTCCGGTCTTTCCGAAGGCGGCCTGACCACCATCGGCGCCTACCATCGCAAGTGGAAATAAGGTTCTGCGATCATGATGAAGCTATCCCTGGGCCCGATCCTCTGGTTCTGGTCCAAGCAGAGTGTTTTCGATTTTTACGCCAAAGCCGCTGAATGGCCGGTTGACACCATCTACCTGGGGGAGGTCGTTTGCTCCCGCCGGCGTGAGCTGAAACCCGATGACTGGCTCGAGCTGGCCCGGGACCTGAAGGCCTGCGGCAAAAATGTAGTGCTTTCCACCCTGACCTTGATTGAATCCGAAGCGGATCTTCGGCGCCTTCGTCGTTTCTGTGAGCAGGATGAATTTCTGGTAGAGGCTAACGACCAGAGCGCCCTGCAGGTGGCGATTCGCAACAAGATTCCGTTTATCACCGGCCCGTCCATGAACATCTACAACGTGGCCACCCTGAAAATCCTGGCCAGGCAGGGCCTGCAGGGCTGGAACCTGCCGGTGGAACTGGGCAAGGAAACCCTGGAACAGCTGATCAACGAGCTGAAGGCTGAAGGCCTGGATCTGCCTGCGGAGGTGTTCTCCTGGGGCTTCCTGCCGCTGGCTTGGTCTTCCCGCTGCTTCACTGCCCGCCATTACAACCTTCCCAAGGACAACTGCGAGTTCCGTTGCCTGGAACATCCGGATGGCATGGAGCTGCGCTCCCGGGAAAGCCAGGAACTGTTCCGGATCAATGGCATTTCCACACTCTCCGGCTCGCGCTACGACCTGATGCGGGAACTACCGGAGATGGAGCGTATGGGTGTCAGTACCGTGCGACTGAGCCCGGAGCATCAAGGGATGGAACAAGTGGTCAAACGCTTTGATCAGGTACGCCGGGGGGAAGTGCCGGTCGCCGACCCGCTGCAGCTGGTGGAAGCACCACCCTGCAACGGGTACTGGTATGGCAAGCCGGGGATGGACCTGGTGCCTGAAACGGCTCAGTCGTCGATGGGTTGAACGCCCGGGAAACGGTCGGAAACGTAAGTGCTGTGGCACTGGATGCAGTTTCGTGTCATCTCGCCAAACAGTTTTTGCTGTTGTTCGGTGTTCTCGTTTCGGCCGGCCTCTGCCAGTGAGGCGGACAGCTCGTGAAATTCCTGGTCCAGTTTTACGAAATCTTCGGGCACTGCGGACATCAGGTCCTTTCGGTCCTGGTCCGTCATGGATTGCGCAAGGATAAAGCTGTCGTGGATCCGTTGGGCATTTTCCGCGACAGTCTCATGCTGCCCCATGACCATGGCAGAATGAATCGCGGTCATCGCAGCCTGTACCGAGCGCATTTCTTCCTTTAACAGCTGGCTCAGTTTGTCAGTGAGCTTGGGGGTGACGGGCTCTGCCGCCATTGAGCCGGTTGAGAGTGACAGGCCCAGCAGTAAGGCTGTCAGCAAATTTCCACTTCTGGTCATCATTTTATTGACTCCTTTTACTTGCAGGTTTTAGACACCATAGCAGTGGGGCTAGGCTTTGTCAGGGAGCGGCGCTCTGGCCCACCCCAGGTCCTCAAGAATGGCATAGAGCGCTGGCAAGGCCGCCAGGATCAGCACGGTGGACACCAGCAAGCCGAACACCAACGAGATCACCAGCGGAATCACCGCCATGGCCTGGGTACTGGTTTCTGCCAGCAGGGGCAGCATGCCGGCGACGGTGGTGCTGGTGGTAATCAGGATCGCCCGGAACCGGGCACGGCTGGCGGCACCGGCCGCTTCCCGCGCGTTCATGCCCTGTTCCCGGTAACTCTTGATGAACTGCACCAGCAGAATGGCGTTGTTCACGACAATCCCGGCCAGTGAGGCGGCTCCGATCAGCGAGGGCATAGACAGGTTATAGCCCATCAGCATGTGGCCCCACACGGCTCCCATAAAGGCCACCGGGATGGCCAGCATCACGATGATCGGTTCCAGGTAACTGCGGAACTGGAACGACAGGATCAGGAAAATTCCCAGCAGCCCGATCAGCAACCCCCGGGCGATGGACTGGCCGGTTTCCCGGGAGCGGGCGGTCTGACCTTCCACCTGCAGGGTGACCTCCGGCCATTGTTCGCGCAGCTCTGGGAATACCGTGTTCTGAAGGTCGGTGATAATGGCATCGGCATTGGTCTTCCGGCCGTTGACATCGGCCGAGACCGTCACCGTGCGCAGGCCGTCAATGCGGGTGACCTGCGACCATTGCCGTTCCTCGGTGATGGTGGCCACTTCCCGCAGCGGCACCATCTGGCCTTTGCCGGTGGTGATCACCGTATCTTCCAGGAATTGCCGTGTGTTGCGTTCAGCGCTGGTCTGGCGCAGCAGGATTTCTATGTGCTGGTCTCCAATCTGTACGGTATCCACGATATCACCGAGCAAGCCGGTGCGAACCTGGCTGGCCACGTCGGATGCCGTCAATCCGAGCGACAGTGCTGTGTCGTTCAGTGACAGTATGCGCTGGGGCTTGCCGGGCCGAAGGTCATCCAGCACGTTGAAGGTGCCGTTGTAGCGGGCGACTTCGGCACCCAGGTACCGGGCAGCGGCTTTTAGTTCACCCAGGTCGCTGCCTTGCAGGCGGATTTCGATCGGAATGCCGGCGGGGCCGAATCCGGGCTCCTGGATGTTCAGGGCAATCAGGCCGGGTATCTCACCGATCTCTTCGTACCAGCGGTCGGTGAGGGTGGCCAGGTCCACAGTGCGCAGTTCTGCGGTCAGCAAATCGGCCATCACCGTGGCCACGTGGGCGCCTTTTTCACCGGCACCGGCGTGCTGGTTGAAGCGGGTCTGGATGTTCTGTACCAGTGCTTGCTGGTCGGGCTGGTCTGGCGTGTATTCCTCGTTGAGCCGGAGCATGGCCGAAGTGATGCGTTCGGTAATGGCCCGGGTCTGGTGCAGGGGGGTGCCCTGGGGCATCAGTACCCGGGCTTCGAGTACATCGCCGTCGATTTCCGGCATGGCTTCCATGCGCACATGGCCGCCGGCCATCAGCCCCACCGAACCCAGCAGTGTCAGCAGCATGGCGGCCAGTACGCCGTAGCGGAACCGGATGGCGCGGTCGGCCAGTTGCCCCACTTTCTCCCGGACGTTTTCAAAACCGTTGTCGAAGGCGGAACGAAAGCGGGAAGGGGCCTTCTCGCGCCTTTTGCCCAGGCCGCTTTTCAGGTGGTGAGGCAGTATCCAGAAGGCTTCGATCAGCGAGGCGGCCAGGGCGGCAATCAGCACCACTGGCAGTACCTCCAGCACCGCTCCCAGCTCTCCGGCCAGAAACGCCAGCGGGATGAACACGGACACCGTGGTCAGGAAGGAGGACAGCACCCCGGGCAGGATCTCCTGGGTTCCTTTGGCGGCCGCCTCCAGCGGGCTGTTGCCGTCGGCGTGCCACTGGGCAATGTTGTCGGTGATCACCACCGAATCGTCCATCACAATACCGATGGCCATCAGCAGTGCCACCAGGGTAATCATGTTCAGGGACAGGCCGGTGAGGGCCATTACTACAAAGGCCCCGGCAAAGGCAGCGGGCAGGCCAAACAGGGCCCAGAAGGCAAGGCGGGGGCGGAAGAACAGGGCCATCACCAGACCCACCAGCAGCAGGCCGGTGATGCCGTTGCCTACCAGCATTTGCAGGCGGTCTTCGACGATGGAGGTCATGTTCTGGGTGATTTCCAGCTCGACATTGCCGCCACGGCGGGCCTTTTCCTCGTCGATAAAGGCTTCCAGGGAATCCATCACCCGCAGGGCATCGTCATGGCGGTTTTTGTGGATCTCCAGAACGATGGCGCGCTGGCCGTTGAAATCCACCCGTTCCTCCTCCCGTTCGTGGGCCTCGGTGATGGTGGCAATGTCGCCCAGCGTCAGCACAGCGCCGGCTGCTCCACCGATAACCGGCAGTTCGGCCAGGGCCTGCAGGGAACGGCGTTCATCCACAAACCGCAGCTGGATGTCCTGGCTGTCGGTCTCGATAGTGCCCAGGGGCATGTCCAGGTTCTGGCTATTGATGGCCCGGGCTATGTCGCGTACGCCGAGGCCGTACTGGCGCAGCAGGTCCCGGGACACTTCGATGTGCCACTGGCGCTGGGACAGGCCCACGGGAATCACATCGGCCACCCCTTCCATGGCGAACAGGCGGTCTTCCAGCTGGCTGGTGTAGGCCTCCAGGTGAGAGAAACTCATGGGCCCGTACACCGCGATGGCCGCGACCAGGCTGGTGCGGTAAAGCTCCCGGATGACCGGGTCTTCGGCCTCTTCGGGCAGGTCGGTCAGGGCTTCGATTTCCGTGCGGATATCATCCAGGAACCGGCCCATATCGCCCCGGGGTTCCATGCTGGCAATGGTCTGGGCCTGGTTATCCCGGGCGGTGCAGGAAACCTCCTTCATGTAATCCACCCGCTGCAGCGCTTCGCCCAGTCGCTGGCAGATGGCTTCCTCCACATCCGCAGCGGTGGCACCCCGGTATTCCATGGTGATGCTGACTTCCGGCGGCAGGTAGTCGGGGAAGGTTTCCCGGGTCAGATTGGGCGCGGCGAACAGACCCACGGCCAGAATCAGGATCAGCAGCAGGTTACCGGCGGTCGGGTGCCCCGCGAACCAGCGGATCATGGCTGATCTCCCGGGGCCAGCAGGGTGCCGTCGATGGCAGGAACCAGGTCATCCAGAACCAGCCGGCCTCCCGGTGCCAGTCCGTCATCGATAATGACATCTTCACCTTGTTGCCAGGCGACAGACACGGGCTGGCGTTGCAGGCGGTTGTCCTCATCGGCAAGGTACACCATGCCCTGATGCACCGCGCTGGCGGGGATGACGATGACCGGCTCGGGAGTCTGCGCGGTAATGCTGGCCTGCACAAACATGTTGCGGACCAGGGGCGGGCGTGCCGGCGGGTTGGCGTTTCGGTAGGGTTCGTCTACAGAAATAACGGCCTGAACGGTGCGGGTGGCCTGGTCCAGGCTGCTGGTGACCCGGGTGAGTTTGCCCGGCCAGTGGGCATCCGGAATGTTGGTGGGGGTTACCCGGATATCCAGGTCGTCCAGGGGTAATTGGTCATGAAAGTCGGCGAAGCGGTTGTTGGAGCCGGTTTCCGGCAGGCTGCTCCCGGACAGCTGCGACAGCACCCGGCGCAGTTCCGCCACTTCCAGCTGCACGGTGGCTTCGGCGCGGGTGATGTCGTCGGCAATAAACAGCGTCTGCCCGGGGCTGACATGCTGGCCAGTGTCGATGTCGGCCTGGTGGACACGGAGATCCCAGGGCGCTTCAAAACGGGTGTCGTCCAGGTCTTCCCGGGCACTGGCCAGGGCAGACTCGGTTCTGGCCATACGGGCTTGCAGGGTCTCCCGCCTGGCAGGAATCAGGTTCTGCTGGTTGCGCAGGGTCTGGACTGCCTGCTCCTGTTGCAGGGTGGCCCGTTGTTGCTCGTCGTAGCGGGTTTGCGACAGGGCACCCCGCGCCACCAGGGTTTCAGCCCGGTCCAGCTCCCGCCGTGCCAGTGTTAACCGGTGTTCTTCCAGCTTGAGTAACTCGCCGGTATTGCGTTCTTCCTGGTCCAGTTGTCGCAGCTCCGCTTCAATGCCAGCCAGGTCGGCCTTGGCGGAGGCTTCGGCCAGTTCATAGCGGGTCGGGTCGATCTCAAGTAGCCGCGTGCCCTCTGAGATGATATTGCCGCTCTCCAGCTCCGGGTGTTTCCAGATAACCCGGCCACCCACATTGGCCACCGCATTCCAGCTTCGGGCCGGCAGCACCTGACCATAGCCGCGGGCTTCGGTACGGAACTTACGGGGAGTGATTTCCATAATCCGCACCGGCGTCGCAGTTGCTTGAGCCTCGCCCCTTTCCGGGGGTTGTTTCAGCTTTACCATGATGACCACAAAGGCAATGCCGGCAATCAGGGCCAGCGCCAGCGTCAGTTTATTTTTCCGGGTCATTGCTCATCTCCTGAAAACTGGCGCTGTAAAGTTTGAAGATTCGGGGGGCGGTCTGCTCAAGGGTGGCAATCTCGCCGCTGACCATGCCCTGAACCACCAGCCCCTGAATGGCGCCCAGATACAACACCGCCGCCGCTTCGGTATCGATACCGGCGGCTATGCGACCCTGTTCGATGCCGAGCTGCAGTAAACCGACCACCTTTTTGCGGTAGCGGGCAAGGGTCTGGCGAATGATGGTTTTGGCCGGGCCATTGCCGGGTTTTTGCAGCTCACCCAGCATCAGACGGGGAATGCCCGGGTGTCGGGCGATAAAGCCCACATGGGCGCGAAACATGGCTTCCAGGGCCTGATCAGCGTGTTCGTGCCGGTCCGCCTCCCGGAACACCTGGCTGGTCAGTTGCTCCGAGACCCAGCCTGCCACGGATTCCCACAACCGGCTTTTGTTCGGGAAATGCTTGAACAGCGCACCCTGCGACAGCCCCACTTCATCGGCAATCCGGGCGGTGGTCAGGGTGGCCGGGTCCTGTTCGGCACACAGCTGGACGACCGCCTCGATAGTGGCGGACTGGCGCAGTTCGGTGCTTTGGTAGGTTCGTTTTTCGGGCGCTTTTGTGGTTGCCATTGGAGCTTCCCTGAAAGAAAGTAATCAATTGCTTTATTCTGGTAGGTGGTTGCCGATTACGCAAGAAACAAGGTGGGCTAGTCATGGTTCAGGGTGTAGGTAAAAACCGTGTAAAGGCCATCCGGTTTGATTTACCTCAAGCATTACGATCGGTGGTAAGCGTAGTTTGCTATTTGTTGATGGCGACGCAGAGGAAATTGTCATGTCGCGTATTCCGTTGTTTTTCTGGGGGCTGGTTGCAGTCGTCAGTGTTGTCTGGTTCGCAGCCGATAGCCTTTGGGTGAGCCCGTTTGCTTACTTCCCGTTCCGGTCGGTGTTTGTGCAGTTTTCCGGCATTCTGGCCGTAGTGATGATGGCAGTTGCGTTGGTGCTGGCACTGCGGCTCCGGGTTCTGGAGCGTTGGGTTGGTGGCCTGGACAAGGTGTACCGGCTGCACAAATGGCTGGGCATTGGTTCACTGGTGCTGGCTACGTTGCATTGGTGGTGGGCCAAGGGCACCAAGTGGATGGTGGGCTGGGGCTGGCTGGAGAAGCCGGCCGGCAAAGGGGCGGGACAGCAACTCGCCGGCCTGGAAGCCTGGTTCAGGGGGCAGCGGGGGCTGGCAGAAACCCTGGGAGAATGGGCTTTCTACGCCGCGGCCGTATTGATTGTGCTGGCATTGGTAAAAGCCTTTCCTTACCACCTGTTTCGTAAAACTCACAAACTGCTGGCGGTGGCTTTTCTGCCCCTGGCCTGGCACAGCTTTATCCTGATGAAGTTTGATTATTGGGCGGCGCCGATTGGCTGGCTGACCCAGTTCGCTGTTGTCGCCGGCAGTATCGCAGCGGTTTTACTTCTGCTTGGCTGGCCGGGCAAGGTTCGGAAGGTGCCGGGGGAGGTGGTTTCGGTCACCCGATATCCGGACCTGAAAGTTTTCGAATTTCTGGTGAAGCTAACGCAGGGTTGGTCTGGCCATAACCCCGGGCAGTTTGCCTTTATCACCTCGGATGCGGCGGAAGGCCCGCACCCTTACACCATTGCATCAGACTGGAACCCGGAAACCCGGTGCCTGAAGTTTGTGGTCAAGGAACTGGGCGACCACACCCGCCGGGCCAGCCGCCGGATCTGCGAGGGTATGCCGGTTGCGTTGGAGGGGCCCTATGGCGGCTTTGATTTTGAAGATGATTGCCGCACCCAGATCTGGGTAGGGGCGGGTATTGGTATTACGCCATTTATTGCCCGGATGGGACGCTTGGCGGGTTGTCCTGACAATCGCACCGTTTACCTGTTCCATCCTACCGCGGATGTCAGCGAGGAGGCCCTGGCCAAGTTGCGGGCAGATGCGGAAGCCGCGGGCGTGAACCTGGTCATTCGATGCAGCCGCACCGAAGGCCGGCTGACGCCGGAGGAAATCCGGGATGCGGTACCCGACTGGCAGAACGCCAGCCTGTGGTACTGCGGCCCGGTGGGGCTGGCCAATACGCTGTTCAACCAGTTCCGGAAATGGGGTATGCCGGCCCGGCGGATGCACCGGGAGTTTTTTGATATGCGTTGAGGGCTGCACTTACTGGTGCTGGAGCCAGCCTTGCTTCCGAGCTTTCTGATACAGATTACGCCCACACCAGTTCTGCTGCTGCCAGAAGAACCGGAAGCGCCAGGCGAGCTCTGGAATCCAGAAGCGCTCGGGCGTTTCCAGTGAGGGCTCTCCGGGCGTCAACTCCAGGTCGGCGGTAATGCCCCCGGGGCCTTCTTGGCGGTGGCGTGACCAGGGCGATGCCGGTTTCGTTGTAGCTGGCGACGGCGAGTGCATAGCGGTGCCAGCTGAAGGCGGTTGTGAACAAAGCGCCTGGCTTCGTCCAGAAACAGCTCCAAGTCTGCGCGGTCTTCAGCAGCTTGGCTCATCTTGATGTACCTGTGGTTATTGTTTTTGTGGTTTGGTTCAGACTACGTTGACTCCGGGCTGGGGACATTCCATGAGCTGCTTCGACGAATATCGGCGCGGAATAACCAGTGCCCGGCTGATGGTGGATTTCTTTCAGGCGCAGGGCGCCAGTGTGACACGGCTACTGGCAGGAACAGGGCTGGCCGAGGGTGACCTCAATAATCCCAATACCGACATTCTGGCTCGCCAGGAGCTGCGCCTGGTCGCGAACATTCTGGCTCAGGTGCCGGATGCGCAAAGCCATGCGGCGGCTCTTGGCGATCACTACCACTTTTCTGCCTATGGTTTGTGGGGCTATGGTCTGGTGTGCTGCAACACGGCGGCACAGGCATTGTCACTGGCCCTGAACTATCTGCCGCTGACCTATGCGTTCAGTGGTATCGAATACCGGGAAGAAGGCGATAAGGATTTTTGTGTTTCACGCCACCACCTCTGGAACCGGAGGTCAGCCAGTTTGTGCTGGCGCGGGATATGGTGGCGGCTGCCTTGTTGGTTCGGGAGCTGTTAGAGCAGTACCGCAATGCTGAGGCCTGCCGGCTGTTGCAGCCGAGTGATCTGACCATCAGTGACATTGCACTCCGGCTGGGATTCAGTGATACCTCTACGTTTTCCCAGGCATTCAAACGATGGCAGGGCGTGGCGCCAAGCGTTTACCGAGTGCCTCCTCCCTCTTTTTAATCCATTCTGTGAAAGTGACAAGAGCCTGCAGGATTTCCTTGAATCCAGATTTATTGGCGTATATAGTGCTCTTGTCTTGGTAAGCCACAACATGTTGTGTTTGTGGCAAGGAATCCGGTGAGAATCCGGAACTGACGCGCAGCGGTATTGGGGAACGAACGTGGCATGATGACACTGGCGCAAGCCGGGAAGTCGCTACGTAAGGCAGAGCCGGAAGGCTCACGCCCCTGAGTCCGAAGACCTGCCAGGGCACAAGCACTGCACCTTCGCGATTCAGGGTGAACAGCTGATCATGTCTCGGGTATTCGCCCGTGCCTGTCCTCCTGTCTTCGCGAACGTTGCTGTACCTATTGCAACAACCTGACGCGCTTCCAGGAGGAACCTGATGTCTGCCCACACCACCTCGCACCCTGCTGACCCGGCCTTGCTGGATATCTCCGCTACTGTTGGTGAATACCTGCACCGCAGTGACTGGCGGGTGAATGCCAATGCCAACCAGGGCTATTCCCTCGGCGGCCTGATTCTGAATACCGCCGGCAAGGTGATTGCCAACTACTGGCTGAACGAGGTGTATACCCCGGAAATCGGCCAGGCTCACCGTCAGGCAGACCTGCACATTCACGACCTGGACATGCTCAGTGGTTACTGTGCCGGCTGGTCTTTGCGTACCCTGTTGCACGAGGGCCTGAACGGCGTGCCAGGCAAGGTGGAAGCGGCCCCGCCCAAGCACCTCTCAAGCGCCATCGGCCAGATGGTCAATTTTCTTGGCACCCTGCAGAACGAATGGGCCGGCGCCCAGGCCTTCAGCTCCTTCGACACCTACCTGGCCCCGTTTATCCGCAAGGACAACCTGGACTACGCCACCGTGCGCCAGTGCATCCAGGAGTTTGTTTACAACCTGAACGTGCCATCCCGCTGGGGCACCCAGACTCCGTTCACCAACATCACCTTCGACTGGGTATGCCCGGGCGACCTGCGGGAACAGATACCCATTATTGCCGGTGAGGAAATGCCGTTCAGTTACGGCGAGTTGCAGGCCGAGATGGACATGATCAACCAGGCCTACATTGAGGTGATGACGGCGGGTGACAGCAAGGGCCGGGTGTTCACCTTCCCGATTCCCACCTACAACATCACCCGGGACTTTAACTGGGAATCCGACAATGCCCTGCGGCTGTTTGAGATGACTGCCCGCTATGGCCTGCCGTACTTCCAGAACTTCCTCAATTCCGACCTGGAACCCAACATGGTGCGCTCCATGTGCTGCCGCCTGCAGCTGGACCTACGGGAACTGCTCAAGCGGGGCAATGGCCTGTTTGGCTCAGCGGAACAGACCGGCTCGCTGGGTGTGGTCACCGTCAACTGTGCACGGTTGGGTTACCTGTATAAAGGAGACAAGCCGGCGCTCTATGCCCGCCTGAGTGAACTGATGGATCTGGCCCGGGACAGCCTGGAAACCAAGCGCCAGGAGATCGGCCGACTGATGGTGGAAGGCCTGTTCCCCTACACCAAGCGTTATCTGGGCACCCTGAGAAACCACTTTTCCACCATTGGAGTGAATGGCCTGAACGAAATGGTCCGCAACTTTACCAGTGATCAGGAAGATATCAGCACCGAGCAGGGCCGGGCCTTTGCGCTGGAACTGCTGGATCATGTGCGGGAGCGGATGAAGCAATACCAGGAAGAAACCGGCCATCTCTATAATTTGGAAGCCACTCCGGCCGAAGGCACCACCTATCGGTTTGCCAAGGAAGACCAGAAGCGGTTTGCCGGTATCCTGCAGGCAGGTACACCGGATGCCCCCTATTACACCAATTCCAGCCAGCTTCCGGTGGGTTACACCGACGACCCGTTTGAAGCTTTGGATCTTCAGGATGAACTGCAAACCCGTTACACCGGTGGCACGGTGCTGCACCTGTACATGCGTGAACGCATCAGCGATGCCGCCACCTGCGGCCGGTTTGTGAAAACGGTGCTGGAGAATTACCGGCTGCCGTACATCACAGTCACGCCCACCTTCTCTATCTGCCCGGTACACGGGTACCTGAACGGAGAACACGAATTCTGCCCGAAATGCGACGAGCTGCTGCTCGCTGGGCAGTCACAGTCGGTCACGACCGACACTTCCCCAAGAAGCAAAGAAGGAGTTCAGCATGGATAACCAGAAACTTCCCGATGACAGCCAACGCCAGCGCTGCGAAGTGTGGACCCGGGTAATGGGTTACCACCGCCCGGTCTCAGCCTTCAACAAAGGCAAGCAATCCGAGCATCGCGAACGCACCCACTTCCGGGAGCGTTGAAATGACGGCGGATAACCTGGTGATCGGAGGCATGGCCGCCTTTTCCACCGTCGATTATCCGCAACACCTGGCGGCAACCCTGTTCCTGCAGGGTTGTCCCTGGCGTTGCCATTACTGCCATAATCCTCATCTCATACCACTGGGAGCCGATGATGAAGAAATAACCTGGGAAAAAGCCCGCCGGCACCTGAAAAGCCGGCAGGGTTTACTGGATGCCGTAGTGTTCAGCGGTGGCGAACCCACCATCCAGAAAGCCCTGCTACCGGCCCTTCAGCAAACCCGCGAACTAGGTTTTCGTAACGGCCTGCACACCGGTGCCCCGCACCTGAAGTTGCTGGAGCCGCTGCTGCCCTGGCTGGACTGGGTGGGCCTGGACATCAAGGCGCTACCTTCAGACTATGAAATCATCACCACCAACCGCCATTCCGGGCAGGAGAGCTGGGCGGCTATCTCCGCATTGCAAAAGGCCGACGTGGACTTCGAATGCCGGATGACCTGGCATGGTGCCCTACAGTCACCGGAGCAGGTAATTACCGTGGGGGAGCAGTTGTCAGATCAGGGCGTGCGCCGGTTTGCAGTGCAGATCGCGCGCAGTGATCAGATGCTGAACGACACCATCGGGGCCGGGTATCTGAGTATGGAAAACAAGCAAAACGTCAGTAACAAACTCACTCCGCTTTTTGAAACCCTCGACATCCGGGAGTAGTCTGAGGGCAGACTCATTCAATCGGGAGAGCGTTTATGGATATCCGACTCAAACGAGCCTACGACACCGCCGCCCGCTCAGACGGCCCGCGTATACTGGTAGACCGCATCTGGCCCCGGGGCGTTGCCAAAGAAGATGCCGACATTGCTCACTGGCTGAAAGGGCTGGCGCCGTCTACCGAATTACGCAAATGGTTTGGCCATGATCCGGACAAATGGCCGGAGTTTAGGGAACGCTACCTGAAAGAACTCAAGTCCGACGGAGCCGCAGAGGATCGGGAAACACTCCGGAAGATCATTGATGAGCACAAACGCATAACGCTGGTGTTTGCTGCCAAAGACACCGAGCACAACAACGCGGTGGCGCTGCGGAATTATATCCTGAACGAAACGCTCTGAAGCCATCCGCTACCCGCTTTGGGTTCGGCCTGTTGTTACAAACCCTTACTGCCACGATCTAAAACATGTATAAAATATGAATCATTATTGAAGGGCTGGAGTAGTATTATGGGTTTTTGGCCGTCCACAAAGCGTGTGGAAGCGCTTCAAGCGGAGCTGTCGGCATTGAACAAGGCATATGCTGAGCGAGATGAGCAGAATCGCAGGCTGGAAGCCGAACTGGAGGAAGAGCGCAATGCGCTGGTAAAGACCCGCTCAGAACTTGAGCTTGGCCACCGACTGATGGCAGGTCTTGGTCAGTTCGGTTCCTCGCTGAGCGAACTCAAAGGATCCTTCAGCGAGTTGTCGGATTTGCTCGGTTCCCGGCGTAGTGAAGCCCTGAAAACCCGGGATGAATCCGGCCGGGTGCGCGACGGCATGGCAACGCTGGTACAGCGCCTGGATGGCGCACGCCAGAAGGTAGTGAGTTCTTCGGAGCAGATCGAGGCGCTGGAAACAGAAACCGGAAGCATAACGTCGCTGGTGGATGTTATTGACGGTGTGTCTGACCAGACTTCGCTACTTGCCCTGAACGCCAGCATCGAAGCCGCCCGGGCCGGCGAGCACGGGCGGGGGTTCAGCGTGGTGGCGACAGAAGTCCGTAACCTTGCATTCCGGGCGGGTGAGGCCACCCGTGAAATCGATGAGGCCATCAACCGGATTCGCAGCCAGACCTCCGCCGTCTCCGGGGCCAGCAAGGCGAGCAGCGAAGAAATGCAAAAGCTTGCCGAAGAGGCTGAAACCGCCCGGGACCGTTTAATGTCGTTGATTGATCTTGCGGACAATTCGTCTACGGCTTTGGGCAACGCCGCCTTGTTGTCGGAAATCGAGTTGGCCAACCTGGAAGAGCTGGAAATCAAACTCACCGTTTACCAGATTCTTGCGGGGCTGTCTGATCGAACTGCAGACACTTTGCCCTCTGAAACTGAATGTCGGCTCGGCCAGTGGTACTACCAGGGTGATGGCAATCAACAGTACGCCGGCCGAATGGATTTTAAAGCCATTGAGGAGCCGCACCGATTGGTACATGTATATGCTATCGAGGCAGTGCAGGCCCACCACGACAGTCGTCCTGAAGATGCGCTGAAAGCACTGGAGGGCATGGAAGCCAACAACCTGGATGTGATGAGTCGATTGAGGCGGCTGGTTTCCTGTGCTGATTAACACAATAACCAATACCGCCCACAACGACTTTCGTTTACCTGAAGCCATCTCATTACTGAGTGCAGGCGCTTCAGATCAAGACGCCCCCGTCGCGGGATTTCGCCGGTCTTACCCGTATTTGGAGTGTGACAGAGGCAATATTCAAACCTGGCAGGCCAATGAGATTCGGCAGTTGATTTGAGCTTAACCCGGCCGGTTCATTGCCATACGGCAATGAGTGCGCCCGACCCCAGAACCAGTGTGCCCCCTATCTCGGCAACAATCAGCAGCACCATAAAACCATGAATCAACGAGGGTGGTAGTGTTGCATTACCGAGTCTGTGGGGTTTGCGCAGTTGGTTGCTGGTGTCCCGAAGCAGGCCGTGAATGATGTAGGTGCCGATGGCCAGGGTGAAGAAGCCAAGGGCGGCCGCCGCTGCCAGGATGTTCAGCCAGCCGGGGTAAACGCTGTAACCGGCAAACCAGCCCAGCAGCATGGCTGCAAAACTGTACATCAGGGAGCTGCGGTGGGCAATGTCCACATAGCGCGGTGCCGCAGCCCTGGGGCTTCGGGCTATGCAGGCGTACTTCCAGACACCGGTCAGCAGGCCGGTGATAAAGAAAAGCGCAGCGGCGCTGAGGCAGAGTTTTTCGGCCAGTGACATGAACACGTCCTGTTTTGGATAAAGGGGATGGTTTAGGTTTTTATACCAACTTGGGAGATTGATTATGACGGTTACTGAAGGCCTTCGCCTGATGGCCGGGGTATTTACCCTGGTGTCGATCCTGCTTGCCCATTACGTTAGCCCTTACTGGTTATTGTTCACCGGCTTTGTAGCACTCAACCTGATTCAGTCGGCGTTTACCCGATGGTGCCCGGCGATGATGATCTTGCGCAAACTCGGGCTGCGGGATGCGTGATTCAGGCCTGGTTTGACCGGGTTCGGAGGTGTTGATTGGGGTTTGATCGCCGTGGTGAATGCGCAGGCTGTTGCCGAGCACACACAGGCTGCTCAGGGACATAGCCACTGCGGCGATCACCGGCTGCACCCAGCCTGCTACCGCCAGCGGCAGAGCCAGGCCGTTGTAGGCGATGGCCCACACCAGGTTCTGCCGCATCAGTCGCCGCGCCTGGCGGGCAAAATCGAGCGTGCTGGCAACGGTACCCAGGCCACCGGTAAGCTGCACCGCCGCGGCCGATTGGACGGCCTCCGGGGCGGTGTTGATGGCGATGCCGATGCGGGCAGAAGCCAGCGCCAGGCCATCGTTCAGTCCATCGCCGATAAACGCGGTGGGGTAGTGCTTCTGCAGGTTTTCGACAAACCGCAGTTTTTGCTCCGGTGACGCTTCGGCTATCACTCTGGCTGGCGGTATGTTCAGGCGCTTTGCCAGCGCCAGGCTGGCGTTTCGGGTATCGCCACTGACCATATAGATGGCGATGCCCCGGGCTTTGAGCTGTTCGATCAGCCCGGCAGCCTCGGGATTCAGCCGTTCCTGAAAATCAATCCGGCCCGCGTACTGGCCATCGAAGGCCAGGTGCAGGCTCATGCCGGTATCTGCCAACTCTGGCAGGCTCACTCCCTGCTGTTCCAGCCAGCGACTTCGACCAGCCAGTACCCGATGCTCGCCTAACCGCCAGAGGGTTCCCTGGCCGGGTATGGCGGTGCGGGTCCCCATGGCTTCGGGCAGGCTGGGTGCGCCTTCCAGTGCCAGGCCCCGGGCCGTGGGATGGCTGGAGCCCTGCAGGGTGTTGATGGCCAGTTGCAACAGGGCTTGAGGTGTCCAGCCGGGTTGTGGATGGCAGGCTGCGATGGTGGGGCGGTCGGTGGTGAGCGTGCCGGTTTTGTCGAAAACCACCACCTGAATATCAGCCGCCAACTCAAAGGCGGCCGGATCCTGCAACAAAATGCCCCGGGTCGCCAGCCGGGCATAGCCCATAATAATCACCAGCGGAATCGCCAGGCTCAGGGCGCAGGGGCAACTGATGATCAACACGGCCAGCCCCCGGGCCAGTGATTCACCCGGCGTGGCGCCCTGAAACCAGGCCAGCACCACCGAGGCCAACGCCGCAACTACCACGGTGGGCAAAAGCACCCGGGCGATGCGGTCGGTCAGCCGTTGCAGTGAGGTTTTCCGGCACAAGAGTTGGTGTATGGCACGGGTAATACCGTCGATGCGCCGCTGGCCGACTGCTGACGTTACCCGCAGCTGCGGGCAGCCCTCGATCAATACGCAACCGGCATACACCCGGTCGCCGGGCCGAACCGGGACGGGTTGGCTCTCGCCGGTGATCAGCGCGAAGTCGACCAGCGCCTCGCCTGCGGTGATATCGCCATCCAGGCTGAGCGGTTGCCCGGCCTCCGGCCGAATCCGCATGCCAGGTGTCACCTGGTCTGCCGGTATTTGCCGGAAACTGCCGTCGTCGAGAGTCACCGGGCTGCTGTTGCTCTGGCCCAGGTAGCGGTGAATGATGTCGGTGGCCCGGCGCCGTACATTGGTATCCAGCAGCCGGGCAATCAGTTGAAAGGTAATCAGCATGACCGCCGCATCAAAGTAGACGTGGCTCTCGCCCTGGCTCAGGCGCCAGGCGGATAGCAGGGTGGCGGCCACCACCGCGAAGGTAATCAGGGTATCCAGCCCGGGCACCCCCATGCGCAGCGTGCGCCAGCCAGCGCGGTAGAAGTGGGCGCCGGAGTAGGTGATGACAGGCAGGGCAAACACGCCGCTGGCCAGCGCCAGTGGCCAGGTTGCCTCCGGCTCCACCAGCCCCAGAGGCGCAAGGTAAACTAGCAGCGCGGGCATCATGCACCACATCCCGAACACCACGGCAGCGGCCAGTCGCCACTGCAGTTTTTTTCGGGCCAGATCGACCCCCTGGCTATTAGCGTTCGGGGGCGCATCCTGCAGTCGATAACCCAGCCGGTGAACCACCTGCGCCAACGCTGCAATGCCGGTTTGAGAGGTGTCCCAGCGCAGCAGGGCGGTGCCGGCGGCAAAGTTGACGGCCGCATCCAGCACCCCCGGCTGGCGTTTGAGCAGGCTTTCCACCGCGGCTGCACAGCTGCCGCAGTACATGCCCCGAACGAACAGGATGGTGTCGTCCGGTTGTTGCTTGCTTGCGACGCGTGGCGCGTTCACATCAGGGGGCCTGATAGGTTTCCTTCAGTTCATCGGCTGACCAGGGCCCTCGTTCGCCAACGCCAGCCTGATGTTCCTCCACCTGGGCCCCGGTGATGGGTTCCGCCTGGTTTCCCCATTCCTGACGAACGTAGCTGAGCACGGCGGCAATTTCGTCATTGCTCAGGGTGCCTTTGAACGCGGGCATCATGCCGTTGTAGGTCTGGCCTTTAACCTCAACCTCGCCCTGCAAGCCATCATGGACAATGGCAATAGGGATGTCGCGGGCCGCCACCACCCACTTGCTGCCGGCGAGCGGTGGAAAGGCTCCTGGCACACCCTGGCCATTAGCCTGATGGCAGGCTGCACACTGGGCATTGAACACGGTTTTTCCGTTGATACCACTGCCGCCTTCGCCGCCGGCACTGCTGACGTTTACCTCTGGCGCCGTGCGGCTGTCGCCGCCCAATAATGGCTTGCCGATGTTGTAGGCGTAGTAGCCCACCCCCCAGACAATCAGCACCGCAATCCACAGCAAAACGATCATCGGGGTTTTCCGCATCCCTTCTTCGGGTTCCGGATTTTCTCTCTGGCGTGCGCGTTCGTTGTCGGTTATCACGGTGGCAGTTACTCCTGGGTCTTTTCAGGTTCGGGCAGCGTTGGCGCCGGATAGGTGTGATCCAGCGCCAGCAGATAGTCCACCAGGGCCAGCGCCTGTTCTGTGGGCACGATGTAGCCTTCTTCCGGAGCATAGGGTTCCGGTAAGCGGACGACCGTGTCGTCCTCACCCACCGAGCGAACCCAGCGGAACAGGAACCGATAGGGTGGCATGATGCTGTCTTTCACCACCGCCTGCGGGTTGTAAAGATGTAGCAGGTGCCAGTCTTTACTGGGCTGGCGGGCACCGATATTGAACAGATCCGGCCCGGTACGCATGGTGCCCAGCAGGTGGGGCGTGTCGTAGGCATAGTCGCCGGGCACAGACGGGCGGCCCCAGCCGCGGTCTTTGTCGCCGCTGGCGAAGGACGGATCGCGGGGCTGCTGGCTGTGGCAGTAAACGCAGCCATTGGCAATGTAGATTTGCCGCCCTTCGAGTTGCCGCTCGGTGTAGGGTTTCAAGTCTGGTGGCACCTGTTCTGCAGACATTTGCAGATAGGGCATAACCACCAGTGTCAGTGTGGCCAGCAGCAGAATCAGTGCGGCGCCAACCATGATTGCGAGTGCGCGTTTCATTGGCTTACCTCCCGGGCCGGATTACGAAACAGTGTGGGCTGGTCTTGCAGCCGGCCTTTTCGCAACAGCATGGCGACAAAATGGAACGCAAAAACGATGTGGCCAGCAGTCATCAGGCTGCCACCGATAGTTCTTGCTTCGAGGTAAGGCAGAGTCATTCTTACAATATCCATAAACGGTGTGTCGGCGGTGAGCAGTTCCACGCCCTGTTTCCAGCCACCAATGGTCAGAGACACCACGTAAATCAGGATGCCGATGCTTACCAGCCAGAAGTGCAGGGCAATCAACCGCCGCCACGGCCATTCCCAGTTCATCAGCCGGGGCATGATGAAATAGACCGCGCCAAACAGAATAAAACTGAGGAAGGCGTACATGCCCAGGTGGGCATGGGCCACGGTGTAATGCGTGAAGTGGGTGATCACGTTGACGCTGCGCAGGGCTTCCATGGAACCCTGTAACGACGACACCGTGTACATCAACGCGCCGATCCAGACAAACCGCAGCGTGGGTGAGTCTTTCAGCCGGTGAAAGTTGCCCATCATGGTGCCGTGGTGGTTGATGGCAACGGTGATTACCGGGATCGACATCATCACGCTGTGCACAATCGACAGGGTGACCAGCCAGGTGGGAATGGGGCCGCCCACCAGATGGTGAATACCCACCTGGCTGTAGAACAGCGCCAGCGACCAGAAACCGATCAGTGACAACTGATAGGAAATAATCGGCCGCCCGAGGATTTTAGGAATCATGTAGTAGGCGATGCCGATGCCAATGGGAGTTACCCAGAGCCCGAGCACGTTGTGAGCAAACCACCAGTTAACGGTGGCGCCCGAGGTGCCGGGAAAGACGTAAGGCAGGTTGGCGATCAGAAACAGGAACGGGAACCACACCAGTGCCGCCAGAAAGTACCAGCTGGTGACATAAAGGTGAGAGACCGTCCGTTGCTTAGCGGTCAGCAGCAGCGGCACAGCGGCGAGCGCACCACCGGCAACGAACAGCAAATCTACTTGCCAGGGAAATTCCAGCCATTCCTTGCCGTCGGACAGTCCCAGATTGATAGCCCCCAGCCCAAGCACCAGCCCGATGTTCCAGAGCACTGCGCCGATAACCGCAAAACGGCCACCGGCCAGGCGGGTTTTGAACAACCGCGGAATCAGAAAAAGGGCAATGGCAATCCCGGCCATGGAGGCCCAGCCATAGGTGACCGCATTCAGGTGCATGGGGCGAACCCGGCCGAAGGTCAGGAACTCGCTGTTGGCTAGCAGCTCCGGCATATGCATCTTGGCGGAGGACAGCAACCCGTAAGCGGAGCCAAGCAACAGCCAGAACACGCTGGACGATAGCCAGCTCAGCGTGGCCAGCCGGGACGATTGATCGGCATCGTAACGGGCCCGATATTCGGCATCCGACAGTTCCTGCTTTTGTCGTTGCGGTGCTTCTGCGGGGTCTTCTCCAATGCCTTCCTCGCCGGGCGAGAAGATCGTTCGGGCCGATTTCTGGCCGTGGCTGAACTGGTTGTTGGCGATCGACCAGATCAGCAGCAGCAAGCCGACGGTTGAGAGCAGGAAGGTGATGATCAGGAGAACGGCAATGGTGGGCGTCATAGATCTTCCCGATTAGATTTATTTAAAATGCGTTAATTTGACCGTGTTCAATGTGAGTGAGTGAAGCGGATGTGCCTGATAGGCTCTTTCCAGCACAACCCGTGGTAACCATAAGATTAACCAGCGGAGTTATCGAACGGTAAATTGATTCAGATCAATTTATCCTGGTCGTGAGGGTGATTTTTCGGGGAGAAGCGCTTTTTGATGATCATTTCTAGCACTTAAGATGTATTGAAAATAAATCTATTGTAGTTCTTAATGCCGAGATGGTGGCCTTGGTGTTCGATTAAAGGAGCCGCCATTGGATGTCCAAATAACAAGAGATGAGATCAAGGAGCTTCAGATGACCCATCTAAAACGACAGTCATTGATGATACTGGCTGCTGTACTGTTGGCGTTTCCCCTGGCTGGCCACGCCGAAGACGAAAAAAAGACCGACGTTTGGCTGCCGAGCCTGATCACCGAAACCCCGCAGCAAGGATTTGAACTGGCGATCAAGCTGTCCCGTATGGGGGTGAAAAGTACCCAGTCGAACAAGGAGGTGCTGTTTCGCGAGCGGGCCGAGTATTCCCAGGATGGTGAGGCACTGATCCACGCCTCAGAAGTGATTGCGGTGCACTTTCAGACCGTGGCTGCTGCCAATAACTACTGGAAATAAGACGTTGAGCACCCGGCCAGTACCGCGTCTGGCCGGGCCTGTCTCACACCCGTGTTTTTACCAGCATGGTCTTGATGTGGCCAATGGCTTTCATCGGGTTCAGGCCTTTCGGACAATAGGCGGTGCAGTTGCCGATACCCCGACAGCGAAACACGCTGAACGGATCTTCCAGACGGGACAGCCGTTCCTGGGTGGCGGTGTCTCTGGAATCTACCAGAAAGCGATAGGCCTGCAACAGTCCCGATGGCCCGATGTACTTTTCCGGGTTCCACCACCAGGACGGGCAAGCCGAGGTGCAACAGGCACACAGAATGCACTCGTACAGGCCGTCCAGTTTGGCCCGGTCTTCCGGGCTTTGCAGTCGCTCGATGGCGGGGGCAGGGCTATTGTTGATCAGCCAGGGTTGCACTCGTTCATATTGTTTGAAGAACAGCGATTGATCCACCACCAGATCCCGGATTACCGGCATGCCTGGCAGGGGCCGGATTTCGAGGAGGTTTTTCTTGCCGAGGGCGTCCTTCACCCGGGTTATGCAGCCCAGGCCATTGCGACCATTGATGTTGAGGCCGTCTGAGCCACACACACCCTCCCTGCAGGAACGGCGGAACACCAGTGTTACATCGCGGGTTTTCAGGTGCTCCAGAACGTCCAGTACCATCCGGTTGCGGAATTCACCATCAACGTCCACATCCTGGCTGTAAGGCACAGCGTCTTGCTCGGGATTGTATCGGTATAAGCGAACGGTGAACGGGCTCATTCTGCCTCCTCTCTATCGGATCGCGGTCTGGAGATTACAGGTTAGCAGACAAACGTGAGGTTTGCGGCTCAGTTGAAAACACCCGTGTGCTATATGGCAGAAAACAAAAACGGAGTATCAGATGGTGAGTTCGACAGGTCATTTTCCTGCAAACGTTATACATCTTGTTGGTTCAGCCGCGGCCGGGCTGTTTCCAGGATACTTTGCAGTTGTGATGGCAACTGGCGCTACGTCAATTGCCTCCAATATGCTGGGTTACGAAACCGTGTCAATGTTGCTGTTGCTGGCCAACTGCCTTGCCTACGCAGCTCTTTGTGCCCTGACCCTGATACGACTCGTTCGCTATCCCCGGCTTATTGTGAACGACATGATCAGCCACGCCCGGGGTCCCGGTTTTTTTACCCTGATTGCCGGTACTTGTATTCTGGGGGTTCAGTTTGAGGTGTTACTGGGCTGGGATCATGTTGCCGCTGCTTTCTGGTGGCTGGGGGTCGGCTTATGGGCTGTGATCATGTACCTGTTTTTTATCTCTGTGACGACCCGTGAGACCAAGCCAACCCTGGATACAGGGATAAACGGAGCCTGGTTGCTGGCGGCGGTAAGTACGCAGTCTGTGGCCATTCTGACAGCTCTGGTGCCCTGGAGCGGGCCTGAAGACCTCCGGTTATTTTTTGCCCTGTGTATGTTCATGGTTGGCTGCATGCTGTACCTGGCCATCATCACGTTGATTTTCTATCGCCTGACCTTTCTTAAGCTGAGTGCGGAAAATCTCAGTCCACCCTACTGGATCAATATGGGGGCGGTTGCCATTGCCACTCTGGCTGGTTCAACTCTGATTATCCGGGGAGAGCAAGGCAGTCTGCTGGCAGATTTCCTACCCTTCATGCGCGGTTTTACCTTGTTTTTCTGGGCGATTGCCAGCTGGTGGATTCCACTGTTGATTGGCCTGACATTCTGGCGCCATGTACTGCGTCACCACCGGTTGCAGTACGAGCCCCAGCTGTGGAGCATGGTGTTTCCGCTGGCGATGTATACCACTGGTACGATTCGCCTGGTGGATGCTCTGGGAACCGAGTTTCTGATGATCATCCCGGCAGTAACCATCTGGCTGGCACTGGCGGCCTGGGTCTTTACCAGTATTGGTATGTGGCGACACTTTGCCGGAGTGGTGCGGGAAAAAATGGCGGGTTAGCAAGACTAACCCGCCGTAACGTCACTTCAGGGGTTTGTGGGCAATATCCCGCTCTTTACCCTTGAGCATGTAGTCAAAGTAAAACGGCGGCAGAACCCGCTTCTTTACGTGCCAGTAGAATCGGGATTCCTTGAACGGGCTCAGGGGCAGCGTGGGCGTTACCTTACCGCCATAGATGAACTCGGCCAGCATAACGGTGCCATAGCCGGTCACTACCGGGCATGAGGTGTAGCCATCATAGCTGGCATCAAGACCACGGCCTGACAATCGGGCCAGTATGTTGGCAGCGGCAACCGGTGACTGTTTGCGAACGGCTGCAGCGGTTTTGGAGGTGGGCAGAGAGCTGGCATCACCCAGGCTGAATACGTTGTCGTAACGAACGTGTTGCATGGAATGCTGATCTACCTCTACCCAGCCTTCGGCATTGGCCAGGGCGCTGTTCCGGATAAAGTCCGGCGCGCACTGTGGCGGTGTAACATGCAGAAAGTCGAAGTTCTCTTTCACCTCGCTGACTTCGCCGGCGCTGTTGGTGAAACGGAAGGTGGCAACCTTGTTCTCGCCGTCAACGGCAACCAGATTGTGGTTCATCAGCAATCCGACATTATGTCGTTTGGCGACCTGAGTCAGGGGTGGAACGAAATCGGGCACGCTGAACAGCGCACCACCGGCTGCGTAGAATTTCAGTTCGCTGCTGCCACTGAGGCCTTTTTTGCGCACATAATCTGCTGCAAGGTAGGCGATTTTCTGGGGAGCACCGGCACATTTGATGGGTGCTGGTGGTTGAGTAAACAGGGCTTTGCCGCCCTGGAATGCCTTCAGGCATTGCCAGGTGTATTCCGCCATTGCCGGGTCGTAATTACTGCAGACGCCATTGCGCCCGATTGCGTCTCGCAGGCCTTCCACTCCGTCCCAGTTCAGTTTCAGGCCCGGTGTCACTACCAGAATGTCGTAAGCCAGTTTGCGGCCATCCGAGAGCAGCAGGGTGTTGGTGTCAGGCTGCAATTCGGTAACGGCAGCTCTTACCCAGCGGGCGTTGTCTGGCAGGGTTTCGGCCTGGGGTCGGGCCGTTTTGGCAAGCGAATAGGCACCGCCGCCCACCAGAGTGAATGCGGGCTGGTAATAATGAACATCGCTGGGCTCAACAATCGCAACGTCCAGCCCCGGGCGCTGGCGGAGTAGCGAGGCGGCAACGCTGGTGCCGGCGGCGCCGGCGCCGATAACAACGACGGTGTGATGCTGGGTAGTTTCCGGTTTGGCCATAATGCTATTCCACTTGTCGGTTATATAGACTAAAAAGTTTGGAAGGAAGCATAAATCTAAAACCAAATATCATAAAATGATCGAAGTCATCTCCGGCTTATTATTTTTGAATATGCTTAAACCCCTTTAAAAACAAATGTTTAATATGTAAATCGATAAATTGGATAACTAAAATAAAAATAATCTGATTTATCGGGGTTGTGTTAGCTTCCTAGAGTGCCCGTGACATTTTCGGCTCAACCCGGGTAGGTCCCGTGGGGCCATTAACGATGTGTTTCGGTGGCTTTTCATGACAAACAATCTCAGTTCATCTCCGCTGTCTGCAGAGCAGCAGCAACGCCTGGGCCAGTTACTGGCTGAGCTTGGCTCTGATCAGATTTACTGGCTTGCCGGGTACCTGGCAGGCTATTGCTTTTCCAACTCCCCGTCAGCAACCGCGTCTCAAGCTTCAGCTGTCGGTGGCCGCGAGTTGACCATCCTCTTCGGTTCCCAGACGGGCAACGCCGAAGGCGTGGCGGAGCAACTGGCGGTCCGTGCGGCGGAGAAAGGCATAGCCGCAAAAGTTGTTGATCTCGCGGACTACAAGCCCAAGCAGCTCAAGCAGTCACAGTTCCTGGCGCTGGTGACATCCACCCAGGGCGAGGGCGATCCCCCCGACAACGCGCTGGATTTCCACGAATTCCTGATGGGCAAGAAGGCCCCGAAACTGGGCCAGTTGCGCTACAGCGTTCTGGGCCTCGGAGATTCCAGCTACCAGCATTTCTGCCAGACCGGCAGGGATTTTGATCAGCGCTTGACGGAGCTGGGGGCCTCCAGACTGGCCGAGCGGGTTGACTGTGATGTGGACTATGAAGACCTGGCAGAACAGTGGATTGAACGGGTGCTTGAGGCCGTGGCATCCGAGGCCGGCGCCTCCCAGCCGGTCGCCTCTGCCACAACGGCCGTTGGTTCGACAGCCGCATCGCTCTATAGCCGCAAAAACCCGTTTCAGGCGACGATCCTGACCAACCAGCTGTTGAATGGCCGGGGTTCTGACAAGGAAGTTCGGCATATAGAGTTTTCCCTGGAAGATTCGGGGCTGCAGTACAAGCCGGGCGATGCCCTGGCGGTGTGTCCGGAAAACAGCCCGGCACTGGTGTCACAACTGTTGTCAGCACTGGACTTTGACAGTGAAGCCCCGGTGGACATCAATGGCGTGGCCGGTACTCTGGGCGAGGCCCTGGCCCGGCACCGTGAGATCACCCTGCTGACGCCACCACTGATCAAACAGTGGGCAGAGCTGGCGGGTCAGGAGGAGTTGAGCGCCCTGGCCGACAACGCTGGCGAGCTCCGGGACTGGACGGGGGGGCGGGATCTGCTGGATCTGGTTCAACGCTGGCCAGTGCCATCACTGCAGCCGCAGCAACTGGTGAATCTGCTGCGCAAGTTGCCACCGCGGTTGTACTCCATCAGCTCCAGTCAGGCCGCTGAGGAAGATGAGGTCCATATTACCGTCGCCGCCGTGCGCTATCGCAGCCACGAACGGGATCGTGAAGGCGTGGCTTCCACCTGGCTGGCAGACCGCCTGGAAGAGGGCGCTACCGTGCCCGTATACATCGACCCGAACAAGAACTTTGCACTGCCGGACAACGATGAGGCTCCGATCATCATGGTCGGCCCCGGTACTGGCGTGGCACCCTTTCGGGCCTTCATGCAGGAGCGGGAAGAACGGGGGGCAACGGGAGATAACTGGCTGATTTTCGGTGACCGCCGCTTTCGCAGCGACTTCCTGTACCAGAGTGAATGGCTGAAGTGGCGCCGGGATGGCCTGTTGACCCGGCTGGATGTGGCCTTTTCAAGGGATCAGCAGGAAAAGCGTTATGTTCAGCATTGCCTGCGGGAGCAGGGGGCAGAAGTCTGGGCCTGGCTTGAGCGCGGCGCCAGCCTCTATGTCTGCGGTGATGCCGAGCGCATGGCACCGGATGTCCATCAGGCACTGCTTGATATTGTTTGTGAGCAGGGCTGCAAAACTGCAGAGCAGGCTGAAGATTACCTGCGCCAATTGAACCGGGATAAACGTTACCAGCGGGATGTGTACTGATGAGTGAGAAACTGCCAGAAGCCGAGATAATCAAGCGCGAGAGCGACTACCTCCGGGGCACTATCCTGGAAGGTCTGCAAGACCGGGCCACCGGAGCCTTGCCGGAGGATGACACCAAACTGACCAAATTCCACGGCAGTTACCAGCAGGATGACCGTGATCTGCGGGACGAACGCCGGCGCCAGAAGCTGGAGCCTTTGTATCAGTTCATGGTGCGCCTGCGCCTGCCGGGTGGGGTGCTGTCCAGCCAGCAGTGGCTGGGGCTGGACCGGATTGCCGATGAGTGTGCCAATTCCACTCTGCGGCTGACCACCCGCCAGACCTTCCAGTTCCACGGTGTGTTCAAGGAAAAAATGCAGACCTTCATGAGAATGGTCAACGAACTGGGGCTGGATACCCGGGGCGCCTGTGGCGACGTCAATCGCAACGTGATCAGCAACGTCAATCCGCAGCTGTCCCACCTGCACCGGGAGATTCACGAACTGTCGCTGGCCATCAGTGACCGCCTGCGCTGGCGCTCCGGTGCCTATGGTGAAGTGTGGCTGGGCGAAGAACGAGTGGCAGCCCTGGGGGAAGAGGAAGAGCCGTTCTACGGCTACAAATACCTGCCCCGGAAATTCAAGATAGCCCTGGCCATTCCGCCGGAGAATGACTGCGATGTATTCGCCAACGACATCGGCCTGATTGCCATTGTCGAGGATAACCGGATACAGGGCTTCAACCTGGTGGTTGGCGGAGGCATGGGGCTCACCTATGGCGATCCGGCAACTTACCCACGGCTGGCGACCATGGCCGGGTATGTGCCTAAAGACCAGATAGTGGATGCCTGTCAGGCCATCTGTGCCATCCAGCGGGATTTCGGAGATCGCACCAACCGCGCCCATGCCCGCTTCAAGTACACCATTGATGACCATGGCATGGACTGGTTCCGGGAAAAGTTTCAGGAATACCATGGCCAGGCTTTTGAGAAGCCCCGCAGTTTCAGTCTGAGCAGTAATGGCGACCGGTTTGGCTGGGTAGAGGGCGAAGACGGGCTGCAACACCTGACCCTGCTGATTCCCACGGGCCGGGTGGCTGATACAGAAGAGGGCGGCCAGATACGCACAGCGTTGCGAAAGATTGCCGAGCTTCACTCGGGTAATTTCCGGATTACCTGCAACCAGAATCTGGTGATTGCCGGGGTCTCCGCTGAGCAGCGGCCTGCCATTGATGCGCTGGTGGAAGAGTATGGCCTGGATGCCGGCAACCGCAGCACACCCCTGCGCCAGCACTCTATGGCTTGCGTTGCCTTCCCGACCTGCGGCCTGGCCATGGCCGAATCCGAGCGTTTTCTGCCGGGGTTTATTGATCAGATTGAACGCTTGATGGCCGATGAGGGGCTGGAACCAGACGCTATCAACATCCGGGTAACCGGCTGCCCCAATGGCTGTGCCCGGCCCTACCTGGGCGAAATTGCCCTCACCGGCAAGGCTATTGGCAAATACAACCTGTACCTGGGGGCGGACTTTGCGGGCCAGCGGATGAACCGGCTGTACCGTGAAAACATTGATGTTGATACGGTTCTCGCCGAATTGCGGCCGCTGTTCCGTGCCTACCGGGAGCAACGCCAGGCGGGAGAGCATTTTGGCGATTTTCTGGTGCGCACCGGGGTGGTTGAAGCCGAGCGTACGCCGGCTATGCTCCATGAAGCGCTGAAATAACTCTGGAGATGATCAATGGATACCCCGGAGAGTCTGGAATGGCAAAGGCTTGCTTTTGTTGAGAACCGTGATGGTATGGCAGCGGCGTTGACCTTCGCACGGCAGGGTGTTGCCCAGTATGCGTCTGCCCTTCGGGAGTCGGATTCCGGTGGCAACCAATACGGTGCCGCTTTTCGGGAAAGCCTGCTGGCCTCCATCCAGGTATACCGGGAGTATCTTCAGAAAAACGAAACCCCGGCTTGACCGGGGTTTCATGCGGACCGTAAGCGTTGGTGGTGCGTCGTTAGTACATTTCCAGCCGCCCAATATCCCTGGATTGCAGGCGGGCTTCTGCCTGTTGGTTGGCTGCCAGCTCCCTGAAGAGTTCCGCCTCACGATTATTCTGGGCAAGTTTGGCGCGCAGTTCATACATTTCCGTCAGGGTTTTGTGTGAACCCAGAATGTTCTTCAGAACATCCTGTATGTCATGGCACCCTGTACAGGCTGGTATCCGGTCCGGGATCCGGCGGCTTTCGAAATCCTGAGAGTCAACCAGCCAGGCGTCCATCAAATCATCGTCGGCATCCTGCAGGAAGTCCTCCATGGCTTCCGCCTGGCGATGCTCCCGACTTGCCAGAAAACTGAGTGCCATTTGTATACGTTCGTCTTCCTGCACTGCAGCCAGTATCTCATATTGTTTTTCGAGCAGTTCGTGGTATTCGGTTATCCACTCGATCAGGTTTTTCAGTTGTTTAAAGGCCATAATTCTGTCCCCTCGGTTCAGAACTGAAAGCGCGGGAACAGCACATCCCGCTCCAGGTAGATTTGCTCAGAAAGCCTGAAATCCAGAGCTTTCAGTTCATGGTAGAAGCGCCTCCATGAACGACATGCAGACTCCGGTGCCCGATAGTTTTGGGTCATATCGCGGAGCTTTTTCAGTTGTTTTTTGATGATTGAATGTTCTTCGTTCATTTGGGCGATGGGCGTTTCCGGGCGCGGAGGCTGGTCATGCACCATCTGATTCAGTACGTGAGTGTTCTCCTTCTCGATATGATCTCGAAGCAGGTGCTCCAGCTTTTTGACCGCCAGCGTGATGCCTTTCGGTACGTCCGGATTTGCTCTGTGAACCGCTTCAATCTTGCGGGCGAGCCGGTGGATTTCGGGCAGCTTGGCGAGGTGAGCGGCATCGTACCCCCTCAGTATCAGCTCCAACAGTACG
The DNA here is from genome assembly GCF_044342215.1 of Marinobacter sp. W-8. Lineage (NCBI taxonomy): Bacteria > Pseudomonadati > Pseudomonadota > Gammaproteobacteria > Pseudomonadales > Marinobacteraceae > Marinobacter > Marinobacter sp. W-8. The sequence continues at coordinate 3,036,033 of NZ_CP172297.1, read as the reverse complement.
TCAGTATCCAGCTCTTCAATCGATGCCTGCTCCATGACAGTGTCAAACAGCTCCTGGCATAACTTCCCAGGGTCAACATTGGCAATGGAGGCGACCATAGCCACGGTGGCCAGGCGGTGGTTCTCGATATGCGGCACGTATCGGCGGAATACATCGAGTGTTTCCGGGCATTTGCTTGCCAACTGGCTGACCGTGGTTTCGCTGCAGCGTCCAAGAATATCCTGATAGTTCATTGCTCATCCTCCTTTCTTGCTTTAACATACATATAAGATACATTTTAATAGTGGTCAAGAATTATTCTCATTTTCTTGTCGTGTGAGGGAGGAAATGATGAGGAAGTGCCGTAAGCCGGAACACATAAAAGATGAGCTTTGGGCGCAGCACCTGAGTTGGCTGGAGCTGGTTCGGGATGAATGCAAATCCAACCGGGCGAAATATCTACGGGAAAAACAGAGAGAGCGGGAGGTGGTTAACTGTGGAGATCAACGCTGAAGTAACACCGGCTGCCCGCGACTATCTGAATGCGGTGTTGGCAAAGCAGGAAGTGCCGGGTATGGCCGCCAGAGTGTATGTGGATAAGGGCGGTACCTCTCAGGCAGAAACGTGCCTGGCCTTCTGTCCGCCGGGAGAGGAGTCCGCCAGTGATATCCGTCGGGATTTTGAAGACCTGACCCTGTTCTTTGATGCCTCCAGTGTGCCTTACCTCAAAGATATGGAAATTGGTGTGCAGGGTGAAGGCAAGCTGCAGGCTCTGACCATTAAGGCCCCGAACAGCAAGAAGCCGGCAAAGCCACCCAAAACCTTCGCGTTATCTCAGGATTGTCCTGCCTTGCGCGTTCCCTACGGCACGGACTTTACGATCCCGGAGGGGGCAGAGGTCACCATTACTCAGGCACTTGGCGGCAGTTTTACAGTGAACTACGAGGGTAACCTTTACCGTTTGTCTCCGGAGGTGGCCCGTCAGTTGGGCCTGCAAACCGATATCATCATGTTTGAACCACCGGAGGATGGCCTGATCAGTGAAGATCAGTGCCGGGACAGCCTGCGCCAGGTGTATGATCCGGAAATTCCCGTCAATATCGTCAGTCTGGGCCTTGTCTATGGCCTGGATATTAACCAGGAAAAACAGTTGGTGAAGGTCACCATGACGCTGACCTCGCCGGGGTGTGGTATGGGCGACATTATCGCCGATGATGTCAGGAGCAAGACCTTGCAGGTGCCTTATGTACAGGAGTGTCAGGTGGATATCGTGTTCGATCCGCCCTGGAGTTATGACAGCCTGGATGAGGAAGCGCGGCTTGAACTGGGGCTGATCTGAGCCACTATCTGCAGTCCGAGGCTCTCTGACATTAAACAAGTTCATATGACAGCAGTTGAACTATGCTCAAAGCGGTGGTTTCCGTTTTGGGAGTCCTTCTGTGACCAATAATGTGCCGAATGCCTTCGAAATCTTTCCCTGGAACCGGAATTTCGAAACCGGCATTGATGATATTGATCAACAGCACAAGGTGCTGGTCAATATCCTGAATCGACTGGCGTGGCACTTTGCGTCGGACACCTCCGAGTTAACGCCCGATCAGATTCTTGATGAGTTGCTTTCCTACGCGGCGTTTCATTTTGAATACGAGGAAACGATCTGGAACAAAACCCTCAGTGAAGCAGCGATGGCGAAAAGCCACTGCGAGTCACACCAGATGTTTTTTGCGCAGGTTGAGGAGCTGCGCAACAGTCGCGAACCTCAGGAAGAGGTGTTGACCCGGCTGTTTGACTTTCTCACACGCTGGTTAGCCTTCCATATTCTCGAGTCTGATCGCCGAATGGCGCTAACGGTTGAACTGGTTCAGCAAGGTCTGGGAGTGAGTGAAGCCAGGAACCGGGTCGATTCAGAACTGAGCGGCTCTGCCTCGGTGCTGGTCAACGCGTTGCTGGAAATTTACGGAAAGCTTTCATCAAGCACGATTCAGTTGATGCGGGAGAAAATGGCTCGCTTGAGGGCAGAGGATGAGCTTTCCCGAATCCAGCATGAAAGGCTTCATCAAGCATTGGAAGAACAGGCCCTTGAGTATCAGCAACATCTGGAGACCCTCGCTTATACCGATGCCTTGACCGGCCTCTGGAACCGCAATGGCATCGTTCGCCGAGTCCGGGAATATCTGGGCGAAGAAGTAAGACCTGAGAACTCGGCAGCCCTGGTGTCTATTGATCTTGATAACTTCAAGGATCTCAACGACTGTCTCGGTGAAGATGCCGCGCATCGACTGCTTGGCGTGACCTTTTCCCTGGACGACTTCGGTACCGGCTATTCATCGTTGTCTTTTCTCAAGCGCCACCCTCATCCTGCCTGGGTTACCAACTGGCGAACCTTCCCGGAGTGGGCGCTTACCAGGGTTTCAGAAAATCCCTGAGCCGCAGATGCCAGTCCAGGCTGTCGAGCAGATTTTTCAGGGCCAGCCCCAGTTCAGTATCCCCCTCAATAACCAGCCGGCGCTGGAAAAATAACTGATCGGGGTCTTGCTTTCGTTCCGCCAATGTACGGAATGCACCAACGGACCCTCGGATAGTGGCTTCACCAGGACCGTTCAGCACCCGCAGGCGCCCGGCCCAGTAACCGAGGGTGATGCCTGGCTGGCCGCCATTGATTTCGAGGCGGATTCGACGGCCCTCGAAATCGTCGAATTCACCTTCTGCAATGGCGTCCGAGAAAAGCCGGTTGAGGGGGGCTTCCGCTGCCAGTTGTTTCAGGTGGAGGGGAATTCGCTGATCAATGCCGTTCAGGAGCGGCACCGGTGACGGGGCATACTCCCGGATGATGGCTATGGTCTGGCCCGCAAGCGGATTGTGCTGGAGTTGACTGCTCAGGCGTTGCAGCTGCGCGAACCCGGGCGGTGTGGGCAATTTGCCGAAACTGGGCATGGTGGGCAGCATGGCAGGCTCTCCTGGAATCATTGAACAGATCGGGAGAGCCTACCTCAAACCGTACAAAACGGAGTTGATATAACTCAGGCGAATGCCAGTCAGCCCTTGTGCAGGCCTTCCTCGACCGCCCAGACGGCCACTTCCACCCGCGAGCGCAGGTTCAGTTTTTTCAGCAGATGTTTAACGTGAACTTTGACAGTGCCGTCACTGATGTCGAGTTTTCGCCCGATCATCTTGTTGGACAGGCCTTCGGCAATCAACCGGAGGATGTCTTTCTCCCGCGGCGTCAAGCTGTCGAAGTCGGGACGGCTGGTCTGCTGCGGTTTGTTGGAGCGCAGGGCTTCGGCCAGCAGGGTGGTGAGGCGGTCGCTGATTACCATCTTGCCTACGGCCGCCTGATGCAACTGGGCGATCATGTCCTCCGGCTCCATGTCCTTGAGCAGGTAACCGTCGGCGCCCGCGCGCAGTGCCGCAACCACATCGTCTTCCTGGTCGGAGACGGTGAACATCACAATGCGAGAACTGACATTCTGTTCCCTGAGCTTTCTCAGGGCTTCGATACCGTCCATTTCCGGCATGTTCAGGTCCATCAGGATCAGGTCCGGCTCCAGCTCGGTGGCCAGACGGATGCCATCGGCGGCATTGCTGGCTTCGCCAATCACTTCCATGTCGTCTTCCATGCCGATCAGCTGTTTGATGCCCTGGCGCAGCAGCGGGTGGTCGTCGATCAACAGAATGCTTGCGGGTGTCTCAGACATTGTTTCTCTCTTTTGTCCTGCGCTCGGCTCAGGCCGGCGAAGTTTCCGTTGGAATCAGATTGCGGCTCTTGGGTACGAATGTTAGCGTGACTTCCACGCCGCCTTCATCTCTGTTTCGCACATTCACCTTGCCGCCGAGTGTTCGGGCGCGATCCTGCATGATAACCAGGCCATAGTGGTTTACGGGCTGGTCGCCACCGGGTAATCCCCTGCCATTGTCCTGTATGCTTGCTCGCACCTGCGGTGAATCGAACAGAACTTTAACAGAGATGTCAGTGGCGTCGGCGTGTTTGACGGCATTGGCCAGCCCTTCACGGATGATCTGCAAAGTATGGATTTCTTCATTGGGCGACAGCGTCTGCGGCGGCAGGTTGTACTCGAACACTACCGGTTTACCGAGGCGCTCCGAGAATTCATCGATGGTTTTACGCAGGGCAGTCGCCAGATCCGGCGTATCCAGCTTCAGCCGGAAGGTGGCCAGCAGCTCTCGCAACTGGCGATAAGCGCTGTTCAGACCGGTGCTCAACTCTTCCAGAATGTCATCGTGGATAGGCTTCTGTTCACCTTCAATATTCAGCCGGCGCAGACGGGTCACCTGCATTTTCAGGTACGAAAGCGATTGTGCCAGGGAATCGTGCAGCTCCCGGGCAATCACCGTGCGTTCTTCTGCCAGCGTCAGCTGTTGTTCTTCGGTGATCTGTTTTTCCAGGAAAATGGCAGTTGCCAGCTGGTCGGTCAGGGTTTCCAGCAGGCGGCGAGAGGTCTCCGGTAATCCTTTCTCAGCCGGATACCAGACCTCCAGGGTGCCCAGCAACTGCCCGGGAGTGCGGATGGGCAGCAACAGCCGCCGGCCGTCATTATTTTCCAGCGGCATCCCATCGTAGACCTCGGGGGTTACCAGGCAAGCATTGCAATGGTGATCCCGGCAATAGAAGGGGCGTTTGGGTGTGGCGGTGGTAATGGCCTCTACCGGTTCTGCCGATTCCTTGTCATGCAGGAACAGGCGGATGGGGCCGATGCCCAGCAGCTGCTCCAGATCCTGCAGCATCGGGATGGCGCCACTGCACAGATCATGATTGGCGAACAGCCCTCGGCTGGCGGAGTGCATTACCTGCAGAGCCGCGTGGCTGATTTCAAGTTCTTCGGTTTTCTGCCGGGCCCGGCTTTCAAGCTCGTAGTAGGTCAGCGCCAGTTCACTGGTCATCTGGTCAAAGGCCTGGCCCAGTTGTGCCAGTTCATCGGAGCCTTTGAGGTTGGCTTTGTGGCTGAAATTCTGCTCTCCTACGGCTGTAGCAATACCCACGAGTTTTCGCAGTGGCCTGAGAATCCGGTTTTTAAGATCCAGGAATAGCGCGACGACGATCAACACCGAGAAGATCATGCTGATTATCTGGATAAGATGGAGCAGATCAATGCGGGCTTCGGTGCGCTGCTCCAGCATCGAAACCAGAAGATCCACTTCTCCGGTGAACTCTTCCACTGCCCCAACCATTGCCGCAGTGATAGGAGTGCCCGCCTCATGGGTTTCAAGTTCCAGTCTGAGCTGAGTGGCCCATTGTTCATTAACCCTTCGATATTGCTGCAATAGCGGGTGATCATCGGTGCCGGGCAATGAACGGGTGATGGCGGGGGCTTTCAGCCGTTCCTCATATTCGGCGATGCGCTCCAGGATCGCCCCCTGGCCATTCCGGTAGTCTTCGGTCGCTGAGCGGGCCACCAACTGAAAAGCGCCCATGCGCAGAGAACCGGCAAGGTTAATGGCGGTGGCATTGCCCTCAATGCTGTTGGATACAGCCAGAGTTGTGGCCATGCTGACGATAGCTGTCAGCACAATGGCGCCAATGATCACCGCGAGGCGGTTTACAAGAGGGCTTCTGGAAGTCATGGATGTCTTTAATGCTCAAGGGAAGTGGAATAGCGCAAGGCGGTAAGAAATTATCGTGTAAAACCAGCCGCCGTGATACCTCCTTGAGGATAGTCAATTACCCCAATGGTTTATATCCCATCATAGCCTTTGACCCTTGATCGGGCAAAAGTTGACACTAAAGGTTGGTTATTTTTCGGGGTAACAGAATGCATTCGCAATCGGAGCAGGATGACGACAGGCTGGCGTCGTTAGCGGTGGTACTGCCGTTGGCGCTGACAGGCTTTGTTGTGGCGGCCGGTTGCTGGACGCTGTTCGCCGTTGCCGGGGTGCATCTCAGAGCCGATTTGGGCCTCAGCAGTTTGCAGTTTGGGATATTGCTGGCCATGCCCATGGCGGTCAGCGCCATACTTGCCATTCCTGCCGGGCTTGCGGCACAGCGATACGGTGCCCGTGAAATCATGCTGTTGTGTCTGTGCGGTCTTGCGGTGTGTATGGGGATACTGCTGCTGACAGACACCTATATTGGTTACCTTGTGGCCGCGGCCGGGCTGGGGCTGGCGGGCGGTTTCTACGGTGCCGGACTGCAGTTTGTAATCAGTCATTGCGATCAGCGAAGGCTGGGCCTGGTGCTGGGTATTTTTGGCGCAGGCGTGACCGGGGCTGGTTTCAATTACTATCTGGTACCTTTATTTCACGAGGCGTTTTCTTGGCAAGGGGTGCCGATGGCCTACCTGATTACCCTTTTGCTCGTTATTGCGCTTCTGATCATGCTGACCGATGCCACCAGTGAGGAAGACGAGAGCCGTGAAAGGTCCGTTCGGGAAATTCTCGGGGTCATACGGCGGGGCCGGAACCTGCCCCTGTGTCTTTATTTCGGCGTGGTGGCCGGTAGCTTTTTTGCTCTTGCGCTCTGGCTGCCGGATTTTCTCTCTGGTCAGTATCAGTTATCACTCGATGACGGCGCGAGGCTGGCGCAATGGTTCGTGATTCCCGGTGCTGTGGCCCAGGCTATCGGTGGCGGTCTGTCAGACCGTTATGGCTCGGCCAGGGTTGCTACCCGCTCATTAGCCGCGTGCCTGCTGTCATTATTGGTGCTTTCCTACCCACCCATGACGCTGTTCATTACCGGGGTAGAAAAGATATTGATTGTGGAGTTTGTGCTCCCCGTCATCCTTGAGAGCGGCCTGGTGGTGGTTCTGGGAGTTGCCATGGGCACCGCCATGGGGTCGCTTCAGCGCATGGTGATACTGGCCAATCGACAGGAAGCGTCCCTGTTTGCCGGTGTATTGCTGGTCAGCGCCTGTGCCGTTGCGTTTGTCCTGCCGGTTGCGTTTGGCGGCTTGAATCAGTGGCTGGGGGTGCGCACCGCAGTATTCATGATCCTCTTCCTGTTACTGAGTGGCAGTTTGCTGCTTTTCTCCCGGCACGCCCGCAGAGAGGAGCGAAACATGCTTCTCCACCCCGGGATATAGATCACCTACCCACAGGGTGGTACACCCGGGTTATGTGGTAGTAACCACGCAGATTTCAGGGTTTTGATGCCACACAATGGTCTCCATTCGGAACAACGATCCGGCAAACGGGTTGATGGAGAGAGAGACCATGAGTCATTTGATCGACAAGTTGAACTACTTCAGGAAGAACCGCGAATCGTTCTCCAACGGTCACGGTGAAACCCACGAAGTGAACCGCGACTGGGAGAACAGCTACCGCCAGCGCTGGCAGCATGACAAGATCGTGCGCTCCACCCATGGCGTGAACTGCACCGGCTCCTGCAGCTGGAAAATCTACGTCAAGAACGGCCTGGTCACCTGGGAAACCCAGCAGACCGATTACCCGCGCACCCGCCCGGATCTGCCCAACCACGAGCCGCGTGGCTGCCCCCGTGGCGCCAGCTACTCCTGGTACATGTACAGCGCCAACCGGTTGAAGTACCCGCTGATGCGCAAGAGCCTGGTTAAGCTCTGGCGAGCAGCCAAGGCCGAGCACAAAGACCCGGTGAAAGCCTGGGCCTCCATTGTTGAAGACCCCCTGAAAACCGCCGAATACAAGCCCCGCCGTGGTATGGGTGGCTTTGTGCGTGCCAACTGGGATGAAGTCAACGAGCTGATCGGTGCCGCCAACGTCTACACCGCCAAGGAAGTGGGACCGGACCGGATCATCGGCTTCTCTCCGATTCCGGCGATGTCCATGGTGTCTTACGCCTCCGGTGCCCGTTACCTGTCACTGATCGGCGGCACCTGCCTGAGCTTCTACGACTGGTACTGTGACCTGCCTCCGTCCTCTCCGCAAACCTGGGGAGAGCAGACCGACGTGCCGGAATCTGCCGACTGGTACAACTCCGGCTACATCATTGCCTGGGGTTCCAACGTGCCCCAGACCCGTACCCCGGATGCCCACTTCTTTACTGAAGTCCGCTACAAGGGTACCAAGACCGTTGCTATCACACCGGACTACGCGGAAGTCTCCAAGCTGTCTGATGAGTGGCTGAACCCGAAGCAGGGCACCGATGCCGCTCTGGGCATGGCCATGGGCCACGTTATCCTGAAAGAGTTCCACGTTGACAAGCCCAGCGAATACTTCACCGATTACGTGCGTCGTTACACCGACATGCCTAACCTGGTCATGCTGGAGCAAAAGGACGATGGCAGCTTCGCGCCGGGTCGTTTCCTGCGTGCCAGCGACCTGGTAGACGGCCTGGGTGAAGAGAACAACCCGGAATGGAAAACCATTGCCATCGACGAAACCTCCGGAGAACTGACCGCCCCGAACGGCTCTATCGGTTACCGCTGGGGTGAGAAAGGCAAGTGGAACCTGAAGCAGACCGCCAAGGGCGCTGATGTAAACCTTCAGCTGTCCATGGTTGAGAAGCACGACGAAGTTGTCGATGTTGCCTTCCCGTACTTCGGAGGCATCGAACACGACCACTTCAAGCACGTGGAAGTTCGCGACATCCTCAAGCACAAGCTGGGTACCCGTAAGGTTCAGCTGGCTGACGGCACCGAAGCCCGCGTGGTCACGGTATACGACCTGATGGTTGCCAACTACGGCATCAGCCGTGGCCTGGGTGACGATGACGGCGCCACCTCCTACGACGAAGTCAAGCCGTACACACCGGCCTGGCAGGAAAAGATCACCGGCGTGCCCGCCGAGAAAGTGATCCGCATTGCCCGTGAGTTTGCCGATAACGCCGACAAGACCAAGGGTCGTTCCATGGTGATCGTCGGTGCCGGTATGAACCACTGGTACCACATGGACATGAACTACCGCAGTTTGATCAACATGCTGATCATGTGTGGTTGCGTCGGTCAGAGCGGTGGTGGCTGGAGCCATTACGTGGGCCAGGAAAAGCTGCGCCCGCAGACCGGTTGGCAACCGCTGGCCTTTGGTCTGGACTGGAGTCGTCCGCCACGCCACATGAACGGTACGTCCTTCTTCTATGCGCACTCCGGTCAGTGGCGCTATGAAAAGCTGGGTGTGGACGAAATCCTGTCTCCGCTGGCAGACAAGTCCAAGTTCGGTGGCAGCCTGATCGACTTCAACGTGCGCGCCGAGCGCATGGGCTGGCTGCCGTCGGCACCGCAGCTGAACCGCAACCCGCTGACCCTGGCCGCAGAGGCTGAGAAGGCCGGCATGGATGCGTCTGATTACGTGGCCAAGTCGCTGAAAGACGGTTCCCTGGCCTTCGCCAGTGAAGATCCGGAGGCGAAAGAGAACCATCCGCGCAACATGTTTATCTGGCGTTCCAACCTGCTGGGTTCCTCCGGCAAGGGCCACGAGTACATGCTCAAGTACCTGCTGGGTACCCGGAATGGCCTGCAGGGCAAGGACCTGGGCGTGGAAGGCGGTACCAAGCCGCAAGAGGTCAAGTGGCACGACGAGGCGCCGGAAGGCAAGCTCGACCTGTTGGTGACCCTGGACTTCCGGATGTCTACCACCTGTCTGTATTCCGACATCGTTCTGCCGACGGCCACCTGGTACGAGAAGAACGACCTGAATACCTCAGACATGCATCCGTTCATCCACCCGCTGACCGCGGCCACCGATCCGGCGTGGGAAGCGCGCAGTGACTGGGAAATCTACAAGGGGATTGCCAAGTCCTTCTCAAAGGCGGCCGAAGGCCACCTGGGTGTCGAGAAAGACGTGGTCACCCTGCCGTTGCTGCATGATGCACCGGATGAGCTGGGCCAGCCGTTTGAAGTGAAGGACTGGAAAAAAGGTGATTGCGAGCTGATTCCGGGCAAGACCGCGCCCAAGTTCATTACCGTTGAACGGGATTACCCGAACACCTACGCCCGTTTCACTTCGCTTGGGCCGCTGATGGACAAGCTGGGTAATGGCGGCAAGGGCATCAGCTGGAACACCGAGAAGGAAGTCAACTTCCTGAAAGAGCTGAACTACACCCACCTTGAGGGTGCCAATGCGGGCCGACCGAAGATCGAGAGTGCCATCGACGCGGCCGAGGTGATTCTGACTCTGGCGCCGGAAACCAACGGTCAGGTGGCGGTCAAAGCCTGGGCAGCGTTATCCGAGTTCACCGGCCTGGATCACACCCATCTGGCCACCAACAAGGAAGAGGAAAAAATCCGCTTCCGGGACATTGTGGCGCAACCGCGCAAGATCATCTCCAGCCCGACCTGGTCTGGCCTGGAAGACGAACACGTGTCCTATAACGCCGGTTACACCAACGTGCACGAGCTGATTCCCTGGCGCACCCTGACCGGCCGCCAGCAGTTCTACCAGGATCACGAGTGGATGCGAGCCTTCGGTGAGAGCCTGCTGGTGTACCGTCCGCCGATCAACACCAAGGCGGCGGCTCCGATGCTGGGTGCCAAGTCCAACGGTAACCCGGAGAAGGCGCTGAACTGGATCACGCCGCACCAGAAATGGGGTATCCACAGTACCTACAGCGAGAACCTGTTGATGCAGACCCTGTCTCGCGGCGGCCCGATTGTGTGGCTCAGTGAAGACGATGCCAAAGAAATCGGTGTGGAAGATAACGACTGGATCGAGCTGTTCAACGTTAACGGTGCCATTGCCGCCCGTGCGGTGGTGAGCCAGCGGGTTATGCCCGGCATGGTGATGATGTACCACGCCCAAGAGCGACTGGTGAACATTCCGGGTTCTGAAGTCAGCGGTACCCGTGGCGGTATCCACAACTCGGTTACCCGTGTGTGCCCGAAACCGACCCATATGATTGGTGGTTATGCCCAGTACTCCTACGGCTTCAACTACTACGGCACCGTAGGTTCCAACCGGGATGAGTTTGTGGTGGTTCGCAAGATGAAGAATGTGGACTGGCTCGACGGTGAAGGCAATGACTATGCTCAGGAGGCTGTAAAATGAAAATCCGTTCCCAAGTCGGCATGGTGCTGAACCTGGACAAGTGCATTGGTTGCCACACCTGTTCCGTCACCTGCAAAAACGTATGGACAAGCCGTGAAGGCATGGAATACGCCTGGTTCAACAACGTCGAGACCAAGCCTGGTATCGGCTACCCGAAAGAGTGGGAGAACCAGGACAAGTGGAAGGGCGGCTGGATGCGCGACAGCTCCGGCAAGATCAAGCCTCGTATTGGCGGCCGCTTCCGGGTGCTGGCGAACATCTTTGCTAACCCGGACCTGCCGGAGATTGACGACTACTACGAGCCGTTTGACTTCGACTACCAGCACTTACACAACGCGCCGGACAGCAAACACCAACCGATCGCACGGCCGCGCTCACTGATTTCCGGCGAGCGCATGAAGAAAATCGAATGGGGCCCGAACTGGGAAGAAATCCTGGGTACCGAGTTTGCCAAGCGCCGCAAGGACAAGAACTTTGACCAGGTGCAGGCAGACATCTACGGCCAGTTCGAAAACACCTTCATGATGTACCTGCCTCGCCTGTGCGAGCACTGCCTGAACCCGGCGTGTGTCGCCAGCTGCCCGAGCGGTGCCATTTACAAGCGTGAGGAAGACGGCATCGTCCTGATCGACCAGGACAAGTGCCGCGGCTGGCGGATGTGTGTCTCCGGCTGCCCGTACAAGAAGATCTACTTCAACTGGAAGACCGGCAAGTCCGAGAAGTGCATCTTCTGCTATCCGCGGATTGAAGCGGGTATGCCGACCGTGTGTTCCGAGACCTGTGTGGGCCGGATCCGCTACCTGGGCGTGCTGCTGTATGACGCAGACCGCATCGAAGAAGTGGCCAGCACACCGGGCGAGCACGAGCTGTACGAGAAACAGCTGGAAATCTTCCTGGACCCGTTCGACCCGAAAGTGATCGAACAGGCGAAGAAAGACGGCATCCCGATGAACGTCATCGAAGCTGCTCAGCAGAGCCCGGTCTACAAGATGGCGGTGGACTGGAAGCTGGCCCTGCCGCTGCACCCGGAATACCGCACCCTGCCGATGGTCTGGTACGTGCCGCCCCTGAGCCCGATCCAATCGGCGGCGGAAGCCGGCAAGGTTGAGTTCGACGGCGTACTGCCGAAGATCGAAAGCCTGCGGATTCCGGTCAAGTACCTGGCGAACCTGCTGACTGCCGGTGATGAGAAGCCCATCGTACTGGCCCTCAAGCGGATCATGGCCATGCGTTTATACAAGCGCGCCGAAACCGTGGAGGGTAAGGAAGACCTGCGTGCCCTGGAAGAGTGTGGCCTGACCAAGGCCCAGGCGGACGAAATGTACCGCTACCTCGCTATCGCCAACTACGAAGATCGTTTTGTGATTCCCACCAGTCATCGTGAGCTGGCCAAGGAAGCCTTCCCGGATGCGACCGCTTACGGCGAGCGCGGCGGTTGTGGCTTCAGCTTCGGCGATGGCTGCAACGGTGGTGACAGCGACTTCAGCCTGTTCGGCGGCAAGAAACAGACCACCAGCATGGTCAGCAAACTGGCGACCGTGAAGCAGGTTGACCCGAAGCAGCTGCAGGACTGAGGAGGCCACAATGCAACTTTTGAAAGTACTGGCGCGGGTACTGGAGTACCCCACCGAAGAACTGCAGCAATCCAAAGACGCCCTGGTCGCCGCTGTCCTGGAGGACAGCCGGCTGCCGCGGCAGAACAAAGAACAGCTGCTGACCTGTATCGACCGCCTGTGCGACGGCGACCTGATGGACCTTCAGGAAGCCTACGTAGGCACGTTCGACCGGGGCCGGGCCACCTCCCTGCTGCTGTTCGAACATGTGCACGGCGAATCCCGCGACCGCGGCCAGGCCATGGTAGACCTGATGGAGCAATACCGGGCCAACGGCCTGGAGATTGATGCCAAAGAACTGCCGGATTACCTGCCGCTGTTCCTGGAATACCTCTCCACCCGCCCCTGGGAGGAAATCCGCAACTGGCTGGAAGATATTCACCACATTCTGGGTCTGCTCGGCGAGCGGTTGTACCAGCGTGAGAGCTTCTACCACGTCGCCATGGATTCCCTGCTGGTACTGTCCGGACGCAAGGCTGACAGGCAGGAGCTGGCGCAGCTCGTTGCCTCGGAAGAACGCGACGATACCCCGGAAGCCCTGGACAAGGTCTGGGAAGAGGAAATGGTGAAATTTGTGGATGACCAGGGTAGCTCCTGTGGCACCGGTGGCGTGGTTGGACAGCGCCGCCGCGAACTGGAACAGACCCAGACCATTCACCTGAGTGATCAGCTGATGACGGACGCAACGCCCCGTCCGGCAGGGCGCGCCTGAGGCGCAGGAGGAAAAGACAATGTCCTATATCAACACACTCTTGTTCGGAATCTATCCCTACATCGCCCTGATTGTACTGTTTGTCGGTACCTGGGCGCGTTACGACCATGGCCAGTTCACCTGGAAAGCCCATTCCAGCCAGATGCTGCGCAAGAAAAACATGGTGATGGCCAGCGTGCTGTTCCACGTCGGTGTACTGGTGATCTTCTTCGGCCACCTGGTGGGCCTGCTTACTCCGCACTGGGCTTACGAGTGGATCATCACCCCGGGCCAGAAACAGGTGATGGCGATCCTGGTGGGCGGTATTGCCGGCATCATGGCCATCATCGGTGGCGGCATGCTCGCCTGGCGCCGCATGACCGACCCGCGGGTTCAGGCCAGTAGCACCTTCGCTGACAACATGATCATCATCATTCTGGTGGTTCAGCTGGTGTTGGGCATGCTCACCATCCTGCCCACCATGGGCCACCTGGATGGTAGCACCATGCTCAAGTTCTCCGCCTGGGCCCAGGGCGTGTTCACCCTGGAAGGATCCGGCATCGCCGCCTACATCGCCGACGTGCACTGGATCTACAAGACCCACATCTTCCTGGGCCTGACCATCTTCGTGCTCTTCCCGTTCACCCGACTGGTGCACATGCTCAGCGTGCCGGTGGAGTATTTCGGACGGAAGTACCAGGTGGTTCGTAAGCGCGCATAACGATGAGTTTGCCACGGAACCTCTCGGCTCCGTGGCAAAGTATCTTTCTGGAGAAGCAACATGCAAATGATCCCCGTCGGCGAAGCCGGCAAACCCAGAAACCAGTTCCCGCCGGTCTACGTGGGTGACACGCTGATCCACGAAGATGACATCGCTCGGGAAATGCAGCATCACCCCGCCGAGGAACTGGCGGAAGCCTGGCACGAAGCAGCCAGAAGCCTTGTCATCCGCGAACTGTTGCTGCAACAGGCCGGCCGCCTGAACCTGGATAACATCGAAGACGAAGAAGACCGCATCGCCCGGGTACTGGAACTCGAACTCGATGTGCCAGACCCCAGTGAACAGGACTGCGAACGCTTCTACGCCGCCAACCCCGGCCGCTTCTGCAGCCCTACCATCATGGCCGTCAGCCACATACTGCTGGCTGCCGCTCCAGATGATATTGAAGAGCGCATGCGCCAGGAAGAAGCCGGCCGACAACTCCTGTCCGCGCTTCTGGACGGCCGCTCCCAGTTCAACGAACTGGCCAAACAATATTCCGCCTGCGAATCCCGCCACCAGGGCGGCAGCCTCGGCCAGATCAGCAAGGGCCAGACCGTCGAAGAATTCGAGCGCCCGGTCCTGAGCCTGAACGAAGGCCTGCACCCGGAACTGATCGAAAGCCGCTATGGCTGGCACATCGTTCGAGTAGACCAGCGAATCAACGGCGAACTGCTACCTTATCAACATGTAAAACCACAAATTCGCCAGTATCTGAGTGAAAGCGTGACCCGCCGGGCATTCCGGCAATACCTCCAGGTATTGGCTGCGGAAACCGGTGTGGAGGGCGTGGACCTGGAACTGCCGGATTCGCCATTGATGCAGTGAGTATTTGAGTAGAAGAGACTTGACGGCGCACTCCATTGCTCTGGAGTCCGAAGGCAGGGGCGCCTCCCAAAACCGTGCGGAGCCATGGATGGCGGAGCCGAGCGTACAGGGAGGTATTCACAGCGTGTTTTGGGAGGCGCTCCTGCCTTCGGGCTGAGCGCCGAATATGCGGTTTTGGTTAGTAAAGCGAATAGTTGAGCTAAGTCAATTACTCAGGAATAACCCCGAAGATACCCCCATCGGGGGAGCGATTTTTCATTGGTATCCTTCTACTATTTAAAACAAGATTTTGAATGCATGAATATGCAGAGGGGATACACCCATGGCCATGACACAAACTGCCGAACAGCGATACACCAAACCGGTGCTTGTCGCCATCAACAAACCGTTTGATGAAGAAGACAGCCTGAAAGCCCTTCGCAGCCATGCCCTGTTCTGCAACCTGCGCCCCAAAGACCTCGACAGCCTGATCCAGCAATCACGCCGCCTGAGACTGGGCCACCACCAGTTGCTCTACCGCCAGGACATGCCGGCGCACCACTTCTTCTTCGTGATCTCCGGTCGCCTGCGGCTGTACCGCCTGGATTCCTCCGGCATCGACCGGACTCTGGACAGCATCGCCCCCGGCGACTGCTTTGCTGAAGTCATGATCTACGCCAACCCACCGCAGTACGCCTGCTACGCGGAAGCGCTGAAATCCAGTGAAGTGCTCATGATTCCGGTCAAAGCCTACCGGGAATTGCTCGACAAAAACCCTGAGTATGCTCAAGCGGCCCTGAGTCATTATGCCATGCGCGCCGTAACCCGTTTCCACGACCTGGAAATCATGACCGTACAGAACGCCCGCGACCGTTTGATTCGCTACCTGATCGACCTGTTGCCCAATGGCATCGACGAAGGTGGCGAAGTTGAACTGCCGCTACCCAAATGCCTGGTGGCCTCACGCCTGGCCATGCAGCCGGAGACTTTCTCCCGCATTCTGGCGGACCTGAAATCCAACGGTCTGATCCGGGTAAATCGCAGCAAGCTCTTTATTTCCGACCCTCAGCGGCTGATCGCGATCAGCCAATAGCCTCTCCGGGCCCCCGGGCCCGGTTTTTTAAAGCCTCGAACAGCAGGGGATAGACATGATCAGCAGTTACCAGGACCTCGTTCAGGCCAGCAAGAAAGAACCGGAGCCCCAGCGCTTCCTGTTTGTATTCTGCAAGGCGGAGTTGCCGGACGACGCTTCCGCAGCCGAGCGCGCCGCCTTTGAACGCGGTGAGGGCGGGGCGCTGACACCGGTGATCTGTGTCGACAAAACTCCTGATGAAGTGCCGTATTTTGACCTGCTGGCGGAGGAATCTCGGACCACGGGTCAGGATTGGGACATGGTCTTTGTTGCGGCCATGTCCGGCCGTGGCGGCATTGCACCTTCCAGCGACGAAGCCCAGCAACCCATGACCATGATGGTGGAGAGCATCCGCATGGGCCATTTGGGTAACTACCTGCCACTCAGCCGCTCGGGTGAGGCAATCAGTCTGGGGTAAGCCCTGGCTGATTGCCGGTACCACAGTCTATTCCTATAGAGGTATTTGATTTTCCTCAAATTTGAACCACCCTTGCTGTAGTCCATTGGATTTTGGGAGTTGTAGTGACAAACGTAATCCGCTCTACGCTGTCTGTATTGTTGATGTTCGCAGCCGCTCTGGTATGCGCCCAGCCTGTCTCAGAATACAGCCCCCCCGCCGGGCGTCAGGTCATCGAAAAAGCCTTTCCGGACGCCACGGAACTCCAGCCCATGGAGGGCAACCGTGCCATCCAGCAGGTGTATTCCGGTGAGGAGCTTATAGGCTACGCCTACCAGTCCCTGGACTTTGTTCAGACCCCCGCCTATTCCGGCAAACCCCTGAATGCCATGGTGGTACTCGATACCGCCGGAGAAATTCGTGCCGCTAAAGTCATACATCACGATGAACCCATCCTGCTGGTGGGTATCCCCGAAAGCAAGATGCATGAGTTCACTGACCAGTACACCGGTCTGAAAGCTGACCAGCGGGTAACCGTTGGTGGCACGTCTACCGAACGCAAGGTGGCGGTGGATGGCTTGTCCGGCGCTACGGTCACCGTGATGGTTATTAACGAAGTCATTATGCGCACTGCCCACCGGGTGGGTGTCGAGATTGGGTTGATTGAAGGTGGCAAAAGCAACCGGCCGCCCATGGCCAATGTGAACGCGGAACAGTTTCAGGAAAAGTCCTGGCAGGAGTTGACCGGTGACGGTTCCATTCGCCGCCTGGTGTTGACCAAAGGGCAGGTCGACGACTCTTTTGTAGGAACCCCTGCCGAGGGCATCGAAACTGCAGAAGCGGGCGAACGCGATGACACCCTGATCGAGCTCTACGCTGCCTATCTGGATGCGCCGACCATTGGCCGCAACCTTCTGGGTGAAAGCCAATACCAGTGGCTGATGTCGGAACTCCAGGAGGGAGAACATGCCATCGCGGTGATGGCCAACGGAGAATACTCCTTCAAAGGTTCCGGCTACGTACGGGGCGGCATTTTTGACCGGGTGCAGATCCGCCAGTTTGGCGACACCTTCAACTTCCGGGATCTCGATTTCCATCGGCTCAGCGACGTTTACGGTGAGGGTATGCCCGAGTTTTCGGAAATGGCGATCTTTGTCGTGCGCCAGCAGTACAACTTCGACCCGGGCACCCCCTGGACGCTGGAGCTGACTGTCAAGCGCCAGACCGGCCCGCTGGACAGTGAATTCCAGGTGTTCCCTCTGGAGTACCAGTTGCCAGACCAGTACTACACCCGCCCGGAACCGGTTCTGACCGACGAAGAGTGGCTTGAAAACCAGCCGCTGTGGATTCAGGTGTGGTACCAGAAGCAGTTCCAGATCACCGTGTTGGGTCTTGGTATTGCTGTGCTGCTGTTCATCCTGTTCTTCCAGGACTGGCTGGTACAGAAGCCGAAAATGATGCGCTGGATTCGCCACGGCTTCCTGGTTTACACGCTGTTCTTCATTGGCTGGTATGCCCTGGGTCAGCTTTCCATCGTTAACGTGCTGACGTTTGTGAACAGCCTGATCAGCGGTTTCAAATGGGAAACCTTCCTGATCGATCCGATCATGTTCGTGCTCTGGGCCGTGGTGGCTGGCATCGTCCTGCTCTGGGGGCGGGCGGTGTATTGCGGCTGGCTGTGCCCGTTCGGGGCCCTGCAGGAGTTGATCAACGAAATCGCCCGTAAATTGAAGGTACCTCAGTACACCGTGCCTTTTGCCTGGCACGAGCGCCTGTGGGCCATCAAGTACATCATTCTGCTGGTACTGTTTGGTATCTCCCTGGAATCCATGGCCACCGCCGAGCGCATGGCCGAAGTGGAGCCGTTCAAGACTGCCATCACCCTGCACTTTGACCGCACCTGGCCATTCGTGACCTATGCCGTGCTGTTGCTGGTGGTCAATATCTTCACCCGCAAGGTGTACTGCCGCTACCTGTGCCCGCTGGGTGCCGCCCTGGCGTTGCCCACCAAACTGCGGGTGTTTGACTGGCTCAAACGTCGCAAGGAATGCGGTAACCCCTGCCGTCTCTGCGACAAGGAATGCGAAGTCCAGGCTATCCATCCGGATGGACACATCAACTACATGGAATGTCACTACTGCCTGGATTGTCAGATGACCTATTTCGATGACCACAAGTGCCCGCCGCTGATCGTGAAGCGCCGTGGCAAGCGCCGTGGTCATAACGCACCCGGCCACCCTGAGGAAATTCCGGTGGTGCAGGTGAACTGAGTAGTCCCGAGGAGCCAACCATAAGGCCCCGGAAAGCCATGAGAAGCAATAACCGCCATAACCAATAACGGAGTTGGATGCTATGAAAAAAAGAGATGATCTGACTAAGGACACGCCGGAGGTTTCCGAAGGTGGTCTGAGCCGTCGTCGCTTTATGGGTGCGGCTGCGCTGGCCGGTGTCGCTGGTGCGACCGGTCTGGGCACCTCGGTCATGTCGCGGGAAGCCTGGGCAGCCGCCGCCGAAGAAGCCCGTAACAAGGTACACGTGGGCCCCGGTGAGCTGGACGAGTACTACGGCTTCTGGAGCGGTGGTCACCAGGGCGAGGTTCGTGTTCTGGGCGTACCGTCCATGCGTGAGCTGATGCGTATTCCTGTATTCAACATTGACTCCGCCACTGGCTGGGGCATCACCAACGAAAGTAAAGATGTGCTGGGCCATGATAACGAGTACCTGAACGGCGACTGCCACCACCCGCACATTTCCATGACCGACGGTCGTTACGATGGCAAGTACCTGTTCATCAACGACAAGGCCAACACCCGGGTTGCCCGTATCCGTCTGGACATCATGAAGACGGACAAGATCACCCACATTCCTAACGTTCAGGCTATCCACGGTCTGCGTTTGCAGAAAGTGCCAAAGACCAATTACGTGTTCTGTAACGCCGAGTTCGTAATTCCTCAGCCCAACGATGGCAGTGAGTTCAGCCTGGATCAGAGCTATACCATGTTTAACGCCATCGACGCGGAAACCATGGAAGTAGCCTGGCAGGTGATTGTTGATGGCAATCTGGATAACACCGATGCCGACTACACCGGCAAGTATGCTGCTTCTACCTGCTACAACTCAGAGCGCGCAGTAGACCTTGCGGGCACCATGCGTAACGACCGCGATTGGGTGGTGGTATTTAACGTAGAGCGTATCGCAGCGGCGGTGAAGGCTGGCAATTTCAAGACTATTGGTGACTCCAAGGTGCCGGTCGTAGATGGCCGTGGCAAATCCGAGTTCACCCGCTATATTCCGGTGCCGAAGAACCCGCACGGCCTGAACACGTCTCCGGATGGCAAATACTTCATTGCCAACGGCAAGCTGTCGCCAACCGCATCCGTGATTGCCATCGACAAGCTGGACGATCTGTTCGACGACAAGATCGAACTGCGCGATACCATCGTGGCCGAGCCGGAGCTGGGTCTTGGGCCCCTGCATACTACCTTCGATGGCCGTGGCAACGCTTACACCACGCTGTTTATCGACAGCCAGGTCTGTAAATGGAACATTGCCGATGCCATCAAACACTATAATGGCGAGAAGGTGAACTACATCCGCCAGAAGTTGGATGTGCATTACCAGCCGGGCCACAACCATGCGTCTCTGACTGAGTCCCGCGATGCCGACGGCAAATGGCTGGTGGTTCTTTCCAAGTTCTCGAAGGACCGCTTCCTGCCGGTTGGCCCTTTGCACCCGGAGAATGACCAGCTGATCGATATTTCCGGTGAGGAAATGAAACTGGTTCACGACGGCCCGACCTTCGCTGAGCCGCACGACTGTATCCTGGTGCGCCGTGATCAGATCAAGACCAAAAAGATCTATGATCGTGACGACCCATACTTTGCCAGTGCCCGGGCCCAGGCGGCCGAAGACGGAGTCACCCTGGAATCCGACAACAAAATCATCCGTGACGGCAAGAAGGTGCGTGTTTACATGACCTCCGTTGCGCCGCAGTACGGCATGACCGAGTTCAAGGTGAAGGAAGGCGATGAAGTCACGGTTTATGTCACCAACCTGGATATGGTTGAGGATGTGACCCACGGCTTCTGTATGGTGAACCATGGCGTGAGCATGGAGATCAGTCCGCAACAGACGTCTTCAGTGACGTTTACAGCGGGTAAGCCAGGGGTTTACTGGTACTACTGCAACTGGTTCTGTCATGCCCTCCACATGGAGATGGGCGGGCGGATGCTCGTCGAAAAGGCCTGATAGAGAGTTGCCTGACTTGGGGTCCCGTTTTCGGGGCCCTAGTGTCCCGTCTGGCTAATTCCTTAACCTACTGAGCTTCTGAAAAACCGAAGAGCTAGGCGTGCTGGTGAAGGTTTGGTGGTTCCAAATCGAGCCAGCAGAACGACGTTCTTCGGTTTTTCAGAAGCTCCCGGAGGGCTTGTCTCTGAGGACTCTGAGCCCTGTGTTGCCAGTCCTTGATGTGGAACCACCACATCTGCAGACTGGCGCCTTGGTCAGAGTCCTCAGAGGCAAGCAGTAGATTAAGGAATTAGCCAGACGGGACACTAGTTGCTTATCACTATCTCGAGATCTATTGATGTATCAACTATTGCGTTATGGAGTGGCCCTGTCAGTCGCTCTGTTTGCGCTCTCCGCCAACGCGGACCTGCAGCAAGAGCTGGATAACCTGGCCCCGGGTTCGTCGTTTGAACTTCCTCCGGAAACCTTGTCTCCTCTGGCTATCAGGGTGCCTGGGGTGTCTGTGTCCTGCGCTCCGGAAACGGTGATTGACGGTGCCGGGCAGGGCAATGCGGTTGAGATTCTGGCAGAGCGGATAACGTTTTCCGGTTGCCAGGTTCGCAATTGGGGCAAAGACCTGAACGAACTGGATGCGGGAATCTTCGTGGCCCGTGAGGCGAAGGGGGCGGTGGTGGAAAACAACCGTCTTCAGGGCCCGGCATTCGGCGTGTGGCTGGATGCAACACCGGATGTGACCGTGCGGGAGAATCACATTCGCGGTGATACCAGCTTGCGGTCCCAGGATCGTGGCAATGGCATTCACCTGTTCAACACCACGGGTGCGCTGATTGAAGGTAACGATATCAGTGAGACCCGGGATGCCATTTATATCGAGACCGCGAACCGAAATACCATTCGCGGCAATGTGATGAGTGACCTCCGGTACGGCATTCATTACATGTATTCGATGCATAACCTGTTGGAAAACAACGTCACGCGGGGTACGCGTACCGGGTATGCGTTAATGCAGAGCAAGTACCTGAAGGTGTTCAATAACCGCTCTGAGAATGACGAGAACTACGGCATTCTGATGAATTTCATCACCAACTCCGAGTTGCGCAATAACGTGGTCACCGGAGTGTCCCAGGGTCAGAGTGCCGGAGTGGTCATTTCCGGTGCCGAGGGTAAAGCGGTGTTTATCTACAACTCGCTGTACAACACCTTCGAAGGCAATTATTTCGGCCACAGCAATATCGGTATTCATCTCACTGCGGGTTCCGAGGAAAACCAGGTGTTCAACAACGCCTTTGTGGAAAACCAGCGCCAGGTGAAGTACGTGGCCACTCGCACCCAGTTCTGGGCCGAGGATGGCAAAGGCAACTACTGGAGTGACTACCTGGGCTGGGATCGAAATCAGGACGGCCTCGGCGATGTGCCTTATGAACCGAACGACAACGTGGATCGGCTGCTGTGGAAGTATCCGGAGGCCAAAGTACTGATGTTCAGCCCGGCGGTGGATACCCTGCGTTGGGTGCAGGATGCTTTCCCGGTAGTGAAGTCTGCCGGAGTGAGCGACCCCCACCCCTTGATGCGAATTCCCGACCACCTGCAATCGGAGATCCGATGAACTGTTTTCGACTGGAGAACGTCAGTCACCGTTACGACAAGGCCACGGTGCTGCACGGGGTAGATCTTCGGCTGGAGCCGGGGGAAATTCTGGGCCTGTTCGGCCACAACGGCGCGGGTAAAACCACCTCGATCAAGCTTATCCTGGGCCTGATGCAGCCCACCGAGGGCAAGGTTTCCGTGCTGGAAGGCTCGGCTGGCGATCCCCAGGTAACCCAGCACATCGGCTACCTGCCGGAGAACGTGATGTTCTACCCGCAGCTGACCGGCCGGGAGATTCTCAGCCACTTTGCCCGCCTCAAAGGCGCACCGCTGAAGCAGGTGCCTGAACTGTTGGAGCAAGTGGGCCTGGGAGACGCCATGGACGCCCGCACCAAAACCTATTCCAAAGGCATGCGCCAGCGCCTTGGCCTGGCCCAGGCTCTGCTCGGCAAGCCCAAATTGCTGATGCTGGACGAACCCACCGTCGGCCTGGACCCGGTTGCAACGGCGGATCTGTACCGCCTGCTGCGCCAGCTTCGGGATGAGGGGGCCGGAATCGTGCTCTGTTCGCATGTACTGCCGGGGGTCGAACCTTACATCGATCGCGCTGCGATTCTGACCGAAGGCGCCCTGAAAGCAGCCGGCGACCTGCCGTCGCTGCGGCGGCAGGCAAACATGCCGGTGACCCTGACCCTGCAGCCTGCCACGAGCCTGTCGGCGTTGGAAAAAGCCATTGACCAGGCCGAGCAGCGTGCCGGATTGATGATGAAAAGTGAAAACGGGCGATTGCAGGTAGACGTGAGACCTCAGGAAAAAATGGAACTGATCAAGACCTTGATGGCCTCCGGCGAAGTGGCAGACCTGGGCATCCATCAGCCCAGCCTGGAAGACATCTACGTACACTTTATTGGCTCGGGTGGCCTGGCCCACCGGGGAGGAAGCCAATGAACGCCATCTGGACCATCGCCCGCAAGGAGCTCAGCGACAGCTTCCGCAACCGCTGGCTGGTTGCCATTTCCCTGGTGTTCGCCACCCTGGCACTGGGCATCGCCTGGTTCGGTGCCGCCGCCTCCGGGCAGGTGGGCTACGCCTCCACACCTGCGACCATTGCCAGCCTGGCCAGCCTGGGGATCTTCCTGATCCCGCTGATTGCACTGTTGTTGGCCTACGACGCCATTGTGGGGGAAGAGGAGGGCGGCACCCTGTTACTGCTGATGACCTACCCCCTCAGTAAAAGCCAGTTACTGTTGGGCAAATTCCTCGGCCACGGCCTGACCCTGGCGCTGGCTACCATCATCGGCTTCGGTGTGGCTGGTATTGCCATTGCCGTGTTGGTGGAAGATGTCGCCATTGCCGCCCTGGCGGTGGCCATGGGGCGCTTTGTGGGTTCCACCGTGTTGCTGGGCTGGGGCTTTATCGCACTGGCCTACCTGGTGAGTATACGGGTGAGCGAGAAACCGGTCGCTGCCGGACTGGCCCTGGCGATCTGGTTCTTCTTCGTACTGATCTTCGACCTGATGCTGCTGGGCACCCTGGTGGCCAGCGAAGGCAAACTGAATCCCGAACTGCTGCCCTGGCTGCTGATGCTCAACCCCACTGACATCTACCGCCTGCTCAACATCGTCGCCTTCGGCGACAGCGGTCAACTCAGTGGCGTACTCAGCCTGGGTGCAGACCTGCCTATCGGCGCTGCGGGCCTCTGGCTAGGCCTGATCCTCTGGTGTGCCATACCCCTGACCGGCGCACTGTTACTGTTCAAAAACCGACGAATCTGATCCCGACCGGAGACACACAAACATGGCAAACCCAGCAACCAAATGGCTCATCGCCGCCTTCGCCGCCACCCTTCTGGCGGGCTGCTCCGGAGATGAACCCGAAATCGTTGAAAAACCCGACCCGGTACAGTTTGAATCCGGCGACGAGTGCCACGTCTGCGGCATGGTCATCACCAACTTCCCGGGCCCAAAAGGCCAGGCCTTCACCGAGCGAGAGCAGAACATCCGGAAATTCTGCTCCACCAAAGACATGTTCGCCTGGTTCCTGCAGCCTGAAAACGAAAACCGGGATCACACCCTCTACGTCCACAACATGGCCGAAAGCCACTGGGACAGCCCGGATGACACCCACCTGATCGACGCCCGCGAGGCCTTCTACGTGGTCGGCTCAAACCTCAACGGTGCCATGGGCCCAACCCTGGCCTCGTTCGCCAACAAAACCGACGCCACAGACTTTGCGGCCGAGCACGGCGGCAACGTACGGGCGTTTGCCGACGTCACGCTGGAGGATCTGAATAATGGTATGACGATGCACGATATGAGCGGGATGGATGATATGGCTGGTATGCACGATGCAGATGAAGCTGGTATGGCTGATGATCACAGTAGCCATGGCGCGGGCCATTGAAGTGGCTACCCTAAAACCAAGGTTGCAAGGTCTTATGCTCGAATTACAGGTCTTCAGAGACTATATCTCCAAAGATTGAGAGAGTGGGTGAGGGTAGGTTTTCCAAAAATTTGCGGAGCCAGGGATGGCGGAGCAGAAGCGACACAGGGAAGTGCCGTAAGGAGCGTTTTTTGGAAAACCTACCCTCACCCGCTCCAACTCCGAAGCTGGCAGGCCAGGTCAGCCGCCAGTCATATTCATAAATCGAAGAATCTGCACATCCCCATTGCTGGAAAAATGATGCCGCTCCGGCTTCAGATCCATGGCCTTGATGATCGCCTCCTGCAGCTTGTCATCCGTCACCGGATGCCCCCGCAACACCCGGCGAAGATCCACTGAATGCTCATTGCCCAGGCACAGCAGCAGCCGCCCCTCCACCGTCACCCGAACCCGATTGCAGGTCGAACAGAAATTGTGGGAATGCGGCGAAATGAACCCGACACGAACCTCGCTGTCCGGCATCCGGAAATAACGCGCGGGGCCACCGGAATCTTCCGTTGCCGGAATCAGCTCATGGCGCCTGCGGATAATGTCCCGCACCTCCTCACTGGTGCACAGAGCCAAACCACGATCGTGCTCTGAAATCTCCCCCAGCGGCATCTCCTCGATAAAGCTGATGTCCACCTGCTTTTGACGGGCAAACTCAATCAGCTCCGGAATCTCCTCGTCGTTGCGGCCTTTCATTACCACCGTATTCAACTTGATACCACGGAAGCCTGCGTCCCGGGCGGCATCAATACCATCCAGAACCTGGCTGAGATTACCGGTGCGGGTAATGGCGCGGAATTTATCAGCGTCCAGGGAATCCAGACTGATATTGAGACGGTGCAAACCGGCTTTGCGCAATGGTTCCGCCATGGTGGGCAACTGACTGCCGTTGGTGGTCATGGCGAAGTCACGGAGGCCATAAGTGCCGACTTCGCGCACCAGTTCCAGGATGTCTCGTCGCACCAGCGGCTCTCCGCCGGTCAGCCGGATCTTCTCTGTGCCCAGAGCAACAAAGTTTCGTGCCAGCCGGGCGATCTCTTCAAGGGTCAATACCTGTTGGCGTGGCAGAAAGGTCATGTCTTCCGCCATGCAATACACGCAGCGGAAATCGCAGCGGTCAGTTACCGACAGGCGTACGTAATTGACGGTGCGGCCAAATCGATCGGTCAGCTTGGCATGCGGCATAGGCAGGTTACCCTGTCTTGAATCATATGGTTAAAGGATAGCCAAAGTATCACAGATAACCCAACTCAATCCGATACCTCTCGGGGGGTAATCCCCCTGCCGAACGAAAAACGGGGCCACACAGGGCCCCGTTGTCACAGCTGGAAACCGACTACGCGCGTTCAGTAACGGCGGTTTCTGAAGCGCTCTCCAGCGGTACCAGGTCCGGGAAGAATATCCCTTTGACCACCTGCCAGGTGACCGCAAGTGCTCCCACAATAAACACCACATCGCCAATGGTGCGAATCCATCGTAGGGTCTGCAGTATGTCGCTTTGCAGGAAGGCTTCACTTCGGGCGTACCAGAGTCCTTCACTGGCGCTGGCGAGGAACTGGATAATTCCGACCGGCAGCAGGCTGGTGAACAGCATGAGGACCAGGCCGATGTTCAGCCACCAGAAACCGATCTTCATCAACCGCTCGTCAAATACGATGCGCGGACGGATGTAGCGCAGTATCAGCAGCGAGAATCCCAGAGCCAGGAAGCCATAAACACCAAACAGTGCGGCATGAGCGTGAGTGGGTGTCGGATTCAGCCCCTGAATATAGTAAAGCGCAATCGGCGGGTTGATCATGAAACCAAGCACCCCGGCACCCAGCATGTTCCAGAAGGCAACGGCGACAAAGAACATGAGCGGCCAGCGGATGTTCTCCATCCACGGAGCGCGGGTTTTAAGCCGCCAGTTTTCCCAGGCCTCGTAACCGAGCACAACCAGCGGCACCACTTCCAGGGCACTGAAGGTGGCGCCCACCGCCATAACCGGCGTGGTGGTTCCGGAGAAGTAAAGGTGATGGAAGGTACCGGGAACACCGCCGAGCATGAACAGGCTCGCCGAGGCCAGACTGGCGGAGGTGGCCACGGTGCGAGACACCAGCCCCATGCTGCAGAAGATAAAGGCCAGCGCGGCAGTGGCAAAGACCTCAAAGAAGCCCTCTACCCACAGGTGCACAATCCACCAGCGCCAGTATTCCATGATGGAAATGTGGGTTCGCTCACCATAGAAGAAGCCTGCGCCGTAGAACAGGCCAATGGCCACCACCGACGCGGTCAGCAGGGCCAGCAGGTTCTTGTCGCCCGGTTGGCGAAGCGCCGGAACAATGCCCCTCAGCATTAACACCAGCCAGAACACAATGCCCAGGAATTTGCCGATCTGCCACAGGCGGCCCAGGTCAACGAATTCATAGCCCTGGTGGCCCAGCCAGAAACTCAGGTTTGGCGGCATAATCTGGGCAATCGCCAGGAAATTACCGATGAACGAACCGGCAACTACCACCACAAGGGCCCAGAACAGCACATCGACCCCCAGTTTCTGGAACTTTGGATCTTTGCCACCGTTGATGATAGGGGCCAGGAACAACCCGGCAGCCAGGAAGCCGGTGGCAATCCAGAACAGAGCGGCCTGGATATGCCAGGTTCTGACCAGAGAATACGGCAGCCATTCTGATGTATTGATACCGTAGAAACCCTGGCCTTCCACCGTATAGTGCGCAGTGAAGCCGCCAAGCATGACCTGGAAAGTGAACAAACCGACCACCAGTAACAGGTATTTTCCCAAAGCCTTTTGTGAGGGGGTGAGTGCGACAGCGCTGATTGGGTCCTTCAATGGTGCCGCCGGCTCCTCCTCTTCATGCTTGCGCAGGAAAGCCCACGCCCAGATCAAGCCACCGACACCGGCAATGAGCAGAATGACACTGATCACCGACCAGACGATGTTTTCACCACTGGGCTTGTTATCAATCAGGGGTTCGTGCGGCCAGTTGTTGGTATAGGTGACATCGCTTCCCGGGCGTTCGGTGGCTGCAGCCCAGGCGGTCCAGAAGAAAAACTCGGTCATCCGCTGCCGGCGCTCAGCACTGGGCAGGGTGTTCTCTTTCATGGCGTAATTTGAGCGGGTCGCCTGTAGCTCTGGTGCATCGCTGAACAGCCGGCTGTAATAGTCCGCGGTCTCGGCAATGGCGCGGGCTCTGCGTTCCGAAATCCGAAGGGTGCCGGTCGCATCGTCATAGCTGTTAGTGCGGTATTCGGTTTTCAGATCATACTGAAGTGCATTCTGTTGTTGGCCACTGAGGCTGTGCCAGTCGGCGCCGAATTCCTCCTGCGCTGCGATTTGCAGCCAGGCCTTCAGTTCCCGGTGAAGCCAGTCAGCAGTCCAGTCCGGAGCCTGGTAGGCGCCATGCCCCCAGATAGAGCCAACCTGCATGCCGCCCATGGATTGCCAGGCCGTCTGACCGTCTAGGATGCTGTCCTCGGTCATCAGGGGTTTTCCGCTGGTGGAGACCACCTGATCGGGGATGGGCGGGGCTTCACGGTAGACCTCCCGGCCAAAGTAGCCGAGCAGGGTAAACGTGACTGCCAGGATACCAATCAGAATCCACCAGAGTTTCCGGTACTCAGCCATGGCGGGCACCTCCCAGCTGGCCGTCCACGCGATGGAACAACACGTTGTTCTCCAGGTGAATGTGTTGCTTCAGGTCGTTCTCCAGCTCGGTCAGGCCGGAGTACAGGGCTCGCCATGTATTGCAGGCGCCCTCGGGCAGGGTCAGTTTGAAGGTGAGGTTGTGAATTCTGGCGAGCGCATTACCGTGATCGTCATGCTCGCTGCGCATGACCGATACCGGCCCTACGGCCATGCCGGTGATTCCGCGCGCTATCATCGGAAACAGGATTTGTTCTTCCTTTTGCATGTGTGCTTCAAGTTCGGCCTGCATGCTCTCCAGGTGGGCACTCAGGCCGCTGGGGCAACGTGGATGCTGGCTGTGAACCCGCTCAACTCTCTGCGCCAGACGAATCAACTCAGGCAGTTGATCGCGGTGAACATCGTGATAGCGAGTGAGGATATGTTCAATCAGATCCTCGTTACCGATTTTCTCAGCGGGTATGTTCTTTTCCATCCTGATTCTCAGTGAATCCAGTTGGCTGGCAAGAGTGTCGGGGTCCAGCCCCTTGGCAATAGCGGCGTCTGCCAGAGAGGTGTTGCCTCCGCAGCAGAAGTCCAGCTTGTGGCGATGCAGTACCGCAGAGGCGCCGGGAATGTCCCGCGCCAGCTGGCCGATTGGCTGTTCTGTCAGATTCATGGTCTCATCTCCTCTCTTAAAGATTTATTTAAGATGAATCTTTATGGGCGATTCTTTATTGATTCATCTGGTATGTCAATTAAAAAATCTTGGGTGCGTAGTCTCCCGGAATCTTTGATGGCAAAGTTTTTAAAGTGTCGGTGGTTGCTGGTTGATTTTCGATCGCTCGGCCTCTAGTATAAAAATGTATAAAGTATCTATGTTATTGGGGTTGCTATGGAACATTTTGAGAAATGGCTGGTCCTATCCAATGCCGGGGTGTTGGTGTCGTTTATGGGGTTGTTGGTCACGGTGGTACTGGCCTACCCATTGGCGGGAGCCCTGGCCTTGCCTGCGCAGATTGCGGCCCATATGGGCACCCTGTTCTTTGCGGTAGGGGTTAAGATTGCTTACGTCGCCAGGCTTGCGTTCCTCAGCAAACTGGGAAGACCTGTGCACTGAATCACGGTAGAATAGATGCAGTTATGAACGGTCAAGAGGCCCACGCCATGGGCGCACAGCCAGGTAAAACCGGTTTCCGGATTCTTGCGTATATGAGTGTGGGGTTGGCGGCAGCGGGTGTGGTTTTGCCGCTTTTGCCAACAACCCCTTTTGTTATTCTCGCGGCCTTTTTCGCCAGCAAGAGCTCCCCGGCCTTTGCCCGGTGGCTGGAAGACCACCCGACTTTCGGCCCGGCGATTGAAGAATGGCGCGCCCGGCGAGCCATTCCGCGCAAGGCCAAGTTGATGGCGTTTGCCATGATGGGGTTGAGTTGGAGCATGCTGGTCTGGCTCGGGTCGCCGGTTGTGGTACTGGCTATCTCGGGGCTGTTTTTGTTGGGGGTAGCCGGGTACATGTTGAGCCGGCCATCCTATTGATGATTTTTGTCATTTTGGAGTTATGAATGCACATCACCCGTTACACCGATTATTCACTCAGAGTGCTGATCTATCTGGCTGCAGAGGGTGATCGTCTGGCGACCATTCAGGAAATTGCCGACAGCTACGACATATCCAAGAATCATCTGATGAAGGTGGTCCACCAACTCAACAAGAAAGGCTACATCGAGACTATCCGTGGCAAGAAGGGCGGGATGAGGCTGCATATGGCGCCGCAGGATATCAATATCGGAATCCTGGTGCGTGAAACCGAGCAGGACTTCAGTATCGTGGAATGTTTTTCCTCCAAAAATGCCTGCAAGATCACTCCGGTATGCGGACTTAAAACCATGTTTGGTGAAGCCCTGAAAGCCTTCCTTGAGGTGCTTGATCGATACACGCTCGCCGACGTGATTCAGGACCACCACCGACCACAGCTGTTGCGACTGCTCCAGATTGCTTGATTGCTGAACTGACGCACTGCTCTTTGTGCAGTGCGTCAGACCTCCCAGGCTTCAAACGAGTATCCAGAATTATACGTTTACGGGGTTCGCGGATCTCCGTTCCGGCAGTGAATATCGCAGGACTCTCTGCAGCACAGTTTTATACTGGCTCATAAATGAGCCGGTGTTGTAGTGAATGCCGTGTTTGCGACAGATTTCCTGCACCCGCTCGGAAATCTCAGGATAGCGGTGCGCTGGGAGATCCGGAAACACGTGATGCTCGATCTGGTAGCTCAGGTGTCCACTCAGAATGTGCAGCCAGCGGCCACCTGTGAAGTTGGAAGAGCCGGTAAGCTGGCGCAGATACCAATGGCCCTTGCTCTCACCTTCGCATTCCCGTTCTGTAAAGGTTTCTGCATCCTGAGTGAAGTGACCGCAGAAAATCACCGTTGAGGCCCAGAGGTTCCGGATCAGGTTAGCCCCGACGTTGCCGGCCAGCACGATAGGGGCCACTGGCAGAGTCAGCAATGGAAAGAAGACATAATCCTTGAATGCCTGGCGGCCGCCTTTACGAAAAAAGTCTTTCAGGAACGGCAGTTTCTCGCGCCAGGAGACCTCCCGGCGACGTAGCTTCTCGGTTTCCAGTTCATGTAAACCCACGCCCCACTGAAAGAACACGCTCAGCAAGATGTAGTTGATGAACTGCAACGTGTGCCAGGGCTTCCAGGGCTCGTCATCGCTCAGGCGTAGCACCGCATAGCCGTAGTCCCGGTCTTTGCCGATGATGTTGGTGTAGGTGTGGTGCTCGTAATTGTGAGTCCGGCGCCAGGACTCACTGGTGCATACCGTATCCCACTCGTAGGTCTGCGAGTTGAGGGTGGGATCATTCATCCAGTCGTACTGGCCGTGCATCACATTGTGGCCAATTTCCATATTTTCCAGAATCTTTGCCACGCCGAGGGTGGCTGTTGCCGCCACAAACACCGGCGGAATAAAGCCGAAGGGCATCATCACCCGGCCGCCGACTTCAAGGGCGCGGTGCAGGCGAACGATCTTGCGAATGTAGCGGGCATCCCGCTCGCCAAGATCGGCCAAGACCTCATCGCGTACGGCATCCAGATCTTTCTGAAGTTCGTTGAGCTGTTGTTCGTCAAGTTTGATCATAAGGTCTCCTTGCGGCTGTATGAGGCCACGCTCGAATTCTGTGTGTCAGGCTTCCAGAGTCACCGGGCCACGGGGTACGGAAATGCAGAGTTGAACGCTTTCCTCTCCGGGACCGGAGGCTTTACCCGTCAGCCGGTTAATCACGGTGCCGCTGGTTTTTCGGCAACTGCATTGGTGGCAGATGCCCATGCGGCAGCCGTATTGAGGTTTGAGGCCCGCGGCTTCTGCGATCTCCAGCAGTGTGGCATCGCCGGAGGAATCCACATTGAGGTCCGCGCGGGCAAAACTCACCTGGCCGCCGAGTGTTTCATCACCGAGAGGGGAGGAAACCGGAGGGGCGAAAAACGTACAGTGAATCTGTTCTTCGTCCAGACCACGCTGGTAAAGCAGTTCATTGGCGAGATCCATCAGCCCGCCCGGTCCACACAGATAAACCTCCCGGGCCTTC
The DNA here is from genome assembly GCF_044342215.1 of Marinobacter sp. W-8. Lineage (NCBI taxonomy): Bacteria > Pseudomonadati > Pseudomonadota > Gammaproteobacteria > Pseudomonadales > Marinobacteraceae > Marinobacter > Marinobacter sp. W-8. Next base: position 3,004,271 of record NZ_CP172297.1, on the reverse strand, counting down.
AGGCCGGGCACGGAATCCAGGTCGGCGTCGTTCAGGTAGCGCGGTTCGTCGCTTTCGTGGGTGCATATGATCTGGACCGAGAGCGCTGAGTAACGAGCCGCAAGTGCTTCCAGTTTTTCACCGGCGATGACATCATCCCTGGTGCGCACGAAATAGAGCAGTGTGACTGGCGCCCGGAAGTGTTCCGCCGCCATGGTCTCCAGCAAGCTCAGAATCGGCGTAATGCCGCTTCCTCCGGCAATCAACAGCACCGGTTTTGACACGGCTGGCATCAGGAAGTCGCCAAAGGCTTCGGTCAGGCCCAGCACAGAACCTTCTTCCAGATGATCGTGGAGCCAGTGGGTGACCAGCCCTCCGGGCAGGCGTTTGATGGTCAGTGTGATCATGCCATCGTTCTGCCAGAGCAAGGGAGAGCTGGACAAGCTGAAGGTACGCTGGCGCCGAACTCCGTCAATATCAACACAGATGTTCACGTGCTGGCCGGCATGAAAGCCACTCCATCGGCTGGCAGGCCGGAGCACAAAAGTCTTGGTGTCGTGAGTCTCGACCAGAATGCGCTCTACCCGTGCAGGTGTGTACGCTTGTATCCACATGGGATTGATGGCCTCCGCCAGTGGATCAAAATAACTGGCAGGGTTGCTTCGATTCAGTAACTGTCGGCCAAGCCAGTGCATGGCGCGGGTCTGGTTCATTTTTGCCAACATAGGTTTTCTCCACGGTTTGTACCTGATCGTTGGTAACGATGTGTACACTTGTTCACTTATGTGTACGACTGTACACAGTGAGGGTTGTCGTAACAATCAGGGGGGCGCTTCGTTGGCTCAGAATGACAAGTTTTGCGGACTTTTCTGCCGTCAGATGTGTACACTTGTTACCGCAACTATCGTGATAGGAAGACCATGACAGACAGACCGAAACGCAGGTCCGGCGAAACCCGAGAGAAGCTGATGAACGCAGCGCTGACTCTGGTGGGCAAGGGGCGGCACTTTGCCAGCCTGGGTATTCGGGAAGTGACCCGGCAGGCCGGCGTGGTGCCAACGTCGTTCTACCGTCACTTTCGCAGCATGGACGACCTGGGGTTGCAGCTGGTGGACGAGCTCGGGCTGGTCCTCAGGCGGATGATGAGGGAGGCCCGGGCCAACGTGTTGCAGGCCGACAAGCTGATTGAGGAATCGGTGGGTATCTTTGTGGCCCATGCCCAGGCCAACCGCAGTTTTTTTCTGTTTATGGCTCAGGGGCTGGCAGGCGAGAGCCGGGCCGTTCAGGAAGGGATTCGCAGCGAGATGCGGTTTTTTGCCAGTGAGCTGGCCAATGACTTGCGCCGGCTCCGGCTGATGGAACACCTGAGCGATGCCGATCTGGAGTTGACCTGCGATCTGGTGGTGCGCACCGTCGCCTTCAGTCTGACCGATCTGCTCAGCATTTCCGAAGACGACGATTATCAGATCGGGCAGGTGCGAAAACGCACGACCCGATTCCTGCAGATGATCTTTGTCGGGGCTGGTCACTGGCAAAGCGACTGACCCCGTCCTGGGTTACTTGCGGGTTCGGGCGCGCTTCTTCTTCGGCGGCAGTATCAGCGATTCCAGCTCATCCAGAGCCTCACCGGTATAAACCGCCAGTTTCTGCATGCTCGGCAGCGTATCCCTGCAGCCGGTAAAACCGAAATTCAGCGATCCGGCATAGCTCAGGCAGGTGATGTTCAGTGCGCCGCCGTGAGCAATCAGCGATACCGGATACATGGCCTCAAGCCGGGCACCTTCATAATACAGCGTGTCTTCCGGGCCGGGCACGTTGGAGATAGTCACGTTGAAGACTGGTCGCATCCGCCCCCCGAGACCCGACATCAACTGCAGAATGTAGGGTGACATCAGCAGCATGGTGTACTGGGTCAGGGCACTTTTGGGAAGTTTCTGCAGGTGCTCCTTGGCCCGTCGGGTCGAGGTTTTGATCTGTTGCAGGCGGTTCAACGGGTCAGCTTCGTCGGTGGCCAGCGAGGCAATCATGAAACTGATCTGGGTGCCCGTACCCTCGTCGTCTGCCGGTCGGATATTTACCGGTATACCGGCCGTTAGCGGGGTGTCGGGCAGATTGTTCTGCTCCGCCAGAAAGCGCCGCAATGCGGTGCCACACAGGTAAAGCACGATGTCGTTCAAGGAGCCGCCGGAAGCATGGGCCAGGTTTTTCAGTCGGTCCAGTTGATAATGCTGGGTGGCGAAACGTCGCTGCGCGGTAACCCGGTGATTGAGCACCGAAACCGGGCCTGTGAAGGGCGCGGTCAGTCCGTCTTCCGGGTGTCGAACCGAATGCACCAGGCGATTGCCTGCCTGCCATAGCCTGGGGGCCATGTCTGCCTGGAGTTTCAGGGCGTCCATGGCCTGGGAAACCGCAGCGGGCACGCTGGCCTCTTTGTCGGTTTTTGCGCCACGGCGTTGGTGTGGGCGTACCGTCCAGGGCGGCGGCATATTGCAGCGTTCGGGATCGGTGGTGAGCACCCTTTGCATCAGCCGCACGCCACTGATGCCGTCAATCATCGAGTGGTGCATTTTGGTGTAAAGGGCGAACCGGTTGTTTTCCAGGCCTTCAATAACGTGGCATTCCCACAGCGGCCGGGAAAAATCCAGGGGGTTAGAGTGCAGCCGGGATACCAGAATACCCAGTTCGCGCTCGCCGCCGGGGCGGGGCAGGGCTGAGTGCCGGACGTGATAATCCAGATCGATATCCTTATCGACTTTCCAGGCCGGGGCGATCACGCGCCCGAGGAAACCGGACCAGGCCAGTTTGTATCCCCAGGGTGGTGCCACATCGCCGGCTTCTTTCATTCGAGTGACCATGTCACGCAGGAAGGTTTCTGGTGCCCCTTCCGGCAGTGAGAATATCTGAAGCGTACCCACATGCATCGGGGTGTCTTCAGATTCAACCGCCAGCCAGGAGGCGTCCAGGGTTCCGAGACGTTTCATTCCTTGTCATTCTCCGCCAGTCATTTGTGTTTTGGTTGTTTCTTACAAGTATACTGATATCGGTAGGTTCACACGATCAAAACCGGGATTGGGCTCCCATCTTTTTGCAGGGTTTCACGGTTACATAATGTCGCGAAGCCGGGCTCCCGGTCAGAAGGTTCGTGTGCTAATTTCTAAGGCCATAGGAACTAACAACAAGAATATTCGGAGGCTTTGTGGAATCCAGCCCGCTGGTCTCGGCAGGTTTGCCGATCGCATTGTTCATTATCATGATCGGTATCGGTATGACGCTTACCCTGAGGGATTTTCGCCAGGTGGCGGTGTATCCGAAGGGCATGATTGTGGGCACCTTCGCCCAGATTCTCCTGATGCCGATGGTGGCGTTCGGGCTGGCTTATCTGTTCGGTGTGGCGCCGGCCATTGCCGTTGGTCTGGTGATCATCGCGGCCTGCCCTGGAGGTACCACGTCCAACCTGTTTGTGCTTCTGGCCCGGGGTAATATTGCGCTTTCCATCGTGCTGACGGTCTCCGCAAGCCTGATCACCATTCTTACCCTGCCACTGTTTACCAACATGGCGCTGCAGCATTTCATGGGCACGAAAGAGAACATCTCGCTGCCGGTGGGCAAGACCATTGCCATGCTGGTGGTTATTGTTCTGCTGCCGGTGGCCATTGGCATGCTGGTGCGAACCCGCAAGCCGGAGCTTGCGCGCAAGGCTGAGAGCCTGGTCAGCATCTTTGGTGGCATCGTGCTGGCGGTGCTGATTGTGGCGCTGCTCTATGGCGTTCGGGACCAGGTGTGGGATCTGCTGAAGCAGGCAGGCCCCTCCACTATCGCTCTCAATGTCGCTGGTATCGCCCTGGGCTTGCTGGCGGGCAGGGTGGCCGGACTGACCCAGCGGGAATCCCTGGCGGTGGCAGTGGAGCTCGGTGTGAAGAACGGCACCATTGGTTTGATGGTCACCCTCACGTTGCTGGAGTCCAGCACCATGTCGATTCCCGCTGCCGTTTACGGTGTGCTTATGTTCCCCATTGGCTTCCTGCTGGCAATGTATGGCCGGAAGGTGATTCCCAAAAGCAACGTGGCACATGCAGCTGGGGGAGCCTGATTGATGAAGTTTCTGAACGGTGTGACGTTACTGCTGGTTTATCAACTGACAGGCGAGATTCTGGTACGACTTCTCGGGCTGCCGATCCCGGGGCCGGTGCTTGGCATGGTCATGCTGTTCGTTACCTTGATGATCCGAGGTAGTGCCCCGGATTCCCTGAGCGAGGCCTCCAGCGCGTTACTGAGCCATCTGTCACTGCTCTTCGTGCCTGCGGGCGTGGGGATGATGACGCATTTCGGGCGTATAGCGGATGAGTGGCTGCCGATCACCCTGGCTCTGTTTCTGAGCACGGTGATCACCATGGTTGCCACGGCGTTGATTATGCAACTGACGACGCGCTGGTTTGTCCGTTCCGTTTCAGAAAAAGGTGGGCAGCATGAATGAACCGGGTTTGCGCGACATCTGGGTCTACCTGTCGGCGTCGCCACTGCTAGGGCTGACCATTACTCTGGTGGCCTACGGGCTGGCCTACCGGCTCTATCTGAAAACACATTCCAACCCGCTGGCCAATCCCGTCGTTACTTCGGTGGCGATGCTGATTCTCCTGTTGTTGGCAACGGGCACCTCATACAGCGATTACTTTGAGGGCGGTCAGTTCGTGCATTTTCTGCTGGGGCCGGCAACGGTGGCACTGGCGGTTCCTCTGTATCAGCAGTTTCGACGGCTCCGTCAACTCTGGTTGCCGGTCGCGATATCGTTGATCAGTGGGGTGGTTATTGCTGCTGGCAGTTCGGTGGGCCTGGCAAGGTTGTTGGGAGGCTCCCTGGAAATCCAGATGTCGCTGGCGCCTAAATCGGCAACGGCACCGGTGGCCATGGGTATTTCCGAGAAGATTGGTGGTTTGCCGTCGCTCACGGCGGTGCTGGTGGTGTTGACCGGAATTACCGGTGCGGTGCTGGGCACCAAACTGTTTGAGTGGTTGCGCGTCAAAGATGACACCGCAAAAGGGATTGCCATGGGCGTGGCGGCCCATGGTATTGGTACCGCCCGGGCATTCCAGGTCAGTTCCCAGATGGGCGCGTTTTCAGGCCTGGCCATGGCGCTTTCGGCATTCGCTACGGCGCTGCTCGTGCCCTGGCTGGTGGACATGCTGGAAAACTGGTTGCCCATGTAAACGCGCAGTTCTTACCGGGGCGCCGCTGTACACTCTTTTTATGTCAGTCTGGAATGGCTATGCTCAGCCAATCATTGGCACAACATCAGGGTCTTGACACCATGCAAACCAAGTTCTTGCTCGACGAAGAACAGATGCCCAGGTATTGGTACAACCTGCAGGCGGATTTCCCCGAACCCCTGCCTGCCGTTCTCCACCCGGGAACAAAGCAGCCGGTCGGTCCAACGGATCTGGAGCCATTGTTTCCTGCGTCGCTGATTGAACAGGAAATGACCACCGAACGGGAAGTGGAGATTCCGGAGCCCGTTCGCGATGTTTATCGGATGTGGCGGCCGGCGCCCATGTTTCGGGCGCATCGGCTGGAAAAAGCCCTGGGCACCCCGGCCAAGATCTTCTACAAGTACGAGGGGGGAAGTCCTGCGGGCAGTCACAAGCCCAATTCTGCGATTCCGCATATACCTCGTATTTTGCCGGTGAACTGAGCGACCATGAGTACGGCGAGCAGGAGCTGGCTATGGCGTTGTCGGGGCTGCCCTCGGTCAGCGTCTGATTGAACTTGCCCCCGGTCAGGCACTGTGCCTGACCGGGTTGCGGCCTCCTGCTCACTTGTCCCTTTCGATCTTCAATGGCTCCAGGCTTCCGGTCCGGAACTCCAATTCCAGTTCCGCACCGTTTTCATCATCGCCTTCCACTTCAATATCGCCATTGCGATTGACCTTTAGTTCCTCGATCGTGGCCATTCCCTGCTGCTGAGCGGCTTTCAGATAAGAGCGCACATCGTCCGCGCTCACACCGTAGATCTCGCCTTTGGCTTTGCGGCGTTGCTCCCGGTCGATCTCGCCGTTGCCGTTCAGGTCTAGTTCCACGAACCAGTCCTGGCCCATCCAGCCCTCGAGCTCGATTTCATTGTCATGGTCGTCGTCAAATTCGATGCTCTGGAAATGGCTGATACCGTAGTTGTTGCCCACCTGAAGCATGCGGTCCGCATCGTCAAAGCTGCCTTTGGCGAAGGCTGCGGGGGCTGCGACAAGGCCGCTGATCAGCGCGATGGTCAGAGTCTTTTTCATGGTGTTCTCCTAGCTTGTCTGTGTTTGAAAAACTGCCGGTTCTGCCCGGTTGGCTACCAGCTTGAGCCCAGATTAACGGGGCAGGGCTTTCAGCATCGTGATAGGCTCATTCATGATTCGTTCATCTGGCTTTTGTCACCATAAACACCATGACCAGACCTCGTTTACATTCATCGCTGCTACCCGCAGACCGGTTTTCACGCCGGGTGTTCCGGGTGTTGTTGCTGACTCTGTTTGCGGTGGGCGCGCTTCCGTTTGCCCAGGTGGCCTGTGCCGATGATGATGACGACTGGCGGCGCCTGCACCACGAGGTTGAGGCCGGCCGTATCAAACCCCTGAGCGAAATCCTGGACAGCCTTGCCCGCGACTGGCGCGGAGACGTGATCGATGTGGATATCGAGAAAGATGATGGTGAGATCCTCTACGAGATCGAGTTGTTGGGCCCGGAAGGCCAGGTGGTGGAGTTTGAGATCAATGCCCGGACTGGAGAGGTTCTGGAAATAGTGGGCAGGAATATCCAGGGCATGAAACGCTGATGAAGATTCTTCTGGTGGAGGATGATGCTGCGCTGGCACAAGGGCTGGCCGGTAGCTTGCGGGATGCCGGGCTGCTGGTGGAAGTTGCCGGGGAAGGCCGCACGGCCGACTTTCTGGTGAGCACCGAACGATACGATGCGGTGGTACTGGACCTGGGCTTGCCGGATGGCAATGGCACCCAGTGGCTGGCCGGTTGGCGGGAGCGGGGTATTGATCTGCCGGTGCTGATTCTGACTGCCCGGGAGCGCTGGTCCGATAAAGCTGCGGGGTTCTCTGCCGGTGCCGATGACTATGTCACCAAGCCCTTTGAAACGGCAGAAATCCTGTTCCGCCTACGGGCCCTGGTGCGCCGGTCCCACGGCCACGCCCACCCGGTGATTACCGTGGGTGACATTGCTCTGGATACCCACGCCGGGCAGGTCACCCGCTCTGGTATGCCGGTTTCACTCACGGCCCAGGAGTTCAGGCTGTTATCGCATCTGATTCACGCCGCGCCCAGAATCGTGTCCCGCACCGAGTTGTCCGAACATGTCTATGACGGCGACCAGGAGCCGGATTCCAATGTTATCGATGTCCAGGTCAGCCGGTTGCGGCGCAAACTCGGCGCCCAGGCTATCGAGACCATCCGTGGCCAGGGCTACCGTATGAACGGCCACGGAGAACCATCCTGATGCTGACACGTCTGCGCCGCTGGCCGGTGGCGCTGCGGATGCTGGTGTCTGCCCTGGTATTGGTTTTGGTGGTGTTGCCGCTGGCCGGTACCGTGTTGGCCTGGAACTTCCGCCAGACCCTGAGCCAGTCCTTTGATGAGCGCTTGTTATCGTTCCTGAATGTGGTCATTGCCGGCATTGAGTCTGACCCCGAGACCGGTGAATTGACCCCTGGCCCGCAACTGGGCGATCCGCGCTTCGAGCGGGTGTATTCCGGCTGGTACTGGCAGGTCAACGACAACAGCGGGCGGGTGATCACCTCCCGGTCATTGTGGGACCAGCGACTGCCACAGATCAGTGGCCGGGGGCCGGACTGGGCCCAGGCCCCGGGGCCACGTGGCCAGCTTCTTCGGATAGTGGAACGGGATGTTCAGTTGCCGGCGTTCGAGGGCTGGTTGTCGGTGTCTGTGGCGGCTGACCAGGGGGAGCTGGATGCCCAGGTTGCACGCTTCAACCGGTTGCTGGTGGTTTCGCTGACCACGCTCGGTACGTTGTTACTGGTGATGATCGGGTTGCAGATCCGCTGGGGCCTGGCACCACTTCGGCGCCTGGAGCGGGATCTCCGGGCCATGGAGTCTGGCCAGACCCGCTCACTGACCAGTGACCTGCCGGAAGAGCTTGCCAGGCTCTCCGAGGCCATGAATCAGGTGCTTGAACGGGACCAGATACTCATTGAGCGGGGGCGGACGGCTGCAGGCAATCTGGCCCATGCCCTGAAAACGCCGCTGTCTGTGCTCACAACCCTGAGTGATCGTTTATCGCCGGCACAGAAAACCGCGTTCCGTACCGAACTGAGCCGCATTGATGACGCCGTGCGCCATCATCTGGCCAGGGCTTCAGCGGCCGGACCGGCCGCCCTGGGGCGTGTGGATCTTGGTGAAACCCTGGAGCCGGTGCTGTCGGCACTCAATACTCTTGCGCAACGCCGTGGCGTTACCCTCGAAAGCGACCTGGGCGATACGGGCGCGGTTCGGTTTGAGCAGCAGGATCTTCAGGAAATTGCAGGCAATTTGCTGGAAAATGCCATCAACTGGGCGAAAAGTCAGGTAAAGTTTCGGGTAGAAGGCTTGCCGGATGGTCTGGCGCTGATGGTGGAAGATGACGGCCCTGGCCTGTCTGACGCCGATATCGAGCAGGCTCTGACACGGGGCACCCGGCTGGATGAAACCCGGTCCGGTTCCGGTCTGGGCCTGGCGATCGTCAAAGAGCTGGCTGAACTGTATGGCGGCACGCTGACCCTGGCCCGATCTCCCCTCGGAGGGTTACAGGCCAGTGTGCGCTTTCCATCTCACTCATCGTCCAAGGCCCGCGGCGGGCAGTGATGCTCCTCCACCAGCGTACCTTCATCCACGCTTTCCAGGTGCACATCAAAGCCCCAGAGCCGGTGTACGTGCCGCAGCACTTCATCCGTTTCGTTGCCCAGCGGCACCCGGTCTACCGGGATGTGTCGCAGGGTTAACGAACGATCACCGCGAATATCCACACTCCATACCTGAATGTTCGGCTCCCGGTAACTGAGGTTGTATTGGCGGGCCAGCTTTTCCCGCAGCGCGCGATAACCGGGCTCATCGTGAATGGCGGTGACGGTGTAGTGGTCTTCCCGATCGTCGCTTTCGATGGCGAACAGCTTCAGGTCACGCATCACCTTCGGTGAGAGAAACTGCTGGATAAAGCTCTCGTCCTTGAAGTTGTGCATGGCGAAATGCAGGGTTTCCAGCCAGTCTGTACCGGCGATGTCCGGGAACCATTCCCGGTCCTCATCGGTAGGGTTTTCACAGATACGTCGAAGATCGGTGAAGATGGAGAAACCCAGGGTGTAGGGGTTCAGGCCGGAATACCATGGGCTGTTGAAGGGTGGCTGGTATACCACGGCGGAGTGGCTTTGCAGAAATTCCAGCATGAAGCCATCGTTCACCAGCCCCTTGTCGTACAACCGGTGCAACAGCGTGTAGTGCCAGAACGTGGCCCAGCCTTCGTTCATTACCTGGGTCTGGCGTTGTGGATAGAAATACTGGGCCAGCTTGCGCACGATGCGCACCAGTTCCCGCTGCCAGGTTTCCAGTAAAGGCGCGTTTTTCTCGATGAAGTACAACAGGTTTTCCTGAGGCTCCTCCGGATATCGGGGCCTGCGGCGAATCGGGTCCCCGTCGTCCTCTGCTTTGGGGATGGTTCGCCACAGATCGTTGATGCGGCGTTGTTCGTATTCTTCCCGCTCCTTCTGCCGGCGGGCCTCCTCGGCGGCTGAAATCGGGGCAGGGCGCTTGTAGCGGTCAACGCCGTAGTTCATCAGTGCGTGGCAGGAGTCGAGAATTTCTTCCACGGCATCCACGCCGTGTCGCTCCTCGCACTCCGACACATAATGCCGGGCAAACACCAGGTAATCGATGATGGCACTGGCGTCTGTCCAGGTGCGGAACAGATAATTGCCCTTGAAGAACGAGTTGTGGCCATAGCTGGCGTGGGCAATCACCAGGGCCTGCATGGGCAGGGTGTTCTCTTCCATCAGGTAGGCGATACAGGGATTGGAATTGATCACAATCTCATAGGCCAGCCCCATCTGGCCCCGCTGATAGCCCTTGGAGGTTTGCAGAAACTGCTTGCCGAAGGACCAGTGATGATAGCCCACCGGCATGCCGACGGAGCTGTAGGCATCCATCATCTGCTCGGCGGTAATCACTTCAACCTGGTTCGGGTAAGTGTCCAGTCCGAACTCGGCGGCGCATTTGGCAATTTCCTCGTCGTATTTCTGGATCAGTTCGAAGGTCCATTCCGAACTGGTGGAAATGGGCTTACCTGCCTTGGGTTGTTCGCTCTCCGGTGCGTTCGGGCGATCAATCAGGCTGCTCATGCCGCTTTCCTCTCGAACAACTGTCGGAAGACCGGGTAAATGTCGCCAGGATCGGCAATCTGCTGCATGGCGAAGCTCTGGGGAAACTGCTCCATGATTTTCTCGTATTCGTACCAGAGCATCTGGTGATCCTGGGGCGTGATTTCGATGTAGGAGTAGTACTGAACCAGCGGCAGGATTCGCTCAGACAGCAGTTTGCCGCAGATGGGTGAGTCGTCGTTCCAGTTGTCGCCGTCGGACGCCTGGGCGGCATAAATGTTCCATTCCGCTGGCGAGTATCGGGCTTCGACAATCCGGTGCATCAGTTTAAGGGCGCTGGAGACAATGGTGCCCCCGGTTTCCCGGCTGTAGAAGAACTCTTCTTCGTCCACTTCCTTGGCGCTGGTGTGGTGGCGGATAAACACCACTTCGATTTTCTTGTAGTTCTTCTTCAGGAACAGATACAGCAGGATAAAGAAGCGTTTGGCGATGTCCTTGTGCATCTGGGTCATGGAACCGGATACATCCATCAGACAGAACATGACCGCACTGGTGGCGGGTTTGGGCTGCTTCAGGTGTTGCCTGTAGCGCAGGTCGATCTCGTCAATGAAGGGAATGCGTTTGACGTTGGCTTTCAGCCGCGCAATTTCCTCTTCCAGCACCTTGATCTGGTCTTCATGGCTGAAGGCCGGATCGAGATCATTCGGCGCGCTTTTCAGCGCCTCGAGCTGTTTTTCCAGGTCCCGGATCTTTTTCTTGCGTGCGCCGCCCAGGCCCAGACGCCGCGCGTGGGCGCCCCGAAGGGAACGCACCACATCCAGCTTGGCGGGCACTCCCTGGGTGGTGAAGCCCGAGCGTACATAACTGAAGGCTTCGGTGTCCTTGAGTTTTTTCCGGGCCAGATTGGGCAGCTCCAGATCGTCGAACAGGAAATCGAGGAATTCTTCCTGGGTAATCTGGAAGGCGAACTCATCCATGCCTTCTCCGTCCGGGCTGGCCTGGCCTTGCCCCTGGCCCTGGCCGCCGCCGCTCTCGGGTTTGGGGATGGTGTCCCCGGCCACCCATTCCTGATTGCCGGGGTGCACCGCCTCTCGCCGGCCACCGTGGCCGTGGTGGAATATGGGCTCGTCAATATCCCGGGCGGGAATGCTTACTTTCTCGCCCCGTTCGATATCGGTGATGGAGCGCTTCTGCACGGCATCCGACACCGCCTTCTTGATGTGGTGGCGGTAACGGCGCAGGAACCGTTCCCGGTTCACTGCGCTCTTGTTCTTGCCGTTCAGGCGCCGGTCAACAATGTGGGTCATACCCATGGTACTGCTCCCGCTGGCCGTTAATGGGATTTCCGAACACGCAGGTACCACTCGGCAAGCAAGCGAACCTGTTTCTCGGTGTATCCACGGTCAACCATGCGTTCCACAAACTGTTTGTGCTTTTTCTGGTCTTCCTGGCTGGCCTTCGGATTGAAGGAAATCACCGGCAACAGGTCTTCGGTGTTCGAGAACATCTTCTTCTCAATCACGCTGCGCAGCTTCTCATAGCTGAGCCAGGACGGGTTCTTGCCACCGTTGTTGGCCCGGGCCCGCAGCACAAAGTTGACCACTTCGTTGCGGAAGTCCTTGGGGTTGGAAATGCCCGCCGGTTTCTCGATTTTCTCCAGCTCGTCGTTGATGGAGGAGCGGTCCAGAATCTCGCCGGTTTCCGGATCCCGGAACTCCTGATCCTGAATCCAGAAGTCGGCATAGGTGACATAGCGGTCGAACAGGTTCTGGCCGTACTCGCTGTAGCTTTCCAGATACGCCGTCTGGATTTCCTTGCCGATAAACTGGACGTAGTGGGGCGCCAGGTATTCCTTGATGAAGCGCAGGTATTTTTCCTGCAACTCCGGCTGGAACTGTTCCTGTTCGATCTGCTTTTCCAGCACATAGAGCAGGTGAACTGGGTTGGCGGCAATCTCGGTGGTGTCGAAATTGAATACTTTTGACAGGATCTTGAAGGCAAAGCGGGTAGACAGACCGTCCATGCCTTCCATCACCCCGGCAGCATCCCGGTACTCCTGGATGGACTTGGCCTTGGGGTCTGTGTCCTTGATGCTCTGGCCGTCGTATACCTTCATTTTGGAGAAGATGCTGGAGTTTTCCGGCTCCTTGATCCGGGACAACACCGAGAACTGGGCCAGCATATCCAGGGTGTCCGGCGCACAGGGGGAGCCCGCCAGAGAGCTGTTTTTCAACAGTTTGCGGTAGATCTCGATCTCTTCGGTCACGCGCACACAGTAAGGCACCTTGACGATGTACACCCGGTCCAGGAAGGCTTCGTTGTGTTTGTTGTTGCGGAAGGTCTGCCACTCGGATTCGTTGGAGTGGGCGAGGATTACTCCATCAAAGGGCACTGAACCCATGCCTTCAGTGGTGTTGTAGTTGCCTTCCTGAGTGGCCGTCAGCAGCGGATGCAGCACCTTGATGGGGGCCTTGAACATCTCCACAAATTCCATCAGGCCCTGGTTGGCTTTGCACAGGCCGCCGCTGAAGCTGTAGGCGTCCGGGTCGTCCTGGGAATAGTCTTCCAGCATGCGGATGTTGACCTTGCCCACCAGGGCCGAGATGTCCTGGTTGTTGTCGTCGCCCGGCTCGGTCTTGGATACACCGATCTGGTCCAGCACCGAGGGGTAACGTTTCACCACCCGGAACTGGCTGATGTCGCCGCCAAACTCATGCAGGCGCTTGACCGCCCAGGGTGACATGATGTTTTTCAGGTAGCGGCCGGGAATGCCGTATTCCTCTTCCAGAATCGGGCCGTCCTCGGCCGGGTCGAACAGGCCTAGCGGGCTTTCGTTCACCGGAGAGCCCTTGATGGCGTAGAAGGGCACCTTCTGCATCAGGGCTTTGAGTTTTTCAGCCAGGGAGGATTTACCACCGCCGACAGGGCCGAGCAGGTAGAGAATCTGTTTCTTCTCCTCCAGGCCCTGGGCCGCGTGGCGGAAGAACGAAACGATGTTTTCTACGGCATCTTCCATGCCGTAAAACTCGTCGAATTCCGGGTAGCGCTTGATAACCTTGTTGGAAAAGATGCGTGACAGGCGGGGGTCACGGGAGGTATCGATCAGTTCTGGTTCGCCGATGGCAATCAACATCCGCTCCGCGGCGGTGGCGTATGCCGTTGGGTCCTTTTTGCAGATCTCCAGGTATTCCTCAAGGGAGTATTCCTCCTCCTGAGTCTGTTCATACCGGTCTTTGAAGTGCTGCAGAATGCTCATAGATGGCCCCTCGCTTATTCTTGCCTGTTATAAATTCACGTAATGTCCTCGTTGCTGTTTCGCCGCCTGTCCCGGCGGTGTCTCTGGTAATGGAATGAATGGGATGGTGTTAAGCAGGTATACGTTATCCGGAGGTTTCCGGCCTGCTTATTCTGAGCTTAGTTCAGAGTTCGGGGGTTGGACAGTGGGCAGTCAAATTAGGTTCATTAAATTATGTTATGAGCGGCAAGCCAGGGGCTTGCCGCTCATGATCGAAGGTTATTTCTTGGCGAGGGTAAACACGCTTTCCGTGGCGCCGTTTCTCAGGCCGCGACGTTTGGCAAACGGGTTGTCACGGGCCATGTCCCGTTTCAGCACGTGGTTGATTTCGTAGTCCTCGCCGTAGAGCCTGAACACTTCGTCGTCAGTAACATTGAACGGCGGGCCCTGCATTTCCGAACTGTCGTAATCCAGCGTGATCAGCAGGATTCTGGTGTCGTCCGGGATGATGGCGGTGAGGTGGTCGACATAGCCCTTACGCATTTCCGGGGGTAGGGCAATCAGGGCAGCACGGTCGTACACCAGGCGAATGTGCTTGAGATCGTCCGGCACCAGCTGGAAATAATCGCCACACAAGATTTGAAGATCGTCATGGCGGAAGGTGGTAAAGGGTTCACCCGGGTGAACGCTGGCTTTCTCCTGCGCCTCTTCAAAAAAGTCCTTGCAGGCAATCTCGCTTAACTCCACGCCGATAATCGGATGCCCGCGGTCGTGCAGCCACCACATGTCGTGGGCCTTGCCGCACAGGGGAACGAAAACGGCGTCTGTGCCATTGCCTGCCAGTTCGCCCCAGTGGTCATGCAGGTACTGGTTAACCGTGCCTTCGTGGAAGCCGATTTGGTCTTTTGCCCAGCGTTCGTGCCAGAATTCGTGTTCCATGGGTAGCCTCCCGGAGATTGATCGTTTTCCTCAGTCTACCCTAATCTGTGGGGTCGATGAGTCAGGAGAAAAGTATGAAAGCCGTTTTTCTGGATGCCGCAACACTGGGCGAGGATGTGGATCTGAGCCCCATTGAAAACATCACCGGCGGACTGACCTGCCACCCGCGCACCAAGCCGGATCAGGTGATTCAACGGATTCGGGGCTTTGATACGGTGCTGGTGAACAAGGTGGTGCTGAACCGCGAACATTTTGAAGCCTGCCCGGAACTGAAAACCATCGCGGTGGTGGCAACCGGCCTCAATAACATCGATCTGGAAGCCGCCAAGGCCCACGACATCAAGGTAATGAACGTTACCAACTATGGCCGTTCCACCGTTGCCCAGCACACCATGGCACTCATCCTGGCACTGGCCACCCGGCTGCTGGATTACAACCGGGATGCCCGCAATGGCCAGTGGGCCAAAAGCGATATGTTCTGCCTGATGGACTACCCGATTATGGAACTGGAAGGCAAAACGCTGGGCATTGTTGGTTACGGCGATCTGGGCCAGGGTGTCGCGGAACGGGCCAAAGCGTTTGGCATGAACATCGTACTTGGCTGCCGGCCTGGCCAAGAGCCCGGAGAAGTGGACGGCTATCCTCGAGTTCCGCTGGATGACCTGTTGATGCAGGCTGATGTGCTATCACTGCACTGCCTGCTGACAGAAGAAACCCGCAACATGATTGGTGCCCGGGAACTGGGTTTAATGAAGTCTTCGGCACTGCTGATCAACACCAGCCGGGGTGGCTTGGTCGATGAATCGGCGTTGGCTGATGCCTTGCGGAATGGTGATATTGCCGGCGCGGGCTTTGATGTGCTGACCGAAGAACCTCCCCGCAATGGCAACCCGCTGCTGGCAGACGCTATTCCCAACCTGATTCTCACCCCGCACTCGGCCTGGGCCAGCCGCGAGGCCAGACAACGGATTGTTGAGATTACGGCGCGGAATCTGGCATCGGGTGCCTGAGAACTGCTCGAATCCGCCAGGGGGATAGCGATACGCCCCTGGCGTACTCCCCGAAAAGTTGGCCGTGGTATGACGCGATCATTGATGCTCTTTGCTTACATGTTCGAAACGCCGAATAACAAGAAAAGGGCAACATGCAATGATCCGAACCATTCTGGCTGTTCTGCTGTCTTTCAGTGTGTTTTCACCTCTGGCTTCTGCCTTTGAACGTGGCGAGTTACTCATCTGGATAAATGCCGACAAGGGCTTTAATGGCCTTGC
The DNA here is from genome assembly GCF_044342215.1 of Marinobacter sp. W-8. NCBI lineage: Bacteria > Pseudomonadati > Pseudomonadota > Gammaproteobacteria > Pseudomonadales > Marinobacteraceae > Marinobacter > Marinobacter sp. W-8. The sequence continues at coordinate 2,988,503 of NZ_CP172297.1, read as the reverse complement.
GGAGGTGGGTAGACGGTTTGAGCAGGAAACTGGCATTCCTGTCACTGTAGAGACTCCCGAAGATCTGACTACTCTCTACGATCACTATGGGTTCACGGCACGGGCCCCGGACATCATTATCTGGCCCCATGACCGTTTTGGTAGCTGGATCAACGAAGGTCATTTGGAGCCCGTCGTTCCCTCTCCCCATGTGCGAGAGGTTATAGCGCCATTCGCCTGGCAGTCGGTCTCTGTTGGCGAACGGGTCTATGGCTATCCCATTGCCATGGAGGTGGTCAGCTTGCTGTACAACAAAGATCTGGTCAGTACGCCGCCTAACACGCTGAAGCAGGTTGCTGAGCTGGATCGTGAGCTGCGTGCCCGGGGTGCCCGTGCCATTGCCTGGGATTATCTGAACGTGTACTTCTCCTGGCCGGTCTTTGCCGGTTCTGGGGGCTACAGTTTTGGCGCCAGGGACTTTGTTTACGACCTGAGTGATGTGGGTGTAGCGACTGATGGCGCGATCGAAGCCGTGGCCGGAATCCGCACGTTGCTTGAGCAAGGGGTGCTGAATCAGGGGGCGGATTATGGTGCCATGATGAATGGGTTCAAGGCAGGCGAGGTGGCGATGATTATCAACGGTCCCTGGGCCTGGAGCGAGTTGCGGGATACGGGCATCAGGGTAGGTATCGCTGATGTCCCTACGGTAGACGGTTCACCGGGGCGGCCGTTTGTGGGTGTGTTGGCAGCTGGTATCAGCGCGGTATCCACCAACAAGGAGATCGCCCGTCAGTTTCTGGAAGACTACCTGCTGACAGAAGACGGGCTCCATGCGGTCAACAGCGATAAACCCCTGGGCGCCGTGGCCCATCTTGATGTTGTAGAAAGCCTGAGTGCAGACCCGTTCATAGATCACACCTTCCGCTCCGCGCGTAAGGGAGAGATCATGCCTAACATCCCCGAAATGAAACGGTTCTGGGATCTGATGACCCATCGCTTTGCCAGCATGCTGACGGAAGACGCGCCAATTCGGCCTACGCTGACCAATGCTGCTACCCGGTTGCAGCGTCTGGATAAATTGAGGGGTTGGACGCGGCGGCACTTTGTCGGGGAGTGAGCGAAATACCCGGTTTCCGGGTTGTTTACTGACAGCTGCCTGATAAGCTTGAAGAAACACTGACAAGCAGGATGTTGCGTGGCTTCTTCTCAATTGAAAGACCGGCTTCAGGCCGCTGAAGACTGGATACTGTCCAACTCCAACCCGCCGCAGACCTGGCCCTGGACCTGGCTATACAAGGTCGGGCGCTCGGCCTACGCGCTGATCCGCGATGTGATCAGTGGTCAGCTCACGCTGCACGCCATGAGCCTGGTCTACACCACGTTGTTGAGCATCGTGCCGTTGCTGGCTCTGAGTTTCTCCGTATTGAAAGCGCTGGGCGTGCACCAGCGCATGGAGCCCTTCCTGTTTCAGTTCTTCCAGCCCATGGGGCCACAGGGTGTCGAAGTGGCCGAGCGGATTCTGGAATTCGTCGACAACATGAAAGTTGGTGTGCTGGGCTCGGTGGGGTTGGCGTTGCTGGTTTATACGGTCATTTCCCTGGTTCAGAAGATCGAACGCTCGTTCAACATGATCTGGCGGGTGCCGGAAATGCGTTCCATGGCGCAGCGTTTCAGTAATTATCTGAGCGTGATTATGGTGGGGCCTTTGTTGATGGTCTCGGCTATCGGGGTAACCGCTACCATCTTTTCTTCAGAAATCGCGCAGGACCTTATGGCCATCGAGCCCTTTGGTTCGCTGATTGTGCTTGCCAGTCGTTTCACACCGTTTTTCCTGGTGGTGGGCGCGTTCACCTTTGTTTACATCTTTATTCCTAACACCCGGGTGAAGCTGCGCTATGCGTTTATCGCCGGGCTGGTGGCGGGGGTGTCCTGGCAGGCTGGCGGTATGCTGTTTGCCTCGTTCGTGGCCGGTTCTGCCAAGTATGCGGCCATTTACTCCGGTTTTGCGGTTGGCATCATTCTGCTGATCTGGACCTATCTGAACTGGATGATCCTGCTGCTCGGCGCCAGCCTGGCGTTCTATCTGCAGAACCCGGGGGCCGTGGCCAAACGCCGCAATGTTCAGCTTGCACCGGAATTGCAGGAGCGGGTAGGGCTTGCCCTGATGTGGATGGTGGCCAAGCCATTCAGCCGTGGTGAACCGGCGCCTCAGCAGGAGTCTCTGGAGCAGCAGTTGAGGATTCCCGGCGAAGTCACCCGCAAGATCAGCGACAAGCTGATCCGCGCCGGGTTGCTGAATCTTGCCGGGCGCGATGGCGATCAGCTGGTTCCAGGGCGAACACTGGACCTGATTACGGTCGGCAGTGTGCTGCGGGCTGTGCGCAAGGACGAAGACCGGGTGGTGGATCGTCTTCCAGCCGGTGCCATGCCGCGGGAGTTGATCGATCTGGCGCCCACCAGCGATGACGTCAGTTTTGCCAGTCTGCTGAATGCCGGTACACCGCCCGGTGCGGACATTGTCAAAGCACCGGAGTCAGGTCCGAACCTGTGAACTCTTGCCTTCCTGGAGCATTCTGAGCAATACCGTACGTACCCTGCCCAGTTGCTCCGGGGACAGGTGCACAATGCGAATCAGATTTTCTTCCGACAGGTTCCTCTGGCGGGCATGGCGCAGCACTTCCCGGGTGCCCAGAAGCAGGCCGTCGGTCAGTGCGGAGTGGGCCTGCCGCGGCGCCGGCCGTTCCGCCGACAGCAGCCAGGCATGGTATTTTGGGGGCAGATTCCAGACATTGGCCAGTAACTGGCAGGTGGCCCACTGATAGCGGGCCAGGGCCAATCTCAGTAAGGCCGGTTCCGGTTCATTGCCGGAGCCTTTGGTGCGGCAGATGCGCCCCAGTTCCCGGCGAATGGTGATGTAGGCCAAGGCCGGCAGCAGGCCAACCATAAAGTGGGCGCTGGTGTCATCCCGGTGAATCTTCGCAATCAATTCCGCTGCCCGTGCGCAGGTCAGGCCCCAGCGCCAGGACCGTTGTGCGAACAGTGCTTCCCGGCTGTTCCTGGCCGCCATCATGGGGCGCATCACCGCTGCCGCAATTACGTTCCGGATGCCATCCACGCCTAGCACAAACACCGCCTGATCCACGGACTCAATCACATGGTCACCGGGGCGGAAATAGGGGCTGTTGGCCACCTGAAGCAGTTGGTCAGTCAGTGACGGGTCGCTCAGAATGATTCGGGTAAGCTCTTTGCGTTCGGTCGTTTCATTGGACAGTGCCCGCATCAACATGGGCAAGCTGCCAGGTTTCCGGGGCAGCTCTTCCATCTCGTTCATTTGCAGGCGCCGTTCCAGTTCGGCCAATTCCTTTTCACCGCTGTCTGTGCTGGCACGAAGGCGCGCGGGTTCCACATCCAGCAACCAACTAAACAGGTGGTCTTCCAGCTGGCCGACGATGTCGCCTTCATCGTTGCTCTGGCTTGGCTGGCTGGTACTGGAAGGATTAAAGAGCCGGGTTTCGGACGCAGCCTGCGGAACGGGTTGAGTGCTGTTGAACAGGCCTGATATCCAGGAAAAAAAGCCCGGCATCCTTTGCCTCCGGATAGCGTGTATAAAGAATGGACTGGTTATCTGGCCAGTATAGTAGCGTAATGCAACCCTGCACAGCCCTGACAACGATCAGAAAAAGGACTCGCCAAAGACAAAGACCAGTTGGCACACACCGGCCACCAGACCCAGGAAGGCGCCCACCAGAATCAGTTTGATCTCGTCTTCCTGGAAGCACGGGCGCAGCAGATCCTGGAATTCTTCCGAGGACAGGGCATTCATCCGCTCCACCATGATGGACTCCACCGCCCGGGCACGGTCTCGCTCAAACACGGGGTTGTTGAAGGAACTCTGGGATATCGCGATGGCTTTTTCGCCCACCTGGTTTTTCAGGGTGGCAAAACCCGTTGGGCCGAACGCCATCTGGGTCAGGGCCTTGCCCATGCCTGCGGTTTCATCCACCAGTGGTTTGATGTGTTTTTTCACCATGTTGCGGGCGCGGTCACCTTTGGGTCCTTCGAGGATGGCGTTGATGATGTTGCCCACGGTGAGTATCTCGTGGGTCACGATATGGCAGAAGGATTCTGCTACTTCCGGCTGGCGCTTGAGGAACAGGCCCTGGATGCGCAGAGGGCCGACCTTGTGTTCATGCAGGGGCCGGAAGATCACATTCAGCGCAATCCAGTTGGTGGCCCAGCCCACCAAGAGGCCAAACAGGGGCAGTACCCAGATGGCCGGGTACAGGTACCACACGCCCATTTGGATAATGCCGAACAGAAAGCCGAAGTAGAGGCCGGAATTGATGATGAAGCGGAACTCCACGTCACCGCACTCCAGAAATATCCGGTTGAGCAGCTTTTTATCCCGGGCCAGGCGCTCGATGACCATGCCTTTGATGTCGAGCAGGTCTTCAATGTTGTCGGAGATGTCTTCAACCAGGTTGTCGACCAGTTGCGGGGTAGATTTGCGTACCCGGTCATAGACCATTTTGCGGGCCGAGGCGGGCAGGTTTTCCCAGAAGGTGGGGTACTCCCGCAGCATGAGTTCGTCGACATATTCTTCAATGCGCGGATCGACGGTGTAGATGATGTGGGCGGCCAGAACTTTGGGGTCGATCTGTTCGAAGATTTCCTGAACGGTACCGATTTTGGAAATGGTGGCATCCACGCTTTTGGCGGCCATTTTGCGGGCTTTGGAGGGAATAATGCCCTGCCAGCCCAAAAGCGGTGGCTTGCCGATGAACTCCAGAGGGTAGAAGGTCATTTTGATGGCGAGCCAGTTGGTGCTCCAGCCGATGAGGGCGGCGATCACGGGGATGCTGAGGTATTGCCAAAATTCCGGATTGGTAAGTAGGTCTGTCATCCTGGACTCGCATGTTTATTTGTTTTACCGAAGCCTCGGTGATTTGCAGCCGGTTGCGGTAGGGCTTTCCAAAACACGCTGTTAATACGTCCATGTACGCTCCGCTCCGCCATCCATGGCTCCGCAGGGTTTTGGAAAGCCCTACCGCAACCAGCTGCTCAAGTGCCGGTGGTAGCTTCAGGCTTTTTTGTCAGACAAGAATAATGTTGATCGCCCCCGTGTCTGTCAATGACTGGGGTGCCAGGACGTGACGCCATGAATAGTCACCCGTCTGTCTCAGGAGCCGATATCTCCCCAGAGCCACTGGCACAGGGCGATGGCGGCAACCGGTGCGGTTTCGGTGCGCAGTACCCGGGGGCCCAGGGCAACAGGCAGAAAGCCGTGACTTTCGGCCAGGGCGATTTCTTCAGCGGTCAGGCCGCCTTCGGGGCCGATCATCAGGGCGATGCTGGAGGGCTTTTCGAGGGTGTTCAGGGACTGTTCGGTGCGGTGGTGTAGTACAAGGCGCAAGTCGCAGGCCCGGGCGTGTTCCAGCCACTGTTGCACGGTCATAACCGGCTGTATTTCTGGAATCCGGGCCCGGCCGCACTGTTCGGCGGCGCTGATGGCAACCTGTTGCCAGTGCCGAAGGCGTTTGTCTTCCCGGTCGCCTTTGAGTTTGACGTCGCAGCGTTCGGTAGTCAGTGGCACGATTTCGCTCACGCCCATTTCCACCGCTTTTTGTACGGCGTAGTCCATGCGGTCGCCCTTGGACAGGGTCTGTGCCAGTACTACTCTGAGGGAAGATTCTGTTTCGTTTTCAGCGGCTTCCGTGACTGCCACCTGCACGTGTTTCTTTCCGGCTTCGGTAATGGTGGCGTGATAGTCATGACCATCACCGTTGAAGAGCAGAAGTGCCTGGCCTGCCTGCATGCGCAGGACCCGGCCTACATGGTTGGCGGCGTTGTCGTCCAGCTGGCACTGGCTGCCGACAGCCAGGGGGCTGTCGGTGAAGATGCGAGGGATTCTCATGGCGGCGGTTCTCAGTCCTTGACCGCGATTTCGATGCCTTCGGTGGCCACCTGAGCCAGATGGCGAATCTGTTCTTCGGTGATCACGTAGGGCGGCATGAAGTACAGCACGTTACCCAGGGGGCGCAGCAAGGCCTGGCGGGTGAGTGAATGCTTATACACCCTGATGCCACGGCGTTCCTGCCAGGGGAACGGGGTTTTGCTGGCTTTGTCTTTAACCATTTCAATGGCCATGGTCATGCCGTGCTGGCGGATGTCGCCCACGTTCGGGTGGTCGGCCAGATGGGCAACGGACTCGGCCATACAGCGGGACAGCTGGCGGTTGTTTTCGATGACGTTCTCATCCCGGAAGATGTCGAGCGTGGCCAGGGCGACGGCGCAGCCGATGGGGTTGCCGGTGTAGCTGTGGCTGTGCAGGAAGGCGCGCATGGTTTCGTAGTCGTCGTAAAAGGCGTTGTAGACGTTGTCGGTGGTGAGCACCACGGACAACGGCAGGTAGCCGGCTGTCAGGCCTTTGGACAGGCACATGAAATCGGGGGTGATACCAGACTGTTCACAGGCGAACAGCGTACCGGTGCGGCCAAAGCCGACGGCAATTTCATCCGCGATCAGGTGCACCCCGTAACGGTCGCAGGCTTCCCGCAGTTTGGTGTGGTAAACCGGGTGGTGCATGCGCATGCCACCGGCGCACTGGATCAACGGCTCCACCACCACAGCGCAGATTTCGTCGTGTTTCTCGGCCAGCAGTTTGTCCATGGCCTCGAACTGGCGCAGGGCGTACTCTTCATCGGTTTCGCCCGGCTCTTTGTTGTAGGCGTCCGGTGAGGGGGCGGTCAGCACTTCCATCAGCAGCGGCTGGTAGGTGTCCTTGTACAGGGCCACATCGCCCAAGGCCAGCGCGCCCAGGGTTTCGCCATGGTAGCTGTTGCTGAGGTTAACGAAGTTCTTTTTGCCCGGTTTGCCGTGGTTTTTCCAGTAGTGGTAACTCATCTTCAGAGCGGCTTCGATGGCCGAGGAACCATTGTCGGCATAGAAACACTTGTTCAGGCCTTCCGGCGTTACCTCGATCAGCCGCTCCGACAGATTAACCACTGGCTCATGACTGAAACCGGCCAGAATCACATGTTCGAGCTGACCGATCTGTTCCTGAATGGCGGAGTTGATGCGCGGATTGGCGTGGCCGAACAGGTTAACCCACCAGGAGCTGACGGCGTCGATGTAGCGGTTGCCCTCAAAGTCCTCCAGCCAGACACCTTCGCCCCGTTTGATGGGGATCAGGGGCAGGGTTTCGTGGTCTTTCATCTGGGTGCACGGGTGCCACACGGATTTAAGATCCCGTGCGACCAGATCGGCATTGCGCATTGTAGTCTCCTGTCAGCTCCCGGGCCGTTTGTTCGGTTTGTTAAAATCCTCACATGATACTTGCCCGGGCCATCGCTTAACAGCGCCAGAATGTGAACCAATCGGTCTGGCTTGCTTGCCCGGATTGCTTGCCCGCCCGGCCAATGTTGCCACGCCGGGCGACCGCAACAATAGGGGGAAGACAGGTTCGGAGGTAATCATGGAACTCAATCTGGAGCACCCCTACGAGCGGGGGCTTGATCAGGTGATCGAGCGTTTCTTCGATGAGGCGCATATTCGCAACAAAAACGAGCAGTTGGGCGCCCGCAATCTCAGAGTGACCGAGCTGAAAAAGGACGAAATGTCGGCCAAACTGGTGATCGAGCGGGAAATGACCGCCTCGGCACCGGTGCCGGGTGTGCTTTCCGGTTTCCACCGGGAATGGAACCGGGTGCGGCAGGAAGAGCACTGGTTCCGCAAAGACGATGAGGAGTGGCACTGCGAGTTTCGGGTGCGCATTGACGGGGTGCCGGCGAAGATCAAGGGCGCGATGCGGCTGTTGGGCAACGGCGACCGTTGTATCAACTACGTGAGCCTGTCGGTGCTGTGCGAGGTGCCGTTTCTGGGCCGGAAGATTGCGAAGTTTCTGGCGGATGACTCCCACGCCAAGATTGAACGTGAGTATGATGTCATCCGCCAGTTGCTTTAAACGCGAGGGTCAGTGAGCCAGTACCCGGGACAGGAATGCCTGGGTGCGCTCATTCTGAGGGTTATCGAACACCTCGTCGGGTTTGCCTTCCTCGACAATCTGGCCTTCGTGAATGTAGATCACCCGGTCGGCCACCTCGCGGGCGAAGCCCATTTCATGGGTGACGACCATCATGGTCATACCTTCTCTGGCCAGCTCCCGCATGACATCCAGCACTTCCCCGATCATTTCCGGGTCCAGCGCTGACGTGGGTTCGTCGAACAGCATCAGCCTGGGTTCCATGGCCAGAGCCCGGGCGATGGCCACCCGCTGTTGCTGGCCGCCGGATAGCTGGCTAGGGTATTTGTCGGCCTGGTTGCCGATGCCTACACGTTCCAGCAGGCGTTCGGCGGTGGCGTTGGCAACCACTTCGGCCGTTCTTTTTACCTTCATGGGCGCCAGCATGATGTTCTTTTTCACCGTCAGGTGCGGGAACAGGTTGAACTGCTGGAACACCATGCCCACTTCCTTGCGGATTTCCGCCAGGCTGTTCTGATTTCCGCCTTTCGGGGCCAGAGGGTGGTTATCCACCTCAAGCGAACCGGATTCGTATTCTTCCAGGCCATTCACGCAGCGAATCAGGGTGGATTTGCCGGAGCCACTGGCGCCGATGATCACCACCACTTCGCCCTGTTCCACGGTCAGGTCGATATCCTTGAGGACATGCAGTTTGCCGAAGTATTTGTTCATGCCCTTCATTTTTACAATCTGTGTCATTGCTCGGGCTCCTTCAGGCAGACGCGACACCACGGCGCTCAAGCAGCCGCAGGATCAGTGACAGGGACAGCGTAATGGCCAGGTACATGATGGCCACCACAAAATACACCTCGAATGCGGTGAAGGTATTGGCAATGTACACCTGGCCCTGGCGTACCAGTTCGCCCACGCCGATGACCGAGAACAGTGAGGTGTCCTTGATGCTGACGATGGCCTGGTTGCCCAGGGGCGGAATCATGCGTCGGAAGGCCTGGGGCCAGACAATGTTCCAGAAAGTCTGGGAGCGTGACAGGCCCAGAGACAGACCGGCTTCGGTCTGGCCTTTGTCAATGGATTGCACGCCGCCACGGACGACTTCGGAGATATAGGCACCGGAGTTAAGGGCGATCGCGGCAATACCGGCTGTCAGCGGGTCGATCGGGCCGCCAACCAGGTCGGGCAGGCCGTAGAAGATAAACAGCACCTGTACCAGGATGGGGGTGCCGCGGAAAATCTCGATGTAGGCAGTGGCGGGCCAGCGCAAGAACCAATTCTTGTTGATGCTGAGCAGGCCGAACACGATGCCCAGAACAAAACCGATGGCCAGGCCACCGAAGGAAATCATCAGGGTGTAGGGAATACCCTTGGCCAGGTAGGGAATGGAATTGATGGCCGCCTGCCAGTCAAACTGAAACTGGAATTCCACAGTGTGTTTCTCCGTTGGGTTGGGAGGAATCGGCCAGGGCATTGTGTGCCCCGGCCGGTTCGAGTGGCGGGTTACTTGTCTTCAGGCATGGGGCCGAACCATTTTTCATAAATGGTCTTGTAGGTGCCGTCTTCCTTGATTTCTGCCAGGGCCTCGTTAACCGGGCCGACCCATTTGCTGCCGCTCTTCAGGGCAATACCGTACTGCTGGCCTTCGTACAGGGGGCCTACGGTCTTGACCTTGCCTTTGCCGCGGGTGCTGGCGAAGTAGCCAACGTTGGGGGCATCGTAGAAAACGGCATCAACGGCACCGGACATCAGCGCCATGTACATGTCAGAGCTGCCGGGGTACGGCGTTACACCGTCGTTGTCGTCCAGGCTCTTCATCAGGAAGTCATAGCTGGTGCTACCAATCTTGGTGCCCACTTTCATGCCTTCCAGGTCCGACATTTCATCAACGTCTCCGTTGTTCTGGCTCACCAGAATGCGCAGACCGGAATCGTAGTAAGGATCGGAGAAATCGACGATTTCCTCGCGCTCATCGGTAATGGTGATGCCAGCGATGGCAATGTCCACGTTGCCGGTTTGCAGGGCCGGGATAATGCCGTTGAAGTCCATGGTGTTGAGGTCGTAGTCAAAGCCTGCACGTTCGGCGACTTCGGCAATGATCTCCATATCGAAACCGATCATTTCTCCGGTTTCCTGATCCATCATTTCAAACGGGACGAAGCTTGGGTCGGTAACCACGCGCAGGGTCTCTGCGCTGACTGAGGTTGCGGCTACAGACAGTGCCAGACCAGCACCCAGTGTTTTCAGCCATTTCGTGCTCATGCTTTCTCCTTTCTGTTTTTTTATGCCCCGGCTGCCCGGTAAGGCAGTCTGTGAAAGCACTCTTTGTGACCGTGCATCACAGGGAGCGTTGATGGGGATGCATCAGATACAGTCTAGACTATGGAGACAGGATTTGCAGGAAATCAGGCGGTTATGAAAGGAAAGAGGGGCCGGAGCCCCTCTCTTCAGCGGCTGGGAAGGCGTGTCAGAACGCGATTTTCTCCCGGTCGCTGATACCCAGGTTCTTCCAGATGGAAAGGCTGGGTTCGGCCTGGTTCAGGGTATAGAAGTGCAACCCTGGAGCCCCGGCCTTCAGCAGTTTTTCACACATGTCAGTGACCACTTCCTCACCGAACTTGCGGATGCTGTCGGTGTCGTCACCGTAGGCTTCCAGCTGCTTGCGGATCCAGCGCGGGATCTCGGCGCCGCACATGTCCGAGAACCGCACCAGGCTGGAGAAGTTGACGATGGGCATGATGCCCGGCACCACCGGAATGGTGACACCCATCTGCTCCAGACGGTCGATGAAGTAGAAGTAGCTGTCGGCATTAAAGAAGTACTGGGTGATGGCGCTGTTGGCACCGGCCTGTACCTTCCGTGCGAAGTTCTTCAGGTCTTCCTCGGCGTTACGGGCCTGGGGGTGGAACTCAGGGTAGGCGGCCACTTCCAGGTTGAAGTGATCGCCGCTGTGCTCCCGGATGAATTCCACCAGTTCGTTGGCGTAACGCAGTTCACCGGAAGCGCCCATACCCGAGGGCAGGTCGCCGCGCAGAGCCACGATCCGGTTGATGCCGTTTTCTTTGTACAGATCCAGCAGCTCGCCGATCTCTGCGCGGGTGCCTCCCACACAGGACAGGTGCGGTGCCGTGGAAATGCCCTGCTTGTGCAGGTCCAGTACCGTTTCAATGGTGCGGTCCCGGGTGGAGCCGCCGGCGCCGAAGGTGACCGAGAAGAAATCCGGGTTCACCTCGGCCAGCTGGTTACGCACCGCCTGCAGCTTCTCCTTGCCCTGATCGGTCTTGGGCGGGAAAAACTCGAAACTGAAGCGGCGTTTGAATTGCTTCTGGGATTCCATGTTTGTGTCCGATTAGTACCTGTAGCTTTCCGGCTTGTACGGGCCTTCGACCGGTACACCGATGTATTTCGCCTGGTCCGGAGTCATCTTGGTGATCACGCCACCAAAGCCTTCCACCATGGCGCGGGCCACTTCTTCGTCCAGTTGCTTGGGCAGTACCTGAACGTAAACACCCTTGGCCTTGGATTCCTCCGGCAGGTCGGCAAACTTGCGCTCGAACAGGTACATCTGCGCCAGCACCTGGTTGGCGAAAGAGCCGTCCATGATGCGGGACGGGTGACCGGTGGCGTTGCCCAGGTTCACCAGGCGGCCTTCGGACAGCAGGATCAGGTGGTCGTTGCTGGCCTTGTCGCGGTAGATCACGTGCACCTGCGGCTTGACCTCGTCCCACTCCCAGTTCTTGCGCATGTAGGCGGTGTCGATTTCGTTATCGAAGTGCCCGATATTGCATACCACGGCGCCGCTCTTCAGCGCTTTCAGCATGTTGGCATCGCACACGTTGACGTTACCGGTGGTGGTTACCAGCAGGTCGGTGTTGGCCAGCAGATCCTTGTTGATGCCCTGCTCGGTACCGGTGTTCACGCCGTCAATGTATGGGGACACAACTTCAAAACCATCCATGCAGGCCTGCATGGCGCAGATCGGATCCGCTTCGGTGACTTTGACGATCATGCCTTCCTGACGCAGGGACAGAGCGGACCCCTTGCCCACGTCGCCGTAGCCGATGACCAGCGCTTTCTTGCCAGACAGCAGGTGGTCGGTGGCACGCTTGATGGCATCATTCAGGCTGTGACGACAACCGTACTTGTTGTCGTTCTTGGATTTGGTCACCGAGTCGTTGACGTTAATCGCCGGGATCTTCAGGGTACCGTCACGCAGCATTTCCTGCAGGCGGTGTACGCCGGTAGTGGTTTCCTCGGTTACGCCGTGGCACTTGGCGATCACCTGCGGGTATTCCTTGTGCAGCAGCTCGGTCAGGTCGCCGCCGTCGTCCAGGATCATGTTCGGCTCCCAGCCGTCTACGTCCGCACCGACGGTCTTGTGCAGGCACCACTCGTATTCTTCGTCAGTCTCACCTTTCCAGGCAAACACGGGAATGCCTTGCGCCGCGATGGCGGCAGCGGCCTGATCCTGAGTGGAGAAGATGTTGCACGATGACCAGCGTACGTTGGCGCCCAGTTCGACCAGGGTTTCGATCAGCACGGCGGTCTGGATGGTCATGTGGATGCAGCCCATGATGTTGGCGCCTTTCAGCGGCTGCTCGGCTTTGTATTTCTCGCGCAGTTTCATCAGGGCGGGCATTTCGCCTTCGGCGATCTTGATTTCCTTGCGGCCCCAGTCGGCGAGGGTGATGTCGCGGACTTTGTAGTCGTCGAAGTTGTTCAGTTTTTCTGCCGGAGTGCTCATTTGGGTTCTCTCCTGTCAGCCTTTCTCTACGGCCCCAGAACATTATCGGGTACCGCCTGTATGGGTTGTGTCGGAGATGGGGAACGTCTTTCGCGGAACCGCTACGAGCACATCCATGTGCGCTTCTCTCCGGCCATCCATGGCCTCCGAAATTCCGCGAAAGACGTTCCCCATCTCCTTTCTCAAACTTTTGGCGTGTGCCGTCTCCGGTACGCCGAAATACTGAATTTGGCCTTCTTTCAGCGTCTTGCATGAAAGCGTATTCGATAAGCCCTCACCACAAGTGCAAAAGCGGTGGTGAGGAACGTCTTTCCGGGACTATCTTTGGCCATGGATGGCCAAAGCTAAGCGCCCACGGACGGCTTGAGCGTGTCCCGGAAAGACGTTCCTTGCCGCCGCCCACTCCAAAATGAGAGGGCTGGGCCGCGACAAGAAGCCAGTGCCAGTCATCAGATACCCGCAGCGTCCTTCAGAGCCGCAGCGCGGTCAGTCTTCTCCCATGGGAACGCGGTGAAGGTCTTGCCGCCAACGGTCATCTCGTACGGATCACGGCCGAAGTGGCCGTAGGCTGCGGTGGCCCGGTACATCGGGTGCAGCAGGTCGAGCATGTTGGTGATCGCGTACGGACGCAGGTCGAAGTGCGCGCGAACCAGGTCGATGATCTTGTCGTCGCTGATCTTGCCGGTGCCAAAGGTGTTCAGGGAAATGGAGGTCGGCTGAGCTACACCGATGGCGTAGGACACCTGAATCTCGCACTTCTCGGCCAGCCCGGCGGCGACGATGTTCTTGGCGACGTAACGTCCGGCGTAGGCAGCAGAACGGTCAACCTTCGAGGGGTCTTTGCCGGAAAAGGCGCCACCACCGTGACGGGCCATGCCGCCGTAGGTGTCTACGATGATTTTGCGGCCAGTCAGGCCACAGTCGCCCACCGGGCCACCGATCACGAACTTGCCGGTCGGGTTGATGTGGAACTGGGTGTCTTTGTGCAGCAGTTCAGCCGGCAGGGTATGCTTGACGATCAGCTCCATCACCGCTTCTTTCAGGTCGGCCTGGGTGACGTCGGGGTCGTGCTGGGTAGACAGAACCACAGCATCGATACCCACAACCTTGCCGTTCTCGTAGCGGCAGGTGACCTGGCTCTTGGCGTCCGGACGCAGCCACGGCAGCAGGCCACTCTTGCGGGCTTCGGCCTGGCGCTGAACCAGGCGGTGGGAGAAGGTGATCGGCGCCGGCATCAGCACGTCGGTTTCGTTGCTGGCGTAGCCGAACATCAGGCCCTGGTCGCCTGCGCCCTGGTCTTCCGGCTTCTGGCGGTCAACGCCCTGGGCGATGTCGACGGACTGTTTGCCGATGATGTTGATCACACCACAGGTGTCGCCGTCGTAGCCTACTTCAGAGGAGGTGTAGCCGATGTCTTTGATCACACCGCGTACCAGGTCTTCCAGATCGACCCAGGCGCTGGTGGTGATTTCACCGCCGACGATTGCCACGCCGGTCTTGACCATGGTTTCGCAGGCCACGCGCGCGTGCGGATCGTCGGTAAGGATGGCGTCCAGTACCGCATCGGAAATCTGGTCGGCCAGTTTGTCCGGATGGCCTTCGGAGACCGATTCGGAGGTGAAGATGTTGTAGTCAGACATAGGTGTGCTCCTCTTGAGCAATTGCAAATTCGTACCGGCTCCGTCTTATTTGACCTACCGGCTGCCTTGGTTGTTGTCAGGGCATACGTAAAACTACCTACACCCATATCAAAAGTTTTTGATATTCCTGTGACGGCGACTGGTTACGCCGTTTCCGTACTCTTCCAGAACTCTCTTACCTGCACCTGGAACCCGTTGCGCAGGCCGATAAAGAGTTGTTCGCCCGCGGTCAGACCGGCGTCGGCCGCCCAGGCGGTCAATTCTTCCGGTTCGAAGCCCAGCCACAGGTCGCCGCAGTTTTCTTTGGCCCAGTCCTGGTCGTGACTGCACAGATCACTGACGACCAGACAACCGCCACTGTTCATCAGGGCTGCGGCGTCCAGAAAAATGTCCGCCGGGCTGGGCACATGGTGCAGCACCATGTTGGCTACAATCAGGTCAAAGGCGTCGCCCCGCGCCAGCAGGGTGTCGGTCACGCCTTCGATCAGGTCGACGTTGTTCAGGTGTTCCTCTATGCAGGTGCGCGTCGCCTTGGCCAGCATGTCTTTGCTGTTGTCCAGGCCAACCACATGCTGGAACAGCTCCGACAGTACCGGCAGGAACCCGCCTTCACCCGGTCCGATTTCCAGAACGCTCAGCCATGACTGCCTCGCTGCACGCTTGCGAATCAGTTCCGCTGTAGGCTCGGCGTACAGGTCAAAGGCGGCAATCAGCTCCTGCTGTTCCCGGAATTGTTCGGAATGCCGGGAGAAAAAGGCCTGGGACTGCCCCGCCCGTTGCTCTCGTATGGCTTCAATCTTTTCGTCCAGATGCCGGGGCAGGGCAACCCTGTCGACGGTTTCGAAAATCTGGCGGATGGCCTGGTCGGCCAGTTTGTCACTGTCCAGATTCAGCGGGCGACGATAGAAAATGGCATTGCCTTCCCGCTGCGGCTCCAGCAAACCGGCCTTGTGCATCACTTTCAGGTGATGGCTCATGCCGGACTGGCGCATGTCAAACATCTGGCTCAGCTCCAGCACACCGAAGGTGTCCCGCCGCAGTACCCGCAGGATTTCCAGGCGCAGCGGGTCGCCGCTCGCCTTGAAGATCGGGGCCAGTACGTCCACAGAGGACAATTCATTCGCATGTGCATTGAGTGAGGTCATGGTTGGCAAGTGTAGGGGCGTTCTGTTGGTCGATCAATAGCCATATCAAAATTTTTTGATATAGATTTATGAGTTCTGTGAAATCAGTCGGTTTGGTGATTTTGTGCCGGCTTCATCGGAAAACCACTACATATGGATTTGCCCCGGCATACCCTAATCGGCGAAAATACGCGCCTTCTTTTTGAGCAGTATTTGCAGCTTGAAGTCTTTTCCTGAAAAACACTGGAGAATTGTCAATGCCGTCCCGTAAAGATCTCGCCAACGCCATTCGCGCGCTGAGCATGGATGCGGTTCAGAAAGCCAAGTCCGGCCACCCGGGTGCGCCCATGGGTATGGCGGATATCGCCGAGGTGCTGTGGAACGATTACCTCAGCCACAACCCGGCCAACCCGCATTGGGCCAACCGTGACCGCTTCGTGCTGTCTAACGGCCATGGCTCCATGCTGCAGTATTCCCTGCTGCACCTGAGCGGGTACGACGTCAGCATTGATGACCTGAAGAACTTCCGTCAGCTGCACTCCAAAACACCGGGCCATCCGGAATACGGTTATACCCCGGGCATCGAGACCACCACCGGCCCGCTGGGGCAGGGCATCGCCAATGCTGTTGGCTTCGCGCTGGCCGAGAAGGCACTGGCTGCTCAGTTCAACCGTCCGGGCCACGACATTGTTGACCACTACACCTATGCGTTCCTGGGCGACGGCTGCCTGATGGAAGGTATCTCCCACGAAGTCGCCTCTCTGGCCGGCACCCTGGGCCTGGGTAAACTGGTGTTCTTCTATGATGACAACGGCATCTCCATTGATGGAGAAGTAGAGGGCTGGTTCACCGACGACACGCCCAAGCGTTTCGAGTCCTACGGCTGGCAGGTTATCCCCAATGTTGATGGTCACGATTCCGATGCCATCCGTGCAGCCATTGAAGCTGCCCGTGCTAACACCGCACAGCCCACCATTATTTGCTGCAAGACCATTATCGGCTTCGGCTCCCCCAACAAGCAGGGCAAGGAAGAGTGTCACGGCGCCCCGCTGGGTGACGATGAAATCGCTCTGACCCGCGAAGCCCTGGGCTGGCAGCACGGCCCGTTCGAGGTGCCGTCCGAGATCTACGCCGCGTGGGATGCCAAAGAAAAAGGCCAGGCTGCACAGAGTGCCTGGGAAGAGAAATTTGCGGCCTATGAGAAGGCCGAGCCGGAACTGGCCGCCGAGTTCAAACGCCGCATGGCGGGTGATCTGCCGGCAGACTTCGCCGAAAAAGCCCAGGCCTATATCCAGGAATGCCAGGACAAGGGCGAGACCGTTGCCTCCCGTAAAGCGTCCCAGAATTCCCTGAACGCATACGGCCCGCTGCTGCCGGAACTGATGGGTGGCTCTGCCGACCTGGCCGGTTCCAACCTGACTATCTGGTCGGGCTGTAAAGGCGTGACCAAGGAAGACGCCTCCGGCAACTACATCTATTACGGTGTGCGTGAATTCGGCATGGCGGCCATCATGAACGGTATCGCCCTGCACGGTGGCTTCGTGCCTTATGGCGCGACCTTCCTGATCTTCATGGAATACTGTCGCAATGCTGTGCGCATGGCCGCCCTGATGAAGCAGCGCTCCATCTTTGTCTTCACTCACGACTCCATTGGCCTGGGCGAAGACGGCCCGACCCACCAGCCTATCGAACAGCTGGCCAGCCTGCGCACCACCCCGAACATGAGCACCTGGCGCCCGGCCGATACCGTGGAATCCGCGGTAGCCTGGAAAGCGGCCCTGGAGCGCAAGGATGGCCCGACGGCCATGGTTTTCTCCCGCCAGGGACTGCCGCACCAGCAGCGTGATGCCGAACAGCTGGCGAATGTGGCCAAAGGTGGTTACATCCTGTCTGACAGCGAAGGCACTCCGGAGCTGATTCTCATCGCCACCGGCGGCGAAGTGGGCCTGGCTCAGGACGCCGCAGTCAAGCTGCGGGAACAGGGCAAAGCGGTGCGTGTTGTATCCATGCCGTCTACCGACGTATTCGATGCCCAGAGCGCCGAGTACAAACAGCAGGTGTTGCCGCTGGAAGTCACCAACCGCATCGCCATTGAAGCGAGCATTGCGGACTACTGGTACAAGTACGTGGGCCTGGACGGTCGCATCGTTGGCATGACCACCTTTGGTGAATCTGCGCCGGCCGGTGAGTTGTTCAAGGAGTTCGGCTTTACTGTCGACAACATCCTGGAAGTGGCTGACGAACTGCTGGACGCCTGATGACCAACGCAACGCCGTTTCGAATTGCCATCAACGGGTACGGCCGAATCGGCCAGTGCGTGTTGCGGGCCCTTTATGAAAACGGCTATCGCGACCATCTGCAGGTGGTCGCGATCAACGAGTTGTCGGATATCGACACTATTGCCCACCTCACCAAATACGACTCCACCCACGGGCGGTTTCACGGTGAGGTGGCCGTGGATGGCGATAACCTGGTGGTGAATGGTGACCGCATCCGCGTGTTGCGCCACCCGGACCCAAGCGACTTGCCCTGGCGCTTGCTGGAAGTGGATCTGGTGCTGGAATGCTCCGGCGCCTATTCCGACCGTGCCACAGCGGAAAAACATATTGAAGCCGGTGCCCAGCGCCTGCTGTTTTCCCAGCCGGGCGATCCGGATGTCGACCGCACGGTGGTCTTTGGCATTAACGATGGGGACCTGAACGTTCAGGACGTGATTGTAGCTGCCGGCTCCTGCACCACCAATTGCCTCGTGCCGGTCATCAAGGTACTGGACGATGCCTTTGGCGTAGAGCAGGGCAGCACCACCACGATTCACGCCGCCATGAACGACCAGCCGGTCATCGATGCTTACCATCACCAGGACCTGCGCCGCACCCGAAGTGCTCTCCATAATATTGTACCGGTAGACACCGGCCTGGCCCGCGGTATCGAGCGTTTGTTGCCTCATATGGAAGGCCGTTTCAGCTCGGTTGCCATGCGCGTGCCAACGCTGAATGTCTCTGCTATAGACATGGTGGTTAACGTGCGTGAGCCGACCGACATAGCCACAGTGAATCAGTTGCTGTGCAGTGCATCCGCAGGCTCATTGAAGGGTATCCTCGGCTATACCGATGAACTGCTGGCCAGTTCGGACTTCAACCACGATTCCCATTCCGGCGTGGTCGATGGCGGGCAGACCCGAGTCACCGGCGGCACCATGGTGAAAGTGCTGTGCTGGTTTGACAACGAGTGGGGCTTCGCCAATCGCATGTTGGATGTCAGCAGAACCTGGTTGAGCAAAATCTGAATAAACAGACGGGGGCTGGCCGTGAACGAAGTCAGCCCCCAACCATAGGCTTAGATGTTTGCACCTTTGAACCCATAACTACGGAACCTGATTATGGCCATCAAAAAAATGACAGACCTGAACCTCGCCGGCAAGCGGGTTCTGATTCGTGAAGACCTGAACGTACCGGTCAAAGACGGAAAAGTATCCAGCGACGCCCGCATCCGCGCCTCGCTGCCGACCATCCAGGCGGCCAAAGACGCCGGCGCCAAAGTCATGCTGATGTCCCACCTCGGCCGCCCTGAAGAAGGCGTGTATGACGAAGCCTCCTCCATGAAACCGGTCGCCGAACACCTGGGCACCCTGCTGGGCCAGGAAGTCCGCCTGATCAAGGATTATCTGGACGGCGTTGAAGTGGCTGACGGCGAAGTAGTGCTGTTCGAAAACGTCCGCTTCAACAAAGGCGAAAAGAAAGACAACGAAGACCTGGCCAAACAGTACGCCGCCCTGTGCGACATCTACGTGATGGACGCCTTCGGCACCGCCCACCGCGCCCAGGCCTCCACCCACGGTGTGGCAAAATTTGCCCCCGAAGCCTGCGCCGGCCCGCTGCTGGCAGCGGAACTGGACGCCCTCGGCAAGGCCCTCGACAACCCGGCAAAGCCGGTGGTGGCCATCGTTGGCGGCTCCAAAGTCTCCACCAAGCTGGACGTACTCAACGCCCTGGAAAAAGTGTGTGACCAGATCATCGTTGGCGGCGGCATTGCCAACACTTTCCTGGCCGCAGCCGGCCATCCGGTAGGCAAGTCCCTGTGCGAACACGACCTGATCGACACCGCCAAAGACATCGCCAGCCGGGTGGAAATCCCGCTGCCGGTTGACGTGGTGGTCGCCAGCGAATTCGCTGAAACCGCCACGGCGACGACCAAAAACATCTCCGACGTCAGCGACGACGACATGATCCTCGACGTGGGCCCGGAAACCGCCGGCCAGTTCGCTGAACTGCTGAAAAACGCCAAAACCATCCTGTGGAACGGCCCGGTTGGCGTGTTCGAATTCGACCAGTTCGGCAACGGCACCAAGGCACTCGCCCAGGCCATCGCCGAAAGCGACGCCTTCTCCCTGGCCGGCGGCGGCGACACCGTCGCTGCCGTTGACAAATACGGCGTAGCTGACAAGATTTCCTACATCTCCACCGGCGGCGGTGCGTTCCTCGAATTCGTGGAAGGTAAAACCCTGCCGGCAGTAGCTGTACTGGAAGAGCGCGGAGCGTAATCAACAAAGCGATTCTGAGAGAAACCCGCACAGGGCCAGAATCGCAAGGAGGGTGGGGTAGGTCTTTCGCGGAATTTCGGAGGCCATGGATGGCCGGAGAGAAGCGCACATGGATGTGCTCGTAGCGGTTCCGCGAAAGACCTACCCCACCCTCCGCAGCAGACTCAAAAGCCTGAAACGAACAGAATTCAAACCTCAAAAAGTCAACGAAGGAGACAACCCATGGCCCTGATTTCGCTGCGGCAACTTCTGGACCACGCCGCCGAGCATGGTTACGGTGTGCCAGCCTTTAACGTGAACAACCTCGAACAAATGCGCGCCATCATGGAAGCTGCCGACAAAACCGACTCCCCGGTCATTGTCCAGGCCTCCGCCGGTGCCCGCAAATACGCCGGTGCCCCGTTCCTGCGCCACCTCATCCTGGCTGCCATCGAAGAATGGCCGCACATCCCGGTGGTTATGCACCAGGATCACGGCACCAGCCCGGCCGTATGCCAGCGCTCCATCCAGCTTGGCTTCAGCTCCGTGATGATGGATGGCTCCCTGGGTGAAGACGGGAAAACCCCGACCAGCTACGAATACAACGTCGACGTGACCCGTCGCACCGTTGAAATGGCCCACGCCTGTGGTGTCTCCGTAGAAGGTGAACTGGGCTGCCTGGGCTCCCTCGAAACCGGCCAGGCCGGTGAAGAAGACGGCATCGGTGCCGAAGGCACCCTGGACCACAGCCAGATGCTGACCGATCCGGAAGAAGCCGCTGACTTCGTGCAGAAAACCCAGGTCGACGCACTGGCTATCGCCATCGGCACCAGCCACGGCGCCTACAAGTTCACCCGTCCGCCTACAGGTGACATCCTGGCCATCGACCAGATTAAAGCCATCCACGCCCGCATCCCGGACACCCACCTGGTTATGCACGGCTCCAGCTCCGTACCTCAGGAGTGGCTGAAAGTGATCAACGAATTCGGTGGCGAGATCCCGGAAACCTACGGTGTACCGGTGGAAGAAATCGTTGAAGGCATCAAGCACGGCGTGCGCAAGGTCAACATCGACACCGACCTTCGCCTGGCCTCTACCGGTGCCGTTCGTCGCTTCATGGCCCAGAACCCGGCGGAATTTGACCCGCGCAAATTCCTCAAGGCCACCATGGTTGCCATGACCGACATCTGTGTCGCCCGCTACGAAGCCTTCGGCTGTGCCGGCCAGGCCAGCAAGATCAAGCCGCTGAACCTCGAACAGATGTTCGAACGTTATGCGGCTGGCGAGCTGGACCCCAAGGTCAAGTAAGCCTTCTGCTCAAAGCCCCCGTAGCCGGGGGCTTTTTTCTAGCACTTTCTCGCCAGCCGCTCCAACGTCAACAACGTATCGGTGTAACGAGCAAATCGTGCCAGATACTCCGGTGACAACGTCTGCATTTCAGCAATAGCCCGGCTTACCAACCGATGCGCGTTCATAGGCCCCGCTTCTTTCGGAGTGCTTTCAATGGCGTGTCGAATTCGCTCGGCAATAACGTGATGGCCCTGGTTCGCCTGGGCTCTGATCATGGCTTTCAGGGGGCGCGGGTTATTGGGGCTTGATGCCGGGTGTGCCTGTGGCTGCTCTTCTGTCTGCTGCCCGAACACCCGTTGTTCCAGGGCCGATCGCGGAGCTTCAACCGGCGGTTCTGCAGTTTGATTCAACCGGTTCAGAAGTGAAGACAGAGGAGAAGGCTCGCTCACAGCGGATGTGGGCTCAGGCTGGCCGGCACCATCGCACTTTGCCTGATAGTCCGATATCGCCTGTTCCAGCTTCCGACAGTGCGTCGTTCCCTTATGCAGCCCCTTTGCGCGCAGTCTTTGCTCGAAAGACTCCAGATAGCGGAACCGAACCGGGTCATTCTGATCGGCGCCGTTTTGCCTCAAGCTTTCCAGCAAGGAGGGGCCGGGGGCTTCGCTCATGGTCAATCACCTTCCCCGGTTTCAGTATCCTCAGCCGACGAAGGCGCCCGTGGCACGGTACTGATTTCCACCCGCCGGTTCTGGGCCCGGGATTCGGCATCGACGTTGGGTACGGCCGGGTGGTGAGGACCAAAGGCAGCGGCGAATACCCGGTCATTGGGTAAGCCGAGTTCTGTGAGGGTTCGGGTAACCGTAAGTGCCCGCTGGGCCGACAGGCCCCAGTTATCCTGGTAACGGTTGCCGGGATGCATGGGCAGGTCGTCGGTGAAACCGCTCACCATCAGCAGTTCATCGTGCTGCTCCAGGTAGGTTTGCAGAGGTGTAATCAGCGATTTCAGAACTTCCTCGCCTTCGGCCTGCAACTGGTCTGAATTCAGCTCGAACAAGACGTTGCCGCTGATGCCGATACGGCCATCCCGAAAAGTGACCAGGCCCTTGGTGAGCGGGTCTTCCAGGGCCTGCTCCAGGGCAATTCGACGCTGTTCTTCCGCCTCCCGTTTCTCGATCTCCTCGGCCAGGGACTGGCTGAGTTCCAGCTGGATGCCGATCACCCACACAAGAATCAGCGCCAGAATGCCCACCAGCGCCGCCATCAGGTCCGAGAAGATGGCCCAGACCGGTGCCGATTGCTGTTCGCCGCCTTCCAGCTGTTCCATCAACCGGCCTCGCCAGATTCTGCCCGGCGCAGGGCTGCGGCGGCATCAATCACGTCTTTCTGGGCGCTGACGCTGAGGTCAATCACCTCGCGGGCCTGGGCCACGTAATAGGCCAGCTGTTCATCGTGCCGGGTGCCGGCGTTATCCAGGGCCTTCTGGATATCCGCAAGGCTGGCGACCACCTGCTGGTTGGACTGACTGAACAGCTCAATGGCTTGGGCGAAGGAGTCGCTCAACGCGCCGACTTCCTGGCTGCTGCCGGTGATGTTGTCGCCCAGTTCGCCCAGTTGCCGGCTTTGTTCCTGGATCAGGGTGTTGAAGCGCTCGCTGATGCCGGTCAGGGTTTCGCCAGCGCCGCTGATCAGGGTATCCACCGCCTCCCGCTGACTGTCAGCGGTGCTGCGCTGGTTCTCCAGCAGAGTGTCCAGTTCCTGGACCAGTCGCTGGCGTTCCTCCAGCAGTTCGTTTTCCCGCTCGCTGTTGCGGGCGATTTCCGACTGCAGCTGTCGGATCACCTCGGCGGCGGCCTTCGGTGTTTCCGAGGCGGTCTCAATCAGTCGGGTCATGGGCGCTTCCAGTGCAGTGCCCAGCTCACTCAAGTGGCGTGCTGCTGTGGCTTCCAGTTGTTCCATTCGCTCGTTTGTAGCCCGGGCTCGTTCGCTTTCCTGTTCCCGGAGTTGATCGAGCTGAGCGCCAACGGTGCTGATCAGTTCCGCCAGCCCGGCCTGTTGCTGCTCAATCAACCCGGTGCTGCTGGTCTGGAAATGGCTTTGGTATTGAGTCAGCGCCTCATTGAATGCTGCCAGCATGTCATCACTTTGAGCCTGTTGACGGGCCAGACCGGCCTGCCAGTGTTGCGACACCTCAGCCCCGGCATTGTTCAGGCGTTCACAGCTCTGTACCAGTTGTTGTTGATGTTCCTTGAGCCAGGTTTGGTGCTCGTCGTTGATGGCGCCAAGCCAGGTGTGGAGCTGCTCCTGCAACTGGCTTTGACTTTGTTCGTTCTGCTTTGAGAGGGTCGCCAACGTCTCCTGGTTCTGGGCCTGCTGTGCAGTCAGATTCTGCTGCCAGCGCTCGCCCGCCTCCGTGGTAACTGCCTGAAACCCGGAGATCAATTCCGTGAGTTGTTCACGGGCATTATCTGCCCAGCTTTGTTGCAGGCCGTGAGCATCCTTCTGAAGTTGCTCCAGGGCCTGGACAACTATGGGCTCAATCCGCTCTGACGCCTGCTTTGCAGTGTTGTCCAATGCCGTTGTCAGGGAGTTGGCTACGGAGTCGGCCAGGGTCTGATAGTGGCGGCCGACCGTGCTGTGGAATTCCTGCTGGTTCCGGGTCAGGGACTGTTCCAGTTGCTGGCCAAGTTGCTCCATGCGCGCCGTCATGCGTTCCATGGCCGAGGCCATTTCGGGCAAGGCTTTGGCCTGGCTCTCCAGCGCCTGAAACGCCTGATGGCGTTGATGGTCTGTAGAAAGATGATGCAGCTTGTCTCGCAGCGTACTATCCAGTGTGCGGGACGCCTGCAACCGGTCCCGGCGGCTCAGGGTAGATGCCAGCCCCAGCATGGCGGAGGCGGCGACGCCGGCAATGGAGGTGCCGAAGGCGAGACTCAAACCGACAATCGGAGCGGCCAGTGCGCTGCGAATAGCGCTCAGTTCGGTGCTGTTATCCAGGGCCGAGGCGGCGCCGCCAAGGGTCACAATCATGCCCGCAAAGGTGCCCAGCAGGCCCAGCATCACCAGCAGGCCGGTCAGGTAGGGTGTCAGTTGCGGGCCGGGTAATGCGGCGGCATGGCCCTCGATTCGCCTTTGCACCGGGAACTGCATCGGGGCGGGCAGTGTGCCAAGCCAGTGGTTAACCTGCTCCTGGCTTTCAGGTAACTGATGAATCTGTGCGTTCAGTTCGCGGGTTTGTCGGCGGAAATTCACCAGTTCGCCAAAGCCGAGACAGTAAACGGCGCCAATCAGGCCGGTAAACGCCAGCGCCAGCAGGTCGGAACCGACAAATCCGGCACCAATCCAGGCTACCACGGCCAGGCCGATGGCAAACGCCAGGGTAAAGAACAGTTTACTCATGGGGTGTTGTTAACCTCTTTGTGGCAAGCCTCCAGCAAACCCAGAACCGGTTCCAGCCGAACATCCAGTTCAGCGAGTAACAAAGACTGCGCTTCCTCGCAGTAGCGGTGGAACCAGTCGGCCGTTGTGGCCGGGGTGGGGCTTTGCTCCGGGGTGGTCGATCGGTGCTCGAATCGTTGTTCAAGAACCTTGGGAATATGGGAAAAACACTGTGCGGTATACCCGGCCATCGTTTGATCAAACACGGCGTCCAATTCGGCCAGGTGGGCCAGCTTCGGGCCCTGATCTTTCATCGATTTTCGAACCTTATCCCGCAACTGACGGCTGTTGGCCGCCACCTTACGCTGTAATGTCAGCCAGGCATTGAGAGCGACTTCAGGTTCGGGGTCACCATCAAACTCCAGATCTGAGCCAAACCCGCGAATACGCTGAACCAGTACCCTGCGTATCGTCGCCAGTTCCTCCGTTAACCGGTCTACCACGGCGCCCTGAGGCGTGCCTGGCTGTTTCGCCCGATAACCAATGGCCGCATCCAGGGTCATGGTGTCGCCCAGGCCGAACAGCCGGCTGAGTCGCTCTGCAAAGCAGGGCAGTGCGTCTGGAATTGCAGGTGCGCCCGGTGGGGCCAGCTGTACGAGCAGTTTGGACGAGAGGCCTGTATGTGCCTGAGGCTGGTTTAGCATCCGTTCGGTGTCTCACTCCGTGGTCGAGTAGAGCTGCGGTTAGAGGGCGCTATTCTACTGGCTAAAAGGAACGAATCCTAATGACTGTATCGTGAGGTACCGCACGGCATTTCTATAGCCGGGTGCTGAAATATCCACTTTCATTACGATGGCACGCATACTCCGGTAGCGAGCCACTGCGAGACGGGTACAATAGACGCCGGATGCTTATAAGTCGATAAATCAAGTCAGTTGGAAGGGATTGCCAGATGTCTGAGCAGGAAGCACCAGAAGTACAGATCAGTGCCACATTTGTCGAGAAAATAAACTTTGCCTGCCATCAGAGTGCTTTCGCAATATTACGCGAGCTGAAGGTCCAGAATCTCGACACCAGGGAAGGCTTGTCTGATCTCACTATTGTTCTTGAAGCCTCTCCCGCATTTCTGAAGCGTAAAGAGTGGAAGGTGGATTACCTTGCAGCGAAGGAGCTCCTGCTTGTCAAAGATCGTGATCTGGAGCTGGATGGTGGTTTTCTTTACGGGTTGACTGAGTCGATGCGTGGCGCGGTAACCGTTCAGGTGCTTCAGGCTGGTCGGATGCTTTCTGAAAGGGTGATTCAGGTAGAACTTCTGGCTTGCAATGAGTGGGGTGGCGCGGAGTACATGCCCGAGTTGCTGGCTTCGTTTTGTACACCGAATGATCCCGCCGTTGATCGTTTGCTGGGGCAGGCTAGTCAGATTTTGCGTAAAGCGGGCAAGCCGGATGCCATTGACGGTTACCGATCCGGCAGCCGTGAGCAGGTATGGCTGCAGGCCTCCGCGATATACTCGGCGGTGGTCAACATGCAAGTGAGTTACGCCTTGCCACCGGCGAGCTTTGAATCCAATGGCCAGAAGATCCGCCTTCCGAGCCAGATCGAAAACAGCCGGGTGGCCACCTGTCTGGATTCTACGTTATTGCTGGCAGCTGCGTTCGAGCAGGCAAATCTGAACCCGATGATTGTGCTGACTCGCGGCCACGCCCTTGTAGGCCTATGGCTGGAAAAGGAAGATCTGTCGGACATTGTGCTGCGAGATCCTCAGATTCTGCGTCAGCGGATTCCGCTGAAAGAACTTATTCTGATTGAAACCACCCTCACTACCCAGCACCCGCCTGTATCTTTTTCCAGGGCAGTCGCAGCAGGCAACGATCAGATGTCGATATCTGAGGACTATAAGTTCATTGCGGCAGTTGATATTCGCCGCGCGCGAGCCCACCGATTTAATCCCATCAGCCTGAAAAGTCCGTCCATTGCTCCGCGTGACAGCGCCAATATCAGTGAGCCTGAGGAGCTGGAGCTGGAAGATGCACCCGATCTGGATTCCAATCCTCCGCAGTATCTGGAGCAAAGCGTTAATGATGATACGCCGGAAGGGCGGGTGGAACGCTGGCAGCGAAAACTGTTGGATTTGTCGGCCCGGAATCCGCTTCTCAATTTCCGCCATGGTCTAAGCAGTCTGTCGATCCTGACGGTTGCTCCGGCGGAACTGGAAGACGTACTGGCCAGTGGCACCAAAATCTCGATAGCACCCTATCCCTGGTCGCAAACCAGAAAGCAGGACTCGGAACTGCATCAGCAACGAACGGGCGAGGAGCTCAAGGCCGCCTATGTCAGGGATGCCTTCAGCAAGAACCAGGTTCTTGTAGATATGCCGCAGAATGAGCTGGATCGTCGTGCGGTCGAAATTTATCGGCGGGCACAAACCTCTCTCCGGGAGGGGGGCTCGAACACGCTATTCCTGGCCATGGGCTTTATGCTGTGGCGATCCCGCGAGAACAACCGGGTTTATCGTGCGCCGCTGGTGTTATTGCCGGTAACGCTGGAGCGCAAATCTGTACGGCAGGGCATTCGGATTGTCGCAAATGATGACGAGCCTCGGTTCAACACCACTCTGCTAGAAATGCTGAGGCGTGATTTCGGCATCGATATCCACGGCTTTGATGATGCTTTGCCTCGGGACGAGCACGGTGTGGATATTCCTGGAATCTGGAATACGGTGCGTCATGCCATAAAGGATGTGGCAGGCTTTGAGGTGGTGGAGAATGTTGTGCTCGGGCACTTCTCTTTCGCCAAATATCTGATGTGGAAGGATCTTGTCGACCGCTCTGCCGCGCTGAAAGAAAGCCCGGTGGTCAAGCACCTGATTGAATCCCCCCGGGATCCATATGGCAGTGATATCCGATTTGTTGATGCCAGCGACATTGATAACCAATACAAGCCCGCAGATTTTCTGACGCCTCTTCCCGCAGACTCCTCCCAGATGTCGGCTATCGCAACAGCAGATCTCGGCAAGGATTTTGTGATCATTGGCCCACCTGGAACCGGGAAAAGTCAGACCATCAGTAACCTGATCGCGCATCTGCTGGGTAAGGGAAAGAAAGTTCTGTTCGTCTCGGAAAAGACCGCGGCCCTTGAAGTGGTGCACCGTCGCTTGCGTGATGTTGGGTTAGGACAGTTTTGTCTGGAGCTGCATTCCAACAAAGCCAGCAAGGCGGATGTGCTGGCTCAGCTTGGCGCATCCTGGAACAACGCCGCACGAACTCCGGTGGCAGGTTGGCAGCGTGAAGCCGACCTCCTCAGGACTCAGCGGGATAGCCTGAACAACGTGGTGAATGCCCTGCACGAACGGCATCGCAACGGTTTGACCGCCCACTATGCCATCGGGGTAAAGGTCCGGGATCAGGCGTTGACTGAAAAAGTCAGGCTCGGCTGGGACAAGACTGATGCTCATGATGAGCGCCAGTTGCAGCAACTCAGGGAAATGGCGGAGCTTCTTCGGGTGCAAGCCCGAGCGGTTGGGCAGTTTGACGGCCACCCGTTAAAAGTGGTCAATCAGTACGAATGGCACCCTCAGTGGCAGGAACAGTTGGTGAGTGCCGCAGAAGAATTTCAGGTGGGAGCCACCCAGTTGGCCGATCATCTGGTTGAACTTGAAAAGGCCATTGGGGTCAAGCTGGGACCAGTGAATCTTCCACGGTTAGAAGGCGTGGTCGAGCTGGGCCAGGCCTTGCTGGACTGTTACGGCAAGCGCGTGGCGTTCGCATTGGAGCCTGAAGGTCAGGAGTGCCTGAATGGCATCACGGAAGTAATGCCTTACCTTGAGCGTTATCAGGTTGCTTTGCCGAAACTGAGTTGCCCATACGAGCCGCTGGCCTGGCAAAAGCTGGACGCAGATAGTCTGGGCCGGGCATGGGACGAGGCGGTCTCAGCCTGGTGGCCCAAAGACTGGTTTGCCAAACGCAAGGTCCGAAAGGTGATGCGCCAGGGCGGCGCCCAGGCCAAACCGGATCCGGCCAGCGACATTCCCCTGCTGCACGAGCTTAGGGAAACCGGTGGTCACATCGATCGTTTGGATGCTCGGCTTAACAAATTGCACGGCTGGTCTCGCTACGACACAGACATCGGCACTGTCAGCGATCTTCATACACTAGGCACTCGGGTTCGCTCTGTGGTCAGTAGACTGGCTGACAGTACCGACAGCCTGATTGCGCTGCGGTCCGGTGTTCGTACGCTGCTTCACGATGCAAATGACTTGCTGGCGACGGAAGCCGTTATCGGCAAGGTCATTACCGGGTTTCTGGCATCCGCTTCAGTGTTTGAGCAGCGACGGGCGCACTTTGAGCAGCTGGTCGGAACACAGCTGAAAGAGTACCTTCCGGCGGATGGGAACGCCTGTGAACAGATTGTCAGCCTTTGTCAGCAGGTCGCAGGCCATCAATCGTCTTTGCGAGACTGGTGTGCCTGGGTTCGGCGGAGGTCAGAAGCCCTTGCCTTGCAGCTCGAACCTCTGGTGGATGTCATCGAGAGTGGCAGTGTGACACCGGAGGATATTCCTGCAGCCTTTGAGGCGGCTTACTGCAATTGGTGGTCTGCAGGAATCATAGGAGAAAATGAAACCCTTAGAACCTTCTCGTCTCCGGAACATGAAGCGACCATTCAACGGTTCCGGGAGCTGGATTCACGGTTCTGCGAACTGACCGCCCGGCATATAGCCGCCGAGCTGTCGCGCAATATTCCTGAACAAGGCGACGTAACCCGCAGCTCACACTGGGGCGTTTTGCGCCATGAGCTGCAAAAGAAGGCCCGACATAAGTCGGTTCGGGAACTGATGCAGTTGATGCCGGATGTCGTCACTACCCTGGCGCCTTGTCTGATGATGTCACCACTCTCGATTGCCCAGTATCTGTCTGCAGATCAGGCGCTGTTTGATGTAGTAATTTTTGACGAAGCGTCACAGATCACGGTGGGTGACGCCATTGGCTCGTTGGCCCGTGGCCGGCAGGTGATAGTAGCGGGAGACCCTAAACAGATGCCGCCCACCAATTTTTTCTCCCGTTCCGATGACGACCCGGATGGTGATATGGATGGGGAGAGCGATCTGGAGAGCATTCTGGATGAGCTGATCGGAGCCAGTATTCCCCAGCGGGTGCTGAACCTGCACTACCGGTCTCGGCGGGAAAGCCTGATCGCATTCTCGAACCGACAATACTACGACAGCTCTCTGGTCACCTTCCCTGCACCGGTCCATCCGGACAAGGGAGTGTCTCTGGTTCGGGTAGATGGAGTGTATGGCCGCGGGGCGGAACGTAATAACCCCGAGGAGGCGAAAGCCATAGTGGCAGAGATCGTCCGCCGACTCACCTCCGATGATCCGTCCATTCGCCAACAATCAATTGGAGTAGTGACGTTCAATACCGAACAGCAGGCTACGATTGAAGATTTGCTTGATGAAGCGCGCGCTAAGGATCCGTCCATCGAATGGGCCTTCTCAGAGGACAACAACCTGGAACCGGTTTTCGTGAAGAACCTGGAAACCGTGCAGGGAGACGAGCGTGACGTCATTCTCTTCAGCATAACCTACGGTCCGGATCGTCTGGGACGGATTACCATGGATTTTGGGCCGTTGAACCGAGCCGGTGGCGAACGCCGTCTGAACGTCGCGCTGACGCGGGCTCGCACCCGGATGATGGTCTTTACCAGCATGCCCCCGGAAGCCATCGATCTTTCGCGCACGCAGGCCCGTGCGGTGGCGGACCTCAAACACTTCATGGAGTTTGCCGAGCGTGGTGTGCAGTCCTTTGGCCGACAGGGCGCAGAGACCGTGGATAACATTGAGTCTCCTTTTGAAACTGCCGTGGCAAGAGCACTTCAGAGCAAGGGTTGGAGCGTCCACTCGCAGGTCGGTGCCTCTGCCTACCGGGTTGATATCGGGGTCGCCCATCCGAATGTGCCGGGTACCTACCTGGCGGGTATAGAGTGTGACGGTGAAATGTATTTGGGCTCCCCATACGCCCGTGAGCGGGACAAGATTCGTCAGAGCGTGATGGAAGGGCTCGGTTGGACGCTGTTCCGGGTATGGGCGACTGACTGGTGGACCAGCCCCGATAAAGCACTTAACGACTTGGACTTTGCGTTGCGTACGCTGTTAGATAACTCTTCAGCACAAGACGGGGTAGAAAATCCGGACCTTTAGATCTTGCGTCAGGTTGATGCCTCAGGCACTGGCTCAGGCCGGCGCCAGGCAACCAGGAAAATTATCAGCCCGGCCACGGCGGTTGCAGCCCCTACGTAGCCCGTGGATTGCCAGCCGAAGCCGGCGGTAATGGCCAGCCCGCCCATCCATGGGCCCAGGGCATTGGCAAGATTGAATGCGGCGTGATGGGAGGCAGCCGCCAGAGTCTGGGCGCCGGTTGCCACATCCATCAGGTGGGTTTGCAGCGCCGGGCCCAGGGCCACCATTAAAGCGGTCAGGAAGCAGACTACGAGTAACACGGGCAATGAGCCTGTGGCAGACGGAAAGACGCTCAGAATCATGGCGCTGAACACCAGGATCACGCCAACGGCACGGAATTGCAGACGGTCAAACAGCCAGCCACCAAGCAGGTTGCCCACAAAACCGCCCATCCCGAACACCACCAGGGCCACCGGAATCCAGGCAGCATCCACTCGAGTGACTTCCAGCAGCGTCGGGGCAAGGTAACTGAACACCGCGAACATGCCTGCGAAGCCGATAGCGCCAATGGCCAGCGCAAACCAGATTTGTGGTTTATTAAAGGCGCGGACTTCGCTTAACGGGCTATGCCTTTGTTCCTGTGGATTTTTTGGCAGGAACAGGGTAACCAGCACTACGGTGAGTAACGACACCAGGCCAACAAAACCAAAGGCGTAGCGCCAGTCCATGGATTGCCCCATCACCGTGGCCAGGGGGTTGCCTATCAGCAGTGCAAGGGTCAGCCCCATCATGATCTGGCTCACCGCCTTGGCCCGCTTGTGTACTGGCACCAGCGAGGCTGCCACCAGCGCAGCAACACCGAAGTAGGCGCCATGGGGCAGTCCGGCGATAAACCGGAAAACCAGCAGGGATTCGTAATTGCTGGCCAGGGCACTGGCCAGGTTGCCCAGCGCGTAGAAGGACATCAGTAGAATGAGCAGCTGCCGCCGGAACAGTTGCGCGCCGAGAATGGCCAGAATGGGCGCACCGACCACCACGCCCAGTGCATAGGTGGAGATAAGGTGGCCTACCTGCGGCTCAGAAACGCCGAGATCCTGAGCGACATTGGGCATCAACCCCATAATGGCGAATTCACCGGTACCGATACCAAAGCCGCCCATCGCCAGCGCAAAGACGATCAGCCAGGTAGGAGGGCTGGATTCGGGGAGTTGGTTGGCGGCGCTCAATCTGATCTCCTTGATCCAATCAGGGAAGAGAAAGCCCGCCATTGTCAGGGTTGGGTGCTCTAGCGGCTATAAGCGATTATGAGGATGGACGTTAGCTTGCTAATTCAAGCCGTAGCGGCGTTCGCGCTCAAACCGGAAAAAGCCCTCGTCCTCTTCCCGTTCGATGGTCGGAGCAGAAAACCCGAAATGTTCCTGGCGAAGATCCGTTAACGCGGCCTCCAGTTGATCGCGGTTCAGGCGCGTCTCCAGGGCGCGTCTTTCGGCCATATAAGCTTTGCCTTTCTGCCATTTTTCCTCCCGGCGCTGGTCTTCCTCGGCCAACTGGCGAACGGCCTCTTCGGAGTAGCCTATCTGGCGGCGCAAAGCGTTGATGGCTTGCTGGCGTTTGTCTGCAGGCAGGCTGGCGAGTTGCTGTTGAACGCTCTCCATGGAGAACAGGGCGTGGCCGGTCGCACCGGAACCCGCCAGTTGCCGGGCCAGATCGGCACCATAGAGTTCGTCTGCGGTGGTCTGTAGCTGGTGAGCCAGTTCGGTCAGTGGCATCTGGTTGGCCTGGTCCAGCTGCGCCAGAGTCTGCTGGAACTGGTCCGATTTGGCTTCCACCGGGTTCTGCTCCTCGGCCCAGATCTGGCTTGCCAGGGGGCCGAAAATCGCTTCGCGTTGCTGCCAGAGCTCGGCGTAGCGTTCCATGTCCGGCAACCCCTGTAAACGAAGCTC
Source organism: Marinobacter sp. W-8 (assembly GCF_044342215.1). Lineage (NCBI taxonomy): Bacteria > Pseudomonadati > Pseudomonadota > Gammaproteobacteria > Pseudomonadales > Marinobacteraceae > Marinobacter > Marinobacter sp. W-8. The sequence goes on along the minus strand of NZ_CP172297.1, from coordinate 2,955,742 downwards.
GTGATTGTCGAGCCACCGGTTGTACAGGTCCAGCTTGGCCAATAACGCGAAAATGCTGTCGGCCAGTTCTGGAAATGCCGTGGTGATGGCGGACTGGAAAAGTTCGTTACCGGAATCCGGGTAACGCGCCAACAGGTTTCGGCGTTCGTTATACAGACGTGCCTGGGTGGCCGGCTCGGTGATGGTGTCGCCATAAAGCTCCAGGTACTGAACGGCCAGTTCGACAGCGCGTTGGTCGCCGCTTTGGGTTGGCTCGGCGGTGGGCGTCGCGGCTGCATGTGAAGGCGCGGAGCTGTCGTGTACCTGACTGGCCGTTGTCTTTGATGACTCGGGCCAGTAATGAACACCGCCGGCAACCAGTAAAGCCATGGCACCGAGCGCCAATACGGAGTTGAGTGGTTTCATTGCAGCTGTCCTGCCAGTGGTCTTGCAGAATGTGGTCCCGGCCGTTTTCCGGCCGGGACACTAGGGCGCTTAGAGAAGCGGTTGCAGTTTCGGCCAGATCAGATCAGCGATCTTTTTCGAACCGCTATCCGCCGGGTGGATACCATCAAAGATGATATCGCGGTCGTTGATTACCCAGCGCGGATCCACAAACGTGCAGTCCAGTACCGAGTTTTCACAGGCCCGGGCCAGTGTGGCATTGCCGTAGTCCACCGCCTCTTTCATATCATCCAGCCGGAACAGGCCGTTCTTGGTGTAGTAGTAGCCGGTCAGAATGCCGTTCTGAACACCGGCTTCCGCCATCTCGTTCAGGAAATCGACGCCTTCCACATAGATATCATCGATGAAATCCCGGCATTGCTGGCTCAGACGCCCGAAGCGCCACCAGGGTGTCTTGCAGTTGTTGGAGTTGAAGGCAATCGCAGGAATCAGAATGTCATTCCCGCCGGCATCACCCACAATGGTTTTGATATCCGGGTTATCGGTAACTGCTTCCCGGAACTGATTGGGAATGGACGGGGCAATCAGCTCTCCGGACAGCTCTGCACCGGAGACCGTGTAGCGCCGGAAGGTTTCGCCGGCTTTGGCCTCCAGCTGATTCTGGATTTCACCGGAGAGGGCAAAGATGGAATCGCCAACGAAAACGACCTGGTCGTTATCGGCGTCGGTCACCTTGTCGTTACTGAGCAGATAGCCGAGTTCACTGCAGCCGGTAAATAGCAGGGCCGCGCCAAGTGCCATGGCTGGCTTGAGGGTTTTGCCCAGGAAATCGGGCAGGAACGAACGGTGTTCATTAATTGTCATTGTTTGAACTCCTTGTGTAAGGGATAGACGGTCCGTCTATGGGTACTGCCCTTTCAATATCGTCCATGGGCGCTAGTTTGCAGAATGGGAGAATAGGCTTCGGAGTTGTCAGATCCGGCCATCAGTCGGTCATTGTGAACCGCCTCTCAGTTCTTGACCTGTCTCAAGTGGTGGTCAGCACTGGCTTGTATTTTTTCCATCAGCGTCAAATATAGGTAATCAGAGAAACCTATTTGCTCAGATGCGAGGAGCGCCATGGATTTCAAAGACTATTACGCCGTCCTCGGTGTGAGTGAGTCTGCCACGCCCGAGGAAATCAAGAAGGCTTACCGTAAGCTGGCGCGGAAATATCACCCGGATGTCAGCAAAGAGGCCGATGCGAGCGACCGTTTTAAAGATGTGGGCGAAGCGTATGAAGTGTTGAAAGACCCCGAAAAACGGGCCGAGTACGACCAGTTGCGCAAGTACGGTGCCCGCTCCGATGGCTCATTCCAGCCGCCACCGGGCTGGCAGAGTGCCTCGGGCTTTGGCGGTGGAGGATACACCGAGGCCGACGCTCGCCAGTTCAGTGATTTTTTTGAGGAAATCTTCGGCGGTGGCCGGCGTGGAGGCTTTGGTGGCGGTTTTCGCCAGAGCATGAAAATGCGAGGCGAAGATGTGCATGCCCGGCTGGCCCTGTTTCTTGAAGAGGCCTTTAACGGCTGCGAGAAACAGGTGTCGTTCACGGTTCATGAACCGGATGAACATGGCCGCCTGATACCGCGCCAGAAAACCCTGAAAGTAAAAATTCCCGCAGGCATGCGCGAAGGGCAGCATATCCGGCTGAAGGGCCAGGGCGCACCCGGCATTGGTGGAGGTGAGCCTGGCGATCTGTTTATCGAAGTGGAACTGGCGCCCCACCCGCACTTCAGCATTGAGGGCCGGGATGTGCTGGTTACTGTGCCAATCTCCCCGTGGGAGGCGGCCCTGGGTGCGACGGTCACAGTACCAACGGTGAGCGGAAAGGTGAATGTGAAGGTGCCCAAGGGGGCCACCAGCGGGCGCAAGCTCCGGCTCAAGGGCAAGGGATTCCCGGGTAAACATCCGGGCGACCAGATTGTGGTACTGCAAGTGGCCATGCCGGAACAGCACACGGCGGAAGCTGAAGCACTCTACGAGAAGCTGGCTGAGCTGGAGAAAGGCTTTAATCCGCGCAGCAAGCTGCACGTGTGAGGGAGGCGAACATGACGAGCAAAGACCGGATTCTGATGCTGGAAGTCACCGATGCCGATGGCAGCACCTTCTCACTTCGGGAAATCTGCGAACGCGGGGACTGCCATGCGGAGTTTGTGATCAAACTGGTGAATTATGGGGTTATTTCGCCCCTGGACGAGGTGCCGGAAATGCGCCAGTGGCAATTTGATGTGGCCGCCCTGAACCGCCTGCAGAAAGCGCTGCGCCTGCAGCGGGACCTGAAACTCAACCTGCCCGGGCTGGCCATGTCGCTGGAGCTGCTGGATGAAGTTCAGGACATGCGGCGGGAGGTGGGCCGTCTGAACCAGCGCATTCGTCAACTGATGGGCGAGTAGGCGTATTATTGTCCCGGGGGCTGAACGCCTGTTTCAGCGCCCGGACTTTTCCAGTGCCTGTATTTCGGCGTAAATCTTTTCCGCCTCCTCCATCAGCGTGCCGTGACTACGCAAATCGCCATTACGCTGTGCATGCAGCGCCTTGGCGAGCTTTTCCTCATAGGCTTTCTGCAGTTTTTTCTTCGGGTCGCCCTTCAGAAATCCCAGCATGGCTGGCTTCTCCTCTTGTTCAATGTTCCAGCATATACGCTGTCGGGCCGGCGTAGTTCACTCCAGAACCTGGATTGCTGCCCACATAGGCCCGCCTTTTGCTATACATAAAGACAGAAACTCGGCAGGGAGCTGGCTGTCGGTGTGCAGGATGCTTTGCGCGCGAACACTAGCGGAGTCCCTATGTCCATACGCTTTTTCAAACGCCTCGTGACCAGTCGTCTGTTGCGGCCGGTGTTCATTGTGCTTCTGGTCGCTGGCCTGATACAGGTCGAGGGTTTGCGGTGGTGGCTGATGAAGTACGCACTCTGGCCAGCCTTCAGCAGCGGGTCCTTGAGATCTCCGGGGTGGCGGAAGATCAGAGTGGGCACACCAGCGAAGTCAGCGTCAGCGTGCGTGAAATTGCCGATTCCTCACGGGAAACCGTTGATTCCATAACGCAATCGGACGAGGCCAGCGGTGAAATAGCAAGCACCCTGTCGGCCCTGCAAACAAAGGCATCCCAGTTCCGGGTCTAGCAGACCCGGACACGTTTCCAGAAACGATTCACGAAATTTTCATCTTTCCTGACTGGACAAATTGAAAATTTGGGATTATTTTCCCATTTAATTGTTTGGGAAAAATATCCCAATTATTGTGGCGATGAAAAATGCGCCGGATTCTGTCAAATCAGTCGGGAGAAGGAAGATGAAGCGCAACGGACTTTCAAAAGCGATCAAGTTGGTTCTGGTTGGTACCTTGGCCGGCGGTCTGGCCGCCTGTGGTGGCGGTGGCTCCGGCTCCTCCGGTTCAGTGGGTGCGAGTGGCAATGCCGAGGGCACCAGCGTTGGTGCGGTGACCGGTTTTGGTAGCGTGTATGTCAACGGAACCCGGTTTGCGACCGATGGCAGCGTTAGCAGTGACGACGGCATCGAACGTGAGGGCCAGCTTGAAAAAGGCATGGTGCTGAAAATCAAAGGTGACTGGGACGAGCGGGGCCAGGGCCAGGCCGACGCTGTGTTCTATGACGATACCCTGAGGGGACCACTGGTTGCGGCAACCTGGGATGCCACCGCCAGCACCGGTCAGCTGGAGTTGCTGGGGCAGGTGGTTGTGCTTAACAACCAGACGGTATTCCGCGGAGCCACACCGGTTGAGCTTGCGGCCGCGCCTGCCAACTATCGGGTTCGGGTAAGCGGCTGGCGGCTGGATGACGGCAGTTTCCGGGCCAGCTTCGTGGGTGCGCGTCTGCTGGGCTCGGATTTTGACGATGTGAATGAAGCTGAACTTGAAGGCGTGGTCCAGAACCTGGATGCGCAGTTGCAGACCTTCACCATCAACGGTTTCACAGTGGATTACACCAGCGCAGTCGCGGATGACGACTTCAGTCTGGACCAACTGGAGAACGGGCTTGCGGTTGAGGTGGAAGGTCAGCTCAACGCAGACGGCGATGTCCTGCTTGCCGAGGAAATTGATGATGAGGACGACCTGTTTGACGACAACGATGACGTTGAAATTTCCGGTGATATCTACGATTTCGATGCGTCTGCCCGCACCTTTCGGATTAATGGCGTGCTGGTTCAGCTGAATGCTGAGACTGAGTTTGACGACATCAGCGAGGGCAGCCTTCAGGATGGCGTGTTCGTGAAAGTCGAGGGTGATTTCCGCAACAACACTCTGCTGGCAGAAGAAGTGGAAGGCCGGGAAGGCGATGCGGAACTGGACGGCATCATCCAGCAGATCGATCTGGACAGTGAATTGCTGGTGGTCAGTGGCGTTCGCGTTCAACTCACCGCAAATACCCTGATCGACGACGATGACAGCGATAACGACCTGCGTAATCGTGTTGATGACATCAACGCCTTCAGCGTTGGGGACTATGTTGAGGTTGAAGGTCGTCAGCGTACTGATCACCTTGAAGCCTTCACCATTGAGCGGGAAGACAGCGACGAAGATGATAACTTTGAGCTGGAGGCCAGAATTGATGCCATTTCCGATACGTCGGTGACGGTGATGAATCTTGAAATCCTGCTGAATGGCTTCAGCGTTGCGGGTCTTCAGGTTGGTGATGAAGCCGAGGTTGAGTACGACCAGACCAACGGCGGAGAGTATGTGTTGAACGCAAACCCCGAAAACTGAGGTTGAAGGACACAGGTTGCGGGGATACCGCAACCTGTGTCTGGTTTTCCGGGGCAAGATGGGAATACAATCCCAAACATGACTGATGCCAAATCCAATCCCCTGCACCAAGCGCTGTTCCGCATTTTGCGCCCGATGGCCAGACTGCTGTTGCGCAATGGCGTTCCGTTCGGCGAGTTCTCTGAGCTGGTGAAAAGGGCGTATGTGGAGGCTGCGTTGGAGGATTTCTCTGACGGGCGCCGCAAACCAACCGATTCCAGAGCGGCAGTGATGACAGGCCTTACCCGCAAAGAAGTGCGAAAACAACGAGAGATATTGGCGGGGCAAAGCCCGGTCAGTGAACGAACCTCTCATGCAAATCGCGCTTCGCGTGTGGTGTCCGGATGGGGGCACGATGAGACCTATCAGGCTGCGAATGGACAGCCCGCGGTGCTGGCATTCGAGGGCGCCGGGAGCTTCAGTGAGCTGGTTCGAAAATACAGTGGCGATATGACTCCCAGAGCGGTACTGGATGAGCTCCAGCGGGTGGGGGTAGTCGCGGTTGAGCCGGATACTGGGTTCCTGATCCTGAAACAGCGGGCGTATGTGCCGGCCGGAGACAGCGAAGAAATGCTCCAGATCTTCGGAGAGGACGTATCTGATCTTGTAGCCACTATTGATCACAATCTGGTGAGTCGGGATGTCGGGCGTGAGCCGCTGTTCCAGCGCACCCTGACCTATAATGAAATACCACCAGAGGTGATCGCTGCGTGGCGTGAACAAGCCGCAAGGCAGTCCCAGGCCCTGCTGGAAGATCTGGACAGCTGGTTAGGGCCTCACGACCGGGGAGTATCCGGCCAGGAGGGCGGCGAATCGGTACGGACCGGCGTCAGCATTTTCTATTTTGAAGAGCCGGTTCAGACGAACAAGAGCGGAGACGAATGATAATGGCTCTTAATGTCCCGACCGGACAACCCCCGCGCTGGCAAACCACCGAACTGGTCAGCATGCTGCTTTCGCCGGGTGCCCGTCAGGTGGTGAGATACTGGCTGAGTTCCGAGCATTTCCTGGATGAGCAGAAACACCCGAAGGTGGTGCTTGCAACGCCCCATGAACCCCATTCCTTTGTTGACCTGGTGCAAATCGCCAACCCAAACCTGGTGCCTTCTGTCGTGCTTGCGGAACTGCTTCGAAAGGGCATTGTGGAAACCCTGGAGAGCGGTCACGTTCTGTTAAAGAGAAGCGCTTATGCTCCCTGGGGTGCTACCGGTTCACTGAGCCTGGGCAATTACGATGATTTTGTTGACATCGACAAGCTACGACGACGCCACAACGACAGCTGACAATCAGTGGCGGGCCCGGATGGCCTGCAGGAGAGAACAATGTTCAGAGCAGTAACGCTTCACAGAATGCTGAAACTGGCCGCCGCACCGATCGCACTCGGCGTGTTGAGTGCCTGCGGCGGCGGTGGCGGTGGTGGAGTCGACGTTGCCGACGGCGGCATCCGAGGCACTGGCTCCAGCGTTGGGCCGGTTTCCGGTTTCGGTAGCGTCTTCGTCAATGGCGTGAAGTTTGAGACGGATGGTCGCGTCAGCAGTGATGACGGCATTGAGCGTGAAGACCAGTTACAGGAAGGCATGATCCTGAGGATCGAAGGCGAGTGGCGGGTTGATGGCCGGGGGAATGCGGAGTCGGTCGAGTACGACGATACCTTCCGTGGGCGTGTGGACAATCGGACTCAGACCCTGGATGCCGACGGTATGGTCGAATCGGTGCAGTTCACCATCTATGAGCAGACTGTGGTTGCCGACCAGCAGACGGTGTTCAAGGACATTGCGCTTGAAACCCTGGCAGACGGCGCTTTCGTGCGCATCAGTGGCTGGCGTGAGCCGGACCCCAACGGTCGGTACCGGGCAAGCCACATTGGTTTGATGACGCAGGATGAAACCAACGTAGAGATTGAAGGCCGCATCGACGAGGGTTCATTGCAGCTGAATCTGAATCAGTTCAGCATTAACGGGCAGTTGGTCTCGTACACTGACAGCGCGTTCGCCGGGTCGCTGACGGAAGCCGATCTGGCGGATCTTCTGCTGGTGGAGGCCGAAGGTACGATCTCCAATGGCGTATTGATTGCCCGGGAAATCGACGAAGGCGAAACCCGTCGCTACCGTCGGGGCTCCGGCAATGACATTGAGTTCTCAGGCCCCGTGAGCACCGACTACAACGCATCGGACCGATCCTTCCACATCAACGGCCTGATTGTCTTTGTCGACGATAACACCGAGTTTGATGATGGCTTGTCGGCCTCGGATCTGACTGCCGGCATGCTGATACAGGTTGAGGGGGATTTCCAGGACAATGGCTCCGTACTGGCTGAAGAAATTGAAGCTCGGGAGGGCAACGCGTCAGTAGACGGTGTCCTCGACGTCAACACGCTCAACTTCAACGACCAGACCTTCCGGGTTGGTGGTGTGTTGGTGCAGCTCACGCCACGGACGATCATCACCGACGATGACAGCGATCTGCGTCTGAAACTGGCGGACCTGAACGGCAGTTATCAGTTGGAAGTGGAAGGGATTGAGCGGCAGTCCGGCTCTGGCGTTGTGCTTGAAGCGATAAAGGTTGAGCGCAATGAGGAAGACAATGGGCCAGCGGCGGATCGTGAATATGAAAGCCAGGGTCAGCTCACGCACGTGCAGGGGACTGTGTTCACGGTACTGGGAATTGATGTGCAAACCACGATAGATACCCAGTTTGAAGGCACCAGCCGCGACGAGTTGATTGATGCCTTCGATGCCGGGCAGCGGCCGGTACTTGAAGTAGAGTATCGTGAGCCAACACCGGGCAACTTCGTGGCCGATGAAATCGAACTGGAAAGCGAAGACTGAGCCATGAACCACCTCGCCCACACCTTCCTCGCACCGGACTCACCGGAGGCGAGAGTGGGCAGTATCCTCGGGGATTTCACCCGGGGACTGGACTGGGATCATGTGCCGTCGCCGGTGCTTGCAGGCGTGCGGCACCACCTGGCGGTTGATGTATTCACCGATCAGCATCCGCAGGTGCTGGCCAGTAAAAGCCTGTTCTCAAGGGAGCGCCGGCGCTTTGCCGGCGTGGCCCTGGATATCCTCTACGACCACTTCCTGCTCCGGCACTGGGAACAGTTCAGTGACTGGGACAAAGATACCTTTATCCGGACCGTATACCAGGAACTGCAAAACCACCAGGCGCTGATGCCCGAGAACATGGCGGTGGTGACCCGTCGCATGGTCGAGCATGACTGGTTTGGCGCCTATCAGGATCTGGACAACATCGGCTATGCTCTCGATCGCGTGGCCAGCCGAATCCGCTTTGCCAACCGGTTTGCCGGCATCATCGACGAAATTCGCGCCAACGAAGCCGAACTGGAAGGCCATTTTCTGGCCTTCTTCCCGGAACTTCAGGCCTTCGCCAACCGCTTTCCGGAATCATCCCATCAGGCGTGAACGGGCCTGCTGATACTCCGCTTCCAGACGCTGAACCAATGCTTCAACCGACAACACATCGTTAATCTGACTCACACCCTGACCGGCGGACCAGACGGTCTTCCACGCTTTGGCCTCATCGTCCAAGGGCTTGAGCTTCTCGCCGTAATTCACATCGCCGGCCTGGTTCAGCTTCTGCATATCAAAGCCCGCGGCTTCCAGACTCTGGCGCATAAAACTGGCCGGTACACCGGACACCGCCGGGGTATGGATGATATCCGCTGATACGGCTTCGATGATCATGTTCCGATAGGCATCTTCCGCTTCCGATTCCTCGGTATTGATAAACCGTGTCCCCATATAGGCCAGATCCGCCCCCAATGCCTGGGCTGCCAACAGATCCTCTCCGTGCGACAAACCGCCGGCCAGCAAAATGGTGCCATCGAATACCTCACGGATTTCATGCACCAGCACAAACGGATTGGTGGTACCGGCATGGCCACCGGCTCCGGCGCTGACCGCAATGATGCCATCCACCCCGGCTTCTGCCGCTTTGCGGGCGTGTTTCTGATTGGTGACATCGTGGAATACCAGCCCGCCGTAACTGTGCACGGCTTCCACCACCTGACTGGCCGCGCCCAGGGAGGTAATGACAATTGGCACCTGATGCTTTACGCATAGCTCAAGATCCGCTTGCCAGCGCGGGTTGGTGCGGTGAACCACCAGATTCACGGCATAGGGCGCGGTTGTCGCGCTTGGTTGCTGCGCCTGCCATTGCGCCAGCTCGTCATTCATCTGTATCAGCCACTGCTCGAAACCCTCACTGCTGCGCTGGTTCAGGGCTGGAAAGCTGCCCACGATGCCGGCTTTGCAACAGGCAAGGGCCAGGCGGGGAGAGGAAATCAGAAACATGGGGGCGGCAATCAATGGAAGACGAAGTGCATTGTTGAGTTGTGCAGGAATTGGCATGTTGAGTCCTTGATTTTTATTGGAACTTTCTCAAGCTATGGGGGATCTTAGCCTGTTCCCACTGAGCCGTGAAACCGGTTTTCTGAGATAGTATGCAATCAACCTCCAGACAAGGAGCCCGTCATGGGTGAAGCAAAACGACGCAAACAGACCGGCGCCCCGTCGCCACGCAACACGCAGGGCCGAAAATCACTGATCATCGTCCTGTCTCTGGTGATCGGGGTGGCCGTCATCGCTGGCCTGTACTTCGTCACCAAACCACCAGCACCCAGCTCAGACACACTCCCCGTGGCGGCCCCTAACGCCGACGAATTCCCGGCCATTGTTGACCAGTACGGCATTGCCGTTGGCAGCGAAGATGCTCCGGTTGTCGTCCGCGAGTTCGCCGACTACCAGTGCCCGGCCTGCGCCCGCTTCGCCGAAGCCAGCCAGCGCCTGAAGAAGGAATATGTGGAAACCGGCAAAGTCCGCTTCGTCTATTTCGATTTGCCACTGCGCCAGCACCAGAACGCCATACCCGCCGCCCTGGCCGCCCGTTGCGCGGGTGATCAGGACCAGTACTGGGCCATGCACGACAAACTTTACGGTTCCCAGATCGACTGGAGTGGTTCCAACGATCCGACGGCCACCTTCACCCGCTACGCCAATGAGCTCGGCCTGGAAGAACGCCGCTTCCGTCGTTGCATGGAAACCGAATTGCACCGGGAAGCTGTCGAACAGAGCCTGAAAGTGGCTGTCCAGCTCCGGGTCGCCAGCACACCCACGGTCATGGTCGACAACATCCAGTTGACCCGGCCCGGCTGGGGCCAGTTGTCGGCGGTTGTAGAACGGGAGTTGGCCAAAGCGGAGTAATGCGGCCATCCGCAACTTGCATCGGGGGCCGGGTTGATTAAACTTTGCCCCCTCGCGCCCACCGGCCGTGACAAATATCAAATCATGCTCCGGATTTACGATCCGGCCCGCAGGAGAAAACCATGAGCAACGAAATCGTCGTCTGCGCACTCTACAAGTTCGCAGTCCTCAATGATTACAAAGATCTACGCCAGCCCTTGCTGAACCTGATGCTGGAAAAAGGCGTGCACGGCACCCTGCTGCTGGCCCGCGAAGGCATCAACGGAACCATCGCCGGCAGCCGAGAAGGCATCGACGCTGTGAAAGCGTGGATTGGCAAAGACGACCGCTTCAACGGCATCGACTACAAAGAATCGTTCGTTGATATCCAGCCGTTCAAACGCACCAAGGTCAAACTCAAGAAAGAAATCGTCACCATGGGCGTCGATGGCATCGATCCCAAGCGGATTGTCGGCACCTACGTGGAGCCGCAACAATGGAACGACCTGATCTCTGATCCGGACGTTGTCCTGGTCGACACCCGTAACCAGTACGAAGTCGAGATCGGCACTTTCAAAAACGCCGTCAATCCGGCCACTGACACCTTCCGCGAGTTTCCCGACTATGTGAAGCAGAACCTCGACCCGCAGAAGCACAAGAAAGTCGCCATGTTCTGCACCGGCGGTATCCGCTGCGAGAAGTCTACGGCTTATCTGAAAGAGCAGGGCTTCGAAGAGGTGTATCACCTCAAGGGCGGCATCCTGAAGTACCTGGAAGAGGTTCCCCAGGAGCAGAGTCTGTGGCAGGGTGAGTGTTTCGTATTTGACGATCGGGTAACGGTGAATCACAACCTGGAACGTGGCGAATACGACCAGTGCCACGCCTGTCGTCGGCCTATTACCGAGGCCGACAAGCAGCGCCCGGAATACGAACAGGGTGTCAGTTGCCACCAGTGCATCGACAGCCTGACCGAAGAACAGAAAGCCCGTTTCAAGGAGCGTGAGCGCCAGATGCGCCTGGCCCGAGAGCGGGGAGAAGAACACGTCGGCGGCGAGGCCGCACGCATTATTGCTGAGCGAAAGGCCCGCAAGAAGGCCGAACGGGAAGCACAGGCGCGCAGGAGTCTGGAGGGGGAAAAGCAGCGTAAGTCTGCTGTGAATTAACAGCCCCTGAGTAAGGAGATAGTATGTTGATCAGAAAACCCCTGGCGGTTGCCTGCCTGGTGGTGGCCCCCGTGGTCTGGGCCCAGGAAAGCGGCAACGTCGAAGGTGAAGCTGAACTTGGCATTTTGCTGACCTCTGGCAACACCGAAGAAACCAAGGTGAATGGTCGGCTGGCTCTCAAACATGAGACAACGATGTGGCGGAATACCGGCGAGTTCAGTTCCCGGTACACTGAAGCCGATGAAGAAACCACGGCAGAGGAGTATCAGGCTGCGCTGGAATCCGACTACAAGTTCGATGAGCAACAATACTGGTTTGTCAGAGGTTCCTGGGAAGACGATCGTTTCTCCGGTTACGACTTCGAGTCTACCTTGAGCACTGGTTACGGAAACCGAGTCTGGCAGGTGGGGGAGCGATCGTTCCTCGACCTTTCTGGAGGCCTGGGTTATCGGTATAACAAGCTTGAAGAAGTGAATGACGATGGCGACGACGCCGAGAAGGAAGCGATCGCAAGATTAGCCGCCCATTTCGACTACGCCTTATCGGACACCGCCCTGTTCCGGCAGAAGCTCAGTACCGAAATCGGACTGGATGAGAACAACACCATCAGCCAGTCCGAAACGGCCCTGCAGACCAGTATCGTGGGGTCGCTGTCGATGAAAGCGGCGTTCCGGGTAAAGCATGTATCCGATGCGCCCGCCGGTACTGAAAAGACTGACACAGAAACCTCGTTGTCTTTGCTGTACGGGTTCTGACACACCCGGTAGCCACAAACAAAAACGGGGCAGGGGAATAATCCTCTGCCCCGTTTGTTTTTGGGGTTACACGTTGTTTCTCAGGCCCAGTTCGTCCGGGTAGGGCGTCAGGTATTTCTGGGAGTGGAGGTAGTCTACCGGTTCCTTGCGTTGGGCCAGGCGCAGCAGCGTCATGGGCACCACCAGAGGTATCTCACCACGCCGGTAGGCTTCGATCTGCTCCAGCAGCACGGTTTTTTCCTCGGCCGACATGCCTTCTTTCAGAAAACCCAGCAGATGCTGCATGGCATTCACATGCGAGCCACGGCTTACCCGTTGGGTCATGGCTTCCATGAACTGATGGATGTAGCGGTCGGCAATCTGTTCCAGAGGTTCGGATTTGAGGTGGCCCAGCATCGGGCCCAGTTGCCGGTAGATCTTTTCTGAATGGGCCAGCAGCGTGAACTTGTGGCGGGTGTGGAAATCAATCAGCGCCTGCTTGGTCAGGTTTTCGCCTGCCACGTTCTGCATCCAGTCGTCGTAGGCAAATACCCGTTCAATGAAGTTTTCCCGCAGCATGTCATCGTGCAGGCGGCCTTCCTCTTCCACCGGCATCAGCGGGTAGGCTTTCATCAGCGCCTCGGCGAACATACCGCGGCCATCCCTGTGCATGAAACTGCCTTCGGCGTTGTGAATCTTGATGCGTTCCATACCGCAACTGGGTGATTTCGCCATCAGGATGTAGCCGCGCAGGTTGGCCAGCGAGGGAAGTACCTCGGCAATGAAGTTCTGCATGCCTTCGGTGTGGTCTTTGCTGCCCTTGCTTTCCACCAGATGAAGACCGTCTTCATGCTCACGCAGATGAATGGCGGGGCGGGGAACGCCAAGGCCGGCTTCAAGTTCCGGACAGATAGAGCGGAACTCGAAGTGCTTTGCCAGCACCTGGGTGCAGTAGCGGGAGTGTTTGTGGCCGCCGTCGTGCCGAACTTCCTTGCCCAACAGGCAAGTGCTGATGCCAACCGGTATACCGCTCACAGGCTTCTCCAATACACAAAAGTGACGTTACTGATACCGCTTACGTTGATTCAGTGTAAACCGATCAGAGCAATGCACCCAAAGTGCTCATGAAGACGTTTTGTTGCGTTTCTCGCGGGCAGCCAGGCTGGTCGCGTAAATGCCCCGGACATCCCGGGCAAATTGCTCGATGGAATAATCCTCGGCAAAGGCCCGGGCTTTGTCCGACAGCTCGGTGCGCAGTTTGTCGTCCTCAAGCAGCCGTTGGGCTTTCTCAATCCAGCGGGCCTGGTTTTCCGGAGTCTTGTAGCCGTTCAGGCCGTCCCGAACCACGTCTTCAATGCCACTGGAGCGAACCGCTACCACCGGCAGCCCGGCAGACATGGCTTCCAGAATCACCATGCCCTGGGTCTCGGATTTGGAAGCAAACAGGAAGGCATCGCCAAGGTTGTACCAGAGCGCCATCTCCTCTGGCTGAACCGCGCCCACCAGGGTGAAGTGAGAGCCCAGCTCCAGGCTGTCAATCTTCTTCTGCAGCCGGTCCCGCTGGTGGCCATCGCCAATCATCAGGAACCGGAATGGCACGTCGCTTTCCTGCCGCAGCCGGTCGATGGCTTCGATCATGAAGTCGATGTTCTTCTCGTTGGAAAGCCGGGCCACGCTGATAAAGACCTTTTCGTTGCTCAGCCCCAGTTTTTTCCGGAGTGCCTCCACGTCTGCGGGCTCCACGGCCTGGAAGCGTTCGTACTCGATACCGGTGGGCTGGACGAAGGTGGGCGTGGTCACCCCGATCATCCGCAGGTATTCCTCGGTGGAGTAGGTCGGCACGATCACGCCATCGCAGCGGTTGGCAAAGCGTTTGATCAGCGCGTGGGAAATCAGGTTCCGGAACAGCATCCCGGGCAGGGGCACAAAGTGAGCGTAGTGCTCCAGCCGGGTGTGGTAGGTGTAGATGGCCGGAATACGAAGCTGGCGGGCCATAAACAGCCCCAGGCTGCCGAGCCAGAACGGATGATGCAGATGAATCACATCCGGCCGGAAGGCCCGAACCTGCTTGCGTATACGGGCCAGGAAAATATTGGCCAGGCGGAATTCCCGCTTCTCGCCCATGGCCAGCAACGAGGGCACCCGCACCACGGCGTCTTCCCGGTCCGGCTGGTCACGATACCGGGGCGCGACAATCTGGGTACTGTCCCCTAGATGTTCCAGCCCCCGGCGCAGCCGTGCAATGGAAATCGGCACCCCGCCGATGAAAGGCAGATAGTTGTTGGTGAACATGGTGACCCGCAACGGCTTTTCGAGCCACGGGGTGGGGTCCAGGTCGTAATCCGGATAGTAATCTTTGCCGATGAAGATGACCTGGTAAAGCTTGATGGTCAGTGCCACAAACACCGAGACGATCAGGATGAAGTTCAGATAGCCGGTGTAGAACAGGGAATACACAAAGAACCACAAGCTTTCCAGGCGCTTCCAGACCGGATGCTGGCCCACTTCCAGACGCTCCATCTGATAGCTGACTTTGCCGTCTTGAGAGACCTGCACGTCCACGTAGTGGTAGAAGCTATCCTCCGTATTCAGCACCAGCCCGCCGGCACCCCCGGTGGTGATGAAGGGCGTGCCATCCACCACCTGCTCGTCAAAGAGCGACAGGTTAGCCGAAAACACCAGGTCGATGCCTTGCTCCCGAATCAGCTGCAGCAACTCCTCCCGGAAGGCGGGAGGTTGCAGGTAGTCGTCTTCATCGTCGAACAGGGCTGGGGTTTCCGGTTGCAGAAGCGGGTGGCCAATAAACAGGATGTGCGCGTTGCTGGTGTCGTGGGCCAGAAGATCCCGGAGCCAGCGAATCTGCCAGCGCCAGGGCGTTTTCCCGGTGCTGTCCAGGAAGATCAGCCGGGTATTACCGGCCCGCACACTGTAGAAATGGGGCCCGAAATGATCATAAAACCGGAAACTGCCAAAATTCTCGTATTCGTGTGGGCCGAAGGTGAGCAGATAGGGAATGTCCAGGTGGCTCAGGGTGCCATACAGTGCCCGGTATTTATCCTCGCCACCGCCGCTCACGGCATTGCCGGACGACACCAGAAAGTCCACACCGGCCTGATTCAGGGTCGGGATAAACCGGCGCTCGAAGATGCCCACGGAATTGTTGATGTTGCCCACCACCGCAAAACGGATACCGGAGCCTGGCGGAGTGCGTTGGTGGATGCGTTCAACCTGCTCGCTGTGCAGGGCCTCAAAGTCCTGTTTGAAGAAATTCAGGTACACCTTGTAGCCCACCAGCGCCACCACAATGGCCAGGCACAGATAGAACAGCAGTTTAAGCGGGTTACGACGGATCATTCCGGCCTCCGGTGGCTTTTGATCAGTTCCCTCTGCATCACCAGCAAACCGATGAGCATGCCCAGGTAGATAGTGAGAAAACGCCAGGCAATAGTGACCAGCACCAGGTGATTGCCCGACAGGATATCCTGGAAGAAACTGCCGAACACGCCTTCCGATATGCCAGAGGCCCCGGGGGTGGGGGAGAAATACATGATGAAGGTGGTTACCACCAGCAAGCCCAGAGTGGTCAGGTAATCCACCTCATAGCCCAGGCCGTGAATCAGCAGGGCGGGAAAACTGAACAGGCTGAGCAGGAACACGGCGGTGAACACTACCGACAGCAGTACGTCCCGTGGCGCGCCACGGAGGTATTCGCTGAAACACAGGGCAAACCGCAGCATTTCCCGCCGTAATTTGAACTGCCAGCGGTCGTGCCGGCGGTGGTTGATCAGATGTGCCTTGCGCAGGCCTGCGACAAGAGCGCTCAACGGCAGGATCATCCAGCGTGTCCGGAACAGCAGCACGGCGAAGAATCCCAGATAGAGCGACACAAACACCGCCAGTGCGGTGCCGATACCGGACGACCAGATGCCGCCGTCCAGGGCCTCCAGGCTCAATAGAAAGACCGGTGTCAGTGAGAAAATGAACGCCACCGCGAGTACCGTGCGGATAGTGGTGGCCGCCGTAGCGCGGGCCACGGGCACCCCATGGCGGGTGAGATACCAGATCTGGGCAAACCCGCCCCCGGTGGCCATGGGGGTTACGTTGGAGAAAAACAGATTAATGAACACCAGCCGGAAGATCTTGCGCAACGGCAGCCGGTGCCCCAGCGCCTTGAGGGTGTAGTGCAGGCGCAGACCATCGGCCATGAAGTAGATCAGCAGCAGGGCCGCGACCGGCAACAGCAAAGTGGGAGAAAGCAGGCGATCGTCGAACTGGAAACTGCGGCCGGCGAAGCGGTCGTAGACCGCATACAGGCCGGCGCCGGTCATGACCAGGAACAACAGGGCGAAGGCCGTAAGCCGTCGCCAGGAAGTCCGTTTCTGGTAGTTGCTGTCAGTGCTGTTGGTCATGCTCTGCCCGTCTGTTGGTGGCGGGCAGTGTACCCTGTGCAGGGCAGTGCTTGTCCAGTTCGGCTTAGTGACCGTAAACCATCAGATTGGTGTTGGTGATGGCAAAGTCTGTGAACTGAACCGAGCCGATGCTGGTGTCACCCATGCGGAATACCGGCATGTCGATATCAGCCCGGAATTCCACATCGTGTACAGAAAGGCCTTCTTTGCCAGAAGCGGCACTGGTGCCCCGGGACAGGTTAGCCTTGGCATGGGCCATACCAAAGTGCCCCATGGTATCCGCGCCACGGCGGTTATGAATCTGTAGCCCTTCAATGCCAACGGCGGCGAAGTTGAACAGCAGGATCACGTCGGCTGCGTCCCAGTTCAGGCTACCGTTGCTGATTTCGAAATGGGTATCGAGCTGCAGTTCGGAGCCGGACACCACGTTGCCATTGGCCAGGGTGCGCGTGGCGCCGCCGTTATTGCGGATAACCAGATCGGTGGGGCCGATGTAGCCCTGCAGCAGGATGTTTGAGAACAGACTGGAGCTGCCTTCACTGCCGGTGGTGGTGATGCTGTCGATGGCCAGTTCGAAATCTACCGCCTGCAGATAGTCGGTCAGGCTGGTGGGGTCGCCGTAATCGCTGGCCCCCAGATGGATCACCAGGTCGCCGTTGTCGAACTGTTTGCCGAAACTGCCGC
This sequence comes from Marinobacter sp. W-8, assembly GCF_044342215.1. Lineage (NCBI taxonomy): Bacteria > Pseudomonadati > Pseudomonadota > Gammaproteobacteria > Pseudomonadales > Marinobacteraceae > Marinobacter > Marinobacter sp. W-8. Next base: position 2,938,365 of record NZ_CP172297.1, on the reverse strand, counting down.
CAACCGAGTATTTCGCCAGCGCGTCCGCGACATCGGGATTACTGGTATCGAGCAGACCGGCGTTGGCGCGGCGTGCTATCTCGGAGAAACCGTGTTCCAGAATCTCGCCACTGCCCGCGATATCAATCGTCAGCTTCATGTTGTCCAGCACGGTATCGTTCTGGCCGGACAATCTCAGGCCGTTGATCCCCAGAGAGCCTTCATCGGTCCAGATCAGGTGATCAATATTGAGTTTGGTTTCCAGTTCAATGGTTACACCGGCCTGGCCAGTCACACCCGCCAGGGTTGTGTCATCCAGCGGCTGGAATTCGGCCATGGCAGGCACGGCTAATGAGGCGCCGGCCATCAGACTCAGGCAGGCGAGGGATTTTCTGGCCTCAGGAATGAGAAAAGACATGTTGGCCCCGGTTCGTTCGACGATTTGTTGTTATTGATTGCTTCAGAACACCTGACGTGTGCTGATCAGCCGCAGGGACAACACAACCAGAGCTGCGGTCGTTAAAAGTTACACATTGTTACTTTAAGCCTGAAGGCGGGGGTGATCTGTGAGGCTGGTCACAACCTGAACAGTCGTGACCGGTGTTTCAATCCAGTGCCTGGCGGATGAGGTTTTTCTGATGTTCGGCGAAGCCCCGGATCAGCTCAGTGGCTTTGGTCGAATCCCTCGCCAACACCGCCTGCGGCAACTCCGAGAAAAACGTGCTGGTGGTTGCGAGGCCCTTGCGGTAGCGGTCTGCCCCCAGGTAATAGGCTCGGCTCACGGCAGGTTTGAAGTTGGACAGCGCTTCGGTCAGGTAGGGGTTGGCGACGACCTGGCAGCAAGCTTCCATCACGTTAAAGCTGGCTTCCACCACCCGGGTGATGTCGGGTTGGGGTTCTTTTATCCGTTCGACCACCTGCGATACCGCCACCAGTAAACGGTCTTTGTCAGCCTCCTGCCAGCGCTCGCACAGGCGTGAGGCCAGCATCATCAGCAAATGCATATAGACGTCGTAGAGCTCCGAGGCGTATTCGGCATTCAGCTGGGTTGCAGAAGCCCCTTTCCTTGGTGTGATTTCCACAAGGTGCCACCGCTCCAGGGTATAGAGTGCCTCTTTCACGGATGCCCGGCTCACTTTCAGTTCCGAGGCCAGTGTAGCTTCCTGAATACGCTCTCCGGGGCGGATCTGCCCGGTCATGATGCGCTCGGCCAGGAAGTTGGCAATCTGTTCTGCCAGAGTATTGGGCACCTGAAAGTCCATAGGGGGGCTCGGTCTGCTCACTGTCGGGTTGTTAGACAAACTTGGAACGGCGGGAGTGTAGCACAGCCGGAGTAATGCCGGTCATTACCTTGAAATCTGCCCGTGCAGCACGCAGGTATATGGCTTGAATCCTCCAAACATAAGGGAAACCAACATGCCCAAGCATTTTGAGCAGGCCCCGGGCCTGTACGATGACCCCGTTCCCGAAACCGAAGGCTATGTCTTTAACCAGACCATGATGCGCATCAAGGAGCCCGAGCGTTCCATGGACTTCTACACCCGGGTACTGGGCATGCGCCTGGTTCGCAAGCTGGATTTCCCGGAAATGAAGTTCACGCTCTACTTCCTGGGCTACCTGGACGACAAGCAGGCTCAGTTTGTGCCAAACGATGATGGCCACCGCACCACCTACACCTTCGGCCGGGAAGCGATGCTGGAGCTCACCCATAACTGGGGCACCGAAGACGATGTCGACTTTGCCTACCACAACGGCAACGATGAGCCCCAGGGCTTCGGCCACATCGGCATTGCCGTGCCCGATGTCTACGCTGCCTGTGAGCGCTTTGAAAAGCTGGGCGTGGAATTCGTGAAAAAGCCGGACGACGGCAAAATGAAAGGCCTGGCCTTTATCAAAGACCCGGACGGCTACTGGATTGAAATCCTGCAGCCAGACATGCTGGAGAAACAGCGCAAGGACAGCTGATCACTACGCTGTTCCTGACCCCGGCGTTCAGCTTTCCTGGCTGGCGCCGGGCGCCTTGCCATAGCGCGAGGCGACAATTACCGCCACTGTCAGAATGAACGCGCCCGCAACGCCAATCTGCCCCAGTTCCTCTCCCAGAATCAGCCAGGCCAGCAAGGCAATAAACAAAGGTTCGAGCACGACGACAATGCTGGATACCGTCGCCGGCGTGGTTTTCATCCCGGTAAAAAACAGCAGATAGCCAATGCAGGTGGGCACCACGCCAATGTACAGCACCATCAGCCAGTGCTTTAGCCCCATCGTCTCCAGCCCCGCAAAGCCGCCACTCAGGGCCACCACGGGCAACAGCAGCAGTGCGGAGGTACCAAAGCAGATAAAGGCGGTGGTAAACACCGGTGTGCCCGTTGAGTTGTAGCGGCTGGTCAGGGTGAAGCCGGTGTATACCGCCGCCGCCAGCAGCGCCATCAGAATGCCTGCCAGTCGCAGGGTGCCGGCTGTGTCCATGTCACTGACTACCAGCATGCCCGTGCCCAGAATCGCGGCAATCGCGGCCAGGATAGTGAGCAGTCCTGGTTTCTCGCCCAGCAATGGGGCAGCCAGAATGGCCACCAGAACGGGTGGCAGACACAGGGATATCAGGGTGGCAATGCCTGCCCCGGTCAGATCCACCGCCAGCAGATAGCTGCCCTGATAGAACGCCTGGAACAGCCCCAGGGCGGTGAGGGTGAGCATGGCCTTGCCGCTGAGAGAACGCAAAGAGCTGCCGGGCACCGTCTGGCCGGGGTTGCGGGCCACCAGCTGCCGTTGCTCGCGCCGCATCAGTAGCCAGAAGAATGGCAGCGCAACCACCAGGCGTAAAAAACCGAGGGTGATGGCCTCCAGTTCCGTACCGTTGAACAGAAACTTGGCGACAATCCCCGTAGTGGCCCAGAGCAAAGAGGCCAGGGCAATAAGAAGTGCTCCGTGGATCATGACAAACTGCCGGTTGGAGAAACAAACAGGCAAGGGTATCAGCGGTAAGTGCGTGGCGCTATAAGGGAAAGGAGAGGGGCAGCGAGGCTGCCCCGGGGGGTTATTTCACGGCGAGGCGGTCGGCGTTCTTTTCAACCGTACGCGCACCAATACCCTTCACATCGGCCAGTGCTTCAATGCTGGCAAAGGGGCCGTTAGCTTCGCGGTAGTCGACAATGGCCTGGGCTTTGCTCTCACCGACACCGCTCAGAGACGCCAGAGTGGCTACATCTGCGGTGTTGATGTTCACGGCGGGCTGCTCGCTGGCGAAGGCTGCAGAGCCAGTGATCAGGCTGAAAAACAGAACAAGGGTGGCCAGAAATGAGGTTGGTTTCATCGGTGATCTCCTGATTGTAATAACGTTGTTATGAACAGTCAGGCACGACAACCCATTGAGAGTATTGGTGATTCGAAACGGTGCAGAACAAAAAGGGGGAGGTGGGTGCGAGGGCGGTTTAGTGCACGGAAAGGGACTACTGTCCGTGTAGTCCCCAAATTCCGTGGCTGACCCCTGCCTGATCCATCAGGCTGCGCATCATCCTGAGCACTTCATCCTTGCAGTCATCCCTGTAGCCCTGATCCATCGGGCAACTCCGAATCCGTGGAGTTCTCATCCGTGAGCCAACGTCCGTGCTGGCTTGTCATCCCTGACAATGCTCATTCTACGGAAGATGAAATTTCGGAAAATCGGACATCCGCCAGACGGTTTGTGCGAGATATCCCACAGAGCTGTGAGCTTTACGGTGAACCTGAATTCATTGTTTTCAGGGTATTTTTTCGGGCAATTTATTGCCCGAAAATCAGCGCGCTACCAGATGGTGCAGTGGGGTTTGCCTACTCTGCACCAATTGAGGGCGGCGGGTTGGCCGAGGCACCGGATTGAGGCCTGAAACGGCGCACCAATTCATTGCAGAGCCGGTTCGGGTATGTTTTTTGTTGTTTAACATTATGTTTTCTAAATGCTTTTTTGGTTGTTGGAACGGCGAATGCAATTGGCTGTTTGCGTTTGACGACCCAAAACCAACGAAAAGGACGCACAACATGAGCATCAAAAAACACGTGAAACTGGGCCTCTCTGCATTGGCGCTGTCTGTCTCCCTCGGTTCTATCAATGCAGCGTTTGCCGCCGAAGACCCCATCAAGGTGGGTATTCTCCATTCCCTGTCCGGCACCATGGCCATCAGTGAAACCGCGCTGAAAGACACCATGCTGATGCTGATTGAAAAGCAGAACGCCGCCGGTGGCGTACTTGGCCGCCAGCTGGAGCCGGTGGTGGTTGATCCGGCTTCCAACTGGCCGCTGTTCGCGGAGAAAGCCCGTGAGCTGCTGGAGAAAGAAAAGGTCGACGTTATCTTCGGTAACTGGACCTCGGTGTCCCGTAAATCCGTTCTGCCGGTGGTAGAAGAACTGAACGGCCTGCTGTTCTACCCGGTTCAGTACGAAGGCGAGGAATCGTCTGAAAACGTGTTCTACACCGGTGCGGCCCCCAACCAGCAGGCGATTCCTGCGGTGGATTACCTGATGAACGACCTGGGTGTTGAGCGCTGGGTTCTGGCGGGCACGGATTACGTTTATCCGCGCACCACCAACAAGATTCTGGAAACCTATCTGAAAGACAAAGGCGTGGCCGCCGGCGACATCATGATCAACTACACGCCTTTCGGCCACTCTGACTGGCAAACCATCGTGTCTGACATCAAGAAGTTCGGCAGCGCCGGCAAGAAGACCGCCGTGGTTTCCACCATCAATGGCGACGCCAACGTGCCCTTCTACCGTGAACTGGGCAACCAGGGCATTTCCGCCACCGACATTCCCGTGGTTGCGTTCTCCGTGGGTGAACAGGAACTCTCCGGCATCGACACCGCTCCGCTGGTTGGCCACCTGGCTGCCTGGAACTACTTCATGAGCGTGGATAACGACGCCAACTACGACTTCATCGACGCCTGGGTTGCCTACAAGGGCGACGATGCCGCCGTCACCAACGACCCGATGGAAGCCCACTACATCGGTTTCAACATGTACGTTGAAGCGGTGAAGAAAGCCGGCACCGCCGACGTGGATGAAGTGAAAGACGCCATCATCGGGGTGAGCGTGCCCAACCTCACCGGCGGCTACGCCACCATGATGCCGAACCATCACATCACCAAGCCGGTGCTGATTGGCGAGATCCAGGACAACGGCCAGTTCTCCGTAGTCTGGGAAACCCCGTCTACCGTGGCGGGCGATGCCTGGTCTGACTTCCTGCCGGGCTCCAAGGATCTGATCAGCGACTGGCGCGCGCCCCTGCGCTGCGGCAACTTCAACGTGGTCACCGGCAAGTGCGGTGGTGGCTCGGCTGACGTGGCCTCCAACTAAGCTCCAACCGGGCACAGCCGGGCAGGCCTGAGCCTGCCCGGCACCGCTCCCGAATTCCCAAGCCAACAGGAATGAATCATGAGCATTCACCGATTGCTCGCCAGGATGGTATTGGCTGTCTGTCTGGCCCTAGGGGCCACACTGGCGAATGCCCAGGCGCAGACCGATGCGCCCGAAGCGCTGCTGAAACGGCTCGTAGAAGCCGGGCAAGCTGAAAAAACCGACTTACTCAAAGCCCTCTCCGAAACCGGCGACGAACGCGCCCGGGGCTGGCTGGAAGCCGTTCGCGACGGCAAACTCGCGATGATTGAAGACACCGGTGCCCTGGTGATTGTGGTTAACAACCGGGGCCGTAACTGGCAGATCGCCGACGCCCTGACCGGCGAAGACCTGGGTGAAATGTCGCGCCGGGATCTGCAAAGCCTGCGGGTGAACAACGCCCTGCGGGCCGACATCGAGGGCATCCTCTCGGTGATCGACCTGACCGTGGCCGACCCAGGCCAACGCCTCGATGCCGCGCGCAATCTGCTGGGCGAAGTGAATGAAGCGCTGGCCACCCAGCTGCAGGCCCGTTTGCAGGTGGAAGACAACGGCCAGGTGCGTGACATGCTCACCAATGCCCTGGCCATTTACCAGGTGGAGCAGGGCGATGTTGAGGCGGTAGCCACTTTGTCTGGCAGCCTGAACCCGACTGTGCGTGCCGCCCTGAATAATGCCGTTAACAGCGATGACCCTGCGCTGGCGGCTGCGGCCGAGAAAGCCCTGGCCAGCATTGAGCAGAAACTGAAACTCAACCGCGCTGCCGAAACCCTGTATTTTGGTCTGTCCCTCGGCTCGGTACTGGTGCTGGCCGCCATTGGCCTGGCCATCACGTTTGGTGTGATGGGTGTGATCAACATGGCCCATGGCGAGCTGATCATGCTCGGGGCCTACACCACCTGGGGCATGCAGCAACTGTTCCCGGGCCAGCCTGGCCTGGCCCTGATCCTGTCCATCCCGGCCGGATTCCTGGTGGCGGCGCTGGCGGGCATCGCCATTGAGCGCAGCGTGATCCAGTACCTGAAGGGCCGCCCGCTGGAAACCCTGCTGGCCACCTTCGGCATCAGCCTGATTCTTCAGCAACTGGTGCGTACCGTGATTTCCCCCCTCAACCGCACCGTGGTGACCCCGGAGTGGATGAGCGGTTCGATCATGATCAACGAAGCCTTATCCCTCACCCTGAACCGCCTGTACGTGATTGGCTTTGCCCTGGTTGTATTCGCCGGGCTGATGCTGATCATGCGCAAGACTCGCCTGGGTCTGGAAGTCCGTGCAGTTACCCAGAACCGGGCCATGGCCCGCTCCATGGGCATTAAAGCCACCAAAGTGGACATTATGACCTTCGCCCTGGGCTCCGGTGTGGCCGGGCTGGCGGGCGTGGCCCTGTCGCAGATCACCAACGTTGGCCCCAACCTGGGCCAGAACTACATCATCGACTCGTTCATGGTGGTGGTGTTCGGTGGTGTGGGCAATCTCTGGGGCACCCTGATTGCCGGGCTTTCCCTGGGCACCATCAACCAACTGCTGGAACCCTGGGCTGGTGCGGTCCTCGCCAAAATCATGGTGCTGGTGCTGATCATTCTGTTCATTCAAAAGCGGCCACGCGGGCTATTCCCGCAGAAAGGCCGGGCGGCGGAGGGCTGAGTTATGGCAACATCACAAACCTGGCTGCTCCGGCCGTTCCAGGAGCGTTCCACCCAAGTTTTCCTCGGAGTCCTGTTCGCCGCCCTGGTGGTGGTTACCTTCCTGCATCTGTTTATGCCGGAAGACAGTGCCCTGCACGTAAGTGCTTACACCGTTACCCTTTTGGGTAAGTACCTGTGCTACGCCCTGCTGGCGGTGGCGGTGGACCTGGTGTGGGGTTACCTGGGCATTCTCAGCCTGGGCCACGGCGCTTTCTTTGCCCTCGGCGGCTACGCCATGGGCATGTACCTGATGCGCCAGATTGGGGATCGCGGCGTGTATGGCGATCCTGTATTGCCAGACTTCATGGTGTTCCTGAACTGGCAGGAGCTGCCCTGGTACTGGCAGGGCTTCGACATGGCCTGGTTCGCCTTCATCATGGTGCTGCTGGCCCCGGGCCTGCTGGCGCTGGTGTTCGGCTTCCTGGCCTTCCGCTCCCGGGTAACCGGCGTGTACCTCTCCATCATCACCCAGGCACTCACCTTTGCGTTGATGCTGGCGTTCTTCCGCAACGAGATGGGCTTCGGTGGCAACAACGGCCTGACCGATTTCAAAGACATCCTCGGCTTCAACCTGCGCAGCGACGCCACCCGGCTTGGCCTTTTCCTGGCGACCGGCATCGCGCTGGCGGTGGGCTATGTCGTGTGCCGTGCCATTGTGACCAGCAAGCTGGGCCGGGTCAGCGTGGCCTGCCGCGATGCCGAAGCCCGTACCCGGTTCCTGGGTTACCGGGTGGAGCGGGTGCAGCTGTTTGTGTTCGTGGTCTCCGCCATGCTGGCGGGTGTGGCCGGCGCGTTGTATGTGCCACAGGTGGGCATCATCAACCCCAGCGAATTCTCGCCGCTGTTCTCCATCGAAATCGTGGTGTGGGTCGCCCTCGGTGGCCGTGCCACCCTGTATGGCGCGGTCATCGGCGCCTTGCTGGTGAACTACGCCAAGACCGTGTTCACCGGCATCATGCCGGACGCCTGGCTGTTCGCCCTGGGCGCGCTGTTCGTGCTGGTGACGGTGTTCCTGCCCAAGGGCATCGCCGGGCTGTTGCAGAAACGCCGCCAGACGGACGATGACCAACCCGGCGCTCAGGAGGCCACCGCATGAGCATCTTTGAACAACTTGCCAACCGGGATCAGGTATTTGAGTTTCTCACCCCCGTGGCCTCGCCGGTTGACGTGCGCCACGGCCCGATCCTGTACATGGAAGACGTGAGCGTGAGCTTCGATGGCTTCAAGGCCATCAACAACCTCAACCTCACCATCGACGACGGCGAACTGCGCTGCATCATCGGTCCTAACGGGGCGGGTAAAACCACCATGATGGACATCATCACTGGTAAAACCCGGCCCGACACCGGCTCGGTGTGGTTCGGCAGCCGCCACAACCTGCTGCGCATGAACGAGCCGGATATTGCCACCCTGGGCATTGGCCGCAAGTTCCAGAAGCCCACCGTGTTCGAGGCTTTGACTGTGTTCGAAAACCTCGAACTGGCCATGGCCGCCGACAAACGCATCCTGCCCACCCTGACTGCCATCATGACCGCGGAATACCGGGACCGGATTGACGAAATCCTGGAAATGATCGGTTTGCAGGCGCTGCGCGACAAGCCCGCCGGCATCCTCTCCCACGGCCAGAAACAGTGGCTGGAGATCGGCATGCTGTTGATGCAGAAACCCCGGCTGCTGCTGGTGGACGAGCCCGTGGCCGGTATGACCGAACAGGAAATGGAACGCACCGCCGAGTTGCTCACCAGTCTTGCGGGCAAACAGTCCGTGGTGGTGGTGGAACACGACATGGGCTTTGTGCGCTCCATCGCCCGCAAAGTCACCGTACTGCACCAGGGCAGCGTGCTGGCCGAAGGCACCATGGACCAGGTCTCCAACGACCCGGATGTGATCAAGGTGTATCTGGGGGAGGAGGCCTGATGCTCAAGATTGAAAAGCTCAACCAGTTCTACGGCGAAAGCCACACCCTCTGGGACCTGGAGCTGGACGTGCCCCAGGGCCAGTGTACCTGCGTGATGGGCCGCAACGGCGTGGGCAAGACCACGCTGATGAAATGCATCATGGGCGAGGAAACCGTGAAAAGCGGCTCCATCGAGTTTGCCCGGGATGTGGAACTCACCAAAAAGAAAATCGAAGACCGCTCCCGCCTGGGCATCGGTTACGTGCCCCAGGGCCGACAGATCTTCCCGCTGCTGACCGTGGAGGAAAATCTGCGCACTGGCCTGGCGGTGCGGGCCGATGGCAGCAAGCAAATCCCCGAGCGCATTTACGAGCTGTTCCCGGTGCTGAAAGAAATGAAACACCGCCGGGGCGGCGACCTCTCCGGCGGTCAGCAGCAACAGCTGGCCATTGGCCGGGCGCTGGTGATTGAGCCGAGACTGCTGATCCTCGACGAGCCGGGGGAGGGCATCCAGCCCAACATCGTGGCCCAGATTGGCGAGGTGATTCGACGGTTGATTGAAGAAGACGGCCTGACCGTGCTGCTGGTGGAGCAGAAACTGCCGTTCGCCCGCAAATACGCCGACCGCTTCGCCATCCTCGACCGGGGCCGGCGCGTGGCCGAAGGCGACATTGCCGGGCTGACCGATGAACTCATCAAACAGCACCTGACCGTATGACCGCCTATCAAGCCATCGACCGCCACGCCTCCGGCCACCGCTTCGACACCGAACGGCGCTGGGCGGCGGCCCTGGAACTGGGGTTTGAAGCCCGCGCCGAGAGCGAACCGGCGCTGGTAACCCGGTTGGTACGCCGGCGCCACCATGGCCCGTTGCGGGTACAGCGCCCCTTCTACCCGGAGGGCAAAACCGGCTGCTGCCACGTGTACCTGCTGCACCCCCCGGGTGGCCTGGTGAGCGGCGACGAACTGCGCATCGAAGCCACCGTGGCCGAAGGTGGTCACGCGCTTCTGACCACCCCGGCCGCGGCGAAACTGTACAAGGCCGACAGCCATGGCGTGGCCTGGGGCCAGCACACCCGGTTGCTGGTAGCCAAAGACGCGATTCTGGAATATCTGCCCCAGGAAACCATCGCCTTCGACGGCTCCCGGGGTTTGCAAACCACCACCATTGAACTGGCAGCCGGCGCCCGAACCCTGGGCTGGGAAGTGCTCGCGCTGGGCCGCCCGGCCAGCGACCTGCCGTTTGCCACCGGCGAACTGGAACAGCGTTTCCATTTAAGCCTGGACGGCCAGCCGCTGTGGCTGGAGCGCCAGTTGCTGGACCCGAAACACCGCCGGTTCAACGGTCCCTGGGGCCAGGGCGGCGCCACTGTGCAGGCCACCCTCTGGGCGGTCGGGCTGGACGACGAAGCTGCCGCCATCGACGTGCTGAGAGCACAGTTACCAGACCACAACCGCTGGGCCGTGACCCGGCGCCGGGGCGTACTGCTCCTGCGCTACCTGGGCACCGAACGCAACGAAGCCTGGGCCCTGTGCGAACAGGCCTGGCACCTGCTGCGCCCCATGCTCGCCGGCGTACCGGCCCACACACCCAGAATCTGGCTTACCTGACGCATAAGAGACAACGGAGTCATCCATGGAACTCACCCCCAGAGATAAAGACAAGCTGCTGCTGTTCACCGCCGCCCTGCTGGCCGAACGCCGCAAAGCCAAAGGCCTGAAACTGAACTACCCCGAAGCGGTGGCCCTGATCAGCGCCGAAATCATGGAAGGCGCCCGCGAAGGCCGCACCGTGGCCGAACTGATGAGCGCCGGCACCGAAATCCTCACCCGCGAAGACGTGATGGACGGCGTGGCTGACATGGTGCACGAAGTCCAGGTGGAAGCCACCTTCCCGGACGGCACCAAACTGGTCACCGTCCACAACCCGATTGTTTGAGGAACGCGCCATGACCCCCGGTGAATACCAACTCAAAGACGGCGACATCGAACTCTGCGCCGGCCGCGAACGCATCCAGCTGGACGTCGGCAACACCGGCGACCGCCCGGTGCAGATCGGCTCCCACTACCACTTCGCCGAAGCCAACCCCGCCCTGGACTTCGACCGCGCCAAAGCCCGCGGCTACCGCCTGGACGTGGCCGCCGGCACCGCCATTCGGTTCGAACCCGGCCAGACCCGATCTGTGACGCTGATTCCGTTTGCGGGGAAAAGGGAAATTTACGGTTTCAGAGCTGAGGTGATGGGGAGTTTGGACTCCAAGAACTAAGTCTGAGGTCCGGCGGGGGTTGCCCTTCCGGGAATGTGCGGAGGCATGGATGCCGGAGAACAAGCGCCACAGGGATGTGCCGCAAGGAGCGTTTCCCGGAAGGGCAACCCCCGCCGGGCCCGGCACCAAGATTAAAGTGAGAAAAAACATGAAAATCAGCAGACAAGCCTACGCCGACATGTACGGCCCCACCGTAGGGGATCGCGTCCGCCTGGGCGACACCGAACTGTGGATAGAAGTGGAAGAAGACCACACCCACTACGGCGACGAAGTAAAATTCGGCGGCGGCAAAGTCATCCGCGACGGCATGGGCCAAAGCCAGCGCTGCGACCACGAAGTGATGGACACCGTCATCACCAACGCCCTGATCCTCGACTGGTGGGGCATCGTCAAAGCCGACGTAGGCATCCAGAAAGGCCGCATCGCCGCCATCGGCAAAGCCGGCAACCCGGACACCCAGCCAGACGTCACCATCGTCATCGGCCCCGGCACCGAAATCATCGCCGGCGAAGGCAAAATCCTCACCGCTGGCGGCATCGACCCCCACATCCACTTCATCTGCCCTCAGCAGGTAGAAGAAGCCCTGATGAGCGGCGTGACCACCATGCTCGGCGGCGGCACCGGCCCGGCCACCGGCACCAACGCCACCACCTGCACCCCGGGCCCCTGGCACATTGGCAAAATGCTCCAGGCCGTGGACACCCTGCCCATGAACATCGGCTTCCTGGGCAAGGGCAACGCCAGCCTGCCGGAAGCGCTGGAGCTGCAGGTAAAAGCCGGCGTGATCGGCCTTAAACTGCACGAAGACTGGGGCACCACCCCGGCCAGCATCGACAACTGCCTGACCGTGGCCGACCAGTACGACATCCAGGTGGCCATCCACACCGACACCCTGAACGAATCCGGCTTTGTGGAAGACACCCTGGCCGCCTTCAAGGGTCGTTGCATTCACACCTTTCATACCGAAGGTGCCGGCGGTGGCCACGCTCCGGACATCATCACCGCCTGCTCCAAGGACTATGTACTGCCGTCGTCCACTAACCCCACGCGGCCCTACACGGTGAATACCGTGGATGAGCACCTGGACATGCTGATGGTATGCCACCACCTAGACCCGAACATCCCGGAAGACGTGGCCTTTGCCGATTCCCGGATCCGCCGGGAAACCATCGCGGCGGAAGACATCCTGCACGACATGGGCGTGATCTCCATGATCTCCTCGGATTCCCAGGCCATGGGCCGGGTGGGCGAGGTGATCTGCCGTACCTGGCAAACCGCCCACAAAATGAAAGTGCAGCGCGGCCTGTTGCCGGAAGACCAGGAACGCGGCGCCGATAACTTCCGCGCCAAACGCTACATCGCCAAGTACACCATCAATTCCGCCATCACCCACGGCATTGCCCATGATGTGGGCTCGGTGGAAGTGGGCAAACTGGCAGACCTGGTGCTGTGGAGCCCCGCGTTCTTTGGTGTGAAGCCCGCCTGCATCCTCAAGGGCGGCATGATTGCCGCTGCCCCCATGGGCGACCCGAATGCCTCCATCCCCACGCCGCAGCCGGTGCACTACCGCCCCATGTTCGGCGCCTTCGGCAAGGCGGCCAGTGCCACCCGCCTGACCTTCGTCAGCCAGGCCGCGCTGGACGCCAATATTGGTGAAGAACTGGGCCTGGACAGCCCGCTCTCGGCCTGCAAAGGCGTGCGGGACGTGCGCAAGCAGCACATGAAACTGAACGACGCCTGCCCGCACCTGACCGTAGACCCACAAACCTACGAAGTGCACGCCGATGGCGAACTGCTCACCTGCGAGCCGGCGACCGAGCTGCCCCTGGCCCAGCGTTATCACCTTTTTTAGTCAATACAGCTCAAGGCTGCTTAATCAACACAGCTCAAGGCTGTTCTGAGAGGAACGAACGGATGTTGGAACTGACTAAACGCATCACCCACGTAGACGCCAGCGAAATCCACGACAACCTGGTGCTGCCCTACGAACTGCGCATTCGCGGCCGCCTGCGGGCCACCACCGAAACCAACCTGGACGTGGGACTGTTTCTGGACCGGGGCCCGGTGCTGAGAGACGGCGACCTGCTGGAAGCGAAATCCGGCGAGATCATCCGCATTCGCGCCGCGGAAGAGCCGGTGGTCACCGCCCGCGTAGAAACCGGCCTGCCGCTGGCCCGCTTGTGTTACCACCTGGGCAACCGCCACGTTTCCCTCCAGATTGGCTCCGGCGGTGCGATTGGTGAAGACGAGCGCATGGGGTGGGTGCGCTTTCCGCCCGACCACGTACTGGAAGAACTGGCCGAACGCCTGGGCGCCACCGTGGTGCACCACACCGCCACCTTCGACCCGGAACCCGGAGCCTACAACCAGGCCGGCCAGGGCCATTCGCACGGTCATAGCCATGGCCATTCCCACGCGGACTCTCATGAGCACTTGCACGGTAAAAGCCATGACCACACTCACGCTGCTGGACATACCCATGCTCACGGCCACAAACACACCCACTGAGCCGGCTGCCATGGCGGGTGAGGGTGAACCCGGCGGCGACCTGGCCCTGCTGGGGTTGATGCAGCTGGTCAGCCCGGCGTTGCCCATCGGTGCCTTTGCCTGGTCCCAGGGCCTGGAAAGTGCCTTTGAGCTGGGCTGGGTGAACAACGAAGCGGAACTGGCCCAGTGGATTGAAGGCGTGCTGGACGACGGCCTCAGCCGGTGCGAACTGCCCCTACTGGCCCGGCTGCAAACCGCCTGGGCGAAAGACGACGGCGCCATCATCGCGCACTGGAACCAGTGGCTGCACGCCACCCGGGAAACCGCCGAATTGAGCGACGAAGACACTCGCCTGGGCGGTGCCCTGAAAACCCTGCTGGGCAACCTCAACCTGTTGCCGGAACAAACCCTGATTCCGGCCGAGCCCGGCTACATCACCCTGTTTGCCTGGGCCGCCCAGGTACGCCGGGTGCCGGTGCGGCAAACCCTGCTGGGCTTTGCCTGGGCCTGGCTGGAAAACCAGCTGGCGGTGGCCTGCAAATCCTTGCCCCTGGGCCACACCGCCGCCCAACGGATTATCGAACAACTGCGCCCGGCCCTGGTGATTGCCACCGACCAGGCGCTGGCACGGCAAGACCACGAACTCGGGCCCATCCTGCCGGGCCTCGCGCTCGGCAGTGCCCTGCATGAAACCCAGTATTCACGGCTTTTCAGAAGCTGAATAAAAACATCAAGGAGATACAGCCATGACACATTGTCTGAGAGTAGGCGTCGGCGGCCCGGTCGGGTCTGGTAAAACCGCATTGCTGCGCCAGCTATGCACCGCCCTGCGGGACCACTACGACATCGCCGTGGTCACCAACGACATCTACACCCGCGAAGACGCCGACTTCCTGCTGCGCCACGAAGCCCTGGCCGCAGACCGCATCCTGGGCGTGGAAACCGGCGGCTGCCCGCACACGGCCATTCGCGAGGATGCCTCTATGAACCTGGCGGCCATTGACGACCTCCAGCGCCGCCATCCGGATCTGGAGTTGGTGCTGGTGGAATCCGGCGGCGACAACCTATCCGCCACCTTCAGTCCGGAGCTGAGCGACCTCACCCTGTACGTGATCGACGTGTCCGCCGGCGACAAGATCCCCCGTAAAGGTGGCCCCGGAATCACCAAATCCGACCTGCTGATCATCAACAAGATCGACATTGCCGAACAGGTACACGCCTCCCTGGAGGTAATGGAACGGGACAGCAAAAAAATGCGTGGCGAACGCCCCTTCGTGTTCACCAACCTGTACGACGGGGTAGGGCTGGACACCATCATCAGCTTCATTCTCGAGCGCGGCATGTTGCCTGAGAGAAGGCCCGAAAAACTGGCTGAAATGGCCTGAGCAAACGAACCAAAATGATTACAGAACCACCAGGAGCAACACCATGAAACTGACTTCAAAGCTTCTCGCCACCGCCGCGCTGCTGACCGCTTCCGCCACCGCCATGGCCCACCCCGGCCACACCGAAGGCGGCTTCACCACCGGCCTGCTGCACCCCATGCTGGGCCTGGACCACCTGCTGGCCATGGCCGCCATCGGCTTCTGGAGCGTGCGCCAGAGCAAACTCATGAAAAACGCCACCCCCGCCTTCGTCATCGGCGGCATGGTATTCGGCGCCGCCCTGGCCTGGGGCGGCCTGAGCCTGCCTGGTGTGGAAACCGGCATCACTTTCTCGGTACTGGTGGCCGGTATCCTCATCGCCACCCTGGCGAAACTGCCGACGGCTGTGGGTGGCACCCTGGTCGGCGCCTTCATGCTGTTCCACGGCTTCGCCCATGGCGCGGAAATGCCGAAAGGCGCCACGCTGGCGGCCTACCTGGCAGGCTTCTCCATCGCCACCCTGGCCATCACGCTGGTTGGCCGTGGGCTGGGTAGTCTGATGCTGAAGGCGGATAGTCGGTTTAGTCGTGGTATTGGGGGAGTGTTGGCTGTCGCGGGAGCTTACCTGGCTGCTGCTTGATACCGTAAGTCCTCCAGAAACGAAAAAGTCGCCCGGGAAACCGCGCGGCTTTTTCAGTATATGGTTTACAAAATTTGACCTTGACGGTTTGGGAAGTTTACTGACGAGTAGGTTAGTGTGTAGTTATAAGAAACGGACAAACGCCGCTGTAAAGGATGATAGATGGACTACACCCCGGCACTACAGCCCCTCTTCGATTACCGCTGGTTCCTGATATCGCTCATCATCTTCTACGCGGTTATCAATTGCCCCTGGTTTAAAGGTAAAGCCGGCGAAGGAGTTGTAAATCTCTTCGACAAACGCTCTCGATCAATCCCGTTGCCATCTGATCAAGAGCTTTACCTTAACCAGCGAAGTCAGATCTACCCTGATCGAGTACATCACCGTCTCCCGGTACGGCGTGTTTGTGGTGGAAACGAAGAACGTGAAGGGGCGATCTTTGGGGAAGCAACGCTTAGTTGTTGGGTGAAAAGTTTTGTAGGCGACTATTTTTGTCTGAGAGGTTTATATGAAAATATATAGCAGTGCGAATGAGTTGAATATCAAAAGGCCTTATATTTTTTTGAAATCGTCAGATTGGGATGATTACAATTACAAGTCAACTTATGTTTTGGAGTATCGTTCTGAGTCTACAGATTTAATGATTGGCGAAGTTAAAATAATCAATAGTGACTTGGAACTTGGGAGGGTAACCTTCGAGAATGGTATTGATGGTCTTGGGGCAAACTTTTGTTCTTTGGGGCAGTCTGAAAGTTACTATAGGAATTTAAAAAAACTTGGCGATGATGTTTGCGTAGAGATATTAAAGTCTTTGAACGATTGTGCGTACGATAATGTCGTTTATGAAATTTTTAAAGACCTTGACCAATTTAAGTCTTCGGCGGTTAGGTTTAGTACCGCGGAACAGGCCCTGAAGTTTGGTCGAGAAATATTTAATAGGGATGTAAGTTTAAAAGAAAGCCCTTCGCATTCTTTCGAATTTAAGACCCGCCTGAAGGGGTTTGGCTCTGACCATGTTATAGATTTTACGTTTTTCAACAAAGATGATAAGGAGATACCTTCTAGTATAAATGTGATCATCGGTCGAAATGGAACGGGTAAGACCCAATTGTTGAGTGATCTGGCAAGAACCATCTCTGGGTACGGTTTTAATAGCAAGAAAGAGCTCATAAGATCGAAAGATACGAAGTTTTCAGGGGGGAAGCCATCTTTTGGTAACGTTATCGTAATTTCCTATTCTGCATTCGATAATTTTGAAATACCAGGAAAGGACGAGCAGGAAAGAGCTGAGCTCGAAGCTGAAGGGCATGTTCATGGATATAAATATTGTGGTCTTAGAGAGCGTGTAGAAAGTGGTAGGTATCGTTTAAAAGATATATCAGAAATAACTAGGGAGTTTGAAAAGTCGTATAAGAATATACGGGGTTCAGATTGTGTTGCGGACTGGGATCTTTGTATAGAACACGTGCTGGCCGATTCTTCATTTAGGTCGGTCAATAAGAATGACTTGGTGAAGTCATTCATCAGTTTGAGTTCGGGGCAGAAAATAATTCTCTCGATTCTTGCGAGTGTGTTTGAGCATATAAAAAATAATTCGATCGTTATTATTGACGAGCCAGAAACTCATTTGCACCCGTCTTTGATGGCAGCATTTATCCATTCAATCCGTTCGATTTTAGAAAGATTTGATTCATACGCAGTTGTTGCTACGCATTCACCTGTAATTCTACAAGAAACACCTTCTATGTTTGTCAGGGTTCTGGAAGGAACTCCCCAAAGACCAAAAGTGACGAGGCTAAAGTCAGAATGTTTTGGAGAAGAAATATCGACGCTGACAGAAGATGTTTTTCACGTTTCGATTGAAGAGTCAAATTTTTATAAGGTGTTAAATGATCTTTCTAACAAAGGTTTTTCCCTTGCTGAGGTAGAAAGAATGTTTAAACGGCGCCTTAGTTTTACTGCGAAAAGTTTTTTTGAAACATTGTGATGGTGGTTTAGGTATGAGGAATATCCCAGAGCCTAATTTCGATGATGTTGATGAGTTTGAGAAGATTTCTCGCTCTAAAAATAGAAAGTATCGAGATGTGCTGATTCCAATAACTGACTTTGTGGCCAAAAGATACAAAGAATATGTTGACAAAAAAAGTAATTTGGAATTGCTGTCATCAGCGAATATGTCAAGTGCTAGGGGAGAAGCTTTAACTAAATGTTACTTGTCTCCGACTTCTGTTTTAAATAAATTAAAAGAGAAAATTATATATCCAGATCTGGACGATTTTGACGCCTGTCCTTACTGCGATATTGGTGAGCCTAAAACTATTGATCACTATTTGCCGAAAGAGGAATTTCCTGAATACGCGGTTTTCTCTAAGAATCTGGTTCCGGTGTGCTCTGTATGCAATAGTAATTATAAAAAGACATACTGGATTAAGGACGGTAAGCGCTTATTTTTTAACCCATACTTCGATTCCATTCCTGACGAAGAGTTTCTGTTGGTTGAGTTGGATATTGATGGAGGGATAAAGATTGCTTACCAAACTACTGACGTTCCAAATGAGTACGAGTTTTCTGAATTATTTAAGAATCATTTTGAGAAACTTGCACTTAATAAAAGGTACAAAATAAAGGCAGCAGCGGAAATTAGTAGGAAACGCAGTGCGCTTAAGCGATTATATAATGATAAGAATTGGCAAGGTGTTTCATCAATGCTGAGTGATGAGCTTAATAAGCTGGAAGAGGAGTTTTCCAAAAATCATTGGAAAACGTCACTTTATAAGGCCTTGTCAAAGTCAAAGGATTTTTGTGACAAAGGGTTCGATAAGCCTCTTAAAATAAACTAGAAAAGTTTTTGCTAGGTCATATCTATATTCTGGGTGATGGGTATGGTTGGTCGCAGGTTGACCAATTTGCCCAGCTTGGCAATCGGATCTGGGAAAATACGAACAGATTTATTTTCCCAGCTTCTTCAGTGCATGGAAGCGCACTCGAGTCACCACTTACAGCCTCTATCTGGTTCGGTCAACTTCGCCTGCAAGAGCATGGAAGATTCTGTGCTTTCAAAAGCAAGAAGAAGCTGATGCCAAGGCAGGCCAGGATTATTGTGTCCGGTTTCTTCACGATATTATACAACGTGGATCTGAGCGCCAAGCGGTGTTCGTCGAGCGCCACCGTTTGAGTACTACCTGGCGAACCTTGAGAACCGAAAAAATAGGTCTGTCGCGGTTTTTCGAGGACAAGTGCGCCCGCGTAATGGGCCTGAATGTTGGGGGTAAAATCATCCAGATGAAATGCATCATGGGCGGGGAAAGTCACCAAGAGCGGCCGCATCGAGTTCGCTGGTAATTTGAGATCCACCTCGAAGAAAATGGAAGAGTGCTTGCGATTGGCTAACGGCTAAGTGCCCCAGAGCCTACAGACTATTCCGCTGCTTCCGATTGAAGAAAACTCGCGCACCGGGCTGGCAGCGCGCAAGGGTGGCAGCAACAAAACATCTAAGCGGGTGTATGAGCTGTTCCGGATGCTGGAGGAAATGCGAGACCGTAGAGTCGGTGACCTCCCCAATGGTCAGCAACAACAGTTGGCCATTGGCAGGATTCGAGTGATTGAACCCAGGCTGCTGATCCCGGACGAGCCGGGGAAGGAGTCAGCTGAATATCGTGGCGCAGATTGGGGAAGCTGTTCACCGCCTGATTGAAGAGGATGGTCTGACCGTTCTTTCGGTCGAGCAGAAGTTGCCGTTTGCCCGGAAATATGCAGATCGGTTTGCGATTCTTGATCGGGCGAGGAGAGTTGCTGTGGGGGGTAGCGCAGAGTTGACTAATGGGTTGATTAAGAAGTATCTGACGGCCTGATTGCGTACCAACTAGCTTGTTTTGCTGTTTTTTTCATTCATTCTCCTCAACGCCAAGTTCAGGTATTTTCGAGGCAGAGTTTTAGTTTTTTGGAATCTCGAGCGGGAAATCTTGTCCGTAATGAGCTAGTGTGACTAGTTAAAAGCTAACGGATAGAACGATTGTTAGGGACGATAACGAATGTTTCAATTATTGCTATTCAAGTCGTCCTCTATCGATTCGATTTTGAATTTCCCTCAGATAGTCATGACACCTTTATGTCCGGTGGGCAGCTTCAGTCCTGCACTAACAAGGAAAAAGGAGCGGCGGTCAATTCTCGTAGAGATTGAGCATCCGATTTAAATCTGGGAGGTTTTGGATCGAAAGCAGTAGAGTTGGTGGGCATCCTCAAAAAAGCCTCAGAAACTTGGCCAGTTCCAGTTTGAGAAAACCTCCGTGAAAACGTTGTAAATTTTCATTCCGGTGCTTGGCAAATGGAGGCCTGGCGGAGCAATTCTCTGCCTGATACCTTTGACCCATCCTTTACAGGCCTTGATTGGGCCTCGGTTCAAAGATCACTTTGCCGGCAGTATTCAACGGTTACAGAACGTAATAGGTATCTCGTAAGATGAAGGAATCACCTATAGAGATCTTAACTCCCCAGCGTGTGAGAAGTCTCCGTGGCCGAACCCTAGATGGAAAAATGGCTGAGACCTATGCATGCGATATCGCGTGGGGGGATGGCACTCAGGCAAGAGCGTTTCTCAAGTGTTTTCCGTCGTCACGTAGTCTAGGAGTAGTTAATGAACTGACTGGGTATCTCATTGCAAAAGCCTGTGCTTTGCCGGTTCCTGAGCGTGCTGGGGTCGTACAATTGAACCAATCACTGGTTGATTCAATGGATATCAAAAACTGTTCAGGTGGTGTTTATCGTTATGCGTTTGCTGTAAGTGAGGCGCCCGGGCAATCTCCAAATTCTATGTATGCAGGACTGTCTGAAAACATAGCTGCTATTGCTACACGTGAGATCTTACAGGGATGGAGGGGGCTTTCGCCGTTAATGGCATTCGATGAGTGGGCGGCTAATCAAGATCGAAATCTCGGAAATTTTCTAATAGATGAGAAAAACGAAATCTTTATCATTGACCACAGTAATCTGCCAGTCGATATCTGCTGGACCTCTGAGTCACTGGTCCCGGAAGGAAATTTTAGGAATATATTGATTGATATAATGACTTTGGGCGGCATGGTTCCTTTCGAGGGAGGGTTTGTGACGAGGGCTGCAGAACGTCATCCAGAGGTGTTTCAGTCAGTAAAGGAGGAATTAAAAGCTTGGTGGCAGGCGTTTCTCGGTAATGATCCTTCTCGTAGGGCAGCGATTGAGTCGTTTTTTCACGATCGAGCTAAAAACGGATCTGATCGACTGAACCAGAAACTTTCGACTATGCCGGTGTGACTATGCGTAATATTGACGACATTTTTCAAGAAAAACAGGATGATGTTGCATGCCGAGTTGAAGGTAAATGGTATCGGGTTCAGTGGACACCAGATCTTTCGGCCGGTGAAAGGTTGAATCTAGGTATTGCCTTTCTCCCTCAATATGGCGAGCCGTATATCCAGACAATTGATGACTTTGGTCGTCTCCGTTGTCTCTATGACGGGAAGGCTGAATACCATGCTAGCCTTGCTTGTAGAGTTGCCGAAATTATGATTGAGACTGAACCTAACCCAGAAAACTGGCGATCACCGCAGCTCAGCATTGTGGAGGGGGGGTTCGCCCAGGGCCAGAGTGCGGAGGAAATCGTTGAGAGGATGATGGTGGATCTTGTTCCTCTTGCTGCTTCACGTTTTCACCGGTCAACTCGGCATTCTCCTATTACCAAGAAGCGAGCTTATAAGAAGATTAACGAGCAATTGTCCTTCCGGTTAGGTAAAGAGTTCCGTCAGCATGTTCCCGAAGATCCAAAAGTTAAAACGGCTCTAGGTATTGATCTTTTTTTGCCTTTCCGAAGGGAGCGCAATGGACATGAAGCAGCAACGATCGTATCTGCAGACTTCACAACTCCTGAAAAGATCCAAGGCGAGCTTTACTTGGGGCAGCGGGATGTGTCTATGGCTACCACTGAGAAAGTCTTTCAGAATGGAGCAATATTTATTCTTCGTCCCGGTGGGAACATGAAGAAAAAAGATCTGAAGGTGGCTGAAGAGCAAGTTAACGATTTTTCTGTTTATCTAAAGAGTTTGCATGTTCATCACTATCTCGGGAAGGATACAGATGAGTTGACTGATGCGATTAAAGAGTGGTGTCTGGAAGGTGCAGCTTAAGTGGCGTTAAAATTGAACAATGCCTTTCTCATAAACAGATTCGGTATAGGTCTTTGATTTCGGCTCACAAGAAAGCCGGCATCTTCTCGTCGAGCTCTGGTGTCCTGTTAATTGGGCAACGTGGATCGTTTTTCTGGGAGAAGACCAGGACAGATTTATTTCCACGGCTTCTCTGAAGGTTCAGAGCTGATCTGAGTCACTATCAACCCTCTCCACATTTCGATTAATATCGGTTGCCCGCCCACAGAACGGATTCTGAGGGAAACCACAACAGATCTATTTTTCTAGAGCAAATTCCTCATCTCGAGATTTCGGTTCGTTCTCAAGTTTCGAAATTTTTGGGGGCGGCGGCGTCCAGGCTTTCAACAACTGTCCAGCCTCCTGATAAAAATGCGGAACAGCTTTCTCAAGTTCTTCAACAAACACTTTCCGGCCGCTGAACTTGCCAGCGAGATCCACCTCGTACACTACTTCAAGTGTAGTGGCCGCAGTTTTCGATGTGTCCGATTCCAGCAACTCCGGTGAATCTCGCAAATCTTTCAGGGCCTGGTAGGTGGTTTCTGCTTTGCCGGGTCGAGTAGCTCGAATGTAGAAGCCGGCGGGCTCGGTTTTCTTCAGCTGGCGCAGGAGCCAGTTCACTCTTGCTTTGGTGCTCTGTTTGTCCTTTGGGGCCGCAAGGCGCATAGAACAGTAGATCATTCGCCGTTGCAGGTCTGCGGTCACGTCCAAGTCTGCAGCCGCGTTGATAATGCTGAGTGCACAATTAAGGATTGGTGTTTTACAGAATGCTTCGGCATCGTCTTTTACGCGTTTGGCGGGGTCTAGCCGGTGTTCGTTTTTAAGTTTCAGTGACACTTCACTACCGGTTAAGCGGGACATTATGAGGCAAAGATCCCGTTGCTCTTGGTGCCAAGCTGCAATCGTGTTCTGGACTTCATCACTGGTTTTGGCCAGCGGAGCGTTACTCTTCACTTTGTTTACGACGTCTTTCCATTCAGCATTCATCTGGTCGAAGTGACTTATGCCGGAACGGTCGCTTTCAAGATAACGCAGTATCTCGCTGAGTATGAATACCTGGTCTACGTCCTCAACGCTGTCGTTCTTGAGTAGAAGCTGACACTGGGTGCGAATGAAGGCCCAGGACCAATGGAATAACGCTACGGACTTGGTGGCGTTTTTCGGAAGCTTCACAGGGTGATGAGTTGGCAGTGCTGCGAATTGGTTGGTGATGGTGATCACAGCGTCCAAACCGTGGGTTTTAGCTTGTTGGAGGTAGCGCGAAACCTGTTCCTCACCGATCGTGTCGTTGTTTACCTTGGCTTCAATCAATGCCCGCCACTCGCGGCGTCCTGTGCGGAGAATCAGAAGTCCATCCGGCCGGTCTTTCTGTTTGGCGGCTTTCTTGTCCTCGTTCTGGAAGACCACTTCTGTCCAGGCTTCCAGCGTGGCATTTGTGCCTACCCTGACATTCAGGGATTTCAGGAGTGCCTGGCGCAGTTCCAGGACTGAGCGGAGGCCCGCAAGTAGTACCGAAACGGATTTCTGTTCCCGTGCACTGTCTGCGGCTATTGGGATGAGTCGGGCGGGTTCCCCGCCAGAGAGGAAGTCAGGACGGTTGGTCACGGCTAGCTCCATGCTTTTATTCGATTTAGGTTCCTATTCAAGCGTAGCAGTGATTCGAGATAGTGCCGGTTTGATGTGTAAAAGATTTTAAAACGGAAAAGGCTTTCCCAACTATTTTGTTAAGAGGCTGAAAAGTAACGCTCCCAGAGCAGCGCCAGCGACGATCTGGCCAACGTCATTGTTTTGATTCTGGGCCTTAATTGTATTGCCCCTCACAGGTTGAACGACTTGTATGCCGTTAGCCTGAAGTTCCCTAATGTTATGAATTAGTCGCGTATTCAGCTCTTCGAAGTCGATACCTATGGCGCCGGCCGCTTGGTACATCTGGTCTACCGAGAAAGCAGACTTACCGCCCTCAAGTCGGCTGTAGCTAGGTTGGGAGAGTCCCATACGACTTGCCATCTCCCCTTGCTCAATGTTTCGGCTCTTTCTTAGGTTCGAAAGAACAACCCCAAGGACTGCAGAAAATGAAGTCTTGCCAGTGTGCATTTAAAGATCCCTTCCCAAAAAAATCATTTGACCTAGCGCATAAAGCGTAATAAATTGCATTAAATTACGTTAAACGCATACAGGATTTGATTTATGAAAGTGCATTCTAAATTAGAGATGGGAGATTTGCTATACCGTAGTAAAGGAGTGGTAGCGCACGCTGGGGTATATCTCGGCGCCGATCGGGTTTTGCACATCCAGCCAGGAGCGCGTGCCGCGACAGTGCCATTCCAACAATACGCTGACGGAAAAATGGTAGCGGTTAAGCGACAAGGCGTTCAGCGAAATGGCTTTTCGAGGAGGCTCCTTGAGATTAGTCAGAGCCAAGCTACCTACAGTCTCACATCGAACAACTGTGAGCACACTGCCTATTATCTGACAAGCGGTGAAAGGGTCAGCCCTCAGCTTCAAGCTGCATTGGGGCTCGGCTTTTTGGGAGGGGTTTTAGCCGCAAAAGGAAAGATGAGTAACTTTTTGGCCGGAGCAGGAATAGCCGGTATCGCTGCACTTCTGGTTTCAAATGCTAACCGAAAATATGACTTCACACTGCAGCCATAACACAGACGGTCGAGGCGTAAGGGGTAGACCTATTTCTCGGGGCTTTTTATATGGAGGACGTTCTTGTCCCTCATGCTTATCTTGAAGAGTTCACTGGCCCGGATAAGATCGCTCAGCTTCTTGTACCCATAGTTCACGGGAGAGAAAGAACTATTGTTGGAAATGTATTGGCCAACCTTGCCCAGATGGGCCCATCCATCGTCATCTGCAGTTTGTTCCACGGCAGTTCGCAGAGTTCTCACCAGAACCGTGTCGCCCCTCAGTTTGTTCCGGCCCCACTTGGTTTCAACGGCTGGTTTTGGCGTGCCGCCGTTACCGCTGTTTTCGGGTTCCTCTGTATCTTCTCGCAGGTTCTCCGTGTAGATAAATTGCGAGCAGGCGTTTACAAAGGGCATAGGGGTTTTGCGCTCGCCGAAGCCAAAGACAGGCAGTCCGGCTTCGAGAATTCTCATCACCAGGGGCGTAAAGTCGGAATCGCTGGTCATGAGGGCGAAGGCATTAACGTTGCCGCTGTAGAGCAGGTCCATCGCGTCAATGATCATTGACGCATCGGTCGCGTTCTTGCCGGTGGTATAGGCAAACTGCTGAACCGGCCGGATGGCGTTGGCATGTAGTTTTTCGATCCAGCCCCCCAATTGGGGGCCGTTCCAGTTTCCGTGGGCATGGCGAACGTTCACGGCCCCGTATTTGGCAAGCTCCTGGAGTACTCCTTCGATGGATTGGTGACTGACGTTGTCACAGTCGATGAGTAGAGCGATTTTGTAGTTGCTGTTCATCTTACTTCGAGCTCTCCTTGTCTCGGATGGTGGTCCTAGGGTTTGTCGGGGGAGCCGCCGGTAATTCCGCGTTGGGTGGTTCAGGCCTGCTCAGAACAGTTTACGCTGGTGCGTCTGGATGTCTGCTTCTTCGATAAACTTGAAGCTGAACGTTTCTCCGTCGAGTTCTACTGTCAGAGCATATATCGATTCGGGCCTTTGGTCGAAGCGAGTCATCTGGGATTGAAACCTTCCGCTGTAATTCTTCCCCGGAAAAACAGTTGTCTTCTGGAGATATCCATCCATCGAATTAAGGTTGCGCTGCAGGTCTGACTGGATGTTTGAAACTCCGGCCTGGACGTTGGCTTGAATCTGAGCCTGAGCTGCCGCTGAGGCAGCAGGATCATGAGTGTATGACTGAGTGGTGCCATAGTAGCTTGTAGTCCCTCTGCTTCCGTATGCAGTTCCCGAACCATAGGTTGTGGTGGTCTGAGACTGGGCAGCACTGAAGCTCTGGGCCATAGCGCTGAGGGCAAGTGCAGTTCTCCGGGATTGAGCACGACTGATGTGTTGTTGAGTCAGTTCGTTGTAAGAAAGAAGGTCAATCGAGTACTCGTCCTGCTGAAAGGAGATGTTTTCCACACTGACGTTCACGGGTTTTTCAGACTTGTTTTGAACGAAGAGAAGGCCAGTGATTGCCTCCCACGCCTGTTTTCCATCCCGGACAGCCATCTGAACCACATAGTCATCAGACTCCTGCTTCTGGATGATCCAGCCCTCTGAGAAATATGCCATTGAATCGTCTGATGGAAGGGCGTTGAAGCTGGTGTTGATCGTTTGCGTTGCGCAGCCAGATATCATGACGAAACCGAGCGCCAGAACTACGAACCGATTGATTTCATGAGACATTGCGAAAGCCATACGAGAGTTAAAAGTAGTTTATGTTGAGTGATGTTAGCAGAAGCGGAGCGGAGAAGGCCGGGAGATCCATCAGGAGTAAGTTCGTTCATGGTGCTCGCTGGGGTGGCTTTAGGCGAAGCGCCAGAAACTGTCGGTGATAGTTCGTGAGCAAGTGGATGCAGGTTTGGTGGTTCGCCAACGCGCCATGACAGGCTCTTGGGCGTCATCTTCGCAGTAGCGAATAAATGATGTTGATACCCGACCTCGAATATTTGGCGGTCTCAGGGCATAGCTAGCCATAGAGTGGCTCGATCAACTATTCTTAGGGTCATGCTATTGGCGGGTCGAAGAGCTAGCATATTCAAATGGTATTGATGAACCCAAACGCTGCGGGCGGGTGTGGTGGGAGGAAAAGGAATGTTCGATTCACTTAAGAAGCGATCTGCTCAGGCGAGAATGGAGGAAGAGAGATTCTACGCAAAAGTGATCGAAGAGTACGAGAATGGTGTCGTCCGCCATGGCCTATATGCAAAGGCGATAGAAAAATCTGGTGGGAATCCAGAAAAGACCAAAGCGCTTTATATACAGTTCCGAGTAAGATCACTTAAAGATGAATCAGAATTGAGTCACGCTCCTGATTCTGGTCGCAAGATAGGTGCTGATGCCTATTCGGAGGCTGCACGGATAGCCGACCCAAAAGGCCAAGCATGGAGCCCTCTTTTCCATATTTTATTATGGGTAATAGCGCCTTTGGTTTTGGTAATTATTTTCAATAATCTCAACTAAGAAAACGGGAATAGATTTATTTCCCGATGATGCGTTATCTCGCGCCCGGTTTTGAAACCCTTTTAAAGCAGGGGCGTTACGCCCCTGCAAACTCAAATATGATCTACAGAATTGAAATTGATTTGAATCCAAACTCCTGATTTTGAACTTCAAATCCTAGCTTTAAGATATCAGAGTATTTTTGAGCGACTCCATAGAAGACTACCTCGAGCTTCGCTTCTGCTCCTTGTGGGAGGTCAAGGCTAGCAGAGCTCCAACGTTGTTTCTGACCTCCTCTGAACAATTCAACATCGTTAAACACTGCCCCATCCTTCATAACGAGCCGCCAGGAGTTGACGCTAACTCGCTTTTGAGATCTAGCATTAAAAACTTCGATAGTGCAGGCGATGCTCTCACCTTCCCGGCTACAGTTGTTGTGCTCAAACTCTATGCCGCGATAGTAAACGCTACCACTCTCGGCGGTAACGGTGGGCATTCCATCACTGAACGTTGGATCTTGATATTCTTTTCCCAGGATAAAGAAAGCAAACGATGTTAAAAAGTAAAGAAGAAAAGCGGAAATAAAGAATAGAACTTTGCTTTTTAGGTACGTCCAAATAAATATAGAAAAATAGATGAGTGAAACGAAAATAGTGAAGAGGACAATTACGTACTCAGGTTTCCAGATGCTGTAGAAGTATATGAGTGGATCCGGGAACATGTATTCGAGGATGGCCCAAAGGACGGCAATGAGAGCAGTGATGCCGGTTAGGGTCTTCGTCGCCAACTTTTTGGTCCATCCGGCGCCATTCGCTGTAGATGTGTTGTCCGACACAATAAATCTCTCCCTTCGAAAAAGAGTCGCAGGATAGCGATTGAGGTCATCGAGGAAAAGCGTGAAATGTAAAACAATAAAAACTGGTGGCTTGAGTTAGAAGAGAGAAACTGGCACAGATTCATTTTTCCCGGACCAGGCCGGAGGTAGTAAGTTCCTGGTTGAAGATGGAAAAATAGACCCTTCCCGGTTTCGTTAAGATTATTACTCCAGGTTCCTGAGTGAACAGCGCAAAAAACAGAGGAAGCATGAAGTATTTCGCTTACGGCTCGAATATGTCACTTCTCAGATTAAGAGCGAGGGTTCCAAGCGCGCAGCGCATCGGTACGTTCACACTCGTTGAGCACGTCCTTCGGTTTCATAAGTGGAGCAGGATAGACCAATCCGCAAAATGCGACGCACTGTTTACCGGTAATCTGGAGGACTTCGTCATTGGCGCGCTGTTTGAGATACCGCGCAGCGAGAAAGGCCCGCTAGATAAAGCTGAGGGTTTGGGCTTCGGTTACGTTGAAAAGCGGGTCACGGTTACGGATGCCCTCGGGAATTCCGATGATGCTTTCACCTACTGTGCAACGTCCACGAATCCGTCTTTGCTGCCTCACTCCTGGTATTTGAATCACGTCATCGTTGGGGCGAAAGAAATCGGCGTTCCCGCTGACTACCTGGATGCCATTTCAGCCACGCCAAGCCAGAAAGACCCTGATCGAGAACGGGATGCGAGGGAGCGGGCTATCTACGATTAGAAGGGGCTCGCTATGGTCTACCGTCGTGCAAACCTGGAACACGCGGCGGCCTCGGCTCCGAACATGATGCAGAACGGACTGCTGATCGGGCTCCTGGCGTTGCTCCTTCTGGCGCCGACCTTGCCGGATGTGACCGTCTGGAATATTCATCCAGTTACCCCGATACTGCTGGGCTTCTATTTCTATGGCACCCGGCTCATACAGGGTGCCGTCGACAACCCTATGTGGTACCCCTCCGTTACTAGCGATACCCGGCAGGACGAGCCGGAGAGCGAGAGCAGCTTGCCATCATTGAGTCGTCTCTGGACCGAATTCCTGGTGCTCTAAGGGCGTGGTGTGGTGCTGATGTTTGCTGGCTGAATAGCGGCGTCATCCATAAGCAATGAGCTATCTGAGACTCACGAACGAAAAGCATGCGAGCCAAACAATGATCGAAACGCGCCTGTAATTTCAGGGCGATGCTACAGCCTCTCGCGGGTTATGCCTGAGATCCGAAGGGTTAACGGGAGCCACGCAGTGCTTTATCGTGTAGTCAGATGAATGCGATGCAAACAGGGGGGATAGCGATGACGGCAACAGACGATCAGCTTCGCGTGTTCTACGATGGCGCCTGCCCGAGCTGTGTCAAGGATCGCAGGCTCTATGAACGACTCGCAGGCAGGACCGGCGACTCGGTGGAGTGGGTGGATATCACCGGCCGTGATGAGGAGTTGGAGGAACGTGGTATAGACCCGAAAGCCGCGCTTCAGGAGCTCCATGTGGAAGATGGCCAGGGCAACATCCACCGGGAACTGGATGCCTATATCCTGTTGATGTCGCGAGTCTGGCTGCTGAAACCGCTTGCCTGGCTGATTGGTTTGCCGGTAATTCGGCCAGCGCTGGCAAAGCTGTATCACAAATGGGTGAGCGAGCGGCTGGAGCGAACCGGGCGCATGCCGTTGTAACCGCCGGGCCCTTACTGCAACTGGTATTTGACCGGCTGCAGTGGTTCGTGTGCCGGGTCGCCCAGGGCTTCGGCAACACTGATTTCATGAATGCGGCAGATGGCATCCAGCGGCAGGTCGTTGGTGTGTCGGCCAAAGGGAAACTCAAGCTGTTCAGACAGGCGATCCAGCCCGAAAAACGTGTAGGCCACGATGGCGGTGAACACCGGCGTAAACCAGCCTGCGACGCCTACCAGCCCGAACGGGAGCAGGTAGCAGAACACATACGCGGTGCGGTGAGCCAGCAGGGTGTAGGCAAAGGGCAACGGGGTGAGGGCAATGCGTTCCGAGGCCGCCTGAATGCCCGCGAGGCCATGAAGGTGCTGGTCTACGGCCGCGGTTGCTACAGAATCCAGATCGCCCGCCTTGTGGGCTTCGGCGAGTACGTCTCCGGCCCGGTGCAGCATAAAGGCGGCGGGGTTGCGTGTGCTCAGGGCCTGGTCAATGAGTTCGGGTGCCAGTGACCCGGGCAGGTCAGACCGTACATCTTCTCCCCGCAACTGGCCGCGCAGCAGGTGAGCGTGAGCGAGGCATCGGGTTAGAAGCTCCCGCCGTCGCTCCGGGCTCAGGTAAATGGTGCCAGTCCGCGCCAGGCTACGAAATTCGTACACCATATGCCCCCAGTGTTTTCTGGCTTCCCACCAGCGGTCGTAGGTGGCGGTGTTGCGCACGCTTAAAAAGATGGACAGGGCGATGCCCATGATCGTGAACGGCAGAAGTGTGTAGTCGACCATGCCGTCGAGGTAGTGGTGGCGCGATTCCTATGCCTTTTTACGGAGAACCCACTCGTTACACAAGGGGGTAAGCTTTTTTAAGCGAGGGGGGCAGCACTCTGGCCGTTGCCTGGCATTACCCTGTGGTTTCAGGGGCAACCAGATCAGGCGGCGGATTTGTGGCAGCAGTCACTGTCGCAGGGTGATAGCAGGTAAGTGCTCGAAACTTCGAGAAACTGTTCGATAATCTGTGTCATCAAGATTCCCTCTGATGGTTTATTTGAATTGCAACCTAATAGGTTGGGGCACATTCCTATAAAAAAACTTCGGAAAACCGAGACACATTGAGACCGCTTGGCGCCGGGGCTGTAAATTCCAACTGTTTTATCGACAGTCCCATGGCGCTTGAGCCTCTGACATCGACTTACTTTGATGGTAGCGGAAAGCGGTTGATGCGTGTTCGTGAGATGCGCGATTTTTAGTGCCGCTTGATTTCTCTTCTCTTGCCCTGATTATTTCTACCATCAGCCAATCAGAGGCCTGTTCATCATGACTGACGTTCGACACCTGGTGTGTCCCCATTGCCACAAAGTGAATCGCGTACCGGCCGACAAGTTGTCCGCTGGCGGCAACTGTGGCGCCTGCAAACAACCGCTGTGGCCGGATCAGGTTCTGGAGCTAACGGAGCAGACCTTTGCTACCCATACCGGGCGTAGCGATCTGCCCGTGTTAGTTGATTTCTGGGCCAGCTGGTGTGGCCCGTGCAAAATGATGGCGCCCCAGTTCGAGCAGGCCGCGAAGGTCTGGCGCGGGAAAGTGCGCTTTGCCAAGCTGAATACGGAACAAGCCCCCGGGCCGGCCGGTCAGTTTGCGATTCGCAGCATACCG
Organism: Marinobacter sp. W-8; assembly: GCF_044342215.1. NCBI lineage: Bacteria > Pseudomonadati > Pseudomonadota > Gammaproteobacteria > Pseudomonadales > Marinobacteraceae > Marinobacter > Marinobacter sp. W-8. Next base: position 2,907,269 of record NZ_CP172297.1, on the reverse strand, counting down.
ACCCTGATTCTGTTCCAGAACGGCCGGGAGGTGGCGCGCCAGAGTGGCGCCATGAATCAGGCCCAGATCAGTCAGTGGCTGCAATCGCAGGGTATTCGCTAGGAAAAACCGGGACAAAGGTGCCTTAGTATGAAGTTTCTGATCATCGGTGTTTTCGCTGCCATCGTGGCTGTCCTGATCTGGCGTAGTAAACAGAACACCGCCCCTGAAGAGCAGGCCTGTGCCATCGACATTGGCAAGCTGCTAAAAACCAATCCGGATGCCCAACCGCAGGCCATTGCCGATGTGTTCCAAAAGTACGGCATTGATCAATCTCGGTGTAAGGCTGTGGGCGCGATGGTGATGCCGCAGTTGCGAAAGCAGGGTTTGAAACCGGAAGATGCCAGGATTGCGATGGGGCAGGTGAGGGCGGCTTACCCTCTTGTGCCCTAGGCTGAATCAATTCAATTGATGATCGGAGAACGCTATGGCTGGTGGATGGTCACGGGACGGCGCTGTTCAGGATCAGATAGATGCGAGTATTGAAGATGAAGTGCAAAGGGCACGGAGTCAGCTCGGTAGCGGTGAGAGTGCGCTCTATTGTGACGAGTGTGGTCGGGCGATTCCCGAAGCTCGCCGTAAGGCAATTCCGGGTGTTCGGCTTTGTATTGCCTGCCAGTCTGCGCTTGAGAAGCAGCAATCGACATCACGCGGTTTTAATCGGCGGGGCAGTAAGGATAGCCAGTTGAGGTGAGTACGATGATGGGGTCTATCGTTTCCTATTGAGTTTCGGCGCCCTGTTTATGGCAGCTTCATTGCTATCGTCGGTTTTTGCATCAACTTTCCTGAGCCCCCGTGGCGCATGGTTGTCGCCTGGTTAACCCTAGGTTTCCAACACAGTTATCCACAGCTTTTGTGAGTAAGGTTCGTGATAAAGCTGGTCAGGAATCAGGCCGACGGTCGTCCCGGTCTTCCGGGGGTTGGTTCGGCCCGCCGCCTCCGCTCTGCCCAGTCTAGCCGTTGATCGTGCATCCGAACCCGGAAGCTAGTTGTTAAGGCTTCGTAACCTGTTGAAGTATAAATAAAATGTAAGAGGTGGCGTCTCGTGTGATTCTGTTATTCTCGAATGGTTCAAAACTGACAGGTGCCCGGTGGGGCGCTGAGAACAGGCTCTCCCACCCGCGATACAGGACAAGTCAGACCACCTGAACCATGGGGTTTACATCATGAATATGAAATCACTGCTCGTTTTTCTGTCTCTGAGTGCCACCTCGTTGGGTGCCGTTGCGGGTGATACCGCCGACGCCGCGCTGGGTGGAGGTATTGGCGGCGCACTGGGGGCCGCCATCGGCAACGAGGTGGGTGGCAGAGACGGTGCGATTCTTGGCGGTGCTGTCGGTGCGGCAGCGGGAACGGCCGTGACCACCCGGGACCAAAGGGAACACGATCGCGATTATGATTATGATCGCCGCCGGTATGACGATGATCGCGGGTCTTACCGGAAGTCTCGCGGCCATTTCTGCCCACCAGGCCAGGCGAAAAAGGGTAACTGCTGAGACGCTTGTGTGTTTCCGGGCGTAGAGGGCGCGTTGTGGATATCGCCGCTGGAGGAATTGATGTGTAACCTGCAGGACGTGATGTCCGGAGCCTGGTGACTGCTGAATAGTCAATCCATCCAGTTCCAGGGGGGCGCGTCCAGAAGCCCCTGGCCAAGAATGCGGGTTTCACCCAGCTCTTTGTTCAGTGCGATGGAATGGCAATCGTCGTCTGCTTCCAGAGCGGCTACCAGTCGAGGGGCATGGGAAACAACCCACACCTGGGTTTCCCGCGAGGCGCGAATGATCAGTCGGCCGAGGGCCGGAAGCAAGTCGGGATGCAGGCTTGTTTCTGGTTCATTCAACACCAGTAGTGATGGTGGGCGGGGTGTGAGCAGCGCGGCGACCAACAGCAGGTAGCGAAGGGTGCCATCAGAAAGCTCGGCCTGATTCAGGGGGCGGAGTAAGCCGGCCTGCTCAAATTCCAGGACGAAACGGTTGCCTGCGTCTGTGCTGAACCCGAGCCTCGCTCCGGGAAAGGCATCTTCAATAGCGCTGTGCAGGCCCTCCCGGTCGCCGATTTCGTGAATGGTACGCAGGGCTGCAACCAGGTTATGGCCATTGTGGTCCAGCACCGGGGTACGGGTCCCGATTTGCGGGGTCCGGATGCTGGAGTGTTGATCGGTGCGGAACTGATCGTAAAAGCGCCACTGCCTGATGGCCTGCCGGACGGCATGGACTTCAGGTATAGCCACAGGATCACTGATCTCGCTCAGAATGCTCTCATAGGTGTTTAGCCGGGTGTCGTAGACCTCCCATTTCCGCCCTGAACGTACTTTGACAACCGGCCCGACGCGATCAATCAGACAACTGCTTGGGCGGCAGACATCACCCACCCAGATACATTCGCGTTTTATTTCAGGGTCGAGCTGGAACATGCTGGGTTCCTGATAACCTGCAAACCCCGTAGAGGCCGGAATCCCAAGAGAAATCGCGTAGCCGAATTCTTCGCCGGCAAACCCCAGCCGTAGGCGGGATGGGGTGTTCCCGGCGGTCCCCTGAACGGGCGCTGAGCCGTCCCGCATCTCCTTTGAGAACTGGCCAGGCCCTGCCCAGAAGGTGTAGTCCAGGCCGCCCTCTTCCGCCAGGGAGGAGATCAGGTTGCCTTTTGCCGTTTCCGCCAGCAGGCGCAACGATTTATAGAGGTTTGATTTGCCACAGCCGTTCGGGCCGGTAACAACGTTCAGGCCCGCCAGCGGTGCGACCACGTCTCTGAGGCTGCGATAGTTGGAAACGGCAAAGGCTTTGATCATGATCCGGGCCGAACCTGTTTCTTGAAGAAGGTTAGAGGTGCGCCTGCAACGAGCAGGAGAGGGCCAATGAGTCTGGATTTTCCCATGGATGCTTCTCTTTGCCATAAGTGATCTTGTTTCGCGAAGAGAATATCATTTTGTGATCCCACAGTTTGAGCTAGGTTGCTCAAAGGGATCCGGGAGGCTGCATGACCGGAGAACACTCTGTTCTAGGCCGCCCACTTGAACGCTTTCTGATACACTCAGAATCTAAACAGTCCAGGCGAGAACCATGGCCCCTGATCTAACCAAACATCCTGATATCGAGAAGCTCAGCGAGTTACTGGCTGATTTCCCGCATATCCGGGTTGCCGCTCTCTTTGGCTCCATAGCTCGGCGAACCGCCCGGCCAGACAGCGATATAGATGTTGCCGTTCAGGCTGACAAAGAGCTCCGTGCGGATGAGCGTATTGCCTTAACCGAAGCCATTGCTCTGGCCTTCAACCGCCCTGTGGACCTGGTGGACCTGCGCACAGCGGGGCAGCCTTTACTGAACCAGATTGTCAGCACTGGCATACAGGTTGTCGGCACACGCCACCAATGGGGTGACCTGATTTATCGCAATGTCATGGAAAACGAGGACTTTGTCCCTTACCAGAAACGTATCCTCGAAGGTAGACGCAACGCATGGATGAACAACTCGTAGCATCGATACTGAGCTGGCGTCTCGCATGCGGAAGTCCGTGGGATTCCGAAATGTGATGGTTCACAATTATGACGATGTGAACTGGGAGATCGTGTACGCCATTTGCAGTAAGCACCTGGGCGATTTTCGGGCCTTTGCCAAGGTGTTTTAGGATTTGATTGCGTAGACGGGAAAGTCTGAGTAGATCCTCTGAGAAAACGGTGTTTGCGGCCGTCGTTTCTTTCCCTATTTGGCGAGCAATGATCGGCTTGTTTTTTAGTGGCCGGCCACAAATATCTGGATGTTGGAACGCCCTATACTAAGAGGCGAAACTTCACTGCACACAAAGCTCAAGGAGGAGTGACGTGGTCATCAAATACTTCCTGAGTCACAAAAAGGTGCTCACGCTTTGCGCGGGAGCCTTGGTGATTGCCCTGACGCTATACCCGATGTTTTATCGCACCTGGGCGTTTGGCTCCGATGCCTGGGGGTTATCCGTCATAGCGATTCTTGATCCCGAAGAAGTGCCCTGGAGCCCTTCGGATTTCAATAGTCTGGCGATCCGGCCCGCCGTAGCCTACTGGCTTCTGACAAATTTCGATTGGCCTTATGAGCGCTGTGGTAAAGCGATGACCGCGATGGACGGTTGTTCGCAGCCTCTGGTTAATTTTGTGGGCACGACTCTGGATACGCACGAACCTGACTCGATCATGACGCGCCGAGGCTATGGGTTGCTTCGACATTTTGCGGCACGGGGAGAGCCGGTGAACGGCTATTACAACGGGCTGACGCCAGTGCTTGAAGCCGTTCTCTATGCCAATGTGGACTACCTTCGCGCCTTGCTGGAGCTGGGGGCAGACCCGAACCTGCCCATTGATATGCCGGAGAAGGACTATCACGGCTTCAATGCGGTTGAGTTTGCAGCATTTCTGGAGGCCCGGAATCCGGAAATGTATCAAGTTATTCGGGCAGTACTTGGTGGCAGCGAGTGAGCTACTTTGAATGCGAGTCGACGATCAGCGCAGCGGTGAAATAGATCTGCGTGTAGCTAGAAGAAATGGAGGCATACGTTACCCGCCCAAGCGCTCACTGTTTCTGGCCACCACGTCTATAAGAAAGTCTGCCAGGGCCCTGATTCGTCTAGACTTTGCCAAGTCGGTTTGTATGACGAGATAGATAGGCTGATCGACTCCAAGATCGGTGTCGACACAAACGAGTCCTGAGTTCCGAGCGATGAAATGTGGCAACAGTGCGAGCCCAAGCCCTGCCTTTGCTGCGGCCACCTGGGTGGCTAGTGAAGTGGTTGTCAGGGCGGGTCTTCTTCCACGCAAGATCCGCTCTATCCACTGAGCGGCAGGCAAATGTGAGTACATTTCCCCCCAGGTAATGAAATCATCCGTATCGTAGTAACCTAGGTCCGGGTTGCTCTCACGTCTTAGCTCATAGGACGTGCTGCAGTAGAGTCCATACCCCAAGGTGCCGAGAGCACGAAGTGTGACGTTGCCCCTTTCTGGCCGCACCATTCGCAATGCTAAATCCGCATCGCGTCGATGCAGGTTGGCGGTTGATATGTCTGTAACCAGCTCAACCAACAGGTCGGGGTATTGGGCTCGAAATGCCGGGAGTTCCGGCAGTATGAGTTCGGTGGCGACATTTTCCGCTGTAGCCAGACGCACGTGGCCACTCATCTGCGCTTGGGTGTCTGCGCCTACGGCAAACGCGTGCGCTGCAGCCTCCAAGGCTTCGGCCTTTTCTATCAACTCAGCACCGTCCTCAGTTAACTCGTATCCCGATTGCTGACGTACGAAAAGCGGAAGTTTTAGTGCCGACTCAAGCCGCTCGATGCGACGTGAAAGTGTCGCAATGCCTACATTCAAGTTCTGGGCTGCGGCGCTTAGCGTGCCGCAACGGGCCACTGCCAGAAAGGCGCGGGTGTCATCCCAAACCATGCCCCTCGGCATCTCGTTTCCGATAATGGAAATCCTTTTGCCAAATTTGTTTGTATTTTCCATTTTTCGAGTCTGTCACGATTTAGTTCTAGACATCAAGGAGTCAGACATGGAAAAACGAGTGCTTGGAACAGGCTTCTCCGTTTCATCGATCGGATTAGGGTGCATGGGGATGAGCGAGTTCTATGGGCCCCGTGATGACAGTGAGTCGTTGCGTGTAATGGAAAGGGCGGTGGAGCTCGGCGTTGACTTTTTCGACACCGCCGACATGTATGGGCCACACCACAATGAGGAGCTTATCGGTCGGTTTCTAGCCGGTAGTAAGGCGCCTGTTCACGTCGCGACTAAGTTCGGCATTGTGCGTAATCCTGGCGAATATAAGCGGAGCTTGAAGAACGGTTCCGACTATGCGCGCAGGGCATGCGAAGCCTCTCTTCGTAGGTTAGGAATTGAGCAAATCGATCTGTATTACGTGCATCGCGTCAATCCGGAGGAGCCAATAGAGGAGACGATTGGCGGGCTTGAGAAGCTCATTCAATCAGGGAAAATCGCCCGTATTGGTCTTTGTGAAGTGAGCGCTGAAACCTTACGAAGGGCTCATGCGGTGCACCCGATTACCGCTATTCAGACTGAGTATTCACTTTGGGCTCGAGAGGTAGAGCGCGATGTTCTGCCGACATGCCGTGAGTTGGGTATTGGTTTTGTTCCATACTCCCCCCTGGGCCGAGGTTTTCTGACAGGGCGATTTCAAGACCCTGGAGAGTTCGATCATAACGACTTTCGTGCTCACCTTCCACGGTTTGCGGAAAGAGCAATCGGCGCGAACCGCCGAATTGCCGATGTTATAGCTGAAAAAGCCAAGCTTAAAGGGTGCACGCCAGCTCAACTCTCATTGGCGTGGCTGTTAGCCCAAGGGGACGATATCGTTCCAATCCCTGGTACCAAGCAGTTGCGCTACCTAGAAGAGAATGTCGCAGCAGCAGATGTCAGTCTTTCCGTAGCAGAGCAGCGGGAGCTCGAAACCGCCACTGAGTCACTGCCAGTAGTGGGTGAGCGTTACAGCGAGGAAGGCATGAAGGGGGTGAATGTATGAGTTCTCCAGGCTCTGATCGCCGCACTCAAGCTTTAAATCTACTCGAATCACTCGACCCGGCCGCGCCGGGAAAGGTTGCCGCAAGCCTTGATGAGTTTCACAGCGAGGCTGTAGAAATACTTCTCGGGTTTTCCTTTGCTGATGTAGTGGCGCGTGAGGGGTTATCACTTAGAACACGAGAGATGCTCACTGTCGCCATGTTGTCTGCCGTAGGCACGGCACCAGGCCAATTGGAGTTTCATATGCGCGCAGCGCTGCATATTGGAGTGACGCAAGAGGAAATTGTCGAGATTGTCCTCCAAGTTGCTGTATATGCGGGAATTCCTGCCGCAATGAATGCCATTACAGCGGCAAAATTGGCCTTCAAGGAAGACCGGTTGGGCACATAGTCTCATTGCGCAACGCAGGGAGGAGAGAAAAATGTACGCTAGAACCACAACTTGGCGTGATTGGGTTGCCGTGACCGCGCTTGGTATTGGTAGCTTCACAATTGTCACTGCGGAATTGGCACCGATTGGATTGCTCTCCGATATTGGGAACAACCCGGTCTAGGCTATCGACAATAGATATTCTACCGGCTGCGCTTACTTCGACCGCACAAGGAGCGGAACAGCTCTATCGCGCCTTGCTGGAGCAGGGGGCGGCCCCGAACTTGCCCAGTGATATGCCGGAGAGGGACTCCCACGGCTTTAAGGTGGTTGAGCTTGCAGCGTTTTGGGAAGCCTAGAGTCCGGAAATATATCAGATTACTCAGGCAGAACTTGGCGGTAGCGAATGAGTATTACCTGGAGTGGGAGTAGTCTATCAGCGCCTGAACACAACGGCGGAACAATTCAGCCGAGAAAAACCGGTGTTCGCCTGGCTGTTCTGCAACCAGTAGCTGGCCACCGGACTCTCTGATGCCTCCCTCAATCATCAGGTTGTCGCTCATCTCGAAGTCTTCAATGCTGTGGCCCAGCTCATCCCGATCGGCTGCGCCCGCGCGTTCACGGTAGTGTCTGTGGTCCATCGTGAACCCGAACGCAGGTTTGCCCTGGCCGATCATGTAGCCGACTTCGAACACCGTGCCCGGGTCCGCACTGATGCCTCGGAAGGGGGTGAGGTTGGCAATGATGGCGTCGCAACTGTCCATCAGTTCGCGGTTGGCCTGGTAGATCCGGTGGCCGCGCGCCGGTTTCGTTTCCTGGTCGGAAAACGTCAGGGCGGTGTCCAGCGGGTCTATGCCTTCACAACCGGCTTCGTGCAGCAGGCGCTTTTTCTCGGCGACGATGGCGTTGTGTTCTTCGTGTGGGAAAAACACTTCCGGGCCGGCCAGGTAGATGCGTTTGGGTTTTTCCATGTGAACTTTGGCTCTCATTTCCGTTAACGAATGAGTGTACTTACGAGTCTCCATGAACACAAAAGCCCCCAGCAGGGGGCTTTGTCGTCTTACTGCAATACTCAGTTATTCACCGTCAGCTTCATGGACTGTGCGATGGCGTTGGCGTCAGCCGGGCTTCCGTCGCGATGTGTCACGTCCTCCAGCCAGGCTTCAACAGCGTCGGGGTTTTGGTACATCCAGTGGCGAGCGGCCCTTTCCTGCGGAACAAACTGGTTCAGAATCATATCCATCACCTGGCCTTCCATCGCCAGTGAGAATTCCAGGTTCTCCAGAAGTTGCGCCACATTCGAGCAGTCTTCGCTGAATCCGGCACGGGTGTTGGTGTAGACCGTAGCACCACCCTTGTTCGGGCCGAAGTACTCATCGCCGCCATCCAGGTACACGATATCGAACCGCTCGTTCATTGGGTGAGGTGCCCACGCCAGGAACACTATCCATTCCTTGTCGCGAATCTTGCCATTCACCTGGGCCAACATGATGCGCTCGGAGGTCTCAACCAGGTTGAACTCGCCCAGGCCAAAGGCGTTGGTTTCGATCATATCGAGGATGAGCTGATTACCGTCGTTACCTTTCTCCAGGCCGTACACGCTGTGATCAAACTTGTCTTTGAATCGGGCGATGTCGGAAAAGCTTTTAACGCCCGCCTCGTAGACCGCCTGTGGAACCGCCAACGTGTATTTGGCTCCCTGAAGGTTAGGCCCCAGCCGCTCGACCTTGTTGGCTTCGATCAGCGGATCGGCCACGGGCGCCATACTCGGCATCCAGTTGCCCAGGAACACGTCGATGTCGCCATTGGCCATGCCCTGGTACGTGTCTGTCACCGACTGGCTGGACATCTGCACGTTGTAGCCCAGCGCCTGCAACAGTTCCGATGCCACGGCGGTGGTCGCTTTCACGTCTGTCCAGTCCACAATGCCGAACTGTATCTGCTCGCACTGCCCGGCGGCGTAAGCCTTTGTCCCAACTGAGACCCACGCAAGCATCACCAGGAGAAATATCGTTCGCATGTTACACCCTTTAATTGAACGTTCAATTAATAAAAAATTGGCGCGGGATAGTACCGAAAAGTGAGCCAGATTGATATGAGAGTGCCTAATGATTCAGGTTTGAACATTAGGCACTTGGGGAGGGCTTGAAGTGAGTGTCGGCTGTGTAGCCGGAGATTCGGTTATCTGTTGGTGCCGCTGAGTTGGGCGACGTAGGCGGTAATAAAAGCGTTTTCCTGGAAGGCTTTCAGGCCTGTGTCGGCAAAGGCGATGGGCACAGGGTTGTTGGCCAGAGTGGACTTGGCCAGGGCCGGGGGCACCAGGGTCACGTTCAGCTCGGAGTCGGCAATCAACTGAATGGCGGCTTCCATTTTGAAGCTGATGGCGCCACCGGCAAACTTGCCTTTTTGCATCCGCTCCTTGATGGCAACCGTGGCCACGCCGCAATCGGCCATCAGCGCCGCAAAGGTGGCCTGAAACGTTTTCAGGTCGTCCCGGCTGTGGTTTTTGGGTAGCGAGAGTTTGCGTACTTTGCAGTCGGGCAGGTTGAATTGGCCCCGGTCCATATTCAGCATACACACCACCGCATCGCTGCCGGTCAGTTCTACTCCGCATACAATCATAATAATGCCCCCTAAGCCCCGGTTATTCTCAGCCGCAGCATTTCTTGAATTTGAGTCCACTACCGCAAGTGCAGGCGTCGTTGCGGGAGGGAGATTTTGCTGTAGTGACTGTTCCCGTTTTATTCAGGATAGCGGTGAGCTCGTTGACGGATTCAACGGCGCCCTCGCGGGTATCAACGGAGATGGTTGCGTGAAGCTTCGCCGCGGCCACCTGGGCTTCAACTTCTTTCTTGCGCGCTTCACTGGTAACCACCAGCGTTAGCGGGTACTTCTTGCTGCCGCTCTTTTGGCTGGCGTTGGTCTGAAAACCGCCATAAGCCGTGTGGTGCTGGCGGGCGTCTTGCCGACCTTTATAGAAAAATTTATCTGACATGCTGATATCCTGAAGGAGAGAATACCCAGGCGACGGCCGGGCGCAATCTTTTAGCACGCTTGCTGAAACAGTGATATAGGGAAAACCGGAAAAGACTAATCAAGGAAGCACCACGTGAATCAAAAAGGCTTACTCACCTCATGGAACGACGCCAAGGGTTTCGGTTTTATCACGCCAGAGAACGGTGGCGAGCGTCTGTTTGCCCACATCAGCGCCTATCAGGGCCGGGGCAGGCCCTCGGCCAGCCGCAAGGTGGTCTACGCACAGACAAAAGATGAGAAGGGGCGGCTGAGGGCGTCCAGTTTCCAGTACGCTGGCGTGGCGAGACACAGCGCAGCGGTCGCCACGGGCGTTTGGTTTGCTCTGTTGATTGCCGCTGCAGTCGCAGGGACGGTTTCTGTGTTGTACGTTCAGGGTTATGTGCCAGTGCTGTTGCCGGCGGCCTATGGCGTAATGAGTGTAGTGACCTTCTTGATGTATGCCGTCGATAAGGGGGCAGCTGAGAGCGGCAGGAGGCGTGTCCCCGAGGGGCGGTTGCATCTGTTTGAACTCCTGTGCGGCTGGCCGGGGGCATTGGTGGGCCAGCAATTCTTTCGCCATAAAACCCGAAAGACCTCGTACCAGCTGTCTTTCTGGTTCAATGTCGTGCTCAATCTCGCGGTGCTTTGCTGGTTGTTGCTGTGGCCGGGCGCCGAGTTCGCCAGGCAGGTGCTGGAGATTGGGAGGTTCGAAGTGATCTCTCAGGCGGTCGGATTGCACGAGTCATATTCACGATGTTTCGAGGCGACATGGTTTTGCTGAATGGTTTTATCAAAAAGACTCAAAAAACACCGGATCAAGGATTGAAGAAGGCGAGGGATCGAAAGAAAGATCTTGTCTGAAAGGGAGTGAATGCGATGACACAGCATAGACATATCGGGAGTACTCTCGATGATCTGCTCGAATCTGACGGTACGCTGGAGCAGGCAGAAGCCGAAGCACTGAAGCGCGTGATAGTCTGGCAGATTCAGCAAGCAATGGAGCATGCCGGCGTGAACAAAACCCAACTGGCAAAGCGTATGCACACCAGTCGTACCGTGGTTAACCGCCTTCTAGATGAAAAGGACACAGGAGTAACGATTACCACACTTGTGAAAGCGGGGCGTGCACTGGGGATGAGTTGGACTTTGGAGGCTGGCGAGGGTACCGGTTCTTATCAGGCTGCCTGAGCCTGGTTTCAGGTTCAGTTGCTCACCGCCTGAAAATCAACATTTCGTTGTTAGCGGGCATTGCAAAATCGTCCCGGAGTTGCAGGCCGACGGTCTCGGCCAGCTCAGACAGGGCTTCAATCTCTCGGATGCCCATATGGGGCGCGTTTGATTTCAGTGACTGATCAAACGCCTTGTTGCTCTCGCTGGTGAACCCGCCCTCATGCTTGAACGGCCCGTACAGGCAGAACGCACCGTCTTTTTGAAGGCAGGCGCCGACGCCTTGAAACATCGTTTCAACTTCCTCCCAGGCCATGATGTGAGCTGTGTTTGCTGAGAATGCCCATCGACAGGCGGACACAGGCCATGGCATTTGGTTTACGTCCAGCTCAAGGATTGGGAGGACGTTGGGTAAGGCGGCCTGTTGCAGTCGGGCAACGGCCAAGTGCGCCGCTCTGGGGTGGTCGGTGGGCTGCCACTGCAGGTGGGGCAGAGCCGCAGCGAAGTGCTCGGCGTGCTGGCCGGTGCCGGTTCCTATTTCCAGGACGGTACCTGGTGCCGTAAAGACGTCACGCAGTTTTTCCAGAATGGGGGCTTTGTTGTTTTCGCAGGCTTGGGAATAGGGCAGGTGGCTATTCATGAATGCGTCTCTCCTTTCCCTTGAACGGTATCATAAAACGGTGTTTTGGCCATGAGGCAGCTATAATGGGCGCCTTTCATCATTGCAGAGAACGCTATGCCAATCGAAAAGAATCAAGTGGTCCTGTTTCACTACATCGTGAGAGACGAACAGGGCAATGAAGTTGAAAACTCCCGAGGCGGAGAGCCAAATGCCTACCTGCACGGCCATGGTGGCATTATTCGGGGTCTGGAAGACGCTCTGGAAGGCCGCGAAGCGGGCGATACGTTCAGCGTGACGGTGTCACCGGACAAGGCCTATGGCACCCGCAAGCCGGATGCGATCCAGCGAGTACCCATCAAACATCTGATAGGCGCCAAGCGCTGGAAGCCGGGCATGATCGCTCAGGTACAGACCGAACATGGGCCACGCCATGTGCTGGTTGCCAAGGTGGGCCACAAGTTTGCGGATGTGGATACCAACCACCCGATGGCTGGCAAGACCCTCACTTTTGATATCGAGATCATTGAGGTGAGGGCAGCAGATGCCGACGAGATCGCCCATGGCCACGTTCACGGCCCGGGCGGTCATCATCATTAAATAGAAGCAGCTGATCACCGCCAGTCGGGCCGGGGGTTACTCGGCCTCGGCGGTTTCGTTCAGCAGTTCCGGCTTTTTCAGTGCCTTGGTGAACAGCTCTTTTTCTTCCGCAATGGCCAGGGCGCACTGTTCTGCCAGCTCTTCAGACAGGCCGCCGACCTTACGTTGCAGGAAGGTGGTAATCTCTTCGGAAAGTTCCAGAACCTTGTCCCGGGCATCGGCTTCTGCTTTGGACGAAAACAACATTTTGTCCGGGTTTTTCAGTGCCATGTCCAGTCCGTCCCTCTCGGAATAGTAGAGTGCTTTTACGCCCATGGTATGCCATCGCCTCCGGGGTAATGATGGTTGGTAAGACCGTTAATGAAATCGCAGCTTATCACGGATAGTGTATATTTATACAGTATTTTGCTGCGTCATCCTGTCCTCTTTTGCTGTTCCAGCGCCGGACCTGGCCCCCGTATGATGGATTGTCAGACATCAGCTCCGGAGTCCTGAAATGAACGCCAGAACAACCATCACCGGTACTCAACCCACGCCGTCTCCCAAAACCAAGGCGCCCATTCCCGAAGTCCGTCAGCCGGATTTTGATCTGGCGGAAGACGTGCCCAAGTACTGGTGGGATAACGATCCGGCCAAAACGCTGTTACTGGCGGCCCTGTCGGCGAGTTTTCCGCCCGGTGAGCGGTTCTTTATCGACTCCGTGCGCCATTATCAGAAAGAGATTACAGACCCGGAACTGAAGGCGGCAGTGCGAGCGTTCATCGGCCAGGAGGCGCACCATCCGGTGATGAAAAAGGCCGCGTGACGCCTAACACATTTGCTACCATGTCGGACTTTTCACTGGGTTGATGATCTAAGTACGGCAACATGAATGCTCCTTTCCAGCTTCGGCCTTACCAGCAGGAAGCCGTCGACGCAACGCTGAACCACTTCCGTAAATCGGATGAATCTGCGGTCATTGTGCTGCCGACCGGTGCCGGCAAGAGCCTGGTAATTGCCGAGCTGGCTCGCCTTGCGCGCCGAAAGATTCTGGTCCTGACCCATGTGAAGGAACTGGTGGAGCAGAATCACGCCAAGTATCAGAGTTATGGTTTGTCGGGGGGAATCTTTGCGGCCGGGCTGAAACGCAAGGAGAACCACCATCAGGTGACCTTTGCCAGCGTGCAGTCGGTGGCGGCGAATCTGGACCAGTTCCGGGATGAATACTCGCTGGTTATTATCGATGAGTGCCACCGGGTGAGTGGCGAGGAAACCAGCCAGTACCAGCGGATCATCGAGCTTTTACGGCAGCAGAATGATTCCCTGAAGGTGCTTGGGCTCACCGCCACGCCCTACCGCCTGGCCATGGGATGGATCTATCGTTACCACTACCGGGGTTTTGTTCGTGGTACCGATGACGAACAGGACAAGCCTTTCAGGCACTGCATCTACGAATTGCCTCTGAGCTACATGATCAACCGTGGCTACCTCACGCGGCCTGAACTGGTCAACGCCGCTGTGGCGCAATACGATTTCTCCGCACTCACGCAGGACCGCTTTGGCGAATATGCCGAGAAAGACGTCAACCAGTTGTTGAGCAAACATCAGCGGGTGACACGTGCCATCATCGAACAGGTGATGGAGATGGCGGCCGAGCGCCAGGGGGTGATGATTTTCGCTGCGACAGTGCAGCACGCGCAGGAAATTGCCGGGTACTTGCCCGAGCAGGAAACCGCCCTGGTGACCGGCGCCACTGATCTGCGAGATCGCGACCAGCTGATCCGGCGCTTCAAGCAACGGCAGTTGAAGTACCTGGTGAATGTGTCTGTGCTGACGACCGGGTTTGATGCCCCTCATGTGGACTTTATCGCCATCTTGCGGCCTACCCAGTCGGTAAGCCTGTATCAGCAGATTGTCGGCCGAGGCCTGCGGTTGGATGAGGGGAAACAGGATTGCCTGGTGATTGATTACGCCGGCAATCATGTCAACCTGCATCATCCGGAAGTTGGGGAGCCGAAGCCCAACCCGGATAGCGAACCGGTGCAGGTGTTCTGTCCGGGCTGCGGTTTTGCCAACATCTTCTGGGGCAAAACCGACAGCGACGGTCGTGTCGTTGAGCACTATGGCCGTCGGTGCCAGGGCCTGCTGGAATCCATAGAAGATGACGCTGGGCGGCCGCAGCAGTGCGACTACCGGTTCCGCTTCAAGGAGTGTTCACATTGTGGCGCTGAGAACGACATCGCCGCCCGCAACTGCTGGCACTGTCACCAGGCGATTCTCGATCCGGATGATCAGCTGCGGGATGCCCTGAAGCTCAAGGATGCCATGGTCATCCGCTGTGCCGGGATTTCGCTGGCAGGAGAAGGCCAAAAACTTCGGATGACCTACCACGGAGAAGACGGGGAGGAGCTCCGGGAGTCTTTCGATTTCAGCAAGCCCGCCCAGCGCGCCGTGTTCAACAAGCTGTTTGGCCGACGGTTTGCCAATGGCCAGGCTCCGAAAGTCTTTGCCCGGGCAAATGAGGTGCTGGAGATGCAGGTGCTGTTACCCGCGCCGGATTTCGTGATTGCTCGCAAGCAGAAGCATTACTGGCAAGTGCAGGAGCGAATCTTCGATTATCGGGGGCAGTATCGTAAGGCGGGTGAACTCCATTGAGGCAATCACTTCCCATGTTTCGTCGTGTGCTGGCCCGGACTATTGAAGACCGGCTTCTGCTGGTTCTCCTGGCTGCTCTTGTTCCGTTGTTGTGGTTTTCACCAGAGCCAATCTGGGCGCTGCATACGCTCGTGGACTGGAAAACTGTCGGCGCGCTGGCCGGGCTTATGATTCTGAGCCGGGGATTGGAGGAAAGCGGCTATCTCGCCCTTGCGGGGCGGTGGCTTATGCAACGGGTAAAGGGCGAACGCTTGCTGGCGATTGTCCTGGTATTGTTCTCGGCGTGCCTGGCGGCGGTGATCACCAATGATGTCGCGTTATTCATTGCGGTGCCTCTTACCGTGAGCCTCCGCCGGGTGGCCGACATTCCGACTGGCCGATTGGTGATTTTTGAAGCCCTTGCGGTAAACGCCGGTTCAGCACTCAGCCCGATTGGTAACCCGCAGAATCTTTTCTTGTGGCAGACCTCCGGTATTGGGTTTTTGGAGTTCACGCTGATGATGGCGCCCCTGGCGCTGGCGCTCACAGTGTTGCTGTTCGTTCTGGTGCCTCTGGCCTTTCCCGGCCGCAGGATTTCCTCGACTGGCATGACGGCGGACGTTCCCCGGCACCGTGGTTTGTTCTGGGTCTCCCTGCTTCTGTATTTACCCTTTCTCCTGGTGGCAGATCTGGGTTATGCGGCGGCGGGTGCGACCGGCCTTCTGGCATTCTTTCTGATCTACCGGCGGCGACTGCTCTGGGGTGTGGACTGGTTGTTACTGGTGGTTTTCGCCCTGATGTTTATCGATATGAACCTGCTGTCGGGGCTTCCGGCTGTTCGTCATGTGGCTGATGTTTTGTTGCAGTTGCCTGGGCAGGTGTTGACCGCGGCGGTGCTCGGTTCCCAGATGATGTCTAATGTACCGGCGGCTATTTTCCTGGCCTCATTTACAGATGAATGGCGTGATTTGGCCTGGGGCGTATCGGTGGGCGGGTTCGGCCTGGCCATTGGCTCTCTCGCCAATCTGATTGCCCTTCGGTTGGCCCGGGAGCCAGGTTTGTGGCGGGAGTTTCATGTTTGGTCCCTGCCTGTTCTGCTGGCAGGGTGGCTGATTGCACTGGTGATTGGCTGGCTCTGACGCCGGGTGGTGTGCGCTAGTCGGTGCGGTGCAGGTATTTATATTGGCATGGCCTGTTATACACAGTAACTTTTGATCTTTCGTTGTCACCACTGACTTTCACCATGGATATCATGCAGTGCTTATAAGGTTAAAGAAGATTGCCTCTGCAGCCCTTGTGATCTGGCTCCTGATGCTCGTCGCCAGCCCAGCCACCGCAAAGATCTACAAATGGGTAGATGAGCACGGCAAGGTGCACTTCAGCGACCGCCAGGACCATAGCGTTAAACAGGAAGTGGTTAACGTGAAGCCCAGGGCCTCGGAATGGTCGCGTTTTGATATCCGCATTGAAACGGTCGATCTGGAGCTGACTGCCGAGGAAAACCAGCAGATTGTCGATGGCGTGAACCATGTTTACGAGTTTTTCGACCGCGTGCTGTCTTTCGATATGTACCGGACGGTGCCGGTTAATAT
This sequence comes from Marinobacter sp. W-8, assembly GCF_044342215.1. Lineage (NCBI taxonomy): Bacteria > Pseudomonadati > Pseudomonadota > Gammaproteobacteria > Pseudomonadales > Marinobacteraceae > Marinobacter > Marinobacter sp. W-8. The sequence goes on along the minus strand of NZ_CP172297.1, from coordinate 2,890,762 downwards.
TCTGATTTTCAAGGATATGGTCAGTTACCGGAACTACCTGATTCAACGGGACAGGGGCTGGCTGGTTGCATCCTACGGTTTGTACATGCCATCTGAGCATCAGATCGTGGTGTATATTCAGGAGGACAGGGAACGCACCTTCAGAACCATCAAGCATGAGGTCAGTCATGCGGTTGTCAATTCCATCGTCCCCTATGCTCCCGCCTGGTTGAACGAGGGGCTTGCCGAGCAGATGGAGATGCTGGAACGGGATGACGCCGGTCTGTATTTCGAGAGCCACCCGGAAAACCGATGGATTGTCGCTAAAGCCCGTGAACAGGGCCGGTTAACCGGCATCGACCAATTCCTGAAACTGCCCAGCAACAAGTGGCGACACTCCGATATGTCTGGTAGCGGCAGCGTACGTGCCCAGGCTGGCCAGTTTGTCTATTTCCTGCTTGCCAAGCCCACGCGCCGCAGTTTTCTGGTGCGGCTGATGCATAACTTCAACCGAGGTGACCGCACCCTCTCGTATTACCTGGTAGACGACAACTACATCGGCGGGGTCAACATGCTGGGACTGGACTGGCGGCGCTGGTTGCTCAGTCAGGAGGGGGGGGTTATCCGGTTGTAGCAGGTTCTGGCAGTGGACCCGATCAGAATAAGGGTGGCAACAATCGGATGGAATCCATAATCAGAGTGGGGTTTACTCTCCCTGTCCACAATGAATAGAGGGTGATGTCATGCCTGGTTCACCAGAGCGACAACGGCGATCAGACAGGGATGCTGGAGACATAGCTTCCCATGGTGATGCCCGTGTGGCCCGGCTGGTCAAGGTGGCCGATCACATTGAATCCCACGCCGAGGAACCACTCACGCTCGCGCGCCTGGCGATGCTGGCGTCCTTGTCGCCTTCTCGCCTGCAGAAGCAGTTCAAAGAGGCCTTCGGGGTGTCTCCAAAAGCCTATCAGGATGCCGTCCGGATGCGCCGTTTCAAGCAGTCTCTTAAAGACGGCGACAAGGTGACGGACGCGATTTTTGCCTCTGGCTATGGTTCGGTCAGTCGTGTCTACGGCGAAGCCAACCGCAATATCGGTATGTCGCCCAAGATCTATCGGGCCGGTGGTGCGGGCGAAGTCATCGTTTATGCCTGTCGAATGACCGCACTGGGGCTGGTGATGATGGCGGCCACGGACCGCGGCGTATGCTCGGTGGAGTTCGGTAACGATGAAGCCTCGCTGATGGCCCAATTGAGGTCGGAGTTCCCCAATGCAGATCTGAACGCTTCACCAGCGCGGAACGCCCCAGAGCTTGATGCCTGGATGGACGCTCTGGATAAGCATATCAGTGCCGGAGCCCCACGGCCGGATTTGCCGTTGGATATGCGTGGTACGGCGTTTCAGGTAAAGGTTTGGCAGTTCCTGTTGAGTATCCGTGAAGGCGATGTTCTTAGCTACTCTGAGGTCGCCGCAAAGATCGACAAGCCCAGGGCAGTTCGGGCTGTGGCCTCCGCTTGTGGCAAGAACCGGATTGGTGTGTTGATTCCCTGCCATCGGGTACTCCGAGGGGATGGCGGGCTTGGCGGTTATCGATGGGGATTGGAGCGAAAGCGGGCGTTGTTGGATGCTGAGCGGAGGAGTCTTGTGCGTGAATAAACGACCCTGAAGCACTCCCCCGGCAATAATTTCCTGTTTCAGATACACTGTTGCTTTGATATTGGCGAACAGGCCGATATCCAATCGGGGAAATCTCATGAGCAAGAAAGTCGTCAAAGTTGTTTTAACGTCTGCAGAGATTGAAGAGCAGACGGCTGCCTTTTTAAAGTCCGGTGGGCGCGTTGAGTATGTGGCTAAAGGTAAGAGTTCGCAGTTGACCTCGGCTGGCCCGAAGCAGATTAATCTGAAGAGTAATTAAGAGATTTTCAAAAAAGGTAGCCTCGGCTGCCTTTTTGTTTATGTGCCACTCATCTCAGTCGAACCACGTCATAAAATATCGTAACCACTGGCCGGCAGCAGGCAAGCTACACTCTTCTGAATCATGGATGTGATATGAGGCATAGCTGCGGTTATGAGTCACAACGAGGAAAGCCCGGGTGTCGGGTCGGGTTCTGGCGAACAGGACTCAACCACGGCCCTGATTGAAGCCATCAATATCCGCAGCATGTCGTTGATTGTGCTGACCAGCATCGCCTCCCTGTATTTTATCGAATGGGCTCAGCCTGTTTTGCTGCCGCTGGTGGTGGCGGTTTTGATCAGTTACGCGCTGGATCCGTTGGTGTCGACACTGGATCGTATTCACATTCCCCGTCCACTGGGTGCAGCTTTGGTTCTTTGTGCACTGATAGGAATTCTGGCGGCGGCAAGTGTGCCGCTCAAGCAGGAAGCCATGGCCATGCTGGACAAGATTCCCCAGGCCATCAAGGAACTTCAGCGTGAAGATGCATATTCATCCGAGGATGAAGAAAGCATCATGGAAAAAGCCCAGATTGCAGCAAAGCAGATTGAGGAAACCGCCGAGAACAGCCAGGAGGAACCGGCTGTTCAGGCCGGCGTGACACCCGTACGGGTGGTGGACAAGCCGATGGACGTTCGTGACTATGTGATCCGCAATTCGCCAGCCACAATAGTGCTGATTTCCCAGATGTTTTCTGTGCTTTTGCTGGTGTTTTTCCTACTTTCCGTTGGCCGGCTCTACCGGCGCAAGATCGTTAGAATTTCCGGTCCTTCGTTCCGGCGTATGCGTAAGGCGGCGCGGATCATGAATGAACTGCATCACCAGGTGCGCCGGTTTCTCTTTGTCATGGTTATCAGTGCGCTCTTTGTCGGCATTCTCACCTGGTTGGCTTTTCTGTTACTGGGTGTTGAGCAAGCGGCGCTGTGGGGCGTGGTGGCTGGTATTGCCAGTGGTGTGCCGTATCTGGGGCCTTTCCTGGTTCTGGTCGGCTCTGGGGTGGCCGCATTCCTGCAGTTCGGCGAGCTCAATACTGCCGTGATTGTTGCGCTTACATCGCTGGTCATCACCAGTATTCAGGGGAATCTGCTGATGCCGTGGCTGACGAGTTACGTCTCCAGTTTGAATGCCGTCGCCATTTTTATCGGGTTGTTGTTCTGGGGGTGGTTGTGGGGGCCAGTGGGCTTGATTGTGGCTACGCCCATTCTCATGATCGCAAAGTCCGTGTGCGATCATGTGGTGAACTTTCGTCCGGTAGGGGAGCTGTTGGGTAAATGATTCGGGTGTGACCACAGCTTCAATCCTTGATGACTTCTCGCTCGAATCGGCCAAGCACGACCACGATAATCAGTGAAAGCACCGTCACCATGCTGGCAAGGGCCAGGGTGCCAAGGCCGCAGGCTACGCCAATGGCGCCGGATACCCAGATGGAGGCTCCCGTGGTAATGCCCTGAACATTGCCGCGGCTCTGGATGATGCTGCCGGCGCCCAGAAAGCCAATGCCGCCAATCACGCCTTCGACAATGCGTGTGGGGTCTATTCGGGCGGAAGGGTCGCCTTCCGCCGTGGCGAGCAAAATGTGCATGCCCATCATGATGAATGCGGATGCCCCCACGGAGACGAGCATGTGCGATCGCAGTCCCGCTGGCTTCCCTCGTAGTTCACGTTCAAGCCCAAGCACCAGTGCCAGGCCAGCCGCCATAAGCAGTCGAATGACCATGTCCATTAAGGGGATTTCGCTTTCCAGCACAGATCGTCTCCTGGTCTTTCAGTTTTGTTTGTATCTGCTCACGCAGATTAGCAGGTAAGGCCGGGATCGTCCTTTTATGAGGTTACTGCCGACACGGTTCCGTGCCATATTGGCAATCCCATATCCTCGGGATCTTCATTGGGGCCGCCAGTCCGGCTCTTGAATGAGCCTTCCTCAATCGGTATCCGGAACAGCGCGGTTGCCCGGCGCTCCTTCTGGCTCGGTGCCCGTACCTGCTCCCAACGCCCTGGCTCAATCTGGTTGATGATGGCCCGGAATGCGGCGTCGAATTCTGCAGTGTCCTCTACGAGCTGGGCGCGGCCGAACAACACCAGAGATTCGTAGTTGGCGCTGTGGTGGTACGCAGACTTGGTCAAAACCCATTCATTGGTGACGGCAAACGAGATGCAAAGGAGTTGGCCCGAGCCGAGGCGTTTTGACAACCGGCCTCCATTAAGGGTGTGAACGTACAGGTGGTCATCCATTCGCCAGGCGGTAATCGGGATGATGCGGGGCTCGCCGTCCTCCACAAAGCCCAGGTGCGCGGTTTTGAGTCGGTCAATCAGCGTGTAGGCAACCTGGCGGTCCACCGACGCTCTTTTGGTGGCCCGCCTCACGGTGCTCCTTGGGCAGGACGTCAGAGGTGAGGGTTGTTGAGTATCTGGCTGATTCATACGGTGGTCCTCAAGGCTGTAGGTTGGGCAGTTGCGTTCTATTTCACGTCACTTCTGATACCCTAGAAAGACCCAGATTGTGTTTTTTTATAGGACCAGTGGTTGTGATTGATGATATTCGGTTTGATGCTGACCAACCTCTGCAGCTTCAGCTCTATCGACAGTTGGCTGATCGAATTCTGGCTCAACGTTATCCTCCGGGACACCGGTTGCCGTCCAGTCGCCAGATGGCGGAGGATCTTGGCGTCAGTCGGAACACAGTGAATGCGGTCTACGATCAGTTGAAAGCAGAAGGCTTCCTTCAGAGCCAGGCAGGTAGGGGAGTATTCGTTCACGAGGATATCGGGTCGGCTATCGAACCGGCTGGGAAAAAATTGAAAATACCCTCCGGCGGGAGTTTCCGACTGCCTTCACTGCCAGACAGGGTGCGTGGGACTCCCCGCAGAGCGGAAGATGCCTGCCTGCCATTTCAGCCCGGCCTGCCGGATCTGGACGCCTTTCCCGTCAACGCCTGGAACCGCGTGCTGCACCATCAGGAAAGCCGGCGGGGGCTTCGCGGTTATGACAGTACTCAGGGCTACCTGCCGCTGCGGACGGCCATTGCGGACTACCTCCGAACGTCGCGTGGCGTGCGTTGCCATGCCGATCAGATTGTGATCACCAATGGTGCGCAGCAGGCCTTGTCGTTGCTGGCGGATGTGTTTCTGAGTCCCGGCGATCGTGTCCTATGCGAGAATCCGGGATATCGAGGTGCCCGCAATGCGCTGGGGCGCCTTGGCAATCCGTTGGTGCCCATTCCCCTGAAAAATCAGGTTCTTGATGTGACCGCGTTGCCACATCTGGGCTCCGCCAGGTTGCTGTTCTGCACCCCCACCCATCAATATCCCATGGGGGGGATTCTGGACCTCTCCCAACGGATGGCCCTGGTGCAGTGGGCCCGGCAGAACGATTGCTGGATAGTGGAAGACGACTATGACAGCGAATTTCATTTCTTCAACAAGCCGTTTGCGGCGGTGCAGGGTATGTTCGACAATGCGCCGGTACTGTACGTGGGAAGTTTCAGCAAAACGCTGCTGCCGGCATTAAGAGTGGGATATGTCGTTCTTCCGGAGGAAGTAGTGGAGCCGGTGCTCTGGGCCAAACAGGTCAGTGGTGGCGAAACGCCCTTGCTGATACAGGCCACTATTGCCGAGTTTATGGAGAGTGGCCAGTTCGTTCGACACGTTCGCCGGATGCGTCAGTTGTATCGGGACAAGTGGCAGTACTTCCAGGACGCGGTGCAGAGGAAACTCGGGGATCTGGTGCACCCGGTGGCCGAGAGTGCGGGTATGCATCTGGTGCTTGAAGGCCGGTTTGATGACTCAGCCTTGAGTGGATGGCTGAGGAAACAAGGCTTTGGCAGCACGCCATTGAGTGCGCACTACATCGGAGATACCGCATCATCCGGTCTGGTCATGGGGTTTGCCAGTGCCAGTGAGCGGGAAATGGAGGATTGCGTCAGCATCCTCAGAAGCGCGTTAACCCGAATGTAACCGCAGCTTGTAATTGACTCAAAATCCGTCGGAATAGCAAAGGGAAGCAGCATGACAACACCATCCGAGGCGAGACAGCGCGCCATTCTGGATCGTCTTGACCGGTTCAGTCGTCTGATGGACAGCAGCATCGGCCTTCCATTTACCAGGTTCCGGATTGGCATAGAGGCCATCATCGGGCTGTTACCGGTGGTTGGTGATATGGCTGGCCTGATCCTGTCGGGCTATGTGCTGGTAGAAGCGCAACGGGCGGGCGCCAGCAAGGCTGTGAAATTAAGAATGCTCAGGAATATGGTCATCGATTTCCTGGGTGGCCTGTTGCCGGTGGTGGGAGATGCCTTTGATGCCGTGTATAAGGCGAATACTCGCAATACCAGACTGCTGAGAAACTATCTTGAGAAGGAATTGGCGATTGAACCGCCCCCACCGCCGTTCCCCTGGGGAACGCTGATTGGCTTGTCGATTCTGTTTGCAGTGATAACCGGTGGTTTGTCGCTCATTCTTTGAACACCCGAACTGACTATGGATAGAGCATGATGCTGGATGCACTTCAGGCCAATGGCCTTATGCAGATACTACTACTGACATTGATGGCCGGTCTTGCAATGCCTGTGGGCGCAGCACTGGCATCGGTGGAGCGTATTCACCCGCGCTGGCTGGAAACCGAGGTGCGGCACAGTGTGATCGCGTTTGGCGGTGGCGCGCTGCTGGCGGCGGTTGCGCTGGTACTGGTGCCAGAAGGGACGGCTAACTTGTCCATGGTGGGTATCGTTGTCTGTTTTGCCGGAGGCGGTATCAGCTTTATGCTTCTGGATCGATGGCTGGCTGCCAACGGCACACCGGCGAGCCAGTTGGTGGCCATGCTTTCGGATTTTGTGCCGGAAGCCATGGCCCTCGGCGCCACTTTCTCGGTGTCCAGTGAGGGCGGAATTCTGCTGGCGGGCATCATTGCGTTGCAGAATATTCCGGAGGGCTTTAACTCCTATCGGGAACTGGTGGACGCGACCCATTATCGAGGATTGAAGATTGTGGGTGCCCTGGCGCTGATGGCGTTGCTTGGGCCGGTGGCCGGTGCCCTTGGCTACTTTCTGCTGTCGGATGCCCCGAGTGTAGTATCCGGCATCATGCTGTTTGCGGCAGGCGGTATTCTCTACATCATTTTCCAGGACATAGCGCCTCAGGTACGCCTGAAAAAACACTGGGCGCCACCATTGGGTGCGCTTGCAGGCTTTCTGCTTGGGGTGATGGGAGAGGTGGCGTTATCCGGATAGGGGACGTTCCGGCGTAGTTTGGCTATCATTCTGCCCTTTATGCGTTGTTTACTTTTTATTTTCCCAGAACAGGAGACTAACCGTGGCGGATACATCACTTAAGGAAAAACTTTCCAGCGCAGTCAAGGACGCAATGCGGAGCAAGGACAAAGATCGCCTGGTAACGCTGCGTATGGCTCAGGCTGCGGTGAAGCAGATTGAGGTCGACGAGCGCCGGGAACTCACTGATGACGATGTTCTGAAGGTGCTGGACAAGATGCTGAAACAGCGCCGGGACGCCGCTGCACAATATGATGACGCAGGCCGGGGCGAACTGGCAGACAAAGAGCGCTCGGAGATGGTGATCATCGAGGAGTTTATGCCTGCCGCGCTGTCTGAGGACGATCTGGATGCGCTTATCCGCGAAACCATTAACGCGACGGGAGCCTCCGGTATGCAGGACATGGGAAACGTGATGAATGAACTCAAGCCTCAGGTGCTCGGCCGGGTGGATATGGGGCACCTGAGCAAAAAAGTTCGAGCTGCGCTGGCGGGTTAAGCCAGCGCTGGGACCACGGCCTGGTCAGGCGAAGTCGTAGTCTCCACCTTTCTCCAGTGCTCTCTGGTACGCGGGGCGCGCATGCACCCGCGCTACCCATGCCTTGATGTTTGGCCTGTCGTTACCAACGATGCCCCTGGCGACGGACGCCTCCAGAGGAAAGCTCATCTGAATATCCGCCGCACTCAGCTGTTCCCCAAGAAACCAGGTGTTTTTGGCCAGTTGTGACTCCACGAAGTCCAGGTGGGTCTTGATCATCGGGCCGATAAAAATCTGGTTGGTTTTGTCCGAAATTCCTTTGGCGATCGGCTTGACAAAGAACGGCATTGGGCTGGTCTTCACCTTTTCAAACACCAGGCGCATGACCAGCGGTGGCATCAGTGAACCCTCGGCATAGTGCATCCAGTAGGTGTAATCCAGCCACTGTTGGCCTCCGGCTTCGGGCAGCATGGTGTCTTTACCATAGGTGTGCGCCAGATATTCGATGATGGCACCGGATTCGGCAACCACCAGATTTCCGTCGGTGATGACCGGCGACTTTCCGAGCGGGTGCACCTTCTTGAGACTGGCTGGAGCCAGCATGGTTTCAGGGTCGCGCTCATAGCGCTGGATCTCGTAGGGTACGCCCAGTTCTTCCAGCATCCAGAGAATGCGTTGTGAACGTGAATTATTGAGGTGGTGAACTGTGATCATTCGGAAGCTCCGTTCCCGTTTTATAAGTGGTCAGGGTAGTACAGTAGGCTGAAAAAGGCTGATTGGTTCACTCGAAATGTAGTATTCCGCTGTTACCTATCCCTGTTGAAAGTGGCGCATGATGGATATGCATTGTTGATCAAACAGGGAGGAATGAACATGTCAAATAAAAAACTGTTGCTGCTGGCCGGCGATTTCACCGAAGACTACGAGACCATGGTGCCGTTCCAGGCACTGACCATGCTGGGCTACGAAGTACACGCGGTTTGCCCGGAAAAGAAATCCGGCGACAGCGTGAAAACCGCCATCCATGATTTCGAAGGTGACCAGACTTACACCGAAAAGCCGGGTCATAACTTCGCGCTCAATTACGATTTCGATAAGGTTCAGGTTGATGACTATGCTGGGCTGGTGATTCCCGGTGGTCGGGGCCCGGAGTACCTGCGCTTGAATGAGCGGGTGATTGAGATCGTGCAGGCGTTCAACAACGCGGGCAAACCCATTGCGTCGGTCTGTCATGGTGCCCAGATCCTGGCTGCCGCCGGTGTGCTGGAGGGACGCGAGTGCAGTGCCTATCCGGCCTGTGGACCGGATGTGAAGATGGCCGGTGGTCGCTACATGGACATTCCGGTCGATCAGGCACACGTACAGGGTAATCTCGTGACGGCTCCGGCCTGGCCAGCTCATCCAGCGTGGTTGGCGGCGTTTGCTAAACTGTTGGGAGCGCAAATCTCAATCTAGCCCTATCCGGCAGCTGCCTATGGCGGCTGCCGCCCCTACAGGAGACAGACCCCATGTGTGAGCTCTATGTGAAAGCCGATCCGATTCTGTTCGAGTGTCGATCCCGCTCTCTTCGCATTCGGGGTGTGGTGACCACACTCCGGCTTGAAAACCAGTTCTGGGACATTCTGCAGGAAATTGCTGAAGTGGATGGCATGACCACCAACCAGCTCATCACCAAACTCTATGAAGAAGTGATGGAGCTGCGGGGTGAGGTTGAGAACTTTGCATCGTTTCTCCGCGTAAGCTGCACCCGGTATCTGGCTCAACGCGAAGCCCGCCCTGTGCCGTTGATGGCTGCGCAGTCGGGTTCCAAAGCCCGGATGGCTTCGGTCCCTTGAATTGTTTGTGGTTCGGGCGCAGCTAGAGAGTACGTTCATTTCACACAATCGACAGGGGAGGCACCCCATGCACGTATTCATTGCCGGGGCGAATGGTCAGATCGGGCGCTATCTTTTGCAGGAAATCGCAGACAGTAAGCATGAGGCACGAGCACTGGTTCGCCACGCAGACCAGGGTCCGGAACTGCAAAAGCTTGGTGCAACGGAAACGGTGATTGGCGACCTGGAGCAGGATTGCAGCGAAGCCATGCGGGGCTGTGACGCCGTTATCTTTACCGCCGGGTCCGGCCCCCATACTGGTCCGGACAAGACGGTAGATGTAGATCAGGATGGCGCGATTCGTCTGGTGGATACCGCCAAGGCCATGGGCATCAAGCGTTTCATCATGGTCAGCAGTATGCGCGCTGAAGAGCCGGAAAAAGGCCCGGAAAAGCTGCAGCACTACCTGCGTGCCAAGCGTAATGCCGATGAACACCTGAAAACCAGTGGCCTGAATTACACCATCGTGCGCCCGGGCCGGCTTACCAATGATGACGGCAACGGCAAAGTTTCGGTCAGCGAACGACTGGATGCCTTCGGGGAGATTCCACGCCAGGATGTTGCCCGGGTTCTGTTGGCTGTGCTGGATTCTGACAATACCGACAACCGTGTTTTTGATGTAGTGTCTGGGGATGTGCCGGTGCGTGATGCACTGGCAAACCTGTAAGCCGCGTCCGCCGGCATGATCAACAAGAGAGCCGCAATGAGCGATAACCCGTTAGCCTCGATTCTGGAAATGGATGGCGAAGAACGCTACGACTATTTTCTGGACGCTGTGGTGGAAGAGCGCGAGCTCTGGATACTGGTCAATGGCGATAACCAGTTTCTCAAAATTGTCTCGGAAGAGGATGGGGTCGGGTATCTCCCTGTATGGCCAGGTGAGGACTTCGCGGCGGATTACGCAGGGCCTTCGGGTGACCTGAGCCCGAAGGCGATTTCATTGCCGGACTTCTTCAAGAAGTGGGTGCCCGGGTTAAGCCGTGACGGGCTTGAGGTGGGTGTTTTTCCGGGCGCCGACAGTGAGCTCTGGATAACGCAGCCGGAAGAGCTGAAACAGGATCTTCAGGAAGTGTTGTCGGGATCTTTCTAGGCTTTATCGGCTGTAAACGAGCCTTTTAAGCTGTCAGTGAGCAGCAGTTTCAGACTTCTGTAATTTATGAGACCGGGTTCAGGGCTGGGAGAGTCGCGCTGATATAAGGTCATGCTCAGAGACCGAGTCGCAAGGAAAGAGCATGAGTAGTATGTCAGAGGAAGATTTTATTGAGTTGGTGCGTAAAGCCGAGGAAGAAACTGTTGCTCATCCACGGCGCTACGTGACAAAACTGGCGTTATTCGCCTTGATTGGATACCTGGCAATCTTCGGGGTGTTATTCGCTCTGATTGGTCTTGCTGGTGGGCTGGTCGCCGCGGCTGTTTTCAGTACAGCCTTGTTCCTCATTCTGGTAAAGAAAAAGCTGATTTTTGTCATTCTGATCGCCATCTGGGTACTTCTGAAGGCGCTCTGGGTCCGTTTTGAAGCGCCTGAAGGCTACACGCTCAAACGAAAAGAATGCCCCCGTTTGTTTGAGGAAATTGACCGTTTGAGCAAGCAGTTGAAGGCGGTCAGAATTCACCGGGTTATTCTGGATAACAATCTCAATGCTGCGGTAGTTCAACACCCTCGTTTGGGCGTGTTTGGCTGGAACCGGAATTACCTTATCGTCGGCTATCCTTTGATGCTGACTCTGTCCCCGGAAGAAATGCGCTCGGTGTTGGCCCACGAGTTTGGCCATTTGTCCGGCAATCACAGCCGTTTCAATGCCTGGATTTACCGTGTGCGTTTGAGCTGGCTCCGGATAATGGCGGCATTTGAACATGCGGAGTCATGGGGCGCTTCCATGATGCGCAAGTTCTTCAACTGGTACTCTCCCCGTTTTGAGGCCTATTCCTTTGCGCTTGCCCGGAGCAATGAGTACGAGGCTGATGCCATCGCAGCGGAGCTCACGTCACCGCAAACGGCCGCTCAAGCATTGGTGAATGTCCATGCAACGGCTCCGTATATCGACGATCACTATTGGAAGAACTATTTTCGAAGAGCAGATGAGGTGGCGGAGCCCCCTTTTGCGCCGTTTGCAGGCCTGGCCCATTTCCTTAACGACAGTCCCTTTGACAGAGAACAGATGAAGGCACGCATTGATGAGGAGATGCAGGTACAGACGCACTACGCCAACACGCATCCGAGTTTGCGGGACAGGCTGATCAGCCTGGGTGTGGAAACGCCGGAGGTGAGCGTCACTGAAGTGAATGCAGCCGATGAATGGCTCGGCGACCGTGGCCGCCAGGTAATGGCCGATTTTGATCGTGAATGGCTGACAGCCAATGGTGAAGCCTGGCGAGAGCGCTACGAATACGTGGCGAACGCCCGCACCAAGCTGAAAGAGATGGAGGGTAGTGATGCAGCAGAACTATCTGATGACACTCTCTGGGACTACGCGTGTTGGACCCGGGAGTTTGTCTCGGATGAGCAGGCATTGCCTCTATTTCTGGCGTTTCGTGAGCGTCAGCCTCAGGCCACGGGCTGCGCTTTCTATATTGCCTGTATTCTTCTGAGTCGTGATGATGAGTCGGGCCTCGAGTCTTTAGCTTTGGCCAGAACCAATCCAAACCTGATTGGCGACTGTGCGAGGCTGGGTTATCAGTTCCTCCTGGATAAGGGCAAACGGGAGGAAGCTGAGGCTTGGTGGCAGGACTCTTTGGCTCAGCAGGAAATCTTTGTTGCAGCCCATCGAGAGCGCCAAAGTGTTAGCCCTAAAGATGCTCTGATGAAGCCTGAAATTGAAAAAGAGCGGCTTGGCGAATTAATCGCGCAACTCAAGCGTATGCCAAATGTCGGAAAGGTCTGGTTGGCCCAGAAACCCGTTCGCCACATGCCGGAGGATCCGGTATACATCCTTGCATTCAAGTCTAAAGGCATCGTTTTCTCACGAAATAAGCTACAAGCTCGAGTGGCCGAAAGTCTGGATGTTGACGGTAGATTCTTCATCGTCTGTAAGTCAGGGGATGCCAAAGCTGTGGCAAAGAGGGTTGTTAAAAAAGGGAGCAGGATCCTGTAATCGCCGTTGTCACATTAAGAACCCCTCACATCGTGTTTCTGAGTCTGTGCTAGAGTTGGGATGACCGTGGTTGCTTTTGGATACACGCAGCCATAGCCGAAATAGCAGTAATCATACTGATAAGGAGGCAAGATGATGGAAGCGAAATCCGGTCAACAAAATGAGTACGAACAGGTTCGTGAGGATCTGCGCCGTCTTCAGGAAGATATGGCCAAGCTGACCAGAAGTGTCGCTGAAGGCCAGAAGAACAACATCAGTCATCTCCGAGACGAGATACGCCGCGAAAGCCGGGAAGCGTTTGACCAGGTAAAGCGGCGGGGCGATGAAGCCCTTGATCGCGCAAAGGATGTCAGCGGCAAAGCGGTGGAAAACGTGGAACACAAAATTGAGGAGCGTCCCTTCCTCAGTATCGTTCTTATGTTTCTGGCCGGGTTGTTGGTGGGTCGCTTGTTGGATCGCTGATGATGCCTGACTCGGCCTGGTTGCAGGGCGCGCTGCGCAAGGTAGTGGCGGCAGTTCTGGGTTTACTGCTGGCGCTGGTTTTGCTGGTGGCCCTGCTCATTACCGGTTTTTACATGCTCGTCAACGCCGCCACGCTGGCCCTGGCTCCTGTGCTGGGTGAAGCCGGTGCGATGGCCGTGACGGGCTTTTTCTGTATTCTCCTGTTAGTGCTTTTTTTCTATCGTATGACGCGGTCGGCCAGGTCTCACGGACAGGCCGATTCCGGCGAAAGTTCAGGCATGTCATCGCCGGTAGAATCTTTAAGGAACCTGATTCGAAAGAACCCTCTGGAATCGGCGTCTATTGCTTTTGTGCTGGGCATCGCCGAACAGGGAGATCCCCGGTTGAAGTCTCTGTTGCTTCAGGGCGGTATGGTTTTGATGAAGGAAGCCGAAGCTGAACGTGCTGCCAAGCCCGAGCATATGTCTGGCTCACAACCTTCCGATAGCCAGTCGGAAACAACGCAGTAACAGACCAAGAGCAAGACATGCCACCATCACCATTACAGTCAAGCCTACCTGGTGCGCCGGAGAATAAACGCGCACTCTGGTCTTGGGCGCTCTACGACTGGGCAAATAGTGCCTTCTTTACGATCATTCTTACTTTTGTCTTCGCTCAGTACTTCAGCGTCTCGGTGATTCAGGATGAAGTGGCGGGCACGCGGGCATGGGGCAACATCGTTGGTATAGCCGGGGTGGAGATTGCCATACTTGCTCCGATTCTCGGTGCTATTGCCGATCAGTCAGGCCGGCGCAAACCCTGGTTGATCAGTTTTACACTCCTGTGTGTGATTTCGTCGGCCATGTTGTGGACGGTGACGCCGGATCAGAGTCAGTTCTGGACGGCCGCTCTGTGGGTGGGGTTGGGTACACTCGGCGCTGAGTTCGCTTTCATCTTCTATAACTCGATGTTGCCGGATCTGGCTCGGCCGGAGCGTACCGGACGGTGGTCTGGCTGGGCCTGGGGACTGGGTTATGTGGGCGGTATCGCCAGTCTGGTGGTGGCGCTCTATGGCTTTATCGAAGCGGACGGCACGATTTTTAACCTTGATCGAGGCGCCGCAGAGCACGTGCGGGCAACCTTTGTTCTGGTGGCCGTGTGGTATCTGGTATTTGCCTTGCCGGCGTTCTTTTTTATCCCGGATCGTCCGTCAACCGGTTTGGGTCTGGGGGCGGCGACGCGGGCCGGACTGGCCCAACTGAAACAATCCATTGCTCATGTACGGCAGTATCGGGACATCGTGCGGTTTCTGATTGCGAGGATGCTGTACACCGATGGCCTGGCGACGATTTTTACCTTTGGTGGCGTCTACGCTGCCGGCACGTTCAACATGAGTCCCACGGAAGTGCTGCAGTTTGCCATTGCCCTGAACGTCACTGCCGGGCTGGGGGCACTGGGCTTTGCCTGGATTGACGATGCCCTGGGTGGTCGCAATACCATCCTGCTGTCGCTGGTGGGCCTGGGCTGCAGTGCGTTCGCAATTCTGGTGGTGGATGGGGCCACCGCGTTCTGGATATGGGGCATGATTCTGGGCATTTTCGTGGGGCCGCTGCAATCGGCCAGCCGTTCTCATCTGGCCCGTGTGGCCCCGCCGCATCTGCAGACTCAGATGTTCGGCTTGTTCGCCTTCTCCGGGAAGGCAACCGCCTTTGCCGGCCCGTTGCTGGTGGGTTTGGTGACGTCGGTTACCGACAGCCAGCGTTGGGGCATGAGTACGATCTTGCTGTTCCTGCTGATCGGGTTTGTGCTGATGCTGAAAGTGCCTGCGACTGAGGCCCGAAAAGCGGAGGACTGACACGGTATCTGCCCCAGCTTCGGCTATTCTGATTTATAGCCATCCCACATAAACAAGATCCTGAGGGGCGTTTTGCTATGGCCCGTGGTGTGCATGTCGTCGATCTGTTCCTGGATCTGGTGGTGGAGTTCGGCAGGAATATTCGTTGGTACACCACCGTCGGGAACCATCGAAAACGGGTACTCAAGCGCCTGGTGAAAGACCCCCGGTCGCTGATTACCTTCAGTGATGCCGGTGCCCATATTCGGAATATGGCGTTCTACAACCTGCCTCTGCGCATGCTCAAGCTCGTTCATGAGTCTATCAATGACGGAGACCCCATCATGACCATGGAGCAGGCCGTACATCGGTTGACGGGAGACCAGGCCGACTGGTTCGGTGTGGATGCGGGCAAGATTCGTGAAGCGGACCGCGCCGATGTTGTGATTATTGATCCGGCGGGGTTCAATCAGGACCTTGAGCAGGTGCACTGGGGCGAGATGGAAAACTTTGATCTGCAGCGTTTGGTCAATCGCAATCCCGGCATTGTAAAAACGGTTCTGATCAACGGACGGCTGGCGGTCGACGACGAGGAATTCTCGCCGTCATTCGGTCGTGAAATGGGCTATGGACAGTTTATCCCGGCGAGGTAATTAATCAGGTTATGGCCAAGGCCTCTTTTGCTAGAAAGTCACTGCGGCTGATGTTCTGGGTAGTTGTAGCCGCACTGGTGCTGATGTTTTCAATTATCCTGCTGTTCAGGTTCGTGAACCCTCCGACCTCGGCCTTCATGCTGGGTTATCAGATGGGTGATGCCCGCGAGCCTTTGCAGCACGAATGGGTGCCAATATCTGAGGTATCCGAATGGATGGCGCTGGCGGTGATCGCCAGTGAAGACCAGCGATTTCCGGAGCACCACGGGGTTGATTTCAAGGCTGTTCATAAGGCGGTCTCTGAATATCAGGCTGGAGAGGGCTTGCGAGGTGCCAGTACCATCACGCAGCAAACGGCCAAGAATCTGTTTCTCTGGAATGATCGAAGCTTTGTCCGAAAAGCCATCGAGGCGGGTCTGGCACTGGCAATTGATGCGATCTGGCCTAAACAGCGGATTCTTGAAGTCTATCTGAACATCGCAGAATTCGGGCCGGGCATCTACGGTGTACAGGCAGCCAGCCGCGCCTACTACCGAATTCCGGCGGGCGTGCTGTCGCCACTCCAGGCTGCACATCTCGCTGCAGTCCTTCCTAACCCGAACGTGTTGAGCGTGCTTTCGCCAACGCCTTACGTCCAGGAACGTGTGGCCTGGATTGAGGGGCAGATGGCTCGGTTATCGAGGGCGGGGTATCTCGCCGAAATCAACGCTGGCAGGTAATGCCAAACCGTTGTTTATGGTTCACCGGCTCTTTGATGAGTGGGCCTCGCTCCGGCACTGGGATGGTGTCATACCAAACCGGGCTTTGAATGCCCGGCTGAATTGGCTGGCGTCGTTGAAGCCGCAGGCGAGAGCGATGGCAGTGATTTTGGTGGTTGATTGGCGCAGATGATCGCGTGCCCGGATGAGCCGTTGTTCCTGTACATATTGGTAGGGGGCGCAGCCAAACGTGGCCCGGAACAGTCTTGCGAAATGGTAGGGGCTGAGATTCACCCAGCCGGCCATTTCCGACAGTGTGAGAGGCTGGCTCAGTTCCGCATGAATCTGCTCCTGTAACAGTCGCCGGTACTGATGGGACAGTTGCCCGGAAACTGCGGGAGGTGCTTTGGCGACGCTGGTGTGTCGGCTGACCACCTGACGCCCGAACTTGCCATTTATCTGGGAGCCTCTGAATCATGCCCATTAGTGCCCATTATGGAATGACTGTATTGATATGGGGTCTGAGCTGGACGGCGATTCGACTGCAGGTCGAATCTGCGTCTGTGGATTTGGCAGTGTTCTATCGCTTTGTGATGGCTTCTGTGGTTGCACTTGCGGTTCTTGCCGTTACCCGGCGGCTGAGCAGGTTGACGCTTGGCCAGCATGGCTGGCTTTTTTTGCAAGGGCTGACGCTATATAGCGTGAATTTTCTCCTGATCTATCGGGCCGCCGAATCGATGACCAGTGGGTTGTTGGCGGTCGTGTTTTCTCTGGCGGCACTGTTCAACGCGTTCAACGGTTGGCTCTGGTTGCGAACCAGACCGACAGCGAGGCTCTACCCCGCCGTGGCCCTTGGTGTGACCGGTGTCGCGCTGCTGTTCTGGCATGACCTGCAACTCGGCAATGCCACTGGCGCGAGCATACTGTTTGCGGTCGCTGGAACCTTCTGGTTTTCCATGGGTAACCTGGTGAGCGTGAAGGTGAAGGCCGCAGGGGTTCCGTTGTTTACGGCCAATGCCTGGGCAATGGTTTATGGAGCACTTATTCTCGGATTGTGGTGCCTGATCCAGGGGGTAGAGTGGATGCTGCCTGCCACCTCAGTATTCTGGGGAGCGACCGTGTTCCTTGCCGTTCCCGGCTCTATTGTGGCGTTCTACTGCTACATTACGGTCATCCAGGTGCTGGGCGCCGACAAGGCAGGCTATGCCGCGGTACTGTTCCCGGTTGTCGCTCTTTCGGTCTCCACCTGGCTGGAGGGATTCGAGTGGACGACGCCGGCTATGCTGGGCGCCCTGCTGGCCATATTGGGAAACTATGTGTTGTTTCGTCCCGGCAAGCGTCAGAGCGTCAGCGCAACCAGCGTTCCCGAGCAACGGACCTGACTCTGTTGCTATGGGCTCACTTTGTCGTGCAGGACTCATCGCACCCGTTCGCACCGATCTCTTTGGGGGCCATTTTTAAAAACACACCCAGTGCGGCCAACAACAATGCTGTACTCGCAATAATCGCAACCGGATAAACGAGATTCCCCGCCAAATCAAGCTGGCTGTATTTGATGATCATGATCAGTCCCTCAAGCGACATGGCCACGCAAACGGTACTGATGAAGCGGGGCAGGGTGCGGCGCATCATAGTCACTATATCGTGAGTTTCTGAACGGCCGCTGTATTCCGAGCGGATCACCATCGCCAGTTCGTAAACGGCCAGTGCGATAATGCTGCCGTTAACGCCATTAATCATGGCCTGCATCAAGGGCTCATCGGAGTTCAGGAGTTCAAAGACATCGACGATGGTTGCTGCCACAAGAGCGAAGGCCAATCCGAAAAACAACCAGGAGAACAGCCTGGCGAACAAACCGCGTACTGGAATACTTCTCAACCTGTCGAGCATGCGTTTTCACCGTGACCTGTGGATGTGATGAGACAGGCTACGGATATTTCGTCGAGGCTGCGATTACAGGTTGCACACAGCGCGGTAACTTTGAAGCAAAGGGCGAGTTGATTATTTTACCTCCGCTCATCGCCAGGCCTTGTGGTTGAGCCATTCACACCGGCTATCCTTGGGTTGCCAACACAGTTATCCACAGATTCTGTGGGAAAACTCTTTGCTGATTGATCATTGTTTCGGTGGTTGTGGAGGCGGTTATTGAAACCATAACTTGGCCGCTTTCAAGGCGTAGTAAACGCTACGGTCGCAAAGCGAGCAATGACATTGGACAAATACGCGGAGCTTTGCGGCTATTTTGGAGCAGCGAATCAGTAGAAGGTGTATTGGAGTGCTGCAACGGTGAGCTTTCCGCTCACCATTGCCAGCACAAGAGACCTTGGCCCGCGATGTGTAAGCGGCCGGAACTCAGAACAGGCGTTCCCCGTTACCCACCTTCGCATCCGGTCTTACCAAGGTAACTGCGCCCTTCTCCGTTTGCACGCCAGTGACCAGGCACTCCGACAAAAAAGGGCCAATCTGTTTGGGCGGAAAATTGGTGACGGCCAGAACCTGCTTGCCGATGAGCTCCTCCTTGCCATAGAGGTTTGTAATCTGTGCACTCGATTTACGAATACCAATGTCCGGCCCGAAATCCACTCGCAATTTATAAGCAGGTTTGCGCGCTTCAGGAAAATCCATCACTTCAATGATCGTCCCGATCCGTAGTTCAACCTTCTCGAAATCGTCCCAGGTAATCATCTCACTGCTCCTTTGACGTAGTTAGTCTGTTAACAAATCTGGCTTGGCGACCGTCCGGCTCTTCGCACGACCCGCGATCAAAGAACCAATGACGATCAGAATGCTGGCACTCAACAAGGCAACCGTAGCCTCGCCGAATCCGGCAAGGATCAACAGGATCACTGAAATCAGTGGCGCACTGTATGCCAAGGTTCCCAGTAACTGGATGTTTCCGTGCTTTACACCATGGTCCCAGGTAAAGAACGCTATGCCCACCGGTCCGAGGCCGAGCCCCACCACACCAATCCATTGAAGTGCGCCTTCTGGCCATACCGTTTCCTCCCAAAACAGGTGGCAGATTAAAGCCAGAATGGCCGTAACACCGCAGAACCAGCCTACGGCATCGGTCGGCACCGAGCGAACCAGTCTGCTAAGCACGGAGTAAGAGGACCAGATCAGCGCGCAAGACAGAGCCACCAAGTAGCCCGGCAGGTTCTCCCAAGCAAACCCGTCTGCGTTTCGGCTGATCAGCAGCCAGCAACCCACCAAGGCAACCAACGCCCCAACGATGTTTTGAGCTCGAAATTTTTCGCCGGGAAGGAAGGCGGAAAGCAGAACGATCAGCAAAGGCCAAAGGTAGGCCAGAAGGCTGACTTCTACGGCCGGTGCCAATGTCATGGCCTTGAAATAGGCAAAGTGATACCCGAACAAGCCGACGATGCCGATGCTCCAGGCCAGCGGTGATTGCCTTAAGTACTGCACGCCGATATACCCGGCCAGCACCCAACGGCCACACATCAACACGAAAGCAATGCCGAAGGTCATGGCCATGAGTTGGAACTCCGGAATCTCGCCACCGGAAAGCTTAGTCAGTAGCGCCAGAGTGCCCCATAACAAAACAGAAATGGCCCCAATCCAGGTAGCGGCGTTAACCGATGCCATGCAACCCTCCTCGAAAAATTAATGAATGATTCCGGGGAGGGTATCCGGGGTAGCGAGAAGGATCTTTCGAATCCTGGCGGAACTATTTCCAAATACGGCGGAAGTGGCTGGGTGACTTGCCGAAATGGCCTCTGAACCGGTCGCTGAAGGCGGATAGCGACGAGTAACCGACGGCATCGGCAACACGTTGAACAGTCAGGCCCGACTGCTCTAAAAGCCGCCATGCCTCTTTCATTCGCAATTCTGTGAGGTATTGATGCGGGGTCATGCCTACCTGACGCCGGAACAGATCGTTCAACTGACGAACGCTCAGGTGCGCCACCGCAGCAGCGTCCGTCAAAGACAACGGTTGGCTGAAGCGGTCATCGAGATACTGTTTCGCAACTTGAACTCTGCGATCCAGCTTCAACCGGCTGCCATGGCGCTCTTGAAGTAACTGAATCAGCAAAAGCAGCATTTGATGCTGGGTAAAATCGGACTCTGTGCCATTTTGAAGCTGCGCGTGGAGGAATTGGACGTAATGGAGCAGCGCGGGGTCGAGGTCAACGAAACAGGGTAGCTTGTCCAGAGCTGGAGCCAACCCTTCAGGGACGTCAGCGACTAGAAACCGATTGTCTTCGGTTGCCGCATAACCGTGCCGGCTTCCCGAGGGGATGATTGCAGCCCGATGCTGACCAACCTCCCCTTCAGTAGCGTCTACGGATAACGACAAGGCTCCGGCCAAGGGCAGAACCAGTTGATGATGGTCGTGGGAGTGGCTATTCCCTTCCTCATCATAGCTTCGTATGTGCAGCCCAATCTCAGAATGCTTCATGGCACCAGTATAATCGGAAACAACTGAGAATCACGCTCCAACGGTCTCGGTTTCAATCGAACCGTTGATAAAAGTCTTCCGTGCGTTGGTGTTTCGTTTGCCCATCTCATCGAGTCGGGCATCCAGAAAATCTTGGACGCGAATGTCCGCTTTTGTTTAGGTGCCGCGTGGGATGCGGGACGGTCGCAAAGCGAACATTCAGACTAGGGGTAACGCTTGGCGGCAGGGGCGCTACGTCAGTAGCGTCCCTTGACCGCGTTTGTTAAGCACCTTGCTCCAAGCCATGATCGCGAAGATCAAATTCGTAGAACTTGGTGTCAGGTACTGGGTTGTGGAAATAGGGCGGAATTTCAGTAAAGCCCATCCTCGCATATAAGGCCTGGGCTTTTCTCGTGGGAGGCACTGCGTCTAGAACGAGCCGTTCATAGCCTAAGCCTTTGAGTTTTTGCACCAGATTGGCCATAAGAGACCATCCGATATCTTTTCCCTGATGGTCCGGGCGGACGTACAAGCGCTTTACTTCTGCGGTATGGACGTCGATTTTCCGGAAACCAACACCTCCCGCAATTTCAGAACCCACCACTGCAAACGTGTACTGTCCACTTGGCAAAGAAAAGAGTGTTTCCAGGCTTGCCATCTCTCCGTCGAAATCCTGGTAAGAGAGATCAATACCGAGCCAATCGACATACTCATGTATTAGCTGTCGGAGATCCCTACTATCCGCGGGGAAACACACATCCCTGATTTCCATCAACTGCTCCGTGTTTTCGATTGATGCTTAACGCCGATGTTAAACGGCCGGTTTGTGGAGCGGCAGCAGAACAAACCGGTCCGGTGGAGGCCGTCAGGCCGGAACGTACTTGAACTACTTGTTAACAGGAATGCCAAAGCAGCGATACAAGGTGGCCAAAGCAAAGCCTATTGCTAACCCGAAAATATTCCAGGGGAAAACGTCTCCAGCCAAGTAGTAACCGACCACGCCTCCCAAACCGAAACCTATTAGGCCTACCATTCCTTTTTGTCGATGGGCTTCCCAATATTCCTTTCGTTTGAGCCTCTTTTTGCTCTTTTCATTCAGTTTCTTTCGCTTCGGTTCAAGGACAGCTTCAGAAGCCGCTTTCGCTTGCTCTCGATTCAGCATGTAAGCACCTCCATATGCTTGTGAAGCCTGTTAATCGGGATAGGGAGGCACCTCACGATGCCCCTCCTCCCACATCACCGGGCATACGGATCACGTACCACGGCGATTCAGTGACTGGATTCAACCCGTTACCGCACTGCCAGTTCCGGCAGTCCATAGCTCCGGAACAACCGGGCCGGTAGGGCTTCCCGCAGTGCCGGCGAGTGACTCAACCGCCACGGGCCGTGGGCCGATTTGGCGGTGTTCCAAGCCAGTCTGACCGGGACGCCCCGCTTTCTCAGTTCACGATACCCTCTTCGGCCCCATTGCTTCCACACGTAACTTCTCATTCTCCGCCTTATCCACTTGTCCAGGTCCCGCAGCGGGCTCAGCACTTCGGCTGTGTCGAAGTACGCTTTCCAACCAAGCAGGGTCTCTTTCAGATCTGCGATCACCTGGGCCAGGGAGTGGCCCCGTGTTCGGCGGCTCAGTATCCGGATTTGGGCTTTCAGCTTGCTGATGGCTTTGTCAGCCACTTTCAATCGCTGCCCTTTCCGGCTGAGGGTGAAGCCCAGGAAGCTTCGCTTCCAGGGCCGGTCTACCGCGCTCTTTCGTGTATTCACTGTGAGCTTCAGCGAGTCCTCGATAAAGCGCGTCAAACTCACCATTACCCGCTCGCCTGCACGGCGACTGCCAACGTAGATCTGGCAGTCGTCCGCGTAGCGGGCGAAGAGCAGGTTGCGCCGCTCCAGTTCCCAATCCAGCTCATCCAGCACCACATTCGCCAACACCGGGGACAAGGGGCCGCCTTGCGGCACGCCTTCGGGTGTAGGTTCTTTGTGATGGTTGATCTGGACGCCTGCTTTCAGGTATCGGTTGATCAACCTGAGCAGCGGCTTGTCCAGCGTGTGCTGTTTCAGCCGTGCCATCAACCGATCATGATTTACCCGGTCGAAGAAGGCTTCCAAGTCCAGATCCACTACCCAGTTACGGCCTTCCCGAGTGCAATGCTGTCCGTGTCGGACCGCTTGATGCGCAGAGCGTCCCGGACGGAAGCCGTAGCTGTATGGGTGGAAGCGGGGCTCCCAGTCCTGCTGGATAACCTGAGCGATTGCTTGCTGGATAAAGCGATCCAGCACCGTTGGAATGCCCAGAGGGCGGGAACCGCCGTTGGCTTTGGGGATGGTGACCCGCCGGACCGGTTTGGGTCGGTAGGTCTGCTGGAGCAACTGCTGCCGGATCTCGGGCCAATGTTGGCGCAGATAATCCGGCAATTCATCCACGGTCATGCCGTCGATGCCCGGCGCTCCCTTGTTACGTCGAACCTGTTTCAGGGCGCGATTGAGGTTGTCCCTGCTCAATACACGCGCCATCCACGGTGAGGGTTGAACGGAGTGTGAGTCTTCCCGATTTCCGGCAACGGGTTCATCCCCTGGAGACTCCAGGGGCAGCGCAAGCTGCTTTGCGGATGCCATCCCGTTACCCTGCACGGATTCTCGACTCCTGTCTCTGTTCGGGCCTTCAGTTCACGGGCGAACCTACTATGCCCTCTGCTGATTTCTGCCACGCGATCAGAGGCGATCGCTCGTCTCTCAGTGGGTCCGTCCACACGTGGCAGACCTCCCGGGGTAAGGCACAGAGCTTTCGCGGCATGAACGCCCGATTTATAAAGCACACCCCAGTCGCAGAAGGAGGGCTTCGCGGTCACGTGCCCGCTCGCCCCGGGTGTACCACACCTCGTATCGGGTTCCTGTTCGTCGCCCCGCCGCTTTGGATTGGGCTTCCTTCAGACCCCACCTCGCGATGACGCCCCTGCCCTTCTCCTAGCCTTCGGCTCTGCGAACACCTGGCAGGAGGACTTTCACCTCCCTAGTTCTGTGCCATGCCCGGCACACACGCTGAACGAAGCGGCGCGTCTCACGCGTCCGCCTTCCGTGACTTGATACTGATTGAGCCTTCTCCCCAGCCCTGCGGTTACCCGCTAAGCTGGAAGGCGACCAAGCACTACAAGGGAGAAGACTCAATGAACTTTTACCATAGCACCCATCGCCATTATTGTGGAATCGATCTGCACGCCCGTAGTCTGTACGTCTGCATCATCGACCAACAGGGCGAGGTCCTTCTGCACAAGGAAATCAAAGCCCAGCCTGAACTTTTACTCGCCCTGCTCGAACCTTTCCGTGATGACCTGGTCGTGGGTGTCGAATGCATGCACTGCTGGTACTGGATATCAGACCTGTGCGAAGAACACGGCATCAACTTCATTCTGGGCCATGCGCTGTACATGAAGGCGATCCATGGCGGCAAAACCAAGAACGACCGTATTGATTCCTTCAAGATCGCCATGCTCATGCGCGGTGGCAATTTCCCATTGGCTTACGTCTACCCCAGGGAGATGCGGGCCACCCGCGATCTATTGCGCCGCCGTACCCGCATTGTCCGGCATGGTGCCATGCTCAAGGCCCACGCAGTGAACACTCTGGGCCAGTACAATCTGCCGCCCAGCAAAGCCAACCTCAACAACCCTGGTGGCCGATCACAACTGACCGCCGCTTTTAGCGATCCAGACGTTCAGCGCAATATCGATCTGGACCTGGCCATCGTCGACTGCTATCAGCACGAACTCAAAAAGCTTGAGTGGCACCTGGAGCAGCAAGCCAAGCAACACGACCCGGCATCACTCAACGTACTGAAGACCATTCCTGGAGTTGGTCGCATTCTGGCCCTAACCATTCTCTACGAAGTCGGCGATATCCAACGTTTCGAATCCGTTCAGAAGTTCGCGTCCTACGCTCGCCTGGTGAAGTGCAAAGCCGAATCCGCCGGCAAAATCTACGGCACTCAGGGCAACAAGATCGGCAATGCTCATTTGAAGTGGGCGTTCTCAGAAGCGGCGGTGCTGTTCATTCGTAACAACGACAAGGCCAAACGCTACGTCGAAAAATTGCAGAAGCGCATGAACAAACCCAAGGCCCTATCCGCCTTGGCACACAAGTTGGGTAGAGCTGTGTACTTCATGCTCAAAGACAAGAGGGTGTTCGATGAACAACGGTTCTTGAGAGGTTAGTCACGCCACGGGCTGAGCAAGACGTCTAACTGGATCAGAAAGGATGACACCGAAGACCGCAAGTCTGCTGACTGGTACACCGATACCCAAGCGGTTTTCTGTCACCGATGTTGAAGCCAGAGCGACTTGATTAGCCAGCCCGTGGGCGTGCCTTAATACCATGAGCCAGTGCGCTTACACCGGTCCTGAGCCTGACACTAACTGGAGCCATGCAGCCCGTCGTTTGAATAGTGCCAGTGACCGGTTAACCGATGAATGTCTGGTGCCCCTGACCCACTGATGGAACGACCGGTCAGGCAGTGGCCTAAAGCCACGTAAGAGAGCCCCTATATGTGTTTGCTGTAAGTGCCTGACAGCTCCGCGAGACTGACGAAGCAGGCGTTCTCGCTCATGGATTTAGGTTGGCCGCTGGCGCGGCCAAAAAAATGACTCTTGCCTATTGATTCCGAGAAGGCTCATATGTGTTATGGGTTCGCGTTCCGAGCACCCAAGTCTTCTAAGATGTTAAAGGCCGGCTTGTTCACCAGGAAGACACAAGTCGTCGTCGCCGCTACAAATACCAGCGGGAAAAGGAACGAAAAGCCGACCTGACCTACAACAGCTATTGGCCAAACCACAATCATAGAACCAGCGACGCCTGATACAAGAATACTCAGCAGGTTTATCTTCAACCGACTGAACCTCGGGTACAGGGAAATAAGCAGAGCCCAATTCGCCAGTCCCGCCAGAAATGCTGGAACAATTCCCACAATGTAGGCGGGGAAAAGGCTGGACGAAAATTCATCGAGTGGAATAGGGCTCGCCAGCACAAAAACAAAATAACCCACAGGCGGACCGGCGACCAGGAAGATGAAGAGCACCAATATGAAACTGAGCAATAGAGCTAAAAACATGCGGTAAGGTACCCATAACGCCTGCGTAAACGGCGGCTTTTGCGCAGCGAAGCGGAGAAAAAGCCGTCCGGTGGAGGCCCACAGGGCCGGAACGTATTTGACGCATTTGTTAAGCCTTTCTGAAGCGTTCAAGTAATAATTTAGCCGCCGACCCCCAAACAAACGGCGCTACACAAACGCAATAAAGCACGTACGCGGCTGTGGGGAAATCATGGTCGTCTATGGCCAACATGATAGGCAAAGGCACGATTACGAGAAAAATTAGCACCTTACCGAATAAAGTCAGGCCACCTCCCGACTCATACATGCATGAACCACAGAACGGGCATATGTGCTGCGTTTTCATATACCTCAGAATTGGTGTGTAGTGCCAAAGTCGCGGAACACATGACTTCCCACATTGATCACACTGCACTTTGTCCATGTGCACTCTTCCTTCTTTGTGCAGGGCTTAACAGCTTATTAGGTTGCATTCGTAGTAAACCGCATCCGTACCACCGTGTCCAAAACTGTTTCACACCGCTGATAGCGTCGATTTTTCATAGTCTTACCAGCCATTAGCTGGCCGTTTTCGGGCTTCTGCGTCCGTGAAAAGTCTGCACGCGGTTTATCCTTGCACGTTTCTGCAAGTTAAATACAGAAGACCGAAATTTTCCATCGTCAAATCAGGCACATGCAAGGCACGTCTGTGGAAAGTGTGCATAGCCTTGCAAATTAAACCGCAAGAAATTTGGCGTTTTAGAGCCTTTTTTATTATAACTGTACGCATATACAGTTATCTCGACCAGGGAGGGTCGCCGTGGCGAAATCACCGTTTCTAGAGTCTGTTCGCACAGAGATCAGGACCAGGCAGTACAGCTATCGAACCGAGAAGTCCTATCTCTACTGGGTCCGGCAGTTCATTCATTTTCAATGACAAGAAGCACCCGGAGGTGATGAGTAATCCCGAAATTGAACGTTTTTTAAATCACCTTGCAGTCAATCGAGGCGTGAGCCCAGGCACACAAAATCAGGCGCTGTGCGCGATCATTTTTGTTTACAAGCATGTGCTGAAACGGGAGATCGAAAACCTTCAGTACAAGATGACAAAAACTCCACGCCGAATGCCAACCGTTCTCAATCCCGACGAAGTCGCCTCTATTCTCGGCAACATGGAAGGTGAGTATTGGCTAATAACCGCACTCCTCTACGGGTGCGGTTTAAGAATTAATGAGGCTCTCTCGCTCAGGGTGAAAGACATCGATCTCAAGAGCCGCAACTTGCTCGTGTTCAATGGCAAAGGACGAAAAGATCGTTACACATTGATCCCCGGGAATCTCAGAGAAAACATGGAGCGCCAAATCGATCATGTCAGGGCAGTGCATGAATCCGACCTTGCAGACGGATTCGGGCTAACATCAGTGCCAGCCTCTCTTCACAAGAAGTATGGACCGATAATGAAGGATCTGGGATGGCAGTACGTTTTCCCATCGTCAACACGATGCATTCATCCGATTGCGGGTTACGTGTGTCGACACCATCTTCACCACTCATCTTTCTCACGACAACTGAGGCAGGCGGTCCTGGCCAGTGGTATCAACAAACGGGTAACAGCGCATACCTTTCGACATGCTTTTGCGACCGAGCTATTAAGATCGGGTAGTGACATTCGGACTGTTCAGGAAATACTCGGGCACAGCGACATCCGAACGACGGAAATTTACACGCACATCATTGGTGATCGACGTGCCGGCACTGTCAGCCCGTTTGATCGTTTGCCAGGCACCTGAAGAGCTATGTTTTGCCTGCTTCAGAGGTGGGATAGATGCCAGAAATTTGCGGGGCCGCGAATGTTCGCTTTTGTTTAGGAACCAGGAAAGGCAGCGCGGGTCGCAAAGCGGACATTCAAGTTGAGCGATCAATACGATTAAACGGCCGCGGTTTGAGGCTGGGGTGTGTCAGGAGTATCAGGGTAAGTCCATTAGAGCGCCTGATTTCATGCAGCATTGCGTTCCGGCCTCCACCGCCTGAATACTTGTAACGCAGCGAATACTAGGCCCCCAACTAACACAATATTCAAAGATAGGTTAGCAAATGATACCCATGTCGGATATTCCTGGGGAAGCATGACAGCCTAGGAGCGCGGAAACGAAGGTGGGTCTAGTTTTTCTACGCTCTGCCATACAAACGGAAGGGGGAGGCCGTGAGGAACGTTGCCCATTTCAGATCTACCATCAATCTTTGTCGGCACAAGCAAAGAAGCTATAACGAGGACAACCGCCATACACACGCTTCCGATAATCTGCCTTGTCATGCCACTATCTCCCTATAGGCCCTAACGCCAGCCAGCGTGAAGCGGAGTCAAAAGCCACGGTAAAGGGCCCTTATATGTGCTTTCTGTGAGTACCTGACAGGCCCACAAGGCAGATGGGGCAGGCGTTCTGCCTCACGGGTTTGGGTTGGCCGCTGGCGCCGCCAGAAAATCACTATTGCCTATTGATTCCGAGAGGGCTCATACGGGGTTAAACTGCATGTCTCTCCACCCTCAGGTGAATCAGTGCCACGCGATCGCCGTTGTAATCGACCCGTTGCTCAATGTCGTAAGGCCGGAAACCAAGCTTTGGGTAAAAGAGCAGACCTGCCATGTTTCGATTAAAGCACGACACTGAAATCGCCTCCGCGCGGTGCTTCTCGAACCCCAAGGTGAGCATATGGTTGACTAGATAGCTGTCCAACCCGGAGCCTTTGGCATCAGATGCCACAACAACGTTACCGATAGAACACAGCCCTTATTCCCACCGGTAAAAATTCGCAAACGCAACAACGCGTCACGCGATTTCCACTACCGTTGAGTCGGAGCGCTTTTCAATACCCTGACTTACCTCGGCTTCCGATAGGGGGAAGCTGCCCTTAGGAAGCAGTAAAAAAGCTCTTCTTGTGTTTTCGGGAGCTTACAAATATCGGGGATGTCGTCCTCCGCTACTTCTCGAATATGCACGGGCTCCCTCCATGCAATCAACGCTGTGGCTTTTCGGCGCACCGGAGCGCCAGCGTAGGTGCGTCCGCCAACAGCCACAGGTTATACAGACTTTGCTACCAACATCTCGGTAGCACCTTCTTGAAATTGGTAGCTGACAGGCTGCAAGGAGATATTAATTCCGTCTGCGGATAGTGCAGTCATGACCTGATCCAAATGATTCGAGACCCTACCATCCAGCGACACTACAGGAAAAACCCGGACCTCGATCGCAACTCTGCACAGCTCGCGCATTGATGCTAGGTGAGCCGGCCCATCTACATGGTCGCTGTAGAGGAAAAGGTAGTGAGAGCAGAGTGCCAGATCGAACCCAGAGTCCGGAAATGGCAATGTTGGCAGTGATGCTGATACATACCGCCCTTCTCGAATACCAGCATCAAAATCAGAAAGGAATTTTGACATCGCCCTCATCCGGACCTGGCCAAGCTGCTCAACACTCTTCAGTGAGTCCCAGATATAGTTATCTGCTCCCTGATGCAGCTTAGCCATGATCTCTGGGTACACGTCATCAATCCGGCGACGTATTTCTTCTGCCTCGAACTGATACACCGGATCACAAGATGTAACTTGGCATCCCCGGCCTGTCGCCTCTGCATTAAAGCTCGCGGGGCCGTCACCGCATCCAAGGACTCGCTTGTTCAAATCATCTTCCGATAACCCGAACATAGCCTGGTATTCTTCAAAAGACCGGCCCCATGGGACTACGCTGGCTAACTCCAAGTTTGACTCTCCCTAGTCTATATAAACGGCGCCCACCGGCCGCGAATTGATGCGCCTTGTTAAATTTGGTCGCGGCCGACGACACGAATTACCCCTGCAGCAATGAGCGCGACGATGGCGACAATGTCTGCGGTGACGACCTTGCGAACGGACTCATTGTACTCGCCAACTGACCACGCAATCGCGATGAAGGACACAACGCTGACGAGGCCCGCGACAATTGCCAATGTTTGTAAGGATGGCTGGAACGCTGCATACACCAGGAATAGACCGAGAAGCCCGAACAGGATAGCCCGGTGGCGCATCAGGATTTCGATATTGGGCTCCCCCAGGGAAACGCCATATAAAGCGGCCAACCGCTCCACGCCAAGGACCCCAGAAACGGGCAAGAGATGAATGATGCCTACGAGAACTAGTAGGCCTGTGACAACTTTCTCCATGTTTGCGTTTCCTCCCCGAATTTAACGCCAAAACGAAGCGGCGCGTCTCACGCGTCCGATTTCCGTGACTTGTTAATTTAACTTTCGGGCTGCGCTATAGCTCAGACTGACAACCCGCCAAGCCGCACCATCCCAATCCCAGTTTTCAGAGAACGCGACTACCGGCCCTTGGGATTGACCAGAAATGGTATACCCCTGACCAGTGACTGTGGTGCTTCCACCAGAATTTTGGATGGTTAACTCGGTATCGTATTTTTGGCCGCCTTGAGGGAACCAACTCCCACTGCTCTTGGCTGACGAGATCGCGTCGATTTGGGATTTCTTAGATTGGACACCACGCTCAGTAGTGACCATAAAATTGTCTGCCTGGACCCGAGCGAGGTGCGCGACATCACGTGCGAAAAAAGCCGAGTACCAATTTTCTCGTACCTGTTTCAGATCATCTTGATGCATGGACTGATCCCTCCTTTTAAAAATTAATGCCAATGTCAAGCGGCCGTGTAGTGGGTCCAACGGCGCCATGGAAAGGGCGTCCGGCTGAGGCCGGAACGAACTTGAACAACTGGTTATGTGAGCCTGCGTCCAAGCGCATAATTTACTCCCCCACATGGTCTACAGTAGCAAAAGCAAAGGCACGCCCGTTTACAAAGGTCAGCATGTACGACTCTGACCATGAGATGACTGTTGCGCCAGAGGTATCCGCCAGATACCAGGTTACAGAGGCAACCACGGATTCAGAACCAAGCCAACTTAAAGAAAGGTTCGAGTAGCGACATTCACGGCACCCTTGTGAGTAGTACTCATCCAGGTGTGACTGAAAATACTCTGCCAGCTGGATCCGTGAATCAAAAACATGGCAAACATCGCCTGGCCCTTTAGCCATATAAGGAAAGCTGAACTTGGTGGCCACGCGGTCGCCGTCAAAGCTCGAAAACACCGCGACAAAATCTTGAAAAAACTCCTTTACGGCGGGTTCCTGTCTTTCACCCATGTAGACCTATCTCCTTGGTGTGCCGGGAATTCGCCACATAACGCAGAGCGCACCGGTCGCCTTGACGCAGCGTAGTTGGCGTCTCGCTGACCACTTTATGCATGCTCCGGCCACATTCCATCCATCATCACTGGGTAGGTGATCGGCTTGTAATGGGTAAATTCAATGTCTCGAACATGGGTAAAATCCCTCCAGAGCAACCTCGCCCCCTTCATCCACTGAGATGGCTTAACCCGTTTTTCTATCCTCTCGATTTCTTCGGGAGTGGCTTCGCGTATTGGTCCGACCTTGCCGTAAAGCCTCACGCCCGGTGGAGCAACGAAACGGCCTTTTAGAAGAGACCTTAGCCAAAAGAATCGACCGGCGTTGACTGCCATAATGCAAACATTCGGGTTCTGATCGATGTTATTACCCAAAGCCTCGGCGTAATGATCAAAAAAGTATCCGCTCTGATCAGCCCGAAGGAAAACAGTACCAACTGGCGTGATGTGGGGTGTACCGTCAGGATTAACCGTTGCAATCGAGCAGTAAACCGTAGAAGCCTGGCCCTGCTCTAGAACTGACTTCACCTTCTTCCAATCATCCTTGAGATTCATAAAGTCTCCATTTCTGCATAACGCGAAGCGAAGCCGCGGCTCGTCAGGGACGTCCGCCTTACGCGGTGTTTCATCGCTGCCTCAGTCGTACTCTGCATGCTGAGGCAGATCATCCGTAATCTCGAACCAAGGGGCCTTACTGCCGACGAACACATGGCGCCCTGCTTTTACCTCCGGGTCGGTATCAAGTGTTCCGAGTGGGAAACCATAAATCTCGGGTGCTGCATCAAACCTGGTATAGAGGCTGGAGCCACAGTCTGAGCAGAAGCCCTTGTGCTCACCCGGAGAAGATTCGTAAAACTTTAGCAGCTCCTGACCTTTGACAGTGTGCCAGTCAGAAGACCGCACTTTAGCGCGAGTTCTGAAGGCCGAGGCATGAAGCTTTCGGCACATTGAACAGTGACAGTTCAAAACATCGGTAAGCGGACCGTTAATTTCGTATTGAATGCCCCCGCAGAGACAACTACCTCTTTGCTTCATTGAAGCATCTCCTTGTGTGATAACACCCGGTTTCGCGCGCCGGTTTTGAGCCGAAAAACGGCGAAAAATCAGTCGACGTGCAGCCGATTGTCAGGGGATTTTATACTCCATGAACACGGCTTCCGGGTGGGAGTTGAATCGATAAGGCTCGATTTCCTTAAAGCCGTAATCGCTGTATAGCCGAAATGCCTTATCAAGCTCACGAATAGTGTCTAGCCGCACCGACCCATAACCCATTTCCTTTGCTTGACCAAAGAACGCTTCGGTCAGTGCCTTGCCCACCCCCATTCCATGGTAGTCCGGAACAACATACATTCGTTTCATTTCAGCAACGCCGGGCTCAAACTTTCTAAGACCGACAGCACCAACATAAATATCCTTCAGATTGGCCAGCAGCAGTGCGCCGCTGGGTGGACCGTACATCGTTGGCAGCGAAGCCAACTCGCTGGAAAAACCCTGGAATTCTAAATCCAGCCCGAGAAACTCAGCATACTCACGAATCAACCTGCCACCTGCATCAAACTGCTCAATGGTCTCGGCCACCTCAATGTTTACAGACATCCCTATCTCCTCACAGCCTATTAGTTGGCATTCTTATTAAATTCCAACGCTGCCTCCCCGTCTAAACCTGATTCACATCCTCAATAACAACGACTCTTCAAAGCGTTATCCTTGGTGCGCACGATCTTGTGATGCTGCCAGTGACTTTTCATGGACTTTGCCTGCGATTCTCGGGGCATTGTTGGCTTTGATTGGAAACTATGTGTTGTTTCGGTCTGCGGGACGGTGATCCAGCTTATTGGTTCAATGGACAATGTCCTACAAGGAAGCAGGACAATATTGGGCATTGTTAAACGGCAGGTTTTGTTAACGTCCGCCCCCTTGGACGGGCCATCTACATGGTCGACATTCCTGGAAAACAAATTAAGGACTTCCTGCTGTGAGTATCCCAACCGATATTTCTTATGACACACCCGTTATCCCGAGAAAAGTTCCTGCCGGCCCTCCACTGAACTGGATTTCGGCTGCTGTGCGACTGCTGCGCAGTAACTGGGGTGTTGTCCTTCCTGCCTATCTGCTGGTATTTCTCGTTCCGGCGCTGATTCAGTATGGCGCCATGGAGATGATTTCCGGTGGTAGTTTCTTTGGCACTGTGGTGCTGGTGCTTGTCAGCATTTTTGTAACGCTGCTGCTCAATGCCGGTATGGTGGCTTTGTTCCATGGCGCAGCCGAGGGAAATCCCCGGTTTACCCAGGTGTTTTCCGGCTTCAGCGGGCACACGATCGTTCATACCTTCCTGATGGTGGTGATGATGATTGTCGTCGGCATCGTAATGGCCGTGATCGGCTACGTTATCGCCAGTATTGCCGATTTCTCGTTTTCATCCGTTAGCCGCTATGGCATGGGTGGCTTCATGAATGGTGGCTTCGGGCCCTCAGCGGGCATTACTGCGATTCTGATCATGTTTATTGCAGTGCTGTGCGCGCTGGTTCTGTTCGGTGCGTTGTTCTTCTATGCAGTCCCGTTGATTGTGGTTGCCAGGCAGGGGGCTTTTGAGGCTGTTCGTAACAGCCTGCGCGCGTGCTTCAAGAACCTGTTTGTACTGCTTTTCTTTGCTGTGAACGCGGTGGTTGTTACTCAACTGGTACTGTTCCCCACGTTCGCAGTTGGTGCGTCAACCACATCCATTATTGGCATGACGGTGATTACAGTTGTCGTTTCATTTGTCTGGGGTGCGGTTCTCGCGGGTGCGTATTATCTCTCGTTCCGGGATATCCTGTTGGGCAAAGGCGATACCGATTCAGCCAACGATATCGAGGCCACTGTTCCCGCCTGAACTGACTGAGAAATAAGCTAATGGTGGGTGCGCCAGCACCCACCGAACCTGGCGAAGCAAGCATCTGGTCAGATTGATCATTTTACCTGCGCTTTCCGCCAGGGCCTGCCACTACACGCTTTGCACTGCCTATCCTGTCGTTGCCAACAATGTTATCCACAGATTCTGTGGGCAAACCGCCGAGTGATCCGCTCCCGTCCAGGTTCGTAATTCCCCGTAGTTGGGTGCAATTTCGTGAGAGTTCCGGTAGTGTCGCGCCCTTTTTGCCGCAAGGACCCATTCCCAATGACCGCCGAGACTATCCCTAAACCCAAGGCAAGCGAGAGCGTCTGGAGCGACAGCGACCCCGTTGTGCTGATTCTGACCATTGGCTTTATTCTGCTGTTTGTTGGTGCTTCTGTTGTCGATGCCGATTACGTGGCTGACCTGATTGGTCACGGTTTTTCGTGGACCGCAAAATATCTTGGTTCTTTTTTCCAGCTGCTCCTGCTGCTCACGTTTTTTGTGGCGGTTGCCACGGGCGTAAGCGGGGCCGGTCGGGCCAGGATTGGAGGGCTGGAAAAGCCGGAGATTGGCCGGTTCCGCTGGCTATCGATGATCATGTGTACGTTGCTGGCCGGTGGCGGAGTCTTCTTCGCAGCCGGTGAGCCGGTCTATCATTTTGTGGTCACCCCGCCGGCGTTCGACTCCGAGGCTGCATCCTCTGCCGCCGTTACACCTGCGCTAGCCCAGTCATTTATGCACTGGGGATTTCTCGCCTGGGCTGTGCTTGGTTCACTAACGGCCATCGTGCTCTCGCGCGCGCACTACTCACAAGGGCAGCCACTGCAGCCACGTACCCTGCTTTATCCCGTGCTAGGCGAGCGTGTTGTCAGCGGGCGCCTGGGCGGAGTGGTCGATGCGGCCTGCGTGATCGCAGTGGTTGCCGGCACCGTGGGCCCGATCGGCTTTCTGGCGACACAAATGAGCTTTGGATTGCATGAGCTGTTTGGTGTCTCCGATGGCTACGGTACTCAGCTCATGGTTCTGACCGTGCTGGCCGGGGTATACATGACATCCGCAATGACCGGGCTGCATCGGGGTATCCAGCTGCTCAGTCGTTTAAACGTCATCCTGGCGTTGGTGATTGCCGGCGTTATTTTTGTGTTTGGCCCCACGCTATTCCTCACGGATGTTTACCTGCAATCCATGGGCGAGTATCTGGGCTCGTTTTTCTCCATGGCGACCATGACAGCACAGACGGCTCCGGATTGGTGGATGAAGTGGTGGACGGTGTTTTTCTTTGCCTGGTTTATTGGTTACACCCCCTTGATGGCAGTGTTTGTATCGAGAATCTCACGTGGTAGAACCATCCGTGAAACCATCATGGCAGTCGCCATACTGGCACCCATCGCCACGACCATCTGGTTCACGTTGCTGGGTGGCTCTGGCATATACCATCAGCTGTCCGGCACGTTTGATTTGACCGACGCCTTGAACAGTTTCCGGTTTGATGTCGCCACATTGACGGTTGCGCAGGCACTGCCGGGAGGCACCTGGATGGCAGCCGCCATCCTGTTGTTGACCACTATCTTTGTGGCGACAACCGGAGATTCGATGAGCTACTCCATTGCGATGGTGGGTGCCGGCCATGACGAGCCGCAACCCTGGATTCGTGTTTTCTGGGGTGGCGCCATGGCACTGATGGCCGCGATTCTGCTCTATATGGGGGCCGGGCAGATTGGCGTCTTGCAACAATTCATTGTGATCACGGCCATTCCGGTGTCGTTGATTATTCTCCCTTCTCTGTGGACCGGTCCCAGGGCCGCAGCCGCCCTGGCAAAAGAGCAAGGGCTGACTTAGGTTTTTACTTTTCC
Organism: Marinobacter sp. W-8; assembly: GCF_044342215.1. Lineage (NCBI taxonomy): Bacteria > Pseudomonadati > Pseudomonadota > Gammaproteobacteria > Pseudomonadales > Marinobacteraceae > Marinobacter > Marinobacter sp. W-8. Next base: position 2,855,061 of record NZ_CP172297.1, on the reverse strand, counting down.
CCTCAGGGATTTGATCTCTCCACGGCGGGTTTTGTTATCCACACGCCGCCGTTGGGAGGATTTCGTAGGCCGTGTTGGCCGGCGGGCTTTTTGCGGCTTAACTGCCTCCAGGATCAGTGTCTTGAGTCTGTTCAGCGCGTCCTCTTTGTTCTGCTCAAACGTGCGGAAAGACTGCCCCTTGATCACAATCACGCCGTCTTTACTGATGCGCTGGTCGGACAAAGCCATCAAACGTTCTTTGTAAAACGGCGGCAGGGTGGAATGCAGGACGTCGAACCGTAGGTGTACGGCAGAGGCAACCTTGTTCACATTCTGGCCGCCTGCCCCCTGGGATCGTATCTGCGTAATCTGGATTTCCCAGTCTGCCAGTTCGACGGCATTGGATAATTTCAGCATAGTGGCACGTGTTGAGAGCTCGGATTCGGGTGTTTACGAGTATCATCCTACGCAATCCGGCAACCAATCAGAAGCGATGAACACAGGGAGACACCGAATGAAGGTGATGGTTTTAGGCGCTACCGGCCTGACCGGAGGCATGGTGGTGGAGAAACTCCTCGAGCAGGCGGAGATATCGACGGTGATCGCTCCGGTTCGCCGGCCGATGGTCGTGGAAAATCCGAAACTGGAGCAGCGCTTCATGGATTTTGATGCAATGGAGGCTGCGCCTGACGCTTTCCAGGTGGATGTCCTGATCTGTTGCCTTGGAACAACCCTGAAAAAGGCAGGCTCCAGAGAAGCCTTTCGCAAGGTCGATCATGACTATGCATTGAAGGCAGCTCAGATGGCCCGTAACGCTGGCGCACGGGCATTGATTCTGATGTCGGCCATCGGAGCATCGTCGCAATCCCCGGTTTTCTACAATCGAGTCAAAGGAGAGCTTGAGGACAATGTCCGGGCGCTGAAATTTCCTTATCTTGCGATTTACCACCCGAGCCTGTTGCTGGGGCAGCGCAAGGAGGCTCGAACGGCCGAGGCTCTTGGTGTGGCGGTCATGCCGGTTGCGAATCGGGCGTTGATCGGGCCACTGAGAAAATATCGGGCAATTGAAGCGGAAGCCGTCGCGTCGGCCATGGTCAACGAGCTTGAGACCATTAGCGGAATCACTTCGGGCGGTGCAGTGGTGAGAGTGTGGGAGTACGACGATATCTTAACGATGGGCAATCGTCGCTAATGCGGTCCTTCACCTGATGTAAAATCTGGGTCACTGTTCCCGAGCGATCGATGAGGTTGATTAATGAAATATGTACTTTTTCCTTTTCTGGTGTTTTCCGTATTCATGGCGACAGGGTGCAGTCGCCCGGAATCGCCCCAGGAAGTATCGGAAGCGTTTTGGCAAGCTGTACTTGAAGAGGATGCTGAAGCGGCCGCAGATTATTCAACCCTGGTCGATGAAGCGGCGTTCGATGGTTTTGAACAGCAATGGCAGAACGTGAGCATTGAGTGGGGGCGTGTGGTCATTGATGACAATCTGGCCCGGGTAACCACCACCCTGAGTGGTCTGGAGGGCCAGAACGAAGCCACGGAGTCCTTAACCTATCTGGTACGTAAAGGTGACGACTGGCTGGTGGATTATTATCGCACCGGCGATGCCCTGAAACAGGGCCCGGTTTGGGGAAGTCTTGTTGGGCAGCTGGAAAAACTGGGTGAAGATCTCAAGAGTCGCTGGGCAAATCAATCTGATGAGATGGCGGTAGAGCTTGAGAGGCTGGGGCGGGAGTTGCAGCAACAGGCCCAGAGTATGAATGAAGATATGTCGGCGTTGGCTGAAGAGTACGGTGATCAACTGAGCCAGCATCTGGAAGAGCTGTCTGAATCCCTGCGGGAAGCCCTTGAATCTACACCATCAGCAACGCCGCAGGACAAACGTACCTTGAACGAAACGGTAATCAGGCTTGAAGACCAGCGGGAGCAGTTGTCTGAAGTCAACTTGAAAACGCTTGCGGAGAGCACCGCGACCGCCGCCGAAGCCCAGCTGCAATTGAGCGAATTGAGCGAGGAGTTTGCGGCCTACAAGGCGGAATGGCGGCAACGTGTTGTCGACATGCAAGCAGAAATGGCTGAGTTTCTGGAGAATCTGAAGACCCGCTGAGCCCAGGGGCGCCTCGCCCTTCTTTAGTGCATATTTTTTATGGCGCACCCCGATGGTGCGCCTCTCTCATCGTTTGAATCCGGCAGTTGCTACTTCCCTTCAGGTTTTGACCGGTCCGCCGGTTCAGGCCCGCTCTTTGCTTAGCTTCCTTCTGAAAGCAGGTATGTTTGCACCACATCGTTGTAGTGCAGGCATGCAGTACTGATTGAGGAAGGCGCGCTATGACTTTACGCAGTGATTCCATGAACCTTTCATCCGATGAGCGGGGCTGGTTGCCCTGGTTTGGGGCCACAGGTAAATTGCGGATGGGATGGTCCTGTTTTTTGAACCGCCAGCAATATGCAACGAATGAAGAGATATTCGAGAGCATCGCGAAAACCCGTCGCGAAGCGCTGATTAACTGGGCAAATGGCAAGTGGGCCTTCCTTGAGGGGCTTGCGGCACGACTTGAGGGTAGCGAACACGATAGCATTTCAGAGGTACTGGATTCGGCCGTTACGCGCCTCCGGGAAATTTCCGAGCTTTTCGTTGTGAAAGAAGATGGCTCTGTTGTCGCCTCGACGGTGACCGGCAGAAACGGAGCCGCAGGCCTCATGCCCGCGGCCGTGCAACGAGGGGTGAGAGAGCGGTTTCTCCACGGGCCCTACAGTGACCCGGTCACCTTGCAGCTTGGTGCCACAACTTCCAGATTTCATGACGATGTCACGCTGATGTTCTACCAGCCGGTCGCTCTTGCTGGCAATCAGGCAGCAGCAGTCTGTGCCCGGGTTCCGAACGATGTCATGAGTGACCTGATTCAGCGCGAGGCCGGGCACATTTTTGAAGAGTCTGGCGACAACTACATTTTCATGATCGACAGTCAGTTTGATCCATCGATCAGACCGGGAGTTGCCCTGTCGCGCTCGCGGTTTGAAGACGCTACCTTCAGTCACGGCGACAACCTCAAAGACGGAATCCGTACGGGCTTCGGTACAGTACGGATTCGGGAACACACCGAATTCGAAATACGTTTCACGGACCCGGCTACGGGGCAGTTGCACCCGGGGGTACGCGAAACCATGGCCCGTGGTGAAAACCTCTACGTTAAGTACCCCGGCTATTCCGACTATCGCCATATACCGGTGATTGGCAAGGGCGTGACCTTCCAGTTACCCGGGTCTCCTGATCGTTGGGGCATGATGTGTGAAGGCGACCTGGAGGAGGTGTATCGGAAACGTTCGGTCAGCTATCGACTGACGGCGCGGCTCGGGGTCCTTATGGCGCTTATCTGGGCAGCCAATGTAGCGGTTTCGGCAAGCGGTGCTCCCCTGTGGCTGGAAGCCTCCGTGAACGCGATGGTTGCGCTCCTGGGTCTTGTCATCTTCCGGGCAAGTTCCGCCAAGCCACTGGCAGATAGTCTGTCATCACTCGCGGATGTCATACGAAACATTGCCGAAGGAGGCGGGAATCTGCGCCAGCGTCTCGATGTCGGCAAGACCAAGCGGGATGAGAGCGGGGATCTCGCGCGCTGGATGAACAGCTTTCTGGATACCCTCGACGGCATGGTGGGGCAGGTCATCAGTCTTGCGGGTGAATCCCGCTCCGCCAGTGAACACCTTGTGGGTCAGAACCGCCAGGCGGATGAAAAGATTCAGCAGGTGGTACACGACATAGAGCAGATGCTGAAGGGCGCAGATCTGCAGCAGAACGAAATCGAAAATGCCTCGACCACGGCACAGGAAATGCGGGTAAGCATGGAAGATGTGGTGGCTCGCGCCAAAGATCAGTTTGCCCGTGTCAGCCGTGAAACCGAGAGCATTCGCGACGTTATCGTGCGTTCGGCCGAGGGTATCCGCGCCGCGAGTGAACGCACGGATGAGATCGGCAAGGCGGCTGAAATGATCAACGACATTGCTGCCCAGACCAATCTGCTAGCGCTCAATGCGGCCATAGAAGCGGCTCGGGCCGGTGAGGCAGGGCGGGGATTTGCAGTCGTCGCCGATGAGGTACGGCAACTGGCCAGTCGGACAGCCCAGGCCACGACGGAAATTGATGAGCGTCTGTATCGGGTGCGGGAAGAAACTCAGCGCGCCGTAACCACGATGGAAGACGGCATGGCAGAAATGGAGACCCGTCTGGCTCAGGCCCGGGCAGCGTCGGATGACAATGCCGAGCTGCATCACATGGTCGACAAGCTCTTCCGGGCGATCTCGGGCATTGCGGAAACCAACGCTGTTCAGAGTGCCCAGACCAGTGGCGTTGCTGACAGCGTAAGCTTCATGACGGCGGTGATCGCGGGGTTGACCGCAAGTTCTGAGATGACGCACGTGTCGGCAAACAAGCTGAAAAACCTGACCGGTCAGTTTCAGGTGAGTCATGCGTAAGTTGCTGGCCCCGCGTTAGCCTGAGAGCTGGCGGGGCCGGCAAAAAGTCACTTGGTGATCAAAGCCCGTAAGAGCGCGAAATGGTGTCTATCTCACCGCTTTCCTGCATGGCCTGGTAAGCCGTATTCAGGGCTTTGATCAAGTCGGGATCAGAGTCCTTGTTAATGGCCAGATACATCGGGGTTTCGCGGAAAACCAGAACTGCCTCAAGGCCGGTCACGTCGGAGGCATCGGCGGCCAGGTAGGGGCCTGCCAGGCCATCGGCCACCCATAGATCGATCTGATCCTGTTCCAGCCGCTTGGCATTCAGTCCATTGTTGGTGATGGCGGAAACGTCGAATCCTTTGTCTTCCAGGTATCCCGTCATCACATCGCCCTTGTAGCCACCGATACGGTAATCACGGGCATCCTCAAGATCGTCCAGTTTGATGCTGGAGCCGGGCTTGGCAAACAGGGTCCACTTGATGCTGGAGAGTGGTCCCACCCATTCAAAGAAAGGCTCCCGCTCGTCTGTCTTGGATACGCAGTAGATACCGTGGTCTTCGTGCCGTTGAGCGCGGTTCATGCCATAGCTGAGGTCTCGCAGCTTGATGCTGTAGTCGACCTTGGCATTCTCTAGAACAGCTTTGAGCACATCGGTGCAGAGGCCGGTGATTTCGGATTCTGAATGGGCAAAGGGCTGACCGCTGGTGGTCATGTTATAAGGAGGATATTGTTCGGTGTAAACGCGCAGTTGCTCGGAAGCGGTGGCACAGCCGGCCAGAACGAGCATGGCAGCGAGAAGTCCGAGTTTCCCTTTCATGAGGATGCTCCGTTTTCGGTTCAGAAATTGGGAGTTCACTATGGTATTCAACCGGTGTTTAATGAGGCAGCTCGGATTGTTCTTCTTTACAATGGCGCGCCACTCTGTTTTAAGGATTTGTAATGAAGATGCCCGTTGTCACAGTAACGCTGGTTTCTGCCGCATTGCTCTACGTATTGTGGGACCAGACCAGGGGAACCCCGGCTCCGGCCAGTGCAGAGCGTTTCAGTAACTTGGCGACCAGCCCTGCAAGCCGGGGGGAGGTACTTGATTTTGTGGTCAGCCGGGTTCCCGTTTTTTGCAGCGAGGCGACGGGACGGGATAGCGGGGAGACATTCAACGATTGTGTGCAGCTAGCAAACAGTCGATCCTCATCCTGCCGGCGAACGATGGTCGGCCAGTTTCCGGATAACGTGATGTCGGAAGCGGTATTCCGGGATCTGTCGATTACCATGATCAATTGCCTGGTGCCTCAATCCGGGGTGGTGCAACCCTGAAGTAACGACAAGACAAGGAAACGTCCATTGGAAGCATTACTCTTTCTCGTTATCGGAGTTGGCGTGCTGCTGGTGCCTGTGGGCTCACTTCTGGGCTTTCTGGCTTTCCGGCAAAGAGATCGTCACGCTTCCCGGGTTGAGGATCTGGCTCGGGAAGTCGCCGAACTCCGGGCAGAGGTTTCCAGGCTTCGCGATACCCGGGTTTCTCTAGCGGATCCGGTGACGCCGCCCACCCCGGATGCGCCGGCGGATGTCGGGTACGTGCGGGAGCCCACAAGTTCGGTGGCGGAAACGACAGACGCAGAGACATCTCGGGAGCTGGTCCAGGAAGACACAGCAATTGCCGTTCCCGTGAATCGGTCGGGTGCTCTGGTATCCCGTGGCGTGGCGGCATTCAAAGCCAACTGGATGGTCTGGATTGGTGCGCTGAGTGTCAGTCTTGCCGGGATCTTTATGGTCAGCCATTCGATTTCCGCCGGACTTATCGGACCAGTGCATCAGTTGCTGATGGCGTTGCTGACCGGGTTGGGGTTGCATGCAGGCGCGGAATATCTTCGTCGGCGTCACATGGGTTCGGATCAGGTCTTTGCAGCACTGGCCGGCGGTGGCAGTGTCACACTCTATGCGGCCTTGTTGGCGGGGGTTCATCATTATGGGCTGATCGGGCCCGTACCGGCGCTTTTCGCACTTGCACTGGTTTCCGTCGCGACCATGTTTCTGGCGCTTGTGCATGGCCCATTACTGGCCATTATGGGGCTATCGGGTGCCTATCTGGTGCCGCTGCTGGTCGGGGGTGACGGCGGAAGTGCCGTCTTTGTGCTGAGTTACAGCGTTGTGATCACCGTCAGCTCCCTGCTGTTGATGCAGTATGTCTACCGTCCCTGGCTTTGGTTTGGCACCCTGGCCGGCGCCGGACTCTGGTGGCTTCTGGTTGCCGTTAGTGGACGCCACGGCCTGGCGGTGTCCTGTTATCTTCCCGTGCTTTTCCTGTTGTTTTCGGTCTTGCCCGGAGATGGCCTGCTTCCCCTGCAGCGTCGAAGAGACGCCTTGCTGGCAACGTTGCTGGCCTGGGGAGCGTCTATTGCCTGGCAATCGACGGATGATCCCGCTTTTCTGGCGTGGCTATGGATGCTACCGGTCGCGGTATTGTTGCCCCAAAGCCGGCAGCGACTGTGGTTTTTGCCCTGGACAGCTGTGTTGGCCACGTTTGCCGGCTGGCTTTTCTATTCTGCCGATCTGAGTCAGGACGTTCTGTTCAGGCCGTTGGGACAGAGTTTCCATCAGCCCTTCATCACCTATCTGATTCTTGCCTCTGTGCTGGTGGTATTGAGCGTCCTCTGGCAGTGGCGGACGCAGCTGGAGCTGAGGCGGTGGGCGTCGCTGGCGATGCTGGCGCCCGTTATCTGGCTGTTACTGGGGTGGTTGCTTGTTCAGGGCGGGCAGGCTGCAGGCAACTGGGCGTTGGTCGCGCTCCTGGCGGCGGCGGTCTATGGGGTCGTTGCCTGGCGCTTGGAGCACTCGCAAGGTTATCGCGTTGGCTTGGTCTGGGCGATACTGGCTGCCCACGCGTGCTATTCCATGGCGGTTGCCATGTGGTTGCAGGAAGCGTCAATGACATTGGCGCTGGCCACTCAGTTCGTCAGCCTGGTCTGGCTTGGACGCCGATACCAGGCGACTGAGCTGTTCCTGATTCTCAAGGTTATACTGGCCATTGTGGTGGCGAGACTGACCTTCAATCCATGGTTGCAGAGCTACGATGCGGGTGGGCATTGGTCCCTTTGGACCTACGGAGGGGCCACGCTGTTTGCCGGCGCTGCTACCTGGCTGGCCAGAAAGGAGGTCATTCGGCCCTGGCTGGAAGCTGTCACCTTGCATCTTCTGGTACTGTTCCTGGGCGTGGAGCTTCGTTACTGGCTATACAACGGGGATATCTTTGCGCGGGAATATGGCGTCACCGAGGCGTCAATCAATACCGTGCTCTGGGGCGCTTTGAGCATCGTCTACGTTTTCCGGTCCAGGGTCGCGGGAACGCTGGGGTGGCTTTACCGGTTGCTGGCGCGGGCACTGACGGTGATCGCTGTTCTGAGTTATCTCGTTGTTGCCGTGGTGCACAACCCCTGGTGGACCGACGGCGTAATTGGCAGTACTCCGGTATTCAATCTGCTGTTGCTGGCGTATGGCGCGCCGGTCCTTCTGGCTCTGGCCAGCGCTCGATACTCCGATCTTGTGCCCGTTCGCTGGGCTCTTTGTGCGGCCGCCGTGGCTTTCGGGTTGTTCACTTTGCTCGAAATACGGCATCTGTGGCAGGGCAGTTCGATGACTCTGGCCAGTGGAATGGGGGAGGGCGAGCTCTATACCTACTCGGTGATTGGTATGCTCTACTCGATTGCCGCGATCCTTTGGTCCACACGTAACCAGAGCGAACTGCTGCACAAGGCAGGAATGATTCTGCTTGGCCTGGTCATCGGCAAGATCTTTCTGGTGGATATGGCCGGGCTGCAGGGGCTGTGGCGGGTTGCTGCCTTTATGGGGCTGGGGCTGGCGCTGCTTGGCCTGGCGTGGATGTACCGGCGAACCTCCGGCTCCGGGAAGGCGTCAGAAGCCTGAGGCCGTTGATCGGGATTTTGGCGTTGCCCATGAGCGGTGTTCGCTATACAGTTAACAAACACTCACTTAATTCTGGCAGTAGATGAGGAAATCCAGGTGACAGAACTCGTAACTTACGAACTGAACGATGGCATTGCCACCATTACCGTGAACAATGGCAAGGCTAATGCTCTGAGCCATGAGGTATTTGACGCGCTGAATGCCGCGCTGGACCAGGCAGAGCAGGATAAGGCCATTGTCATTCTCACTGGCCAGCCGGGAATGTTTTCCGGCGGCTATGATCTCAAGGAAATGCAGAAAGGCCCGAAAGAAGCCATGGCGCTGGTTAAGGTGGGCTCTACGTTTACCCGTCGTCTGGCTGCATTCCCGCTGCCGGTTATTGCCGCCTGCAGTGGCCACGCCATCGCCAAGGGCGCGTTCGTTCTGCTTTCAGTGGATTATCGAATCGGGGTAGAGGGTGGATTCAAGCTCGGCCTGAATGAAGTGGCCATTGGTATGACCATGCACCATGCGGGCATTGAGATTGCGCGCCATCGTATGCCGGCCCCTTACTTCTACCGCTCGGTGGTAAACGCTGAGATCTTTAACCCGGAAACGGCTATCGCGGCCGGCTTCCTGGATGAAATCGTGGCGCCGGAACAGTTGGCGGAACGTGCCAACGCGGTGGCAACGCAAATGAAGCAACTGAACATGCGCGCCCACAAGCAAACGAAGCTCAAAACCAAGGCAGCTTATCTGGAGAAGCTGGACTGGTGCATTGAGCAGGATGCAGCCCACTTCGACGTACTGGGCTGATCATTCAAGGGCCGCCAGATTGGCGGCCCTTGGTGCTTCAGTTGGTTTCCTGATAATTCACCAGGTCGTAGTGCTTCTGGTAACTTCCATTCTCTCCCGCACACAGCAACCCCGCCCCTACCGGGCAGCCCTGCTCGTCAAGCATCAAGGTGCCGATATTGCGGTCACTGGTCAGGAAGAAGTCGCTGTCTTCCGGCAGCAGGTAGCTTTCCTGATTTTTACCCAATAACTCGCCGATCCTGTTGATGGCCCTCAAGCCGATATTCTCACCCATGGGTACGTTGTTGCAGGCGCTGCTGCAGATCTGCCAAAGCACTGGCCCCTGGCTGGTTTGACGCCTTCGGGCAAAGGCGTAGTGTACGTCGCCAGAGAAAATCACCACATGTTCCACTCCGGGTAGCTGGCAGCAGGACGCCTTCAGGGCATCGAGCGACGCCGTGTCAGCACTCCAGGGTTCCCGATCCAGAGTGCGTTTGAACATGGGAAAATTCAGCTGCAGGTATTCGATATGACTGAATCCGTAGGTGGGGGTCGGTGAGACCACAATCAGAGTGCGACACTGATGAAACCCGGAGAGTCGCTGGCCCAGTTGCTGGATCTGCTGATCAGACATCAGGCCAAGCGAGTGTTTGCCTCGCTTGCTGAATTCCCGGTGCGTCCGGGTATCCAGCACCGCCACCGGCGGTGTCTGTTCCAGTTCGTAGCCCCAGTACCGCTCAAGCAACCAGTCCCATTCTTCGTGGTCGGCCGGCGTATCCTGCTCAAGAAGCGTTTTGAGTTTTGCCACTTCGGGCTTCACCTGAGAGGGCTGATTGCCCCAGTGCTGGCAGAGGAAGTAAGTCTGCAGAGCGTTGATCAGCACATACCGGCCAATGGGCGTGGTGCTCAGTTGCCGGGCGTTCTGTTTCGAGATGTTCCAGTCGTCGGTGACTTCATGGTCATCAAAGATCATGTAGGTCACCGTGTTGGCGAGCAGTTGGCGGACCTCCGAACGGGCCAGATGTGCAAAGCCAGACAGATGACGGTGGTCTTCTGCGTGTTGTCTCTCCGTGTAGACATATTGCACCGGCGGGTGCCGGCCATCCCGGGTATTGGCGGGCTGTTTGGCAAGCCGTGGCTTGAGTTCGTCGTGGCCCGCGAAGTCGAGGCCAAACTGGTGTCCGGCGCCTGAGAAGGCAAACAGGTACATGCTCAGATATTCGGCACGGGTCAGCAGGTGAGAGCTTTTGGCGCTGGAGCTGAATCCGTAGGGGCTTCGGGTTACCCAGTGCCGGTCATCCAGTTTCGACAGCCGGTGCAGGTCTTTGCCCGCCGGCAGGTTTTTCAGATCATCGGCCAGTCCAAGGTGTTTCTGCAGCTTGCCCAGATAATCCAGCAGCAAGGGTGACACATCGTCGGCGTAGATCTGGTCGCCGGTCAGAAACAGCTGGCTTGGCCGGCTCTCCTTGCGCAGATTCTCCGCCAGCAAACGGGCGCCCCGGGCGAGTTGGTCCGGCTTTTTGTCTTGCCCCGGGGAGTGAGGACGCCGGCAGGATGCCTGAATGAAATGCCGATGCTCCCGGGGCAGGTAAACACTGGGCAGCTTGTCCGTGCCAGGGCAAAGTGTCGCGAGCAGCTGGCTGTCTCCAAAGGGCTCGCCATCCAGTACTATTTCGTAGAAGAGCTCATTGGTTTGGTGATAAGGCTCGGCGTTGTCGAGGGGAAGGTCCGTCGACAGCATGCAGATATAGCAGTTATCGCCTGCTGGTATGAACTCGGCGTCGCAGTCTCTGGTAACTGGTGATGCTCTGGCATCATCCAGATAGGTATTCAGTTGAATGCTCTCGGGACGCTGGTCTAATACCAGCCATAGGTTGAGCATGGTGCGATTGGAGTGGCGTACGATAGGGCCGCAGACGATCATGGGAAACTCCTTTCCGGTATGTGAATCCTTTCGGGGGTAATGCCCGCTTTGTTGTTGTCATTAAAACGTGCAGTATATCTGATCAAATTAACCGCAGGGATCGCAAACGCAGTGTTTATGCCGCCTGTGATCGCATGTCCTTGCCTTGCTAACAAAGTTATCCACAGAAAGTGTGGGTAAACACACAAAGGAATGACCGTTTCATGACCGATAAACCTGCAAAAGCTGTTTCTGCTTCAGCTATTGAAAAGCATGTGTATAAAGTGTTCCCGAACGATATGAACTCCCACAATACGGTGTTCGGGGGCATGATCATGGCGAAGTGTGACCGCTTGGCACTGGTGGTCGCGGAGCGGCACTCGGCCCATGTCTGTGTGACGGCGGCGGTGGATTCCATTCATTTTCGCGCTCCCGCCAAAGGCAATGACACCTTGTTGTTCAATCTGTCGCTGAACCGTAGTTGGGGCTCCTCCATGGAGATCGGTGCGAAAGTGGAGGCCGAGAACAGCTATACCGGCGAGACTCGCCATATTCTGTCTGCCTTCTTTACCTTTGTGGCACTGGATGAACACGGCAAGCCGGTGGATGTGCCCCAGGTAATCCCGGAAACCGAGGACCAGAAGCGCCGTTATGCCAAGGCACAGATACGCCGTGAGGGGCGTTTGCGCACCCGGGATGAATTGTCGAAGGCGAGTGGCTGAGGGCTATCGCATATTACCGCCAGTCGTGGTATACCAGCGCCCGTGATGACTAACTATTCTGGAACCGGATGTCATGCCTAAAGCAAGTGAAATCAAAAAGAATCAGGCGGTTGAATACGAAGGCCGCGTCTATTTCGTGAAGGATATCGAGCGCTCCGTGCCCCAGGGCCGTGCCGGAGGCAGCCTTTACCGGATGCGCATGTACGATGTGGTCACCAACCAGAAACTGGATGAGACCTTCAAGGACTCGGACATGCTCAATCTGGCCGACCTGGTGCGCCGGGAAGCGACCTTCTCCTACGCTGATGGTGATGAGTATGTGTTCATGGATACAGAAGACTTTACTCAGTACATGCTCAACCGCAGTGCCATTGAGGATGAGTTGCTGTTCATTACCGAGGACACCCAGGGGGTAATGGTGATTCTGGTCAGCGAAAACCCGGTGGCCATTGACCTGCCGCCGACGGTGGAACTGACCATTGAAGAAACCGATCCGTCCATCAAGGGTGGCTCGGCAACCGCCAGAACCAAACCCGCCCGCCTGACCACAGGCCTGGTGGTACAGGTTCCTGAGCACATTTCCACGGGTGACCGAATTCGCGTGAACGTGGAAGAGCGCAAATTCCTCAGCCGCGCCTGATGATATGGCAAGAGGTCAGCCGATTGAGCTGACCTCTTGTGCGCTGAGATGGCGGTAGCTGCCTGGCTCTAGCCCATCCACAGTCAGCCCGCCCATGCTTTCCCTGTGCAATGAGGTCACCCGGTTGCCCACGGCGTGAAACATGCGTTTCACCTGATGATAGCGGCCTTCGTAGATCGTCAGCCGTACTTCCCGCTCTCCTAATGGCTCCAGCGACGCGGGCGAGGTTCTGAGTTGTTCGTACTCGAACCAGATGCCTTCCCTGAACCGATCCTCTGTCTCCGGTGAGATGGCGTAAGCCGTGGTTACCCGGTATACCTTGGGGATTTTAACCGCCGGTTCGGTCAGCCGTCGGCTCCAGACTCCGTCACTGCTGAGAATCAATAGCCCGGTGCTTGCCCTGTCCAGTCGCCCTGCGATGTGCACATGTGGCCGAAGCGATGGGTCAATCAGTTCCATAACGGTGGGGTGCTGGTCATCGCGGGTGGCGCTCAGATAGCCCGATGGTTTGTTCAGCATCAGGTAATACGCAGGGGCCGCGCTCTGGATGATTCGCTGGTCAACGCACACTTCACGAAACCGCTGGATGTCCAGGTCCGGGTCATGGCAGCGCTCGCCATCAACCTGAACACGGCCGGCGGCGAGCAGGGTCTTGGCCTGTCGGCGGCTAATACCGTTCTGATTGGTGAGTATCCGTAAGAGTTTCATGTTGTGCCCGACAAAAAAGGAGCTCCGAAGAGCTCCTGGTGTGCTGTCTGATTTGCCATCAGTTATCGGCTGTGTCGCCCTCCCAGCGGGCAATCTTCTCACGGTCCTGATCGGACACCACGTCTGATTCCAGTGATGCCCGTTGCTCTGGTGCAACCAGGCCCTGGGCAGCCATATCCCCGGTTCTGCGCGCTTCCTGCTCCTGGCGGATATAGTCGAGCCGCTGTTCCCGGTCGGCCTGCTTTTCGCTCTTTATTTCGTCGTTGCGGCGACGGAACTGGTCTTCCAGGTCGCCAACCACGCTGTTGATGAATCCATCGCATGGCGACAGGGACAGCAGATACCTCGGCTGCTCCAGGTTTTGCTGGCCAGAGACTGCAAACGTTGAGCTGACCGCTTCGGTTGCCAGAGCGAAGTAGGTGGCGTCGAAACTGAATACATCCTGTTCACTGGACGCACTGTGACGGTCGGCGCCGCGGTAATGAGTTGCCCGCATCACCGTGCCTTCACAGTGCATATCGAACAGGTTGGACTTAAAGAAGATCTCGGCCCAGAACAGATGGCAGATTCTGGACAGTGTCCGGCCGAAGCCGAGCAATAGCAAGCTGGCAAGCAGGATGGCGGCCGTGGCACCCGCGGGGACGAACAGCAGGTTCAATGCCTGGTCGACATCGAGCCGGGTAGCGCGAAGCTGATCCAGAGCGTAAACATGGTCCATCACGCGATCGGCACCCAGCCAGAGCAGCAGGGCACCCGCCAACAGGAGTATCTGGCCAGCGATGGTTCCGCTTGCCCGGGCCCAACGCAGGGATTTTGGCTCTTCGCGGTCTTCGACAACAGGTTGTATCTCGACCAGAAGGTCGCCGTTGAACTGCTCATTCTCCCGGTTGGCATCACCGGTGTCGTTGCTGTCCAGATATACCCGGTTCGGCAGCTCCTGCTGACGTTTTTGCATCAACACCAGGTCGCGCAGCGTCGTGAAAATCTGGCGTGGGTGCAGATCGAATCGCCAGCTGTTGTTAAGTTCAGAGCTGCTGGTTGCGATGGGCACCATGCCAATGCGTGCTTTGATCAAAACCACCGCAATGGCCGCTGTCGCCAGAGCACAGACGATAGTCAGGGTCAGCAGGGACCCGGTACGGAAAACCGGTTCAAGCAGGGGCATCAGGCCTGCCAAATCCTGGCGGGCACTGACGTGCAGACTGTCCCAGAAGCCAAGCCAGCCCTGGGCAGTCAGGATCGGCACTGCGATGGCACCGATGATCACCAGCGCCAGTCCCTTGCTGGTGGTCTGGCCCAGAGTGGTCATGTTACTGCGGGACAGCGGGTTGCCGAGTTTGACCCACAACAGGCCCAGGTACACCAGCAATGACGCTTGCAGGATCAGTGAGATAACCGTGCTGCCAACATCCGCGCCTTCGGTGCCTGAGAACACCATGGTGACCACCAGGCTGGCCACCAGAAAGGCGGCGATGGCCACGAAGCTCTTGGTCAGTTTCATGGCCAGATTCTGAGCGACGTTGCGAATGGGCCAGGGCGTGACAATCAGGTTGGGAAAGACCGAGTGAACCGCCCGGGCGAACCAGCCGGTGGGCTCGATAAAGGTCGGGTTGCTCTTGCTCATGAGCATGTTGTGGAGCATTTTGGAGTTATACAGGGTCGGCTCGCGTTCGTTCACGGCTTCACGGGCAACGTTTTTGGCCAGTGAGGCCGGCGCGGCGCGGCCCACGAAGAAACGCATGACCTGGAACAGGCCTCCGCCCAGCGCCTTCAACCCGCCCGTTACAAACAGGCCGCCGATCAACAGGTTAACCCAGGCCCTGGGTTTGTCGGTACCAAGCAGGGGTTGAATCTGAAACAGGAGATAGACGCCAATCGCCAGCAGAATTGCACCACGAATGGACCGGACCAGCCCTTCGAACCGGAATGGATTCCGGATGTTGAGTTTTTGAGCTCCGTACTCAAATGCCATGCTTTGTTCCTTTACATGAGTAAGAGAGAGTGTAGAGAGGCGCAGAGTTTAGCCTGAAAACTGTGAACAATTACCGGAAATTACATAAAAAAATGTAAAACGGAGTAAGATTTTTCGTGGTCGGCAGGGCGGATTTTATAAGACCCGGATTTTTTTCATCAGCGCGGGCCATCCAACCGGCAGTTGTTCTTCCAATGCCTTGAGGACTGAGTCGGGTATCTGCCAGGGATCAAACGCCCGATTACAGCCATAGATAACCCAGTTATTGGTTTTGCTTTTGAAGGTGAGCAGACACGGGAACTGGCGTTTCAGCTCGCGCAGCAGGTTACCGTCCGGCTCCGGCATGCGGTGATAGTTAAGAACGAGCCAGCCGTCAGGTTGGAGTGCCCGGGCACAGGCCTTGATGAACCGGCGTTGCGCTTGAAGGGGCGACATTCGGTCTGCGCTGTACAGATCCGTGACAATCATGGCGGTGCTGGCCCCCGGAAGCGTTTCCAGTGTGTGCCAGGCATCGGCGACGGTGACATGAAGGCGCTCATGTTGCGGGAACGAGAACCAGTCCCGTGCGGTCTCGAACACCTTTTGACGCAACTCCACCACATGAACCTGACTGTCGGGTAACAGGCGGTGTATGCCGTGGGCGACGACGCCTGCGCCCAAACCAAGCACAGTGATGTGGTCGGGCCTGGCGAAAGCAATGGGCAGCAGCATGGCGCGGCTGTATTCGTGGACGGGAACATGGGGTGCCCGGCGCAGAATTTTGCTTTGCTCAAACACGGAATCAAAACTGAGAATCCGGTGCTTGCGATCATCAATCACCAGAATATTGCCGTAGCGGTCATTGGCGACATGCACGATATCGCCCTTGATATCGGGCCGTTTGATGATGGTGCCCATCAGTTGGCGGCGTAGCGCTGGTGCAGGATACCCACACGTTCCACGTAGGCTTTGGTTTCCGCGTAAGGCGGAATGCCCCTGTAGCGGCCAACGGCGCCGGGGCCGGCGTTATAGGCGGCTGTCGCCAGGCGAGTGTCACCATTAAAGCGTTTGAGCATTTTGGCCAGGTAGTCGACACCGCCGCGGATGTTTTCGCCGGCCTCCAGCGGGTCTTTCACACCCAGTTCCTCCGCCGTCCCCGGCATCAGCTGCATTAGTCCCTGGGCACCGACCGGTGAAATGGCCTTGGGGTTGAACGCAGATTCGGCATGGATAACGGCTCGCACCAGGGCCGGGTCAACATTGAATTCAGCTGCCGCGGTCTGGATTTCACTGCGGTAGGGGCTCAGGAACAATGGCGTTTTGTGCCAGTCGACGCTGGATTCCGGGTCACAGGCGTAGCAGTGGAAGCGGATAACATCGAAGTCGGCGTTGCCCGGGCGCTGGCTGCTGTAGGCCACGACACCGTGTTCGTCGGTGTAACGATACACGGTTTCACTCTTGGTGGAGGCTCGTGGCTGGCTTTTGCTTTTCACATTGGTGAATTCCACTCGTCCGTCCGGATGCACGATGCGTTTGATGCTGTCGGCATGGGCCGTAGCTGCCGCGAGAAGGAGTCCGGTGACTAGGGCAATGGTGACTCTGGTCGTCAGGGATGTACCGCTGAAATTCATCAAGAACCCGAAGCTTTGTTTCTGAATGACACACTACGTCTATTATCGCGGTAGATGGCCGTTCAAGTGTAGGAGTTTCGTGCCTTCATGATACCGATTGTTCATGGGGTCACAAATTGGCTGTTGTCTTCAGGTATCGCCGGCAATCGGTCCGGCGGGCGGCGGAAGTCGCTTGCCCGACCAGTTCTCCAGCAGCCGGCAGGCAACCAGGTCGCCGGTTACATTGATGGCGGTTCGGCACATATCCAGAATTCGGTCCACGCCCATGATCAAGGCAATACCTGCGGCTGGTACACCCACCGATTGCAGTACCATTGCCAGAATGACAATGCCGACCCCCGGGGTAGCCGGCGACCCTATAGAGGCACCCACTGCCATGGCGACCACCAGGGCCATACTGCCAACACTGAGGTCGATGCCGTAGACCTGGGCCAGGAAAACGGTCGCGACGGCCTGATAAAGCGCAGTGCCATTCATGTTGATGGTTGCGCCCAGGGGGATTACAAACTGGGAAACCGACGGGCGCACCCCGAGTTTGTCCTCTGCGGTACGGATAGACAGGGGCATGACAGCGGCGGAGCTGGAGGTCGAGAATGCCAGCAGCAAGACATCACGGGTATCCCTCAGGAACTGCAGTGGCCGTACACCTGCCAGCAGTTTGAGAATGATCAGATAAAACCCCATCAGGACGGCGAGGCCGAACAGCACCGTTGCCACATACGAGGCCATGCCAATCATGGCACGAAAACCCAGGGTAGTCGTCAGTTGTGCCATCAGGCCAAACACGGCATAGGGCGCGAGGCGCATGGCCCAGCGAACCACGGTCATGCAGATTTGCTGCAGTGAATCGAGCAGGTCGAGCATCGGCTTGGCTTTGTCGCCCGACATACTGACCAGCGCAACGCCGATGATGATGGAGAAAATCACCACCTGCAGCATCTGCCCTTCCACCATGGCGTCCAGGGGGTTGCCGGGCAGAAGTCCAATCAGTGTCTGGGGGATGGCGTCCAGGCCGGGGATGTCGGCGGCCACCGGCGCGGCATCGGCTGGCGGTGTGGTCAGGCCGGTCATCAGATCTCCCGGGTTAACCAGGCCGCCCACCCAGAGGCCGATGGTGGCCGCAATGGCGGTTGTAATGACAAAAAACAGGGTAACCCGGGTCCCCATTTTCCGGAGTTGTTCCAGGTTGTCGCTGGCGGCCAGTCCTCGCACCACCGAGGCAATCACCAGTGGTATGACGATCATCTGTATAGTGGCGAGGAAGAGCTGTCCCGGAAACGCCAGCCAGTTACCGATCAAGGTGCCCGTGTCCGGTTCGACCAGGCCGACCGAAGGACCAAGCAGGGTGCCCACCACCAGACCAAGCCCCATGCCAATGAGCACTTTAAGCCAAAGCCTGCCTTTGACCAGTGTGGCCAGGTAGACGCTCAGATGGCGCAGCGAACGAGGTGCATTGTCGGTGGTCTGAGCTGGTGTGTTATCCATGATCAACGTGTCCGTGTTGCCGTTTTTCTGTGCCGGTGACAGGCAGGGATCGGGCCTTTGAAGACAATAACTTTAGGATAGTCAGGCAAACTATGCATCTGGATCAATTTCTTTGTGATTCTGCTTCGGTCCACGACTGTTTGGGCTAAACTGCAGAGAACGCTGACGATAAGGAGCTTTTATGCCGTTCTCTCCGAACCACCTTGCTGAGCTGAACCTGTTACTGCAGTTTCCGTCCGCCTCTACCCAGGAGGGCATCAAGGTGCACGCTCACAGTGCGGCGCCGGAAACGCTGCGCGCGGCGGAATCCTTGTTTGCCAAAGGGCTGATAAGCCAGAAGGATGGTGGTTACCTGACCCCGCTTGGTTGCGAAGCGGTGGAGTTTACCCAGAAGCTTCAGACAATGCTCACCGCCCCATAGGGTGACTGTGTCTCTGTAATGGCAAGGCTGTACCTGTTCCCGGCCTGATTGGCCGGGTATAGTCGAGGCTCTTTTTCCAGCCTCTGCCGGGACTTATGCCACCGATCTATTACTCCTTTTTTGTGCCCGCCCTGTTTGTCTGGTTGTGGAGCACCGGGTTCATTGGCGCCAAGTATGGTCTGCCTTATGCGGAACCCTTTACCCTGCTGCTGATCCGTATGCTGCTGACGCTGGTGCCGTTGGCTGTTCTCGCCGTGGCCATGAAATCCCGTTGGCCGGGCTGGCGTGGGGCCGGGCATCTTGCGATTACCGGGTTGTTGGTGCAGGGAACCTATCTGGGCGGGGTGTTCTATGCCATCGATCAGGGCATGCCTTCAGGCCTGGTCTCACTGATTGTTGGTCTTCAACCGCTGGTAACAGCGTTGGCAGCCGTTCTGATTCTGCGGGAGTCGGTTGCTGGCAGGCAGTGGCTGGGGCTGGTCATGGGGCTGGCCGGGGTGGCGTTGGTGTTGGCGGAAAAGCTGGGCAGCGGTGCCAATGGTGGTAGTTTTTCACCGGTCACCATTCTCTGGGCCGGCTTGTCGTTGATCGGCATTTCACTGGGTACGGTCTATCAGAAGCGCTTCGGAACCGGAGTGGATCTGATATCGGGCACCATGATTCAGTATACGGCGGCTGCGGCGTTCTTCGCCATTGGTGCCTTCACCCTGGAGACCCGGCACATCGAATGGACACTGCAATTCCGTCTGGCCCTGGGATGGCTGGTGTTCGGGCTGTCGGTGAGTGCCATTCTGATTCTGATGTGGCTTATTCGTCGCGGTGCGGCTTCGCAGGTGGCCAGTCTGTTTTATCTGGTGCCACCGGTAACGGCACTGGAAGCTTTTATTCTGTTCAATGAGCGGTTGGGTCCGTTGGCCATTGCCGGGGGCGTGGTGGCGGTAGCCGGGGTGGCCCTCGTGGTTACCGGAGGGCCACGACCGTTAAATCGCTGATGCTATACTTTTGGCCCCTTACCGCGCAGGGCGTTAACGACCAGCGACACTACCAGAAGCACCAGAAAGACGAAAAACAGTATCTTCGCGAAGCTGGCTGCTGTGCCCGCAATACCGCCAAAACCCAGAATTCCTGCGATCACTGCAATAACGAGACAAACAATAGCCCAATAGAGCATTTCCTGTCCTCCATTCAAGGGTTGCCCTTTAACCGTGGCACAGGGCTTCCCGGTACGCAATTTTCAGCGGGCTTTGTGGAGGGATGGTAACGGCCCCGTCATTTGGCCATCGCCGCAATAGGGTTCTTGTCAGTCCGTTTTTCGGGTCGGAAACACCGACGTGGAGAGTGTTGGCTGACAGCCAACCACCCCTCTTGCTTGCTCATGAGCGTGCAGGTACCAACGCTTGCCGCCATCCGGGAACGTAGTGCTATCCACCTGAAACTCAGCGGTGCCCACGGTTGCAGGAATGGGCGTGCCATCGGCATGGCGGTAGACACAGCTGGTGCCGATGGTCATTGGCCGGGCAACGGGCAGCTCGATAAAGCCGTCGCTGCGCACGGTCGGCGCTTCTCCATTGATGTCGGTAATCTTCAGGCAGGGGCCAAAATGAATACGGTCCTGGTCGCCGACCGCTTCCTCCAGGCAGTGTGTGGCCTTCAGGAAAACAATATTGCGATTGGCCCCTTCCTTTGCATCTGGAAGGTTCTGGCAACCGGACAGTGCGGTGGCCCAGATCGCCAGCATTGTAAGCGTAAGCTTGAGTTTCATCAGAGGCTCCTTGGTGTCAGAGACGCTTCACCCTCAGAATCTGCACGCAGTGCTTGCAGCAAACGGTGGTCACGATCATACACATCGTTCCGGAACTGGAGAATGCCGGCCTGATCAATCCAGGTGGTCCAGTATTGCAGATACACAGGCACAGGCTGCGGTAGCACCACGGTTGCGGGTTCGGCAGTTGCCAGGGTCTGCTCAATACGGTTCATGTTCCATCCGTTGGTGTTTGCCAATAATCGCTCCGCCAGCTCAAAGGGGCGTTCCAGCCGGATGCAGCCGGAGCTCAGGGTTCGCTCCAGACGGCTGAACAACGATTGCGCCGGTGTATCGTGCAGGTAAATATCGTACTGGTTGGGGAACATGAATTTGACCTGGCCAAGCGCATTTTGTGGTCCGGGTTGCTGAACCAGCTGGTAGGGAAAGTTGTTCTTCGAGAGTTTCGTCCAGTCGATTTCTGCTGGATCGACTTCGCTCTGGTTTGCGCCCCAGCCTCTGAAAACCTTGAACCCCAGGCGATCCAGGTATTCCGGATCAGAGCGGATGATCGGCAGCTGGTCTTCAATCATCAGCTTCCTGGGGACCGTCCAGGTCGGGTTGAACACCAGATAGCGAATACGGTCGCTGAATACCGGCGTCTGCCGGTAGGGTCTGCCGACAATTACCCGTTGGCGATGGACCTGCTCGCCGCTCTCTACGAGCACCAGCTCAAAACCGGCGATGTTAACGACGACATAGGTTTCTCCCAGGGATTCCGGTAACCACCGCCACCGTTCCAGGTTGGCGTCCAGGCGGTATATCCGTTCCAGGGGCAACAGGTTCAGCGCTGTCAGAGTGTCCCGGCCGACGATTCCATCTGGTTCCAGGCCGTGTCGGGCCTGGAATAAGGGGATCGCAGTGGCCAGGGCGTCGTCGTAGTGTTGGTGATTCGAGGCTTCTGGCGAGTCGCCGGAGAGGTCGCCCAACAGTGCCAGGCGGCGACGAATGTCGGGTATGCGGTTGTCGGTATCGCCTGGTCGGATACTTGGTCCCGAAACGATAGCCGGCCAGTCTGCGCTGATCAGCTCACCCAGCGCTTTGCGTCGTTCTACCAGTTGATGGTAGGCCGCAGAGCGGGGTTTGAGATCCTGCAGAGTGGTGTAGACGGTGCCGCTGGCCAGGGCTTCGGCCAAGACCGACTGCATCTCCCTTTGCTGGCGGTTGGCGGTCCATTCCGCATGGATGGTTGTGGGGTTGACCTTGCCGTGGTGCAGGTGGGACGCCAGTAGCAGGAAGGCATCCGAGAGCACAAGGTCAAGGTCGGTCTGTAATTCCTCGGCGCCGTCATTCAGGTCTTTCAGGGCGAGTGCTGCAAGGGTGTCGTAGTGGTAGTCGCGGGGGTTGAGACCGTCACCGGCCACTGCCCGGATGGCTTCGAGTAATTCCCTGCGATTGCTCGGGTCCTCCCAGGCCAGCGTGTACCCTCTGGCTTCGTAGAATCGCGTCAGTGCTTCCTTGGCATATAGCCGGGATTCCAGCACCAATACCGGGTAACCAGCCTGCAGGGCTTCAATGCGGTTGATCAGTCCATCATTGCCCTGGGCCCTGGCCGGAACCGCAAACACCAGAGCCAGGAGAAGCCAGTACAGGGTGAGTGGGTAACGAGCTTCCTGCATTCTGCGCCTCCATTGCGGTGTACGATCAAAGGCTGTCCCTGTGGTGTCCGTAATGCCTGGGCAGTCTATCTGACGGCAGTATAGCCTGATCGTTCAATCCCGGTAGGGGCAAATCGCGGTTGGCTTCTGCCGCCCGACGCTGCGGGCGGCAATGGCTGGGGCTTAGCCGGCGCGCCCAAACATACGTTCAAGGAAACCCAGTTCCCTGACATCGGGCACAGGCAGTTCATCCACCTGCTCCATGGCCTGGCGCCAGAAAACCTCAGGGGTGTCCAGGTGCTCTACGGTCTTGCGCTCTTCCGGGCTGTAATGATTGTGTTCCCCGGTCATGCCGGCCTCGGTCAGGGACTCTGTCCAGAGGTAGATCGCTGAGCGGATGGTGCGCAGTAGGCGGCAGTACACTTCACGGCTGAGATTGATCGCCAGTTCCGCCTTGAGGTTGATTTGCTTTTGCACATGGGCCATGTCGTCTTTGTCCAGCAACGCCCGGTGACCATAGCCTTTCTTGCAGTTCAGGCACACCTGCTCCAGGGACTTGATGCCCTCCGGAAGGTCCAGGTGACCGTATTCCGCGGTCTGGCGCTCATCTACCGGCGCTGGAATCCAGCCGTACTGGGGTGATTTTGCAACAATGTGACCGGGCAGGTCGCGTCGGTAGGGCGGGGCCTTGTCCTTGTCGGTGTAGCCATCAAATTCTTCCCGCAACCAGGCCGCCATTTTCCGGTGGCGTAGCATGGTGGCGAGAGTAATGGCCGAGGGTACGATGTCCGTTAGCAGGTCGCTGGCGTCCTGGGTACGTTCCTGAAGATGATCCACGGATGTTGACATGGTCTGCGCTCCATTCGGGCCGGTTTATGGGCCCTGATCTTTTTGTTGTTGTCTGGTTCTCCTGTGTCGGTATCGGGAGTAACCTATGGTTAAAAAGTAGTCAGTCCCGGGTGTTCGCACTGTTGTAAAAAAGTTATGCCTTTGTAACGACAGGTAAGCATGAGGAGGGACGCCTTATGAACAAAGACGGACAGGATCGGAGTGATATGCGACGGGCCATGGTCCGGTGCCGGCGGCCCTCAAGCAACAACTGGCGGTCGGCGGGCGGCTGGTGATTCCGGTGGGCACAGAGGGCGGCCTTCAGGAACTGCTCTGCATCACCCGACTGTCGGATTCCGAGTATGAGCAGGCGAGCTAAGGCGATGTTCGCTTTGTCCCGCTGCTGGGTGAGGAAGGCTGGCCCTGAAGCCTTCCCTGGTTTAACTATGGGTGCTCTCGAAAATCCGATCGGCGGAGGCGGCAACAAAACCGCTATAGAGTTTGCCGTCGGCCATTGGATAGCGCTTGGCAAATTCGTAAAAGCAGCTCGGGATGATTGCGTCCTGGTCGGTAAAGTGCGCAGTAACGCGGTCGGCCATGGTCGACGACTGTTCCAGGCAGTCCTGCGGTGAACCTTTCACTTCTCCACCACTGGCATTCACGGAAAAACCATGTTCTTTCAGCAGCTTGTTGATGTCTGGTACCGAGTGAATCGTGTCCAGGTGGTTTATGCTCACGGTAAAGTGGTTGGCGCGATAGCCCCAGGCTGCCAGCCAGCCGGCGTATTCACTTTCCTCAAGCAACTGTCGATAGGTTGAGTAATCCAGATTCCAGTGTCGGCCTGAGTAGAGAAAGTCATCAGCCTGCACCCTTTTCGGGTCGATCTGGTCTACCAAACCCTGCACCACCGCTTGCAGTTGGTCTGAGCATTGTTCGACCAGCAGTTCGGAGATAAACACTTTTGGCACCTCCGGGTCCGGGTGCTCGTAATGCCGGGCATAGAGCTTCTTGGCTTCAAAATGGTATTCGCCACCGGGTTGGTAACCTAAAGCCAGGAAATGCGCAGCCAGGGCGTCCAGACCCACCGGCGCCAGGTTGAAGGTTCTCAGGGCGATGTGATCATTGACGATGGCGGTGTTCTCGCGCTCGGCCAGCAGGCCATGAATGCGGTCTGCCGAAGGTGTTACGGCCCGGTAGTCTTCCCAGAGCGCGCGAAACAGGGTGTCGACGTCAGAGTGCATAGTGAACCTCCGCAGAATCTGTGACATGGATTGAGGCCGCCGGAATGGCTTGCTGGCCCAGGGGCAGGGTTCGTACCGATGCGCCCACACTGAGGTCCAGCGCATCGGCTTGCTTGGTTGAAAGCTCGATCCGGCCGCTGGCCAGGGCGTGAGTGTCTGTATTCACAACCATCGCGCGAAAGCCCTCGAGCCCGGTATTAGTCACAAGCACCGGGCGGCCTGTGTCTGTAAGGTGTTGGTTTCCGGTTGTGCTGATCTCTACCGACATCAGTGCAGCTTCCCGGACACTGCGGATGTCATCTGTCCGGCATTCAACGGTGGGGCCGGCATCGAACAGATCCACCAGCCCCCGATGGCGGAACCCCTCTGCCTTGAGCATCGCCAGTGCGGGCCTGGTATCCGGGTGCACCTGACCGATGACGGCTCGGGCCGGATTGCTCATTAAATGAGTATAGAGCGGTAATGAAGGCATCAGGTCCTCGACGAAGTCCAGTGAACCAGCACCCGCCAGTTGCGTGACCTGGCTGAAATCCAGATCAATAAAGTGATCCCGCAGCCAGTCCCAGAAGGGCGACTGGCCGTGTTCATCGGCCACACCCCGCATCTGGGCAATGGCCAGGTTCGGAAAGCGGTCCAGATGTTGGGCGATGAAGGCGAAGCGGACTTTGGAGAGTAATTTGCCGGCATTGGCGCGGCGAAAAGCCGGGCGCAGATACAGTGAACAGAACTCCGTACAGTTCCGATAGTGCACGCAGCGGGTGAGCGCGCCCACGGAGCGCCGGAGCCCCAACTCTCTGGAGTGATGAGTGAGGGTGCTGTGGCGAAAATGGTAAAGCGGTTGCGACCGGCCGGTTCCAGAGGTAATGCCGGTTGTACCCATGATCTGCCCGGAAGTCTCCTCTTCAAGCACAAACAGGTAGCGTTGTTCGCTGTGGTCGACGGCCTGTGAGCGGAAGCTGCGAATTGAGCCCTCAATTTTTCGGGATAGCCGGTCTTTGTCCGGCATCAGGGAAGTAAATCCCGGGCCGGACTCGCAGGCTATCTCGTACAGATCGTTCAGGTCGTCATGACGAACCGGGCGAATAATCATGGCGGCACCTCAAAATTGTTTTTTATCAGTATGAGTGCGTAAGCCGCCGGTTTGCAGTGCCAGAATGTTCGAAATGATCTATTATTTTGTTGATATGATAGGTTTTGGGGTCAAAATGACAGAAAGTCGAGATCAGAAACTGCTTGCCCTGCTCCGGCGCAATGCCCGTACGAGTGTGACCGAACTGGCCAAAGCACTGCACGTGTCCCGATCGACGATTCAGAATCGCATTGCCAGGCTGGAGGCCAGCGGTGTCATTCGAGGCTATTCGGTGATCCTGGGAGGGGATTATCTGGAAGGGCAGGTGGAAGCCCACGTGTCTATCAAGGTCCGGCAGAAGCTGACGGCACGAACCAACACGGAACTGGAGCGTATCAGCCAGGTGGCACAGTTGTTTGCTGTGAGTGGGGAATACGATCTGATTGCGATCGTCCAGGCCCGCACCCTGGAGGAGTTGAGCAAGGTGCTGGATGACATCGGCAATCTCGAAGGCGTCGAACGAACCAACTCAGCCGTCGTGCTGGAAACCCGCTTCAAACGTTAGCGTTTAACGGTCAGGAACCGAGCATGCCTGCCCAGGCGCTGTAGAGAAAGGCACCGGAACCGACCAGAATCAGGGCCCAGGCCGGAAAGATCAGAACAGAGCGCGTTGACGATTTCATAACGACCTCCTGAGGTGATGACAATCTTTACGCTGCAACTTTCAATCTAGACCAGACTTGACGGATGTCACGAAGTATTTTGAGTGACAGGTCTCAGATTCGAGCTAAACGGCCAATCACCGGGATTGTTATTGCTATTGAGGGAGTCGGAAAGTTGGCTAGTATGGAGAGGAAGAAAACAATAACAAGGACGCACAATGGC
Source organism: Marinobacter sp. W-8 (assembly GCF_044342215.1). Classification (NCBI taxonomy): domain Bacteria; kingdom Pseudomonadati; phylum Pseudomonadota; class Gammaproteobacteria; order Pseudomonadales; family Marinobacteraceae; genus Marinobacter; species Marinobacter sp. W-8. The sequence continues at coordinate 2,829,046 of NZ_CP172297.1, read as the reverse complement.
CGTAGACCCGAACAAGCAGACTTCACTGCATTGCCTTTATTACTGGGCAGAGCATACTCCCGACAACGTTTTTTTGACCCAGCCCTACCCCGACGGGCGCGTTGAAGATATTACCTGGCTTGAAGCCGCCGACCAGGTGTCGCGCATGGCCGCTCACCTGAACACGCTGGGGTTGCCTCAGCGAAGCAATATCGGGATTCTGGGCAAAAACAGCGCCCACTGGATTCTGTCCGATCTGGCCATCTGGGCAGCAGGGCACGTCAGCGTGCCGCTCTATCCAACTCTGAATGGCGAGACCGCAGCCTATATTCTGGACCACAGTGAAGCTCAGATGCTGTTTCTCGGCAAACTCGATGGCACGGCCGATGGCTGGCATGACATCAAAGGCCATATTCCCGAGCAATTACCGATTATCTCGCTGCCGCTATCGCCTCGGGACGACACGCCCAAATGGCAGGACATCATCGCCGAACAGTCCCCGGCGATACCGAAACTGCCCGATCCCGATGATCTGGCCACCATTGTTTACACCTCTGGCAGTACCGGGCGGCCGAAAGGCGTGATGCACAGCTTCCGGACCATGATCTCGGTTGCCGACGGGCTGCAGCAGCTATTCCCCGTATCGGCCAGCGAACGTATGTTGTCCTATCTGCCCCTGGCCCATGTGGCCGAACGGGCGGCGGTGGAGACCCAGTCACTGTATTACGGTTTCCATCTGTACTTTGCCAACTCGCTGGATACCTTTCAGGAGGATCTGCAGCGGGCCCGGCCAACCCTGTTTTTCTCGGTGCCTCGCCTGTGGATGAAATTCTACCTGGGGGTGAATGCGAAGTTGCCGCCCAAGAAGCAGAAACTGCTGTTCAATATCCCGATTCTGAACACGCTGGTTAAGAAGAAGGTGCTCAAACAGCTGGGGCTGGATCATTGCCGGGCGGCACTCACCGGTGCGGCTCCGCTCTCGGCAGAGATCATCGGCTGGTACCGAAGCCTTGGTCTGGAGTTGCTGGAGGTCTACGGCATGTCCGAGAACTTCGGCTATTCCCATGCCAACCGTCCGGGCCAGGCCAAGGTGGGCACCGTTGGTATGGCCAACCCGGGTGTTGAGCATCGAATCGGGGAAGGAGGCGAGGTTCAGGTGAGGAGTCCGGGCCAGATGCTCGGTTATTACAAGAACGAGGAAAAAACCCGGGAAGATCTGACGGATGACGGTTTTCTCAAAACCGGTGACATGGGTGAAATTGACCGTGATGGATGCCTGCGCATTACCGGGCGGGTAAAAGACCTGTTCAAAACCTCAAAGGGGAAATACGTGGTGCCGGTGCCTATCGAGAACCGGTTCAATCACCCCAAGGCGGAAGTGGTGTGTGTGGCCGGTGCCAACCAGCCCCAGCCGTGCCTGATGGTACTGCTTTCCGAGGAGGCCCGCGATGAACTGGAGCGGGGAGGCAGCCGCAGCGAGCTGGAACAAGAGCTGGCGGAGGAACTGGACTCCGTGAATGCGGAATGTGAGTCCCACGAAAAGGTGGCTTTTGTAGTCGTGGTGCGTGAACCCTGGACCATGGAAAACGGTATGCTCACACCCACCATGAAGATCAAACGCAATGTCATCGAGGATTTCTACAACCGCAAGATGGACGAGTGGTTTGAGCAGAAACGCAAGGTGATCTGGGAATTCTGACCAGGTACAAGCGAACAAAAAAAACGCCAGCATGGAAACATGCCGGCGTTTTTTTATTCAGCAACCCCGAAAGGCGTGCAGTCTGTTTTAGTGGCCGCCCTGAACCTGGGGCATATCCTGCGCCACGGCTACCGCCTTGCGATTGAAAATTCGCACCTTGCGGCTGATAAACTGCATCGCCTGCCTTGCGGCAGCGCGGGTATACTGGCGCCTGACCTCAGTACTGTTGTGGAGGATACTGGACGGCAGCGGTTTAACGGTTGCGATATGGTTCTGAGTCATAGCGCCTTCCTCCTTCATCTGGTGGATTGTTAGCGATCTATCTTTAATTTACGTTCAATTCTAAGGATTCTTTTTTGCAGCTTAAATACGTTAAAATCCGTACCCTTGTTGCAAATATGCAGTGATTATGGACTGGGATTATCTTCGATATATAAGGGCCCTTGCAATAGGCGGAACGCTTGCAAAAGCCGGTGAAATTCTGGGTGTTCACCAAACGACTGTTTTACGGCGACTTGATCAGATGGAAGAGTCGCTGGGGGTGCAATTTTTTGAGCGTAACCAGAGTGGATTGCAGCTCACCCCCGTGGGAGAAATGGCGTTTCGGGAGGCTGAAAGGCTGGCTACCGATATGGAAAACCTGGAACGCAAACTGGTGGGGGATGATTCCGCACCGGTAGGCAAGGTCAGGGTGGCCGCCGAAGACGTGATGATGAATGAGCTGCTTAGCCCGATTCTGGCCGAGATGGTGCGCACCTATCCCGAGATTGAGCTGGAAGTTCTCACCGATAACGATGTGGCTAATCTCAGCCACCGGGAAGCCGACCTTACCCTTCGGCCGGAGAACAAGCCCCAGGCAACGCTGGAGGGTGAACGGATTGCCGCAATCGAATCCGCGGTCTATGGCGCAGCAAAATACTGCCGCCGGCACCGGAACATGGATATTGAGAATCAGCCGGAAGGCTGTACCTGGATACTGCCAGACGAATCCTTCAGCCACCTGGCAACGGGGCGCTGGTACCGCAAACAGCTGAAAAATGTCACGTCGGTGATTCGCTGCAATAGCCTGCAGTCCATGCATGCCCTTGCCCGGGCCGGGGCAGGCCTGGCGGTGCTGCCCTGTTACCTGGGCGACGCCACCAGGGAATTGCGGCGGCTGTCTGATCCTCTGGAGGGCGAAAGCATCGACCTCTGGCTCCATGTGAATCAGGATACCCAGCAGATGGCTCGGGTAAGAATAGTCATGGAGTTTCTGGTAGAGCGCTTGCAGGGTCTGGAATCAGTGATCGAGATTTCGGGGGGGCTGTAGCTCAATCTTCGGCCGAGCAGAACGGCCAGAACTGATACCAGCGCCAACACTGGAATTCCGCTTCGCACTGCTGCAGCTGGTTGTGATAGCGGAAGGCCCTGGCGCGGACCCGGCTGGCCAGGGCCTGAAGCTGAGGCTTGCGGTCGAAGGAGCGACGGGCGTAGCCGGTTCTTCCTTCATGGTAAGCCAGGTATAGTTCCCGTGGGGCAGTATAGGGGATGCCCAGTTGTTGGTGGCTCAGGCGGTTATACCAGCCAACAAAATCCAGGGCATACTTCATGTCGCTGCGTACCGTCAGCCAGTCACCATCGTTTGCTGCCAGGTATTCCTGCCAGGCTGGATCAAGGGCCTGGGCGTAACCGAAGGCTGTGGTTGGTCTTGCCCACGGAATCAGACCCCACAGCCGGGTACGCGGTGGTCTGGCATGGCTTCGAAACGATGATTCGTAATAGACAAAGGCCATCTGGGTGGCAATGGGGGTTCCCCAGCGTTGTTGTGACGCGCTGGCATAGTCGTACCAGACCGGATGCTCCCGGAAAATGTCGCAAAGGTTTTCCGGTCTCGCCGGGGGATCCGGAGCCAGCAGGCTGAAGCGGAGCGTGGTCCAGATCCCGATCAGTAGGCCGGCCACCGGTGGCCCGTACCATTTGGCCAGGCGAAGCCAGCGTGCTTTTTCAGCCTTACGGCGGCCCTTTTTCTTTCGGCCTGACCTGTTGCGTATTCCTACCAAACTGTCATCTCCTGAACCCCTGGATTGCTTGCTGCCAGCCTTGGGCCCATGGCATAAGAGAGGCATTGCATTAGCCAGGATGATAGGTAAATGAAGCGATTGGCCCTAGTTAAACCTGTTTTAGTCGTTGCCATGCTTGGCGTGGGCTCAGCTCAGGCGGCCCCGGATGCCGCCAGTGTGCTCGAAGCCTCCCCGATTGACGACATTGTTGAGCAATACCCGGCGATGCTAAGCCAGGGTATTCGGGAAGGGCTGAAACAACGCGGTCAGGTGCCACCCATGGTGGCGGATACCGTTGGTTATGTGGTGAGCAGCAGTTTCAGCGCCGACAAAATTGAGCAACAGATCATTACCGATCTGCAAGCACAGCTCACGGACGAACAGCTTCAGGCGGTAAGTGAGTGGTACCGGACACCCGTCGCCCGAAAAATCTCGAGCGCAGAGATTGCCGCCTCGGCGCCGGAAGCCTGGCCGCAGATACAGGCCAGCGCGCCGGAATTGAATCGAAAGTACAAAGGCACTCCCAAAGCCGAGATGTTCGATCGATTCGACCGGGCCGCCCGGGCAACCGAAAGCGCGGTGGATACCACCATTGCTGTTCAGTTGGGGTTGGCCACTGCCATGTCGGCGCTCAGCAGCGAATCAATGCACTACGAGCAGTTGGAGCGCCGTATCGAAAACCAGCGAGGAATGCTTCGGGGTGTGGTTGGCCAGCAGGTCTACGACAGCTATCTTTATACCTACGACAAGGTGAGCGCCCAGGAGCTGGCACTGTACCTGGAGTTCCTCGAAAGCCCCGCCGGTAAGCAGTTTTCTCAGGTTGTGACCAGCAGTATTCAGCAGGCGATCATGGAGCCTGTCGAGAGCATTGGACGGCAGATATCGAGGTTTATGGCACCGCCGGCAGGATCGGAGTAGGACGCACTCCGGCCGGCGTCAGAGATATTCCGAACACCGGCCGGGCCAATCATCGGATCAGCTGCGGCTGGTGACTTCCAGCAGGTGGTAGCCAAACTGGGTCTTGATGGGGCCGATCACAGTATTGAGCTCGCTGTTGAAAACGGCTTTGTCGAACTCCGGCACCATCTGGCCCGGGCCGAAAGAGCCCAGATCGCCGCCGTTACGGCCGGAAGGGCAGGACGAGTGCTGCTTGGCGACTTCGGCGAAATCCTGGCCACCTTCGATCGCTTTCTTCAGTTCCTCACACTTGGCTTCACTGTCTACCAGAATGTGGCGTGCGGTTGCTTGTGCCATGATCAATTTCCTGTCGTTGGGTGAATGGAACACAGACCGGAATGCTGCCCTCAGCGGCGTTCTGAGGCAAGCGGTTTTTGTCCGTGTTTCTGCGGCCTCACAGTCTCTGGTGCAAACCTGTACAATGCCGGCTTTCTTTTCGCCGGCTCTCGTCGGCCTCTACTTCGACAGGTTTGTTTCTTGATTTCCACCGCCAATCTCACCATGCAGTTCGGGGCTCGGCCCCTGTTTGAAAATGTGTCCGCCAAATTCGGCAACGGCAATCGTTACGGCCTGATCGGGGCCAACGGCTGCGGTAAATCCACCCTGATGAAAATTCTGGGTGGTGATCTGGAGCCATCGGCGGGCCAGGTCATGCTGGAACCGAATACCCGGCTCGGCAAGCTCCGTCAGGACCAGTTTGCCTATGAGCAATGCTCAGTGATGGACACTGTGATTATGGGCCACGAAGAACTCTGGAGTGTGAAAAAAGAGCGGGACCGCATTTATTCGCTGCCGGAGATGAGTGAGGAAGACGGTATGGCCGTGGCAGACCTGGAAGTGCAGTTTGCCGAAATGGATGGCTACACCGCGGAATCCCGAGCCGGTGAGTTGCTGCTGGGCCTGGATATTCCACTGGAGCAGCATAACGGCCCCATGAGTGCTCTGGCGCCGGGCTGGAAACTGCGTGTGCTGCTGGCACAGGCTCTGTTTTCTGACCCCGACGTACTGTTGCTGGATGAGCCCACCAACCACCTGGACATCAACACCATCCGCTGGCTGGAAAACATCCTGGTGGCCCGCAACAGCACCATGATCATCATCTCTCACGACCGTCACTTTCTGAACAGTGTATGTACCCACATGGCGGACCTGGATTATGGTGAGCTGCGCCTGTTCCCCGGTAACTACGACGAATACATGACCGCCGCCACCCAGGCCCGAGAGCGCATGCTGGCGGACAACGCCAAGAAAAAAGCCCAGATTGCGGAATTGCAGCAGTTCGTCAGCCGCTTCTCCGCGAACGCCTCCAAGGCCAAACAGGCCACCTCTCGCGCCCGTCAGATCGACAAGATCCAGTTGGAAGAGGTGAAGCCCTCAAGCCGCGTGAGTCCCTTTATCCGCTTCGAGCAGGGCAAGAAGCTGCATCGTCAGGCCGTGACTCTGAAAGGTCTGACCAAGGGCTTCGATGAAGGCCCCTTGTTCAAAAACCTGGATCTGCAGATTGAGGCGGGAGAACGCGTGGCTGTTATTGGCCCGAACGGGATTGGTAAAACCACACTCCTGCAATGCCTGGCTGGCGCTTATGAGCCAGATTCCGGCGAGGTGAAATGGACCGACAGTGCCGAGGTTGGATATTTCGCCCAGGACCACACCGCGGATTTTGCCCGCGACGAGACCCTCACCGACTGGATGGCGCAATGGACCACCGGCGGCGAACAATTAGTGCGCGGCACGCTGGGGCGAATGCTGTTTTCCGGTGATGATATTGGCAAGTCTGTAAAGGTAATCTCGGGGGGTGAGCAGGGCCGCATGCTGTTCGGCAAACTGATTCTGCAGAAACCGAATGTAATGCTGATGGACGAGCCCACCAACCACCTGGATATGGAGTCTATCGAGGCGCTGAACCTGGCGCTGGAGAACTATCCGGGTACACTGATTTTCGTGAGCCATGATCGGGAGTTTGTTTCTTCGCTGGCGACGCGGATTATTGAACTCACGGCTGATGGGGTGACTGACTTCAGTGGCTGCTATGATGATTATCTTCGGAGCCAGGGCTACCTATGAATGAATCACAGGTTGTAAGCGCCACCCGGCAATGGGTTGAAGAAGTGGTGGTTGGTTACAACCTCTGCCCCTTCGCCAAGCGCGAGTTGGTCAAGAACCGCGTGCGTTTTGTCGTTAGCGAGGCAGAGAACGAGGATGAGCTGCTACAGGCATTGCAGTCAGAATTGCAGCGCCTGGAAGATGAGCCGGACGTCGAAACCACGTTGTTGATCCATCCTGGTGTGTTGCAGGATTTTCTCGCCTACAACGAATTTCTTGATGCCGCGGATGCCTTGCTGAGCTATCTGGAGCTGGAAGGTGTCTTTCAGGTTGCCAGTTTCCATCCGGACTATCAGTTCGCCGGCACCGATGCCGGGGCCGCGGAAAACTACACCAATCGCTCGCCGTACCCCATGCTGCACCTGTTGCGGGAAGCAAGCCTGGAAGCGGCTATTGATCACTATCCGGACGTAGATGGTATTCCCGACCGGAATATTGCGTTGATGAATGAGCTCGGTGTGGAGAAGATGCGTACTATTCTGAAACGGTGCACTGATGCCGAAACCTGACATTCCGAGCCTCTGAGTTGTAACGGAAATGACTGAGCATCGAACCCGTCCCACCACTACATTTCGGATCTGAAACTGAACGCGAGGATCGGGGAGACCCTGAAGGCCTCCCTTGATCAGTTGTGAGCGTTATTTACATCAGGTTGTAGATGAACACCACGCCCACCGCAATCGGGGTGATGAAGCGCACGGTGACAAACCACAGGTTGAATGTACCCGGTGACAGGGCCAGCTCCTTCTCCATGGCCGGTTTCGACATCACCCAGCCCGCCATCAGCGCGACCAGTAGCCCGCCCAGCGGCAGCAAGATGTTGGCGGTGAAGAAGTCCAGCAGGTCGAAGATGGTTTTGCCTTCCAGCATCGGGATGAAGCCCAGCGGCGCGAAATCCGCCCACAGGTTCAGGGACAGAATCGAGGCAATACCCAGTGCCCAGCACACCGCGCCGGCGCCCAGGGTGCTGACGGTGCGGTTCATGCCTTTTTGTTCTTCCAGCCATTCAACGATCGGTTCCAGTAGGGAAATGCCAGAGGTCCAGGCGGCGAAAATCAGAAGTACAAAGAACAGGGTGCCGAACAGTGAGCCCATGGGCATCTGACCGAAGGCCAGGGGCAGGGTCTGGAAAATCAGGCCGGGGCCAGCACCGGGCTCCAGACCGTTGGCAAAGACGATCGGGAAAATGGCCAGGCCGGCCAGCAGGGCGACACCGGTATCAATCACCGAGACGGTAATGGAAGTTTTGGCGATAGAAATCTTCTTGGGCAGGTAGGAACCATAGGCCATCATCACCGCCATACCCAGGCTCAGGGTAAAGAACGCATGGCCCAGGGCCACCAGTACGCCGGAGGTGGTGAGCTTGGAGAAGTCCGGCTGGAACAGGAAGGCTGCCGCCTGGCCAAAGTGGCCGGTGGTCATGGCGTAGCCGACCACAATCAGTAGCAGTACAAACAGTGCCGGCATCAGAATGCTGACGGCTCGCTCCAGGCCGGAGCGCACACCTTTCGCCACCACCAGCATCACCAGGGCCATGAACACCGTGTGCCACAGCAACAGGGTGCCGGGATTGCTCAGCAGGCCGGAGAAAATCGCACCCACGGCATCTGCGGTCTGGCCGGAGAGCTGGCCGCTGGCGGTGGTGCCAACGTAGGAAATGGCCCAGCCACCAATCACCGAGTAAAACGACAGAATCAGGAAGCCGGCAAGAATGCCCACGGCGCCGACCAGTTTCCAGGCCGGGTTCAGTCCGTCCCGCTGGGCAATGGCCTTGATGCTGTTAACCGGGCTGTGGCCACCACGACGGCCGATCATCACCTCGGCCATCATGATGGGAATACCGATGATGGCGATACACAGCAGGTACACCAACACAAAAGCGCCACCGCCGTTTTCGCCGGTTACGTAGGGGAATTTCCAGATGTTTCCGAGGCCCACAGCGGAACCGGTGGCCGCGAGGATGAACGCGAGCCGTGATGACCAGAGCCCGCGCTGGGCATTGGAGCCCTCAAGGCTGCCGGAATAGGCAGCAGAACCGGATGATGAGACAGACATGGTTTTCTCCCGAAGGTCTTGTTGTTGTTACTGGGGTTAAAAATGGAGCCGCAGAGACTGCGGCTCCCAAGGGGAAGCACCGGTGTCAGGTTATCCGGTGCGAGACAGCCGCTGGGGCGCCAGCCCAGCACCCGCGGCATGCTTGGTGAACCGCTCTTCAGCCAGTTCATTGGCGATTTCACCGGTAGGGAGCCCGGTGCGGTCAGAACGGTTAAAAATTTCGGTCAGGGTGTCGCCGATGGTTTCCACATGGGCGCGCACTTTTTCCGGGGATGCCCCTGTGCGTTCGTAGAACACATCAATGATGCCGCCGGCGTTAATCGCGAAGTCCGGAGCGTACAGAATGCCCCGCTGTTTCAGTGCCGCGTCGTGTTCCGGGCGATCCAGCAGATTATTGGCCGCCCCTGCGACGATACCGGCGCGAATGGCAGGAATACTGCGGTCGTTCAGGACGGCGCCCATGGCGCAGGGTGCGATAACATCCACGGGCAGAGTCAGTATGTCTTCCGCCGAGGCGGCGTGTGCGCCGAGCTGGTCGACAGCCCTCTGCATGTTGTCGGCGTGAATATCGTTCACCCAGATTTCAGCACCGGCGTCTTTCAGGTGTTGGGCCAGGCGGAATCCGACATTACCGATGCCCTGGATGGCCACTTTCAGGCCGGTAAGGTCGTCGCTGCCGAGTCGGTGTTTTACTGCTGCTCTGAGGCCAACAAAGGTGCCGTAAGCGGTGACAGGAGAGGGATCCCCGTTACTGGGGGTGCCGTCGAATCCGGTACGGTAGGCAACGCCGGCCACATGGCGGGTATGGCGCCCCATCACTTTCAGATCCGGCACGCTGGTGCCGGAGTCCTCGGCCGCAATGTACTGGCCCCCCAGGCTTTCCAGATGCTTGCCCATAGCTTCCAGCAGGGCTTGTGTTTTGTGCTTGCGCGGATCGCCAATAATCACGGATTTGCCACCACCCAGGTCCAGATTGGCCAGGGCCGATTTGTAGGTCATTCCCCTGGACAGGCGAAGCACATCTCGCAGCGCTTCTTCATCACTGGCGTAAGGGAACATTCGGCAACCGCCTAAAGCGGGGCCGCGGGAGGTGTTGTGAATAGCGACAATGGCTTTGAGGCCGGTTTCGGCATCGCAGAAAAACGACAGGTGTTCGTGGTGATCGAACTCCGGATGGCTGAACAGCATGTTGAAATCCTCTCCCGCACAGCCGGATCCCGGCGGCAGGTTCTGTCTTGTTTTTGTCGGTCTGGCTTGTGGCCAGGGTGTCGATTTCAGGTGTCCTCCCGAAGGATTGGTCGGGTTGCCCTTTTGGGGCTGGACGAAATTCAAGCTAATGCAAGTTTACGTGAACGTCAACCTTGGCGGCCGGCGGAATTGTGACCTTGTTTGATTTAATCATCTAAATGCCTGAGCACCGGTAAGAAAAAAAACGCTTAATGGTGGTTTTTACCTATACGCGTTTTGCACTATCCGGCTTAGCTTCTTCAGATGTCTGTCGCCTCCTATCCTTATCAGTTTGATTCGCGGAAAGTCCGTTCCGAGTTCTTCCGCCTGCTCCCCATCTCATTCTTTGTGGTGGCGTTTGGTGCTGCCTTTGGTCTGGCTGCCATTCAGGAAGGGTTGACGCCGCTGCAGTCGATTCTCATGAGCACAACCGTGTTTGCCGGCGCTTCGCAGTTTGCGGCGGTGGATATCTGGGGCGCTGACGTGTCGGTTCTGCCATTGATTGCCGTGGTTTTCGCCATCAATTCCCGGCACTTGCTGATGGGCGCCTCGCTTTACCCGATGCTGAGAGAAGTCTCGCCCGGACACCGCTACGCGCTTTTGTTGTTGCTCACAGATGCCAACTGGGCGGTCTCGGCCCAGGATTATCAGAATGGCAGGCGCAACCTCGAAGTGATTATCGGTGGTGGTCTGGTGCTGTGGCTGGCCTGGATTTTTGGAACAGCCCTGGGCGTCTACTTCGGTGGTTTGTTTCAGAACCCCAAGGCATTCGGGCTGGATATGGTTCTGGGTTGTTTCCTGCTGGCCATGGCTCTGGGCGGTAAGAAAACTCCACGGGTGCTGGTCGCCTGGTGCGTTGCCGGCGCGGCCTCCCTTGCCGCCTGGAAGTGGCTGCCACCCAATATGCACGTGGTGGTTGGCGCAATCGCCGGTGGTTTGGTCGGCTTGTTCTGGTTGGAGCCAAAAGCAGAGGTGGCGGATGACCCGCGGGAGGTGGCCGGTGACCATTGAGACCACAACCCTTGGTGTGCTGGCGCTGATTACCGTCATGACCGTGGTGACACTGATTACTCGTTTTGGCGGCGTGTTTGTGATGTCGTTTGTGCGCATCAACCCGCGGGTAGAGAGTTTCATCAATACCATGGCCAGCTCGGTGCTGATCGCCATCATCGTCCCCATGGCGGTGGCCGGCGATCCGGGTGCGCTGGCAGCACTGGTGGCCACGGCGGTTGCCATGTTGGTGCTACACAAGCCGCTTCCCGCTATCGCTATTGGCCTGTTGGCCGCTGCGACGGTTCGTTATTTGCTCTGATCTCGTCGGTGGGTATGGTTGAAAACTGCTCAAGTTTTCGGTGGTGGTGCCGTTAAGTGACCCAGTGTCACTGAGGTACCGCACCATGATTTCATCCAGCCAGATTTCCCTGTTCCAGGACAGCAGCCGCCAGGTATCGGCGTTCGACAGCTCCCAGCTGAGAATCCGCCAGTCTGCCACCCCGGTACCGGAAGGGCAGACTAATCGGGGCACCGAGTTGTCATTGTTCCGGCAGGCGGCGTATCGCTACAGCAGCCAGGAGCAGATGGCGTTTTCCAGCACCAGTGAGGTGACTGGAGACAACCGAGCGGCCACCTTCACCAGTTCGGAACTGGTCGAAAAGTCTTCAGAGCTGTTCCTGATGGGGCAGCAGGCGCTGACGGTTAGCCGCGCCGCCCTGGGGGGCGAAGCGGCTGCGGAATCGCCGAAGAGCCTGTCGGTTTCTGCCGGTCGCTATATGTTCTACTCCGAAAGCGAAACCCGCAGCTTCGCGTCGACTGGCAGCATCACCCTCGACAATGGTGAAACCATCGACTTTACCCTGTCGCTCAGACAGTCACAGTCCCGCAGCTATGAATACTCCGAGCTGATCCAGATTCAGGAGCGTCCCCTGACCGATCCGCTGGTGATCAACTTCGGCGCTTCTACCGCGCGACTGACCGACACCCTGTTTGAATTCGACATGACCGGCAACGGTGAGACTGCCCAGTTCGCCTCTCTGGGGGCGGGCAGCGGATATCTGGTTTTTGACCGCAATGGCAACGGTAAAGTGGACGATGGCAGCGAATTGTTTGGCCCGGAGAGTGGATCTGGCTTCAGCGAGCTGGCCGCGTTTGATGACGACGGGAATCGCTGGATAGACGCTAACGACGAAATATTCCAGTCCCTGTCGGTGTGGGTACAGACAGCTGATGGCGGCCAGGATCTTCGTTCACTGGCGGAGGTTGGGGTCCAGGCTCTGTACGTTGACAGTGTGGACGACCGCTTCACCCTGACCAATCCTCAGGGCGTGCCTCTGGGCCAGATCAAGGCCTCTGGTATTTACCTGACCACTGACGGTGAAGTCCGCACTCTGGAAGAACTGGATCTGGCGGAACAGAACACCGAGTCGGCGCCGGCGGTGGAAACCGCGCTTGGTGTTCGCAATGCTGAACCAGAGATGAGTGGCGCTGTCTCGGCGCGAATTGCGGCAATTCAAAACGCGCTGGAGAAACTGAACGAAATTCGTGAGAAACAGCAGGCGTTTATTGAGGCTTCAAAAGAGCAGGGTGAGGAAAAGTCCCCGCTGGATGGTTATCTGAAGATCATCGATAAGTTGCGGCTGGAGTTGCTGAACAGCCAGGATGAGAAGAAGCAGGCAGCCAGTCGGTATCTGGAATTCGCCAGGCTTTGAACTTGATGCCGAAGCTGAGCCAGCTCTGGGTTGGGGGTGGCCTCCCAAAAACCGCTACAAGCACCCGCAAGCGGGTCCAGTCAGCAATCACAGATTGCTGTCGTTCGGCTGCGTATGAAGCTTCGCTTCATAAACACTTGCCTTACCCATGTGCGCTTCTCTCCGGCCATCCATGGCCTCCGACATTTTTGGGAGGCCACCCCCAACCCAGAGCCCCTAGCGCGCGGTTTCTTCAGGCATCGGGTTGGTGTCCAGCAACGCCAGCTCGCCGATCCCCGGTAATTTGATCCCCAATGCCATGGGATTGATCCCCAGCGACAACCCCAGAATATTCACTTCCAGACCCTCTCGAACCCCGGCCAGCACACCGAAATATCCACCCAGGGACAGCTGATAACCGGCGCCACCAGGGCTTGGCGCAACCAGCCGGTCCCCCAGGTAGTCCTTGCCGATGGCATGGCTGGGCAGGGCTACGTCGAGCCCCGGCGTTTCCCGTATCACCCAGGCTACGAAGGTATTGCTGTTTGGCCCCGGCCAGGCTTCGTATTCGGTGGGGTAGGGATAGCTTTCTACTGCCTGGTAGATCTGCGGAATCAAGGCCGCGGCTTTCTCTCCCCGGATGTCTGCATACAGTTCCGGTCTGGCGCCGTACCAGTGTCTGTCCGGGTCGCCGGGGCGGGAATTGACCACGTAGTTGCGCCAGCCGGTGACCTCGTGCACCTGATAATAATCAGCGCCCGGTTCTTTCGTAGCAATCCAGGGATGTACCGCAAAGTAACCTCGCCAGCTCCAGGCGCGTGCGCCATAGACCTGAACAATGGCTTCCTCCACCTGTTCCGGTCGGGGCGCTATACCGGCGCTTTCCCGGCTGGCGGTACGCCAGCTCTCCGCAACCTCAAGGCTGCTGCTGGCGGCCAACAGAAGGGGGCCGCCCAGAAGCAACAGCAGGGCGCCGAGCAGGCCCGCGGCGTATTTGAGAAGTCGTTTCATTTACAGGTCCGGTTCGAGTATTTCCAGCATGCTACAGGCAAGATGATACGCCTTTTGACGGTCAATGGATGAAGCAGGTTAAAGAATGGTAGTTTGCCCAAGCTCGCGCTGGCTTCTAGGCTCAAGGTGTAAATATTCTTGAGTCAGGAGGCTGTCATGTCTGATCACCATGTCTACAAAAAAGTGGAAATCGTAGGCTCGTCAAAGACGAGCATTGAAGATGCCATTCAGAACGCGCTGGATGAGTGCGGGAAGAGTATTCGCAATATGGAGTGGTTCGAGGTAACGGAAACCCGTGGCCATATTGTCGACGGAAAGGTGGGGCATTATCAGGTAGGCCTGAAAATTGGTTTCCGGATTGCCGACAGCTAAACAAGTTTAGCCACTTCGTATGGCGCGGTGCCGGATGGTGGTCACGAGGTGATTCAAAAGCTCCCGCGCCTCGCCGTCATGCAGGCTGTGAAATTTGTCGTGCAGGACTCTCCGGTCGTGATCGGAAGCACCGTGCCGGACTTCTTTCACCAGGTCCAGGTACTGGCAGGCCGCGAGGTGGGCCTTGATTTCCACGTCAATGAGCCGGGTGAGCAGTTCATCCACGGTTTCGTGGCAGAAGGGGCGGTGCTGGTTCAGGTGGTTTCTGGCGTCCAGAGCGGCGTTTCTGGCCTCCAGGCGTAAGTCGCCGGTGGATTCACCGGCTTCGACGGTTCGCAGAAACTGGCCCAGGCGTTCGTGCAGATGCCATATGGCCGGCCAGGTCTTCTGGTAGGCTTCCATTTCGGTTTGGTAACGGGTCTGATCCAGTAATGAATGGCTGGTCGAGGGGCTGTGATCTGAGCGGTTGAATTGGCTGACCCGGATGTCATCCATTTCACGCCAGAGGGTGTCCGACCTTTCCCTCAATGCGTTGAGCTGGCTCTGGTTTTTGTTTCTCAATCGGGCCGCCAGTATCAGGCTGAGCAGCGCCAGCACAAAGGCGCCCATTGCCACCATCAGGGGCGGGTCCAGTGAGGTGAGTATGCTTGCTGGCAGACCGGTATCCATGGCCGTTCACCTGATTGAAGTTCTGTCCTGGTCAATCAGTATACAGACTATTGGGGTGTTTGTTGTTTAAACGGCAGTAAGGTTTCCGCCTCGGCAAAATACCCTTGCACCTGCTCTGCTTCTTCCCGGGTGAAGTTGGCAATGGCGTCCCTGAATCCCGGATGCTGTATGCCGTGCCAGGAGTGGGTGATCACCGGCTCAAACCCCCGAACCAGTTTGTGTTCGCCCTGGGCGCCGGCATCAAACTGTGTCAGCCCAAGCGCCAGCGCCAGCTCGATTCCCTGGTAGTAACAGGTCTCGAAATGCAGGTGATTGTACTCGTCCAGGCAGCCCCAATAGCGGCCGTAAAGCGTGGTTTTTCCCGCCAGAAACAGGGCCCCGGCAATCATTTCGCCCTGTTTGACCGCCATGATCACGTGCATATGCTCGGGTAGTCGTTCTCTCAGCAATTCAAAAAAACGCTTGTTCAGGTAAGGTCTCTGACCCCGTTTCAGGTAGGTGGCCTGGTAGAACACATAGAAGGCGGCCAGAACCTGGTCTGGAATATCCTTGCCATGGAAGCGGGCAAAGGTGATGCCCTGTTCCGCCACTTGCCGGCGTTCCTTGCGAATGGATTTGCGTTTGCGGGAATTCAATGCCGCCAGATAATCCTCGAAGCTGTGGTAGTTGTGGTTGTGCCAGTGGAATTGGCAGCCGATGCGATGGAGTTCATCGTCATGTGCCAGCAGTTGCTGGTCCTCGGCGTTGGGAAACAGTAAGTGCCAGGAGTGTGCACCCAGTTGGTGTGTCAGGGTATCCAGCAAGTCGTGCAGGCGTTCGGGTGTCAGCTGTCGCCGCACCTCAGCGTCCAGCAGCAGCCGGGGTCCGGCAGACGGTGTGAACGGAATGGCGAGCAACAGCTTTGGATAATAGGGCAGGCCGTATCGCTGGTAGGCGTCGGCCCAGGCCCAGTCGAACACATATTCACCCATGGAGTGGGTTTTCAGGTAGGCGGGGGCCAGGCCTGCAATCCGGCCTTCGTGTTTGAATACCAGGTGGCTGGGTGTCCACCCTGTTTCGGTGCGGGTGCAGCCGCTCTCTTCCAGTGCCTGAAAGAATTCGTATCGAAGAAACGGGTTGGAGACCCCTGCCAGCCGTTGCCAGTCCGATTTCGGGATGTCGGCAATACTGGCTCGGGTCTCCAGAGTGAGTTCGCGTGGCGCGTTTTCTGACATGGTTGGTTTCAGGTCGTTGACGAATACCTTCTACCATACGCCAGAACCCGCCATTTGATCACTCCTTGTCTTGCTTCCCACCGTTGCCGCAGCGTTCCTGCATTTTTTCCTGCCACTGGTTCATGCGTTTTTCCTGTTTGGCCTGTCGTTCCTGATGGATCTCCGCCCAGATCTGGCGCTGTTCCTCGTTCAGTTTCAGGCGATCGGCCATTTCTGCCCGGTACTTTTCCCTTTCGGCCTGGCGCTCTGCACGGTTAAAGGGGCCTTTGCCTTCACGGAAGTTCTCGCACAGTTCCTGTTTGTCCCACTTGCCATTATGGTGGTGTTTGCCGTGCCGATCTGCCAGAACAGCCGGGCTCGCGGCCATCAGGCTTGCCATCAGTACACCGGCGGTTAACAGGGTGGTTTTTGCTTTCATGGGTCTTTCCTCGTCGTTGTTCACAATGGATGATGGCCATGCTACGCCGGCGCAACGTCAGATGGTGTCAGGGCTACGTAAAGGTTCCGTAAAGGCCGGGAGCCCGCCCGCAGCGGTACAGAAGGGCCATGCTAGACTGTGGCCGTCACATCCCAGAGAGAAGACTGTGCAGAACCGGGTACTGTTGATTGAAGATGACGACGAGTTACGGGAGCTGCTGGCCCGCTACCTTGCCAGCCAGGGCTTCAGTGTACGTGAGGCGGCCAATGGTCGTGATGGGCTGGCCCTTGCGCTGGGCCAGGATTGTGACATTGTGGTGCTGGACATTATGCTGCCGGATATCAATGGCCTGGATGTTCTGAGGGAACTCCGGGGCAAGACGCACCTACCCGTGATCCTGTTGACGGCCCGTGGCGATGAAACCGACCGGATTGTCGGCTTTGAGGTGGGCGCCGATGATTACATTCCCAAGCCCTGCAACCCCAGGGAGTTGGTGGCGCGGCTGCAAGCACTGCTTCGTCGCATCGCCTGGGACCAGAAAACCGAGGTGGACGCCAGCCGGACCTATGGTGACTTGCGGGTAGAGCCCGGACAACGCCGCATCTATCAGAATGACGCGCCCCTGGAACTGACCGGCACCGAATATGAAGTGCTTCAGGTGTTGCTGGCTCATGCCGGCAGCGTGGTCCGCAAGACCGATCTGATGCAGTGGGCGCTGGGGCGCCGCCTTGAGGCCTACGACCGCACTCTGGATATGCACATCAGCAATCTTCGCAAGAAACTGGGCAATGATGACCCACCCCGCATCGAGACGGTGCGAGGACTGGGATACAGCTACCGGATACCCACATGTTGAAGCGCTTTATGTTTCCTCTGTTCTGGCGGATTTTTCTATCCATCTGGCTGGCCATGGCGGTAACCGTGGTGGCCAGCCACCTTGCCTCGCGTTATCTGTTGGACCGGGAACGGCAGGCGATTGAACGCCAGGTGGGTTTGCAGGAACTGGCCCGGGAGGCCCTGGCTATTCGCGAACAGCAGGGCCGGGGCGATGCCTGGCGTTTTTTGCGTTCCGAGGGTGAACGCCTGGATTTGCACCTGATGCTGATTGAAAAGGAGCAGGGTCAGCATCGATTGCCCCGGGCGATTCGGGAACGAATCCAGTCCGGTTGGTACCCCCATAAGCCGGCAGTGCTGGACCTGCCGGAAGGCTATCAGTTAGTGGCCTGGCCCCGGATGGGGGGCGATGGGTGGCTGGACCCGAGAATGTTCCGGTTTGTGGAAATGGGACTGGCCTTCCTGCTGATTTCGCTGGCTTGTTGGTGGATTGCGCGAATGGTCTCGCGGCCGTTGAGACACATGGAGGGAACCGCCCGGGCGATTGCCGGGGGGGATACTGGGCTGCGGGTTGCTGGTCGCATTGCCCGGCGCCGTGATGAAGTGGGCCAGTTGGCGACGGCATTCAACGGTATGACAGACCGGCTGTGCCAGCTGCTGGACCGTCAGAACCAGCTGTTGCGGGATATCTCCCATGATCTTCGTACCCCGCTGGCACGCCAGCGGGTGGCGATTGAACTGGCTTCGGACAGCGGCGCCGATGAGGCATTGATGACCAGTATTCTGCGCCAGAACGAGCGGCTGGAAACCATGACCGGCCAGATTCTGACCCTGTACCGGGTGTCCGAGAACGGCGGTGATATGGCGCGTGAGCCGGTCAAGCCGATGGTCCTGGTCAATCACGTGCTTCAGGATGCCGCCGATTATGCTGAGCACCAGCGCGTGGACTGCAAACTGGTGGCCTCGGAGGAGAGCAAAGCGGTGTCTGTGCTTGGCGACGGTGGTTTATTGCAGCGTGCGTTTGATAACGTGCTGCAAAACGCCCTGGATCACACGCCGCCGGGCAAATCGGTGAAGCTCTCTCTGTCCACGGGCAATGAGAGAATCCGTTTGATCGTCGCTGATGAGGGACCGGGTGCTCCTGAAGACCTGCTAAAACACTTGTTTGAGCCTTTTTTCCGGGCTGACAAATCCCGTGGTGGCAAAGGTTGGGGGCTGGGGCTCGCTATTGCCCGTGATATCATTCAGGCCCACGACGGGCACATCAGTGCCCGCAACCGGGACGAGGGTGGCCTGGAAGTGATCCTTGAGCTACCGGTCTTTGTCGGAGGCTGAGGAATCGGCGTTCGGGCTTTGATCCGGTGCGTTGTCACTGTCCGGTTTCAGCTTGCTGGCGGCAGAAAAATCAATGCCTTCCTGCAGCTCGTCCTCATCAAACCGGATGCCGCAGGCGGCCTTACGTATCCGCGCAGGGGCCGCGGTCCCGGGTTGGGTCTGTTCGTTGTCTTCGGTCGTCATAGGATCGCCCATGAGTAAGGATTACCCGATTCCTGCAGGATACCTTGAGCGGGAAACGGAAGTGAAGAAAAGCCGTTTTATTGCCCGAGTGTATCCCGTCAGTGACCGGGACGACGTACGAACATACGTTGACCAGGCCCACCGCGACTACCCCGATGCCCGTCATGTCTGCTGGGGGTATCAGATCGGCCGGCCCGGCTCTGCGGCCGAGGCTGCCATGAATGATGATGGTGAGCCTTCCGGAACCGCCGGCAAACCCATTCTGGGCGTGATTCAGCACAAGGATATGGGCGACGTACTGGTGATCGTTATCCGCTATTTTGGTGGCATCAAGCTTGGAGCCGGTGGCCTGGTTCGGGCCTATGCCGGCGCCGCCGAAAGTGTGTTATCCGCGGTGGACCGTGTGGTACAGCAGGCCCGCGTGCAGGCGATGGTGCAGTTCGGGTTTGCCGATGAGCAACCGCTGAGGCACTGGTGTGAGGGGCATGAGGGCCGTATCGAAGACATTACCTACAGTAGCAAAGTGACCGCCAGCGTCTCGGTGCCGGAAACAGAACAGGAAGCGTTCGGGGCGTTTTGTGAGGCTCACCGGATGGATTACCGTTTTGACACCTGAACAGCAGATTCAAGCCGCGAGCGGATCACGGGCGTATACTGGTAACAGACAGAACCACGGAGTTAAGCCTATGCGTATTCTGATGATCGCCGCGCTGGCACTGACCATGGCCGGCTGTGCCAGCAATGTAGTGACGGACTACAACTCGGCCACCGTCTTTGGCAACTACAGCAGTTGGGCGTTTGCGGATAACCCGCAGGATTCCGGTTTTACCTCGCTGGATGATGCCCGGGTTCGGGACGCGGTGGAGCGGGAGCTGAACCGGAAGGCCATGAAGAAAGTTTCCGGGAGCGAGGCAGATCTCCTGATCAGCTGGCAGATCGTGCCTGAAGAACGGCTGGAGCAAGTGGGCGTTGGCCTGGGTTTCGGCTTTGGTCATGGCAATTTCGGCTGGGGGCTGTCGGCGCCGCCACCGGTGCGGGAGATTACCGAAGGCAAACTGGTGGTCAGGCTGGCTGATCGCACTAGCGGAGAAGTGGTCTGGCAAGCCGCGAGCCGGCGCTATCTCAATGAAAACCAGTCTCCGGAAACCCGCCGCGAGCTGATTGACGAGGTTGTCTCGGAAATGTTTTCCAAATACCCTCCGGGCCTGAACTGATTGCAGATAAAGGCGTAATCATGGGTATGAACAAGCGCAAGGGTGGTCTGGTGTTCTCCACGGATCAGGGGCGGATGTGCCCTGAGTGCCGGAACCCGCTGGATGACTGCACCTGCCAGGCGGCGCAGAGGCCGGCTGGAGACGGTATTGTGCGCGTTAGCCGGGAGACAAAGGGGCGCAAAGGCAAGGGCGTGACCCTGGTGACCGGTATTCCGCTCGACGACAAAGAACTGAAAGCCTACGCCAAACAGCTAAAGGCCAAATGCGGTACAGGTGGTACAGTAAAAGACGGAGTGGTGGAGATACAGGGCGACCAGCGAGATATTCTGGTGCCGTTACTGGAGCAGAAAGGCTGGACCGTCAAGCGCGCGGGCGGCTAACGTTCTGAAACTACCACAGTTGATCAATCAGGGGAGGCAGGCATGCACATAGCGGTACTTGGGGCAGGCGTCGTTGGTATCACCACCGCGTGGTACCTGCAGAAACAGGGGCACCAGGTAACCGTGGTCGACCGACAGAACCAGTCAGGGCTGGAAACCAGCTACGCCAATGGCGGGCAGGTATCGGTGTCCCATGCCGAGCCGTGGGCCAATCCCTCGGCGCCCGTGAAAGTCGCTAAATGGCTGTGCCAGCCGGATGCTCCGCTGTTGTTCCGGCCGCGGCTCGACCTGTACCAGTGGCGCTGGGCGCTGTCGTTCCTGGCCCAGTGTACCTCCGCCAAAGCTGCCCATAACATCCGCCAGATGGTCAATCTCGGCACCTACAGCCGTTCTTGCCTGCAGTCGCTGCGGGAAGAACTGACTCTGGATTATGACCAGTTGGCGAAGGGCATTCTGCATTTCTACACCAATCCTGCCGAGTTTGATGCGGCGCTGGAACCTTCCCGCATCATGCGTGACCTGGGCTGTGACCGTCAGGTTATCGATGCCGGCCGTGCGGTTGAGCTGGAGCCGGCGCTTGAGCCGATCCGTCATCGAATTGCCGGCGCCACTTACACCGCCGATGACGAAAGCGGCGATGCCCGTAAATTCACCCAGGCTCTGGCTGAGAAATGTAAAGAAGCAGGGGTGGCCTTTGAATATGGCACCGAAGTCCTGGGTTTTGATCGGGCGGGTGACCGGATTCTGGGCGTGCTGGCACTGAAAGACGGCAAACACCACACCCTGAGGGCGGACAGCTATGTGTTGAGCCTGGGCAGTTTCAGTGGGGTACTTGCCCGCCAGCTCGGGATGTTCCTGAATATCTATCCGGCCAAGGGCTATTCCATCACCGTACCGGTGAAAAACGAAGAAGCGGCCTTTAACGTCAGCCTGACCGACGACGAATACAAGCTGGTTTACTCGCGCCTGGGGGACCGAATGCGCGTGGCCGGCACGGCAGAGTTGAATGGTTACAGTCGCGACCTGAACTTTACCCGTTGCAGAGCCATTGTCCGCCGGGCTGCGGAAGTGATGCCCGAGGCTGGTTATTGGGACCAGGCTGAGTTCTGGACCGGCCTGCGGCCTGCCACACCCTCCAATGTGCCGTATATCGGCAAAAGCCATTTCAGCAATCTGTACCTGAACACCGGCCACGGCACCCTGGGTTGGACCCACTCCTGTGGGTCGGCGGCCGCCCTGGCGGATATTGTGGCTGGCAAGCGTCCGGAAGTGGACTTCACCTTCTCCGGTCTCTGAGCAGCGGAAGATTCAGGTAACCGCACAAACAAAAACGCCGGCGTCTGTGGCCAGGACGCCGGCGTTTCTGGTTTCTCGGGACCCTAGTCCTTCAACTGATCCCGAATCAGTTTCTTGTTGATCTTGCCGACGCTGGTCTTGGGGATGTCCTCCACAAACCGCATCTGCTCGGGAATCGCCCATTTGTTGATGTCGCCACTGTCGACAAACTGTTGCAGGTGCTGCTTGATATCCTGCTCCGAGATGGATTCTCCGGGCTTCAGGGTGATCAGGGCGTAGGGCCGTTCCCCCCATTTCTCATCGGGCACACCTACCACCGCAGCCCCGGCAACGGCAGGGTGCTGGCTGATCATGTTCTCCAGGTCGAGCGACGACAGCCATTCGCCTCCGGTCTTGATCACATCCTTGATGCGGTCTTTGATGGTCAGCGTGTTGTCCGGCTCCATGGAGGCGACATCACCGGTGTGTAACCAGCCGCCTTCCCACAGTTCCTCGCCTTTGTCCGGCTGTTTGAAGTAGCTCTGGGTCAGCCAGGGGGCCCGGGCGACCACTTCACCTTTGGCTTCGCCATCATGGGGTACCGGTTTGCCATCAGGATCGACAATTTCCAGTTCCACCATGGGCACGGCTTTACCGGTCTTCACCCGGATTGCGGTTTGCTGCTCCAGGGGCAGTTCAAGATCCGCCGGGGAGAGGTGCGTGGTGCTCAGCAGCGGGCAGGTTTCCGACATGCCGTAGCCGGTGAACATCTTGATGCCCAGTTTCGCCCCCGCATCGCACAGGCCTTTGGTCAGGGCGCTGCCACCGATGAGCACATGCCAGTTGCTCAGGTCGGCGGTCTTGATGGACTCGGTGGCCATCATCATCTGCATGATGGTGGGCACGCAGTGGGAGAAGCTGACTTTGTGCTCCTTGAGCAGATCCACCAGCAACTCGGGTTCATAGCGACCGGGATAGACCTGCTTTATTCCCATCATGGTGGCCGCGTAAGGCACGCCCCAGGCGTGAACGTGGAACATGGGCGTAACCGGCATATACACCGAGGATGAACGCAACAGCGGCATTTCGTCGAAATGGGAGATGCTGCCGGCCATGGAAAGCGTATGCAGTACCAGCTGGCGGTGGCTGAAATACACGCCTTTCGGGTTACCGGTGGTGCCGGTGGTGTAGAAAGTGGTGGCGACGCTGTTCTCGTCGAAATCGGGGAAGTCGAAGTGGTCGCTGGCCCCCGCGAGCAGGGCTTCGTACTCGCCGTGGGTGTCGAAAGAGGCGTTGCCCGGCTTGTCGCTGTCGGTCAGTTGAATCCAGGTTTTGACGGTTTTGATCTCGTCTTTCACGCCCTCGATGATGGGCAGGAAGTCATCGTGCACCAGTACCGCGTCGTCTTCGGCGTGGTTCATGGTGTAAACGATCTGCTCCGGCGACAGGCGCACGTTGACCGTGTGCAGTATGGCGCCAATCATCGGAATCGCAAAGAAACACTCAAGGTACCGTGGGGTATCCCAATCCATCACAGCCACGGTATCGCCGGGTTTGATACCGGCGTCTGTCAGGGCATTGGCAAGTCGATGGATGCGTTCGACAAGGTCCTTGTAGGTGTACTTGCGGCGATCGGCGTAAACGATTTCCTGGTCCGGGTTGTAGCGGGGGCCGGACATCAGTAACCGCTTGATCAGGAGCTGGTACTGGTGGGCATTGTCAGCCGGTTCGAGAATTCGGGGTTGAGCCATGTTGTTGTCCTCTTTCTCTGCTTATGTTTGTTGTCACGGTAAGAAAGACGGGCTGAGTGGGGCTTATCCGTAGGTACAGAGATAAGCAGTATCGGCATCCGTTTTTGCTTTGAAGCTTGCTTGCCCCGCTACCTCAAAGCTCTCGCCGGCGCCGAAGGTTTGCCAGTCTTGCTGGCCTGGCAGCCGCACGGTCAGTTCACCGCTGACGACCGTCATGGTTTCTTTTTCTGAGGTGCCGAATTCGTATTCCCCGGCACTGATAACACCGATTGTGGCAGGCAGTGTGCTGGACTGGAAAGCCACTGATTTTACCTTGCCATCGAAGTATTCATTGACTGTCAGCATGTCTGGTATTCCTTGAAATGGTTTGCAGCCTACTATACTGGAAATTCCTGTGCTGCCAATCACAAACTATTGGTTTGAGGTACCTTTTCCAGTTCGGGTTGGCTGCTCGGGCTTTAGCTCCTCAAGCCCGCTATAGAGTTTGTGGGTAACCGGGTCGTATCGTTCCTGCAGCTCATCCTTGATGGTGCCGGCCCAGAGTTTGGTGCCGGTGAAATAACCGGCCCGGCCTATGACATGAGCGGCGATCGGAGCTGTCAGAAAAATGAAGATAACAATGGCAACCGCCCGCGCGGCCACGGTACTGTCCCCGAAATAGAACGCCACGCCACCCATGGTCATCATGGCGCCCAGAGCACCGGCTTTGGTAGTGGCGTGCATGCGGGTAGGGAGGTCGGGCAATCTCAGAACGCCGATGGCGGCCAGTACCATGAAAGCAGCGCCCACCAGGAGCAGTACGGATACCAGTATTTCAATCATTCTTTACGCCTCCCCGCTCGACGAATCTGGCGAAGCCGATGGCTGCCAGAAAGGCAGTCAGAGCGATAACGATGGCAACATCCAGAAAACTGGCCACGCCGGTGTCAATCGCGTGCACTCCAACATAGCCGACCACGATGGAGGCGATCAGCTCCAGTGCGACCACCCGGTCCGGCAGGGATGGCCCCCGGGTGAGCCGAATGAAGGCGAAGAGCAACGCCAGTGACAGCATGAGATAGACAATATTGATCACCACATTCAGCATGACTGGCCTCCTAGCGCGTCACCTTCAGGATTCGGCGTTCGAGTTCTCTCAGGTCGTTTCTGAGCTGCTCTTCGTCGTGAAGAAACATGGCATGGATAAACAGCACCTTTCGATCATCAGAAACGTCCAGGCTCAGGGTCCCGGGTGTGAGAGAGATAACACTGCTGACAAACAGAATTTCCATATCGGTCTCAGCCCGGAGCGGGAACGCGATCACTCCCGGCTTCATGTGCCAGACGGGCGTTGCGATGTCATAGGCGACCCGCAGATTCGACTTCACCAGTTCTTTCAGGAAATACACCAGGAAAGTGGCGAGACGGGGAATCCGGCGGGAATACCCTTTCAACACCGGCACCTGTTTCTGCAGCACCATGAGGGCGACGTAGCCAAAGATAAAACCAGCGAGCAGGTTCATGGCTGTGATACTGCCCGTGAGGGTTACCCACGCGAGCGCCAGCAACAGGTTCCAGAACAGACCGATCATTCAGGCTGCCCTCCCAGAACGGCTGCGATGTAAAGCTGCGGGTTCATCAGCTGTTCGGCGGCGGATTCTGCAAGCATGTATATGGGCTGACCATAGAGGCCGATAATCAGAGTGCACACCGCAAGCGCCACCACCGGGGTGTAGTAGGCCCAACTGCGTTTTTCCCTGATCTCACCATTGAGCCGGCGCACATCAGTAACGTGCTCCGGGACTTTCTTCCAGAACACTTCCGCCCAGATCTTGATCATGGAGTAGAGCGTCAGCAAGCCCACCAGCAGGGCCACCGCTGCGACAAGGTATTCGCTGGATTCCAGTGTGGCACGGACAACAACGAACTTGGCGAAAAAACCGGATAAAGGCGGAATACCGGCCAGCGACAAGGCCGGGATCAGGAACAACAGCGCCAGATAAGGCCGTTGCCGATACACGCCGCCCAGGTCTTTCAGGTCATAACTGCCCAGCAGGCGATAGGTGATGCCGCTCACCAGGAACAGATTCGTTTTAACGATGATGTGGTGCATGATGTAAAACACGCCGCCAATCAGTGCCAGGGGTGTAAACAGCGCCAGCCCCAGCAGCATATAGCCGATCTGGCTGACGATGTGGAAGGATAGAATCCTCCGGAACTCGAACTGCGCGGCAGCGCCGAGCACACCGGTCAGCATGGTTAGAGCGGCCGCCCAGAGCAGGATGGTGTGGGTGTACTCCACATCCTGGGTGAAAATCAGGGTGAATACCCGATAGAGCGCATACACCCCGACTTTGGTCAGCAATCCCGCGAACAGAGCTGAGACCGCGACCTGAGGAGTGTGGTACGAGGCCGGGAGCCAGAAAAACAATGGGAATGCCGCTGCCTTGATACCGAACGACACCATGAACATGAGCGACACCACCGTGATCATGCCTGCATCATCAACCCGGCTTACCTTCTGGGCGATATCCGCCATGTTGAGGGTGCCCACCATGCCGTACAGCAGGCCAACAGCCGACAGGAAGAGGGCCGATGAAAACAGGTTCAGGGTAACGTACTTGATAGCGCCCTCCATCTGGGCTCGCTCGCCGCCAAGGGTGAGCAGGGCGAATGAGGCCAGTAGCATGACCTCAAACCAGACGAAGAGGTTGAAAATATCGCCGGTCAGAAAGGCGCCAGCGACTCCGGCAAGCAACAGGTGCATCAGCGGGTAGTAGCCGAACCTTTCATGCCCCGGAGGCGTTGAAGCCAGAGAATAGATGGCGATGGCGAGCCCGATCATGCCAGTCAGCACAATCATGATGGCGCTTAGGATGTCAGCTACCAGCACAATACTGAACGGTGCCGGCCAGCTGCCCATTTCCACCACCAGGAAACCTTTGTCGATGGTTGAACGCAGCAGCCAGATGCTGGCAACCAGCAAAAGAGCGGTGGCCACCACGGCAACCAGGCGTTGCAGCTGAACCGAGCGCCACAGCGCCAGGGACAGGGCACCGGCGGTCAGGGGGATCAGGATCGGGAGAACAACTTCCAGGCTCAAGTGTCGGTATCCTTCATCTTGTCCAGATCATCGGTGCCTACTACCTCGTAGGCCCGGCGGATCAGAACCACAGCAAAAGCCAGAACACTGAAGGCGATCACAATGGCCGTAAGGATGAGCGCCTGGGGTAACGGATCTGCCACCGTTCCAGACACCTGCTTCGCGCCGTCGGCTATGAGCGGAGGTGCGCCCCGGGTTAGCCCCGACACTACAAAAATCAGCAGGTTTGCCGCGTTACTCAGAATGATCAGGCCAATTACGATTTTCACGATCGAGCGCCTGAGCATCATGTAGATGCTGGCCGCGAAAAGGGTGCCAACCACCAGTGCCATCAGGCTCCCCATCGCAAGGCTCCCCGTTCCAAAAAGTGTGTTCGACTCATCCCTCAACCTCCATCAGACCGATCACGAATGTCATCAGTGTGCCAAGGACCGCCAGATACACGCCAATGTCGAAGACGAGTACGGTCGATAGCTTCAGGTAGCTGTCACCGGGCAGCGGAAGCTCCCACCAGTGGGCAGTCAGCATGGCCTGGCCGGAAAGCAGGGCCGGAATGGTGGAGGCCAGTCCGAACAGCAGGCCGGCTGCCAGGAGATCTTTGGGGTGCACCCTGAGGAGTTTCCGGGTAGCTTGCGCGCCGAAGGAGAAGGCATAGAGGACAAACGCGCTTGCGGCGACCAGGCCGCCGATGAAGCCGCCGCCAGGTTCATCGTGCCCGCGCAGCAGCAGGAAAACCGAGAACATCAGTTGCAGCGGCATGATCGCCAGTGCCGCGGTGTGAAGGATCAGGGTATTGGGTTTCATGACTTGTACTGATCCTCCGCCCTGAGCTTGATCATGGAGTAGATGCCAATTGCTGAAAGGCCCAGTACAAAGATTTCTCCGAGGGTGTCCAGTTGCCGGAAGTCCACCAGAATCACATTGACGATATTCTTGCCAAACGCCAGGGTGTAGCTGTTTTCAACGTAGTAACTGGAAATACTGTCAAAGTACTGAATATCCAGTACCGCCGTCATAATGAGTGTCATCACCACGCCTGCAAACACTGCGACAGACAGGTCCCGGTAACGTTCCCAGGAAGAGGAGAGCTTGGCGAACGGTGGCAACCGAAACAGTACCAGCACCAGCAGGATGACGGTGAGCGTTTCCACCAGCAGTTGGGTGATACCCAGATCCGGGGCACTGAAGTGAATGAAGGTCAGGGCCACACCAAACCCTGCAACCCCCAGCGACGCCACAGAACCAAGGCGGGATCGGGTGACACAGGCAAAAACCGTCGCCGCGACAATCAGCAGCGCGATGCCCCATTCGTAGAAAAAACTGTCGCTGAAGTCGAAATCCAGCTGCAGACCGTGCCGCGTCAGCAGCGTGAAGCCCGTCAGAGAAAACGTGACAAGAACCAGAACCAGTAAATAGGTGCCGAGAACGCCGTTCTGCAGGATTCGTGTCTGCCAGCCAGCAACCTGACTGATCCCTTCCATTAAGCGGAAATAACCGGATTCCGGGCCGAATCGGCTGGCTGCGGTATTCATCGCATACAGGGTTGGCTGAAGTCTGTGCCAGGCCGCCACGAGGAACGAACCAGCCAGGAGACTGAGACCGGAAAGCATCAAGGGAAGGTTAATGCCGTGCCAGAGGGCGAGGGCAGTTTCCACCGGGTAGCCGGAGACTGCTGAAATAGCGGCGTCCAGAACCAGATTTGCGGGCAGAGATGGCATGAAGCCGAAGATCAGGGCGAGCATTGTCAAAACGCCGGGGCCGATCAGCATCGCAAACGGGGCCTCGTGGGGCAGTTTGGGCGTTTTAACAACCGGCCCGAAAAAGGGCTTGATAAACACCAGGCCGGCGACCGCCACCACCAGCATGGCCGAGAGAACGGCGGCCACCAAAAGCCCGGTTTGCCATATTGACGCATGCAACAGCGACTCCAGTAACAGTTCCTTGGCCACGAACCCGAACAGCGGTGGAAGCCCTGCGAGGGATAAGGCCGCAAGTCCGGTAATAACGGCTGTCTTTGGCATGCTGTGCCTCAGGCCACCCATCCGGGTAATGTCTTTGGTGCCGGTTTCGTGGTCCAGTGCGCCGGCGAGCATAAACAAGGCGCCCTTATACAGCGAGTGGGCCACCAGGAAACAGATGAAAGCTGTGATGGCCAGTTCCGTCCCCACGCCGACCAGCATGGTCAGGGTGCCCAGCGCCATCACCGTGGAATAGGCCAGAACCTTTTTCATGCCGGTGCTGCTGTAGGCAAGATAGGCGCCGGTGAGCATAGTGACGGCACCAAACACCAACAGCGAGCCGCTCCAAAGCATGTCTCCGTCCATTGACGGGTTCAGGCGGGCCAGCAGATACACACCCGCCTTCACCATGGTCGCAGAATGCAGGTAGGCCGAAACCGGGGTGGGCGCAGCCATGGCGTTTGGTAGCCAGAAGTGGAAAGGCGCCTGTGCGGATTTGGTAAAGGCGCCAATCAGTATGCAGACTGCTGCCGCGGTGTAATACGGGTGCTCATGAATGGACAGTTCTGACGCCAGAAGGCCCGAGAAGGAGGAATCCCCGGTGATAATAATCAGCAGGATCAGGCCCGCCATCAACACGAGCCCGCCACCTGCGGTTACGAACAGGCCCTGGAGGGCAAACTTGCGCGCGTCGGTATCTTCATGGTTGAAGCCGATCAGCATGTAGGAGGTGATGCTGGTCAGTTCCCAGAACACAAAAAAGGTAATGAGGTTGTCCGAGAGTACCAGCCCGAGCATCGAGGCCATGAACGACAACATGATGACGTAGAACCTTGCCAGGTCTTTGTGGCCTTTAAGATAGGAGCCTGCATAGATCAGAATGAAGGTGCCGATGCCGCTGATCAGAAGGGCGAACACCAGGGACAGGCCATCAACCATGAAGTCCAGGGTAATCCCGAGGCCTGGCATCCAGGGCATTTCAAACAGGAGTTTTTCACCACCACGGATCGCGGGAATCAGGCTGGCGAAGTAGGCGGTGAGGGAGGCGGGTAGCAGAGCCAGTACCCAGCCGATGTAACTGCCTGCCAAACGATATAGCGCCGGTACCGCGACCGCCAGCATAAATCCGGATAGCACAGCCAGTAACATCATGGGAGAGGACTCCTTAAAGACCTGACTTTACGCGTATTGAAATATATCGGTGCCGGTAGCCTCTTGATTTATACGATTGTTTTGAACAAAAGGCTCACTGAGCCCTTGAATGACAAGGGCTCATTGATCCCAGGTCTGACCGCGAGTTTTCTCAGAGGTTCTGACTTCCAGGTGCATGGCGGCCTTTGCCAGGAAGTTAGCGCTGATGGGCGCCGTCATGAACAGGAACGCCGTGATCAGGACTTCCTCGATCCCGATGCCTCGTCCAAGCGTGCTGAAGTAGATCACGGAGCTGATCACGATAGCGCCAACGCCAACCGTGGTGGCTTTGGTAGGGCCGTGTAGCCGGGTGTAGAAATCCGGCAGTCGAGCCAGACCAATGGCACCGATGAGAGTAAAAACGCCACCGATAATCAGCATGGCGGAAATGGCGTATTCAGCGAAGGTGCTCATAGGGTGTCCTCCGGGTTATTCAATGACGCTGCCGCGCTTGAGGTATTTGGCCATGGCGACGGTTCCAACAAATCCCATAACCGCAATCAGCAGCGCAGACTCAAGGTACATGCGGGTTTTAAGCGTGATGCCCAACAGAATGATCAATGCGATGGCGTTAATGTAGAGGGTGTCCAGCGCCAGTATCCGGTCCGGCGCATCCGGGCCCTTGATCAGGCGGTACACGTTCAGCAAGGCGGCCAGCGTGACCATGGCAATGGTGATGTAGAGCGCGGTTAGCATCATTGGAACATCTCCAGCAAAGGCTTTTCGTACCGGTTCCGGATAGTGTCGATGACTTCCTGCTCGTCCTCGGCGTCCAGGGCATGAATCAGCAGCAGTGTGTTGTCATCGCTCACATCCGCGCTAACGGTGCCCGGCGTCAGGGAAATGGTGCTGGCGAGAATGCTGATAGCCAGCGGATCCTTGAGTTCCAGGGTGTAGCAGATGAACATCGGGCGTGGTTCGCGAGGGCTCAGTATCAGCCTTGCCACATCAACGCTGGCGACCACAATGTCCCACAGAACCCGCAACAGGTAGGCAGGTGTCTTCCAGGCCTTGAGCAAGGTGGGTGGATCTGGCCAGAAACCCTGGGTCATCAGGGGGATTATCCAGGCCAGGATCAGCCCAAGAACAATACTGCCGCCACTGATGCCGTCACTCAGAAATTGCCACATGACGAACAGGGTCAGGCTCAGCCAGGGGTGGGGAAACCTCAGTCGATCAAGCATCAGTTATCCTCCCCGACCATAGGCATCTGCAGGATTTCGATATAGGCACTGTTATTGTGTAGCTGTTCGGCCGTTGCATCGGTATAGCGTGTTATTGGACCGGCAAACACGACCAGGACGATCGCCAGTGCGGTGAGCGCGCCAGCTGCCACAGAAATCCGACCATTCAATGGGTCCGGCTTTTCCAGGTGGCCGTCGACGGTTCGCCAGAAAACAATACTGCCGGCCCGACTGTAGGCAATGATTGTGAGGAAGCTGCCAACCAGCAGCACTGACCAGAGCCAGGCCATTTCGAAACCGGGCTCAACGGACTGTAGAATCAGCAGCTTGCCAATGAAGCCGCTGAGCGGAGGCAACCCGGCGGCGGCAACGGCACCGATCAGAAACAGCACGCTCAGGAAGGTGCGGTTATGCATTCTGGGCGCGGTGATGATGCGATCATTCGCGCTGCCGCGCTGGTTGGCTATCAGTTCCGATACAAGGAACAGGCCGCCGACGGTCCAGGTCGTGCTGAGCATATAGAACAAGGCGGCAGACAAGCCGGCTTCGGAGCCCAGAGAGATGGGAGCCAGCAGGGTGCCCACGGATAT
Organism: Marinobacter sp. W-8; assembly: GCF_044342215.1. Lineage (NCBI taxonomy): Bacteria > Pseudomonadati > Pseudomonadota > Gammaproteobacteria > Pseudomonadales > Marinobacteraceae > Marinobacter > Marinobacter sp. W-8. The sequence goes on along the minus strand of NZ_CP172297.1, from coordinate 2,797,642 downwards.
GATTACCTGCCAGGCCACAAGCGTCTTCAGGCTACCAGAGCCCAGAGCGCCTATGACGCCCATGGCCAGGGTGGCCAGAGCGATCGGGAACAGCCAATCCATGCCGAGATTGGCAAGCTCACCGGCTTCGTCGCCAAACACCAGCGGGTATACCCGCAGGATGGCGTAGATGCCCACCTTGGTCATGACCGCAAACAGAGCCGCAACGGGCGCCGTGGCTTTGGAGTAGGCACGGGGCAGCCAGAAACACAGCGGCAGAATGGCGGCCTTCAGGCCAAAGACTACCAGCAGCATCATGCCGCCGGCCTTGACGATATTCAGGCTTTCACCGGTTACCTGGGGAACCTTGACCGCAAGGTCTGCCATATTCAGGGTGCCGGTGACGCTGTAGATCATGCCCACACTGATCAGGAAGATCGCCGAGCCGATCAGGTTGAGAACCACGTAGTGGAGGCCAGGTACAGTCCTTATGGTGCCTCCACCATGCATCAGCAAGCCGTAGGAGGCGATCAGAAGCACCTCGAAGGCAACGAAAAGGTTGAACAGGTCACCGGTCAGGAAGGCGATGTTGAGGCCCATCAACTGGAACAGGAACAGCGCGTGGAACTGTCGGTTACCCTCATCGGCGCCGCCGATGGCATAGAGGTGACAGAACAGGGCCAGAACAGAGGTCATGACCAGCATCAGCGCGGCCAGCCGGTCCAGAACCAGGACAATCCCGAACGGCGGCTGCCAGTTGCCAAAAGCATAAATGCGGTAACTGCCGTCGTTTGCCAGCACCAGAAGGACTATGGCCGAGACCAGGATCAGCACGGTGGTTGCCAGTGCCAGGGTTCGGCGCAGAGTGATGGGGGCATAGCCCATCAGTGCCTGCAGAATGCCGCCAAGCAGAGGAATCAGAATCGGAGCGGTAAGCCAATGGTTCATTTACCGGTTACCTCCTCGTCTTCCTGCTCCGGTGCTGGCGATTTATAGGGTTGTTTGCCATCAACATGGTCATCTTCGTTATCCGCAAGGTTTCGTAGCGACATCACCACCACAAAGGCTGTCATGGCGAAGCCAATCACGATGGCCGTTAAAACCAGCGCCTGCGGCAGTGGGTCGGCATAGCTTTCCGCAGTGCCGATAATCGGTTGCTTGCCGGTAGCCAGCCGGCCAGTGGAGAACAGGAAAAGGTTTACCCCGTAAGACAGGAGTGTCAGGCCAACCACCACGGGGAACGTGCGCGCCCGCAGCAGCAGATAAACGCCGGAGGCGGTCAGGGCACCAATCACCAATGCATAGACAAGTTCCATTACGCGCCCTCCCTCTTACTCTTGATGGCCGAATGCGGCGATATGCGGCCAATGGTCACCAGCGCCAACAGGGTGGCCCCGATTACCGTGAGATAAACACCCAGGTCGAAGACCAGTGCTGAGGCTACCTCGAACTTGCCGACTACCGGCCAGGTGATATAGCCGAATGTTGAGGTCAGGAACGGATAGCCGAAGGCCAGGCTGGCCGCGCCGGCAATGGTTGCGAACAACAGGCCCAGGCCAATGACGTTGTGATATTTGAACGGAATCCGGTCCTGGGTCCAGTTCAGGCCACTGGCAATGTACTGGAGGATCAGGGCTATCGAGGTGATCAGACCCGCGATAAATCCGCCGCCGGGCAGGTTGTGGCCACGCAGGAAGATGAATGCCGACACCATCAGGGACAGCGGCAACAGTGGCCGGGCAATCAAGCGCAGCATTAACGGGTAGGCATCCCGTGACCAGGCATGGCCTTCGCCATCACTGGGTGGTGGCGTCAGCGGCGTATTTTTCAGCAGCGCGTAAATGCCCAGGGCAGCAATCGCCAGAACCGTGATTTCGCCCAGGGTATCAAAGCCCCGGAAGTCCACCAGGATGACGTTGACCACGTTGGTGCCGCCACCGCCCGGTTTGCTGTTCTCAAGGAAGAAATCGGAAATCGAACTGAACGGTTGCGTCAACATGGCCAGGGTAACCAGAGTCATACCAATACCGGCAATACCCGCGATAGCGATATCCCGGAAGCGACGTTTCAGTGGGGTTTCCACGGGTGTCCAGCCAGGCATGTAGTAGAGCGCCAGCATGAGCAGAACAATGGTCACCACTTCCACCGACAACTGGGTCATGGCCAGGTCGGGCGCCGAGAAGCGGGCAAACGCCAGTGCAACGATCAGGCCCACCACGCTCAGCACAACCAGCGCGTAAAATCGCTGCCGGTGCACGGCCGCCGTCAACAGGGCACAAATGATCAGTACGCCTGCGGCAATGGCCGTGGGCCAGTCCACAGGGCTCAGGCCGGTCTCACCAATGAAGATACCCAGATCCAGCAGTGGCATGGCAGCGACTGCCAGCACGCTGACCACAAGCAGCATGCCGTATCTTTGCAGAGAGCCGTTCTCGATTCTTGCCGTAAAGCCGTTCGCCAGGTCGACGATCCGCAGTACGATCGCTTCGAATACGGCCTTCTCGTCGATTTCCTTGAAGCGCGCGTGGAAATCAAAGAATTTCTGGCGCTGGCTATACATGATCAAACCGCCAAAGAAAGCCGCAAAACTCATGATCAGTGGTAGGTTAAACCCGTGGATAACCGCCAGTTGATAATCCGGTACCTCGCCGCCAAGGGTGGCGTGGGCGGCAGCGTAGAGCAGAGGCCCGACCGATACCGCCGGGAACATGCCTACCATGATGCAGGCGAAGACCAGGATCTCCACCGGGATTTTCATGTACCGGGGCGGTTCGTGGGGCGGGTAGATGGGCAGATTGACGGGCTTGCCGTTAAAGAACACGTCGTGAATAAAACGTGCGGAATAGGCGACCGCAAAAATACCGGCCAGCGTGGCGACGATCGGCGGCAGCCAGGCCCAGATGCCGGGCAGATTCAGTTGCAGGGACTCGGCAAAGAACATTTCCTTGCTCAGGAAGCCGTTCAGCAGCGGAACCCCGGCCATGGATGACGCGGCCACCATGGCCAGAGTGGCCGTATGGGGCATGTATCGCCACAGGCCGTTAATCCGGCGCATGTCCCGGGTACCGGTTTCGTGGTCGATAATACCGGCGGCCATGAACAGTGAGGCCTTGAAGGTGGCATGGTTGATGACGTGGAATACCGCTGCCACCGCCGCCAGCTCGGTACCCATACCGAACAGCAGCGTGATCAGGCCCAGGTGGCTGACGGTGGAGTGCGCCAGCAGCCCTTTCAGGTCATGCTTGAACATGGCCACGTAGGCGCCAATCAGCAAAGTTGCCATGCCGGTAAAACTGACCATGTAGAACCATTGTTCCGTACCAGCCAATGCCGGGTACAAACGCGCCATCAGGAAAATACCGGCCTTGACCATGGTGGCGGAGTGCAGGTAGGCCGAAACCGGCGTTGGCGCCTGCATGGCATGGGGTAGCCAGAAATGGAACGGGAACTGGGCAGACTTGGTAAAGGCGCCCAGCAGTACCAGCGTCAGGGCGACGGGGTACATGGCGTGGGCTTTGATAACATCGCCGGCCGCCAGCACATCGTCCAGTTCAAAGCTGCCGACAATGTTGCCGATGATCAGAATGCCCGCGAGCAACGCCAGCCCACCGCCACCGGTCACCGCCAGCGCCATGCGGGCGCCACGACGAGCGTCCTGTTTGTGGTTCCAGAAACTGATGAGCAGGAACGAGGTGAGACTGGTCAGTTCCCAGAAAATCATCATCAGCAAGAGATTGCTGGAGAGTACGATGCCCAGCATGGAGCCTTTAAAACAGAGCAGCAGCGCGTAAAACTTCCCGATATTCTCGGCCGGCTTCAGGTAATAGCGGGCATAGAGAATGATCAGCACGCCAATAATCAGAATCAGCAGTGCGAACAGCAGAGACAGTCCATCGAGGCGGAAGCTGAAGGAAATGCCGATCGCCGGTAACCACTCCCAGGATTGCAGGACGGTGCCACCGTTGGCCAGTGTTTCCCAGTGCGGAAACAGGGCAGCCAGGGCAATAAGCGCCGGAACAGAAGAGGCAATCGCAATTGCTGTTCGCCCTCCAAGGGCAAACAGCGGGGCAGCTATAGCCCCCAGAAATGGCAGAAATACAACCAGCGGTAGCGACATCGCAACCTCGTTATCGGTGTTCTTTTACATGAGTACCAAAGGCGTGTTTGCCTGAGTCTAGTCTCCGACCAGCCACCGTGCACGATGAGCATCGGGATCGGGTCGGCATGGATCGGGTGGATTCAGCAGGAAACAGGCGGGTCCGGGAAATACGGAAGGCGTCCCCGATGCCGCGCGATGTCAGCGGTAACGGGTGGGCGGGTGATTCTAATGCAGCCGAAGGACCTTGCGGTCATGGTTGCTCCGTCAGTCAAACTTGAAATGCGATGATACGTGGCCCGTCGGTCAGGTCAAGTCAACTTGCCATTGATCAAGTGTATACTCCCGATAAATATTCGATGAGAGTGCGCCATGACCAACGCCTATCCCAACCTGCTGAAACCGCTTGATCTGGGGTTCACTGAGCTCAAGAACCGGGTGCTGATGGGGTCGATGCATACCGGCCTCGAAGACCGTTTCTGGAATATCCACAAGTTCGCCCGGTATTTTGCCGAACGGGCGGAAGGTGGCGTCGGGCTCATGGTAACCGGTGGCTTTTCTCCCAACCTGGTGGGGCAGCTGGCCCCGCTGGCGTCTACGATGAATAACCGTGCGACTGCTTTGCTGCATCGTCATGTGACCGGGGCCGTACATGAAGCGGGCGGAAAAATCTGCCTGCAATTGCTGCACGCCGGTCGTTATGGTTATCAGCCGCTGATTGTGTCGGCCTCGGCCACCAAGGCACCGATCAGTCCGTTCAAGGCCAGAGCCCTCTCAACAAAAGGTGTGGAACGGCAGATCAATGACTTCGTGAATGCCGCCAAGCTGGCTAAATTCGCCGGCTACGACGGCGTTGAGGTGATGGGCTCCGAAGGTTATTTTATCAACCAGTTCCTGTGTGAACGCACCAACAAGCGAACCGACAAGTGGGGTGGGCCCTACGAAAACCGAATGCGCTTGCCGGTGGAGATCGTTCGCCGCATGCGTGAGGCGGTCGGGCCGGAATTCATCATTATTTACCGCCTGTCCATGCTGGATCTGGTGGAAGGCGGCCAGACCTGGGAGCAGATCGTCACTCTGGGCAAGGCTATCGAGAAAGCCGGTGCGACCATTATCAACACGGGTATTGGCTGGCATGAGGCCCGCGTCCCCACCATCGTGACCTCGGTACCCCGCGGCGGCTTTGCGGATGTGACAGCCAAGTTCTATGGCGAGGTGGACATCCCGGTATGTACCACCAACCGTATCAATACGCCTGAAAAAGGCGAGGAAATCCTTGCTGCCGGTAAGGCAGACATGGTGTCCATGGCTCGTCCGCTGCTGGCCGACAGCGAGTTTGTCCGCAAGGCGGAACAGGGGCGCGGCGACGAGATCAATACCTGTATCGCCTGCAACCAGGCGTGTCTGGACCATGTGTTCCAGGCCAAGCGCGCCTCCTGTCTGGTAAACCCCCGGGCCTGTCACGAGACTGAACTGGTGCTCACGGTTGCGCCTGTGGTTCGACGCGTAGCAGTGGTTGGCGCCGGGCCCGCTGGATTGGCGGCAGCCACCACGGCAGCAAAACGGGGGCACAAGGTGACCCTGTTTGAAGCTGACGACAAAATTGGCGGCCAGTTCAATTACGCCAAACGCATTCCGGGCAAGGAAGAGTTCTACGAAACCCTGCGTTATTTTCAGCGTCAGATTGATTTGCTGGAAATCGACCTGCGGCTCGGAACCCGTGTGGGGGCCGACGAGCTGATCGAACAGGGCTTTGACGACGTGATCATCGCCACCGGCGTCAAACCACGAACACCGAAGATTGAAGGCATCGACCACCCGAAAGTGCTCGGGTACCTGGATGTACTACGCCACAACAAACCGGTGGGCAAGTCGGTTGCTGTGATCGGGGCGGGTGGTATCGGTTTTGATGTCAGTGAATTCCTGACTCACGACTTTGGCAAACACCCGGAAGGCGAACAGGTGAGTGTTGCTGAATGGCAGGCGGAATGGGGGGTGAATCCCACGTTTGAGGGCCCCGGTGGCCTGGCTGAACTGGCGCAGACCCCATCGCCCCGCAAGATCTATCTGATGCAGCGTAAAACCGGCAAAGTCGGCGGCGGCCTGGGCAAAACCTCAGGCTGGGTGCACCGAAGCAGCCTCAAGCATCGGGACGTCGAAATGCTCCGGGGTTGCCGTTACGACCGAATCGACGATCAAGGCCTGCATATTACCCTGACCGACAAGGACGGAAAGACCGGCGAGACCAGAGTTCTGCCCGTGGACAACGTGATCATCTGCGCGGGACAGGAAAGCTATCGGGAACTGTTCGACCAGCTTGCGGATAAAGGCGTGAAAGCGCACCTCATTGGCGGTGCTGATGTGGCGGAAGAGCTGGATGCCAAAAGGGCCATCCGTCAGGGAACCGAAATTGCGGCAGCCATCTAAAAAGTGACCGGCTACGTCATCAGTTGACCGGAAGTGGCGTTCGATAGCTGTTGTCTGGATAAATGGCTATCGAACGGTTTTCAGGGCATTGGAAATCGCCTCTGCTTCTGCCTCCAACACCTGGCAACGCAGGCTGTTACCCTGCTGACTGGCCTGCGCGAGCTGCTTGCGCTTCATATCGTACAGCCGGTTAAGTACATCGGCCCGGCTCTGCTTCAACGGTGCGTTCATGGAAACGACCTCCCCCGAAGGGTTAATACTGTCAAGATTATTTACGTACAGCGGCAAAAAATCGCCTACAAGACAGTTTGATGCATAACCCGCGCCACAGAAACGCGACCAAAGACTGAATTGTGACCCGTGACTCTGTACTATCGGCCGAACTTCGCCCGATAGGCACCCGGCGAAAGCCCCGTATGCCGACGAAACAGCCGGCTGAACGAACTCACATCCTCGTACCCGACCGCCCGGGTGACCGACTCAAGCCCTCCCGTTGAGGATTCGAGTAGCCTGCGAGCTTCCTCCACCCGAAGCAGCTGCAGATAGGTGGAGGGTGAATCCCCCGTCGCTTGCCGGAACCGTCGCAACAGCGACCGCTCAGATAACCCGGCGACGCTGGAAAGCTCTGGCAATGAAACCGGCTCTCTGAAATGCGCCTCCAGCCAATCCTGAACCTGGTGAACCACCTTGTCTGAATGGTATCGCTTGGCCTGCAGCACGCTATAGGGAGCCTGGCTCGTGCGCCCGGCGTCAATCACAAACGCCTTCGCCAACTCCCTGGCCACCTGCGCACCTGCCAGCCGCTCAACTAGATACACCCCCAGATCCCACCAGGCCATACCACCCCCGGCGCAGGCCACAGGGCCATCAACCGTGACCAGCTTGTCGGCATGGAGATTTACAGCCGGAAACTGCCGTCTGAACTGTTCACCAAACCCCCAGTGTGTGGTGGCCTCCCGACCGTCCAGTAACCCCGCCGCCGCCAATAAAAACGCGCCGGTACAGTTACTGGCCACCCGAACATCGCCGGGCGTCGCGGCCTCAAACCTTGAAAGCCACTGAATCAGGAGAGGGTTGGTTTGCAGAACTTCATCAATGGGCGCACCAATGGTCGGAATAATCAGCAGGTCATCGGCACCCAGTTTGTCAATATCCTGCCAGGAATCATCCGCCAACAGGGTCACGCCATTGATGCATCGGCAGGGCTCGCCATCCTCGGTCAGCAGCCGGGTTCTGAACCATGCCGTCGGCTGCTCGCCATGAATTCGGGCCCAGGTCACCCCGGCCAGGCGAAACAGGTCGATCATACCGGTGATAGCACTGGCCAGAGCTCCGTTGAAGCCGATGATGGTGACGGTTTTCAATGCAGGAATGCTCCGTGGTTGTGTGAAGCTTGATCAGCCGATGCTGAAGTAGGCGGGAGGTGTGGGGGAGCTTTCAGGGAGTGTGCGCAGCAGGGAAGCTGCGCTCAAGCCCCCATGGATGGGTTCACGGCGTCTCCCGGAAAGCTCCCCCACACCTCCTGCCGGGCGTCAGTCACCACTAGGTGGTGGCGGATTCAACCAAGAATAAGTCAGAAATGACAATTCCAACAACCATAGCCGTTATGAGACGCTATGGCCAATCAATAGGAGACCAAGAATGACCGACACCCTGATCGACCGCCGCGACCTCGCATTCCAACTTTACGAGGTGATGGACACAGAATCCCTCACCCAGCGCGAGCGCTTCAGCGAACACAGCAAAGACACCTTCGACGCCGTCATCGAAACCGCCGACAAGATGGCGAAAGAAAAATTCGCCAACCACAACAGCGCTGCCGACAAAGACGAACCCAAGTTCGTCAATGGCCAGGTGGAAATGCTCCCGGACGTCAAACAGGCCTTCGATGCCTACGCCGAAGCCGGCTTCCTCGCTGGCCGATACGACTACGACCTCGGCGGCATGCAACTGCCGGAATCCGTCATGGCGGCCTGCAACGGCTTCTTCACCGCCGCCAACCCGGGCACCGCTGGCTACCCGTTTCTGACCACCGCCGCCGCCAACCTGATTCGTGTATTCGGCAACGACGAACAGAAAACCAAATTCCTGCCCAATATGCTCAGCGGCCGCTACAGCGGAACCATGGCCCTGACCGAGCCCCACGCCGGCTCCAGCCTGGCGGACATCCGCACCTCCGCCACGCCCACCGACGACGGCCACTACCTGATCAAAGGCGCCAAAATCTACATCTCTGGTGGCGAGCAGAGCATCACCGAAAATATCGTTCACATGGTGCTGGCGAAAATCAAAGGTGCACCGGCGGGCGTAAAAGGCATCTCCCTGTTCATCGTCCCGAAATTCCATGTGGACGAGAACGGCAACCCGGGCGACCGTAACGGCGTCAGCCTCGCCGGCCTGATCCACAAACTCGGCTATCGTGGCACTACCAGTACCGCCCTGAGCTTCGGTGACGATGCTCCCTGCCACGGCTACCTGGTAGGCGAACCCCATCAGGGCCTGAAGTACATGTTCCAGATGATGAACGAAGCCCGCATTGGTGTGGGCTTCGGCGCCGCTGTGATCGGCTATCGGGGCTACATGCACAGCCTGGAATACGCCAAGGACCGCCTGCAGGGCCGGAAGGCCAGCGAAAAGAATCCGGAAAGTCCGCAAGTACCCATCATCGAACACGCGGACGTACGCCGCATGCTGCTGGCCCAGAAAGCCTACAGCGAAGGTGGCCTGGCCCTGTGCCTGTATGGCGCTCGCCTGATGGACGACCAGCACACCCACCCGGATGAACAGAAGCGAATGGAAGCCGGCAAGCTGTTGGATTTGCTTACCCCGGTGATCAAAGCCTGGCCCTCGGAATACGGTCCGAAAGCCAACGATCTGGCAATCCAGGTCTACGGCGGCGCCGGCTACACTCGCGAATACCCGGTCGAGCAGTGCTGGCGCGACAACCGCCTGAACCCCATCCACGAAGGCACCAACGGCATCCAGGCTCTGGACCTGCTGGGCCGTAAAATCTGGCAGGACCAGAGCCATGGCCTGCAGTTGCTGATGCAGGAAATGCAGGTTGATCTGCAGTCGGCCACCACTGAGCGCTGCCAGCAGTGGGCGTTGTCCCTCAGCGAAACCCTGCAGCAGGCAGTAAAAGTCACCCAGAGCCTGGGCAAATCCCTGATGGGCGGCGAAGTCGACAAAACCCTGGCCAACGCCAGCTGCTATCTGCACCTGTTCGGCCACATTATCGTGGCCTGGATGTGGTTGCGGCAGGCTAATGCGTCAGCTAACGCTCTGGCCTCTGCCAACAGCGACAGCGAACGCAACTTCTACCAGGGCAAACTCCAGGCCGCCCAGTACTTCTTCCACTGGGAATTACCCACCGTGGCTCAGGATCTGGTGTTGCTGCGGAATCAGGATGATACGTGTTTGAACATGAAGGCTTCGTGGTTCTGAGTTTGCCCCCTTGCAGCCTGCATGTTTCGGCGTAGGCACGATCGGCTGGGAGCCCTTTCAGGGACACGCTACGAGCCCTTCCCTGTGCGCTCGACTTTGGCCATGGATGGCCAAAGACGGTCCCTGAAAGGGCTCCCAGCCGCTCGCGCCCGAGCAGGGGTGCATTTCGCAGGACAGTAAAGCGAAGCTTGGCAAAACCTGAGTTCTATTTATGGAACTGTGGCCTGGTATATCGCGGAAATGTGACGCGCGGGCGACGGGGAGGGCTTTTCAGGACCGTTGAGGGCCATGGACGGCCCGAAACGAGCCTACAGGGATGTACTCGTGGGCGTGTCCTGAAAAGCCCTCCCCGTTGACCGTGCATGCCACCCAAGCAACCAGGCTAGGATCCCAAAGCAGAGGAAAACACCAATGCCACTGGTAAACGTAGAAAAACAGGGTCACATCCTGAAGATCGGCCTGAACCGCCCGGAAAAAATGAACGCCATGAACCGGGCCATGTACCACGAAATCGCCGCCGCCTATTACCAGCTCCAGAACGATCCGGAGCTGCGCGTGGCAGTGATGTACGCTGAAGGTGACCACTTCACCAGCGGCCTGCAACTGGATGACTGGGCTGGCGTGTTCGCCAACGGTAAAGGCATTGAACCTGGTGAAAGCGAACTCGACCCGTTTCACATTACCGGAGAAGGCCTCACCAAACCCGTCGTCTTCGCCGCCCAGGGCATCTGCTTCACCTGTGGCGTGGAAATGATGCTCAACACCGACATCCGCGTGGCCGCGAAAGGCACCCGCTTCGCTCAGCTGGAAGTCAAACGCGGCATCTTCGCCTGCGGGGGCGCCACCATTCGCCTGCAGCGGGAAATCGGTTGGGGCAACGCCCAGCGCTACCTGCTCACTGGTGATGAATGGACCGCCGAACAGGCTTACCAGTGGGGCCTGATCCAGGAACTCGTGGAACCCGGCGAACAGCTCAACAAAGCCATGGAAATCGCCGAGAAGATTGCCAGAGCGGCTCCGTTAGGCGTTCAGGGCAGCCTGAAATCGTCCAAGATTGTCGTGTCCGAAGGCCAGGAAGCGGCCAAGGAACGCCTGTTCCCGGAACTACGCCCGGTCATGGCCAGCGAAGATGTAAAAGAAGGAATCCAGTCATTCCTGGAGAGAAGAGAGGCGGTGTTCAAAGGCAAGTAGCAGGATTGCCCTGTTAATCGAGGTTTAGTCCTTAGCGAATCGTCGAATTAACGACTATCCCACGGAAGCGAAAGCGGCGGGTTGGGGCCACCCTTCCGGGAGTGTGCGCAGCAGGGATGCTGCGCTCAAGCCCCCATGGATGGGTTCACGGCGTCTCCCGGAAGGGTGGCCCCAACCCGCCGCCGGCACCTAACCCGAAGGCTAGGGCCGAAACATAACTCCCGGACTCAGGCTGCCTCAGACTCCGAAGAAGAACCAGAAGCCCCCCGAGCCGCAGCCTCCGCTGCCACTTCCGCAGCATAATCCGCATACTTCGCCATCAGCTCCTCCTTGCGGTCAGGATCCCAGTTGATCTTCGACAGATCCCCTTCATAGTGGTCAATGACCCGCTTATCCATCGTCTCGTACCACCACTGGGGCAGGTAGGCCGGCAACAACATCGATGCGTACCCTCCCGGCAACTGGGGCGCCTTCTCAAAATGGCGCAAGGCCTGGAAACTCCGGGTCGGATGGGCGTGGTGGTCAGAATGCCGTTGCAACTGATACAGGAACAGGTTGGTCACAATGTGATTACTGTTCCAGCTGTGTTCCGGCTTCGTGCGCTCATACTTGCCATTCTTGTCCTTCTGCCGCAACAGACCATAGTGCTCGATGTAATTCACACTCTCCAACAGACTGGCGCCATAAACCGCCTGTGCCGCCAGGAACGGCACCGCCCTCGGGCCGCAGACCAGCGTCGTGGCGCCAAAGAACCCGGCCGTCATGGCCCAACCCTGTAGCAGTTCGTTATCAAAACTCCAGAAGCTCTTACCCTTGCGTTCCAGCCGAGCCTTTTCGATCTTGACCGACGACTTGATGCCTCCGAACACGGTTCGGGGCAGGAACTTCCAGAAACTCTCGCCCATTCGGCTGCTGGCGGGGTCCTCCGGTGTGGCTACCCGCTTGTGATGACCAAAATTATGTTCAACCACAAAGTGGGTGTAGGCGGTGGGAGCCAAGGCGGCCATGGCCATCAGTTTGTTCAGTTTATTGGACTTATGGCCCAGTTCATGGGCGGTGTTGATGCCTACCCCGTTGATGGCGCCTACGGTCAGGGTCAGGCCGATCTTGTCCTCGAGTGGCGTGTTTTTCCGGCTGGCCAGCCAGGCGCCCATGAAGGTCATGGCGTACTGGGTGGGGATAAACGCCTTCACAATACGGTCGTAATACTTGTCCTGCTCCAGGGTCTTTACCGCCGATTCAGGAGGATTGCTCTTGTCTTCACCAATCGCCCGGTCCAGTGCCGGAATAATGCCGTGCACCAGTGCTGGCCCGGTCCAGGCCAGAGCCTTCAGTCGTTTCGGGGCCAGGGCATAGCCAGTCAGAGCGGCAAGGCCAATGCCTGGAAGCGCAGGCCCCAACAGCCACATATAGCGCTTGGGATCTTTCCAGGTCTCGGCCTTGGTGGCGGTGTCTTTTGAATCCGGTGCCCCGGTTTTCCGGGGCGCGGCGACCTGGTGCGTGTCGAGCGAGGATTTCACTTTGGCGTTCATATGGGCTCTCCGTGGAACTCGTTGTGTTTGTTTGTTCAATTTATGTCGGACAATCTGGCAATACAACAAGCAAGAGAGTCTGGTTAAGCGAACTGGCCTCTAATGACAATCAGGCTCCAGCTGGCGAATCCAGAGCTTGTGGTCCAGACTTCTGGAAACAAAAAAAACAGGGAAGCGTCGAATGAGTGCCACCAATCCATCTCCGGCTACTATGTCCTGGACGTTGCAACAACGGCTTCAGGAATACGCGCGCGCCATGAAACTGGCGGAAATCATCTATCAGGACCCGAATGGACAGGTCTGCGTGGTTCACGGCGTTATCCGGGAAGTGCTTAGCCGGGCCGGGCGGGATTTCGTGGTGCTGGGAAAAGGACAGGTGGTCTCAGCGGACCACATCATCATGATCGACGGTGAGCGGTTAACGAAAGGGTAATCGCCCGGTAATTGCTATTGACCGCGGGCTGCCTCTACTCTGTTGGCGTTGTACACATATACCGACAGAGGGACATGTTATGAACAAGTTTACCTTGAGCGCACTCGCACTGGTTGCCACGCTTGGACTTTCTGCCTGCAGCTCCGAGAGCGATGAAGGCGCGGATTTTGAAGAAGCGGGTGAAAATGCCGAGGAAATGATGGACGACGCCGCTAACGCCACCGAAGAGACCTGGGAAGAAGCCACGGGTCAGGATGAAGGCGTGATTGGTGAAATGCAGGAAGGTGTCGAAAACGCTGGCGACGAGATTGAAGAAGCCGCGGATGAAGCGGGTGACTCTATGGAAGAAGCTGCGGATTCCATGGAAGAAGGCTATGACGAAATGACTCAGTAATCCCCTGAGTTGAGTCGCGTCGAAACGGGGCCCTTCGGCCCCGTTTCTGTTTCTGTCTCACCGGTTGTCATCGAACGTTAAACATTCTGACTTAAATCTGTTTACGTCCTGTCACATTACTTGCCGACACTTGCCTCTCGAAATAAAGGACTTGTCCACCAATCCGAGAGAGGCAAACCATGGCCAAGCACGATCTTGATCCCAATTACCTGGACCCGAACTACGAGCCAGTCGTCAATCATTCCGAAAACACCCCGTTCCATCAAGTACTGTCTGCCAGAATGCAGCGTCGTACCGTCATGAAAGGTAGCGTAGGCGCCGCTCTGGCCAGCGTTATGGGGTTGGGGCTTGCGGGTTGTGGCAGTGACAGTGATAGTGACAACGATGGCGGTACTACCGGTGGAAACACATCCAGCACTGAACTGGGTTTCAAGGCTGTCCCTACTTCAACCGCGAATCAGGTCGTTGTTCCCGAGGGATACTCCTCTGAAGCGTTTCTTCCCTGGGGCACGCCAATTACCGGGTCTTACCCGGCCTATAAGCCGGATGGCACCAATACCGGAGAAGAGCAAGAGCAGCAAATGGGCATGCATCATGACGGCGTGCACTTTTTCCCGATTGATCTGAAAGCCGGTGGTAACAGCTCCAGCGAAGGTCTGTTGGTGATGAACCATGAGTACATCAATCAAGGCGCTTTGCATGCCAACGGGGCTACCTACATCAACGGTATGCGTCCGGCCGATGAAGTGCGCAAGGAAATCGCCGCGCACGGTGTGTCTGTGGTTCATATCAAACGCGACAACAACGGCAAGTGGGATATTGTTTTCGGGAGTCCGTTTAATCGCCGGGTTACGGGTAATACCGAAATGGATATCCGTGGTCCGGTGCGTGGTTACGACAAACTGGTCACCAAATACAGTCCGGATGCAACGGAAACCCGCGGTACTCTGAACAACTGCGCGATGGGCCCGACGCCGTGGGGAACTTACCTTGCGGCTGAGGAAAACTGGCACGGGTACTTCGCTAATAGCGATGCAACGCAGCCCCGGGAGCAGACCCGCCATGGCGTCGGCGATTCAAGCCGCTACGACTGGGAGTTGGCTGACAGCGGTGCGGATCAATACGTGCGCTTTGATGTTACCCCGACGGGTGCGTCGGCGGCGGATGATTACCGGAATGAGGCCAATACCTACGGTTTCATGGTGGAAATTGACCCGTTTACTCCAGAGAGCAAACCACAGAAGCGAACCGCGCTGGGCCGCTTTGGTCACGAGGGTGTGATTTTTGCGCCGGTTAAGGAAGGTGAGCCGGTCGTATGTTATTCCGGTGATGATTCCCGTTTCGAGTACATCTACAAATTTGTCTCCTCGAAGCCCTATTACGCTGCAACGGCCGGAGGCTACCTCCTGGACGAGGGCACGCTCTACGTGGCTCGCTTTAATGACGATGGCTCGGGCGACTGGCTGGCGCTGGATCTGAACGATGCGGATTTTGCTGCCAAAGTGGCTGCGGCCCAGGGCGAAATGGTTGGCAACGTTCAGTTTGACGGTTTTGAGAATCAGGCTGATGTTTTGTTGAACACTCGCCTGGCTGCCGACATCGCAGGTGCGACCCCGATGGATCGCCCGGAGTGGGGGGCTGTAGATCCGAATTCCGGTCAGGTTTACTTTACGCTGACCAATAACTCCCGCCGGACGGAGGAGCAGGTTAACGCGGCAAACCCGAATGCCAACAACCGCACCGGTCATATTATTCGCTGGAGCGAAGACGGCAACGATCACACTGCGACCAGCTTTGACTGGGATATCTTCGTGTTCGCCGGTGAGCAGGGCACGGAAACCGTGGTTGACGACCAGGTCATCGTATCTCTGACTGATGACAACATCTTCAACAGTCCGGATGGTCTCTGGTTCGATTATAACGGTCGCCTCTGGATTCAGACCGATGGCTCCGATGCAGCACCTTATCAGAACAACATGATGCTGGCGGCCAACCCGGAAACCCGCGAGATCAAGCGTTTCTTCGTTGGGCCGGTTGGCTGTGAGGTTACAGGCGTTGTCTCCACACCGGATGTGAAGACCATGTTCGTCAATATCCAGCACCCGGAAGCAAACTGGCCCGATGCCAACGATCCGCGTCCGCGTGATGCAACGGTTATCGTTACCCGCGATGACAGCGGCGTTATCGGTGCCTGATCAGCCATAACGGTTGTCAGGCTCTGCCAAAAAGCCCGGGCGGACTCGTTCCGCCCGGGCTTTTCTCTTCTGTATTTCAGATTTCCTTCCAAATGCCGATAAACCCCTTGGGCACTGCAATAGTGGTATCTTTAATCCACTAAAGTAGCAGTTATTAACCCATATCATTTCTTTACTCTCCGGGATGGCCTGCAATAACAACATGCTTGCGTTAGCAATGATAAAGATGAGGGCACCATGGGTTTACTCGATCGCACTGCAATTTTATGGGGGGTGGGCATTGCTGTTGCGCTCGGTATTGCCTGCATTCTGGTGGCTCCGATGATGGGGCTCGATGCCGCGTCTCTGTTAATCGGGCTCCTCGTAGGGCTCGCCGCCGCGGCCGGCTATCTGGTTCTGAGGGTGCTGGAACCAATAGAACGCGGGATTAACGGTCTGAATGATGGCTCCCTGGCGGATAATCATCCTCTGCGGGCTCAATGTGCGCAGCTTCTGGCCGATGCCCGGGCTGGCAGAGCTCTGGTTGAAACGCTTTCCGCCAGTGCCGACAAGAATGCCATCTCGGCCGCCGAAGTCTCGTTTGCGGCGGATCAGGTGAAGCAGCGCCTGGACAGACAGGTGGAAGAAACCGCCCAGATGGCCGATTACGCCGGCCAGATCACGGAATCGGTTCGGGAATCGTCGGAACAGGCCACTAACGCTGCCACCATGGCTCTGCAGAATCGCGAAGTCAGTGTGGAGGGGCGTCAGTCATTGGTGTCGGCCATTGAAAGTGTGCGACTGCTGCATCAGCAGTCGGAAGAAAACCTCCGGCTGATTCAGGCGCTGCATGAAAAATCCGGCAAGATCCAGGGCGTGACCTCCACCATTCAGGGCATTGCCGAACAGACCAATCTGCTGGCACTGAATGCCGCTATTGAGGCGGCCCGCGCCGGTGAGCAGGGGCGCGGGTTTGCGGTGGTGGCCGATGAAGTCCGGCAATTGGCCGGGCGCACTGCCCAAGCCACCAGTGAAGTGGCGGACACCCTCGACGAAATCCAGAATGATACAACCAAGATTGTGTCCCGCATTGAATCTCTGGCGAAAACCGTGGAAGACGGGCTGGCATCTGTAGAGAGCGTTGGCGGCCAGCTGGATCAGATTCGGGATCAATCCGACCGGGTTCAGCAGCAGGTTGCCCGTATTGCCGAGATTGACCAGAACAACGAGCAGAGTCTGGCCCAGGTGTTTTCGGCTATTGAGTCTGTCCGTGACCATATATCCGAAAGTGATACCAGTGTGGCATCGCTGGCGGACCAGGCTTCCACGTTGATGGAGCTGGCGGAGAAGGCGAATGCTGCCTTTGCGCTGAACAGCAGCGAAAGCTACCACCGGCCGTTTTATGAGAAAGCACTGGAAGGGGCGCAGCAGATTGGCCAGTTGTTTGAGGCGGCAATTCGAGAGGGCCGTTTGAGTGAAGCGGCGCTGTTTGACAAGAAGCGAACACCGATTGCCAACACCCAGCCCCAACAGTATTCCAGCAGCTTCGATCGGTTTACTGACCAGATGTTTCCGGCAATACAGGAGCCCATCAAGAAATCCCATGAGGCCATTGTGTTCTCCATCGCCTGCACGCCGGACGGTTATGTGCCTACCCATAACAAGGATTTTGCCCACCCGCCGAGTGGTAATCCGGAAGTGGACCTGGTGAAAAGCCGCAGCAAGCGTTTGTTCAATGACCGTACTGGCATTCGCTGCGGGAGTCATACCGAGAGTATGCTGCTGCAGACCTATCGCCGGGACACCGGTGAAATCATGCACGATCTGTCGGTGCCCATCTATGTGAACGGTAAGCACTGGGGTGGGTTCCGGGTTGGGTATCGGCCGGCGGGGCATTGACGGCACTGGGCTCCCGCCAAGGCTGTGATAGACTGCCGGGGACGTAACAAGGAGAACGCCTGTGTCCGAAACCGAGTACATCCCCGCAAAACCTGACGGCCAGCAATCACAGGAGCCCAGCTCTGCGAGGAATCTGGCGGTGGTGGTTTACATCCTGCAGGCGTTGTCGTTCTTCCTGGGAGGCGTGACGGCACTGGTGGGCGTGATCATCAACTACGTCAAACTGGATGATGTCCGTGGTACCTGGATAGAGCCCCATTTCCGCTGGCAGATCCGCACCTTCTGGATTGGTTTGCTGTGGACAGTCATCGGGGTGATTACCACCATGCTGATCGTGGGATGGTTTATTCTGCTGGGTATTGCGATCTGGGTGATCTACCGAATTGTCAGAGGCGCCCTGGCCCTGAACGATGGCAAGACCCCGATGTAACGGGGTCTTGATGGCTCAGCCTTCCGTCACTTCTTCCAAGCGTAATGCGCTCAGCATACCCGCCAGCCCCATCAGGCCCAATACCAGAATCACCGCCACGTCCGAAATCATGGAAATGGCGGCTGTGAACCCCCCGGTTACCAGCAGCAACACACCGATAACGGTATTGCTGACTGCTGTATAGTCTGTCCGTTTGTTGCCACCGGCCATATCCACCAGATAGGTTTTACGCCCCAGGCGCACGCCGGCATGGGCAATACTCAGCACAAAAAACGCGACCGGATAGAACCAGGCACCGCCAAACCCGGGGCCCAGCACCAGCGCCAGAACACCAACCACCAGGCAGACCGAGCTGGCCATGGCGGCACCCCGAATCATTACTCGGCGGCTGGAGGTGTCGGCGGCCCAACCCCAGAAGCTGGCGCTCAGGGAGCTGGCGAGACTGCTGGCGAGCAGAAAGACACCCAGCATCCAGCCGATATCGGATTCCTGTTGGGCGAGCACCACGAAATAGGGAGACGCGAGAGCCGAACACAAAAGCAGTGCACGAGTGATGACAAAATGCCTGAAGGGCGCATCGTCCCGTAGCAGCGACAGGCTTTTAAAAGCCTCGTTGATAGCGTTGCCACCGCCCCCTGTTTCCCCGGCGTACTCTTCCACATTGGCAAACAGAACCCCGGCAATCACCCACAGCGTAGCTGCCAGGAGCAGCAATGTGGTGTAGAACGCAATGCTGGGGTCGCCCCGATCCCAGAACAACAGTCCTGTGAGCACTACCGTGGCGGTGCCACCAATGGTGGTTGCCAGCCCAGACAGCCGACCCCGGCGGGTTTTGGGGATACATTTGCCCTGAACGTCTTTCATAGAGACCGAACAGAATCCCCGGGCCAGTGAAAACACAACAAGCGCCGCGACAATACCGCCACCGGCCGCATAGCCTTCAAGAAACCACACGCTTGCCGCCATCGCAGCCACGCTGACGGCCTGCCCGAAACTGCCCAGGGTCCAGAACCATTTGCGCACCGCCTTGCGACGCACCCAGGCGGCGATCACCATTTGTGGCACCATGGAGCCGGATTCCCGGATAGGCACCAACCAGGCTACCAGAGCCGGTGCGCCAACGGCACTCATCAGCCAGGCCAGCACGGTCTTGGGGCTGATCAGCAAGTCTCCGAGTTTGGTGAGCACATTGCTGAACAGAATCAGGAAGAAGTTTCGGGGTACTTCCCGACAGGCTTCCTCCGGGATGTCTTTACAGACCCGTGCGTCCTCTTCGTTGGCAATCAGTCCGTAGAGCTGGTCGATGGTGTCGGGTTTGGTTGCTGGCAAAGGGCCGTCCTCCGGAAAAATGTTTGCCAAGCATACCAGTTAGCTCGGGTGTGCTTAAGCGGGAGGACCAGCGGTGCCGGTCAGACCAGGTGGTGGTCCCACTGTACCGGTAGCCGCGCGATGTCTTTCGCAGCTTGTCCGGCGCTCAGTTGCACCAGTCGGCCCTGTCCCGAGGACACCAGGAAATCGCCTCCTGCCAGAGTCTGAATGCCGGCGCAGTCAGTAATGCGGGCTTTGGCAACCAGCTCCCCGGTCTTGCCGCGGAAGACAATAACGGTGCCGCCCACGGGGGAAGCGGCGGCGATCAGGTCGTTTTCAGGATGGGCCACCACGCTGGCGATGTAGTTGCCGAGGGCGGCCTGGGTTTCCGGGTCAAAGCGATATTCCCGGAGTTGCCCATCTTCTATGCGCGCCAGCAGCGGAGGTCGCTCGTAGAGCGGGCCCTGATACTGGTAGGCAACATAGATTTTGCCTTCGGTGCTGACGCTGACGTGGCGGGAGCTCTGCTGGTGGTGGGCAGGGGCAAAGCGGCCAACGATCTGGCCGGACCGGCGGTCCATCAGAATCAGGGCCGGCTGCATGGTATCCAGATTGAGTTTGATGCGGTCGTAATCAGGGTGGGTCAGAATGCCGCCCAGGCCGATGACCAGAGTGTTGCCGTCCGGATGCAGGGTAAGCTCATGGGGCCCGATGCCTTCCAGTTCAAAGGTGTCCACCCGTTTATAGTCCTGCTCGGCATCGTAGACGGTGACAATGCCTTCGCCAGGCTGGTAGCGGCTGGCCGTGGCGTAGAGCCACCGGCCGTCGGGTGAGAAGACGCCGTGACCGACAAAGTGTTCGCCTTCCGGGGCCATGATGCGGTGTCTGCGTTGGCCGGTTTCTGCATCAAACACATAGAACGACCAGCCCGGTCGGCGCTCAAAAAACAGAGTATCGTTTCGGCCGGGCCGGTTACAGCCGCTGTGGCATCGGGTGTCTACCGGCGCCTGCCACTGAACGTTGCCGGATCGATCAAAGGCACTCACGCCAAAGCGTCGATCCGGCAGGCCAACCGCGCCAGCATAGCGTTCGGGCTGTGGGCCGGTTTTGCGGGGGAGCAACGAGCACCCGGTGAGGGTGGCGGCCATAGCTCCGGCGACGGTGGCTTTGATCAGGGTTCTGCGATAGATGAGCATGGGTATACCTGTTCAGTCGCCGTCACTTGAGTTGAAGCCACGCACTACGCCAAGCGCCACGGCGGCTTCGTCATTGACCAGCGTTGAAAGCTGGGAAACATCCACAAAGAGCCCTTGCAGAATGCGGAACCGCTCATCACTCTCCATGAGCGTTGCCATGGCAGCACGGGCTTCCGGAAAGTTGTCAGCCACTTTCTCAAACTGCCTTTGAATGCGCTCTGCCAGTTCGGTCTCGCCGTCGGTTTTCAGTAAGGTGATCAATCCGGGAAGGTAGAATTTCTCGAGCCCTGCCACTGTTGCTTCCACCGCCGTCAGGCTCTGGCCACTGCGCCAGGCATCGGTGATGTAAGGGTTGCGTTTGCCATTGCCCCTTAGCCCCATGGGCTGCGCCAGCCGTCGCTCTTCCAGTATTTCAAGCGCCGTCATGCCGGCTTTGATGGTGGTGTCGCGGTATGGCCCGGTGTCCAGATAGTGTTGTTTGAAACTCGCCCAGCTGTCTGCGAGCCCCCGGGCATTACGTGCCATATGCCGGGTGACCGCCGAGAGCACCTCACAGTTTTTGGCTGCGGGCAGGGCGTTTTCTCCACTGTTGAGTTGCTCATCGAATAGCAGGTATTCGGCCATGGGAAAGCCCTGAACCGCTACCCCGGATTGGTTGATCACCTCGGCGTTAACGGGGGCTTCGGTGCCAAGCAGATACCGGGCCTTGCGAGCGACCAGGTTTTTCGGGTCCGGCCAGAACTGGAACTGCCAGGACAGGTTGTTGTTCTCCACCGGGCCGAAGTCAACAAAGCGGACCCGCTGCCAGGCCAGGAAGGCATCGAGCCAGGCATCGTTCAGGGCCGGTCGGCTGTCGGACGTCGGTGCGTTGCAGTAGCCGACCGCCGCCGATGCGAGTTGTTCGGTTTTGGTTGCCAGCGATTCGTAGCCGTTTTGAATTGCGCCATGCCACTGTTCGCGGGCCCGGGTATCGGCGTTGGCCCCGAGTGCCGCCGTAGTGCAGACAATCAGGGCGGAGGCGAGGAACAGTCTGGTGATCGGTTGCATAGTGGATCCTCAGAGTGAATTCAGAAAATCGATCAGGGCGCTGCGCTCCGGCTCGGCCATCTGACGATAGCGGTCGGCTGCCGGCCGGGCTTCGCCACCGTGCCAGAGAATGGCTTCTTCCAGCGTGCGGGCGCGGCCGTCATGCAGAAAACCGGACTGGGGGTTAACCACCTGGGCCAGGCCGATGCCCCAAAGCGGTGGCGTGCGCCACTCGTTGCCGTCAGCGAGGAACTCGTCCCGACCGTCTGCCAGGGCCGGGCCCATGTCGTGCAGTAACAGGTCGGTGTAGGGCCAGATGGTCTGGTTGCTCAGATCCGGGCGGTCGGCCACTTCTCCGGTTTGGTATTTCGGGGTGTGGCAACCGGCACAGCCGGTTTCATTGAACAGCCTGGCGCCTTTCTGCACGGATTCAGCGCCCATATCCCGACGGGCAGGTACCGCCAGACTCTTGGCGTAGAAGGTGACAAAGTCGGCGACCTTGTCGCTCACTTCGGGCTCACCACCGTGGGCAAATCGTTCGCACTGTTGTTCCGGGGTGCAGTCGGTGGTGGGCTTGATGGACGACGTCAGGCCCATATCGCCGGCGAAGGCGCCCATGCTTTGCTGGTGTACATCCGGTTCCCCGGCTTTCCAGCCAAACCGGCCCGGCAGCGTTTGCTGGCTGGCGACATCCCACACCTGATTGAGCTTGCCTGAAATCCCGTTGTTGTCGGCATCTTCCGGGTCGGCCAATGCCTGAAGATCGGCAATGGGGATGGCTTCCAGCAGGCCCATGCCGATCATCTGTGGTGCCACCCGCGGTGATACCAGCAAATTTGCCGGCATTGGGCCGTAGTTGGGGTTCTCAATGCGGTATTCCGGTTTTCGCAATTCAACCACCGTTCCATCGCCGAGTGTTTCCTGAACCGGCTCCCAGTCAATCAGCAGGTCTGCTTCCGGCTTTGCGGCCGGCAGGGCCGCGGTCTGCAATTGACTGCCGTAGACCGGTGCGGGTTTGAAACCGTGCTTGCGCAGGAGCTCTGCATCCTTGACTGGATCGGCGGGTACCGCCAGGCGCAGGAACAGCGAGACCGGCGGCTCATCAACGCCGGGCGGGTGTCCGCGGCCATCCTTGATGTGACAACCCTGGCAGGAGTTGGTATTGAACAGGGGCCCCAGCCCGTCCCGGGCATCGGTGCTGGCCGGCGCTTCCACCCAGGGGTTGCGGAAGAAACTGTTGCCAACGCTGAAATCCAGGCGTTTGGTCATGGACAGGTTGCCCTGGGGCAGGGAATAGGCGTTGGTGTCGGCCTGATTGACCGTGCCTTCACCGCCCGTGGCCGGTGTATTTTGTATCGGGTAACCGGCGTGGGTCTCGGCAAAAACGGGAACGCTGGACAAGGCCAGCGTTCCCAACAACAGAAATGATTTCATGTTACCTCAGAAAGCGTGACCAGCATCGTCCGGTGACAGGGCTTCAATGCCCAGTTGCCGTGCAGCCTGCTCGATAGAGCCGGTCTGCTCAACCAGCGCCATGATAGCACCGTTGACAATGCGGGTGCCTTCCGCGTTGCCCGGGGCGATCATGGTGTCAAAGGCCATCGGGTTCTGGCTGCTTTCGGCGCGGGCTTTCATGAGCGCCAAGGCTTCCATTGACGCGTCCAGCTGACGGTTCAGGCGAGCATCCAGCTCCGGGTTGGTCTGCTCAACCAGGTCAGACAGAGACGGGCCTGAAACCACAGAGCCATCTACGCGACGATAGGTGCCGGTATACACGTTCTGGATGCCCTGGCCGTTGTAGTAGTGCGAGTTGTGGGTGTTATCGCTGAAGCAGTCGTGTTCGTCTTCATAGGAGTTGGCTTCCAAGGCAACTTTCATGCGCTCACCAGCCAGCTCGCCGAGGGACAGGGAGCCCATACCGAACAGCATTTTCTGGATGCCCTCGTCGGCGTTTGCGGACGTCAGCTGGGAACGGTAGTTATCTGAGCTACCCGGGGCCCACTGGGCAACCATCCACTCCAGATCATCGACCAGCAGATCAGTCACGGCATCCAGGTACTGGGCACGGCGCTCACAGTTGCCGTTGGTGCAGTCGTTGCCTTTGGCGTAGTCAGTAACCGGGCGCTCGCCTGCGCCACCTTCAAAACCGTGCAGATCCTGGCCCCACAGCAGGAATTCGACCGCATGGTAACCGGTGGCTACGTTGGCTTCGGAACCGCCGACTTCGTTCAGGTCGGCCAGTAGTTCAGGGGTGAGTGTTGCCACATCCAGATTTTCCCCGCCGACGTTAATGCTGTTGCTGGCGACGATGTTGGCGGTTGCACCGGCATTACCGAGTTCGTGCTGGTAGTCGTCGGCTTTGACGTAGTCGATCAGGCCTTCGTCCAGTGGCCAGGCGTTCAATTGGCCTTCCCAGTCATCCACGATGGCATTGCCGAAGCGGAATACCTCTGACTGCTGGTAAGGAACCCGTGAGGCCAGCCAGGCTTCTTTTGCCGCTTTGAGGTTGGCTTCGGTGGGGTTGGCAATCAGGCGGTCAGTAGCCTCGTCCAGCGCACGCGCAGTAATCAGGGCATCCTCGTAGGTGGCATGGGCCAGATCGGCGTAATGGGTTACCACCGATGCTTTAGTGGCCGGAGCACTTTGCTCGGCGGACCATGGCGCGTTTGCGCAGCCCGCGGTAAGGGCTGTGGCAATGGTCAGTGCCAATGGGGCTGGGCGAAACAGGTTTTTCATTTCAAACTCCATGTTGATGAGGTATTTTTGTAAATAAGAAATATTAGCGTTCAGATTATGGGTTTGGAAACCCTACATAGCAAGGGGTTTTTGATATAGGTGATTGTCGGGCCGCTTGCTTGGCCAAGGTGACTGCGGCTTAATGGGCTCCTGATTCCGGGAGCCTTTTATGCTGAGTTATCTTCACGCCTTCCACGCCGGCAACTTTGCCGATGTTCAGAAGCATGCTGCACTGTCACTGGTGCTGGCCATGATGCAATCCAAGAAATCTGCCATAGCCTGTTTTGACACCCACGCGGGCAGCGCCCGTTACGATTTGGGCAGCGAGCGGGCAAGAAAAACCGGGGAAGCAGATGCGGGTGTTCAGGCCTTGTGGCGGATCCGGGAGCAACTGGCCTCCGGCGACTGGCAGCCGGTTCTGGAGGTATTGGCGCGGTACAACCCAGGCAATGGGCCGCTACGGACGTATCCGGGCTCGCCGGCATGGTTTGCGGAATTTTGCCGTCCGGGTGATTCCGTCACCGCTTTCGAGCTGCACCCTTCGGAAGAGCGTCAGCTGGCTCAGTGGGCTGATGAAGTGGGGGTGAAGGTGCGCCATGAGGATGGCCTGAAAGGGCTCCTGAAATGCTTGCCGCCGGCACAGCCACGACTGTTGGCGCTGATTGATCCTTCTTACGAAATCAAAACCGATTATGAGG
Source organism: Marinobacter sp. W-8 (assembly GCF_044342215.1). NCBI lineage: Bacteria > Pseudomonadati > Pseudomonadota > Gammaproteobacteria > Pseudomonadales > Marinobacteraceae > Marinobacter > Marinobacter sp. W-8. Next base: position 2,772,679 of record NZ_CP172297.1, on the reverse strand, counting down.
CCGTAGCCCGGACATTGATGGACGCGTGGAAAAAATGCCGCCATGGCGTCTATCTTATCTGGTATCCCCTGTTAACCAGTGGCCTGGAACAAAAGCTGATGGATTCGCTGAGGGCGTCCGGTTCGGTGCGCAAGATTCTTCAGTGCGAGGTTATGCTGGATCAGCCGCCCGAACGGGGCATGGTGGGTTCCGGCATGCTGATTGTGAACCCGCCCTGGGGGTTCGATGAACGTTTTGCGGCCATGATGTCGGATCTGACCGGCCCGGGCCGGCTCGGGCTGTCGCCCTCCATGGACTGGCTGGTGCCTGAGTAGGCCCGGAGTATCGCCGTTGACTGACAACAACCAAGCTGATCACCCATGCCTGCCTGGCGGGCTGATTCCTCTGGAGCAATGGCGGCTTCCGGAGACCTCCGTCCGCAGAACCATTCGCAGTGGTCTCCGGGATATTCTGGATCAGTTAAAAGCGGGCATTCATCCTGACGAACAGGCGTTCAGAAGTCTGGATGATTTGCCTACCCTGTCGGAACGCCAGATTCAGGACTATGCCCCGGTACCGGATCGTGAAGAACTTGCCCGGGCTTTATTGAACGAGCTGGAACAGTTGCGCCGGTCAGGCGGGCAGTCACGCAAGGCCAGTTTTCTGGTGGCACCACCATTCTCAGGTATTGCCGAAGCGTTGGGGGCCTCGGGTCGGCGGGTGATCGCCCCGCCGGACAATCTGTTAATGCCTGAAAGAGACATTACCGGCTGGTGGGATAACCAGCTTCAGGACGATGACTGGGTAATACCGGAACTGGCGGATTTCTGGCTGCGACACCGGTCCGGTCTTGGTTTGTTGCGTGAATTATTCGCCCGCCTTGCGCGGGATAAAGTGGGTGAGGGCATCATTGGCTGTTCCGGCTGGTGTTGGCAGTTCTGGACTCAGTATCTGCCAGAGCTCCACCTGGCGCCATTGACCCCCAGCCCTTTGTCCGGGGATCGTCTTACCAACTGGCTTGGACATCTGGCGGGGGAGCGCCCGCAAGGACCACTGACGGCGAGAATGACCCAGGATGGCCTGTATGTACTGCCGGCGCCAACCGGGGACGACGAGCGAAAATACAGCCTGTTTACCCGGGATCTGGCCACTTTGGCTCGGGGCAATCCGGGCGTTGCCCTGGCTATCTGGCGCCGAACTCTTCGGGCACGGCCCGAGGATGAGGCGCAGCAGCAAGGGGAAGAGGATGCACATCAAGATGGCCGCCAGTGTTGGGTGGCGCCGCTGGATCAGCTGAGTTTGCCTGCCGTGCCCCAGAGTTCAGCCCGGCAGTCCGGCTACCTGCTGCATGCGTTGTTGATGCATGGCGGCCTGAGCCTGGGGCAGCTGGAGCTGACGTCGGGGTTGCCTGGCGAGGAATTGCGGATAGCGCTGTCCCGGCTGCAGCGAGCCGATGTAGTGACCGGGGATGAGCCGGACGGCATCTTTCGGGTGCAGGCATTGGCGTATCCGGCTGTGCGGCGGTATCTGCAATCCAAAGGGTATCCGGTGGACAGCTTCTAGGAGAAACGGTTATGGGCGATTTCGGTATCAAGGACGCACTGTCTTCAATTACCTCCGAGGCTTTGCTGGAAGCCCTGGCGGTCATCGTTGCGGCTTCGTTGCTGATCCTGCTGGTTCAGAAAGTAGTTCCGGTGCTGGCTGCGAAATTATCGGGAAAACCCAGGCTGTACCTTCTCGCATCCGTTCCTCTTTTCCGGCTTCTGGTTATTGTTCTGACGATCATTGTGGTGGTGCCCATTCTGGTGGAACCCTCATTCGAGAACATGATTGCCATCTTCGGTGCCCTGGGGCTTGCCTTGGGGTTTGCCTTCAAGGACTACGCCAACAGCCTCATTGCCGGTATCGTCACGCTCTATGAAATGCCTTACCGACCGGGTGACTGGATCGAAGTGAACGGTCGCTATGGTGAGGTGCGGAGTATCGGTACCCGGGCCGCAGAAATCGTGACGCTGGATGATACCGTGATTGTGATTCCCCACAGTCTGCTCTGGAATACCCTGCTGGCCAATGGCAACGACGGTACCGATAACTTGATGTGCGTGGCCGAGGTCTTTCTGGACCCGAACCACGATGTCGGCCGGATGCTGGGCCTGTTCCGGGATGCGATCTTTGCCTGCCCGCTCACCAAAACCTACCAGCCGGTGCTGGTTACGGTTTCCGCAAGGGAAGCCGGTATGTGCTATCGGTTGAAAGCCTACCCGCTGGAACCCAGAGAGCAGGCGCGCTTTATTTCAGACCTTACCGCAAGGGCTGCGGAGATCTGTGGTGATGAGGGTGTCCCGATGGTCTCTTACCCTTATCTGCAGGCTCAGAAAGCCTGATCCGGACAGGGCTGATCAGTCACCCGCAATCGACGTTGCCTGCTGAATCAGCGCCTGGCCTTTCTCTCCGGTCAGTTCGATAAAGCGTTCCCTGGCAGGCAGGCTTGCCTCCCGGAAGGCCGACCGTTCAGCTTCCGTCAGCCGTACAACCCGGATTCCGCCCTGTTCCAGTATGGTCTCCAGCCGCTCCTTGTTCAGTTCCTCCTGGATGGTCCAGGCTTCCTCGGATAACTGTGCAATGGTCTCCTGCAGCCATTCCCGTTCCTGCGAGGGGAGACCGGCGAACCAGTCCTCATTGGCTACAACAGATGCGATAAACCGTGAGGCCCTGGCCATGGTCATAACGTTCTGGACCTCGTGGAACCCCATTTCCTCAATAGCAAACACCGGGTTGCTCTGGCCGTCGATGTTGCCGAGCTGGAGATCACTGTATACCTGGGAGAAAGGCGTCTGTACCGGATCTGCACCATAGCGTCGGAAGGCTTCCGCCGCGGTTTCCGAGGTCATGGTGCGAAATCTTAAACCCTGGAAATCACTGGGGGTTCTCAGGGGGCTGTTGGCCGTCCAGGTCATCCAGCCTTCCGGCACAAACCCCAGCAGTTGCAGGCCAGCGTTGTGGTAGGCCGGTTCAAATGCGGACATAAATGCCGGCGCTTCCAGTAGACGACGGGCAGGTTCCTGTTCTTCCGGAAGCAGGAAGTGCAGGTTAAACAGGCCGGTCTCCGGAACGGTATCGGCCAGGTGGCCGGGCGAAGCAAATGCCAGGTTCACCGAGCCGTTGCGAGCCAGTTCTGTCAGCTGCGCGGAGGTGCCCAAAGAGCCATAAGGAAAGACATCGACCTCAATCTTGCCACCGGACAGCGCTTCAATTTGTTCCCGGAACTGCTGCGCATAAAGATGCTGAACGCTGCCTTCAATCTCTTCCAGGGCAAAGCGCCAGGTGACCGGATACTCTGGTTTGCCATTCGCCGAACTCTGCGCGGCTGCCGGGTCGTCGTTGTCGGAGCAGCCGGTCAGCAGCATCACTGCCGCAGTGGCAACGAGGCTGAAGCGGAGAAGCGGGTGGCGTTTGGTCATTGTGTTCAAGGCTCCAGAATCCGGCGCGTTCGGGTCTTAAGGGAAAAGGTAACACAACATACTGAGGAGAAAAGGCCGATGTGTAAATGCCTGATGAACAGCCATAAAAAAGCCCCGCTGAAGCGGGGCCAGACGACGAACCGGATGCCGGAAATTTACATCAGAGCATCAACGCGGTTGCGTACCTTCGGCTCACTGCTGTATGCGGTGGCAATGGCGTTATAGGTGGGGATGTCGATACCCACGTCTTCGATCACGGAGACCATCTCGTCGTTGGCTTCCATCTGCAGCTCCTGGGCCTCCTGCTGAGAGTCGGCCGATTCGATCTTCTCGATGTATTCCTCTCGCACTTCCATAACACCGGATTGTGCCTCAATGAATTGTTTCAGCTCAGCATCGCTGTAATTGGTGCTTTGGCTGCCTGCGGCAGCGGGGTTGCTGTAACCCGAGCCCTGTTCGGCCGGGGCCGGGTTCTGTTGTGCTATCACCGGTGCGGTTGCCAGCAGGGCCAGAGATGCGGTGAGGGATACAAGCAGTTTGTTCATAGCTTTACTCCTGGTTTTAATGAGGCCGGCTCGGTCGTCCAGCCACAAACTTGTGAATGTCGATGTGGCAATAGCGATTCCCGTGCCAGGTTTTAATTTCTCTATAAAGGCAATAAAAACAGTGGTTTATGGATTTTCTATGGTTAAAGCTCAGTAATCTGTCTTGTGGCAAAATGCCACATGTGGCAGAAAGGCTGTGACATTTCTGCAGAGTGGTGTTTATGGCGTTGTTGGGAAAACGGGTCGGGGCACTGTTCCGGTCGCTGCAATTAACGTTGGTGCTCAGTATTGTGGTGCCGCTGCTGCTGTTCAGTGGCATTGCCATCTACATTGGCATGGGGGCGGTAGAGCGTGCTTTGAACGATCGCCTTCGTGAAGACCTGGAACTGGTTGCCCGAGCGGTCAGCGGGCCGGTAAGCAAGGCGCTGGCCGAAAGCGATGAGCTGGTACTGGGAGAATCCCTGAAATCCATCTTCCAGATCGGGCGCATTTCCGGGGCCTCGGTGTTTGATGCCGAGGGTAACCGGGTGGCCAGTCTCGGTGTTGCAGATTCCGATGTCACCAACAGTGCCAGCGCCGAAAAAGTAATCGCCAGTGGTGAGCTCGGGGGCGCGTTTCGTAGGGTGGATGGCGAGTCGGTGTTTTCCCAGTTTACGCCTCTGGTGGCGGAAGACGGGCGGATCCAGGGCTTGTTGCAGGTAACGCGCCAACGCAGTGATTTCCATGATCTGGTGGCCACCAGCCGTTGGTGGGCAGTGGTGATCTGGTCGATGATTGCGGCCACCATCATCCTCGTTGTCGTTCTCGGGCATTACCGCACAGTGGGGCGACATGTGAACCGTTTGCTGGAGAGCATGGCTTCTCTGAAACCGGGCGCCTGGCGGTTGGAGACACCGGAGGCAGGGCCACAGGAGCTGCGCCAGATCCAGCAGGGCATTCGTGCTCTGGGCGAACGAATGGCCGAGGCCGAGGCCGAAATCGAAGACAGGATTGCCCGGGAACGGGCGCTGGCAGAACAGCTGGAATACCAGGAGAAAGTGGCGATGATTGGCCGGGTCGCAGGCGGGGTAGCTCACGAACTGGGGGCGCCTCTGAACGTTATTCAGGGCCGGGCCCGCATTCTGGCCAGGGCCGGGCTGGAGCAGGAGCAGCAACGGCATCTGGATGATATCGAACATCAGGTGGACCGGATGACCATGATTATCCAGCAACTGCTGGACTGTTTCCGGCATGTGCCCGAGTCCCGGCGACCCGTAAACCTGGCAGACATTCTCGAGGACGTCGTTACCCGCGCCCGTGAAGACAGGCGCTGCCAGGCGGTTTCGCTGCAAGCCGACGCTTTTGACAGGCCGATGCCGACACGGGCGGAGCCGCTCCGGGTTGGCCTGGCGTGTCTGAATGTGGTGAGAAATGCCTGCCAGGCTGCCCGGGAACAGGTCGCGCTCTCTGTCGGCGAGACCGGGGAGTTTTGGGTGTTCCGGGTCGAGGACGATGGCCCTGGTATACCGGCGGAGCATCACGCCAGGGTTTTCGAGCCGTTCTTCAGCACCCGCCCGGCCGGCGAAGGCACGGGGTTAGGGCTGGCAGTGGTTCAGAGTGTCATGAAAGAACACGGGGGATCCGTTGAAGTGATTGATAGTGAGTTGGGCGGTTGTGGTATGGCGCTGTATTTTCCGAAAGAGGTGGGCCAATGAGCAGCCGGCCTGTCACCATCTTGCTGGTCGAAGATGACGCCAGCCTTGGCCAGCTGCTGATGGAGGAGTTGGAAGTGGATGGTTACCGCGTACGCAGGGTCAGTATGGTGGCCGAGGCGCGCACTGCTCTGACAGACGAACGCCCGGGCCTGATCGTGTCGGATCTGCGCTTGCCCGATGGTGACGGTCTGGAGATTCTGTCGCTTCAGCAGGCCGAGCATCCCGGTATTCCCTTTATTGTGATCACTGCGTTTGGCACGGTGGACCAGGCGGTCGATGCTTTGAAGGCCGGCGCTGATGATTTTCTGACCAAGCCGCTCTCAACGGATCATCTCCGGTTAAAGATCAAGCGGTTGCTGGCCCAGGCGGATCTGAACCGGCAGTTGGCGGAATATCAGTCCGGGCGCGGCGGCGATGAAAACATGGGCTTGATCGGCGGCAGTGCGATGATGGATCGCCTCAGGTCAGACATTCGCCAGGTTGCCCGCAGTCAGGCCGCGGTTCTGATTAATGGCGAAAGTGGAACCGGGAAAGAACTGGTTGCGAGGGCAATCCACCAGCAAAGTGAGCGCTCAGCACGGCCGTTCCTTGCGGTGAATTGTGCCGGTATCCCGCCAGACTTGATGGAAAGTGAATTCTTCGGTCACGAGGCTGGTGCTTTTACCGGTGCACGGCAGGCCCGTCGGGGGCTGTTTGCAGAGGCGAACGGTGGCACCTTGCTGCTGGACGAGATTGGTGAAATGCCATTGGCGCTGCAAGCCAAACTGCTTCGGGTGTTGCAGGAGGGCTGCATCAAACCAGTGGGGGCTGACCATGAGGAAATGGTGGATGTTCGCATTCTGGCGGCAACGCATGTGGATTTGCTTCGGGCTGTTGAGCAGGGCCATTTCCGCGAAGACCTGTATTATCGTCTCGAAACCCTGTCGTTAACGGTGCCTCCCCTGAGGGAGCGGGATGAGGATGTTGAATTGCTGGCCATGCATTTTCTGGGTGAGGCAGCACGTCGTCACAGCCGGGGGTTCCTGAAGTTCAGTGACGTCACGTTAAGGATACTCCGCGATTATCCGTTCCCGGGCAATGTGCGTGAGCTGTCCAGTGCGATTGAGCGGGCGGTCACTTTTTGTGAAAGCGATACCATACAGCCCGAGCATTTGCCCGAACGCATCCGGAAGCGCCAGGGCGGGATTGTTCAGGCTGCCGTTGCCGCTTCGCCCGGGAAACTTTCCGAATGGCCCACCTTGGAGATGCTCCAGCAGGATTACGTGCGCCGGGTCATGTCTGCCGTTGAAGGCAACAAACGCCGGGCGGCCCAGATACTCGGCATTAATCGTAGAACACTATACCGCTGGCTGGAGTCGGATGTGGAGCAGGGGCATGACTGATCAGAAACAGGCCATGATGTACGGCCTTGCCACGGTGCTGCTGTGGTCGACCGTTGCTACCGCCTTCAAATTGTCACTGGCGGATCTTGCGCCGGTTCAGATGCTGCTGGTGGCCTGTACCGCATCCATCGTCGTGATGGCGGCTATCCTCATGCTACAGGGGCGCTGGGGACTGGTGTTCCGTTTGCGGCGTGGCCAATACCTGCAGTCCATGCTGATGGGGCTGATCAATCCCTGTCTGTACTACTTTCTGCTGTTTGGTGCGTTCGACCGTCTGCCCGCCCAGGAGGCTCAGCCTCTTAATTACACCTGGGCACTGGTGCTGGCCTATCTGTCGGTGCCGTTTCTGGGGCAGAAACTGCGCAGGATCGATATTCTGGCGGGGTTGGTGTGTTACGCCGGAGTGGTAGTGATCGCCACCCGCGGTGCGGTAACCTCGCTCTCATTCTCGGACCCCCTCGGTGTCTCGCTGGCGTTGGGCAGCACGCTGGTTTGGGCGTCTTACTGGATTATTGCCACCCGGGATACCCGGGACCCGGTGGTTGGCCTGTTTCTCAATTTTCTATTTGGACTGCCGGTCATTGTGCTGGTGTGCTGGCAGACGGCGGGGTTGGTCATGCCGGTCGGGAGTTCGATGGCCGCTGCGGTTTACGTCGGCGTTTTTGAAATGGGCATAGCCTTTGTGCTGTGGTCCCAGGCCATGAAAAAAGCAGAAAACACCTCGAAAGTGAGCAATCTGATTTTTATCTCGCCGTTTCTGTCCCTCGTGTTTATCTACTTCATTCTGGGCGAAGTTATTCTCACCTCGACCTACGTCGGGCTGGTGCTGATCATTGCGGGATTATGGCTGCAGCAGAAGAAGGTCCGTGACCGGGAGCAGGCGTTGAACCATGGCTGAAAACTGGTATCTGTACCTTGTTCGCACCGCATCGGGTAGCCTCTACACCGGAATTGCCACAGATGTGGAGCGGCGGTTTGCCGAGCATCAGGCGGGGGCACCCAAAGGTGCCCGGTGCCTGAGAGGTAAAGGGCCGTTAACCCTGGAATTCCATGTGCCTGCCGGCGACAGAAGCCGCGCCTCCCGCCTGGAATGGCAGGTCAAGCGCTGGCCCAAGGTTCGAAAGGAAGCTTTGATCCGGGGTGTCGTCAGGCTTGAAGATGATGCCTGATGTGGCGCCCGGCAACGGCCAGTGCTTCTCTGGCCCGGTCAAGCTGCGCGGCGTGCACCTGGAATACATGCCAGAGATTGTTGTAGATCTCCAGCGTGGTTTCCACGTGTTCCTGTTTGGCCGCCTCCGCCAATCGACGGGCGTCGTTGAGCAGAACTTCCTGGCTTCCGACCTGAATCAGCAGGGGAGGCAGGCCACTCAGGTCGCCGTAGACAGGCGACACCAGCGGGTGCGTCAAAGGCACGCCGTTGGCATACATTTTCGCGGCTTTGAGGGTCCAGGCAGCGTGCAGGACCGGTTCACATTCCGGAGTGTAAAGATCCTTTTCTGACAGATCTGTCCAAGGCGAGAAGCAGGTGACGGATGAGGGTAGTGGATGACCGTGGTCGCGCAATCGCATGGCCAGTACCACCGACAGACCGCCGCCGGCGGAATCTCCGGCCAGCGCAATGGAGCCGGGGCTTACCCCCTGGTTGATCAAGGCCAGATATACGGCTTCGGCATCGTCCGGCGCGGCTGGAAACGGATGCTCCGGCGCCAGCCGGTAATCCGGGATCAGTACGTCGCAGCCAGAGAATTTGGCCAGATGGCCGGCAATGCCCCGGTGGGTATCGGCAGAGCCCATAACATAGCCTCCGCCGTGAAAATACAGTACGGTGCCGCCAGAACGGTCTTCCGGGGAGGCGCGCAGCACCGGTACATCGCCCAGGTCTTCCCACGCGAAACTGACGTCTTTAGGCGGGTAGGATGTTCGATAAGCTTCCCGGGTGTATCGGCGCTGCACCGATAACGGAAACGCCCGGGACAGGACGGGCTTCACAAAACGGTGCATGGTCCCTCTCAACCCGGCCTCAAGAAGCGGCTGGAACATCTGTGTTCTCCCTTGTGAATGCGTTAGGATGACTGGCATTTATGGATTCATGACAGGCGTTTAACTCTACGTGTACTGGAAAACAGATACCATAGAAATACCGAATTGGGACAGACATTCCCTGTTGGACCGTCTGGAACCGTTTGATCCGTCCGCCAGCCGGGAACTGAGTTCCGAGATGGAGGCGTATTGCCGGTTCTATGGCCTTGATCTTTGGGTTGAGCATCCGGATGTGGTCTACCATCAGGGGTACATCCGTGCCGAGCGGCATGAAGTGATGGTGCATTACTTCCGGCTGCCGGAGAGTGCCAGCCCGAAAGGCACGGTGTTCATTCTGCATGGTTATTTTGATCATGTGGGGCTGTATACCCAGTTGATTGACCGCTGTCTTGGTGCTGGCTTCGATGTTCTGGCCTACGATCAGCCCGGGCACGGATTGTCGAGTGGCACGCCGGCCGCCATTGGCAGTTTCCTGGAGTACCAGGCCGTACTGTCGGAAGTAATGGCGAAGGTCAGGGACAAGATTCGGGGGCCCTGGTACGCAGTGGGGCAGAGTACGGGTGGCGCAATATTGATTGACTACCTGCTGTCGAACCACCACAACCGGGAGTCCTCGGCGTTCCGCAAAGTGGTGTTGCTGGCGCCACTGGTAAGGCCTATGGGCTGGCTGGGGGCAAAGATTCTCCACAGTCTGGTCAAACCGTTCCTGACTCGCTGGAAACGGGTATTCGGGCCCAACAGTGGCGATACCCGCTTCCTCCGGTTCCTGCGGGAACACGATCCGCTGCAGGCTCGGGCGGTTCATGTCGACTGGGTGACCGCGCTGCGTCAGTGGGTGCCACACATTGAGTCGGCGAGACCGGTGGATTTTCCGGTCACCGTGGTTCAAGGTGAGAAGGATCTGACGGTAGACTGGCACCACAATCTGAGGATTATCCGGAATAAATTTTCCTCAGTGAAGGAACGAAGAATACCGGACGGTCGTCATCATCTTGTGAACGAAGCGCAGGATTTGCAGGCGACGGTATTCAATACCATTATCGATACATTCTCGGAGTAAACGGCAGCGTTGATGCCGAAAGCTCCGGGCGAACCATTACAGAAGCGGGAGAAAACAGTGAAAAAGACAATTCTTGCCTTTGCGGTAGCAACTGTTGGCCTGAGTGGCTGTATGACCTATGACCCGTATACCGGGGAAGAGAAAACCTCGAACGCCACCAAGGGCAGTATTATTGGCGCGATCGGTGGTGCTGCGATTGGCGCAGCAACCTCCAGCAGCAGTGATCGTGGCAAAGGTGCACTGATTGGTGCCGCTGGCGGCGCGGCCGTGGGTGGCGGTATCGGCTATTACATGGATCGCCAGGAAGCCCAGCTGCGCCAGAAGCTGGAAGGTACCGGTGTTCGCGTTGTCCGTAATGGTGACCAGATCGATCTGATCATGCCGGGTAACATTACCTTTGATACTGACCAGTCCACCATCCGTTCCGGCTTTACCGGTACGCTGGAATCGGTATCGCTGGTGCTGAAAGAGTTCGACAAGACCATCATTCAGATTGAAGGCCACACCGACAGCACCGGTTCCGACAGCTATAACCAGCTGCTGAGCGAGCGGCGCGCGTCTTCTGTCCGTGACTTCCTGCTGAATCAGGGTATTGAGCCCCGTCGTACCAGGGCCACCGGTTATGGCGAGCGCTACCCGGTTGCTTCCAACGATACGGCTGCGGGTCGTGAGCAGAACCGTCGCGTTGAGCTTACGCTGGTGCCCATGCAGTAACAGCCAGCTCAGTACGCAACGAAAAAGCCCCGGTTTATGCCGGGGCTTTTTGCGTTATGGCCGGAGCAATCAGTTGGTGTTGCTCGGCAGCCATTCGTCGATTCGTTTCTTCAGATCGTCGAGCTGGTCTTCGCCAGAGTCTTTGAGTTCGCCTAGTTTGCTTCGGGCGGTTTCTATGTGGTCTTCAACGGCCTGGATGCGCTCGGAAAACTCTTTCTGAATTTCGGCTTCCGCTTCGTCGTCTTTTGCCTTGGCCATCTTTTCGTCGGCTTCGGCACGCAGGCTGTCGATCTGTTTGCTCCAGTACTCGGTCTGGGTTTCCAGTTTCTTCTGCAGAGATTCCTTCAAGGACATAATTACCTCCATGCTGGGCCTGTTCCGGCCCGGTTTGAATGACTGGTACTTTTCAGCATGGCTACGTATGGCCGAATCTCAAGGGCGGCAGCGTGAAGTTTTGTTGAAATGTGGCGTTGTGGCCCGAAATGTCATAAAAAAACCGGAGCTCCCAGGGGGATGCTCCGGTTCTTGAAGGCAGCTGTCTGTCAGAACAGTACGCGACAGCGAATGGTGCCTTTTACCTGGCGGAGTTTTTCCAGCGCCAGCTCACCGTAGGCCTTGTCCACATCGACCACCACATAACCAATATCTTCCTTGGTTTGCAGGTACTGGCCACAGACGTTGATGCCGTTTTCGGAGAACACCTGGTTGATTTCCGACATTACGCCCGGCACGTTCTCGTGAATGTGCAGCAGGCGGTGCTGGTTCGGGTGCGACGGCAGCGCCACTTCCGGGAAGTTCACCGAAGAAACGGAGGTGCCGTTGTCGCTGTACATGGCCAGCTTCTCGGCCACTTCGCGCCCGATGTTTTCCTGGGCTTCAATGGTTGAGCCACCCACGTGCGGAGTCAGGATGCAGTTGTCGAACTCACGCAGCGGAGAGACAAACTCTTCGTCGTTGGACTTGGGCTCAACCGGGAATACGTCGATTGCTGCACCCAGCAGTTTGCCGGAACTCAGGGCATCGGCCAGGGCGTCGATATCCACCACGGTACCGCGGGAAGCGTTCATCAGAATGCTGCCCGGCTTCATCTGGGCAAACTGCTCGGCCTTGAACATGTATTTGGTCGCCGGAGTTTCCGGTACGTGCAGGGAAACCACATCGGACATGTTCAGCAGTTCCTGCAGCGTGCCCACTTGCGTGGCGTTACCGATCGGCAGCTTGGAAACCACGTCGTAGAAATAGACATCCATACCCAGGCTTTCGGCCAGCACGCTGAACTGGGTGCCGATGTTGCCGTAACCGATGATGCCCAGCTTCTTGCCACGAATCTCGTAGCTGTTCTTGGCGGATTTCAGCCACTCGCCACGGTGGGCTTTGGCGTTTTTTTCCGGCACGCCGCGCAGCAGCAGGATGGCCTGGGCCAGAACCAGTTCTGCCACGGAACGGGTGTTGGAGAAAGGCGCGTTGAACACGGCCACGCCACGGCGGGTCGCGGCCTGCAGGTCAACCTGGTTGGTGCCGATACAGAAGCAGCCCACAGCCACCAGCTTCCTGGCGGCTTCAAATACTTTCTCGGTCAACTGGGTGCGAGAGCGGATACCAACGAAGTGCGCATCGGCAATCTTCTCGATCAGCTCTTCCTCACCCAATGAATGGGTCAGATACTCGATATTGGTGTAACCCGCGGCATTCAGGGTATCAATGGCAGATTGATGCACGCCTTCCAGCAGCAGGATCCGGATTTTGCTCTTTTCGAGAGACGTATTTGACATGGGCTTGCTTCCGAACCTTTCGTCACGTGAAATGACCTGAAGCCAGGGATCGTCGGCCTGGCTCACAGAACAGGGGCGGTATGATACCATAAACGCAGATTTTCACAGCGCGCCGGTTTGCCTGAATCAATTCTTTGTGAGTGATCTCTGAACAGGCCCTGGCCCAACTTCGAAGAGACTGACACATCCATGAGTTCCGAACAGATCATCGCTTCCCTTAAAGAGCTGGTTGCCACCTCCGAAAACCCGGGCAAGGTTCTCACCGATCCTGCGGATCTGGACAACTACGGCAAGGACTGGACCAAAATCTACCCGCCCAAGCCGCTGGCCATTGTCCTGCCGAAAACCACGGAGCAGGTGCAGGCGCTGGTGAAGTTTGCCAATGACAATCAGGTGGCTCTGGTACCTTCGGGCGGACGTACCGGCCTGAGTGCCGGCGCCGTGGCCGCCAATGGCGAAGTGGTGGTAGCGTTCGACAACATGAACCAGATTCTGGATTTCAACGCCAGTGATCGCACCGTACGTTGCCAGGCCGGGGTGGTGACCGAGCAACTGCAGACCTTTGCCGAAGAAAACGGCCTGTACTATCCGGTGGATTTTGCCTCCGCCGGGTCGAGCCAGCTCGGTGGCAACCTGTCCACCAATGCCGGCGGCATCAAGGTCATTCGCTGGGGCATGAGCCGGGACTGGGTTGCCGGACTGAAAGTGGTGACCGGTAAAGGTGATGTGCTGGTTCTGAACAAGGATCTGGCCAAGAACAACACCGGCTACGATCTGCGCCACCTGTTCATCGGTGCCGAGGGCACCCTGGGTTTCATTACCGAAGCCACCATGAAGCTTACCCGCAAGCCGGACGACCTGACCGTGCTGGTGCTGGGCCTGAATGACCTCACCAACACCATGGATGTCTTGCAGGCTTTCCAGAAAAAACTGGATCTGACCGCCTACGAGTTTTTCTCTCACCAGGCCATGGGGCATGTGCTGGCCCACGGCCAGGTACAGGCACCGTTCGAGACCGAGGCGCCATATTATGCGTTGCTGGAGTTCGAGGCTGTTTCTGATCAGGTGATGGACGATGCCATGGCACTGTTTGAGCAGTGTGTGGAAGAAGGCTGGGTGCTGGATGGCGTCATCAGCCAGAGTGAAACCCAGGCACAGAACCTTTGGCAACTGCGTGAGCGGATTTCCGAATCCATCGCGCCGCGAATTCCCTACAAGAACGATATTTCGGTGGTGGTTTCCAAGGTGCCGGGCTTCCTCCAGGAAATCGACAACGTGGTTACCGAACACTACCCGGACTTCGAGATCATCTGGTTCGGCCACATTGGTGACGGCAACCTTCACCTGAACATCCTCAAACCGGAGGACATGGCGAAGGAAGATTTCTTCGAAAAATGCCAGCAGGTGAACAAGTGGGTATTTGAAATTGTCGAGCGTTATCAGGGCAGTGTCTCTGCTGAGCACGGTGTGGGCATGACCAAGAAACCCTACCTGCAGTACACCCGCAGCGAGGCGGAAATTGCCTACCTGCGCGGTATCAAGCAGGTATTCGACCCCAATAACATCATGAATCCGGGTAAGATCTTCGACTGATGCAAGAGCACATTGTCGTACTCACTGGCGCTGGAATCAGCGCCGAAAGCGGCCTCTCCACCTTCCGGGACAACGGTGGGCTGTGGGAGCAGCACAGTGTGTACGATGTGGCCACGCCGGAGGCGTTCGAGCGCAACCGGGATCTGGTGCTGAGGTTCTATAACGAGCGCAGGCGGCAACTTCAAACCGTCCAGCCCAATCCTGCGCACCGCTTGCTGGCGGAGCTGGAAAGCCGTTTTCAGGTGACCGTGGTCACCCAGAATGTGGACGACCTGCATGAGCGCGGCGGTTCGAGCAATGTGCTGCACCTGCACGGTGAACTCACCAAGGCCCGCAGTTCCGCCTATCCGGACCTCATTTACGACATCGGCTACAACGACATCAATCCCGGGGATACCTGTGATCGCGGTGCCCAGCTTCGGCCCCACATCGTCTGGTTCGGCGAAGAAGTGCCGATGCTGGATGCGGCGGCAGAGGTGGTGCGCACCGCAGATCAGTTGCTGATTGTGGGTACGTCGCTGCAGGTATATCCGGCGGCAGGGCTGGTCTACGAGGTGGACATTGATGTGCCCATCACGGTGATTGATCCCGGCGAACCTGCGTCCGTCTCCCGGGCACGGGTGATTCGCAAAGGGGCCTCGGAAGGGGTGCGGGAGTGGGTTTCGCGTTATTTGTGAACCTGGCGTTAGCCTCGGAGGTATTTCTCCAGTTCACTTCTGAATGCTGCCTGGACACCTAAGCGTTTTAGCATCCAGTAATGCCCCGCAATCATCCGGTCTATGAAAATACTCTCGACCGGTGGTTTGAAGTAATCCAGGTATTTGAACACCGTGCTGGTTTTTGCGGCCACGTGTTTATGGATATCGGCCTCGGCGAAGTCGTAGGGCTCATCGTTCAGGAACGGGATGATCAGGATGTCCCTCCACATGGCGTAATAGGCTTCATCGACCGCCGGTTGGCTGTCCACGCGAGCGCCCAGGTCGATCAGGTACTGGTCCAGGGCCTGGTAGTCCTCATCCAGCGCTGCGATCAAGGCTTTGCGGTAGGCTTCTACAATCTCCGGTTTGAGTTTCTTCACGCAGCCGAAGTCATACATGATAATGGTGCCATCCGGCCGGTAGGCGAAATTGCCCGCGTGAGGGTCCCCGTGAATGCATTGGAACCGGAACAGCTGATCGGCCATGATCGTGAAAATCCGGTGGCCAATCAGGTTGAGGGTTTCCTGGGAGTAGTGTTCCGGTGTGACCTTGCTGACGTGGTCGCCCTCCACCAGCCCCAGGGTCAGGACCCGACGGGTTGAATGGCTGTCGACCACCTCCGGGATGATCACCCACGGCTGATCATTGTGGAATTCGTGGAACAGCTTGAGGTTTCGCGCCTCGTTCTCGTAATCCAGCTCTTCCTTCAACCGCACCCGGATTTCGCCGAACAGCTGATCGACTGTCTCCTTGGGCATTTTCAGCAGGCCGCCGAGCTTCAGGGCCAGTCGTAGCTGTTTGAGGTCGGAGTCGCAGGATTCATCCACGCCAGGGTATTGCACCTTTACGATCACATCCGTGCCGTCGTGCAGGCGGGCGCGGTGTACCTGGCCGATGGAGGCGGAGGCGTACGGCGTTTCCTGCAGGTATTCAAACAGCTCGCCGACCGGTTTGCCCAGCTCACTTTCCACCTGTTCCAGAATCACCTCGAATGGCATCGGTGGTGCTTCTTTCTGGAGTTTTTCCAGCGCGTCGGAGAATTCTTTGGGCAGGAAGTCCTGGGTCTGGGAGGCTATCTGCCCCACCTTCATCACCGCCCCCTTGAGCTCCCCCAGGGTATCGGCAATTTGCCCGGCCATCCGGGTGTAGCTTTCGCTCTGGGCGCCTTCGTCATTTTCGGTGCGGAACATGCGCCGCGCTCTCTGGCCGGCGTACTGGCCCGCCACCGTGGCGGTCATGCCTGCGAGTTTGAAGAAGCGCCCTGTGCGTGAAGTAACGGGTTTCCTGGCCATGGTAGTGCCTGTTCTACGGGAAGTTTGCAGCTCGTCTGAATATCCGTATCCGTGTTGCGTTCAGACCACTGTGGTCTCCACAAATAACACATCTTCCAGCTCCAGGGACAGAGTCTGGCCGCTGACAAGCGGGCCAACGCCTTTGGGCGTGCCAGTCAGCACCACATCGCCGGGTAACAGGGTGAACTGGGTGCTCATATGAGCAATCAGGGGCACGATCGGGTTCAGCATGTCGCCGGTATCCCCGGTCTGCTGGCGCTGGCCGTCGATATCCAGTGTGAAGCTCAGGTTGCCCTTGGCAAGTTGGTCGGCGGCAACGAATGGTGAAAGCGGGCAGGCGCCGTCGAAGGCCTTTGCGCGCTCCCAGGGGTGCCCCTTTTCTTTCAGGCTGCTTTGCACGTCCCGCAAGGTAAGATCCAGGGCCAGGCCATAACCGAGAATGGCTCTTTCCACTTCGCTGGCGGAGGCATTGGTCAGGGGGCGGCCGATAAGTACGGCCAGTTCGGTTTCAAAGTGCACCGCACCCTGGCCTTTGGGACAGACCAGCGGGCGGGTGATATGAACCGCTGCGGTGGAGGGTTTGATAAACAGCAGCGGCTCTTCCGGTACCGGGTTGTTCAGCTCCCGGGCGTGTTCGGC
The DNA here is from genome assembly GCF_044342215.1 of Marinobacter sp. W-8. Lineage (NCBI taxonomy): Bacteria > Pseudomonadati > Pseudomonadota > Gammaproteobacteria > Pseudomonadales > Marinobacteraceae > Marinobacter > Marinobacter sp. W-8. Next base: position 2,755,810 of record NZ_CP172297.1, on the reverse strand, counting down.
GTAGTTGCGCCCCACACAAACGATTTTGCCAAGGGGAAGATGAACCGGTGTTCCATCTTTCCAGTGATGCTGATAATCGCCCATGGTGGCGCCTCCGCTCAGTCTCCTTCGAATGAGCAGACAGTATAAACCTGCAGACCTTCTTCCTGCAGCTTGCGTGAGCCACCCAGATCCGGCAGATCAATCATGGCGGCTACTTCAACGATTTCAGCTCCGATCCGACGGATCAGCCGGGTTGCGGCCAGCATGGTACCGCCAGTGGCAATCAGATCGTCCACCAGGATGACCTTGTCGCCGGGTTTGAAAGCGTCTTCGTGTAGCTCGACGGAAGCCGTGCCGTATTCCAGTTCGTAGTCTTCCACCAGGGTGTCGAAGGGCAGTTTGCCCTTCTTGCGCACGAGTACCAGAGAGGCATTCAGCTCGTAGGCCAGCGCCGAGCCAATAATGAAGCCTCGGGCATCGACGGCGGCAACCGCATCAATGTGCTGGCCATGGTAGCGATGAACAAAGGCATCAATCAGTTTACGAAATGCCGTTTTGTCCTGAAGGACCGTGGTGATGTCCCGGAAGGAGACGCCGGGTTTGGGCCAGTCCGGCACAGTGCGGATGGCTTTCTTGATGCTCTCGGAAAAATAGTCCATGGGCGGATCCGGTGATTACTCTGGGCGCCGCTCAGGCGGCGTCCAGGAACATGAATTTCAGAACAAATACAACGGCAATGGTAACGACGCTGGCGTTAAGATCGGACCAACGGCCAGACAACGCCTTGATCACGGCGTAGGTGATGAAACCCAGGGCAATGCCGTTTGCAATAGAGAAGGTCAGCGGCATGGTCAGTGCCGTGACGATCGCTGGTGCGGCGTCGGTGATGTCATCCCAATCGATCAGTTTGAGGCCGCTTGCCATCAGCACGGCGACGTAGAACAGGGCCGGTGCGGTCGCATAGGCAGGGATGATGCTCGCGATCGGTGACAGCAGCAAACAGGCGAGGAAGAGCAGGGCCACGACAACAGCCGTCAGTCCTGTGCGACCACCGGCGGAAATGCCAGCGGTTGATTCGATATAGCTGGTGGTGGTTGAGGTGCCCAGGGCTGCGCCTGACATGGTTGCGACGGAATCCGACATCAGAGCTCGTCCGAGACGGGGCAGCTTGCCATCTTTATCCAGCAATCCACCACGCTGGGCTGCTCCGATCAGGGTGCCGGAGGTATCGAAAAGATCCACGAACAGAAAGGCAAAGATAATGCTGATCATGCCAACATTCAGTGCGCCGGCCAGATCAAGTTGCATAAAGGTGGGGGCAAGGCTGGGTGGGGCAGACACAAAACCTTTGTATTCCACCATGCCAAGCATCATGGCGGCCACGGTAACAGCAAGGATGCCGATCATTACGGCGCCGGTGATTCTGCGGAATGAAAGTGCACAGATCAGTACGAATCCTGCGAAGAACAGCAGGCTCTCAGCCACTTTAATGTCGCCCAGACCCACAAGGGTCGCAGGGTTATCTACCACGATGCCGGCGTTTTTCAGTGCGATCAGAGCAAGAAAGAATCCGATGCCGGCGGAAATGCCAAAGCGTAAGGACATCGGAATGCTGTTGATGATCCATTCCCGGATCTTGACCACACTCAGAATGAAGAAAATAAACCCGGAGAGAAAGACAGCGCCCAGCGCCACTTCCCAGCTGTATCCCATACTGCCGACGACCGTGAACGAGAAAAAGGCGTTCAGGCCCATGCCGGGGGCCAGGGCAATTGGATAGTTTGCCCAGAGGCCCATAATCAGCGTACCGATGGTTGCGGCCAGACAGGTGGCCACGAAAACGGCTCCGAAATCCATGCCGGTGGACGACAGGATGCTGGGGTTGACCACGATGATGTAGGCCATGGTCAGGAAGGTGGTAATGCCAGCTACCACTTCTTTACGGACAGTGGTGCCGTGGGCCTGGAGTTGGAACAGTCGTTCAAGCATGACTCGGGTCTGCCTCTAGAATGCCTGGATTAGGGAGTTTGAAAGTCAGTTTGCGTGCGGAAAACGTGAATTGGGTGAAAAAACGGCAATGTTACCGGCTCAGGCGCCTCACGCCAAGGGATGATTCAGAGTTCAGTTCAGCATCTGGTCTCGTTGCAGGCGGATATCAAAGCGCACCGCGAGCATGCGAACAATCACGATAAACAGCAGGCCAATAGTCAGCGCCATGGATTCGCTCTCCAGCAACCACTGGCACACAAAGTACAGCCAGCAACCGGCGAAGGCGATAGAGGCGTAGATCTGATCCTTGCGGAAAATAAAGGGAACTTCGTTACACAGGGTGTCGCGCAGGGCACCACCAAAGCAGCCGGTCATGACACCCAGCATGGACGCGATAAACCAGGAATGGCCCAGATCAAGAGCCAGTTGCGCACCGAGAATGGAAAAAATGCCAAGGCCGATGGCGTCCGGGAACACGATTCTCGATTCTTTCAGGGAATGGGCCCGGCTCCAGTAGCTGAACACGATTGCCATGGCCAGGATCATGATCGGCTGCTCCTGGTGCTTGATCCAGTACAGCGGGTGATTGTCCATGATCAGATCCCGCAATGTGCCGCCACCCAGAGCGGTAATAAAACCGATGGCAAAAACACCCACCGGATCCATGTTTTTGGACCGGGCGACGATCATGCCGGAAATGGCAAACGCCACAACGCCAATCATTTCAAGAGTATAGATGATGTCAAACATGGGGCAGCTCTGATCTGACGAAATTCGGTCCGGGGCGTGGGTGAAAGGCTGGAAGAATAGCGGAATTCGTCCCGGGATTCATCTTCAGGCGTTGATGGCCGATTCGGCCAATGTGATCTGTTGCGCGACAGTTACGCGTATCACTGCCTTGTTTCCCGTTTGATTGATCCGGAGTACTGCAATATGGCCCTGATGCGACTCGCCTACGCCAGCGAAGCAACGTTTGAAGCGCAACCCCTGGAAAAGGGTGTCGAGCCCCATGTGGCCAGAATTCTCATGGTGTCCCGAAGAAACAACGGCCGTGCGGGGCTGGTTGGTGGTTTGTACTATGGCGATAACCGGTTTTTCCAGTACCTTGAAGGCGAGGAAGAATATGTCCGGGAAACTTTCGAGCGTATCCGCCAGGACTCTCGCCACCGCAATATCCGCATGCTGATTGAAGAGCCGCTGGACTTCCCGACGTTCTCCAACTGGTCGATGAAGTATGTACCCCTGTCATCCGACGTGCAGGCCTTTCTGGACAAGCACCAGTTACCGGACTTCAACCCGGCGGCGTTCTCCAGCCACCAGTGTGAGGAAATGATTGACCTGATACGGCGCTCCAGCGAAGACCAGAAACTGGTCAATCACGACGAAGACAGCCCATCCCGGGTTCCACATTCACACACCCTGTCTCCCGGTGTCAGGTATGGGCTTCTGGCCGCTGGCGTGATGATCATCGTCGCCGTGGTAGCGGGCGCTGTACTGTTCTGAATCCGCCGGCTTATTAGCCGGGCTTATTGCCATGAATAAGCAGCCTTGATTTGCTTCACGGGCTCTGTGGGTTTAGCTTGATCCGGATCAATTACAACATCAAATCAGACCCGCCCTGACGCCATCAGGGTAAGAGAGACAGCCCAGGAGCAACCATGAAAGCCATTCAGTGCAAAGAATATGGCCCGGCAGAGAATCTGGTCATCGAAGACATTGCCAGTCCGGATGTGAAAGGCAGCGGCGTAAAAATCCGGGTCAAGGCTGCAGGCCTTAACTTCCCGGACACCCTGATCATTCAGGGCAAATACCAGTTCCAGCCGCCCATGCCGTTTTCCCCCGGTGGCGAATTGTCCGGTGAAGTGCTTGAAGTGGGCGAAAAAGTCAGACGCTTCAAACCCGGAGACCGGGTAGCCGCTCTGACCGGCTGGGGTGCGTTCGCCGAAGAAGTGGTTGCTCCCGAATCCAACCTGTTGCCAATTCCGGATTCTATGTCCGATGAGAAAGCCGCGGCTTTCATGATGGTTTACGGCACCTCCTATTACGCGCTCAAGCAGCGTGGCAACCTGCAGCCCGGCGAAACCTTGCTGGTACTCGGCGCCAGCGGCGGCGTCGGCCTGGCGGCCGTGGAGCTGGGCAAGGCCATGGGAGCGAAAGTGATCGCGGCGGCCAGCTCTGCTGAAAAACTCGCGGTGGCGAAAGAAGCCGGCGCTGATGAACTGGTGAACTACACCGAGGAATCGCTGAAAGATGCGGTGAAGAAACTGACGAAGGGCAAAGGTGTGGATGTCATTTATGACCCGGTCGGCGGAGATTTCACCGAACAGGCCCTGCGCACCATGGGCTGGAACGGCCGCCATCTGGTGATCGGCTTTGCCGCAGGGGATATCCCCAAGATTCCCGCGAACCTGACGCTGCTCAAGGGCTGTTCCGTCGTAGGCGTGTTCTGGGGCAGCTTCACCCAGCGTGAGCCGCAGACCAGTGCCCAGAACATGATGGAGCTGTTGCAGATGTATGCCGACGGCAAGATCGATCCCAAGGTTAGTGAGGTTTTCCCGTTCGAGGAATATGCGGCGGCGCTTGGGGCACTCACGGGGCGTCGGGCCACTGGCAAGATCGTTTTGCGGGTTGAAGAATAGTTCTTGGAGCCTGAGGGGTAGCCTCCCTCCTAGCCTTTAGGTTTCGGTGTGGGCCGCGCTGGGGAACGCTTCCAAAAAACCGCTACAAGCACATCCATGTGCGCTTATTTCGGGCCATCCGTGGCCCTCAAAATTTTTTGGAAGCGTTCCCCATCACGGCCGGTCAGCTTCACAGTAATAGTCCGGGAGAAAAGCTAGGTTTTTCAGTAAACTGACTATCACTCCTTGGCTCGGAAGTGAGTGCGGGGTGCCCCTCCCAAAAATGTCGGAGGCCATGGATGGCCGGAGAGAAGCGCACATGGATGTGCTTGTAGCGGTTTTTGGGAGGGGCACCCCGTACTCACTGTCACCAAGCGTTGCAGGCTAGGTTCCGAGGCCCCTCTCCAAAAGTCAGGATCAAAACCGAACACCCCCCGAATCAATATCCGAGACCAACTCCGGAGTCAGCAACGTATAACCGGACGAACCGGGCAGCCAGGCGTACACATCGTCTTCCGACCGCTCCAGAGAATAGCCGAGCTTCTGGATATCCACCTTCCGGTACTTGAACGTCCCCGTCTTCTCGATGGCATTGGTCACCCGCACAAACACCGGCACCGCATAGGCCGGCAGATTCTCCTGCAGATAGTCAAACAGCTTGTTGATATCGAACGCCGAACCATTGGACTGAGGCACCAGCGTTACCATGCCCGCCTTGCCGTTGGTTTTGGGAATCTCGACACCGTACACAATGGCTTCTTCCACCATGCCGGAGCCATCAATGATATTTTCCACCTCCGTCGTCGATACGTTCTCCCCTTTCCAGCGGAAGGTGTCGCCCATGCGATCGACAAATTGCAGGTGACGACAGCCGATTTCTTTTAATACATCACCGGTGTTGAACCAGGCATCGCCTTTCTTGAAGCCATCGCGCAGGATGGATTTCTCAGTGGCTTCCTTCTGGGTGTAGCCCTCGAACGCCCACTTCTTGTTGATCTCACCTATTAGCAGACCAGGCTGGCCTTTTTCCACTTCCTCCAGACGGCCCTTGTCGTTGCGGATCGGGTCCCGGGTGCCTTCGTGGTACTTGACCAGCTTGTAGGGCGCGGTGGAGAAGCCCACGGTGTTGTCCATGTTGAAAAAGTTGCTGAAGCCGATATTGCCTTCTGATGAGGCATACAGTTCAGCCACCTTGTCGATGCCAAAACGTTCCTTGAATTCTTTCCAGATGGAGGGGCGCAGGCCGTTGCCGATCATTTTGGTCAGGCCGTGGTTGCGGTCCTGGCTGCCGGGAGGTTGATTCAGCAGGTAGCGGCACAGTTCGCCCACGTAGCCGAAGGTGGTGGCGTTGTAGCGTCGGACGTCGTCCCAGAAGGCGCTGGCGGAGAATTTTCGGCGCAGGGCGATGGCAGAGCCACCGGCGAGGACCGATCCCCAGCACACCAGCAGGGCGGTGCCATGATACAGCGGCAGCGTACAGTACAGGACGTCTTCCGGTTCCATGGCCAGGGAGAGCATGCCAAAGCCGCCGTAGGCTTTGATAAATTTGCGATGTGAACCGGGCGCCGCCTTGGGCAGGCCGGTGGTGCCTGAGGTGTAAAGATACACGGCGGTATCGCCCATGGTTACCGGGTTGCTCAGGACCGGTCGGGTTGAGGGCCGGCGGCTGACTTCCAGGGCCAGGTTGACGTAGCCCTCCGGCGCGTCACCAAAGGTGTTCAGAGTGTTGCCGTCGTGCAGGTAGAGCAGGGGATGTGTGTGCCGGAGCTGAACCTCTCCACGAACCGACTCGGCATTGCCGATCAGTTCGCTACCAACCACCAGCAGTCGTGGCTCGATCAGGTTGATACTGTGGGCCAGCACTTTGCCTTTCTGGGAGGTGTTCAGCATGGCGCAGGCCACGCCGACCTTGGCTGCGCCAACCACGGTCGCCAGTAGTTCCGGTCGGTTTTCCAGCAGTACCGCAATGGCATCGCCCTTTACCAGCCCCTGATCTTTCAGGTAATGGGCAATTCGATTGCTCCAGGCATCCAGTTCTGCCCAGGTAATGCTGCGATCATCGAAGAGAATGGCAGGGCGCGTGGGGTGTTTGTCAGCGTTGCGCTCTACCAGCTTGCCAAGGGTCAGCTCTTTTTTGTCGTCCTTTACCCGGTAGTAGTAAAGCCCTTTTGCCACGAAGGGAAATTTTTTCAGAACCGTGGGCAGGCTGCGCATGATGTCGCGTGCGGTTACGATGTCTTGGCTCATGGTGCGTCCGTTTCAGTCGTCATTGTCTTTGTAGGTTTTGAACCGCGGACCAACCCATTGCTCCGCGGCTAATCCAGGAACAGATCCGGCAGCAGTGGCTTGTCGCCTGCGGCATACCGGTAGTGTTCGAAGTCCTTCACGCCATCCTGACGAAGTACATCCTCGTCAATCAGCGCTTGCCCGGTCAGTTCGTCCGCACTGCGGGACAGTATGCTGACCGCAGCATCGGCCATGATTTCCGGCTTTCGTCCCTGCGCCATCAATTGAGGTCCGCCCACTTCGTGTTCTATGGCGGCAGTGGCAATCAGAGTCTTTGGCCACAGGCAGTTCACGGCAATGCCATAGCGTCGGAACTCCTCGGCCATGCCCATGCTGAGCATGGTCATTCCGTATTTTGTGGTGGTGTATGGCCCGTACTGGGAAAACCACCGGGTATTCAGGTTCAGCGGCGGCGACAGGCTGAGAATGTGGCCACCGGATTCCTTCAGCCAGGGCAGGGCCGCCTGACTGCAGGTGAATACGGCCCGGGCGTTGACCTGATGCATCAGGTCGTATCGGCTCACTTTCAGGTTTTCGACACCGGTCAGGCGTATCGCCCCGGCGTTGTTCACCAGGGCATCGATACCGCCAAAATAACCGGCGGCTTCGTCTATTCGCTGGCGGACCTGTCGTTCATCCCGCACGTCCAGTACCAGCGGTAGCGCCTGGCTTCCGGCGTTGCGAATTTCCTCAGCGACCGTGTGGATGGTGCCGGGTAGTTTCGGATGCGGGGTATCGGTTTTTGCTGCAGTGACCACGTTGGCGCCTTCCCGGGCACAGGCCAGGGCAATGGCCCGGCCGATTCCCCGGCTGCCGCCGGTTATAAACACTGTGCGCTGCTGTAGCCGGCTCATGATGCTGCCTCCTCAGTGGACTGCACGTCTGCCAGAAGTTGGCCACGCTTGACCTGGTCTCCTTTGCGGGCGAGCAACTGGCCAACGGTGCCCCTGCGATCCGCCTTAACCGGATGCTCCATTTTCATGGCTTCCAGAATCACCAGGGTCTGGCCCTGTTCCACCTGATCTCCCTCTGCCACCAGTACATCAATAATGGCACCGTCCATAGTGGCCTGGACCTTGCCGCTGCCGGTGCCCAGGGCACCTTGGGCGGGTTGGTGCGTAATATCCCGAACGCACCAGGAACGGCCGAACGCCTGCAAATATAGGGAATCTCCGCTCCGGTAGTATTGGCACCGCTGACGAACCCCGTTGTCGATAATGCACAGCAGGCCTGGTTCCTGGCTTTGCAGTTGCAATTCATAGTGTTCTTCGCCGTGGGCCACCAGCAGTTTGTGGCCACTGTGCCGAACCAGCAGTTCCACGGTTTCGTCCCGGGCCTCAAGCTTCATCGGCATGACGGTGGCGGAGGCGTTACTCCAGCCTTTCTGGGCGGATTGGCCGAGGCTCAATGCGCAGGCGCTCAGGGCCAGCTCGCGGATGGTGAGCGGCTGGGGCGCCAGTGACGGATCATCCTTGAAGGCCTGCTGCAGGAAGGCCGTGGTGGCTTCACCGGCACCAAAGGTGTCATCGGCGATGATGCGGCTGAGGAAATGGCGGTTGGTGGTCACACCAAAGACTGTGGTGTCTTCCAGCGCCCGGATCAGGCGGCGACGGGCTTCGTCCCGGTTCTGGCCCCAGGCGATGACTTTCGCAAGCATGGGATCGTAGTGGGGGCTGACCACGTCACCGGAGCGCACGCCGGTATCAAACCGCAGTCCTTCGCCTTCGGCCGGAGTGAACTGGTGCAGGGTGCCGGTTTGCGGGGTGAAACCGCTGGCCGGGTCTTCGGCGTAAAGTCGTACTTCGATGGCGTGGCCATTGAGTTGGATGTCATCCTGGGCCAGAGGTAGTGGGCGGCCTTCAGAGACCATCAACTGCCAGGCCACCAGATCCTGGCCGGTAATCAGTTCGGTGACCGGATGCTCTACCTGCAGGCGCGTGTTCATTTCCAGGAAGTAGAAACTGCGGTCTTTGTCGACCAGAAATTCCACGGTACCGGCGCCCTCGTAACCGCAGGCCAGGGCTGCTTTGACAGCAGCTTCGCCCATGGCCTTACGCAGTTCCGGGGTAACAAAAGGTGAGGGCGCTTCCTCGACCACTTTCTGGTGCCGGCGCTGGACGGAGCAGTCCCGCTCGCCCAGGTAAACGGCGTTGCCATGGCGGTCTGCAAAAACCTGGATTTCTACGTGCCGGGGTTCGATGACCGCTTTTTCGATGATCAGCTCGTCGTCACCAAAGGCTTGTTTGGCTTCTGAGCGGGCCCTTTTAATGTTGTCGGCCAGCGCGCTTTCGCTTTCCACCAGGCGCATGCCTCGGCCACCGCCACCTGCGGAGGCTTTGAGCATGAGGGGGTAGCCGATGTCCTGAGCGGCGGCGATGAGTTCATCATCACTAGCGTTGTTGCCTTCGTAGCCCGGGACTACGGGCACGCCGGCTTCCTGCATGGCGATTTTCGAGCGGCGTTTGCTGCCCATGAGTTCGATGGCGTTCTCGGGCGGGCCTACAAAGGTGAGGCCGGCCTGTTTGACGGCTTTGGCGAAGCCGGAGTTTTCAGAGAGGAAGCCGTAGCCCGGGTGGATGCAGTCGGCGCCGGTTTTCCTTGCGGCATCGAGGATGGCGTCGGCGTTGAGGTAGGAGGCGGCAACCTGTGCCGGGCCGATGCAGACGGCTTCGTCGGCTTGTTCAACGTGCAGGGCGTTGGCGTCGGCTTCGGAGTAGACGGCAACGGTTCGGTAGCCCAGCGCCTTGGCTGTACGGATGACCCTGACGGCGATTTCGCCTCGGTTAGCGATGAGTAGTTTTTTTAGCATTTGTATGTCACCTGCCTTGATGCGCGACTGCGCATTTGGGTGCTCGTGCGCACCACTGGCGGGGAGGGCCTCCGGAAAAACGCTACGAGCACATCCGTGTGCGCTTCGCTCCGGCCATCCATGGCCTCCGAGATTTTCCGGAGGCCCTCCCCGCCAGCGGCGCTCCCGCTGACTTTGTTAGTGCCTGCAGACATGCTTTGTAAACGGTCTGCTGCTTGTGGTTGTTGATTAGCTGTCGTTGCCTGCCCACTTTGGCTCACGCTTTTGCATGAACGCCATAGTGCCTTCCATACCCTCCGGCCCCCGGATGGCGGCCGCGAATTTTTCAGCGGCGTCATCGAGTAAACCGGCCATGGCTTCGTGGCCGACTCGGTGCAGCAAGGCCTTGGTTTCTGCCGTGGCATCGGGGGCGCACAGGCGTACCCGTTCCAGAGCCTGGTTCAGCATGTCGCTTAGCTGCTCTTCGGATTCCGCAACCTGGTGAACGATGCCGAGTGTGCAGGCTTCCGTTGCATCAATTCTCAAACCTAGCAGCGCCAATCGACGGGCCTGGGTCAGGCCGATACGTTCGACAACGAACGGGGCGATCTGGGCCGGGATGACGCCGAGGCTGGTTTCCGGCATGCCGAATCTGGCAGTCGGGCCGGCGATGGCCAGGTCGGAGACGCAGGCCAGGCCGAAGCCGCCGCCCATGACGGCACCTTCGGTGATGGCAATAACGACTTTGGAGGATTCGTTGACTTGCTGGATCATCTGGCCGAAGGCGCGGTTGAGTTTGTAGAACGGGTCGTCGCGGCCTTCGCCGGCTTTCTGGCTCCGGGCGCCGGCCATGTCTTTGATATCGCCGCCGGCGCAGAAGTGTCCACCTGCGCCGCGGATGACGGCGGCGCGGATGCTGGTGTCGTTTTCGATCTCGCTGAAGATGGTGGACAGTTCAGCGACCATCTGCAGACTCATAGCGTTGCGGACGTCCGGGCGGTTGATGGTGATGAACAGGGTAGGGCCCTGTTTTTCGAGAATCAGGGTTTCGCAATGTGGTAGCTGCTGTTCCATAAAAGGACTCCACGTAAAATGTTCGGGGCCATGAGGCGGGGATCCCTTTTCGGGACCGTTGAGGGCCATGGACGGCCCGAAACGAGCCCACATGGATGTGCTTGTAGGCGTGTCCCGAAAAGGGATCCCCGCCTCATGGCCCTCCACCAAGCCCTGCCTGCCCATAAGGCCTTGCACAGCGTCAGTCGCGTTTCTTTCCAGGCAAGGTGCCCATCAGCTTGCAGATGATGCCCAGCATGATTTCGTCGGCACCGCCGCCGATGGAGACCAACCGCACATCGCGGTAAGCCCGAGACAGGGGGTTGTCCCACATGTAACCGTTGCCGCCCCAGAACTGCAGGCAAGCATCGGTCACTTCGCGACCCAGACGCCCGGCCTTCAGTTTCGCCATCGACGCCAGCTTGGTGACATCTTTGCCCTCAACGTGCAGCTCACAGGCCTGATAAGTCAGCGCGCGCAGCGCTTCGATTTCGGTCTGTAACTCCGCCAGGCGGAAATGAATGTACTGGTTGTCGATCAGCGGCTGGCCAAAGGTCTTGCGCTCGCGGCAGTATTCAATGGTCTGCGTGACACAGTTTTCCAGGGCCTTGATTACGTTGGCGGCCCCCCACATGCGCTCCTCCTGGAACTGCAGCATCTGCATCATAAAGCCGGTGCCTTCTGCGCCGATGCGGTTGCGTTGGGGAATTCGCACGTCGTCCAGAAACACCTGGGCGGTTTCTGACGAACGCATGCCCAGCTTGTTCAGATGCGGGCTGAAAGTGATGCCCGGTGTGTTCATGGGCACGATCATCAGGGTTTTATTCTTGTGGGGTTTGTCGTCGCTGGTGTTGGCCAGCAGACACATGAAATCCGCTTTCGGGGAGTTGGTGATCCACATCTTGGAGCCGTTGATGACGTAGTCATCGCCGTCTTTCTTAGCCGTGGTTTTCAGGCCGGCCACATCGGAGCCTGCGCCCACTTCACTCACACCGATACAGCCCACCATATCGCCGGCAATAGCCGGGGCCAGGAAATCCCGTTTCAGTTCATCGGAACCGAAGCGCGCAATCGCAGGGGTACACATGTCGGTTTGCACGCCCACGGCCAGCGGAACACCGCCGCACTTGGCCATGCCCAGTTCTTCAGCAGCCACGAGGTTGTAGCTGTAATCCAGACCCATGCCGCCGTATTCCTCCGGCTTCTGAATGCCCAGCAGGCCCAGGTTGCCGAGTTTCTTGAACAGGTCGTGAATGGGAAACTCGCCGGCTTCCTCCCATTCATCGCAGTGCGGATTGATTTCCTTTTCGACGAAATCGCGGACGGTTTTTCTGAGGGCTTCGTGTTCGGCTGTGAATTTCATTGTTGTTCTCCCGATAAATCAGTGTGGAAATCAGAAACGGGCGACGCCGTAAACGTTGGGTCGCAGTGGTCGTTGTTCGGCTTCACGGCAAACGGAAAGCACCATGGCCAGAACACGGCGGGTATCCCGAGGATCGATCAGGCCGTCGTCCCAGAGCCTGGCAGTTCCGTAAAGGGCGGTGGAGCCGTCTTCCAGCTTTTTGGCGGTGGCCTGTTCCAGGAACGACAGAGTCTTTTCGTCCGGCTCGATACCACTTTTGCGTTGTTTTCCTTCAGCCACGATGCGCATGACTTTCCCGGCCTGCGCGGGGCCCATGACGGCGGTGCGGCTGTTGGGCCAGGCGAAGATGAACCTTGGGTCCAGCCCCCGGCCGCACATGGCGTAGTTGCCGGCGCCGTAGGAACCGCCCACCACCACGGCGAGTTTTGGTACCCGGCAGTTGGCCACGGCCTGAATCATCTTGGACCCGTGTTTGATGATGCCATTCTGTTCGGAATGGGTGCCGACCATGAATCCGGTGGTGTTATGCAAAAACAGGATAGGGGTGCCTGCCTGATCGCATAGCTGGATGAACTGCGCCGCCTTGGTGGAGCCGGCCGGCGTGATTGGGCCATTGTTGCCGATGACGCCAACGCTGTGACCTTGAATCCGGATGGTGCCGCACACCGTCTGGCTGTCGTAGTCATTCTTGAAATCCAGGAATCGGGAGCCATCGGCGATCCGGGCGAGGATTTCTCGCACGTCGTAAGGCTTTTTCGCATCGGAGGGAATCACGCCCAGCAGCTCCTCTGCCGGATAGAGAGGTTCATCCCATTGGGGTTCCTGACGCAGCGGCAGGTTTTCGTTCCAGGGCAGGGCACCGAGGATTTCCCTTGCCTGGCGGATGCCATCGGCGTCGTCTTCGGCCAGATATTCAGCAGTGCCGGCCACGGTGGCATGCATTTCTGCGCCGCCGAGTTCTTCATCGGTGGCGACTTCGCCGGTGGCGGCTTTCAGCAGCGGCGGGCCGGCCAGGAACATCTTGGCCTGCTCACGCACAGTAATCACATAATCCGACAGCCCCGGCTGATAGGCACCACCAGCGGTGGCGTTACCGTGAACGACCGTCACCTGCGGAATGCCTGCGGCGGACATGCGGGCCTGGTTGGCAAAGCCCCGGGCGCCCAGCACGAAAATATCGGTGGCATAGTTGAGGTTGGCACCACCGGATTCCGACAGCGACACCACCGGCAATTTGTTCTCCATGGCGATCTGCTGCAGGCGCAGGGTCTTGTCCAGACCGGCGGGGGTAATGGTGCCACCCTTGATGGCGCTGTTGCTGGCAACCACCAGACAACGAACACCCGCTACCCGGCCAATGCCGGCAATAATCCCGCCACCGGCCATGGAACCGTCTTTGTCATCGTGCATCTTGTAACCGGCCAGGGAGCACAGCTCCAGAAACTCACTGCCGCGGTCCAGCAACCGGTTGATGCGATCCCTCGGCAGCAGCTTGCCCCGCCTGGTAAACTTCTCCCGAGCCGATTCCGCCAGGTCCAGCACCTTCTGCTCTACATCCCGGAAGGTGGCGATGTGCGCTTCCATGGCCTCGACATTGGCCCGGAACTCGTCGGACTGGGGGCTTATTGTTGTTTCCAGTACCTGCATGGGAAATCCTCAGTCGTCACTCAATACTTTCGGCGTTACCGCCCGATGAAAACCGTTATAGGGCTCGTTATTCATCGCCTTCGGCATCGGCCACACACGCCCACCCTGGGACGCCGCGCCGTCAATCCGCAGACAATCACCACTGATAAACGCCGCGCCCGGGCTAAGCAGGAAACAGATCGCCGAACTCACCTCTGATTCTGTACCCATCCGCTTGATCGGCACCGCATCCGCCAGACTGCGAATCCACGACTTCATATGGGCCGGGTAGTTATCCATCCCACTGGACGCAATCCACCCCGGCGCCACCGCATTCACCCGAACCCCGGACGGCGCCCATTCAACTGCCGCCGTCTGGGTAAAATTCACCATCCCGGCCCGGGCTGCGCCAGAGTGCCCCATGCCGGGCATGCCACCCCACATATCTGCCACGATATTTACAATCGCACCGCCGGACTTGCTCAAGGCCTGGGTATAGGCCTCCCTGGCCATCAGGAAACCCCCGGTCAGATTCGTCCGAACCACGGTTTCCCAACCCTTCTGGTTAATGCCCGTTAACGGAGACGCAAACTGCCCGCCGGCGTTGTTCACCACCCCGTTCAGCCCACCGTGGGTCTCGATAATGGCCTTCACCGTGGCCTTGACCGACTCCTCCTCACGAATGTCACAGGCATGGGCACTCGCGATACCACCGTCTTCCTCGATCTCGGCCTTAACCGCATCCACCTTCTCCTGCTTACGCCCGACCAGCGCAACTCGAGCACCGAGCGCCGCCAGTTCATGGGCCGTGCAGCGGCCAATCCCCGAACCGCCACCGGTGACAATAAAAACCTGGCCTTCAAACAAGCCCGGGCGAAGAACAGACTGATAACTCATACAAAATTCCCTATTCCAATCCAAAGAATCCACGAAAAACGTTCGGGCGCTCCGCCGGGGTACAGCCTTCCGGGACTGTGCGCAGCAGGGAAGCTGCGCTCAAGCCTACACGGACGTATTTACGGCGTGTCCCGGAAGGCTGTACCCCGGTGGGGCGCTTGCACCCAAGCTCAGGGAAGCAATGCCCTGTCGGGGCTCTTGCCCCAGAATCGGGTTAATAAAGTCATTGAGGCACCAGATTCGAAGGCACCGGCACAGGAAACTCCAATAGCTGCTGTGCAAACGCCTTACCCTGCGGATCAATCCGAAGCGACGCCACACCGCCGCCACCTAGACTGTGCTCCAGCAAGAAATTGAACGCATGCAACCCAGGCATAGACCAGCGAGTCACCTTGCCGGACTCCGGGTTCAGCGTATGAGCCATCCACTCGGCCACCGCCTGCTCCGTTAACGCCGCCTCAATGTAAGGAACATACTCCGGATCCCGCGCAATCACCCCGATATTACTGTGATCGCCCTTATCCCCGGACCGCGCCCAAGCCAGCTTGATCAGCGGCACTGTGGTATCCGTTGCCACCTCCATCCGGGACTCCGGCTCAGCCGCGAGATCGCCCGGATTGAAACCACCTTCGGTCGCTACCTCCACCTCAGACTTCTCACCAGCCAGATCCACCGAAACCGCCACCTCCGATTTCGGTACCAGACAGGAATACAAACGAATCTTCGGCCACACGGTTGGCCGACCGCCGACAATACCGGTGATGCCAGGCGCCATACCGGTAGCGGCCTGGGCAATTTCCCTGGAAAACAGCACCAGGGCTTCTTTCTTCGGATGGGCGGTGGCAATCTTCACCACCACTTCCCGGCATTGGTCGCCCTTGCCATGGGGGCCATAGGTAGTCTCGGTGCCCAGCAATTCGATACTGGTTTCGGAATAATCCGGCAGGCCACGATCGGCAAACATCGCTGACGTCCTGGCCAGAATAGCCTGCGCCACTCGTTGTGCTTTGGCGCGGGCATCAAGGCCGGCCAGCAGGAACGTCACTGTGCACTTGAATCCATCTGGCCCGGTGCCTGACACCTTGTAGCTGTCTGTCGGCGGCAGTCCCCTGGCACCGGACACCCGGACCTGGTCCTTGCCGATTTCCTCCAGTGTCACCTGAGTGAAATCGCAGGTTACATCTGGCAGCAGGTAAGCCCGTGGGTCGCCAATCTCATACACCAGCTGCTCGCCCACAGTGCCCCGGCTGACCATGCCGCCGGTACCCTCGGGCTTGGTCAGCACAAAATCGCCAGAGGCGCTGACCTCGGCGATGGGAAAGCCCATATTGGCGTAGCCATCAGCCACCTGTTCCCAGTCGGTGAAATTACCGCCGGTAGACTGGGCGCCGCATTCCAGCAAATGCCCGGCCAGGCTGCCCTGGGCCAGTTTGTCGTAGTCGTTCCAGCGCCAGCCGAATTCATGCACCAGCGGCGCCAGCACCAGCGCACTGTCTGCGACACGGCCGGTGATAATGATGTCGGCACCCTGTTCCAGGGCCGCCACCAGGCCGGGCGCACCCAGATAGGCGTTCAGGCTCACCATCATGGCGGGGAAGGGCTGTCCGGTGGTCATTTCAGTAATGCCGGCATCGCCCAGCTTTTTCTTTTTCATCAACAGATCATCGCCGAGCACCAGCGCAATCTTCAGATCGACGCCGGCCTTTTCACACAGGGCCTGCAGAGCATCCCGGCAGGCCACAGGGTTTACTCCACCGGCATTGGCCAGAACCCGGATGCCTTTATCCTTTATCTCGCCGAGCAGAGGCGCCATCACCGTCTGCACAAAATCCCGGGCGTAGCCCTGAGTCGGGTCTTTCATCTTCTGGCCGGCCATGATCGACATGGTGATCTCGGCCAGGTAATCGGCGACCAGGTAATCAATATTGCCCTGGCGTACCAGTTGGGCAGCGGCGGTTTCGGTATCGCCCCAGAAAGCGGCGGAGCAACCGATACGGATGGTTTTGTTGGCGTCTGACATGTTCTTGGCCTTGTTCTGATACCCGCACTGGCGAGAGGTTATCCAACGATCGAAACGACAATACCAAGCAAGCGCTTGGTTTGTAAACGGGCAAATCTCGGGTAGAATAAAAAGTCCCAGCAAGACAACCGGATGGCCTTTGTGAACCAGAACCCAATCCTGCAATCCCTCATTGCCGAGCAACTTGTATCTGATCCCGCCAGCGCCCGCGGGCGCCTGTTAAACGAAGCAGCAAGACTGTTCAGGGATAAAGGCTACGAGCGCACGACGGTGCGGGATCTGGCGGCGGCTGTGGGTATTCAGTCAGGGAGCTTGTTCCACCATTTCCGCACCAAGGAGGAAATTCTCAAGGCGGTGATGGTCGAGACCATTCGGCTGAATACCGCCTTGATGCAGGCCGCTGCCGACCAGGCGGATTCAACGAGAGAAAAACTGCGGGCACTGATCAGGGCAGAACTGGAGTCGATTAACGGCCAGACCGGAGAGGCCATGGCGGTGTTGGTGTACGAGTGGCGCAGTCTTTCGGAAAGCTCCCAGGCTGAAGTGCTGGAGTTGCGGGATATCTATGAAGACCTGTGGTTGTCTACGCTCCAACAGCTGTCGAAGGAACACCAGCTTGGAGCGGACCCTTTCATTACTCGAAGAATGTTGACCGGCGCCCTGAGCTGGACGGTCACCTGGTATCGCCCGGAACGGGGTGGTCTGACCCTCGATGGACTGACCGATCAGGTGATGGCGATGCTGGGTCTTGATCAATGTTAATGTGCACAAGTCACAAAGTGGCACGCTTGTTCCGAAATGCGCTACATATTTAACCCCTTGTTATAAATCAATAAAACAAAAAATTATTTGATTCATCCCGGGCCATTGGCCTGATCGGCATGTCGGTTTCGGCAATAAAGCCATTTCTGTCTGACAATATTCCTCGCATTCTTGCTCTCGTTCGAGCTCTGGCCAGAGGTATCCGGAGCTGGTTCACGGATTGACGAGAATCAAATGTGATAAAAATCTCTCGCACTCCCTTACATACAAAAACAATGTCAGACAGGTCGAATTATGATCTCCTCAATGGTCTCTCAAGCGCGCCGGTTATCGGCTCGTGTACGCCAGGCAATGCTGGGAAGTTCGGTACTGCTGCTGGCCGGATGTTCTGCCAACCCTATCTACACCACGACCGGCATCGTGCTGTCCAATTACTCGGAATCCGAGGCAACTCCCTACGTTATGCAGATGTCCGATCCGGGCATGGCCTGTGCGCTGGGTGAGGGCACGGATCCGCTGGTTTACTCGTTTTCGAGAGTCACGGATGCACCGGATTCAACCGGTTCCCTGCTCATGCTGCTGGCGGCGAATTGCATGGAATACCGGGCCTGGGAGGCTGAACTGGCTTATCTGCGGGCGGAATACCGTGGTGATGTCCCCGCCGCCAAAGATGCCCGGGAAGTCTCCAAAAGACTCTACGCGCGCACCGCTGAACGTCGCTACGAAGCCTTCAAGCGTGCTATGGCCGCCTACGATTTTGACCCGGCTGCTGAACCCATGGAATGCCCGTTCCTTTTCAGCGATCAGGATGAACTGACGTTCCTGCTCGGGCTGCTAACCGGCATGCAGGCCATTGTGAACGACTCCAACTCCGGCGCCCTGGCCGGTGTTCCCCGCAACATTGCGCCCCAGGCCGAGCGTGCAGCCCAGTGTGTGGATAACGAAAAATGGGGCGGTTTGCCCAATGCCGTTCGCGCACTGGTCTGGCTGTTGTTGCCGGACACCCGCCCGGATCTGTCGCCAGACCCCTGGCAGGTGCTGGAAAACAGTGCGGAGCTGGGTGTTGAGTCCGGTATTCGAGCCTCGTATGCCGTTCAGGTGGTTGCTGCCGAAACCTTTGGCCGACCGCAGGTACTGTCCCAAGCTATTGCGGAATTCGCCGAGGCGGAAGAACGCATTGAGGTGTGGGAGGAGTACCAGCTGGTGGACGAAGTGGCCCGCGGGGTTGTCCAGTTCGCGTCGGACAAGCACTGGAGCGCCAACTACGGTCACCGCACACCACGAAGCTTCTTCGGCAAGATGAGCCCGGAGCGCAATACCGAGAACGTTGAAACCATGGATCTGGAAGGCCTGCTCTGAGGCTGGCCTTTCATTTATCTATGACTTAAAGATCAAAAACACAAGAATGACCCGGAGGTCGTCATGTTTCGCAAATCCCTTGCAGCCTTGTCTCTTGCAATCGCCGCCCCGCTGGCCTCTGCCCAGTCGGTTTCCATGTGTGTGTTCGATGTAATCGGCGCCAACGGCGACGTATACAACATGGTCAAGGACTACGCTCTGGAAATGAAAGCCCATGGGGTAGATTTCCAGCTCAAGCCCTACACCGATGAGGGCGTGGCCATTGGCGACTTCAACGCCGGCCAGTGCGATGCCGTCGCCGCGACCGACATCCGTATTCGCCCATTCAACCGTTTCACCGGAAGCATCAGTGCGGTCGGTGCCCTGCCAAGTTATGACGACCTGAAAACGCTGCTGGCCACCCTGGCACAGCCGAAGGCTGCGTCACTTATGAAGGACGGTGACTATGAGGTGCTGGGCATCGTACCGGCGGGTGCCGGCTATCTGTTCGTGAACGATCGCAGTATAGATACAGCGGGCGAGCTGGCCGGAAAGCGCATTGCCACCCTGGACTACCAGAAAGACGCCATCCACATGGTGAACTATGTAAAGGCGACGGTGGTTCCCTCGGATATCACCAACTTTGCCGGTAAGTTCAATAATGGGTCGGTTGATACCGCCTATGCGCCAGCGTTCGCCTACCAGGCTCTGGAGCTGTACAAGGGGATCGGTGACAAGGGCGGCATTGTCGACTACCCGCTGGCCCAGCTGACCATTCAGATCATTGCCCGGGACGGCGTGATCGAAGATGACACCGCCCAGAAAGCCCGGGAAGTGGCCTGGGGCATGTACCCGCAGGCGATGAATCTGATCGAGAGCCAGGAGAGCGGGATTCCGGAAGAGCAGTGGATACGGATTCCTGAGAAAGACATCGTTGGGTACCAGGAGATGTTCCGCCAGAACCGCCTGGAGATGCGCGATGGAGTTGACGGAGCCCCCAGCGTTTATCACCCGAAAATGCTGAGCCTGCTCAGCAAGATACGGTGCGCCAGCAACCCCGGCGCCTCCGAGTGTACCGCGGAAAACCGGGAATAAACGGAGAGCCTGACCATGAACTGGCGCGCAATGACTGCAACCGGCGTAAGAACGTTGTATCCCATGCACAGGTTGCATGGGGTGATTCTGCTACTGCTGCTTCTGGCCACCCTGCTGCTGGGTATGGGCAATTCGCTGCATTCCCGGTTGCTGTGGGTTGGCGAGCAGGTATGGCCGAACTATTACCTGCTTAATCCGGATGCAACCGAGCCCACCTGTAACCTGTTCATGGATATTGATAAAGAGGTGGAGCGCCGGGTCCAGGCCTGCAAGCCAGACCCGGACGACCTGTTCAGTTCACCGCCGGATCCCCAGGCTATCCGGCAGTCCCTGCAGAGTAACCTCGCGCTGTGTGAGCAGCGCCACCTGCAGTTTGCCGAGAACCAGAAGCACGCCACCTGGGCGCTTGGTGTCTACAAGGCGGTGGAGCAGGGCCTGGCCGACTTCCTGCTCGACAACATTGATCTGACCAAATTCCTGTTTATCGGCATGTTTGCCCTGGCTGCGGCCATTGCGGCCCTGGATGCCGACCATATTGCCTTGCGGCTGCCCCGCAACCGGGCGGAGTGGCGTTTGAGCCAGGGCGTACAGTTCACAGTAAATGGTTTGATGGTGCTCTCGCTGAATGCCTACATGGGTCGGCTGGCTCAGTCTCCGGGGTCTGAGGGCACTATTGTCCTGCAGTACGCCTGGGCTGGCGTGTTCGGGCTGTTCATGATCATCAATGCCGTCCGCTTCGTCTATGTGCCGGAGCGGATGAGGGCGGGTAGCCTGGCGTTGTCGTCCGGTCTTGTGGTGCCGCTCTATTGCACCATGGGCCTGATTGCCATGAGCTACTTCTTCTTTGTGGATGGCTACTCCTCCGGGCTGGCGATCTACTTCGGCATGATGTCGAACCTCTCGTCCATGTTCATCAACATCGGTCTGTACGTGCTGGTGGGCATGATGCTCAAACAGACTCGCGTTCCGGAGCTGCTGCTGAATCTGGTGAAGCCTTTCAACCTGCCCGCACCCTTGCTGGCTTCGGTGATTATCTTTGCCACTGCCTTCCCGACCGCATTTACCGGGGCCTCAGGTATTTTCATTCTGGCCGTGGGCGGAGTTGTCTATGATGAGCTGCGGCGGGCCGGGGCAGGGCGTCAGTTGTCGCTGGCCACCACTGCCATGTCGGGCAGCCTTGGGGTGGTGCTCAATCCCTGCCTGCTGATCGTGGTCGTTGCCGCGCTCAACAAAGAAGTGACCACCACCGAAATGTACGGCTGGGGTTTCTGGGTGTTCATCATGTCTGCCTCCCTGTTCTCCTTTGTGGTGTGCAAGACCGAAGGCAACTGGAAGCCACGGCCGGCTCCAGGCGCATTCCGCGCGGCCGTCATGGAGCTGCGCCCACTGCTGCCCTACGCACTGACGGCGGCGGTAGTGATCCTGGCCATCTGGGGGATCCTGGGGCTTAAGTTCAACGAGTACAGTGCGCCCCTGATCTTGCCGCTGGTTATGCTGGCGCTGGTTGCCCTGGACGCCGGCCGGAATAGCCGTGATGAAGGCCAGAGCCGTACCAGTGCGTTTTTCTCCCGAAGCACGGCGGCAGCCAGCGATTCTGCCGTGCATATTGGTGCACTGCTGGCGCTGATTGGTTTCTCTATCTGCCTGGGCGGTATTCTTGAGCGTTCTGATATTGTTCATGCCCTGTTCCCGGAGGATCTGACCAGCCCCTGGATTGCCATGCTGGTCATCGTGGTCATGCTGACGGTGATCGGGATGGTGATGGATCCGTTCGGTGCCGTCATACTGGTTTCCGCCACTATTGCCCAACCGGCCCTGCAGATTGGCATTGATCCACTGCATTTCTGGATCGTCTGCCTGGTGGCATTTGAACTTGGCTATCTCAGCCCGCCGGTTGCCCTGAATCACCTGCTGACCCGGCAGGTGGTGGGTGAAACCGAAGTGCTGGCAGCGGAACGTACCGGCACCTTCTGGCATCGCTATGAGAGACTGTTGCTGCCGCTGGTTGTGATGATTCCCACGCTTCTGCTGGTGGCCTTTGTGCCCATGCTTTTCTACGCTTTGTAAGGCCAGGAGAAGCGAAGTACTATGAAAGAACCCGCGATGCCAAGGCCCGCGGGTTTTTTCATTGGGCCCTTGAAGGTCTGACACCGGTCGATCAGGGATGTCTGGCCGTATACTCTGTGAACAGTTTCAACAAAGAATAAGAGAGACGCCGTGAGATTGTCGATTCTTGCTTTTGTTCTGGTGCCAGGGATGGCATTGCTCACCGGTTGTGGCGGTGGTTCGGGCGGTTCCGATGCCGTTGCACCGATAGCGCCGCCCAGTCCGCTTTCCGGGGTTATCAGTATTGAAGCCAACAGCCGGGTTGATCAGGACACGATGGACCAGTTGGGGCTGGATGGGGCGAGACCTGCGACCGTTTCACTGGGACTGCCGGACAACTTTGTGCTGGCCGGTTACCTGGCGGGCAGTGGTGGGAGCTATCCGACGCTCACGGATCAAGGCGTTATTTTTAGCTACGAGAGCGATGCTGAGGACCTCTACAACGTACCTATGGCAAAAGGCCAGTCGATTGTACTCGAGGCTTTTGGTAGTCGGGCAGGTAATCCGGCACTAAGGATTGAACTGACGGATAACGGAAGAATAGTCGATAGCGCGAAGACTGGAAGTGCCGGGTCTCGTGTTGTTGTCGAGTTGGGGGATGAAGCGGAAGGGGAATACAGCCTGACAGTGCGTACTCTCGGTAGTGGGCCTGCCCGTTACGTTATATCCAAGAACTCCGTCGGAACCGCAACACAACTGAATTTTGATTGGCCTGACTATGACTTTGTTCAGGGCGAGGCGTTGGTCTCCATGGCGGAGGGAAAGACCAGTAGTTTCGCCGTAAATGCTGGAGTCTCAGGGCGGCATTTGGGCGGTGCGGACTGGCTGGTATCAATGCCTGTAGTGGCGACTTCATCAGCGGCAAATAGTGGGATTGCTGGCCAACAGATCACGCTTGAATGGATCAGAGAGCTGAGAAAGCGGCCGGAATACAAGTCGGTGGTTCCTAATTATTTCTTTCGCACCCTGGCTACGCCGATTGATGAACCAGATTATTCCCTGAACTGGCACTACGACCTCGTTAATGCGCCGATCGCCTGGCAGATCGGTAACGCTGGCTTGACGCCCGTTCACGTTGCTGTGTTGGATAGCGGCCTTCTGCAAGACAGTGAAGGTCATTGGCATCCGGATCTTCAGCAGAATGTCGCCCCGGAAGGTCGAGATTTTATCGATGGTGGTGAGCCGGTTGATCCCGGAAGTAGCGTTGGCGGAGATGTTTATCATGGCACCCACGTAGCAGGCACTATCGGGGCCGCCCTCAACAATGAGGGGATTGGCGGAATTGCTTTTGAAAGCAAGATTGTTCCGGTGCGTGTGCTTGGTGAGGGTGGCGTTGGTACGTCGGATCAGCTCATAGCCGGGATTCGCTGGGTAACAGGTGAAACCAGCGGTGGATCGCCAAAAGCTCAGGTCGTTAATATGAGTCTGGGTGGGCTGCCCCAGATTAAAGCGCTGGAAAGCGCGCTGCGATATGGAGTGGGTGAAGGTCTGCTATTTGTGGCAGCCGCCGGAAATTCGGCTACGTCAGTACCGTCGTATCCGGCGGCATCCAGTCATGTGCTTTCAGTCAGTGCCGTTGACGCTGGAGGCCGCCCCGCCTCTTATTCCAATTTCGGTAGCTGGATTGACCTTGCGGCTCCTGGGGGCGATGCGAGCCGGGATGGCAATCTTGATGGCCTGGCCGACGTGGTCTGGTCGACCAGCGGAGAGCGTCGTGGAAGTGTTTCTGTGCCAGGTTATCGTGGGCTGCAGGGCACCTCCATGGCATCGCCGCATGTAGCTGGTGTTTTGGCCTTGATGAAGTCGGAAATGCCGAACTTGAACACAGTAACCGTTAGGGGGTGGTTAGAATCGGGACTGCTAACACAGCCTCAGGATGGCAGAACTGATCGCCTAGGGTGGGGGATTATCGATGCAGGCAAAGCTGTGGCCAAGGCTATCGACGGTGAACCTGTCACTGTCCTTTCTGCTTCACCCGCCGTGGTTAGCCTTAGCAATGAAGGTATATCAACACAGTTGGTTGAGATTCAGAAATTCGGAGACGCCTCGGTTTCCGCCGAAATGGTCGCGAGTCAGCCGGAATGGCTGGGCGCTGAACTATCCGGGAGTGCAGAAAGTGGTGATCTGGAATTAATGCTGACACTCAAACCAGATCTCCTGGACCCCGATGAGCCAGCCAGAGGGGTCGTTGATATTGCATACGAGGTCGATCTATCCCCGAACACATTGAGCATCCCCGTCATCGGGCAGCTGCTCAGCGATGAGCGTGCTCGAGATGCCGGGCGACATTTCGTCTTGCTTGTAAGCAAAGAGCCGACTGATGGCGGCTTTTATCTTGCGCAGTCTCAGGTCGTTGCAGATGTCGAGAACGGTCAGTATCGCTTCAGGTTTGAGCCGGACGATGGAGAAGAACCGAGACGGCTTTCTGAAGTTACCCCTGGTGAGTACTTTCTGGTTGCTGGAACAGATCTAGATGGAGATGGATTGATTTGTCAGGCGGGTGAAGCCTGTGCGGAGTATCCTGTTTCAGGCTTGCGAGAAGTGATCACCATAGAAGACGGCCAAAGCCTGTCTGATATCCGCATGACCACCAGTTTCTCGCGTCCAACCATTTCTACCTCCAACCCTGATATCCTTCCCAGGCCCGGGTTTAAAGGTTACAGATTACTGGAGCCTGACCAGGCGCCCTCGACCAACGATGGAGCAAAAGCAGTTCAATGAAAAGGACTCTGGTTCGATCATTTATCACCTCCGCTGCGATGCTGCTTCTGGCGGCGTGCAGCGCCACGGGCGGTCCCGGCGAGGGTGAGGGCGTCATGGTGCGGCAGATTACCCAGTCTGCGTATTGCGGCCTGACGGGGCCGGGGGTGGCGTTTGTGCGTTCGGAGGCCGATCGCGAAGCACTCCTGGATGTGAGTGGCCAGAATATGGCCACGGATGTGGTGCGCAAGGTTGATCTGAGCCGGGAGGCACTGGTGATGGTCACGCTCGGCCAGAAACCAACCGCCGGTTACAGCGTCGGGCTCCAGTCTGCGCTGGCGCAAGGTGAGAGTCTGGTGCTCGACATGCGGGTGAATGAACCGGCGCCGGACATGATGGTGGCCCAGGTGATCACCTCGCCCTGTGCGGTACTTGCGGTTGAGTCTCGGGGCTGGCAGCAGATTCGTGTGCAGGGCCTGACAGAGCAGCCACTGGTTCGGACGCTGGAAAACTGAAACCACTTGGCGCCGCCACAAAACAACCGTTGATCTTTCAGCCTGAATCCCTAAGCTATGGCGCAACGATCATTTGCGGAGCCATGCCATTCCTATGAGCGAGCAACAGTACAACGCCGATGCCATTGAAGTCCTGAGCGGTCTTGATCCGGTGCGCAAGCGCCCGGGGATGTATACCGACACGTCGCGGCCCAACCACCTGGCCCAGGAAGTCATTGATAACAGCGTTGACGAGGCCCTCGCCGGCCACGCCCGGCGGATTGATGTGGTGCTGCACAGCGACAATTCCCTGAGTGTGGAGGACGACGGCCGAGGCATGCCGGTCGATCTGCACAAGGAAGAAGGACTGCCCGGGGTGGAGCTTATCCTTTCCCGGTTGCACGCCGGTGGTAAATTCTCCCAGGGCAACTACAACTTCTCCGGTGGTCTGCACGGTGTGGGTGTTTCCGTGGTCAATGCCCTGTCCACGCATCTGGAAGTGACCATCAAGCGGGATGGTCAGGTGCATCGGATGACGTTCGCCAACGGTGACAAAGCCTCCGAGCTGGAAGTGGTTGATACCGTAGGCAAGCGCAACACCGGTACCCGCCTGAAGTTCACGCCCGACCCCAAGTATTTTGACAGTCCCAATTTTTCGGTCAGCCGCTTGCGCCACAACCTTCGTGCCAAGGCGGTTCTTTGCCCGGGACTGACGGTGACCTTCCTGCAGGAGAAGACCGGCGAGAAAGACGAGTGGTTCTACGAGGACGGTCTTCGGGATTATCTGCGAACGGCCCTGGCTGATATTGAAGCGGTGCCGCTGGAACCCTTCACCGGCAGTTTCTCCGGCAACAAGGAAGCCGTGGATTGGGCTATCCAGTGGCTGCCGGAGGGCGGTGATGCGGTGCTGGAAAGTTATGTCAACCTGATTCCCACTGCCCAGGGTGGTACCCACGTCAATGGTTTGCGCACCGGCCTGCTGGAAGCCATGCGGGAGTTTTGTGAATTCAGAAACCTGCTGCCCCGGGGGGTAAAGTTGTCGCCCGAGGATATCTGGGAACGGGTGGCCTATGTGCTGTCGTTCAAGATGCAGGAGCCCCAGTTTTCCGGCCAGACCAAGGAGAGGCTGTCTTCAAGGGAAGCCGCTGCCTTCGTCTCCGGGGTGGTGAAAGATGCTTTCAGTCTGTGGCTGAACCAGCACACCGACATTGCCGAAGCTCTGGCGGAACTGTTTATCAGTAATGCCCAGCGCCGGTTGAGGGCGAGCAAAAAAGTAGCCAGAAAGAAGGTGACCTCTGGCCCGGCGTTGCCCGGCAAGCTGGCGGACTGTTCCGGCGGTGATACCGCGAGATCGGAGTTGTTCCTGGTGGAAGGTGATTCCGCCGGAGGTTCCGCCAAGCAGGCCAGGGATCGGGAATTCCAGGCAGTCATGCCGTTGCGGGGTAAAATTCTGAACACCTGGGAAGTGGACTCGGGTGAAATCCTGGCGTCCCAGGAAGTACACGATATTGCTGTTGCTATTGGTGTGGATCCGAGCTCTGACGACCTTGCCGGCCTGCGCTATAACAAGATCTGTATCCTGGCCGATGCGGATTCGGACGGCCTGCACATCGCCACGCTGCTGTGCGCTTTGTTTGTGAAACACTTCCGGCCGCTGGTGGCGGCCGGGCACGTGTTCGTGGCGATGCCCCCGCTGTACCGCGTGGATCTCGGCAAGGAAACCTTCTATGCCCTCGACGAACACGAGAAACAGGGCATCATCGACCGCCTGGCCGCGGAAAATCGCAAAGGCAAGATTCAGGTAACGCGCTTCAAGGGACTGGGCGAGATGAACCCGTTGCAGTTGAGAGAAACCACCATGGCACCGGACACCCGCCGCCTGGTTATGCTCACTCTGGAAGAAGGGGATGACACCGACGAGCGGATGGACATGCTGCTGGGCAAGAAGCGCGCGTCGGATCGCCGGGCCTGGCTGGAAGCTTACGGAAACATGGCCGACGTGGCGGTTTGATATTCCATAATCAGCTATAAAAATCGATAGTTATTCTTTCTCAGAATTGCTCTGCCTCGCTATCCTGCCAGTTTTCAAACCGGAAAAGACCGAGTTATGGACTGGCAAGGATGGTTTTCCCTGGGGTTGGCGTTCACCGCCCTGTTATTGATGAGCTCAGGCCGCTTTGCGCCGCATCTGGTGATGATGGCGGTGCTTGTGGTGCTCAGTGCCGGTGGCATTATCTCCGCCGACCAGGCACTGGCCGGGTTCAGTAACAGCGGTCTGATCACCGTGGTGGCCATGTTTGTGGTGGCCGCCGGTATTCATCATTCCGGCGGTGTAGATCTGCTGGTCAACCACCTGCTTCGCAACCCGAAATCGGTCCGTTCCGCGCAGGCCCGCATTGCCCTTCCGGTTTCCCTGCTGAGTGGCTTCCTCAACAATACGCCGGTGGTTGCCACCATGATTCCCGCCGTCCATGCCTGGTCCCGGAAGATCGGTATTTCACCCTCCAAGTTGATGATTCCGCTGAGTTACTCAGCGATTCTGGGCGGCACACTGACACTGATTGGCACCAGCACCAATCTGGTTGTTAATGGTCAGTATCAGCAACTGACCGGTGAGGCCGGGTTCTCGATCTTTTCCATTACGGCGGTTGGTTTACCGGTGGCCATTATCGGGCTGGCGGTCATGCTTCTGGTTATGCCTCGGGTGTTGCCCGACCGTAAAGACCAGCAGAAGTTTGGCTCCATGAGGGAGTTCACGCTGGAAGTGGCGGTGTCCTTTGAAGGTCCGCTGGTGGGCCGGACCGTGGGTGAAGCCGGCTTACGGGAACTGGAGCGATTGTATCTGGTGGAAATCGAGCGGGATGGCAGTGTGGTCACTGCCGTCCCCTCGGAAGAACGGCTGCGTGGCGGTGATCGGCTGGTGTTTGCGGGCGATACCCAGGCGATCTCAGACCTGTTGCGCATCAATGGCATCGTGCCGTCGGTTCACGACGATGAGCCCAGTCTCAGTCAGGATCGTGCCGAGCGGCGGTTGGTGGAAGCCGCTTTGTCTCCGCAATCGGATGTGCTGGGCCTGACCATCCGGGACGCGAGGTTCCGGGACCGATACGGCGCCGTGGTGCTGGCGGTGGCCCGGGGTGGTGAGCGGGTGTCGGGCAACCTCGGCAACATTCGCCTGAAGCCTGGCGACGTCTTGCTGCTTGAGGCGCGTCCGGCCTTCGTCAGCCGTCAGCGCTACAACAAGGATTTTCTACTCATCAACGACCTGGAAACGGAAACGCCCCGACATGACCGGGCCTGGCTTTCCTGGGTTATCCTGCTTGTGTTGGTGAGCCTGGCGGCCTGCGGGGTGATGAGTATGCTCAACGCTGCCTTGCTGGGAGCCGCTCTGATGATCCTGTCCGGCTGCTGCTCGGTGGGGCAGGCTCAGAAATCGGTGGATGTGCCAGTCATCCTCACCATCGCAGCGTCCTTTGCGCTGGGAGCGGCATTGGAAGAAACCGGAGCAGCGGCGTTTATGGCTGAGGCTATTCTGGCTTTCAGTGCAGGCCAGGTGCTGCTAACACTGTTTCTCGTATACTGCGCTGTGTCGTTTCTGACCGAGGTCATCACGAACAATGCCGCAGCTGTACTGGTGATTCCCGTTGTGCTGTCGATGACCGGCAGCATGGGGGTGCCTGCAGAACCCTTTGTTATTGCCGTGATGATGGCAGCCTCCGCCAGCTTCGCCACGCCATTGGGGTATCAGACCAATATGATGGTGTTTGGTCCTGGTGGCTACCGGTTTTCCGATTTCGTGAAAGTGGGGTTGCCCATGAATGTGCTGGTGGGGTTGGTAACGGTCGCGGTGATTGCCGTGGTTTACGGGTTGTGATCCGCGTTGGCAAGAATATCGCAGCAGAGTACCCGGAGGTTGCCGTCCTGACGGAAGGCCAGTGACAGGGTTACGCACATGTAGGCGCCAGTGACGCACAGGTAGGGAGTGGTCACATGAATGTTCTCTGGCTGGGCCAGCGCCTGGCGGAGATACTGCTGGCGAAACCAGTCTGCACTGCTGGTATTTTCCAGTGGTCGGAATCTTGGATCCTGCTTTTTAACGGCGGACTCGGAAACCAGAGTGTCTTCCAACTGAACGCCCTGGTCGTCCACCAGATAGCAGCGGGAAACCGTGTGGTGGCTGAGCAGCTCAAAGCAAGCCTGATCCATGGACAGGCCCTGCTGCAGGCGCTCGATCACCCGTCGGAAAGGCCCGCTGAAATGGTTGACGACCAGCTGGGTCGGATCATGACTAATCTGCTTGCTGCTTTTGTACTCTTCGAGCAAATCCGCGAAATTCATTGTGCTTTGGGGCAGTTCGTCCAGTTCCAGGCAGGGTCGGCGAAAGTAGAAGCCCTGTACAAAGTCGACACCGGCATCAATGGCAATCATGGCCTGATCCCGGGTTTCCACCCCTTCCAGCAACACCAGGCAGCCAGATTGATGCAGCAGGGATACCATGCCGTTCAGTATCTGCCTGGCGCGGCGATCTTCGGTTGCCCGGGTCAGCAGGGTACGGTCCAGCTTGACGATGTCCGGTGACAGATTCCAGATGCGCTCGAAATTGGAGTGCCCGGCACCAAAATCGTCAATGGCGGTCAGACACCCCAGTTTGCGGTAGTAGGCAACGGTATCCCGCAGCCGCTCGGCATCGTCGGTTGGCTGTTCAACGATCTCCATCACGATTCGGTGTGGCGGCAGCCCGGTTTTCTCAAGCAGTTGTCCGAAAAAGGAATCGGATTGGGAGCCGGAGGTGACCACCCTGGGGGAGACGTTCAGGAACAGCCAGTTGACCTGATCCTTGATCTCGCTGTAATTGCGAATGTGCAGGTATCGGCAGAGTCTGTCCAGCAACAGATTTTCGGCTTCGGAAGCGGGCAGCTCGAACAGGTGCAACGGCAGGACAGCTGAATTGTCGTTGTCGAAGGCCCGGATCAGGGCTTCGTAACCGACAGTACGTTTGTGGGAAATGCTGTAAATCGGCTGAAGGGCAGTGCGTAATTTGAGCCCGCGAAAATCCGCTGTCCACACCTGACCCTGCTGATTAAGCATGGGGGAAAGCAGGTCTACTTCCGGCGCGGGTAGCGAATCGGGAAGATTGTGGGACATAGGCAGGTCTGTACCCTTCAACGAATACATTGGCGCAGTACTGAAGTACACGCCAATCTGTTAGCCACTGTGCCTGTGTCCCTGGCACGGACGCCTGAAATTCAGGCGTTACCTCATCAATTCGTCGAAGGTTGCCAAAAAACAAGAACCATTACCACTACTTAATGCATAAAAGACGAAACAGTTTGTATCTTTCAGGCATTAAAACGGTGGTAAAGAAAACCCGGCAGTAGCCGGGTCTGTATCAAATCAGTTGTTGCTGGGTACTACCACAGACTCGTCAAATTCAAGTTCCATGTCGTTTCCTCTCGGTCACTGAGGCCCCGGACGGGGCGGATTAAAAGTATGGTTAAAGTTTATCGCTGTCATAATTTTCAACAATCCGTAAAACCGCATACGACCAAAGTGGTTGCTGTCAAGTGTTTGCGGATCGTGGATGCTATGGTCAGAAAATCTGATGCAGGCCAGCAAAACATTTTGATTTTGGTCAGCTCTCTGTCCTTCTAGACTATGCTGATCTTATCTGGAGGACGTGGAAAAGCCGTTTGGGTCCACATCAGCAACGGAGGCGATTGTTTTTATGCAGGCAAAGAATTCAGAAGACGCATACGGGTGGGTGGCAATCCTGCTGCATTGGCTGGTGGCCGCCACCATTATCGGGCTGTTTGCCCTGGGCTTCTGGATGGTCGATCTCTCTTATTATGATCCCTGGTACCGACAGGGGCCGGACATCCACCGCAGCGTGGGTATTCTCCTGTTCATGGCGATGGTGCTCAGACTGGTCTGGCGGCTGTTAAGCCCGCCGCCCAGGCCTTTGCCCAATCACCAGCGCTGGGAGGTGGTTTCTGCTCACCTGGCGCATGTGGCGCTGTATCTGTTGATCTTTGTCGCCATGATCAGTGGCTATCTGATTTCAACGGCTGACGGCTCTGCGATCCATGTGTTCGGCTGGTTTCAGGTGCCATCAGTGACAGGCCAGGTGAAAGGCCTCGAAGATACGGCGGGAGTCATCCATTACTGGAGCACCTGGGCGATTGCCGTGCTGGCCGGCGTTCATGCGCTGGGGGCGTTGAAGCATCACTTGATCGACCGGGACAGTACGCTTCGCAGAATGCTTGGGTTGGCCTGACAGTTCCGGGACAGCTAACTCTCTTAACGCAACGCAAAACAGACTCAAAAGGAGTGAATAATGAAAAAGATTCTTCTGGCTTCAGCCATTTCAGCCGCGATGGTTGCCTCTGTGCAGGCAAACGAGCACAGCGGTACTTACGCCTTCGATACCCAGGGCACGCACCAGTTCGTAACCTTCAAGATTTCTCATCTGGGCTACAGCTGGCTGTACGGTCGATTCAACGATTTTGATGGTGAGTTCACCTACGATGCGGACAATCCCGAAAACAGCTCTGTATCAGTAACGATCGATACCTCCAGCGTCGACAGCAACCATGCCGAGCGCGACAAGCATTTGCGCAGCGAAGACTTCCTGTATGTGAGTGAGTTCCCGGAAGCGACGTTCAAAAGCAAGCGTGTGGTGGTTGACGAGGCCGGTGAGGCGGACATCATTGGTGATCTGACTCTGCGTGGCGTTACCCGGGAAATCACCCTGGACGCCGAGCTGGTTGGCCACGGTGAAGACCCCTGGGGAGGCTATCGCATGGGTTTTGAGGCTGAAACCGAGTTGCGCCTGAAGGATTTTGCCATTCCCATGGATCTTGGCAAAGCCTCCGAAACCGTGGAAATCGAAATCTCGGTAGAAGGCATCCGGCAGTAATCGGATCCTTCCGGCGATGACGCGGCGGTCCGGTTAAACCCGGAACCGCCCTGTCTGTTGTTCCAGCTCCCTGACATAGCTCTCGACGAGTTGCGGATGATCTGGGCGCTGTTGTTTCCCTTGGTTTCCGCTTCGCGAGTGATCTCTGCGGCGCGGGAGGCGTTCCCGGCTACTTCTTCAATCGCACTCTGCATTTCGTTGATAGCGGTGGCCACCATGGAAATGGAGTCGGTCTGGCGGGTCACACCATCGTTGTTGTCCCGGGCGGCAGTGGCCAGCTCGGTGGCACCCGCACCGAGATCGCGACTCAGATTCTGAATGGACCCGATCATGCCCTGCAGGTTTTCCAGTTCCCGGTTGAAACTTCTGGCCAGTTTGCCGAGATCATCCTCGACCGTTACCGGAACCCGCTGAGTCAGGTCGCCTTCGCCCTGGGCAATGTTGTCGAGCTGATCCCGGAGAGCACTGATCGAGGAGATGATCAGTTTCATGAACACCGTGAACAGTGCGATGGCGATAATGATGGCAATCACGGTGATAGCGAGGACGGTGGCTGAGCTGGAGGTGCCTTCTGAGGAAGCCTCGGCCGAGCGTTGCTGGGCCTGATCGTCAGCGTGGGAACCGGCGCTGTCGTAATAATTCCGGAGTTGATCGAACAGTGGCGCTGTTTCTCGTGCGGCGAGATCCCGGGCCTGTTGTGGGTTGCCGTTGGCCTCCAGTTCCATGACCGGGCGAGCGGATTGTTGCCAGCGATCAAAGGCGGTATTGAAACCCTGGGTGACATCGGAGATGCCAGTTCCTGCCAGACGTTGCGCGCTGTCCTGGAAGCGTTGCCTGGCCTTTTCGGCATTTTCATTGAAATCCGCAAGAGCTCCGGAGGTGTCCTCGTTGTTGAAGGCCTGGTCCAGCAGAGTCATCTAACCCCCCAGACTTCGACGTTAATGTCTTATCCAAAGCGTAGCAGGGGGGGCGATTTGTCACATTTGAGGTGCCAGGCCCTTGATATGGGTCAGGATTTGCCGACGGTCTCGGCGGATGAAGGTTCTTCGGTCTGTTCACAGGCACGGCAAAGATGCCGTTGACGGAGGAACTGGGCGGCGAAAATAACGGCCCATATCAGTACCCCCGCCCATATATAGGGCTCGGGAACCTGGAAGGTACCACTGATGGCAAACTCCACCAGGAGCATCAGGGCAACGGCCAGAACCGCATTGACCATGGCTGTAACCATGGCTTGCCCGCAGGCTTTGAGATTGGGTTTCATAGGTTTCCGCTTGTTCAGAGAGTAAACGGCTTTCTAATCACTGTGGCGAGAATACGGCTCACCTTACAGAGTCTCCATGCGGGAATTCCGCTATTGGAAATTGGTGTATCGGGGCTGGCGTCCATATAATGTGCGCCACAACATTGATAGGCATCCAAGGCAAAGAGGCGTCCATGCCAGAGTTTCAGACAACGGATGAAGGTTTCGAGCGGGTATCACTCCGGGACTACACCGAGAAGGCGTACCTGGACTATTCCATGTATGTCATTCTGGACCGGGCTCTGCCCAACGTAGGGGACGGGCTCAAGCCCGTACAGCGGCGGATTGTATACGCCATGTCGGAGCTGGGGCTGAAGTCCACCTCCAAATACAAGAAATCGGCTCGTACCGTGGGTGATGTGCTTGGTAAGTTCCACCCGCACGGCGACAGTGCCTGTTACGAGGCCATGGTGCTCATGGCCCAGCCGTTTTCCTACCGCTACCCGCTGGTAGACGGGCAGGGTAACTGGGGTTCTCCGGATGATCCCAAATCCTTTGCCGCAATGCGATATACCGAATCGCGGCTGGCTCCGTTCGCGGAAGTCCTGCTCAGTGAGCTGGGGCAGGGAACCGTGGACTGGGTGCCCAATTTTGACGGTACCATGGAAGAACCCTCGGTACTTCCGGCCCGGTTGCCGCACGTGCTGCTCAACGGCACCACGGGTATTGCTGTTGGTATGGCAACCGATATTCCGCCCCACAACGTGCGGGAGGTGACGGCAGCCTGTATTCGTCTGCTGGATCAGCCTGATGCGTCCGTGGATGAGCTGTGCGAACACATCAAGGGGCCGGATTTCCCAACCAGGGCTGAAATCATCACCCCTCGCAAAGACCTGCGCCAGATGTACGAGACCGGTCGGGGGTCGCTGCGGATGCGCGCACGCTGGATTCGCGAGAATGGCGAAGTGGTGATCACTGATCTGCCCCACCAGGTCTCCGGAAACCGGGTGCTGGAGCAGATTGCCCAGCAGAT
Source organism: Marinobacter sp. W-8 (assembly GCF_044342215.1). NCBI lineage: Bacteria > Pseudomonadati > Pseudomonadota > Gammaproteobacteria > Pseudomonadales > Marinobacteraceae > Marinobacter > Marinobacter sp. W-8. The sequence goes on along the minus strand of NZ_CP172297.1, from coordinate 2,721,501 downwards.
GCAGACCAAGAAGCTGCCCATGGTGGCAGACCTGCGCGATGAATCGGATCATGAAAATCCGACCCGTCTGGTGATTGTGCCCCGCTCCAATCGGGTTGATCTGGACGGGCTGATGGCTCACTTGTTTGCCAGTACCGATCTGGAGAAGACCTATCGGGTCAACATCAACGTGATTGGCAACGATGGCCGGCCAGGCGTAAAAGGCTTGTACACCATTCTGACCGAGTGGCTGGCATTCCGGAAGACAACGGTAACACGCCGTTTGCAGCATCGCCTGGACAAGGTGCTGGCGCGGTTGCATCTTCTGGAAGGCCTGTTGATTGCCTACCTCAACATTGATGAGGTGATCGAGATTATCCGCACCGAAGACAAGCCGAAGGCGGAGCTGATGGCGCGCTTTGGTCTGTCGGCGGAGCAGGCAGAGGCCATTCTGGAGCTGAAATTGCGGCACCTGGCCAAGCTGGAGGAAATGAAGATCCGCGGCGAGCAGGATGAGCTCTCCGCCGAGCGCGATGAGCTGCAGGCCATTCTGGGCTCTGAAGACCGGCTTCGCGAACTGATCAAGACCGAACTCCAGCAGGATGCCGAGACCTTTGGTGATGAGCGCCGTTCGCCGATTGTCGAGCGGGAAGAAGCCCGCGCCTTCAGCGAAACCGATCTGGTATCCAACGATCCGGTGACGGTGGTTCTGTCGGACAAAGGGTGGGTCCGTGCCGCCAAAGGGCACGACATCGACCCCGCTGGTCTCAGCTACAAGTCTGGCGACCGTTTTGCCCTGGCGGCGAAGGGGCGCAACAACCAGCAGGCGATTTTCCTGGATTCCACCGGCCGGGCCTATTCATTAATGGCCCACAGTCTGCCCTCTGCCAGGGGGCAGGGCGAGCCCCTGACCGGGCGGATCAATCCCCCCTCCGGAGCTACCTTCTCCGGTTTGTTGATGGGCAATCCCGAGCGCAAGACTCTGCTGGTCACAGACGGTGGCTATGGTTTCGTTACGTCGCTGAACGACATGATCAGCAAGAATCGCGCGGGCAAGGCCGTGGTCAGCGTGCCTAAAGGCGCCAGAATCATGCCGCCGGTGATGATTCCGGAAACGGCATCGACTCTGTACCTGGCGGCCATATCCAATGAGGGCCGCATGCTGGTGTTCCCGCTCAGCGAGCTGCCGGAGCTAGCCAAGGGTAAAGGTAACAAGATCATCAGCATTCCCTCCGCACGGGTGCAGAATCGCGAAGAATACGTGGTTGCGGTCGCCGTGTTCGGTGAAGAGGATCAGCTGGAAGTGAAAGCGGGTAAGCGCAAGCTGGGCCTGCGGTTTGGCGATCTTGAGCACTACCTGGGTGAACGGGGCCGTCGTGGTCATAAGCTGCCCCGGGGCCTGCAGCGTGTGGATGGTATTGATGTGATTCCGTCGGCGGCGCGAGCCGAGGAAGAAGCCCAGAGCGGGGAGAATACAGAGAGTGAGTGAGCTGGTACTGGTAAACGTATCGGGCCGGGACAAACCCGGCCTGACCTCGGAAATCACCGGAATCATGGGGCGCTACGATGTCCGCATTCTGGATATTGGCCAGGCGGTTATTCATGACCATCTGACCTGGGGCATTCTGATCGAAATCCCGGATGAATCGAAATCCTCTCCGGTGATCCGGGACTTGCTGTTCCGGCTGCACGCGCTGGATCTGCAGGTGCATTTTGCGCCGATCACCGAGCAGGAATATCAGGCCTGGGCCGAGGGCCGCAACCGGGCCTGCTACATCGTGACCCTGCTGTCCCGGGACATCAAGGCTGAGCAGATTGCCAGGGTGTCGGCGATTACGGCTCGCCATGGCCTGAACATTGACAATATTACCCGCTTGTCGGCCCGGCCATCACTGAATACCTCGGAAAACCGCATTGCCTGCGTCGAATTCTCGGTACGGGGAACACCCTCGGATCTTGAACAGCTGCGTGCCGATTTTCTGCACATTGCCGGCGAGATGAATGTGGATATCGCCTTTCAGGAAGATTCAATCTTCCGGCGCAACCGCCGGCTGGTGGTGTTCGACATGGACTCCACGCTGATCGAAGCGGAAGTGATCGACGAGCTGGCCCATGAAGCCGGGGTCGGCGAGCAGGTGGCTGAGATCACCGAACGCGCCATGCAGGGTGAACTGGATTTCAGCCAGAGCTTTGCTGAGCGCCTGGCCCTGCTAAAGGGGCTGGACGAGTCTGTGCTTGAAGGGATCGCCAACCGGTTGCGGATGACCGAGGGGGCTGAGCACCTGATTCGCAGCCTGAAAGCACTGGGGTATCGGACCGCCATCCTGTCTGGTGGTTTTACCTATTTTGCCCGTCATCTGCAGAGTAAACTGGGCATTGACTATATCTACGCCAACGAGCTGGAGATTGTCGATGGCAAAGTGACCGGTGAGGTGAAAGGTCAGATTGTAGATGGTAAGCGAAAGGCGGAGTTGTTGCTGGAAATAGCTGAGAAAGAGCATATTTCCCGGGAACAGGTGATTGCCGTTGGCGACGGCGCCAATGATCTGCCAATGCTCAGTCAGGCGGGCCTGGGAGTTGCTTTCCGGGCCAAGCCACTGGTCAAGGAGTCGGCACGCCACTCCATCTCCACCTTAGGGCTGGATGCGATCCTGTACCTGATCGGGTTCCGGGAAAGCGAGACCAATCAAACGCTTCAGAATACCCACCTCTGAAACCAAAAAGGGCGAGAATGATCTCGCCCTTTTTGGTTAAGCGGCCGTTGATCAGTTGTCGCCGAAGTCGTAGTTCATCTCCGGTACCGGCGCCTGCAGGTAGTAGCCCTGAATGTAGTTCACGCCTGCCTGCCAGAGCGTCGCAAGAACGCCGGCGTTTTCCACCAGCGGGATGATGGTCAGCTTGCCGGCATTCTGCAGGCTCTTGACCATTTCCTTGACCTGCTCTTTGGCCTCGTCACTCTTCTGGATTTCTTCCGTGAACGAACCATCAATCTTCACGTAATCCGCCTCAATGTGCTTGAGGGTGTTGAACGGATTGAGTGCGCAGCCGAACTGGGAAATGGATACCTTGCTGTGCAGTTCGTGCACCGCCTTGGTGAAGTCCTTGGCCTGCTTCATGTAGTTGTTGGCATCGCCTTCGCGGATCTGGAAGATCAGCGAATCTCCCGGCAAGCGGGCAGCTTTGAGGGCAACGCTGAGCCAGGGCGTGAAGGTCTTGTCCTGCAGCGTCTCGGCTGTGATGTTCAGGAACAGGCGAGTGTCGTGGCCCCTTGAGCGGTGGCTCGATAGCTGCTTGATGGTTTGCAGGATAACCCAGCGGTCGATCTTGATGGCGGTATCGCTGGGTCCCATCGGCGGCAGGAAGTCATAGGGCGAGACTTCTTCGTTGTCTTTGTTGAGCATCCGGACAAAGGCCTCGTAATGCTCCTCACCCTCACCGCGCAGGTTGATGATGGGCTGGAACAGCAGCCGGAAACGGTTATCGTCCAGAGCCTTGAGAATGGCCTCTACCGAATTGGTTTCATCGAGGCTCTCGTATTCAGCCGGGTTATAGACCAGGATGCCGTTGCCACGCTCGTGGCCTTCCTGTTTTTTCACATCGGCCGAGGCAGTATGGGCCCGGCCCATGAGTTCTTCGGCCTTTGGTGAGTTTTCCGTGATCGCGGCGATACCGATGGACACGGTCAGCGGAACTGTCCGGCCGTTGATGTCGAACAAGTGGTCCTCGACCGCTTTGCGGATGCGCTCGCACAGACTTTCCATGCTGGCTTCATCACAGGGCAGACACATGACGCAGAAGGCATCGTCGCTCAGGCGGGCCAGGGTGACCTCGTCGCCGGCCTGTTCCCGAAGCAGGGTGGCGAGATCGCCCAACAACAGATCCGCGCCGGAGATGCCGACCTGGCTCTTCATGCTCAGGAAATTATCCAGGGCAATGTAGGCAAGGGCGCCGGTCTTGTTGTCCTTGCCAGCCGTGGCGATAGCCTGGGCCAGGGCATCCATCAGGTACTGACGGTTGTACAGGCCGGTCAGCAAATCCTGGCTGCTGATCTGTTTCAGCTTTTCCTCCAGCTCGGCATCGCTGTGTTCCGGTTGCAGAACGATCTGGGTGCAGGCCTCTCCGTCGTATGTGGCTGCGGACACCGACATGGTGACATTCAATTCGTGGTCGTCACTGCGGCGCGCGGTGCAGTTCAGAGTCATGCCATCTTTGCGCTCTTCGGCGAACGCTTTCATGAACTCCTTGTATTTCTCCTGGCTTTCCGGCGTAAGGGTATCGAGCACCGGAATACAAATCAGCTCGTCGATGTCGTCGTAGCCCAGGAATTCCATGTAGGACTGGTTGGCATAGATGTGCATGCCATCGTTGATGTAGGCAATGGCATCCTTGGAACTTTCCAGCAGCAACTGGCATCGCTGCTCGGCCTCACGCAGATGAGATTCCAGTACCCGGCGTTTGCGACGTTCCTCAAGAGCTGCCAGCTCCCGCTTGACCACCAGAACGAGCTGGTCGGTGTACTGAAAGGGCACGGCATCCTGGGCACCGGCACGGATGATGTTGACGGTACGCTCGCGGCTGTATTCCTCGGTCAGCAGAACGAAGGGGATGTCCTTGTCCATGCGCTTGACCATGGCCAGGGCATCGTCCGCCCCGAACTCCTGTTCCAGGTCACGTGCCAGCAGCAAGTCCCAGTTGGAGGTCTTGAGCGCTTCTTCCAGATCTTCTTCCGAGGTAATCCGGTGAGCGCGGGTTGCCTTGCCGGAGTTGCGGAGCAAGCTGACCATGGATTCCGCATCGTTTTGTGATGGGTCAAGAATCAGCAGGTGTACGGTCGTGTTTTTCTTCTGCATTCGTCAGACGTCTCGTGGTGCCGGATATTCACGGATGAATGATGCAGGGGTTGGCCAGCAATAACAACCCTGGCCATGCCGGCAGTTGACGGGCCGCACTATTTAAAGCGACGGCCACAGTGAGTCAAATTCGTCTTCCGTAGTGCCTGGCGTTGATGGGGGAGCACCACGGCCGGCAGTTGGGGTGATGGGATTCTGGAGTTTCAGCTCGAACTGGCTGATGCTGCCAGTGGCCGAGACCTTTTTCAGTAGCTGTCCCTGGTCTTCCCGGCCATCGTGCAGCAGCGAGATCCGGCTGCCGGTCTGGAACGGCAGTCGCGGGGTAATCAGTGTCGCGGCCTGATTGACCACGCTGATTTCGGGCAGCAGTAGGCCCCTGAGGTACTCGCTGCTGTTGCCGACTTTCTGGATAAGTCGCACGGCACAGGGCGCGGCGCTCGGCGCCAGTAGCTCAATGCCCACCTGAGTGCCCTGGTTGCGGATCTGGCGCAGCCAGCGCACAACGGCAATGCTCCAGGGGTGCGAGCTCTGTTCTCGTACACCCAGAATTTCACCGGCCTGCAACGACGCCGGTACATTGCTCTCCCAGGCCACACAGTAGCCACCGGGGCTGGTGTTGATCAGCAGGGCGTGGTGGGATCTTGGTCGGTTTTTATCCTGAACAGCTGATGGTTGTTGACTGCCGCCACTGGTACGGAAGTTGATCGGGGCATCGGCAGAATGCAGGCGGTCTTCATTGGGGCCGGCATCGTGCGCGCCGGACCAGGCGTCTGCCTTGCGATTGGCATTGCGGATAAACAGGTTGTCGGATTCGTGATGACTGCTTTCGTTGCCATCAAGAAATTCTGAGAAGACTTTCTGGCCGGCCACGAAGTAATGCGCAGCGGTGAGGCCCACGCACACTTCCAGCGTGCCCTGGCTGGCAATGCGGTTGAAATTGCGCTTGGCTAGAATACCGAGTGCCTGGCTCAGGTGCGTGAGCAAGGTGTCGCTCACCTTGGAGGAAATTTTCAGTGCCTCGCCTCCGTGGCTGTCATGGCGCCGGGCGTGCAGGGTCTCTGCCAGCAGGGTGGAGAGGTCGCGGGTGTCGAAACTGAAGCTTTCATTGCCTGGTGTATTTTCGAGCAGGCTGCGGTAGACCGGCGGATTGTCTTTTTCCATGTTGATGACAAACAGGCTGTCGGGGCCAAGATCCGGAGCACACTGACAATGCTCGGTCCAGGACTCAAACAATTCATATACCTGTGTCAGTTCCGCCTGACGCAGTTGGTTCGGCCGCGCACAGCCAAGCAGAAGAATGCGTTTGTAACTGTCGCCAACGGTACTGGCCCGCCGGTGGGTGAGGGTGTCGTCATCCACCTCCATGTTGGCCAGTTTGTTCCGGTGCGCAAAGCGGAACATCCGATGGCATTCCAGCCAGCTGTTGGCCGGGCTCGGACAATACAGTTGATGGGAGCGGAGTATGGTGGCAGCCAGCTCCGACATTGCCCGATGAATGGCCGTGGCAATCTGGCGCCGGTGTTTGTCCACTCCGCCATTGTCTACGTATTCCAGCAGGCAAAGCTTGTATCCGGCCGCCAAGTGCAGCTGCAGTGCCTGGGTCAGATTGGCAATCTTCCGCTGCTTTTCAGGCAGCGCGATGGCCAGCCCGAGAAAGTGCCTGGACAGTTCATTGCAGACAAAATGAATCTTGTCACGCACGATTTCCAGAAACTGCATGCGCTGGAGTGGCGACAGGAACAAGTGATTCAGCTCAATAATCGCGTGATACAGCTGACGCGAAGCTTCACCAGTGTTGGCCATCGGCAACTGATCCGCCCAAACGCGAAAGGCCTTGGGGGTGGTGTCGCAAAACGACAGGCTCGCTGTTTTCTGCTCAGGAACCTTAAGCTCGGGTTTCAGGATCTTACCATCCATGTTCTCACGCCAATGTCGGGACTGCGTTAGTTGTAACTCAGCGAAAACGCCGAAAATACAGGTCGTTATTGTTTATGGATATTGAACTTTAAGATAGCAAAGCAACGACAAAAAGCGAGAAAATCATGAGTTGACAATGTTTGACAAGTGAAAGTGGGCCAGCTTTTGCGACAGGTCTCACGAACCCAGGTCCAGCGGGGTCTTGCTGGCGCGGCCGGGAAGCTCCCGAACCAGCTTTGGAACCAGGAAACCGGGCAGATTTTCCAGCATTTCGTTAACAATCCGGATGGCCTCGGTGTCACTCACGGAAAAGTGCCGGGCACCGGAGACCGGATCAAAGGCGTGCAGGTAATAGGGCATAACGCCCGCCTCGAACAACGTCTCGCTCAAGGCCGAGAGTGTGGCGCTGCTGTCGTTAACGCCTTTGAGGATCACGCTCTGGTTCAGTAGCGTAACTCCGGCCTCGCTCAGGCGCCGGAACGCCTGGCGGGTGGCCTGATCGATTTCCGCCGGGTGATTCACGTGCACCACCAGGACCTTTTGCAGCCGGGTGCGGGACAGCCAGTCAATCAGGCTGTCGCATACGCGCTGTGGTATCACTGCGGGCAGACGGGAATGAATGCGCAACCGGCGAAGATGGGGGATGTCACCAAGTAGTTCCGCCCATTGCGAGAGCAGGCGGTCATTCACTGCCAGTGGGTCACCACCACTGAAAATCACTTCGTTGATTTCCGGGCTGGCGGACAGGCTGTCGATGACCTGGCGCCGGTCTTCCGGCCCAAGACGGTGATCGCCATAGGGAAAATGCCGACGAAAACAGTAGCGGCAATTGATAGCGCATTGTCCCGTGATCATGAGCAAGGCACGGCTGGTGTATTTGCGAATCAGGCCGGTGGTCTGGATGGCCGACGCCTCTTCCAGCGGGTCCGATACGAAATCCGGGTGAACTTCCGCCTCTTGGGTGACAGGAAGTACTTGCCGCAGCAAGGGGTCATCCGGGTTGCCTGGCTCAATCCGTGCCAGGTAGGGCTCGGGCACCCGGATCGGAAACTGTCTGTGGCCGCAGGCGGCGCCTCTTAACCAGTCCTCTGGAGCGAGCCCCAGCCGTTCCAGCAGTTGTTCCGGCGTAGTGACCGATTGACTCAGTATCTGTTGCCAGTCCGGTGTGTTGCCTGGTTCAACCCGAACCTCGGGTGCATGGCTGGCATCGCGGGCTTCTATACGGGCGGGGGTTCGCTGTATCATAGCGACCTTTGAAATTTTAACGACAGTCTGTCAGGTGGACATTTCATGGCTTCATATTCTACCAACGAATTTCGCAGCGGTCTCAAGGTTTTGCTGGATGGCGACCCTTGTATCATGCTCGAGAACGAATTCGTCAAGCCGGGCAAGGGCCAGGCATTCAACCGGGTTAAGCTGCGCAATCTCATGACCAACAGGGTCTGGGAGCGTACCTTCAAGTCCGGCGAATCCCTGGAAGCAGCCGACGTTGTCGAACAGGACATGGAATACCTGTATACCGATGGCGAGTTCTGGCACTTCATGTTGACCGATGGCTCATTCGAACAGTATGCGGCCGATGCCAAGGCGGTTGGCGATACCGTCAAGTGGCTGAAAGAGCAGGACGTTTACACCGTGACTTTGTACAACGGCGCGCCGCTGACGGTGACCCCGCCGAACTTTGTCGAGCTGGAAGTGGTTGATACCGATCCCGGCATGAAAGGCGATACGGCCCAGGGCGGCTCCAAGCCCGCGACCCTGTCTACCGGTGCCGTTGTGAACGTGCCCCTGTTTATCACCATTGGTGAAGTGCTGAAGGTTGATACCCGCTCCGGTGAATACGTCAACCGTGTCAAAAGCAGCTGATCATCGATCATGACTGAGTGCCCTGTCTGGCAGCCTGCTGCCGCCCGGGCCGTTCTGGAAAGCCGCGCACAGCTTCTGGCCCACGTGCGCGGCTTTTTTTCTGAGCGGCAGGTGCTGGAGGTGGAAACACCGGTGCTGGGACGCCACGGTGTAACCGACCTCAATCTCGACGGCATTCCCGCTGCGGTTGACGCCGGCGGCGTTCAGGGGGGGTGGTTGCAGACCTCCCCTGAGTATCACATGAAGCGGCTGCTGGCCGCAGGTTCAGGATCAATATTCCAGATTGCCCGGGTGTTTCGTAACGGTGAGCGCGGCAAACGTCACAATCCGGAATTCTCCATGCTGGAGTGGTACCGCGTTGGCTTTGACGATCAACAACTGATGCGGGAAGTCGCAGATCTGGTCTGTGGCTGGCTGGAGTGCTCGCCGCCGGTAACCGTAAGCTACCGTGAGGCGATGCAGTCCATTGCGGGTATCGACCCGATGACCATCACCGACCGGGACCTTGAACGCTACTGTGAACAGTGGCTGGAGCCGGAACAGCTGGCCGGCCTCGGCCGGGATGGCTGCCTGGATCTGGTGATGAGTTTCGTGGTGGAACCGGAATTGGGCCGAGAGCAACCGGTTTTCATTAACCGCTATCCCGCCTCTCAGGCCGCTCTGGCACGCATCTCTGAGCATCAGGGCTATAAAGTGGCGCACCGGTTTGAGCTCTACATCAATGGTCTCGAGCTGTGTAACGGTTACTGGGAGTTGACGGATCCGGCCGATCAGCGAGCCCGTTTTGCCGCGGATAACCGGCTCCGGCGTGCCAGTGGCAAGCCGGAGATGGCAATAGACGATGCTTTTCTGGCGGCGCTGGATAACGGCTTGCCGGACTGCGCGGGTGTGGCTCTGGGCCTGGACCGGCTGCTGATGCTCAAGCTTGGCAGTACCGATATCCGGGACGTTCTCGCGTTTCCGATTGAGCGGGCCTGAGCCTTGCTATTCGACGTGTAGTTTGCCGAAGGCTTCGCCCAACTGAACGGTCTTTTCGGCCACCTGGTTCGGTTGCCATTTAACTGCACCCTTGGGCATCACCAGCACGACGGTTGAGCCCAGGCGGAAACGGCCCATTTCCTGACCTTTTTCAAACTGAACGGCATCGTCTCCGCGGTACTGCCATTGTGTGACTTTGCCGGAATTGGGCGCTACCACGCCGGCCCAGGTGGTTTCCACGCTGCCTACAATCATCGCGCCGACCAATACCATAGCCATGGGGCCCGCCTCGGTGTCGAACAGGCAAGCCACCCGTTCGTTTCGGGCGAACAGGTTCGGCACATTTTCGGCGGTTACCGGATTGACTGAGAACAGCTTCCCGGGTACGTAGACCATTTCTTTCAGGGTGCCAGCCATGGGCATGTGAATACGGTGGTAATCCTTGGGCGACAGGTAAATAGTGGCGAACTCGCCTTCCCGGAAGGGCTCGGCCCGTTCGTCATCGCCGCCGAGCAGTTCAGTGAGGCTGAATGACTGTCCCTTGGCCTGGAATACACGGTCTGTGCTGATCTGGCCAATCTGGCTGATGGCGCCGTCCACCGGACTGACGAGGGTGCTCGGATCAGGATCAATGGTACGCGCGCCGGACTTGAGTGCACGGGTAAAAAACGCGTTGAATGTGGGGTAGGCGGTAAAATCCGGCTCGGCGGCCTCGCTCATGTTCACGCCATAGCGGCCGATAAACCATTTGATCACACGGTTTTTCAGGGCGGGAGTGCTCTCGCTGTCGGCCAGACGGCCGGCCAGACGGGAAACCGCCAGCTGGGGTGTGACGTATTGGCTAAGAACAAACAGTTTATCAAGCATTCCGGGAGACTCTTGCGATCATAAAGCGCGGTAGTTTACCAAACCCGGCGCAGTGTATAGAAATTGTTTCACATCTTCGCTGTTACGGTTGATGCTTGCTATTATCAGATCACATTTTGGGTGTTCCCGGCTGAGCCAGCTTCGGGTAGTAACCGGCCCCGGCCGTTAACCAGACAAAAGGCGTGCATAGTCACCATGTTATTGATTATTGGAGCTGTGGTCGTTGTTGCGAGCGTTCTGGGAGGATACGTTCTGCACGGCGGCAATCTGGCAGTCTTGTGGCAGCCGACCGAGATTCTGATCATTGGTGGAGCGGCTGTCGGCTCGTTTGTAATTGCCAATCCGATGCATACGGTCAAAGAGGTGTTTCAGGGCTGTCTTCGTTTGCTCACCGGTTCCCCTTTCAATAAATCCTATTACATGGACCTGCTCAGCCTGCTCTACGAGATCTTCGACAAATCGCGCAAGCAGGGTGTTATGGCTATCGAAGAGGATATCGATAATCCGGAGTCGAGCCAGATTTTCAGCCGTTACCCCGCGATCATGAAGTCCAAACACCTGTTGGATTTCATTACCGATTACCTGCGCATTATCAGTTCCGGCAACATGGCCCCTCATGAGCTCGAAGGCATGATGGAGAACGAGATTGACAGTCGCCAGCATGAGCTGGAAGAGCCCGCCCACGCGGTAAACAAGATCGCCGATGCCTTGCCGGGCCTGGGCATCGTGGCGGCAGTACTGGGCATCGTGATCACCATGAACTTCCTGACGGAGGGGCCGGAAAAGATAGGTTTGAGTGTGGCGGCGGCTCTGGTGGGTACTTTTCTGGGTATCTGGATGGGTTACGGCTTTGTGGGCCCAACGTCGATCGCACTGGAACATTCGGCCAAGTACGAACTGAAGGCCTACGAATGCGTAAAGTCTGCCATCGTCGCCACCGTCTCTGGCCAAGCGCCGCAGATGGCAATCGAGTTCGGGCGCAAGGCGCTGCCTACCGAAAAGCGGCCAGGCTTCCAGGAACTGAATGATCACGTCCGTTCGAAATAACGGCACCCCCTGTTAACGCCCGGAGTTCGTTGTGGAAGAGCAGCCGATCATCATCAAACGCAAGAAGAAGGTTGTCGGCGGGCATCACGGCGGCTCCTGGAAAGTGGCGTTTGCCGATTTTGCGACCGCCATGATGGCGTTTTTTCTGGTGCTCTGGCTGACGGCGACGGCAACTCCAGAGCAGAAGCTGGCGGTAGAAGGCTACTTCAAGGACCCTGTGGGCTTTACCGAGGGCGGCTCGCCCAATCCGGTTGATCTTGAGGGCAGTGCTTCGGTCATTGAAGAAGCCACCCAGGATCAGGAGGCCAGTACCATCCAGATAGAAGATGAGGTGGTGGACGAGCTCGCAGACACTCTGGAACAGCGCAGAATGCAGGAGCTATTCCAGGAGTTACAGGAGCGGATTGAACAGAATGAAACCCTGCAGGAGTTCAAGGACCAGTTACTGATCGACATCACCGATGAGGGCCTGAGGATTCAGATTGTAGACCGGTCTGGTCGGCCCATGTTCGACAGTGGTCGTGCGGAGCTGAAGTACTACTCTCAGGACATTCTGTTTGAACTGGCCAAGACCCTGGGGTCAGTCAACAACAAGCTTAGTATTACCGGCCATACCGATGCCACGCCGTTCAGTGGCCGGCCGGGTTACACCAACTGGGAGTTGTCGGCTGACCGTGCCAATACCGCGCGGCGAGCACTGGTTGCCGGTGGCGTCCGGCTGGAGCAGATCGCCCGGGTGGTGGGGTTAAGTGATTCTGTGCTGTTCGACAAGGACAACCCCACGGCTCCGGTGAACCGCCGCATTTCCATTATTGTCCTGAACAAAAAGACCGCCGACAGTATTGAGACCGGGGCCGGGCGTTCTGACCAGCCGTTGATTGATCTCACTCGGCCGACGGAGGAGCAGGAACAGCAGGCTCGGGAGCAGCTGGAAGGTGGCGACTGGTTCCAACCGAAAGAAGAGCCCGCTCCGGGTGAGCTGAATTGGTAGCGTTGGTTCTGTGGGTTCAGGTGAGCTTGAGACCACGAGCCTGCTGATCGGTCATATCCTGAAGGATGCGATGAAAGCTCTTCAGGCGTTCCGCTGAAATCTCGCCAGCCTCGGCTGCTGCGTCCAGAGCGCAGCCCGGATCTCCCATGTGCCGGCAATTGCGGAACTTGCAGAGCCCGATCAGCGGCCGGATTTCCCGAAAGCCGTATTCCACTTCCTGGGGCGTCATGTGCCAGAGACCGAACTCCCGGATACCCGGAGAATCGATCAGATCGCCCCCCCCGGGCAGGTGGAACAGTTTTGCCGTGGTGGTGGTATGCACGCCTTTGCCGGTACTCTCGGAGACCGCGCCCACCCGTAGCAGTTCATCCGGTAACAGTGTCTGAATGATGGAAGACTTGCCCACGCCGGACTGGCCCACAAAGACGCTGGTCTGATTCCGCACCAGAGCTTCTACTTCCGGGGCTGGCGTGCCGGCGGTTTCTGCGGCTGAAGTGCGCGCCACCTCATAGCCCAGCGCCTGATATCTGGCCAGCAGGGCTTCGATCTGATCCCGGTTGTCGTCGTTAATCAGATCTGTCTTGTTCAGCAGGATGACCGCCGGAATGTCAGAGCTTTCAGACGCCACCAGATAACGATCGATCAGGTTATCGTGGGGCTCGGGCTCCGGGGCAATGACCAGAATGATATGGTCGATATTGGCGGCCACTGGTTTTAGCGCGCCAAAGTTGTCCGGGCGCTGCAGCAGGTTTTCCCGTTCACAGCGGGCGACAATCACGCCGGTTTTGCTTTTGCCCGGTCGCCAGACCACTCGGTCTCCGGTCACCAGGCTGTCAATGTTGGCCCGGACAAAGCAGCGGAACACCTGCCCGGATTCCGGGCCTTCAAGCGCCTCGATATCCAGTTGCTGGCCGTAGTGGGCAATCACCAGTCCATTCTGCTCAGGGCCAAGCTCACCGGCGGCGGCTTGTTCTTCCACCGCTTTTTCCTTGCGCGCAGCCCTCACCGTCCGTTCTTTCTGGATCTTTTCGATGCGCCATTGCTGGCGTTTGTTCAATCGTCGTTTTGCCATCTGCGTTCAATCGGTTAACCGGCGTTTGGGTATCACATCATACGTGAATCGTGGACAATACACAGAACTTCATCCACCCGACAAAACGGCATAGGTAACAGCGAGATGAGTAACGGCGACCGCCTGATCTGGATTGACCTGGAAATGACCGGCCTGGACCCCGAGCAAGAACGCATTATCGAGATGGCCAGCATCATCACCGACTCCCAGCTGAATATCGTGGCAGAGGGGCCGGTGATTGCCATTCACCAGCCTGACAGCCTGCTGGAGCAGATGGATGAATGGTGCACCCGCACCCATGGTGCCAGTGGTCTGACCCAACGGGTCAAAGAGAGTACCATCAGTGAGGCAGAGGCCGAGCAGCAAACCCTGGATTTTCTGGGCAAACATCTGGAACCCGGAACATCCCCGCTCTGCGGTAACAGTATCGGTCAGGACCGGCGGTTTCTGGTGAAGTACATGCCCAAACTGGAAGCCTTCTTCCACTACCGCAATCTCGATGTCTCAACGGTAAAGGAGCTGGCCCGCCGCTGGCGCCCGGACGTGCTGGAAGGAGTCAAGAAACAGGGCAGTCATCTGGCTCTGGACGATATCCGTGACTCCATCAATGAACTGCGTCACTACCGGGATCATTTCTTCAAGCTATAGTCCGTGCTGTTTCAAGGCCCAGGCCACGTGCTCGCGGACCAGTTCCGACGGGTGGTCGGCCCGGGCTTTGAGTGCCTCCACCACCGGAATGGTGCTGGGGGCGTTGCCCAGTCCCACCGCCAGATTCCTGAGCCAGTTTTCATAGCCGGTGCGCCGGATTGCTGACCCTTCCGTGCGCTTCAGAAACTCCTGCTCGGTCCACAGGAACAGCTCCGCCAGGGATGAATTGTCCAGGCCATGCCTGGGCTTGAAGTCTTCCTCGTCGGTAGGTTTGTTGAACTTGTTCCAGGGGCAGACCAACTGACAATCGTCGCAGCCGAATACCCGGTTGCCCATTTGGGAACGCAGCTCTTCCGGAATCGGCCCCTTCAGTTCAATGGTGAGATAGCTGATACAGCGCCGGGCATCCAGTAAGTGAGGGCCTACAAAGGCATTGGTCGGGCAGATGTCCAGGCAGGCAGCGCAAGAGCCGCAGTGTTGGCTGTCGAACGGTGCATCCAGGGGCAGGGGCGCACTGGTGAAGATTTCTCCCAGAAAAAAGAACGAACCGGCTTTGGGGTGAATCAGCATGTTGTTTTTGCCAATCCAACCCAGTCCGGCCCGTTGCGCCAGTCCTCGCTCAAGTACCGGCGCGCTGTCGACAAATGCCCGGTAGTCATAGCCGCTGACAGCCTCGTCAATCCATTTTGCCAGCGTGGCCAGGCGTTTGCGCATCAGTTTGTGGTAGTCGCGCCCCAGGGCGTAGCGAGTAACGTAGGCCCGTTCCCGGTCAGTAAGCACTTGTTTCGGGTTGTCTGGTGCTGGCAGGTAATCCAGTCGGACGGAAATGACGCGGGTGGTCCCGGGTACCAGGGAGTCGGGTGTGTAACGTTTGTCGCCATGGTCGGCCATGTAGGCCATCTGGCCGTGGTAACCTGCTGCCAGCCAGCGCTGAAGACGTTCTGCGTGAGGCCCCGTCTCCGCCCGGGTAATCCCGGCATCGGAAAAGCCCAGCTCCCGTGCCCACCGGCGGATCTGTTCGGGCAGGTCCGCGAGCTCTGTATGGAGCGTTTCTGAAGCTGGGTGTTCTGGAGTAACGGCCATAGTGGACTGCTGGCAGGTGCGGCCCTGCGAAGATTTAATTTGATTAAGTTATGACCTTTTTTCCTGTTTTGCTATGCTTTACAGGTATCTGGCCAATTTTCTTAAACCGGTTTCTGTATCTGGGAGTTCCCGGCAAATGCCCTCTGTTTCCGAGCACAGTCTACCAGAAGCGCTCTATTCCGCCGACTCGGTGCGGGCGATGGATCGCTATCTGATTGAACAGCAGGGGGTGGATGGCTTCGAATTGATGCAAACGGCAGCTAGATCGGCGTTCCGCGATCTGGTGGCATTCTGGCCTGGTGCGCAGCCTGTGCTTGTGTTGTGCGGAGCTGGCAATAATGGCGGTGATGGTTACCTGGTGGCCGCCAACGCTAAGCGTCATGGCATTGATGCGGCGTGTGTTGCCGTGGCGCCGACGGAAAAGCTCACGGGCGACGCCCGGTCTGCGTGCCAGAAAGCCCGGGCCGATGGTGTCGAGATTCTTGAAGGCAGTGCCCTGTCCGATGCCGATTTGCAAGCGCGGATGGATAGCGCTGCGGTGGTGGTAGATGCCATGCTCGGTACCGGAGTAACCGGCGCGCCCAGGGAGCCCTTTGCCAATGTTATTGGTCAGTTGAACCAATCCGGAAAGCCTGTATTGGCGGTGGATTTGCCGTCCGGCCTGGATGCCACAACCGGTGCCGCGACAGGGGATGTGGTGCATGCCGATGTGACGGTCACTTTTATCGGCGCCAAGACTGGCCTCTTCACCGGCGCAGGCGCGGGTGTCTGTGGTCAGGTAATGTTTGAAGCGCTGGGGGCGATTAACGCCGGTCAGCAGAGCGGGGAAATGCCCTTGGCCGAGCTTTATCCCTGGGCGCGATGCCAGTCCTGGTTGCCGGAACGCCCCGCTAACGCCCACAAGGGCATGTTCGGTCATGTCCTGGTGGTGGCGGGAGATCACGGTTTCGGCGGGGCGGGTATCATGGCTGCAGAGGCGGCCTCCAGGGCCGGCGCCGGGTTGGTGTCATTGGCCACCCGGCCGGAATACGTTACCGCTGCGCTGGCTCGTTGTCCGTCGTTGATGGTCAGGGGTGTAACCCACGGGTCTGAGTTGCCGGCTTTACTGGAGAAACCCGATGTCGTGGTCTGCGGACCCGGGATCGGCCAGTCCGCCTGGGGACAGCAAATGCTGCAGCAGGTTATTGCCAGTGGCAAGCCCAGAGTGTTGGACGCAGATGCACTCAACATCATGGCCGACCGCGCCCCGGCGCCGGCGGACAACCATGTGCTGACGCCCCACCCGGGAGAAGCGGCCAGGCTGCTGGGCTGCAGTGTTCAGGAAGTCGAGGCGGACAGGATGGGAGCGGCAGCACGCATACAGAAGCTGTGGCATGGCATTGTCCTGCTCAAAGGTGCGGGTACGGTTGTTGCCACCGGCAGCGGAGTGCCCGGCATAATACCGGGCGGTAATCCGGGGATGGCGACAGGGGGCATGGGCGATGTGCTGTCGGGCATCCTGGGGGCATTTCTCGGGCAAATTCCGTCCGCCCGTCAGGCGGTAATGGCTTCAGCGGCTTTACATCTGGCGGCCGCGGATGAGGCGGGGCAGAATAAAGGCTATATGGGGCTGCTCCCGGCTGATGTGATCGAAGCCGTGCCACAGGTGCTGGTAAGGTCGGAGCGGCCTGAATGTTTTAGTGACCGGGGGAATCGATGAGTATTTTTGGTAATGAACGCCGGTTGTTTCTGGAAGATGAGGCCGAGACGGAAAAACTTGGTGGTGAGTTGGCCCGGTTGGCCAGTCATGCCCGGGAAGGCCTCACCGTTTTTCTCGACGGCGAATTGGGGATGGGCAAGACGACCCTGAGCCGTGGTGTTATGAGAGGGCTTGGCCACGAGGGTGCCGTCAAGAGCCCGACCTATACACTGGTTGAACCCTACGAACACCTGGAACCACCGGTGTACCATTTTGATCTGTACCGGCTGGGTGACCCCGAGGAACTGGAATACATGGGAATCCGGGATTATTTTGCCAGCCAGAGCATCCGGATTATTGAGTGGCCGGAGCGTGGTCAGGGAGTCTTGCCTGATCCGGATCTGGAAATCCATCTTGAACGGGAAGGTCAGGGGCGCTCTGTGGTATTGCGCGCCCGTTCGGAGCTTGGGGCTTCCTTGCTTAATGAAATAGAACTGATAGGGCCGGATTCATGAAAATCTTGGTGATTATGGCGCTGTTACTTTCAGCCAGTACAGTTTTGGCCGGTACCCGTGTCGAGGGGGTGCGTTTGTGGCCGGCTCCGGATCATACCCGCCTGGTGCTGGACACTGCCGGTCTGGTTGAGCACAACGTATTCTCTCTGAGTGGACCGTCCCGGCTGGTTATTGATCTGAAGGATGCTGCTCTCGGCACGGATTTCAGCAAGGTCGACCTTTCCGGCAGTCCCATTCAGCGTATTCGCAGCGCGCCAAGGAATGGTAACGATTTGCGGGTGGTGCTGGATCTGAAAAGTGATATCAAGCCTCGCAGCTTTGTGCTGGAGCCGAATCAGCAGTATGGCCATCGTCTGGTGGTCGATTTGATTGACGAACAGGGCAGCCGTCTCGATCGGGCGACGAGCCCGACGGTGACCCAGGATTCTGCCGGTAAGCGTGACATTATCGTGGTTATCGACGCCGGTCATGGCGGCGAAGATCCGGGCGCAATCGGGCCCCGGGGGACCCGGGAAAAGGATGTCGTGCTGAGAATGGCAAAGCGTCTGGCCGATCTGATCAACCAGCAGAAAGGGTTCACTGCCAAGCTTACTCGGACAGGCGATTATTACGTGGGCTTGCGGAACCGCACCTTGCTGGCCCGCAAGTACAACGCGGATCTGTTCGTGTCGGTGCACGCCGATGCCTTCAGAACGCCGCAGCCACGGGGAGCATCCGTCTTCGCGCTGTCTCAGCGCGGTGCCACCAGTGAAACGGCTCGATGGCTCGCCCAGAGCGAGAACCGTTCAGATTTGATCGGTGGTGCCGGCGGTGTCTCTCTGGATGGCCGTGATGACATGCTGGCCGGGGTATTGCTGGATCTCTCCATGACCGCAAGTATCAACGCCAGTCTGGGGGTTGGAGATTCCGTGCTGGGCCGGTTGGGCCGTGTGGCCAAGCTTCACAAACAGGGGGTGGAGCAGGCGGCATTTGTGGTTTTGAAGTCGCCGGACATCCCCTCGATTCTGGTGGAGGCCGGTTTCATCTCGAATCCGACCGAAGAGAAGAATCTTGCGTCCGAGTGGTACCGCAACAAGCTGGCCAACGCCATTTTCGATGGCATCGAGCAGTATTTTCGTCGCACACCACCTCCCGGCACTTTGCTGGCCTGGGAAAAACAGCAAAACCGGGGTGGCACCGACGTCAGCCAGTACCGGATACAGCGAGGTGATACTCTCTCGGGCGTTGCCCGGGAGAATCAGACCACCGTCAGCGAGCTGATGCGCTTTAACGGGATGAACGATGATCGTGTTATGGTAGGGCAAACCATTCGCATCCCCTCATCCTGATCAAGAGGTAGTCCCCGGATATGCCCCACATCCAGTTACTGTCCCCCCGGCTTGCCAACCAGATTGCTGCCGGGGAGGTGGTAGAACGTCCTGCTTCTGTTGTTAAAGAGCTGGTTGAAAATGCCCTGGATGCCGGGGCCTCGCGCGTCGATGTGGAGATCGAGCAGGGTGGGGCAAAACTGATCCGGGTGCGTGACGACGGCTCCGGTATTGAAGAGGCGGACCTGCCTCTGGCCCTGAGCCGGCATGCCACCAGCAAAATCCTGACCCTGGATGATCTTGAGGCTGTGGCCTCTCTGGGATTCCGGGGTGAGGCATTGGCCAGTATCAGCTCCGTGTCACGCCTGACCCTCACCTCCCGTACCGAGTTGCAGGAAGCGGCGGCCCGTGTTGAGGTGGAAGGCCGCGACATGGATGCTCGCATCTCACCGGCGGCCCATCCCGTGGGTACCACGGTTGAAGTGAGGGATCTGTTCTTCAATACTCCTGCCCGCCGCAAATTCCTGCGCACGGAAAAAACCGAATTCAACCACGTTGAAGAGTGTGTTCGCCGTCAGGCTCTGAGTCGGTTCGATACCGGTTTTACCCTGCGTCATAACCAGAGAGTGGTGCAAAGCCTGCGCCCTGCTGAGACGGATCTGGACAAGGAACGTCGGATTGGTTCGCTGTGTGGCCAGCAGTTTATCGACAATGCGGTGGTTATTGATGCCGAGGCCACCGGGTTGCGCCTTTGGGGTTGGGTGGCGCTGCCGACCTTTTCCCGCAGTCAGGCAGATCTGCAGTACTTTTTTGTGAATGGCCGGGTGATCCGGGACAAACTGGTCGCCCATGCAGTTCGCCAGGCCTACCGGGACGTTCTGTACAACAACCGTCACCCTGCATTTGTGCTGTACCTGGAGGTAGATCCGGCTACGGTGGATGTCAACGTTCACCCAACCAAGCATGAGGTTCGGTTCCGCGACGGCCGGCTGGTTCACGATTTTATTTTCCGGACTCTGCATCGAGCCCTGGCGGATGTACGCCCGGACGATCATCTCCGTGGGGCGGCGGCCCAATCCTTTGGTCGTGAGTCTGCGGTTGTTGAACCCGAGCATTCGGCTGGCGGTTTCAGTGCCCCGGGTACATCGGGACCCTGGCCCACACAGTCACGCACTGAGGCTTATCCGTCGTCGCCCGGGCAGTCACCCCAGCAGGAGTGGCGGGCCAGTGATCAGATGGCGTTTTACCAGTCGTTGAATGAGGGTGGCGGTGTTTCAACACCCGTTGCCCGGGCAGAAATGCCAGCGGCGTCAGCTTCGGTTACGCCGCCCAGGGATGATGCGGAAGAGCCGCCACTGGGTTATGCGATTGCCCAGCTGCACGGAATCTACATTCTGGCCCAGAGCCGTGCCGGCCTGATCGTGGTGGATATGCATGCCGCCCATGAGCGTATTACTTATGAGCGCATGAAGCGGGCCCTGGTCGAACAGGATCTTAAGAGCCAGCCTTTGCTGGTGCCCCTGTCACTGGCAGTGAGCCAGAAAGAGGCGGCGCTTGCGGAGAGCCATGGTGAAGAGCTGCAGCACCTTGGTCTGCAGATTGAGCGTATCGGGCCAGAGACGTTGGCAGTGCGGCAGATCCCGGCATTGCTCCGAGGGGCAGACACTGAGCAGCTGGTGCGCGATGTGCTGGCGGATTTGATTGAGCACGGCCAGAGTGATCGGGTTGAAGCGGTCACCCATGAATTGCTTGGCACCATGGCTTGCCATGGTTCGGTACGGGCAAACCGGCAACTCACCATTCCGGAAATGAATTCGTTGCTTCGCGATATGGAAGCAACAGAGCGCAGCGGGCAGTGCAACCACGGCCGCCCGACCTGGACACTGGTCACCCTGTCTGAGCTGGACAAGCTGTTTTTGCGGGGGCGCTGACCGGTGATTCCTGATAACGGCCCCGAACAACCTCCACTGCCTCCAGCGATCTTTCTGATGGGGCCGACCGCGTCTGGCAAGACCGATCTTGCCATTGAGCTCTGCCGTCTACTGCCCTGCGAGATCATCAGTGTGGACTCCGCCATGATCTATCGGGGCATGGATATCGGCACCGCCAAGCCTTCGGCTGAGGAGCTTGCCCTGGCGCCACACCGGCTGATTGATATCTGTGATCCGGCGGACACCTATTCCGCGGCTGATTTTCGCCGCGATGGGTTGGCGGCCATGAGCGAGATATCTGGCCGTGGCCGGATCCCGTTGCTGGTGGGCGGCACCATGATGTACTTCAAGGCATTACTGCATGGCATGTCTAATCTGCCGTCGGCAAGTCCGGAGCTGCGGGCAGAGATCGAGCGGGAAGCCGAATGCGATGGCTGGGACACGCTGCATCAGGAATTGGCAGACAAAGATCCGGAGGCCGCTCGCCTGATTCATCCCAATAATCGTCAGCGCCTGATGCGGGCCATTGAAGTGATTCGGCTCACAAATAAGCCGATCTCCTCGTTCTGGAAGTCAGAATCGGGAACTTCCGGGCAACAGCGGCAGTCTGGTATTGAGGATTACACGTATTTTACCAGCTGGCAGGCAGACGAAAGCGCTGGCCTGCCGTATACTGTTTTTCAGTTTGCCCTGGCGCCTGCCGAGCGCTCTGTGCTGCATTCGCGGATACAGAAACGGTTTCTGGCAATGCTGGAAGCAGGCTTCCTTGATGAAGTCCGTGCCTTGATGGCGCGAGGTGATCTCAGCCCCGATCTTCCCTCGATGCGTTGCGTGGGTTATCGACAGGCCTGGGATTACCTGTCAGGCAACGAGGATTACGACAGCTTTGTTGCCAAGGGCGTTGCCGCCACCCGTCAGTTGGCGAAACGGCAGCTTACCTGGTTGCGAAAATGGCGAGATGTGCACTGGCTGGACTCCGCCGACCCGCAAGTGGTGCTGGATACCTTGAAAAAATCCGGGCTTCACACCACATTTAACGTTGAATAATGACGATCTGCATTTACTTATAAACAGGAGAAAACACATGTCAAAAGGGCACTCTTTACAAGACCCTTACCTCAATGCCTTGCGCAAGGAACGCATTCCGGTTTCCATCTTTCTGGTCAATGGTATCAAGCTTCAGGGCCAGATTGAGTCTTTTGACCAGTTCGTGATTCTTCTCAAGAACACGGTGAGCCAGATGGTTTACAAGCACGCTATTTCCACTGTGGTTCCTGCTCGTAACGTCCGGCTACCGCAGCAGAACCCGGCAGGTGAAGGTGAGTCTGAAGACTGATAACGCCTGCTTTTCCCGCTTTCACACCCGCGCTCCAGGACAGCCTATGTGCTTGAATGGTCGCGGGTGTTTGTGTTTATGGAGTTGATGAAACTTGTTTGAGCGTCCAGATGTCGGAGAACGGGCGGTTCTCGTTCACATTGATTTTACCGCCCACGACGATACCGAAGATCCGGAAGAGTTCCGGGAACTGGTGACATCCGCCGGCGTAGAGCCGGTTGCTACTGTAACTGGCACCCGGAAGCAGCCCAGCCCGCGTTTTTTTGTGGGAGAGGGCAAGCTTGAGGAAATCCGGGATGCGGTGGCCGCCTCCGAAGCGGATGTGGTGCTGTTCAATCATGCCCTGAGCCCGAGCCAGGAACGTAATATTGAGCGCGAGCTCAAGTGCCGGGTGCTTGATCGCACCGGCGTGATCCTGGATATCTTTGCGCAGCGGGCCCGCACCCACGAGGGCAAGCTGCAGGTGGAACTGGCGCAGCTGGAGCATATGTCTACCCGGCTGGTACGGGGCTGGACTCACCTCGAACGCCAGAAGGGTGGTATCGGTTTGCGGGGGCCGGGTGAAACCCAGCTCGAAACCGACCGCCGGCTGTTGCGCGAACGCATCAAATCCATTCACCGGCGTCTGGAAAAGGTCCGCAAGCAACGGGATCAGGGCCGTCGCGCCCGCAAGCGTGCCGACATACCTACGTTGTCACTGGTGGGTTATACCAACGCCGGCAAGTCCACGCTGTTCAACCGAATTACCACGTCCAGCGTATATGCAGCAGACCAGTTGTTTGCGACCCTGGATCCGACCCTGCGCCGGCTGGAACTTCCCGACATCGGGCCGGTCGTAATGGCCGACACAGTGGGCTTCATCCGCCATTTGCCGCACAAGCTGGTGGAGGCATTCCGGGCGACGCTGGAAGAAACCACCCAGGCCACGTTGCTGTTGCACGTGATCGACTGTCACGACAGCCGTCGGGATGAAAACATCGAACAGGTGGAAAACGTTCTGGCAGAAATCGGAGCCGATGAGATTCCGATGCTGCAGGTGTTCAACAAGATCGATCTGCTTGATGGTTTCGAGCCCCGGATTGATCGCAACGAAGAAGGTTTGCCGGTGCGAGCCTGGGTTTCAGCCGTAACGGGAGAGGGGCTGCCGCTGCTGTTCGACGCGATTGTTGAGCGTCTTGCAGAGGATGTGGTGCACCACTTTGTGCGTCTTGGCCCTGCCGATGGCAAGCTTAGAGCGCTTCTGCACGAAGCGGGTTCGGTACTGAGTGAAGAGCATTGCGACAACGGCGATCAGGTGCTGGAAGTCCGGCTGCAGAACCGGGACTGGCTGCAGCTTTTGAGCCGTGCCGGTGTACGTGAGGACGTGATCCGGTTGGAAAGCCGGCCGGTCTGAATGGCCCCTGCTATTGCCGGGGCCTTGATAAATCCCTAGTATTTGCAGCCATTCGATTAAACACGAACGGAGAGAACTATGGCCTGGAATGAACCGGGTGGAAACCGTAACGACAACGATCCCTGGGGAACCGGTGGTGGTCGTCGCGGCAATGATCAGGGGCCACCAGACCTCGATGAAGCGCTGAAGAAAGGGCTCGACAAGCTGAATCGCATGCTTGGCGGCAAAGGCGGCAACTCTGGCGGTGGCAGCAGCTCCGGCGGCAGCGCAGGTGGATTTGGTGCCATTCTGGCCATTGCGGCCATTCTGGTGGTGGGTTATGTCATCTATCAGTCGTTCTATACCGTGGACGAACAGGAGCGGGCGGTGGTGCTGCGCTTCGGTGAGTATAACCGTACCGAAAACCCGGGCCTGCGGTTCAAGGTGCCCTTGATTGATACCGTCAACAAGGTTCGCGTTACCAGCATCCGTACTGCCGAGTCTTCCGGCCAGATGCTGACCCAGGATGAAAACCTGGTGACCGTCGATCTTCAGGTCCAGTATCGCGTGGGTGATGCCCAGGCGTATGTGCTCAATGTCCGTGACTCCAACCAGGCCCTTGCATTTGCCACCGACAGCGCCCTGCGCCATGAAGTCGGTAGCTCGTCCCTGGATGACGTGCTGACCGAAGGTCGTGCGGAACTTGCGGTGCGGGTTGAGCAGCGCCTGCAGAGCTTCCTGAGAGAGTATGGCACCGGCCTTGAAATTGTCCGGGTCAACGTTGAAAGCACTCAGCCGCCGGCTCCGGTGCAGGATGCGTTCCGCGAGGTTCAGCGTGCTCGCGAGGATGAGCAGCGCCTGAAGGAAGAGGCCGAAACCTACCGTAACAAGATTGTTCCCGAGGCCCGAGGTCAGGCACAGCGCATGATCGAGGAAGCCAACGCGTACAAGCAGGAAGTGATCGAGCGGGCGCGCGGTGAAACTGCACGCTTCAATCAGTTGCTGGCCGTGTACGAGCAGGCCCCGGTGGTTACCCGTGAGCGCATGTACATCCAGGCTCTGGAGCAGGTGCTGGGTAACAGCAGCAAAATCTTTGTCGATACCGAGAGCAGCGGCAACATGATGTATCTGCCCCTGGATCGTCTGACACAGGGTTCCCTGTCGTCATCTGGCAGCCGGATGTCCGGTAGCAGTGGCCAGCAGGTGGATATCCAGACCCTGACCGACCAGGTGCTGCAGGAGCTGCGCACCCGCCAGGATACCAATACCCGGAGGAGCAGATAAGTTATGGGACCTAAAGGTGTAGTGGGCCTTGCAGGCGCCCTCATTGTTGTCCTGCTCGTGCTGTCCAGTGTGTACATCATCCCGGAGACCCATCGGGGCGTGAAACTTCGCTTCGGGGAGCTGGTAGAGACCAATATCCAGGCTGGCCTGCATTTCAAGGTGCCGGTCATCGATCAGATCCGGGAATTCGATATCCGGGTGCTGACCATGGATCTGCCATCCCGTCAGTACCTGACGGTTGAGAAGAAGCCGCTGGATGTGGATTCCTATGTGGCCTGGAAAATCCGTGATGTGGACCAGTTCTATCGTTCCACCGGCGGTGACGAATTCCGTGCCCAGACGCTGATCCTGTCCCGCGTGGACAACGGTCTTCGTGATGAGTTCGGTGTACGCACCATGCACGAAGTGGTGTCCGGTCAGCGTGATGAGCTGATGCACACTCTGCGTGATCGTGTGAACGAGACGTCCGTCAAGGAGTTCGGTATCGAGGTGCTTGATATTCGTGTCAAGGCGATCGAGTTGCCGGGTCAGGTGAGCGAGAACGTCTACCGTCGGATGGCGACTGAACGCCAGAAGCTGGCCCAGGAATTCCGTTCCCGCGGTCAGGAGTTGGCCGAGGGTATCCGTGCTGATGCCGATCGTCAGCAAACGGTGATTCTGGCGAACGCCTTTGCCGAAGCCGAGACCACCCGTGGTGAAGGTGATGGTGAAGCCGCCACCATTTACGCCGAGGCTTATGGTGCCAACGAAGAGTTCTACAGCTTCTACCGCAGCCTGCAGGCGTACCAGAACACCTTCTCCAGCAAGGATGACATCATGGTGATTGATTCCGACAGTGACTTCATGAAGTTCCTGAAGAATCCGGCCGGCGCTAACTGAGCCGGCTGACACCAGCTAAACCGGAATCTGCGGGGAAATTTTGCTGAACCCCGGGATTCCGGTTTTTTTGTGTCTGCCAACCGTGTAAAATTCTGGCGGTTTTGTGTCGGGTTTTCCGAGCCCGAGCGCCTAAATCCTGAGTTACCCCCTGGCTCCATGGCCAGCGAGGGAAAAACGGACAACAGAATCTCATGACTGTATCTGATCGCTGGTTACTGCCTGACGGGGTAGAGGACATTCTGCCGCCGCTGGCCGGGCGGATCGAGTCCCTGCGCCGGGATGTTATGGATACCTGCCAGCGCTGGGGCTACCAGCTGGTTATTCCTCCGCTGATTGAATATCTCGAATCCCTCTTTACCGGTACAGGCCACGACCTGGAACTGCAGACGTTCAAACTGACCGATCAGCTGACTGGTCGGATGATGGGCGTTCGCGCCGACATGACGCCCCAGGCTGCCCGCATAGACGCGCATACCCTGGGCCAGGATGGCATTACCCGGTTGTGTTATGCCGGCCATGTGCTGCATACCCGGCCGCGCCATATGCTGACCGGGCGCACACCGATTCAGGCCGGTTGCGAGCTGTTTGGTAGTGGCTCCGAAGCGGCCGATATGGAAGTGATCAGCCTGATGCTGGAAACCTTGCGGGTGGCCGGTTTGCCCAGGCTGCATCTGGACCTGGCTCACGTTTCAATCTATGAAAGCCTGGTCTCCGACGCCGGATTTGATCGTGATACCGAAGCGGCGGTATTTGATGCCATGGCACGCAAGTCCGTACCCGAGCTGGATCGCCTGCTGGGGGATTGTGTGCCGGGCTCTGCTGGTTGCCGGTTGCGCCAGCTGGCCAGGGTCAGCGGTGGGGTGGAATCTCTGGCCGATGCCCGGGAAATCCTCAGTGGCGCTTCTGGCGCCATCGATGCGGCGCTTGATCAGCTTGCCCGCGTCGCGGACATGCTCAACCGGGATTTTCCGGAAGTCAGTCTGGGCTTCGATTTTTGTGAATTGCGCGGATACAACTATCACACCGGTCTGGTGTTTGCGGCCTACGTGCCGGGCCATGGCGATGCCGTGGCGAAAGGTGGCCGATATGATGCTATTGGCAGTGACTTTGGTCGCGCGCGGCCTGCCACCGGGTTCAGCCTGGATATCCGTGCACTGGTGTCGCTGGGCGAACGCCCGTTCCGTAAAGCCGGGGCCATATGGGCGCCAGCGGACAACGACGCCGCGCTGGAAGGCGTGATTTCCGGCCTGAGAATGACTGAAACGGTGATCCGGGCATTGCCGGATGATCGTGAGACGGATCCTTCGGAGCGGGGGTGTGACCGTCAACTGGTGAATCGTGATGGCCAATGGGTGGTAGAAACCATCGCCTGAGCCGTTTTTGTTTAATTTCCGGGGTAAATCTTCAGGGCGTGTGCTTCTGGCCCGTCTGAATTGAGAGAGAATCATGGGTAAAAACGTAGTTGTGCTGGGCACCCAGTGGGGTGATGAAGGCAAGGGCAAGATTGTTGACCTTCTGACAGACAAGGTGGCTGCCGTTGTCCGCTTTCAGGGCGGGCATAATGCCGGTCACACACTGGTGATCGAAGGTAAGAAGACGGCTCTGCACCTGATTCCGTCCGGCATACTGCGGCAGGATGTCCAGTGCCTCATCGGTAACGGTGTGGTGCTGTCGCCGGAAGCCCTGCTGAAAGAAGTGCGGGAGCTGGAGGCTAACGGTGTTGCCGTTCGTGACCGCCTGAAAATCAGCCTGGCTTGCCCGATCATCCTGCGCACCCACGTGCGTATTGATCAGGCCCGCGAACGTGCCCGTGGCAATGACAAGATTGGTACCACCGGCCGGGGAATTGGCCCTGCGTATGAGGACAAGGTTTCCCGCCGGGGTGTTCGGTTGGGTGACCTGTGCAACCCCGCCGATTTCGAGATCAAGCTGCGGGAAATCATGTCGTACCACAACTTCGTTCTCACCGAGTACTTCAAGGAAGAGGCCGAGGATATCGATGCGGCCCTGGAAGAACTCAGACAGATGGGCGAGGAAATCCTGCCCATGGCCGCAGACGTAACCGACATTCTGCACGACTACCGCAAGCGCGGAGAGCACATCCTGTTCGAAGGCGCTCAGGGCTCGTTGCTGGATATCGACCTGGGTACCTATCCGTACGTGACGTCCTCCAATACCACCGCTGGCGGCACCGCTACCGGCTCCGGTTTTGGTCCGCTGTATCTGGACTATGTGCTGGGTATCACCAAGGCCTACACTACCCGGGTAGGTTCCGGCCCGTTCCCGACCGAACTGTTTGACGACATGGGCAAGCACCTCGCCGTCAAGGGCAACGAAGTGGGCACCACCACCGGTCGTTCCCGCCGTTGTGGCTGGTTTGATGCGGTCGCTCTGCGCCATGCTATCCAGATCAACAGTGTGTCCGGTATCTGCCTGACCAAGCTGGACGTTCTGGACGGTCTGGAAACGGTGAAGGTGTGTATTGGCTACAAGACTCCGAACGGCGAAATTACCCGTCCCCCCATCGGCTGCGACAGCTACAGTGATATCGAGCCGGTGTATGAGGAGCTGCCGGGCTGGAGCGAGAGCACGGTTGGCCTGACCAGCGTGGATCAACTGCCGGAGAATGCCAAGGCCTATATCCGCTTCCTGGAAGAGCAGATCGAGGCGCCGATTGATATTATTTCCACCGGTCCGGATCGTGTGGAAACCATTACTCTGCGGCATCCGTTCGGAGAGTAAGTTCAGAAGCTAATAAAAACCGCCTGTGGTGGATGCCCCAGGCGGTTTTTTGTGCCGGTTTTCTGGTGCAGGGTGTCAGGGCTTTTCCGCGATCAGTGTCGCCCGCTTGGGGCTCGGGTAGCCCTCAATGGTTTTCGAGGGATTGTCTGGGTCCAGAAAGTCCGCCAGTGAATTGAAACGCATCCAGTCGGTCTGGCGCTGCTCATCGGTGGTGGTCTCACTGACGTCTACCACCCGGGCGTTGCGAAAGCCGGTTCTGTCCAGCCACCGGAGCAGGGTCGGGCAGCTCGGCAAGAACCAGACGTTGCGCATCTGGCCGTAACGGTCTTCGGGCATCAGGCTGTAGCCCTCCGGGCCGTCTACAACCAGGGTTTCCAGCACCAGTTCGCCGCCGCGACGCAGCGTGCCCTTGAGTTCCAGCAGATGATCCAGCGGTGAACGACGATGATACAGCACGCCCATGGAGAAGGTGGTGTCAAAGCATTCCATGTCGGCCGGGAGGTCTTCCATGCGCACCGGGAGCAGATCGACCGGAGCCTGGCCCAGATACCCTTTGACCGCCAGGAACTGGAACATGAACAACAGCCCCGGGTCGATGCCGATCACCTGCCTGGCCCCCGCTCCAGCCATGCGCCAGCAATGGTAGCCGGAGCCGCAGCCCACATCCAGAATGGTACGCCCCGCCAGATCCGCCAGATGCGGTGCTACCCGGTCCCATTTCCAGTCTGAGCGCCATTCGGTGTCAATGTAGGTGCCGAAGAAATCGAACGGGCCC
Source organism: Marinobacter sp. W-8 (assembly GCF_044342215.1). Taxonomy (NCBI): domain Bacteria; kingdom Pseudomonadati; phylum Pseudomonadota; class Gammaproteobacteria; order Pseudomonadales; family Marinobacteraceae; genus Marinobacter; species Marinobacter sp. W-8. The sequence goes on along the minus strand of NZ_CP172297.1, from coordinate 2,692,384 downwards.
TTACGCCAGGGCATCAGTCCCCGTAATCCGTTCTCAAGGCGGCTCATGGCGTCTGGATCCAGGCCGCCGGGGCTGGTCAACGTGATTGCAGACTGATTCAGGTCGACCCTGGCATCGGCAACGTCTGGCAAGGACTGCAGTGCGTTGTGCCAGCGTTCCATATCGCCGTGGGGGTTGTCCTCAAACCGTCGAGTGAGTTGTTCTTTCAGGGCTGTGGTCCACCGGGTGTTACCGGATTCGTTCAGGTAGGAAAGAACGGGATCAAAGTGCTTGTGCCAGTCAAACAGTGCCATGGAGTGTCTTTCGGTGGATAAGTCAGGAATTCTTGATGGCCAGCATCGAGACAAAGTTGAAGCACTGGTACCACACCAGTACCTGGTCAAAGCCGGCGCGCTGCAGTCGGTCCCGGTGGTTTGCCAGGGTTTCCGGGATCAGCACTTTCTCGATGGCGGCACGCTTTTGGCTGATTTCCAGATCCGAATAGCCGTTGGCCCGCTTGAACTCGTGGTGTAGTCGGGTCTGGATGGCCTGTTCCGCGTCGGATTCAAATCGGATCTTCTCGGACAGAACCAGCACGCCGCCGGGCAGGGTGGCGTCACTGATGCGAGTCAGCAGGGCCAGCCTCTGCTCGGGCGGCACGAACTGCAGCGTGAAGTTCAGGGTGGTGACGGAGGCATTGCCTAATTCGGTGCTCAGGATGTCCTCGCAGCGCAGTGTTACCGGCAGGTCGTGGTCATCCAGGGCGACATAATGCTCGCAGCGCTCAATCATCGCCTCGGAGTTGTCCACGCCCACCAGAGTGCAGTCCGGGTAGGGGATGCCATGGCGCATGGCCAGAGTGGAAGCGCCGAGCGAGCAGCCCAGGTCGTAACAATGTGAGCCCGGCTGAACGTACTGTTCCGTGATCACCTCAATCATCGGGATGATGGTGGTGTAGCCGGGGACAGAGCGACGGATCATGTCCGGAAACACCCGGGCGACGGACGCGTCAAAGCGAAAATCCTCGGGATTGCGCTCAGTGGCAAATAACCGGTCGGTCAGTTGCTCCGGGGGCGTACGATTACTCATCGCCCGCTCCGGCCTCGCGCTCATCGGGGCGAGGTGTCGCCAGATCCTTGTCGGTAGGGGACGGCCGTGCGCAGCGAACCCCCCGGTTCTTGTAATCGACCAGGATGCCCCGGAAGGATGGGTCGACGTCAGCGGCAATGGCCAGGTAACCGTTTTCACAAACGGCATGCAGCTCCGAGGATTTTCGGGACATACGGAAGGTTTCGCCGGGTTTGATGTGGATGGCGGTAAATTCACCCACCGGAGCGTGGTCCTTGTTGTCGGAGTGATCAATCCGGCCAGACGCTTCCAGCACCAGTACCGTGCCGACGATGGCAGCAACTCCGGTCACAATCAGGCTCTTGGCTGTGAAACGCCGTTCGTTATCGCTCATGGGTACCTCGTGTCGGAAAATCAGAATTGGCCCGGCAGGCTGATGGCCGGTTCCTGTAACGCGGCCAGCTGTTCCCGTAAAGACAGGATCTGGTCTGACCAGAAACGCGGCTGTGAAAACCAGGGGAAGAATCTCGGAAACGCCGGATCTTCCCAGCGCCTTGCCAGCCACGCACAGTGGGCGATTTGCCGGTAGCATCGCAGGGGTTCAATCAGGTGGCGTTCGCGACGATTGAAATCCCGGAACATTTCATAGCCTTCGAGCAATTCGCCAAGCTGGGCGCCCCGCTCACTGGCGTCCCCGTTCAGAAGCAGCCACATGTCCTGGACTGCCGGGCCGGTGCGGCAGTCGTCCAGATCCACAAACAGCATGGTTTCGTCCCGGCACAGTATGTTGCCGGCGTGACAATCACCGTGAATGCGTAAGGTGTCTACCGGGCCGGCTTCAGCTATCCGCTCGCGGCAGTTGGCGATCAGGTCGGGAATCAGGGAATTCCAGGCCGGTTTGAGATCATCCGGAATCCAGTTACCTTCCACCAGCAGCTGGTTGTTCTGTTCCAGCCCCGCCAACAGATCAAACCCAGGTCTGTGCTCAAACGGTTTCAGGGCACCAATGTTGTGAATCTGCCCCAGCCACTGGCCCAGTCTATACAGGGTGTCGGTCACACTGGTATCCGGGGCCTGGCCGCCGCGTTGCGGAAATACCGCGAATCTGAAATCCCCGTACTGGCCGAGGGAATGCCCGCCCGGGAGCACCACAGGGGCGACAACCGGAACGCCGGCCTCCTGCAGTGACAGGGTAAATTCGTGTTCTTCCAGAATTGCCGCATCCGGCCAGCGGCCAGGACGGTAGAATTTGGCAATTACCGGTGGCTGGTCTTCAATGCCGACCTGATAGACGCGGTTCTCATAGCTGTTCAGGGCAAAGAGCCGGCCGTTGACCTCGAATCCCTCCACCTCAATGGCATCCAGAATGACTTCCGGGGTGAGGGCATCGTAGGGATGCGAGGACGGGGTGATCGCCGGAGGTTCAGTCTGCATAGGGCTCAGAATGTGGTGTCGTATCGGGTTTTCATGGATTGCAGATGGTACCAGTTTTCGTCCAGCTCCCAGCGAATGCGGTTGACTCGACCAGTGGCCAGGACAAGATCCCCGGCTCTGGCCTGAACCTGAGCAAGCTCCCGTTCAGCTTTCTGCCATTCACGATGGGTATCCGCCAGATGGCGCATGCCCGGGAACACGGCGGTCAGGGCCTTCTGGGTCGATACCGAGTGGGATCGAAGAGAACTGATTACGGCAGTATCTCCCTCTACCCGCAATACCCGGTGCTGGTACGGGTAACTGGCGACGGTTCTGTCTTCTTTCAGTTGCGCGTTCAGGTGGGTCACTTCAAAGCCGCGCCAGCCAATCCAGCCGACAAAAAGCGCGGCAACCACCATGACGGTAATAAACTGTTTTCGATCAGACATCGCCAGGCTCCCTGCGTTCGTTCTGTCTTGGGGCAAGTATAACGGTTCTTGGCGGGCAGGTAATGCAACCAGCGTTGATCTGCGGTAATTTCCTGACCAGAGAATAGCGTAGAGGAAAGCAGATTGGCCCAGGAGCAGTTCAGTATACAGACCGTAGTGATCGGTGCCGGTGTGGTCGGGCTTGCCATTGGGAGGGCGCTGGCCCGTTCCGGGCGGGAGGTGCTGGTGCTGGAAGCCGGTACCGCCATTGGTGAAGGCATATCCTCCCGCAACAGCGAAGTCATTCATGCCGGAATCTATTACCCGGAGCGCTCCCTCAAAGCCCGGCTGTGCGTGGAAGGCCGACAACAGCTCTATGAATACTGCGCCAGCCACAAAGTGGCGCACCGAAAATGCGGCAAGTGGATCATCGCCAGTGATGCCGCGCAGGCCGAACGTCTTGTTGGCATTCAGGCGCAGGCGGGCCGAAACGGTGTGTCCCTGGCGTTATATGAGGGCGCCGCGATGGCGTGCCAATTGCCCTCAATCCGGGCCACTGCCGGGCTCTGGTCTTCGGAAACCGGGATTGTGGACAGCCATGGCCTGATGCTGGCGCTGCAGGGTGAACTGGAAGACGCCGGTGGCCAGATTGCGTTCAACAGCCCGGTGGTGTCTGCCGAATCCGGTTCGGAGGGGCATGTTTTGACCGTGGGTAGGGCCGGAGATCTATTGCTGAAGGCACGGGAAGTGATTAATGCGGCGGGCCTGGGCGCTCCGGCGCTTGCGGGAGGATGGTCGGGATTGCCTGAGAGGGCACGGCCGAAACAATGGTTGGCTCGGGGTGTTTATTTCAGCTTCAGTGGCCGGCATCCGTTCAACACCCTGATTTATCCCATACCGGAACCCGGTGGGCTCGGCATTCATCTGACTCTCGATCTGGCTGGCCAGGCCAGGTTTGGGCCGGATGTGGAATGGATAGACGAGGAAAGCTATCGGGTCGATCCGCAGCGGGTTCGTGGATTTGCTGACAGTATCCGGCGCTGGTGGCCGTCCCTGGACGAGGCCCGTCTGCAGCCGGCTTATGCGGGCATTCGCCCTAAACTGGCGGGCCCGGATGGCGGCTTTGCGGATTTCCGCATCGATGGCCCTGAGGACCATGGTGTTGGTGGCCTGGTCAATCTGTTCGGGATTGAGTCGCCTGGACTCACCTCCTGTCTGGCCATCGCCGGGCACGTGCTGACAAAACTGGACAATTGATCAGCCGGGTGTGCGCGCCAGTGCCCAGACCTGGATGTCCCTGGCTCCCGCTCTGGTCAGCACCGATGCCAGCTCGCGAACGGTAGCGCCGGTGGTGACCACATCATCGACAATGGCGACGTTTGCCGGCACTGGCCCGGTAGCCTCAAACAGCCCCTGAAGATTGGCTAACCGGCTTGTCCGGTTCAGTTTCCGTTGTGCGTGAACGCGCCGTGTCCGTCTCACCAGGCCGGTGTTGACCGGGATGTTCAGCTGTTTTGCCACCGCCTCGGCAATATCCTGAGCCTGATTGAAGCCCCGCTGCCAGCGCCGGGTCCAGTGCATGGGGGCGGGGATCAGAACCTGCGGTCGGCCCTCGGTTGCCAGATGATGCTCAATGTAGTCGGTAAAACCCGCCAGTAATGGTCGCGCGAATTTGTGCTGGCCGTGGTATTTGTAGCGGCCGATCATGCCATCAACCGGGAACTGGTAACGCCAGGGGATCAGCGAACGGCTATAGCACGGTGGTGAGGCCTGGCATTCGCCACAACGTCCATCCGGGGTTGGAAAGGGCAAGGGCAGCGCGCAGGTCTGGCAGCACCAGCGGTTGGCGGGCAGGTCGTTCCGGCAGTCCTGGCAAAGGCCATCCTGGGCAGCGCCTGCGAGGCAGGTGACGCAGCGTCCGGCGCGTCTTGAGCTGTTAACCTTAACCTTTGTCGAGGTTGACAGCGAGATCAGTCCGTTTATCATCGCGGTTTATCCGTAAACCAAAAATCCCGGAAAGGTTAACAGGACTCTCACATGACTGCCACCGCTACCCGTCACGACTGGACGCTTCAGGAAGCTCGCGAGCTTTTCAATCTTCCGTTCAATGATCTTCTGTTTCGCGCCCAGAGCATCCACCGGGAGCACTTTGACCCGAATGAGGTTCAGGTGAGCACGCTGCTCTCGATCAAGACCGGTGCCTGCCCTGAAGACTGCAAGTATTGCCCGCAGAGTGGTCATTACAACACCGGGCTTGAAAAGGAGAAGCTGCTGGAAATCGAGAAGGTGGTGGCTGAGGCCCGCGTTGCCAGAGAAAAAGGGGCATCCCGGTTCTGTATGGGTGCCGCCTGGCGTAGCCCGTCAAAGAAAGACATGCCCTACGTTCTGGATATGGTCCGCCAGGTGAAATCCCTGGGCCTGGAAACCTGTATGACACTGGGCATGCTCAAAGAAGAGGAAGCCCGGGAGTTGGCAGACGCTGGCCTGGATTACTACAACCACAACCTGGATACCTCCGAGAAATACTATAACCACATCATCACGACCCGTACCTACCAGGACCGCCTGGATACGCTCGACAATGTGCGCAAGGCCGGTATGAAGGTTTGTTGTGGCGGCATCATGGGTATGGGTGAGGATGAGGATGACCGCGTCGGTCTGCTGGTTCAGCTTGCCAATTTACCCCAGCACCCGGAGAGCGTGCCGGTGAACATGCTGGTGAAGGTGAAGGGGACGCCGCTGGAAGATGTGGAAGACCTGGACCCATTTGATTTCATTCGCATTATCGCCGTCGCCCGGATCATGATGCCGGCTTCCCATGTACGTTTGTCCGCGGGCCGTGAGCAGATGAATGAGCAGATGCAGGCACTCTGTTTCATGGCGGGAGCCAACTCCATTTTCTACGGTGAGAAACTGCTGACCACCTCGAACCCGGAGGCGGATGCGGACATGCAGTTGTTCCGCAAGCTGGGTATCCGGCCGGAGCAGCGGGAGCAGTGCGCGACCGAGGAGCAGGAGGAAGAGGCCATTGCCGAGGCGGTGGAATATGAGGCCACACGGCACATGTTTTACGACGCGACCCGGGAGTCTGCGTGATTCCGCATGCGTGACTTCGCCAAAGAGATAGAAGAACGAAAGCAGGCCGGGTTGTACAGAACCCGCCGCCTGATCGCCGGCCCCCAGCAGCCGACGCTGACGGCGGATGGCCGGTCGTTGCTGTCGTTCTGCAGTAACGACTATCTGGGCCTGGCCAGTCATGGCGAAAACATGCGGGCGCTGGAGCAGGCGCTGCCGGAGGTTGGCCTGGGCGGAGCTGCTTCGCATCTGGTTTGCGGCCACCACGAGGCCCATCATCGCCTTGAGCAGAGGCTGGCAGCGTTCACTCGGCGGAGTGCGGCATTGTTCTTTTCCACCGGGTACATGGCAAACATGGGGGTCATTTCCGCACTGGCGGGCCGTGGCGATACCATCTTCTCGGATCGACTGAATCACGCTTCGATCATTGACGGCTGCATTCTCAGCCGTGCCCGCGTGCGCCGCTATGCTCACGGTGATGTGGCCGCGTTGGAAGCCATGCTCTCAGCAACCTCCGGCCACAAACTGGTGGTTACCGATGGCGTGTTCAGCATGGACGGAGACATTGCGCCACTCACGGAACTGGCTCGCGTCTGTAAGGCTCACGATGCGCTTCTGGTGGTGGACGATGCCCATGGCATTGGTGTTCTCGGGCCACAGGGCCGGGGGAGCGTGCTGGAAGCCGGGTTGTGCCAGGAGGATGTGCCGGTGTTGATCGGTACTCTGGGCAAGGGCGTGGGAACCTCCGGGGCCTTTGTCGCTGGCTCTGACGTGTTGATTGACTACCTGGTACAGAAGGCCCGGACCTATATCTACACCACCGCCATGCCGCCGGCACTGGCCGCGGCAACCTGCGCCAGCCTGGATGCTGTTGAGAGCGGCGATGAGCGACGCGCTCATCTTGACGCGTTGATTCAGCGATTCAGGGCAGGTGCTCAGGATCTGGGTTATGAGCTGATGTCATCCCGAACGCCCATTCAGCCCATCATGATTGGAGATAACTGGACCGCGCTGGCGCTCAGCCGCGCACTGGAGGATGAGGGGCTGCTGGTAACGGCGATACGGCCGCCCACGGTACCGGAGGGCGAGGCCCGCTTGCGGGTTACGCTCAGCGCCGCCCACACGGAAGCGGATGTTGACCGGTTGCTGCGGGCCCTGGCGAAGAGCCGTTCCGTCCTGAGTGAGGCCGTGGCCCGGGAGCCAGCACTATGACCATCTATACCCGAATCGAACCAGCGGCTCAGGCGGAAGGCGGAACCGGAAGCAAGCAGTCCATCGCCCGGGGGTTCGGGGGCGCCAGTGCCACCTACGACGGTGCATCCCGCCTACAGAAAATCATGGGCGACGCCATGCTCGCCGAGCTTGCAGACACGCCAGTGCCCGAATCGGTTCTTGATTTGGGCTGCGGAACCGGCTGGTTTAGCCGGAAGTTAGCGGAGCAATACCCCCATTCCGCAGTTACCGGCGCAGACCTTTCACCAGGCATGCTGGCTGAGGCTGCGAATCGGAGCCCGGGAGCAATCTACTGGCTACACGCTGATGCCGAACAGATTCCGTTGGCGGATAACAGCGTTGACCTGATCTTCAGTAATCTGATGATTCAGTGGAGCGCCCGGCCGGAACTGATCCTTCGGGAGTGCCGCAGAATTCTCAGGCCTGGCGGACGACTGGCCATATCGACACTGCTAGACGGCACCTTGTCTGAATTGAAGCAGGCCTGGGCCGAGGCCGATCCGGGACAGGCGCACGTAAACCGGTTTGTTCCGGAAGCACAGTGGAAAGCGCTCGTGGAGACGGTTCTGTCAAACGCAAAACAGGTTACTGAAACCATCTCACTGCCGTACCAGTCACCCATGCACCTCAATCGTGAGTTGAAAGAACTCGGTGCGGTGTTTAAAGGCGAAGAGCGCCGGCGGACGGTGACAGCGCCGGGGCGTTTTCGGGCGATGTGTCGTGCCTATCCGACGCGAGCTGACAACGTCGTTGAGGCTGGGTACTGTGCGGCTTGGGCGTATTGGGTTGGTTAGTTGAGCTGTTAGTATTTAGTGGTTGGACTTCCTCTGAAACATTTGGGCGAGGGTGCCATTTCTCCTTCCAGGACTGTTGAGGGCCAAGGACGGCCCGAAACAAGCGCACATGGGCGTAGCAAACGCTCTAGAAGCAAAGCTTCGAGTGCCGCGTAGGGACAGCAATCTGTGATTGCTGGCTGGACCCGCTTGCGGGTGCTTGTAGCGTGTCCTGGAAGGAGAAGTGGCACCCTCGCTTGCGCCAAAAGTAGGAATATAAAGCATGGCGAAACATACTTTCTTCGTTACAGGCACCGACACCGGCGTCGGCAAAACCATTGTCTCCGCCGCCATTCTCGAGGCAGCCAAAGCCGCCGGCAAACGTACCCTGGCCATGAAGCCTATCGCTTCCGGCTGCGACCAGACACCTGAAGGCCTGAGAAACGAAGACGCCCTGATGTTGCAGGCCGCCATCACCGAAAAACTTCCGTACGACACCATCAACCCCATCGCCCTGGAACCAGCCATTGCCCCCCACGTAGCTGCCCAGCAGGCCGGAAAACAGGTCACCGCCCAGCGAATCGTCGGGTTTTGTCGTGGCATGCAGATCCGCCCCGCCGATCTTCTGCTGATCGAAGGCGCCGGTGGCTGGCGAGTACCACTCAATGATCGGGAAACCTACGCAGCGGTGCCGGGAGAGTTGAAACTGCCGGTGATACTGGTTGTGCCGCTGCAACTGGGCTGTATCAATCATGCCATGCTCAGCGCCGAAGCGATTCGCGCCGACGGATTGGTTGTTGCAGGCTGGGTAGGTAACCATCCCGAAGAACAGGTGATGAGTTGCGAACAGGATACCCTGAACTACCTGTCCACCCACCTCGGCGCCCCTTGCCTCGGTGTGCTTCCCTGGTTGGAAAATACCGATACCGCCGAGATGCCGGCGATCCTGTCTCGGTATCTGAATATCACACCGCTGATTGAAAATTGACCAGAAATGTGAGTTAATCAGGTCAAAGGTTCGTCACAGGAATGGCTGCTCATGATCAACAACACACTTGCTATCGGGATTCAGGGTATCCAGGACGGCATGGTGGGCATGGAGAACGCGGCCCGGAAAATTGCCCGAGGTGGCGTTGACGGTCCTCAGGGCTCAGCGGAGGGCGCTGGAAATCTGGTGGAACCCATGATCGACCTGAAACTATACGAGCGCAGCGTCGAGGCCTCTGCTCAGGTCGTTAAAACCGCCGATGAAACGCTGGGTACCCTGCTGGATATTCGCGCCTGAGCCAGGTTTCTGTGAACGTATTCTCCTCAATCGCTCCCATCTTCTCCGGCTCTCCCACCGGTGTGTCCGCGCCGGTCGCAGGCAGTGGCCGAACACCGGAGGCTTCCGGTGAAAAGCCTGCCAGCGGCGATACTTCATCAACCTCAAAATCGGTTGAGCAGTCTTCCGAAGGACGAAAATCCGACCAGTCTTCCGAATCACGCTCTGACGAGCGCGAGAATCCGCAAGGCCTGACCGATGAAGAGCTGAAGCAGCTGACTGATCTCAAAGCCCGGGACAGGGAAGTGCGTGCTCACGAGGCGGCACATCAGGCCGTTGGTGGGCAGTACGCGGGTGCTATGTCGTTTACCTACCAGCGAGGGCCGGATGGCGCCCAGTATGCGGTAGGCGGTGAAGTTCCCATTGATGTTTCGCCGGTGGCGGGGGATCCTCAGGCTACCATTGAAAAAATGCGCGTGGTGCGGGCTGCTGCCATGGCTCCTGCCCAGCCCTCCGGTCAGGATCGCGCTGTTGCCGCCCAGGCCATGCAGACCATGTTGCAGGCACAGTCGGAGCTGGCGGCAGGTGAGGGCGAATCCCGGACGGCGGAAGCCTCTGCCCGTGTTGAGGGAAGCCAGGGTGATGTTCGCAGTGCCCGTTCCCGCGAGGCAGAAGAGAGCTACCGCAATGTCTCTGCCATGGCTGGCGACTCCCGCTATTCCGAGTCTGTGACTTCCCTGTTCGCCTGATCGCTTCGTCTGGCCTTTCTCTTTGTCTTCCCGTTTTCTCCGGGCCTTTCTGCCCTGAAAATTTACTGATCGAACACAAAACCAACACAAATTTCCGTCAAGGCTATTGACAATTCTGTGCCTCAAAACGTATGTTTCAAACAAGTGTTTAATTAAGGCCGTGATGCGGTGCATCATGGTGTCTGAGCAAACCCGAGGCCAGAAGCTGTAAACCCGTTTCAGCTGAGACCCAGAACCGAGGTGGATTCCATGCCTGAATACAAAGCGCCCCTGCGTGACATTAAATTCGTAATGAACGAGCTGCTGAACAGCGAGCAGCACTACGCCAATCTGGAAGGTGCCGAAGATGCAACTCCGGATATGGTTGATGCCATTATCCAGGAAGGTGCGAAATTCTGTGAGCAGGTACTGTCTCCGCTGAACCAGGTGGGTGATCAGGAAGGCTGTACCTGGAGCGAAGACGGCGTGAAAACCCCGACCGGCTTCAAAGAAGCGTACCAGCAGTACGTTGAAGGTGGCTGGCCGTCCATGACTGCCGATCCCAACTACGGTGGCCAGGGCCTGCCGCATTCCATCGGCCTGGTTATCAGCGAAATGGTTGGCACCTCTAACTGGTCCTGGGGTATGTACCCGGGCCTGAGCCACGGTGCCACCAACACGATCGAAGCCCACGGCACTGAAGAGCAGAAGCAGACCTACCTGACCAAGCTGATCAGCGGTGAGTGGACCGGTACCATGTGTCTGACCGAGCCGCATTGTGGTTCTGACCTGGGCACCCTGCGCACCAAGGCCGAGCCGAACGCTGATGGCAGCTACAGCATCACCGGTACCAAGATCTTCATCTCTGCCGGCGAGCACGACATGGCTGAGAACATCGTTCACATCGTACTGGCTCGTCTGCCGGGTGCTCCGGACGGCACCAAGGGTATCTCCCTGTTTATCGTGCCCAAGCAGTTGCCGAACGAAGACGGTTCTGCCGGTGAGCGCAACTCGGTTTCCTGTGGCTCCCTGGAGCACAAGATGGGTATTCACGGTAACGCGACCTGTGTGATGAACTTCGACGGTGCCAAGGGCTGGCTGATCGGGCCGGAGAACAAAGGCCTGAACTGCATGTTCACCTTCATGAACACTGCCCGTATCGGTACTGCTATCCAGGGCCTGGGTTCTGCCGAGCTGGGCTTCCAGGGTTCCCTGGCCTACGCCAAGGAGCGTCTGGCTATGCGTTCCCTGAGCGGTCCGAAGAATCCGGACGGCATCGCTGACCCGATCATCGTGCACCCGGACGTACGCCGCATGCTGCTGACTCAGAAAGTTGTGGCCGAAGGCGCCCGTGCTCTGATCTACCTGGCTGGCCAGCAAGTGGACGTGGTTCACTCTGGCAAGACTGAGGAAGAGCGCAAGCACGCTGACGCGCTGCTGGGCTTCCTGACCCCGATCGCCAAGGCATTCCTGACCGAGATCGGTTACGAGTCTGCCAACCTGGGTATGCAGGTATTCGGTGGTCACGGCTTCATCACCGAGTGGGGCATGGAGCAGAACGTTCGTGATTCCCGCATCGGCATGATCTACGAGGGTACCACCGGTATCCAGGCGCTGGATCTGCTGGGCCGTAAGGTTCTGATGACCCAGGGTGAAGCTCTGAAAGTGTTCACCAAGCAGGTTCACGTCTTCTGCAAAGAGAACGCAGACAACGAGCAGCTGAAAGAATTCATCGAGCCGCTGGCTGCGATCAACAAGGAGTGGGGCGATCTGACCATGAAGGTTGGTATGACCGCCATGAAGAACCGCGAGGAAGTCGGTGCTGCTGCTGTGGACTACCTGATGTACTCCGGTTATGCGGTCTTCGCTTACCTGTGGGCCCGCATGGCCAAGGTAGCACTGGACAAGATGGCCGAAGGCACCTCTGAGGAGATGTTCTACAACGCCAAGGTTCAGTCTGCACGCTTCTACTTCAAGCGTCTGCTGCCGCGCACCCGGACCCACGCAGAAACCATGCTGGCCGGTGCAGACAGCCTGCTGGATATGCCGGAAGAAGCCTTCGCTATCTAAGGCGGGGTTGCTATCTGGTTGATGGCACTGAGAAAGCCCGTTCTCCCGCAGGAGGCGGGCTTTTTTCATGAGTTGCCGGCGTGTTTTGAGGTAGAATAGCGCGCCATAGAACAACAACCTTGTTTCGGACACATAGCCGAGCGGGTGGGCTCCGACCTCCAACAGAAGAGGCATCAACACCGCCCCCCAAGTGACTGACTGAATTTCTGGAGAGTTTTACATGGCTGATTATCAGGCACCCCTTCGTGACATGCGTTTCGTTCTGAACGAAGTGTTTGACGCACCCTCCCTGTGGGCGTCACTGCCAAAGATTGCAGAAAACGTAGATCCCGACACCGCTGACGCCATCCTTGAAGAAGCGGGCAAGATCACCAGCGGCGTGCTGGCGCCCCTGAACCGCGAAGCCGACGAACAGGGCTGTAAGTGGAACGAAGGCGAAGTTTCCACGCCGGAAGGGTTCAAAGAAGCCTACCAGACCATCGTGGAAGGTGGATGGAATGGTTTGGGCGGTAACCCGGACTTCGGTGGTATGGGTATGCCGAAGACGCTGGTGGCCCAGTTTGAAGAAATGATGCAGGGCGCCAACATGGCCTTCGGTCTGGCTCCGATGCTGACCGCCGGCGCCTGCCTGGCCCTGGATGCCCACGGCAGCCAGGAGCTGAAAGAAAAGTACCTGCCGAACATGTACTCCGGCGTCTGGTCCGGTGCAATGGATCTGACTGAGCCCCACGCCGGAACCGATCTGGGTATTATCCGGACCAAAGCTGAACCGAGCGACGACGGCTCCTTCAACATCACCGGCACCAAGATTTTCATCACTTGGGGCGAGCATGACATGGCGGAGAATATTATCCACCTGGTGCTGGCCAAACTGCCGGACGCGCCGAAAGGCCCGAAGGGTATTTCTCTGTTCCTGGTGCCCAAGTTCATGGTGAACGACGACGGTTCCCTGGGCGAGCGTAACCAGTTCAGCTGTGGTTCCATCGAGAAGAAGATGGGTATCAAAGGCTCCGCCACCTGCGTGATGAACTTTGACGGTGCCAAAGGCTGGCTGGTTGGTGAAGAAAACAAAGGCCTGGCCGCCATGTTCACCATGATGAACTACGAGCGACTGGGTGTGGGCATCCAGGGCATTGGGGCCGCCGAAGCGTCCCTGCAGAGCGCCCGCGAATACGCCAACGAGCGTATCCAGAGCCGTGCGCCGACTGGTGCCCAGCAGCCCGAAAAAGCCGCTGACCCGATCCTGGTACACCCGGACGTACGCCGCATGCTGCTGACCATGAAGAGCTATGTGGAAGGCGGCCGTGCCTTCTCTACCTACGTAGCCCAGTGGCTGGATATTTCCAAGTACTCCCAGGACGATGAACAGCGCAAACACGCCGAAGGCATGGTTGCCCTGCTGACCCCCGTCGCCAAGGCCTTCCTGACCGACCGCGGCCTGGAAACCACCATCATCGGCCAGCAGGTCTTTGGTGGCCACGGCTTCATCCGCGAGTGGGGCCAGGAGCAGCTGGTACGCGACTGCCGCATCACCCAGATCTACGAGGGTACCAACGGCATCCAGGCCATGGACCTGATGGGTCGTAAAGTGGTGGGCAGCCAAGGCAAGCTGTACGAACTGTTCGCTCAGGACGTTGCCACCTTCATCGAAGCCAACAGCAGCGACGAAGCCCTGCGCCCCTACCTTGAGCCGCTGGCGGCCTCCCTGGAGCGCCTGTCAGACGTTACCGAGCACGTGGTGAACCAAGCGGCTAACAACCCGGAAGCCATTGGTGCCGCAGCCGTCGATTACCTCGATATGTTCGGCTACACCGCTCTGGCGTACATGTGGGCCAAAGTGGTCAAAGCTGCCGCTCCGAAAGCCGAGGGCGATACCTCTGGCTTCTATACCGGTAAAGTCAAGACTGCTCGCTTCTACTTCGATCGCCTGTTGCCAAAGACCGTGTCTCTGGCCGAAGGCATTCGCAGTGGCAGCGACGCCATGATGGCGCCGGCTGCTAACGAAATCTGATCAGATTTCTGAAGCAGAAATGAAAAAAGCAGGCCTCGATGGCCTGCTTTTTTTATGGATGCTATTAACTCAGGTTTGGGCCAGGAGGTGGGGTAGAGCTTTCCGAAACCTTGTGGAGCCAGGGATGGCGGAACAGAGCGTACATGGAAGTATTTACAGCGTGTTTCGGAAAGCTCTACCCCGCCTCCCGGCTTGCGTCAGTCTATAGACGTTCTATCAGTCCCGGATTCACCACAAACGGATTCTCATTGCCCTGAATTTCGGCAATTCGCTTATGCCGGCTCAACTCCCGGTCATCCGGAGGATCCAGTTTGCTCCAGCCCTTGAACACCGGTGTGGCCCCCAGCCAGGGCAGGCCATAAGTATCCACCATATAGGCCATGGTGCGGGCAACGTCGCCTTTAACCCGCTCTGGGGGTTCAAAGAACTGGGCGCTTTCACGGATTCCGCAATCATCGGCGCCCGTGGTTTCGCCAAGGTTTTCATACCGGGCGTTACGCCGCCGCATTTCAACCCGGGTTCGTACCGGCACCATATTGTGAAGGTCAGACGTAATCTGCCGATAACGATTGTCCTGGCGACACTGGGAGGTGGTTCCGCAGTCCAGGGCAGTGCGAATGTCGGCAAGTGGATAGACGTAGCCATCGGTCATGACAAACCCTTTGCCGGTGAAGGGCGCATCACAGAAGAACGACGAGCCACCGTCGGCATACAGGTTGCCCCAGAATTCATTATCAATGACCGTTTGAGGGTCGCTGAAACGGGTGTTCTGGCCCACGACCATGCCAGCGGTAAGTGAGAAAGTCAGGGTGACAGAGAGTGCGATTATTTTTTTCATATGACCGTTATACCTCACAGCACGTGTCATACGCCGTGGCCAGCCAGACGGCTGGTTGATGGCAAAATGAACAGTTCGACGAAATTATGACGAACTGTTCAGTCTTTACTGTGAAGTATGGCACAGAGGTAGTGAGACAAAAGCCCCTGTGCGCGGAGAGATGTGTCTATTTGTTAACCAGTTAACGCTTTATTTCAGTTTGTTACGGATGTTCTGATATCCAGTTTTCAGATCTTCACCCAGCTTTCGGGCGGTTTCCCTGGCCTCATTGCTGGCATTCTCGGCATCATGGAAAATCTGATCCAGCTTTGACCGGAACCGATCCCAATCCTGCTCCAGATCGTCCCATTCGTCTTTTACATCTTCCCTTGCAAGGTGCAACTGAACGCGCGCCTCGTCACGATATTGCTTGATCTTGTCGGACAGCTTGTTGAAATCGTCTTGCAGACTCATGGTATTTCTCCTTCCCTGATGAGTTGGGAGTTTTACAATGCGCCCGAACGTGAAAAAGTGTCAAGTCCCTGAGCGGGCCGGTGTTATCCCGCTTTGATTCAGATCAGCTGGCCCGCTTGCCGGCCAGAATAAGGGAGAGATCCCGGAGGTGATGCCAGGGGGAAAGATCATCGAAGCCCTTGGCAGCCCGATCAATCAGACTACAAAGGTTGATTGCCTGGTGTAACTGGGCCAGTGAAAGTCTTCGAGCCGCTTGCTGGACGGCGGACGAGCGCTTTGGCTGGAAAACGCCGCGCTTTTTCAGAAAGCCCGCGGGGTTTTCTCCACCGGGCAAGGCGGTTTTAAGCTCAACAATAAGATGAAGGTCACGAACGAGCACAGTGAGTAGTCCAAGAGGATTTTCGCCCTCCTGCTCCAGCACCCCGATCATGCGGCCGGCATGAACCGCCTTGCCGGATAGCAGTTCCGTGACCAGTTCAAAGCCGTTGAACCTGGCACTATCCTGTACGGCCTGTTCCACCGTCTCTTCATCGATGGTTTTGCCGTTGGTGAGCAGCGTCAGACGGTCCAGCTCCTGGCTGGCGGCCAGCAGATTGCCCTCCAGGCGCTCTGCAAGAATACCGAGTGCTCCACGTGTCAGGCTGAGGCCTTTTGCGGTGGCCCGTTGCTGCAACCATCCGGGAAACTTGTCTCCCTCGACCGGCCAGAGCGGAACGTGCACGCCATGGCCCTGAAGTTCCTTGTACCATTTGCGCTTGGTTTCGGCGGCATCCAGTCTGGCGCTGATCAGCAATAGAATGACGTCTTCCGGCGGGGATTGCAGTACCTGCTCCAGAACCCGGCGGCCATCGCCAAGTTTGCCGGTGGGCAGATGAATCTCAATGCGACGTTTTTCAGCGAACAGGGACAGGGCGTTGCATTCGTCAGCAACCGTATTCCAGTCGAACTGATTGTCTGCGTGAAAGGTGAGCCGGTCCAGATAGCCAGCTTCACGGGCGGCGGCGCGGATCTGGTCACAGCATTCCTGAACCAGCAGGGGTTCATCGCCGGAGATCAGGTAAACCGAAGCCAGGCCTTTCTTCAGAAGTTGCGGGAGTTGGCCGGGCTGGGTTTTCATGGTGATTCAGGCTCCCCGCCATCGACGGTGTGTTCCTGAACCAGGGCATCAATTCGTTGCCGGGACATGGGCGCCAGCCGGAAGATCACCTGCTGGGCAAGGCGATCGCCCAATTGTTGCCGCAATTCGTCTTCCTCGCGCTGTTTGGCGAGTACATTGGTCTCGTCGTAGCGGTAGGTTTCACTGGCGTTCAGGTCGGTGGTGGCAATCAGCGGGATCTGGTCCTTGGTCACCAGCTCCATGGCGACCGTGTGGCGCAGAATGTACTCAGCCGCCGCTGCCTGTGCGGTAATGGCTGAAGCCCGGCGGTCCTGGCGGTAGTCCGACAGGCGCAGCAGGTAGTCTGCCTGGCCCGGATTCCGCAGCTCGATGCCACCGAGCTCCAGCTGCTCATGCAGAGACTGGCAGAACTGTCCGGGCAGGGAGGACGGGCAGTCAATAGCCAGGGGTTGCAGGGCAGCCGGAACGGGGGAGCTGCCCCGTAACTGAAAGCCACAGCCGGTCAGGGTGAGCAGCGAGGCAAGCAGTGCCAGAAGGCCCAGCTTTTTCAGTTCAGGGGCAGGGCCGGGCATCTTAGTTAGCCACCACGTTCACGAGTTTGCCAGGCACAACGATCACTTTGCGTACGGTCTTGCCGTCGGTGAAACGCATGACGTTTTCGTTCTCCAGGGCAAGCTTCTCCAGATCTGCCTTGCCAATATCCGCCGGTACGTTCTCCTTGGCCCGGACCTTGCCGTTCACCTGCAGAACCACCTCGATTTCGCTGCGAACCATGGCGCTTTCATCGGCAACCGGCCAGGAGGCGTCGACCACCGTGTCGGAGTGCCCCAGGGCCTGCCAAAGGTTGTGACAGATGTGCGGGACAATGGGTGACAGCACCAGTACTGCGGTATCCAGGGCTTCCTGGCGAACCGCTCGGCTCTGGGGCTCGTCATCACTGAGGCGGCCGACCTCATTGAGCAGCTCCATCACCGCGGCAATGGCGGTATTGAAGGTCAGGCGGCGGCTGATGTCATCGCTGACTTTGGCGATGGTTTCGTGGGTCTTGCGGCGCAGGTCTTTCTGAGCACCATTGAGGCTGGCAGGATCAACCGCCGGAGCTTCGCCACTGGCGGTATGCTCATTGACCATCCGCCACAGTCGTTTGAGGAAGCGATGGGCGCCCTCAACGCCGCTGTCGGACCACTCCAGCGACTGCTCAGGTGGTGCCGCAAACATCATGAACAGCCGCACGGTGTCGGCACCGTGCTGATCGATGATGGCCTGGGGATCGATGCCGTTGTTCTTGGATTTGGACATCTTGGTAACGCCACCGATTTCCACAGGCTCGCCGTCCGATTTCAGCACCGCTCGCACTACCTGGCCCTTGCCATCGCGCTCAACCGTCACATCGGCCGGGTTGAACCAGGTTTTCCCGCCATTTGCTTCATTGCGGTAGTAGGTCTCGGCCAGAACCATGCCCTGGGTCAGCAGGCGCTTGAATGGCTCGGAACTGTTCACCAGACCAACGTCGCGCAGCAGCTTGTGGAAGAACCGGGCATACAGCAGGTGCAGAATCGCGTGCTCGATGCCGCCGATGTACTGGTCGACTGGCAGCCAGTAATTGGCGGCAGCCGGGTCCAGCATGCCCTTGTCGTAGTTCGGGCTGCAGAAACGGGCGTAATACCAGGAGGACTCCATGAAGGTATCGAAGGTATCGGTTTCCAGGGTTGCGGGTTGGCCGTTGTATTCGGTCTTGCACCACTCCGGATCAGCTTTGATTGGCGACTGGACGCCGTCCATTTCAACGTCTTCGGGCAGACGAACCGGCAGCTGGTCGTCCGGTACCGGCATTTCGGTGCCGTCTTCCAGCGTCATCATCGGGATGGGCGCACCCCAGTAGCGCTGACGGGACACACCCCAGTCGCGCAGACGGTAGTTCACAGTACGTTTGCCAATTCCCTGGGCTTCAAGATAATCCGCGATTTCCTCAAAAGCTTCTTCGCTGGTCAGGCCGCTGTATTTGCCGGAAGACACCAGAACACCTTTCTCGGTGAAGGCCTGCTCCTGGATATCGATATCGCGGCTGTCGTTCGGTGCAATCACCTGTTTGATGGGCAGCTTGTACTTGACGGCAAACTCGTGATCCCGTTCATCATGGCCGGGAACCGCCATCAGGGCTCCGGTGCCGTAGTCCGTGAGTACAAAGTTGGCGACCCAGACCGGGATTTCTTCCTGGGTCAGCGGGTGAATGGCCTTGAAGCCGGTATCTATACCTTTCTTTTCCATGGTCGCTAGCTCGGCTTCGGCCACCTTGCTGTTACGGCACTGGTCGACAAACTCGGCCACATCGCGGTGGCGCTCGGCCGCCGCCTTGGCCAGCGGATGCTCTGCGGCCACTGCCATGTAACTCACGCCCATCAGGGTGTCCGGGCGGGTGGTGTACACGGTCAGGCCGTCGTCACTGTCTTTCAGGGGGAAGGTCAGCTCGGTACCCACCGATTTGCCGATCCAGTTGCGCTGCATGGTCTTGACCTGCTCGGGCCAGCCTTCCATGTCTTCCAGATCGTTCAGCAGTTCTTCCGCGTAGTCGGTAATGCGAATGAACCACTGAGGAATTTTTTTCTGTTCGACCAGCGCACCGGAGCGCCAGCCCCGACCGTCAACCACTTGCTCGTTGGCCAGCACGGTCTGGTCAACCGGGTCCCAGTTGACGGTGGACATTTTCTTGTACACCAGGCCCTTCTCGTAGAGGCGGGCGAAGAACCACTGTTCCCAGCGATAGTATTCCGGGTCGCAGGTGGCCAGTTCGCGGCTCCAGTCGTAGCCAAACCCCAGCTGCTTGAGCTGGTTCTTCATGTAATCAATGTTGGAGCGGGTCCACTTGGCCGGTGCAGACTTGTTGGCAATCGCGGCATTTTCGGCAGGCAGGCCGAAAGCGTCCCAACCCATGGGCTGCATTACATTCTTGCCCTGCATACGCTGGTAGCGGGAAATCACGTCACCGATGGTGTAGTTGCGGACGTGGCCCATATGCAGCTTGCCGCTGGGGTAGGGGAACATGGACAGGCAGTAGTACTTGGGCTTGCCCGGCTCTTCCTTGACCTTGAAGGTCTCGTTGGTTTCCCAGAAAGTGCGGGCGGTCTGTTCTACTTCACGTGGGTTGTATTGTTCGTCCATTCCTGCCATTGCCAAAAGTACCCTGTGTGAAAAGGATGTTCGAGAAAAGGCCGAACATTCTAACGCACACGCGGCTTAACAGGTAGTCTGCCAATTCCGTGGGTTTGTGCCAGACTGAGAGTATGGTGAAAGGTGCAGATAAGGAGCCCAAATGAGCGAGCCAGAACGCAGTCACCTCTCCGGAAAAGCCCTTGAGGTTTACGACCGAATGCTTGAGCGGGTACAGATACGCCTGCATGAGCTACAGGAAACGTCGTTGCAGACGCTGGAGGAAGAAGTTCAGAAAGCGATAGAAGTGGAATACGAGATCGAGGAAATGACCCGGGAAGAAGCGGATCTGCTCGGGGCGTATCTTCAGCGGGATCTGGAGCACCTGTTGCATTTCGTGGAGGAGACCGGCGAAGGCCTGGGAGAATGGCTGCAACTGGATATCGCATTACTGGAACACACCCTGGCAGACCGGCTTCTCTCGGTGGCCGATCAGACCCTGGTTGATACTCTGGAACTGAAGCAGAAGCTGGAGAATCAGGACGTCAGTCACTATATCTCCGGTGAAGTGGCCACGGCGGGTATGTTCCGGTGCATGAACTGCAGCCACATGCTTTGTCTGACCAAGACCAGCCACCTGCATCCCTGCGAGGCCTGCGGCTCCCATTACTTTGAGCGGGTAACCAGCCGCTGGCCACCGAAAGAAAGCTGAAGCCATCGCCTCGAGCCTGCAAGCCATTTGAGCGGCAGGCTCAAGGCGCTCAGCTTTTCGGAATCACCCGTTCTCGGATGAACACAATCAGGATGATCGCCAGCGTCAGCACCGGCCAGGATCCTGTTTGCATGTAGGGTGTGCTCCCGGTTGCCGTAAATACCTCACCGGTCAGTACTGCGCGCTCGAACTGGGGGATGCGCTCGGTAATCTCGCCCTTGTGATTGATGATCGCAGTGACGCCGTTGTTGGTGCCCCGCAGCATGTAGCGGCCGGTCTCCAGGGCTCTCATGCGGGCAAGCTGCAGATGTTGCAGCGGCCCGATGGAATCACCGAACCAGCCGTCGTTACTGATCGTCAGCAGCAGATCGGTGTTGCGGGCATTAAACGCCACGAAATCGGGGTAGGCCACTTCATAGCAGATGTAAGGGGTGATTTTCATGCCATTGGCGACCAGCGGCGCTTGCTGCTCTGGCCCCGGCGTGAAGCTACTCATGGGCAGGTCAAAGAAACCGATTAGCCCCCGCAGCAGACCCTGAAGTGGCACATATTCGCCAAAGGGCACCAGCTTCTGTTTGTGGTACATGCCCTCGCCATTGCCGATGGCCATAATGCTGTTGTGGAAGGTGTAGTCTTCAATCTGGCCGCTGTAACCATACCAGGGGATGCCGGTGATCAGCGTGCTGTTTTCCCCTAACTGTTCCCGGATATGATCAATGACCTTGCCAGCCTGGTCCTGAGGAATGGGGATGGCTGTTTCTGGCCAGAGGATCAGGTCGGTTTGCCAGTGCGCTTCGGTCATGCCCAGATAAGCCACAATCTGATCGCGCAGGAAATCAGGATCCCACTTGATCTGTTGCGGTATGTTGCCCTGCATCGCCGCAAAGCTGACGGGTTCTTTGCTGAGCTCGGTCCAGTCAGCTTTGTTCATGGCCGGGGCAATCAACCAGGGCATCAGGGCTGCTACCAGAATGGCTCCAGCAGTGACCTTCCTGTCAAGTTTGAACAGCCACCAGGCGCCGTAAGCAGCCACTGCGGTAACGGTGATCCAGAAGGTAATGCCATGCACGCCAGTCAGTGGCGCCAGCCCGGCCAGGGGGCCGTCGGTATGGGCGGTGCCCAGATACAGCCATGGAAAACCAGTCAGCAGCCAGCCGCGCAGCCAGTCACCCAGAATCCAGATGGCAGGGAACAGCAAGAGTCGGCGTGGTGCGCTGTCTTTGGCGAGTTTGCCCCAGAACCAGAACGCCAGCCCATGGAACAGGGCCAGCCCGGCAATAAACAGGACCATGAGTACAATGGCCAGAGGTACCGAAGTATTGCCGTGCTCGCTGATGCTGACGTAAATCCAGCTGGCACCGGAGGCGAACAGACCAAGCCCGGCCAGCCAGCCGGAGCGGAACAGCTTGTCCGGCGCCTGATGGACGGTGACCAGCAGGATCAGAAACACCGACAAGGGCCCCAGCCACCACAGATAGAATGGCGAGAAGGTCAGTGTTTGCAGAGCGCCGGCAATCACAAGGATTGCGGCGCCCAGCCATTTTCGGGTGGTGAACGGGAGTTTCAGTGGCGGGTGCTGTGGATCATGACTCACTGCGGGTTACCTGCAACAGACGGATGACTCGGTTATCGGCGTTGGCAATAGTAAACTGCAAGCCGCCGAATTCAACCGTTTCGCCCCGTCTGGGCAGGTGTCCAAATTCTTTCAGTACCAGGCCGCCAATGGTATCGAACTCTTCTTCATCCATGTCTGTCTCGAAGAATTCGTTGAAATCATCGATGGGCGTTACGGCCTTCACCGCAAAGGTCCCGTCGCCCCGGGCCTTGATATGGGTCTCCTCATCGAAGTCATGTTCGTCTTCGATTTCACCGACGATCTGTTCCAGCACGTCTTCGATGGTGATAAGGCCAGCGGTTCCGCCGTACTCATCCACCACAATCGCCATGTGATTACGATTTTCCTTGAACTCCTTGAGCAACTGGTTCAAACGCTTGCTTTCGGGAACAAAGGTGGGCGGCCGCAGGATTTCGCGGATGCGGTTCCAGTTCAGATCGTTGTTGAGGGCAAGAGGAAGCAGGTCTTTCGCCAGCAGTACCCCGATGACGTCATCCTGGCTCTCGCCGATGACCGGAAAGCGGCTATGGGCGGAAGACATAATCTCGGGCAGGAACTCTTTGGGTTCCTGAGATGCCTTTACGGTGATCATCTGGGAGCGGGGGATCATGATCTCGTCCACTCGCATGTCGATCACCTGCATGGCGCCTTCAATGATGCTCATGGAGTCAGCATCAATAATGCTCTGGGATTCAGCATCCCGCAGGATTTCCAGCACGTCCTCTACGGACTCAGGCCCGCTGGAAAAGGCCTGTGATATACGCTCCAGCCAGGACTTGTTGCCCTGACTGCGACTCGACTGATCGTCGCTCATGAGTCTGGTTCCGTTTCCTCTGCTTCGTAAGGGTTAGCAAATCCGAGCTGCGCCAGCAGCCGGATCTCGAGGGCTTCCATGACCTCGGCTTCATTATCTTCAATATGATCGTAGCCCTGGAGATGCAACATACCGTGCACCACCATATGGGCCCAGTGGGCGACAGCGTCTTTGCTCTGCTCCCGCGCTTCCTGTTCAACAACTGGCGCGCAAATCACGAGATCTCCGGCCAATGGCACCGTTATACCCGCTGGTGCTTCAAATGGGAAGGACAAAACATTGGTAGGCTTGTCCTTGCCCCGGTACTGGTGATTCAGCTCACGGCTTTCGTCGTTATCGACAATACGGATGGTAACTTCGGTTGGATTCTCATCCTGCCACGCCGCCTCTGCCCAGGCTTCAAACAACGCCTCGGTAGGTACGCCCGTGCCGTCAAAGGCCATCTGAAGGTCCACAGTTACCTTGCTCATTGGCCTGTGGCACTCCCGTCGTTGAAAGAATCGTAGGCTTCAACAATGCGTTGAACCAGGGGGTGACGCACCACATCCTTGGCGTCGAAACGGGTAAAGCCAATACCCGGGACCTTGCTCAACACGCTGGCGGCATGAATCAGCCCGGAATTCTGTCCGCGGGGCAGGTCCACCTGGGTGGTATCGCCGGTAATGACCGCGGTAGAGCCAAAGCCTATCCGGGTCAGGAACATCTTCATCTGCTCCCGGGTGGTATTCTGGCTTTCGTCCAGAATAATAAACGAGTTGTTCAGGGTACGGCCGCGCATGAATGCCAGGGGGGCAATCTCGATCACACTTTTCTCGATCAGGCGGGTGACCTGATCGAATCCCAGCATTTCGTAGAGAGCGTCGTAGAGCGGGCGCAGGTACGGGTCCACCTTCTGGGCCAGATCGCCCGGCAGAAAGCCCAGCTTCTCGCCGGCTTCCACGGCCGGCCGAACCAGCAGAATCCGCTTCACCTGCTCGTCTTTCAGGGCCTCGACGGCGCAGGCCACGGCCAGCCACGTCTTACCGGTACCCGCCGGCCCGATGCCGAAGTTGATGTCATGAGTGCGAATGTTGTGCACGTACTTCTGCTGATTCCGGCCGCGGGGTTTGGCGGTCAGCTTCGGTGTCTTGATAACAGTGACCTGGCCTTCATCGTAAGGCACATCATCCGGCAGCCGTTCCAGGCCGGTTTCGCGGATGAACAGGTGCACGGTATCGGGCGGTATGTCGTCACTGGCCTCGGTTTCCCGGTACAGGTGCCGGATAACCTCGGTGGCCGCCGCTACGTTTTCAGTGCTGCCTTCCACCCGAAAATGATGCCCGCGCCGGCCGACTTTCACTTGCAAGCGCTGTTCGATCATTTTCAGGTGTTCATCAAACTGTCCGCACAAGGTTGCCAGGCGCCGCTGGTCCACCGGGTGCAGGTCAAATTGTCTGGTATCGTGAGTGTTCAATCTTGCTCCGTTCGGTGTTGCTCTCCGGCTTTAGTCTGCCGGGAGTATGTCTTTCAATTCTGGAGTATGGCCGATGTGCGGTACGGCTTCCACAGACACGCTACAAGCACATCCCTGTGCGCTTGTTTCGGGCCGTCCCTGGCCCTCAACAGTCTGTGGAAGCCGTACCGCACACCGGCCTACCTGAATATGTGCAGGTCCGCGACTCGAAAAACAAGTATGTGTTTATCTGGGGCTTGATTTCGCGTTAACAAGCGTCTTCGCAAACCGGGAGACGACAGGTATTTTTCAGCATGCCATCGTGCGGTCAGATGGAGGTGGGCTGGAAGGGCCTCCCAAAAATGTCGGAGGCCATGGATGGCCGGAGAGAAGCGCACAGGGATGTGCTCGAAGCGGTTTTTGGGAGGCCCTTCCAGCCCGCCTCCCAACTCCAAGCAAAGAGCACATGCGTTCCAGCGTTTAAAGCAACTCAGAGTTAACAGGCACACCGCGAAGAGAATTGGGATAGGCCTCCACAATCTCCACATCGATAAAGTGCCCAACCACCTCAGGATTCTCGTGGCGGAAATTCACAATACGGTTGTTCTCCGTACGTCCCGCATACTCGCCCGGATCCTTCTTGGACAAACCAGTCACCAGAATACGCTGAGTAGAACCCACCATCTTCCGGCTGATATCCATTACATTCTGATTCAGGCGATCCTGAAGAATGCTCAACCGCTGCTTCTTCACCTCCATCGGCGTATCGTCCGGCAAGTCAGACGCCGGTGTACCCGGGCGGGCGCTGTAGATGAAGCTGAAGGACATGTCGAAGCCGATGTCGTTGATCAGCTTCATGGTGTCCTCGAAATCCTTGTCGGTTTCACCCGGGAAGCCGATGATGAAATCCGAAGAAAAGCTGATGTCCGGGCGGATCTTGCGCAGGCGGCGCAGCTTGGATTTGTACTCCAGCGCCGTGTGGCCTCGCTTCATTGCCGCGAGGATGCGATCAGATCCGCTCTGTACCGGCAGGTGCAGGTGGCTGACCAGTTCGGGAACCCGCTCGTAGACTTCAATCAGCGCATCGCTGAATTCCACCGGGTGAGAGGTGGTGTAGCGGATGCGGTCAATGCCGTCGATGGTGGCGATGACTTCGATCAGTTCTGCAAGGTCCATCTGGTCGCCGTCGTGGGTTTCGCCACGGTAAGCGTTCACGTTCTGGCCAAGCAGATTCACCTCCCGCACTCCCTGGGTAGCCAGATGGGCCACTTCGGCGATGACGTCGTCCACCGGGCGGCTGACTTCCTCGCCACGGGTGTAGGGCACCACGCAGAAGGTGCAGTATTTGCTGCAGCCTTCCATAATGGAGACAAACGCAGAGGGGCCGTCGGCGCCGGGCTCAGGCAGGTTGTCGAATTTCTCGATTTCCGGAAAGCTGACGTCGACCACGCCAACGCCGTTACCCTTGGTGCGTACCTCGGTGATCATGTCGGGCAGGCGATGCAGGGTTTGCGGGCCAAATACCATATCCACGTAGGGCGCGCGGTCGATGATGGCCTGGCCTTCCTGGCTGGCGACGCAGCCGCCGACGCCGATGATCAGGTCGGGTTTTTTGGTTTTGAGACTTTTCCAGCGGCCAAGCTGGTGAAACACTTTCTCCTGGGCTTTTTCGCGGATGGAGCAGGTGTTCAGCAGCAGGATGTCGGCGTCATCGGCGTTGTCGGTGACTTCGACCGCTTCGCCGGTTTTGAGCAGGTCTGCCATGCGGGCAGAGTCGTACTCGTTCATTTGGCAGCCGTGGGTTTTGATGTACAGCTTCTTGGCCATGGGTCTCACGTAGTTTGGTGTGTTGGCGCCGGGGTGGAGTGGGGCGCTGGCAAAAATGGACTGCGTATTATAACGGGGTGCTTAATCTTCAACCACCGTTGTCTCGGTATTCCTCATTTGGCTCTGTGCTATTATTCGCCGCTTATGTGCATGAAGGCTTTTGGGGTGGGCTTTCCAAAAACCGCTACGAGCACATCCATGTGCGCTTCTCTCAGGCCATCCATGGCCTTCGAAATTTTTGGAAAGCCCACCCCAAAACCCTTCCCAGACACCTGTACTGGATTCTACAAGCTTGATTGTTGGTTTGTGGGAGCCGGAAAATCATCGCTAGCCAATTTACTAATGACTCCCGAACGCCTCGCCCGAATCAAGCAAGTCCTCAACACCCGTCAACCCGACCTGCGGGTGCTGACGGATCAGGTGCACAAACCCAGAAACCTGTCGGCCATTATTCGGTCCTGCGATGCCTTCGGCCTGGCCAATATGCACGTGGTCTGGCCCAAGGAGGGTTTTCGGGCATTTCGTAAGACAGCCGGTGGCAGCTTTCATTGGGTAACAACGCATACCCATCCGACCATGGATAACGCGGTAACGGAGCTGAAGGCCCAGGGGCACAAGCTGTATGCGGCGCAATTGTCAGACCGGGCGGTGGATTTTCGGGAGGTGGATTACACCGTGCCGTGCACGATTATCATGGGTAACGAAGTGGACGGTGTGAACCCGGTGACCGCCGAGCAGGCGGATGAGCATATTGTGATTCCGATGATGGGAATGGTGGAATCGCTGAATGTGTCTTCAGCCTGCTCGATTATCCTTTCCGAAGCCCAGCGTCAGCGGAAGCTGGCGGGGATGTTTGACCAGCGACGGATGCCCGATGACGAGTACAACCGTCTGCTGTTCTGTTGGTGCCAGCCAACAGTGAAGCGGTACTGTGATGATCGCAACCTGCCGTATCCGCCTATTGATCATGAAACCGGGGAGTTGATCGATGGCGTGGGCTGGATGCAGGAGGTCAGGAAGCTCAGGGCCAATCGCCCCCGGTGGGACGATCAGCCGGAGAATGTGGCAGAGGACTGAGTTTTGATCAGTCCTCGCGGGCTTCCAGGTACCGTTGCAGTTGTTCTCGCAGCGCCTTGGGCAGGCGGGTGATGGTGAGGGCATCTTTGTCACGGTCGTAGTACACCGCCTGGTTCACCAGGTCCGAGGAAAAAGACACGCTCATACCTCCACCGGAGCCCGCGATGCGCACCAGTTTTTTGACCTTGCGGTGGTCCGGGTGCAGTACGCCGGTTTCCGGTAGTTCGGCGTTCTGGCTGGCGAATTCCTTGAAGCGCTGGGGTTGGCTTTCGTCCAGGTAATTCGACAGAGCTTCGATTTCCACGGGCTCGCCCAGGGCGTGCTGGTCTTTGCAGAATTCGTAGGCCTTGGCGCGCACTTCGCCGGCTTTTTCCGGTTCGCTGGTTTTGGCGAATGCTTCCACTGCGTCCAGGAAGGTCATGGTTTCCTTTTCCACGTCCACGCTGTTGGTGAAGGCGCACAGGCGGATGAACAGCTCGCCGGGGTCGCCGGTGCCGCGGCCGTGGATCAGGGTCATGTAGTTTTCGCTGCCGTTGGCGTTGCGCCAGTCGTCCAGTTCAATTCGCACGGCCAGGTTCAGGCGCGACAGGCTGAGTACGTCGGTGGCGTCCAGTTTCTGGCTGCCGTCGAAGCGCATGGCGCTGTCGGTTTCCAGGATAAACAGGTACACCACTTCGGCATCGGCCAGGGCGTCGTGTACGATCATCAGGTGGCCGTCGAATTCTTCCTGGCTGCCGGTCAGCAGTTCCTGCCACTGGCCGAAAAGACGGTCAGTCATGGCCGCGAAGGTCTGTTTGTCTTCCAGGTAGTCTTTGAGCCAGGCGCTGAAGGGGCATTCGCCGATGTCGTCTGAGAAGCGGCCGTATTTCTTGCCGGGTTTGCTGTTGAACAGGCGCTTCATCTGCTTGTGCAGGGCTTCGTAGTCGCCGCCCGGTTCCTGCAGGGCCTCGCCCGCTACGAGGCGGGCAGGTTGGCCCGGCTGGTATTGGCTTGCGAAGGCGGTGCGCAGGTGTTTGATGGCCATGGGTCAGCTCCTGTCAGATTCAGTCGGCTTGGCGGAGCGTGATTGTGCCACGGTTGGCAGAGAAAGAAACCCCGGTCCCGACGTCTTCGTTCGGGCCGGGGTTCTCAATGGGCGTGTATGGAAATCAGATTCGCTTGCTGCGAATCAGTTCCTGGACCAGTGTCGAGACGGCGCCGGGAATGTCAGCTTCGTTCTCTGCGTTGGCACTGGCGTTGGCAATGTCCGAACCCAGGTTCACGGCAATGGCTGCCAGTCCGTGAGCGGTCAGCAACTGCGCTACCCGACGGCGTTCGTCTGCGTCGCCCGCATTTTCTTCGGATACCACGACGGCGGTCTTGCCCTGATCGAACAGAGCTCGCTCAACGGCCTGTGCCAGTTCCGGGCCATGTTTGCCGTTACAGGCGATGATGGCCGGTTTCTGGGCCAGGCGTCGTTCGCGTTCCTCGGCGGTGACCGGGTCCAGGGATTCCAGACCATCGGCCAGGCCAGCGATCATACCCGCCCCGATGGTTACGTTGGTCAGGCGGTCTATGACGATGAAGCTGCCGGTGGCGTGGTTACGCTGATAGGCGTCGAACGCGACCGGTTGGTTCAGGGTCAGTTCGCACAGGCCGATTTCGTTCAGGGCCAGTTGGCTTGGATTGGCTTGCTGATCCAGAGTGTTTACATCGGTCTGGTGGTGGATTTTCTTCACGGTGCCGGAGGTAAAGGTGGGGCCCAGCTTGATGTCATACAGCCGGCCGGTTTCCAGCGGTGCGTCGGTCATCCAGACAATGTTGGCATTGAAGCGGTTGTGGACTTCCGGTTCGTCCTCCACTTTTACCAGCATGTCGCCACGGCTGATGTCGATCTCGTCTTCCAGGGTCAGGGTAACCGCCTGGTCGATGTAGGCTTCGTCCAGGTTGCCGTCGAAGGTCACGACTTCCTTTACTTTGCTGGTACGGCGTGAGGGCAGGGCCATCACTTCATCGCCAGGGCGAATCACGCCTGAGGCGATGGTGCCGCAGAAGCCGCGGAAGTTCAGGTTCGGACGGGTCACGTACTGCACCGGGAAGCGGAAATGCTCCAGGTTCTTGTCACGGGACACTTCCACCGTTTCCAGAATTTCCATCAGCGGCTGGCCGGTGAACCAGGGAGTGTTTTCGCTCTTATTGACGACGTTGTCGCCGTCCAGCGCCGAGATGGGCACAAAACGGATGTCCTTGAGGCCCAGTCGCGTGGTGAAGGCCAGGTAGTCGTCGCGGATTTCGTTGAAACGCTCTTCGCTGAAATCCACCAGGTCCATTTTGTTCACGGCGACCACGATGTGCCGGATGCCTAGCAGCGAGGCAATATAGGAATGCCGGCGGGTCTGGGTGAGTACGCCGTGGCGGGCATCAATCATCAGGATGGCCAGTTGTGCGGTGGATGCGCCGGTGGCCATGTTGCGGGTGTACTGCTCATGGCCCGGGGTGTCCGCGATGATGAACTTGCGCTTGTCGGTGCTGAAATAACGGTAGGCGACATCAATGGTGATGCCCTGTTCCCGCTCGGCCTGAAGGCCATCCACCAGCAGCGCCAGGTCCAGTTTTTCGCCGGTGGTGCCCATTTTCGCGCTGTCAGTTTTCAGGCTGGCCATATGATCTTCATAGATCATTTTGGTGTCATGCAGCAGGCGGCCAATCAGGGTGCTTTTGCCGTCATCCACGCTGCCGCAGGTGAGCAGGCGCAGGAGTTCCTTATTCTCGTGTTGCTTCAGGTAAGCCTGAATATCTTCTGCAATCAGATCAGACTGGTGTGACATGTTAGAAATACCCTTCCCGCTTTTTCTGTTCCATGGAGCCCGCTGAGTCGTGGTCGATCACCCGGCCTTGCCGCTCTGAGCTGGTGGCCAGCAGCATTTCCTGAATGATGTCGGGCAGGGTGTTGGCCTCGGATTCAATGGCGCCGGTCAGCGGATAGCAGCCCAGGGTGCGGAAGCGTACCGATTTCATCATCGGCTTTTCACCTTCTTTCAGGGGCATGCGGTCGTCGTCCACCATGATCAGGGTGCCATCGCGCTCTACCACGGGCCGCACGGCTGCGTAATAGAGCGGCACAATGTCGATGTTTTCAAGGTAGATGTATTGCCAGATGTCCAGCTCGGTCCAGTTGGAGAGCGGGAAGACCCGGATGCTTTCGCCCTTGTTGACTTTGCCGTTGTAGATATTCCAGAGCTCCGGGCGCTGGTTCTTCGGGTCCCAGCGGTGGTGTTCGTCACGGAAGGAATATACCCGCTCCTTGGCGCGTGATTTTTCTTCGTCCCGGCGGGCGCCCCCGAAGGCGGCGTCGAACTTGTACTTGTTCAGGGCCTGCTTCAGGGATTGGGTTTTCATGATGTCCGTGTGCTTGGCGCTGCCATGAGTAAAGGGGCCGACGCCTTGCTTTACGCCTTCTTCGTTGATGTGCACGATCAGGTCTAGCCCGAACTTCTCCGCTACATTGTCCCGGAACGAGATCATGTCCCGGAACTTCCAGGTGGTATCCACGTGAAGCAACGGGAACGGTGGCTTGCCCGGGTAGAAGGCTTTCAGGGCAAGATGCAGCATCACGGCAGAATCTTTACCGATGGAGTAAAGCATGACCGGGTTGTCGAACTCGGCGGCCACTTCCCGAATGATGTGGATGCTTTCGGCTTCCAGCTGTTTGAGATGGGTGAGGTTATATGTGGTCATGTTCATCCGTTGCCATGGAGGGCGAAGTAATGGCTGTAATTTAGATGAACAACTATATCAGAGCAGCTTAGGGTATAAGAAGGAGTGCTGTAAGAATTTCAGGTTCTAATAATATAGCCTTCGCCGGTGTCTGGAGGCGGGGGTAAACGCCAGCGACGTCGCCACTGGCTTCCGTCAGTGAGCTTCGCTGGAGGGATTACGTGCGTCCGAAAGCAATTTGGCAACGTAACGATCGACATAGTCAAAGCCGTTACCTTCGAATTCACAGAACTGGATACCAATCTGGAACTCGTCTCGGGCAATGCGACGCATGTGTACGATGTTCCCATCCGCAAGCACCGTGACCGGCTGGTTTGCAATGACGGGCACCGAAAAACGGGTTTTGACTTCGATCCAGTGGCCGGGGGCCGGTGTTTTCAGGCCCGGAACCAGCTGTTTGACGGTGTCCTGATCACAGGAGAGCATCACGCCTGAGCGGGACAGGTTGGATACCTGGCAGGTAAGGCAGCAGCCATCCGGCTTTTCGATGGTAATGTCGGTTGAAACGTCCACCCGCTGCTGGTTTCGCAGATTGGGTTTGGCGGCAAGAGGTTTCATGTTCACTCTTCTGGCATGTGTGGTTTGAAAAGAAATTGCCTTTCCCATAAACGCCTTCCAGAAAAACGCATAAACGATTGAAAGTTTAGCTGTTTAAAAAGTGAACAGCAAGAATCCTGTCGGTAATTGTGGCACTTTTACTACAAATTTCTGAACACGGTGTCACAGTTTTAGTCGGTAAGTTGATCTGCGTCAGCGGATTTGTGGTGGCGGAGTAGGTGGTGCTACTGCTGCAGTTCTTCCGGTCGTGAGGTAAAATTGCCCGCTACACTCATCGGGAGCATGGCTCCGGACATCCTGCAGGCTTTTATGACCGAGAAAACGCAAAACGCGCCCCAGAGCGGAAAAGTAGGCTTTATCAGCCTTGGTTGCCCGAAGGCGCTGGTAGATTCTGAACGTATCCTGACCCAGTTGCGCCTGGACGGCTACGATGTGGTGCCCACCTACGACGACGCCGATATTGTGGTGGTGAACACCTGTGGTTTTATAGATGCCGCCAAGCAGGAATCCCTGGACGCCATTGGTGAGGCAATCAGTGAGAATGGTAAGGTCATCGTCACCGGTTGCATGGGGGTTGAGGCCGACCGGATCCGTGAAACCCATCCGGGCGTGCTCGCAGTGTCCGGTCCTCATGCCTACGAAGAAGTGGTCGGCGCCGTCCACCAGTATGTGCCGCCCAGGAAAGAGCATGACCCGTTTGTGGACCTGGTGCCGCCCCAGGGCGTCAAGCTGACGCCCCGCCACTATGCCTACCTGAAAATCTCGGAAGGCTGTAACCACCGTTGCACCTTCTGCATCATTCCCTCAATGCGGGGCGACCTTGTCAGTCGCCCGATTGGCGACGTGATGGACGAGGCCAAACGGTTGGTGGATGCGGGGGTGAAAGAGATTCTGGTGATTTCCCAGGACACCTCCGCCTACGGCGTCGACATCAAATACCGCACCGGTTTCTGGCAGGGGCGCCCGGTAAAGACCAAAATGCAGGCGTTGTGTGAAGCGCTGGGTGAGATGGGCGTGTGGGTTCGGTTGCACTATGTCTATCCCTATCCCCATGTGGACGACATCATTCCGCTGATGGCCGAAGGCAAGATCCTGCCGTACCTGGACATCCCGTTCCAGCACGCCAGTCCGAGAGTACTCAAAGCCATGAAGCGCCCGGCCCATGACAGCAAGACCCTGGAGCGCATCAGGAAGTGGCGGGAAATCTGCCCGGAACTGACCATTCGTTCCACCTTCATCGTGGGTTTTCCGGGGGAAACCGAAGAAGATTTCCAGTACCTGCTGGACTGGCTGGACGAGGCTCAGCTGGATCGAGTCGGCGCCTTCACTTATAGCGCGGTGGAAGGGGCGCCGGCGAACGAGCTCGAAGGTGCGGTCCCCGAGGACGTGAAGGAAGATCGCCTGGCTCGCTTTATGGCCAAACAGGCAGAAATCTCGGCTGCCCGCCTTAAGGCAAAGATTGGCAAGACCATTGATGTGCTGATTGATGAAGTGGACGAGGAGGGTGCGATTGGCAGATCAAAAGCCGACGCGCCTGAGATTGACGGGATGGTCTACCTGAACGACGAAACCGACCTGGTTCCCGGTCAGATCGTTCAGGCCGTGGTTGAGCATGCCGACGAGCATGATCTCTGGGCGGTTCTGGTTTGACCTGATCAATGCGTCGGCGAAGCGGGGCAGCCAATCGGTTGCCCCGCTTGCGTTTGGGGTCAGGCGATTTCGATCAGCACTTCGCCTGGCGTGACCCGATCGCCTTTGGCGACATACACACCTTTCACCGTGCCATCAACACTTGTATGTACCTCGGTTTCCATTTTCATGGCCTCGGTAATCAGCACCGCCTGGCCAGCTTTTACGGTGTCACCTTCCTTAACCAGCACGTCCACCACATTGCCCGGCATGGTCGTGGTGACGTGGCCGGGATCGGTGGCCTGTTTCCGACCGCTGCCGGCGCCGGCTTCGTATTCGTTCAGGGATTCAAACACCACTTCCTGGGGCATGCCGTCCAGAGACAGATAGAGCTTGCGCTTGCCCGGTCCTGAGCCGCCAACACCGGTAACGGCCACTTCGTAGCTTTCGCCGTGTACGTCAATGCGGAACTCGGTGGCGATGGCGGTGCCCAGGCGGTCCCGGCCCTTGTGCTCGGCCGGTTGCAACTCTTCGGGCTTCAGTGTGCCATCCTGCCGTTGTTGCAGATATTCCCGGCCAAGATCCGGAAACATGGCGTAAGTCAGCACGTCTTCCTCGCTGGTGGCCAGGCTGCCAATGTCTTCTCGCAGCTTGTTCAGTTCCGGGCTAAGCAGGTCGGCGGGGCGACCGTCATTGACGGTTTCGTTGCCGATAGCCTTTTTCTGGATTTCGGCGTTCACCTCGGCAGGTGGCTGGCCGTAACCTCCCTGAAGGTAGCGTTTCACTTCGTTGGTGATGGTCTTGTAGCGTTGACCAGCCAGCACGTTATAGACCGCCTGGGTCCCCACAATCTGGGAGGTGGGGGTGACCAGTGGCGGGTAGCCCAGATCCTTGCGCACACGGGGAATCTCGTCGAAGACCTCGCGTATGCGGTCCAGGGCGTTCTGCTCTTTGAGCTGGTTGGCCAGGTTGGACATCATGCCGCCCGGCACCTGATTGATCTGTACCGAAATG
Source organism: Marinobacter sp. W-8 (assembly GCF_044342215.1). Lineage (NCBI taxonomy): Bacteria > Pseudomonadati > Pseudomonadota > Gammaproteobacteria > Pseudomonadales > Marinobacteraceae > Marinobacter > Marinobacter sp. W-8. Next base: position 2,658,353 of record NZ_CP172297.1, on the reverse strand, counting down.
TCCTCGCGGGTAAATTCGCTTTCAAACTGGTGGTACTTCTTGCGCACTTCCCGGAAGTAGTCGGCAATCTCGCTTAACAACTCCAGATCCAGCCTGGTGTCATAGTCCGTGCCCTTCAGGGCGGCCACCTGGGATTCTGTTGCAGGATGGCTGGTGCCGTTGGCAAAGGCGGAAATGGCGGTGTCGATACGGTCTGCGCCGGCTTCCACCGCTTTCAGTTGGCACATGGCGGCCAGGCCGGCGGTTGCGTGGCTATGGATGACCAGAGGCAGATCCACGGACGATTTAATGGCTTTGGTCAACTCGTAGGTGGCGTAAGGAGTTAGCAGCCCGGCCATGTCCTTGATGGCAATGGAGTCGGCGCCCATGGCCTTGAGTTCCTGGGCCTGCTTCACGAAAAGCTCGGGTGTATGCACCGGGCTGGTGGTATAGCAAATGGTACCCTGAGCGTGCTTGCCCGCCTTCTTCACCGCTTTCATGGCGGTTTCCAGATTGCGCAGATCGTTCAGGGCATCAAAGATGCGGAACACATCAATGCCGTTGTCGGCGGCTTTTTGCACGAACGCTTCCACCACATCGTCAGCGTAGTGACGGTAACCCAGCAGGTTCTGCCCCCGCAGCAGCATTTGCAGGCGGGTGTTGGGCAGCGCCTTGCGCAACTGGCGCAGGCGTTCCCAGGGGTCCTCTTTCAGAAAGCGCACGCAGGCGTCGAAAGTGGCGCCGCCCCAGACCTCCAGGGACCAGTAACCCACCTGGTCCAACTTGTCACAGATCGGCAGCATGTCTTCGGTGCGCATGCGGGTCGCAATCAGGGACTGGTGGGCATCACGAAGGATAAGATCGGTAACTTCAATTTTTTTGGCGTTGCTCATATTCAATCCTCCTGTGGATTACCAGCCGGCGTGGGCCGCGATCGTGGCTGCGATGGCCAGCGCAATTTCGCTGGGGTGGCGTTTGGTGGAATAGTTCAACAGCTCCGGATGGCTGGGCACGAAACTGGTGTCAAACACGCCAGCCTGGAAATCCGGATGATCCAGTATTTGCTGGTAATAGTTGGCGGTTGTGGTGATGCCATGCAGGCGCATGTCATCCAGAGCCCGCTTGCCGCGCGCGATAACTTCATCCCAGGTCAGTGCCCAGACCACCAGTTTCAGGCACATGGAGTCGTAGTAGGGCGGAATCTCGTAGCCCGTGTAGATGGCGGTGTCCACTCGAACACCTGGGCCACCGGGGGCGTAGTAGTGGGTAATGCGCCCGAAACTGGGCAAGAAGTCGTTTTTGGGATCTTCGGCGTTGATGCGGAACTGCAGCGCATAGCCCCGGTACGAAATATCCTCCTGCCGGTAGCTGAGGGATTCCCCCGCGGCGACCCGCAACTGTTCCCGGACAATATCCACCCCGGTAATGGCTTCGGTGATGGTGTGCTCCACCTGCACCCGGGTGTTCATCTCCATGAAGTACACCTCGTTGCCCGAGAGTAGAAACTCCACCGTGCCGGCATTCTCGTAGCCCACTGCTTTTGCGGCCTTGACGGCGAGGCTGCCGATGTACTGGCGCTGTTCCGGTGTCAGTTGCGGGCTGGGGGCGATCTCAATCAGTTTCTGGTTACGACGCTGAATGGAACAATCGCGCTCATACAGGTGAATGGCGTTGCCCCGGCTATCCGCTAGAATCTGCACCTCGATATGGCGCGGATTGACGATGCATTTTTCCATGAACACCTCGGCCGAGCCGAAAGCCTTGGTGGCCTCCGAAATCACCCGTGGGTACTGGGTTCTAAGCTCCTCCGGTGTATCGCAACGGCGAATCCCCCGGCCGCCACCGCCGGAGGTGGCCTTCAGCATCACCGGATAGCCAATCTCATTAGCCAGCTTCAGGGCCTCATCCAGATCGGCCAGATTGCCCTCGGAGCCGGGAGTAATGGGCACGCCGGCCGCCCGCATGCTGTCGCGGGCCTGGGTCTTGTCACCCATCTTGTGAATAACGTCGGATTTCGGGCCAATAAAGGTCAGACCCTTTTCTTCGCACAGCTGAGCGAAGCGGGCGTTCTCCGACAGGAAGCCATAACCAGGATGGATGGCATCGCAGCCCACCTCCAGGGCGAGATTGACGATGCGGGCGGGATCCAGGTAGCCGGCAATCGGATCCTCGCCCAGGGAGTAGGCTTCATCAGCGCGCTTGACGTGCAAGCCGTAGCGATCGGGCTCGGTGTAGATCGCCACAGACCGGATCCCGGCCTCGGCGCAGGCCCGCACGATACGCACCGCAATTTCGCCTCGGTTGGCGATCAGTACTTTCTTCAACATGGGCGATTCCTCGTTTCGTCGTCCCGAATGAAGGTGTTAAAAGCCTAACGATGGCAACTGATGAGTTAAAATTGATATTATTTGGGTTATATATAAGTAATGACTTATGAATAGGTGAGGCGGGAGAAGTTGTGCCATTAAGTGTCCAGAAACTGGCTAGCCGCCTTACATTTCGGCAGCTGCAGGTGTTCAAGGCCGTTTACGATCTGAAAAGCTACAGCAAGGCCGGTGACCTGCTTGGACTGACCCAGCCCGCCGTATCCAGCCAGATGCGTCATCTGGAGCAGGCCGTGGGCATGCCCATGTTCGAATACGTGGGCCGGAAGCTGTATTGCACCGCCGCCGGCGAGGAGATGGCCGCGTGCGTGGGCGCGGTATTTCGCGAGCTGACGGACATGCAGAACCGGCTGGCGGCGCTGGAAGGGCGGGTGGCCGGTGATCTCAAGCTGGTGGCGGTCAACACCGCGCAATATGTGGTGCCCTACCTGTTGCGGTCGTTTCTGCAGATTAACCCGCAGGTGAACGTCTCTGTGGCTGTCGTCAACCGGGCGGCGGCCCTGGAACGGCTGAGCGATAACAGCGGCGATCTGGTCATTATGGGCATGGTGCCTCCAGACCGGCCGCTGACCTCGTTTCCCTTTCTGGATAACGAGTTGATTCCGATTGTTCCTGATGGACATCCATTGCTGGATCAGCGTTCTGTCAGTGCCGAGGAATTTCTGGATAACCAGCTTCTGACCCGTGAGCCTGGTTCAGGCAGTCGTCTGGCGCTGGAAGTCTATTGCCAGCAACACCGTTTGAAAATGGAATCCACCATGGAGCTGGGTTCGAACGATGCGGTAAAACACGCGGTATTGGCGGGGCTCGGGGTGGCGGTGGTGCCGAAGCTCAGTGTTGTTTCAGAACTGGCACTGGGTTCGCTGCATGCCCTCAACATAACCGGCTTCCCCCTGCGCCGCAGCTGGTGCGTGGTCTACCCACAGGCCCGGCATCCGACGCCGGCCATGCAGGCCTTTATTGATTACATCCAGCAAAATATAGCGCAGTTTGAGAGGGTGTTTAGAAGGCTGGGGTCTTAGTGGTCGTGTTTTCTGAGGGCAGAGGGTTTGGAAAAGACTATTTCACTGGGGTTCGAGAGGGTGGGTTTTGAGCCCCTTCCCAAAAATGTCGGAGGCCATGGATGGCCGGAGAGAAGCGCACATGGATGTGCTTGTAGCGGTTTTTGGGAAGGGGCTCAAAACCCACCCCTCCCCAACGTCAAAAGGCTAGGGCCAAAACAAGATGGCCCACGCCAATGCTAGCCGCCAAGCTTGCGAACGAGAATCTCATTGAACAGCTTGGGATTGCCCTGGCCCTTGGAAGCCTTCATCAGAGGGCCCATGAAGCCGCCAAGCATCTTCTTGCGCTTCTTCGGATCTTCCTCGCTCTGGTATTGAGCCACCTGATCCGGCATGCCGGCCAGAACCTCGTCCACCATGGACTCCAGGGCGCCGGTGTCAGACACCTGCTTCAGGCCCTTGGCCTCGATGATGGCGTCTACATCGTCGTTCTCGCCCGTCCACAGGGCTTCGAACACCTTCTTGGCGCCGGCAGAGGACAGGGTGTTGTCGGCGATGCGGGTTACCATGGCACCCAGCTGTGCGCCGGTGATCGGTGCTTCGGCTACGGACTTTTCTTCTGCATTCAGGCGTGCGGAGAACTCGCCCTGAATCCAGTTGGAGGCCAGTTTGGCATCTTTGCCGTGTTCAGCGGTTTCTTCGAAGAACGCGGCCAGTTTGGCATCGGCAGACAGGATGCCGGCGTCGTAGTCGTTCAGGCCGTATTGCTCCTTGAAGCGGGCCTTGCGGGCGTCCGGCAGTTCCGGCAGGCGAGAGCGGGCGTCTTCGATGAAGGCGTCGTCGATTTCCACCGGAAGAAGGTCCGGGCAGGGGAAGTAGCGGTAGTCGTTGGCTTCTTCCTTGGTGCGCATGGAGCGGGACTCGTCGCGGTCGCCGTTGTACAGGCGGGTTTCCTGGGTGATGCTGCCGCCGTCTTCCAGGATGTCCATCTGCCGCTCCACTTCGTGGGCGATGGCCTGTTCCATGAACCGGAAGGAGTTCAGATTCTTGGTTTCGGTGCGGGTGCCCAGGGTGTCGGAGCCTTTTGGCTTCAGAGAGATGTTGACGTCAAAGCGCATGGAGCCCTGAGACATATCACCGTCGCAGATGCCCAGGGAGGTCACGATGCTGTGCAGCTTCTTTGCGAAGGCTACGGCTTCCTCGGCGGTGTTCATGTCCGGCTCGGTCACCACCTCAATCAGCGGTGTGCCGGCGCGGTTCAGGTCGATGCCGGACATGCCATGATAGTCCTCGTGCAGGGATTTACCGGCGTCTTCTTCCAGGTGGGCGTGGTGAATGCGCACGCGCTTGGTGCTGCCGTCAGCCAGGTCGATGTCCACGTAGCCCGGGCCGACAATGGGCTGGGCCAGCTGGGTGGTCTGGTAGCCTTTGGGCAAGTCCGGGTAGAAGTAGTTCTTGCGCTCGAAGACCGAGCGCCGGCCGATTTCGGCATTGGTGGCCAGGCCGAACATCACCGCGTAGCGGAACGCCTGCTCGTTGGGCACCGGCAGGGTGCCGGGCATCGCCAGGTCAACCGCGTTGGCCTGGGTGTTGGGCTCGGCACCGTAGGCGGTGCTGGAGCCGGAGAAAATCTTGGTCTGGGTGGCGAGCTGAACGTGAATTTCCAGCCCGATCACGATATCCCACTGCATGTGTTCGTCTCCTAATCCGGGCTTATTGAGGTTCACGCTGGTGCCAGTCGGTCACCTGCTGGAACTGATGGGCGGCGTTCAACAAGCGCGCTTCGGAGAAGTAATCCCCGATAATCTGCAGCCCCACCGGCAAGCCGTCAACAAACCCGGCCGGCACCGACATGGCCGGAATGCCTGCCAGGTTGATGGCGATGGTGAACACGTCTTCCAGGTACATGGACACCGGATCGGTGTTCTTCTCACCCAGCTTGAACGCCGGTGTTGGCGATACCGGGCTCATCAACACGTCCACTTCCTTGAACGCATTGATGAAATCCTGCTGGATCAAACGCCGAACCTTCTGGGCCTTCAGGTAATAAGCATCAAAGTAACCGGCGGACAGGGCATAGGAACCCACCAGAATCCGGCGCTTCACTTCGTTGCCGAATCCTTCCGCCCGGGTGCGGGTGTACATATCCATCAGGTCTTTCGGATCTTCACAGCGGTAGCCGTAACGCACACCGTCAAACCGGGACAGGTTGGCGGACGCCTCTGCCGGCGCAATCACGTAATAAGCCGCAATGGCCAGCTTCGCGTTGGGCAGGGACACTTCCTTTACCGTCGCGCCCAGCTTTTCATACTCTCGAATCGCGTTGCGAACCTGCTCTTCCATAGCCGGAGCCAGCTGGTCGCTGAAGTATTCCTTCGGCAGGCCAATCTTCAGGCCCTTCAGCGGCTCGTTCAGGGTGGCCGTGTAATCCGGAACCTCCCGGTCGATACAGGTGGAATCCTTCGGATCGTGCCCCGCCATCACATTCATCATCAGCGCCGCATCTTCCGCCGTGCGCGCCATCGGCCCGCCCTGATCCAGGGAAGATGCAAAGGCAATCATCCCGTACCGGGACACCCGGCCGTAAGTCGGCTTCAGGCCAGTAATGCCACACAACGCCGCTGGCTGGCGAATAGAACCGCCGGTATCCGTCCCCGTCGCCGCCGGCACCAGCCTCGCGGCAACCGCAGCGGCAGAACCACCGGAAGAACCACCCGGCACCCGCTTGTCACCGCTGGACAGCCCCCAGGGATTGGTCACCGCGCCATAAAAACTGGACTCGTTGGACGAGCCCATGGCGAACTCATCCATATTGGTCTTGCCCAGACACACCGCACCGGCCGCCTTGAAATTGGCGGTTACCGTGGCGTCGTAAGGAGGCACAAAATTATCCAGCATCTTCGAACCACAGCTGGTGCGAACCCCGCTGGTACAGAAGATGTCTTTATGGGCAAACGGCACCCCGGTCCACACCGTGGCCTTACCGGCTGCGCGCATCTCATCAGCGGCCTTCGCCTCAGCCAGCGCCTGCTCGTCGGAGATGGTAATAAAACTGTTGTACTTGCCGTCTTCAGTCTTCAGACGGTCCAGGAACTGCTGAGTCAGCTCCACACTCGAAATCCTGCCACTCTCCAGTTCTCTGGAAAGCTCTGCTACAGACTTGTTATGCATGATAAATCCCGAAATCTCTGATGGACGACCAAATCACTCAATAACCCTGGGCACCAGATACAACCCATCCTCGGTAGCCGGCGCAATCGCCTGGAACGCCTCCCGCTGATTGGTTTCAGTAACCACATCCGGCCGCAGCTTCTGCACGGCATCCAGCGGATGCGCCATAGGCTCCACCGAATCGGTATCCGCGGCGCTCAACTGATCCACCAGATCCAGAATATTGCCAAGATCCTTCTCCAGAGCCGAAACCTGCTCGCTGTCCACCTTGATGCGGGCGAGCACGGCAACTTTCTCGATGTCCTCGCGGGAAATGCTCACGTTGCCTCCAAAAGCGTGTGTGAAAACAATTTAATGTCAGTTTTGAAGCCAGGAATAACGTATGGGGATGCTTGTGGGGATGGCTTTCCAAAACTGTGCGGAGCCATGGATGGCGGAGCTCAAGCGACACAGGGATGTGCCGAAGGAGCGTGTTTTGGAAAGCCATCCCCACAAGCAGCCATGCTCCACTGTTAACTGCGCGCGGAATCCTGGCGACAACAAAGCCCGACATATTAGCAGAATCGCACGCAACATTGGCCCCGTGTAAACCCATAAAATGTGAGAATGGTAAGCGCCAAAGCCCCGATGGCGCCTTGCCTGAGTAGGTGCTCACTGCTAAAGTTGCCGCATTCTTTTCTGCAACCGCAACTCTCAGGTTGAAACAACACGAATGTTAATCAAAAGACTCCGAGGCTTATTCTCAAGCGACCTGTCCATCGACCTGGGCACCGCCAACACCCTTATCTATGTACGCGAACGCGGCATTGTACTTAACGAACCCTCTGTCGTGGCCATCCGTACCAACAACTCCCAGAAAATGGTCGCCGCCGTCGGGTCCGAAGCCAAACGCATGTTGGGCCGCACCCCAGGCAATATTACTGCCATCCGCCCCATGAAAGATGGTGTGATCGCCGACTTCGTCGTGACTGAAAAAATGCTCCAGCACTTTATTCACAAAGTGCATGAAAACAGCTTTATTACTCCTAGCCCCCGCGTGCTCGTGTGTGTGCCCAGCAAATCTACCCAGGTAGAACGCAAGGCCATCCGCGAGTCGGCCCTGGGTGCGGGCGCCCGCGAAGTGTTCCTGATCGAAGAACCCATGGCGGCCGCCATTGGTGCCGGCCTGCCGGTGGAAGAAGCCAGCGGCTCCATGATTGTCGACATCGGTGGCGGTACCACCGAGATCGCGATTATCTCCCTGAATGGCATCGTCTATGCCGAATCCGTCCGGGTTGGTGGCGACAAGTTCGACGAAGCCATCGTTACTTACGTCCGTCGCAACTACGGCAGCCTGATCGGCGATTCCACAGCCGAGCGTATCAAGCATGAAATCGGCTGTGCCTATGAAGGCCTGGAAGTGCGAGAAATCGACGTTCGTGGTCGCAACCTGGCTGAAGGTGTGCCCCGGGCCTTTACCCTGAACAGCGAAGAAATTCTCGACGCGCTTCAGGAATCCCTGGCCCAGATCGTCCAGACCGTGAAGAGCGCCCTGGAGCAGTCTCCGCCTGAACTGGCCTCCGACATTGCTGAGCGCGGCATTGTGCTGACCGGTGGCGGTGCGCTGCTGCGGGGCCTGGACAAGCTCATCAGCGAAGAGACCGGCCTGCCGGTCATTATTGCGGAAGATCCGCTGACCTGCGTAGCCCGTGGCGGCGGTAAAGCCCTGGAAGTGATTGATCGCGGTGGCATCGGAATGTTCTCCCAGGAGGGGTAACCCCGTGGGAGGGCTAAGCCATTAAGACCATATTCGTCCAGGGGCCGGTACCCGGTTTCCGGCTGTTTCTCGTCGTTCTGTTATCGGCAGCGTTAATCGCTGCCGATGCCCGTTTTGACAAGCTCACCACCGTCCGCAGCACTCTTGCCACCGGTCTGGCACCGGTGTACTGGCTTGGCAATGCCCCATATTCCTTTGCTGACTGGTTTTCCGGCCTGTTTGTTAGCCGTGATGATCTGCAGCAGGAGAACGAAGAGCTCAAAACCCGCCTGCTGATTCTGGAGCGTCGTGCTCTCAAGTACGCGGCTCTGGCGTCGGAGAATAACGAGCTGCGCCGGCTGCTGAATTCTTCCGAAGTACTGGATGACCGGGTCATTGTGGGCGAAGTGGTGGGGGTCTCCCCGGATCCGTTCTCCCACGAGATCATCATTAACAAGGGCGAGAGTGATGGTGTCACGACTGGTCAGGCGGTACTGGACGCAGAGGGCCTGATGGGCCAGGTGATCCAGACCAGCCAGTTCACCTCCCGTGTCCTCCTGGTGTCCGACAGCAGTCACGCCGTTCCTGTTGAGGTGGTACGTAATGGTCTGCGTTCGATTTTGCTGGGTAACGGCGAAACCGATGAACTGGATCTGGTTCACGTACCAGATACTGCCGACATCCGCGAGGGCGACATGCTGGTGAGCTCCGGCCTTGGCGGGCGCTTCCCCAGAGGTTATCCGGTGGCTGAGGTCAGCTCGATCGAGAAAGAGCAGGGTGAACCGTTTGTGACTATCCAGGCTGCGCCGAAAGCCCGACTGAACCAGAGCCGACTGGTGCTGATCGTATTCCAGCCGGAAGAGCGTTCAGCGCCTGAAAACGGGCAGGCAGCTCCGGACAATGAGGAGACAAACTGATGTTGTCTGTCATCAGTTATCCGCTGTTCGCCATCACCGTAGTGTTATCGTTGGTACTGAGTATCTCCCTGTTCCCGGTGGACTGGTTTCAGTTTCGCCCGGAGTGGCTCGGACTGATTGTCTTCTACTGGACCTTCCGCGCCCCGGCCCAATTCGGCATCCTGATGGCCTGGTGCCTGGGGTTGTTGCTGGATATTCTGGAATCCACACCGCTGGGCGTGAACGCCATGGGTATGGCCCTGATCGCCTTTCTGGTACTGACCATTCACCAGCGGTTACGCATGTATCCGCTGCCTCAGCAATGCTTGATGGTGTTTCTGTTGTTGGGGATCAACCAGATGCTGGTGCATTTCGTGAAACAGTTACTGGGCGCCGAAAGCGCCGGGTTCAGTTACTTGTGGCCAGCCTTGACCAGCGCTCTGGCCTGGCCTGTGGTCAGTGGCGTACTGGACACAATCAACCGTAAACTGGGATAACTGTATGAGCTGCCTCATTCTGGCCTCGGCGTCACCGCGCCGGGCCGAGTTGCTGAGACAGATCGGTGCCGACTTTCAGGTGGCGCCTGCCGAGATAGACGAGACGCCGCAACCGGATGAAGCGGCTCAGCACTATGTTGAGCGCCTGGCCAGGGAGAAAGCTCTTTGTGTTGCCGATGGAGCTCCGGGAGCCCGGGTACTGGGATCCGACACCTCCGTTGTTGTAGACGGGGAGATTCTTGGGAAGCCGGAGTCCGATGAACAGGCTTGTGAGATGTTGCGTCGGTTATCTGGAAGAACCCATCAGGTGATGACCGCGATCGCACTGGCGCAGGAAAAGACGTGTCGGTCATTAGTGGTGGTTACCGATGTCACCTTTCGGGAGCTCTCAGAGGCCGAAATCGTCGCCTACGTTGCTACCGGTGAACCCATGGACAAGGCGGGAAGCTACGGAATTCAGGGACTTGGTGGTATCTTTGTTCGGGAACTCAAGGGCAGCTACAGCGCTGTGGTGGGTTTGCCCTTGCAGGAAACCGCAGAGTTATTGGCTGATGCCGGCGACCCTGTCTGGCGCCACTGGCCATGCAGTAAGGAGAGCCAAGCATGAGTGAAGAGATCCTGATTAACGTGACTCCGGTAGAAACCCGGGTGGCCCTCGTTGAAAACGGCATGTTGCAGGAAGCCTATATCGAGCGCACCAGTCGCAAGGGGATTGTTGGCAACATCTACAAGGGCAAGGTGGTTCGGGTGCTGCCCGGCATGGAAGCGGCATTCGTGGACATCGGCCTGGAACGGGCGGCTTTCATTCACGCGTCCGATGTCGTCAGTGGTCAGGCCTCTGGCGACGAACCGTCAGACACCCCCAGGACCGTACCCGATATCCGTACTCTGTTGCGGGAGGGGCAGTCTCTGGTGGTGCAGGTAACCAAGGATCCGATTGGTACCAAGGGCGCGCGACTCACCACCCAGCTTTCCATTCCGTCCCGTTATCTGGTGTTCATGCCCGGGGTTTGTCACATCGGGATTTCCCAGCGTATTGAAGATGATAATGAGCGCGCGCGACTGAAATCCCTGATTGAGGAAGGCGCAGCGGAACACGACGATGTGCAGGGTGGCTATATCATCCGCACGGCGGCGGAGGCTGCCTCGGCAGAAGATCTGATTGCCGATATGACCTATCTGCACCGGCTCAGCCAGTCGATTCAGGAACGCATCGCCAAAGCACCGGCGCCGTCGGTGGTCTATCAGGATCTGCCGTTGTTTATTCGCACCATCCGGGATCTGATCCGACCGCAAACGGAAAAAGTGCGTATTGATAGTCGCGAGAGCTATCAGCGGGTAATGGAGTTTGTCAAAGAGTTCGTCACTGAGTTTGCCGACAAGGTGGAGTACTACCCGGGTGAGCGGCCTATCTTTGACCTGTATTCGGTTGAAGATGAAATCCAGAAAGCCCTGAGCCGCAAGGTGCAGCTCAAATCCGGTGGCTATGTGATCATCGATCAGACCGAAGCGATGACGACCATCGACATCAACACCGGTGCCTTTGTGGGCCACCGCAATCTGGAAGAGACCATCTTCAAAACCAATCTGGAAGCCGCCCGGGCGATCAGTCGTCAGCTTCGGCTGCGGAATCTGGGCGGGATCATCATCATCGACTTTATCGACATGGAAGATCCCGAACACCAGCGCCAGGTGCACCGGATGCTGGAGAAAATGCTGGAACGGGATCACGCCAAAACCAAGATCACTGGCGTTTCCGAGCTGGGCCTGGTGGAGATGACCCGCAAACGCACCACCGAGAGTCTGGGCCAGGTTCTGTGCGAGCCGTGCCCGATCTGTGACGGCCGGGGGTTCCTGAAAACCGCCGAAACCGTGTGCTACGAAATCTTCCGGGAAATCCTGCGCGTTAACCGGGCCTATGAAGCAGAGAATTATCTGGTGATGGCGTCCCAGAAGGTGGTGGACCGCCTGCTGGATGAAGAGTCAGACAACGTGGCAGACCTTGAAACCTTTATCAGTAAAACCATTCGCTTCCAGGTTGAGCCTTTCTACAGCCAGGAACAGTACGACGTTGTTTTGCTCTGACACCTGAGCAGCAGGGCGTTGCAGGGAGCTGAGTCTTATGTCGATCCGCGAGCCGGACAGTTCGCAACCAGCCGAGGATGAGCGTGATCTGGTTGCCCGCGGGTTGGCGGGCTTTGCCAGCGTGGTCTGGTGGTCAATCCTGGCCCTGCTGGTGTTGTTCGCATTGTATGTTGGTGTCGGTCGCCAGCTCACCTCTAATATCAACAGCTTTTCTGATGAGCTGGCGGCTTCGCTCTCCGAAGCCACAGGCCTGGATGTTTCTGTTGGCAGCTTATCGTCCCAGTGGTATTGGCTGGACCCCTCAATTACCGCCAAAGACATCACTATTGTCTCCCCGGATTCAGACCGTATAGCTGCGGAACTCGAGCATCTGGAATTGCGGCTCGATTTTTTTGCCTCCCTGTTCCGCTTCCGCCTGGTGTTTCGCAATTTTGACGCTGATGGTCTGGCGTTAACAGTAGTGCGCCCTACCGAGGATCCGTTTATCAATCCGGTGGAGGAGATTGTGGAGCTGGCCGAGCCGGGTGCGCCGGAACTCCAGGAGTGGATTCGCCTGGCGGGCCGCTGGTTGTCTAATCCGGAAGTGCGGGTTACACGGGTCAGTCTGGCACTGGGCCCCAGCCGACAGAACCTCCGCTTTCTGGATATTCCCCAGCTCGATCTGTCCTACCAGGGCGGCTTGTTCCAGGCCGCCGGTCGGGCCATGCAGAGTGGCACAACCACGCAGCTGGCGAGTTTTGCCCTGGTCGGGCAGCGGTTTTTCAGGGGTGAATTTACCGGCCAGCTCTATCTGGATGTGGATTCCGGTCGTCTGTTCGACGGCCTGATTGATGATCTGAACTGGCGGGGTATTCGCGTTGAAGGCTTCGATCTGGGAGGCAGTGCCTGGCTGAGCTTTGAGGATGGCGAGCTGCAGCAGGTTCAGGGCCAGGTTCGCACCCCTTATCTCCAGTTGGGTGTTAACCGTGAATCCCTGGCGCCTCTTGAAGACATCCAGGCTCACTTCGGGTGGCGGCAGGGGGAGGCCCTCCGTTTACAGAAGCTTCGCTGGGACTGGATTGGTGATCAGGTTCTGCCGTTCAGTGTTCGCATCGAAGACGGACCGGATGAGCTCAAGCTGGTGGCGGACTCGTTGCCGCTCAAGCCTTTGCGGCGACTGGTTCAGGCACTGGAGCTGCTGCCGGATGCCGCCAGCGAGGCGCTGGAGCATTACCAGCCTGCGGGTTTTCTGGATGATATGTTGTTTAGTCTGCCAGAGCAGGGCTCCCGGTTCTCGTTAAGTGCCAGATTGCGGGAGTTCGGGGTGCGGGCCTGGTCTGGCGCCCCCCGCGCCGAGGGGCTATATGGCTTTATCCAGATGACTGCAGACAGCGGCAGGGTAACCCTGGATACGCCTGAACCTGCCGTGCTGGGCTTTCCGCAACTGTTCAACACCGACTGGACACTCGACTCTTTATCCGGAACCGTCGCCTGGACCCTGGCAGACGGAATAACCAGAGTATTCTCCGATGATCTGGAGTTTGTCTATCAGACAGATACCCGGTTAACCGGCGCCTTTGATCTGCGGCTGGACCGATACGGAGAAGACAATCTTGGTTTGAGCGTCGGCGTAGAAGGCGGCAATGCCGGTATGCTGGCGGATTTCGTGCCGGCTAATGCCGTGGGTGACGGACTGTATGAATGGCTTACCAACAGTATTCCGGAGGCCGGTATCCGGGGGCAGTACTACGGCCACGGTCGTATTGATTCCTCCGCGCCGGCTGGATCCTTTGTTTCCTCCATGTGGTATGAATTCGATAATGCCAGGATTCGATACGACCAGCGCTGGCCATCTGTGGAGCGGGCCAGCGGGCGGGTTGAGATCCAGAATGCTGACACCCGGGTAACACTCGCTCGGGGCGAGATTGGTGGGTTGGAGCTGGAAAACGCCAGTGTTCACGTCCTTCCCGGAGATGGGGAGGCTGGCACGCTGGTGCGCGTAGATGCAGTGTCGACGGTTCCGGCAGAGAGAATACCCTGGTGGCTGGCCAATACTCCGTTGGGGGAATTGTTGGGATACGGTAACACCCGTGCCCGTTATGAAGGGGAGTTTGAGCTGAGTCTTGGGCTGGAGCTACCGCTATCGCAAGGGCAGGACACCCGGGTTACGGCGCAGGTAAAAACCGATAATGCCGGATTCCAATTACCGGATGCGGGACTTCGCTGGCGGAATATTCGGGCTGACCTGACTTACGACAGTGTTGATGGTTTTTCCGGGCCACCGGTTACTGCCCGCTTTTTTGACCAACCGGTCAGTGTCGTTTTTTCCACCGCTGAGGCCGGTGATGCAATGCTGATACGTCAGCAAGGTGGTCTGAAGTTGCCTGGTTCCCTGGCGGCCTTTGGCCTGACCGACGATGCTGCCCCCGGGCTTGCCGGAGAACTGCTCTACACCGCAGAGCTGGAATTAGGGGGTGCCAACGAGCCGGTGATTTCCCTGTTTTCGGACCTTGAAGGCCTGCAAGTGGATTGGCCTGAACCGCTGGCAAAGACCCCGCGCGAGCGGACCCCTCTGTCGGTTCGGGTTGACCCGCTCCAGAGTGAGGGCGTGTCCATCTCGGCCCAGTGGCAGGATCGTCTGGACGCGGAACTCCGTTTTAAGGAGACGTGCTTCGAGCTGGTGTTCGGACATTTGAATCTGGGCGCTCACCACCTGACCAATATCAGCATTGATGCGCTTGAGCTGGAGGACCGGTGGGTCGTTCATACCGACTCGGATCGAGCCCGGGGGCGGGTGGTACTGCCCAAGGAAGCAGGCGCGGTAGAGGCGGATTTCGAAACTCTGCGCCTGATGCGCGAGGCCAGTGCCGCAGAGCAGGACAACGAATTTCTGACTCTTGAGGAGCAGTTGCAGGCGTTCAGGGAGCTGGATATGGGAAATTGGCCCGACATTGATGCCAGAATCTCGGATCTCCGGCTGGATGGCGAGTCAGCGGGAAGCTGGCGTTTCAAGCTGCGCCCTGAGCCCTATCGGTTGTGGGTGCAGGAGGTGGAAGGCCGGCTAGGATCCCTGGTGTTGTCCGGCGATATGACCTGGAGCATTGTGGACGACCGGGAGACCACCCGGTTCAACGGTACGCTGGCGGGAGGGGCCCTTAAAGACCTGGAAGCGCTGACCGGCACCACGATCCCGATGACCAACGAAGAAACCGCGGTTGAACTGGATCTGGATTGGCCGGGAAGCCCGGATGACATTGCTCTCAGCAAGATCAGCGGTACGGTCAGTGCCCGCCTGGATGACGGCATGATCATGGAGCAGAGCAATTCGGCGCAACTGTTCCGGATCTTCAACCTGCTGAACACCGATACGCTCTGGCGCCGCCTGCGGCTGGATTTCTCGGATCTGTACGAGCGGGGCGTAGCCTTTGACGCCATTTCCGGTAAAGCCAACATTATTGATGGCCTGGTAACCATGGACCCGGAACTGCAGCTGGTTGGCCCGTCCGGCGCGTTCAAACTCAGTGGCAATACCAACATGGCCAATGAAACGCTGGATATGCGCCTGGTCCTGGTACTACCCGTGACACAGAATCTGCCCCTGGCTGCCATACTGATGGGGGCGAGCGCCCCCATCGGCGGCGCCTTGTTCGTGCTCGATAAAATTCTGGGCGACCCGTTGAGCAAACTGACCAGTGCCACGTACAGTGTCACAGGAACCTGGAGCAATCCGGAAGTGGATCTGCGGGGCGTGTTCGATACCGGTGAGTAAGGAGGCCATGATGGTTCAGGTAGCGGCAATACAAATGGTCAGTACCCATGACATCGATGCCAACCTTGAAGAGGCCCGCAGACTGCTGGCTGAAGCGGCAGGCGCAGGGGCGAAGGTGGCGGTGTTGCCCGAGAACTTCGCCGTTCTGGCGACCGCACAGATGCTGGAGTGCGGCCGCCGGGAGGCGGGTAGCGAGCCTGTTATCCGTCGCTTTCTGGCCGAGCAGGCCCGGGCATTGGGGCTCTGGATTGTTGGTGGCTCCCTGCCGTTGGCCAGTCGACGAGATGGCTCAAAGATAACAGACCGGGTGCGCGCCACCTGTCTGGTGTACAACGATCGTGGTGAGGAAGTGGCCCGCTACGACAAGATTCATCTGTTTGACGCCATGGTTGAAGACGCCCACGGCCAGTATCGGGAATCGGATACCTTTGAGCCGGGTGATCAGGTGATTACGGTGGATACGCCGGCCGGGCGATTGGGGCTGGCGATCTGTTACGACCTTCGCTTTCCGGAGCTGTTCCGGGCCTTGAGAAAGCAGGGCGCCGAATGGGTTTGCCTGCCCAGCGCCTTTACCTGGCAGACGGGTAATGCCCACTGGCACGCCCTGATACGCGCCCGCGCTATTGAAAACCAGGTCTGGGTGGTGGCACCGGGGCAAGGGGGGCAGAACAGTAGCCGGCGCAGAACCTTTGGCCACAGCCTGATCTGCGATCCCTGGGGCAAGGTCGTCAGTGAGTTCGACGAAGGCCCCGGCATGGCTTGCGCCGACCTGGATTTAGAGCAACTACATCAGTTGCGCAGCCGTATGCCCGTGTGGGAGCACCGGCGGCTCTGATTACTGCTCGGCGTCGTCGATCCATTCCCGCAGAGCCCGGAACAGCTTCCGGGCCTGGCCGGTATTCTTACCTTTCTCGACTTCCTTGCGGGCGTTGCGGACCAGATTGCGCAGGTGCTGCACGTCGGCCACAGGACAGTAATCAATAAACTCTCCTACCACCTTGTCGCCTTCGGAAATCATCCGGTCGCGCCAGCGCTCGGCCAGATGGTGCCGGCGGGTATGTTCTTCACTGCCGGCGTGAAAGGCGTCGATGGCACGGCCAATAGCTTCGGGGTCGTCCTCCTGGCGCAATACCTTACCGATGTATTGCAAGTGCCGACGGCGGGCCTCACGCTGGGGAATCCGGCGTGATTCAATGATCGCCGCTTTCAGGGTTTCGCTGATGCTCAGGGTGGCCAGCTGTTCGTCGTTAAGGTCGAGCATGCGTTTGCCCAGATCCTGAAGCGCGTGCATCTCACGCTTCAGCTGCGATTTGCTGGGGCCAAGGTCGTCCTGGAATTCGTCGTCAAATTGGTCAGTCATGGTAGGTCACAGATTGCTCAGGCATAGAAAATGGTGGCCAGTCCCAGGAAGGCCATGAAGCCGACAACGTCGGTTACGGTGGTGAGTATCACACTTCCGGCCAGGGCCGGGTCGATGTTCCGGGATTTCAGGAACAGCGGCAAGACGGTGCCCACCAGCGCCGCTGCCACCAGGTTAATCACCAGTGCCGCCGCGATGATGGCACCAATCAGCCAGTCCTGGAACCAGACCACGGCGGCGGTGGCAACCACCACGGCCCAGAGCAGGCCGTTCAGTACCCCGGACAGAAACTCGCGGTTCAGAAGCCAGCCCACGTTGGCACCGCTGATCTGGCCAACGGCCATGCCCCGGATCACCAGGGTCAGGGTCTGGCTACCGGCAATGCCGCCCATGCTGGCCACAATAGGCATCAATACAGCCAGGGCAACGACCTTGGCGATGGTATCTTCGAACAGACCAATCACCGCAGATGCAGTAAAGGCGGTAATCAGGTTGATACCCAGCCAGACCGCACGCCGGCGGGTGGTCTTCATCACCGGGGCAAAGGTGTCCTCGTCTTCATCCAGACCGGCCATACTCATCAGGGAGTGGTCGGCATCCTCACGGATAACGTCGACCACGTCATCGATGGTAATCCGGCCCAGCAGCTTGTTGTTCTCATCCACCACCGGAGCAGAAATCAGGTCGTAGCGCTCGAACAGGGTGGCGACCTTGGTATCGGACAGCGACACCGGAATTGGTTCAATGTCCGTGTCCATCACTTCCCGCACGGTAGCGGCGGGGTTGGATACCAGCATCCGGGTAATGGGCAGCATGCCGATAAACTCGTCCCGGCGGCTGACCACAATCAGGCTGTCGGTCATCGGGGGCAGGCTGCGGTGCCGGCGCAGGTAACGCAACACTACGTCGATGCTGATGTCCGGTCGCACCGTGATGGTGTCGGTGTTCATCAGGCCGCCGGCGGTGTCCTCCGGGTAAGCGAGGACTTCCTCTACCCGCTGACGATCCTGCTCGTCCATGGTGTCCAGTACTTCCTGGATCACCGTGTCCGGCAGTTGCTGAAGCAAGTCGGCCAGGTCATCCGACTCGAAATCTTCCAGAATGTCCGCCAGTTCCTGTGCGTTCAGCTGGCTCAGGAAATAGCTACGGATGTCGTCGCCAAGGTACTGGAGGACTTCCCCTTCCAGCTGCTTGTCGACCAGGTTCCACAGCAGGGCCCGCTGGCGTGGTGGCGAGGATTCCAGAAGGTGAGCAATATCGCTGGGGCTCAGACCGCCATTCAGAATGCGGGCCACCTGCTTGAGGGCACCACTGTCCAGCGCTTCACTGAGTGAGCGAAGACGTTGGCGGGCCTGGCTTTTTTCCAGAATATCGGTCATTGAACCACCTGCGATCAGAAAACCTTTGCATTATAGCGGAGTTAGGTGGCACACGTGAGAAAGGATTGTAGGTGAATGACGAAACCGGAGGTTATTCCCCTTCACCAAAATAATCGTCAATCAAGGCAGTCAGGGCATCGATGGCGTCCTGTTCATCCGGGCCATCGGCAACCAGCTCCACTTCGGTGCCCTGGCTGGCAGCCAGCATCATCACCTGCATGATGTTCTTGGCGTCTACGTCCCGGCCTTTGCCCCGGATTCGTACCTTGCTGTCAAAGTTCGAAGCGGTGGCCACAAGCTTTGCTGTGGCCCGTGCATGCAGGCCCAGTCTGTTGATGATGGTGATGGAGCGGCAAATCATAGGCGCTCAGATTTCTCCCCGGGCTTGGAGGTGCGGCAGTTCGGTGTGGCGTACCTGCACATTGCGGTAATGATCCCGGAAATAGCGCCCGAGCTGCTCACACACATAAACCGAGCGGTGCTGACCACCGGTGCAGCCGATGGAAATGGTCATGTAACTACGATTGCTGTCGGCAAACGAGGGCAGCCAGGTGTTCAGGAAGCCGGTAAGGTCATCCACCATCTGACGGGTCAGCGGCTCCCGCTCCAGAAAGTCAATAACCGGCTGATCAACACCGGTATGCTTGCGCAGGCTGGTGTCCCAGTACGGGTTGGGCAGGCAGCGTACGTCGAAGACGTAATCCGAATCCACCGGCACGCCGTGCTTGAAGCCGAAGGACTGGAACAGCAGAGCCAGTTCCTGATCCTTGCGGCCGGCTACGCGCTGCTTGATCATGTCGCGCAACTCGTACATGGAAAGGCCGGTGGTGTTCACATACAGGTCGGCCAGTTTTGACAGGGGTTCCAGCAACTGCTTTTCGTTGGTGATCGCCTCCCGCAGCGAAGTCTTGTCATCGCTCAGCGGGTGTTTGCGGCGGGTCGCGTGAAAGCGCTGCAGCAGAGACTGCTCGTCGGCATCCAGGAAAATGATTTCAAGCTCGACACCGGTCTGCTTCAGTTGCTGGTAGATGGTTTCAAAATTGGCCAGCTCGGCAGAGAGGTTGCGGGCATCAATACTGACGGCCATTTTCTTCAGCCGGCCCGGTGCTTCCTGGGTGGCTGCCTCCCGGGTCAGCGGGAACAGCAAACCAATGGGCAGGTTGTCGATGCAGTAGAAGCCCAGGTCTTCCAGTACATGCAGGGCTGTACTCTTGCCGGAACCGGATCGGCCACTGACGATAATCAGCTTCATGGGGCTGTTACTCCTTCAATCTGCCTGGCAGCCTGTCAGACGTCAGGCTGATCTCAGTGATGACTTTCCGCCATACGCTGGTAAAGGGTAGCGGCGTCTTCGCACTGGCGCAGCCGGGCGCAGAACGTGCTGTCATTGAACCGTTCCGCCAGCTGGCTCAGTAGCTCCAGGTGTTCACTGGTGGCTTCTTTGGGGACAATCAGCGCAAACACCAGGTCCACCGGCTGGTTATCGATGGCATCAAAGTCTACCGGCTCCTCCAGGGTCATCAGCACGCCGATGACGCGGTCCAGGCCGTCCAGCCGGCAGTGGGGGATGGCAATGCCTTCGCCGATGCCGGTGCTGCCCAGCCGTTCGCGGGAGACCAGATTGTTGAAGATCTGGGTGTCGCTGAGAATTTCATCCTGAAAGTGAATCCGTTCAGCGATGAACTCCAGCACACGTTTCTTGCTTGAGGCCGGCACCTTACACAGGGTCAGTTCAGGGGCAAGAATATTGTCGATGGTCAGGGATGGCTCGCTCATGGATCGACTGCATGTCCGTAAAAAAAAGGCTGCGGCCGGTTAGCCCCGCCGCAGCTCGTTTCATGAAACACCCGGTAAGGTTCGCGCTTCAGCGACCGCCGTTACCGTGCATCCGGTCTACGTTCTTTTCCTTGTGCTTGAGGATCTGACGGTCCAGCTTGTCGACCAGAGCGTCGATTGCGGCGTACATGTCCTCATTTTCTGCCTTTGCGTGAATCTCACCACCAATCACGTGCAGCGTGGCTTCCGCCATCTGGCGCACCTTCTCGACCTCCAGGGTGACCTGGCAGTTACTGATGTGGTCGAAGTGACGCTCCAGCTTCTCGAACTTGGTGTTGACGTAATCCTTCAGAGCGGGAGTCAGTTCTACGTGATGGCCTGAAATGTTGAGTTGCATAGGCGTCTCCTGTTGTCATACTGCCGGCGTGCTTGCCGGCTTGCATGCCAGTGCATCTTGCACCAGCGAAAGTTTAAACCAGGCGTTTTCGTTCGTTCGAGGGAGGAATATGCATGGCCTCCCGGTATTTGGCCACGGTACGCCGCGCCACGTTGATTCCCTGTTCCCCTAGCATGGCTGCAATTTTGCTATCGCTCAATGGCTTTTTCGGGGTTTCCTCGGCAATCAGCTTCTTGATCATTGCCCGGATGGCTGTAGACGAGCATTCGCCGCCCTCGGCGGTGCTGACGTGGCTGGAGAAAAAGTACTTCAGCTCGAAAATACCGCGGGGCGTGTGCATGTACTTCTGGGTGGTAACCCGGGAAATCGTGGACTCGTGCATTTCCACCGCCTGGGCAATGTCAGACAGGATCAGAGGCTTCATGGCTTCTTCGCCCTGATCCAGGAACCCTTGCTGGTGTTCAACGATGCGGGTGGCAACTTTCAGCAGGGTTTCATTACGGCTTTGCAGGCTCTTGATAAACCATTTCGCTTCTTGCAGCTGGTCGCGCAGGTAGGTGTTATCGGCACTGCTGTCAGCCCGGCGGATCAGTGACGCGTAGCTGGCATTCACCCGGATACGCGGAGCGATTTCCGGATTGAGTTCAACCCGCCATCGGCCTTCGTGTTTGCGTACGATAACGTCCGGGATAACGTAATCCGGTTCGGCCCGGTCCACGACATCGCCAGGGCGCGGGTTCAGGCTCGTGATCAGGGCCAGTACCTGTTTCAGCTGGTCTTCCTTGAGCCGGCTGCGGCGCAACAGCTGTGCGTAGTCCCGGTTGCCAAGCAGATGCAGGAACTGGGTAACCACCAGTCTCGCCTGGCGCAGCCAGGGGGTATCCGGTGGCAGCTGGTTGAGCTGAATCAGCAGGCATTCCTGGAGATCCCGAGCGAACACGCCTGGCGGGTCGAAGTGTTGCAGGCGGTGGAGTACCGCTTCCACTTCGTCCAGTTCCAACGGGTCTTCTTCGGTTTCGTCCAGCAGGCCTGCGTGAATGTCCTCAATGTCAGACGTCAGGTAGCCGCGCTCATCCACAGCATCCAGCAGCGCGTGGGCAATGGCCTGATCCCGCTCGCTCAGAGGCGTCAGGTTCAGCTGCCACTCAAGGTGATCCTGCAGGGTTTCGGTAGGCGAGTTCCGGGTTTCGAAATCCGATTCGTGCTCGTCTTCGCCTTTGCTGGCCGGAGCCGGGGCAGACTGGTAGATGTCGTCCCAGGCGGTATCCACTGGCAGATCATCGGGAATGTTGTCCGGAATATCGTTCTCGGACGACCAGTCAGGGCCGTTCTCGGTTTCGTCCCAGTCCGGGCTCGCGTCCTGGTGGCTGTCGTCCTGGTTGGCCTCAGAGCTGGAAGCGTCACTGTGCTCGTGCTCTTCGCGCTCGTCGCCTTCAGCGTGCTCATCGTCCTCTGAGGTTTCCAGCATTGGGTTGGATTCCAGCGCCTGCTGGATTTCCTGCTGGAGATCGAGGGTAGAAAGCTGTAGCAGGCGTATGGCCTGCTGCAGCTGGGGCGTCATGGTCAGACTCTGGCCCAGCTTAAGCTGTAATGAGGCTTTCATAACCATGGCTCAAGATCCATAACTCGTGGGCATCCCGGTTGTTGCTTTGCCGGCGCACAGGCCGAAAAAAATGTTGTACGCTGGTTACTTGCCATTGTCTGTGAACAGTATAAGCAAGTTTTTTGCCGAGTTTACTTGCTACAGATCATCAAAACAATCAGACCTCGGATAAACCCAGTTTTATCAGGTCAGAGCCGGAACTCATCACCCAGATATACTTCTTTCACCTGCTGGTTTGCCAGAATGGCTTCGGCATTGCCGGAGGCGATGATGTGGCCGCCGGAAACGATGTAGGCATTCTCGCAGATGTCGAGGGTTTCCCGAACGTTATGGTCGGTAATCAATACGCCAATACCTTTATCCCGCAGGTGCCGGATAATGTGCTTGATGTCACTGACGGAGATAGGGTCTACGCCCGCGAAGGGTTCGTCCAGCAGGATAAACGCGGGCTCCATGGCCAGCGCCCGGGCGATTTCAACTCTGCGGCGTTCGCCGCCGGATAGCGCCATACCCACGCTGTCACGGATGTGAGTAATATGAAACTCTTCCAGCAACTCTTCCAGCTTGGCCTCCCGTTCCGCCCGACTCATGCCTTTGCGGGTTTCGAGGATGGCCATGATGTTGTCCCGCACGGTCAGTTTGCGAAACACGGAGGCTTCCTGGGGCAGGTAACCGATGCCCTTGCGGGCGCGCCCATGCATTGGCAGCGGGGTGATGTCCTGGGTGTCGATGGTGATCCGGCCGTGATCCGCAGGCACCAGGCCCACGATCATGTAGAAGCAGGTGGTCTTGCCGGCGCCATTGGGGCCGAGCAGGCCGACAATCTCTCCGGAGCGAATTTCCAGAGAAACGTCCAGTACTACTTTTTTCTGCTTGTAGCTTTTTGCCAGATTACTGGCCCTGAGAACTGCCATCCGAACCTTTCCCGTCACTGGATTGAGCTGAATTACGAGGCTGAATCACCATTTCCACCCGGCCGGAGCCGCCGTCGGATGGCGTGCCGCCTTCCGCAGTAACAACGCGGCGAACGGTGTCGTAGTGAATGACGTCGCCCCGGAATACGTTGCCGTCTTGTTCAATAACGGCCTGGCGTTCAAAAATAACCAGGTTTTCATCGCCAGACCAGGTGATGTTCAGGGCCTTGGCATCGGTCGTGCCTTCGCCTTCCTGGCTGGGTTGCCGGTAATGGGCGGGGTTGCCGGCGGCTTCAATCCGGCTGACACCCTGTTGGTTGCGGTAAAGTACCACCCGATCCGCGTCCAGCCGGGTTTCGCCCTGAATCAGTTCGACAGCGCCGGTGTAAACGGCCGTTCCGGCGCTTTCATCCAGGCGGGCCGAATCTGCACTGACCTTTATGGGGATATCGGAATCCAGGTTGAATGCCGATGCCGGGCCGGCCAGCAATGCCAGAGCCAGGAGTGCTGGCCGGCAGAAAGATCGTTTACCTGACGGTTTCATATTGTCCCTCTACCCGGGAGTTGAGTTCGAGAATGCGTTCGTTGATCCAGGCTTTCATGCCGGTGGAGCGGGTGACGCCGAAAGGCTCGGTGATGGTCACCGGCTGGTCGGTGTAGACGGTGCCGTTGCTGTTGTCCAGGGTCAGTGCCTCGGTCTCCAGAACGGCTTCGCGGCCTTCGGCCTGTCGGGTCAATCGGACGTTCCCCGTAAGTTCCAGCTTTTCATTGTTCTGCTGAAGGCTACCTTCATTGGACTCGACGAGCCAAGGGTCGGGGCTGCCCTCACTGAAAAGTCGGGCTCTCGGCGTATCCAGATGAGCCGTGCCGGTTGCTTCAAACTGCTCAATTCTGGGGCTTTTGAGATCAATCTGGAGGTTCCCTTGCTCATCCCAGGCGCGGTATTGGCCGCCGATCACAAAGCCGTCGGGCTCGGCGGGCCCCCGTAGTTCGCTGGCGGCATTCCGCGAACTGACAGGCTCGTCACTTTGCCACAGCAGAAAAACGGTTGCTGTTACGGTGGCGGCAAGGGCCAGGGCTGTAATCCGCCGTTTGCCGCGATCGCCGAAAAGCCGCTCGGTGATCATGCTGGCTCATCCAGATAGGGGGCAAGCGTGTTGTCCAGGTGCCCTTGAGCCCAGAGCAGAAGATCGCAGGCCTCGCGCACAGCGCCCTGTCCACCGTGGCTGCGGGTACAGTAGTCGGCGTGTTGCTGAACCAGCCAGTAGCCGTTGGGTACCGTGATGCCAAGGCCGGCAAAACGCAGCGCAGGCAGGTCGGGCAGGTCGTCGCCCATGTAGGCAATCTGCTCCGGCGCAAGGTTCATATCCCGGATCAATTCCAGCAATGCGATTTTTTTGTCTTCGCGACCCTGCATCAGGTGCGGGATGCCCAAGTCCGACATTCGTCTTTCCGTAAGAGGAGAGCGTCGTCCGGTAATCACCGCCACGGTGATGCCTGCCTGCATCAGTTGTTTCAGGCCCAGGCCGTCAAGAATGTTGAAGGCCTTGAGTTCATCGCCGCTGGCACTGAAATAGATGCGGCCATCGCTCATGATGCCGTCCACGTCCAGGGCGATCAGGCGAATGTCCGAGGCTTTGGCCTTCAGGGCTGCGTCCCAGTGGGTTTGTAACGGATGCGCTGTCTGAGTCATCAAATCACTCCGGCCCGGAGCAGGTCGTGCATATTAATGGCGCCCACCAGGGTGCCGTTGGCGTCGGTAACCGGCAAGGCGTTGATCTTCATTTCTTCCATGATATTCAAGGCTTCTGCCGCCAGGTGGTCTGCCCGGATGGTTTTGCCGTTGCGGGTCATCACGTCCTGGATGGGGGTAGTGTGCACATCCACGGATTTGTCCAGGGTCCGGCGCAGGTCGCCATCGGTGAAGATGCCCGTCAGGGTGCCGGCGGCATTAACGACCGTGGTCATACCTAGGCCCTTGCGGGTTATTTCCAGCAGTGCCCCGCTCAGGGTTGTGCCCTCGGCAACCTGAGGAATCTGGTCACCGGTGTGCATGATGTCGGATACCCGCAGCAGCAGGCGGCGTCCAAGGCTGCCGCCAGGGTGGGAAAACGCGAAATCCTCGGCGCTGAATCCCCGGGCTTCAAGCAGCGCTACGGCCAGGGCATCCCCCATGACCAGGGTGGCGGTGGTGCTGGAGGTCGGGGCCAGGCCCAGCGGGCAGGCTTCAATGGCCACGCTGACATCCAGGTTGGCAACGGCCTCCTGTGCCAGTACGGAATCGGGTTTGCCTGTCATGCTGATCAATGGTGCGCCCATGCGCTTGATCAGAGGGAGAATGGTGACCACTTCGCTGGTGCTGCCGCTGTTGGATATGGCGATGACCACATCCTGGGGTGTTATCATGCCCAGATCGCCATGGCTGGCTTCGCCGGGATGAACAAAAAAGGCGGGCGTGCCCGTGCTGGCGAGCGTGGCGGCAATCTTGTTGCCGATGTGCCCCGATTTGCCCATACCTGTCACCACAACCCGGCCTTTGCAGGCCATGATGACCTCGCAGGCGCGGCTGAAATCACCGTTTATACGGCTTTCCAGCGCTTCAATGGCTTCGCGCTCGATGCGGATTGCCCGTAGGGCCGAGTTGCAAAAGTCCTGGGTGTTGAAGGTATTTGATTCGGTCATGTCGGCTGGCTGTCTGCTCGATCTGGGATTTGAGGCCGAAGTATATCACTTCTGGTGCCCCCGGCTCGCCTGCATCAGGGATTCTGATCATTGCCATCAAGACATTTTACGTTGCTTTAATTGAGGTCTGGGAGAGCTTGTCATAATGTAGGCGCTCCTTGAAAGGGATGGATTATGGAGTCATCTGCGTACATAACACTTAGGGATGTGGTGTTTTCCCGTTCCGGGCGCCGGATTTTTGATGGAATCAGTCTGGATATTCCCAAAGGGAAGGTGACTGCCATCATGGGGCCCAGTGGTACCGGTAAAACCACGCTCCTCAGGCTCATCGGAGGTCAGCTTCGCCCGGATTCCGGCCAGGTGAGTGTGGCAGGCCATGACGTGCCCCGGCTAAAGCGCAAGGCGCTTTACCAACTGCGCGAAAAAATGGGCATGCTGTTCCAGAGTGGCGCGCTGTTTACCGATCTCAGTGTCTACGAGAATGTCGCTTTTCCGCTGCGTGTGCACACGTCGTTACCCGAGGATATGATCCGGGACATTGTCCTGATGAAACTGGAGGCGGTGGGCTTGCGTGGTGCCAGAGAGCTGATGCCCTCAGAGTTGTCTGGTGGCATGACCCGGCGGGTGGCCCTGGCCCGCAGTATCGCGCTGGACCCGGAGTTGATCATGTACGACGAGCCCTTTGCCGGGCAGGATCCGATTGCCATGGGCGTGCTGGTCAAGCTGATCCGGGATCTCAACAGTTCCATGGGGCTGACCAGCGTTCTGGTGTCGCACGATGTGCCTGAATCCCTGAGTATTTGCCATTACGCCTGCATTATTGCCGACGGCAAGGTGATCGGTGAGGGCACTCCCGAGGAGCTGCGGGCACATCCGTCTGAGCGGGTTCAGCAGTTTCTTGAAGGGCAGCCTGATGGCCCGGTGCCGTTCCATTACCCGAGTGGCGATGCAGCGGCTGATTTTGGTGTGGGAGGGCGGTCTTCATGATGGATCGTATTGCCGGCCTGGGGCGGCTCGGGATCGCGATCATCGCCTCCTTCGGTCGTTCCGGGCAGTTTCTTTTTGGCGTGCTGGCCGGCGTCCCCAGGCCTGCAACAGGTTTCCCCCTGCTGGTCAAACAGCTATACGCAGTCGGCGTGTTGTCGCTGGCGATTGTGGTGGTGTCTGGCTTGTTCATCGGGATGGTGTTGGGGCTTCAGGGCTATACCATTCTCAGCGATTACGGCTCGGAGTCGGCGATTGGCCAGATGATCGCGCTCACGCTGGTGCGCGAATTGGGGCCGGTAGTGACGGCCCTGCTGTTCGCCGGTCGCGCGGGCTCCGCCCTGACGGCAGAAATCGGCCTGATGAAGGCGACGGAACAGCTCTCCAGTATGGAAATGATGGGGGTAGATCCGTTGCGCCGGGTTGTTGCACCGAGACTTTGGGCCGGTTTTCTCGCCATGCCGGTACTTGCCATGATTTTCTCGGTAGTGGGGATCTGGGGCGGCATGCTGGTTGGCGTGGAATGGCTGGGTGTGTTCGAGGGCTCCTTCTGGGGCAACATGCAGTCCTCCGTCGATTTTGTGGATGACGTGCTTAACGGCTTTATCAAGAGTGTGGTGTTCGGGTTCGTATGTGCCTGGATTGCGGTCTACCAGGGCTATGACTGCGTGCCCACCTCTGCTGGTATCAGTTCGGCGACCACCAAAACCGTGGTCTACTCATCGCTGGTAGTGCTCGGTCTCGATTTCGTACTGACTGCCGTCATGTTCGGTGATTTTTAACAGGATTCAGGGAGCCTTTCATGGCACAAAGAAGCACAGAAATCATTGTTGGGCTGTTCATGGTTGCCGGTTTGGCCGCGCTCATGTTTCTGGCGCTGCAGGTGAGTGGCCTGTCGCCGAAATCCGCGGAGCAGACCTATACGCTGTATGCCAATTTCAACGATACCGGTGGCTTGACGCCCCGAGGCAAGGTTTCCATGGCTGGTGTCACTGTCGGTACCATCGAATCCATCACCCTGGACAGGGACACTTTCCAGGCGCGGGTAACCATGTCTATCCACGCTGAGGTTGATAACATCCCGGCCGACAGTGCAGCAGTAATACGTACATCCGGACTGCTGGGTGAGCAGTACATTGATATATCGATTGGCGGGGACCTGGAGTCGCTGAACGCGGGGGATACCTTTTATTCCACCCAGTCCGCCATGAATCTGGAACGGCTGATCAGTAACTTTGCCTCCGGCCGCTGAGCCAGAGCCATGCACAGGAGAAACTAATGAGTGTCCTTAAACACCGTTTGACGTTGATGATTGCCATGGTCGCCCTGATGGTGGGCCAGGTCTGGGCCGGCCCGGAGGAGGATCTGAAGCGTTACGTGGACGAGAATACCCAGAAGCTGGTGCAGAAGCTCAATGCCGAGAAAGGGTTGTACGAAAAGGATCCCGAGGCGTTTTATGCCAGCATGGATGAAACCCTTCAGGAGTTTGTCGATTTTCGCCGGATTGCTGCCCGGGTGATGGGGCGATATGCCCGCCAGACCACGCCAGAGCAGCGGGATGCTTTTGTCGAGAAGTTCAAGCGCAGCCTGTTTGACAGTTACGCCCAGGCCCTGGTTTCTGCGGAAGATTTCGAGATCATCGTCAAGGAAGCCACCATCCTTCCTCAGAATGAGGATCGCGCTTCGGTAGAAATGGAGTTGATCAGTGCCTCCGGCAACCGTTATCCGGTCACTTACTCGATGTACCGGACAGGTGACGACCGCTGGATGATGGAAAACGTCATCGTAGAGGGCGTCAACATCGGCCTTGCCTTCCGGGATCGCTTTGCCCAGGAAATGGAAGAGAATCGTGGCCAGGTTCAGGCGGTCATTGACGGCTGGGGTGACGCAGTTGAGGCCCTGAATCTGGACGAGCAGGTGGATCGTTCATGAGTGATCGGTTGCCGGGCATCGTCCGGAACGGCAAAACTCTTTGCGTAACCGGCGATGTCGATGCCGACACGGTCCTGGCGCTGCGCAAGCAGGGCGAACAGGAAATAAAGCAGGCCGATGGGACGCTTGAGGTTGATCTGTCCGGGCTTGGCACCGCGCACAGTGTGGTGCTTTCGATGCTTTTGTGTTGGCAGCGTCTGGCGCTAAGCCGACATTGCCATCTCTCCTTCACAGGCGCCAGTGAGCGACTTCGTTCTCTGGCCGCACTCAGTAATCTTCAGGATCAGATTCCCGGATTTGCCGAGCACAGCTGACCGGCGCCCGGGAATTGGTTACAATTCCGCCCCTGATTTCAACTTAGTCGAGGAATCCTTATGGACGCCGCCCAGGTTACCGAACTTGTCAAAGAAGCCCTGCCCGGTTGCGAGGTTCAGGTACAGGTTGATGGCAACCACTATCTTGTTGTGGTGGTGGGTGACGTATTTGAGGGACTGCCCACCATCAAACGGCAGCAAATGATCAACAAGGTGCTATTCCAGCATGTCATGGACGGCACCATTCACGCCCTTCACCCGAAAGCCTTTACCCCGAGCGAGTGGGCCGATCAGCAGGCCGGCGCCTGAACCGAACAGGATAATTACCGTGGACAAACTATTGATCAGGGGTCGAAAGCCCCTGGATGGCGAAATTCGCATTTCCGGTGCCAAGAACGCGGCCCTGCCCATTCTGGCGGCGACACTGCTGGCGGATGAGCCGGTTACCGTCGGCAACCTGCCGCACCTGAACGATATTACCACCATGATCGAGCTGCTCGGTCGTATGGGGGTGGAGCTGCTCATTGACGAAAAGATGAGTGTTGAAGTGCACGCCAACACCATCAAGCACTTCCATGCACCGTACGAGCTGGTAAAGACCATGCGCGCCTCCATACTGGTGCTTGGCCCGCTGGTGGCACATTTTGGCGAAGCCGAAGTCTCCCTGCCGGGTGGCTGTGCCATCGGTACCCGACCGGTTAACCTGCACATCCACGGTCTGGAAATGATGGGTGCCGACATAAAGGTGGAGAATGGCTACATCAAGGCCAAGACCAACGGCCGGCTGAAGGGCGCCCACATTTTCCTGGATACGGTCACCGTAACGGGTACCGAAAACCTGATGATGGCAGCTGCGCTCGCCGAGGGTAAAACCATCCTCGAAAACGCGGCCCGTGAGCCGGAAGTGGTGGATCTGGCCGAGTGCCTGATCGCCATGGGTGCCGATATCAAAGGCCACGGTACCGCGACCATTGAAATCAATGGTGTGGAGCGCCTGCACGGATGCCACTACAACGTGTTGCCGGACCGGATCGAGACCGGAACCTACCTGGTGGCGGCGGCTGCGACCGGTGGCCGGGTGAAAGTAAAAGATACTCGGGAAGATATCCTGGAAGCGGTGCTGCTCAAGCTGGAAGAGGCGGGGGCGCACATCACGACCGGCCCGGACTGGATTGAGCTGGACATGAAAGGCAAGCGGCCCAAGGCTGTCAGCCTGCGGACCGCGCCGTATCCGGCGTTCCCAACGGATATGCAGGCTCAGTTTGCGGCCATGAATGCGGTCGCCGAGGGTTCCGGAACCATCGTCGAAACCGTATTTGAAAACCGCTTCATGCATTTGCAGGAACTGATCCGGATGGGTGCAGACATTACCCTTGAAGGTAATGCGGCCATCATCAAGGGCGTTGAACACCTGACCGGTGCTCCGGTGATGGCAACCGATCTGCGGGCCTCAGCCAGTCTCGTGATCGCCGGTCTGATGGCAGACGGCGATACCATTGTCGACCGCATTTACCACATTGACCGCGGTTACGAGTGCATTGAAGAGAAATTGCAGCTGTTGGGTGCCAGCATCCGCCGTCTGCCAGCCTGAATTTGACCAACGGGAACCCGGAAGGATACATGACAGATTCCATCACCATCGCCTTGTCGAAGGGTCGCATTCTGGAAGAAACCTTGCCGCTGCTGGCGGAAGCGGGCATTGAGCTTGTCGACGACGTGAAAAAGTCCCGCAAACTGGTGTTTCCCACCACCGACCCGAACGTGCGGATTCTGATCATCCGGGCGACCGATGTGCCCACCTATGTTCAATATGGTGGCGCGGATCTGGGCGTTACTGGTAAGGATGTTCTGATGGAGCACGGTGGCGACGGCCTCTACGAACCGCTTGATCTGAACATCTCCCGTTGCCGGTTGATGACCGCAGGCAAAAAAGGCGAGCAGCCACCGGCAGGCAGGATTCGTGTTGCCACCAAATTCGTCAACCTGGCCCGGCGCTACTATGCGGCTCAGGGCCGGCAGGCCGATATCATCAAGCTCTACGGGGCCATGGAACTGGCACCGATCCTGAATCTGGCCGATGAGATTGTTGATATCGTGGATACCGGCAATACCCTCAAGGCCAACGGGCTGGAGCCAAGAGAACTGATTGACCACATCAGTAGCCGACTGGTGGTTAACCGGGCCTCCATGAAGATGAAACACAGCCAGATAAACCCCATAATCGAGAAGATGTCCGCGGCCGTTGAACGACGCCGCGATTCGTAGTGTTACTCCAAGACAGGATCTGAAAAATGACCGACAGAATCACCAGACTGAACACCACCCAGAGCGACTTTGACAGTGCGCTGGCCCAGCTGCTGGCCTGGGACGACAGTGTGGATCATCAGGTGAATGAGTCGGTTCGGCATATCCTGCACGAGGTGAAGACCCGGGGCGATGCGGCGGTGCTGGAGTTTACGGCCAAGTTTGATCGCCTGGACGTTGGCTCCATGGCTGAGCTGGAAATGGATAAAAGCCGTTTGCAGGCAGCTTTGGACCGAATTCCCCAGGATCAGCGTGAGGGTCTGGAAAAAGCGGCGGGACGCATCCGTGACTACCACGAACGCCAGAATCAGCAATCCTGGCAATACCAGGACGAAGACGGAACCGTGCTGGGCCAGAAGGTAACGCCGCTGGATCGCGCCGGTCTGTACGTGCCGGGTGGCAAGGCGGCCTATCCTTCGTCGGTACTGATGAATGCGATTCCGGCCAAAGTCGCTGGTGTGTCTGAAGTTATCATGGTGGTGCCGACCCCGGATGGTGTGGTGAATGACATGGTGCTGGCAGCGGCCGCCATTGCCGGGGTAGACCGCGTGTTTACTATCGGTGGCGCCCAGGCCGTGGCCGCGCTGGCCTATGGCACGGACACGGTGCCCTCTGTCGACAAGATCGTCGGCCCCGGTAACATCTTCGTGGCCACCGCCAAGCGCGAAGTCTTCGGAGTTGTCGGTATCGACATGATTGCCGGCCCTTCGGAGATACTGGTGATCTGTGACGGCAAGACCGACCCGGACTGGATCGCCATGGACCTGTTTTCCCAGGCCGAACACGACGAGCAGGCCCAGAGCATTCTGGTCAGCCCGGACGCAGACTTCCTGGATGCGGTGGAAGCCAGTATCAATAAGCTGTTGCCGACCATGGAACGAGAAGAAATTATCCGCACCTCCATGCTGGGACGGGGTGCACTGATTCAGGTGGCAGATTTGAAAGAAGCCGCTGAAGTGAGTAATCGAATTGCACCGGAGCACCTGGAGCTCTCAGTGGAAGACCCGCAGGCCATGCTCGATGACATCCGCCACGCCGGTGCGATTTTCATGGGCAGGCACACGGCCGAAGCCCTGGGTGATTATTGCGCAGGCCCGAATCACGTTTTGCCAACCAGCGGCACAGCACGGTTCAGTTCACCTCTGGGTGTGTACGATTTCCAGAAGCGCTCTTCCCTTATTGGCTTTACTGCTCAGGGTGCCGACCGTATGGGGCGGGTGGCATCGGTTCTGGCTCGTGGCGAAGGTCTGACTGCACACGCACGTTCAGCGGAGTACCGGATCAATGAGTAAGTACTGGAGCGACCTGGTCAGTGAACTCAAGCCTTATGTGCCGGGTGAACAGCCGAAAATGGCCAATCTGGTTAAGCTGAACACCAATGAAAACCCGTTCGGCCCATCGCCAAAAGTGATCGAAGCCATTCAGAGAGAACTGAATGACAGCCTGCGTCTGTATCCGGACCCGGAAGGCCAGGCCCTGAAAGATGCCATTGCCGAATACCACGTGGATTTTGGAATCAATCCCAAACAGGTGTTTGTTGGCAACGGCTCCGATGAAGTGCTGGCGCATATCTTTCAGGGGCTTCTGAAACACGACAAGCCGATCCTGTTTCCGGACATCAGCTATAGCTTTTACCCGGTGTATTGCGGCTTGTTCCAGATCGAGAGTGCGGTTATTCCGTTGACCGACAGCTTCGAGATCGATCCGAACGACTACAAGCGTGACAACGGCGGCATTATCTTCCCGAACCCGAATGCGCCGACGGGACGCTACCTCGGACTTGGGCACGTAGAGGATATCCTGCAGGCCAACCCGGATAGCGTGGTGGTGGTTGATGAAGCCTATGTGGATTTCGGTGGCGAGACGGCGATTCGTCTGGTGAACCAGTACCCGAACCTGTTGGTGTGCCAGACCCTCTCCAAGGCCCGTTCACTGGCTGGCCTGAGAGTTGGCTTTGCGGTTGGTAATGAAGATCTGATCGAGGCTCTCAATCGTGTCAAAGACAGCTTCAATTCCTATCCGCTGGACCGTCTGGCTCTGGCTGGTGCCGTGGCTGCGTTTGAGGACAAGCAGTGGTTCGAGGATTCCTGCAGTGGCGTGATCCGCGAGCGCGAGCGGGTGACCAGGGAGTTGGAAACTCTGGGTTTTGAGGTGCTGCCATCCAAGGCAAACTTTGTTTTTGCCCGCCATCCCGGCCATGAAGGGGCTGAGATTGCGGCGAAGCTTCGGGAGCAGGGCATTATTGTCCGGCATTTCAACAAGCCACGAATAAGTGATTTTCTGCGAATCACGATTGGTACCAGTGACCAGAACAATGCACTGATAAAAGGCCTGGATGCGCTGTAGTCGAATGTCGAAGTAGAACGAGGAATCGGCGCGCTGAGTTACGCTGGCGTTTCAGCTTCGAGGTGCCGCAAGGGTCAGCAGGGGTTTCCGGAAACCGCTACAAGCACATCCATGTGCGCTTCTCTCCGGCCATCCATGGCCTCCGACATTTCCGGAAACCCCTGCTGACCCTTGCTTTCAAACGTTGTGCACGCCAGCTGCCATGCGTCCAGAAACCGAAATGTGTTCGAGGTGTTTAATGGCGAGCAGAAACGAGATTATAGCCAAGATAAATCAATGGCTTCAGCCGGATACCTTCCAGGATTACTGCCCGAATGGCCTCCAGGTTGAAGGTAACGAGCAGGTTATGACCCTTGTTACCGGTGTAACGGCCAGCCAGGCACTGATTGACGCCGCAGTCGCACAAAACGCAGACATGATCCTTGTCCACCACGGCTATTTCTGGAAAGGCGAAGATCAGGCCATCCGTGGCATGAAGAAAAAACGGATCAAGCAGCTGCTGGATAACGACATCAACCTCGTTGCCTACCATCTGCCACTGGACGATCATCCGGAGTACGGTAACAACCGACAACTGGCCGACGTGCTCGGAATCCAGAATCCGAGGCCGCTCGGTGGCCTGGTTTGGCAGGGTGAGTTGCCGGAGCCCTTATCAGTGGAAAAGTTTGAGTTGCAGATGGCCCGGGCTCTGCACAGGCAGCCGTTGCACGTTGGTGCCGGGGCAGACAAAATCAAAACCGTCGCCTGGTGCACGGGTGCCGCTCAGGGCTTCATCAACGTTGCTTTGGAGGCGGGCGTAGACGCCTACATCAGTGGTGAAATCTCGGAGCCGACAACTCATACCGCCCGGGAATGCGGCATTCATTACTTTGCGGCGGGCCATCACGCGACAGAGCGTTATGGAGTGCAGGCGTTAGGGGCGGCGATTGCTGAGGCGTTTGGTGTTACACACCGTTTTGTCGACTGCGATAACCCGGTTTAAGCGCAGCTATTGGGTTGCACCTAACGTATGGGCGTAGTCAGGGGAGAGCTTCCCAAAACCTTGTGGAGCCATGGATGGCGGAACAGAGCGTACAGGGAAGTATTCACAGCGTGTTTTGGGAAGCTCTCCCCTGACTGCGCCTGGTACCACTCTGGTGGAGAATCAAGCCGGGCGCTTCTCGCCCTTGTCCAGGCCGTAGTCCTCGGCAAGCGTGCCTTTGGCCTCAGGGTCGGCCTTGGGTGCATAATCCCTGGGAGGTTCTGAAGGCTCGCCATCACTGCCATGCTCCAGTCTGCCCTTGGATTCCTGATCCAGCTCTTCCATCCAGTCTTCGTCATTGCACAGACGGTTGGCGCCACGAGCCATATGCTGGTTCACATCCCGGTAGGCGTCGTTGAACCGGCGCAACAAGTGCGCGGATTCCATAAAGTGTTCGTTCACCTGGGCCTGATAGCGCGTAAACTCGCTGCGGAGCTCTTCAATCTGCTGCTCCGCCCGGCGCTGCCGTAACGTTGCTCCCTGGCCGGAACGGCCAACCAGAATCCCGATGACAATGCCAACTACCAACGCGGCAACTGCCGCCAGAATCAGGTTTGTCATATGAAAATCGTCCTTATATTGCCTGGAAGTGAGCCAATCCCCGTAAACGGAGTATAACGCCCCAAACCGATTGAGCCCATGCTGAAACACTGAGCCAATCGTCGTATTGCCTCGAGAGCCGCCCGGCGTGGCGAAAAAACGCGAAATAGGCGACAATACCGCGCCGATTTCTCACTCGACTCAACTATTCAGGAAGCCTGATGACTGCAGCTACGTCCTCCGATACCGTTGCGAACCTGACCCCTTGGGAGCGTTACCAAAAGGATCTTGAACGCCCGGATTTTCACAAGGACCCCGCCCAGGTAGATGCAGTTCAACGCTTGCAGGCACTTTACGATAAATTGGTGGCTGCTGAAAACGAGCGCAACAAAGGGCTGGCCAAACTGCGCCGCAAACTCAAGAAGGGCCGGGAAGAGCCGGTTAAAGGCCTGTATTTCTGGGGCGGCGTTGGCCGGGGTAAAACCTATCTGATGGACACCTTTTTTGAGTCGCTGCCGTTTGAGCGCAAGATGCGGGTGCACTTCCACCGTTTTATGCAGCGCGTTCACAACGAATTGAAAGCTTTGAAAGGGGAGAAAAACCCCCTTGAGATGGTGGCTAAAAAGTTTGCGGACGAGACCCGTGTCATCTGTTTCGACGAGTTCTTTGTTTCCGATATTGGCGATGCCATGATCCTTGCCACGCTGATGGATGGGCTTTTTGGTCGTGGTGTTACCTTGGTGTGTACGTCCAATATCGTCCCCGATGGCCTCTATAAAGATGGTCTCCAGCGCGCGCGGTTCCTGCCTGCCATTGAGCTGGTAAAGAAGTACACCGATGTGGTGAATGTGGATGGCGGCGTGGACTATCGCCTGCGTACCCTGGAGCAGGCAGAGCTTTATCACTGTCCGCTGGATGATGAGGCGGATATCAGCTTGCGGAACAGTTTCGACGCCCTGGCCGTCGAAGCGGCGAAGCACAGTAAAACCATGGAAATCAACGGTCGCAAGATTCCGGCCCAGGCCCACGCAGACGATGTGGTCTGGTTTGACTTCAAAGACGTGTGTGACGGCCCCCGGAGTCAGAACGATTACATCGAAATGGCGCGCCAGTTCCACGCCATTATCGTCAGCAATGTACCGGTGCTTGGTGGCGACAAGGACGACCAGGCGCGCCGTTTTATCAACATGATCGATGAGTTCTACGACCGCAACGTCAAGGTCATTATCTCCGCTGCGGCGCCCATCACCGAGCTCTATTCGGGCGGGCGTCTGAGCTTTGAATTCGAGCGCACGGAATCCCGATTGCTGGAAATGCAATCCCAGGAGTATCTCGAAGCGCCCCACAAACCATAACCAGAATCATAAAGAACCAACAGAGAGGTCACAGCATGAGTCAGGACAACGTTGTCATCGTGAGCGGTGTTCGCACCCCCATGGGTGGTTTTATGGGTAGTCTTGCCCCGGTTTCCGCGCCGGAACTGGGCGCAATTGCCATCGCTGAGGCGGTGAAGCGCGCCGGCTTGCAGTCTGCCGATATTCAGGAAGTCATTATGGGTAACGTGCTGCCGGCTGGCCTGAAACAGGGGCCCGCTCGCCAGGCCATGCGCAAGGCGGGACTGCCAGACAGTACTGGCGCCACCACCATTAACAAACTTTGTGGCTCCGGCATGAAAGCCACCATGTTTGCCCATGACCTGATCAAAGCCGGCTCAAACGACATTATGGTAGCCGGTGGTATGGAGAGTATGTCCAACGCGCCTCACATTTTGCTGGGCGCCCGCCAGGGCTACCGCATGGGGCCTGGGCAGGCGCCCCAGGACCATATGTTCCTGGATGGCCTCGAAGACGCCGAGACTGGCCGTTTGATGGGATCTTTCGCCCAGGAAATGGCGGACAAGAAAGGCTATACCCGGGAAGAAATGGACAACTACGCGATTTCCTCCCTGAATCGTGCCAAGAAAGCGATTGAAGAAGGCCTGCTCAAAGAGGAGATCATCCCCGTTACCGTCAAGACCCGTAAGGGCGAGGTGGTGGTAGAGGATGATGAGCAGCCCCACAACGCCAACATTGAGAAGATTCCGACACTGCGCCCGGCGTTTGCCAAAGACGGTACCGTGACTGCGGCAAACGCGTCTTCCATTTCTGACGGCTCCTCAGCACTGGTGCTGATGCGTGAATCCGAAGCCGAAAAACGTGGCCTCAAGCCCCTGGCGCGGATCGTTGCCCATAGCACTCAGTCCCAGCATCCCAGCGAGTTCACCTGTGCGCCAGTGGGCGCGATCCAGACACTTTTCCAGAAAACCGGCTGGACCAAGGACGATGTTGACCTTTACGAGATCAACGAAGCCTTCGCCATGGTGGCCATGATGCCTATCAAAGAGCTGGGCCTGGATCCGGACAAAGTCAATATTCACGGTGGCGCCTGTGCCCAGGGGCATCCGGTTGGGTCTACCGGTTCCCGTCTTCTGGTTACCCTGATGCATGCCCTCAAGCGCTATGGCAAAAACAAGGGTGTCGCCGCGCTCTGCATCGGCGGTGGTGAAGCCACTGCAATGGCAATCGAAATGCTGTAAGACGACAGGTGGTTGCACTCCTGAATCTTGTCTATAGTGAGGGAGTGCGAGCCCCGGCTGAACAGAGAGTGACAGCAAAATCATACTTTTGACTGATCAAAGCCCCCGAAAGGCTTAGCTATAGTGCAATCATCACGGTACTGTGTGTACAGCCGTCAGGACACCTAACACCAGAACAATCGAGCAGCGACTCAGAACAACAACGGAGTAGCCTTCCAATGACAAGAAAAACTCAACCGTGGCAGCGTTGGACCAAGTTACCACTTGCCGTAGCCATAGCCGCCGGTGTGTCCGGCCAGGCAGCAGCATACTCGTTCTATATGGGGGATGTTGAGGCTCAGTTCAATACCACGTTATCTGCCGGTGCTTCCTGGCGAGTAGAAGAAGCTGACAAGCGTCTTCTGGCTCCGCATGATGGGCGGGGTACTGCTTCCACCAACAACTATGACGACGGTAACCGCAATTTCGACAAAGGCGATACCATCTCCAAGATCGTCAAGGGTAACAGTGAGCTGTTCCTGGATTATGCAGTCGACAGTCAGTATCTGACCCGCGTAGGTGGTTTTGTTCGTGGCCGCTATTGGTATGACTTCGAACTCAAAGACGAGAATCGCCGTTACGTAGAGCTCAACGAGAAAGCAAAGGATAATGCCTCAGGCGGCGAAATCCTCGATGCCTACGTGTTTTCTGACTGGTACTTCGGCAACATCCCTGTGAGCCTGCGCTATGGTAAGCAGGTAGTGAGCTGGGGTGAGAGTACTTTTATCCAGGGTGGTATCAACACCATCAACCCGGTAGACGTTCAGGCGTTCCGTGCTCCAGGCTCCGAATTGAAGGATGCGTTGCTGCCGGTTGAGATGTTCTACATGTCTGCCGGTGTGACTGAAAACGTCTCCATTGAAGCCTTCGTTCAGGCCAAATGGGAGCCGGTCCGGCCGGACGATTGCGGGACCTTCTTCTCCACCATTGATTTTGTCGCCGATGGCTGTGGCCCTATCTGGCCAGCGGGTGACGTGAGCGAGGCTCAGAGTCAGATACTTGATGCGGCCGACTCATTGGGCCTTGGCGGCTATGCCATTAATCGCCTTGCTGATGTAGAGGCGGATTCGAAGGATCAGTTCGGTGTTGCTGTTCGTTGGTATGTGCCTGAGCTGAATGATTCAGAACTGGGCTTCTATTACATCAAGTACAACAGCCGCCTGCCGTATGTAAGTGGTGTGCTGAACGATGGTCCTGGGCCCCAGGCGGGTGGGTTCCCTGAGTACTTTATGGAGTACCCGGAGAACATTGACCTCTACGGTATCAGTATCAATACCACCACGCCCGGCGGCTGGTCGCTGGGCGCAGAGTACAGCTTCCGTGAGGATGTGCCCCTTCAGTGGAACGCTTTTGAGCTGATCTATGCTGGTCTGCAACTGCCGACCAATCCCAATGATCCAAATTCGACGCCTGTTAGCCTCTTGCAACAACAGCGGCAAAAAGAACTTGGAGCGGACTTCGATATCAACGGTCTGAGGGCTTCTGGCTATGACCGTTACAATGTCTCCCAATTCCAGTTCACGCTGATCAAGTTCTTCGATCAGGTTATGGGAGCCAGCCGTCTGTCCCTGATCAATGAAGTGGGTATGACCTGGGTACACGATCTGCCGGGCTACGACGAGGCACGTTATGGGCGCTCCGGGACCTTTGGCGTAGGTCCGGTGCCCACGCCTGCGGGTGATATCTGTCCCCAGCTGAATCTGAACCCGGACTACTGTGAGAACGACGGCTATACCACAGACTTCTCCTGGGGTTATCGCACGCGTCTGGTTTGGGACTACCCGAACGTGTTTGCAGGCATTAACCTGTCGCCGCAGCTGGCCTGGAGTCACGACGTAGAAGGTTACTCTCCGCAGCCGGGCGGTGCCTTCAATGAAGGAAGCAAGGCGCTTGGTCTGTCCGTTCAGGCGGTTTATCAGAACAAGATCACAGGCAACATCGGCTACACAAACTTTTTCGGTGGCAAACCGTATAACGAGTTGACCGACCGTGATTTCGTGAGTGCGAGCGTTTCCTACTCATTCTGAACCGGACCGAATTCGTTCAACGAGGTAACTTAGATGAAACTGAACAAGAAACTACTGGCCACAGGTGTACTGGCTGCAAGTCTCTTTACCGGTCAGGCCTGGGGCGCGGTTTCTGCAGAAGAAGCGGCCAAACTGGGAGACACTCTGACCCCGATGGGTGCAGAGAAGTCCGGTAACGGTGGCGCCATCCCGGCGTGGACCGGCGGGTTAACGACTCCGCCAGCCGGTTACAAAGGCGACGGTATTTATGTGAATCCGTTCCCTGATGAGCAGCCTGAGTTTGTTATCGATCAGAGCAATGTTGATCAGTACGCCGACAAGCTGTCACCGGGCCAGGTAGCGATGATTCGTCAATACTCTGATTACAAGATTCCGGTGTATCCGACCCATCGTACGGCGGCGTACCCGAAAGAGGTGATGGACGAGACCGTTGAAAACGCCACCAAGGTGGAGTTGATTCAGAACGGTAACGGCCTGGGTAATTACGAGAGCGCAACGCCGTTTCCGATTCCCCAGAACGGCCTGGAAGCTATCTGGAACCATATCACCCGTTATCGTGGTGGTTCGGTGCAGCGGAACGTTGGCCAGGTTACCCCGACGGCTGGTGGCGACTACTCAGTGGTCAAGTTCCAGGACGAGCTGACATGGCGTACTTACCTGAGCGATTACAAGCCGGGTGAGGACGACAACGTTCTGTTCTACTTCAAGCAGGCCATTACTGCCCCGGCACGTCTGGCGGGTAACGTACTGCTGGTTCATGAAACGATTGATCAGGTGAAAGAGCCGCGCCGGGCGTGGATCTACAACGCCGGTCAGCGTCGGGTTCGCCGTGCTCCGCAGGTTGCCTACGATGGCCCGGGTACTGCAGCCGACGGCATGCGTACCTCTGATAACTTCGATATGTACAACGGGGCGCCAGACCGCTACAACTGGGAGCTGCTGGGCAAGAAGGAAATGTACATTCCGTACAACTCCTACAAGCTAGTGGATCGCAGCCTGAGCTATGACGAGATCATCAAGGCCGGCCACATCAATCAGGACCTGACCCGTTACGAGCTGCACCGTGTATGGCACGTGCGTGCAACTCTGAAAGACGGTGAGCGCCACGTTTACGCACAGCGTGACTTCTACATTGATGAGGACTCCTGGCAGGCGGCGGTTATCGATCACTACGATGGCCGTGGTGAGCTCTGGCGTGTAGCAGAAGCACATGGAATGCAGTTCTATGACCAGAACGTACCCTGGTACGCCATTGAAGTACTGTACGATTTGCTCTCCGGTCGCTACCTGGCCCTTGGCCTGACCAACGAGGAAAATCAGCCCTACGCCTTTGGTGTGGAGCGTCAGTCCCGGGACTACACGCCGGCTGCTCTGCGTCGCGCTGGAACCCGTTAATACCGGCGATGTAAAGTTGTTAGAAAAAACGAGCCCCAAGGGCTCGTTTTTTTTTGCCCCCAATTTTCCCGTGGCGTTAAAAATTCGCCTCTAACCTCTTTTTTCCCCGTCAATTTTTTGCAGCGGGCACCTGCTTTAGTTTAACCTCTCCCTGAAGACTCATACTAAAGGCGTACCCCATGCAGGGCGCCATGCCGTTTTCGGCAAGAGCAAGACTCTTATTTTCCGGTTCAGGCTTTCGTCTGGCCGGTTTCAAACGGGGCAGTGCGTGAAATCCTTTAAAGAAGGCTGTGCAGCCAACGACGAGTTCCAGACCGCGAACAGTGGTCTACAGAGCGGTGAGCTGGTGCGGGATCTTATGGAGCACCGGTTGCGGGTCCCCTCTGTACCAGGTGATACCCTGGCAAGGCCGAATCTGGATCGAATAATCTGCCAGGCCTTGCAGCCGGGGCGGTTGCTTCAGTTAGAGGCACCGGGAGGCTATGGCAAAACCCACGCGCTGGTCAGTGCGCTTGCCAGTGCACCGGATGTGAATGTTCGCTGGATCTCCCTGAATGCCGGCGACAACGCGCCCTCCCGCTTTCTGTCAATACTTGCGATAGCGTTAGGGCTGGCAGAGGTGCTGCCGCCCAATGGCGGTACCTTTGAAGATCATATGACCATGCTTCTGGTCAATCGAGGTCGGCAGGCCCGCGCGGCCAGAGAAGTGCTGGTCCTCGACAATGTCCATTATCTTACCAACCCGGCGGTCAGTGGCTTATTGCATCAGCTGGTCACCCATTTGCCTTCGGGTCTTTCAGTTGCTATGGCTTCTCGGCGTCCGGTGCCATTTGAGAGCCACACACTGGAATTGAATGGCAACTACACCAGGCTGGGGCCCGATATCCTCGAGTTTTCACGGTCTGAAACCTTTGAGTTTTTTGCGAAAGCGCGTTCCGACGGCCTGATTACCAGCGTCGCGATTGATCATTTATTCGGGCTCACTGAAGGTTGGCCAACGCCACTGGCACTGTATCGGCGAGAGCTGAAACAGGGCGGGGAGCGTAGGGCCCTGCATGAAACCCCTTCGGTAGAGCGTTTCCTGAAAGACTGTATTGCGGCCCAGTTGGGTTCTACCCAATTGAAATCAATGCGGGCGATTGCCGAGCTGGACACCTGTTCGGATGAGTTGTTTTTCGCTATCGAGCCCTCTGTGTCCGAGTCGGGGATGCCACCTTCAGAGGCTGCTGAACGTGGGCTGCCCCTGAAGCCGGTCCCTGGCCGGGGCCGGTGGTATCGCCTCAATCCATTGCTACAGGCCTGGCTGCAAACCCCGGTGATGGGGGGCTACATAACCCGCATGTTGATGGCCAGCCGATGGTTCGAGCAACGTCAGCAGTTCCCGGAGGCGCTGAAATATGCTGTGTTGGCGGGAGATAGCAATGAGGTTGTTCGTATTGCCTCAGAGAGTACCGAGGCTTTGTTACTGGGCCAGGACACTGCCTCTTTGCTGAGCTTGAGAAAAAACCTGCCGGCAGAGTTGCTGGAGCGAAGCGCCCGGTTGCGTATTGTCTATGGCTGGGTACATGCCATTGGTGGTCAGTTCCAGCAGGCAAAGCAACTTCTTGAAGGCTTCAATGACCGGGACCGGAAAGAGCATGAGGCCCGCATCTACGCTTTGAAGGCGTTTATATTGCGCGGCGAGGGTTTTGTGCAGCCAGCGTTGGCCATGGCTGACAAGGCACTGGCGATGGGTAGCATGTCGACCCAGGCGCAGCTGGTGACTCAAATTGTTCGTTCCAGCGCGCTTTGTGCGGCCGGGTGTTTTCAGGAGGCACGGGATGCCAACCGTATCGCCTCCAAGCTGGCCCGTGAAGCTGGCGATTCCGGGTCCGAGGCCTTGGCCGTTTACGCCCACGCCCGTATTGAATTGGGTAAAGGGGCACTGCGCCACGCGGAGCAACTGTTGCGAACCGGGCTGGATACGGCCATGCAGGAGCTTAGCCGGCCGGCACGAATCGGGGAAACCCGCCTGCAGCTGAATCTGGTTCTGGTGCTCTGGCATCAGGGGCGTCTGACGGAAGCCGATCGACTGCTGGTCAACTGTGCCCGTCATGCCGAACAGACCCGCGATCTTGGGTTGCTGCTCGCCATGGCGTTGAGGGTGCTGATGTGTCGCGCCCAGGGCCGGATGGATGATGCCTTCGTCTGGGTGGGCCGGGCAGAGCGCACCATGCATACCTGGCAGGTGGATGAGAGCCTGTACGTACCGGTGCTGGAAGCGTTAAAAGCCAGCTGTTGGCTGGCCCAAGGCCAACACGACAGTGCGACGCAGGCGATCGCCAAACTGGAACCTTACCGTAAAGGTGGATGTGTACCAGAGCTTTTCCCGATGATGCCAGGCCTGCTGGATTGCTTGCAGGTGCGGGCTGATATGGCCAATGGCGACCTGGTGAGAGCCCGGGAGCATCTGGATGCTGTCTCTGAGAAATACCAGGGCAGCATGCCCTGGGGGCTGCAGCTGCATGCGGGTTTGCTGGATGCTGTTCTGCTGGAAGCCGAGAAAGGCCTTCCTGCCGCCCGGAAGAGGCTGGAGAGCGTCGTTGCCCAGGCGAGCCGGGAGCATTTTATAAGCCCGTTTGCAGAGCTTATGAAAGAGCTTGGGCCACTGATGGAAAAATGTTATCGCCATCTGGATAATGGGGACTTTACCGCAGCGCTTGGGCAGCTGTTTGGTTGTGAGCCAGTGGCAGCGGCGGCAGATCCGCTGGCCGAACCTATCAGTGATCGGGAGCAGGGCGTTCTGGAATTGATCGCCCAGGGGCTATCAAACCAGGAAATCGCCGACAAATTGCATATTTCGCTGCATACCGTGAAAACCCATGCCAGAAGGATCAACGCCAAGCTGGATGTAAAATCACGGACGCAGGCAATTGTCCGGGCCCGGGAGCTGGGGCTGCTGTAATACTGCAGCCCCGCGTGGGTTATTCGTTAGCTGTTCTCGGCCAACAGTGTTTCAATTCGCTGGTCTTTCTCCGCCCAGATCTCACTTACCCATCGCTGGAAGTCGACCCTGACCTCCCGGTTGTTTTCGTAATCCATTCCAAGAAAACGCTCCGGCACTTCGCGGGTGCGAATATCGATCACGATCTTGTGCACCCGTCCGCACAGGTAGTCCCAGATGCCGGGTCGACCACCGGGATACACGATAGTGACATCCAGCATGGTATGAATCATCTCGCCCATGGCGCCAAACACAAAGGCCGTACCGCCCGCTCTGGGTTTCAGCAGATGCTTGTAGGGTGAATTCTGGCGCTGATGTTTTTCCGGGGTGAAACGGGTGCCTTCCATAAAATTGAAAATGGTCACTGGTGTGTACCGGAATTTTTCACAGGCGGCCTTTGTCGCTTCAATGTCCTTGCCTTTCAGTTCCGGGCGTTTGGCGATCTGTTCCTTGGTATGTCTGTGCATAAACGGGAAATCCAGAGCCCACCAGGCCACCCCTAATAAAGGCACCCAGATCAGCTGCTTTTTCAGGAAGAACTTCAGCAGCGGGATTTTGCTGTTCAGTACATACTGAATAGCGGGAATGTCAGCCCAGCTCTGATGGTTGCAGGTGACAAAAT
Organism: Marinobacter sp. W-8; assembly: GCF_044342215.1. Lineage (NCBI taxonomy): Bacteria > Pseudomonadati > Pseudomonadota > Gammaproteobacteria > Pseudomonadales > Marinobacteraceae > Marinobacter > Marinobacter sp. W-8. The sequence continues at coordinate 2,613,664 of NZ_CP172297.1, read as the reverse complement.
ACCAGTGCTCCTTGCTGAGTTCTTCCGCACCACGGACCTCCCATTCCACCCGGTGGAGTAGGTTCATCAGGGTGTTGTTGAAGCCGATCCAGTACCAGGCAATGGCATTCAGCACGATAGTGCACGCCTTACGAAACGGAAGGACTGGAACAATGAGTTTGGCCAGTGCTACCAGCAACAGTAGCGGAAGGAACAACAGGGTGTTGGTCAGTATCAACAGCACCGCAAGGATGCCTTTTAGCGGCGCGGGCAAGAAATCAAGCATCGGAGAATCTCGAATCTGTCAGGTTCAGGGATTAGCCTTCAAACGGGCTTACTTGGCCACCGGTTCCACCGGGCAGGAGGGTTGTGTCCGGTATGGCGGATGCCAGCCGTTCAAACTGCGCAGGGGTTCGGTCACCCAGCAGGGTTCTGAACTCCTTGTCGTAGAACCCCAGGTTGTTGTAACGGATCATGGCGCGAATCTCTTTTATGTACTCTTCACCGCGTTCGGAATAGCCCAGCAGGCCCTCTGCAAGCTCCCATCCAGACAGGGGTTTCCGGGCTTTGCGATCAGCGAGCCGAATGTCGCGAACTGTTTGGTAAGTGGGATGACGGTTCAGGTTCTGAATGTAGGAGCGTACGGAGTAATAAGGTGACGGGAATTTTGCCACTTCGTGATTGGCACCCTCGATTCGACTCTGCGGAACCAGCCCGCAGCCCCGGGAGAAACACCATTGACCAAAGAGATTGTTACCTTCGGTCGCAAACCGGGAGGTCCCCCAGGCGGATTCATTCGCTGCCTGAGCCAGGATCAGAGACGGAGGAATGACATCCAGGCGTTTCCGAAGCAGGTCGAACTGCTGGTCAGTTCCGGCCTCGGCCTCAATGCGCAGTCGATCCCCCTGGCTTGTTAGCCATGCGAGTTCATCTTTAGTCAGAGCATCCTTGCCTTCAAGCGTGGTGAGATATTCGCGCTCCAGCAGAATACGGGAATTGGCAAGCACTATCCTGGGATAGAGGTAAGAGAAGAACGCGACTTTCTTTTCAGTGGTGTCCTGATAGGTTGAGAAGTCCGGAAGACCCTCATTCGCCCAATTTGGAAGCTGTGGCAGAGAAGACAGCGTAACTTCGCCTTCGCCTTCTCCCGGCAGGGTGTTCTGACTTGCGGTTGGTGTGTAAATAGCACCCGCAACAGCAAACGCAAACAACGGTATCAACAGCATCAGCGCCCGGTTAACTGCAGTCATAAACCCCTCGTTACTATCGATATGGCTTGAATTATAACAGGTTATACGGGGCTGTCCGCGGTTCAGGTTTTAAGGCGCAGAGGATTCCTCAACAAGGGTTGCGAGCAATAGCCCGGTTTTCATTTCCGGGCCGGTATCGTCGCTGATAACCAGGAAGACCTGGTTGCCGGCCGCGGTATAGAAGCCGCGCATCTCGTATTCTCCGGCGCTGGTAATCGAAATGCCCCCTTCCAATGTTGTTGTGAAGCTGCCATTAAATTGCATCGGCAGTTCTTCAGGGGCCACCACCTCGTTGTCTTCGATAAGGTGGTTCACCATCATGGTTGTGCCCTCGAAGCTGGCAGAACTGTTCGCCAGGGTCAGCTGTGCATTGTTCACGTGGTAGAGCCGGTTTTCCTCCTGGGTCACGCCAACGATGGCGCCCTGTAGCCGATAGGTGCCTTCTGTCAGTGCTCCGTCTGTGAGCGTTTTTCCTGCCACCAGGAGGCCACTGCCCAACGTGCCATCATTGAGGTTAAAGGCCATCAGATCCTGATTTGGGGTTGCCGCCCCCAGGCCCATGTCGGGGATGCCAAAGTTGGGGTCGTTGAAGTTGGTTCGTTCGTCGATCTCGTTGCGGAACAACCCCAGCCGCCCCATATAAATATCACCAGAACTCAGGCGGGAAAGTCGGTTGATCAGGTTCCAGGAATCATTGCTGGTATCGGGTGTGGCCACGCCACCGGAGGCGTCGCGGGCCAGGGTGAACTGGCTTACGTTGGCTGCACCGTTCAGGGTCTGATCGCTCGCTGAGCCGAATGTCCACTGACCGTGCCCGGTTTCGAATGTCGCAGGGGCTTCATCGGAAAAGCGGGTAGCCAGGTAGGTCACGTTATAGGCCTGTTCGGCCATATCGGAGACCTTGAATTCCTCCGCACGTTGGAGGTGTAGCTCGAATACGCTCAGGTAGTGGTTTTCGAGAATGTTCCGGCGTTTGAGCTTGCCGTTATCATCTTCCAGCGCGATCGCTTTGCCGCCGGTGAAATAGTTGGTCAGTACCCGGTCTGGCCCGCTCTGGTCATTCACCGGTTCGGAAGTAAAGGCATCCAGATAGTAAGGGTTTCTGGTCCAGCCATTGATCAGGCTGCTGTTTCGTTTGGTGATGGTTTGGTACAGGGCTCTTCCTGCCAGCAAGCGAGCCGGTGTTTCGGTGGTCAGTGTGGCAGCACCCGGGGCGCTGGAATGGCTGTTTCGTTCCCAGGTTTCGGTCCCGCGCTCGAAAAAGAGCTGCTCTGGAATGCCGGAATTATTCCGCTCGAAAAAACCGTGAATCTGCGTTTGGCGATCGTAAGGTATGTCCGTGGCCAGAGACGTGATGTTAAGGTTGAAGGCATCGAACGACGTGAGCGTCAGTGCGGGATACAAAAAGGCGCGGTTGTCCTCGGTCAGCCGCTCTACCTGAGCCATACGGACGCCCCACTGGCCGGCTCCTGCCACATTGGATTCGCGAAACGTCTGGCCCAATTCCAGGCCGAGAAACACGGAGTTGTAATCCGCCGCACTGGCGGAAATACGGTCTGAGGATGCCTGGCCGAGCAGTGCGTAGTCCGCCATATCTGCTACATAGCTGGCAAAATCAGCCCGGTTAGCCAGTGTAGAGGTCGCTTGGGTAACGTTAGCGTTCTCCGGAATCTCAATCTCAAAATCGTGTACCTGATCGGCCAGCGTTCCCCATACATACTTGTTCAGGCACGAAGCGTTATCCACACAGGCCAATACGGTCTGAAAATCATTGGTGGAGTACCGTCGCCAGAGCACCTCGGTAACCAGATAATGGGAAAAGGGGTTCACCTTTACATCCCGGTCGGTGTCTGCTGCCAGAGCGGTCATTGTGGCTGTGCCATAACGGGCCTCAATGATCACATCCGGACCAACGGGAACGCCATTATCAAAGGTCAGAATAAAGTGGCCGTCCGTCCCTTTTTCAGTGGAGTAACGAACATCATCAAAGGTTTGTGCGCTGGTGTTGGTGCGGTAAACCCGAACCTGATCGGGAATCACAATACGAAGGTTACGCCGTGTTTGCTCGCCCTCAGGTGCCAGATTAACGGGTAATTCCATGGTAACCCGTACCTGATTTGGCTTCAGGCCCCGGGCATTGCTGGAATCCCCGGTACTGCCGGAACTGAAATCATCCAGCGCGTTCTGAGTGTTGCCAAACCGGTTGGGAATGTCTTTGGCGCCGTCAATCGCACTATCTCCGCCCCCACAGGCGGAAAGCAACAGGGAAGTAGCCAGTATGGAAGGGATTGTCAGTCTCATGAAAGCGCAGTCCGGTTTGCAAATGTCCGGACAGACTAGCAGTAATCAGGAGGGCAGGGCGTGAATGGCTGCACGAATCGGTCACCCGGCAAGGCGCCGGGTAACCGAGGCGAAGGGGTCAGAAGAAGATCTTGATACCTGCCAACACGCCCTCATCCAGATTCACATCTGGAGAACCGGAAAAATCCAGTTCTGTATTCAGGTAACGGTAACCGGCAAACACTTCCGCATTACGGATAACGCGGTAGCTGCCCCGAAGTTCCACGCTGGTCATGTCGTCGGAATCTCCGAACGACAGAATGCTTGGAGCGTAGTGCAGGCTGCCGCCAAACGACAGACCGGGCACGGTCGGAATGTTCACCGTGGCGAAACCGCCAAGGCCGATGGCACCGCCATCAACATCGTCGTCATCCCAGCCGACGCCACGCATGCCGATGCCGGCAGTTGTTGGCAGATTCCCAAGGGCAGTGCGGCCCTGAGCGTGAAAATCGGCGTTGATAATGTGGCGACTACCTTCATGGTAGGTGTATCCAGCACCCATTTGCAGCTCTTCCTGGCTGCCGAAGAAGTTAACCTGACCCTTGACCGAATCGTTGGTCAGACTCAGATCCAGGTCACTGGCCAGAACCGGAGCGGCGGCAAGAGAAAGTGCCAGTGCTGAGATGCGGGTAATCTTCATGTGTACACCTTTATTGCTGTCGTTATGAGAGCGTGGCCGGCGCAACTGCCGGTATATGCGATAGTTTCAACGTCAACGGATGTTAAACATCTGCCGGGTGGTTAACAACTTAAAAGCCCGTAAGTGGCTCGCAACCAACACGTTAGTGACGGGTAACCTCGCCGCCCTGGTCGAGATCATCGGGAGAGGCGTTTTCGGCCGGCACCCGATACTCCTCATTGGCCCAGGCACCCAGATCGATCAGTTTGCAGCGCTCAGAGCAGAAGGGGCGCCAGGGGTTGGTCTCGCTCCACTCCACGGATTTCTTACAGGTGGGACACTCTACATTCATGGCATGATTCCGGGCAGGTGACTTGCGGCTTCATCAGGATGTTGCAGAAGCCTGACAATATTGTTCCAGCACTGCCCGTAGCATTTCAAGGTTGACAGGTTTAGCCACAAAGGAATCCATGCCCGCTTCGCGGCAACGTTCCTCGTCTTCTTCCATGGCGCTGGCCGTCAGTGCCACAACCGGTACCCGGCTGCGACCATGGTTGGTTTCCCAGGCCCGGAGCTGGCGTGTTGCTTCGTAGCCGTCCATCCGGGGCATAACGCAGTCCATGAAAACCACATCAAACTGATGCCATTGCCACAAAGAGGATGCGGCCTGCCCGTCGTTTGCCGTCATGACTTCGCAGCCCAGTTTTTCCAGCAATCGCCGGGTAAGGGTGCGGTTCACGGGATTGTCTTCCACCAGCAGCACCCGCATCCGACCGCAAGGGATTTCCCGCTGGCGACTTCCGGCATCCGCCATGGTCTTCAGAGAAAAGCGGGTAAGAAACCGGCGTTCCTGTTGAGTGTCATGGGTAAACAGCTGGTTCAGGATCGGAATCAGGTAGGATTCCCGGAGCGACTTGCTCAGGAAGGCATCAGCACCGGCCTGGCGAAAATGCTCGGCGTCCCCTCGCTGGGGGTTGGAGGACAGGATCAGAAGCCTCATTTCTGCCCATTGCGGGTTGCTCCGTACCTGGCGGCACAGTAAATCCGCATCCATGTCGGGCACGAAGCCGTCCAGAATTGTAGCGTCGTAGGGTATGCCTGCATCAAAGGCTTGTCGCAGGGCGGTCAGTGCTTCCCCGGCTGACCGGACGGCATCAATATGAACATCGTAGCGGGATAGCATCTCCAGGGTAATCTTGCGTGACAGCTCGTAGGAATCAACGACCAGTACCCGTCGGCCCTGCACCTGCCTTGAATCCGGCCGCACCTTGGCAGAGCCGTCGGTTGCTTCCTGAAGTGACAGTTCCACCCAGAAGGTAGAGCCCTCGCCGGGCCGGCTCTCCAGATCCATCGAGCCGCCCATCAAATCGACCAGTTGACGGCAGATGGTGAGCCCAAGCCCCGCACCAGGTAACTGACGCTGGAAGCGCTGACCAAGTTGAACATAGGGCTCGTAGACCAGAGGTATGTCCTCCGGATTTATACCAACCCCGGTGTCCTCAACCGCCAACCGTAGGCGCACTTTGCCTTCTTTTCTGCCAAGAACCTCAATGCTGATAAGCACATGGCCGGAATCCGTGAATTTGATGGCATTGGATAACAGGTTAAGCAACACCTGGCGAATGCGTACCGGGTCCCCCGTCAGCGCCCAGGGCAGGTTTTCATCCACCCGTACTTCCAGGGCCAGACCTTTTTCCCGGGCCCGGGAGCCAAGCATGTGAATCAGATCGTTCAGGGTTTCGCGCAGGTCAAAAGGAATAGCCTCAAGCTCCAGCTTGCCGGCTTCCATGCTGGAGATATCCAGCAGGTCATTGATGATGGAGGACAGGCTTTCCGAAGCATTGAGCAGGGTATTCACATACTCCCGTTGCTCCTGGTCCAGAGGCGTGTCGGTCAGCAAATTGGCGTAACCGAGGACAGACTGAAGCGGAATACGCAGCTCGTGGCTGACATTGGCCAGGAACTGATTCTTGGCGTGATTGGCTCGGATGGCTTCGTCCCGTTCGCCCTGAGTCTGGATGGTGGTCTGCCTTAATGAGCGGGTGTCCTCGAGAATCTGCAACCGCATTTTATTCAATGCCTGTTCCAGTTCTGAAAGTTCATCAGGCCGGGAAGGGTTGCGCCGGCGCAGCTTAAGAGGTTCAACAAGCGCATCCAGATTCAGCTTCGCCGCATAGTCCGCCATGGTTTCCAGGTGGCGGGACAGTGCTACCCGTACAATCAACAGCAATCCCAATGTGCCCAGCATCACCACAATGGACTGGAACAGGAGATTCAGCAGGGCGCGATCGAGGATATCCTGGTATACCTGTTCAATAGACGAAACAATGGTCAGTTCCCCCACTCGTTGCGGACGGTCAAAACTGGAACGGTTGAATTCGAGGGGGAATGTCTGGGTAATTACCCGGCCTTCAGGGTAGGAGCCGGTACTGAATTCTTCGCCGGTGGTCGTGATTACCCGCGCATAGCCAATAAAAGGCATGGAACGCATGTCGTCCAGGCTATTGGCCACTTCACTGAAATTCATCACCCACAAGTTGGTGCTCATGCCGCCGGCGATAAGTTCAGCGGCGCGCTCCTGACTGCTCTGCAATTCCGATTTCTGGCGTTCGAATTCGCCAATCATCTGAACACCCGTTGCCACCAGTGACAATATCAGGCTGTACAGCAGCACCCACCCAAGCAACCGCAGTGCCAGTGGGCGCAAACCCAAACGCTTGAAGAACTGGTTTGAAGGCAAGGCACAAGTTCCCTGTGTCGACTACAAAATCACCAAGGTGCATCTTAACAGACGGATATCACTTCCACACGCATGATTGAATCTTCATTCACAAATCGAAACCGAACATTCTTGTCGAACAGGTTGGCTCCGTAGATTCGTTGTTCATCCCGTCCACGGCGGAATGACGGGCGCGGGTCGTAACTGACGACGTCCTCAATCAGGGCGCGGAAATCCGGATAGTCGGCCTCCGGAAGCTGGCTTAGCTGGTCAGAGGCTTCCGGAGCAAAGGTCACCTCCAATCTGTCGGTCGGCGCGCTGTCTGCCCAGCCCAGTGATGCCTCCGGGACGGAGTCCGAAAACGGCAGGTAGGGCTTGATGTCGAGAATTGGTGTGCCCTCAATAAGATCATGATTACTGATCTTCAGGACCAGTTCGCCATTCTTGCGAGCGAGGCCTTCGTTCCTGACGACTGACAGGCCAAGACTGTTCGGGCGAAAAGGCGAACGGCTGGCAAACACACCGATTTTCTTGTTACCCCCAAGCCTCGGGGGCCGAACCACCGGGCGCCATTCGGCGCGAACGGCTTCATGAAACTGGAAGGTAAGCCAGATATGGCTCGCTGACTCAAGGCCCCGGAAAGCGTCTTCACGATCAAAGGGACTTTGTATAACCAGTTCCGCGTGGGCATGGCGGGTAAGGCCGGGTTGCCGGGGAACGCCGAACTTGTCCTGAAAGCAGGAGCGAGTGATGGCAATCGGTGTGAGTGTCAGAGCTTCCTCGGCGGGCCGGCTTTTATGCAGTGGTCTGCTCATTTCTGATGTCATTCCCGGTCAATGGTGCCTGCAAAGTACATTTCGATTCGGAATACGATTGACGCCTGGTCGTCAAACCCGTCATCGCGCCGATACTCCAGGGCCGGAATCAGCTCCGCGAACAGCCAATTGTCATACACCCGGTAGCGCCATGTGATATCTGTAAAGTAGCTTGTGGTGCGCCAGGTTGGCTGGCTCTCGCCAAGCACGCCAATACGAGGGGTGATCACCGACCGGGTATTCAGACGTTTCTGCACGCTGTGAACATGGGCCCCGACAAATTCGCGGTCAGAATGAATCCATTCCAGCTCGGATGAGTTGTAGTAATGCCAGCCGTTACCCAGTGAGCGGTTTAAACCAACCCAACTGCGAGCCCCCCAGCCTTCGGTATGATAATAGTAAAAACGTTGCTGGGCATTGAGTGCCCAATCGTTGTCGATTTTCCAGCCCTTGCGCGCTTTCATACGCCAGAAGAGTTCGGGTGGCAGCCTCAGTCGGCCACCAATATCGGTCGAGAGGTTGATGGCATCACCGACATCGGTCAGAAATCTCAGGGCGCCGGTTGTTTCAGTGTCGGTTCGCTCTGGCTCTGTCAGTTGCCTGTCCCGCTCACGCTCCGCCAGTGGGATCAGTTCCTCGCTTTCACTCTCTACTACCAGTCGCAGTTTCTCCTCAGCGGTGGGTACATCAAGACGAAAACGCAGCTCAGGCTCGAACTGGGCCGGATCGCTGTATTCGGATTCTGCTGCAAACCCCAGTCTCAGGTAGCTTTCGTTATTTGGCAGCGCCTGGGAAGATCCGGAGAGTGTCCGGTCTGCCCATGCACCCAGGGACTGCACTGTTGGGCCATGCTGACGTTCCTGCCGAATAACCCAGTCGCTGACTCCCAGCCACCAGGAATCCCTGGGCTCTGCCCAGAACTCATCGGGTTTGAAGGTATAGAACGAAATCGGCAGGCGCTCCGGCGCCAGAAGGGCGGGCACCGAGATATCACGCATGGTGATAACCGGTTCTGCCGCTTTCGTGAAGGAACAAGCGAGGAGGCCGGTGGCAAGTGCAGTAAGAATAAGTGCGGGGCGGATCAGACTATGCTCCTTGGCTGAAATCCGCCAGAAAACGTTGGTGCAGAGCGTGTACTGAAGCTTTCACACGCTCCAGCGGCTGCGCGTTGTCGATAATCGCATCGGCTTTTTCGCGGCGGGCGGCTCTGGGCATTTGGGCAGCGAGTATCCGCTCCACTTGTTCGCGGCTATTCCCGTCTCTCGTCATGGTGCGGTTAATCTGGGTTTCTTCCGGTACATCCACCACAACAATCCGCTCCACCAGTTCGTGCTGGTTGGTCTCCAGAAGCAGGGGAGAGACCAGCATCACATAGGGCAGATCGTAATCCTCGGGTGATAACTGGCGGATCAGTTCCTGGCGGATAATGGGGTGCAACAGCGCCTCCAGCCAATGTCGTTGTTCCGGATCCTCAAATACCTTTTGGCGCAGGGCGGCACGGTCCAGTTCGCCGTTACCCTGAATAATACTCTCGCCGAAGTGATCAGCGATGGCTCTCAGGGCCTGTGTGCCTGGTTCTACGACCTGTCGGGCGACGTCGTCAGCATCCACCCAATGCACGCCGAGAGCACCAAACATGCGTGCAACCGTGGATTTTCCGGAGCCAATACCTCCGGTGAGGCCGATAACCGAATAGCGGGACATTCAGACTCCCAGGTACCCGAACCATATGGCCTGGATTTCAGGCCCAAACCACAACGAGAGTAAGCCTGCAGCGGCCAGGTAAGGGCCGAAAGGAATCGGCACTTCACGCCCGTGTTTGCGGAATACCATCAGACTGATGCCCACAATCGCGCCCACCAGAGAGGAGAGCAGAATCACCGCAGGCAGCAGTTGCCAACCCAGCCAGGCGCCCAACGCCGCCAACAGCTTGAAATCCCCGTGCCCCATGCCCTCCTTGCCAGTAGCAAGCTTGAACAACCAGTACACACTCCAGAGTGACAGATAACCGGCAACAGCGCCCCAGAAAGCGCTGCCAAAATCCGTCAGCACACCAAAGTAGTTAAGCACCAGTCCAAGCCACATCAGGGGCAGGGTGATGCCGTCTGGCAGGAGTTGTGTGTCGAAATCGATCATGGTCAGCGCCACCAGCGCCCAGACCATCAGCAACGCCCAGAGTGCGGACTCAGATGGACCCAACAGGTAAACCGTTACTACGGAAAAAACCGCAGTCAGTGCTTCAATGATGGGGTAACGCGGCGAAATACGTGTTTTGCATGAAGAGCATTTGCCGCCAAGCATTAGCCAGCTGATGACCGGAATGTTTTCCCAGGCGCGAATTTTGTGGCCGCAGGAGGGGCAGGTGGATGCCGGTTTTGAAAGAGTTATCCGCTCATCCGGCTTGCGGCCGCTCTCCGGTACTTCCAGAAACTCCTCGCACTGGCAGCGCCATTCCTGCTTCATCATTTTGGGCAGGCGCAGGATGACGACGTTAAGAAAGCTGCCGACGCAGAGAGAGATGAAAATGACCGCCAGGTAGAGAAGCCAGGGGGTGGACAGGATTGTTTCTAGGGGGAGCATTCAGAGACTCAATTATATCCTTGTTTTGCCCCCTCTCCTTGGAGGAGAGGGGCAGATGAAAATGGTGTGCTGAGTAAACCGCTAGACAACCTGACCCATCTGGAAGATTGGAAGGTACATGCCAACGATCAGGCCGCCAACCAGTACGCCGAGTACGGCCATAATCATGGGCTCCATCAGGGCTGTGAGGTTATCAACCATATCGTCGACGACACCTTCGTAATGCTCGGCCACTTTTGACAGCATATCGTCCAGATTGCCCGACTCTTCGCCGATGGCAGTCAATTGAACTGCCATCACAGGGAAGACGCCCTGTTGCCGCATAGAGGCTTGCAGTTGGGTACCGCTTGAGACATCGTTTTTAATGTTCATCACAGCGTCCCGATACACGGCGTTGCCGGTTGCGCCAGCAACCGAATCGAGCGCGTCAACGAGCGGGACGCCCGCCGCGAACGTGGTAGAGAGTACACGGCCGAATTTAGCGACAGCAGATTTGTCCAGGATTTCTCCGACAATCGGCAACTTCAATACATATTTATCGACGAAATCCGAAAATTTCTGGGATCTTCGCTTCGATTCTTTGAAAAGAAAAATCGTACCGACGATTCCAAGCAAAACAATAAACCACCAGGACTGAAGCCATTCGGATATTCGAATAATGAACTGTGTGAATACAGGTAGATCCGCCCCAAAGCCCTGGAACAAGCTCTCAAACTGAGGAACGACTTTTATCAAGAGAATAGCCGTAACGACAATTGCGACAACGATAACCGCAATTGGGTAAGTCATGGCCTTTTTGACTTTTTTCTTCAGGATCTCCGTTTTCTCAAGGTAAGTCGCGATACGATCCAGCATTTGTTCCAACGCACCGGCTTTCTCACCTGAGTCCACCAGGTTGCAATAAAGATCATCAAAATATTTAGGATGCTTGCGTAGAGAAGATGCGAAACCGGTACCGGAGGAAATATCGTTCCGGATAGTCATCACCAGTTCCTGTAAGCCTTTATTTTCGAGGCCATCGGCCACGATATCGAAGCTCTGAACCAGCGGAACGCCGGCTTTCATCATTGTTGCCAGCTGGCGGGTGAGCATTGCAATGTCGAAAGGCGTAATCTTCTTGCTGCCGCCAAACAGTGGCTTTGGCTTTTTCTTAACCTTATCCGGAATGATGCCCTGTTTGCGCAACTGGGCTTTTACCAAGGCGATATTGGAGCCCGCAAGCTCCCCTTTGGCTTTATTACCTTTGCGGTCTTTGCCTTCCCAAACGTATGCTTCGAGCTTCTGCGCTTTTTCTGCCATGCTTAATCCTTCGTCACACGGTTGGCTTCTTCCAGGCTGGTCACTCCTTCAATAACCTTGAGAAGCGCTGATTGCCTGAGATTACGGAAGCCTTCCGCCTGAGCCTGCTTTGCAATTTTGATGGAGCTGGCCTCTTCCATAATCATGCTTGCCAACTCGTCGGTGATCTTGACCACTTCGTAAATACCTACGCGGCCTTTATATTCACCATTGCATTTATCACAGCCCTTGGGGCGGTACAACGTGAAGCCTGTTTCAATTTGTTCTTGTGTGAACCCTTCCTTCAAAAGCACGTCTTTAGGCACATCGGCGGGTTGTTTGCAGCTGCTGCAGAGTCGTCGGCCCAGTCGTTGGGCAATAATCAAACTTACCGATGTGGCTATGTTAAACGCGGGCACCCCCATGTTCATCATTCGTGTGAGAGTCTCGGCGGCGCTGTTAGTGTGTAGGGTAGATAGAACCAGGTGCCCGGTCTGTGCGGCTTTGATGGCAATGTTGGCGGTTTCCAGATCCCGGATCTCACCCACCATGATGACGTCCGGGTCTTGGCGCAGGAAGGCGCGCAGTGCCTCGGCAAAGCCAAGCCCTACTCGGTTGTTTACGTTTACCTGATTAATGCCTTCCAGGTTGATCTCTGCCGGATCTTCCGCTGTGGAAATGTTGATGCCCGGGGTGTTCAAAATGTTCAAGCCGGTATAAAGCGATACGGTTTTACCGGAACCTGTCGGCCCTGTGACTAGGATCATGCCCTGGGGCTGGGCCAAAGCATCCATATACAGCTTCTTCTGGTCTTCCTCGTAGCCCAGAACGTCAATGCCGAGTTTTGCCTGACTAGGATCCAGAATCCGCAAAACGATCTTTTCACCCCAGAGCGTTGGCAACGTATTTACGCGGAAATCGATAGCCTTGGTTTTGGACAGCTTCATTTTTATACGGCCATCCTGTGGCACCCTACGCTCAGAAATATCCAGTTGCGCCATAATCTTTACACGGGCCGAGATCTTGGGCGCCAACTTGATGGAGGGGCGAGATACCTCTTTTAATATGCCATCGGTCCGGTAGCGAACCCGGTAGATCTTCTCGTAGGGCTCAAAGTGAATATCCGAAGCCCCGCCCCGAATTGCATCCAGCAGCATCTTATTCACATATTTAACAATGGGCGCATCATCAACATCCGTGGCGGATACGGCGCCATCGTCGTCCTCACCCTCACCGCCTTCTGTTTCGACCCCTTCCAAATCTGCATCGTCCAAGTCGCCCATTGTGGTGTCCTGGGACTCCAGATATTTGTCGATAGCAGCGCGGAGTTTTGAGTCGTCTACCAGAATCGCGTCGGTGCTCAGGCCGGTATTGAACTTGATTTCATCCAAAGCCTGAATATTGGTGGGGTCTGAAACAGCGATAAATAGCCGGTTACCCCTTTTGTACAGTGGGAGCGCGTTATGTTTGCGAACCAGTTTTTCGTCGACCACCTTCTCCGGCATCATTTCGGGAAGAAAGGAATCCAGGTCCAATACCGAAACGCCGAATTCCATAGCTGCCGAGAAGGCGAGCCTGGAGCTATCGGCAAGTTGATTCTGGGTCAGGTAGGTAATCAGTGGAATTCGGTTCTGAGATGCCTGGATAAATGCATCTTTTGCGGTTTCTTCATCCAGAAGGCCGTCGTCCACAAAACGACGGGCGAGGCCCGTCAAAGTCACGTTTCGGTTGCTGTTCGCCATAAATGCTCTGAGAAAAGTCGTCTAAGTGGCTGAATCGCGTGTTTATGCTCAGAGAGTTTAGATGTGTCCTTCACGTTTGGAAAGCGCAGCCCGTCCCAGACTTGATCATTCGCAATAATCTGTCGTACTCTGCGCCACGTCGAAATGCGCGGGTTGGGGTGACGAAAAATGTCACTTCGAGACGCTGGTTGGCGGGAAAACGACTTCGAATCAGTGTGTGAAGTTCGTCACAAAAGTTTGCAACGTGCTGTGAAAAAAAGGATGTTTTAACATTTTCTTGCAATTGGCACGGTAACTGCTTAGTTTACACCACGCTCAGCGCGGAAACGGGGCAAAGCTCCACCGCCCCGGAGCTGGATAAACGAAAAATGACAACTCTTGAGGTTGATAACATGCAAAAGATTCAGATGAACAAAGGTCAGCAGGGTTTTACTCTGATCGAACTGATGATCGTTGTGGCGATTATTGGTATTTTGGCGGCTGTGGCTATTCCGGCTTATCAGGATTATACGATTCGGTCTCAAGTCTCTGAAGGGATGTCCTTGACAAGCGGTGTTAAGACAGCGGTTTCTGAATTTGTTCAGACAAATGGGGCTTATCCAAGCAATAACGCGAACGCCGGAATTGCAACAACCATTACAGGAAACTATGTCTCATCAGTGACGAATGCCAGCGGCGTTATTACTGTGACATACAGCAACACTGGCTCACAGAGTGCTAACGCTCAGATCAACGGCAAGACAATGGTGCTTTCCGCTTTCACTTCCGCTGGAAGTGTTCAGTGGACCTGTAAGGCGGGAACAATCGAAGCGAAGTATCTGCCTTCTAGCTGCCGCTAAATCGTATTTCTGACTCTTATAGTAAAAGCACCCCGCTCGCGGGGTGTTTTTTTTAGGGTGCTGTAAAAATGTCTTTCACCTCGCGCTCCCAGGTTTTCGCTGCAGCGGTCCTTTTGTCGTTAGCGGTATTTTTAGTTTATTGGCCCGGGCTGAGTGGTGGCTACATTCTCGATGATTTTCCGAATTTGGTAGATAACGATCGTACTAATCTGACGGGTTTGAATTTTAGCCAGTTGTGGCAAGGGGCAATGGCAAGTGACTCAGGCCCGCTTAAGCGGCCGATTGCCATGCTGAGCCTGTCGGTCGAGCGTTATTTTTTCGGGCTTGATCCGCGACCGATGAAACTTGTCAACGTCGGTATACATATCGCCAACGCTTTGCTGCTGTTTTATCTGGCGAGCTTGATTTTACGGCGTTACGAGCGGCAATTCGGGGAACAATGCGGGCGATGTTTTCTGTTGCCTAAGCCCCTAGTCGCACTGCTGGTGGCGCTAGCGTGGGCGCTTGCGCCGATTAATCTCACCGGCGTTTTGTTTGTTATCCAGCGGATGGAAAGCCTGTCGGCGCTGTTCATGCTGCTGGGCGTATTGGCATTTTGGCGCGGGCGGGCCCGTTTGACGGAGGGGAAAAAAGGCGCCCTACGCTGGATGTGGGGGGGGCTGCTTCTGGGGACTGGGCTGGGCGTCCTGAGTAAAGAAAGTGCGGTGATGCTACCGGTGTATGCATTGCTGGTTGAGTGGTTAATGTTTGGCTTTGGGGCACGAAAATCAGCCGAGCGAGCGGCGGTGCTGCGTATGTTTATGGTGCTGCTGGTGATTCCTGCTTTGCTTGGGCTGGCGTGGCTGTTGCCGAGGGTATTTTCCAATCCAGAGTTTAGTAACCGTCCCTTTAATCTGTATGAGAGACTATGGACCGAAGCGCGGGTACTGTGGCATTACCTTGTCTGGATTGTGGCACCCAACCCGGGAGCGTTAAGTCTTTACCACGATGCCTTTCCTATCTCGCGTGGCCCGTTTACACCTTGGACCACGCTAACCTCGGTGTTGAGCTTGTTGTTGATGGTAGTGGGTGTATTCTTCGCCCGGCATCGCATGCGGTTGTTGAGCTTTGGTATCTTCTGGTTTTTTGTAATGCACTTGCTGGTGTCAACTTTTTTAAATCTTGAGCTAGTCTACGAGCATCGTAATTATCTGGGTTCCTTCGGTATTTTGTTAGCTCTGTTTGCGGTGTTGCTGGATGGACGTTTGCCGGGAATGGTCTTCGTGCGGCAATTTGCCGTGGTGACGCTGGTGGTGCTATATGGTTTTCTTACCTTTCTTAGGGCCAACGAATGGAGTGACCCACTGCAGCACGCCTATTTTGAGGCTGCTCGCCAAACTGATTCGCCGCGGGCTCAGTATGCGCTTGGGTACGAACTAATGCGGCACGCACCGCAGCCTGATTCGCGAGAGTTTTTATTGGCTATGGATGCTTGGCGCAAGGCGGCAGAGTTACCTGGCACTAGTCTGTTGCCCTGGCAGGGGCTGATCTTTGAGCATGCCCGGCATGACTTGCCGATTGACCCGGCCTGGTGGTCTGGAATGCGGGATTATGTTTCATCAAGATCGTTATCGGCTCAGGACAAAACGGCGCTATATAGCTTGATTGCAGCACGGGGAAATCGCGATATACCCATTCCGGTCGAGCCACTGCGGCAGGTGATTGAAGCCGCGCGTGTGGCGCAGCCGCGGGATGTCATGCTGATGACACTTCAGGCTAACTTTCTACTGAATGTGACCCACGAAATCGCCAAGGCTGAGCCATTGTTGTACCTGGCCGTGGCCATTAGCCCCAAAAACCCGGCTGGCTGGCGTAATTTGATTACTCTTCAGCTGTCGCTGGGACAATATGATCGGGCTGCGGCAAGTATAGAGCGGTTGGCGGCGGTAAACAGCTTGGGGCGTGAGGATGCTGCCATCAAGCGCTTCCGCGCCAGACTTGAGTCGGGGCGTAATGCAAAGCCAGGCCGTGCAACAGTAAGCGAGGCAACGCCATGAGCAGATGGTTGGCAAAAGCTGCTACCCGGCCGGTGGCGCTGTTTGTCACCATGGTTCTGACTATGGGCCTGGCCTGGCTGGTTTACTGGCCCGGGCTGAAGGGCGATTTTCTGTTCGACGATTATAGCAACCTAGCCTTGCTGGGGATGTATGGGCGCATCGATAACTGGCAGAGCTTCTGGTTGTACTTGCTATCTGGGTTTTCCGGCCCAACCGGTCGACCGCTGTCGCACTTATCGTTTCTGATGGATGCTGACGTCTGGCCTGCAGATCCGTGGCCGTTCAAGCGTAGCAATCTGCTGATTCACCTGGCAAACGGCCTCCTGTTGTTCGGTTTGCTACGCTCTTTATTGCGGGCTGCCGGGAAGCCGAAGATGTGCTCTGGCTGGATTGCGCTTCTGGCTATGGCGTTATGGTTGCTGCACCCATTTTGGGTATCAACCACTTTATATGTGGTACAGCGTATGGCGCAGCTTGCGGCTTTATATACTCTGGCCGGGTTGTGGATGTGGGTGTCGTGGAGGCGGCTTCATTCCCCGAAGGGCGATTGGCGTATGTGGCTGACCGCGCTGGTGGCGGTCTGGGGCTTTGGTCTACTGTCGGTGCTGTCTAAAGAAAACGGGGCGCTGTTGCCTGGGTTTGTGCTGGTACTGGAAGTGACTGTTCTGGCGTCCATGGATGCACGGCGCGGTTACGAGGCGAAGACGAGTTTTCACTGGTTACGCAGAATTGTACTGGGCATTCCTCTGTTACTGCTGTTGCTTTATGTGGCTCGTGCGGTACCGGCCCTGCTGGCCGGTGAGGCAGGAAACCGGGATTTTACGCCATTTGAGCGCCTGTTGACCGAAGGGCGAATCCTTTGGGATTACGTTTTTAACCTTATCTTGCCGCGACCGTACCCGGGCGGCTTATTCAATGATGATGTTCGTTTGTCCACTGGCATATTCACGCCGTGGACGACGGCTCTGGCTTGGGCCGCGTGGCTTGCGTTCATGGTTTGGGCGGTTAGAGTACGGCGCCGCTATCCGTTCGTGGCAGCGGCGGTATTATTCTTTCTGATGGGGCATGTGCTGGAATCGAGCTTTCTGCAGCTGGAGCTTTACTTCGAGCACCGTAACTACCTGCCCGCGATGTTGGCTGGTTTGCCGCTGGCAACTTGGTGGCTGACGCGTGCAGCCGTGCCGCAGGATATTCGCGTTGCGGTTCCCGTTGGCGTTGTGTTGATGCTCGCAGCGATGACGTTTATGCGGGCAGATCTGTGGTCTAACCCATACTTGCAGGCATTAAAATGGGCGCAGGTTAATCCAGACTCGCCACGGGCGCAGAACTATCTAGCTGGTTTCTGGTGGGACGTGGGCAATTATGAGGAGGCTGCTCGCTTGAACCAACGTGCAATCGAGCTCGACCCAAATGGGTTGGCCTGGTTGATAACGCGGGTAATGTACCAGTGTGCGCAAGATCAGTCGCCCGATGCAGCCCTCGACAGGGTCGAGTCGGTCTTGCAGGCTAAAGGGCGAATGGGAGCAGTAGGCACGTACCAGACCGAGAAATTGCTCGATTATTTGATGGCGGGTAATTGCGGGCGCTTTAGTGAACTGAGTGAGTTGCTGGCATTAATCGAACGCTTGCAGCAAGCTGGCAATCACGATGGAGGACAATTTGAGCAGTTACTATTGCAGCGCCGAGCTGCATTGTTTCTTCTCGATGGAGATGCGCAGGCAGCCTATCGGAGTTTGCGCGAGTTAATCGCTGTAAGTGGCCAGCTGGGGACACAGTTGCGCGGCGCAGCTATGCTGGCCAGTGCTGGGCATTACCAGGAAGCACTTGAGTTGCTGGACGATTCCAACGTCCCCGGGGGGCAAGGTGATGGTGAGATTTCCCTTCAGTCCTTACGCAACTGGTATTTGAAGTGGACAAATTATTACGAAGGTGAGCGGGAAAGCCTGCGGGTGATTATTCGTTCAGATTTGGATGCTCATCTGCGCCAAAAGGAGAGTTGATTGTCGTCTTGGTGGTTAAGTTTGCTCTGCCGGAGAATTACTGAATGAAAACCAGTTTGTCCGTTGTTATACCTGCAAAAAATGAGTCCGTAGCCATTGGTGGCACGGTGCAGGGAGTCCTACGCCTTTTTCCTGACGCTGAAGTGATAGTGGTAAATGATGGTTCCAGCGATGAGACTGCAGCGGTTGCAGCGCAGGCTGGGGCAAAAGTATTGAATCAGCCATATAGCAAAGGTAATGGAGCCGCCATCAAAACTGGGATGCGGGCGGCCACCTGGGATATTGTGGTGTGCATGGATGCGGATGGCCAACACCGGCCGGAAGATATTGCGCCATTACTAGCAAAGCTGAATGATGGCTACGATATGGTGGTGGGCGCACGCAGCCACGAGGGGCAGGCGGGCCTGCACCGATCATTAGCAAACGGATTTTATAATCGTTTTGCCAGCTGGATGGTGGGGCACCGGATTGATGACCTGACGTCAGGCTTTCGGGCGGTTCGCCGCAGCAAGTTCCTGGAATTTATCAGCCTGCTGCCAAACAAATTTTCGTACCCAACCACTATTACTATGAGTTTTTTTAGAGCAGGGTACTCGGTTGCTTACGTACCGATAACTGTGTTGAAACGAGCGGAAGGCTCTAAAAGCCACATCAGCCTTTCGAAAGATGGCCTTCGCTTTCTGCTGATTATTTTCAAGATTGGCACTTTGTTCTCACCGTTAAAGCTATTTTTTCCAATTTCTATGGTGTTGGGTGGCGGTGGTGTACTTTACTATGCATATACTTACATGACGGATGGGCGTTTTACCAACATGGGGGCATTGCTGTTAACTACGGCGATTCTGGTTTTTCTAATGGGGTTGGTGTCGGAGCAGATAACGGCTTTGCTGTATCGGGAGAAGGAGTAACGTGACCAAAGCAGAGCGACTGGATAAGCCCTCAAATTGGTTAGCTAACAAGTCTGGCGAATGATAGGGCCGATCGCGCGCGGCACCATTCGCACTAGCTTAGTTTTCGGTCTGCGTCTAGCCGTGCAGGCGGGAAATTTGCTTATTGTGGCCCGCATGTTGGGCCCAGGGCAGTTCGGTGCATTTGTAGGATTTGCTGCGCTGGCACTGATTCTCGGTACGTTATCAACTTTTGGTACCCATTTGGTATTGCTGAAGGAGGTGTCTCTCGCACCTGAGCGCCGCGAAGATATATTCCGGTTTGCTATCCCAACAACCTTGATTTTTGGTGCGGCACTTCTCTTCATTTATCTTTTGGCAAGTACTCTTCTACTTCACACAAGCAGCATCGGTTTTATGGTGCTGCTTGCAATTGGTGTCAGCGAGATCTGGCTGCAACCTGTGGTTTTGCTAATTGCGACGGAACATTTAGCACTTGGGCGGACGGCTCGTTCACAGCTACTGACCATGCTGCCTTTGGCTTTGCGCCTGCTTGTTGCAGCAACTGTATTTTTGTCTGGGATCAATGACTCTATGGCTGCTTATGGATTCGGGTATTGGTTTGCATCATTGGTAGCTCTCTTAATCGCATCGCGCACCATGCCGGTACCGTTCCCCAAGTTACGCAGTTGGAAACTGCCTAGCAAGAGTGAACTACGGTCCGCTTGGGGCTATGCTGCACTTAATATCACGGCGGCGGGCCCGTCAGAATTTGATAAAACTCTTGCCTTCAAGCTGTTGCCCCCTGATTCGGCGGGATTGTATGCGGCGGGTGCGCGTGTCATTGGAGCGACGATGTTGCCTGTGATGGCGATGATATTATCTGCGCTGCCCAGGTTGTTCCGCGAAGGTCAGGATGAATCTCAGCACACTAATCGTTTGTTGCGCTGGATCTTCGCCACCTCGGTAGTGTTTAGTCTAGTGCTAGTAGCCATATTCTGGCTCCTTGGGCCTGTTTTCGCGTGGTTATTCGGTACAGCCTATCATGGGGTAGAGCAGATGATCCAATGGTTGACTTTTGCTATACCGGCGATAGCCTTGAGATTGGCCGTCGGTAGCGCCCTGATGGCTGCGGGAAAACCCTGGATGCGGGTTAGTTTTGAAGTGACGGGGTTAGTCGTCCTCGCAGGTGCTGCTGTAATGTTTACCGAGCATTTCGGTACCCTTGGAATGGCGTTGGCGTTGGGGTTGTCTGAGTGGATTATGGTCCTGTTGGGCATGGCGCTAACCGTTTTTACTTTACGCCATACGGAGGATATGCGCGACATAGATAAAGATGGCCGTGTCGGTGAACTTCGAAAGTGGTAGATGCCATCCTGATAATAGGCGTGCCGAGCTCAACATAGAATTGCCGGACGGCGCGGTCTCTAGAAATAGCAGGTACTGTGAGATTGGTGTCTATTTCTCGCTTTTTGGTGGTGGGGTGAAGGAGCGAAATTGCCCGCGTATCAAATCGACAGAAGCTGTAATGAAACCCAACAAGGGAGTTAACGATTTGAGCCGCCAACACCTTATGGATGCCCGGAGTGGAAGAACAACACAGCGGCAAGTTAGGTATAGATTTTTTTCAAATGAGTTGCGTGCCAATTTTTTAGCCAAAAGCCAGTGGCCACGGTTTATGTGATACTCATAGAAAAGCGAGCCATTTTTTGAGCTTTCTGAACCTGAATGTTGTATCAGGGCGGCTTTCTCTTCTATGATTTTTGCACCAACCTTCAGAAGTTCTGAAGATAAGGCGACATCTTCTCCATAAAAGAAAAAATCCTCATCGAATAATGCACCTCGAGCTATATTCGATCGCACTAACATGCAACAGCCGCTAGCGTACTTTAGCGATTTTTGGCATGGTTTCTTGATCAATAGTGAAGTCATTGCACAGTAGTAGTTAAATAAGCTGCGAGAAGCTCCAGTGTTGTCACATACACGAGGAATGACAATGTCCGCGTTCTGGAGTCCGCTTGCCAAACGCGCAACACTGCCAGCTTCAACAATTGCGTCTGAATTTATCAGAAGTATTGCAGTAGTATTGTTTACATTCGCTCGTGATAGCCCCAGATTTACGCCTTTTGCAAAGCCTAAATTTTGCGCTGGGTCGACAACTTGGATACTCATCCCACTGCGACGCAACTTAGTTAAGGCTGATGCCATTATGTCAATAGACCGACCGCTATCTTCGGAATTATCAACTAGAACCGCATTCCTAATTCCTTCCTGGGACAACGAGCGCAGACATTGCAGTGTTGGTTCTGGCGATCGGAAATGTAGAACTAACGCGCTGATCGTTGCAGGATAAATGGTCATGTGTGCTTCCCTGGTCGTTGGGCCATGATAATTGTCTCTTCGCCCCACCGCGCACTGCAAGTGGATAGAAGGTTTGAGAGCAGCCAGATAGATTTATTCAGCGGCATCGAAAGGGAGCAGCCTTCTCTGCGTGAGAGGGCGACGGACTCAGTCCACAGATTCGAACTTTGTGCACCACGCCTAACTAACTTAATATTTATAAAGCCCGCACTTCTCAGCCAATCATGAAGAACTTTTTGACTTGGTATTAACAAATGGTAGGGGGGGTGGAAGCCTTTCCAGCCTTGCTTGAAACAATGAAGCCCTATTGCATCCGGGTTCGGCAAAGCCATCCATAACCATCCTGAAGGAGCGATGAGTTCGTGTAACTTGGTAAGTGTTGTTTGGGGATTAATGACGTGCTCGATCACATGGTTTAGGGTTATATAATCGAAGTGGGTTAGTGGTAGTGCCGCTGACTCAAGGTTTCCCGCTACGATATTCAGTCCCCTACGCCTACCAATAACAACAGCTTTCTCATCTGGCTCGCACCCTATCGCGCTCAATCCCATCTCTTTGGCCCGCATTAGAAAATCACCGCTGCCACATCCGACGTCTAGAAGAGTGGTTTGTGCTCGACATGATTGTCGAGGTATGTGTCTTCCGTATACATCTAGTTTCATTCTCAGGTGCGGAAATAATCGAAAAATATTATAACCTGAAAGATTAGAATTGGATCTATGCATTCCAAATCGTGTGTTGAGATACCCATTAATGAGCCTCGTTAATATGGATTTGTCAGTCAAAGTTTTATCTAAGTGCTCCCTATGTGTGTAGTAGTTTTCATATGCAAGAGAGAGTGAGATTTCATCAGGCCGATTGACAAGATAAATTGAGCCACAATTGGAGCAAAGGTTATATCTCCAAATGTCGGGAAAATTCAACGTATCATCACGCCGTCTATATCTCTTATCAACCTTATCGGAGCCGCAGGCCGGACATGTTATAAGGGTTGTGCAGAGTCCTCGGGACCATTTATATTGTGGTTGTTTCATTTAAATAAACTTCTAGATACTGAGATGTTGATTTTGTATGGGAAAACCTTACTTTTGCATGTTGTCTTGAAAGGTTTGAAATTTTTCGTCGCAAGTCCTCATTGTTGAAGATTTTTTTTATGGCCGAAACAAAACTGTTTACATTGGATGGGCTACAAAGGAGCCCTGTCTTCCTATCTTCAATTACTTCTGCGAGTGATGACCCGCGACTTGCTATTACAGGCAGTCCGCACGCCATGGCTTCAGCAGCAACCAGTCCAAAACCTTCGCTGAGTGATGGAAATACAAAGGCATCTGCAGTCTGCATCGCAGCAACGACATCGACAGGGGTTTGTAGGCGGCCGATATCATGCATGTTGGGCGGCAAGAAAGGTTTGCTGCGATTTGCAGTTGGGCCACCGGTGTAATACAGTTCAAAGTCTTCGCCTAATTCACGCATGATTGGCGCAAGCAGATCGACGCCTTTCAGAGCTTTCCAGCTACCGACATAGAGCAAACGAAAAGGTTTATGGGGTTTGCGCTCGTCTGTCGAAGGGTGGAATCTTTGTATGTCGACTCCGTTATAAATCACCTCTATTGGAATGTCTAACAGTGTTTTTCGGCCAATATTGGCTGCATAATGGCTGACGGCAACTACTCTGTTAGCTAATTCCATGACACGGCGTTCATTGGGGGCAATCCACCATCGATGGTAGCAATTGCGAGCGAAGCCTTTGAGTTTGGCTAAAGCTGGATCGTGAATGGAATGATGTAGCGTTGCAATTACCGGCAGTTGTTGTGGTAAAAAACGCGGATGAAGCCATGTATTGACGTGTGCGACTGTCGCCCAGCTTGGAGGAGTAGGTACAGGTACTGTCCAAGGAGCATATTCGGCACGTAAAGGGAGCCAACTGATCTCTGCTCTAAAACCTTCCTCATTAAGATTTTGAACCAGTCGCTCTGTAAATACATCTGTGCCTGTATTGCTGCGAACAGTCGGGAACCATACGCCTAAGGGGTTATCCATTTTTTGAAGGCTCGCTACTGTTAACTATATTGCTGGATATATTATTTCCAAAGTTCGCGCATGCTAGTATTTTGGCAAAATTCTGTATAGCACGGGCAGGTAATAGTTCTTTTCTGCAGGTGACAACACGCTTGCCCATCCCTGAGTAGTTGCCACACTCAACCAAATATCCCGAAATATTATTTCTAACGGCATCCACGATTCTACCTGCTTCAAAATCCACCGTTGCTAGGCCATGCGCTGCAGCTTCGATGGCGACCATGCCAAATTCTCTCGGCCGGTGTTCCATAAGCGTTGCAGTGTGTGAATTCTTGGAATTGGAGGTTAGATCCTTTTCTAAAGGGATAGGAGTGACTCCGTCTTCAAGTTCTTTTGGCCAGGTGACCACGGATCCGTACTGAATCTGGGATGCTGGTGTGAGATTGTTCCTTTTCATAGCTTCAGTGCCGGGAGCTACGCATGCTGCGTTTTGATCGGATCTGCCCTTAAAAGTGCTCTGTTTCCTCACTTTCTAGGTAATTCACGATAAAAATCGAGGGACTAGCTAGTTGCTCGCCAGTTTGAGAACGTTCCAGAGATTGATATTCTTTTTCTTCAATGAACGCAAGCACACCATTGGGAAGCTCGCCTTCTAAAATGGCGTTCTTTCCTAAGCCGTCACTCCGCTCAGTTGCTTGCCGCATGATGATCGTGGGCACTCCAATTACAGCAAGCTCCTCTTGGTTTGAGCCGCCGTCAGTTAGGATGCAGGCAGACTCGGCAGCTAAGTGAAGAAACTGACTGTACCCCAAACGAGGGAGTAATCTGATAGCGGAGTGTTCTTCAAGGCGCTCGAAAAGTCCAGCCTTGACCAGTCGCTTGCGTGTTGCAGGGTGTAGAACAAAATAAACCTCATTAAGTTTGGCTATGTTTTCAAGCAGCTCAACTAAGCTTTTGAGTCGCATCTTGTTATAGATATTCTGAAAGCGGTGTAGTGAGGCGACAATATAGTCTTGCCCTACGCTAGAGCCCCCGCCGCGACTAGCTCCTGTTAATTTTATTGAGTCTACTATTGTATTGCCGCCAGTGTTAATAGCCTTACATGCTGGATGAGTGGATTTCATGTGCGCCAGAGTTTCCGCGTCTGGGCACATGGCGATATCGCTTAGTCGGAAAACAATTCGTCTTGATAGCTCCTCCGGGAACGGGTCGAGAATTTTTTTCGATGTCAGTCCGCTCTCCAGATGGACAACACGTGCGCCGATTTGCCTGCCGACTAACGCACCCAGCACGGTTGAAAGGGTGTCGCCATGTACTAAGACGTTAATAAGTGTTCCGTTGAGATGTAGCGCTTTGAGCTGACGCCTGATACCAAGATAAGCTCTTGGAAGCCATGCGATAAGAGCTAACACGGTGGCATGCTCCTTAGCAGGGGCAGCCGTAACCTGCTCAGACTTTACCCGAAACTCGTCCAGTAGATCTTGCATGGTCTCCTGATGCTGCCCGGTCATTAGCAGCGTTACCGGTAGGCCTTTTTGTTCGCATTCGACAATGATCGGGGCGACTTTGATTAGCTGTGCACGTGTACCTATGACAAAGACAAAGTGCTGATTAGATCCCTGTGTCACTTGGTTTACCTATATTGCTTCAGTCGAGGGGAGAGCCTGTTTTGAAAGCTTTCGTCTAGGCTCGTAGTATGCCAGAGTTGGTCGGTTTTCGCCGGGATGGGGTGGTTTTGGGCTGTAAGCAATGGGATGGACTCCTCCTCACCTCACCGGCATCTACGTGCCAAAATGGTGAGTGACTAGTCAACCATCATGAAGATGAGGAGAAGCCCAGATGAATATTATCCGCGTCGGTGTTGATATTGCCAAATCAGTTTTCCACGTGCATGGCGTAGACCGTCACGGTAAGACGCAATGGCAGGGCAAATACTCTCGGCAGAAGTGGCTTGATGCCCTCAGCCGCAAAGTATCCGCCGGTGCCGAGATCGGCATGGAGGCTTGCGCGTCATCACACCGCTGGGCTCGGGAACTCCAGAAGCGGGGGTATCACCCTATGTGTCAGCGTAGTTGTGTGTGCCACAGCAATGCGCACAGTAAGACAGGAGTCATATTTGTGCAGCATGAGAAGCTGTTGAAATGATGGAGGAACCGACCCTCCGGAGCCTGCCTGTAGGGGCTGGCTTCAAACCATCCTGGGCGGCATTTGACACAAATCATGCACAAATCATGGACAGGCACTAGCCTGACCCGATCCCCAAAGGCCCGGCGGTTTCGACCCCGGGCCTTTGTTGTTTCTGGCTTTCGGTTTACTGCGTCTATTTCGGGGTTATGGCAAAAAGGCAGCGGCATTCCGCCGCGAATTCTGGACATGCGCCGATTTCAGGCAAGCGACATTCTCGGCGGGAACACCGATAAAGGGATTGGAGTAATTGGGGGTGGTTGTCTAAGCCGCTCGTCGTCGCCGTCCAGGATTTCGGTAATCCTGGTAACTGTCCTCAAACGCGGTCGCCCGGTGGCACCATCGTTCCGGGTCCAGATTCAGCCGTTCCAGAATCGGTAGCGCCTTCTCATCAATAGCGCCCCGTTTGTCGCTTCGGCTGATCCGCCCAGTGCAATCTACCAGTTCCAGGTAATCTTCAAAGCTGAACAGGATGCCTCGCTGGAAGCCGTTTCGAATCACGCCTTCAAAACCCAGTAGCGGTTTTAACGGCACCGAAAACTCATTCAGCGCCTGCTGTTCTGTTTGCCGGGCAATGGCTTCTGCCAGATCAAAGGTGGGATGAATTCGCTCCTTGATGCTGGTGTGTTCGGAGGTTTCTGGCGTCTCCGCCATGGCAGCGCGGATTGGATTCAGGTCGACATAGGCCATGCAGGAAAGGAGGGCTTCTTCGGTATCCAACGCTTGAGACTTGAACCTGCTCTCCCAGAAGTGCCCGGTGCACTCATCTTCCCGGTTGGCCTGCCTCGCAATCGGCTCGTTCAGGCATTTCATAAACCAGCTCAAATCCGCCAACCGCTGCCGGAAGGTTTCCGCGTATTCCTCCACTCGCCCAGTTGATCATGGACAGGCACTAGCTTACTAGCTTGTCTCCACAAAATTGATGCCCAAGAACCATGCGCATATACTGAGTAGAACATTTCTCGAGAGGGCAACACCATGCAAACTGCCGAAACTACAAAGTCCATACGTAAACCAACGAATCTATCGCTGGATAGCACTCTTCTCAAAGAGGCAAAATCCCTTGGAATCAATGTCTCTCGGTCTGCAGAAGCAGGAATTGCGGAAGCGGTTAAACTCCATAAGCGGAGTAAATGGCTTAACGAGAATGCTGAAGCGCTTGAAAGCTCGAACTCTTATGTTGAAGCCAACGGCTTGCCTCTTGCACGGCATCGCCAGTTCTGATGTCTCGTTTCGATATCTTTGAAAATAAAAACGGGGCGGGATATCTGCTGGACGTTCAGTCAGACCTTCTCAGTGGCTTGAACACACGAGTAGTTGTGCCGTTACTGCCCAAATCGTCGGCGCCATTTCCTGCTCAGAGGCTGAATCCTGTGTTTAGCATCAACGGCCTGGAAGTCGTCATGGCGACTCAATATATGGCGGCTGTGCCGGAAAGCGAATTGCGTTTTTGCTCCGGTAGCCTTGCTGAGCAGCAAGATGACATTGCCGCAGCACTGGATATGCTGCTTTTGGGCTTTTAGGGGTGATCATGGGCAGGCGCTAGTGTCCCGTCTGGCTAATTCCTTAATCTACTGCTTGCCTCTGAGGACTCTGACCAAGGCGCCAGTCTGCAGATGTGGTGGTTCCACATCAAGGACTGGTAACACAGGGCTCAGAGTCCTCAGAGACAAGCCCTCCGGGAGCTTCTGAAAAACCGAAGAACGTCGTTCTGCTGGCTCGATTTGGAACCACCAAACCTTCACCAGCACGCCTAGCTCTTCGGTTTTTCAGAAGCTCAGTAGGTTAAGGAATTAGCCAGACGGGACACTAGCTATCGCAAACTCAGCTTTTAACACCCGGTATGGTAAATTGGCAGTCTTGAAAACAACTGAAAGTTGCACCGCCAACCGGAGCCGAAATGCCCACCGCCACAGACAACCACTGGTCAATGCCACCCAACCCCGAAAAAGCACTTATGCTTGCACAACGTGCGGTGTCGGTATTTGTATACGATGCAGTGCGCCTGGAGGGCATCAACTTTACGTTACCGGAGGTACAAACCCTGCTGCAGGGTGTCACAGTGGGTGGGCATCGGCTGAGCGATCAGCAAATCGCCGTTAATCAGGGCGAGGCCTGGAAGCTGCTCTTTCAAATGATCCGGGAAGGGAGCTTCAGTTTATCGCCCGATTGCGCCATAGCTCTGCATGCGGTTGCTGCAAGGGAAGAAGCGTTGGAGTGGGGCTGCTTTCGCAGTGGCTCCGTACTCATTGCCGGCACTGATTACGAGCCACCGGCGGCTAGTGAGTTACCGGAACGTTTTGACCGCATGATCGATGAACTACAACACATGGATGATGTTTACGATCAGGCTGTCCACCTGTTCCTAACCATGGCCCGTTGCCAGTTTTTCTACGATGTGAACAAGCGCATGGGGCGTTTTATGATGAACGGCCACCTGCTGAGCAACGGCTATCCGGCCGTCAATATCCCGGCTTCAAGCCAGCTCGAGTTCAATGAACTTATGCTCCGCTTCTACGAGTCCGGCGACCAGCGTGAAATGAATGCATTTGTGCGTAGCTGCATGGACGAACGGGTTGTTCGTATTATGAAAGAAGAGTAAGCGGGTTAGGCCAGCAGTATATTCGGGGGGGATCATTGGCAGACGCCAGCCTGATCAGAGCTTCTCTCATTTTGATACTGATTTGATCACCACCCAGCCAAATACCCCGCCAAAGCCTCAATCTCCCCCTCCGACAAAACTCCAGCCACCCCAATCATCGGCGTACTGTGTTTGGTGGGGTCCATCTCTTTGAACCGCCTCAGGGCAATCCCAAGATATTCAGCCGGTTGCCCGGCCAAGCGGGGCATATCCCTGAAACCTTGTGCTTTGTCGCCGTGGCAACCTGCGCAGCGCACAGCAAACAGTCTCTCGCCGGCGTCAACCTTGGTCGGGTCTCCACCGGTGCGGGGCTTCGCAGTCTGCTGGCTGTAATAAACCGCAATATTAATTCGCTCCTCCAACGACAGTGTTTTCGCCAGTTTGGACATCACATAGTCCTCACGGGTACCGTCGCGGAATTTCTCGAACTGGTTGAACAGGTAGAGCGGGTGTTGGGCGGCCAGGTTGGGTATGTATTCGCGCTTGCTGTTGCCGTCCTCGCCGTGACAATAGCCACAAAAGCGGATGCGCTCGTGACCGGCCTCGTAGCTGGCCTGGCGCTTGGCGTCATCGGCCATGATGGCGTTCAGTTGTGACATTGCATCGTCGGCAGAGCTGGCTGAAACCATTTGAGAGGCCGCAAGGCCGACGACGATCATTAGTTTCCTCAAGTGAGAACTACCCAGCATAAGCCACCTACTTCTTCGGAAAGGCCAAAGAATAGTCGGCTGCCCCGGTTGTGGTCTTGCCAAAGATCAAAAATTCGGAATTCAGGTCATCCGCATCGTCAAATGTTTAAAACAAACGAGATCGTGACTACGCTTGTTAGCAGGCGCTCACCATGCGGAGCATCGCTATCTTCTTTAACAGCAATGGATAAGGAGAACAGTATGCATAGCAAGAAACAGGGATTATCCCTTGTCACAACGTCCGCTGCTTTGATTCTGGCGGCTTCCCAGGCACTCGCAGAGCCAAAGCTTGAGGTGGAAATGTTTGAAGCCGGCGTGGAAGGCCGCGGGGATTTCATAGGCACGGTTACACTCACCGCTTACGATCAGGGCGTACTCATTGAGTCTGATCTCACTGGTCTCTCGCCCGGAGTTCACGGCTTTCACCTTCATGAAAAACCGGACTGCAGCCCGGTAGAAAAGGACAGAAAAACAACGCCTGCAGGTGCCGCTGGTGGGCATTACGACCCACAAAACACCGGGAAGCACAAAGGCCCGTTCGATAAATCCGGGCACCTTGGCGACCTCCCGAGACTGCATGTGGGCCAAGAGGGAGAAAACGCCCAGACCAACATTGCGCCAAGGCTGCAGCTGAGCGATTTCAAAGGCCGGGCACTGGTGATTCACGGTGGAGGAGATAATTACTCGGATTCGCCCCAGCCTCTTGGGGGTGGCGGTGCCCGAGTGGCCTGTGGTGTTGTTCCGGGTTAAAACATTCATCGGGCCCCGGTGATCACCACTGACCGGGGTCAATTCCTCTCTCCACAGCACTCCCTTCACCGGAAAATTACGTTAAGCTTTGTCTATCGCCAACCAGACAAGGACTTACGCGCCTATGAAACTCCGCTTCCTCGGTGGTACAGGCACCGTCACCGGCTCCCGCTATCTGCTTTCCGACGACAATCACCGTATGCTGGTGGATTGTGGCATGTACCAGGGCGTGAAGACTCTGCGTCGCCGAAACTGGGCCAAGTTTCCGGTAGATCCTTCAACTATTGATGCGGTGGTGCTTACCCACGCGCACATTGACCATTCCGGCTACCTTCCTGCGTTGGTCAAGAACGGGTTTAAAGGCAAGATCTACTGCACCAAAGCCACTCATGAGCTCTGCAAAGTACTGCTGCCCGATGCCGGGTTTCTGCAGGAAGAGGATGCCAAGTACGCCTTCCGGAAAAAGTTCTCAAAGCACGAAAAACCGGAACCTCTGTTTACCGAAAAAGACGCCTGGGAAGCCCTGAAGCACTTTGAATCCCTGCACTACCACGAGAAATTCGAGCCGGTGAAGGGCTTTGAGGTTCAGTTCACTCCTGCCGGGCATATCCTGGGTTCCTCCTGCGTGCACGTTACGCACAAGAGTTCCTCCCGCACCGTGGTGTTCAGTGGCGATGTCGGGCGCCAGGACGACATCATCATGCGCCCGCCAGAGCCCATCAGTCATGCCGATGTTTTGGTGTGTGAATCCACCTATGGCGACCGCACCCATGGTGAAACCGATCCAGAAAAGGATCTGGAAGAGATCATTACTAAAACCGCGGGCCGCGGCGGGATCGTATTGATGCCTGCTTTCGCCGTGGGCCGGGCCCAGATGTTGTTGTACGTTGTGCACAAACTGATGGGGCAGGGGCGCATTCCCAAACTGCCGGTGTATCTCAACAGCCCCATGGCCATCAAAGCCACGGAAATATTCTGCAAACATCACAAAGAGCACAAGCTGAACGGCGCCCAGTGCGAGCTGATCGACGACAAAACAGAGTTCGTTCGCACCGTCGAGGAATCCATTGAGCTGGATGCCGTGAGATATCCCTGCGTGATCATCTCAGCCAGTGGAATGGCCTCGGGCGGCCGGGTGTTGCACCACCTTAAAACCCTGCTGCCCAACCCCAGAAACAGCGTTGTCTTTGCCGGCTTCCAGGCACCTGGCACACGCGGCGATGTCTTGGTGCATGGCGCCGAATCGGTCAAAATCCACGGTGAATACTGGCCGGTGAAAGCAGAGATCCATAACATGGATTCCATGAGTGCTCATGGTGACTATCGGGAAATCCTGCACTGGCTGGAACAAGGTACCTTGAAGCCCGAAAAGGTGTACGTGACTCACGGCGAAGCGGTAGCCAGTGATACCATGCGCAAGCGCATCTCGGAAAAATTCGGATGGGATGCCGAAGTGCCAGATTTGTTTGAAGAAGTGGAGATATAGGGAAGATGCCAGGGCCTTTTGTCCAAGGCCCTAAATTTACGAGGTTTTACAATACGCCTATTGCGGCGACACGTGGTAGCTGCAACTATCCACATTGCAGATCTATGTTATGGACATTTAGTTGTAACAATTAAGGAAAAGCCGTGCTCCACCTTCGTTACCTTCCTTTCGTGTTTCTTTTGCTGGCTTCCGGCTGTTCAGAGAGTCCCGAATCCGCCATCGACGATATCGCAGACAAAAGCAAAGACCTGGTTGAAAGCGCCCGAGAGCTTGCCGACGACGCATCAGAACGTGTCGACGAGGAGCTTGAAAAAGCGAAGCAAACCGCCTCAGAAAGAGTCTCCAACGCTGTCGACGAGCTGAAAGGAGACTGATCATGGTTGAATCTGCAGACCAGGGTGCAGCCGCGCCCAGGGCAGGCTTTCGCCAGAAAATGGTCACCTGGGTGGCGGCCCTGTCACTTCCGGTCATTGCGCTCGGTAATTTCTCTGAAGCAGTGATGATTGTCGAAGACACCGTCGACCGGGTTGTCTCCACCTTTACCAATCTTCCCGAATACGAAGACCTATCTTACCTGCGCGCCGGCATCAGCCAGGACTATGTTCGCGAGATCTTCGGCACACCACAGGTAAACAGAGATCTCGGCGATGGCCTGGGTGCTGAGTACTATTTCGACAAAAAGTACTTGCTCACGTTGCTGGTCCGTTCCGGCGAAGTCACTGCGTTCACTGTAATCAGTCTTCAGGACGACTTTTCTCCGGAGGTCTTTGAAGAGTGGGGCGGCCCACTCGGAGAATTTACCTTTGCAGCCCTTAAAGGCATGCCCGGCGAATTCCTGGTTGATTGGACCAAAAACAGCGCCCTGTACCTGGAGCTGGTCAATCTCGGCGGAGGTTCCCTCAACCAGAAGGCTTACGCCGGCTGGGTTAACTATGGTGCAGGGGCCGAAGCAGCCGGGCTGAGTAAACTTTACCAGAGTGTATTGACCGACGAGGCCACCGAAAAAGCCCGAGCGGCTGTGCGCGAGTCGGTACGTCCAAACCTCTATGGCTGGGGCCGCCTGAGCTTGGCTGATATCCGGAATTCCATCCTTAGCCCGACAGATCTTGCCCATTATCTGTCTGCCTACCAGAAATAAAACCAAAATCGCGAGGAGTGCGAGATGATTCGATCAACAGTAAAACTGATGACTGCAGCGGTAACGATTGGCCTGATGGCTGGTTGCGCTGGCAACCCCCCTTCTGAACAGCAAAGTGCAACCAGTGGCCTGCCGGCATGGGTGATTACCCCAGGCAAGCTGGTGCCGGAAGGTGCTATGGCAGCAACCGAGTGCGTGCCCGCCAACGCCAGCATGAGCATCCTCAAATCCAAGGCGACAGCACTGGCGCGTGCGACCCTGGCTCAGCAGATTCAGGTAAACGTTCAGGCCATGGATAAAACCTATCAGGATCTGACTGAAAACGGTAACGAATCGGCCTCTGGCTCAACCTTCTCCAGCGTTTCCAAGCAGGTCACCGATCAGATGCTGAATGGCGCCATCCCGGAGCGTGTGGACTACATTCCGGGCACGGGCGACACCACGCTGTTCTGCAGCATGGTGGTGATGGCACCAGAGCAAAACCGCAAGATTTTTGATCAGATCATCGACCGCTCCAATCGTCAGATGTCTCCGGACAACGAGGCCCTCCTGTATCAGGAATTCCGTGCCAAGCGGGCCGCCGAGGAACTGGAAGACGCTCTGGGAGGTTAATGTATGAGCCGTCTTCGTACTGTAATGTCGGTAGTTGTGCTGGCCTGGCCCCTGGTGGCGGCCGGACAGCCAGGCTATCAATCCGGAGCAGGCGGGGCTGCAAGCAGCTACACCGCAAGCTCGGGATTCGAGGAGTTTAAGAAAAACCGCCTGCAAGGATTTACCTCCTACAAAGAGCAGGTGCAAAAGGAGTTTCAGCAGTTCGCCAAACTCCATGACCAGGTATCGGCCCAATACGAAAAGCGTATCTCCGATGTCTGGGCGGAACCCGAACAATCCTCAAAAACCCGTTGGGTGCATTACGAAGACGGCTATCGCATTAAACGGGTGGTGGACTTTGAGCAACAGCAGATTATCTGGTCCACCCCCAAGAGCGAGGCAGACAACGTTGACCTGAGCAAACAGGGTGCCCGGCAAATGTTGCAGGCCCTGATGGTCATGACGCGCCGGGATGCGTTCGAGCAAGACGAGGTCGCCCGGGAAGTCGAAGAGCAAAGCCGTACGCAATTCAAACACCTGGAAACCGCCACGCTGGACGATACCAGCGCGGTGCTTCCGGCCTATCTCTTTGGTGAGGGCCATGTAGAGAAGCAACGCCGTGACAAGGCTATTGCGGCTATGCTCGCAGCTGGCGAGCGCGTGACCCGGAATCAGCACGGCCAGGAAGTGATTGGTTGGGTGTTCCCCCTCACCGCTGGGGAAGCAAAGAACACTGAAGCAAAACCAGACCCGGTAACCCCGCCCAAACAGGCGCCGGCCCCAACTGAATCGAAACCGGTTTTTGCACAAACAGAGGGGGCCGTCTGGCAAACCCGCGCCATACAAAGTGGCCAACGGGAACAGCTTCCGGCGAGGGCCCGCCCGTTTGTTGCAGCGATCAATAAAGAAAACAGCGAATTTGAGCTTTCCGCCGAATTGTTGCTGGCTATTATTGAAACCGAATCGGCCTTCAATCCGATGGCGAAATCGTCCATTCCCGCCTTTGGCCTGATGCAGATCGTGCCAGCCAGTGCCGGCCAGGATGCCACCGAAAAGCTGTTTGGCAAGCCCCGGCTGCTTGCACCGTCTTACCTCTACAATGCGGACAACAACATCCGCATTGGCGCTGCCTATTTCAATATTCTGTATTACCGCTACTTCAAGGGGGTAGACGACCCGCTGTCTCGGCTGTATTGCGCCATCGCAGCCTACAACACCGGCCCGGGTAACGTTTCCCTGGCGCTCACCGGAAAGGATATGAAACTCCGGCCCGCCATCGCGGTAGCCAATACCATGACGCCAGGGCAGGTATACGAGCACCTGCTCAACAACCTGCCGTACGAAGAAACGGTGAACTACCTGCAGAAAGTGACCACCCGCCTGAGTAACTACACGGAGGTGCTCGATAATGGCTAACGTTCTATGGAAAGCGATGATGCGCGTTGGCCTGGTACTGCCGGTAATGCTCCTGAGCGCGTGTGCCACCACTGGGCCAGCCCAACTGCCGGAATGGGTGCTTAATCCGCCCACGGATACCGCAACCACCATCTATGGTGTTGGCGAAGGTGCTGCCTTGCGCACAGCCCGTGATGACGCCCTGGCTGTTATTGCCGGCAAGCTGGAAGTGCGTGTGACTTCGGATGTGCTTACCGAAACAACACTGGCCAATGGCCGAGAAGAATCGAACACCAGAAACCGGGTGCGCACCACAACGGAAGCGCTCAAGCTCTCCGAGTTCCAGACAGAGAACAGTGCCCAGGTTGCCAACCGCTTGTACGTCTTGCTCTCTATAAAGCGACAGGTTTTGGTGACCTCCATTCTGAACGACCTGGAGCGGCTGGACAGCGAGATTGACGCCCGGCTATCCAACACGGGTAACCAGTCGAAACTCAAACGTTTGTACCGGCTTACCTTAGCGAAAACCCTCATCGCAGAGGCACTCGACAAAGCCCTCCTGGTTCAATCTGTGAGTCAGAACCCCTCACTCAAACAAGTGCAAGCGGCCCATTACCAAAGCCTGTTGCAGGAGCGGGAGCAGTTGCAGCAGAACCTTTCGCTGGCCGTAGCCTGGGATAAAAACACACCAGAGATCGGCGAGCGAGTGCTGACCATGCTGCTGGAACTCGGTCTGCATGCCGAGGCCAACAAAGCGGGGGCTACCTACGACGGCCGGATCGTGGTGACCGGCACGCCTTCGCGCCGTGAAATCTTTGACGAATTCCACGTGCAACTGGACGCCGTGGTCGCCTTGCAAGACAGCGAAGGCAGTGAAATCTCATCCGCCCGATACAAAGCAGCAGCGAGTTCACTATCAGACCACCAATCCGCACAGAAAACCGCCAACCGCCTGATCGCTGACGAAGTCCGAGAACGGGGCATCTGGCGCGCACTGAATATGCATAAAGGAGCATGACGTTCACGCGCATGCATCCTGTTAAAACCCAAGGAGAACGATAATGATTAAAAAAACGCTAGCGCTCGGCATTGTTGCAGGTCTGGGACTTGGAGGCTGCGCCTCCGTTGAAATCAACCCGGCAGACCTGAACAACAAGATGCAGCTGCCGGTGTCTGCTGCTAACCCGGCACCCTCCGGAGCGGTAACCAGCAAAGTGGTTATCTTTGAACCGGACACCACCAGGGCCACCGTCGCGGAACAATCTGAAGCCGGCGGCCCCATTCAGTTTGCGTTGGATGGCTACATTAACGATGCAGGCGCAGACCTGGTGGATCGTAACCTCGCCGCACAGCTCAAAGACGAAGTCATCCGTGCCGAAATGGGCGGTGCTGGCGCTTACCAGGGTGCTCCGGTTGCCGATTATGCGGTTCGCACGACAGTAACCGGTGCCAGCTTTGGCGCCGAGTTCCAGGAAGCCAGCCGTTGGACCGACGACGATGGCGAAACTCACGTCACGCCAGCCAAATGTAAGTACTCCAGCCGCGTTGCGGTCTCCGTAGACGTATACACCGTACCGGAACTCACTCGGGTGAAGTCGCTGCGCAGCGAAGGCACCAGCTCCGCCTCTGAAGATGCACGTAGCTCCAACTGCAACAAAGGCGGCCCAGGCCTGGTGCGCTCAGCAGCAGAAGATGCCGTTTATGAAATTCAGGAAGACCTCAAGGCGTTCTTCTCGCCC
The DNA here is from genome assembly GCF_044342215.1 of Marinobacter sp. W-8. Taxonomy (NCBI): domain Bacteria; kingdom Pseudomonadati; phylum Pseudomonadota; class Gammaproteobacteria; order Pseudomonadales; family Marinobacteraceae; genus Marinobacter; species Marinobacter sp. W-8. The sequence goes on along the minus strand of NZ_CP172297.1, from coordinate 2,577,587 downwards.
ATCGGCTACGTGCTGCATGGTTTCGAGACCTCAGACGGTAAGTTTGTTCTGAAAACCTCTCTGACCAAAGAGCTGGGAGCCCAAGAAGGTAAAGGTGTTCGAATCGTCAATGTGACTGAAGAGGGTGATCGCTATCCGGTGGGCGAGGGCACCATCGCCAAGCCTCTGGTGAACAGTGGCGCTTTCGTGATTGTCGACGAGGAAGTGGTATCCCGCGTACGGATTGGTGATGAAGTGCGTGTAGACCACAGCTGCTCCTTCATGGGGTGCAAACTGGACCAGACCCTGGGCATGAACTGATAAAAACCTGCCATCGAAGGCTTGCGCGAGGGAATGCGTGAGCCTTTGCTCCAGGGCAAAACTGCCCGCAAATATCCTGGGGTCTCCCCGCAAATTTGGTAACATGGTGTAAACCTGACGCAGGACGCCGCCATGCACTACAGCTCCATACTGCCAGATGTGATCAAAATTGCTGATGAAGCCAGCGAAAAAGTGCTGCATATCTACCAGTCTGATTTCAAAGTAAATTATAAGGAAGATCACTCACCCATCACCGCTGCGGACATCGCCAGCCACGACATCATTGTCAAGGGCCTGCGCCAAATCAGCCGGGACATTCCCATACTCTCGGAAGAGGGCGCGGAGATTCCCTGGGAAGAGCGGAAAAAATGGCGCCGGTTCTGGCTGATCGACCCCATCGATGGCACCAAGGATTTTACCCAGCGCACGGGCGAATTCACCGTTAACATCGCCATGATTGAAGATGGCGAGCCCGTAATGGGCGTGGTCACCGCTCCAGCCCTGAAAGAAGCTTTCTGGGGTATCAAGGGTGAAGGTGCTCACATGCGGGACCGCACCGGCCGGGTGCACCGCATACGGGTGGCAGAACCCAAAGACACGTTGCGGGTGGTCGCCAGCAAAAATCACCTCAACGACGAAACCCGTGCCTTTATCGATACTCTCGGCGCACACGAAACCGTCCAGGCTGGCAGTTCCCTGAAATTCTGCAGAATTGCCGAAGGGCATGCTGATATTTATCCACGAATGGGCCCGACCAGCGAGTGGGATACCGCAGCCGCCCACGCGGTGCTCGTCGCCGCAGGGGGGAAGGTGCAAACGCCGGAGGGCCACCCCTTGGTTTACGGAAAAGAAAGTATACTGAATCCCAATTTCATTGCCGCGGGAAACTGGTATTTCTAACCCATGACCTGGTACGCACTACAACACAAGCCTGCCCAGGGCGACCGCGCGGTCCAGCACCTGCAGAACCAAGACATTGCCTGCTTCTACCCGAAAATCGAGGTAGAGAAAATCAAGGCAGGCAAGCGCACTAAAAAGCTGGAGCCCCTGTTCCCGGGGTACGTATTTGTGAACCTGGAGCAAACCGACCCCATGTGGGCGAAGCTTCGCTCGACTCGCGGTGTGCTGCGCATCGTCAGCTTTGCCAACCGGCCAGCACCGATTGACGATGAAGTGATCGACCACATTAAAAGTAGCATGGATAAGGTGGCAGAGCAGGGCGGCATCAAGCCCGGCCAGCCCATAGAGCTGGACGACGGGCCGTTTAAAGGCATTAACGCCATTTTTCAGTCTTATGATGGTGAAGAGCGGGCGATAGTGCTGGTTACCTTCATGCAGAAGCAGCAGCAAGTAAGAGTGCCCGTTTCCGCCATTCGGTCATGACGGGGGGTAGCCCCAAGGTTGTGCTGAAAATGTGATCAGGTTCGCTGCATTTTCTAATCTTTGACAACTTTTTACCGCTCCAACCCCCTGATTAGTCAAGTGTCAGACTTTTTGTCACTTGCTTGTCATACCGCATGCCGTAGAATCGTCATGCTTTTGAAATACTTCATTCATTCCCTGACAAGGAAACCGTTGGGAACTTCCCTCCCGCTGTAACCGTTCTATCCTTGTCTAAAGAAAACCAAATCCTATGACCTCAAAACACTGGGCCCTGGTCGGTGGGGCGGTAGCGTGCCTAAGCGTTATCACAGTCAATGCGGCACCGTGGACAACAGTCGGCGATGCTTATGAGCGCCATCAACTCCAGAAACGAGCAGATTCCGGCTCTTTGAACCATATCGTTACTACCTGGCCGGTTATGAAAGCCTCTGTTGGCCTGGCTCGCAGTAACGGCCTGTCTGCTGGTTTGGCCATCTCGGGCAGCACAGAGAACGAGTTTATTACCGGCTACGCCGGCGCGGAGTCCCAGGAAGGCATGCTCGCAGCCAGTGCGGAGTATGATGACAACTGGTGGGCAGCTGGAATCAAAGCGCAACTGGTTGCCAATCCAAGCGATGATGATGCAGCACGCCTGGATGGCAGTTATCTCGCCCTGTTTCCCGGCAACTGGGTCTTGGGAGCAGGCGCCGTTGAACGATGGTGGGGGCCAGGTTGGCAGAACAGTCTGATTCTCTCGAATAATGCTCGTCCTGCCCCTGGCGTTTGGTTAAGTCGCCATCGTGAAACGCCATTTGAAACGCCCTGGCTATCCTGGCTCGGCCCCTGGCAAATCACCGCCACCGTAAGCCAGCTGGAAGGCGAACGTGAAGTTGCCGATCCGCTCCTGGTTGGATTTCGCGGAACATTCCGGCCGATCGAAGGGCTGGATATCGGCCTTACACGCACCTTTATTTTTGGTGGGGATGGTCGGTCTACCTCTTTCTCGACGTTCTGGGATGCCTTTGCAGGCAATGACAACCCCAGAGATGCCGCGGAAGACCCCAGCAATCAGTTGGGGGCGGTGGACGTTAGATACGGATTTAAAGTAGGTGAGCAAACCGCCTCTATCTACGGCCAGATGATGGGCGAAGACGAAGCAGGCGGCTTTCCGTCGCGGAAATCCTGGTTATTTGGCGTAGATGCAACCACCAGCTTGTGGGGCAGGGAGCAGCGTTGGTATCTGGAAGGTGCAGACACGCTGGCCGATAACCTGTTTGGCTCGCCCATGGAAGACATAGCTTACGAACATCGGGTTTATCGTACGGGCTACCGCTACAAGGGGCGTAACCTCGCCGCAAGCATAGACTCAGACAGCCAGATTTTCACCCTGGGTTATTTCGACTTTCTGTCAAACGGCAGTACCGTCGGTGCGTCCGTCAGTTATGTTGATTTCACCGGGAACCCACCGTCTCGGGTTACCGTGCCAGACTCAGACGTGACGTATTTCTATCCATCAAGAGATCAGGCCGTCATGCTTTACGGCGGTTTTTGGGAGTTTGCAACGGAATACGGTAAGGTCAGGCTCTCCGGTCAGATCGCGGAAGATAAAATTGCAGTACGCTCGCGAGAGTTGGACCAATGGTCTCTCTCTGCGCGATGGTCTTATGGATTCTGATAATTCAGGCAAGATTGAATGAATAAACATCACCAAGCGAAAGCCACAGCGACGATCGCTCCGCTTATGGCCTTCGTTGCTGTATTGGCCGGTTGTGCGACCGGTGGGCAGATAAACACGGCTAAAACGATTCCAGTTCCGCAGTGGCTAAATACCAAGAACACAGTCACCTCCCTTTCAGCACAGCATTCACAGCAGATCGATAAAGCCCGAACCGGAGAGATCGTTAAGCTGGGTGCTTCGCCATGGGGCGAAAATACACAGTTACGGGTAGGCGAGCGTTACTTCTCCGCAACCGGTAAATCCTGCTTTGTTACCCGCATAGTAAGTTCGGAAGGAACCCAGCCTGCAACGGTATGCGAGTACCCGGAAGGCAACTGGGGAGTAACCCGGTCTTACACTGCAGAACAAAAGGCGGTTCAAGACCAGGAAATCGGAGGTGTGCAATGATCACTCGTCATTCTGCCTCCGTGGTGGCGGCACTTTTATTTTTAGTCACTTCCATAGTGAGTGTGGGTGTGAGCGCTCAAAGCATCGGTGATATACCCGCAAGCCAGCGTGAGCGCCTGATGCCTCAAATCCAGGCGGCAACGGAAAACGCGGGCAGTGGCCCTTCCGAAGCAGATACCGCAAACCAGGAGCGCCAGGCCAGAACCCTGAGGTCTACCGGCACTTATGGTCCGATCCTGACGGAAGAACAGAAAGAAGAGCTGCAACCTTTCGGCGCTGAGCTGTTTACCGGCGGCTTTCGCGGCTTGCGCTCAGATGGACTCAATCCCGACTACCGCGTTCTGCCGGGCGACCAGGTAACGCTTCGCCTTTGGGGCGCTGTCGAGATGGATCGAGTGCTCCCGGTAGACGCACAAGGCAACATCTTCATTCCTGCGGTTGGCCCCGTTCAGGTCGAGGGAGTCAGCCATAGCCAGCTGGATTCCGTGGTGAAGAGCGCTGTGCGTCGCGTCTACCCGGATAACGTGAATGTTTACACTAACCTCCAGGGCGTTCAGCCCGTCTCGGTATTTGTAACCGGCTACGTCAACAAGCCGGGCCGGTATGTGGGTGTGCCCAGCGATTCTATCCTCTACCTGCTGGACCAGGCCTCCGGAATAGATGAAGAGCTGGGCAGCTATCGGAACATCAAACTGAGCCGCAATGGCGAAGTGATCGCCCGAATCGACCTTTACGATTTCCTCCTTGAAGGCGCGCTGAACCACCCTCAGTTGCAGGAAGGCGATACCTTGCTTGTTGAAAAGCGTGGCCCCGCCATCACCGCGTTGGGGGATGTCAGCAAACCCTATCTTTTCGAACTATCCCCAGGCCCTCTCACAGGCTCCATGCTTAGTGAGCTCGCGCCATTGCGCCCCGGCGTTTCCCACGCCCTGATTCGTGGAAAGCGTGGTACTGTGCCTTATTCCGAATATTTACCTCTTGAGCGTTTTGAATCTGCTGAACTCGCCAACGGCGATGAAGTCCTGTTTCTGGCTGATCAGCGCTCCCAGAATCTTGTGGTTCAGTTAGAGGGCGCCTACCTGGGCAAATCTTACTATGTGGTGCCCAAAGGCACATCACTTCACGAATTGCTGAACGAAATTGCCATCAACCCGGAAGAAACCGCCTGGGAAAGCATCTCGCTGCGCCGGGAAACCGTGGCTGAACGCCAGAAGGAAGCTCTGAACGACAGCTTGCGCCGGCTGGAAACCACCTACCTTGGTGCCTCATCATCCACGGCAGAAGAATCTGCCATCCGGGTACAGGAGGCGGAATTGATCTCTCGCTTCGTGGAAGAAGCCCGCAAGGTAGAGCCCAATGGCCGCCTGGTGGTTGCCCACGAAGGGAAGCTGGTAGATGTGCGGCTGCAGGATGGCGACACCATTACGCTACCACAGCGCACGGATGCCATCCTCGTGTCCGGTGAGGTTTATATTCCGCAATCCCTGGTGTATATCCCGGGCCGCAGCGCTCGCGATTACATTGATGCAGCTGGCGGCTTCAGCCAGCATGCCAACCCGGAACATATTCTGATTGCCCGCCAGAATGGTGAAGTAAGGGACGCGGGTGAGGTGCAGCTCCTGCCGGGGGATCAGATACTGGTCCTGCCGAAGGTCGAGACCAAGAATCTGCAGATTGCGTCTACGGTTACCCAGATTCTCTATCAGATTGCTGTAGCAACCAAGGTAGCGCTGGACCTGTAAGTGCAAAGCGCGAAACGTACTCCCTGGCAGATAACCATCGGCGTATGGCAGGCCCTGTTCCTGAGGGAAGCTGTGGCCAGAATCAGTGCAGACAGGGTTGCCTGGCTATGGCTGTTGGCAGAACCGATTGCACATGTGGCTTTGCTGGTGTGGGTACGCACACTCATTGGTAGGATACGGGTGATCCCAGGCGCGGAATTCATACCCTGGCTGGTTGTGGGAATCACCACCTTCATCATGTTTCGTAACCAGATGAATCGTGGAATGGAAGCCATAGCGGCCAACCGTGGCCTCTTTGCCTATCGCCAGGTACAGCCTGTGGATACCGTGCTGGCCCGCTGCGGCCTCGAGGGGGCAATCAGCACTGTTGTCATTACGCTAATGGTTTTTCTGTTCTCCCTGCTTGGTCACAATCTGGTTCCCTATCATCCCATGGTTGTCCTTCATATCTGGGTTACTGTTTGGGCGTTCGGCATGGGCGTGGCACTGATCTTTTCTGTTGTGGTTACCAGCCTGCCGGAAGCCAGCAAATTCATCCGTATGTTCATGTTTCCGCTGTACTTCCTCTCCGGCATTATGATTCCAGTGCAGTACTTTCCTCACGATTTACAGCAATACCTTCTCTATAACCCCATGTTGCACGCCGTTGAACTTATCCGCACCGGGTTTTTTGAAACCTACCGTGCAGTCGATGGTGTGAGCGCGTTGTATCTTCACCAATGGGTTTGGGGAAGTGTGTTTCTGGGCCTCTTGCTGCAACTTCGCTTCAAACAGAGGTTGCTGGCGCAGTGATCGAAATTCGCAACCTCTACAAACGCTATCACGGCCCCTTTGGCGGTGATTGGGTGCTGAAAGACGTTAACTTCACCATTCCAGACAACGTCAGCGTGGGTTTGCTTGGTCGAAATGGCGCCGGTAAATCCACCCTGCTCAGGATCATTGGCGGGATGGATTCGCCAGACAAGGGCACCGTTAACCGGGATTGCCGGGTATCCTGGCCCATAGGGCTGGGTGGAGGATTCCAGGGGTCTATGACGGGCCGACAGAATGTGAAATTCGTAGCCCGCATCCACGGAGGTGGAGATCGAATTCCGGAAATTATCAGCCGGGTTCAGGATTTCGCGGAAATCGGAAAGGCATTTGATCAACCCGTAAAAACCTATTCCTCTGGTATGCGCAGTCGCCTCGCATTCGGCCTGTCACTCGCCTTTGATTTTGATGTTTACCTGTCGGATGAAGCGACTGCCGTAGGCGATGCAGCATTCAAAGCCAAGGCCACCAAGGCGTTCAAAGACCGTGTAGGCAAAGCCAGCATCGTCATGGTGTCGCATCAGGTTGGCATGCTTAAAGACCTCTGCCAGGCAGGGGTATGGATAAATAACGGAACCGCCACCTGGTTCGACGACATCAACGAAGCCATAAACAGTTACCACAAGAGCATCGGTAAATGATTCAGTTCCTCAAGCGCAACCCCTTTTGGGCCATTGCAGCCATTGCCACCCTGTTTGCCGTTATCTACTGGGGAGTAATGGCGACAGACCGCTATGTCTCCAGGGCTCACATCGTGTTGCAAACACCTGAAATCGTGCCCACGGGTCTGAACGTCTCGTCGTTGCTCTCTGGTACCAGTGGCTCTGGCGATCTTCTACTGCTGAAAGATCATCTGGAATCGGTCGCCATGCTCAGAACGCTGCAGCAAAAGCTGGATTTGCGCGGCCACTACTCACAAACCTCCATAGACCGGTTCTCGCGCCTGTCATCGGCCGACGTGCCAATAGAAAAGTTCCACGAATACATGGCCAGCCGTATCAAAATACTGTTCGACGACTACAGCAGCGTTCTGAAAATCGAAGTGCAGGCTTACTCACCCGAAATGGCTCAGGATATTGTAAAAGCCTTGCTGGATGAGGGTGAGCGCCATATGAACGAAATGGGCCAACGCCTGGCCGAAGAGCAGGTAGAGTTCATCGATAAACAGGCTAAGGAACTTGAAACCCGGTTGTTTGACGCCCGCGATGCGTTGCTGGCGTATCAGAACGAAAAAGGGCTGGTAGCGCCTACTCAAACTGTAGAAGCCATCTTCACTACCGTATCCCGGTTGGAAGGTGAGTTGGCGTTGTTGCGAGCTCGCATCAAAGCCCAGAGTACCTACCAGAGCCAGAACTCACCTGAAATCCGGCGGCTCCGGGCCGAAGCCCAATCGCTGGAGGAACAAATAGCCATAGAGAAAGAAAAAATGGCCCGCCAGGGCGGCGATGCCCTGAACAAAGTCTCGGCGGAATACGAAACCCTGCAGATGCGCGCGGAATTTGCCCTGGAGCTTTATTCCAACGCCCTGACTACACTCGAAACCACCCGGGTAGAAGCGGCCCGCAAGCTCAAGCAAGTCTCGGTGCTGGAGTTCCCAACCCTGCCGGAATACCCCACACGGCCAGACAGAACCTACAACATCGTGGTTTTCCTGATTTTCGCCATACTCTTTGCGGCGATTCTGCAAATGGTCATGGCAGTCATTCGGGACCACAGAGACTAACTAAGCATGAGCCACAACGGCACAAAGGCCAATTGTTGGCGCGAATTTCTGCTGCAACACGGCCTCCAGCACCGGCTAGTGTACGCTATTGGCTTTAACCCACACTGGCGTAAAACCCTGGCAAGGTTTACCCAAGGCAGCGACATAACTCATGTACGCACGGCAGACCAGGTGCCGGAAGGTGCCTTGGCTTTGATATGGGGCCAACGCCAGGTGGAAATCCAGCATAAAGAGACGGTGCTGGTGCGCCTTGAGGATGGCTTTTTGAGGTCGGTTGGTTTGGGAGCGGAATTTGCCAGGCCGCTGTCCTGGGTGGCGGATTTTCAGCACCTGTATTTTGATGCCACGGGACCATCCCGCCTGGAGACCCTGCTCAACGAGCAATCGGTTACCGAGGTCGAAAAAAGCCGGGCCAAAGCATTAATTGAAGGCATCACAGCGGCACGCCTGAGCAAATACAACAGCCAGTCGGCCTCCTGGGCACGCCAAGGGAAAGAGCACGTCATCCTGGTACCGGGGCAGGTAGAAACCGATGCCTCTATCGCTTTTGGTGCGCCCGGCATCAAAACCAACATGGAACTCCTACAAACCGTTCGGCAGCAGCACCCTCAAGCCTGGGTTGTCTATAAACCCCACCCAGACGTGGTCGCCGGTGCCCGAAAACAGGGAGACCAGGAGCAAAACGCACTGCAATGGTGTGACGAAATCGTCACCCATGCCAATATTGCGGAATTGCTGGAACAAGTAGACGAAGTGCATACGCTGACCTCGCTGGCCGGTTTCGAAGCGCTTCTGAGACACAAAAGCGTCACCTGCTATGGTTTACCCTTCTATGCGGGGTGGGGGCTTACAAACGACCAATACACCTGCCATCGTCGAAAACGTACGCTAAGCCTTGAAGAGTTGGCACATGCCGTGCTGATTCAATATCCGTTGTACAGCAGTTTGAATCACAATGGCTTTATTACCCCTGAACAGGCGCTGAGCGAACTTCAGAACCAGAAAACGCGTCGACGGGCGGCTGGTATAGCCCTCGGCAAATACGCCAGGAAAGCCATTAACCTGATCAGAGGAGCTCAGTAACATTGAGCACCATTGAACCGACCAATTCCACCGAGAACCAACGCGTTGCCATTGTTGGGACGCTGGCCAACACCATGCTGGGTTTTAGGGGCGAGTTGATTCGAGATCTTGTGGCGGGCGGCCACACCGTGTTTGCTTTTGCCATTGATTATACGCCGGTAACGGAACAGGAAATCCGGGCCATGGGCGCAACGCCGGTTTCTTACAGGATGGGTCAGCTTTCCACCAATCCGCTCACCGACATTAAAGCCACGCTGCAGCTCTACCGGCTTTTCAAGGAGCGTGCGATAACCCTGAGCTACTGCTACTTTTCAAAGCCAGCAATCTACGGAACCTTGGCCGCCAAACTGGCAGGAGTAACCACGCGGGTGGCCAAAATTGAGGGGCTGGGCCGGGTTTTTACGCGCCACCCGGGAGGCGACAAACTCAAAAAACGCATCCTTCGCATGATAATGGCGGCCCTCTTCCGGATAAGCTTGCCCCATGCCCATAAAGTGCTAGTGCTGAACGAAGGTGACAAGCAAGACCTCCAAAGCTTCAGCACAAAAATACCGGAACCGACAGTGCTTGGCGGTATCGGCGTGTGCCTGAAACGCTACCCCTTCCGACCGCCGGTTACTGCGCCAGTGAGGTTCATCTTTGTGGGCCGTCTTTTGCCAGAAAAGGGTGTGCGTTATTTTGTGGAGGCCGCAAAAGCCTTGAAAACGCGATACCCCGACACCGAATTTATCCTGGTAGGCGCTCCAGACAACAAGCCCGGGGCCATCAACAAGGCCGAGCTGGACCAGCTGGTATGCGAGCAGGTGGTAACCTGGCCGGGCCCCGTAGAAGACGTGGCCCCCTGGCTGGCAAGAAGCAGTGTATTTGTGCTGCCTACCTACTACCGCGAAGGGGTGCCAAGAAGCACCCAGGAAGCCCTGGCCATGGGCCGCCCAGTTATCACAACACGAATGCCAGGCTGCCGTAAGACGGTGCGGGAAGGCGCCAACGGCTACCTGATAGAACCACACGATCAGGCTGGCCTGGAACGTGCCATGCTTGAATTCATTCGAAATCCGGATCGGATTCCGGCCATGGGTGTAGAGAGCTACCGGCTGGCAAAAGAACAATTTGATGTGCGTAAAATCAATCAGTCGATAATGAAAACCATCGGTGTAAATATCGCACCGATGGTTTTCGAGAATGAAATGCCAGATCCAGCAAACGACTGGCACGCCAAAGTTCAAACTTCCGTTAAATAGAAATCAAGAACCATGTCTAAAACCTTTTTGGTAACCGGCGGCGCTGGCTTCATTGGCTCCGCCGTCGTCCGTGAACTTTTGAACAACACCGACCACACCGTGGTAAACGTAGACAAGCTCACCTACGCCGGAAACCTGGAATCCCTGGAATCCGTAGCTGGTAACCCCCGTTACACTTTTATCCAGGCCGATATTTGCGATGCAGATGCCATGAACAAAGCCCTGGCCAAGCATCAGCCAGACATCATCATGCACTTGGCTGCCGAGAGTCACGTAGACCGTTCCATAGATGGCCCTGCCGCCTTCATGGAAACCAACATTGTTGGTACATACACCTTGCTGGAAGCCACCCGCGCCTACTGGAAACAGCTCCAGGAAATCGCCCCGGAAAAAGCAGCACACTTCCGCTTCCACCACATCAGTACCGATGAAGTCTATGGCGACCTGCCACACCCAGACGAAAGTGAAAACGCCACCGAGCAGCTGTTTACCGAAACCACCCCTTACGCCCCCAGCAGCCCGTATAGCGCCAGCAAAGCCAGCTCAGACCACCTGGTGCGCGCCTGGCAACGCACCTACGGCCTGCCCACGCTGGTGACCAACTGCAGCAACAACTACGGCCCGTACCACTTCCCGGAAAAGCTTATCCCGCTGGTCATCCTCAACGCCCTGGCCGGCAAGCCGCTCCCTGTTTATGGCAACGGCAGCCAAATCCGCGACTGGCTCTACGTAGAAGACCACGCCCGCGCCCTCATTCTGGTCGCACAACAGGGCAAAATAGCCGATACCTACAACATCGGCGGCCACAACGAAAAACAGAACCTGGAAGTGGTACAAACCATCTGCGACATCCTGCAAGACCTGGTTCCCAAAAACACCCAGTACCGGGACCAGATCACCTACGTACAGGATCGCCCGGGCCACGACCGCCGCTACGCCATAGACGCCAGCAAAATCGAGAAAGAACTGGGCTGGAAACCCCAGGAAACCTTTCAGACTGGCCTGCGCAAAACCGTGGAGTGGTACCTGAACAATGAAAGCTGGTGGAAACGAGTACAGGATGGCAGCTACCAGGGCGAACGCCTAGGGGTAGGCGCATGAAGAATATCCTGCTCCTGGGCAAAACTGGCCAAGTAGGCTTCGAACTCCACCGTGTGCTCTCCCCCTTGGGGGCGATTGACGCACCCAGCCGGCCAGAACTTGACCTAACCAGCGCAAAGGCTGTAACGGATTACCTGGAACGAACCCACCCAGACCTAATCGTAAACGCCGCCGCCTGGACCGCCGTAGACGCTGCCGAAGAACAGCAAACCGAAGCCCGCCGCCTCAACGCTGGCCTGCCCGAACAGCTCGCCAAATACAGCGCAGAGCAGGGTGCCTTTCTGGTGCACTACAGCAGCGATTACGTCTACCCTGGCAACGGCACCGAGCCCTGGAAGGAAACCAGCGCCACCGGCCCGCTCAGCGTATACGGCCAAACCAAACTCGAAGGCGACAACGCCATTCAACGAAGCGGCTGTGAACACCTGATCTTCCGCACCAGCTGGGTCTACAGCGCCCGTGGCACCAACTTCATGAAAACCATGCTGCGCCTGGCCCAAACCAAGCCGGAGCTCAACATAGTGGCAGACCAGATCGGCGCCCCCACACCGGCCAGGCTCATCGCCCAAATCACCGCCATGGCCATCCGCAGCAACATCCCCAATGGCCTGTACCACCTGGCCCCCACGGGGGAAACCAGCTGGCACGGCTTTGCGCAGGAAATTTTCCGCCTGGCGAAAGGGCAGGGCGAACAGCTGACGATGGGCCCGGAAAACGCTCACCCCATCCCAACCAGCGACTACCCAACCCCGGCCCAACGCCCACTGAACTCAAGAATGGCCCTGAACAAACTCGAAACCGCCCTGAACATCCAGCTACCAGATTGGCAAAGCCAACTACACCTAACCCTCGCCGAGTACCTGGAAAAGAATTGATTCGCCAGGAAATCATTAGTCTCCCGGAGCAACACCCATGAAAGCCACCCTAGGCACAACCCCCCACAGCAACTGGCAAACCCTCGCCCCCTTGCTGCGAGCCCTGGGCTGTGAAACCCCCAATCCGGAAACCGGGCACCTGAACACCCAGGAACTACCCGAGGGCCACTTCCTGCTTGCCTACACCCACCCCCAGCAGGCCCTGGAAACCGCCATGGCAAAGGGCCAGGCCCCGGAAAGCGCCCTGCACCAATGGGCCGAAAGCGCCCAGGCACTGGTGAACCTGTTCAAAGCAAACCGCCGCCGGGCGGTAGTCATCAACATCCAGCACGCCGCACAAAACCTGGCAAACACCACCCAGGCCCTGGCAGAGCACTGGCAACAAACCCTGGAACTGCCAGAAACGCCCGAACTGCCAGAAACCCCAGCGGAACAACCCGCACCGGCTGCCAACCCCTACTACCAACTACTGGCCAGCGCCACCCTCCAGCAAAACCCGCAGCTAAACGCACTGCTGGCCCAGCTGGAAGCCTGCACCCTGCCGCTGGAAACCCCAGACACTCCGGCCGAAGCGCTCAACCCGAACGAGCTATACCAGGCACTCACCACCGAAGCCAACACCGAAAACCAGGCATTGAACGAAGCCCGGCAAGAAAGCCTGCTCCTGCTGGAACAACTCCACCTGGTGCAAGAAGAACTCGAACAACGCGTCTTGGCAGCGAAAGACACCGAGAAACAACAGGCAGAACAACAGAAAAAGCTCGATGCAGCCCTGAAGGCTCAGCAGGCCAGCGAAAAGCAAAGCGCAGACGCCGAAAAAGCGCTGAAAAAAGAACAAACCGCCCACACCAAAACCAAAGCCGAAAAAGCCACCCTGGAAAACCAGCTAAAAGCACTGAAAGCCAGCAACAAAACCCAGGCCCAAACCACCGCCGAGCTGGAAAAACAACTCAAAGCCCAAACCGCGAAAACCGAACAGGCGGAAAAAGCCCGCCAGGCCGCAGAACAGCAACACCAGCAAACACAAACCACCCTGGCAGAAGAAAACCAGCTAATACTCGAACAGCTGCATCTGGTGCAGGAAGAGCTTGAAACCAAATTCCTGCAAGCCCACGAGCACCAGAACACCATCGGCAACCTGCAAATTCAGTTACAGCAGGCCCAGCAACAGCTTCAACAGGCTAAGAAACAACACGCCGCCAGCCAAAACGAAAACCAGCTGCTGCAAGCCCGCCTGCATAAACTCCGTGCCACCCTGGAAAACCTGGAACGCACCAACAGCACCCTCAATGGCAACCTCGCCGAACTGAAAAACCAGCTCGCCGCCGCCAGAAAACACCAGGCAGACTGGGAACACAAACACCAGCAGGCCGAACGCAACGGCACCCTGGCCCTGGCCGCCGCCAATCGCCGCATCAGCGAACTCAGCACCGAACTGAACAACGTTACCAAAAGCCGCAGCTGGCGCCTGGCCAACTCCTCCGCCAGCTACAGCAAAAAAAGCAAAAAAGCCGCAGCCGAAAAACTCGACGCCCAAAAAGCCGAAATTGAACAATCCGGCCTGTTTGACGAAACCTGGTACCAGGAAACATACCCCGATGTGGCCAAAGCCAAACTCAACCCCATCGAACACTACCTGAAAACCGGCGCCTACGAAGGCCGCAACCCCAGCGAAACCTTCGACACCACCTGGTACCTCACCTACTACCGCGACGTAACCGAAAGCGGCCTCAACCCGCTTATACACTACATCCGTTACGGCCAGAAAGAAGAGCGCGCACCCCGTTCAGGCTCATTGGCATCGCTGCCGGCACCGCAAACCCAACCCGCTGCCAAACAACACTGAACCACGGCCCAAGGAAAAGGTAAGCCAACACCATGCACACCATCCTCCACATAGGCGCCGGCCAGGCCACAGAACTGCCAGACTGGCTGAACACCGAAGCCCAGCGCATCGTCCTGGTGGAACCCCACCCGGAGCTGGCCGAACACCTGCGCCAGGCAACCAGCCGCGAACCCCGGGTAACCGTAGTAGAAGCGGCTATTACCCCGAACCCGGCCAATAACCAGCTGCACGAATACAACCTGCCGGAAGCCAGTAGCCTGCACGCGCCCACCCGCCTGAAAACCCTGTTCCCCGGCCTGAAAACCATCGCCATCCACACCGTGGCCACCCTCAGCCCCGAACAACTCCTGGCAGACCACGGCCCGGAAAACGGCCAGCCAGTCATGCTGGTACTGCAAACCCCGGGTGAAGAACACGCCATCATTCAGGCGCTGATAACCGCCGAACAGCTCAACCAGTTCCAACAACTGCACCTGGCCGCCAACCCGGAACCCTACTACCAGGGCAGCGCCGCCGCCGAACAAACCCTGCAAGTACTGGCAGATAACGGCTACAACATCACCCAGGAAAACCAGCAAGACCCAGACTGGCCAACCTGGCAACTGGCCCGCAACCCCCTGCAAGACAAAATCGCCACTCTGCAACAAGGCAACCAGGCCCTCGAAGAACAGCTGCGGGAAAAAGACGACAACCTGCAAGCCTTCGCCAAAGAAAAAGAAACCCTGAAAGAACAACTGCAACAAAGCGAAAGCCAAAAAGCCGAAGCCCAGAAAGCAAACGCCGCACACAAAGCCAGAGCGGAAGAACTGAAACAACGGCTGGCCCAGGCCGAAGCCGCCTTCAGCGCCAAAGTACAAGCCGAACAGCAAGCCAGAAAACAACTGGAGCAGCTGAAGGCCGAACAGCTGGTTCCCGGCCAAGAAGCTCTCGCCAAAGAGCAGGCAGCCCACCAGCAAACCGCCAGTGCCTTAGAAGAGGCTCGGCAACAACTCAAAACCCGTGAAGCCGAACTCGCCAAGCAAGCGGAACAAAAAAGCGGACTAACGCAGCGCCTCACAAACGCCGAACAGGCCCGTGAAAAATCTCAAAAGCAGGCCGAACAAGCTCTGGAACAGGCGGAACACGCTAAACAGCAAGCCGAACAAGCCAAAGCGCAGGCCGAGCAAGCCCTCTCCAAAGAAAAAGAGCAACATCAGGCCACCGAGCAAGCCCTAAAAACCGAACTGGAAACGCTACGCCAGAAAGCCGAACAACTGGCACCCGCACAGAATGCCTTAGCCAAAGAGCAAGCGGCCCACAAGCAAACGGCCACCGCCTTGGAAGAGGCGAAGAAGACAGTTGCAAACAAGGAACAAGCCCTTACAAAAGCCACTCAGAAGCTGGAAGAGGCACACCAAACCCAGCAGCAAACCGAAAAAGCGCTGGAAGACAACAAAAAATGGTTCCTGGCCCGCAAACAGCAAGCAGAGCAGCAACAAACCGAGCTAGCCGAACTCAAAAAGCAGAATGAAGACCTTCAGCAGCAGCTGAGGCAACAAACCGACGCCCTCAAACAGGCCCAGCAAGCGTTAGCCAGCGAAACCGAGAAACGTGAAGAGCAACAGGCCACAAACGCCAAACTTGAGGAACTGGAAGAGAAAATTGCCAGCCTTGGCAGCAATCTCACCAACCACATCGACAAAAAGCTGACCAACACCGCCAAACAGGTGGAAGACACTCTAGGCCTGCAAAATTACCTGAGTACCGGAGAGCTGCCACTTAACTACCACGGCTGGCCAATCAGCCCGGATTTGGCGCTCTACCTCACGGAGCGGCTGGAAACCCAAAACTACGACCTGGTTATCGAGTTCGGCTCTGGCACTTCCACAGTGTTGTTTGCCAAAGTGCTCATGAAAAAAATGCTGCGGCAAACCATCGCCAAAAGCCAAAAGCGAATTGGCGCCGACAGCACATCCCAGTCAACACAAACATGGGTGGAAGGAACGAGCCTGCCGAACGACACCGACTTGCCGAAGCGAGTACTCACGTTTGAGCACAACGATCACTATCATCAACAAACCGCTGAAATGCTTCGCCAAGCAGGCTTGGAGCAAGTTGTAGACCTGGTACACGCTCCGCTGGTGGATTACAGCTATCAAGGTACTGATTACCTCTATTACGACTGTGACAAAACACTGGCAAAGATTGCAGAACTTTATGAAGAGCGGCAGCCGAACATTCTGGTTTTGGTTGATGGGCCGCCTGGGGCGACCGGGCCGAATGCGAGGTTTCCAGCGCTTCCTAAGTTATTAAATCACCTCCCAAAGGCAAAGTTTGAGTTGATTCTTGATGATTTTAATAGAAAGGAAGAAAAAGAAATTACAGGTTTTTGGATTGAACTGCTTAAAAACCGATCCTTTAGATTTAAAGAAAAAAGCCTTGTGTTAGAAAAAGGTGGTTTTCAGTTGATTATTAATTAGTGTTGCCTTTTTACTCTATCTGATTGGTTCGGTTATGAAAAATTCAGAATATTTAGATTTAATTTTACGCAGAGAAAAATACGGAAAAAATGTCGGCGCTTTAGATTTTCTTATAAAATTTGGTGAGAAGAAAAGGTTTTTATCCAGTTCAAATTGTGTTTATGAGAGCCCAGTATCAGTTAGCCATAAATATAAACGGCTAGAAGACTTGAATCATGGTGTTGGGCGTAACCCACGTGCTAACGAATTTGGCTACCTGGTTGATTACGCGAACATCCTTCGAAATGTCCAGATGACACAGACATTCTTAGGGCAGGTTCGATATTTAATTACTAAAATTCACGCCCTTGATAGTCACAAAAAGAATGAGCTCCTTAAGCTCATTCGTGCGGCGTACATCGTTAGTGGTGATGTAGCATTTTTTGAAGCGTTAGAGGGCGTAGACAGCCCTTCCGTTGGGAAAATTTCGCTGCCAAAATCGATCGTGGACAATTTGCCTTCACCGTTTAACAAAAGGGTAAGAAAGGGTACTGCCATTCACGATCGCGTATTCACGATACAGAATGAACTTGCTGAAATAGATAAGATCCTCGAAGAGGAAGAGCACTTACTGGCAGAACAAACCCAGGGACTAAAGATCAACCAGGCGCGTTTGGTCGGGAACGAAAGTGCCTATCTTGACGCTATTAATGACCTGCTTACTTCCTCAAAGCTAAGCCCCATCACCAGCATAGATCTGGCAGCTGATAACGTTCTTGCCTCGATCAAGCACACTGCGGAACACGTGAAGCCGGAAGACCGGGGCTTAGTGACCATTATCATGTCCTGCTTCAATTCAGAGGGAACAGTAGGTTATGCACTGGAATCTTTGTTGGCTCAGACTTATGAGAATCTTGAAATTCTGATTTGCGACGACAGCAGCGATGATGCAAGCCTCCAGAAAATCATTCAGATTGCGAAGCGAGACAGGCGGGTCAAAGTTTTCAGGTCCAAGGATAATCAAGGCACCTACAACATCAGAAACGCATTGCTTGAAAGAGCCGCGGGTGAGTTTATCACCTTCCAGGACTCAGACGACTGGGCTCATCCTCAGCGGATAGAGGAACAGGTAAGTTATTTAACAACTAACAACGTCCCCGTTGTCAGCGCACGGTGGGTTCGTATCGACCCACGGGGTAATGCGATCTTTTTTGTAGACGGCCGAATCTTACGATTTTGCGTTGTGTCTACGATGGTTAAACGCTTCGTGTTCAGTATTGTTCCCAAGTTTCGCCCGAGCCTTGTTGCTGCAGACACAGAGTTTCATGAAGCCTGCATCAAGTTTCTGGGTGAAGAGAAAGTAAAGGTACTGGAAAAGCCGTTGATACTGGGGTTGTGGGGCGATGGCTCCCTGACGAAGAAAGACGGCCTGCAAGCAGAAAGTAATGGCCAGGTAGCCCTGAGACGCCGGAATTATTCTGACATAGCCGCACGACAGCGGGTGCTGGGGTCAAGAATTGTAACAGATAACGATGTTGAGGAAGTGCTGAAAGAAAACGGCATTTACCGGGATTACAAGGGAGTAGTAGAAGTGGAGGTTGGCCGATGATTATTGCAAATATGGCGACGTTTCCCGCCCGCAGCGAGGTGTTGCCAGATTCGCTAGCTCGAATTCTGCCTCAAGTGGACAAAATTAACCTGTGTTTGAACAGCTACGAGAAGATACCCGAATATCTCTGCCAGCCAAAAATTAATGCATTCATTCCCGATCAGGATTACCGAGATGTCGGCAAGTTCGTTGTTAATGACTTTTCGGATGATGACTATATTTTATATATGGACGATGACCTTGTATATCCTGAGGACTATGTATCGGTCCTTATAAATGAGCATGAAAAATATCAGGGTTTTTCGCCAATAATAGGTGTTCATGGAATTATTTATCCAGATGTGTATGATGGCCAAGTTGGGTGTCGTGTAGTTTTCTCTTTTAGGCAAGCTTTAAAATGCTCCAGAGTTGTTAACCAACTAGGGACGGGCACTATATTGTGCAAAGGATATCAGGCCGCAAAGCTAAACTACATGCTTGGATCTGAGAGGTTTGTAGATGTCAGGTATTCACGGTATGCATACGAAAATGGGTGGCCACTGATATGTATATCAAGAAGCTTCTCCTGGTTGGATGAAGTAAAATATGATGAAACAATTTTTTCAACCTTTACATCAAAATGGCCTCTCGAGGTAATTAAAGAATGTCAATATTTTAGTGGTTATGGGAAATTGAGTACTGATGTGTCTTTATTGGTTGAAGGTTTTTGATGTTTTTCGGGTTATTGACTATGTTTTTAATATTTAATTTTGTAATCGAAAGACTACCCTATGAATAGTTTTTTTGTGATAGAAAAAGATGATGTTTTTGATTCGATGCCTGATTCTTTGCATGGTTACGCCGTTTTGGCTGATTCTTTGGTGTTCGGTTCAAAAGGGCTTTTGGATTTTAAAACTAAGAATCCTGGCTTTTCGTCACGGCAATTGAAGGATGGTCGTTTTTCAGCCATCGTTCGGGAAGGTGATGAAATTGTTGTGAAAGTTGATTCAACTGGGCAGGAGATTCTTTATCTTTTTCAGAAGAATGATGATTGGATAGTATCAAATTCATTTTTGACACTAGCCAAAGTAGCTTCTAGAAATTTCAGTTTGAGCCTATATGAAGCTTCTGTTTTTGGTTTTCTTCTAAAAGATGGTGTGCATATAGGTGAACAACTGATTTCCAATCGAACGATGATTGACGAAATAAGGGTTGTCCCACTAAATTATGAAATTCGAGTAAATGTAAGTACAAAAAAAATACGTGTCGTTGAGTCTTGCTCGCTTAAGGATATCATGTTTTCTTCTTTGAGCTATGAGGAAAGTTTATTAGAGACAATAGAGACGGGTGCGGGCTTGCTTGCTGCACTTTCCTCAATTGGCGCCCCTCTAAATCTGTTTATATCAGGTGGGTACGATAGTCGATTAATTCTCGCGATGCTTTTTGTTGGTTTGGGTTATCAAATTCCGGAAAATGTTCATTTTACTAGTAATGAATCAAAAGTTGATGATTTCAAATCGGCAAAAAACCTTTCGACCAAGTTAGGGTTTTCTATTAATAAATTTTTGCCTCCGAGAATTGATTCGACTATATCGAGCAGTGATTCGTTTCGGCAGTATTTGGCTTCTTGTGGAGGAACATACCTACCCTTCTATCCGGTCAACTCTAACCGGCAGAGTCGTAATATTTATTTTAGGTTAACTGGAGATCAACCAACAGGGTGGAGTCATTTTTCTGGTAATGGGCCATTTAATGGTAATGCGGCAAAAATCGTTGATGATATTAATAAATCTCTTGCTCATAGGGGGGTTGGAGATTTAGTGAGTAATGAGTTTTTATCTACCTTTGATGAAATGGATTTAGATCCTAATGATCCCTATGCCATGCTGCTCCATTACAGTGCAATAAGGTCGAGACACCACTGTGGTCGAAATTCTTATAAGAGTCTCGGAAATGTTGTTTTGTTTACGCCTTTGATGCAAAGAAAATTCATTGAACTCGAGTTGAAAAATGTATTGAGAGGTGGTGTTCCTAAGCAGTTATTTTGTGATGCATTTCTGGCCTTGGCTGATTGGGCGATAAAGGAGCCATTTGAAACGTCAGATAGATCCTTTGGCGACGAGTTGGTAAGTTCTTCGCCATTTAAATCTGGTGTTAGTATAGTGCCAAAAAAGTTCCAAATTTATGGGAGTCCAAGTGAGCTATTCGAAAATGATGACAGTTTTGATCGCTTCGACCTGCCTATTAATTTGAAAGTAGATCAAGATAAAATAAAGGACTGTGTTCACTATGCTTTTTACACTTCTGATCTTGCTCGTGGTAGCGCATTGTTTTCCGATAGAGATTTTTATTTGGCTAATGAAGAGCTTAAGGGAAGAGGTTCTTTGAGTCATTCTTACAGAAAAAGTCTTCATATAATTTGCACGGATATCGTTCTTCGCTTGATTGAAGAGTCGAAGAAGAATTTTTAATAATTTGGTTTTTGATATGCTAATCTCTGAGAAAAAACATAGATTTTTTACAAATAGCTTGGATGCTTCATCTGTTATTGCAAGCGAATTTGATCTTAGTTCGGTTTTTTTGAATAATAAATCTAAGAGTATATTCTTTGAAAAGGCTGTTCGCTTTGCTTCAGAGTTGATGGTTGGTAAAAAAGGTGTTTTTTTAGGCGCCCATTCGTATATGAATGGCGGAGGTTATGTTACCGATAATACGTTCATAGGTAGGTACTGCTCAATAGGTAGGCGTGTTAGTTTGGGGGCGGGCTTACATAGGCTGAATACTGTTAGCTCATTTCCTTTTCGGCACTATACTAGTGCTTCTCCGTATACTCGTGATGACGCGCTTTATATTCCGGAGTCAAGAAAATTTTCAGATGAAACGATAATAGGTAACGATGTTTGGATTGGCGATGGTTCAGTTATTATAAAAGGTATACAAGTTGGTACGGGGGCTGTCATTGGAGCGAATTCTGTAATAACTAAGGATATACCGCCATATGCAATTGTGGGTGGGAGTCCTTCTAAATTGATACGTTACAGGTTTGATGCTGATATAAGAGAAAAGTTACTAGGCTCTGAATGGTGGGAAAGTGACAGGCTGGATTTAGAAAGCTTGCCTCTGTTAAATGTTTACGAATTTTTGGAGTCTTATGCCTCTGAGAAGTTTTCTGATGCTAACTTTTCTACATATTTAATTAATTGATTTTGTTCCAACTTGATCTAAAATTTGGGTGCGTTTCAATGAAAATCGCCATCGCCGGCACCGGCTACGTCGGCCTCTCCAACGCTGTGCTCTTGGCCCAGCATCACGAAGTGGTTGCACTGGATATCGATACCCACAAAGTCCAGCTGCTGAACGACAAAGTCAGCCCCATTGAAGACTCGGAAATTAACCGCTTCCTGGCCGAAAAAGAGCTGAATTTCTGCGCAACGCTGGACAAGACACAGGCCTACACCAACGCGGACTTCGTGATTATCGCCACCCCCACGGATTACGATCCCGAAACCAATTACTTCAACACCGGCACCGTGGAATCGGTGATTCAGGATGTCATGGCCATCAACCCGAAGGCGGTGATGGTAATCAAGTCGACAGTTCCCGTTGGCTTTACCCGGGAGGCCAGTGAGCGGTTTGGGACCAACAACCTGATGTTCTCACCGGAGTTCCTCCGCGAGGGTAAGGCGCTTTACGACAACCTATACCCGTCAAGGATTATCGTGGGTGAGCGCTCGGAGCGTGCCGAGACGTTCGCGGCGCTGTTGCGGGAAGGGGCGGTAAAAAAAGATGTGCCCGTTTTGTTTGTTGACAGCACAGAGGCCGAGGCCATCAAGCTGTTCTCCAACACCTACCTGGCGATGCGTGTGGCCTATTTCAACGAGCTGGACACTTACGCCGAAAGCCATGGCCTGGATACCAAACAGATTATCGACGGGGTAGGGCTGGACCCACGCATAGGTAAGCACTATAACAACCCCTCATTCGGTTACGGTGGTTACTGTCTGCCGAAAGACACCAAACAACTGCTGGCCAACTATGATGATGTGCCTAATAACCTCATCCAGGCGATTGTGGATGCCAACCGCACCCGCAAGGATTTTGTGGCCGATGCGGTATTGCGTCGTAATCCGCAAGTGGTCGGTGTTTACCGCCTGATTATGAAAACCGGTTCCGATAACTTTCGGGCCAGCGCCATGCAGGGTGTGATGAAGCGCATTAAGGCCAAAGGTGTTGAGGTTATCGTCTACGAACCCGTGCTGGAGCAGGCTGAGTTTTACCACTCCCGCGTTGTGGAAGACTTCGAGGCATTCAAGCAGGAGGCAGACGTCATACTGGCCAACCGAATGGCGCCGGAGCTGGAAGACGTGCGGGAGAAGGTTTACACGCGGGATTTGTTTGGGAGTGACTGATTAAAAGGGCTGACTGCTTGGGGTAGTAGGACGATAAATGGCTAACGGTAAAGTCTGGATTGATGGACGGGTTGTTCCTATTTTTCGCCAACTTCAGACGAAGCTAGGCGGCAGTGCTCCTTTTTTGAACGTTTATGAGGGCGGGCGGCCCGTTGGGCCCGCGTCAATACATAAACCCACGCTTTACCCAGAATTGAACATACCTGCAGGGAGCGGTGGAGACTGGGGCGAGGTTGCTCGTGGAATTGCTCATCTGATATCTGCTATTGATGGCGTTCCGGAGCTCCGTGCTGCCAGTAACGCAGACACCGAGCTGGCGATAGCCCAACAGCTTAACTCGGAACTGCAGACGATTGCCGCTGCAAAAGAGAATCTGCAGCCAAAACCGCTATGGACCAGGGGTGGGCCGGATGCGCTATTGTCAATGATTTTGGAACCATGCCCTGGCATTTCGACGGCACAGACTCGGTTTCGCCTTTTGCAACTTCATCGCTTGGTACTAGATGGACACCCTGAGGCGCAAAGAGCACTTGATGTCGCCAGGGAAGCACTTCCGGAAGAGGGCTTTGAGGCTGAATCCGTCTTTAATGCGATTGTCGAGGAAGATCTAAGACACCCCGCCGGGAAGGCGATGGCGGCTGCAGCGCTCTTTGAGTATCTCGATTTGGATCCAGGGCAGTTTTACCTTCAAAGTTC
This sequence comes from Marinobacter sp. W-8, assembly GCF_044342215.1. Classification (NCBI taxonomy): domain Bacteria; kingdom Pseudomonadati; phylum Pseudomonadota; class Gammaproteobacteria; order Pseudomonadales; family Marinobacteraceae; genus Marinobacter; species Marinobacter sp. W-8. The sequence continues at coordinate 2,554,248 of NZ_CP172297.1, read as the reverse complement.
CCAATATGTGGATGGGGTCTTCGATGACCGAAGTCTTGGTTATCATCCAGCAATAAAAAACGCACAGGTGGAGTTTGATTCGCTTCGTCCTACACCGGGCTGTTGGTTAAAGTGCCAGTTACCATTTGCGCTCCCTATTTTGGAGGGAGTTTACAAGTCCGATGATTTAATTCTTTTGGTCCGACACACGCGAGTGATTAGTTCCCGTGCAAGCTGGAAAGCATCACAAGGCATGCGGCTGGATAGCATGATGAATCCGTCCGGTCTATACGCGCAGAGCGTTGTTGAACTTTGGCTTCCTGGGAATCTGGCAATAGATTTTGCGCTCCCGCCTGGCGACGAACAATACAAAAATATCCATACCTATCCAGAAGCCATAAAGGGAGCGGTCCGTAAGCTAAATGAATTTATTGTGGGGCTAAGGGCGGATACTGGTCGCAGCGATATTCCTGAGGTGATTCCAGGCGATCTGAATCAGCTTGCTTTCAAGCAGTTTGATTCAAAAGGCAACCTCACGCGTGACATCCCCATGCTGAATTTGGAGCTTGTGCGGGTAAGTGCCGGTGCACCTCATCTCAATGAAGAGGTTCTATTGAAACCCTTTGAGGTTCAATATCCTGGTTTCGCACGCGAGCTTCTGGAGAGTGCCAAGTTTCATGTTTCCGCGTACAGCGTGCGCAGGGCAGTGATAGATTTCGCTGGTGCTTACGAGGCGTTTATTGCTGAGGTGGTTTCCCCTCGAATTGGTGAAGTTAGGGAAAACACGAAAGATCAGTTTCTGCGGCGCTACGGGGATAAGCTCTCTGCTGAGGTTCGAGCTGAGGTTGAAAAAGTGACTCTGGCGCCGAACCAGGACCCCGATCGGGTGCCGCCTATTCACAGGCAGTTGGACGTGTACAAGAAGATGGGGTTGAAGCCCGATTTTGGTAGAAAGCACCTCAGCGCCATTCGCAAGGTGATGGACGTCCGGAATGACGCAGCCCATGGTAGAGTGATTTCTCACGAGGTATTGAGCGACATAATTGCAGGAATCGGTGCGCTTGAATGTTTGATGCAGGAGTGGCCCGGGAATAATGTTAAAGAACGAGAGTTATAGTATTTGGCTCGATAAACTAAATTAGTGTGGGTTTACAAATAACCAGTTTTTATTGGCGGTGTGTAGTTATCTCAATACAATGGCTGGCCTGCACTGTTTCAACAAGGATGATTCATGCCGCGGACCAGCGGCACGCCAATCAGGCACGACCAGAACTTTCAGAACCTGATTCTTGATTACCCCTGCTGCGCACCCTGGAGGCGGATCCGGAGAAGCGGCTCAAGCACCTGGACTTTATCGACACCTACACAGCCCAGGGTGATAATGAAATGGAACAGTATCAGCAGCAATACCCGCAGTAGAGCAACATTATGAAGGCGAGCTTGAGCGATCGGTTACTAGCGGAGCGGATGGTGATCCCGATTGGTACCTGCAGGAATTAAGGTTGACCACCAGCCACCAACGCAACTTGGGCCAAACTCTTACCGCCCGGCATTATGTTTTGGCATGGAACGGGCAGCAGTTTACTCAGTATGCTCACATAAACGCATACCATGCACTTTGAAATGGCATTGATTTGGTTCAATTGAACCTGTGCCCTATGGTGGACGAAATCGAGCCCAGCTCCAGCTAGGCAACTTGAACGGATTTCACTTAAAAGTTAATATGCCTCTCCATCTCAAACGAATTACGTTCCAGAGCATTCGAGTTCCAGTTCAGCCAGAGCCGAAACTGGTTGATAACAGCTGGGTAGTGGTTGCCGCCTGTGAGAATGATTATTTCAGCAACTGCGCATAGATGCGGAGAAGAAAGGAGAGCTCGTGTTAGAGCCAGATAATTCTTTATCTTCCTCGCCACCACGGAGGTGACTGTGAATACTGTTAATCACGAATTTTCTGAACTGTTTGAGTCCCTGTGGGAAGACGAAAGCACCCAGTTTGAAGCCAAAACCCAAGACGTTGCGATTGCTTTGGCGAGTGCCGTAGAAAAGGCAGGGTTGAGCCGGGGCGAATTGGCGAAGAAGCTTGCCTGGAAACCTAGCCGGGTAACCAAAGTGCTGACAGGCAATTCTAACCTTACCTTGAAGACCATGTTTGAGGTATGCCGCGCTATTGGTATGGAGTTTGACGTGGTGTTGCGTAAAGCCAGTGAGCGGGTTGAAGTGGTTGACCCTGATAAGCATCGGGCTATGTATTAGCAGACGATCAACAATCTTCATTCTTTGGATTTCCGGCATTTGGATGTTTGAATGTCTTGCCCTTAAGCTCATTCACTATCTACCGACACGCCGCATGTTAGAGACGTTCTCTTGGTTGTGACACCCGAAAAATGGTTTGACCCCTACTGGTACCTGCAACAATACCCCGATATCGCTCGCGCCGGCCTCAACCCGCTTGAACACTACCTGAACCACGGCATCAACGAGGGCCGGCTGCCGTGTCGGCTGCAGTCGCTGGAGTGGGATCAGGCTTTGTGGCAAAAGGAGCAGCCAGAGCGCGAGTGTGTTCAGGCGTTATCGACACTGGCCGCCAGTGATAACCCGTTGGAAGCTTCTTATGCAGCCTTTGCACTGGGCCGCTGGCATGCCTGGCAGGACAACTGGCCACAAGCGGCCAGGGTGCTGGCAGGGCGTGCTCAGGCAGGGCAAAGGTTACCGGCACATCACGGCCCGGAACTGCTTGCCGTAGAAGCCCTGGTGCGCACTGGCCAGCTGGCAAAAGCCTGGCACCGGTTGGGTGGCTTGCAACAGCAAGAACGCGCATGGGCAGACGCCAGCCTGGCGACGGCAAATGTGTTGGCGGCCAAAGCCACGCACTATGCCCGGGCGCCTTCATCGGTAAAGCAGGCCTGGCAAGCCCAACGCCTGGGCTGGATTAACCGGGTGTGGCAGCAGGTTGGGCTTGAGGCGGCGAAACTGGTCGACCCAAATGGGGCGCTTCAGCTGGATAATCTTGCGGTGGATCGCCCGTTGCCAGAGGTACAGGTTACCCCGGCCAAAACACCGCTGGTTTCGGTGATTATCCCGGCCTACAACTCGGAGCAAGGGCTGAGTACGGCGCTGAAAAGCCTGGTCGATCAGTCTTTGGTTGTTGCTTGCCCCGGGGCAGTGGAAATTCTTGTGGTAGACGATGCCTCTACCGACAACACCGCCACCGTGGCAGAAACCTTCGCGCGCCAGCACCCGAATGTGCGGGTACTTCGCCAACCGAGCAATGCCGGCGCCTATGCAGCCCGTAACCGTGGCCTGGCCGAGGCCCGTGGCGATTTTATCACCGTACACGATGCCGACGACTGGTCGCACCCGCGCAAACTGGAGCTGCAGTGGCGGGCCTTGCAGGAAAACTCTCAGTGGATGGCCTGCAATTCTCATTGGGTGCGCTGCACGCCGGAGCTTCAGTTTACGCGCTGGCGTATGGAAGAGGGGTGGATTTACCGCAACACGTCCTCGTTGATGTTTCGCCGCGTGGTGTTTGAAACCCTGGGCTACTGGGATGAGGTGCGGGTAGAGGCAGACACCGAATACTATTACCGCATACGCGCCGCCTTCGGCCCGCAAAGTACTGGCGAAGTGCTGCCGGGTATACCCCTGGCGTTTGGCAGGGTAGTGCCCACCGCCCTCACGGTGCTGCCGGCCACCCACCTGGCCACCCAGTTCGCGGGTGTCAGGGCCGAGTACCGCAAAGCCGCGTTTGCCTGGCACGAAAATGCCACCGGCGCCGAACAACTCTACATGCCCCACAAGCCGCAAAACCGCCCGTTTACCGCACCGGCAGACATACTTCGATGACATGTCTTGTGCCATAAATGACACCTGGCACCCATTAATCCACCAGGCCAGGCAGGCTACAAAGGGGTCTGACCCCTTGGGGTCAGACCCACCCATCTGCCAGAGGCCTGCGGATTTATATCTGCCGCCAAGGCATTAATTGGCCTTAAACCATAGGTGGACAGGATGTACGCAATGATGCCGCCCAAGGCAGAACGATACCGGATGAATAGATTACCCCTCACTTTGTTTTTTGTCCGGGTGGGTCCGTGAGTGTCTGTGGCCCGGCCAGCGCCCCCGGGCGCGAAAAAGCCGGTACCTTTCGCAAGAACTACGCGCTGGCGGATATCAGTCGCATTCACTTTATTGGCGTGTTCGATACCGTCGGTGCCCTGGGCATTCCGGCGCCGTTTCTGGGTAGCTTGGGTTCCGACAAGTATCTGTTCCAGGACACCGAGCCCAGCAGCATCATCAACCACGCCCGCCATGCGGTGGCCATTAGAGTGGTTGGGGTGGGATGGTATTGAGCTGATAGGTGGGCAATAATGCGTATATTGCGATAGGCTGCGCAATTTTGCTCACGCTGAAAATGTTCTCTATACTTTGGGGTGTTGAAAAACGCTCAACCAACTCACGGCAATGCAGGAGGCAAAGCCATGCACGCATACCAAACACACCATCAGGTTGACCACCAGCCACCAACGCAGCTTGGGCCAACTCTTACCGCCCGGCATAGCAGCGCCGGCCTGCGCTGGCTCTTTGAGCGTCGTGATGCCTGGTCTCTCACCATGGAAGAACTTGGTGAGCTGCTTGGCGGGGTGAAGCGGCGCACCCTGAACGATTGGCAGCAAAAGCTGAATGCCGGCCAGGAGGTAGAGGTGTCTCGAGATACCATGGAGCGGATCAGCCTGCTGCTGGGTATCCACAAGGCCTTAACCCTGATCACTCCGGCCGGCCATGAGCGCATGGCGTACGAATGGTTCTGCAAACCCATCGACTTGATGGGCTTGCGTGGCCGTTCGATTCGGGACTATCTTCTGGCCCAGGGTACGATGGACGCTCTGTACTATGTGCGCCGAAATCTGGATGCCATGCGCGGCTGAGAAAGGCCGTCAGTTCTATGAACAGAACTCAACCGCGGTGGAAGCATCATCGGGTTATTCACAGCAAGTATCCGCCTATCGATGTGTTCGAAAGCCCGGATCATCTTATTTTGGGGGAGTTGGAATCGGCCACCAGTGATCGGGTGGTGAACTGGCCGAGGTATGTTCTGGAAGAGGATTACCGCGCCGGTGAAGGTTGGGGTGCGGTTATGGCGTCTTTCTGCTACCCGGCAGAGGGCCGGTTCAACACCGCAAGCCGGGGTGCCTATTACGCCGGTGATTGCCTGGAGACAGCCCTGCGGGAATGGGCGCATCACACCGGTAAGGTGTGGCAGGGCTTTGGGGTGGGCAATGATTTTTCAGCCGTTGTGCGCTGTTACACCGGGCATGTCACCAAGCTGTTGGTAGACGTACGGGGGCAACCGGAATATAGGCGCGCTACCGATTACCAACCGGGCCAACAACTGGCTGCAGAGCTCCTTAGTGCGGGCGAGTACGGGATCCTATACAGCTCTGTGCGGTCTCCGGGGGCAGAGGCTGTAGCTCTGCTAAGGCCACCCGCGACCACCCCGGTCACCCAGGCCGGGCATTACGTTTTGGCATGGAACGGGCGGCAGTTTACGCAGTATGCCCACATAGACGCATACCATGCCCTATAAAGGTGTTACTTTGGCTTTATCCTCCTCAAAGTGGTTCGAACCCCACTGGTACCTGCAACAATACCCCGATATCGCCGGCGTAAGGGCCGAGTACCGCAAGGCGGCGTTTGCTTGGCACCAAAGCGCCAAAGGCGCCGGGGGGCTTTTCCTTCCAAGGGGCCCGGAGCGGCGTGCGTTCAAGGCGCCGGCTGGTATACTGCGGTGATACATCCACTAAAATCTTTGTTCGTGGTTTTAGTGGATTTCGTGGCGAAAAAGTTTTTAAGTCTTTTGAATAGGAATTAAGTGTGCCAGACCAGAACCTGAATCAATTGAAAGAGCAGCTGGAACAAAAAAAAGCCGATCTTGCCCAGCGTTTTGAAGAGGTGGCCCGGCTGACCGAACAACTGGAAAAAGAACAGGCGGGGGTAGATGCACTGCAACAGCAAATAGAAGCCCTTCAGCAGCAGGCCCGGAAGGCAGCTGCTGCGCCGCTGAAACTGGAGATTACCGACGAGCAGCGTGAAAAAAATCGCAAGCATATCGAGCTGATTGCGGGCAGCGATTTGTTCGATGCGGAATGGTACCTGGCCACCTACCCGGATATTGCCAAATCCGAAAAATTTGCCAAGGCCCCGGCGGCCCATTACACGCTGTATGGCGCTTTCGAAGGGCGCAAACCTTGCCCGGAGTTTGATTCCTCGTTTTACCTGCGCACGAATGCCGATGTGGCGAAGGCCGGCATCAACCCGCTGGCCCATTATCTGCGCTTTGGCCGTGACGAAGGCCGGGCGTTCGCGCCGCCTGTGGACGGTGAATGAGCCAGCCCGAACCATTGATTGAACGGCTGCAACGCCTGCAACTGTTTGATGCCACATGGTATCTGGAGCAAAACGAGGACGTTCGGGCCAGTGGTCTGGACCCATGGCAGCACTATCTGAACCACGGCCTGGCCGAGAAGCGATTGCCAGGGCCGCTGCGGGAGAATAGAGGCGCGGAGGGGCTTCGGGTGCTCTATGCGCTCTCGGTGCAATCCGGTGGCACCCCGCAAACCAATGAAGACCTGATGAATGCCCTGGCTGCAAGAGATGATGGCCCGGTAGACTGCTTCGTGCTTCGGTGCACCGGCCGAAATCTTTGTTTGTATCTGTATTGTCATGGTGTGTATGCCACCATCGCCGAGCATCTTTTAGCCGCGCCCATTGCACCGTTTCCCCACAGTGATAACGAATTCGACACGGTGGTTGGCCAGTGGCTGGATGCCCTTGGGGTATCGTTGGTGCACGTTCGGCATTCTGCCTACCAGAGCCTGGGGTTGATTGAAGCAGCGTATGAACGCAACGTACCGGTGGTGTATTCGTTCCACGATTATTACACCGCCTGCCCATCGGTGAAGTTGCTGGATGAAAACCGTCACTTCTGCGGCGGCCGCTGCACCGCCACTCTGGGGGAATGTCACCAGGAGTTATGGCCGAAAGAGCAGGTGTTGCCGCTAAAGCATGAAGCGGTCTATGCCTGGCAGGGCCAGTTTGCAGGTGCCCTGGCTCTGTGTTCCGGGTTTGTGGCGACGGTGCAGGCGGTGAAAGACATCATGCTGGATGTGTTTCCGGCGTTGGCGGGCAAGCCTTTTGACGTAGTCCCCCACGGCCGGGATTTTAAGGAGCTGGTGCAGCTGGCGCAGGCGCCTTCGCCGGCTGAACCAGTGCGGGTGTTGGTGCCGGGGCACATCGCCATTTCCAAAGGCGCGGAGATTTTGCAGCACCTGGCCAACCGGCCAGAGCTCGCTCATATAGAGTGGCATGTGTTGGGTACTCTGCAGCAGGGGTTTGGCGACAAAATGCCAGCCAATGTGATTGTGCACGGCGCCTACCAACGTAAGGATTTCTTCGCCCATGTGGCGGAAATTAAGCCCCACCTGGGCGCGGTGTTGTCCATATGGCCAGAAACCTGGTGCCACACCCTAACGGAACTCTGGGCCGCGGGTTTGCCGGTAGTGGGCTTTAACACCGGGGCGGTGGGCGAGCGGCTGAAGAGCACCGGAGCAGGGTGGCTGGCCGAGGAGGCTACGGCCGAGGCCATGATGAACGCCGTTTTCCGGGCCAGCCAGCCGGGTGAATGGCAGCAGGCCCTGGCACAAGTCAAAAACTGGCAGGAAAACGGCCAGCGCAGCTGCGCCCAAATGGCTGAAGACTACTGGAATCTGTACAATCAGGTGACAGAAGCAGGTCTTTAAAACTCAGGAGAAGTAATGAAAGGCATCATCCTCGCCGGAGGCTCCGGCACCCGCTTGCACCCCATTACCCACGGGGTTTCCAAGCAACTGCTCCCCATCTACGACAAACCGATGATCTACTACCCCATCTCGGTACTCATGCTGGCTGGTATTCGGGAGATTCTGATTATCTCCACTCCGGATGACCTGCCGCAATACGAACGCCTGCTGGGCGACGGTGAGCAGTTCGGTGTTAAGTTCAGCTACGCCGTGCAACCCAGCCCGGACGGCCTGGCCCAAGCGTTCATCATTGGTGAAGACTTTATCGGCAAAGACTCCGTGTGCCTGGTGCTGGGCGACAACATCTTTCATGGCCAGCACTTCAGCGATCAGCTCAAACGCGCCGCCGCGAAGCCTCACGGTGCCACCGTGTTTGGGTATCTGGTGAAAGACCCGGAGCGCTTTGGCGTGGTGGAGTTTGATGCCGAAGGCAAGGCTATCTCCATTGAAGAAAAGCCGAAAAAGCCCAAGAGCAGCTATGCCGTAACGGGCCTGTACTTCTACGACAACGACGTGGTGGAAATCGCTAAAAATGTGCAGCCGTCTGGCCGCGGCGAGCTGGAAATCACCTGTGTCAACAATGCCTACCTGGAACGCGGCGACCTGCACGTAGAGCGCCTGGGCCGGGGCTTCGCCTGGCTGGACACCGGCACTCACGACAGCCTGCTGGAAGCCGCCCAGTACGTGCAAACTATAGAACACCGCCAGGGCCTGAAAGTGGCTTGTCTGGAAGAGATTGCCTGGAACCAGGGGTGGGTGAGCAAAGACTTTATTTTGCAACGTGCGGATGATCTGAAGAAGACCCATTATGGGCAGTACCTCAAGCGCCTGGTGAAGTAATGACCATCTCCAAACTCCTGACAGCCTACAAAGAACGCATCCCAAACCCGGAAGCTCCAGCCGAGCGCGTAAGCTTTGGCACCTCTGGCCACCGGGGCACGGCGCTGAACAACAGTTTCAACGAACAACACCTTATGGCCATCACCCAGGCCGTGGTGGAGTGGCGAGCCGGTCAGGGCATTAATGGCCCGCTGTACGTGGGCAAAGACACCCACGCGCTGTCTGCCCCGGCAATGGATACCGTGCTGCAAGTTCTGGCCGGTAATGGCGTGTGCACTCGCATTGATGCGGAGGGTGGTTTTACTCCTACGCCGCTGGTGTCCCACGCGATTCTGGTGCATAACCTGGGCGGGTCAGGTGAGCTGGCGGATGGCCTGATTATTACGCCATCTCACAACCCGCCGGAAGATGGTGGTATCAAGTACAACACGCCAGACGGCGGCCCGGCCAATACAGACGCCACCGGCTGGATTGAAAGCCGCGCCAACAAGTTACTGGCTGCCGGCCTGGTGGGGGTGAAAACCTCCCCACGGCGTATGGCCATTAACGACGCTGAGCGCTGGGATTACGTAGGCCAGTATGTGCAGGCCCTGGGCGACGTGGTAGATATGCCGGCCATTGCGGCCAGTGGGCTGAAAATTGGCGTAGACCCCATGGGTGGATCCGCCCTGGCGGTGTGGGAGGCGATTGCGTTTCAGTACGGCCTGAACCTGGAGGTGGTGAACCGCAGCCAGGACCCGGAATTTGCCTTCATGCCACCAGACCACGACGGCAAAATCCGCATGGATTGCTCCAGCACCGCCGCCATGGCGAACCTGCTGAATATAAAAGACCGCTTCGACCTGGCCTTCGGCAACGACCCGGACGCAGACCGCCACGGCATAGTAGACGCCGCCGGCCTGATGAACCCCAATCACTACCTGGCGGTATGCATCGACTACCTGATTCGCAACCGCCCCCAGTGGAAGCCGGAACTGAAAATTGGCAAAACCCTGGTGTCGTCTTCCATGATTGACCGCGTGGTAGATGGCCTGGGCCGCGAACTGTATGAAGTTCCCGTAGGCTTCAAATGGTTTGTGGAAGGCCTGCACCAGGGCACCCTGGCCTTCGGCGGCGAAGAAAGCGCCGGCGCCAGCTTCCTGACCATGGCTGGCACCCCTTGGAGTACCGATAAAGACGGCATCATTCTGTGCCTGCTGGCGGCTGAAATTCTCGCCAAAACCGGTAAACTGCCCAGCCAGTATTACCAAACACTGACAGAAACCTACGGCGCGCCGGTATACCAACGCAAAGACTTCCCGGCCACGTCGGAACAAAAACAGAAGCTCAAGGCGCTGACTGCCAATGATGTTCCGTTTACCGAGATTGCCGGAGACCCGGTAAATGGTTGCTTTACCGAAGCACCCGGAAATGGCGCTGCGATTGGTGGGGTGAAGGTGACTACGGCGAATGGCTGGTTTGCGGTAAGGCCGAGTGGGACTGAGGATTTGGTTAAGGTTTATGGGGAGAGTTTTGTGGGTGAGGCATTCCTGCAAGCGATGATAAAACATGCGTTGCGGCTGACTGCATGAAAGTCGTTCTACACATTGGAACACCAAAAACCGGCTCCTCTGCACTGCAGTATTTTCTTAATGAGAATCGCAAGCAGCTTGCTCGGCACGGATACTATTACCCGAAGCACAACTTCGACAGTAATCAGATTTCAGGCGGCCACGGCAGTTTGGCCCGGTTTATTGACGATGGCGAACTCGACAAGGCGCGAGCGCAACTGGATACCTGGCTAAAAGCCGCAGCGCGGAAAAATTTGGTTCTGCTTCTTTCGGCTGAAGGTTTTTACACACAAGCTAAAACATTGCCGTTGTTGTTTGAGGGGCATGAGCTCTCAGTCGCAGCTTTTGTGCGCCATCCGGTTGAGTTTGTCATTGCCAACCACAATCAGTCTGTTAAGCGGCACTTTGGCACTCAAACCCTCCAAAATGTTTTGGAAAAGGTGCCACAGTCTCAGAATCGCGGGGTAAATGGCGAGCTCCTGTTTGAATGGGCTGAGGCCGTTGGTCGAGACAATCTGAGTGTTCTCGCTTATCACAAGCCATCTTTGCCCAAGGGGCGTGTGGAATTTGCGTTTTTGAAATGGTTGGGTGTTTCGGGATTGTCGTTGTCTGGCTTTCGTGTTCCTGAGCGACTGATTAATACGAGTTACGCGCCTGAAGCGCTTGAGCTTAAGAGGTTACTCAATACAGTTTTGATCCAGGACGATCGAACAATAAATCACCAGGTTGACATCTTTCTCCAGCATTATTCAGATCGGCGAAATAACGAGACACCAAGGCGTGCAGGTGGATTGCCGGTGCAGCCCGCTGTGCTACGAAGCGCTTATCAGGCGTTTGAGGATTCAAATGCCAGGTTATTGAAAGAGCTTGTGCAAAGCCCCCCGAAAGGTTTCCTAAAAACACCCTATTCGCTTGGTGAGCCTGAAGTGCCAGATGCGCTCGGAGTATTAACTCTAGGGCGCGCGATGACAGAAAAGCTTCCCGAGGTGTCTCGTTATTTGCAAGCCCGTGTTGAGGAAAACCTAACTCAGCGGCGGGTGCCATATGCAATTTACAAATTGGCGGATGTAATTGGTATTCCATACAGCGAGCCGGAAACGCCGCAGGTAATGAGGGAGGAGTTTTTGCGGGTTTTTCGGGCTCCTAAAACAGTTGCCGCAGACCACTTGAGGGCCTTGGCACAGTTTCTGGTTTCTGAAGACTATAAAAACGAGGCGCTGAACGTGATTCGCCAGGCAGAAAAGCAAAGGCCGAACGGGCCAGTCATTCGTGATTTGAGAATTGCGCTTGAAAAAAGATTTAAAGGTTGAAAAGGAATGAAGGGAAGTTATAGGAGCTTGTATGAATTCGGCGAGATGTTCTTGGGGCCGATTCTGAGTGTTTATGCCCGAGAGGTGGAGAGTAGCGCTGAAGAGCGCCTGCCCGTTTGTCTGGCTCGGGAAGGGTGGCTGTTCCATAAGTTATTTGGGGAGTTGAAAGCGGACGGCTTGGCAAATTTTCAGAACGAACCAGTGTACTTGAAGGTCTCCCGAACCGTTTTGTTACGTTCTTTGCTTGGTGATGAAAATGCCTGGGAGATGGCTTTTTCAGCAGAGTTCAGAAAATCGACGGTTCTGGATCTTCTGATTCGTCGTTTCGGATTCAGTATGCACGAAGCTTTTTCGACACTCCCCGGTGAGATACTTCACCGAGAACTGGAGTTGCCCCATCAGGCTGGTGAACTTCGAGAATGGATTAAGCCCTATAAGTCCGCTTTGGCCGGTGCAGTAAAACCGACACTGGAAGGACTTCAGGAATCGTTTGAGCTGGCAGGCCTTAGCCAACCTGAAATTGAACCCTTGTTTCTTGATATAGGCTACTCAGGCACGATTCAGAAGCTACTAACCCATTTGCTAAAAAAAGATACTACGGGACTATATTTCATAGCTCTTAAAGCAGGCAGTCACAATGTAGGAACGTTTCGAGCAAAAATGTCGGGCGTTTTTCATCAGGGGATTGAGTGGAATCAAGGCCATATGCTTCTGGATCGCTCGTTATTGCTGGAAAGCCTTATGACAGCTCCGCATGCGCAGGTGGTTGATGTTCGTGTGTCTCCATCAGGCCTAAAGTATTTTTACGGCAAAGAGGCTCCTACCCAGAAGTTTTTCCAAGACTTGGATGTAATTTTTCGTGGCGCCATTGACGAGGTTAAGAGGCTTTTGGCTCACGATATCTATTATTCTGTCAGTGATATTGAAGATTTGTATCGGGTGATGGTGACGACACCAGGTGCTATTCCCAAGGCTGCCTGGCACCTGTTTGGAATAGATGACGATTTTTATGGCAATGGTGAACTTAATTCGCTGCAGGTTTTTGGGTTGTGATTATGCTGAATAGTGTAAAAAAAGGAATTAAAAAGGTCGTAAGGGGAAAAGTAAGCGACCCGTCGGGGGGCGTGTGGCGGCAAGCAAGGGATTCGGGGTTGTTCAATCCAGTATGGTACGAGGATACGTACCACAAAAAGTTCGACAGTCATAAAGCTGCATTTGAAGATTATATGAGGGTTTCACGGTTCTCGCCGGTCAACCCGTCTCCATTTTTTGATACAGAGACGTATCACAAGCAAAATCACGATGTTTTTCATAATGAGCTGAGTCCTTTGTTTCACTACCTGACGTTCGGTCAGGCTGAGGGGCGAGCTTGTCAGCCCGCAAAAGCACGTTGGACACCGAAGAGCACCGAACCATTTGACCCGGTGTTGAGCGCGGAAGCGGCCGTGATGAAGGTTGCGGTTTGCCTGCATATTTTCTATGACGACTTCATTGAAAAGTTTGCTGATGCTCTAAAGCTGTTCCCCGCAGAGGTGGATGTTTTTGTCGCTGTTTCTGACGAAAAAATAACTGCGCGTGCCGAAGCGGTTTTTTCTGCCGTAGCAAATGTTTCAACTGTGAAAGTAGTTGTAGCTCCCAACCGGGGCCGGAATTTTGGGCCACTGTTAGTGGAGTTTGGTTCAGCTTTGCTCAGCTACGATTTGGTATGCCACCTTCATTCCAAAAAATCGCTTTATTCCGGGCGTGAGCAAACGCAGTGGGCTGATTATCTTTGCGAGTACCTGTTACGGGACCGCGCAGTCACGACGGCTGCTCTTAATCGCTTTGCCAGGGATGAATCGGTTGGTGTGTATTATCCGATCACTTTCTGGGCCATGCCGACCTGGACAAACCATGTTCTGATGAATGCGGGTAATCTGAAGGCCTGGGAGAAAGATCTGGAGTTGGACCCTATCTCGGGTTTTATCAGTTACCCGGCAGGCGGAATGTTTTGGGCGAGACCTGCCGCACTCAAGCAGCTGCTTGAAAGAGATTGGAACTATGAGGACTTTCCAGCAGAACCCTTGCCTAATGATGGTTCTATGCTGCATGGGCTGGAGCGGATTATTGGCCGGTTGGCGGAGAAAAATGGTTTCAGGGAGCTGTTTTATGCTCCTACCTCTGGCCACCTTACCTTTGATCAGACTTACATCGGGGCTTCGTATTACACAGATTTTGAAACCTATGTTCCGTTAATTCGAGGCCAGGAATGTGTTGGTTTTGATGTATTCGATACACTTCTGCGCCGGGAGTATTATTATCCGGACTACGCCAAAATGCTTTTGGGCAAAGAGCTGGTAGAGCAGGGCCGAGTTCACTCAGTGCGTGATTTCGTAGAGCAGAGAAATCACGCGGAGTGGGTGGCAAGAGAACGCAAGAAGTTTCAGGGTGATGTGAGCATCTACGAAGCCTATGAAGTGCTTTCTGAGCTTCTTGATGTTGATAAAAGTGTTGCCAGGCAGTGGGCAGATAATGAATTTGAGTTTGACCTGGGGATGGTTGTTCCTCGACAAGAAATAGTGTCGCTTTTTAACCAGCTTGGTAGCGAGGGTTATAAGCTCTGGATTATTTCTGACACCTACTATACGGAAGACCAGATAGCCTTGATGCTGAAAAAGGTTGGGGTAACGGCACCTCACCGCTTGATGGTTTCAAGTGCCATGCAGGTGCGAAAGGATGCTGGTTCGATGTGGGAGATAGTAGTGCGAGACTTGGAGTCAGAGGGTATTAAACGATTTGCCCATATTGGCGATAATGTTGTATCCGATGCTCAAGTCCCAGGAAACTATGGCATTTTGTCAACTATACATATTTTGAACCCACTGGAGAAATGGCGTTTGATGGGATTTCCTTCGGTTTTTGATTCAGGCTTGCCTCCAGAAGAGCAAATCCTTAAATGGGGTAAGCTCGTTAGTGTCAATGGTTCTACAGCATTTATCGGTGGCTAATGAAGTACTCGACTCTATATTTACATGTTGGCTGGTCCAAAACGGGCACATCTGCGATTCAGTCCCAAGTGCAGGCGCAGCACAGGGAATTTCTTCAAAAGGGGATCCTTTACCCGCAAGCCCTGCAGTGGCCTGATCATTCTCACCATCCTTTTGCGCTGGCATTTAATGATGTCGGGGGCTACCAGGGGCAACACACACCGGCAGAGGCTTTGAACCAGCTGCAACGAGAAATGTCGTCTGTAGATGCGGATAGTGTTTTGGTTTCGTCTGAGTTGTCACCGTTTTATTTTTCTAATGATTTATTTAAATCATTCGTTGAATCTAATTTTGAAACCGTAAAAGTTATCTTTACCGTGCGTACCCAGTCCGAACTGTTACTGTCGCTTTTTAACCAGTTGGTTAAAGATCCGAACGTTCGTTATGGGGCTTCAATGTTTACTCTTGCGATGCGCAACCTTGCCTGGTTGAATTTTGATCAAAACGTTATGCGTTGGAGTAAGGTGGTTGGTCGTGAAAATCTTCATGTTGTCCCATACAGCCGCGAAGTCGTTAGGGATTTCTTTAACCTTTTTGACATCGGCGTGTCTGAAGGCGAGAGCGGCAAAATCGTAAATCCCTCTCTTCCGACCCGGTCACTTGCGATTCTTCAGGCAAGGGCGCGGGCAGCTGACAATCCACGCGATTTTCTTGAAATTCGTAACCGTATATTGTCACAACTTTCTGAAATACCGGAACAAAATGATCGCTATGTTTTGTTTTCGGTGCCAGAGCAGAAAGCCTTCGATGATCATTTTTCGGCAAGTAATAAAAAACTGGCAGATGAGTTTGGGTTCGATATTTCCAGGTTAAAAAAGGAAGTTTATGAGCCAGTTAAGGTGATTCCTCCCGGAGTTCGTTTGCCTAATGAGTAGAACAGTCATTGGTGGTTTTGCAGTGGTCAATGCAAATGCCTTTGAGAGTGCTTCGCTAAAGGCGCCGTTGCAATTTGATTATTTTGACATAGGGGAGCACTGGCGCGACGAGCCTGTGGCCTCGTTCGATCCTGGCTCGATTGGGGAATACCAATCCGCGGTGGATAGATTTTCGCGTGGTCCCGGTATCTGGCCCCGTCGACTTCTGAAGGCTGAAGACCTTTTGGTGTTCGGACCCCGATGCATGTTGTTGAGTGCGCGCCATAGGGTTTTGATTGGTGGATCTCCATTAAATTGGCATCCACCGCACCTGGAAGCTGATTTTAGGGAGTTTGCCAAGCAGGATTTGGGAAAGTTGAAGTTTTTTGATGAGGCCGTAGTTTTGCCAACGCCTGGGTTTGGCGTTTATGGGCACTGGTTGTTGGATTTCTTTCCGAGGTTGTTGTTGATTCGTGAGTTTCTAAGCTCTGTTGACAGGGAAATACCGGTCTTGTCCCGCCCCGTACCGAAATGGGCGCGGAAATTTATTGAGTACGCTGGGCTGGAAGGTGTTATCAAAGAATACGACAAGGAGGTCCCGTTCCAAATAAGGCACGCCTACCTTCCGTTGGTCGCGAAAGACGGAATGGTTTATTCCTCCGAATGTCTGAGAGAGAGCTTCGCCGCGATTAGCGCGAATGTTGCATCAGACCCTTATGAAGGGGCGGGGGGGTATTCAAGACTCCTTGTTCTTAGAAATAAGCCCCCGTTTGCTTCCAATCAAGAGGAGCTATATGAACTTTTGGAGCCTCTTGGCTTCAGGGCGACTTTCCCTGAAAGGTTGAGTTTTGATGATCAAGTTAGGCTATTTCGCAATGCGGATGTTGTGGTCGGCGAAGACGGATCTGCTATGCATGGCATTGGCTTCTGCCGGCCAAATACTCATGTCGTTATTTGGGGGAGGAGAAACCGGACGAATCTTAGGCACTTATCGGTTGCCCGTGCCAGTAAGGTCCGGATGGCCTTGATAGATTCTTTAGGGTGCGAGCACGCTTACCGAATAAATTTGGACGGTGTTTTGAATTCTTTAGAACGCTAGTTGGTGTGGGTATCTTGTAGCAGCTTAAACTTTTTAAAGAGTCGTTTTTTATTATGAAAGACTATGATGTCGAGAAATCGCTAATATCAATACATCTCCCAAAGTGTGGTGGGTCATCATTGACATCTGTTTTAAAGGATTGGTTCGGGGATTTTTATAGGGAGCATTATTACAGACCTGGGGTGATGCCGGAAAAGCTAAAACTATCTCCGGGTCTTTGTATTCATGGTCATTTTGTTCCTGAAAGAAAGGTTAGTGTTAAGGATTATTATCCGGAAGCAAGCCAGTTTATCACTTTTGTTCGTGATCCTTTAAAATCTGTTGAGAGTCTGTATTATTTTAATTTGAAAAGATCAAAAATAAGAAAGGAGAAAGGTTTAGATAATAATTATGATAGATTTATGACTAAGTTTCCTGATGTCGATCATTTTGTTTCCAATGCCAAGTTTTGGATGCTCGATCAGTTGCCATTTGAGGTGAACAAGGAAAATTATAAAAAGGTGATATCCGAGTTTGTCTATATAGGTGTTGTAGAGGAATATGAGCGGTCACTTGCAGGGCTTTCTGATGCGCTTGGAAAAAAGATGCCTGAGCTCGTCCCCCACAAAAATAAAGGTGAAATTCGGAAGCCAACATCTCATTTGGTCGCGCAAGAGTTCAGGGAGCGCCACCAGCTCGAATATATGTTCTATAGCGAAGTTCTTGCGTTGTTAAAAAACGCTGATAAGAGATAAGACTCTATGATTGTTTTCGTTCATATTCCAAAAACTGCGGGTACAAGTTTCTCCAAGGCACTAGACAAAAAGTTTGGGGCAGAGCATGTTGCCTACGATTTTGGTTCTGCCTTTTCCCGCACATCCCGGATGGTTACTGATCATCTATATGGTAAGCATACTCCAGAGCTTTGGAGCATGCGGCGAGAGATGGAGGCTCAGGGAGTAAAGGTTTTAAGTGGGCACTTTCCTGCAAAGAAATACAGTACGCTCTTTCCGTTGACCCAGTTTGCGACGTTTCTTAGAGATCCTGTTCAGCGTTTTTATTCCGAGTTCTGCCATCGAAAAAGAAGAGATTTTGATCGTTTCGAGGGGGATTTTGATGAGTACTGTAAAGATCCTCGTTTCCGGAATGTTCAGTCGTCATATTTGGCCGGGGTCCCTTGGGCTGCGTTGGGGTTTATTGGCATTACTGAGCAATATGCAGAGAGTATTGAATTTTTTTCTAGGCTTTTTGGGGCTCAGATAGAAAGGCTGTCATTAAATAAGAATTCTGAGAAAGGCCGGCAGCTATATGACCTGACTCCCGAAGAGCTGGAGCTTGCAAGGGCCGTGAACCAAAAAGATATAAATCTATATGAGGCTGTAAAACGATATTTTAATGAACTTCGGCGTGTTCATGGAGAAAACGAACATATAGTGAAGGGGCAGTTTCACCGGCCTTCGGATAATAGAATCTCGGGTTATGCATTTTATGATGATCCGCGTTTCGAGCTTGCTGACGTTGAGTTAGATATTTTGGTCGACGGTGAGACGGTAGCTCAGTGTAAGTCTAATGAGTACAGGCAACGACTCCATTGTTTTGGCTTGCCAAAACGCGGGTTTGTTGGGTTTAGCGCGGAGTTGTCGATTCCTTCGGGGGCGTCGGTCGAAGTGGTGTGCTCAGATACGGGCCAGCGGTTGGCGGGATCTGTTTATTCTTGAGCAAGAAACGATAGTCTGAGCTTGTAAAATCCTGTCAAATGTTGGCGGGTGGTGTTTTTTGCCCTACCGATTGTCCGCGGATGTGCTAATTTCATGCAAACATGTGTTTGCACTGCCGTGCTTTTTAAAGAGCTGACGCTATATTGTACGCCGCAGTGAATCAACCAGATTGGATCATAATAAAGGATGTCAGTGATGACCTATATTGAGCAAGAAGGTTCCCTCTCCCTGAAATTGGTTGACGGGGTATACGTAATTGAGACTGAGGGCGGGGATCTTTCGCTTAAGCGGGCCAACGGGGCGGACTTTGTGGACAACAGTTCGTTCACATTTACCCATGCCGAGCAGACGGCAGACGGCGGTTACGTGGCCGTTCTGAAGTTCACCGCGGACGACAGCATCAGTCTGCGTTGGTTCAACGCCGAAGGCCGGTTAGTTGAGGGTACCGATGCGGCGGCGCTGGAGACCTACCTGGAGCGCGAAGCCGAAATTGGCATCGATTTGAATGGCGACGGTGTTCTGAGTGAGCCGGCGCCGCAAGAAACCGTGATTGAAGCCGAAGGGTCTGCCACGCTGAAGCTGTCTGGCGATGGCGTTTACAGGGTGCAGACCGAGGCCGGTGAGTTGTCCCTGAAGCGGGCCAATGGGGCGGATTTTGTGGACAACAGTTCGTTCACGTTTACCCACGCCGAGCAGACGGCAGACGGCGGTTACGTGGCCGTTTTGAAGTTCACGGCGGACGACAGCATCAGTCTGCGCTGGTTCAACGCCGAAGGCCGGTTAGTTGAGGGTACCGATGCGGCGGCGCTGGAGACCTACCTGGAGCGCGAAGCCGAAATTGGCATCGATTTGAATGGCGACGGTGTTCTGAGTGAGCCGGCGCCGCAAGAAACCGTGATTGAAGCCGAAGGGTCTGCCACGCTGAAGCTGTCTGGCGATGGCGTTTACAGGGTGCAGACCGAGGCCGGTGAGTTGTCCCTGAAGCGGGCCAATGGGGCGGATTTTGTGGACAACAGTTCGTTCA
Source organism: Marinobacter sp. W-8 (assembly GCF_044342215.1). NCBI lineage: Bacteria > Pseudomonadati > Pseudomonadota > Gammaproteobacteria > Pseudomonadales > Marinobacteraceae > Marinobacter > Marinobacter sp. W-8. The sequence goes on along the minus strand of NZ_CP172297.1, from coordinate 2,535,032 downwards.
CGTTTACCCACGCCGAGCAGACGGCAGACGGCGGTTACGTGGCCGTTTTGAAGTTCACGGCGGACGACAGCATCAGTCTGCGCTGGTTCAACGCCGAAGGCCGGTTAGTTGAGGGTACCGATGCGGCGGCGCTGGAGACCTACCTGGAGCGCGAAGCCGAAATTGGCATCGATTTGAATGGCGACGGTGTTCTGAGTGAGCCGGCGCCGCAAGAAACCGTGATTGAAGCCGAAGGGTCTGCCACGCTGAAGCTGTCTGGCGATGGTGTTTACAGGGTGCAGACCGAGGCCGGTGAGTTGTCCCTGAAGCGGGCCAATGGGGCGGATTTTGTGGACAACAGTTCGTTCACGTTTACCCACGCCGAGCAGACGGCAGACGGCGGTTACGTGGCCGTTCTGAAGTTCACCGCGGACGACAGCATCAGTCTGCGTTGGTTCAACGCCGAAGGCCGGTTAGTTGAGGGTACCGATGCGGCGGCGCTGGAGACCTACCTGGAGCGCGAAGCCGAAATTGGCATTGATTTGAATGGCGACGGTGTTCTGAGTGAGCCGGCGCCGCAAGAAACCGTGATTGAAGCCGAAGGGTCTGCCACGCTGAAGCTGTCTGGCGATGGTGTTTACAGGGTGCAGACCGAGGCCGGTGAGTTGTCCCTGAAGCGGGCCAATGGGGCGGACTTTGTGGACAACAGTTCGTTCACGTTTACCCACGCCGAGCAGACGGCAGACGGCGGTTACGTGGCCGTTTTGAAGTTCACGGCGGACGACAGCATCAGTCTGCGCTGGTTCAACGCCGAAGGCCGGTTAGTTGAGGGTACCGATGCGGCGGCGCTGGAGACCTACCTGGAGCGCGAAGCCGAAATTGGCATCGATTTGAATGGCGACGGTGTTCTGAGTGAGCCGGCTCCGCAAGAAACCGTGATTGAAGCCGAAGGGTCTGCCACGCTGAAGCTGTCTGGTGATGGTGTTTACATGGTGCAGACCGATGCCGGTGAGTTGTCCCTGAAGCGGGCCAATGGGGCAGATTTTGTGGACAACAGTTCGTTCACGTTTACCCACGCTGAGCAGACGGCAGACGGCGGTTACGTGGCCGTTCTGAAGTTCACGGCGGACGACAGCATCAGCCTGCGTTGGTTCAACGCCGAGGGCCGTCTGGTAGAAGGCACTGCAGCCGCGCCGTTGGAGACCTACCTGGAGCGCGAAGCTGAAATTGGCATTGATCTGAATGGAGACGGTGTCCTGAGTGAGCCGGCACCGCAAGAAACCGTGATTGAAGCCGAAGGGTCTGCCACGCTGAAGCTGTCTGGTGATGGTGTTTACATGGTGCAGACCGATGCCGGTGAGTTGTCCCTGAAGCGGGCCAATGGGGCGGATTTTGTGGACAACAGTTCGTTCACCTTCACCCACGCTGAGCAGACGGCAGACGGCGGTTACGTGGCCGTTCTGAAGTTCACTGCGGACGACAGCATCAGTCTGCGCTGGTTTGATGCATCGGGTGTTTTGACGGCCGCTACCTCTGCGGCGCCCCTCGATACCTACATCGAACGCGAAGCCGAAATCGGAATCGACCTCAACGGCGACGGCGTACTCAGCGCCCCAGACGTCATCAACACCATCGAATCCGAAGGCTCGGCTACCCTGATAACCGTGAACGGTGAGTACCAGGTGGAAATGCCGGCCGGTTCCGTCGCCCTGACGGATGGCGCAGGCCAGCCCCTCGCTGAAAACTCGGATTACACCCTGGTTCATGCAGAGCCCAAAGATGGCGGCTTTGTGGCTGTGAAGCAGTTGGCCAATGGCAACATCGCTCTGATGTACTTCACCGCGGCCGGTGTGCTCAGCAGTCAGACGGCAGAGGGCTCGGTAGCCAGTTTTGTTGAACAAGAAGCGGCGATTGGCATTGATCTTAATGGCGACGGCATTCTCTCGGAGCCGGAGCCCGCTGATGGCGTTGTGAAACAGATTGATACCGCATCACTGCAGTGGAACAGCGCGGGCTACAGCATCACCATCGAGGGTGTCACGGTTCCTGTTACTGATGGCGCTGGTACCCAGGTTGAGCCCAGCGCTTCTTTCGAAATGATCAATCTGGTGCGCCAGCAATGGGGCCCGGATGATATTGAATACCTGGCCATTGGCCGTGACCTGGATTCCGGTGATTACCAGGTGTTTATTTACGATCAGTTTGCCACCCAGATTGAAATTGTAGGCCCCATGCCAGAGAGCGTTCTGCAGGGCTATGAAATCATGGATGGTGTCGATTTCACTGGCGACGGTGTGATTGGCCGGGGCGAGGCCGCGCAAAGTGGAGTTACTTCAGAGCTGTCTGGTCACTGGGGCAATGAAGGCGCTATCTACGGTTCGAACAATGCAGACGATATTGTCATTCCAGACATTCTGCCACCTGGTACAAATAGTGAAGACTCCTGGGTAGACGTGTTCGGCGGTGCTGGCGACGATATTATTGTCGGTGGTAATGGTGAGAACTACTTCATTGGGGGGGAAGGTAACGACACACTGATGGGGCAGGAAGATTCCGATAACGATCAGGAAGCCATTTACGACTCTCGTGGAAATGGCGCTACGCAGGCTCCAGACATTCGCTTCGAGCCGAATGGCGATGTGGTCATCTTTGATGACACCGGGGATCTCTATCGGTTGAACCTCACCAATAATGACTTTAACTGGGTGGAGGATCTCTCCGTTGCCGATGGTCGCGATGAGGGCCGTGATACTCTCGTCAATGTAGACGTGGTGTTTGTCCTGAACGATCACGGTGAGTTCGGCATTACCTATGATCACGAAGCCGGTGAGTACTATTACAAGTCGCCCTACCAAACCTTTGTTGAGGTTGAAGAGGATTACTGGGGCCGGGAAGGCGAAATTGAGGGTACCGTTGGCGATGACACCATTGATGTAGAGACCGTTCCAGAGTTTGCCGATTTCGGCTTTGAGGACTGGATTGATATCAGCGGTGGTAATGGCAACGATACGCTATATGGCCATGCCGGAGACAGCGGTTTTGAGGGTGGCCGGGGAGACGACTTTATTGATGGCCGTGATGGCTTCGATAAGGCCGAATACAGCCTGTTCGACTTTAACGACTACAGCGCGTTCCTGGGCTACCGGGATAACAGCGATGGCACCCTGACGGTCACCAAGAACGGCACAGATGTTCTGACGGTTGAATTGAATGCCGATGGCACCGGTACCGTAACGGATCTGCGCCCGGGTTCAGAGAGCTTGGGCACTGATACGCTCGTGGGAATCGAGGAAATCGAAATTGAGGGAACGGTGGATTATCTGTTAATCCAGCGTGACAGCAACGGCTATCGAGTGTCAGGTACCAATACACCGGAATATAACCCCGAGTGGGGCCAGATTCGCGGTACCGTTGGTGATGATGTGCTCGAGGCCTCTGAAGAAAATGGTTTCATGCCGGGTGATTACGTCGATATGTGGGGCGGTGGCGGTAACGACACACTCATTGGCGGCTCCGGCACGACTTTCTTTGAGGGCAGCGCCGGCAACGACATCATGGACGGTAGTCTTGGTGAGTGGAGCTACGCCTCATATCATGCTCCGGATTTGTCCGCTTATGATCAGTTCTGGGATAGCCCGGAGGGCATCTACTCATTCGATTACCGTTTTGAGGAAGATGGCTCAATAACGGTCTTCGTAAATGACCAAGATCTTTATAACCTGAGCTTGACGGGTATCAATGGTCAACCGGGCTATATCGAAGATCTTTGGGATGAGGACGGTGACTTTGGTCGGGACACCTTGATCAATGTCGATACGGTGAACCTGGGTAACCCCAGCGGTATGGACTCTCTCAGTATCAGCTACAACGAGGAGTGGGGTTACGACGTATGGGGTTTCATCAGAAATTATGTCTATGCGGAGCGAGATGACGAGTTCAACGGCGAGGTTATTGGCACGCAAAACGACGATGTAATCAACGTCGCGGATTTTGCCGATGAGATCACCGTTAGTGCAGACAGCTCAATCGATATTATTGCGGGTGACGGTAACGACACTATAACCGGGCACGGCGGCACTAACTGGATTGAAGGTGGGGCCGGTGACGATATTATCGACGGGGTGGGTGGCTACAATACGGCCAATTACTACACAGATGGCTGGGATTACTGGGATCAAACCGGCCTGAGTTATTCCTTCACTACCTTTGCCACTCGGGATAATGGTGACGGAACGCTCACGGTTTTCGTTGACGATGTTGATCTGTACCACGTGTCGCTGGATGCCAATGGCAATGGGTTCGTTAATGATCTTCTTGCTGCAGATGGAGACGAGGGCAATGACACTCTCGCAAACATCAACGAAATCAATATCTCCACACCAGTGGGCTCCCTATACATTAGCTCTGATGGTGCCGGTGGTTATCAGGTTAACGGTGAGATCAAAGACGAGCCGTATGCTGAGAGCTGGAACACGGGTGACGGCAGTGGCGTCATCTATGGCAGTACCCAGGATGATGTAATTGCCGCGTCGGATTTTGCGGAGCTGGATGCTTCGAATGACATGAGCACCATTGATTTTGCTGCCAGTGAAGGCAATGACACGATGGTGGGCCATGCCGGGTCTAATACGTTCCATACGAATTATGCCGATGGCGACGACACCATGGACGGTGGCGACGGTCACGATACCGTTACCTACATAAATTACGATGAATCAGCCTATTCTCAGTTCACTGGCGATGGCCGATGGCAAGCCGGTGTGCGTGAGAATGCTGCTGGTGATTACACGATTTATGTCGAAAACACGGATATGTTCAGTGTCACTTTCGATGAGAATTACACCGCAACCGTTACCGATCTTTGGTTTGGAGACGGCGATTCCGGCATCGATACGCTGATCAACATAGAAAGCATTTCCTTTGATGGTCCGGTAGGCTTTGCTCATTTCGAGGTCGATCCCCTGTCCGGCGTTTCGGTAATGCAAGATGATTATCAGCCGGATGTGATTGATAACGGTGATGGTACGGCAAGCATTATCGGTACAGACCGCAATGATACGATTCTTCTGCAGGATTATGCCGAGCTGGATTTGAGCCCTGCGAGCAGCATCTATGTTGAAGGTGGTTGGGGAGATGACATCATTGTTGGCCACGATGGATCTAATATTCTTGTTGGTGGATCCGACAATGATTTGATGGATGGTGCCGGCGGTGACGATCTTGCATTGTTCAAATTTGAACAATGGGATGGCGGCCAGGCTGCTCCCCAGCTTTCGGTTGCGGTTGACGGTACGGTTGTTACCATTAGCAGCCTGAATTTTGGCGACATCTACCGGATTGACCTTGCCTCTGAGATCGGGCTGGATTCTGTAGGTGGTACTCCTGCGGATGCCTCTACGGCGCTTACAGTCGGTAATGGCATAAGGTCGGCATTTGAAACGGCTGATGATGTGGATACTTTTGCTGTCAGCGTGGAAGCTGGCCAGACCTACATCATTCGTGGGCTTGAGGATTACTCTCAGGGAGAAGGCGCGCAGCCACGGGTATCGGGTATTACCAATGAGTTTGGTGATTTCTCGGGTGAGTGGTATACCGAATGGGATGAGGTGGGCCAACACGTCGTCTTTACTCCGTATCAATCCGGAACTGCCTACATTGCAGTAGAGAGTGACTATGGCAATGCAGGTAATTACTCTCTTGAAGTCTTGCCGTCTGGTACTGATGCTGCAGGTGAGTTGGTGGATGTGCCATCAGACTACCGAGCTGGTGTCGCCGTTGAAGACTTGGCCATGTTTGAGAAGGACTTCGTTGCTAACACCGAGCACTTCGAGTTCACGGTTGATAACTATTCTGGCGAAACGTCGGTGGTGGATATCGACCAGACTGACACTGGCTACGACATCCTGATAAATGGTGTTAAGTCCGATGAAGTCGCACTTGTGTAACACCCCTTAACAACCTTCGGGTTGCATTAACAGCGACCCCGGTTATCATGCCGGGGTCGCTTTTTTCTGTTCCTCCTTTGGGCTTTTATGCAAGACAATAACCAGGTAAACCTGTTCCGCGAAGTGTTTGCGTTGTGCAAGCGCTCGTTCTGGTTTGTGGTGGTGTTCAGTTTTTGCATTAACTTGCTGATGATTGTGCCTGCCATTTACATGTTGCAGGTGTACGACAGGGTTATTACCAGTGGTAGTTACAACACCTTGTTGGTGCTGACACTGATAATGGTCTTTCTTCTTGTGTCTATGGGTGGTCTTGAGTGGGTGCGCTCCCGGGTGTTGATTCACCTGGGCGAGCGCATAGACGGGCTGCTGGCTTCCCGGCTGTTCAACGCCGGTTTTGTGAACAAACTGCGGGGGGCGCCCAATAGCGGTGCCCAGGGCCTGCAGGATTTGTTCGGCCTGAAGAACTTTGTAACGGGCAATGGCCTGTTTGCCTTTCTGGATTTCCCCTGGTTGCCGGTGTACCTGGCGATTATGTTCATGTTCCACCCGCTTTACGGTTGGGTGGGCGTAGCTGCGGCTCTGATTTTGCTGGCGCTGGCGTTCACCAATGAATATTTCACCAATCCCATGCTGCAGGAAGCCAGCAAAAAATCCGTGGCAGTAAACCAGCTGTTAACGCGCAATTTTCAGAATGCTGAGGCGGTGCACGCTATGGGTATGCAAGCCAATGTGCGCGGCAAATGGCAACCCATGCATGACGAGGTTCAAGCCCTTCAGGCTCAGGCCAGTAAGCGGTCTGCTGGCTTTACCAGTACATCCCGCAATATCCGTATGTTGGTGCAGTCTTTGATTCTGGGTCTCGGTGGATATTTGGTTTTAGAGCAGGAGATTTCCCCGGGTGTGATGATTGCTGGCTCTATTCTGTTGGGCCGGGCACTGGCACCTATCGATCAGTTGATTGGCGCCTGGCGTGGGTTCAGTGCGGCACGTTCACAGTATCAGCGAATAACCGCATTGCTTAATGAGGTACCGGAAACACCCCCTCGCATGCAGTTGCCGGAGCCGGTTGGCAAGCTGTCTTTTGAGCACGTGTTTGTGGTGCCACCAGGGGCTGAGGAACCGGTTTTGAAAGGTTTGTCCTTTAGCGTAAATCCCGGTGAGGTGGTAGCGGTGATTGGGCCCAGCGCTTCTGGTAAGTCCAGTCTTGCCAGGGCGGCTTTAGGTACATGGCCGGCTGCCAAAGGCGTGGTTCGGTTGGATGGTGCGGATATTAATCATTGGGATCGCGAGCAGTTAGGGCCGTTTGTGGGCTACGTACCTCAGGATGTAGAGCTGTTTGATGGCTCAGTAAAAGACAATATTGCCAGGTTTGGGGACGTGGACGCTGAAGCGGTGGTTGAGGCGGCGAGGCTGGCTGGTGTTCATGAGCTTATTCTGCGTTTACCTCAAGGCTATGACACGGTGATTGGTCAGAGTGGCGGAGTGCTCTCTGGGGGGCAGCGCCAGCGAATTGCCCTGGCCCGGGCGATTTATCGTTTTCCGAAACTGGTGGTTCTGGATGAACCCAACTCGAACCTGGACGATGCCGGTGAGAAAGACCTGGCTCGCGCGGTAGCTGATCTTAAACGGCGGGGTACGGCGGTGCTGGTGATTACTCACCGGATGTCGCTGGTGAATGGTGTAGACAAGATTATGGTTTTGGTTGAGGGCCAGGTTCGTGATTTTGATGAACGAGCCAAGGTTCTGTCGGCCATGAATCAAGCGGCACGGCCGGCGCCGGTTCCGGTGCGTAAGGTGTCCCGGCCGCCGTCCTCGGGAGCGCCATCGTGATGGCAGGCCCGTCTTTGAGTAATGCTTTGCCCGGTGCTGTGGGCAATGTGGGGGATTCTGGCGATCGCAAGGTGTTATTGGCGGGTTCGCTGATTGTGGCGCTGGTGTTTCTGGTTTTTGGTGTGTGGTCTGCCTTTGCGCCGTTGGACAGCGCGGCCCTGGCCCAGGGTATTGTGAAAGTTGAGGGCAACCGCAAGCAGGTTCAGCACTACGAAGGCGGTATTGTTGAAAACATTCTGGTGCAGGAAGGCCAGGCGGTTACCCAAGGTGATTTGCTGATGCGCCTGGATGATACCCAGGCCCGGGCCGAGCGGCAGATTCTGACTGGCCAGCTGTTGGCGGCGAAGGCGGAGGAAGCCCGCTTTTTGGCAGAGTTAACCGGTGCGGATCTGCCGGATTTCCCTGAGGTGCTGGCCACGGATGAGCGAGGTGTAGAGGCCCGTGAGGCGTCGCTGGAGCATTTTCTGGCCCGGCGAGAGGCCCGCTTGGGCGAGGTTGAGGTGTTGGAGCAACAGATTGAGCAGCTGAAGCTGCAAGCCGGCGGGCTGCAGGAAATGATTGATGCCAAGAACCGCATGGTTACGTCCTACAACGAAGAAATTGCCCAGTACGACGCACTGTTCTCGAAGGGCTTGTCCAACAACTTGCGTATTCGGGAATTGCAACGCCAGCGGGATGAGTATCAGGGCGAGATTGCTGAGCATAAATCGGAGATTGCCAGTACGAATGTGCGGGTAACCGAGGCCGGGCTGAAGATTATTCAGATTGAGCGCAATGCAAGAACCGAGGCGGCCAATGAGTTGTCCCGTATTAAATCCGAGATCTATGACTTTGAAGAGCGTTTGTATGTGGTGGAGGACCGGATTCGCAAGGCGGATATCCGGGCGCCTGTGGACGGTATGGTGATGGGACTGGCGGTGCATACCATTGGCGGAGTGATTCGCCCAGGAGATGTGCTCATGGAGGTGGTGCCCCAGGGGGCGGAGCTTGTGGTTGAAGCTCGGATTGCACCATCAGACATCGATTCGGTTGCAGTAGGCATGTTGGCCGATCTTCGCTTTCCGGGTTTCAATACGGCGAATATTCCGATTGTGCAGGGTAAGCTTGTGGAGCTCTCGGCCGACAGTTTTGTCAATGAAGAGGATGGCACGTCGTATTATATCGGCAAGCTGGTTGCAGACGCCGATTCTCTGGAGCAACAACTGGGCGATTTTCAGCTGGTGCCCGGTATGCCGGTTGAGGTTGTGATTAAAACTGGCTCCCGCACGTTGTTCCAATATTTGTTGAAGCCAGCCATCAATATGTTTGATACATCGCTTCTTGAGCACTGATTAAGGCCCAGATGACTCGTTTCCTTCCTTTTTTTGTGCGGCGTTGGTTGCATCGGCTGCTGGAGTTGACGCCACTGGTTCGTAAGCCGGCTGAGTGTCTTGAGGTCAGGCAGCAGCTAGAGCCTTCAGCTAATGACGACTACGATTGGTGCTCTACAGGGGCGGATCCGCAGTTCGGCTGGCGCTACGATTTACCGGCTCCGGGCTGGTATATGCTTGAGGTGGTGCTTCGTCACGATCAACCTCTGGCAGGCTTAAGGGTTTACTTCAATACTGGCGACGGCTTTAGCGATGCAGGTAGTTTTTATCTTCCTTTAAAAGCGGGGCGGCTTACCAAGCGTTTATGCAGGGTGCCGAACAGGGTTAAGTCTATTCGCATAGACCCTATGGAAAGTGCCGGGCAATTTACTTTCGAACATCTTCGCTTTGCTCGTGTTACCACCAGAATGGCCCTGGATCGCCTGGCCAGGCGTTTGGTGAATATGCATTACCATTGGCAAGAAACCCGGTTTGAAGATGTCTTGCCAGGCATTCGTAAAGAGGCATCGGCGGCTGGCACGGATTGGCTGGCATTGGCCGCCAAGTATTACGAGGAAACGTTTGCCCGCATGTCGATGGCCTGGAGCTATCCGGAATGGCTGGCTAGAAATCCGGCTTTGACTGCCACTGATATTGGGCAACGGCCGGCCCCGGTAGGGTATCGTTTTGAGGTGCTGTTGGCGGTTGACTCCCCGGATCGCTCAATGGTTAGTCGGTCAGTCGCAGCGGTTGAACATCAGGTGTGGGGGGACTGGTGCTTGAAGATGGTGGTTTCTGCTGCGCTGTCGGAATCGGAATGTGCATGGTTTGAGGGGATTGTGGCGGCGGACGATCGTCTTTCCCTGGAGCTATGTTCCAGGCCACTTACCGAGCAGGTTGAGCAGGAGGTTTGGCGCAGCGAAGCAGATTGGCTGGTAGTGATGGAGCCGGGAGACGCCTTATCACCTGATGCCTTTTGGTGGGTCGCAACTCAGGCGGGAAAACAGCCAGAACTGCCGTTGCTCTATTGTGATGAGGATTGTCTGGATGAGAATGGCGGCCGCTTTGGGCCGAGTTTTCGGCCAGACTGGAACCCGGATTTGTTGTTATCCCGAAACTATACAGGCAAGGCGTTGTGGCTGAAGCCAGAGGCGATTCGTAGAGGCGTTCACCGTTTCGGCGCCGGCTTGCACGGGTGGCGTTATGGTGTGATGTTGCAGCTTGGTATTGGTGCAGGGCTGTCGGTGCATCATGTTCCCCGTGTGCTGTTTCATGGTCGCCGGGCTGACACCCACGAGCTTGAAGCCGCGGAAGCTGACAGCACGCTGGCCCATGAACAGTGGTCCCGGGCCGAGGCTGGCAGGCAGGGTGTTGAGGTCATCAAAGTACTGGGTGGGGTTCGGCAGAAGTATCCTGTTCCGTCGAAGCCGCCTTTGGTGAGTCTGTTGATCCCGACGCGTAACGGAGTCGAGATTCTTGAACCTTGTGTCGATGCCATTCTTCAGCGCTCTACTTATCCGAACTTCGAGGTGCTGATTCTTGATAATCAGTCCGATTGTGCACGCACTCTGGAGTACATGGGCAATGTGACTGAGCGGGATTCTCGGGTGAGGGTGTTGCGCTGGGATTTTCCCTTCAATTATTCAGCAATCAACAATTTTGGTGTGACAGAAGCTCGGGGGGAAGTTATCGGGCTGATTAACAACGATATTGAGCCTATCAATGGTGATTGGCTGGATGAAATGGTAGGCCATGTTCTGCGCCCGGAGGTAGGCTGCGTTGGGGCCAAGCTGTATTACCCTAACGAAACCATCCAGCACGGCGGCGTGATTCTTGGTATTGGCGGGGTGGCAGGGCACTCTCATAAGTACCTGCAACGTGACGCGGAAGGGTATGAGTATCGCCTGAAACTGGTGCAGAATCTTTCTGCGGTAACGGGCGCCTGTTTGTTGGTTCGGAAATCGGTGTTTGAAGAGGTGGGCGGCCTCGAGGAAGCAAATCTTGCTGTGGCCTTCAACGATGTGGATTTCTGTTTAAAAGTCCGAGAAGCCGGTTACCGAAACGTGTGGACACCGTTTGCAGAAGCCTACCACCACGAATCCGTCAGTCGAGGCGCCGATGACACTCCGGAGAAGCGCGACCGTGCCAATCGTGAGGCCGCCTATATGAAACAACGCTGGGGTCAGGTCTTGATGCACGATCCGGCCTATAACCCGAACCTCACACTGATCCACGAAGATTTCTCGCTCCGCTGATTTTGGGGTATGACCCCAATGTTGTTTTTTTGTAAGTTGTTTTGGTAATACTGTTTTAATCACTTGTGCCGCTTTGGGCGATACACTACCTTCCTACCTATCGCATCCATTTGTTTCGGGATTGTTGGCTTCAGGATGAAGAAACCGCTTGTTGTTCTTGTCATCATTTTTATCGCCGCTCTTGCTTCTGTTCTTTGGCTTTTCCCCGGCCAGGAATCTTCGTCGAATATTGAAAACGTAAAAGAGCCTCCAGCTAGGGAGTCTCTATCGTCACTATGTGTAGGTGTTTTGGCGGTGGAGAGGAATGCCTGGGATGCTGCCTACCGGGAGTTTTCTGAGCTGGCCGTGGTTGGAGAGCCTGTCGCCCAGTATTACCTTGGAACGATGTTCGCCCGTGGTTATGGGGTGGTTAAGGACAGTTCTACAGGCATGCGTTGGCTGATGAAAGCAGCTGAGCAGAACTATCCGCGGGCAATGTTTGAGCTGGGCCTACTCGCCTACCAAGGGCAGGTGAGTGGCAAAAATTATTCCGAAGCTTTCCATTGGTTTGAGCGTGCAGCGAAGTTGAACCACCCGGAGGCACAGCTGTTTTTGGGCTCTATGCATTTGAATGGCCGGGGTACAGAGGTAGATCTAGCTGTTGGCCACGCCTGGCTTTCCGTTGCTCTTGAAAATGGGTTTGTTCCTGCGGCAGATGTTCTCGCAAATCGCGCCGAGCCGCCAAACACCGCGGTACAACTCAAAGTACAACTTCAGAATTCGATAGCCGATACCGTCCGGCAATCCGACATACCCAGGGGGCCGCAATGCGCTCAGTAAAAACATTCTATTCCTCGTTAATTCTATGGTTGGGTCTGCTGGTTTTTGCCTCTTCCGCCCAGGCAGGTAGCCTGAATGGCACGGTTTATGGGGGTGGTACGCCCCTGGCCGGTGCAGAGGTATCGCTTTATCTGGTGATGGCGGGCGATGGCAGCACTACGGAGCAGCCTGAATCGGGCGATGGTGCAACTGAACCGGAGGCCACAGGCCCTGCGGCCACGGCGGTTACGGACAGCAACGGCCAGTATGCCCTGGAGGCTCTGGAGCCGGGTTTATACGATCTGGTGGTTGCGCCTTCTGTGGAGTCTGGATTTGGTAACACGCTGATTTCTAATGTGGATGTGGGTGATGGCGTTTCTCAGCGGAATGTGGTGTTGGTTGAGAATGCGTCGATTCTGAGTGGGACGGTGTTTGATGGTAATGGGGAGCCGGTCAGTGGCATTCAGCTGACAGTTAATGAACAAGCCAGTGGCACGGCGGTGGGCACGGTGGTATCGGATGAAACTGGTTACTATGAATTGCCGCTGGCGCCCGGTGTTTATGAGATTGATGCCGGGTCAGGGTACGGGGCGGCGGCGGACGCTCAGCGCCCGGATTACTTTGTGCTGTGGCCGGCGGCGGTGAATGTAAGCGTCGACGGAGCCACAGTTAATGACATTCAGCTTCCGTTTATAAAGCTCACGGGCCAGACCACGGACCAGAATGGAGTGCCGGTGGCTGGCGTGACCATTCGGGCCGATGAGTCTTGGTCTGACCAGGCTGCTCTGGGGCAATATCAGTTCCGGAAAGTTGTAACGAGTGTGCAATCCGATGCGAACGGGTACTACTCCTTGGTGGTTCTTGCGGGCCTGGAAAGCTTGTCGTTTATTCCACCAGAGGGATCAGAGCTGGCGCAGAAGGTCGAGAGTGGCTTGTCGCTGACGCACAGCCAGGAGCGCGATTTCTCTCTACCGAGCAAGCAGGTTTTGAGTGGGCGTGTGTTGGATGGTAACGGTAATTCGATTGGCGGTATCGAGCTGACGGTTAATGAACAAGCCAGTGGCACGGCGGTGGGCACGGTGGTATCGGATGAAACTGGTTACTATGAATTGCCGCTGGCGCCCGGTGTTTATGAGATTGATGCCGGGTCAGGGTACGGGGCGGCGGCGGACGCTCAGCGCCCGGATTACTTTGTGCTGTGGCCGGCGGCGGTGAATGTAAGCGTCGACGGAGCCACAGTTAATGACATTCAGCTTCCGTTTATAAAGCTCACGGGCCAGACCACGGACCAGAATGGAGTGCCGGTGGCTGGCGTGACCATTCGGGCCGATGAGTCTTGGTCTGACCAGGCTGCTCTGGGGCAATATCAGTTCCGGAAAGTTGTAACGAGTGTGCAATCCGATGCGAACGGGTACTACTCCTTGGTGGTTCTTGCGGGCCTGGAAAGCTTGTCGTTTATTCCACCAGAGGGATCAGAGCTGGCGCAGAAGGTCGAGAGTGGCTTGTCGCTGACGCACAGCCAGGAGCGCGATTTCTCTCTACCGAGCAAGCAGGTTTTGAGTGGGCGTGTGTTGGATGGTAACGGTAATTCGATTGGCGGTATCGAGCTGACGGTTAATGAACAAGCCAGTGGCACGGCGGTGGGCACGGTGGTATCGGATGAAACTGGTTACTATGAATTGCCGCTGGCGCCCGGTGTTTATGAGATTGATGCCGGGTCAGGGTACGGGGCGGCGGCGGACGCTCAGCGCCCGGATTACTTTGTGCTGTGGCCGGCGGCGGTGAATGTAAGCGTCGACGGAGCCACAGTTAATGACATTCAGCTTCCGTTTATAAAGCTCACGGGCCAGACCACGGACCAGAATGGAGTGCCGGTGGCTGGCGTGACCATTCGGGCCGATGAGTCTTGGTCTGACCAGGCTGCTCTGGGGCAATATCAGTTCCGGAAAGTTGTAACGAGTGTGCAATCCGATGCGAACGGGTACTACTCCTTGGTGGTTCTAGCCGGCCTCGACGCCCAAACCATCACCCCCCCAACCGGCAGCGGCTTCGCTCAAACGGTCATCTCGGAGATGAACCTGCAAACCAACCTGGAGCAGTCCATCATTCTGCCTTACAACGATGTAATCGCTCCGGTGATCACCTCGGCGCCGCGGGCTACGGATATTACAGATACGGGCGCGGTGATTCAGTGGCAAACCGATGAACCTGCTTCGTCGGTTGTCACCGTGAATGGTGTTGCCCATCGGGTACCTGGCTTCCGCATGTCCCATTCAGTGGCGGTTTCTGGGTTGTCTGCTAGCCAGCTATACAGCGCAACGGTTGCTTCTTCCGACAAAGACGGTAATGGCCCGGTTTCCGGCTCCACGTCGTTCACCACCCAGGCCACGCCAGACATTCAGGTGCCAGTGATTCTAGAGGGGCCGGTGGTCAGTTTTGTTGCCCACGACAGGGCGGTGGTGGAGTGGCGCACCAACGAGCCGGCCACGACGGCACTGGGTTACAGCGTCGCTGATGGTGTGCAACAGGCTGTTAATATCGACGGCTTGCGTAATCAGCACCGGGTTGAGGTGACTGGCCTTCAGCCAGAAACGGTGTACGCGGCGCAGGTGTCCTCTGTGGATGCGGCGGGAAATGGCCCGGTTTCGGGGCAGGTTGGCTTCCAAACGCTGCAGGCGCCAGATACTTCAGCACCGGTTTACGTGAGCGGGCCGGTGATTACCAATATCAGCGCCGATTCGGTAACGGTGGAATGGCAAACCGATGAGCCTTCCGTTAGCGCAATTTCTCTGAACGATGGCACGGAATATCGGGTGGTTCGGGATGAAACTCTAGATACTGAGCATGCAGTGACGGTAACGGGCCTGGTAGCGGCCACGCAGTATACCTATACGGTTTCAGCCACGGATGCCGTTGGTAATGGCCCGGCTTTGAGTGGAGAGGATTCGTTCCGTACTCAGGAGCTAGCCGATACTCAGCCACCTTTGGTGACAGAAGCACTGAAAATTGTGGGCATTACTCACCAGTCGGCTGTAGTTCACTGGCGTACTGATGAACCCGCCGATAGCACGGTGGAGTTCGGTATTACCAGTGGTCAGCTGGGCGAACTGGCCAGTGAATCCAAACTCAAGAATAAGCATGTGGTGCAGCTGACTAATCTAGATAGAGACACGCTGTACTATCTGCGTGCGGTGTCGGTAGACCAGCATGGCAACCGGGTGGTTACGGATGAAGTGAACTTCACAACGCGAAGTTTGCCGGATTCTGCCAAGCCGCATTTCAAGAAGCAGCCGGAAGTGGTGGGTGCCACAGACGAGACAATCACGTTGGCCTGGGAAACCGATGAGCCAGCTGATGCGGCTGTGGTTGTTACGTCGGGCAATGGTGATGTGAAGTCCAAGGCGAATGGCAAGAAATCCAACCGCCATACGGTCACTGTCACAGGTTTGGCTGCAGGAGAGAGTTATTCCTACGTGGTAGAAGCCAAGGACAGCTCTGGCAATGTGTCTCGCCATGAGAGCGCAGCGATAGTGGCAGAGGATTTCTGGCAATCGGGTGCGGTTCAGCTGGCCAGGGCGTTGGGCGTTGAAACGGCCAGTGCCGCAACGGCTGTCGCTAAAACAACGGAGGCGCCAGACACCGTTGCGCCGGCATTCCAGCTGGCACCGGAGTTTGTCTGGGCTGACAGCAGCCGGGTAGTTGTGGAATGGATCAGCGATGAGCCGGCCAGTGCCGAGTTGCGTTATGGCGTCGCAGGGGCTCTGGACAGGGTGGCTTCAGAGGTGGATGCCGAGCTTGAACATCAGTTGGTTCTGGCAGGGCTACAACCGGGGCTGAGTTATGAGTACGTGCTGATTCTGACGGATGTTGCTGGCAATGAAACCCGCCACACCGGCAGTTTCTCAGCCGCTGCAAATGCAGATACGCTGGCGCCGGTGATTTCGTCTGTGGTTGATTATCAGCCTGCCACCGGTGTTCTGGACCTGGAATTCGCAACCGATGAGCTGGCTACCGCAACGGTTCGTTACGGCGCAAAGGGCGGCGATCTGAAGTACTCTGTCAGTGTGGTGGGTTATAACCGCCTGCACAGCGTGCGGATTGCTGGCCTGGATGCGGCTATGGATTATGCCTGGGAAGTTGAGGCAACAGACCCGGCTGGTAATAAGGCAACCTATGCACCGGAAGGTTCTGATACTGGCGAAGAAGCGGATGCTGATGGTGATGGAATGCCAGACGCCTTTGAGCTGGCCCATGGCCTGGACCCTGCGGACAGTTCCGATGCCTTGCTGGATGCAGATGGCGACGGGGTCTCGAATCTGGATGAGTATCTGGCTGGCACTGACCCATTGAGTGCGCCAGCTGATGATGAGGAGCCCGTGACGGAAATCAACCAGGTTCCGGTGGCGAGCTTGTCTGTGATGCAGAATGGTCTGCAGGTTGCGCTTCCGACCTTGAAGGATGGGGTTGTCAGTGTGCTCGTTGAGGTTAGGGATCCGGATTTCGGGCAATCGCATCAGCTTGACTGGAGTCTGACGGATAACCGGTTGGTTCCGGTGGGGGGATCGAATGCAGGGGCGTTTGTGTTTGATCCGGCGGGATTGGTTGCCGGTGTTTACTTTGTTCGGGTAACGGTTACGGACGATGGTGCTTCGGCTCGTTCGGCTTCCTACGAGCTTCCTCTGAGGCTGATTGAGGGTGACTCCGCAGGCGAAGATGCCAATGGCAATGGTATGCCGGATGCGTTGGACCTGTCTCCCGAGGGCGGCAGGGTTTATGTGCCGGGCCTGGGCGAATTGCAAGCCAGTGAGGGTTTGCGGTTACGGCCCGCGGCTGTCGCGGTAGCGGCTAACCGGTTGACTCCCGTTGTTCGCTGGCATGAGCTGGTGCGTTTTGGCGGGGAAGATGCTCAGCCTGGCCGCTATGTGCTGGATGGTTACTGGCGCTATGAGGATGTGATTGATGTGTCGGTACATGATCTGGTACACGCCGGTGACTCTGCGCAGATCATGATTCCGCTGCGTGAGCCGGTCAGCACGAGCGGGAGGCTGCGCATTTATCATTCCGACAGGGGCTGGCAAAGTTTCCGGCAGACCATGAATAACCGTATTTTTTCTGCGGTGTCTACGGGCGTAGAGTGCGCGCAACTGCCCCAGTCTGAGTGGCAGTCGGGTTTGACTAAAGGTGCAAATTGCCTGCGGCTATTGATTCAAGACGGTGGGCCAAACGATGTGGATGGCCAGGCGAATGGCGAGGTGCGCATCACTGGTGGCGTGGGTACCGATTTCGAGACTTTCGCAATCAGAAACGACCGGCAGGCACCTTGGTTCACGCGGCCCCCTGTGGCAGCATTCCCACAGCGCGGATTGCCGTCGGTGCAGTTGCAGTGGGCAACCAACGAACCGGTTAGTGTGGATCTCTCGGTGAGCACAAAAGGCTACGAAGCTGAGCGTCAGCTTTCCCTGCCGGCAGCGGCCAGCCATGAAATTCCGCTGACCGGCCTGGTGCCGGGTCGCAGATATGAATACCGGCTGGAACTGACCGACAAAGCGGGTAATCAGGCGAGCTATAACGGGGGCTTTACCGTTCCGTCTGTGCCTTATCGTGATCGCTACCGTCAATCCGGCCGCTCAACATTAAGATTTTGAATCGTAGGGTCAGACCCCACCAACAGTTAAGGAGTACGAAATACCAATGAACTACCAGGCCCTGAGCATTCCTGATGTCGTTCTGTTAACCCCCAATGTATTCGGCGATGACCGCGGCTTCTTCCTGGAAACCTTCCGCCAGAGCGAATTTGAAGAACACTGCGGCAAGTACACCTTCGTGCAGGACAACCACAGCAAATCTGCCAAAGGCATCCTGCGTGGCCTCCACTACCAGCTGAACCAGCCCCAGGGCAAGCTGGTGCGGGTTACCCGCGGTGAGGTGTTTGATGTGGCCGTGGATATGCGCAAAAGCTCGCCTACATTTGGCCAGTGGGTGGGCGCCATGCTCAGCGAAGACAACAAGCAGATGCTTTGGGTGCCGCCGGGCTTTGCCCATGCCTTTTACGTGACGAGTGATGAAGCGGAGTTTCAGTACAAGTGCACGGATTACTACGCGCCAGGGGATGAGTACTCCATCCGCTGGGATGATCCGGATCTGGCTATTGACTGGCCGCTGAAGGGTGAAGCGCCTCGGGTGTCTGAGAAGGATGGTAATGGGTTGTTGTTTCGGGATGCGCCGGGTTTTGAGTGATTGTGCTATTCTGCATCAATCGTATGAACTTTGATGCACGGTGAGGTTATGGCGACCATACGCAAGACGATTACGCTGACTGACCAACAAGGTGACTGGGTAAAGTCCCGAATTGCGAGTGGTGGGTTCACCAACGACAGTGAGTATTTCCGCGATTTGATCCGGCAGGATCAGGCTCGTAATGCGGGAATTGAGCAACTCCTGGCAGCACTTGAGGAGGGTGAGCGAAGTGGCATCAGCAATCGCTCACCGCAGGAAATTCGCCAGGCGGCCAGGGAGAGGCTGAAAGCAGATGGCAAACTACCGGCTGAGTAAGAAAGCTGATGAAGATTTTGAATCTATCTATGTCTTTGGTTTGCTGAATTTTGGCCTGATGCAAGCGGACGCTTATGCCAATGGCTTGGAAAAGCGCTTCGAGCAAATAGCACTGCAGCCAGATCTGTATCCTGCTATTGATCACATTAAGCCAGGTTACAGATTCAGTGTTTATCAGAGCCACTCAATTTATTATCGGGTCGATAATCCAGGAGTTCTCATTTCCCGCATTTTGCGTAATCAGGATGTTGGAGCGGCGCTATGAGTTCAGGCGTCGCTAGCATCAGGAGTTTCGTCGTTCAGCAAACCGAAAACCCCTCCACAGACTTCTTTATCCGTCCGTTTTTACGCGGGAGTGGCGAGGATGTGCGGTTTCATACCTTTGCCGACATACCGGAGCCGGCAGAGCTTGCCGGTGGCACGGTAATTTTTGTGCGATATGTGCCACCTGCCTGGAAAGCGTTGCTGAAACGCCATCCAGCGCAGCGGGTGGTGTTTTTTATGGACGACGACCTGTTTGACTGGCGCGCCTTTCGGGGCATGCCCTGGCATTACCAGCGCAAGTTGTTTCGCCTGGCCTGGCGGCATCAGCGCTGGTTAAGGGAGATTGGCGCGGAGCTTTGGGTGTCGTCGCCCTGGCTGGCGCAGAAGTATGCCAGCTGGAATCCTTCCGTTCTTGAACCCGAAAATCCCCATGGTTTGGTGGCTGAGTTTACCGACCCTCCGATGAAAACCGTTTTCTATCACGGCTCTGCCTCGCACAGGGGGGAATTGGAGTGGTTGATGCCGGTGGTGGAACAGGTGTTGGCGGCCCGTAGCGATGTATGCTTTGAGGTGATTGGCGACCGCAAAGTGCGGGACCGTTTTGCGCACTTGCATGGGGTGCAAGTGGTTCACCCTATGAGCTGGCCGGCCTATAAAACCTTTATCCAGCGCCCTGGCCGAACCATTGGCCTGGCCCCGCTGCTGGACACTCCCTTCAACGCCGCCCGCGCGCCCACCAAGTTCTTCGATATTACCGCTGCTGGCGCAGTGGGTATCTATGCCGATTCGCCGGTATACAAGCGCTTGGTGGAGCATGGCAAAAATGGCTTGTTGCTGCCGATGAATTCACAAAAGGCCTGGGCGGATGCGGTGCTTGAGCTACTCGCGCAGCCTGAGAAAAGACAAGCGCTGCTCAACCATTCTATGAGCCACGAAACAGTAGACCAGCGTGCCGGATAACCACTCCTACCTCACAATCTCCCGAACCCTGTACGCCCTCAAAAACCTGGACGTGTTTACGGAAGGTCCTGTTGTGCGGTACCGCCTTGGACGTTCCATCAAGCCGGCGAGCGCTATGCTTGCCTGGGGGCGAAAGCCTTCCGCTTTCAAGGCGGAGATAGTGGCAAGGAAACTTGGCTTGCCCGTGGTGCGCCTGGAGGATGGCTTTCTACGCTCGGTGGAACCCGGTAACGAGCCGCCTCTGTCGCTGGTGTGGGATGACCAGGGTATTTACTACGATGCCAGCCAACCCTGCCGACTGGATGCATTGCTGGCTCGGCCCCTTGGTCTGGATGAAAAGGCTCGGGCTCGTGATTTGATTCGCCGTTGGCGCGCGGGGCGGGTTTCCAAGTACAACCACGCCCGCGAGCGGAATTACCAGCACCTGAGGCCCTATGTCCTGGTGGTCGACCAAACCTTTGGTGATGCATCGGTGAAGTATGGCCAGGCTGATGCGAGTAGCTTCGACACTATGCTGAAGTCAGCTCTGGAAAGATTTCCGGGGCATCGCATTGTGCTTAAAACCCATCCGGATGTGGTAGCAGGCAGAAAGCTGGGGTATTTCAGCCAATCCGATGAGGCTCAGTCTGAGCGGGTAGAGTGGCTGGGTGACAATGTTCATGCTCCGGCATTGCTGGAACACGCCGATGCGGTGTTCTGCGTAACCTCGCAAATGGGGTTTGAAGCCCTGATGTGGGGCAAGGAAACGCACGTGTTTGGCATGCCATTCTACGCAGGCCGCGGATTAACCGTAGATGCTTTGTCGGCACCGGAATTTCGTGAGCCGGTAAGCCTGGAAACACTTGTGTTTGCCGCGCTGGTGGGTTACCCGCGGTACGTAGATCCAGAGACCGGTCTTCGCTGTGAGCCGGAGCGCATTCTTGATTGGATGGCCTTGCAGCGAGAGCAGCGTGAGCGCTTTCCCGAACAGCTTTATTCGCCCCGTGTGCCTCTGTGGAAGCGCAAGGCGTTGAAGCGTTTTCTTGCCGGCAGTGATCTGATTGATGAACGTAAGCAACCTGCACCGGAGGGTTCTGCACGGGTTGTGTGGGGGCTCACGGAATCCCGGGAACCGGTAATTCGGGTGGAAGACGGCTTTATTCGCTCGGTGGGTCTTGGTGCAGATTTGGTTCAGCCCCAGTCCTGGGTGATGGATGATGTAGGCATGTATTACGATGCTACTCGGCCATCCCGCTTGGAGCAGCTGCTTGAGGGGGCCGGGTTTGAGCCTGGCCTGTTAGAGCGGGCTGCTGGTTTGATTGATAGCCTGAATGCATCGGGCACCACCAAATACAACACCGGGGCCAGAGACTGGCAGCGTCCCCCTGGCGCTGAGCGAGTGTTGCTGGTGCCGGGGCAGGTGGAAAGTGATGCTTCTATCAAGTTTGGGTCACCGGTTGTTAAAACCAATCTGGAACTGCTGAAAGCCGTGCGTGAGCAAAACCCGGGTGCCTGGGTGGTTTATAAGCCTCACCCGGATGTGGTGGCTGGCTTGCGCACGCCTGGGGGTGCCGAAGAGCAGGGCGAACGCTGGTGTGATGAGTTAATACTGGATCAGGATATGGCTCATTTGCTTAGCCAGGTAGACGAAGTGCATACGATCACCTCGCTGACCGGCTTTGAGGCCTTGGTTAGGGGGGTAAAAGTTACCTGCTACGGGCAACCGTTTTACAGCGGGTGGGGGCTGACAATGGATATCCACCCCTGCACCCGCCGCACCCAAACGCGAACTTTGGAAGAACTGGTGGCGGCAGCGCTTATTCTGTACCCCACCTACATCAGTCAGGTAACCGGGAAGTTCTCCACCGTGGAAACCGTACTCCGCGAGATTGAGGCGCAAAGGAAGAGCTCGGCGCCGGAAGTTGGTACACTCCTCAGACTTTCAAGAGCGCTGAGGCGGGCCTGGCGGTTTTGAAGCCCGCACAATCCGGGTATTGTTAGAGTTAGTGCAGGCTAAGCAGAAGTTTTTGGAGGATGCGTGGCATGACTATTTCGCCTGAAAAAGTTTGGTTTGATCAGGATAACCTTTGGGTTTTATTGTCAGATGGGCGTACCGTGGGCGCACCCTTGGCTTGGTTTCCTCGCCTGTTGAATGCAGATGTTACAAACCGTGAAGACTTTGAACTGAGCGTTCATGGTATTCACTGGGATGCACTGGATGAAGACATCAGTGTGCAGGGATTATTGGCGGGACTTGGAGACCAGTCCCACCCAAAGCGTGAGAGTGTTGCCTGAGGCTGCTGGCATGCCTCAAACCTGACGGATGAAAAGGGGGGCTGCCCCCGAACGGGGTCAGCTCCCACCCGTCTGCCGATATATTCACTATCAGAGAAACTATGCAAACCTACGACGTATTCAATGGCGATGCAGATGGCATCTGTGCGCTCATCCAGCTCCGCCTGGCTTATCCTGGCGAATCCACCCGGATTACTGGTGTAAAACGCGATATTGCCCTGGCCCGGCAAGTGCCGGTTGATTCGCCAGCCCGGGTAAACATTCTGGATATCAGCCTCGATAAAAACCGCGAAGCCGTAGATGGCCTGCTGGCTGCGGGCTGCTCGGTGTTTTATGTAGACCATCATTTCCCCGGCGACACTCTGCCTGATCACCCCGGGTTTACGGCTCTGATTGATACCCAGCCCACTACCTGCACCAGCTTGCTGGTGGATCAGCATTTGGGTGGCCGGTTTCATCATTGGGCCATTGCGGCGGCGTTCGGCGATAACCTGAATGCGGTGGGCGAAGCGCTGGCTGCCAAAGCGGGCTTGAGTGCCGAGCAGGCCGAGGCCCTTAAAAATCTGGGCGTGTGCATTAACTACAACGGCTACGGCGCCACGGTGGAGGACTTGCACTTTCACCCGGCGGATTTATACCGGGCGTTTGTGAAGTTTGAGGACCCATTGGATCTGATCGCGTCTGAGCCTGCTGAATGGCAGAAGCTGCGAGAGGGTTATGCGGAGGATATGGCCAAAGGTCTGGCTGCGCCCGTTTTGAACGAAACGGTAACATCTCTTGTTGTAAAACTACCGGATGAGGCTTGGGCGCGGCGAGTAAGCGGCGTGTTAGGCAACGAGTTGGCCAATCGGAACCCTGAGAAAGCCTGTGCCATTGTGACCGAGAAGCCAGGTGGCCATTACCTGGTGAGTATCCGTGCACCGTTGGGTAACCGCACAGGCGCTGATGAAGTCGCCCGGCAGTTTCCGACCGGTGGCGGGCGCAAGGCGGCCGCAGGCATTAATGAGCTGCCGGCAGGGCAGCTGGAAAAGTTTATGGGCTTAATGGCCGAGTTTTGGCGTTAAGCGATAACGCCAGGCAGGGCTGCTCGCCCTTCGAGAGCCCGCAAGAATCTTGATTCAGAGTACGGATGCAATAATGACACTAACCCCCCCCAAGAAAACCCACCTCAAACAGCTTGAGGCGGAATCGATTCATATCATTCGCGAAGTGGCCGCCGAGTTTGATAACCCGGTGATGCTCTATTCCATCGGCAAAGACTCTGCTGTGATGCTGCACCTGGCCATGAAGGCCTTCGCCCCCGGCAAGCCGCCTTTCCCGCTGATGCATGTGGATACCACCTGGAAGTTCAGGGATATGATTACCTTCCGGGACAAAATGGCCGAGAAATTAGGTATGAAGCTGATTGTTCATACCAACCAGGAAGGTGTGGAGCAGGGTATTGGGCCATTTACCCATGGCAGTGCCAAGCACACAGATGTAATGAAAACCCAGGCGCTCAAACAGGCGCTGGACAAGTACGGTTTTGATGCTGCTTTTGGCGGTGCCCGGCGGGATGAGGAGAAGTCTCGTGCCAAGGAGCGGGTGTATTCCTTCCGCGACAAGTTCCACCGCTGGGATCCGAAAAACCAGCGCCCGGAGTTGTGGAACCTCTATAACGGCAAGGTGAACAAGGGCGAAAGCATTCGCGTGTTCCCGCTCTCCAACTGGACCGAGCTGGATATCTGGCAGTACATCTATCTGGAGAACATCGACATCGTGCCCCTGTACTATGCGGCGGAGCGCCCGGTGGTGGAGCGTGATGGCACACTGATTATGGTTGATGACGACCGCATGCCGCTGGAACCGGGTGAGCAGCCGATGATGAAGATGGTGCGTTTCCGTACCCTGGGCTGCTATCCGTTGACCGGTGCGGTGGAATCAGAGGCGGCCACCTTACCGGACATTATTCAGGAAATGCTGTTGACCACGACGTCGGAACGCCAGGGCCGCGTGATTGATCACGATGGTGCAGCATCCATGGAGCAGAAGAAGCGGGAGGGATATTTCTAATGTCGCATGCATCGGTTTTGATTGAGAAAGACATCCTCGCGTACCTGGATCAACACGAAAACAAGGATTTGCTCCGGTTTCTAACCTGTGGAAGTGTGGACGATGGTAAGTCCACCCTGATTGGTCGCTTGTTGTTCGATTCCAAGCTGATTTTTGAGGACCACCTGGCGGCGTTACACAAGGATAACGAGCGTCAGGGCAATGCGGGCGAAGCTCTGGATTTGGCGCTGCTGGTTGATGGCCTGGCTTCAGAGCGGGAGCAGGGCATTACCATTGATGTGGCGTACCGGTACTTCAGCACCGACAAGCGCAAGTTCATTATTGCGGATTGCCCGGGCCACGAGCAATACACCCGCAATATGGCCACCGGGGCGTCTACCTGTGATCTTGCCGTGGTGATGATCGACGCCCGTAAAGGCGTGCTCACCCAGTCCCGCCGTCACAGCTTTATTGTCAGCTTGCTGGGCCTGAAGCATGTCGTCGTGGCTATTAACAAGATGGACCTGGTGGAATTCAGCGAAGAGCGCTTTAACGAGATCCGCGCCGAATACCAGAAGCTGGCCGATCAACTGGGGCTGCAAGACGTTTACTATGTGCCGATTTCTGCCCTGAATGGCGATAACGTGGTGAACCGCAGTGAGCACACGCCCTGGTACCACGGCGAGACTCTGATGACCATTCTGGAGCAGGTCGAGCTGCGAAAAGACCAGAACGTGGAAGATTTCCGCTTTCCGGTGCAGTTCGTAAACCGTCCGAACCTGGATTTTCGTGGGTACTGTGGCACGGTCGCCAGTGGTGTGGTGCACAAGGGTGACGAGCTGGCGGTGCTGCCGTCTGGAAAGACGTCTCGGGTGAAGGGTATCCACACTTATGAGGGCGAGATTCCACGGGCATGGCCTGGTGATGCGGTGACCATTACGCTGGAAGACGAAATTGATATTTCCCGGGGCGACCTGTTGGTCCACGCCAACCAGAAACCGGAGATGGGCCAGCGGTTTGCCGCCCACGTGGTTTGGATGAATGAGAAGGCGTTGGTACCTGGCCGCGAATACGGCATCAAGATCGGCACCAAAGTGACTGGCTGCTTTGTGAACAAGGTGTTGGAAGAGGTAGATGTAAATACCTTGGAGCGCAATACCAACGTAGCCAGCGGCCTGGAATTGAACGCCATTGGTCTGTGCGATGTGGAGTTGTCGGAGCCTGTGGTAGTTGAAGATTACCAGATGCACCCGGGCACCGGCGCTTTTATCCTGATTGATCGCCTTACTAATGTGACAGTGGCTGCAGGTATGGTGGCGCAGGCATTGGATGGGGCTGGTGAGGCACCCAAGCGTGAATATACTGAAGCCGAGCGGAACCTGAACCGGTTTATCCGCGAGAATTATCCGGAATGGGGCTGTAAAGCAGTATGAGCAACATAGTCTGGCACGATCATAAAGTTACCCGCGCCGAGCGTTCCGCCAATAAGAACCAGAAGCCTTGCCTGCTCTGGTTTACCGGGCTGAGTGGCAGCGGTAAATCCACTATTGCCAATGCGTTGGACGTCGCCTTGCACGAGCGGGGTTACCACACCTTTTTGCTGGATGGTGACAACGTACGCCATGGCCTGTGCAGCGATCTGGGCTTTTCCGATGACGACCGGGTGGAAAATATTCGCCGGGTCGGTGAGGTGTGCAAGCTCTTTGCGGACGCAGGCTTGATTGTGATGAGCGCTTTTATCTCTCCGTTTACCAGTGATCGCCGTATGGTGCGTAAGCTGTTTCCGGCAGGAGAATTCATTGAGGTGTTCATGGATGCTCCGCTGGAAACCTGCGAATCCCGGGATCCGAAAGGCCTTTACAAGAAAGCCCGTGCTGGCGAGATTAAGCATTTCACCGGCATCGATTCGCCCTACGAAGTACCCTCACACCCTGAAATCCGTCTGGATACCTCCCGGAATTCGGTAGACGAATGCGTGGACTCGTTGATTGCTTATCTTCAAGAAAGAGAGCTAATCAATCGGAAATAACGGGGAAGAGCCGCGGACATTT
Organism: Marinobacter sp. W-8; assembly: GCF_044342215.1. Classification (NCBI taxonomy): domain Bacteria; kingdom Pseudomonadati; phylum Pseudomonadota; class Gammaproteobacteria; order Pseudomonadales; family Marinobacteraceae; genus Marinobacter; species Marinobacter sp. W-8. The sequence continues at coordinate 2,508,744 of NZ_CP172297.1, read as the reverse complement.
GGTGCCGCGAAATGTCTTGGGGGGCTGACCCCGGCATGGAGTAGTTGAACGGATGGAATGGCAGGCTGTTTTTACGCTGATGGTGCTAGTGGGGGTGCTTGGCACGTTGGCGCTTACGCGGGTATCGGCGGATCTCGTGTTAATGTCTGCGTTAGCCCTGTTGCTGGTGTTCGGCATCCTTGGGCCGTTAGAGGCATTAGCGGGATTTGCCAACCCGGGTGTGATTACCATCGCTACCCTGTATGTGGTGGCTGCTGGCTTGAAGGAGACGGGAGCGGTGCAGTGGATTGCCCGCTTGTTGCTGGGCCACCCCAAAACCCAGCGAGGTGCGCAATTACGCATGATTGCGCCAACCGGCGTGTTGAGTGGCTTTATGAACAATACGGCCGTGGTGGCCATGTTTATTCCCGCCATTCAGGACTGGGCCCAGCGTCTGGGGATTCCCGCCTCTAAGCTTCTGCTGCCGTTGAGTTATGCGGCTATTCTTGGCGGCACTTGTACCCTGATTGGTACCAGTACCAATCTGGTGGTGGATGGCATGCTCCAGAGCCGGCTGGGTATTAACCTTGGGTTGTTTGAGTTGGCTTGGGTGGGCGTTCCGCTTTTGGTGGTTGGTGGCGCTTTTCTGGTGTTGGTTGGTCACCGTCTGTTGCCGGACCGAGGTGGGCTCAGCGAAGAGTTGGACCAAGTTCGTGAGTATGGGGTAGAGGTAGAGGTGGAGAGCCCTGGCCCATTGGTGGGAAAAACCATCGCCCAGGCAGGTCTGCGGGCACTGACCTATGGTTACCTCACGGAAATTGATCGGGATGGACGGTTGATTACCGCTGTTGAGCCCGATAGAACACTGCAGGCAGGCGATAAGCTGTATTTCGTAGGAGCGCCTGAGTGCGCCAGTGAGCTTCGGCGTATTCAAGGTTTGAAGCCCGCCAATGGCAGCGTTCACAAGCTGGAAATGGAAAATCATCAGCGCTGCCTGGTGGAAGTGGTTCTGGGCCCGGAATTCCCGGCACTGAACAAGACCATTCGCGATAGCCGTTTTCGGACGCGCTTCAATGCGGTGATTCTATCCGTATCCCGGGAGGGTAAGCGGGTGCCTGGCAAGCTCGGGGACATTACCTTCCGAATGGGAGATACCCTGTTACTGGAGGCCAGCCATCAATTCGTTGAGCAGTACAGGTTCCGCCGAGACTTCTTGCTGGTGAGCGCATTGAACGATTCGACACCACCAGATTTTCGCAAGGCGCCCAGGGCGCTGGGTATCCTGGCAGTGATGGTGCTGTTGAGTGCGTCTGGATTGTTGTCGATTCTGGAGGCGGCGTTTATCGCGGCCGGCGCGATGATTGTAAGCGGTTGCCTGACGGCCAGCCGTGCCAGGCGTAGTGTCGATTTGCCAGTGCTGGTGGTGATTGCGGCGTCCTTTGCCTTGGGCAACGCGATGACCGAGACAGGTGCTGCTCAATGGGTGGCGGGTTTGTTGTTGGGGTGGGGGCCGCTGACGCCCTGGGTGGCACTGGCTATGGTGTATGTGCTGACGGCTGTGTTTACGGAGGTGATTACCAATAACGCCGCCGCCGTGCTGATGTTTCCTATAGCGATGGCGGTCTCCGAGCAGCTGGGGGTGAGTGTACTACCGTTCGCTATCGCGGTTATGTTCGCCGCTTCGGCTTCTTTCATTACGCCCTTGGGCTACCAGACTAACTTGATGGTTTATGGGCCGGGCCGTTATCGTTTTAACGATTATGTGCGAATTGGTCTACCGGTGTCGCTGCTCGTGGGGGTAGTGGCGGTCAGTCTGATTCCCTTGGTTTGGGGATTTTAAGGTCTGCGTGGCAGTCCTTATGGAAAATGGCTCCGGGGAAGATGAGCCAGGCAATCAAAAATCATCACTTTTCCATCAATGCAGTGGCAAGTGGTAGAGCTTGAGTCGGGAGCTTGATTTGAAAGTATTAACGGTATTTGGAACCCGCCCGGAAGCCATCAAGATGGCGCCACTGGTGCTGGCCCTGCAGGCGGATGAGCGCTTTGAGTCTGTGTTGTGTGTTACCGGCCAGGATCTTACCGATGTCATCACGGCCTTTTTGCAGAAAATGCGGGATGTACTTGCGGAAATCCGGCCGGATATCATGCTGGTGCATGGCGATACTGCCACCAACTTCGCAGTTACCCTGACGGCTTATTATGAACAGATTTCGGTGGTATTCAGGAGGAGGCGCCTTCGCTTGGTAAGCCGGTACTGGTTATGCGGGAGACCACCGAGCGCCCGGAGGCAGTAGAGGCCGGTACGGTAGAGCTGGTGGGCACGGATGTAGAAAAGATTGTTGGCCGGTTGAAGTCATTGCTTGATGATCAGGCGGCTTACGATGCAATGAGCCTCGCACATAATCCCTATGGAGACGGGCAGGCTTGTGAGCGTGTTCTTGAAGTCCTGGCTCGTGGGGGCAATGATTGATCAGGGGTGTCTGTTATACTATCTGACTGTCTAATCGCAACTCGAATGTAAAGCGTCTTAACCAAGGCGCTTTTTTTCATTAGGGCTCAAGGTTTCCATGCTCCTTCGGCACACACTCTACTATTTCACTGCTCGCGGCTTGCCTGGGTTGGTCAATTTTGCCGCATTGGCAGTGTTTACGCGCCTCTTGGCGCCGGAAGAATTTGGCCGTTATGCGCTAGTGGTGGTTGGAGTAGGTTTGGCCAATGTTATCTTGTTTCAGTGGTTGCGATTGGTGCTTGCACGTTTTTACCAGGCAAACCGGCATTGCCGCGAGCAATACCTGGGGGGCGTGCTTGCGCTGTTTTTGAGCGTTGCTGTGCCTGTCACCGGAGCGGGCCTTCTGCTGGCGATGGTGTGGCCAGACCCTTTATGGCAGTACCTGCTTCTGTTGTCAGTGATTCTTTTACTGGCCCAGGCATGGTTCGAGCTGAATCTTTCCTTGGCTCAGGCGGGGGTTCAGCCGATTCTGTATGGCAAGCTTTCTGGCACGAAAGCGGCGCTCTCTATTGTCGTCGGTGGTAGTCTTGCTGCGCTGGGATGGGGGGCGTCAGCACCGATAGTGGGCCTTATCGTTGCCCATGCACTTTCTTTTATTGCTTTTGGGTGGTTTGCATGGCGGGGAGTCAAGCCCTCGTTGCCCGGGAATGATGTTTTAAAAAGCCAGTTGGGATACGGATTGCCTTTGACGGTCACCTTTGCATTGTCATGGGTCGTATCCGGGTCTGACCGTCTGCTCATTGCCTGGCTGATGGATGAACGGTCGGTTGGCGTTTATGCCGCTGGATATGATCTGGCTTTCCAGACTCTGATGCTGGTACTGACCATTATCAATACAGCTGCCTTTCCGCTTGCAGTAAAAGCTTTGGAGCGCGGAGGGGCCCCCGCTGCTCGAAGGCAACTCGGCGAGAACGGCCAACTGATTTTTGTCGCAGCCATTGCTGGAGGAAGCGGTTTCGTTGCATTGGCACCGCAGGTGGTGGAGATTGTCATCGGTGCTGAGTTCAGAAGCTCCGCTTTGGCGATTTTCCCGTGGGTGGTGTTTGCCGGCGCCATTGCGGGTATCAAAGCCTTTCATTTCGATCTGGCCTTTCAGTTAGGCGTGGCCAGCCGCTGGTTAGTGCTTACCGGCGCTGTCGCGGCTTTGTCCAATCTGGTTTTAAACATACTTTTAATACCGAGCTTTGGCATTCTTGGCGCCGCCTGGGCTACACTCGCGGCTTTTGTTATATCGGCCCTTTTAAGTGCAGTGTTGGGCTCAAGGGTATTTGACATGCCGCCGCTGGGTCCAATGATCGGGCGGGCGTTGATGATTGGCGGGCTCTCTGGTGGCGTTGCCTGGCTGGCAGCTGGCCAGTTCACCAGTGTTTGGTCAGGGTTAGTGAGTGGATTGCTTGCGGGAACGGTTGTGGGGTTAGTTGCGTGTTGGCTCATGAATGTGGCGGGTGTTCGGGCGCGCTTGCAGCACCGTTTTCCGGGTTAATCAGGTAGAACGTGTAAGGTTTGGAGAAAAAATGGGCGCAAGAGTAAGTCTTTATAATGGGTGGATGCGCCTGACGGGGCGGCGCCCGCAGTTAGAGCTCTGTCAGGAGTGGTTAGGCAAGCAGTTTTTACCCGCCAGTGAGAGTGGGCGGGCGCATCTGGAATCGTTGTGCGGAATTTTACTTCATGCCTTTCAACATGTTGCTTATTACCGAGACTGTCTTTTGCGTGCGGGTTTTGATGACAACGAGATTCGTAATGATCCCGTTGCGGCTCTCGGAGCTTTGCCGCTCTTGGACAAGAGGATTTTGCGGGAACACTTTGAGGCGTTGAAATCAGACGACCTTGCCAGCCGAAACTGGCATGTCAATACCAGCGGAGGGAGCACTGGAGAGCCCGCGCGCTTTATTCAGGACAGTGAGTATCACCTTTATGGGATGGCCGGTAAGGCTTTGTTCGATGTGTGGACAGGTTACAAAGCGGGTGAACCCAGAGTCATTCTCTGGGGGTCTGAGAGGGATTTGCTGGTAGGGCGTGAAACTGTAAAAGCTCGCGTTGGCCGTTTTTTGAGGAACGAAGTTCCTTTGAATACCTTTCGGATGTCTGAGCAGGATCTTCGCCACTTTGTAGATGTTATTAATGAAGTGCGCCCTGTACAGATTACGGCATACGTTGAGAGTGCTTTTGAGCTAGCAAGGTATGTTGAGCAGCGTGGTCTTAAAATACACTCGCCCACTGCCATTCTGACGTCGGCGGGAACACTGTTTCCGCACATGCGTGAGCTGATTGAGAAAGTGTTTCAGGCGCGTGTATTTAACCGTTATGGCTCCCGCGAGGTGGGCGACGTTGCGTGTAACTGCAGGGAGCAGGACGGCCTGCATGTAAATCCATACACGCACCATGTGGAGATTCTGAGAGAAGACGGCACTCCATGTGTCCCCGGAGAAATCGGGGAAGTGGTTGTGACCTCTCTCACCAACCGTGCAATGCCTCTGTTGCGTTATCGTATTGGTGACCTCGCCTCGTGGGCGGAACAGGCCTGTGAGTGCGGCCGGGCTTGGCCTTTGATGCAAGAAGTTGCAGGGAGGGTCAATAGCATCCTCAAGACTCGAAACGGCACTTTTGCTACAGCTGCGTTGAGTACGATGATGTACTTTAAAGACTCTGAGAAAACGAAACCGTTTTCTTCATTTGGCCGATATCAGCTTGTGCAAAAGGGGCTGGATCATTTGGTTGTCCGTTTGTTGTTGGAGAACGAGGCGCTTTTTGCGGAGGAAAAGCCTTTATTGATCCATAACATCAAGGCTGTATTCGGTAACGATATTATTCTTGATGTAGAAACACCCACTAGCCTGCCCAGTAACCCAAGTGGTAAGCACATCTATATCTGGAGCGAGGTTGAATGACTGGTCATCTGGCAATATTCCTTCCATCTGTGAGCGGTGGCGGGGCGGAAAGGGTAATGGTCATTCTCGCCAATCGCTTTGCCGAGCAGGGGTTTAAGGTTGATTTGGTTCTGGCACAGGCCGAGGGGGCCTATCTTTCCCAGGTTAGTGCTATGGTGAATGTTGTTGATCTGGGAGTGCCTCGAGTTCTTCAGAGTATTCCCAAGCTTGCCAGGTATCTTCGCAGCAGCCGGCCAGATGCCATGCTTTCGGCTCTTGCCCATGCAAATGTCGCAGCAATAATCGCACGTCGGCTATCTGGTATTAAGGTCCGGCTCGTGGTTAGTGAGCGAGCCAATCTGTCGGTCTCCGCCTCTAATGCGGGAACCTTACGCGCAAAGTTCATGAAGCGGTTTGTCGCGATGGCATACCCTTTCGCTGATCACGTTATTACCGTTTCTAAAGGGGTTGAACAGGATCTCGTAACGGGGCTGGGTCTATCATCGCAGAAGGTATCCACGGTCTATAACCCGGTGGTAGATCAGGAGCTACTGGAAAAAAGCCGGTTGCCCGTTGAGGATGACTGGTTCAAAAGGGATCAATCTGTGCCTGTCGTCCTTGGTGTGGGGCGGCTTTCTCCACAAAAGGATTTTACAACCTTACTGAAAGCCTTCAGCCGGGTTCGCGCAGAGAGACTGGTTAGGTTGGTTATTCTGGGGGAAGGGCCGCTGCACTCGGAGCTTGAGAACCTGGCGACAGAGCTCGGGATTCAAGGTGATGTTCGGTTGGCGGGATTCAAAGATAATCCTTTCCCTTACATGCGCCATTGCTCGGTTTTTGTGCTTTCTTCTGCCTGGGAAGGGCTTCCCGGCGCATTGATTCAGGCGATGGCCTGCGGTGCCCCGGTCGTGTCGACTGATTGCCCCGATGGTCCGGCTGAGATCCTCGAAAATGGCCGGTGGGGGAGTTTGGTGCCCATTGGCGATGTTGGAGCGATGGCCGAAGCCATAAACAGCGCACTTGCAGCCTCAGATCAGCCGGACGTTTCCCGCAGGGCCATGGATTTTACGGTTGACCAGGCGGTGACGAATTATCTGGATATTCTTTTGCCCGGACACGGTGATGGGCACCCGGAATCTCTGAACCATCTTAATTCTGGTCGATAGCATGCAATCTAATTCGTTTCTTGAAGATACAGGACACTCGCTGGAGGGATATCGAGGGTGGTGGACCAGACTTGCCGGGCATCTTGGGGCGGTCTATCCATTTTACGATTTGGCATCACCTGATTATTTTTCACTTGAAATTGCCGACGTCATCGCGAAAAGGGTTTCCAGAAGCGCGCCTGTGGAGCTGGATAGAACGGCTGTTGCTTGCAAAGTTGGCCTGCCTTATTTGTTGGGCAATCGAACGCTTGTAAAGGGCGTTGAGCGGGCACCCTGGGTCGAACGGCCCGTCAGCCCTGGCGAATGGCAGCTTATGCCGCTTCCTGATCACGGCAGTGCTCACCCTGATAAAGATGAGTTCCTGGAAAAGTTTATTCAGGCACTACGGTCGGAACTCGAGGGCTATGTCGGCAACTCGCGCACGGTTGGGATATTGCTGAGCGGCGGCATGGACAGCCGGGTTGTCGCAGGTGTGCTACGCGAGGTTGAGCTACAGAATCCTGGTCGGTTCGACGTAGTGGCGCTGTCCTGGGGAGCGGCGGGCTCACGGGATGTCGTTTACGCTGAGCGTATTGCTCGGCAATTTGGATGGTCATTTGAGCATTTTCCTATAACTGCCGAGACGCTTCGGGAAAATATCGATATCGCCGGGTATGCCGGGGCGGAGGTTTCTCCACTGCATCTGCATGCCATGCCGGCTATCGCCAGGCTAAAGAATATAGATCTTGTGCTCGCGGGAAGTTATGGCGATAGTGTAGGGCGAGCTGAGTTCTCAGGAGTAAGAGTCGCTAACCTTAAGCCCATCCTACCCTCGAATATAGATCCGTTCGGAGTATTGAAGCATTCCGCAAAAAAAGCCGCAGAACCAGAATTGGCGAGAGATGTTCGTTGCTCTGGCCATTTTCGTTCTGATAACTCGTCTTTGCGCAATTTTGAAATTGAGCAGGAAATGCACTATATGCGGCGAATGTTGCAAAGCTGCATGTTGCATATTGGCCGAGAGATCCCTCTGTACCAAATGTTCACGGCACCGGCTGTATTTGGGCTGATGTGGCAACTCGCGCCTGAAGAAAGAGGCGATCATTGGTACCAGTATGTTCTCGAGGCGTTGCCAGGGAGGCTGCTGGATATCCCCTGGGCACGGACCGGAAGTCGTTATCTGGAGCAGTCTGGCGAGGCCGACCGGTTACCTAAGGCCTATCATGCCTATGGTGAGTGGCTTCGTAACGATCTTCAGGATCTGGTGGTATCCCGGGTTAACAGTGATGCTATCCGTGGCCTGGGCTTATTTAACGACAAGGGGCTCGATAAGGCGCTTCGTAATTGGCTGAAAGCAGAAACGAAGGGCAGTAACTCCCTGGACGAGTTGATCTCTTGGTTAGCCTCACTCTATACGTTTCTTGAGGCCTACCCTGTGTCATGTCAGCCTGCCGAGCCCAACGTTGTCGGCGATGCGTTTTCCGCTATGCGTGGCAGTCTGTATGGGAATCTTTATGTTCGCGCCAGAAATTATTTCAGAGAGTGATTGAGGTGTTCTTGTACAGGGACAAGCGGTCTGGTTTTACTTGGGAATTCAAAACGCTTGGCTCGGGCTGTTTAAGTGGGTTGAGTCGCCAATGAAGGTTTTACATATTATTACCAGTTTGGACGCTGGTGGTGCGGAGGGTGTGCTTGCCAGATTATGTGTGGCTGATAAATCCAATGATCATCACATTGTTTCCTTGATGGACGAAGGGGTATACGGGGAGGTGCTTCTTAAGGCCGGCGTTAGCGTCTCTTGCTTAAGGTTGCCCAAAGGTGGCGTATCCGCCAAAGGGCTGTTCAAGCTCTGGCGCATCATCCGGGATATTCGGCCGAACGTGATTCAAACCTGGATGTACCATGCCGATTTTCTTGGCGGCCTTATAGGACGGCTGGCCGGAGTTCGCAACATAGTCTGGGGCATCAGAAACACAGAGCTCGCACCAGGAAAGTCCAGCCGTTCTGCAATTCTGGTGGCGAAGCTGTGTGCCCGGTTGTCGAGCCGGATTCCGGCCAGAATTGCCGTGTGTGCTGAAAAGGCTGTCAGTGTTCATGAAAGCCTGGGGTACTGCAGAGAAAAAATGGTTGTGGTTCCGAATGGTTATGATTTATCTCGCTTCCGGCCGTTTCCAGAGTCGGGCTCGGCTCTACGCCGGGATTTGGGTATTCCCGACACCAGTTTCTTAATGGGTATGGTCGCGCGCTTTGATCTGTTTAAAGACCACGAGACCCTGTTTGCTGCGCTTGATCTTCTAGCGGCCGAAGGAGTGGATTTTCAGTGTTTGCTGGTAGGGACTGGCATGACCTCTGAGAATACGGAACTAAATGAAGTGTTGATGAAAAGGAGCATTAGCCAAAGGGTAGTGCTTGCCGGGAGGCGGAGTGACATTCCAGAGGTAATGTCGGCCCTGGACCTTCATGTGTTGTCGAGTTCCAGCGAAGCTTTCCCAAACGTTCTCGCCGAGGCTATGGCGTGCGGAACGCCCTGTGTGTCGACCGACGTGGGTGATGCAGCCCTCATAGTCGGCGATACTGGTTGGATAGTGCCACCAGAAAGTCCTGAACAGTTGGCCAATGCATTGCGATCTGCAGTCTTGGAATATCGTCTCATGGAGGATTGGCAGAATCGTAAAAGGGAGGCAAGGAAACGAATCGAACAGCGGTTTTCCCTGGAAGGCATGGTTGCCAATTTTAATTCGCTTTGGAGCGAAATTTTGAGGTGATGAGTGTTATTGGATGCGCAGCGTTCGGACCATCTAGCTCGCTTGGTTTTATTACTGTTTATTTTTTCCATTCCTTGGGAAGAGATGGTTGTAATTCCCGGCGTTGGTACTTTGACAAAAATTCTGGGCGCCTTGGGCGCTTTTTGTGTCCTCATTTTTTTAGCCGTTGAAAGGCGTGCTTATTACCACATTTTTTTTATTGTCGCAGGGGCGTTCGTCGCTTGGAGTGCTTTGAGTATTGGCTGGTCCATAAACAGGGACGCCACGGTGCTCCGTGTGGTCACTTATGTGCAGTTACTTGGCATGGCGTTTTTGATCTTTCAGGTGGCGGACAAGGCTTTTATTAAACACGCTATGGTCGCCTTTTCCCTGGGGTGTTGGGTTTTAGTCTTGGGTACGTTTCATCAGTTTGTTCTCGGAATCGAGGCCCACCACCAAAGGTTTTCTGCGCCAGGAACCAATCCCAATACTTTGGCTGCAGCAATTGCGCTCGCGTTACCAATGGCAGTGCTTGCTATGCGTGACAAAAGCCTTTCACCTTGGCTTTTTATTGGTTTACTCGTATTTGTTCCGGCTGGCCTGATAACGATTATCCTGACAGGCTCCCGAGCTGGATTTGTGTTGATGAGTCTGTCGCTGCTTGCCCTGTGTGGGTATTTGGCGAGTCTCTCTCGAAGATTTCGCTGGAGAACGTTGCTGTTTTGGACAATGGCAACGGTAGTCTTGATCAGTGTAACGCCGCTTGAGACAGCGCAGCGAGGGACAGGTACCTTCAGTGAGATTCAAGCGTTGTTATTTAGCGAATGGGAGGTTGAGCGTGCCGAGTCTCCAGAAGGAGACGCCGGCGGTCAAGATTTGCCACATTCTTCGGAAATTGAAGATAAGGAAGCAGGCACCCTGAGCAGCCGAACCGAAATATGGTCAGCTGGCTGGCAGGTATTCCTGGATAATCGTTGGGCTGGCGTGGGTGCCGGTGCCTTTGCATCGGCAGTAGAGAATGTGATTGGTCAACCCCAGGCCCCCCATAATGTCTACTTGGGGCTATCTGTTGAGGGTGGAATTCCGGGCTTGGTGCTTTGGTTGCTGATTATGATGATTGCTTTGCTCGCGTGCCGAGACGTGCCTGAAGAGGCGCGTAAATACCTGGCGTTGATTCTGGTGATGCTGTTTCTGATGTTCTTGGTGGGTAATTCCGAGTGGCGCAAGATGACCTGGTTGCTGTTGGTCTTGCCTGTGTGTTTTTCCAGAAAAAAGCGTTTCCCACTTGCTTTTGGTTTGGAGAGCAAGACGTGAAGGTTGTTTATGTCATTACCCGTTCTGATGTAATGGGAGGAGCCAGCGTACATTTGTTGGATTTGGCCAAAGGTGTGCAGGATCTCGGCCACGAGGTCACAATTCTCGTGGGGGGGCGAGGTCTCGTGGTTGACCGTGCAAAACAGCGTGGTCTTGACTGTCGCCCCCTCGAGTATCTGGTTCGAGAAATATCGCCCTGGGTAGATTTCAAAGGCTACCTGGAATTGCGTAGAGTTTTATCTGAGCTTAGACCCGATATAGTTCACTTGCATTCCGCGAAAGCGGGAATTTTGGGCCGGTTAGTAGCTTGGCGGTGCGCGATACCGGCAGTCTATACCGCCCATGGCTGGCCCTTTACCGAGGGGGTTTCGGAGAGAAAACGAAAAGTGTTTGCGTTCATTGAGCGTGCAATGGCCAAAATCAGTAACCGGATCATTACCGTCTCCGAGTATGATAAGAATATTGCAATTGCTCAAAAGGTTGCTGATAAAAAGCAAATGGTAGTGGTTCACAATGGCATACCGGATGATTCTCCTCAGCCGAACCTAAAGCGTCTTTCCCGAACCGTAAAACTGATAATGGTGGCCAGATTTGAAGATCCGAAAGACCAGTGTGCTTTGCTTCGGGCACTTTCCTGTGTTCGTGAGTTGGACTGGCGTCTCGAACTTGTTGGCGACGGCCCGAGGTTCGACGAGAACAAGAAGCTTGCCGAGCAGCTTGATCTGTCTGATCGCGTGGCCTTTCTGGGCGCAAGGGATGACGTTCCGCAGCGTTTGAATGATGCAGATGTTTTGGTGCTCGTCTCTCGATGGGAAGGATTGCCGCTGACCGTTCTGGAAGCCATGCGTGCCGGCTTACCGGTGATTGTGTCGAACGTCGGTGGCGTCAGCGAGGCGGTATCTGATGGTAAGACGGGGTTTTTGGTTCCGCGAGAGGGGCAATCTGAACTGGTAGAAGCTCTGAAAAAGCTTATCGGAGATGCGGATTTGCGCAGAAGGATGGGGGAGGCGGGGCGTTCACGGTACGAGGTTGAGTTTACCTTTAACACCATGCTGGCACGCACCGTTGATGTGTATCGGGATGCCCTGGGAGCCAAAACGTGAAGGTCGTAATAACCGGAGCTTCAGGGTTTGTTGGGCGGGCACTGGGAAATGCCCTTTTAGCTACGAGTAGGATCACAGCAGTGACGGGGCTTGTTCGCGCGCCCGTTACAGGCGTTGGTTTTGATACCCGGATCGTCAACGATCTCTCGGATAAAAAGGGACTCCGGGACTCTTTTCGTGGTGCTGATGTTGTTGTTCATCTGGCTGCGAGGGCTCATGTACTGGGCGACGAGAGTCCGGAACCTTTATCGGAATTCCGTCGTGTAAATGTCGAAGGTACTCTAAATGTCGCAAAGGCAGCGTTGGAATCGGGCGTAAGCCGTTTGGTTTTTCTTAGTTCAATCGGTGTCAATGGTAATAAAACAGAAGGGAATCCATTCAGTGAAAAGTCGATTCCTGATCCTGTTTCTGACTATGCGCTGTCAAAGTGGGAGGCGGAAGAATTGCTTCGTGCTTTGTGTGCCGGCTCATCAATGGAGTTGGTTATTGTCAGGCCACCGTTGGTTTATGCTGGGCAGGCTCCGGGTAATTTTGGCAGATTGTTGAAACTGGTGTCAGCCGGAATACCGCTGCCTTTTGGGGCGGTCTCGAATCTCCGTAGCATGGTCGCTCTGGATAACCTTGTCGATTTCTTACAAAGCTGTATTTTGCATCCTGAAGCCAGCAATGAGACTTTCTTGATATCTGATGATGAGGATCTGTCATTGGCACAGATTATCAGTTGTCTGGCGGAGGGTATGTCAAAGCGGTTTGTTCTGGTTCCAGTGCCGGTCGCCATTCTTTCTTTCGGCGCTAATATATTGGGTAAAGGCGCTATAATCGAACAGCTTTGCGGGTCTCTTCAGGTGGATGCTGGAAAAGCTCGCCGGGTATTGGGATGGACCCCGATTGTAAACGCAAGGCAAGCGCTGGAAGGCGCCGGTAAGCATTATTTTCTGCTGAAATCGGGCGGGGGTAATGCTTGAGACGTTTTATTTATGGAGTGGTCGAGTGATTCGTGCGTTAGATTTGTTTTTCTCCTTGTTTGGTCTATTGCTTGGTTTGCCGGTTTTAGTCGTTTTATTTTTTATCGGCCTTTTTGACACTGGTTCGCCGATTTTCAGCCAGGAGCGAGTTGGTAGACACAGGAAACCGTTTACGCTTGTTAAGTTTCGGACAATGAGAAAGGGAACTGCTTCTGTAGCAAGTCACTTGGCAAGTGGTGACGCCATTACGCCCTTTGGTCGTTTTTTACGAAGAACCAAGTTGGATGAGCTTCCTCAGCTCTGGAACGTGTTGAAAGGAGAGATGAGCCTTGTAGGACCTCGTCCATGTCTGTTCAATCAGGATGAACTGATCCGGGAAAGGCAGGAGCGAGGCGTTTTTGATGTTCGCCCGGGGATTACAGGATTGGCTCAGGTTAGCGATATTGACATGTCTACGCCAGTGTTGCTGGCGGAAACAGACGAAGAGATGATAAGGAACCTCTGTCTTGCTGACTATTTCAGATACATTTTTATGACAGTGACGGGAAAAGGGGCAGGAGATCGAGTGAGGCGCTGATTTCTTCCTGTTTTTAAACGCTATATTTTGAAGGGTTAAGCTTTGTCATCAGATCTGATCAACAAGATACTCGGACTGTCTCGGCCGGTAAAACGGTTCGTTTCTGTGGTTACTGATGCACTACTGCTCTCGTTTGCTGTCTGGGCGGCTTTTGCATTGAGGTTCGAGGATTTGGCCTGGGTGCCCTCCAATAAACAGTTATTAGTGTCTTCTGCGACCGTTCTGGTGACTATTGTCGCATTTATTAAACTGGGGCTTTATCGTGCCGTCATTCGCTATTTAAGCGAACACGCTTTTTTAGCAATCATTAGTGGTGTGGTGGTTTCCAGCCTGTCTCTCATTGTGTTTGGTTATTTGTTCCAAACGCTGGTGCCTAGATCGGTTCCGGTTATTTATGGTGCTTTTGCCTTCTTGCTGGTTGCTGGCACGCGATTTTCCGTCAGAGCACTGGTGCGCCGGAGTGGCGAGAAGGTCAAAGACGGAGTTTTGATTGTTGGTGCCGGGTTAAAGGGTATGCAACTTGCCTCCGCTTTGTCGCAGGGGGTTGAGTACCGGCCAGTTGGCTTTATTTCAACAGTGGAATCAAATCACAAGTCGTTGATTGGCAACTTGCCAGTGTATTCGATCAAGCACATTGAAAAGATTATCCGAAAGCTCGATGCCTCACGTGTCCTGTTGGCACTCGAAGATTCCACGCCCGTTGACCGGAAGTCCCTGATGCAGACACTCGAGCGGCTCTCTGTGCCTGTTCAAACGGTTCCTTCAATGTCGGAGCTTGTTTCGGGACAGGCCAGGATCAATGACATAAGGGACCTGGAAATAGAGGACCTTTTAGGGCGAGATCCAGTTAGGCCAGACGCCGCCACTGTAGCCCAGAGCTTGTACGGTAAATCCGTGATGGTCACGGGGGCGGGCGGCTCAATCGGCTCAGAGTTGTGCCGGCAGATTCTGATACATAAGCCCCGAGTGCTGGTCTTGTTTGAGCAATCGGAGTTTTCGCTCTATTCCATTGAGCGTGAGCTGCAGTCGATAAATCAGATCGAAGGGCTAGGGGTATCCATCCACGCCGTTCTGGGGAGTGTAACCCATCGCCGTCGTTGTGAAGCGGTAATGCGCGCTTTTGGTATTCAGGCGGTCTACCATGCAGCGGCCTATAAACATGTGCCTTTAGTCGAGCACAATGTGATTGAAGGTCTCCAGAATAATGTTTTTGGTACTTGGCACACAGCAGAAGCTGCTATCGCTGCAAAAGTGGAACGTTTTGTACTGATCTCGACCGATAAGGCCGTTCGCCCGACCAATGTTATGGGCGCAACCAAAAGAATGGCGGAACTCGTTTTGCAGGGCTTGGCGCAACGTCAAGATGAGACGGTTTTCTCTATGGTGCGCTTTGGCAATGTTCTGGGTTCTTCCGGTTCTGTGGTGCCATTGTTCCGTGATCAGATTCGTGATGGTGGTCCGGTTACTGTGACGCATCCGGATATCATCCGGTATTTCATGACAATACCCGAGGCCAGTCAGCTTGTTTTACAAGCCGGAAGCATGGGCGAGGGGGGGGAGGTTTTTGTCCTTGATATGGGTGAGCCGGTAAAAATAGCTGACCTTGCCAGAAAGATGATTCATCTAATGGGACTGAGGGAACGCAGCTCTGAACACCCGAACGGTGATATTGAGATTATCTATACGGGACTGCGCCCGGGTGAAAAACTCTATGAGGAGCTACTGATCGGAGATAATCCTCAGGGAACCGCGCATCCCCGGATAATGATGGCCAGAGAAGCGTCAATGACTTGGCCTAAGGTTGAGGAGTTGATGGGCAGGTTGGCTCAAGCTAGTCAATCGTTTGACTGCGCTTCGGTCATTGCGTTGTTAAAAGAGGCGGGAACGGGATATTCCCCTACCGGTAAAACATCCGATCTTGTGTGGTGTCGTGGCGAGGATCGTCGACCCAGTGCTGAAACGAGCAGCAAGGTAATCCGGTTAAACTGACGAGCAGATCTTTAAACAAGGATGTTGGGATGGTATCAGTTAAACACCACGGCGCCGTTACCGGCGTCACTGGATCCTGCCATGAGCTCCGATTATCGGGCTTTGGCGTTCTCATTGATTGCGGACTTTTTCAGGGCCAGGAACAGGGCCGCGATTCATCTGCCAATAGCTTGGCGATTGATTTCCCTGTTGAGCACATTCGTGCATTGATCATAACCCACGTGCACATAGACCACGTGGGCCGGATTCCCTACCTTTTGGCCGCCGGGTTTGACGGGCCAATTATCTGCTCCGAACCTTCGGCGATCATGCTCCCGGAAATCCTGGACGATGCGCTCAGGATTGGGTTTACCAGAGATCGGGGCTTAATCAACAGAGTTCTCGACAGGATTCGGTCGCAGCTTGTGCCCTTGGCTTATGGCCAGTGGCATGAAGTATTCAGAGATGAATCGGAAGCTCTGAATGTGCGTTTGCAACGTGCGGGACATATTTTGGGCTCTGCCTATGTGGAATGTGATGCTCAAACGGTTGAAGGGCAAGAGCGTATCGTGTTCAGCGGGGATTTGGGCGCGCCGCATTCACCGCTGCTGCCTGCACCGAAATCGCCCGAGAAAGCGGATCGATTGATTATAGAGAGCACCTACGGCGATAAGAATCACGAAGACCGGGAATCACGCCGATATCGTTTGAAGTCGGTTCTTGAGCATGCGTTGGAGGATGGCGGTACGGTTCTGATTCCGGCATTCAGTATCGGTCGCACCCAGGAATTGCTTTACGAGATAGAGGGTCTGATTGCGGAATTTGGTGATGAGGCCATTGAGCAAACTGGTGATTCCTCGTCTTCCATTGCTTTGAATTGGAAGGACCTTGAGATCGTTGTGGACTCACCTCTGGCGGCCGAATTTACGCGAATTTACCGGGATCTGAAACCATACTGGGATAACGAGGCCCGTGCCTTGGTAAAAGCCGGAAGGCATCCGCTTTCGTTTGAGCAACTCACTGTGATCGGCTCCCACGAAGATCACCTGAATGCCGTGGACTATCTGGCCCGATCACATCGGCCCTGCGTGGTAATTGCGGGATCTGGCATGTGTGCCGGCGGCCGGGTGGTGAATTACCTTAAGGCTATGTTGGGCGATCGGCGTAACGATGTTCTTTTTGTTGGATATCAGGCTGCCGGTACACCGGGCAGAGATATTCTTACCTATGGTTCCCAGGGCGGTTGGGTTGAGTTGGACGGAGAGCGGTATGACATCCGCGCCCGAGTTCACTCGGTTGGTGGGTATTCGGCCCATGCCGGGCAGGGGGATTTGCTGACCTTTGTTGACGGGATCCCCCGCTCGCCTAAAGAGATCCGTATTGTTCACGGAGATGCGGGCGCAAAAGAGGCATTACGGGTAGAATTGCAGATAATGGCACCGGAATCGAAGGTTTTGATTCCTGCTGGCTAGACAAAATTTAAAGGATAAATCCGAGGTTTCTGGAGGGATGATGAAGAAAATTGCGGTTGTAGGCCTGGGCTACGTTGGTTTGCCTTTGGCGGCTGCATTTGGCGAGAAGCGGGAGGTGATTGGTTTTGATATCAACACCAAGCGGATTGCTGAACTCAAGGACGGAGTAGATTTCACTCGCGAGGTATCCTCCGAAGAGCTGGCCATTTCTAAATATTTATCCTTCACGGATTCGCTGGACGACATTGCTGATTGCCAGATCTATATAGTGACCGTGCCGACGCCCATCGATGAGTATAAGTCACCGGATCTCACCCCCTTGATAAAAGCCAGCGAAAGCGTAGGCAAAGTCCTGAAGAAGGGCGACATCGTTATTTATGAGTCCACGGTGTTCCCCGGTGCCACTGAGGAAGTCTGCGTTCCGGTTCTGGAAAAAATGTCTGGCCTCAAGTTCAATCAGGACTTCTTTGCCGGTTATAGCCCTGAACGTATCAACCCGGGCGATAAGGAGCATCGAGTTACCACCATTATGAAGGTAACCTCTGGCTCCACTCCCGAGATTGCAGATGAGGTGAATAATCTCTACGCAGATATCATTACTGCCGGCACTCACAAAGCCAGCTCAATCAAAGTGGCGGAAGCGGCCAAGGTAATTGAAAATACCCAGCGGGATTTAAATATCGCGCTGATGAATGAGCTATCGATGATTTTTGCCCGCATCGGGATCGATACCCATGAAGTGTTGGCCGCTGCAGGTACCAAATGGAATTTCCTGCCGTTCAAACCCGGCCTGGTAGGCGGGCATTGTATTGGTGTGGACCCGTATTATCTCACCCATAAGGCCCAGGCCATTGGTTATCACCCGGAGATTATTCTTGCCGGCCGCCGTGTGAACGACAATATGGGCCCCTATGCCGCCGCTGAACTGGTCAAGGCGATGATCAAGAAAGGGCATACCATTGCCAATTCTCGGGTATTGGTTATGGGGCTTACCTTTAAGGAAAATTGCCCGGATTTGCGTAATACCCGTGTTATTGATGTGGTTAATGAGTTAAAGGATTTCGGTTGCCAGGTGGATGTCACCGATTGCTGGGCAAATAATGAAGAAGCCGAGCATGAATATGGTATTTCCCTGGTTGCGGAACCGAAGGCCGGAGAATATGATGCGGTATTTCTTGCAGTACCGCACCGCGAATATGTAGACCTTTCCGCTGAGCAACTGCGTGCTTATACAAATGGCAACGGCGTTTTATTTGATTTGAAAGGTGTGTTGCCGTTAGGGAAGGCTGATTTGCGCCTCTGATCTTAATGTGAACTACGAAGCCGGCCAATGTGCCGGCTTTTTTATTAAGTCGATTTAAGTAATTTGTTTTGCCTTGCTTTGGTTTCTCTATTATTATTTGTTTCGACTCTCGGTCATATTCACTCAGTATTTAAAACCCCACGATAAAAGGTTTTATTTCCATGGCAAAGATTAATGATTATTACCAGAAGAAGCAGCTGATGGAAAAGCTGGCCGCCGAGCTGGAGAAGCTTGAAAAGGACCAGGCACTGAAAAGCGAACTGGAATTCGAAAACAAAGTTCGCGATTTGATGAAAGAGTATGACAAATCACCGAAGGACGTTCTGCAGATTCTGTCTGCTATTGATCCTTCTATCGCTGGCGCCAAGGCCGAGACTGCAACCGGTACCCGTGCCAAGCGTCCGCTGAAAACCTATAAAAACCCGCACACTGGTGAAGTGGTAAAAACCCGCGGTGGTAATCACAAGACTCTGAATGAGTGGCGTGAAAAGCACGGTAAGGAAGCGGTACAGAGCTGGCAGCAGGATTAACTGCTTATTCCCCTCCCTCAATAGAGGGAGGGGAATATTAACTGATTACGACTTTGTTCCGCCCGCTTTCCTTGGCTTTATATAAAGCCTCATCTGCCTTTTGCATCCACTGCATATAGTTCTCTGGCGTTTCAGTTAATTGCGCGATGCCCATGCTTACTGTGTAGCGAATATCGCCTGCCGTAGTGCTAACCGTGCTGTTCTCAATCGCCTCACGAATGCGCTCGCAAATGACCCGGGCACTCTCGGCATCGGTTTCTGGCAAAATAATGCCGAACTCTTCACCGCCATAGCGGCCGGCGCTGTCCGATTGCCGGATGTTATTGCGAGTGACTTCGGCGGTATGGCGAATCACCTCGTCTCCGGCCAGGTGGCCGTAGGTGTCATTCACCGGTTTGAAGTGGTCGATATCGAACATCACCAGGCTTGTGGCCTGGCCATAGCGCCGGAAACGTTCATATTCCGCATCCACCAGGTTTTCCCAGGTGCCCCGGTTCAGCAGCCCCGTTAGCCGGTCTGTCATGCTGAGTTTGGCCAGCTGTTCGTTTGCACGTTCCAGGGCCCGTTTGCTGCTGGCGAATTCGGTTACGTCGTAAATCAGCAGGCACACCTTCTCCACCTCTCCGTTCGGAGCGGTGATCGGGCTGATGGTCAGGTTCTGGAACATGTATTCTTCCGTGCCTGTGATAGGGCGTGTATTCCGGAACTTGAACAGGTAAGGGCGCTGTTCCCAGGACGTAAAGGCCCGGGTGTTCAGCATGGCGACGGCGTCTACCTTTCGGGTAAGCCAGGCTTCCGGGATGTCCGGAAAGGCTTCGAACAAAACCTTGTCCTGAATCTGGCTGGCGGTAATGCCACTGTGGTGTTCCATGAAGCCGTTCCATGCCTGGACGTGGAAATCCAGGTCCAGCACGACCAGCCCCACCTCGACGGATTCGAGCATGTCCATCAGCCAATGGAATTCGTTGGCGTCCTGATTAAAGGCCATAGTCAATCCACCAGATACGCGAGGCGTTTGTCAAGGAATGGGATGGAGTCCTCGGTTAGCAGGATCAGCATGTTGCATCGGATATCCCGGTTTTCCAGAGCATAGCTGATCTCAATACACAGCAGCTGTTCTTCCCGCTTGCTGTGATGATCCAACAGTTCGTTAACCGGGCGGTGCTGGCCGAGAACGGTCGGATGACCCAGGCCCAGCTTCAGGTCGAGCTGATCGCCAATACCGTTGATGAACGCGCCAAACAAGATGCTCGACATATCCATGAGCACTTCCACGTTCACGGATTCGCCTTCCAGCACGTCATAGTGCAGCAGTTCGGCCATTTCCCGGAAGCTGGCGTCTTCAAACAGCAGCAGTGCCTCACCGGCGATACCCGCGCCTGTAAAGCCCTGGCAAACGGCTGAATAGTTTTCTGCTCGTTGCGCAGCCGATATCGCCATGTGCAGCTCAGAGTTGGCGATAAACGCGACTTTGGGGATAGGTTGTTTGACAAACACCTTTAGCAGCCGGGCCAGCAGATCTGAGGACCGGCCCATGGCCACGTTGGAGATCTCCTGCAGGTAGTCGCTCAGGCTCACTGAGATTTCCGGGGCTGCTGCTTCTCGACTGTGCAGGCTGGCGTCGTTCAGGGCAGTGTCTTCAAGCTCGGAAGGGCGATAGAAACCGTACTCTTCAAGCAATCGGGAAACAACGCCGGTGTCGGTTGGCTTTTTGATGAAGTCGATGGCGCCCAGTTTACGCACACGTTCCCGGGCTTCCGGCTGAATGTCGCCCGAGACTACGATGGTCAGAACCGGAAGATCCTCTGAGCGGATATGTTCCAGCACCTGGTAGCCGTCGAGTTCCGGCATGTTCAGGTCCAGAAACAACAGCTCGGCTTTCTGATCGCGCAGTATGGTTAGCGCCTCCTTGCCATCGCCGGCGAAGAGGATGTCGTCTGCCAGGCCGGGTGGCAAAGCTTTGGCCATTTGTTTGCGCGCCAGTGCAGAGTCGTCGCAGATCAATATTCTGGTGGTCATGGAGTGCCGTTTGGGGCCTTTAACGAAAGGGCGTAAGTATACCAATCTCAGTTGTTATGTATATGCGGGCTACATTATAAGTTCGCTAAGCGACATATTGGTGTCTGAGTTAGTGTAGTCCTGTGACGAACATCAAGCTTGAACAACAAATGACGGCCACGTAATGAATGAATGTGATGTACCTCACTCAATATACGAGGCTCGGTCGGATATAGTCGTGTTGCGGTCAAAAAGAAACAGTTTGTTACAAAGAATAACAGGCCGCATGCCAGCACCGAAATAATAAAACCAGCGGGCAGGCATGGAGTCGGGTGTCGAAACTGACTCACTAAAACAATCAGAGACACAATCTATGACAACGCAAGCGTACGGATGCGCTGCCCTTGCCATGCTCTGCCTGGGTATTTCGCCCGTTTCCCAGGCAGAACTGGAGCCCATTTCAGACAATGCGATGGGCGAGGTAACCGGGCAGGCCTTTATGCAGATTGAAAACATCCCCGGCCAGAACCATGAGTTCACGCGCATGACGCTGACCATGGATGTAGAGACCCGTGTGAATATTGACGATATTCAGGCCGGCCAGATCAATGGCGGCACGGACTTCTCTGCCACCCACCTGGCCTTTGGTCATATCGCCCGTAACGACGGCGAGGTGTTCAATGGCAAGACCTACAGTGCCGGGGATGAAATTCCTTTCGAAGCGCGCATGCCCTACATCGAACTGGCGGAGGATGCCGCGGGCCTTGCCGGATTCCGCATGGGTTTTGGGCAGGCAAGGGGCTCGGTGTCGTCCCATACCACCAGCTTCAGTGGCGACATCGGCCTGAAAGTGCAGGATGCATCCGGTGCCGTTTACGATACCTATCTGTTTGATGGCGATGGTGGCGCGGCCACCAACTACCGAGCATCTCACATTGGTATTGACCCAAACTCCTGTGTTTCCGGAGCTAACTGCACGCCACTTACCCACCTGCAATCATTGACCGTAGGCGAGGATAACGGGAGTACCGATGGCACCATCGGATTCACGGATGCGTTTTTCATCGGCTTTCAGCGCGATGACGGTGTAGCCTGGCAAACGCTGGACGGTGCCAATACCATCAGTGTGGGTAAGGGTGTGTTTATTAACCTGCCTACCAATATGACCGTGGATCTGAGCCAGCTGGTTGGCCCGGACGGCATCGACCGCCTGCGTACCCATCAGTCGGATATGGGTACCAAGCTGTTTTGATTTTGCTAGACTCCTGCCTCTGAACCAACACGCAGGAGTCTTCCTTTGATCCGCTCTTTCTACTGGCACGATTACGAAACCTTTGGCGTAGACCCGGTTCACGACCGGCCCTCCCAGTTTGCGGGTGTTCGCACCGATGCGGATCTGAATATCATCGAAGACCCGCTGGTGATCTATTGCAAGCCAGCCGACGATTACCTGCCATCTCCTGAAGCCTGCCTGATTACCGGTATTACTCCTCAGAAAGCGCTGGAGGACGGATTTCCGGAAGCGGAGTTTATCGCCCAGATTAATGAGGCTTTCAGCCAGCCCGGTACCTGCGCTGTGGGCTACAACAGCCTGCGGTTTGATGATGAAGTTACCCGGCATACGCTGTATCGCAATCTCCGGGATCCCTACGCCAGGGAATGGCAGAACGGGAACTCTCGCTGGGACATCATTGATATGGTGCGGCTGACCTATGCCTTGCGGCCGGAAGGTATCCACTGGCCCCGCAAAGAAGATGGCAGCCCGAGTTTCAGGCTGGAAGAGCTGACAGTAGCCAATGGCATTGCTCATGAGGCTGCCCACGATGCCATGTCCGATGTGCTGGCCACCATTGCCGTGGCAAAGCTGATCAAGGAAAAACAGCCCAAGCTGTTCGATTTCGTTCTAAGCAACAAAGACAAACATTCCGCGAGGCAAATGCTGGACACGGCGAGCATGAAGCCGGTGTTTCATATTTCCGCCAAGTACCCGGCAGCAAGGGGTTGTTGTGCGCTGGTGGCGCCGTTGGCAGAGAGCCTGAGCAATAAGAACCAGGTGATCGTTTACGATCTTCGCGAAGACCCGGAAGCGCTGATTAGCGCCTCGGTAGAAGAGATCCGTGAGCGGGTATTTACGTCTCAGGCGGAACTGGGGGAGGGCGTTAGCCGGTTCCCGCTGAAAGGTGTGCAACTGAACAAATGCCCGGTATTGGCGCCGGCGACCATGCTCTCCACGCTGTCACAAGAGCGGTTGGCCGAGCTGGAGTTAGATGGTGATGTGCTTCGGGCGAACCTGGCCAAGCTGCGCAAAGCACCAGACCTGCCCGCCCGCATTGCCCAGGCATTCGAACAGGATTTTCAGGGCAGCGACCTGACCGATCCCGACGAGCAACTTTACGCTGGCGGTTTTATCAGCAAAACCGACCGGGAGAAACTCAACTGGTTGCTGACCCAGCCCGTGGAGATCCTGGCCGAGCAGGAAGTGCGGTTTGAAGACGCGCGCCTGCCGGAGATGCTGTTCCGTTACCGTGCCCGAAACTATCCGGATACCCTGATTGGCGAGGAAATGGAGCGCTGGGAGCAGTTCCGTACCGAGAGATTGATGCAGCCGAAAAAGGGATGGCGGTCGCTGGAAGCTTTTGGCCGTGAACTTCAGAGATTGGCCTCTGATCCTGAGCTGATTCCCAGGAAGCAGCAGGTTCTAGAGGACTTACATCTCTATGGCGAATCCCTGATCCCCTATATGTAAGTGGGGGCTGCCCCCAAGACATTTCGCGTTGGCAAATGTCCGGGGGCTGCCCCTTTTCTATTTCTCAAATAGGACAGAAATATCGTCGGCCGTAATGGCCGAGCTGAAGGCATCAGCTTTGCCGTACAGACCGTCTGCAAGCTGGCTCTTTCTTGCCTGTAGTGCCTGAATTCGCTCTTCTACCGTGCCTTCGGTTTCACGAACCAGGTTTTGTACCCGGCCCTGGCTGAAATAGCGCTTGCCTCGTTGCAGGCTGTTGTTGTCAAAGTTGAGGTTCAGGTTTGCTTGCGAGACTTGCATGGCTGAGAGCGGGCACCGGTAGATTCAAAAAAGGGAAAGCTACCGGAAACCCACTGTGTGCTCAATCGAATTTGGGGTCAGACCATGCGAACAGGGCCGGGGTACCGAGCAACCTGTTCATCTGAGGTTATTAGCAAGACCCCCTCGGTCTCGGCCTGGGCAACCAGAATTCGGTCGAAGGGATCCTTGTGAATATCAGGAAGGTGGCCTACCGCCAGTGTGTGTTGCGAGGTGACAGGTAATTCCAGATAGCCGTTATCTACAAGTCCCCGCCTCAGTAAGTGGGGGTCGACACGAAAATCCGGTCGGCCCAAGCCGTTTTTGATGACGACTTCCCAAAGGCTGGCAGCACTGAAATACAAGCGATGTTCTTTGTTGCTAATCAGTGCTTTTGCCTGCGGGGATAGCTTTGAGGGCTCCGCTGCCGTCCATAGCAGAAGGTGAGTGTCCAGAAGCAGGTTCACATCAGCCTCCGAACATTTCGGTTATGTCTTCCTGCCCCATCCGGTCAAAGTCATCCGGCACAGTAAATTCCCCAGCCATAAAGCCAATCCGTTTCTGCTGGTTATCTTCCGGTGAATCGTAAGCGGAAACACGGGCAACGGGTTTCCCTGCTTTAGCGATGATGAAAGCCTCACCTTTGGCAGCACGGGCAACCAGTTGTGATAAACGCGTTTTTGCTTCGTGCATGTTGACAGATTCCATCGTGCTCTCCGATCGATTAGCTAAGCTTGGTTAGTTTAGCATTGTCGGGCTGAGCTCACTACCGTATTACCGCCTCCGCTGAAAATACACGCTCAGGTTCTGCCCCATCAGGCTTTGAACTTCACTACCCAGGGCTTCCGCCTGGATCTGGCGCTGTACCGGGCCGGTGGCCAGGCTGTGGCCATCTTCATCCCGGGCTTTAATCAGCTTCCACTCCACTTCATTGCTCACCAGGGCCAGCAGCTCTTTGAGCTGGTTGGCGTCTTGCGGCCGGAACCATCGATCGCGGCAGCCGCCCAGGCTGTAGAAGTCCTCGTCCTTCAGCAGCTCTGTCCAGAGGGTATCTTGCCGGTTGGCCAATACCATCCTGCGAAGTTGACGCAAGGCTGTGCGAGTGGGTTGCAGATTGTGCTCCGCGACCAGGCGGCGAATCTGTTTGTCGCCCTGGGTTTGCTCGGCCAGCGCCGTGTGCATGTGCACTATGGCACCGGTGTTCGAGGCAGTATTGATCAGCGCGGCCAGAGATAGCTCGGTCATGGCTGGTGAGGGCACACGGCCCACTTCCACCCAATGGACCTTGTGACCATCGGCTACAAACCGCTGTGCGATGGACCAGGGCCAGAACACGATGTTGTCCATGTTCAGGCTCTGGGCCATGCGGGTGCCTTTGGCAATGTTCGCCAGCGATTCATCAACCGCGATCACTTCCACGTCGTCCAGGTATTGCGCCAGCTCCATGGCTCGCTGGCCAGACTGAGCGCCGCACACCATAATCCGTAACGTGGCGGGGAGGTTGTCGGTGTTCAGGCCAAGTTCCTGAGCCATCACGGCTTTCAGGCTGGTCTCCGTGCGATAAGCCAGCTGGCTCCAGGCCGGCCATGCCTGGGGCACATCGGTTTTCTCCAGGCAGAGTTCCTCGGCTTTTTCGTCAAAATTCTGCTTGATGGCCTCTTCTTCTGCCCGGCTGTAGTAGCTCGCTGCCATCATGTGTTGCATGGCCAGCGGCCAGTCCACCAGGTTCCATTGGCCGAGTTGTACTGCAAAGTTCTGGTGGAAGAGTGCGCCATACATGGCACTGATCATCAGCGAGCCAATCAGGGCTTCTTGAGGTTCGCCCACGGCAAATTGCGCCATGATGCTTTCATTGATGGTGGCCGCCAGGCGTTCTTCATCGTCTTCCGCGGCCAAAGCGAAACCGGTGCGGTCGGCGTATTCCGCGATGGCCAGGCAGAGGGGCTGCAGTTCGTCCCTCAGGCTGGCCGTTTGAGCGACCTCCGCCATGATGGCGCGACGAAGCATCACGACCAGTTCTTCTACGGCAGCATTGGGCATCAGGGTTTTCTGTAGCGCCAGAATAAGCAATTCGTCTTCGGCGGCAGCATCCAGGAAGACCTCGGTGTTCGGGTTATCCAGATCGTATTGTTGCTGGATGATCGCCCCGACAAAGCGGCCAATTTCCTGGTGTGGCAGGCCTTCCTTGCGCAGCAGGGCGATGGCGTCCAGCGCCAGATCGCTGTCGGCTTTGTGAACCTGAAGGTGCTGCGCACACGAGAGCATGCCGGAATAGACAGAGTCCCATTCCGATCCGCTTTGGAGTAACTTTCGGTAGTGCAGGTAGGCAACATCAAACTGGCCTTGCAGCCGTTTGGCGTGGGCCACGCCGCAGAAAGCGGCGGCAGATTGCCGGTCGCATTCCAGTGCCTGCAGGAAATACTCCTCCGCCAGGGCGGGGCGCTCGCTCTTCAGTGCCCAGTAGCCCAGGTTGCAGTATTGCTGGGCCTGGGCAGGTTGCCGGTTCAGGCTGGCGTTGAACAGAGCATGGGCTTTTTCAAGCTGGCCGTCGTCCATCTCCACCCGGCCGAGTAGGCCGAGAGCTGCTGCGTTGTCTGCCTCCAGCGCCAGCGCCTGGTTCAGGTACTCCCGGCATTCATTCCGCGCCTTCAGCCGCTGAATGTAGGAAAGCCCGTTGCTGTTGGACTCGCCATACGCCAGGTTTGCCTGGAGCACCAGGCGCGCGACCTGAGCCTGAACCGAGCGGGAAAGATGCGCGTTATGATGTTGTACTTGCATGGAACACCTCGTTACCAGCCAATATCCGATGCGGCAAAGGTCTGCAGTTTTTTGACGGTTTGCCGGGGTTTGAGGGAGGTGTTGCGAAAGGTGTGCCAGTTTGGGGTTTGGGGTCAGCCCCCAATTTATAGATGCTCGGCGAAATCCATTGAGCCGTGCAGGATTCGCACGACGACGAGCTTGCGTGCTGACATTTCAGATATGGCTTTGAAAAACACTACATGTCGGGCTTTCTGAGACTCTCTCTGAATCCTTATACTTCTGATCCCCGGTAGGAGTTCAGATCTATCCCTTGCTAAAGGATGATCAGGGCCCCGCTCGGATAACTCTTGGATGGTATGCGCAATCAGCCCACTGTAACTCATAGCTTGGTGGATGCCGAAGTTGTCCCGCGTGTAGCGCACAATCTCTTCGAAATCTCTAGCAGCGTTTTGGGAAAGTTCCACCGTCCATAGTGGGTGCATGCTGTTTAGTCCTTTTTATTCAGTTCTGCGGCCCTGTTGATCAGGTAGTTTGTGATCGCTTCACCGGTGCCCAGTGTGACTGTGCGGCCATTATCGACGTCTGCAAGCCCTTCGGCTAAGGCTCCGCGAAGTTCGAGAAGCTTTTGCTGCAGTTGGACTTCCTTCTCTTCGACCAACCGCAGCCCTTCTCTCAGTACCTCGCTGGCATTTTGGTAGCGACCTGTCTTAACCAAGTTACTCACCAGTTGTTCCTGGTGGTCTGTCATAACTATATTTCTAGTTGCCATTGTTCGGGGCCTCCCTGTGTCTATTGGCATATATTGCCATTTTGGCTATAGGGTTCCAAGCAGGAATATTGGATTCGACCCAAGTGTATTTGATTGGGTGAAATGTCTTGGGGTCAGGGTCAATTAGAAAGTTGGGAGTAGGTCAGTTCAACTTTGTCGTTCAGCTAAAACCAAAACGGCCGGGTGACTAACCCGGCCGTTTTGGTATCACTTGGCTACTGTTAACCCTGCAACAACTGCAGCACCTGCTGAGGCCTGGCGTTAGCCTGAGCCAATACCGAGAGGCCGGCCTGCTGGAGAACCTGGGTGCGGGCCAGTTCGGCGGATTCGGCCGCAAAATCGGCGTCCTGAATCCGGGAGCGGGCGGCTGAGAGGTTCTCGGAAGCGGTCGACAAATTGGCAATCGTGGTTTCAAAGCGATTTTGAACCGCACCGAGCTCAGAGCGAAGACCACTGATTTGTTCCAGTGCATAATCCACTGTGGTAATAGTGTTGGCGGATTCATCGCGGGTAAGGACGTTCATATCGTTAACGATAAGGTCTTCCTGTGTAAGAGTGCCCAACCCAAGGTCTGCAAGAGTTCCAGTCCCGCCCAGCGTAACTGTGTCGCCGATATCTGTGATGAGCTCAAGGCCTGGCTCAAAAGTGGCGGTTGCTGCTCCAGTAATAGCCGCGCTTCCCAAAACGTCTGTTGTGCCATCGTCCTGGAGCTCAATCACGCCACCATTCTTGTCTGTCAGAATAATGTTGGTGCCAGCCGTATCTTTTGCTGCGGTAATTCCGGTCTGCCCGGCTCTCTCGTTGATTTTGTCTATGGTCGAGTCGATGTCGTCGGAGTCTGTAATTTCAATACCGGTTCCATTAATGGTGATTGTTGCAGGGCTATCTGCAGCGGCTGGCGCGCTGAATGCACCAGTATCTACAATCGTCTCACCCGCCTTTTGCGCCGTAACATTGGTATCTGGGCTGACTAGGTTGATTTGATTAATGAGGTCTTGCCCAGTGGTTGCTGAAGACAGGTCAACGTCCACACCATTAATGCTTAACGATCCGGCTGCGCTAAAGCTTGTAATATTGCCTTGATTAAATGTTGTTCCAGAAGAGACGGAAGCGCCGAGTTTAGAGCCTCGTGCATCAACTCCGTCCACGCCGATGGTTTGATTTGCATTGGCTCCAACCTGAAAGCTGAAATCTGCAAAGCTTCCATCCAGAATGTTACGCCCGTTGAACTGAGTTGTGCTTGCAATTCGGTTAATTTCGGAAATCAGCGCTGAAACTTCCTGGTTCAGAGCTTTGCGATCTGAAGGAGAGTTGGTGTCGTTAGCGGACTGTACCGCCAGTTCACGAATTCGCTGAAGCGCGTTGGTGGTCTCTTCAAGAGCACCTTCGGCAACCTGAGCAAAGGAAATGCCATCATTGGCGTTTCTGATGGCTTGATTCAGTCCTCGAACCTGGGAGGTGAAGCGCTCAGAAATCGCCAACCCTGCAGCATCGTCTTTTGCGGAGTTGATGCGCAGACCAGAGGACAGCCTTTCGAGGGCGACGTTAGCGTCTCCCTGGGATGTATTAAGGTTGCGTTGAGCGTTTAGCGAAGCGATGTTGGTGTTGATGACCTGAGGCATATCTATTCTCCTGCTCAGAGGTGCCGGAAACCAGATGCCCGTTGTAGAGGGGAACCCTTGCCGGCGGAAATTCGTTAAATTGCCGTTTTGCCGGATACTAAGCGAAGGGTGTGCCAGTTTTAAGAAAGTGGCGTTATATGGCTGTTTTAATTGATAGTTTTTAGATCAGGTTTTGAGCAGGGTGTTGCCTAGCGCCGGAAAGTTGGCGTAGGGGGCGGGAAAAGGGTTGCCGGTTTTGTTGAGTTGGGGTAGTACAGTTCGCCCCACCAAATGTCCCGGGGTCTGCCCCCAAATTCCATGTGTTACATTCCTTTACAAAAACCCTGAAAATTTTCCTAAAGCAACCGCACAAGGCGCCGTTAAGTGGAATAACAGGGCGGCGCTCCCAGATTAACGAGAACGGGCGTCAGACCTTTTCCATGAAATAACGACATCTGTCGAAGGAGAAGCATTATGGCTCTCGGTATTAATACTAACGTTGCGTCCCTCAACGCTCAGAATCAGCTGGGTAATTCTCAAAGGCTGAATGATCAAGCGCTTCAGCGACTTTCTTCTGGTTTGCGAATTAACTCTGCGAAAGACGATGCTGCCGGTCTGGCCATTTCAACACGGTTTCAATCGCAAATCTCTGGTTTAAATGTGGCTCAGCGGAATGCCAATGATGGTATTTCGTTGGCGCAAACGGCTGAAGGTGCTTTGGACGAGATCACCAACAACCTGCAACGTATTCGCGACTTGTCCGTGCAGTCTGCTAACGCTACGAATAGCGCTTCTGATCGCGCAGCATTGCAAGCCGAAGTTGACCAGTTGGTTGAAGAGGTTGATCGCGTTGCTTCACAGACAACCTTTAATGGCACCAAGCTTCTGGATGGGAGTTTTACTCAGAAAAATTTTCAAGTTGGCGCCAATGCCGGTGAAAAAATTTCAATCGATGGTATTACTAATGCTAGGAGCTCATCTCTTGGCATCTATACCGGTGTG
Organism: Marinobacter sp. W-8; assembly: GCF_044342215.1. NCBI lineage: Bacteria > Pseudomonadati > Pseudomonadota > Gammaproteobacteria > Pseudomonadales > Marinobacteraceae > Marinobacter > Marinobacter sp. W-8. Next base: position 2,479,095 of record NZ_CP172297.1, on the reverse strand, counting down.
AGTGCAGCAGATAACACTATCGCCGGAAATGCTGCGGCACAAGAACTGACAGTTACTGTTGGAAGTAACGCTACAGTTAGTTTGGGTGATGTGGCGACCGATGCTAGGGATATAACGGATGCGATAAATAACTCCGGAATTGCTGGGCTAACTGCGAGTGCGGATGTCAATCGGGTCAGTGGCGATACCACCGGTGCAGCTACGGTAGCAAGTGCTGATGCTGGCAATGTAACATTTACCATTAATGGGACCTCATTCGAGGTTTTCGCTGGTACAGATAATGGCGCGAACACTAAAGCAGCGATGGATGCGATTAATAGTGTGTCTTCCGTTACTGGTGTGGTAGCTGAAAACAAAGGCGGGAAATTAGACTTGGTCGCTAGCGATGGTCGGAATATCACTTTCGCTTTCGATGATACGGCCAACTCTACTGGTGCTAATACACAAAGTTTTGGTCTGGCTGCTGCCGGAACCCAATATTCAAAGGTGGATATCGAGTATAAGGGAACTTCGGATCAGCAAGGTGGAACTCTGGTTATTGCTCAAACTGATGGCTTGACCCTTTCCAAGGGTATATCCAAGACTGGAACGGCTCTGAACGCGATTGATATTGGTACTCAGGAGGGTGCCGAAAAAGCGCTTTCATCTATTGATGGTGCGCTCGACGCAATTAACGCTGCGCGGGCAGATCTCGGTGCTGTCCAGAACCGCTTCGAGTCCACGATCAATAACTTGGCAACCTCAGTAGAAAACCTGAGTGCCTCCAACAGCCGAATCCTGGACGCAGACTTCGCAGCCGAAACCGCGAAGCTCTCCAAGTCCCAGGTACTGCAGCAGGCCGGTATCTCCGTCCTGGCTCAGGCGAACGCCCGTCCGCAGCAGGTTCTGTCCCTCCTGCAGTAACAGGGACATAGCGGCACAAACCGGAACCTTCGGGTTCCGGTTTTCCGCCGTTTGAGGATAGCGAGGTAAAGCTATGAATGACGTTAACCTGAACAACCCGAACCTGAAGCTGGTGAATGCCAGTGACCGGGGCCCGGTGAAGGCACTGTCGTCATCTCAGGCCGAGGGCCGGAATGCCCCTGACCTTGCTGCTTCGACTGTCGGCGCAGCCCAGGTTCAACGCAACGTTGCTAACGAAGCCTCCAAAGCCGAGCGGCTGCAGGAGCGTAACGAGGCGCAGCGTGAAGAGTTGGATCAGGCGGTCAGCCAGCTGAACGACTTTGTTCAGAATGTGCAGCGGGATCTGCAGTTTGAAGTGGATAACGACATGGGCCAGACCATTGTTAAAGTGGTCGATCAGCAAACCCAGGAAGTCATCCGCCAGATTCCGGATGAAGTGGCTTTGAGGTTGGCAGAAAAATTGCAGCAGGACGAACCGCTGACGTTGTTTAACATCAAGGTGTAAAAGCTTGCCGCTTTTGCGCGGATGACTACAACGGTATTTCAGCACCGCCGCACCTGAGAAGGTCCGGCGGTGTTCTGCGTTATGGCTGCACCCGGTCTGATTCGGGGCTATGCTTGGTTTGACGCGTTGTTACAATTTTCTACGCCGGAAAGGCAAAGTTTTGCCGCTTTCGGCCGATACATAGTTCAGTGAAGACATTGGCCCCCTTGAGGAGGCATGGTTATGGCAGGTATATCATCGTTGGGAATTGGTTCCGGGGTGCTGAACTCGGATCTGGTGGATCAGTTGGTGGCCGCAGAGCGCAAGCCTACGGAAACCCGCCTAACCCAGAAAACCCAGCAAGCCGAGGCGCTTTTGTCCGCCTATGGCAAGTTGCGCAGTGCCGTCACGGAACTTCGTCTGCCTATGCGGCAGTTGAGCTCACCGGATAACCTCAAGGCATTTTCTGCGTCTTCCTCCAATGACGATATTGGTGTTTCTGTCGATTCCACCAAGGCAAGCCGTGGCGCTTACAGTGTGGAGGTCACCAGTCTTGCCTCTGCTCAGGCATTGGCTTCCCGGGATGTATTTGCGGATCGTGACGCGACCAGCGTCGGACGTGGCACCCTGGAGCTGTCGGTTGGCGACAAAATTACGAATATCACTATAGACAGCAGTAACGACACACTTCAGGGTCTGGCGAACGCGATTAATGAAGCAGACGCGGGCGTTTCCGCTGGAATCATCGATACCGGTAGTGGATATCAACTGGTGCTTTCTGCGGATGAGACGGGTACCGCCAACGCAGTCAGTATTTCTGTCACGGGTGATACGAATGGCACAGATACCGACAACACCGGCCTTTCACGTTTTGCCTTCAACGCGGGAATGGATGCGGACTCCGGCCTGAAAGAAACTATTGCTGCCAGCGATGCGGTAATGGATATCAATGGTGTAACGGTTACCCGTTCCACCAACACATTTGAAAATGTGATCGATGGCCTGACCTTCGATATCAAAGAAACCGGCACTTCTACTATTAAAGTCTCTCAGGATTTTGGCGCAGTGGCTGACCGCGTTCAGGGCTTCGTTGATAAGTTCAATGCGCTGCAGTCCACCATTGACAGCCTTGCCGGTTTTAATGCCGAGGCTGGTGTGGGCAGCCTGCTAACCGGCGATTCTACGGTTCGGGCGATTCAGAGCCAGTTGCGGAATATTCTTACCCGTGTGGTGCCAGGCATGGAGAACGCCAGTGTTCGCAGTTTGGCCGATGTGGGTATCACCACTGACTTTGAGACCGGTGGCCTAGAATTCGACCGGGCGAAGTTCGAAGAAGTCCTGAAGGCTAATCCTGACGAGGTAACGGCGCTGTTTGCGGAGCAGGGGCGTACCACGGACAGCCAGGTGGAATTTGTTCGCAGCGGTTTGAATACCGAGCCCGGTGAGTACGACATCAATATCACGCAGGCTGCCACTCAGGGGCAGTTGGTAGCTGGTTCGGCACTCGGTGCTACGTTCGATATTACCGATACCAATGATGATCTGGCCTTGACAGTGAACGGTGATATCACGGTGAACCTGAAGCTGACCCAGGGTAATGGCATTAGTCAGGAGGCGCTTCTTGATAATATTCAAGCTCAGTTGAACGCCAATAATGCGCTGAATGCAGCCGGCACCCGATTGCAGGTTGGTTTGGATGGTGGCGGAAATCTGACGTTTACGTCGGCAGACTATGGTAGCGATTCGAAAGTGGCCCTGGCATCCGCCGAAGATGCGGCCTTGTTTGGCCTGGATACCAATACCAGCACCGACGGGCTGGATGTGGCCGGCACCATCGATGGTCGGGCTGCGGAAGGCGACGGCCAGGTGCTGTTTCTTGGAACTGGCAACGGCGGTGCTTCGGGACTTCAGGTTCGAATTCTCGGTGACCAGACGGGTAATCGTGGTTCCATCACCTTTGTGGAAGGGGTTGCAGAGCGTACGGTTGACTTGGTGACCAACATTGTTGGCGCTGATGGCGCGATCGAAGCTCGGACAAATGGACTAAACCGTGAGCTTGAGCAGATTCAGGAGAGTCAGGTTCGTCTTGAGGAGCGTATTGCTGCTTATCGGGAGAGGCTGGTGAGCCAGTTCACAGCGGCGGACTCCTTGATCTCGCAGTTGAACAGCACCCGGGATTACGTCACGCAGCAGTTGGCTGCGTTGGCACCACAGAACAATCGAGAGTAATACGGTGAAACGAGGTTATTTATGAACGGTTTACAAGCGTACCAACGCGTTAATACCCAAACCAGCATCACCGATGCCGATCCCCACAAGCTTATCCAGCTGTTGTACAACGGTGCCATTGAGCGCATCAACATGGCCAAGGCCAAGATGCAGGCCAAGGATTACGCCGGAAAAGCGCAGCTGTTGAACAAAGCCATCGAAATCATTGGCGGGCTGCGCTCGTTCCTGGATTTCGAGAAGGGCGGCGATCTGGCGCCACGGCTTGAAGCTTTGTACGACTACATGGAGCGCACCTTGCTGGAAGGCAGTGCCCGTAATGATATGGCCAAGCTGGATGAAGTGATTGAATTGCTTCGTTCAATCAAAGAAGGCTGGGACGGCATCCGCGAGGAAGTGGTAAGCCAGCACTCCCAGGCCGCTGGCTAAACCAGCACTTCTGCCGTCCATGGCGCCCCTATCCTTTGGCAGGGTAGGGGCTTTATAGCCATTCCCCCCGCCATCCCGTACAATGTTGCCCTTCTTTTCAACACATCCATTCTGTTCAGTCTGGAGCAAGGGCATGTCTGATATTAAAAAGGTGGTGCTGGCCTATTCCGGTGGCCTGGATACTTCCGTCATCGTTCGGTGGTTGCAGGATACCTATAACTGTGAGGTGGTAACCTTTACTGCCGACATTGGCCAGGGCGAGGAAGTGGAGCCGGCGCGTGCGAAAGCCGAAGCGCTGGGCGTTAAGGAAATCTACATCGAGGACCTGCGCGAGGAGTTTGTGCGCGATTACGTGTTCCCGATGTTCCGCGCCAATACCATCTACGAAGGCGAGTACCTGCTGGGTACCTCTATTGCCCGCCCGCTGATTGCCAAGCGCCTGATCGACATTGCCAACGAGACGGGTGCAGATGCCATCTCTCACGGTGCCACCGGTAAAGGTAACGACCAGGTTCGCTTTGAGCTTGGCGCCTATGCCCTGAAGCCGGGCGTGAAGGTGATCGCTCCCTGGCGCGAGTGGGATCTGAACTCCCGCGAGAAGCTGCTCAAGTACTGTGAAGAGCGGAACATCCCGGTGGAAATGAAGAAGGGCAAGAGCCCGTACTCCATGGACGCCAACCTGCTGCACATCTCCTACGAAGGCATCAACCTGGAAGACCCGTGGGCGGAAGCCGAGGAAGACATGTGGCGCTGGAGTGTGTCTCCGGAAGCCGCGCCGGATAAGCCCACGTACGTGGAACTCACCTACAAGAAGGGCGACATCGTTGCCGTTGATGGTCAGGAAATGAAGCCCCACGTGGTGCTGGAAACCCTGAACAAGCTGGCGGGTGAAAATGGTATTGGCCGCCTGGACATCGTCGAGAACCGCTACGTGGGCATGAAGTCCCGCGGCTGTTACGAAACTCCGGGTGGTACCATCATGCTGCGCGCCCACCGCGCCATCGAGTCCATTACTCTGGACCGTGAAGTGGCACACCTGAAGGACAGCCTGATGCCGCGCTATGCTGAGGTGATCTACAACGGTTACTGGTGGTCCCCGGAGCGTGAGGCTCTTCAGGCGCTGATCGACCAGACCCAGAACTACGTGAACGGCACCGTTCGCCTGAAGCTTTACAAGGGCAATGTAGACGTGGTCGGCCGTAAGTCTGACGATTCTCTGTTCGATGAGAAGATCGCCACCTTTGAAGAAGACCAGGGTGCTTACGATCAGAAAGATGCGGAAGGCTTTATAAAGCTGAACGCGCTGCGCCTGCGGATTGCCGCTGGCAAAGGCCGCAAGCTTTGATGGTTTGTTGATGCCCTGAAAACGCCCGGTTCATAACCGGGCGTTTTTGTTTATACTTTTCAAACAATTCCAACAACGAAAGTCATCACCATGAATGCGTTGGGCACAGCTTCCGTCGCCGCTTTGCGGCAGTATGTTCGCTACGCCGATGCCAAAGGTATCGCGGTTGATCCGCTGTTTGAAAAGGCGGGTTTGAAGCCCGAGATCCTGGATTCCGATGAGGGCCGAATCGACGGCGAACAGCTCCAGGCATTTATTCACTTGCTGGCCGAACATACCGGTAACCCGGTATTGGGATTGGAGACCGGCGACTATGTGCAACCCGGTTCCTACAGTGTGCTGGGTTACATCACCATGAGCTGCGCCACGTTGGGGGAAGCGGTTACCCGTATTGCGCCCTATGAAAAGCTGGTGGGGGATATGGGTACCACCCGCCTCAAGATGAAGGGCGATTGCGCGACACTGATCTGGACCTGCAATTTTACCGATCCTGTGGTGTGGCCCCAGGTGGTGGACAATGTCTTTGCCTCCTGGATCAACTATGCGCGATGGCTGGCAGACAGCGCGGACGCCACGCCGCTGGAAGTTCGCCTCAGGCGGCCTTCTCCCGGCCCGGAGCATGAGAAGGCCTATGCTTTGCGCTGGCAATGCCCTGTACAGTTTGATGCAGAGGAGGACAGTGTCACCTTTGCGCAGTCACTGCTCGCCACCCGCCTGCGTCAGCCAGACCCGCTATTGCGAAAAACCCTGGAAGCACACGCATTGTCTCAGTTGGCGTTGCTCGACACCGACACGGATCTGACCAGCAAGGTAAAGCAAAGCATTCAGAAACAGCTCGCCGAGGGCATTACCCGCCAGGATATGGTTGCCGAGGATCTGGGAATGACCAGCCGTACCTTACAGCGAAAGCTGAGTCAGGAAGGGGTGTCTTACCAGAAGTTGCTGGATGAGGTGCGCCAGCAAATGGCGGAGGACTATTTGCAGAATACCGACATGAGTATTCCGGATATTGCCTTGCGCCTGGGGTACAGCGAAACCACGTCGTTTCACCGAAAGTTCAAGGCTGCGACGGGTAAGACGCCGGGGGATTTTCGCAGGCAATAAAAAAGCCAGCTTACGAGAGCTGGCTTAAGAAATTCGGAAAGAACGAAAGTGCCTGAAAAATTCGTTAATCCTGCAGAATCAGCTTGCGGTACCCATATGGCGGCGGAGGTACTACTCGGCTCCTCCGCCATGGGTGGATACTGCTTGATTCCACAATGTCAGAATAAGCCTGATCGCCTTTCCTGTCTGTTTGTGAAGTGTGTCCCAGTGTTACTGTTTGTGATCGCTACACACCTGCCCGTATCTCCGGGGTGATTTCGGTGAAACGACGGGTTTCATAGGCATCTACCAATCCTTGCACGGCTGCGCGCTCCAAATCCTGCACTGTTGGCGTGCCGTCCTGGGCATCGGCTTTGCACAGGGCCATACCGGCCTCCACAGAGATGAAGCCGGCGGTGGTTTTCAGGGCTTTGTGGTTGATGCCGTCAAAAATGCGCCGGAACGCGGTGGTGGTGCAGTGATCACTGTTGGGAAAGTAGGAGACAATCGCAAACTGGTTATCACCTACCCGACACAGGGCATCAATCGGGCGAATCAATGTGCTCAGGCGCCGGGCGATGCCGATCGACAGTTCGCTCATCACGCTGGGCGGATGTTTGCGTTTCAGGTCTTGCCAGTTGCGGATGCCGCACATCACGTAGGCGGTTGAGCCGCCACGGGATTCGGCGTGGCGCAGGGTTTTCTGCAAGCGCTGGCGCGCGTATTTGTTGTTGGTCAGGCCGGTTTCCAGATCAATGATGTTGCTGGATTCCAGTTCCCGGTTGTTCTCCACCAGCAGCGCGTTGGCGCGCAGCAGGGTGTTCTGCCGGTCTGCCATGCGGTCCGCCGCAAAGATGCGAGGGATGAGCTGTTTGGTCATGTCTGATTTGTAGATGAAGTCGTCCACACCCCGGTCGAACGCTTCCGACAAGGCTTCCACGCTCTCGCGGGCGGTGAGCAGAATCACATAGGTGTAGTGGTTGTTCTGCTCGTCTTGCTGGCGAACCTGGTCGGTCAGCTGCAGGCCGTCCATTTCCGGCATCAGCCAGTCTGCAATCAATACGCTGACCGGGCGTTGTTCCATGAGTTTCAGGGCAGCCGGTGCGTTGTTGGCGATGCGTATGTCGCGGTATCCGGCATTTCGCAGCGTACGGCCCACCACCATACTGCTGAATTTGGCGTCGTCTACTACAAGAATGGGAAGATCGAGGTTTGGCATTGTTTGTCTACTTCTTACCAGTCCATTGTCAGATGCGGTTCGCCACAGCTCTTGGTATTCTTGGCGGTTTCGAACATCCGTAATCAAATTGTCGCCACAGTATACCCCTCCGTGGCCTTTGGAGAATAACGACTATGCCTTCTTTTGACATTGTTTCAGAAATCGAAATGCACGAAGTTACCAACGCGGTGGACCAGGCCAAGCGTGAACTGGGTAACCGCTGGGATTTCAAGAATGTTGAGGCGGACATCGAGCTGGAGGACAAACGCCTGACGCTGAGCGCCGAGCAGGAGTTCCAGCTGGAGCAACTGGTGGACATGATGCGAATGGCCTTTGCCAAGCGCAACATCGACACCCGCGCCCTGTCCGAAGATGGTGAAAGCAAAGCGGGCAAGCTGGTGAAGCAGCATTTCACCCTGAAGCAGGGTATTGAAACGGACATGGCCAAGAAGATCGTGAAGATGATCAAAGAGCAGAAGATGAAAGTGCAGGCCAGCATCCAGGGTGACAAGGTGCGGGTTACCGGCAAGAAACGGGACGACCTGCAGGAAGCCATTGCCATGTTGCGTGAGGCAGAACTGGACATCCCGCTGCAGTTCAACAACTTTCGCGACTGATTCGGAGAGGCTCCTATTTATCTTCCTCCCAACGTTGCAGCCCTGATTCGGGATACCGCCTACACCTACACCCGCTGGCAAGTGATTGCCATGTTGTTTCTCGGGTTCTCGGCGGGGCTGCCCTTTCTGCTGGTGTTTTCCACCCTCAATGCCCGCCTGGCAGACGTTGGGGTGGAGACCGCCACCATCGGTTTTTTCAGTTGGCTTGGCATTACCTATTCCATCAAGGTGTTCTGGGCGCCGGTGGTGGACCGGCTGAAACTGCCGGTGCTGGATCGCTTGTTTGGCAAGCGCCGCAGCTGGATTCTGCTGGCTCAGGCGGGCATTGCCACCGGGTTGTACCTGATGTCCCAGACGAACGCCCTGGCGGCTCCGGAGACACTGGCGCTGTTCGGATTGTTGGTGGCTTTTTCCTCCGCCACGCAGGATGTGGCCATTGATGCCTATCGCATTGAGATTGCTCAGGAGCGTTTGCAGGCGGCGTTAGCGGCCACATACATCTTTGGTTATCGGCTGGCGTTGCTGGTGGCTGGCGCCGGTGCACTGTATGTGGCGGAGTTCTGGTCCTGGGAAGTGTCGTACCAGGTGATGGCAGCGCTGGTGGGTGTGGGTGCGCTGACGGTGCTGATTGTGAAAGAGCCGGAAGTAAACCATTTTGCGGCTGCTCAGGACATTGCCCATCGAATTGAGGAAGAGGTGGAGAAACGAAGCCACCGACCGGAACGCCTGGCCAGGTTAACTGGCTGGTTCTATGCCGCCGTGGCTGGTCCGTTTCTGGACTTCTTCCGTCGGTATCGGGAGCTGGCGGTGGCGATTCTGGTGCTGGTGGCGGTGTATCGCATTTCGGATATTGCCATGGGGGTGATGGCCAATCCTTTTTACCTGGATTTTATGGGCTTCACTAAAACCCAGGTGGCCGATGTCACCAAGGTGTTCGGGTTTTTCATGACCATTGCCGGTTCTATGCTCGGTGGGGTGTTGGTAGTCCGTTATGGTGTGCGCCGGATACTGCTGGCGGGTGCCATCATGACGGCGGCGACCAACCTTCTGTTTGTACTGTTAGCCCAGCAACCACCGGATATCGCGGCGCTGGCCTTGGTGGTGAGTGCCGATAACCTCAGTGGCGGCATTGCCAATGTGGCGTTGATTGCGTGGCTGTCCAGCATGACCAGTGCCTCGTTCACTGCCACCCAGTATGCCCTGTTCAGCTCGCTGATGACGCTGCCAGGCAAGTTCCTGGGGGGCTTTTCCGGGATTGTGGTGGCGAACTTTGGCTACGCCGAGTTTTTCCTGATCGCGGGATTGATGGGCGTGCCTGCGATTCTTCTGGTGCTGTTTATGATGCGACACGGCGCCAGGCTGGATGCGCTGGCGCCAGTCAAACATGAGGAAGATGCCCTGGTGAAATAGCGGCCGTTCAGGAAGAGCAGCTGATGTTCAGATGTTTCCCCCAATCCGGTGGCAGGGCAGCGTATTTCTCATACTCGGGTTGCTCATCAAAGGGCTTTTCCAACACCTTGAGCAGTTCTTTCATCGGCTCATAGTCGCCATTCTGCGCCTCCAGGATCACTTGCTGGGCCAGGTAGTTGCGCAGAATGTACTTCGGGTTTACCCGGCGCATGGCGAATTCCCGTTCATCGTGGCCACGGGTTTCCTTCTGCAGTCTGGCTTCGTAACGTTCCAGCCACTCGTCGGCCACGCTGCGGTCTGTGAACAGATCACGAACCGGCGCTGTGCCATGGTCGTGCAGGTTGGACAGGCCGCGGAAAAACCGGGTGTAGTCCACGCGGTGTTCGTGGAGCATGCTGAAGGTGTCCATGATCAGGCCCATATCTGACCCATCCGCTTCCTCCAGCCCCAGCTTGGCGAGCATCTGGTGTTTGAAATGCTCGTTGTAGGCGGTTTCATAGCGTCGCAGTCCCCGGCGAACGGTATCCTCGTCCATGATCGGCAACAAAGCAGTGGCCAGGTACTGACAGTTGGTAAAGCCTACCTGGGGCTGGCGGTTGTAGGCATAGCGGCCTTCGTGATCGGAGTGATTGCAGACGAAGCCGGCGTCGAAATCATCCAGGAAGGCGAAGGGGCCATAGTCAAAAGTGTCACCGATAATCGACATGTTGTCGCTGTTCATCACCCCATGGCAGAAACCAACGGCCTGCCATTTCGCGATTAGTCTGGCGGTGCGTTCCACCACTTCCTCAAACCAGCGGGCGTAGCGTTGGTCCTCCGGCAAGCTGATCAGGTGAGGGAAGTGCAGGGCAATCACATGCTCTAACAAGGTTTTCAGGGCTTCCGGCCCTTCATGGTGGGCGGCAAACTCGAAGTGGCCGAACCGGATGTGGCTTTTCGCTACCCGCATCAGAGCGGCGGCGGTTTCGATGGATTCCCGGCGCACCGGGTCTTTGGCACTGATCATGAACAGCGCCCGGGTGGTCGGTATTCCGAGACCATGCATGGCTTCGCTGCACAGGTATTCGCGAATGGTTGATCTAAGCACCGCCCGGCCATCGCCGAAGCGGGAGTAGGGCGTGGTGCCTGCGCCCTTCAGGTGCCAGTCCCAGCGTGTGCCGTCCGGGCCCACGGTTTCCCAAAGCAAGAGGCCGCGGCCATCGCCCAGTTCCGGGTTGTACATGCCGAACTGATGTCCGGTGTACTTCATGGCGACCGGGTCCATCCCCTCCAGAAGTTCGGCGCCGGCACCAATGGCCGCCCAGTCATTTTCATTCCGCACCAGAAATCCCATATCGCTGGCCAGGGCCTGGTTAAAGCAGACCATGCGCGGTTCAGACAGAGGAGATGGCTGTACCCGGCTGTAGAAGCTGTCCGGTAATTCCAGGTAGCGATGTTCCACCTGAAAGCTGTTGTTGCTCATAAAACGACCTGGCTTTGGTATGAATACTGCGTATGTATAGGGTTGAAGCCTAACAACAGATTGCAGAGCAGGTGAACCAAATGCAACCACACCTGATAGTTTTCACCGACCTGGACGGCACCTTGCTGGACCATCACAGCTACAGCTGGCGGGCCGCATCGCCGGCCATGGCAAAGTTGGCCGCTAACGGTATCCCCTTGATTTTTAACTCCAGTAAAACCGCCGCGGAGATGCGCCATCTGCAAAACGCGATGGGTATACGGGCCCCCTTCATCGTCGAGAACGGTGCGGCGGCGGTTATCCCGGCGGGCTGTCTGGGCCGCACCGAAGAACAGGTGATGAATTTTGGCGCAGATCACCAGCAGGTTCTGCGCACGCTTATGGTGCAGAGGGAGGCGGGTGCACAGTTTCGGGGCTTTTCAGATATGCCGGATACGGAACTGGCCGAGGTTGCGGGGCTGGATAAGGTGGAGGCTGCTCGGGCCCGGCAGCGCCTGGGTACTGAGCCACTGATCTGGCAGGGCAGCGATCCGGAGCTGGACCAATTCAGTGCGGCGCTGGAGCGTGAGGGGCTCCGTCTGGTGCAGGGTGGGCGCTTCTGGCACGCCATGGGGCGGTTCGACAAAGCCGAGGGGGCCCGCTTTTTGCTGGAGCAATACCGGGAGCGCTATCAGGGCGAGCCGATAGTCACCATCGCATTGGGCGACAGCCCGAATGACCAGCGCATGCTGGAGGCCGCGGATATCCCGGTGGTGATTCGCGGGGTGAACAGCGATCAGGTCCAGTTGCCATCGCAGAAGCACCCCATGCGCTCCCTGAAACCCGGCCCAGAGGGTTGGAACGAATGCGTGCTCAATCTTCTTTTTGAGTACGGCTACTAGGCCGCCTGGTGTGGCCAAAAGCATAGGAGAGGCGCCATGGGCGACTTTTACCAGAATGGCATAGTAACGACCCTGCACAATCTTGTGCGACGACCGGTAGAAGACATCGAGGCCGATCTGCTTCAGTTCCGTAAAGCGCGGCCCATGTCACTGGTGTTGCCGTCGCTGTATTCAGAGCTGGAAGGCCCCGCCCTGAAACACATTGTCCAGGAGCTGGCAAAGGTGCCTTATCTGGAAGAAATCGTGATCGGGCTCGATCGTGCCGATGAAGCACAATACCGGCACGCATTGGAGTACTTCTCCGAGCTGCCTCAGCCGTTCAAGGTACTGTGGAACGATGGGCCGCGTTTGCGGGCCATCGACCTCAAGCTTCGCGAACAGGGCCTGGCCCCAACTGAAATGGGTAAGGGGCGGAATGTCTGGTACTGCTTCGGTTATGTGCTGGCCTCAGGGGTGAGCAAATCGGTGGCGTTGCACGATTGCGATATCCTGACCTACTCGCGGGACCTGCTGGCACGGTTGATTTACCCGGTGGCCAACCCCGGATTCAACTACATGTTTTGCAAAGGCTATTACGCCCGTGTTGCCGACAGCAAAATGAACGGTCGGGTCAGCCGTCTGCTGGTCACCCCGCTGATCCGGGCCCTGAAAAAAGTCTGCGGCCCGAACGATTTTCTCGACTACCTCGACAGCTACCGCTATCCCCTGGCCGGAGAATTCTCGTTCCGCACAGATGTTATCAATGACCTGCGCATTCCCAGTGACTGGGGGCTCGAGATTGGTGTGCTCTCGGAGATGAAACGAAACTACGCCACCAATCGCCTGTGCCAGGTGGATATTGCTGATGTCTACGATCACAAGCATCAGGATCTCTCGCCGGAGGATGCCAGCCGAGGGCTGTCCAAAATGAGCGTGGATATCGCCAAGGCCCTGTTCCGAAAGCTGGCCACCAATGGCGAAGTGTTCTCCAATGAAAAGTTCCGCACCATCAAGGCGACCTATTTCCGTATTGCTCTGGATTTTGTGGAAACCTATCAGAACGACGCCGTGATCAACGGGCTCGGCTTTGATCGGCACAAGGAAGAAAAGGCAGTGGAATTGTTTGCCCAGAATGTGATGCGCGCCGGCGCCTACTTCCTGGATAACCCCATGGACACCCCCTTTATCCCCAGCTGGAACCGGGTGACCAGTGCCATTCCGGACATTCGCGAGCAACTGCTGGAGGCTGTTGAACTGGACAATCAGGAATATCGGCCATGACTCAGCCACTGAAGAGCAAGCTGCAAGGTATGCTCGAGGTCGTCTATCCCTCGGTAGATTGCGATTTTCTGGCGGAGCAGTTACTGGCCACCATGGGGCTGGCGCCCAATGCCGACGCCCCACCGGCCCACCAGAACCATTGGGACGAAACCGATGTGTTGCTGATCACCTACGCGGACACGCTTCAGCAACCGGACGAGAAGCCGCTGGTGACGCTCAAGCGCTTCCTGGATGACTGCCTTAAGGACTCCGTTTCCGCGGTGCACATACTGCCGTTTTTTCCCTTCAGCTCTGATGATGGCTTTTCGGTGATGGATTACCTGGCGGTGAATGAGAGTCACGGTGGCTGGCCGGAGATTGAGGCCATTGCCCGGGACTACAAGTTGATGTCCGATCTTGTGATCAACCACATGTCGGCCCGCAGCCGGTGGTTCGAAAACTATAAGAAGCGCATCGACCCGGGTAAGGACTATTTCTTTGAAGGCAACCCGAAAGACGACCTCAGCCAGGTAGTGAGGCCACGTACGTCGCCCCTGCTCAATCCGGTGCAGACCGACGACGGCGAGCGCTATGTGTGGTGCACCTTCAGTGAAGATCAGGTAGACCTGAACTTTGCCAACCCGCAGGTATTGTTGGAGTTTACGGGGATCATCCGCCAATACCTGGAACGGGGTGTGATGATTTTCCGTATGGATGCCGTGGCCTTTCTCTGGAAAGAGCCCGGCACGCCGTGTATTCACCTGCAGCAAACCCACGAGCTGATCAAGATTCTGCGCTTGCTGATTGAACATCACACGCCGGACGCGGTGGTGATTACCGAAACCAACGTGCCTAACCGGGAGAACCTGACTTATTTTGGCAATGCCAACGAAGCCCACGCCATCTATAACTTTTCGTTGCCGCCTCTGCTGATCAACACGCTGGTGACCGGCAATTGCCGACATCTGAAAACCTGGCTGATGAGTATGCCTCCGGCGCAGCTGGGCACCACCTATCTGAACTTTATCGCTTCCCACGACGGCGTTGGTCTGCGGCCCACAGATGGCCTGCTGACCGAAGATGAAAAGCAACGCCTGATCAACACCATGGAGTCGTTTGGCGGTAAGGTGTCCTACCGCCGGACGGCCGACGGGCGGGATCAGCCCTATGAGATGAACATTGCGCTCTGGGATGCCCTCAAAGGGACCGCAGAAGGCGGTGCCGACCACTGGCAGCTCGCGCGATTCCTGTGCGCGCATACCATCATGCTGGCTCTCGAGGGCATTCCCGCCTTTTATATCCACAGCTTGCTGGCCACGGAGAACGATCAGGCACGGGTGGAGCATACCGGGCGCCTGCGCTCCATTAACCGCAGTCAATGGCAGTTGTCGCAACTGGAGGAAACCCTCGCAGATCCACTGACCCACCACAGCAAGGCATTCCGGGAGCTGAAGCGTTTGATTGCCATACGTCGCGCTCAACCTGCGTTCCATCCGAACGCCACGCAGTTCACCTTGCACCTAGGGTTGCAGTTGTTCGGGTTCTGGCGCCAGAGCATGCGTCGGGAGCAATCGGTGTTCTGTATCCATAACATCAGTCCCGAGGTGCAGCAGGTGGCGCTCAGTGATATCAATCTGATCGGAACGGATCGCTGGGTAGACTTGATCTCCGGAATGGAGGTGGATGATCTGGCTGGGTCAATCACCCTGAAGCCGTATCAGAGTGTGTGGTTGTCCAACGAGCAGAGACGCTGAGCGTTAAGGCGAATGCCTCAGGAATGAGGCATGGTTGGTTTGTATTCTGCAAGTCGGTGGTTATAATCGGGGCTGCTCAGGATGAGTCAGTTCAACATAATCTTCAGGGATCGAAGTCATGCCCCAGGCAAGCGGATTGCAGTTCACCGCCCGTGTAGGCGAATTCCCCTCGGACCACTTTGTCGTTGTCGGCTTCGCGCTGACCGAACGGCTGTCTGATCTGTTCCATGGCCGGTTACAGCTGGCCAGCACCGACCCGGATGTGGCCGCCGCCGATGTACTGGAACAGCCGGTAGACCTGGTGGTGTGGCAGGACGGCCAGCCCCTGCGCCGGTTCACCGGCGTGGTGAATGAATTTATGCGGGGCGACACCGGCCACCGCCGCACCCGCTACGAAGTGGTCATCCAGCCGCCCCTGTGGCGCCTGGGCCTGATGCACAACAGCCGCATCTTCCAGACCCAGACCACCGACGCCATCGTGCGCACCCTGCTCGAAGAGCGGGGCATTGTGGATTCCATCTTTGACTTCAAGCGCCCACCGGAAGAACGGGAATACTGCGTCCAGCACCGGGAAACCGACCTGCAGTTCCTGGAACGCCTGGCCGCCGAAGAAGGCTGGCACTACCGCTACCAGCACGGCAGCGTGGATGGTGAAGAACAACCAGCACTGATTCTTGCCGACCACCACGGCGACGCTCCGAAACTGGACCCGGTCACCTGCAACACCAAAGCCGGTGGTAGCACCCAACAGGCCTGCGTGTTCCAGTTCGCCTACGAAGAGCGGGTCAAAGCCGCCTCCGTGGCCATGAAGGACTACACCTTCAAGAACCCCGCCTACGCCCTGATGCATGAACACAGCGCTGCCGACGCGAACCACCGGGAAGACTACCAGCACTACGACTACCCCGGCCGCTACAAAGCCGACGCCAGCGGCCAGCCGTTCACCCAGAACAGACTGGATGCGCTTAGAAACGACGCCGCCATGGCCAACGGCAAAAGCAACCGCCCGGAATTCACCCCCGGCGCCAAAGTGGAACTGCAGGACCACGACAGCCAGACCCTGAACCGGGAATGGCTGCTCACCGCCATCACCCACACCGGCAAACAGCCCCAGGCCCTGGAAGAAGAGGGTGGCAGCGAACCCACCAGCTACCACAACACCTTCAGCGCCATTCCGGCCGACAAAACCTGGCGCCCGCTGTGCAACCACAAACCCGTGATGGACGGCCCCCAGATGGCGCTCGTCACCGGCCCCGAGGGTGAAGAAATCCACTGCGACCAGTATGGCCGGGTGAAAGTAAGATTCCCTTGGGACCGCTATTCCAAGAACGACGCACACTCAAGCGCCTGGCTGCGCGTGGCCCAGGGCTGGGCGGGTGGCCAGTACGGCTTTATGGCTCTGCCCAGAATTGGCCACGAAGTCATCGTGTCTTTCCTCGACGGCGACCCGGACCAGCCCATCATCACCGGAAGAACCTACCACGCCACCAACACACCGCCGTACGCGCTGCCGGAACACAAAACCCGCACCACCCTGAAGACCAAAACCCACAAGGGTGAGGGCAGCAACGAACTGCGGTTTGAAGACGAAGCGGGCGAAGAACAGATCTACGTGCACGCCCAGAAAGACCTCGACCTGCTGACGGAAAACAATCGCACCGAAGTCATCAGGAACGACAGCCACCTGACGGTGGAGAACCACCAGTTCAGCCACATCAAAGCGGCGGACCATTGCACCACCGACGGCGAAAACCGGCTGTCCGTTGGCGCAGATTGCAGCCAGACCGTGGGCGGCACCTACCATCAGAAAACCGCCCGCACCATGGCCTCGGAAGCCGGCACCGAAGTGCATCACAAGGCCGGTGCCAAGGTGGTTCTGGATGCCGGGGCAGAGCTGACAATTTCTGGCGGTGGAAGTTTTATCAAGCTGGACCCCAGCGGCGTGACCTTGAGTGGGCCGGGGATCAAGATTAATTCCGGGGGCAGTCCGGGCAGTGGTTCGGGGCAGAATACAGTTGCTCCGGAACTGCCTGCATTGCTTGATAGAGATCGGGCAGCAATGCAGCAGTCTCCTGAACTGGCAATGGTTAGTCAGCGTAAAGGTGCCTCTCCCGACCAAACAGAGTTTGAACAGTTACCGGGCTCTGATCGAAAACTGATCATTGATGTGATTGGTGGCCACTTGGAGCGGGATTCAGTAGAGGCGGTGAAAGGAAGCGATGGAGGGGAGAGCGTATGACGGACACGGTGGATTTTTCGGATGAGTCTCTGGATCGCTCAATTCTCAGAAGAGCGGACTACGACGATACAGATCCCAAAGACCTGGTGCTGACGATCCCCAAGCGTGATGGAGGCAAGATCTCTGTTCCTCTTCTTAAGCATGCAAGATCCAATATTGAGCGTGAGGATTACCAAGAGAATACTCTTTTGAGGATCAAACCTCTGGCGGAGATCGCCGATAACCTCCCGGTACAGCAAGGGCGCGGTGCACCAATCTATCAGGGTAAAGGGGTGGCATTGCTACGCCCTGGATTTCTCTACATTTTTTGCAAAGACAAGCTCTGGCGAGAATTGGAGATCAATCAAAACTCCCAATTTAGTGACGTTGATCTTCAGGAAGCGCGTGCGGAGGTCAACGACCCTCAGTCCGATTTGAGAATGGTGCGCCCATCAGCGGGGCAGTGGTTGGACGATGTGCTTGTTCCTGTGTTTCTCCAGGGACAAGCGGTGATGCACGATTTCCGCATGGCCTACAGTGAAGTCCAGTGGGACTGGTCTTATATTCAGAAACTTGAAGAGAATGACGCAGTTCGTAATGCAAGGACGACTGGAGTGGGTCATGCCTGGGCGGCCACATCAGTTGATTCATTAAGTTTTGAAACCGGATTCCCTGCATCACGTGTTGAGAACGCTCCAGAACTCAGGCATCGGGATCTGGGCATTGAACTAATGATTGAAGATCCCAGTGATTTTGTGCTCAGTTTTGAAGGGCCGAGTGAAGACGATCTGTGCAGCAAGCTCGCCAAGCTATTGGTGAGTAATGAAAAGCAGGCAAGGGAGTCAGCACGGCGGGCGGCCTCGAGAAGCGAAGTAAAAGACCCTGTTGAATACACTGAGCAATTGATGAAGAACCCGCTCGAGCATGCACTGGAGGCTATCGCACCAGATCCGGTGGATGCCGGTGAGGAGAGTGAGGTGGCGAACATTCTTGAGCTCTCCTGCCCCCAAGGGGCAGATCTTTTGCAGCATCTCCGCTCGCAGAGGGGGGTTGTCTGCGTAGCTATCCCGGATCCATTGTTCAGGCTGCGTCACTCGTTGGCGCAGCTTCAATTGGCGCTTCACTATCTTGACGCTCTTGATGTATCCATACAGGAAAGACCGCTGGTTCATTCAGCAATGCTGATACGTCAGGCGGTATTTGATCCGAATGCATCCGACTCAGCTGGTCAGATTAGAAAGCTGCGGGCCGCAGTAGATCAAGACAAACTCCACAAAATCCTAGAGCAATCAGAACGCCGAACGATACTTCACAGCATAGAGGGTCATCTAACAAAGCTCGAAATGCTAGTTGCTAGCGGTGAATTTGATTTGGTCTGCGGTGACTATCTCCATCATAGAGGGCTCGGGCCATGCGAGGCATTCTCTCTTCATGCGGGCCTGCTGGATATTTTTCAGCAATTACCTGGTGTATTTAGAGCGCAGGGTGTGGAAGAGCCAATTACTCTGTCTCGTGTCCTGAAGCTGGGTCTGGAAAAGAGTTCTCTGATTGACGCTTTGGCTAACGGGGAATGCGAAGAAGATGACCGGTCGTTGCTGGCGCAGTTAAGGGCACTATCTCGTCAGGGCGAGACCCTCACTGATCGGCACTTGAATGGGCTCGGTCTATCAGCCATCAGTACGATTGCTCAGCAACTAAAATATGAGGAGGCTGATTCCGGTACGAATGATGAAAGCTCCTCTCCTGTTTCTGTTGGCTCTGCAGGTACCGTTGCGGGGATGGTTGAAACTGCACTGAGTGGCTGGAGTGGCGCCGTTCTTAAGGTTATTGATCGGATACGTGAGAGTGGCGAATTGACGGCTATCAGGCTGGACCGAGTGTTTACCGCGGTCAGTGAAGCGGCTGATATTGCGGATCCGAAGCTTGGTGGTGAATTAAGAGTGATGCGTAGGGATGCCGTTGACCTGACGCGTTACAGCATTGTCGGCGTTCATGGAAAAGGCCTCTCGTTTGGATTGACCGATGCTGATCTCCAGAGTGAAGCGTTGACAAGGCGTAACGACTACCTTTTCGCTGATCGAGTTGATGCGGCGGGTAAAAAGGTTGCGTCAACGAGTCCGGCAAGGCTTGCGGATGAGGTTGGTGACGCTGTAGTTAAAGCTGCTGCCCACACTTGGGTGTTTGTCTTGCCGATTGATCATCCCGAAGCTGTGAAGTTCAGTGCGTGGAAATTTGATTGGGCTAATAAGGCTAAGGCTGTTGCGGATGGGCCGGGCTTGTCCCGGGTTTTGGTGGGGTTAGCTGCATTTAACGTTGTCTCCGAAATGTTGAATTTGAAGCAAGCAAAGCCAGAAGAGGTTGGCTATGGTCTTACGAAATTTGTGGGTGCAGGATTAGATCTTTCCGCGGCATTGATGAAGCTTCACGCGGTTAATTCCCCCGCCGAAAGTAAATTGGTTTCGAAAGTTATATTGAGGCCGCTTTTTGAGGTGAGGTCTATACCAGTGCTTGGCCCTTTAGTTCAGCAAAAGCTCATGAAGGATGGCGCAAGTACTATTGTACGTTCTATGTCGTTGGTGAATTTCTTCGCGGCTAGTTTTATGGTGACCGTAAGCGCCTGGGACGTTCGTAATAGTGTTAGTCGTGGAGATATGGACGCCGCTTTAGGCCATGCACTAGCAGTAATCGGTGGTAGTGTTTTCGCATTTTCAAAATTAATGACCGGTATGTTGTTGGTGCCTGGTTGGGGGTGGGCTTTGTTGGGTTTGGGGTTGGTTTTAGGTGGTAGTATATATGCTGCTGTTTCCACTGATAGTGAGATAGAGCAGGTGCTGAAAAGAGGGCCTTTGGGCATTGGCCCAAGTCATGCGGGGCTGCCAGATGATGATGTCCTTTACTATGCCCAACTTCTTACCTTATTCGCTCCTATAAGTATTTCGGCTAAGCGTTATGATAATCTAAGTGATAGTGAAAAGAGAATGTTTTCGGATAACGAGACTTCCCAAAATGATTATAGAATAACGCTTAAGTCCCCGATAATTAGTAGATTTAAAATCGATAAAGTTGGTCATAAAAAAGATAATACAGGCGAGAGAGTTAAACATCCAAGTTTAAGGCTCGGTGTTCAAGAATTGGAATATACTCACAGCACTGTTCAGACATCAAAAACCGACGCGTGGAATGTGGAAAATTACAGATTGAGCAAAAGTACTCCGTTGAAGAGGATTAAAAGCTGGGTCGCCGTTCCTGAACAAAATGCAGTGCATTTTCTGGTTGAAAGAAACTTGGTTGGAGGCGAAATCGAAACGTATGAATATCGTGAACGACGAACCATTAGCCTAAGAGTTGTGATGCAGGCGTATATTACAAGTGAAATTGGGGGATTTCGGTATCCGACTCCGGCGTTGGATGAATACAAACCGTTCGATTCTAAGCATCACGCTGTACTGCCAGGTAAGAAACAAAATGTACTGAACCCGTTCGATAACGATCCGGTTCCGTATTGGATAATTAAAGAGGTTGCACTTTGAGTAACGATGATAAAAAAAGAAGCTATCAGAATTGGAGAGGATCGGGAGATAAGGTTCCTCCTGTTCCTGATGCTACGAAAAAAAATAGAAAACGTGCTGGTCAGGATCTACAACCTGTTGGCGATTACGCAGGTATCGATCCCTATTACCGTATTAGCGATGATGTTGGGGAAGTTCAAAACCAAGATAAGATTGACCCAGAAGCTTTTCAGTCCGGTAACTGGTGGTGGAATCATCGTCAGATTCGTTTCTTGAGTGGCAAGGCGTTTCTCGGCCTTTCAGCAGTTCTATTATTCGTACCCTATGCATGGGGTGGATTGATTTTGATTGGTGGTGCATGGTGGTTTTATTATTGGTTGTATCAATGGGTCGTTGAAGCCAACGATATTGTATTTATGCTGGTAATGTTAGTTGGAGTTGTCGTTTGGCTACCACTTTCGATTCTTATCCTGATAAAGACTATGCCCGTGGTCATGGGCAGCGTTGCTCTATTACTGAGGCCGTTCGACAAATTTCTTGGTAAGCTCTTGGACAGAAGTCATAAGGCGGGTGAAAGCTACTTCAGCCGAGAGACCGGTCAGGTCAGTTTTGCCTTGCCAGGCGGAAAAAAGTTGACAGCCCCCTTCGAGGAATATGATGCCTACGTGGAGCGCGTCGTTGAAGCCGGCGGTATCTTCTACCGCCTGATGTTCGTGCATCGCTACACCGCCAAACAATTCAGCCAGACGTCCCTGAGCCGGGTAGAGCCCACGAAAGAAGAGGTAATGGCGCTGTGGGACATGCTTCAACGCTACATGGATACCTCTCAGCCCCTGCCGGATGTGCCAAGGCTGGAACCATTCAGACATCTGGACCCAGTTACCGCAGAGCATGACCGGCGCACCGACCGCAACCCTCGCTTCTGGCGTGATCTGGATTTGGAAGTCTGGAAGGAAGGGGAAGGCAAGGAATGGCTGAAGCGGCAGATGGAATACCCATGGGATAAACGCCAATGCAGGCTGACACCGCAGTTGGGCAAGATCTCGATGGCGGAGTACCGAAAGCTACGCCCGGCCGATGCCTGGCCGATTTGAGAGGCTTGATAGCATCGGCGCAGCCACATGTCGCTCGCGACTTCGTTTTTTGCGTTGCTTGAGGGATCTGCGTGACTGAACTGCTGCAAGACACTCTTTTTTCGAACACCGCCTTTCGGGTGGTGGAGATTGGTCCACTGCCGAAAGCTCCCAAAGACCGAATGCGCATCGGCGAGGATCTTCAGCCTGTCGGTACCTATGCCGGCATTATTCCCTATTTCGGGACAATTGAAGATGTTGAAGTGCTACAGGATCACGAAAAGACAGATCCCGAGTTCGAGTCCAAAGATTGGTGGTGGGACCACCAAAGGATTCGATTTTTGAATGACAAATTGGGACTCAAGGTTTTAGTCCTTGCATTGCCGGTCATATGGGTTTTTTTCCTATGGTTCAGCGGTATAGCGTTAGTCGGTTGGGGAATTATTGAGGCAAATAACAACTTAGATATTGCATCCGAGATTCTGGTCTTTATTGGAGGGCTTCTTTCGCTAATGTGGTTTGCGTTTGCGTTTGCGTTTGCGTTTGCGATTTGGGTAACTCCTATCACCACTAACTGGCTCATGAGCACCGGCATGAGTTTTGTACTCAAGCCCTTTGAAAAAGCGATCAACAAGAAACTGGACGACACCCTCGAGGACGGTTGTAGTGAGTTCAACCGAGCCACCGGGCTGGTTCGCCTGGCTCTCGGGCGAGGCCGGTTTTTCGAAGCCCCGTTTGTGGAATTCGATGCTTATGTGGACCGGGTGATTCAGCAAAGCGGTGTGTTCTATCGGCTCATTTTTGTGCATCGCTATACACAGAAGTCATTCCATAAAACGGCTTTCAGTACCATCGAATCCAGCAAATCAGAGGTCCTGGCACTTTGGGATGTACTTCAGACCTACATGGATGTCACGCAGCCCCTGCCAGATGTACCACGGCTGGAACCATTCCGACACCTGGATCCTGTCACCGCTGAACACGACCTGCGCAGCGGTCGTAATCCTCGCTTCTGGCGCGATCTGGATTTGGAAGCCTGGAAGGAAGGTGAGGGCAAGGAATGGCTGAAGCGGCAGGAGGAATATCCCTGGAATAAGCGCAAGTGCCGGCTCACGCCGCAACTCGGTAAGATCTCGATGGCGGAATACCGAGAGCTACGTCCAGCCGATGCATGGCCGATTTGATAACACGCTCGATTCTGTAATGGCTGGACCGAAAACCGGCGCCATTACAGAATCGAAGTCACTTTACCAACTCCCCACATTCTCCATACTCGCCCAAGGCTCCCGAGCCGGCAGCGCATCGCCTTTCTGCAGCAACTCAATGGAAATCCCGTCCGGTGTCTTGATGAACGCCATATGGCCATCCCGGGGTGGGCGATTGATGGTGACGCCCCTGGCCTGGAGTTTCTCGCACAGGGCATAGATATCGTCCACCCGGTAGGCCAGATGGCCGAAGTTGCGGCCGCCGGTGTATTCCTCTGGGTCCCAGTTGTAGGTCAGTTCGATCATGGGCGCCTTGTCTTCCCGGGCCCGGGCTTCGTCTTCCGGTGCGGCGAGGAATACCAGGGTGAAGCGACCTTTTTCGTTGCTTTTACGACTGATTTCTACCATGCCAAGCAAATCGCAGAAGAAGTGCAGCGTGTCGTCCAGGTTGCTCACCCGGATCATGGTGTGCAGGTATTGCATAAGGTACTCCTTGGCTGGCCAGGTTCTGAATTGTGTCCCCCACAGTTTACGGTATTCTTCGGCTATGACTAAAAACGAGATTACCGAGACGTTGCTGGCGTTCGAGGTGCCGGCGGTCCGGCACCTGGCCTGGTTGTGTCTGTCGCCTCAGCTGTTAAAGCATGAGCTCAGTTTCGATCCTGCCGCCCATCTGCCCCCGGAATTCCTGGAGACGTTGAAACGGTGGGAGCGGAACCCTGATACCCTGCCTGTTCGGTTGACGGAAACGCCGGAGCGTCGGCTTGGCCACTATTTCGAGCGCCTGTATGAGGTGTTACTGCGGGATCTGTTGGGTTGGGACATTGTACTGCAGAATCAGCAGGTTCAGGCCGAGGGGCGAACGCTGGGTGAGCTGGATTTTCTGGTTCGCAACCGGTGCTCCGGCCAACTGGAGCACCACGAAATTGCCATCAAGTTCTATCTCGGCTTCGTAACCGAGGCAAATCAGGTCCGGTGGTACGGACCCAATGCCCGGGATCGGCTGGATCTGAAAACTGAGCGCCTGCTGAATCACCAAAGCCGCTTGTGCCAGCGACCAGAAACCCAGGGCTTGCCGGCCAGTGTTGGCGTCTGCGAAACAGTTACACCACGAATTTTCATGCCAGGCTATCTGTTCTATCCGGTTGCTCAAACGCTACCTGAGGCCCCGGCACAGGTGCCGAGGGAGCATCTGAAAGGTTACTGGATGAGGCTTGATCAGGCTCGGCAGGAGAATATCTCTGGCTGGGTGCCCCTGTTCAAGCCGGACTGGATCGGCCCCTGGGCTCAATCGGCTGCGCCGGATACAGCATCGGCGAGGGCGGCGCTTGATCGGGTGGAGAGCGCCGGGATACCCCAGATGTTTGCCGTTTTGAACAGGCGGACGGAATCTGATCGTTGGGTAGAGACTAGTCGGGTGTTCATTATGCCGCCTCAGTGGCCGGGTGCGGGCGCCTAAGACCATTGTAGGGGCTGTTCGGTTCACAGAAACGGGCCTTGGTCGTTGTCACATTCGTGACACGGTTCTAGAATTCCGGGCTGTTCAGGTGGCATCAGGACGATGCCCGTAAGCCAAGGAAGGAGATGCCCCGATGGAAGATTGGCAAGGATGTCTGTCTCCGGAGTGTCAGACCGCGCTGTTGATGGCCCGAGAAAGTGTTGGGCGCCGGGGCGGTTCTGTGATTACTGCCGAAGATTTTCTGCTGGCATTGCTCGATGCCATCCCCGCGATTCCCCCGTTTTTGCAACGCCAGAGTATCGATCTGGACGAACTCGTTCGCACCATTCAGGGTGAGCAGCCCATCGTGACCGAGGTGGTCGGAGACGGTGATCTGTCCTCGCAGTTGATCTATTGGATTGCCTCCGCCCGCGAGTCGGCCGAGGCCCCCTGGCTCGATTGGCCGGTGCTTCTGAAAGCCCTGACGTCCCAGTGTGAACGGCTTCAGGATAAAGCCTACGTAGCTGTTCTCGAGCTTGTGACGTACTGGCCCTCGGCACATGACGTGCCTGTGCCCACCTCCGATGCCCGTTTCGTTGCGCCGGTATCGATTGCGGAACCAGAATGGCTCGCGCTGGCGGAAGATGTTGCGGTTGCCCTGGCGGCCAATCCCGAAGCACTGATTTGGGTTCGGGGGCCGAGGGGTGCCGGCAAGTCGGCCTGGCTGCACTCGCTCCAGAGCACTCCTGGCCTGGCCTGGGTTCAGGTTAATCCTCGCCGGGAGTCCGAAGTGCTGGCCTGTGATCAACCGGTTTTACCGTCAGGTGATTCGTCCTCTGAGCATTGGCCTGCGCTGGTATTGGACAATGTCAGCCCCGCCGATTTGCTGACGTTGATAGCCGAGCCGCTGGGCCTGATCCGGGATCTGGTTTCCGGCTGGTCTGGGCCAATCTTGCTGATTGGTCGTGATTCGATGACGGATTCCAGCGGTGTCGTTCGGCTGGGGCAGTTGCTGGGGCGTGAACCTGAGGTTCTGGAGTTGCCTCCGGTGAGTGTCCGTCAGCGGAGGGCGGTACTCACCGCACATCAACCGGCAATCGAAAAGCGTTGGAATATACAGGTTTCCCAGGCAGCTCTCGAATATGCGGCTTCCCGACAAAGCAGCTGTGTCAGCACTCCTGGTGGCATGCTGCAGTGGGTACGGCGAGCTGCCGCCCGGCTGGATTTGTTTGCCAGTCGTGGCTCGGTGTCGGCGGCGGCACTGGAGGGCGAAAAAGAGGTGTGGCACCGGCAGTCTCTGGTTGCACTGGCGCGGGGAGAAGATTGCCATCTCCCGGAGCAGAAGGCGGAGGTCCTGATGATTGAACAGGCGGCGGCCGATGTTCTCTGGCACGAGCGCAAGCGGGCCGGCACGCTCCGTCGATTGCTGGTGGACGATCTGCGCGAGGAACTGGAGCGATGGGTTGCAGCGAGGCCCGGGCCGGTTCACTATGTGCGACATTGCGAACAACTGCAGGGAGAATCCTTGGGTGCAGGATCTGGAAATCTACATTCGTGACCTTGAACCGGCCGCGGTCTCCAACTGGCTGGAAGGCCAACTGGACGAATTGCAGCTGGACGATACCGACGTCAGTTCGGTGGTGAAGGGCATGGCCAGGTATAGCGGCGCGCGGGTGCGCATCACGCTGTATCCGGGCGCTTTCGGCAAGCGTTTCACTTCACTGGTGATGGAAGGCGATGAGCTGCCCTGGAACAGCGACCTGGATTGCGCCCGCAGTGCCTGGCGGACAATGGATACTGAAATCCGCTGCAGCCCGGGAGACTGGAAAGAAGGGGACCCGGTGGAGGACGATAAGTGGTGGCGGCTGGATCATCGCGGCGAGCAGTTGGTGGTCTGGAACTGACAGCCACAAGGTTTTCGGCTTGAAACAAAAAAGCAGCCCCGAGAGGCTGCTTTTTTATTGGCGCGTGCGGGCGGTGTCTCAGTCGCTCAGGATAGACACGTTGTCTGCCTGCAGGCCTTTGTCTGCCTCAACCACGTTGAAGCGCACCAGTTGGCCCTGGCGAAGCACGCGGCGACCACGGCCACGGATGGCGCGGAAGTGCACAAAGATCTCGTCGCCACTGTCACGAACGATAAAGCCGAAGCCTTTCTTGACGTTGAACCACTTGACGGTGCCTTCCTCGTTACCTTCGGGAGTGCTGTCGTCAAAATCGTCTTCGTCGTCGTCATACTGATTGCTGGGCTGGGCACTGCGAGGTGCTGCCTTGCGCGCGGCTGAGTTCCTGGCGGCAGGCTGCTTGCCGGCGAGTGCAATCGCAACAAAGGCGGCAACGGCAAAGACAACAAACGCGAACAGATAGGCCGCTATGCCACCCTGGCTGCCTAGAGCTTCCAGGCCCTGGCCCAACGCCAGGATTTTCAGGGGTTCCGGAGTGGTGGTAAGCAGAAGGCCGAGTACAAACGGTGCCGGAATCGCGATCAGAATGGCAACAAGGATCGCTTTGGCTGGATTACGCATTGGTTGGTTATTCTCCATGGTTTAACACTGACGATAAAAAGCCGGACATCGGGTAACATGGCATGTCTGGCCGGTGAACGCCGCCAACCCCGGGAAAACTGATTATCCCGGCCGCAGGCGGTAAAAGGCGGCATGATACCAGATTACAGAAAGGGCTGACCAAACCTCATGAGCAAAAACTCCCTGGAAGAACGACTGGCAGAACTGGAAATGCGACTTGCGTTCCAGGATGAGCTGATCAACACGTTGAGTGATCAGGTCGCCAAGCAGGAGATGGACATTCGGGAACTGTGGGACGCCAAGAAAATGCTGCACAAGCAACTCAAGGATATCTCGCCGTCCAATATCCGGCGGGAAGAAGAGGAAACGCCCCCGCCGCATTATTGATCAGAGGCTCATTGTGAGCCTCTGGTTCGATTCTTTATGCCAGCAGCTCGACCAGGATCTGTTCGTAGATCTCGGACAGCGTGTCCAGATCCTCAGCCTTCACACACTCGTCCACTTTGTGAATGGTGGCGTTGATCGGGCCGAGTTCGACCACCTGGGCACCGGTGGGCGCAATGAAGCGACCGTCTGAGGTGCCGCCGGACGTAGACAGTTCTGTTTCACGGCCAGTCACGGTTCGAATGGCATTCTGTGCGGCTGATACCAGCGCGCCTTTGTCGGTCAGGAATGGCCGGCCACTGAGGTGCCATTGCAGGTCGTACTTCAGGTTGTGCCGGTCCAGGATTGCGACCACCCTCTCTTCCAGGCTTTCCGCGGTGTTCTCGGTGCAGTAACGGAAGTTGAAGTGCACCAGGCACTCCCCGGGCACAATATTGCTGCCGACGCCGGCCTCGACACGAGTTATCTGGAAGGTGGTGGGCGGGAAGAAGTCGTTGCCGTTGTCCCAGAATTCCTTGGCCAACGCGTCCAGTGCCGGTGCAACGTTGTGGACGGCATTCTCGGCCAGATGCGGGTAGGCCACGTGGCCCTGAACGCCGTGAACGGTGAGGTATCCGTGAAGGGAGCCGCGCCGGCCATTCTTGATGACATCCCCTACCTGATGGGTGCTGGAAGGTTCGCCAATCAGGCACCAGTCCATTTTCTCATTGCGGGCTTCGAGGGTTTCTACCACTTTCACGGTGCCATCCTGGGCCGGGCCTTCCTCATCGCTGGTGATCAGCAGGGCAATCGAGCCCCGATGATTCGGGTGGTTGGCCACAAATCGTTCACAGGCGGTGATGAAGGCCGCCAGGCTTCCCTTCATGTCCGCAGCGCCCCGACCGTGCAGGTAGCCGTCCTTGATGATCGGGTCAAACGGCGGGTGAGCCCAGTTTTTCTCGGGGCCGGTGGGTACCACGTCGGTGTGGCCGGCAAATGCCAGAACAGGCCCATTGTTGCCCTTTCTTGCCCACAGGTTGTCGGTTTCGCCAAAGCGCAGGTTCTCCCCACTGAAACCCAGCGGCGCCAGGCGTGACATCATGAGTTCCTGGCAGCCCGCGTCGTCCGGCGTTACGGATTGGCGGCGGATAAGGTCCTTGGCAAGTTCCAGGGTGGGGGAGAGCGACATAGAGAAACCTGTTCGATAAGGAAAGAGTAGAGGGAATAACACCACAGAACCCCCGGTGTTCGTGGGTTCTGTGGCGGGCTGCAGCCTTAGTTGTTGGCGTGCAGTTCTTCGTTCAGTTCAATGGCGGTCTTGTTGGTTTTGCACTCAACCGCACCGGTCTGGCTGTTGCGACGGAACAGCAGATCGTTTTTGCTGGCCAGATCGCGGGCTTTCACCACTTCCACCAGTTTGTTGTGGTCATCCAGCAGGGCCACCTTGGTGCCTGAGGTGATGTACAGGCCAGCTTCAACGGTGCAGCGATCGCCCAGCGGGATGCCGATGCCGGCATTGGCGCCCAGCAGGCAGTTCTCGCCCACGGAAATAATGATGTTGCCGCCGCCGGAAAGCGTGCCCATGGTGGAACAGCCGCCGCCCAGATCGGAGCCTTTACCGATCATCACGCCTGCGGAGATGCGCCCTTCGATCATGCTGGTGCCTTCGGTACCGGCGTTGAAGTTGATAAAGCCTTCATGCATGACGGTGGTACCTTCGCCTACGTAGGCCCCCAGACGTACTCGGGCGGTGTCGGCAATACGTACACCCTTGGGCACTACGTAATCCGTCATCTGCGGGAATTTGTCGACCGACTTCACTTCCAGAATACGGCCATCCAGGCGTGCCTGCAGTTGCCGCTCCGGCAGTTCATTCAGGTCAATGGCGCCTTCGTTGGTCCAGGCCAGGTTGGGCAGCAGGCCAAAAATGCCGTCCAGTTTCAGGCTGTGGGGCTTGGCCAGGCGGTGTGAGATCAGGTGCAGTTTCAGGTACACCTCCGGCGTGCTGGAAGCGGTATCGTCCGTTGCCAGTACGGTGACTACCACGGGGCGCTTGCTCTCAGCCGCTTTCTCGGCCAGTTTGGCCTGGTCTGTCCGGCCCAGTTGGCGAAGGGCGTTGGCAAACTGTGCCAGTTGTTCTGCTTTCACGCTGATGGCCTGGTTGCCACCCTTATAGTCCAGCGCAGACTCAACCACGTCGATCAGGTCTCTGTCGGGTGTCATGATCGGCTGCTGGTAGTACACCTCCAGCCATTCGCCCTGGTTGTTCTGGGTGCCGATTCCGATACCGAATGCAAAACTCATCTGGTGGTTGCTCCTGTTGTCATTAAATAGTCAGAAAAATTCAGCCCAGCCACGCAGACCAGTCGTCTGCGTTGAACCCCACATTTACGCCGTCTCCGCGCTCGACGACAGGGCGCTTGATGATGGAGGGGTTGTCCAGCATGATCTGGTGGGCACTTTGGGCGCTAATGGTATCACGAACCTCGTCGGGAAGTTTTCGCCAGGTGGTCCCGCGTTTGTTCAGGAGCGTTTCCCAGCCAACGGCCTGTTCCCACTGGCTGAGCTTCTCGCTGCTCAGGCCGTCTTTCTTGAAATCATGGAACTCATAGTCCAAGCCGTGCTCATCCAGCCACTTCCGGGCCTTTTTGACGGTGTCGCAGTTGCGGATGCCATATAACTTCATTGTTCAAAACCTTTTACGAACTCAACGATACGTTTCGCGGCCTCAACACATTCCTCCAGGGGAGCTACCAGTGCCATGCGCACGCGGTTTTCACCCGGGTTGTGGCCGTTTACCGTGCGCGATAGATATCGGCCCGGCAATACGTGTACGTTCTGTCGGGCGGATAGCTCCCGGGCAAAAGTTTCGTTGTCCATGGGCGTCTCCGGCCAGAGGTAGAAGCCGGCATCCGGGAAGTCGACGTTCATGACTTCGCGCAGAATGGGCACGACTGCCTCGAACTTGGCCCGGTAGGCGGCGCGGTTTTCGCGCACATGGTCTTCATCGTTCCAGGCGGCGATACTGGCCAGCTGATTATGTATAGGCATGGCACAGCCATGGTAGGTGCGGTATTTCAGGTAGCCGGCCAGTACCTCGGCGTCGCCGGCCACAAAGCCGGACCGCAGGCCCGGCAGGTTGCTGCGTTTGGACAGGCTGTGGAACACCACACAGCGCTTGAAATCGTGGCGGCCGATGGCGGCGCAGGTTTGCAGCAGGCCTTCCGGCGGGTTGGCTTCGTCCGGGTAGAGCTCTGAATAGCACTCGTCCGAGGCAATCAGGAAATCGTGCCGGTCAGCCAGTTCAATCACTTTTACCAGGGTTTCCCTCGGAATCACGGCTCCGCTTGGATTGCCGGGTGAGCAAAGGAACAGGATCTGGCAGTCCTTCCAGACCGACGCGGGCACGGCGTCGAAGTCCGGGATGAAGCCATTGCTGTCATCGCAGGGCAGATAAACCGGTGTGGCGCCGGCCAGGAAGGCTGCGCCTTCGTAGATCTGATAGAAAGGATTGGGGCTGACCACGGTGGCGGGTTTGCCGGCATCCACAACCGCCTGAACCAGGGCGAAGATGGCTTCGCGGGTTCCGTTTACGGGCACCACGTGGCGGTTCGGATCCAATGATTCCGGGGCCAGAGCAAACCGGCGGGTTGCCCATCCGGCAATCGCGCTACGAAGTTCGTCGGTGCCTTTGGTGGTGGGGTAATTCGCCAGTTTGTCCAGGTTATCGGCAATAACGTCCTTTACGAAGGCTGGCGACGGGTGCTTGGGTTCACCAATTCCCAGGGAGATAGGCTCCAGATGTTCTGGTAACGAAATGCCGGCCTTCAGTTTGGCCAGTTTCTCGAAGGGGTAGGGGTGAAGTCTTTCCAGATTGGGGTTCATTGAATCTCGTCCAGCATTTTACAGAGGTCCTGTTGCAGGGCCTGGCACACGCCCGGGTCGCGCAGGGGTTCGCCCTGTTCGTCGGTGATGAAGAACACGTCTTCAACCCGTTCTCCCAGCGTGGCAATCTTGGCGTTGGTCAGCCGCACCCGGTGCTCCAGCAACACCTGGCCAATCCGCGCCAGCAGACCGGGGCGGTCCGGCGTAATCAGTTCCATCACCGTGCGCTGATTGATGGTGTCGTTGGAGAAGGTCACCTCGGTCGGGAACGCAAAGTGCTTCAACTGCCTTGGCGTTCTGCGATGGATGATGTCCGGATAGTCTTCCGGGTCGTCCAGTTCTTCAATCAGGCGCTTGCGTACACGCTCCTTTCGGGCCGGGTCGATGCCCAGCGGCTGGCCCTTGTCATCAAGCACCACGTAGGAGCTGATGGAATAGGGGCCTTCGGTGGAATTGATGCGGGCATCCACGATGTTCAGGTTCAACTGCTCCAGGACAGCGGTGGTAGCGGCAAACAGGGCGACGCGATCTTTCATGTAGATGATGATCTGCGAATAGCCGTCAGTCGGGCCACCCCGGGTGTCCCGGATCAGCACCAGAGGATCCGGGTTGTCGCCGTGGCGAATGATGGCGGCTGTTTGCCAGGCGATATCGACAGTGGAATCCTGCAGGAAGTATTCGTCGTCCACGGTATTCCAGATCTGGTCGATCTGTTCATCGGTCATGTTCTGGGCGTGGAGGATTTCCCTGGCTTCCTCCTGGGTGGCCCGGATCCAGGACTGCCGGTCTACCGGATTGTCAGTGCCGCGGCGCAGCGCCCGTTTGGTTTCTATATAAAGCTGGCGCAACAACGACGCGCGCCAGGTGTTCCACAGTTTGGGATTGGTGGCACTGATATCGCACACCGTAAGAATGTAGAGATAGTCCAGGTGGGCCAGGCTGGGTACCGCGCGGGCAAAGGCCTGAATGATGTCCGGGTCGGAAATATCCTTGCGCTGAGCAGTCATGGACATCAGCAGGTGGTTTTCCACCAGCCAGGACACCAGCTGGGTGTCCCGCTCGCTGAGATGGTGTCGCTCGCAAAAGGCTTCGGCATCAATGGCGCCGAGCTCGGAATGGTCGCCGCCCCGGCCTTTTGCCACGTCGTGGTAGAGGCCGGCAATAAACAAGGTTTCCAGTTTGGGTAGCCGGTGTATCAGGCGCGAGGCCAGGGGGTATTCGGTTCTGGCCTCGGTGCTGTTGAGCCTCACCATGTTGCGGATCACCCGCATGGTGTGGGCGTCTACCGTATAGATATGGAAAAGGTCGTGCTGCATCTGGCCAATGATCTGGCCGAACTCCGGCAGGTAGCGGCCCAGCACGTTGTACTTCTTCATGGCCGACAGGGTCTGGTCCAGGGCATGGGGCGTGCGTAGCAGCTCCATAAACAGCGTGGTGACGGCCAAGTCAGAGCGGAACGCGTCATCAATCAGATGCCTGTGGGCCCGGAGTGAACGAATCGTAGTGGCCCGGATGCCTTTGATCTCCGGGTGTTGCGCCATCAGCACGAAGATTTCCATGATGGCGTAGGGAGCATAGGCGAACACCTGATTGTTCACCGCTTCAATATAGAGGTTGCGAACCTGAAAACGCTTATTCAAGGGGCGGATTTCATCTTCTCCGCCGCTGCCAATGATGGCCTCGTCATAATACTGCAGGATTACGTCCGCCAGCTCCGCCAGTGCAAGCACGGTGCGGTAGTACTGCTGCATCATCAGTTCCACACCCAGGCGTTTGCCTTCGTCCTGGTACCCGAGCATTTGCGCCAGCGCTCGCTGGTGGTCAAACAGCAGGCGATTTTCGTTGCGGTCGGCCAGTAATTGAAGACCAAAGCGGAGCTGCCAGAGGAAGGTCTCTCCCTGATACAGAATCTGATGCTCTTCTTCGGTCAGGATGCTGAAGCGGGTGAGGTCGGCAATATTCTGCAGGCCGAAATGGCGTTTGGTGATCCAGCCGATGGTCTGGATATCTCGAAGGGCGCCCGGTGAGCCTTTGACGTTGGGTTCCAGGTTATATTCGGTGTCGCCGTATTTCTTGTGGCGCTGCTGCTGTTCTTCCCGTTTGGCCAGGAAGTAATTCCGATCGGAGCTGACGTCGTCCGAATACACCTGCTCACTGAGTTCCGCCCGCAAACCATCCGGGCCTGCAATGGTACGTGTTTCCAGCAGGTTGGTCAGGATAGTGATATCTTCCCGGGCGGCCTGAATGGATTCCGCCAGGCTGCGAACGCTGTGGCCAATATCCAGTTTGAGGTCCCAGAGCAGGGTGACAAACGCGCCCAGGTCTTCCTGCCGGTCCTCTTCTATGCCATTGCGGGTCAGGATCAGCAGGTCAATATCGGAATGAGGGTGCAGCTCGCCCCGGCCATACCCCCCCCACGGCCACCAGTGCAATGTCAGCGGAGCGGGAGAACGGGTATCGGTTCCAGATCAGCCGGAGAACCTTGTCGATGGTGTTGGCCCTGGCAAGAACCAGGGCCCGGACATCGGCGCCTTGCCGAAATGCCTCGGCATCAGCGTTGTAGCTTTCCCGCAACAGTTCGCGTGCGGCAAACACCGGTGAGGTGTCGTTACTGATGCGGGATTCCAGCTCGCTTCGGTCCACTTAGAACGACTCTTCCGATCGGCGGGTGAGCACCTCATAGCCATCGGAGGTTACCAGAATGGTGTGCTCCCACTGTGCCGACAGTTTGTGATCCTTGGTGACTACCGTCCAGCCATCTGCCAGTAACTTGGTCTGGTATTTGCCCTGATTGATCATCGGCTCGATGGTAAAGGTCATGCCTTCTTTCAGTTCCATGCCGGTGCCGGGCTTGCCGTAGTGCATTACCTGAGGCTCCTCATGAAACACCTTGCCAATGCCGTGGCCGCAATAGTCTCTGACAACGGAGTAACGGTGTTTCTCGGCATACTGCTGTATTACGTGGCCAATATCACCCAGGCGGGTTCCGGGTTTCACCAGTTCAATGCCTTTATACAGGCACTCCTGAGTGATCTGGATCAGGCGTTCGGTGCCGGGCTTGGGTTTGCCCACAATCCACATCTTGCTGGTGTCGCCGTGGTAGCTGTCTTTGATGACGGTGACATCGATATTGATGATGTCGCCTTCCTTCAGCACCTTCTTCTCGGACGGGATGCCGTGACATATCACGTGGTTGACCGACGTGCAGATCGACTTCGGGAAGCCCTTGTAGTTCAGAGGAGCGGGAATCGCCTGCTGTGTGTTGACGATGTAATCGTGCGCAATGCGATCCAGCTCTTCGGTGGTGATGCCGGGTTTGACATGTTCGTCGAGCATTTCCAGAACTTCGGCAGCCAGGCGACCGGCCACGCGCATCTTTTCAATCTCTTCGGGGGTCTTGATAGTTACCTGCATCGGGCTTCCTGTTGATTTGTATCAAACCGGCATTTTAAGGGGCGGCGACATAAGGTACAAGGCGGGGAGCAGGCTATGCTGGCCATAGTCCAGGGCTAAAAATAATGGCGTTTGGCCTGGCAGATATGGTATAAACGCGCCCGCCGGAAACGAATCCGGCAAATTCACACACGTGTCAGCACGTTGTCCCAGGGTGCCGGCTCCTGTTTAAAGGAGGCTGGTTGGGGCAATCGGACGCGTGGAGGACTAACCCGAAGCTAAAAGGTAAATATCATGGCTCAGGTAAATATGCGTGACCTGCTCAAGGCAGGTGCTCACTTCGGTCACCAGACTCGCTACTGGAACCCGAAAATGTCGAAGTTCATCTTCGGCGCCCGTAACAAGATTCATATCATCAACCTGGAGCAGACTGTTCCGGCCATGAATGAAGCGCTGAACTTCATTCAGTCTCTGGCTGAGAACAAGAACAAGATCCTGTTTGTTGGTACCAAGCGCGCGGCTTCCAAGATCATCAAGGAAGAAGCTCAGCGTTCCGGTCAGCCTTACGTTAACCACCGCTGGTTGGGTGGTATGCTGACCAACTACAAGACCATCCGTCAGTCTATCCGTCGCTACCGTGATCTGGAAGCCCAGAGCCAGGACGGTACTTTCGACAAGCTGACCAAGAAAGAAGCCCTTGAGCGTACCCGTGAAATGGACAAGCTCGAGCGCTCCATCGGTGGTATCAAGGATATGGGCGGCCTGCCGGATGCCCTGTTCGTTATCGATGTAGACCACGAGCGTATCGCCATCAAGGAAGCCAACAAGCTGGGTATTCCTGTTATCGGTGTTGTTGATACCAACAGCGATCCCGATGGTGTTGATTACGTGATCCCGGGTAACGATGACGCCATCCGTGCTATCCAGATCTACGTGAAAGCCGTTGCCGATACCTGTCTGGAAGCTTCCCAGTCTGCCGGCGCTGGCGCTGACGAGTTTGTTGAAGTCAGCGAAGATGCTGCAGGCGCTGCTCCGGCTGCCGAGTAACATCCAGGCTTAACGTTTGAGTTGTAAGGTATGCCCGCCTGTTTATGCGGGCATATCTCCCCACCGAATTCGGAAAAGACAAGAGGATTGAACATGGCTGCAATTACCGCTGCAATGGTCAAAGAGCTGCGTGAGCGTACCGGCCTTGGCATGATGGAGTGCAAAAAGGCACTGGTTGAAGCTGAAGGCAGTGTTGAAGCTGCAATTGAAGAGCTGCGCAAGTCTTCCGGTCTGAAAGCCGCCAAGAAAGCCGGCCGTACCGCTGCTGAAGGCGTATCTCTGGTCAAGGTGTCTGACGACAACACCGTGGCGTTCATTCTGGAAGTGAACTCCGAAACTGACTTCGTTGCTCGCGACGACAACTTCATGAACTTCGCCAACGACGTTCTGAATGTTGCTTTCGAAAAAGGCGAAACCGACGTTGCGGCCTTGATGGCTGGCGATCTGGAAGCCAAGCGTGAGGCGCTGGTTCAGAAGATCGGCGAGAACATCACTGTTCGTCGCATCATCAAGGTTGAAGGCCCGGTTGTAGGTGGTTACGTGCACAGCAACAACAAGATCGCTTCTGTTGTTGCCCTGACTGCCGGTAACGAAGAGCTGGCCCGCGACATCGCCATGCACGTTGCTGCTGTTAACCCGCGCATTGGCAAGCCTGACGATATGCCGGCTGAAGAGCTGGAAAAAGAGAAAGAGATCATCAAGGCCCAGCCGGATATGGAAGGCAAGCCTGCTGAGATCGTTGAGAAAATGATGGGTGGCCGCATCAAGAAGTTCCTGGCTGAAAACAGCCTGGTTGAGCAGCCGTTCGTCAAGAACCCGGACCAGAAAGTGGGTGAGCTGATCAAGTCTGCCGGTGGCGACCTGGTTGGTTTCGTTCGCCTGGAAGTGGGTGAAGGCATCGAGAAAGAAGAAGTGGATTTCGCCGCTGAAGTGGCTGCTGCCGCTGGCACAGGCAAGGCCTGATTCCTCTTCGAGGCACTGCCGTACAACATGGCAGTGCCACCTGAGTCTGCCACGTCAGCCGGGTTCGCCCGGCTTTCGTGGCGGGCTTGTATCTGAGATACCCCTTTTTCTGAGGAGTATGTCAGATACAAGCCTGCAACGGGTTTGCGCCGGATAGCCAACAGACGAGAAGGGGACCACCATGCCGACATCTTCGAAAAACCAGCCCAGATACAAGCGTGTTCTGCTCAAGCTCAGTGGCGAAGCCCTGATGGGAGAGCACGATTTCGGTATTGATCCCAAAGTTCTTGATCGTATGGCCCTGGAAATCGGTGCCCTTATTGGCATTGGTGTTCAAGTGGGACTGGTGATTGGCGGTGGCAATCTGTTTCGCGGAGCAGCCCTCAATGCGGCAGGCCTTGATCGCGTGACCGGAGACCACATGGGGATGCTGGCCACGGTCATGAACGGCCTGGCCATGCGTGATGCGCTGGAGCGTTCGAACATCCGTACCCGCGTGATGTCTGCTATCCCCATGAGCGGTATTGTCGAGCATTATGACCGTCGCCGTGCGGTGCGGGATCTCAAGGAAGGTGACGTGGTCATCTTCAGTGCGGGTACCGGCAACCCGTTCTTCACCACGGACTCTGCAGCCTGTCTGCGTGGCATTGAAATTGAAGCTGACGCTGTTCTGAAGGCAACCAAGGTAGATGGAGTTTACTCGGCCGATCCCCATCTTGATCCTACGGCAGTAAAATACGACCACCTGACCTATGATGAGGTTCTGGACAAGAAGCTGGGCGTGATGGATCTCACGGCCATCTGCCTGGCGCGGGATCACGGTATGCCGCTGCGGGTCTTCGACATGAACCGCCCCGGTGTGCTCACGCGCATTGTGACCGGGGAACGGGAAGGCACATTGATTGAATGAATAAGGCTGCCGGCGCCTGAAGTGCCGGCTTCCTGCATGGAACCAGACGAACGAATTGAGGAAGCTGACGTGATTAACGACATCAAAGCTGAAGCCGAAAAGAAAATGAAAAAGAGCCTGGAAGCTCTGCACTCGGCTTTCAATAAGATCCGTACCGGGCGTGCCCATCCGGCGATCCTGGACAGCGTAATGGTGAACTACTACGGTCAGGAAACACCGCTGAAGCAGGTGGCCAGCGTGAACGTGGAAGATAACCGGACGCTGACAGTCGCGCCCTGGGAAAAGAATCTGGTGCCCACGATTGAAAAGGCGATCATGACGTCTGACCTTGGCCTGAATCCGGCCACCAGTGGCGACATCATCCGCGTGCCCATGCCGATGCTGACCGAAGAGACCCGTAAAGAAATGGTCAAGCAGGCAAAGGCTGATGCGGAGCACGGTCGGGTGTCTATTCGTAACGCTCGTCGCGATGCTAATCACATGATCAAAGAGCTGGTTAAGGAAAAGGAAATCAGCGAAGACGATCAGCACCGTGGCGAAGATGAAATTCAGAAGCTCACCGACAAATACATCGCCGAAGTTGAAAAGATGTTGAAGTCGAAGGAAGAGGACCTGATGGCGGTTTAATCGCCCGGGTTCATTCAGGAGCAGGATCAGCGGCGGGGGAGTCCCGCCGCACAGAGGATTTCATGACGGCAAAAGTTACCGCAGAAATTCCGGTGGC
This sequence comes from Marinobacter sp. W-8, assembly GCF_044342215.1. Taxonomy (NCBI): domain Bacteria; kingdom Pseudomonadati; phylum Pseudomonadota; class Gammaproteobacteria; order Pseudomonadales; family Marinobacteraceae; genus Marinobacter; species Marinobacter sp. W-8. Next base: position 2,440,793 of record NZ_CP172297.1, on the reverse strand, counting down.
AGCAGATAACTGCCCCCGGCATGTCGCCATTATCATGGATGGCAATAACCGCTGGGCCAAAGCGCACCGGCTTAAGGGAGTGGCGGGCCACAAGGCCGGGGTGGATGCGGTCAAGGCGGTGGTGGAAACCTGCGCCAAAGAGGGCGTGGAGGTATTGACCCTGTTTGCCTTTTCCAGCGAGAACTGGCGCCGGCCCAAGGACGAAGTATCAGCTCTTATGCGTCTGTTCCTGATCGCATTGGAGCGGGAAGTCCGCAAACTGCATCGCAACAATATCCGCCTACGGATTATCGGTGATCGTTCAGCCTTCAATCCGGCGCTCCAGGAGCACATGGAGAAAGCCGAGGCGCTGACCCGTGACAATACCCGTATGACGGTGGTGATTGCGGCCAATTACGGTGGCCACTGGGACATCACCCAGGCGACCCGTAAGGTGGCGGAGCAAGTGAAGGCGGGCCAGCTGGAACCTTCAGATATCACCGACGACCTGATCCAGGAGCACCTGAGTATCGGTGATCTTCCCATGCCGGATCTCCTTATCCGGACAGCAGGCGAACAGCGCATCAGCAATTTCCTGTTATGGCACCTGGCCTACACCGAATTCTACTTTTCCGAGGTATTCTGGCCGGATTTCAAGAGCGAGCAAATGCTCAAGGCGCTTGATGCCTATGCCCATCGACAGCGCCGTTTCGGTCAGACCGACGACCAGATTGCTGCTCGCGCTGCACAACAATAACGACCAAGCGACCAATACCGTGCTTAAAACCCGAATCATTACCGCACTCATCCTGGCGCCGATTGCAATCGGTGGTATTTTTTTCCTTCCGCCTCTGGGGTTCGCCCTGTTTACCGGCGCCATCATCACGTTAGGGGCCTGGGAATGGGCCAATATGTCCGGAATCGAAAGCCAGCCCGGACGCGTCGGGTATGCGCTGGTTATGGCGGCACTTCTCTATGCCCTGGGCGGCCTGCCAGCACTGTTGGTGCTTTGGCTGGCGATTGCCTGGTGGTTGGTCTGTTTCTGGCTGGTCAGACGGTATCCCGCCGGATCCGAACGCTGGGGCGCTATCCCGGTCAGGGCGCTGATGGGGTTCATGGTGCTGGTGCCCGCGTGGGTGGGCCTGAATCACCTTCGCAATGGCGGCTTCCAGTTTGGCGACGTGGCCAATAATCTGGTGGTTATTCTGTATATTTTTCTGGTGGTGTGGGTGGCTGATATCGGCGCCTATTTTGCCGGCCGTGCCTTTGGTAAAGCCAAGCTGGCCCCCCGCGTCAGTCCCGGCAAATCCTGGGCTGGCGTCTGGGGGGGATTGGCTGCCGTGGCCTTGCTCGCCATTTTGGCCAGCCTTCTGGCCAACGCAGGTGTCGCGGAAGCCATGCTGCTGGTGGTGGCAAGTCTGGTGACCGGTTTTGTCTCGGTTCTTGGCGATTTACTTGAAAGCATGCTGAAGCGCTTTCGAGGCATCAAGGACAGCAGTCAGCTGCTGCCCGGGCATGGCGGCATTATGGATCGTATCGACAGCCTCACCGCGGCCATTCCGGTATTTGCCCTGATGATTACTCTGTTGGGCTGGTTGACCGCCGGCCAGGTCGTGGTATGACGAAACGCTCGATTACGGTTCTCGGCGCAACGGGCTCCATCGGCTTGAGTACCCTGGATGTTATTCGCAGGCATCCAGACCGCTTTTCAGTGTATGCCCTGACCGCAGGAACCCGGGCGGATGAATTGGCAACCCTGTGCCGTGAATTTCGACCGGCCGTTGCGGTGATGGCCGATGCAGAAGCTGCTGAACGCCTGAAGGCGCTGTTGGCGGATATGCCCGAGACCCGGGTGCTGGCGGGAGAAACGGGGCTCTGTGAGGTGGCGGCTTCGGCGGAGTCGGACACCGTGATGGCGGCGATTGTCGGGGCGGCTGGCCTGGCGCCAACGCTGGCTGCAGTCCGGGCAGGGAAACGCGTTCTTCTCGCCAATAAAGAAGCGTTGGTGATGTCCGGCAAGCTGTTTATGGATGCGGTTGAGCGCCACGGGGCTGAGCTGCTGCCCATTGATTCCGAGCATAATGCCATTTTTCAGTGTATGCCGGCGGACAAGGTGCGAGACCCTCATGGCGCGGGTATTACCCGTATCCTTCTGACCGCCTCCGGCGGACCTTTCCGGGAGTCTGCGGCTGAGGACTTGCGGGTGGTGACGCCGGCCCAGGCCTGCGCCCATCCTAACTGGTCGATGGGCCAGAAGATTTCTGTGGACTCTGCAACCCTGATGAACAAGGGCCTGGAGTTGATTGAAGCCTGCTGGCTGTTCAATACCACGCCGGCAAACGTGCAGGTTCATGTCCACCCTGAAAGCATCATTCACTCCATGGTTGAATATGCCGACGGCTCGGTGCTTGCCCAGTTGGGAAGCCCGGATATGCGTACACCCATTGCCAATGGCCTGGCCTGGCCTGAGCGTATTGAGGCTGGTGTTGCGCCCCTGGATTTGTTCGCCATTGGCCGTTTTCACTTTGAGCGCCCGGATTTGCAGCGTTTCCCCAGTTTGCGCCTTGCGGCCGAAGCCTTTGCTGCCGGCGGTACAGCGCCAGCGGTACTCAATGCAGCGAACGAGGTTGCAGTGGCGGCGTTTCTGGAAGGCCGGCTGTGCTTTGCCGATATCCCCGTTATTATAGAGCGAACCCTGACGGCCACAGAAGTTGTTCCGGCGGACAGCTTTGACACTATTTTCGCGAAAGATGCCGAGGCTCGCCGCCGGGCCAGGGAACAGATCAGCTTGCTGGCTGTCTGACGTCCCTGGGCCTGACAGGCCGCTCATTCAGCCATAAACCGGAACGTCTATGCAGATCATTCAAACCGTACTGGCACTGGCGCTTACCCTCGGAATTCTGGTAACGCTGCACGAATACGGCCATTTCTGGGTGGCACGCCGATTCGGTGTGAAGGTGCTTCGTTTTTCAGTGGGGTTCGGCAAGCCTCTGTTTTCGTGGTATGACCGTCACGGAACCGAATATGCGGTAGCGGCTATCCCCCTGGGGGGATACGTGAAAATGCTGGATGAGCGGGAAGGGCCGGTACCGGAAGAGCTGCGTGAGCAGGCGTTTACCTCGAAACCTCCTTTCCAGCGCATCGCTATTGCGGCTGCCGGCCCAATTGCCAATTTTCTGTTCGCGATTCTCGCTTACTGGGTGTTGAGTGTTGTTGGCGTTACCACGGTCGCTCCGGTGGTTGGCGAGGTGGCCCTGGGCAGCGTTGCGGAACGGGCAGGGCTGGAAAGCGGGATGGAAATCCATGCCGTTGACGGCCATAGGGTGACCTCCTGGCGAGACGTGAACATGCGGCTGCTCGAGAGGGCGGGGGAGTACGGTCAGGTTTCGCTGGAGATTTCCCGGGATGGTTCCAGGGGCACTGTGGCGGGTCCATTGGACGGCTGGCGCCTGAGTGATGATACTCCGAACCCGCTGGCGGAGTTCGGGATATCCCCCTGGCGTCCGGATGTGCCCGCGGTGCTGGGTGAGGTGACTGCCGATGGTCGGGCAAATGCGGCCGGGCTGCAAGGCGGTGACCGCATATTGGCTGTTGATGGCGAGCCGGTACCGGACTGGTTCGCTCTGGTGGAGCATATTCGGAATGCCCCGGAACAGACTCTGGAACTGACCATCGAGCGCTCTGGTGATGAATTGAATGTACCGGTAACACCGGCATCGAGAACCCTTGAAGATGGTCAGGTGATTGGTTTCGTCGGTGCCGGCGTAAGTGCAGTGAGCTGGCCCGATGATCTGTTGCGGGAGGTCCGCTATGGGCCTTTGGCTGCCATACCCAATGCGGTGAACGAAACCTGGGCCGACACACGTCTGACCCTGGTGGCGATTAAAAAGATGGTCACCGGGCTGTTGTCGCCGACCAACCTCAGTGGTCCTATCACCATTGCCCGGGTTGCCGAGGCGAGTGTCAGCTCGGGGTTCGAAGACTTTGTGCGCTTTCTGGCGTATCTGAGTGTCAGTCTTGGCGTGCTTAACCTGCTCCCCGTTCCGGTTCTGGATGGTGGGCACATTGTGTACTACACCATCGAAGCCATTCGCCGGAAGCCACTTTCCGAGCAGGCCCAGGCCTTTGGATTACGAATCGGTATGGCTTTGATACTGACTTTAATGGTGTTTGCTCTTTACAACGACCTGATGCGGTTGTGAGAATTGCGGGCTCCTTACCGCACATTAACCAGGCGAAATAACTGAATGAGACGTTCCCTTCTAGCTGTAGCCGTTGGCCTAGCAATTACCGCAACCGGTATAAAGCCAGCGCTGGCGGATGAATTCACGGTTGCGGATATCGAGGTAGAGGGCCTTCAGCGGGTTTCAGCGGGTTCTGTGTTTTCGGCTTTTCCGGTGAACATCGGCGAGCGTATGGACGAGACCCGGTTGGCCGACGCCATCAAGGATCTGTTTCGGACCGGATTGTTTACGGATATTCAGGCCAGTCGTGATGAAGGCGTGCTGATTCTGTCGGTGCGTGAACGCCCGTCGATTTCCTCCATTGAGATCGAGGGTAACAAGAATATCGAAACCGAGATGCTGATGGATGCCCTGGCCGGTGCGGGCCTGGAGGAAGGTCAGGTATTTCGGCGTGCTACCCTGGAGAAACTGGAACTGGAGATCCTTCGCTCCTACATCGCCCAGGGCCGCTACAACGCAAGAGTAAAAGCCACCGCGGAAGAGTTACCCAGGAACCGTGTTGCCATTCGCCTGGACATCAACGAGGGTTCTGTCGCTGCCATTCAGCACATCAATATTGTTGGGAACGAAGATTTCAGTGATGAAGAACTCATCGGCCTCTTCGAGTTGCGTACCAGTAGCTGGTGGAACTCGCTGACCAACAAAGATAAATACGCCCGGGAACGTCTGAGCGGGGATCTGGAGTCTCTGCGTTCGTTTTATCTTGATCGCGGCTATCTGGACTTCAACGTTGAATCCAGCCAGGTGTCCATCTCGCCGGACAAGCAGGAAGTCTTTATTGCCATTTCCGTTAATGAAGGCCCCCAGTACACCATCTCGGATATTCGTTTGCGGGGTGAGCTGATTGTCGGCGAGGAAGAGCTACGGAAATTCATTCCGGTTAAAGAAGGCGATGTATTCTCCCGTGCACAGATGACGGCGATTTCCGAAGCGCTCTCGTTCCGGCTCGGTCGCGAAGGCTATGCGTTCGCCAACGTCAACGCGGTACCTGAGCCGGGTGAAGACAATACAGCTGCTGTTACCTTCTTCGTGGAGCCCGGCAAGCGAGCCTATGTCCGCCGGGTGAACTTCGATGGCAACGTGTCCACCAAGGATGAGGTGTTGCGCCAGGAAATGACCCAGATGGAGGGTGGGGTAGCCTCGTCCGACCGCATCGAATTCTCCAAAACCCGTCTCGAGCGCCTTGGGTTTTTCCAGACGGTCGATGTCGAAACGGTTCCGGTACCCGGCACCGACGATCTGGTTGATGTGAACTACAGCGTGCAGGAGCAACCAACGGGCAGCTTGTCCGCGTCGGTGGGCTTCTCGCAAAATTCCGGCGTAATCCTGGGTGCCTCGGTCTCGGAGAACAATTTCTTCGGTACCGGCAAGCGCGTTTCGTTTGGTGTGAACGTCAGCGATTCGGTGAAAAGCGCCAATGTGTCTTATCTGGATCCATACTATACGGTGGACGGGGTAAGCCGGGGCTTCAGTTTGTTTGCCCGTGAGACCGATTACGAGGAAGAGGATATTTCCTCCTACCTGCTGGATGAATACGGTGGTCGGGTAACGTTCGGGTATCCGACAGACTCCATCACTCGTTTGAACTTCGGTGCTGGCGTTACCCAATCAAACATTAAGCCGGGTGTATTCTCAGCTCAGGAAGTTCGCGATTTTATCGCCGACGAAGGCGATTCGTTCACCAATTACTTCCTGTTTGGTAGCTGGCGGCGGAGTACTCTCAACCGAGGTGTACTGCCGACCAAGGGTTACAGTCATTCCCTGTCGCTGGATGTCGCTGTTCCAGGCAGTGACCTGACCTTCTACAAGGCGACCCACAAAACGGATTTCTATTTCCCGCTGACGGATTCCGCCAACTGGGTCTTCAGAGCGCGATCGGAGATCGGGTATGGGGACGGCTACGGTGACCGCAGTCAGATGCCGTTCTTCGAGCATTTCTATTCCGGGGGCTATGGCTCTGTTCGGGGATATGAAGCAAACTCTTTGGGTAACAAGGCGGAGCGTGCAGCAGGCGACTTCTCGGATCCCGATCCGTTCGGTGGTAACGTTCTGACAGAAGGCGGGCTGGAGTTGATCTTCCCGACGCCTTTTGCAGGAGACTCCCGCTCGATGCGCACGTCTTTCTTTGTTGATGCCGGACAGGTGTTTGATACAGAGAGAGGTTTTGATCCCGAGTTAGGTGAAGTGCGGACTTCGGCTGGTGTCAGTTTCCAGTGGATCACTGCGGTAGGCCCGCTGGCTTTCAGTCTGGCCAAGCCGCTGAATGATAAATCCGGTGACGACACCCAGGTCTTCCAGTTCTCACTGGGGCAGACGTTCTGACCGGGCTATAAAAAAAGAAAGAATGAAACAAAGGAGAAGATTGATGACCCGTTTGATGACTATCCTTGCCGCCGCTCTTATGGCCTTCTCGGCCCAGGTGGCGGCGGAGACCCGTATTGGTGTGGTGGATCTGCGCCAGGCCCTGTTCTCTTCCAATGATGCCCAGGCCTTCAGCGAAAAACTCCAGCAGGATTTTGCCGGCGACGAAGCCCAGGTGCGTGAAGCTCAGGAGGCCGCCCGCAAGTTAAAGGATCGGCTGGAAAAGGACGGCGCCATGATGAACGAGAGCGAGCGTAATCAGTTGGCCTCCGAGTTTCAGGAAAAGGTAAAGGAGTTTAATTTCCTCAAGCAACGCCTCGACGCCACCGTTAACCAGCGCAAGCAGCAGTTTCTGGAAGGTGCGCGCCCTGAGGTAGACGTCGCTGTGAAGGAACTCCTGGAAGAAAATGACCTTGATCTGATTCTGCCCAGCGAAGCGGTGGTTTACGTTAAGCCGGAGATGAATCTGACCACACAACTGCTTGAAAAACTGAACCAGTGATGTAGAAAGGGGCTCCCCGGCCCCTGTGTTTGGAGAAAACGATGACACAGAAGTCCTATCGGCTGCAGGAGATTGCCGAGGCATTGGGAGCGCGCCTCCGGGGAGACCCCGATATCCGTATTACCGGGCTTGCCACCTTGCAGGCGGCTGTCCCGGGCCAGATCAGTTTTCTGGCAAATTCCTCCTATGCCAAATACCTGAGAGATACCCGGGCGTCAGCGGTGATTGTGTCCTCGGCTGCGGCGGAGGATGTTCCGACCAATGTCCTGTTACTGGACAACCCCTACCTGGGCTATGCTCAACTCAGTCATTGGTTTGATCCGGCTCCCAAGGCTTCCCCGGGCATTCATCCAACTGCCGTGGTTGATGAGTCTGCCAGTATTCCCGAATCCGCATCCATAGGCCCGCATGTTGTGATTGAGGCCGGGGTTTGTATTGGTGAGCGCGTAGCAATCGGTGCTGGCGGTTTTATCGGGGCGAGAGCGAGTATCGGAGACGACAGTATCCTTCGGCCCCGGGTCACGCTTGCACATGATGTGGTTGTCGGTAAGCGCTGTCACATTCTCAGTGGTGCGGTGATTGGTTCCGACGGCTTCGGCTTTGCCAACGAAAAAGGTGTCTGGCACCGCATCGCGCAGCTTGGTGCCGTGGTGCTGGGCGACGATGTGGAGGTTGGTGCCAATACCACCATAGACCGTGGCGCCCTGGACGACACCACAATAGGTAACGGCGTGAAGCTGGACAATCTGATTCAGATTGCCCACAACGTACAGATTGGTGATCACAGCGCAATGGCGGCCAAAGTCGGAATTGCAGGTAGCACCCGGATTGGCAATCACTGCGTGTTTGGTGGCGCCTCTGGCGTGGCTGGTCACCTTGAAATAGCTGACCAGGTTCACCTCACGGGCATGACCCTGGTAACCGGTGATATTCGTGAATCGGGGGTCTACTCCTCCGGCACCAGTGCGGATACCAATCGCCAATGGCGGAAAAATGCCGTCCGTTTTCGTCAACTGGATGCTCTGGCGCGACGGATCAAAGAACTGGAAAAGAAATTAGAGGGCTGAGGCCAATCAAGATGATGCACATCGATGAAATTCTGGAGTACCTGCCGCACCGTTACCCCTTTTTGCTGGTGGATCGGGTGACTGAGGTCGAAAAAGGGAAGTCGATCAAGGGGTACAAGAATGTATCGTTCAATGAGCCCTTTTTTACCGGTCATTTTCCGGACAATCCGATTATGCCGGGTGTCCTGATTATTGAAGCCATGGCGCAATTGTCGGGGATTCTTGGTTTTGTGACTGTGGAACGGAAACCGTCGGACGGCGTGGTACAATATCTGGCTGGATCCAGTAAAGCGCGTTTCAAGCGCCCCGTTTTACCGGGTGACCGCTTGGATATGGAGTCTGAGTTTATCTCTGGCAAGCGCGGTATCTGGAAGTTTGATTGCCGTGCCCTCGTTGATGGCGAGGTGGTATGCGTGGCAGAAATACTTACCGCTGAGAGAGAAGTTTGATGGCGACAAATGACTGGTCGGGTGTCCATCCTCAAGCGATTGTGGACCCGTCAGCCAAACTGGCGGATAACGTGACGGTTGGCCCCTGGAGCTATATTGGTCCGGGGGTGGAGATTGGTGAAGGCACCGAGATTCTCTCTCACGTGGTCATCAAGGGGCCGACGGTAATTGGCCGCAACAACCGAATCTTCCAGTTTTCCAGCATCGGCGAAGAATGCCAGGACAAGAAATACGCTGGTGAGCCGACCACGCTGGTCATTGGTGATGACAATGTTATCCGCGAGAATTGCACTATTCATCGTGGCACCATTCAGGACCGGGGTGAGACCAGGATCGGTAATGGTAATTTGCTGATGGCTTATGTGCACGTGGCCCACGACTGTATTGTCGGCAACCATACCATTCTGGCCAATTGTGCCACGCTGGCAGGGCATGTATCGGTAGGAGATCATGCCATTCTGGGCGGCGGTACCATGGTGCATCAGTTCTGCCATATCGGGCCCCACAGCATGGCGGCCGGTGGCAGTATCGTGCTCAAGGATATTCCCGCCTATGTCATGGCGAGCGGCCAGTCTGCCCAGCCTCACGGTATGAATGTGGAAGGGCTGAAGCGACGTGGTTTTGCCAAGGATACGCTCCTGAGTCTCCGCAGAGCCTACAAAGTGGTTTATCGCCAGGGCCTGACGACCGAGCAGGCCATCGAAGAGCTGGAGCGCAACTTTGCCGATGTTCCTGAGGTTCTTCCGCTGATTGACTCGCTCAAGGGAGCGGATCGCGGCATCATCCGTTAAGCCAGCCGGAGGCTGCTGGTGACACATCGACAGGCCAATTCGGCCACATTCTCAGGGCGAACCATCGCCATCATTGCCGGCGAGGCATCGGGAGATATTCTCGGTGCCGGACTGATTCGTGCGCTAAGAAAGCGTTACCCGAAGGCTCGTTTTGTCGGCATCGGCGGTGATGAAATGATTGCAGAAGGCTTTCACTCGCTGGTGCCAATGGAACGGCTTTCCGTGATGGGCCTGGTGGAAGTGCTCGGGCGAATCCGCGAGCTGTTCAGTATCCGTGCGCGCTTGCTGGATTATCTGTTTACTACCCCTCCGGATGTTGTGATTGGAATCGATTCGCCGGACTTCACATTGGCCATCGAGCGTCGATGCCGGGAAGCGGGCATCCCGTCGGTACACTACGTAAGCCCTTCAGTTTGGGCCTGGCGCCAGAAGCGTATCTTCAAGATTGCCAAGTCTGTCGACCTTATGCTGACGTTGTTTCCCTTTGAAGCCCGTTTTTATGAGGAGCATCATGTGCCGGTGTCTTTTGTGGGGCACCCTCTGGCCGACAGGATAGCGCTGGAACCGGATACTCTGGCTGCGCGGAAAAGTCTTGGTCTGGAGACAGATAAACCTGTGCTGGCGGTGTTGCCGGGTAGTCGGGGTGGTGAGGTTGAGCGCCTCGGCACTCTGTTTCTCGAAGCGTCCCGTTGGCTCCAGGCACGTCGCCCGGATCTGCAGCTGGTTATTCCCTGCGTCAATCGGGATCGTGAGCGGCAGGTGCGTGAGCTGGTTGAATCCCTGGAGGTGAGCTTGCCGGTCACGCTGGTTCGTGGTCGGTCGAGGGAGGTGATGGCTGCCAGCGATGTGGTGCTGCTGGCGTCGGGTACCGCGACACTGGAGGCGATGTTACTGAAAAAACCGATGGTGGTAGGTTACCGGCTCAGCGATTTCAGTTACAAGATACTGTCCAGATTGGTCAAGGTTCCCTGGGTGGCGCTTCCTAATTTGCTGGCCCAGGAGCAACTGGTGCCCGAGTTGTTACAGGACGACGCAACGCCGGAGAAGTTGGGGGCGGCGGTTCTGGAAAGGCTGGAAAACGAACAGGAGCGCGACAGGCTGCATCAGGCGTTTCTGGAGTTGCACCAGACGCTGCGCCAGGGCGCCGACGAACGTGCGGCGGAAGCGGTGTCTGAGCTGCTGGAGTCCCGAAGCTGATGGCGGCCAAGGCATTACCTCCTTTTGAATGTTCCTATCGCGGCTCGCTGCTGGCCGGTGTGGATGAAGTGGGGCGCGGCCCGCTCATCGGAGCGGTTGTGACGGCCGCTGTGATTCTTGATCCAGCGCGGCCTATCCCCGGGCTGGCGGATTCCAAAAAACTCACCGAGAAGAAGCGCCTGCGCTTGTACGACGATATCCTGGAGAACGCGGCGGCCTGGAGTCTGGGTCGATGTGAGGCCAGGGAAATCGACGAGCTGAACATCTACCAGGCGACCATGCTGGCCATGAAGCGGGCTGTTGAAGGGCTCTCGATAGCCCCGGAGTATGTTCTTGTGGACGGGAACCGGTGCCCGAAGTGGCGCTGGTCTTCCGAGCCCGTGATCAAAGGTGATAGTCGGGTTGAGGCAATCAGCGCTGCCTCCATTTTGGCAAAGGTAACGCGGGATCGGGAGATGGAGGAACTGGATGTCCGGTTTCCGGGTTTCGGTCTTGCCCAGCACAAAGGGTACCCTACGCCTGTGCATCTCGAGGCGCTCAATCGCCTTGGGGTGACTCCGGAGCATCGCCGATCCTTTAGGCCGGTACAGGTGGCGCTGGATACCGTCGGGGTTTATGGAGGATCCTCCGCGCCTGTGCAGGAGCTAAACTATCCTGCCGATTTATTTGAAAATATGGATTGACAGGGTGCGGGGCCGGCGGTAGTATACGCGCCACGTTGACAGGGGTAACCCGGTTAACAAACAGTTTGATGCGGGGTGGAGCAGTCTGGTAGCTCGTCGGGCTCATAACCCGAAGGTCGTTGGTTCGAATCCAGCCCCCGCTACCAATCCAGAAAAGCCAGCTTTTGCTGGCTTTTCTCATTTCCGGGGCCAGTGTTTTATTCTGACCCTGTTTCTTGCAAGGCAGGCCAGTTTTACTGGTCTGCCTTTTTTGTTTCCGCTTCTCTGCGATGCGCCGGTGTCCCCTCAATTCTTTGCGATTTCCGTCTTGCATTATGATGACGGAAAAATGACGATTTTTTATCTATAAAAATGACGTTTATCGCATCATCATTCGCGCCGATTTTATAGAATTTCACAAAATCGACGGAAATATGGTGGTTCATAACCGTGAAACGCGTCATTTATATGTCAAAGGCATGGATTGCCGCGTTGTTGGTAGGGATGGTGCTCGCGGGTTGCGGCGGCGGTGGTTCCGGCGGTAGTGAATCCGCCACTCAATCTGGCAGCCTACCCGATACCGGAAGTAGTGTTGGCAGTGCTCAGCCGGCTGCAGAGCGCTCAGCTGTATTAAGCTGGTCTGCGCCTATGACTCGTGTGAACGGTGAGTCGATCGCGATGGGAGAACTGGACAGATACGTGATTCGCTATGGGCAGGATGCTGACGATCTGTCCAGAGAGATCACCGTAGATGGTGCCAGTGGTGAGGCAGAGATGTCCTATGTGGTCGATAACCTTGACGCTGGTACCTGGTATTTCACGATTCAGGTTCAGGACACTGCCGGTCTTCTGAGTGAGCCTTCTGAGCCGGTCAGCAAGACCATCCAGTCTTGAGCAGGCATGCCGGTTCAGAACATCGGGTCTGCGATTGGTAGCTTCAGGGTGAAAGTGGTGCCTTCGCCCGGCCGTGAGTCTACGCTGATCTCGCCTCGGTGTTTTTCCACCACCGTTTTAACGAATGAAAGCCCCAGGCCGGTCCCATGCGCTCCGGCTATCTCGCTGCGCTTCTGTCGATGATAGCGGTCGAACAGTAACGGCAGCTCCTCCGGATCAATCCCATAGCCCTCGTCTGATATGGCCAGACAGGCCAGATGCGCTGCCTGATAGACGTGAACGCTGACTGCGGAGTCCGGGGGGCTGTATTGCACGGCGTTGGTCAAAAGGTTGATGACGGCCCGTTCCAGAAGTTCGGCGTTGCCTTTCAGCCAGAGGTCTTCGGTACCGTTCAGCACGATCGAAATGCCTTTTTCCTGGGCCTGCTCGCACACACTGTCCCGAGCGTTCTCAACAATCGCCAGAAATTCGCATTCGTAGAACCGGGTTTCGGTCAGTTGCTCGGCGCGAGCCAGCTGCACAAACTCTTCGGCCAGATGATAGCTACGCCGCGCCAGCCGCCCCAACTGGTCGAGTTGGTTGGCGTCAATATGGCTGGGATCCCGTTTCAGTTGTTCAATCAGGGCCAGCTGAGAGACCAGAGGTGAGCGAACATCGTGTGAGATGAAGTCGATCGCCTCACGATGCTGCCGTTGCTGCTCCCGAAGTTCGGAGATGTCTGAGATGTTGGCAATAATGCCAAACTGGCGACTGTTTTGCAGGGCAAAAGGTGCCAGGTGGATGAGAAAATCTTTACCGTTCAATGTCAGGTCTACGGTTCGGCTTTGTCTCAGGGTCAGCGCCTCTGAAATGGTTTCGAACCAGGGCGGCAAGTCCCGGGGGTCGTGGCCATCAAGGAGGGTGGCCAGGGGCATGCCGCTGAGGCTTGGCATAGGCTCGCAAAACCAGTCTTCAATGTGACGGTTGGTAAACCGTATAACGCCTAATTCATCGGTCACGATGATGCCATCGGGCATGTGCTCGAAGCTGTGGCGAATAAACGCCTGCATTTCTGCTAGCTTCTGGGTGGCAATGCGCACTTTCTCGATCCGGGCCGAAATGTTTTCCCGGGGCCCCTTCTGGCGTTCACTGTCTGCATGGGGCTCCAGCTCCAGCTGGTTCAGATAGCGCTGGATGACCTCCCGACTGAGGTCGTTCGGCAGAGTCAGGCCGAGCAGGTAGCTGGTGCCGCCACGAATCAGTGTTATCCAGCTTTGGTTCTGCTGGTGTTCCCATCGTCCTGGCGTCTCCGTGGGTGGGGCCTGGGCAAGGGTCATTTCCTGTACTTCCAGCAAGTCATCCTGCTCTGCCAACAGCCATCCGGGTGGGTGGAGCAGCGCCCGCAAGTGAGTCAGCAATTGTTGTGGATGTCGGTTTGAAGGCTCTGGCAGGGACAGTCGTGGCGTTCTGGCCATTTCGTCCAGTTGCCGGTTGAGAAAGCGATTGGTCATGGCGAGCCGGAGTGCGCTGGCGATGGGCATGGCGGCCATCGGCAGCATCAGGGCGTTGGCTACGGACAGCTGAACCCGTGCCCCAATCAGCAGCAATACATAACCGGCTACCAGTCCTGCGGCAATGGTCGCACATGCCAGCAGGGTGGCAGCAGGGCGCAGGCGAGGCAGAAGCAGAGCTAACAACAACAGTACGAGCAGGTTCAGTGCGGGTGCGGCCCAGGGCTCCGCCGGCACGATCAGTATATTCTGCTTGCTCGCGGAATAGACATTGGCATGGAATTCCACCCCGGACATTGGCCGGCTCAGACCGGAAAACGGCGTGGGCAGTATGTCGCCAAACCCCGCGGCGGTAGCGCCGACCAGGACGGTTTTGCCGGCAAACTCCTGCGGTGAGGGCGGGTGGCTAAGCACGCTCGCGTAGGAGTAGGTGGGTAAGGTGCCGGCCCCGCCTGCCAGGGGCACCAGCCGATAATCCTCCCGGACGTTGATGTAGTTCGGCAATTGCGCCTGCATCTGATTCGACATTGGCAAGTGAGCTGCGAGTGACAGGGTCGGCCATAACCGGCCGGCAAGGCCGTTGTACAGATAGAGCCCGCGGGCGACGCCATCAGTGTCCAGCTCGATATGGGCATGCCCGATCGCCCCTGCGACACCTGCCAGGCTGGGTGTGGGGAGTTGTTCACTGATCAGCCGCTCCCGGGTTGGAGCGGTAAGATAGGCTGGCAGAACAACGTTGCCATGGCGGGCCATGGCGCTAGCCAGTTCCTCATCGCCCGGCCCGGCTTCCGGAAACAGGATGTCGAGTACAATGGTTTCTGCGCCCGCTTGCCGCAAGGTGTCGATCAGCGAGGCATGAAGACTTCGGTCCCAGGGCCATCGGCCAACCTGTTCCAGGCTGAACTCATCAATGGCAATGATGGCCACCGAATCATCCATGGGCGCTGGCCAGGTTGTGATCGCCCTGTCATACATCCAGTCATTGATTCGACTCGGCAGCTCCGTTGTCTGAATCAGTAGCAGGGTGGTGACGAGTAGCAGGCCCAAGGACCACGGTGTTGTTGTTATCGGTAACCAGTCCCTTCGCATCGGCCTTTTTGTCGTAGAAGGTTAGTCGAGATACAGCTCCCTGCCCGGGCCCCAGCGACTGGCAAGAGGGCCGTCAGAAAGCGCTTTGACGCGGACAAAATACCTTCTTCCGGGAATCAGGCGCAAGGCCGCAGTGGTATCGGCGATATCGGCTTCCTTGATGATATTGCGAAACGCCGGCTCTTCAGCCAGTTGCAGACGGTAATCCGTGGCGGTGTCGATGTTTTCCCAGAACACCCGAACCTGGCTGTCCAGATAGTTCACGCTGATAATCCGAACCGGAGGCAGGGTACCGTTAACCACGATCTTGCGTGGTTCGGAGGTAGCAACAGAGCTGCCTCCTGCCTCCGTAACCACGCGCCAGTAATACTGGCCGGGGCTCAGGGGGCGGGAAGGAAGCGCCTGGCTTTCCGGCGCCCACTCGCTGGTTGTGATCAGTTGCCGGAAACTGTCATCCTCGGCGATCTCCACCCGGGCAACTTCGTTGGCGCCATTGAGCTGCCAGCGGAACTCCGGCATGTCGTCATTCACGCTCTCGCCATCGGCCGGAGCGGTGAGGTCGGGCTTTCTGGCCTGGAGGTCTACCTCAAGTTCGGCGGTGCCGGGCATTCCGGCGATACCGCGCTGATCAACCGCGGCGAGTTGGATTTCGTAGCGGCCGTTGTCGAGTTGGGCGATGTCGAAACGGGTTCCGGCTATATCCCGGCTCTGCACCCAGGTGCCGGATGCCTGGTCAAAAATGTCCAGCCGGTAGGCCGGGTAACCGCCTGCCTGCCAGGTCAGTTCGGCCGGAAGCTGCGTGAGTACCGATGGCAAAGGATTCATGGTTGGCGCCGGCGGAAGCTGTCGAATATTCAGCGCGCCTCCGTTGGCGGTGGAGACGCTCGCGCCATAGCCGGCTGGAATGCGACGGGTGTTGCTTGGCTGGCCGAAGTCCACCACGCCTTCGGTAACCTGCACGCTGCTGCCGTTGCTGCTGGCTTGCATGGCAAACACCGTACCCCGGACGGCGGCGACAGCGGAGGGCGTCTCGATTTCGAAGCGGGCCCCGCCTTCAATGACCGGGCGAACCCGGGTGTGAACCTCACCTCGTTGCAGGCGAAGCCGGGTGTCGACCATGCCGGATTTGCCATATTGGGTGAGCCGATTGAACATGAGGCGGGAGTTGGGGGAGATCCGAAGTTCCGAGCCGTCGGCCAGTTCAATGGTTGCTGATCCGGCTCCTGAGAGTATTTCGTCTCCAACCCGGACGATCGAATCTTCGGACAGCGGGAGTTTTCGCCCATCCATGCCGGAGATGTGTTGCACGTTGCCGATGACCGCGATCACCCGGGCCGGTTCGGGTTGTTTTTTAAGCCAGTTTACTGGAATGCGCAGGGTATCCCCGGTGCCAAGTTCCGCGTTGCTGGCCAGACCATTGTGCTGCAGCAGTCGTTGGCGTGTGGCCTGCTCGGATAGCAGTGTCTGGGTTACGCTCGCCACCGTATCTCCCTGACGCAGGGTATAAACCCACTCCGGGGCATTGTCCCGTTGCTGGCTGCCAGATACCGCCGACCCCCGTGCGATTGACAGCTCCGCAACGGTGGTCGCTGGCACCATGACCACCAGTGCAAGGAAGGTCAGGATCTTCAGGTGCTTGCTCAGAGCGTCAGGCATTTGCAGTGTCATCGTTCCGAATTTCGTTTGCGTCACCGGGCTTGATGGCTTCGAGCCGATAGCCACGCTGGTAGATGGTCTTGATACGAAATCCGTTTTCAGGGTTGAGCCCGAGCCTTCTGCGAAGGCGGCTCATATGAGTATCCACCGTGCGGGTGTTGATGTCCCTGGTTAATCCCCATACCCGCTCCAGCAGCATCTCCCGGGTGAGCAGGCGGCCCTGGTTCTGGAACAGGAACAGCGTCAGGTCGAAGTCCTTGTCGGTGAGCGTGAGTGGCTCGCCATGCAGGAGGATAATGCGCTGGTTGGTATTGATCTCAAAGGGCCCGTAGACCAGCACTTCCTTTTCACTTTCCGGATTGCTGCGCCGGGCCAGTGCATTGATGCGGGCGACCAGTTCAGCCGCCCGTGCCGGTTTGGCAATATAGTCGTCGGCGCCGGCATCCAGGGCGCGAACGATGTCGGTTTCACTGTCACGCTGGGTCAGGAAAATGGCGGGTACGGGCCAGTTAAGCTGTGCCCGGATGTTCTCCAGTACCTCGATTCCGGTCATGTCCGGAATCTGCCAGTCCAGAATAATCAGATCATAACTGCGGTGCAAAACGGCACCGAGAAACGATTGGCCGGTCGGAAAGCTGTCACAGTGATGTCCTTTCTCTGAAAGGATGGACTGGATGTGCTGCGCCTGTTCGTGTTCGTCTTCCAGCAGAGCAATGCGCATTAAGCCTGGCCCTCGATCGTGTTGCCTGGTTTATATACCGTAGCGCAGAGCCCTTGGTCAGACCCTGCAGTGTCGGGGATTATCCCAAAAAATGAGTTCCCGTTCAGTATCGTTATGTAGAATTCCGTAAGTCCACCGAAGGCCGGCCGTTGTGGTCATCAACTGTTTGTCGGCAGCCGGGGAAATTGCTGCAGCCCCAGAACCAGCCTTTTTTGCTTTTACGTCGTACCAGTGGCGACAAACAATGCGGGCAAGGCACCGGTTTCTGGCTGGTGCCGTCCTCGGGTTGATGGTCCTCCAGGGGGCGGGTGCCCTTGCAGGCGGGGTATCGGGTGCAGGCAAAAAAAGCCCCGAACTTGCCTTCCCGTTCAACCATCGGCGCCCGGCATTTCGGGCAGTGAATGGCGGTGCCTGGTGTTTCTGTATTCACCAAACTCGCAGCGGGCGTTTGCGCCATGAATCCGCGGATTTCATTCTTGAGGGCCTCCAGAAAGGCTCTGGGGTCCTCTTCACCACGGCGAACGCCTTCGAGAGTGGCCTCCCAGACAGCGGTGCGATCCGGCGTACGAATGGATTCCGGTAGCGCCGCGATCAGGGTTTTACCCTTGTCAGTGGCGCGGATGAAGCGTTTTTCCCGGAACAGGTAATCGCGCCGGAACAGCGTATCGATAATGGCTGCACGAGTCGCTTCGGTGCCAAGGCCATCGGTTTCACGCAGTGTTTTTCTCAGCTCGTTGTCGGCGACAAAGCGGGCAATATTGGTCATGGCCGATAGCAGCGTGGCATCGGTGAAGTACTGTGGCGGCTGGGTTTTGCGCTCGCTGGCGTGGGCCTCGTTGCAAAGCACCGGTTCATCTTTGTCCAGTCTGGGCAATGGTGCTTTTTCAGGCTCCTGCCCAGGTTCCCGCTTGCGGATTTCCAGCGTTTTCCAGCCTGGCTCGATCACGGCTGTCTCGGTGGCGCGAAAGCGATAGTCCTGAATCGCGACCGTCAGCCGGCCTTCCCGATGCACGGCGTCAGGTGCAAACTGCATCAGATAGAATCGACTGATCAGATCGTAGATTTTCTGTTCGGCCGAAGACAGCTTGCCGTTTGGTGCGGGCCGCACTGTGGGAATGATTGCGTGGTGGGCATCCACTTTTTGGTCATTCCAGGCGGCAGAGCGGCGGTCTGTCTCTGTTGTCTCGCAGAATCCGGACAAATCCGGTGCGACACGGGCGATGGCGCGAATCACGGCCTCCCGGTGACCGAAATGCTCCTCTGGCAGGTAGCGGCTGTCTGACCTTGGGTAGGTAATCAGTTGGTGGCGCTCATACAAGTTCTGGGCGGTATCGAGCACATCTTTGGCGCCCATCCGGTACAGACGGCCGGCCTCGATCTGCAGTGCAGACAACGACAGTGGCAAGGGCGGCGGTTCCGGGCGGTCGCGGAACCGGGCCTCGGTAATTCGGCCCGGTCGACCGCTGATGGCGGCGACAATCTGCTCGGCCACCGACTTGTCCAGCAGCCGGTTTTCCTCATCCAGATGGTCCTGAAATTCGTCACCGGGTAACCAGCGAGCAATGAACGGTCGCTGGTCGGCCTCCGGCTCGCTGGCCTGGAAGGTGGCTTCGACCCGGTACCAGGGCCTGGGCTGGAAGTGCTCGATGGTGTTGTCTCGATCCACCACCAGGCCCAACACCGGAGTTTGCACCCGACCCACGGAGAAGACGCCCTGTTCGCCCCGGGTTTGATAGCTGAGGGTATAGAATCGGGTGAGATTGATGCCATAGAGCCAGTCGGCCCGCTGTCTCGCCAGCGCAGAATGGGACAGTGGGCGGAACTCCCGGTTGTCTCGGGGGGTCTGTATGGCGCGGGCTACCGCCTTGGGGGTAAGGTCGTTGATCAGTATCCGTTTTACCGGTGCCTTGGTGCCGAGATAGCGCAGGACTTCGTCGACCAGTAGCTGGCCTTCACGGTCGGGATCACCGGCGTGGGTAATGAGATCGGCCTTGCGAATCAGAGCTTCGAGCACTTTGAATTGCAGGCGCACGCTGTCTTTGGGCACCAGTTGCCAGGGTTCGGGGAACATGGGCAGGTCTTCAATGCGCCATTTTTTCCAGGCCGGGTTATAGCGGGCCGGCTCGGCGGGCTCCAGCAGGTGGCCTATACACCAGCTTACCGTGGCAGCATCCGGTCCTTTGCCGCAGCGTATCCAGCCCTGGCCTTTCTCGTGGGGGCCGGGAAGTGCGGCGGCAATGGCTCGGGCCAGGCTTGGCTTTTCGGCGATGTACAGGTGCATGGCTATCTGGGGTTGGTTGCTGGCAGGGGAATGTGTCGCTTTGGGGCTTTTGTGTCAAGGGCTTCGGGGTTCCGCGGCGTACTGTAGTAGACTGGTTAAACAACAGGTCCGTGCATTGATGCTTAAAGTCCGGAGTAAGTGAGTTATGAAAGTACAGAAAAGCATAGAGGAGAAGCTGGCCAATGGCTTTGATGCCAGTCTGATTTCGGTGGAAAACGAGAGCCATATGCATTCGGTGCCACCCAATTCTGAAACCCATTTCAAGGTAACGCTGGTGTCGGCGGATTTTGAGGGCCAGATGAAGGTGCGGCGTCATCAGGCGATCTACAAGGTTCTGGCGGATGAACTGGCGGGGCCGGTGCATGCTCTGGCATTGCATCTGTATACGCCGGAAGAGTGGACGGCCAGTGGTCAGGCATCCCCGGCTTCGCCCAACTGTATGGGCGGGTCGAAAGGTGATGCAGCAATGGAAAAGAAGCTTCAACAAGGAGCTAATGGATGAGCCAGTTTTTCCAGATTCACCCGGAAACACCGCAAAAGCGTCTGATCAAGCAGGCGGTGGAGATTTTGCGCAAGGGTGGGGTGATTGTGTATCCCACCGATTCAGGTTACGCCCTGGGCTGCCACCTTGGCGACAAGCAGGCGGCAGACCGTATCAAGCGGATTCGGCGCCTGGACGACAAGCACAACTTCACCCTGGTGTGTCGTGACCTGTCAGACATCGGGGTTTATGCCAAGGTAGACAATACCCAGTACCGGTTACTGAAGAATTTCACGCCGGGCCCCTACACCTTCATTCTGGACGCGACCAGCGAGGTGCCTCGCCGGTTGCTGCATCCCAAACGGCGGTCTATCGGCATCCGGGTTCCGGACAACGAGATTGTTCGGGAATTGCTGGGTGAGCTGGGTGAGCCGATTATGAGCAGCACCCTGATTCTGCCGGGTGAAACCGAGCCGTTGACCGATCCTTACGATATTCGCGAGACCCTCGGGCATGAGCTTGATCTGATTATTGATGGCGGCTTCTGCGGTATGGAGGCTACCACGGTGGTCAACTTTACCGGTGATGTGCCTGAAGTTACGCGGGTGGGTAAGGGTGATCCGGCCCCGTTTCAGGTTTGATCTGATTAGCAGTTACCCCCGGGCTTCAGGCCCGGGTATTCAGGCTGAAGGCGTAGCGTTGCTGCGCTGTGACACCCGTCTCGGCGGGTGTGGCGGTGCGTCGAAGGCTGTCATAGCGGTGGATGACATCTTGCAGTCCATTGAACTGCTGGTTTTCGCTGAGCAGTGAATCCAGCAGGGAATTATTCACGCCATAAGCCTGATTAAGCTTGAGCGCATTATCCATAAAGTGCAGGGTGGGTTCGGTCACGCTCAAGCGGCTTAACGCCTCACCAAATCCCCGGTTGTTGTTGAGATCCTGTTGTATCCTATCCCGCACCTGGTCGGGAATTTTGCCGTCCAGCTGAATGCTGCCTTGCTCGCTTTTGCTCACGCTCAGCGCCGTTGCCGGGTGTACGTTGTATTCGGCAAGTTTGTGCCGCAGAGTTTCGCGAACGTAGGACAAATCCTGGGCTACCGTCTGTTTGTACTGGGTCAGTGGCAATTGCCGGGTTTTCTGGCTGGCGGGGTTGCGATCCTGCCATTGGGACGGTGTGAAGCGGTCGTCAGTGCTGCTCTGGGGCTCGCTTGCGGTGGCGCCTTCATTGGTTTTACCGGCGGGTACGTCAGTGCGTGGCGCGCGGTTGTCCATGGCTTGCTGAAAGCGCGTGCTGGCCTGTAACAGTGATGTCAGCAATGACATGGTTATCTCCCCTGAAACGGAAAATCTCTGCCGGATACCACGGAATTAGCCCGTGTCGCATCAGGCCTTGCAGGTTTCGGGCCAACCTGCCTTGCCTTCGGGTTTGAATGTGCCGGGACGAATGTAAAACATTGCAAGGAATGACATAGCGGGCGCGTCCGGATGATCTGCGTCATAAAAAAATTGATGCATATCTATAAAGTTATGCGCCAATTCGCCGTCATTACTCTTGGATGTCCAGATCATCTTCCGTTGTCGGGGTCACATGAAAAAACAATACTCAATCCGTTTCCTGTTACTGGCAGCTCTGGCTGCGGCTTTCACCGTCATTCTCGTGTTTACGGTTGTTTACAGCGCGCAGTCCCAGCGAGCCCACCTCGAAGAATACAGCCACAAATACGTGGATGGTCTGGCAAAGTCCTTTTTCGATGGCCTGAACACCATGATGGTGACGGGCACCATTAATAACCGTGATGTTCTGCGCGAGAAGGTGATGGCTCCCGAGGACGTACTGGATGTTCGGGTGATCCGCAGCGATCAGCTGAATGCCATTTACGGTGCTGGGAATGCTGCCGAACAACGCCGTGAGCCGCTGGACATGAAAGCGCTGGATGGTGAACGGGTAGAGCACTATTCGGAGAACGACGCGGGTCGTGTCTACACGTTGATCGAGCCGGTTATTGCCAGCGAAAACTATCAGGGCGTGAACTGCCTCGGCTGTCACCAGGCCCAGGAAGGGGACGTGCTTGGCGCTATTCGGGTCGACTATTCTTTGGCGGAGAGCGACGCGCGCCTGCAGCAGCAGCTGATGGTGAGTGGCGGTATCCAGATTCTGATCTTTGTGGTTATTTTCATACTGACTACCGTAGTGTTGGGGCGCCTGGTGTTTTCCCGCTTACGTCGGCTGCACGACCGAATGGATGAAATCTCCCGCAATTCGGATCTCTCCATAGAGCTGGAGGTAACCCGAAACGATGAGATTGGCTCGGTCTCTCGTGCGTTCAATCGGATGGTCGCCAAGATCCGCGCCAGCATGCATACGGTGATGGACAACGCGGAACAGGTTGAAGCGGCGGCCCGCACCATTGCCGGTAAGGCAGAGACCACCGAGCAGGAAGTGCTGGCCCAGAAAGACAATACCGACCAGGTGGCCAGTGCCACCACCGAGATGGCCGCTTCCGCGGTGCAGGTTCGTGAGAACGCGGTGACTACCGCACGGAAATCGGCCGATACCACCAAGTCGGCAGAAACCGGAGAGCATCTGGCTCGAAATGCGGTTCAGGGTATTGAATCTCTGAATGCGGAAGTCCAGAACGGTGCGCAGCGCATTGAGCAGCTGGATCAGCGGACAACGGAAATGGCCTCACGGCTGGAGCTGATTTCCGAGATTGCCGACCAGACTAACCTGTTGGCCCTGAACGCGGCGATTGAAGCGGCCAGAGCTGGTGAGCAGGGCCGGGGATTTGCCGTGGTCGCAGACGAAGTCCGGGCGCTTGCCTCGCGCACGCAAACGTCGACTGAGGAAATTCGCCAAACCATTGAAGGACTGAAGAAAGAGGTGGTGGATTGTGTCGGTACCATGCGCCATGCCTCGGAACTTGCTCAGCATCAGGTGGATTCAATTCTGAAAGTGGAAACCGAGCTGCAAACTATTGCTGCAGCGGTGCGTGAGATCACGGGCCTGAATGAGGAAATGGAGAGTGCGGCTAACGAGCAGAGCGAAGTGTCGGACTCCATCAATCAGAATGTGATTGAAATCAGCCGCTCTGCTGAGCAGACCTCCAGCGATGCTCAGGAGGCCGCGCGGATTGCAGGGGATCTGCTGTCCATGGCGGAAACCCTGCGCAAAACCATCGAGCAGTTCCGCCTGTCCCAGGGCTGAAGTGTGCGATTTTACCGGGGCGTTCAGCCCCGGTGATCAGACACAAACGGATTGGTGGCTCGTTCCTGGCCGAACGTAGAGATGGGGCCGTGGCCACAGATGAAGTTCACGTCATCCCCCAGAGGGAACAGCTTTTCCCGGATGGAGTGAATCAGGGTGTTGTAATCGCCTTTCGGGAAATCCGTGCGGCCAATGGAACCATTGAACAGCACGTCACCCACCTGGGCCAGTTTTGAGCCTCGATGGAAAAACACCACATGGCCAGGGGTGTGGCCCGGCGTGTGCAGTACTTCCAGGGTTTCATTGCCAACGGTCACTGTATCCCCGTCTTCCAGCCAGCGATTGGGCGTGAACACCTCCGGCGCCGGAAACCCGAACATCTGTGCCTGCATGGCCAGGCCCTGAATCCAGAAGTTGTCGTCCTTGTGCGGGCCTTCAATGGGCAGCCCCGCTGATTTGGACAGCTCCGCCGTGCCGCCGGCGTGATCTATGTGGGCGTGGGTGAGAAGGATCTTTTCCAGAATCACGCCTTCGTCCTCGGCTGCCGCCAGAATGCGATCCAGGTCCCCGCCAGGGTCCACCACCGCTGCTTTGTGGGTTTCGGTACACCAGAGCAGGGTGCAGTTTTGTTCAAAGGGTGTGACGGGTACGATCTTGTACTTCAGCGACATACTGTTCCAGTTTGTTCAGATTTGATTTTGCGGTAGAGAGCATCCGGGGCAATGTCTGCTTCGTTGGGCCAGCAGATGGCTCCGAACTCATCAACTTTTGCTTGAGCAAAGAATGCCGGGTCTTTCAGGGGCTCGAACATCGGGCCAAACAAACGATCTGCAAGGCTGATCTCGCCGTGAGTACCATCATCGAAGGTGACGGCCAGTACGTAATCGGCCTTGGCTTCCACATGGGTGACTCTGGGCATGCTGTTCATTCCAATGGCTCTATCTTCTTCAGTGGCTGGTGCAGCTCGGCAAGGCGCCAGTCTGCGATAAGGTCCTGCCGGTGTTCAAAGGCCCATTCGATAACCATTGCTTTGGCTCTTTTGGGCAGTTTGCCCTCAACCATCTCCAGCGTTTCGATCAGAATGATGGCCTCGTGTTCCCCATAATAAGCGTAAAAATGGGGA
Source organism: Marinobacter sp. W-8 (assembly GCF_044342215.1). Taxonomy (NCBI): domain Bacteria; kingdom Pseudomonadati; phylum Pseudomonadota; class Gammaproteobacteria; order Pseudomonadales; family Marinobacteraceae; genus Marinobacter; species Marinobacter sp. W-8. The sequence goes on along the minus strand of NZ_CP172297.1, from coordinate 2,416,601 downwards.
GGATTATGGTCATCGTAATACATCCGTATCAGAATGCCGAAGAATTCACTGATGGTTGGCATGGGCCCTCCGTGGCTCATAAGGTGTCATATTTTGGTAGACCGATAATAACAATCTGCGGACAGGTGGGCTATTGAAGAACTACCTCCAGAAAATCCTTCAGGGCCAGGCGATTAACTACGAGGCCTTTCTGAAGAAGCTGCCGGATTCCCAGCGTCGGCGGCATCGGGAACTGTTCGCAACGGAGAAGGTTGGCGCCAATCGCTGGCAGGTAACCATTCTTGATGAAGCTGCGTTTGCGAAGTTACATCGACAGGCCGCTTCACCCGTTAGCAGAGTAGATGCGGCGAAGAAGGGCGATTCCCACCGCCACGGCACCGATGTGAGTTTTCTGCTGGTGTATCATCACGCCCTGACAGGCAACCGGCCGGATTCGGTGGTGATTACCGGAGATTCGGTGGATATCGGTTTTCGGCCAGCGCCCCGGGTGCTGGTGGTGGAGAATGAGCGAAATTTTTATTACTACCGACAGATGCTGGCCTTTGCCGGTGACTGCCTGGGCCAGACAGTTGATCTCACAAACAGCGATGTCGTGCTCGGTGGCGGCAATCGGATTACCGGTACTGCGGATTTGAACTGGCTGACCAGTTACGATGAGGTGCTCTGCGCCTTTGATTACGATGCCGGCGGCCTGCAGATGTTTTCATCGGTGCGATCGGCACTGGGCGACAAGGCCTGCTATCTGCAGCCGGCTGACTGGCAACCTTGGCTGAGCCGTTTCCGCAAAACCCCGGACTCCACCGAAAGGTTTACAAAAGCCCTGTCGCTGGCGGAAGATCTGGGGTTTGTGTCGCTGGCGCAGGCCTTCCGGGCCACCGGCAAATTCATGGAACAGGAGATGATTCTGAATGAGTGATTCACAGGCGAGCGCGAGTACGTTCACCTTCGGCATTCGCCGCCTGGTGCTGGTGGACTCCGCCGGCTTCTGTTACGTGGAAATTCCGGTAGACAACCACGGCCTGATTCTGGGGCCGGGCAACCTGGGTAAATCCAGCTTGCTGAACTCCCTGCGCCTGTTCCTGTTGCCGGAGAACAACTTCAAGAACAGCCGCAAGAAATTTGCCTTCCGCAACGCCAGCGCCGGCAGTTTCTACACCAACGAGGAAAGCTACCAGCACTATTTCCCCAGCCAGTTCAGCTTCCTGATTATGGAAGCGGAGAACCCGGCCGGCGCCCATTGTCAGATCCTGTATCGGGACAATGCCAGCCAGCTCAGCTACGGCCGGGCTTTTGTTCCGGTCAGTTATGACCAGTTGCGACCTTTGTTCTGGAGCGGCGACGATGAAGATGGCATTGGCCAGGCAGTGCCGGAGCTCTCATTCACCCGCCTGTCTGAGGCACTGAAAAAGCTCTCGAAAGAGACCAGGCTGGTCAACGACCCGGCCAAACTGAAAGCCATGCTCTACAGCAGTGAGTTGATGAACGCCGACGCGGTGCGTTATTCCGTGCTGCCCCTGGGCGAATCCGACGAGCGCCGGGTGCAGTCGCTGCGCACCCTGATCCTGCTGCTGTTCGAGATGAAGGCGGACGATCAGGCCATGGCCAACGCCGTGGCCAGCATCATCGAGGCCGACAAAAAGTTTGCCGATGATGCCTTTGACTTCAACATCGACGATTTCCTCAATCGCCACGACCAGCTCAAGCAGCAGCAAACCCAGCTCAACCGTATCGAGAAAGAGCGGCCAAGGTTTGAGAAGCTGAACCGCGACTACCAGGCCTATCAGAATCTGCTGCGCAGCCAGCACGAGTTCTCCGCCTTCCGGGACGGGGTGACCAACGCCTTGGCTGATATTGCTGCCAAACGCCGGGTAGCGCTGGAGGCGTATAACGAACAGAACGAAACCCTGCGCCACGTGCTGCAAACCCTGAAAAAACTGGAGCAGGATGCCAGCGGTTTGAAGGGCGAGATTCGCTCTGCCGATCGGCGTATCAAGCAGGCCGAACAGAGCCAGAAAGACGGTGAGCTGCTGATCTCGCAGTATGGCGACATGACCCTGCAGGAAATTGCAGAGATCCAGACCGAAGAGCTGGAAAGCAAGAAAGGCCATCTTGCTGCCCTGAAAAGCGCCGCCCAGGCGGAAATCCGACTTGAGCAGATTCAGCGCAAGAAGCAGGATCTGGAGCGCAAGCTGGAAACCCTGAAAGACCGGGAAAGCAAACAGCAGTGGCAGCTGCAGAACCAGCTGGACGAGACCACTGCTGCGCCGTTACGGGCGGTTGATCCCCGGCTGATGATAGCAAGCCCCGGCCAGGATCTGGATGCCGATAGCAAAGCCACCATTGAAGCCTTCGCTCGCCTGTTTGCGCCCAACGATCGCGGCTTTGACTGGTTTGATACTGAGTACCAGAGCCAGCCTGCCCGGCACACCAACTTTGCCGAGCAACGCCATCATATTGAAGGTGAGCTGCACGGCCTGGAAAAAGAACGCTCAGAGCTGGCCGACACCGCCAATCAGGAACACGACCGACCTCAGCTGATCGAGCGCACTGAGAAAGAAATCCGGTCTATCGAGAAAGACCTGGAAACGCTGCAGCGCCACCCGGCGGCAGCCACCACCCTAAAAGACGCCACCGAAGAAAAACAGGCCGCCGAAGAACAGCTTGCCAAACTGAACGAACAGGCCCGGCTGGAGCAGGAAAAACAGGACGCGGTTCAGGCGAAAGCCGCGAAAGCGAAAGCCGAGAAAGATCGCATTGAAGAGCGGGAGCGGGAGCTGGCGGCCCTGAGCAAGAGCGTTGGCACCGTGGAGCACCGCTTCCCGCACCTGAAGGCCGTGCAGGCGGAACAGCCGCTGGACATTGAGCGCGTATCGGCTGCCGCCTTCGACGAGCTGCAAAGCCAGCTGGACGACCTGGAAGAGCGCCGCCGCAACATTCTCGACCACCTTCGCCAGTTTGTGTACCTGGGTATCCATGAAGATACCGAAGGGGAATTGCAGAAAGACAGCCCCGCGTCGTCTGTTATCCGAAGCACCTTCAAGAGCCTTTCAGATCTGTACGCCGGCATGGCCGAGCGCTGGAGTGTTCTGGAGCAGCAGGTTGGCATCCATAACGAAACTGTGGCCAGTTATCGTCAGGCCCTGAAATCCAATCATGAGCACATCGCCCGCTTTGAGGCCCAGCTCAATCGGGAGCTGGACGGCGTTCGCATCAACGATCTGGTGGAAATCCGCGTGGATATTCACACCGATCCTAAATTCCGCAATCTGGTGGAAGAAGCCAACAACATTGACCCGTATGGCAACCAACTGCAGTCCGACGCCTTCTACGACCGCCTGCGGGTGTTCGTGGCGGACTTTTTCGGGGAGCAGGGCGGCAGCAAACGCCTGACCATGGACAAGGTAATCACTGGCATTTCCTATCGCACCCGCAAGGAGAACGCCGCCAACCTGGACAAGAAGGGCCAGTCCACCTCCACTACCGCACTGATCAACCTGGAACTGGTTTACCGCCTGCTCAAGCGGGTGCTGTACCCGGGTGTGCAGCTGTCGTTCCCCATGGTGCTCGACGAACTGGCCAGCGTGGATATCAGCCAGATGCCGTCGTTGCTGGAACGGCTGCGCAAGCAGGGATTCAACCTGTTCTCTGCCGCTACCCACAGCGCCAGCGCCGAAGTGATTTACCTGATTGGCCGGCACCTGGAGGTGGGGCAGATGCGCACCGCGCGGCCCTACAGTAAGGAACGCACTCTGGTGTTCTGGGGCGGCGCGGAAGGTTTTACTGGTGGTGAACCGCTGAGTCACTGGGCAGACCAGACCCAGAGCGGCTTGCTGGAGCCGGTGGATGAGTAAACGCTTCAGCACTCTGGACACCACCCGGCTGCTGTTTGAGCACCCGAAAATCCTGTTCAGGATGATCGAGCGCATGGACCGCAACGAAGCACGTTTCATCCGTGAAAGCGATCTGGTGGCCGAGGTGATGGACTACACCCGAGGCCTGGGCAACGCCGATCGCGAGCGGGTGCGGCTGGCCCTGAACACCGACAATCTGTTCCGCAGTGGGCTGATCATCGACATCATCAAGGCTGACGGCGAACGCCGGCTGGTATTTCAGGACGCACTGATCAATCTGATGCGGGCCTGTAACGCCTCGCTCTACCAGGAGCTTACTGACGCCCGCCTGCGCGGCCATCTGGTGACTCTTCGGGATGTGCGCAATCGCCTGGAAACCAGCAGTTTCAGTGATGCTGATCCGGATTACACCGAGCTGCGGGACGATCTGAACGAGCGGGTCAGCCAACTGATCGGCCTGTTGCGCCAGAACGTGTTGCGCATGCAGACCATCAGTGCCCAGCTGGCGGACCTGTCCGGTGATGCCAGCCGGGCGCCGGAGAAGTACCTGGAGTTCCGCCAGAATCTGTTTGAGCAGATCGTGACCCTGTACGAACGCCATATCAAACCCACGCTGGTGTTCCTGAACCCGGACACCCGACTGCCTGACGGCAGCAACCTGTTTGAAACCCTGGAAGCCATGGTGCGGCTGCTGGAAAACCACGACGACCACAGCCTGGCGGACCAGTTGTTTCGTTCCTCTATCAGCCTGAATGCTCTGTACAAGCCCATTCAGGCGGTGGCCCAGGAGGTGGAACACTTCCTGCGCAAGACCCGCCGGGGCATGGCCCAGTACAATGCCATGGAGCATTTCTACGGCAAGCTGCGTGCGCTCAAAGACGACACCGAAACCCTCAGCCTGCGCCGAAAATGGCTCGAAGGAGGCGACTTTGCCCGCAGCACCGGGTTCCTGGTGGGCCTGCGGGCACAGCAACGGCCCAAGCATTATGCCTTTGGCCAGTCGTCGAGCTACTACCAGTTGTTGTTCAGCGAACTGGAGCTGCGCCTGAGCGATCTGCGCCGCCAATCCGAAGTGCCGGTACTGCAGGAAGTGGCCGGAAGCGGCCGCGAAAGCCGGGTAGACCTTCAGCGCATCAACCAACTGTATCAATGGCTGGAAACCCTGGAATTGCGTCCCACGGCGGATCTGGTGCGGGAGCTTCACGGCCGGCTGGATGGCTTCATCCCGGGCTACCGTTTTGCGGACCTGCTGGCAGCCCTGAACCGGCTGGTCAATTCGCCGCCGGAGGGTATGCAGGTGACAACCACTAACCGTTTCCGCACCCTGGAACAGGCGCCGGACTGTGAACAGTTTGTGTACCGCAAACGACGCCTTGAAACCAATATGACTGATTCAGAACAAGAGCCAGACCATGCCTGATTTCGTGGAAACCCGGGATACAGAGAGCACCCTGAACGAGCAGGGTGCGACCAGCTTCGAGCAGATCCTGCCGGCTCACAGTGCCGCGGTCTACCGGGAGTTCCAGGCTGGTCGGGTGATTGTCCGGGATGTGTGGGACAACAACCGCTCGGAGCTTCGTGCCAACCCGCTCTACAACCTGCTGTATAACCACCTGTCTCACTTCCGTACCTTCTATGAGCATCTGGGTAGCGACCTGGTGTTCAATGAAACCGGCGCCTTTTTCTTCCTGAAAGAGAGCAGTGACGACGAAAGCGAAGAGCACGATGAAAACGCTTTCCGGGTGCAGGTGGTATTGCTTCTGATCGGTCGTTACTTTGCCCGAAGCGGCAGAGATCTGGATTATCTGGGGCGGCCGGAAGCTGGTTTAAACGAGCAGGATCTGGCGAATCTGGGGGCGGATGAGGAGTATCAGGACATCCTTCGGGCCGCCCGTTTTGAGAAAGGGTTGAGCGAAGCGCTGGATTACCTGGAAAAACGGAACCTGCTGTTTCGCTCCGGGGCAGGGCGCTATTTCCTCAGCTCCGCCGGTATTTACTTTTTAAACCAGCTGGTGCAGGAGTACGAGCAGAGCTAGCCCCCGCTCAGGCAAACGCCAGGTTGTTCCGGCCGCTGGTTTTCACGGAATACATGGCCTTGTCGGCGGTAGCCAGTAGTTGCTCAGCAGTCTGGCCGTTGTCCGGGTACAGGGCGATTCCCACCGAGGCACCAATCTGCACAGTCTGGCCCTGAATGTGAAACGGTTCATTCAGCACCTGAATCATTTTGCGAGCAATGGGTTGGGCATCGGCATCGTTGGACAATGGCCCGGTTATGATTACGAACTCATCCCCACCCCGGCGCCCCACCACATCATTGGCCCGGATACTGTGCTTGAGCCTTCTCGCGACATTCCGTAGCAGCTCATCGCCAGCCTGGTGACCCATGGTGTCGTTTACCGGTTTGAATTTGTCCAGATCCAGGAACATCAGGGCGAAGTGATGATGCTGGCGTCGTGCCTGCTCGATGGCTTGTTCCAGGTGGGTTTCCAGGGCCGTGCGATTTGGCAGGCCAGTGAGCTTGTCGAAATGTGCCAGCCGGAACATCTGCTTTTCTGCCTGTACCCGTGCGGTAATATCGCTGAAGGTCAGGATCAGTTGCTGGATCTGTCCCCGGGCATTGCGTACCGGTGAAACCGTCAGCAGGTTGGGAAACGGATCATTATCGGGCCCGGTCAGCCAGACCTCGCCTTGCCAGGCATTTTCCGCGACCAGATGCCGGTGGATCTCTTCCCGGTCTATCTCCTTGCATCTATCACTGTCGATAAATGCCAGCAGGTTAGTATTGCGAAGTGTCTTGGGTGTTGCGCCGGTAATCTCGTTGAAGGCCGGGTTAGCACGAATAACCTGTAAACCGGTGTCGCAAATCACGATGGCTTCGTGGGTGTGGTTAAAGACCTGCTGGGCCAGACGCAGCTCATCGGTAGAACGGGCAATCTGGGAGGCCTGGTTAACCAGTGCATGCACAATGGGCCTCAGTGAACGCCAGACCACCGTACCGGCCACAGCGGACAACATGAGTATCAGCACAACGCTGATAACAATGTCTTCGATAACTTCGCCGAACACACTGGAAATCCTGGAGTTCATATGGATTTCCCAGTCATACCCCTCCACCGGTCGAATGAACGCCAGTACACGGGTGCCATCTGGAAGCGAAGTCCGGAAAAAGTCGAGACCTGGTTTGTAAACGATACCTTCCCGTTCGGCCAGGCAGCCATTGGGCGTTGTCAGTTGAAACTGGTGACTGCCCTCGGCCAAGATCAGTCGCCGCGTTCGCTCGACATCCACCAGGCAAAGACTGAAGTCCGCATCCACGCGAAAAGCGGTAGTCAGTGGGGAGAGGTCGAACAGCAGAAGGTCATAGCCAACAATCTGCTCGTCCACGCGTATCGGAGCGATGGCGTGCAGTAACGGCCTCGCTTCGTTATTCGCCCCTACCGGGTAGGACTGAATATCAAGCCCGGATGGCATAGGCAGGTCAGCCGGTAGTTGATCGTTCAGGGGCCCGACGCGCACGACTTCGTCACCACTGGCATCAAATCGAATGATAGCGGCAAGGTTATCGATGCTTTTTGCGGCATCTTCAAGTCTGGGGCGAGAAAAGGTTCGCAAGACAGCGAGTGCCAGGTTTCCACTCTTGAATTCGCCCATAACCCGCGCCAGTTCAGAGCGGCTGGCTGTTTGTCGGGCCAGATCCTGATGCTGATCGAAAACCGCCCGAACGTTCTCGGCCTTGGCATCGGCCACCTGGCTCGCCGCGTCTGCGGCCTGGGTATGGATCTGATTGATCAGGGGCGTGGAGACCACCACGGCAATACTGATTCCAGTAAGAACAACTGCAACGATGGCAGTGGTGATAATGCGGCGTTTCTGCTCGAAGATATCCATAGGTGCCGTCGGACGAAAGCGAGGTGATAAAGATATGGTATCCGTTTTTTGCAATGGGTATACCCATCTAGAGTTGTTTTCTGTAACCGGTGTTGACATGTGTCAGCCTTCATGTTGGAGATTTTCCATGTAGACTGAGGTTTTTATAGCAGGAGTACTGAATGACAGAACCCGCACTGTTCCAGTCCCGGCCCAGACGGCGACTATTGTGGCTGGCGCTTTTCGCGTTGGCGGTGGCCGTTCTGGTGTCAGTAAGCTTGCAACCGCAACCGGTTGAGGAACGGCTTGTGCGCCTGCAGGCCCAGGATGAATTCGGTACAGAATCACCGCTGCTGGGCGAAGCCTTGGCTCTGCAGGCGCTCCTGCTGGATTACCGGGACGACCGCCTGCTGTTGCTGAAAGCTCAGGCCGCGTTGCAGGTATACCCCGAGTGGACCAGGTTTGTGATGGATCTGTTTGGTGAAGAACCGGAATTTCAGCAGGCCCTACGAGCCCATGGCGAGTATCTGATGCCTCCTGTGATGCATTTTTATCAGAATCCGGTCGGCTCGATTGAGATGATGAACCGGGTTGCCGGCACCGGTAAAGTCCTGACGCCGGAACAGCGTGCCTGGTATGCCGTCAACTTCGCCAATAAAGAAGGTCAGGATTTCACGGGCCAGTTCGTGGTCGGGGCCGATGGCAATAACATAGAGTGGATCTGGACGGAGCGAATTACGGAGGGTGTTACGCAGTTCTTCACCAGTGGTATCCGGACTCTGGAATCCCGGTACCGTACCGATCAGCCGATTCGCATGGAAGATGTCGGCTGGGCCGCCGTAGACGCGCTGATTATTGGCAGTGCGGTGAAATTCCTGAAAGCCGGTCGGGCGGCAGCAGGTACTGCAAGAGCCTCGAGTGTCACCGCCCGTTCCGCCGCCTATTCTTCCCGCCTCGCGCGGGCCGGGCGCATGGCTTCGGTCATGGTTAGCAACGCAAAGTGGCCCGGTGCGGTGGCTCTGGTCTATGTCGTTGTCAAACACCCCGCCTTACTGAACGACATATTCGCCGGTGCTGCCCGGGCACTGGGTGTGCCGGCCTGGATGGTGCAGATACCAGGATGGTTCCTGGTACTGCTGCCACTGCTGTTGCTTACGCGCTGGCTACTGGCCACCGTGCTCTGGTTGCTACCAATAACGTGGCTCCGGGGGCGGAGGCTCAGATAGTGCGCACTAACTGGACGTTCCGGTTTTTCAGAACGGTGGTGGCCTCCTTGAGTTGCTCAGAACTGCAGGCATGCACGGTCAGTACATACTTGCCCTCCTTCAGAGCCGACTGCGCTTTGGCAACATAAGGTGTGTGGTCAGGCCGTAGAGTAACGCCCCCTGCCAAAAGCAGGCCAAGTATCAGGCCGAGCGCCGCAAGAACGGCTGCGGCAACCACGCCATTCTGGGCAATAAACCCCACGCCGACAGCACTCAGTATCAGGAACACAATAAAGCCTGCGACTGCACCGCCGATACCGAGCCAGAGATGCGAACGCACCAGCGTTTGCCATATGCCCTGGTTCTCTGGCTCCAGCTCTTCACCCGGGTGTTGGTCCTGGGGGCTTACAACAATGACTTGCTCGTGATCCAGACTGGTTTCCTGCGACAGCACCCGTGCAACGCCGTTGGCATCGGTTTCTGTCTCGAATATTGCGGCTACTTTATGGGCTTCCTGTTCACCGGTAATACTCACTGAGGGTTTCATGGAAAGACCTCCTGAGTGTTTCGCCGAGGACCAGATCCTCGTTAAAACAAAGCGGCTTCAACTGTAACCCTAGTACACCTGAACCTGTATTTCGAATGACCGTATGGCAACAAAACGGTCGGGAATCGCCCGCCATCCCCCAAATTACCAGGCCAGCCAGATTGTGTGACGGGCGCCTTTACCCGGACGCAGGGCTCTCACAACAACGGGTTCCACCGAAAAGCCAGCGCGCCGCAAGCGTTCGGTAAAGGCCTGTTCCGGACCGGCCGACCAGTAGGCGAGAATGCCGTCGTTGCTCAGGGATTTCTGGGCGGCGGCGATGCCTTCCGGAGAGTAGATCCAGTTGTTTTCTTTACGGGTAAGGCCTTCCGGACCGTTATCCACATCCAGCAAGATGGCGTCCCAGTTGCCATCGCCCTGCCGCAAAAGTTCTGCCACATCGCCAATGTGAACGGCGGCCCGGGGATCGTCCAGAGGGTAGCCGGCGGCTGCGCCCAATGGTCCGCGATTCCAGGTTTCTACCTCGGGAACCAGCTCTGCCACCGTCACCTGAGCCTGATCGCCTGTAGCCGAAAGCGCTGCCGCCAGGGTAAAGCCCATACCCAGCCCGCCAATCAGAATCCGTGGCGCGGGCAGATGGCTCAGGCGTTCACAGGCGAGGGTGGCGAGTGCATCCTCCGAACCATGTAAGCGGCTGTTCATCAGTTCACCCGGGGCGCCGGCAATCTTGATGGAAAACTCGTCATTACGTTGCAGCAGTCGCAAGCAGGTGCCGTTGCCGGGGATGGTTGCGGTGCCAATTTCGTTAAAGCGGGCCATGGTTGGTTTCCGGTAGTGTGGGCAGGCGGGCATTCTAACCTGTTGATACAGCCTTCGGCGAAAACCGTATCAATCAGTTGCTGCTAAACTGCAGCAATCAATCCGTCCGGCGCAAAGCCCGCCGAATAGTAATGACGGAACCGAAACAGTTGGAGGCAGACTTGGAACGAATGCAAAAGGTAGTCCTGGTGACAGGAGGCGCGAAGGGAATTGGCCGAGGCATAGTGCTGCACCTGGCGGCGGCGGGCTGGAAAGTGGCAGTCTGTGATACTGACGAAGCCGTAGGTGAACAGTTGGTTGCCAACGCAGAGGGTGAAGTCGTGTTTCTGGCAGGCGACGTTGCCAGCGAAGCGGATGTTGAGAATATCATTTCCCAAACGGTGCACTGGGGTGGTGGCCTGAATGCCGTTATTAACAACGCTGGCATTGCGGACCCTCATACCGGCCCGATAGAACAACTGGGCCTTGAACAGTGGCAGCGTCGAATGGATGTCAATCTGACCGGGCCGTTTCTGGTGAGCAAACATGCGATACCGTATCTCCGGAAGGCGAGGGGCGTGATTGTGAATATGGCCTCCACACGGGCCCTGCAATCAGAGCCGGATACTGAAGCCTACGCCGCCACCAAGGGCGGCCTTGTGGCACTGACCCATGCGTTGGCCATTAGCCTGGGACCAGAAATACGGGTGAACTGTATCAGCCCGGGCTGGATAGATACCCGTGACTGGCAGGGCAGCGAGCAGGCTGTCGAGCCTCTGTCAGAAGCGGATCACCAGCAGCATCCGGCCGGTCGCGTTGGCAGGCCCGAAGACATCGCTTCACTGGTGGCTTACCTTATTTCCTCCGAGGCTGGCTTCGTCACCGGGCAGAATTTTGTGGTGGACGGAGGCATGACGCGCAAGATGATTTACCATGAATGAAAACCTGATTATGGGGGAGATCATGAAACTGGTTGGATCTACCACGTCGCCCTACGTACGCCGCATTCGGCTCCTGCTGAGCGATGAACCATACGAGTTCATCAATCTCGATATTTATGGTGAAGGCCGTGATGAGCTGCGGCGTACTAATCCCACCCTGAAAATCCCGGTACTGATTGATGGCGATCAGGAGCTCTATGACTCACGGGTGATCGCCCGTTATCTTGGTCAGAAGCTTGGGCTTGACGCCCTCACCTGGGACCAGGAGAACCAGTTAACGCTGATTGATGGCGCCAACGATTCTGCGGTAACCATGCTGCTTTCTGAGAGGTCCGGAATCGATACCAGCCAGGATGCAATGTTCTATAACCTTCAGCGCGAACGCATCATGACAACGCTGCGAACCCTGTCCGCCATGGTGGAAGCGGGGCAGTTTGAACAGTGGAACTATCCTGCCATCTGTCTCTATTGTCTGGTGGACTGGCTGGATTTCCGTGACCTGGTGGATTTTTCCGGGGTCGATAGCCTGTTGGCTTTCCGGGATGCTCACGCAGACAACTCGTGGGTTTCGGTAACCGATCCGCGCAAATAAGGTTCCTCCACGCCCGGCACTTAATCTGTGTTTTTCGCCCCTCCGTCAAAGCCATTCTGCATAGGCGAGGGGCTCGGGCATCAAGTAAGCGTTTCAGCAACTGGTCGTATTATGCGCTAGGGTAGGTGGTGACTCTTCGCATGCTTCGGCAGATAAGGAGGAACGCTTTGAGTAACTTTCTATCGCTATGGAATGAAGCGGCAACCACGAGCCTGGGCTTTTTCTGGATGGCGCTTTGGGCATTTATTCTGGGTTACGTCATAAGCAGTCTGATTCAGGTTCTGGTTACCCGCAGGAAGATGCAGCAGGCCATGGGGGAGGATGGACTGCGCAGTATCGCGCTCGGCACGTTTTTTGGTTTCATTTCCAGTTCTTGCAGCTTCTCCGCACTCGCCACCACCCGTGCAATCTTCAATAAGGGCGCCGGTCTGGCGCCGTCTCTGGCGTTTATGCTGGCCTCCACAAATCTGGTGATTGAGCTCGGTATCGTGATCGCGGTTTTTCTGGGTTGGCAATTTGTGGTTGGCGAGTATGTGGGTGGTGTACTCCTGATTCTTGTAACCTGGCTGCTGATCCGACTTACCCGGCCGCGCCGGCTTGAAGCACAGGCTCGCCGAAAGATGGATAACGGCGACGGGGACGACGGCAGCTCTGACAAAAGCTGGAAGGAAAAAATAACCAGTAAGGAAGGATGGCAGGCGATCGCCCAGACCTATGTGATGGAGTGGCAAATGGTCTGGAAAGATGTCCTTATTGGCTTCACCGTAGCCGGTATCATCTCCGCCATGGTGCCTCAGAGTTTCTTTGAAGCTCTCTTTATCGGCGCCGGTGGCGAGAACGCGGCCAACCCTGGCTTCCTCGCTGTACTATCGCAGACACTGGTTGGGCCAATTGCAGCCTTTTTCACCTTCATCGGTTCCATGGGGAATATTCCTCTCGCGGCCGTGTTGTTTGCTCAGGGAGTGAGTTTTGCGGGCGTCATGGCCTTTATCTTTTCCGATCTGGTTGTGCTGCCAGTGCTCAGAATCAACGCCTCCTATTATGGCTGGAAGATGGCGCTGTACATCCTCGCACTGATGCTGGTCGGCATTGTGACTGTGTCATTGCTGATGCACTACAGCCTGGCCCTGCTGGGTATGTTGCCGGACTTCAGCGGCCAGACCTCAATGGGAGAGCGGGAGTTCTTCAAGTGGAATTACCAGGCTGTCTTGAACATCCTGTTTCTGACCGCCACAGCGATACTGCTATGGTTCTGGCGACAAGGGCAGAAGCAGCATTCACATGACCACCACCATCATGATCACGATCATGGCGGATCTTCGCTGACAGATAAGGTGCTGAGTGTTCTGGTAGTGGTTGCGCTGCTATGGCTCGCGGGCGGTGTTGTGGTGCCATTGTTCTGACGGGGCCATTCGGTGGCTGCCTTTATGGTACCCCCGGCAGGACTCGCATAGCGTTTTAACTTGTTGAAAGTATTTGTTTAAAATAGAAATGCGGATATTTGTACCCCCACATGTGAGGCTGAGTAGCCAGTATTCATGCCTCGCTGTGAGAAAAGCATTAGCAAGCTATATATTTGTTAGGTTTGTAACGCTTTATTCACTCGATCGAGAATGTTATCCCAGCTTTCTCCAGGCATTGCTATGTCGATATGCGGATGCAAATCTTGATGACGCAAATGCAGCTCTCTCCTTGAAAGCCCTTCGTTTCGAAGTATTTGGCTCAAAGCTGCCTGCTCGAGAGAGTTGAAGCCTTGTTTTAGGCAATACCTTAGTTGTGCTTGAGCAGGTGGGGCTAGAGACTCTATCCCAGCTTCGGATAGTCGACGCTCATGAAGTAGAGCGGGGAAGCCGAACAGAAATGAAAGCTCGGGTATTATTCGTACAACAAAGCGTCTCGCACCAACACACTTTTTGATCCTTCGTGGATCACCAATCAGAATAAGCTCGAGCTCAGAAAGAGGTGCTCCTTTCATCCAAGCCCTAACCAGCTTTCTAAGAATTGGAATTGCGAACTTTGCGCTCTCTCCACTTGAGTTAAATTCGGAGTATTTGCGGCCTAATAGCTCCGATAGAGAGTTAGCTCTGAAAACATGCTCAAGCATGTCGGGGTTCTCTTCTAACCAATCAAAAAACCACTTGCGCCAAGCTGGTATGGTTGGCGCTATTCTGTATTGGTTGGAATCAAGGGAGGAAATTAGTCGAGTAACCAAATCTGTAGAAAGGCCGAGACTGGCCGCCAATTGTTGAGAAAGCGCATCTACCTCTTTATCTGAAGATTGCTCGTTGAAAAATCTGACGCTGGCCGCAACTCGTTCATCAAGCCATTTTTCGTCATTTCGTTTTCTTGCTTTGTGTGCAGCCAGAGAACGGCGTATCGCTTGGGATAGAGAGTTACCTCGGGCTTCTTGATTTTCACCCTGTGCTAGCCGGGCGATTGTGTATTGATCAATTTTTGTCGTGTTCTGTCCGGATTGAACTCGGTCAAGAATTCTTGTCAGCGGGTCATCGATTACAAGGCATTGATCTGACTGACCGAAAATTTCTCTGAGAGAACCCCAATGATGCCCGATTTTGCCATCGCCAAGATCGATCCCTACCACTTTTCCAGGAATAACTAATACAATTCCGCTGGCGCTTTCGCCGGCACGCCCTGCACGGCCGGCTGCATTCAAGAGTTCTTGGGCCTCAAGGATCTCTCTTCGCTCTGTGGCAGAATCAAATCGGCTATCCTCTGCAATGATTACCAACTCACTCGGGAGATTCATTCCTTGGGCGAGAGTCGAAGTTGCAGTGAGAGCTTTTATGCCATCGGGGCGCTTGTAAAGTGACTCGCACAGAGAGCGCTCCTCGGGCAATAGCAGTCCATGGTGAACCAGCGCCGAGTCGGATACCAAACCATCCTGCACTTGAACGTACATGCGCGAATTCCCACCAAGCTCTAGTGTCGATATGTCCGCCCAGCGACGCTCTGTTGGAGTCAGTCTTACTGGTGGTTGCTTTAATCGATGAGAAATCTTTTTGGCTGCACTGGCGGCGTTCGTAATTGTTTGAAAGAAGACGAGGGTCCGCATTCCATTATTTACAGCTGCGTTCGTAATTGACGAGGAAACGACCCCTGAATTTGGTGTTATTTTCCAGTAAGTGTTAGCACCCAGTTCTATTTCATCACCCAATAAAGGAATAAGCGAATAGTCTTGGGATTTAGTCGTATTCCAGGTCTGCTTTAGGCCAAACAGCGCGTAGGGTTTTATTTTTAAATTACGTTTTACCCTAGCTGAAGGTGCTCTAGTCGTGCCTTCGCGCCTAGACTTTCTGAGTAGGTTATTCAGCTCATTTACGTCTTGCTGTTGATAGACAACTGACCCACGTAACTGACGCGTTGGCTTCCAAGATAGAGACAGAGAAAGACATGGCTTAGCAGTTAATTCAGAAATCCACTCGGCCAATTCATCAGTGTTTTTCATCATTGCTGATAAAAGCAATAGATCCAGATCTGTAGCGATCAAGGGTAAGTTGATGAGGCAGAGCATCGAGTCAATGGCTCTACGATCATTCGGATTATCGTTCGGATGTAAAAGGTGACATTCATCGAATACCAATAGACCAATATTTTCAAAGACATCAGGTTCAATGCTTAGCTGAGCTAGGCATGCCTCCGGAGTCATGACAAATATTTCTGCTACCCCAAATTCTCCGAACCCAAATCCGAAGAGGTCTTGACGCTCTCCTTGAACTGAGGTGTTTGAGAATGAATTTTTCAAGCTATTTACCGTTTGCTGGACCAGTGCATGAGTGGGGCAAAGAAAAATCACACTGCGGTCTTGGAGCAATGTTACTCGAATTTTTAGCTCTGCAAGCGTCGATTTTCCCGCTCCTGTGGGAAAACCAATCACGGATGAGGTTCCAGGGTTGAGGTATCCCTTTTCGATAGCGTCTTGATGGTTTTGCCAAAGGTAGGGGCGAGACTTGGCAGTGAACTGCATACTGTCAAGCCATTCAACAGGATTGATGCTTGGAGGTGTAGATACGTTTGTTACTGCGCTATTGAAAAGGTCACGGGAAACCGAGATTAACAGCGAGGCGAGGTGATGAGGTCCAGAAAATGAGCTCGTGGGTGTGGCATTACCAAAATCGGGGAAGTCCACGCTATCTCCAAGGCTCATATCCCTTACGGCAATGAAAGAGTCCAGAGAAGTTCCATTTTCTTCATCCTGCCATCCTGAAAGAATTTCTGACGCGAGTTTTCGAACACCTTGGAGCAGATTAAAGTAAAGTGCTTTTACAGCGTAATCTGAGAGGTCTTCAAAAAGTGTTTCTTCAATTGAAGGTAACTCCCGATTTAACAACTTTTGGAGATCGCCGTTCGCTAAATCACAGATGCTACTTATGAGTGAGAGTGCGACCGGGTCAAGCCCCCGTAGGTCTAGAGAACGAGCAATTTCTGATGCGTCTGCTGTTGCCTCGGCGATTAAAAAAAGTAGGACAGCGGCAACGTCGCTAGAGATCGAGAAGGGCCCTATTGATGATTTTGGTATTCGTTGTTGGAGTAAATAGTCGGCATTAAAACGAAGCTGATGGGCTGTTGCTGCGACAAATGCTGCGGAACGTCGATCTGCTCGTTCCGGTAAAGCTGAAACCAACGCCTCATTCGTGAAAGCTAATCGTCTAATTGGGGATATGATTTCATTGAGACTGTCCAACGAGTCATCATTCAGTTCTCTCATTCTCACTCGGGCTGCGGCTATCTGCGCGAATGCATTGGTCAGAAACTCTGGTAGCGCGTTTCGATCAAGTCCATCTAGGTCTGGCGTATTGCGAATCAAATTGGCCGAGTCTTGATCAAACATGGGTCACATCCATGTCGTTGACAACTTTAATTGCTTTTTGTGCAAGACTTTCCATCCATGCTCTCAATTCGGGCTTGAAGAAGGTCTCGGCTCCTCTGCGATCAACGTTCCCGTTCGGTATTTTTTTGTCATACCCTCCAAATAGTGCCTTTCTCCCTGCTTCACTGTTGTGTTCATCGTCCACTGTTACAGAGACACAATATGACCGAGACTGATTCCACAAAATCGCTGCTACAGCCTCATCAGCATCGATACTTCCGTTTCTAGCAAGAATTGTGGTGACTTCTGCGACTAACTCGTTATCTCGCTCCCCAGATTCGAGAGATACAAATTCAGGCCACACTTGGCTAGTGATCTTATTTCTAGGGTTTTCAGTGGCTTTTTGTTCACAAATTATCACTGAAGACACGGAAGTGAGATCTTCATTCACCCTAAGCTCTAATCCGTCGAAACCTTTATGAGCGTGAATCATGTGTGGCGAAGATTTTAAAGTTTGAGAACGATGGAGGTGGGCGGCGATCCAAGTAAGTACTTGGAAAAGCCATCCATCTCTGTGGTATGGCTTCTCTAGATCTTTTGCTGTCAAAAGGCGGATCGCTCCCTCTTTCGCTGTCTCTGGAGGAGGAGGAAGAATAGAGCTCAATGAGCTAATAATTTTCGTTGCGTGCCGAGATTGGCCTAGAGCTACTCGAGCAACAAGCCCGGCAACCTCGTCCTCATCAGTAATTGTCCAATCTACACCTGACCAGATATTTGCATCTGAAATACTTGTAAAGCGAATCATTGAAGGCCGTCACCAAGTCCCTGATATTAGAACGAATCAGTACTACGCTTCACATCCTATGCTTCTCTTCGCAAGAAATCATCTTCTATGGCAAGTGTCCGGCAGCCAAGAGCTTCGAATCGAAAAAATCTCAAACCTATATCACCTCTGTGAACCAAGGCACCAACGGTGCCTACTCTCCTAATTCACAGAGGTAACTCCAATGTCCGAACAATGCCCCCGTTGCCAGTCCACCCGGATTGGCAATAAAAATTACGGCAAGAGAGCCGCTGGCGTAGTGGGTGCGTCTGCCGGCACTTACGGCGGCTATGCCGCTGCCACCGCTGGTGCCAGGGCAGGTGCTGCCTTCGGGATCGTGGCTGGCCCCGTGGGTTCTACGGTTGGTGGTATCGGTGGTGCGGTAGTAGGCGCACTGCTTGGCGGCGCTACCGGAGTGTCAGCCGGCGTCATCCTGGGCGATATCCTGGATGAGAGCGTTCTGGACAACCATCGTTGTCTTGATTGCGGCTATTCCTTCAGCACCGACCCTCGCTCCCGCAGCGAATCCCGTTAATCCCCTCGCGAATCCCATAGGAGAATCTTCATGGCTCATCTCATCGAGCAAATGGCCTATGTAGGCCAAACCCCTTGGCACGGACTGGGGAATGAACTCACTTCTAATGAGCCCCTGGAAGTGTGGGCGAAACAGGCTGGTCTGGACTGGCAGATTGAAGAAAGCCCAGTGCGTTACGTGACCAATGCTTCCGGAACCCTGGGGCAGATCCTTTCCTATCCGGATAGCAAGGTGCTGTACCGGTCGGATACTAAGGCCCCGCTGTCTGTTGTTGGCAACCGATTTAAGGTGGTCCAGCCAGAGGAGATCCTGGAGTTCTATCAGGATCTGACCGAAGTATCGGGCTTCGAGCTGGAAACCGCTGGTGTGCTTAAGGGTGGCCGTAAGATGTGGGCGCTGGCCCGTACTGGCCAGACCGGCGTGCTCAGGGGCAACGACCAAACCAACGCCTACGTGCTGTTGGCCACCGCGTGCGACGGCACCATGGCCACTACCGCGCAGTTCACCAGCATCCGTGTGGTGTGTAACAACACGCTCGCCGTGGCCTTGAAGGATTCTACTGCTACGGCGGCAGTCAAGGTGAAGCACAACACGGCATTTGACGCGGAACTGGTGAAGAAGCAGTTGGGCATATCCGTTTCGGCCTGGGATGACTTCATGTATCGGCTGAAGCTCCTGAGCGAGCGGAAAGTGCGGAGCACCGAAGCCAGGAACTACTTTCTAAAGCTATTCACGGATGAATCCCGGACTGGTATCGGTAAGACCAACGAGCGCTCCATGGCCAAAGCCCTGGCTTTGTACGAAGGGGAGGGGATGGGTGCAACCCTGGCCTCGTCAGACGGCACCGCCTATGGCCTGCTGAACGCTGTGACCGAGTTCATCGACCACCAGCGTCGTGCCAAGACTGTTGACCACCGGCTGGATTCAGCCTGGTTCGGAAACGGCGCTTCCATTAAGAACCGAGCTTTGGAACGGGCCATATCCCTCGTGGCATAACCGGCTTCCCGAAAACCAAAACCCCTCATAAAGCCCACCGGAGCCCCGAGCTCTGGTGGGCTTTTTTACGTCTGGAGGAAACACCATGGGCATGAACGCAAAACCAATCGAGAAACAACGACCAGCCTTGCGGTTGGTCTCTACCAAGGGCCTGAGTCGGGATGAATGGCTGAGAGTCCGCAAGCAAGGCATCGGAAGCAGTGATGCAGCCGCAGCGGTTGGAATGAACCCGTACCAGTCTCAGCTGGAACTCTGGATGGTCAAGACTGGTCGGGACGCCGGCCTGCCTAAACCGGATTCTGACGACCCCAGTTCGCCCGTGTACTGGGGCCATATCCTCGAACCGATTGTCGCCGATCAGTACAGCCAGCAAACCGGCAGGAAAGTGCGCCGGGTGAATGCCGTGCTTCAGCATCCTGATCCGGACAAGCACTGGATGTTGGCCAACCTGGACTATTCCGTTGTGGCCGATGAAGAGGTGCAAATTCTCGAGTGCAAAACGGCAGGGGAGTTCGGTTCACGTTTGTGGAAAGAGGGCGTGCCGGACTACATCCAATGCCAGGTTCAGCACCAACTGGCTGTTACCGGCAAGCAGGCAGCAGATGTTTGTGTTCTGTTGTGTGGCCAGGAACTGAAAATTCACCGCGTCGAGCGGAACGAGGAGCTCATCGAGGCGCTTTACGTGCTGGAGCAACAGTTCTGGGACTTCGTGGAGACGGACACGCCACCGCCAACGGACGGTACTGAGTCTGCTGAGCGGGCGTTGCGAAGTCTCTACCCCCGGGACACAGGGCAAACCATCGATCTGACCCCGAGTAAAGATTTGTCCGATGCTTTCGATGAGCTGTTGGCGGTCAGGGCACAGATAGAAACGCTGGGCGCCACCGAATCTCACTTGAAGCAGCGCATCCAGTCTCAGATGGGTGAAGCGTCCAGGGCGATCTTCCCGAGTGGTTGCGTTACCTGGAAGCGCAGCAAGGATTCCGTTGGTCTGGATGTGAAGAAGCTACTAAATGACCAGCCGGAGCTGCTGGACATGTACCCGCTTACTAAATCAGGAAGCCGTCGATTCCTCGTTCAAGCATGAACACGCCATTGGCCATGGGGGAGTTCCCCGTGGCACTTTTCCTTAGGAGAACCAGCATGATTAAAGGTCTAGCCATCACGCCTCCGATATTGGGGCGTATCAGTATTGGTCGGGTGGTCGAGAAGAACGGCATCCGGCTGCCACAAAAGGACGACCAGTTCACCATCACCTCCCAGGTTCAGGAGCGGAGCGGGTGGAAGCTGCACCCCATGGACGAAGAACTGAGAAAGGACGCACCCAATGGGAAGCTGCGGACTATTCCGGTACGGATGCTGTTCAATGACGCCGACCTGAACCTGCGGGCTGAATACACCATGTTCGACCGTAAGAGCGGACGTCCTATGTGTGTGGGTGACGGCGAAAGCTGCAAGCGCCTGACGCAGTCAGGAGTCCAGTCTTTGCCATGCCCTGGGCCGACGCTCTGTGAGTTTGGCAAAGGTGGCCTGTGCAAGCCCTATGGCCGCCTGAACGTGAAGCTTGGCGACGACGATGACTTGGGCACTTTCATCTTCCGGACGACCGGCTACAACAGTATCCGAACCCTTGCGGCCCGACTGAGTTACTACCAGGCGGTCTCTGGGGGGCTGCTGACGTACATGCCGTTGGAACTAAAGCTTCGGGGAAAGAGTACGACCCAAAGCCATCAAGCGCCGATTTATTATGTAGATTTGGTGCTCGGGAAAGATATATCGCTGCGGGAAGCAGTGGCCGAGGCACGGGAACACGCCAGGCAGTTAAAAGATGAGGGTGTTGACCAGGCTGCTCTGGATGCTGCAGCAGCGAAGGGGGTTAGTAATGCACTGTTTGAGTGGGGCGAGGATGAGATGAGTCAGGTGGTTGAGGAGTTTTATCCTGTTTCAACGGAGAATAGCACGCTGGATAAGACTTCTCTCCTCCCAAAGTTCCGCCGTGATCTAAAGCCGGTTAGGTTAGCCAGCGAGTAGATAGAGGCGAGTGGCAGATTGCGGCCACTCGTCTTCTTTACCACGGACCCTAATTTTTTGTTTTTTGGCACGCTTGCCATTGGAAATGCAATTTTTAAAGTTGTTGAAACTGACAGAACGTCTTCAAATGACTGTATGGTAAGGGTTTGTGAAGTAGGCTAAGCTATTGATTAATTTAATCGAAGGCGTCATGTTCAATGAGATTGTTGCGGCGCTGAGCAATGGGTATGGGGCTGAAATTGTGGTTTCGATGCTGCTGAAAAATCTCTACTAAAACAGTTCCAGGAGCGGCTATGACGACGACAAGCGCAGGTGGACAGATGGCTGGCTACTTATGGCAGGCTTCAGAAGCTTGCCGGCGAGCCTTGACTAGTCCAAACGATGCTATTGTCAAAATCGAAATTGAGGACGATTTATCGGTTGCGAGTATGGAGGGAGTCATTCAATCATGCGAGCAGTTGAAACACAGCGAATATATCCAGTCAATTAGCGAAAGTAGCCCGATTTGGTGGCAAGCAATAGACGCCTGGATAAGGGGGCCGGCTCCAGAGAATTCCAAGTTGAGACTGGTTACTACGAGTAACTTGAAGCCAAGCTCTCTTCTGGCTTCATGTTACCTACCAACTGGGCTTCCTCCATGGGAGTCCTTGCTAGACGAAATGAATATGAAGGCTAGCGAGGCAGCCAATAAGCAACTTGCGGAAAAAGGCGTGTATGCGCGCTGGAGTGCGCTAGGACATGCCCAGCGCAAACTGCTCACTCGAATTGAGATTGCAAGTTCGCAAAATCGGTTGGCAGCCACTAACGACCAACTTGATGAAACTCTCATGGATCGTGGTGTCTCCCCACTAATTGTGTCGCAGGTTCGTGAGTCTCTAGTCGGAGCTTTTATGACCCGACTCACGAACTCGTTAGACTCTGGTGGCTTCGAAGTGAGCGTTAAAGCAATGAACGTTGACTTTCTTGAGGCCCACGCTCGCCATGCGGAATTCGGCAATTACGATTTCCCGGATTTGGAGTACACCGAGGAAGAAGTTTATGCCCTTCGGGCCGAGCATCATCAGCACCTTATTCCACAGCTCGTTGCTATCAAACGAGACCAGCCAAACACAATTGCCCGCGCGTTGAAAAACTGGTTTGAAGCTCGTGCACTGCGCCAAGAACTTATGGATGGTGCGCCTCATGTAGTTCAGGATCTGAAAAAGCACGATAAGAACTTAGAGGATTACTGCCAGACGTTACATGAAGAGCATCTGCCGGCTAAAGATGCGGAACATGCTATGGAGGTCGGACGAGACGTGCATTCAAGCTGCATGAAGTATCAATCAAAGTTGGGGCGCACTGACCCTCCGCTTCAATTCACGCAAGGAAGTTATCACGAGATGAGCAATGCGTTGCGGCTGAAATGGAATCCTTCCTATGAAGAGGAGAAATAGGTGCGGCATTTTTTGGACACAGAAATTCATCAAGAGCCTTTGGCAGCGGCAGTGATTCTATTCTGGCTCGCGGAAAGTCATGCTAAAGCAAGACATCTCAAAGATGGAATTCTGATTCCTTGGGCGATGCTGGGAATTGGATTAGTCGCGACGGAATCGACACTTGAGTCCTTACCACAAAAGAAACAAACGCTTGCGGGTTGGCTTAGAAGTGAAGGGGCGCGAAGCTGGCGCGGATATTCTAAGCAGACCATCCTTGCTTGGAAGGACGCATTTTGGGCTGCTTTTGCACACGGTGAAGCAGCCGGAATTTTAACCATAGAGGATGGAAGGCTGGTTGCTAAAGGAAAAATTGGGTCTATCGAACCCAATAGTCACTCTCAGTTTGTTCGTCGCGCGGCCCGTGCCATTGGTGGGACCATTGGAGGTGAGCAGGATGATCTGCGTGTTGCCAGCGCTTTAGGATTGGAGTTTGAAGTATGACTTGGAGAATAAAGAGCCTCGTTCTATATCAAAGAGGAGGAACAGATCGCCGAAAAATAAACTTCAATCTCCACGGGGTGAATGTCATCACCGGTAATAGCCAAACCGGTAAGTCGGCTGTCTTGGATATACTGAACTATATTCTGATGAGTCGGTCATGCCCCATTCCGAAGGGAATAATTCGTCGTGCCGTGTCGCACGTCGGAGGGCACCTAGTTGGCCCGGAGGGCGAGCTCTTAATTGTTCGGCCACTGCCAGCTCCGGGGGCCAAGGTCTCCACACAAGGTTGGTATCAAGTGGGAAAGGATCTTGAGTTCCCCAATGATCTTCCAGAGATGATATCCAATCGTACCCAAATACGTGACGTTCTCTCTTCATTTACTGGAATTGCGGGTGCAGCGATTCTCTCCAATCCCAGAGAGCCCTCGGAAGAAGTTTTGGCAGAGGCGAATATTCGGCACGCCGCTCCGCTGATTTTCCAACCCCAGGACGTCATCGCGAATCGTCATGTGAGTGTTCCTGGCTTGGATAGAGATGAACATCGGCGACACATGCTCGATGCACTGCCATTCCTACTTGGTATCGAAAATAGAGAGCTTCTTGAAGCGCGAGTTCGTCTGCGTAGGCTTAAGTCCGAGCTGGCCGCGCTCAAAATGAAACGTAAGGAACGAGGGAAACTTAGAGCCAATACTTTTGCTCGTGGCCATAAGCTGTGGCTTGAAGCACAGGGTATTGGTTTACTGAGTGGGGAGAGCCCGCAGTCGGTTCCAGAGCTGTTGGAGATATTGCGGAATATTCATGTCGATGAAAATAGACGGTTTAATGTGGCGACCGCAATTCCGAACATCCGCCAATTGGAGGCAGATGAGCAGAAAGCCCGGAACGCGGTCCTAGAGGCTCGGAAGAAAGTTCGTGGTCTTCTTGATTTCGAGCGTAACGCCGGAATTCATCAAGACGTGGTTTCTCGGCAGTTCAATAAGCTATCTATTTCGGACCTCCTCCCGACCCAAATAAAAAATGGGGGATGTCCGATTTGCGACTCTAAGCAATTTCATCCAGAGCGACAGCGGGAGCAGTTGAAGCAAACCCTTTCGTCTTTAAGTGGAATCCGTGCGGTTCCTCTCAGAGTGGACGCGAAAGCTCGAAAAGCTCGGGTACGCCAAGAAGAAGAGCTTGTACCTCTTGAGGAACAGCACGAAGCTGCTCGAAGCAGACTTCGTGAGGCCATAATAACTATTTCGAAAAACGCTGAGTACCTCGCGGCAGATCGGGAAATTGATCGCCTACTAGGGCGAATAGCGGAGTACATCCGAACAGTCGATACTGGTGATATGGATGACGATGAGGAAAGCTCTGCCTTGCTTGAAGTTGAAATTGATTTGCTGGAGAAAGAAATTAACTCCATCGCTATGCGCCGCCGGAAAACGCAGGAATCTATTAATAGGAAGATGACAGAGCTTGCTCGACGGATGGAGGTCGAGTTTAGGAATGGCAACGCTTCCATCTCTGTGAACGACCTCTCTATAAGCGTCCAGATCGATCCAGACAGCGATGAAATGACAAGTTTGGCCGAGATCGGTAGTGGGGCAAACTGGGTCAGTTATCACCTGGCGGGGATTTTGGCTATTCACAATCATTTGGCGCGCAATGCATGCCCGGTACCCAGAGCTTTGCTTCTTGACCAGCCGAGTCAAGCCTGGTTTCCAGAAGAGTTGCGCACTACTGATAATGGAGGTGAGCTGTTGCCCGAGGATGAAGAAGATACCAATCGGGTACGCGACATTTATCGTCTGCTAGACGAAATGACTGATAACGAGGATTTTTCACAGATTATCGTGATGGATCACGCTAAGTTTGGCGATGATTGGTTCAAAAAGATGGTTCGCTATGAATGGCGACATGGGGAAAAGTTGGTGCCGGAGCACTGGACTTCTCAACCTGCGAATACATCCTGAATCACACCTAGTGAAACGAACGCACCAACTAGAAAATGCCTAATGGCATCATAGGGACTGGGGGATATACACTAGTAATAGGCTGAATGTCGCCTGGTATATAACCTTCAGATCAAAGTCATATACCAGGCGGGACTCGAACCCGCATGCCCGAGGGCGGCGACATGGCAAGTCGCTGTGTCTACCAATTCCACCACTGGCCGATAATAACGGGACAAACCCGTCATCGAAAATGCAGAGTACCGATGGGATAGCGGCTCGTCAATGCCCCTCTTTTGTTTGGTACATAATGTCCATATCAGAGTGGAGTGACCCTACCCCAGAATTTAGGTCCATTTAAAACTGGAAAATCCGGCATGATAGAGCCCTGAGCAGGAGATCATGCCATGAAGCGATCCCGTTACACCGAAGAGCAGATTGCCTTTGCCCTGAAGCAGGCCGAGCTGGGCACCCCGGTTCCCGAAGTCTGTCGCAAGATGGGCGTCTCGGATGCCACGTTCTACAACTGGCGCAAGAAGTATGGCGGCCTTGGCCCGTCCGAGCTGAAGCGGCTCAAGCAACTGGAGGAGGAAAACCATCGCCTCAAGAAGCTGGTGGCCGACTTGAGCCTGGACAAGGCTATGCTCCAGGATGTGGTGGCAAAAAAGCTCTGAGACCGCCTCGTAAACGCCAACTGGTGGCTGACTTACAAGCACGGTACGGAGTCAGCGAACGCCAGGCGTGTGCGGTCTTGCAGTTTTCTCGGGTGTCTTGTCGATACCAATCAGTGGCGAGGGATTCATCGGCATTGTCGATGAGGATCCGCGAGATTACTCTCACGCGGCTTCACTACGGTTACCGGCGTGTGCATGTCCAACTCCAACGAGAGGGCTGGCGTGATAACCACAAGCGGGTTTACCGGCTTTATCGGGACCAGGGATTGTCGCTTCGCCTCAAGCGTCCCAGGCGCAACAAGGCAGCCAAGAACCGTCAGCCACTTCAACAAGCCAACCATCCCAATCACATCTGGGGCATGGATTTTGTCTCGGATGCGCTGTTTGATGGCCGCAGGCTACGCCTGCTGACGATCATCGACCTTTTCACCCGGGAGTGCCTTGGCATTGTGGTTGGTCAGAGCCTGAAGGGCCACGATGTTCAAGAAGCCCTGACGGCGATTGCACGGTTTCGAGGTAATCCTGAAGTTCTTAAGACCGATAACGGTTCGGAGTTTGCCGGCAAGGTCATGGATCGCTGGGCCTATGAGCGAAACATCGAAATCGACTTCTCGCGACCGGGCAAGCCTACCGACAATGCGACGGTAGAGTCCTTCAATGGACGACTCCGGCAGGAGTGTCTGAACGAAAACTGGTTCTTGTCACTGGCCGACGCCCGGGAGAAAATCGAAGCATGGAGGGCGTTCTATAACCAAGTCAGACCCCATTCCGCATTGGAGTGGTCCACGCCCTCGGACTACGCCAGGAAACATGCGGTTTCACGAAGAAAACAGAAGCAACTGGAGCCGGATTTTTCCAACTCTGGGTGGACCTAATACGGGGTCAGGGTCACTCGCCAATGCGTTGCCGAATACGATGGGCTGTCTCATGTTTGCGTTGGTTTTCTATTTCACGGAGGGCCTCAAGCACTGTGGCAGGCTTTATTTCTGACAATGGCAGGTGCCCCAGCTTGGGGTAAGCCCAGGTCTCAAGTCGCCTCCGTGCCACTTCGAGTGTGCTGTCAGCAAGTTCGCCTTTCTTCAGTTTGAGCCAATCCTCAGCGACTGCCTTAAAGGTATCTGCCTTCTCCTGTTGAGCGGCTTTCAGTTGCTTTTTGGTTTCGTTGGGGTCGGTGCCTGTAGCAATCTGTTGTCGTGCTTCTGAACGCCTTTGACGAGCCACCTTCAACGAAACGTCCGGGTATACCCCGAGGGCCAGTGTTTTCTCCTTGCCATCGAACCGATACTTCATGCGCCAGTACTTTCCGGAGGGCTGGATATCCAGGTGCATGCCTTGGCTGTCCGAGAGCTTGGTGCGCTTTCCGTACTTCGCGAAGGTGGCTGACTTGACCTGTCTGTCCTTTAGTTTGTCTGTTGCCATGGGGGGGTGGCTCCGCAGTGGGGGTACAAATTTCACTATAACGGGGTGCATCGCGATTTGCACCCCCAGAAGTACCCCCAAAAAGCATGGCTCTGCATGGAATTTGGTGGAGTTCAGTGGACTAAAGGGTGAGGTTAAAACGTTTAAAAACAGTGGTATATGGAAGGTGGTGGATCTTGGTGGAAGTGCAGGTGGTACCCCCGGCAGGACTCGAACCTGCTACCTTCCCCTTAGGAGGGGGACGCTCTATCCAGATGAGCTACGGGGGCATCGTAAAGGAGGCGGTATGATAACGGCCTGAGGCAGCGGGCTCAAGGCCGTCATTTTTCATTTGTTCACACTGTCTTGCCGTTTCCGGGTAGATCACGTGGGTAGTCGCTGACTATCATAGGCTCGGCCTGTTTACAGGCAGGGGATGGCGCGGAGCCGTCGGATCAAGTACCGGATAAAAAGGAAATCTGCATGAAGTTCTACAAGTTGCTTGCGCTGTTGCTGGTCGTGTCTTTCTCCCAGGCCAGTCTGGCTCAGAGTTTTGGTGGCTTTGACTCCTACGGCGAGGGCACGAAATCCCTGCTGACTACCGTTGTGAAACAGCTGGGTGTCAGTGATCCCGACAACAGTGTGAAGGTCAAGGTATTTGACACCATTGACGTTGCTTTGGAAGGCAACTGGTACTCCTACTGGGTTGGCATGAACGACCTGGCCAGCTCTAAATACCAGGATGGCGCCGAGAAAGGCTTTGTGCAGGTGATGTTGCCCACCAACGACTCGGGCATCTGGATTCTGACGTTCAACAAGGCAAAGGATATTCCCCAGATTATTGTCTCCATGGCCCAGATTCGTCATGGCAGCCAGGACGGAGCCTTGTCTGTGTATAACGAGAAGAAAAACGACACCGAGAACTACGAAGTAAAGAATGAAAGCGACAAGTTTGCTTTTATTCAGGAGAAGGGCAAGGTGGCATTCAGCATTCTGAATGTGGGGACCGGCACTGGGTCTGTGGTGTATTTCAATCAGTTTGCGGTGGATCTGTAACCGGCTTTGTTAACCCGACAACCTGCCCGGCAGGCGAATGATCGCCGGGCAGGTTCGTAGTATCTCTCGTCAATCCTTCGGTACAGGGCCCAGGTCCCGCAGGATCTGAAGGATCGCCTCATCATTCACGGCATCGCCTCCGGTGGTGACCAGCAGAGCACGTTGTCGTTCAAGCATGGCCTGTTCGAAGGTCTCTTTCAGTTCCTCCAGCGATACGTTCCGAATAGCGTCGGCCAGGGCTTGTCGGCTGTTAAACTCGGCATTTTCCCGGTCGATCTCCCGCCAGTATCGGCTGGAGACTTCGCTCAGTTGCCGGTCACGCTCCAGCAGTTGGCTGATCACCGCCTGTTTTTCCCGCTTAATCCGGGTGTCATCCATCTCCGCCAGTTGTTGCGCAAAGGTTTGGCTGAATTCCTTGACGGCCGAGTCGATGGCAGATGCATCAGCGGATGGGGATTGCACAACCAGCCCGAGCGCCGGCGTTTCCAGAATCTCGAACGCGGTCGCGTAGACGATGTATCCGAGCTGGCGCGTGGTCCGGATTTCCTCATAGAACGGGCTACTGATGATTTGTGCCAGCAACCGATACCGGGCTCGCTCGGCGTAGGAAGTGTTGTTGCCCTGCAGGTATAAGGTGTAACCGGTATCGGGGTGCTCAACCGCCAGATGTGCGGCGGTCTGGCTCGGAGGCAGCTGGCGAATTCGCGCCCGATCCACGTTGGTACGCTGGTGATCGTTCAGCACCAGAGCCTGTACCTGTCTGGCCATATTCAGGGCACTGGCCTGTGTCAGGTTGCCATGGGCGAGCATGACGGGATCAGTGCGGGCGAGGAAACTGCCGGCAAACCCCCTCAGCTCATTCAGTGTGACGTCGCGCGCAGCGGCCAGGCGCTCCTCCGCGGGAAACGTGCCTTCCAGCAATGCGGTTTGGACAAATTCCGAAGTCTGCTGCACCGGCCGTTCTTTGCTCTTGTTTTCCAGAGCATCCATCAGGTTCTGTCGCGCAATCCTGAATCGCTGTTCGGTAAGGGCGGGATTGGCGAACTCCAGCAATATCTGGTTAGCCAGCTTGTGCAGCTTGTCGCTGTAACCGCCGACACGGATGGTAACGCCACGAAGATGGGGGTAGACGCTGTAGTCCAGCCCGGCCAGCCGGGCAGAATAGGCCCAGGCGTTGAGGTTGGTGTTAATGGCGTCCACCAGCAGTTGTGTGAGCACTGAACTCCGGGCGGATTCCCGCGCTGCCGGCGTTCTCAGGCTGACAAACAGATTGGCTTTCGGAGTGGCGAAACGGGTATCCCGGGCGTACCAGATATCCAGTCCGTCCAGTTCGGCAATTTTCTCCGGGTGAGCCATGCTGTCCCCCCCCACCAGTTCGAGATCTTCTGGAACAAAGGGGTTGGATTCGGGCAGGGCAAGCTGTTCAGCCAGGCTGGGAGCTGCCGGGTTATCGAGGTTCAGGGGCGTCCTGACCCATGGCGTCTGATACCACCGCGTGAGGTTCGGCTCGCTCGCGTCCAGGTTGGGGGCGGCAACCCAGACTTTAAGGTTGGCTGGTTTCAGCTGATCGAGGATCGCCTTGTATTGCTCTGGGGCATACCTCTCCAACAGCCAGGGGGCGCTTAGAACATCTTCAGGCGGATAGTCCTTGAGGAGTCTGGACAGTCGCATGGCCTCGCTTTGCGCTTCAGCGCGTTCCCGGAAACGGAAATCAATCATGGCCAGCTGTCGCATCTCGTTGAAGCGTTGCTGGCTGATGCCGTTGTCACGAATACGATCTATATATTCAAAGGTGAGGGCAATGATCTCATCCTGGTGTTCCAGGCCTTCCCGGGTGAGCGACATGCTGATGTCGAGAGTGGCGTGTTCGCCGGTGTCCATCCCTGTGCCTGCGGAAAGGCTTTCTACCATGCCTGCGCGTTTCAGAACGTCAAACAGGCTGCCGGGGCCTTCGTGGCCCAGCAGGTTGGCAACGTAGGCTGCGGGTTTGCTTTTGTAGTAACGCTGCTGAGAGGGGATCGGGAAAGACAGCGTTATGCTGCGATTGTCTTTCAGCGTCTCGGCTGTCACTTTCTCTGGCAACCGGGAGGTGTCGTACAGCGGGTGAGGGTGAACCTTGGGTTCAAGGTTACGGTTGGCGATGGCGCCAAAGCGCTCCTGCACCATGCGTTCCAGCTCATCCAGCGGCTGTGGGCCGTAGACTGCCAGGGTCATGATGTTCGCCGAATAGTTTTCTTCCCAGAAACGAATCAGGTCAGGCCGAAGCGGGTTGCCTTCGGTATTTTCCAGGGTCTCCAGGTTGCCGACCGCAAACTGGCTGAAGGCATGCTTCTGATTGCCCGCCGCCTTCCTGACAGAAAGCAGGCGCCGGCCGTCATCTTTAAGCTTGGAACTGTACTCGGAGTGGACGGCATTGCGCTCACGATCCACCAGTTCCGGCGTGAACAGAGGATGAGAAAACTGTTGGGCGAACCGGTCCAGCGCCGGCTCCAGAAACTCGGCTTCGACATCAAAGAAATAGTTGGTGTCCTCAAACGCTGTGAACGCGTTATGACTGCCGCCGTGGCTGCGAATAAATTGCTGGTATTCGCCTGCCTCCGGGTACTTCTCGGTGCCCAAAAACAGCATGTGCTCGAGAAAGTGCGCCAGGCCTGCCCGCTCTTTCGGGTCGTTTCCGCTGCCCACGGCAACGTTCATGGAGGCGGCGGCTTTGTCCGTTTCCGGGTCCGAAGCGAGGATCACGCGCAAGCCATTGTCGAGTTCGATGAACCGGTACTGGTTCGGGTCGTTGGGACTTTGGGTGGGTGACACACTGGCTGTCGCCAGTGGAGCCAGTAACACGGTGACGACAAGCAACAGCCTCTGCAGCAGAGCGTAGCGAGATCGAACAGGTAACGGATGTTTCGAAGTCATGGGGCCTCGGGTTCCGGAATGGCGTTCAGGTTGGAAAAGGGATCAGTGCATCTGGTTGTTTTTGGCGCTCTCAGGCTTCTGTTCTATGGTTTGGCGCGCGAGTTTGGCCGCCTGGTCAGCGTCGAGTTCACCAGAGGCGATCCGCTCCAGCACCGTCGCCATGATCGCAACGGACTGTCGATAATCGGCAAACTCGGCCTGAAACGCCTTGTCGATTGCCTGGTATACGGCCTGGATCTTGTCTTCCCGGGAACCACTGTCGGCGGCAGTGTCGTTGATGGCCTTCAGGCAGGCACGGGCGATGGCAATATAGCGTTCGGTGTTCGGATTGTTTTTCGGCATGGGAGTTTCTTTTAAACCTTGATGTCTGGCTCGGTTAGTGACGCCGGATGGCGCTGGAAGTTCCCGATTATGTCATTGGTAAGAACCTCTTGCATTGCCTCGTCGTAATTAAATGACCCAATGCGGTGGTCGCGGTTTCTTGTGCTAATCTCAATCACATTGTGTCGATAAACCGGACAGGGAGTGAGGTGGAGTTGGCTGCTTTTAGAGTAATGGCTCTAACAAAAACAATGGGTTACAGAGTAAAAACTCTAAAAAAGTTCGATACTTGAGGGTTGCAATTAAGTAGAATTGCCGACCGATGGAATCAGCTACGACTTTAGTCGTATCTGTGTCGGTTAAAGACAAAAAAACACAACAGGCAGAATGGAGTACCTATGAATTATTTCCTGACAGGCGGCACCGGTTTTATCGGTCGTTTTCTGGTTGAGAAACTCTTGGCGCGCGGCGGCACCGTGTATGTTCTGGTTCGCGAGCAGTCCCAGGACAAGCTGGAGCGGCTCCGGGAGCGCTGGGGTGCAGACGACAAGCAAGTGAAGGCTGTGATCGGCGACCTCACCAGCAAAAACCTTGGTATTGACGCGAAAACGCTGAAATCACTGAAAGGAAATATTGACCACGTATTCCATCTTGCCGCGGTCTACGACATGGGCGCAGACGAAGAAGCCCAGGCCGCCACCAATATCGAAGGCACCAGGGCGGCTGTTCAGGCTGCAGAAGCCATGGGCGCCAAGCATTTCCATCATGTGTCATCCATCGCGGCAGCGGGTCTGTTCAAGGGTATCTTCCGGGAGGATATGTTCGAAGAAGCCGAGAAGCTTGATCATCCTTACCTGCGCACCAAGCACGAATCCGAAAAAGTTGTGCGTGAAGAATGCAAGGTTCCGTTCCGCATCTACCGCCCTGGTATGGTCATTGGCCATTCGGAAACCGGCGAAATGGACAAGGTGGACGGGCCCTATTACTTCTTCAAGATGATTCAGAAGATCCGTCATGCGTTGCCCCAGTGGGTACCCACCATCGGTATTGAAGGTGGCCGGCTGAACATTGTACCGGTGGATTTCGTGGTCGACGCCCTGGATCACATTGCCCATCTGGAGGGCGAAGATGGCAACTGTTTCCATCTGGTGGACTCCGATCCGTACAAGGTGGGTGAGATCCTCAATATCTTCTGCGAGGCCGGCCATGCCCCCCGCATGGGTATGCGCATCGATTCCCGGATGTTCGGTTTTATTCCGCCGTTTATTCGCCAGAGCATCAAGAATCTGCCTCCGGTCAAGCGCATTACTGGTGCGCTTCTGGATGACATGGGCATTCCGCCCTCGGTGATGTCCTTCATTAACTACCCGACCCGTTTTGATACCCGGGAGCTGGAGCGGGTTCTGAAGGGCACAGACATTGAGGTGCCGCGTCTGCCGTCCTATGCCCCGGTGATCTGGGACTACTGGGAGCGCAATCTTGACCCGGATCTGTTCAAGGACCGCACTCTCAAGGGCACGGTTGAAGGTAAGGTTTGCGTGGTCACCGGCGCGACCTCAGGTATTGGCCTGGCAACGGCAGAGAAGCTGGCAGAGGCCGGTGCCATTCTGGTCATTGGTGCGCGCACCAAGGAAACTCTGGATGAAGTGGCGGCCAGTCTGGAGGCCAAAGGCGGCAACGTGCATGCGTACCAGTGCGACTTTTCGGACATGGACGACTGCGACCGCTTTGTGAAGACGGTGCTCGATAATCACGGCCACGTGGATGTACTGGTGAATAACGCGGGTCGCTCCATCCGCCGCTCCCTGGCGTTGTCTTTTGACCGGTTCCACGATTTTGAGCGGACCATGCAGCTCAACTACTTTGGCTCCGTTCGGCTGATCATGGGCTTTGCGCCAGCCATGCTGGAGCGTCGCCGCGGGCACGTGGTGAATATTTCTTCCATCGGGGTACTTACCAACGCTCCGCGTTTCTCGGCCTATGTCGCCTCGAAGTCCGCACTGGACGCGTTCAGCCGCTGTGCCGCTGCGGAATGGTCGGATCGCAACGTGACCTTCACCACCATCAACATGCCGTTGGTGAAAACGCCGATGATCGCGCCCACCAAGATCTACGATTCGGTGCCGACGCTGACACCGGATGAAGCCGCGCAGATGGTGGCGGATGCGATTGTGTACCGGCCCAAGCGCATTGCCACCCGTCTTGGCGTGTTCGCGCAGGTTCTGCATGCGCTGGCACCGAAGATGGGTGAGATCATTATGAATACCGGCTACCGGATGTTCCCGGATTCTCCAGCAGCCGCTGGCAGCAATTCCGGCGAAAAGCCGAAAGTCTCTACCGAGCAGGTGGCCTTTGCGGCGATTATGCGGGGGATATACTGGTAATCGTCGTTATAAGCCAAAAAAACCCGCCTCGGCGGGTTTTTTCGTTTCAGGTTGGAGATTTCATTTCTGGGGTTCTTCTGCAATTTCGATTGGCGGCGGCGGAAACCCGCCCAGTTCACGCCAGCGATTGACGATGCCGCAGAACAGGTCTGCTGTCTTTTCCGCGTCGTAGGCGGCAGAGTGGGCTTCCTTGTTGCTGAAGGGAATGCCCGCCAGTTTACAGGCCTGGGCCAGCACGGTGTGGCCGTAGGCGAGGCCCGCCAGGGTAGCGGTATCAAACGTCGAGAATGGATGGAACGGGTTGCGTTTGATATCGGCCCGCAGCGCTGCCGCGAAAACGAAATTATGATCAAACGTGGCATTGTGGCCCACCAGTACCGCGCGCTTGCAGTCGTGTTCTTTTACCGCCTTGCGGATGGGAGAAAAAATCTCGCTCAGGCCTTCCCGTTCCGGTACCGCCTCCCGCTCCGGATTCCAAGGATCGATACCGGTGAAATCCAGGGCCGACTGCTCCAGATTGGCGCCTTCGAACGGGTCGATCTGCTGCACGTGGGTTTCGCCCCGGCGCAGCCAGCCATCCTCATCCATGGTCAGCATTACGGCGGCGATTTCCAGCAGAGCATCACGTTCCGGGTTGAAGCCGGCGGTTTCCACATCGACCACCACCGGCAGAAAGCCGCGAAAGCGCTGGGACATGGGGTGGGGCTGTTTGTTTTCGTCTGACACTCGAACTCCGATGTTCGTGGTAGTGAATGAATAGGGTTTACGCCAGGCGCCAGTTAACGGTTTCGCCGGCCTTCAACGGAACAATGCCGCCGCCGGCCAGAGGCAGGTTCTCTGGCATGGTCCAGGGTTCCCGGATCAGCGTCACGGTGTCGGTGTTCCGGGGCAGGCCATAGAAATCGGCGCCGTTGAAGCTGGCAAAGGCTTCCAGCTTGTCCAGAATGCCCAGTTCCTCGAAGATATCGGCATACAGGCCGATGGCGCCGTAGGCGGAGTAACAGCCAGCACAGCCGCAGGCGGCTTCCTTCTTGTCTTTCGCGTGTGGGGCAGAATCCGTGCCCAGGAAGAAGCGGGGATCGCCACTGGCCACCGCCTCTCTGAGTGCTTGCTGATGCTTGTTGCGCTTGAGGATGGGCAGGCAGTAAAGGTGTGGGCGAATACCGCCGACCAGCATGTGATTGCGGTTATACATCAGATGCTGTGGTGTGAGAGTTGCTCCGAGGTTATTGCCTTGGTGGCTACGGACAAATTCGGCCGAATCGGCCGTGGTGATATGCTCAAGAACCACCCGGAGCGACGGGAACGCTGCCAGCGTTGGTGCCAGAACCCGCTCCAGAAACACCTTTTCCCGATCGAAAATATCGATGTCGCTGTCGGTCACCTCGCCGTGTACCAGCAACAGCATGCCGCAATCCGCCATCGCCTCCAGCACCGGGTAGATATTGCGAATGTCCGTTACGCCGGAGGCAGAGTTGGTGGTGGCGCCAGCCGGGTACAGTTTCGCTGCCTCTACGCCGGCGGCTTTGGCTTCACGAATGGTCTCGGCGGTGGTGCTCTCGGTCAGATACAGGGTCATCAGGGGCTGGAAGTCCGTTCCCCGGGCCGCGGTCTGAATGCGATCCCTGTACGCCATGGCCGCGCTGGCATCGGTTACCGGCGGTACCAGGTTAGGCATGATGATAGCGCGGCCGAAGCAGGCGGCGGTGGCGGGCACCACATCGTTCAGAATGTCGCCGTCGCGCACGTGCAGGTGCCAGTCGTCCGGGCGTGTGATGGTTATCTGTCGGGTCATGAGAAGGTATCCGAAAGCGAGCGCAAAATTTCGCGGATTATATCAGAAGCGAAAAGCAGATGTTTTTAACCTCATCGTAAGTTATCCGGCTCAAGTTCCCGGTCGGGTCGCCGTTAACCGGTTAGTTCACTGGTTTAAAGGCTCCACGGGGCATTCCTATGGTTTTACCCAATTGGTTCTTCAGGCAGAGCAGATTGCTGAAATTGCTGGCGACGGCAGGGTTGATGTCATTGCCCTCTGCGCCTGTGCTGTCATCCAGTTATGGTGCCGGTATTGAAAACAGCCAGTGGTATCTCTCCGAGTCGGTCTTTGAGTGTTCCCTTGTCCATGAGGTCCCTGGCTTTGGCCGCGCAGTGCTCAGGCACCGGGCAGGGGAAGACCTGCGTTTCTATCTCGAATCGGATCTGAGTGTGATGCGCCCCGGCCAGGGTCAGTTAGTGGTCGAAGCTCCGCCCTGGCGGCCAGGAGTTCCACCGAGCCCCATTGGTGCTGTGCAGGTAACGGATAGTCCGCGCTCGGTGAACCTGGGGAATCGGGAAGCGGTGTTGATTGCCCAGGGGTTGTCCCGAGGTATGCAGCCGACAGTAACCCGAGCCGCGGTATACAGCGGCCAGCCCGTGCGGGTGCAGTTGTCGAATGTGAATTTTTCCGGCCCGTACGCCGGCTATCGTGAGTGCGTGGCCAGTCTGCTGCCGGTTAACTTCGACCAGATTCGGCGCAGCCGGGTTCCGTTTGCCAGCGGGAGTACCAGCCTGTCACAGGCAGATATGAACCTGCTCGACAATATTGTGACCTACGTGATGGCCGACAGCACGGTAGAGAGAATCTTCGTGGACGGCCATTCCGACAGTATTGGTAGCCGGATTGATAACCGCGCGCTGTCGGAGGAAAGAGCCAACGTGGTGGCCGAGTATCTCAAATCCAGGGGAATTGATGAGACTATGCTGACGGTCCGGGCCCACGGCGATCAGTATCCGGTTTCCCGCCGGCCGGCTGATAACCGCCGCACCACCATTCGTTTGCAACGCCAGGGTGAGCGCCCGGAACTGCTGCAGGCTAACGGTATGGGAAGCG
The DNA here is from genome assembly GCF_044342215.1 of Marinobacter sp. W-8. Classification (NCBI taxonomy): domain Bacteria; kingdom Pseudomonadati; phylum Pseudomonadota; class Gammaproteobacteria; order Pseudomonadales; family Marinobacteraceae; genus Marinobacter; species Marinobacter sp. W-8. Next base: position 2,380,119 of record NZ_CP172297.1, on the reverse strand, counting down.
AGTTTTCGGGATAGCCGGAACACGCCATCCCGAGTTTCAATATACTGCGTTCAGGACTTCCAGGTGCGCGGCCACACCCTCTGCCAGGGCTTTCAGGTGATACCCGCCTTCCAGCGTGGAGATGATGCGGTCGTTGGAGTGGTCATGGGCGACACTCACCAGCATTTCCGTTAACCATCGATAATCCTCGGTTTCCAGATTCAGCTCCGCCATGGGGTCCAGCCGATGCCCGTCAAAGCCTGCCGAGATCAACACCAGTTGCGGACGAAAATCCTGCAGTTTCTTGAGCCAGGCGGCTTCAACCGTCTTGCGGTACTCAGCCGCTGAGCAGTCGGCTGCAATCGGCGCATTGACAATATTGTCGGCCTGCCGGTGCACGTGGGAGTGCGGATAAAACGGATGCTGAAAGCTGGAACACATCAGTATGCGTTCATCACCACTGACAATATCTACCGTGCCGTTACCCTGATGCACATCGAAATCGACAATGGCCACCCGCTCAAGGTGGTGGAAGGTGAGCGCCCGCATCGCCGCCAGGGCGATATTGTTATAGAAACAGAACCCCATCGACTTGGCACGTTCGGCGTGGTGTCCCGGTGGCCGGGCGCAGACAAAAGCGTTAGTTACCTGGCTGCTCATCACCATATCGACAGCCTGCACATTGCCCCCCGCGGCCAGCTTCGCCGCTCTCAGGGTGTCCGGCATCATCGCGGTGTCCGGGTCGGTGAACACCCGGCCCCGGGTTGGCTGCATCAGGTCCAGCTGGTGCAGATAGCTTTCCGGATGCACGGTCAGCAGTTGGTCCCGGGTGATTTCTTCCGGACGAACCCAGTCCAGTTCCTGTTGCAGATTGGTATCCGCAAGGTAGGCGAGAATGCTTGAAAGACGCTCTGGGCTTTCCGGGTGCTCCGGGCCCATGTTGTGTTTCATGCAGTCGTCGTGGGAAAAAAATGCCGTGGTCATGGGTAATGCCTGAACCTGAATATGCTTATTATCGCTTTCATGTTATCAGGGATAACCGAAGCCTGTCGTATTTCTTTGGTCTAATAACCCGTTAGTCGATTTACATCATGAATTCGCCACCTAAGATAAGGTATACACTGATAAGCAAGTCGTTTTATTGAAGTCTGTACATTCCTGTCGCGCACACCACTGGGAGAGCCGCGTTGAGTACCCGCTATCTGGAAAGCCTGTTCAATCCTGAATCCATTGCCGTTATTGGCGCCTCGGAACGCGCTGACAACCTCGGGGGTATGGTGTTGCGGAACCTGCTGGGCGGCGGCTATCCGGGTCGGCTCGTGGTGGTCAACCAGAGCGACTACGAGAACGTGCACGGGGTGCCCTGTGTGCGCAAAGTGTCCAAACTGGATTTCAGTCCGGACCTGGCGATCATCTGTACCCCGCCGGATACGGTGCCCAAATTGATCCGCAAGCTGGGTGAATGTGGCGTGCGTACCGCCATTGTAATGACCGGGGGCATGTCCCGGACTCACAGTAAAACCGGCCAGCCATTGATGTATTCAGTGCGCGATGCCGCCCGGGAGACCGGCATCCGCGTGCTGGGTCCCAACACCATCGGTTTGATGGTGCCGGCGCGGCATCTGAACGCCACCTATGCCCATATGGGGGCCATTCCCGGCCGCGTTGCCTTCGTGGGGCAGTCCGGCACCATAGCCAGTTCGGTGCTGGACTGGGCTTTTGCCAGGGGGGTGGGCTTCTCTTACTTCCTGACCCTGGGCGATGGCATGGACATCGATCACGACGACCTGATCGACTATCTGGCCCAGGACACCCAGACCAGGGCGATTCTTCTGCACATTGAAAACATCCCCAATCCCAGGCGTTTCATGTCAGCGGTGCGGGTGGCCTCCCGAACCAAGCCTGTGATTGCGGTGAAATCCGGACGGGTGCCCGAATCCGAGTGGTTTACCCATGCCTTGCCCGCTGGTATCAAACGCAGCGACCCGGTATACGATGCCATGCTTCAGCGCGCCGGTGTGTTGAGGGTGGACGGGCTTGGCCAGATGTTTGATGCCCTGGAAACCCTGACCCGGATGCGCCCGCTGCGTCGGGAATCCCTGGCCATCATGGCCAACGGCGTGGGCCCCGGCGTATTGGCGGTAGATCGGCTGGCGGATCTCGGCGGTGAACTGGCGGAGCTGTCGGAAGATACGGTCAGGGAACTGGGAGAACTGTTGCCGCCGTACTGGACCCGCAAGAACCCCATCGACCTGAACTATGACGCCACGCCCGAGCTCTATGGCAAGGCCATCAAGATTCTGGCGAAGGACCCGAACGTGGCTAACGTACTGGTGATGTACGCACCCACACTGATCGAAGACAGCTTGCAGATTGCCGATTCCGTGGTGCAGGCGTCCAAGGGCACCCGTCTGAACATCTTTACCTGCTGGTTGGGGCAGAGCACGGTGATGGATTCCCGGGAAGAGTTTTACCGGGCTGGGCTGCCATCGTTCTTTAACCCGGAAAAAGCGGTGATGGCGTTTATGCAGCATGTTCGGCATCAGCGCATTCAGCGGCTGCTGACCGAGACGCCCGAATCGTTTACAGACCACTTCGCCGACCGGGCCAACACCCGCAAACTGGTCGCCAGGGCCTTGCGGGATGGCCGGCGGCATCTGTCTAACCGGGAAGCCCGGCGGGTGATCTGCGACTACGGCATCAATACCATTGAAACCGTCTACTGTGATGACGTGGAAGAGGTGCTGGAGGTCTTCGCAGTCGAGCGCCGCCCCATTGATGTAACTGTCATCCACGAAGATGTGTGTTATCCGTTCCTGGATCTGAGCCCGACCCAGCGCCGCTATAAGGGCACGGTCAAAAAGCTCAACAGCGAACAGGTGATCATCGACAGCTGCCGCTTCCTGATGGACGAATATCGGGAGCATTTCCCGAAAAGCGGCTTTCTGGGCTTTGCCGTCCAGCGTTCCTACCAGCATGTTGGCGGCATCGAATTCAGTGTGGGGATCACCCGTGATGAAGTCTTTGGGCCATTGGTGGTTTGTGGGGCAGCCGGTGCCCAGATCAACATCATGACTGACCGCCAGATAGCCTTGCCGCCGTTGAACATGGTGCTGGCCCGCGAGCTGCTGCGGCGCACTTACATGTACAAACTGCTTAAAGAACACAGCCTGAAGCCGGAAGAGGATATCCGGGCAGTGTCCGAAACCCTGGTGACGCTGTCACAGATTGTGATCGATATACCGGAGATCAAGGGCCTGGAAATCTCGCCGTTGTTGTTCAATGAGCAGGGCGCCGTTGCTGTAAACATCGCCATTGACCTGGATGAACATCCGGTCAAGCCCATTATCCAGCCCTACCCGCGAGAGCTGGAGGAGTGGCTGGTATTGCCCAAATCCGGTCGCCGCGTGATTATTCGCCCGGTGCTGGCGGAGGATGAGCCTGCCCACCGGCTGTTTCACGAGCATCAGTCTCCGGAATCCATCCGTTACCGATTCTTCCAGTACCGCAAGCATTTTTCCCGGGAAGACGTGGCCCAGATGGTGCAAATCGACTATGACCGGGAAATGGTGTTCATCGCCAATGCGCCCCGTGAAGATGGTGAAGGCGAAGAGACCCTCGGTACGGTGCGTACCTGGACCGATGCCGACAATCTGCGTTGCGAGTTCGCCGTCATGGTAGATGACCGGATGAAAGGCGAAGGCCTGGGTGTGGCCCTTATGCAGAAGATGATTGATTATTGCCGTGCCCGGGGCACCATGGAAATGATCGGCAATGTGTTGCCGGACAACCGGCCGATGTTGCAGCTGGCCGAGCATCTGGGGTTCGAGATCAAATACAACCCGGAAGAAGAAGTGATGGATCTGCGGCTGGTGTTGAACGAGCCGCAGAAAGACTGGCAGAAGGAACGGCTGGGAAAAGGGGGGCACCTGTAGGCCCCCGCTTCCATTACTCTTCGACGATGGCGGAGCGATCTTCTCCGCCCAGGGCTTCCAGCAGCCCGGGAATCAGCCGTGACAGCTCCAGAGTCATGATGGTGAAAGCTGCATCAAACTTGGCCAGGGCGTCGTCGACATCGACGTCGTCCAATTGCTCTTGCAGGGTTTCACCGAATTTCAGCCGGCGTATGCCCAGCTCTTCGTCCAGTACGAACGAGACATTGTCGTCCCAGGTCACGGCCAGCTTGGTCACCTGCATGCCAGCTTCCAGGTGGTTGCGGATCTCGTCGGCTTTGAGATCAAGGCCTTTACAGCGTACCACGCCGCCATCTTCTGACGGGTCTTTCAGTTCGCATTCGCTGCCCAGGGTAATGTTGGCAGGGTGATCAATGCTTTCGTTCAGCCAGCCGGTGAAGGTGAAGGCGGGGGATTGCTCAACCGCCGGCGGTCGCACAGGCAGTGATCCCAGGCTCTTGCGCAGGGTGGAGGCTAGATCTTCGGCCTGTTTCGCAGAGCCGGCATCGACCACCAGCACGCCGTCCTGGGGGGCGAGGTAGGCGAAGCAGCGGCGGTTGCGGGAAAATGCCTGGGGCAGCATTTCCAGCATCACCTGCTCTTTCAGTTCGTCTTTTTCCTTCCGGCGCACCTTTCGGCCCTGCTCCAGCTCAATGGCTTCGGCACGCTCTTCCACAGCCTCCTTCACCACTGGCCCGGGCAGGATCTTCTCTTCTTTTCTCAGGGCAATCAGGTGATAACCATTGGCGCTGTGCACCAGCTGGTCGCCATGCTTACCCAGGGGCGGAACCCAGCCCTGGCGATTGGTTTCCTGAGGGCCACAGGGTTTGAATGCGTCCGCCTGGAGTTTCTCTTCCAGCGCTTCAGCGGAAATATCGAAAGGTTTGGTGAAACGGAAAACACGGGCATTACGAAACCACATGGGTCTGAATCCTTGCGTCAGGTCGGAGCTTGTCGAATCGAAAAAAGGGGGAGGGATGATACGGCTACCAGGCGGTAGCCGTAAAGTGACGGCAGGCCGGTCAGATCTGCATAACCTCCACCAGCACGGTTTTCACGATAAAGCCGACAACACCGGCGCCAAGCACGGTGAACAGGGCGATGGTGCCGAATTTGCCGGCCTGGGATTTCTTGGCCAGATCCCAAACAATGAAGCCCATCCAGGCAATAAGGCCGGTCAGAAACACCAGCATGGCGATCTGGGAAAATACTGCTTCGTTCATTGCTACTCCGATATCAACAGATGTCTGAAGGTGTTAAACACAGGTCGGAAAACCGCCTGACTACTGCTCGTCCCGCAGGAAAACCCAGTTGTTGTTATCGGATTGGTCTTCGCTGAAATAGTACCCATCCAGGTTGAAGCCTTTGAGATCATCAGCCTGGGTGATTCGATTCTGGATGGCGTAACGGCACATCAGCCCACGGGCCTTCTTTGCGTAAAAGCTGATCATCTTGTACTGGCCGTTTTTCCAGTCCTTGAACTGGGGCGTAACCAGCCGGGCATCCAGGTGTTTCTTCTGCACGCTCTTGAAGTATTCATTGGAGGCCAGATTCACCAGTACCTTGTCGTCACTGGCCAGGAGCTGGTTCAGGGCATCGGTAATCTTGCTGCCCCAGAACGCGTACAGGTCTTTGCCCCGGGTATTTTCAAACCGGGTGCCCATTTCCAGTCGGTAGGGCTGCATCAGGTCCAGCGGTTTCAGCAGTCCGTAGAGGCCGGAGAGAATCCGCAGGTGTTTCTGGGCGAAACTGAAATCCTCACTACTGAAACTCTCGGCATCCAGACCGGTATAGACGTCGCCCTTGAACGCCAGAACGGCCTGTCGGGCATTATCCAGCGTAAACGGTGTGTGCCAGCTCTGGAAGCGCTCGGCGTTCAGTTGCCCGAGTTTGTCGCTGATGCTCATCAGGTTGCTGACCTGATGCGGTTCCAGCTCCTTGAGCTGGTCAATCAGTTCACAGGCATCGTCCAGGAAGTCCGGTTGGGTATGGGTTTCCGTTGCCAGGGGGCTCTCATAATCCAGAGTCTTGGCAGGGGAGATGATCATCAGCATGTCAGAGGATCCTCATTGCAGAAACGTGAGTAACTGGTCCCTGGTGAACGGCCAGTCCAGCTCCGCCCCGGTGTCGTTGCGGCGCAGAACCGGGATGCGAGTGCCGTAGCTCTCCACCAGGGCTTCGGACTGGGCGATGTCCACCACATCCACCGGAATGGGCTCGGGCATCGGGGTGCTGACCAGCAGCGCCTCTGCCAGTTCGCACAAATGGCACTGGGATGTGGTGTAAAAAAGCAGTTCCATTATTTTTTCGGCTGCGCGTCAATTTGCTGGCCATGAACGCCTTTGCTGTCCCGGCCCATCAGATACAGGTAAACGGGCATCAGCTGCTCCGGGTCCGGGTTTTTCTTCGGATCTTCCGCCGGGTAGGCCAGCACCCGCATGCCTGTGCGAGTCGCGCCCGGGTTCAGGCTGTTTACCCGGATATTGTGGCGCTCGTCGTCCAGTTCGTCGGCGAGTAACTGGGCCAGGCCCTCAACGGCAAACTTGGAGACGGCGTAGGCGCCCCAGTATGCCCGTGCCTGCCGACCAACGCCGGAAGAGGTAAAGATCACGGAGGCGTCATCGGATTTGCGCAGCAGCGGAATCATCGCCCGGCTCAGCAGGAATGGCGCTGTGGCATTCACGTGCATGACCTTGTTCCAGGTTTCCGGATCGTACAGCTCAACCGGGCTGCGAGCACCCAGAATCCCGGCATTGTGCAGGAGACCGTCCAGGCGACCGAAATTGTCTTCCAGGGTCATGGCCAGCTCTTCATAATCCTTGACCGCCGCCCCTTCAAAGTTCATAGGCACGATGGCAGGTTTGGGGTGGCCAGCAGCTTCAATCTCGTCGTAGACTTCCTCCAGCCGCGAGACCGTACGCCCAACCAGGATGACGGTGGCGCCATGGGCAGCAAAGGCTTTGGCGGCAGCGCGTCCGATACCACTGCCGGCACCGGTTACCATGACAATGCGGTCTTTCAGAAGATCGGCGGGTGCCTGGTAATCTTGCATAACCTGTCTCCGTAAATCAGGCCAGACCAGGCCTTGGCCAGCCCGGTCGAAAATAATTGGGCGCTATTGTAACAGCTTTGTCAGGTCGCTGACGGTATCGGCGATGCGGTCGGCTTGCCACAGGTCAACGGTCTCCGGTTGCTCTATGTAGCCGTAACGCACCGCGATGGTGTGCATTCCAGCGTTCCGGCCCGCTTCAATGTCCCGTTCATGATCACCGACATAAACAGATTTTATCGGTTCCACCTGAATCTGACGGCAGGCCAGCAGCAGTGACTCCGGGTGCGGCTTGCGTTCAGCCACATGGTCCGGGCAAATCAGGGCGGCACAGCGTTGCGCCAGGCCCAGGGCTTCGATCAGGGGCACTGCGAAGCGTGCGGGCTTGTTGGTGACAATCCCCCAGGGAATGCCCCGGCTCTCAAGGCTGCTCAGCAACTCGTCCATGCCCGGGAACAGGCTGGTTTCAACGGCCACACCGGTTTCATAGAGATCGAGAAAGGCCGTGTGCTTTTCAGGATAACCCTCGTGTTCGGGCTCCAGCCCGAATCCCACCCGAATCATCGCCCGGGCGCCGTTGGAAACCGAGCGCCGGATCTGTTCTGCGGGCAGTGCCGGCATGCCGTGTTGCTGTCGGAGCTGGTTCAGGCAGCGGATGAAATCCGGGGCGGTGTCAATCAGGGTGCCGTCCAGGTCGAAGAGCACCGCCGCCGGTGTCTGCTCAGTCTTCACGGGTATCCCGGGCATGCATCAGGTAATTGACGTCTACATCCCGCCCAAGCTTGTACACCTTGGTGATAGGGTTGTAGGTCATGCCGGTGAGCTCGCGGACTTCCAGCCCGGCATGGCGAAGATGGTCAGACATCTCCGATGGACGGATAAACTTCTTCCACTCATGGGTGCCCTTGGGCAATAAGTTCAGAACGTATTCGGCACCGACAATGGCAAAGAGGAACGACTTGGGGTTGCGATTGATGGTCGACACGAACAGGTGGCCGCCGGGTTTCAGCATACTGGCGCAGGCTCGAATAACCGATGCCGGGTCGGGTACATGTTCGAGCATTTCCAGACAGGTAACCACGTCATACTGGCCGGCATGTTCAGGATCCCGCGCCAGTTCCTCAATGGTGGTCTGGCGATAGTCCACCTTCACGCCGGACTCCAGGCCATGGAGCTTGGCCACCGACAATGGCGCCTCGCCCATGTCGATACCGGTAACATGGGCGCCCCGAAGTGCCATGCCTTCGGACAGCAGGCCGCCGCCGCAGCCAACGTCCAGAGCCCGTTTGCCGGCCAGCGAGACGCGCTCGTCGATGTAATTCAGTCGCAACGGGTTGATGTCGTGCAGGGGTTTGAATTCACTGGTCGGGTCCCACCAGCGGCTGGCGAGCGCCTCGAATTTCGCAATCTCGTTCTGGTCTACGTTCTGGTTGTTCATGTTCGGGGTTACTCCGGATAATCAGCTGAGAATCTGTTTGCGCCATTCGTTCACCCGCAGAACCAGATCTGGTACGTCGATGCGGGTTAGCCTGCCATCCTGTAATTGTGGTACGCCATGAATCCAGCTGTGGCTTACTGCCCGGCCGTGGTTGCTGTAGACCAGGTGCGAAGCGGGATCGTAGACAGGCTGCAGATAGGGGTCGCTCAAGTCGACGGCGATCAGATCTGCCAGTTTGCCCGCCACCAGGGAGCCGATGTCATGGTCCCGCCCTAGGGCTCGGGCACCACTGAGGGTCGCCATCTCCAGCGCTTTGTGAGCCGACAGGGCTGCCGCATCGTCCGCCACAGCCTTGGCTACCATTGCGGCGGTTTTCAGTTCGCCGAACAGATCCAGATCGTTGTTGCTGGCGGCCCCATCGGTCCCGATGGTGACATTGATATCGTGATCCAGCAGTTTCTGTACCGGACAGAACCCGCTCGCCAGTTTCAGGTTGGACTCCGGGCAATGGACAACATGGGCGCCGGTCATTTTCAGATGAGCCAGGTCGGATTCGTCGATCTGGGTCATGTGTACACACTGCGTATTGGCTCCGAGAACACCCAGGTCTGCCATACGCGCCAGCGGTCGCTGCCCGCTGGCTTTTACCGCTTCCGCTACTTCAAAGGCGGTTTCGTGCAAATGCAGTTGAATGGCGGCACCGGTTTGCTGCGCTAATTCCACGGCGGCACCCAGAGGACCGTCGGAAACGGTGTAAGGAGCGTGGGGCCCAATGGCAGGCATGATGTAGTCATCCCGCTGCCATTGTTCAATAAGGTCCGCACCTTTGCGCAGGTATTCTTCTGGCCCTGAACCCCATACCGTTGGCATATCCATCAGAGGAAAGCAGATCTGTGCACGCATGCCGGTGTCGTGGGCTGCCTGGGCAGTCACTTCCGGGAAGAAGTACATATCCGAAAACGTGGTGGTGCCGGTGCGGAGCATCTCTGCCATGGCCAGGCGCGTGCCGTCTGCCACGAACTGCTCGCTGACAAACTTGCCCTCTGCAGGCCAGATATGATCATTCAGCCAGGTCATCAATGGCAGGTCGTCAGCCAGACCCCGGAACAGGGACATGGCGGTGTGGCCGTGCAGGTTGATCAGACCGGGCAGGACAACATGCTGGTTCAGGTCGAGGGTTTCCCGGGTGCGATAATTTTGGTCTGCCTCAGCCTGCGGCACGATCGCCAGAATTCGGCTGCCTTGAAGGATTACGGCCTGGTGTTCAAGGACAACCCCGAAGGGTTCGACGGGAATCAGCCAGCGGGCGTTGATTCGGGTATCGGCTGCGGTGATGGTTTCTGCCGTCATTAACCTGCCTTGCGGGTTCGGGGCACCGGAGGCGCCTTGAAATTCAATGGGCAAGTATAACCAGCGCGGTCAGGCAGAACTACCCCGGTGGCGGCCGCTGCGCTGCGATTTTCCAGACATTCATCAAGCCTCTTCAAATCAGGGCAGTCAATCTGGTTTGATAGGGCTATACTCGCTGTTTTTCTTTGGTTCGGGAGTTGTTTATGGCAGGTCGATCTTCCAATCGTTCCATCGGGACGGTGGCAATGCGCTGGCACGGGGACAGGCTGGAATTGCTGGATCAACGCCTGCTCCCGGCGGAGGAGCACTGGATTGTTGCGGATGGTGCCTCGGCGGTGGCCCAGTGCATAACGGATATGGTGGTGCGTGGGGCACCGGCCATCGGCATCAGTGCTGCGTACGGGGTGGCCCTGGCAGCCCGCCACGCAGGCGGAGGCGATTGGCAGGCCGAGATCAAACAGGCTATTCGAGTGTTGGCGAAATCCCGGCCTACGGCGGTGAACCTGTTCTGGGCGCTGGAGCGCATGGAAAAGGTGTTCCACGCCTGCCATTCTCTGGACGAAGCCACTGATCGGCTGGCGGCAGAGGCTGTTCGTCTGCATGAGGATGACCTGGCGGCCAACCTGGCCATGGCAGATTTTGCTCTGGAGGTGATGAATCCCGACAAGCCTGTCGCAGTGCTGACCCACTGTAACACCGGTGCACTTGCCACCGGAGGATACGGTACCGCGTTGGGGGTGATTCGCCGTTTGCACGAGGAAAAACTGTTGAAGAGGGTCTATGCCGACGAAACCCGGCCCTGGCTTCAGGGCAGCCGGTTAACCGCCTGGGAGCTGACCCGTGACCATATTCCCGTTACGCTCAATGCCGATGGCGCGGCAGCGGCCATTATGGCTTCCGGCAAGGTTAAATGGATTGTTGTGGGCGCCGACCGGATAACCGCCAACGGTGATGTGGCGAACAAGATTGGTACCTATAACCTGGCGGTCCTGGCGCGGCACCACAAGATCGGGTTTATGGTGGTGGCTCCCTCCAGCACCGTTGATATGTCGCTGGAGTCCGGCAAGGATATTCCGATCGAAGAGCGGGAGGGCACCGAAGTTCGTGAAATCCGCGGGATTCCCCTGGCGCCCGCGGGCGTTCAGGTCTTCAATCCGGTGTTCGACGTGACACCGGCCAGCCTGATTGATGCCATCGTGACCGAGAAGGGCGCAGTGCGTAACCCCAACATTACCGGAATGCGGGCGCTGTTTACCTGATATTCCGTTTGGCCCCGGAGCTGGTTGCCGGCTTGTCCGGCGCTGGCTCCCCAGGCTTCATGCCAGCTTTCAGTTCTGCCATTTCCTTTTCCTGCTGCTCGATAAAGTGCAGTGACATTTCGAAGCTCTGGCGGGTGAACTCCAGCACTTTTCGGAAGCCTTCATCCGACAGGTTTCTGGCATCGTCGTGCCGGCGGAAGATGTTAATGAATTCCCGTTCCCGCTCGAACTGGAGCGGAATCCGGCCAATGCCCCAATCGTTGAGTATCTGCCACACCTCGGGGTTATAGTTACGGGTGGTGCGCATGATAAACGGGATGGGATCGTTGCGGGCCACCAGGGCGGCGAGTCTCAGGATCAGCTCGAAGGAGAGGGTGGAGGTGCCATTTTCAATGGCTTCCAGCAAAGACTTGTCTTTGAGGTTCAGGGCTTCACTCATTTCCGAGAGCGTGAGGCCCGCAACTTCCCGTATGTCTTTCAGCGATTGGCCGGCTGTCAGCATGGCCCGCAACTGATCCTGAGAGTTAATCAGGGCCCGACCGACCCGCAGGGAGGTGTCGGTTGCCCGGGCGCCCAGGCGAAGTGCCGAACCCGTCAACCCGGCTATACGTTCCAGCATACCGTCTGGGGTTTTATCTTTCGGGCCAGAGGATTCCAGGCCCTCAGCTTCGTCCATGGAATACATGGCGTGCAGGGCGTCCAGTAGCATGTCCCTGAACACCCGGGCACGCTGTTGGGTACTCTGACTGCTTTCCCCGGACGGCTGCCCAGCCATGATTTATGGTGCCTCAGTCTTGGCCGCAAACTGGGTGGGCATCAGAATGGACGCCATACGTTGGTCCAGCTCCAGCAAGTCGGCCATGATGTGTCCGCCTTCCTGGATGACGAAATCCAGTTCTTCGTCGGTGTTGTCCAGATCTGCCGCCTGTTGATCCTGCCAGTCTTCCAGAGCTTCCAGGTCTTCAAACGGTTCTTCGCCTTTCAGTTCCCGCCGGGCATTGGCGATGGTCAGGCGGGTCTGCTCGATCTGGTTGTGCTGGTTCTTGCGCTCGTCCACGTTAAGGCTGACGTAATCCATCTGCCGCTGGCGGTTAAGGAACTCAATTTCCTTCTGCAGCAGCTTGAACTCCGGGTTGGTGGCGAACCGCTCTTCGTGGCGATTCCGCAGTTCGTCAATCACGCCGGTAAAGTCGAAATAGCGGGCATGGGGAACGGCCTCAATCTGGTCCCACGGCAGGGCGTGGTCCAGAGCGTCCTCACCAATTCGGGTTTTATCGATGCGCGACGGGATTTCGATGTCTGGAATCACCCCTTTGTGCTGGGTGGAACCGCCGGAAACCCGGTAAAATTTGGACTGTGTGATTTTCAATTGACCGTGGTTCAGTGGCCGAACGGCCTGAACCGTGCCTTTGCCGAAGGTTTGGGAGCCAACCACCAGGCCTCGACCATAATCCTGGATAGCGCCGGCGAAAATTTCAGAGGCGGAGGCGCTCATCCGGTTGACCAGTACCACCAGAGGGCCGTCGTAGACCACGGACGGATCCTCGTCTTCCAGTACCTGGACATCGTTGTTGGCGTTACGGATCTGGACCGTGGGGCCTTCGTCGATAAACAGACCAACCAGGTCGTTGGCTTCGTGCAGTGCGCCACCGCCGTTATTACGAAGATCCATGACCACGCCATCCACGCCGCTGGCCTTGAGTTCCTCAATCAGTTTACGCACATCGCGGGTGGTGCTTTTGTAATTTGGATCGCCAGCCTGCATGGCCTGGAAATCGGCGTAGAAGGTGGGGATATTGATGACCCCGATACGATAGGTCTCGCCGTTTCGGTCCAGTTCAATCACGTCTTTGCTGGCGCTTTGCTCCTCCAGCTTCACCTCGTCGCGCTTGATGGCGATGGTGCGTGTGATGGTCTCGTCGCTGGCGTTGGCCGGGATTACTTCCAGGGTTACGGTGGAATTACGGGGGCCGCGGATCAGATCCACCACCTCGTCCAGGCGCCAGCCGATCACGTTTACAGGCTTTTCATCACCCTGCGCAACCGAGACGATGCGGTCGGCTGGCTGCAGCTGACCTTGCTTGGAGGCCGGGCCACCGGGTACCAGACGCACTACCTTGGTGTACTCGTTATCGGATTGCAGTACCGCGCCGATGCCCTCCAGCGAGAGACTCATGTTGATATTGAAGTTCTCAGAGGTACGGGGCGAAAAGTAGGACGTGTGTGGGTCCCACATGCCGGTAAAGGCATTCATGTAAGCCTGGAATGCATCTTCGCTGCGGGCCTGGTAAGCGCGTTTGAGCTGCCCTTCATAGCGGCGTCGCAGTGTTTCTTCAATCGCCTCATCGTCTGCGCCGTTCAGTCTCTGGGCCAGAACCGCGTTTTTAATGCGCTTCGTCCAGAGTTCGTCCAGAGCGGCCTGGTCCGCTTCCCAGGGCGCCTCGGATCGGTCGACGCGAACCCTGTCATCGGCAGTGAAGTCGAGTTGCTCAATACCGTTGTCGATGAGCCCCAGGGCGAACTTCAGGCGTTCGATAACCCGCTGCTGAACCAGATTGTATATATCAAAGCCCGGCTGGAGCTGGCCGGTCTTTAGCGCTGACCCCAGGTGTTTCTTGACCCTGGAGAGGGCATCAATGTCCTCCTGGGTCAGGTAAATTCTCTGGCTGTCGAGGTAATTCAGGTAGGCATCGAAAACATCGCCGGACAGCTCGTCGCTGATGCCGAGATTGCGGAAATGCGTGAACTGCAGCTGCCGGGCAATCAGAATATTGGCGCGGGCCTGGTCAATCGTGGGCGCAACCGGCTCATACCTGGCGGAGTCGTCAATCTTTGCGTAGGCGCCGGAGACAAGGAGGCCCAGGGCCAGAGCCGTGACCGCGCCTGCTTTCCGGGTGAGGGAAGTCAGAGACGGGCGCTGCATGGAGTTTTCCGCGATGGTCATAAATGCATACCTGAAGCTGCTGGGAATCGCCACCAATGACAATGGGGGTGAATACCCGTGACTGTTCAATTTATTGTAGGCAACCGCTACACCTGTTGCCATAGGCCAGGGGTATAGCTTCGTGACAATATGTCCATATACGTTTCAGCCTGAGGCTAACTATGGGGGCGTGTGACCGGAAGTAAACTGTCGGCAGTTGAGGGTAGAGGTGGCCGGAGGGTATAGGCCCTCCGGCCGGCAGGGTCAGCTAAAGTTTTCGTTGCGTTCGGCTTTCTGAAGCAACAGGGATGGCGGCGTGAATCGCTCTCCGTACTGGTCTGCCAGCTGCTGCGCCCGCTCCGCAAAGGCCCGAACGCCATACTGGTTGACGAACTGGATGGCACCGCCGGTCCAGGGCGCGTAGCCAATACCGAAGATGCTGCCAATGTTGGCGTCTTCCACGGTTCTCAGCACACCCTCCTCAAGACAGCGGATGGTCTCGATGGCCTGCATGAACAGGATGCGATCTTTCAGATCCTGCAGCTGCACACGGCGTGCCTTGTCCTGGTCCACGAACAGGTTCTCCAGTTCCGGCCACAGGTATTTTGTGCCCTTCTCCGGATACTCGTAGAAACCGGCACCGGCGGCTTTGCCCTTGCGTCCGTGGGTATCCACCATGGCATCGATGACGGCTTCGGCCGGATGCGGCTGCCAGGTACCGCCGGCGGCTTCCGTGTCTTTCTTGCTTTGGGCGCGGATGTGCTGCATCAGGGTCATGCTGACTTCGTCAGAGATGGCCAGCGGCCCTACCGGCATGCCGGCCAGCAGTCCGGCATTCTCGATGCTTGAGGGGTGAATGCCCTCGGCCAGCATGCTGATACCTTCGTTCACGAAGGTGCCAAATACCCGAGAGGTAAAGAAGCCACGGCTGTCGTTCACCACAATGGGAATCTTGCCTATCTGTTGCACGTAATCGAAGGCCCGGGCCAGGGTGTCATCGGAGGTTTTTTCGCCAACGATGATTTCCACCAGCTGCATCTTGTCCACCGGCGAGAAGAAGTGCAGGCCGATGAAGTTGTCCGGCTTGGCCGAGGCCTGGGCCAACTGGGTGATGGGGATGGTGGAGGTGTTGGAGGCAAAGATGCCGTTGGCCACCATTTTCGGCTCGGATTCCTGGGTAACCTTTGCCTTCAAATCGCTGTCTTCGAACACGGCTTCGATGATCAGGTCGCAACCTTCCAGATCGTCGGCGGAAGCCGTGGCTTTAATTCGGGCCAGCACCTCGTCTTTCTGGGCCTCGGTCATCCGGCCGCGGCTGACTTTCTTGGCCAGCAGGTTTGCGGAATAGCGTTTGCCTTTTTCCGCGTTTTCCACGGAAACATCCTTCAGCACCACCTCAATGCCGCGGCTGGCGGTGGAGTAGGCAATGCCGGCACCCATCATGCCGGCACCCAATACCCCGACTTTCTCGAAAGTTTCTTTTTCAACACCATCCGGGCGACTGCCGCCGGCCTTGATGGCGTTGAGCTGGAACCAGAAGGTGCCCGTCATGTTTTTGGCCACCTGGCCGGTGGCCAGCTCGGCAAAGTAACGGGTTTCAATCAGGCTGCCATTGTCGAAATCCACCTGGGCGCCTTCCACCGCTGCTGCCAGAATCCGTTCCGGTGCCGGATAGCAGCCTTTGGTCTTCTGTTTGAGCATGGCCGGTGCAATGGCCAGTTTCTGGGCCATGGCCGGATGATGCGGAGCTCCGCCGGGGAAGCGGAAGCCTTTCTGATCCCAGGGTTGCTGGCACTTGGGATTGGCTTCGATGAAGGCTTGGGCCTTGGCGATCATGTCTTCTGGTGAGTTGGCGAGCTCATCCACGATACCGGCCTTCAGAGCGGCTTTTGGATTTACCTTCTTACCCTCCATCAGGAACGGGAAGGCGGCTTCCAGGCCAATCATCCGGGGCAGTCGCTGGGTGCCGCCACCGCCGGGCAGCAGGCCCAGGGTGACTTCCGGCAAGCCCAGTTGGGTCCGGTCATCATCAATGGCAACGCGATGATGGCAGGCCAGGGCGAGTTCCAGGCCACCACCCAGAGCGGTGCCGTTGATGGCCGCCACCACAGGTTTGCCACAGGTTTCCAGCACCCGCATGTCGGCTTTCAGGCCGTTGACCATGTCTTCAAACTCTTTGGCCTGTTCGCGGGTCACTGAGTACAGCTCATTCAGGTCGCCACCGGCAAAGAAGCTTTTCTTGGCGGAGGCGATGATAATGCCTTTGACATTATCCAGGTCGCCTTTGACCTTGTTGACGGTTTCGGTCAGCGCAGTTCGAAACTCGCCGTTCATGGTGTTGGCGGACTGGCCCGGCATGTCGATGGTCAGGGTCAGAATCTGGTCTGAACCCAGGTCGTATTTGATGGCACTCATGGTCGGTTCCTTTTATATGAAAGTGGCGTTCAGACGCGCTCGATGATGGTGGCAATGCCCATGCCGCCGCCCACGCACAACGTGGCCAGGCCGTAGCGCAGTTCGCGGCGTTCCAGTTCATCCAGCAGGGTGCCGAGGATGATGGCGCCGGTAGCACCCAGCGGGTGGCCCATGGCGATGGCGCCGCCGTTTACATTCACTTTCTCGTCCGGAACGGACAACTCTTTCTGGAAGCGCATCACCACCGAGGCGAAGGCTTCGTTCACTTCAAACAGGTCGATCTGGTCCACCGTCATACCGGCTTTCTCCAGTGCCTTGCGGGCGGCGGGGGCAGGGCCGGTGAGCATAATGGTGGGGTCGGTGCTGGTAACGGCAGTGGCGACAATGCGGGCGCGGGGCTTCAGGCCCAGCTCCTTGCCCTTGGCTTCGCTGCCAATCAGCATGGCGGTGGCACCGTCGACAATGCCGGAGGAGTTGCCGGCGTGGTGCACGTGGTTGATCTTCTCCACGTAGTGGTATTTTTCCCGCGCGACGCCGTCAAAGCCCATTTCGCCCATCATCTGAAACGAAGGCTTGAGGCCGGCCAGGGATTCTACGGTGGTGTTACCGCGTACATGCTCGTCCCGGTCCAGGATGACCACGCCGTTCTGGTCGGTGACTGGCACAATGGATTTCGCAAAGTAGCCCTTATCCCAGGCGCTGGCCGCTTTTTGCTGGGATTTCACAGCAAAGCCATCGACATCTTCGCGACTGAAGCCTTCCAGAGTGGCGATCAGATCGGCACCGATGCCCTGGGGCATGAAACCGGTGTGCAGGTTGGTTTCCGGGTCTGTGGCCCAGGCGCCGCCATCGGAGCCCATCGGAACGCGAGACATCGCCTCGACACCACCGGCAACCACCATGTCTTCCCAGCCGGAACGTACTTTCATGGCGGCCAGATTCACGGCTTCCAGGCCGGAGGCACAAAAGCGGTTCAGGGTGACGCCGGCCACTTTTTCGTCCCAGTCGGCTGCGAGTGCTGCAGTTTTGGCAATATCCGCGCCCTGATCGCCCACGGCGGTGACGCAGCCCATGACGACATCATCTACCTGAGAAGTGTCGAGCCGGTTACGCTCTTCCAGAGCCTTGAGCACGGTGGTGAGCAGCGTGATCGGCTTAACGCTGTGCAGTGAGCCATCTTTCTTGCCGCGGCCGCGGGGGGTGCGAACGGCATCGAAAATGTACGCCTCGGTGGTCATATCTGTTCCTCTGATTGTTATCCGGGCTTGATTTCAAAGAGTGATAACCATAGCGGTTCAGTGTAGCCCCCGGTAATGACAGCCGCTGCCAATCCCATTGGCGAAATTGCTCAGGGACAATGACACAAACGCTTGTGACTTCTATCTTGAATAAAGATTGATCCTATAAAGCAGGCAGGTGTAACCATGTCTCTGAGAGATGCTATCGATAATTTCTACGAAAGGCTGGTGCTGGATGCGATCGATGCAACCCGGGAGGAGTCGGACACAGCGGATTATCTGACCGACGTGATGTGTGTGGCTCTGAATCGTTTGCCGGCCAGATACTATCGGCACACCATCGATATGATGTTCTACCTTGCCGATGAGGAATTAAAGGAGATGAAAGAAAAATCCCTGGCTGCGGTCAGGCAAGCCAGGGATTTTGTAAGGCAGCATCAGAGAGAATGATGCTTTAGTGCTGCAGTCGGTTTTCCAAAGCCTGAACCAGTCGACCAGCGTGTTCTGTGCTCTGGTCGTTCATCTCCGGGTGCAGGCACCAGAGTGCGATCAGCCTTTCCAGTTCCTGCTCAGGTGTGGTTTGATCGCCACCACCCAGGCCTTCGGCCAGACGCTGAACCTGGATTTCCATACGCCGTCCCTGGTCTGAGTCCGGAGTCTCCTGGCCGGCAACGATCTCCGCCCTGATCACCAAGTCTCTACCTGTAAGAGAGGTCGCGCCGTTAACCAGATTCTGCCAGTTTGAAGGAACCTGTTCCGGGGCAAGGGCGCCACCCACACGCTCTTTGATCAGTGTCTTCCAGTTATCGAGTCTGGCTTTCAGCTTTTTGCGCTGCCCCAGCTCTGTCAGATGCTGACGAAGGTCTTGTACTTCGCCCCTAACCGGTCGTGAAAGCGGCATATCGGCTAACGGCTTGAGCTCGGTCTTGGCTTCATTGATCAACGCTTCGTCAGCCTCTGTTCCGAGATCGCGGTACTTGGCAACCACTGCGCGAGCGTCGGCGTCAGCCTTCTCGGTCGCTTGTTGCTGTGCAGACCGCTGGGCATCGCGTCGGTCGAAGATCTGGTCGCAGGCTTGGCGGAACGCCTGCCAGAGCTTGCGATCTTCGCGGTGCCGGGTGATGCCGATACGCTTCCATTCCGATTGCAGGGCTTTGGCCTGATCCATGGCCTCCTGAAGAGGTTCATGGTCAATCAACGCCTGAGCCCGCTCGACAATCGCCTGTTTGGCGGCCTCGTTCTTCTGTCGCTCCTCGTCCAGGGGCCGCTCCAGGTTCTTCAGCAGGTCGTCAAACCGCTTCTGTACCTGCCGGTTATCCCGGAAGTCTACCGGCCAGGCCGCTTTCCATTCCTGACGGGCGGTCTGATGAATCCGTTCGGCACCTTTCCAGTCAATACTGGTCCAGTCTGCCTGCGCGAGGAATCGTTCGAGTTCCTCGCAGATGGCTTCCCGTTTGTGCAGGTTGACCTGTTTGAGATCGGCTTTTGCCTCGAAGTAGGCTTTGCAGGGCTCATAGGCCTGATCGGACGCTGCTTTGAAACGATTCCAGAGGGTTCGGTCGGACGAGCCACCAAGTTCTCGCCATTCGTTCTGCAGTTCTTTTATTCGCTCTGCCTTGGCCTCCGGCTCCATCGGTTGTTCCGCCAGATATTCCATCTGTTCGCACAGAGAGACCTGTTTGGGCTCGGTGGCGAATCCCTGCCAATCGCTCAGTTCCCGGAACTGGCCGGCAAGTAACTGCATCTTCGCCTGGACGTTCTTGCGGTGACGATCATCAAGCGCCTGAAACTGGTTCTGGGCTGTTTTCAGGAGCTGGCGGGATTCCCGGAACTGCTTTGCTTCCAGGGCGGCTTCCAGTTTGGGCAGGGTGGTATTAAGCGCGGCCGCATATGCTTGCTGCTGTTCCCGGGTTCCGTCTGCCCCAGGTTGTGTGCGTGGCTTACCGGCCAGGGCCCGCAGATCGGCCAGGGCCTGGGGTAGCGGGAATTCCTGAGGCCAGGCCACTTCCTGCAACAGGGCTTTTGCGGCAGCCTGAGGGCTCTCGGTGTCGTTGCTTTCCAGTTCGCTGATTTGCGGCCGCGCCAGATTCAGGCGGCGCACCGCACCAAGGTAGTTGCGTAGAGCCAGCATGGCCTGTTCGTATTGCGTCTGCTCCTGTTTGTCCACCTGGGTGTCCCGCGTGGCTTCCAGCCAGCGGTTTTCCTGGGTTTTTTGCAACGCATCCAGGGCAGATTCTGAGGGAAGTCCAGAGGGCGCTGCGGCTTTAAGCTGGTTCAGGGTTTGCTGCAGCAGTTCCAGTGTTTCCTGCCGTTGCTGCTTCTGATCGAGGTGCCGCTGCTCTTCCTGGCGCGTCTCATCCAGTTGCTTCTGGCGTTCACGAATCTGGTGGACCGCTTGCAGGAATTGCTGGGTCTGCTCTGCGCTGGCCTTGTTTTCAACGCTTTGCCAGTGATCCTGGAGAGCGTTCAGTCGGGCCTCGTAGAGCTTGGTGTCTTCGCTTCTGGCCTGCTCCTGTGCCTGGCTGACCAGTTCAGTGATGCGATGCTGGGTGGCCGCTTCGCTGGCCTGTTGTTCCTTCAGGGTTTGAAGTGACTGTTTGACAGTCTGGTAAACACTTTTATCGCGGCCTTTTGCCTGTTTCAGTACCGCCTGTAGGTGCTCTTCCTGGTTAATCTGGCTCGCTGCCTGCAATCGAATGGCGGAGGTCACACCTTCTATTGCCAAAGCCGCGAGTTCCGATTGTTCAGGGCTGGCGCCAAGCTGGCGTTCCTGCTGCTGGCGTAACTGCTGTCGGTTGTCTTCTTCGGTTGGCTGATTGCTTTGCGGTTTTTCGGATGCCTTCTGGCTTTCGAGTGAGACGGTTTTGCGGTTCTTGAACAATTTCTGAATGAATGCAGCCATAAACGGTATCCTTGGGATTGCAACCAGTTTGCGGTGGCGGCAGAGTATCTCCGCCTTCCGGCCCGATCCAGCGTCTGGTTTCGGGTAGTGTGTTTGCGGGGGTGCCCCGGGACGCTAAGTCTATCGTTTTGCAAGTCATCGCGGAAAGAGCCTGTATGGGAAAAGATCAAAAACATGACGATCCGGAATACCAGGCTCGTTCGGTAGCGCTGCGTCTGTTGGCCCGCCGGGAGCACAGCCGGTATGAGCTCGCGATCAAGCTGCGGCAGCGCAAGATTCCACCGGATGTTTTTGATCCGGTGCTCGATGAATATGAGTGTGAGGGCTGGTTGGATGACGACCGGTTCGCGGAGATCTATAGCCGCCAACGCATTGAAGCCGGCTACGGACCACTAAGAATACTGGCCGAGCTGCAGCAGCGTGGTGTGAATCAGGCGCCGGAGTGTCTATCGTCCGTCGCAGAAGAAGAGTGGTGCCGGAGGGCGGTCCGGGCCCGTGATAAACGGTTCGGGCTGGCGGATGTGCAGGGGGATCTGCCTGAAAAACTCCGTCAGGCCCGGTTTCTGGCCCGGCGAGGGTTTTCATCCTCCCAGTCCGAGCACGCCTTGAGCGCGCGATCGGATGATGTTTGAGTCAGAGTGTTGGCGGTATCAACCGTAATTCCGGAGGCAGGTCTGCGCGCAGATCCGGCTGAGACTCTTTGGCTGGGGCTTCGGGGCCGGCCTCGTTGTCGCCAAGCCAGGCCAGCTGGTCTTCAAGCCCGGACGCCGATGGTGCGTCCGGTTCCGTAATCCGGACCAGGACGTCGTAATACCGCCGGATGTTCTGTACGTAAACCACCGGTTCGTGCCCGCGTGCGTATCCGAACCGGGTTTTGGTGTACCACTCTTTCTGGGCCAGCAGAGGCAGGAATTCCTTTACATCCATCCACCGATCCGGATCTTTCCCGGCGGATTCCGCCAGGCGTCGGGCATCTTCCAGATGTCCAAAGCCGACGTTGTAGGAAGCAAGCGCGAACCAGGTGCGATCCGGCTCCGGAATTCTGTCCGGGATGCGCCCATGCACCATGCGGAAATAGCGGGCGCCGCCCTCAATACTTTCCTCGGCATCCAGCCGGTTATTAATACCGATGTAATTGGCCGTGGTGCGGGTGAGCATCATCAGACCGCGAACCCCGGTGGGGGAGACGGCGTTGGGGCGCCAGTGGGATTCCTGGTAACCGATGGCGGCCAGCAGGCGCCAGTCCATACCGGATTCTTCGGCATAATCCTTGAACAGCGACTGATAGCGGGGCAGGCGGTTCTCAACGTGGTGCATGAAGGTGCGGGCGCCAACGTAATTGAGCCGGTCCAGATGACCGTAGAACCGTTCGGCGAGCTGGGCCATGGTGCCGTTGTTGTTCACCCTTTCCATGAAAGCTTCGGCGGCATTCACCAGAGTGCCATCCTGAGCAGCTGGAAACAGCCAGACAAGATCACTGGGTTCGTTCAGCGCGAACGCTTCATAAACCTTTGGGAAGAAGACGTGGTTCAGATCCAGTTCATTGGAGGCCACCGCCGCATAGCCGAATTCCCCGCTTTCCACCCGGGCAAGAAGACCGGCTGCATCCAGGCCGGGATGTTTCTGAATGATAGGCCCAGCCTCATTCGCAGGGTCGGCAATAAGGTGCTCATGGTTGCTGTCGGCCAGCATATGGATGGTTTCGGAAGCCAGATCTTCCAGTGATTCCGGTGCCGGAACTTCCTTGTGGTAGACGATAACCGACTGCGCGGAAACCCCGATGGGCACGGAGCGGTACTGATTGCCAAAGTCCGGACGTTGTGTCAGGCCGGCGAGACCAATGTGAGCGTAATTTCTGGATAGGACAGAGAGGATTTCAGAATTGTCGTCGGCGACCCGAACCCGCAGTTCAACCCCGAGTTCGTTGGCAAACAGTCTGGCCAGTTCGTAATCGTAGCCGGTGTCCCGTTCCCGGTCCTGGTAATAGATAGAAGGCGCAACCCGGGTAATGACGTGCAAAACGCCTTCTTCCCGGATTTCCTGCAGCGTTGTGGGCTGCGAGCAGCCTGTGGCAAGGAGAACTGCCAATACAATGCTCAACTGCGCACTACTGCGTCGGAAAGTGCTGATAAATCGTGACAAATCCCTGCTCTCCGCTACACGCTCAATGGTCAGGATGGTCCGGGAGGTGCTCCCATGCTCCTGCTTTTTGATGCTTCTTGCTTTCCATGCATAGTCTCAATGATCACTGCTGAGGGCGAAATGGTCAATTGGTCTGGTTAATAACTGTGCAAAAGAATGTCAATTTTACACCGCGGAAAGAGGCCAGCTTCCGCTGTAACCTGAAGTCGGTTTCAAGTATCATTGCGGCCTTTCAGACGTCCCCCGATTCGCGCGATACAGGTTGATATCATGCTTGAACTTCGCGGCGCGCCAGCGCTCTCGCCTTTTCGTTCCCGCAAACTGCATTCCCGTATACAGGAAATGGTGCCGGGTGTAGAACATGTGTATGCCGAGTTCATGCACTTTGTGGATCTTGATGCCGACCTTTCCGATTCGGAACAGGCCATCCTGGATCGCCTGCTTACCTATGGTCCCAGTGTCCAGGTTGAGCAGCCGGATGGGATTTTATTCCTGGTGGTTCCGAGGCCGGGCACGTTATCGCCATGGTCCAGCAAGGCGACGGATATCGCCCGTAATTGTGGCCTCCGGCAGATTCGCCGAATTGAGCGCGGCATTGCCTACTATGTAAAGGCCAGCAAGAAACTTGGCCTGGAGCAGCGCGAGCAGATCGCAGCACTTCTCCACGATCGTATGACTCAGAAAGTGTTCCACGAGATGGGCGGCGCAGAACTTCTGTTCAGCCACGAAGAGCCTCGCTCTCTGGGACGGGTACCGGTGTTGTCTGGTGGCCGGGATGCCCTGGTGGAAGCAAATGGCCGGTTGGGCCTGGCGCTGGCGGACGATGAGATTGATTACCTGGTCAAATCCTTTGTCGGCCTG
Source organism: Marinobacter sp. W-8 (assembly GCF_044342215.1). Lineage (NCBI taxonomy): Bacteria > Pseudomonadati > Pseudomonadota > Gammaproteobacteria > Pseudomonadales > Marinobacteraceae > Marinobacter > Marinobacter sp. W-8. The sequence goes on along the minus strand of NZ_CP172297.1, from coordinate 2,356,610 downwards.
GAGCGGGATCCGACGGATGTTGAGCTGATGATGTTTGCTCAGGCCAACTCTGAGCACTGCCGCCACAAGATTTTCAACGCGTCCTGGGATATCGATGGGGAAGGCCAGGAAAAGTCCCTGTTCGCGATGATTCGCAATACCTTCGAGATGAATAGCGAGGGCGTGCTGTCGGCCTACAAGGACAACGCCGCGGTGATCGCCGGCAGCGAAGCCGGTCGCTTCTTCCCGAATCCGGACACGGGTGTCTACGGCTATAACCGGGAGCCGGTGCATATCCTGATGAAGGTGGAAACCCACAACCACCCGACGGCGATTGCCCCCTTTTCCGGCGCGGCCACAGGCTCTGGTGGCGAAATCCGGGATGAAGGCGCGACCGGTCGTGGTTCCAAGCCGAAAGCCGGTCTCACCGGTTTCACCGTTTCCAACCTGAATATTCCCGGCGACGAGCAACCCTGGGAAATCGACTATGGCAAGCCGGACCGGATTGCCTCTCCCCTGGATATCATGATTGAAGGCCCCATTGGTGGGGCGGCCTTTAACAACGAATTCGGCCGTCCTAACCTGGCCGGTTACTTCCGGACCTTTGAAGAGAAGGTGCCTGGCGCCGCCGGTGAAGAGGTCCGTGGGTATCATAAGCCGATCATGATTGCCGGTGGTCTGGGCAACATTCGCGAGCAGGACGTAGAGAAGGGCAATATTCCGGTCGGCGCCAAGCTTATCGTGCTGGGTGGTCCGTCCATGCTGATTGGCCTTGGCGGGGGCGCAGCCTCTTCCATGGACTCCGGTTCCAGTAATGAGAATCTGGATTTCGCTTCGGTACAGCGCGACAACCCTGAAATGGAACGGCGTTGCCAGGAAGTTATCGACCGTTGCTGGCAGATGGGCGACAAAAACCCGATCTGCTTCATTCACGATGTCGGGGCCGGCGGCTTGTCCAATGCCATGCCGGAGCTGGTCAAGGACGGTGGCCGTGGCGGCAGATTCGAGCTTAGGGATATTCCCAGTGACGAACCGGGCATGTCGCCCCTGGAAATCTGGTGTAACGAGTCTCAGGAACGTTACGTTATGGCGGTTGCGCCTGAAAACCTGGATCTTTTCGATGCTCTGTGTCGTCGCGAGCGCTGCCCGTATGCAGTGATTGGTGAGGCGACCGAGGAACATCATCTGGAGCTGGGTGATTCCTACTTCAACGACAAGCCCGTGGATCTGCCGATGGAAGTGCTTTTCGGCAAGCCTCCGCGTATGCATCGCAGTGTCAGTCGTTCCTCCTTTACCAAGCCGATTTTCGATTCCACGAAAATCGATCTTCACGATGCCGTTCGGCGGATACTGCGTCTGCCGTCGGTTGGCTCCAAGAGTTTCCTGATTACCATTGGCGACCGCACCATTACCGGGCTTGTGGCCCGGGACCAGATGGTGGGCCCATGGCAGGTTCCTGTCAGTGATGTGGCGGTCACCGCAGCATCGTTTGATGTGCGTACCGGTGAAGCTATGGCGATGGGTGAGCGTACGCCGCTTGCAGTGATTGATGCGCCGGCGTCAGGCCGAATGGCCGTAGGCGAAACCATTACCAACCTGGCGGCGGCACCGATTGCGAAGCTGTCTGATATCCGGCTCTCGGCAAACTGGATGGCCGCCGCAGGTCATCCGGGCGAGGATGAGAACCTTTACGAAACCGTTCGCGCTGTGGGTATGGAGTTGTGCCCGGCGCTGGGTATTACCATTCCAGTGGGCAAGGACTCCATGTCCATGAAAACCGCCTGGGAAGAAGACAATGGCGAGCAGAAGAGCGTCACTGCGCCGCTGTCGCTGATTGTCAGCGGCTTCGCTCCGGTTACCGACGTTGCCCGCACCCAAACACCTCAGCTGCGTACGGATGCCGGTGAAACGGATCTTATTCTTGTTGACCTGGCCGCTGGCCAGAACCGTCTTGGCGGATCTGCGTTGGCGCAGGTTTATCGTCAGGTGGGTGCTGTGGCGCCGGATCTGGACGATCCCGAGGACATCAAGGCGTTCTTCGCGGTTATTCAGGGGCTGAACGCCGATGGCAAGCTGCTGGCCTATCATGACCGTTCCGATGGCGGTCTGTTCGTCACCCTGGCCGAAATGAGCTTTGCCGGCAGAACCGGTGTCGATATCAAGCTGGATGGCCTCGCGGAAGACGAATCCCAATTTGCCCGCGAACTCTTCAATGAGGAGCTGGGTGCGGTTATTCAGGTGCGCCGTGAAGACACCGATTTCGTTCTCCAGCAATTCTCCGGTTCCGGGCTGGGAGATCACACGAGTGTCATTGGTACTCTGAATGACAAGGATCGGGTTCGGTTGTTGTTTGCCGGAGAGCCGGTTCTGGATGAGGCGCGCACAGATCTGCAGCGCCTCTGGGCAGAAACCAGCTACCGTATTCAGTCTCTTCGCGACAATGCCGACTGCGCCCGGGAAGAATTCGAGAACCTGCTCGATGCCGAGGATCCGGGGCTGAGTGCTGATCTGACCTTTGATCTGAATGAAGACGTAGCAGCGCCGTTTATCAATACCGGCAAACGGCCGAAAGTGGCGGTGTTGCGGGAGCAGGGCGTAAACGGACAGGTTGAGATGGCGGCAGCCTTCGACCGCGCAGGCTTTGAAGCGACGGACGTTCACATGAGTGACCTGCTATCCGGTCGCATCAGTCTGGAGAAGTTCCAGAGTCTGGTGGCTTGTGGCGGTTTCTCCTACGGTGATGTGCTGGGTGCTGGTGAAGGCTGGGCCAAGTCCATCCTGTTCAACGACCGGGTGCGTGATCAGTTTGCTGCGTTCTTTAATCGCCAGGATACCCTTGCCCTTGGTGTCTGCAATGGTTGCCAGATGCTATCCAATCTGCACGAGCTGATTCCGGGCAGTGAGGGCTGGCCCCGCTTTGTTCGAAACCAGTCAGAACAGTTCGAAGCGCGCTTGGTGATGGTTGAGGTTACTTCCTCACCATCCGCTTTCCTGGATGGCATGACCGGCTCCCGTATGCCGATCGCGGTTGCCCACGGTGAGGGGAGGGTTGAGTTCGCTTCCGGCACGTCAGCCAAGGCGCTGTCGGATAACGAATTGGTTGCTCTCCGATATGTCGACAACCGTGGCCGGGAAACGACCCGTTACCCCTATAACCCCAACGGTTCAGAGTCGGGTATTACCGGGATTACCACACGGGATGGTCGCGTGACCATCATGATGCCCCATCCGGAGCGGGTGTTCCGGGCCGTTCAGCACTCCTGGCGCCCGGATGGCTGGCAAGAAGATGGTCCCTGGTTACGCATGTTCCGCAACGCCAGAAAGTGGTTTGGTTGATTCGCTGAATCACACCTGAAAAGAGAAGTGAAAGCCGGCCTCCGGTCTCTGTTTATAAGAGATTCGAGGCTGGCTTTTTTATGCTCGATTGGTTAAACCGATACCTTTGATGTCAACCCAAAATTTACCCCTGGTGCCTTAAAATAGTCTGTAAATTTGCCGCTTCAGGGCTTGACTAGACAACTTTATGCACATATCCGGTGCCGCCCTGACTGTTCTGTGAGCAAAACTTGAGAACTAAGTTCAGTTTTTGTGCGAAACTTGTAACCTGTTGATATTAAAGAAAATAAAATCATGGGTGAAAATGTCGGCAATTTAAGGAAAGGCCAGTATTCATGGGGCCTGGGGGGCGATTCCCAAAAACTTTCCCCAGAGTTATCCACAGAATCTGTGAGTAAGTTTGAATTCTCTAATGCTGGGCAATATTTGATCAATCGAGGAGGTGTTCGTGTACAAATTTTGCTACTTCGTACCCGAGAGTCATCTGGAACAAACCAAGCAGGCGCTGTTCGATGTTGGTGCTGGAAAGATTGGAGAATACGACAGCTGTGCCTGGCAATGTGAAGGCCAGGGGCAGTTCCGGCCGCTGGCGGGAAGCGATCCGTTTCTTGGGCAGCAGGGGCAATTGGAGACGGTGCGGGAATACAAAGTGGAGTTGGTGTGCGACGACCGCCTCATAAAAGATGCGCTAGCCGCATTGAAGCGAGCACATCCTTATGAAGAACCGGCTTATGAGATCTTTCGGCTGGTTGATCTTTGACGGCGGGTCAGGCTTTTTTTCCCATGGGGTGGCGGATATCACTGACGTGAACGCCAAACCGTTCTGTCTCCATATCGATAAGAAAGAGCTCAAGGGTTTTGCGTACGGTTGGAAATGATATCTCGTCCCATGGAATCTCGCCGGGGGAGAAAAGGCGGGACTCCAGGGATTCTTCTCCGGCGCCGAATTGCCCGTCTTTAAGGCTGGCGCGATAGAACATGTGAACCTGGTTGATATGCGGCACATCGATGATGGAGTAAAGGCCTTCGATGGTGACGTCGGCAAGGGCCTCTTCCAGCGTTTCCCTCGCTGCAGCCTCAATGGTTGTCTCGGCATTTTCCATGAAACCGGCGGGCAGGGTCCAATAGCCGTAACGGGGCTCGATCGCGCGCCGGCATAAAAGTATCTGGCCTTCCCAGACCGGAACTGTACCCGCCACAATCCTCGGGTTCTGGTAATGTATGGTCTCGCAGCTGACACATACGTAGCGGTGCCTGTTGTCACCCTCCGGAATGCGTTGTTCGACCGGATGGCCGCATGTGCTGCAATACTTCATTAGTTTCCCCGTATACTGAGTGTCTGTTGATGATCAGTTTAACGATCCCGGCTGTCTGTGTCTCATGCAAAATCGGGATGCCACTGGAGTAGCGAGTGCGAGACCTATTAACTGAAAAATTATCCAATTATGCCCCGCGACAGTTGGCACTGGATTATCCGGAAGCCGGTATTCTGGTGCCGGTAACGGATGATGAAAACAATCCGGAAATGATTTTTACCCTGAGGTCTGCCAACCTGAAAACCCACCGTGGCCAGGTGTCTTATCCGGGCGGCAAGCGGGATCCCGAGGATTCGTCGCTTGCGGCCACTGCGTTGAGAGAGACCCATGAAGAAATCGGGTTGCCTCCCGACCAGGTGGACGTCATCGCACCATTAAGCCAGGTAATGTCGCGCTACGGCATTCTTGTAACACCCTACGTAGGGGTTGTTCCAGGCGATCATCCGGTGGTGCCCAATCCCTATGAAATAGAAAGCGTGTTCCGGGTACCGCTTTCCTTCTTTCTGGAGGACAGGAGGGAGCGCACCGATGCCCTCAGTTTTCTGAACCACACCTTTTATGTGCCCTGTTATCGCTGGGAGCGTTACCAGATCTGGGGGCTCTCCGCGGTTGTTCTGGTCGACTTTATGAACGCCGTGTACGATGCCGGAATCGATCTGCTCGAACCCCCTCAAGGAGGCTGATATGTTTTACGAGCTCGAAGACAAGCGCCCCCAGGTAGTTGGCGATGGTCAATTTGTTGCTGCAAACGCCGTTATCATTGGCAATGTCTGGTTGCTGGAGAAAAGTAGCGTCTGGTTTAACGTGGTTATTCGCGGCGACAACGAGTGCATCACGGTTGGTCCTGAATCCAACGTTCAGGATGGATCGGTGCTTCACACCGATCCGGGGCTGCCTTTGACCATCGGCCGGGGTGTTACTGTCGGGCATAAGGTGATGCTGCACGGCTGTGATATCGGCGATTATTCACTGATTGGCATAAACGCGGTGGTGCTTAATGGGGCAAAGATCGGCAAGCATTGCCTGATTGGTGCCAATACGCTGATTCCTGAAGGTATGGAAGTACCGGATGGTTCGATGGTTGTGGGCTCTCCTGGCAAGATCAAGCGTGAACTGAACGACAATCAGAAGAAAATGTTGGAAATGAGCGCGGCGCATTATGTTCAGAATGCCACGCGTTACCTGGAGAAACTTAAAGCGTGTGATCCGAAGCAGAAATGAACAGGGCTGATCGGGTGCGCTCACCCTGCGTAAGCGTGTGCGCCTTAGACGAGAACGATGTTTGCATAGGGTGCCATCGTACCAGTGACGAGATTCTTCACTGGACTCGCATGACAGACGATGAACGCCGAGAAGTTTTGAAACTGGTGGCAATACGTGAACAAAAGGTAGCTCTATAAGATGACCGATAACACCAAGACCAGCGTCAGATTGGGTACACCTCTTAAAAGCAACTCGTTCCGGGTACTTTTTTGTGGTTCCGGGGAGTTGGGCAAGGAAGTTGTGATTGAGCTCCAGCGCTTCGGCGTTGAGGTGATCGCCATTGATCGATATGCCGATGCACCGGCAATGCAGGTGGCCCATCGTTCCCATGTTGTCGACATGCTTGACCCTGTGGCTTTGCGGAGCGTCATCGAGAAAGAGCGCCCGAACCTGATTGTTCCGGAGATAGAAGCTATTGCCACCCCGGAGTTGGTCAAGCTCGAGCAGGAAGGTTATCGGGTGATACCCAGTGCGCGGGCGGTGAACCTGACGATGAATCGTGAGGGTATTCGTCGGTTGGCTGCGGAAGAGCTCGGGTTGCCAACGTCACCGTATCGGTTTGCGGGTACGCGGGAAGAATATTTGCAGGCGGTTGCGGAAGTCGGGCTTCCCTTGGTGGTAAAACCAGTGATGAGTTCGTCTGGCAAGGGGCAAAGTACAGTAAAGACCGAAGCCGATATTGAAAGAGCCTGGGAGTACGCACAAACCGGAGGCCGAGCAGGAAAGGGCAGGGTAATCGTCGAAGGCTTTGTCGATTTTGACTATGAGATTACTTTGCTGACGGTGAGGCATAAAGAGGGGGTAACCTTCTGCGAGCCCATTGGCCACAGACAGGAAGATGGTGACTATCGCGAATCTTGGCAGCCGCAGCCGATGAATGATCTGGCATTGCAGCGTTCAAAAGAGATCGCCCGTGCTGTGGTGGAAGATCTCGGCGGTTACGGCATCTATGGTGTTGAACTGTTTGTGAAGGGTGAGAATGTCTGGTTCTCGGAGGTCTCACCTCGCCCCCATGACACGGGATTGGTCACACTTGTATCCCAGGACCTGTCCGAGTTTGCTATCCACGCACGGGCCATACTGGGTATTCCCGTTCCTGTTGTTCGACAGAATGGTCCCAGTGCGTCGGCGGTCATTCTGCCGGAGGGAAGCTCCACAGAAGTTTCCTATACCGGCCTGGAAGAAGCCCTGGCACAACCGGGAACCCAGCTACGCCTGTTCGGAAAGCCGGAATTACAAGGCAGGAGGCGAATGGGGGTAGCGCTGGCGTTGGGTAGCTCCATAGAGGATGCCCGGGAGAAAGCTCGCACTGCAGCAAGCTCTATAAAGGTCGAATTCTGAAAGTCTGATCCCTGAATCCATCGTGAGGGGTGAAAATCCGGGTGATTTTTGGTCGTTCTGGTTGTATTCTGAACAGCTCGATAGGTGGAAACCGAAGCCCGGCAAAATAAATTGAAAATGGGCGTTGACAGTTTTCCTGAGGGCTGTAGAATGCGCACCACTTCTGAGGGACACGGCAGACAACGCCGGTTCACGAGGAACGCAACTACTTGAAAGTGTTCGAAAATTTGCTTCAAAAATTCTTCGAAAAAAGTGGTTGACAGGGCAGCGGAACGATGTAGAATACGCGGCCTTGATTGAGCAACAGCTCAAACGCTCTTTAAAAAGTTAACCAAGTAATTCGTGTGGGCGCTGGCCGAGGTATTTCGGACACGAAATATCAGGACAGTGACTCGTCGAAATTGAGTTTTGTCTTGAGCAAGAATTAAGAGCTTTCGGGTTCTTGTATGATTTAAACTGAAGAGTTTGATCATGGCTCAGATTGAACGCTGGCGGCAGGCTTAACACATGCAAGTCGAGCGGTAACAGGGGAAGCTTGCTTCCCGCTGACGAGCGGCGGACGGGTGAGTAATGCTTAGGAATCTGCCCAGTAGTGGGGGATAGCCCGGGGAAACCCGGATTAATACCGCATACGTCCTACGGGAGAAAGCAGGGGATCTTCGGACCTTGCGCTATTGGATGAGCCTAAGTCGGATTAGCTAGTTGGTGGGGTAAAGGCCTACCAAGGCGACGATCCGTAGCTGGTCTGAGAGGATGATCAGCCACATCGGGACTGAGACACGGCCCGAACTCCTACGGGAGGCAGCAGTGGGGAATATTGGACAATGGGGGCAACCCTGATCCAGCCATGCCGCGTGTGTGAAGAAGGCTTTCGGGTTGTAAAGCACTTTCAGTAGGGAGGAAAACCTTATGGTTAATACCCATGAGGCTTGACGTTACCTACAGAAGAAGCACCGGCTAACTCCGTGCCAGCAGCCGCGGTAATACGGAGGGTGCAAGCGTTAATCGGAATTACTGGGCGTAAAGCGCGCGTAGGTGGTTTGGTAAGCGAGATGTGAAAGCCCCGGGCTTAACCTGGGAACGGCATTTCGAACTGTCAGACTAGAGTGTGGTAGAGGGTAGTGGAATTTCCTGTGTAGCGGTGAAATGCGTAGATATAGGAAGGAACACCAGTGGCGAAGGCGGCTACCTGGACCAACACTGACACTGAGGTGCGAAAGCGTGGGGAGCAAACAGGATTAGATACCCTGGTAGTCCACGCCGTAAACGATGTCAACTAGCCGTTGGGACTCTTGAAGTCTTAGTGGCGCAGCTAACGCACTAAGTTGACCGCCTGGGGAGTACGGCCGCAAGGTTAAAACTCAAATGAATTGACGGGGGCCCGCACAAGCGGTGGAGCATGTGGTTTAATTCGACGCAACGCGAAGAACCTTACCTGGCCTTGACATCCAGAGAACTTTCCAGAGATGGATTGGTGCCTTCGGGAACTCTGAGACAGGTGCTGCATGGCCGTCGTCAGCTCGTGTCGTGAGATGTTGGGTTAAGTCCCGTAACGAGCGCAACCCCTATCCCTGGTTGCTAGCAGGTAATGCTGAGAACTCCAGGGAGACTGCCGGTGACAAACCGGAGGAAGGTGGGGATGACGTCAGGTCATCATGGCCCTTACGGCCAGGGCTACACACGTGCTACAATGGCGCGTACAGAGGGCTGCCAACTCGCGAGAGTGAGCCAATCCCTTAAAACGCGTCGTAGTCCGGATCGGAGTCTGCAACTCGACTCCGTGAAGTCGGAATCGCTAGTAATCGCGAATCAGAATGTCGCGGTGAATACGTTCCCGGGCCTTGTACACACCGCCCGTCACACCATGGGAGTGGATTGCACCAGAAGTAGTTAGTCTAACCTTCGGGAGGACGATTACCACGGTGTGGTTCATGACTGGGGTGAAGTCGTAACAAGGTAGCCGTAGGGGAACCTGCGGCTGGATCACCTCCTTAAACGAAGCCGAATGCTTCGGTCAGAGTCCACACGAATTACTTGGTTGGCTAATAAAGAGAGCAAAAGGGTCTATGCAGGCCCGATATCGGTTTGCCACAAACACTGAGTCAGTCTCGGGGTTTGGCGCCGGATTCGGAGCGGCTGGCAAGGCGCAGGTTGAGTGAAAGAGGGAGCGTACACACGTACGTGACCGATTGAGCGAGAGCTGCAACGCAGTCCAGACGGTTCGAAGACAAGCAAAACCGGGTCTGTAGCTCAGGTGGTTAGAGCGCACCCCTGATAAGGGTGAGGTCGGTGGTTCAAGTCCACCCAGACCCACCAGAATTATCCAGCTCGGCGTTATCGAATGACTTGCATAGCAGGCTATGCGGCGCCATTCGATGCCTTGATCTGAATAATTCTTGTAGATAGCTTCTTGGGGCTATAGCTCAGCTGGGAGAGCGCCTGCCTTGCACGCAGGAGGTCGGCAGTTCGATCCTGCCTAGCTCCACCAAACTTTACTGACTAACTTCGGTTAGCAGTGTGCAGAAACAAGTGTTTCAACTTGATGAAAGTTCGAAGCCCTTCTTTCTGATCACTGGGTCAGATTTGCTCTTTAACAAATTGGACGAGATAGAACACGAATATTTTTCTCTCATTATCTCCGAGAGAAAATGTTCAAAGTGATAGCGATTTCAAGCGTTATCCGGTGTTGTCGTTGAAGTGGTTGTTCTATTGCTTCAAGTGGCTGTCTCGAAGATGCCTCGGAAACAGGCTTGCCTGGTGAAGAGTGTGGATTCGTGATCAGTTGTCTTGGGGTTATATAGTCAAGCAACTAAGCGCATACGGTGGATGCCTTGGCAGTCAGAGGCGATGAAAGACGTGGAAGCCTGCGATAAGGTTCGGGGAGCTGGCAAACGAGCTGTGATCCGGACATCTCTGAATGGGGAAACCCACCAACCTTCGGGTTGGTATCTTACACTGAATCCATAGGTGTAAGAGGCGAACCAGGGGAACTGAAACATCTAAGTACCCTGAGGAAAAGAAATCAACCGAGATTCCCTAAGTAGCGGCGAGCGAACGGGGACCAGCCCTTAAGCTGAACAACTGGTAGGAGAAGGCTCTGGAAAGTGCCGCCATAGTGGGTGATAGCCCCGTATCCGAAACCTGAGTTCAGTGAAATCGAGTAGGTCGGCGCACGAGAAACGTTGACTGAACATGGGGGGACCATCCTCCAAGGCTAAATACTCCTGACTGACCGATAGTGAACCAGTACCGTGAGGGAAAGGCGAAAAGAACCCCTGTGAGGGGAGTGAAATAGACCCTGAAACCGTATGCGTACAAGCAGTCGGAGCAGACTTGTTCTGTGACGGCGTACCTTTTGTATAATGGGTCAGCGACTTATGTTCAGTGGCGAGGTTAACCGTTTAGGGGAGCCGTAGGGAAACCGAGTCTGAATAGGGCGAATTAGTCGCTGGGCATAGACCCGAAACCGGGCGATCTATCCATGAGCAGGTTGAAGGTGCCGTAACAGGCACTGGAGGACCGAACCCACTGTCGTTGAAAAGCCAGGGGATGACTTGTGGATCGGAGTGAAAGGCTAATCAAGCCCGGAGATAGCTGGTTCTCCCCGAAAGCTATTTAGGTAGCGCCTCGGACGAATACCACAGGGGGTAGAGCACTGTTTGGGCTAGGGGGTCATCTCGACTTACCAACCCCATGCAAACTCCGAATACCTGTGAGTACTATCCGGGAGACACACGGCGGGTGCTAACGTCCGTCGTGAAGAGGGAAACAACCCAGACCGCCAGCTAAGGTCCCAAAGTACCAGTTAAGTGGGAAACGATGTGGGAAGGCTCAGACAGCTAGGAGGTTGGCTTAGAAGCAGCCACCCTTTAAAGAAAGCGTAATAGCTCACTAGTCGAGTCGGCCTGCGCGGAAGATGTAACGGGGCTCAAACTGGTCACCGAAGCTGCGGCTGCATACTTTGTATGCGGGGTAGGGGAGCGTTCTGTAAGCCTGCGAAGGTGTGTTGAGAAGCATGCTGGAGGTATCAGAAGTGCGAATGCTGACATGAGTAACGACAATGCGGGTGAAAAACCCGCACGCCGGAAGACCAAGGGTTCCTGCGCAACGCTAATCGGCGCAGGGTGAGTCGGCCCCTAAGGCGAGACCGAAAGGTGTAGTCGATGGGAAACGGGTTAATATTCCCGTACCTTGGATAGCTGCGATGGAGAGACGGAGAAGGCTAGGTGAGCCGGGCGACGGTTGCCCCGGTTTAAGCATGTAGGGAGTGGACTTAGGCAAATCCGGGTCCACAATCCCGAGACGCGACGACGAGTGCCCAAGGGCGCGAAGTCATTGATGCCCTGCTTCCAGGAAAATCTTCTAAGCTTCAGGCTATTCGAGACCGTACCCCAAACCGACACAGGTGGTCAGGTAGAGAATACCAAGGCGCTTGAGAGAACTCGGGTAAAGGAACTAGGCAAAATGGTGCCGTAACTTCGGGAGAAGGCACGCCGGTGTGTACGTGAAACCCCTGCGGGTGGAGCGGAAGCCGGTCGAAGATACCAGGCCCCTGCGACTGTTTATTAAAAACACAGCACTCTGCAAACACGAAAGTGGACGTATAGGGTGTGACGCCTGCCCGGTGCCGGAAGGTTAATTGATGGGGTTAGCATTCGTGCGAAGCTCTTGATCGAAGCCCCGGTAAACGGCGGCCGTAACTATAACGGTCCTAAGGTAGCGAAATTCCTTGTCGGGTAAGTTCCGACCTGCACGAATGGCGTAACGATGGGGGCGCTGTCTCTACCCGAGACTCAGTGAAATTGAAATCGCCGTGAAGATGCGGTGTATCCGCGGCTAGACGGAAAGACCCCGTGAACCTTTACTATAGCTTCACAGTGAACTTTGAGCATGCTTGTGTAGGATAGCTGGGAGGCTTTGAAACCGGGACGCCAGTTCCGGTGGAGCCAACCTTGAAATACCAGCCTGGCATGTTTGAGGTTCTAACTCTGGCCCCTTATCGGGGTTGAGGACACTGTGTGGTGGGTAGTTTGACTGGGGCGGTCTCCTCCCAAAGCGTAACGGAGGAGCACAAAGGTGGGCTAAGCACGGTCGGACATCGTGCGGTTAGTGTAATGGCACAAGCCCGCTTGACTGCGAGACAGACACGTCGAGCAGGTACGAAAGTAGGTCATAGTGATCCGGTGGTTCTGTATGGAAGGGCCATCGCTCAACGGATAAAAGGTACTCCGGGGATAACAGGCTGATACCGCCCAAGAGTTCACATCGACGGCGGTGTTTGGCACCTCGATGTCGGCTCATCACATCCTGGGGCTGAAGCCGGTCCCAAGGGTATGGCTGTTCGCCATTTAAAGTGGTACGCGAGCTGGGTTTAGAACGTCGTGAGACAGTTCGGTCCCTATCTGCCGTGGACGTTGGAGATTTGAGGAAAGCTGCTCCTAGTACGAGAGGACCGGAGTGGACGAACCTCTGGTGTTCGGGTTGTCACGCCAGTGGCATTGCCCGGTAGCTATGTTCGGACAGGATAACCGCTGAAAGCATCTAAGCGGGAAGCCCCTTCCAAGATGAGATCTCCCCGAGGCCTCGAGCCTCCTGAAGAGCCGTTCAAGACCAGGACGTTGATAGGCCGGGTGTGTAAGCGCTGCGAGGCGTTGAGCTAACCGGTACTAATTGCTCGTGCGGCTTGACTATATAACACCCAAGACAATTGCGGATGACGCAACGAAATCAACATCACTCAGTTCCATCTCGTCCCCCAGTGATCAACCGTTTTGCCTGACGACCATAGCGGTCTGGAACCACCTGATCCCATCCCGAACTCAGAAGTGAAACAGACCTGCGCCGATGGTAGTGTGGCGTTGCCCATGTGAGAGTAGGTCATCGTCAGGCTCCTAAATAAAACAGCCCCGACAGCAATTGCTGCCGGGGCTTTTTTATTTCTGCCTTTATGGTCACTATCGACCGATTAATTCAATAACGCCGCCAACAATGCTATGCAGTAAACTGAATTGTTCATCGGTGCGCGCAATATAGTCGTCAAGAACCCCTCCCTGCCATGTGACAAGCCAAACCAGTGCCACCAAACCCGCAATGGATAAGCCGCCCAGCCAGCGCATTTGCCGTCGTTGCTGGTCTAACTTCTGAACCTGTTGTAGCTGACATTCGGTAAAGGCAGCGCGCAACTCACGGATTTCTTCCTCCAGCTCTTCATAGGCAATTTCCAGCGTGGACAGGCGCCCGGTCATGCCCCGGGAGTTCTGTTCCGTTGCTTCCAACCCGTGATGTCCTCCTTCCTCAACGGCCAGGCGGATGGCTTCACTTTGTTCCTGATCAGGCACGTTAGACAGAATGATATCCAGAGTTCGCATCAGCTGGTCCCGGTCAACCTGCTTGCGAATGACACCGGCAGCACCGAGGGCTCTGGCTTCCTGTAGGTAACGCTCTGCGTTCTGGGAGGTATACATGAATACCGGGATGTCCCGGGTCTCCGGCTGTTGCTTGAGTCTCTCCAGTGCCTGAAAGCCATTCATGCCCGGGAGGAGATGATCAAGGAAGATAAGGTCGAAATGTTCCTGCTGAAGCAGGGGAAAGGCCTGCTCCGCAGTGGCAACCCCTTTGGTGGAGATATCCGCCCGTTCAAGCAGCCGGGACAGCAGAATACGGGCCGTTGACGAGTCTTCGATGATCAGTGCGTGCCCTCGCGGCATGAGAGAGCTCCTCCCTGGAAGTGACAGACGTTGTTACGCCGTGATGAATCAGTCCGAAAGACTCGGGCACTATAAGTGCAGCTCAGAAAATATGCAGTGGGTTGGCGGGCCCGGGTTCCGTTTTTGAGACTCCCATTTCATTTTTGCGTCAGGGCAGCCAGATTTCGAATACACCTCCACCCAGGCTGCCGCCGTTGTGCAGTTTGATGGAGCCGGTTCGCTCGCCTTCGCTATGCAGTGCGGCCACAGACGAGGCGAAGAACAGCCCCAGGCTGGTACTGCCGGTATTGAAGTCCAGCGACTTGAAACTCAGGGTACCAGTATGTTGCATGCTTTCCGGGTAGCCCTGGCCATCATCTTCAACCCCCAGCACCAGATAACCGTCTTCTTCGCGCGCAATAAGCCGTATCTGGCTTTTGGTATAACGGATGGCGTTGTTGATGGTGTTGTTGAGTACGCCGGTCAACAGGTCCTCGTCGAAAAAACCATTGATGTCATCTGCGGCAATTGAATATTTGAGCCCGAGTCCCTGCAACAAAGGGATATGCCTGGCGAGGTGCTCCTCCAGGAAATCCGGCACAAAATGCTCGTCAATGTGGGCAGAGAGATTGTTTTCTCCCAGGCGATAGATACCCAGTAACTGAACCAGATCGTTATGCATACGCTCGGCTTCGTACTGGAGCATGTTGAATTTGTCGGAGCCAGCAAGGGATTGCTCATGTTCACCACGAAGTTCGTCGAGGCTGTTCAGTAACATGCCGAGAGAATTTTTCATGTCGTGCACGGCAGAGGCCAGCACCATCGAAAAGTCGATGTTTGGGTCGGTCATGCGGTCAGTCCTTTCAGTTTTCGGGTGAGGGCCAGATATCGACGGTGCTGACGATGCTGCTCTGGCAGCTTGCTCAAACGATCCAGGCGCTGTTGGCATGCAGCCAGCAACGCAGGTTCCGGGTTCTGGTCATATTGCTTCATCAACACCTGAACCAGGTTGAGGTTCAGGGCGGCATGGTCCGGAACGATTGTCAGGGCTTTGTTGAAGGCTTCCACCGCAGCGTCAAGATCACCTGCCTCAAACGCTTTGATGCCATCCCGGTTCATACTCCGTGCTTCCAGTTTCTGACGGAAGCCAACGGGCTCGTCCAGGAGGTTTTCAATCTTCTGCAAGGTATCCGGGTCGTTATCAAATCGTGAGGCCAGATCACCGAGGATTTTCTTGGCCTGATCTTCCCGGCCCATCCGGAACAGGGTTTTTGCAAAATCCAGCCCCATATCGGCCGGGAGTTCCTCCAGGCTTTCGAGCTCGGAGCTCACCGAGGCGAGAATCTTCTCCGCCTCCCGGTGGCGACCCTGGCCGGCATGGAGGCGACACTGCACGATGCGACTTTTGAGTCCTATGGTTTCATCGTTGTCGAACCGTTTCTCCATTTTTGTAAGCACAGAGAGGGCTTCTGCTGAACGTGCCGCGCCTTCCTCGTCCAGGTCTCCCTCACTCAGATCGGAGAGGCTCTGGGCGAGCGACAGGTAATGCTCTGCATTGTCGTGGATGGAATAGGTACCCAGAGATACCGTCTGTCGCCATGCCTGGGAGGCAGTGTCAATATCCTGGTTTGCGCCGGCCAGTTCAGCGAGGTGCTTCTGGCGGAGCAGGGCGTTGGGCGAATGTTCAGCCGCTTTCTCAAGAATCTGCTGGGCCTGGGCCGATCGTCCCTGTTTCTCAAGGCCTTCGGCCAGCAGGTCGTAGGCTTCCATATAGTCCGGGTGTTTTTCAATCAGAGCCTTGAGGCCGTCGACCGCCTGATCAAAGTTCCGGTTGGCGAGCAACACCTTACACCGGCCTAGCCGGGCCCAGGACAGCTCCCGCTGATTCAGAACATCATCGTAGACCTTCTGGGCGTGGGCCAGGTCGCCGACCATGAAGTAGAGTTCCCCGAGGGTCTTCATCAGCCAGGTTTTGTAGCGGGGCTGTTTGGGCAGGGTTTGCAGGCAAAGACTGATGGCTTCCGGGTAGTTTTCCCGGTCGATCTCCCGGGTGATGGGGAGCAGGGCATTGCGCTGTTTGATCAGGCTGCCCAGACGTTGCTCCAGCATGGCACGGTTAATGGGCTTTGTCAGATAGCCGTCAGGCTGATATTCCCGTGCCCCCATGACCATTTCCTTGGAGGTTTCCGCGGTTACCATCAGGAACAGCGATGAGCGTTTGAGGAGTTTCTTGTGCCTCAGCTCTTCCAGCACGTGCTGGCCATTTTTGCCCTCTCCCAGGTTGTAGTCGCACAGGACGACATCCACATGGTTCCAGGTACAGTACTGGATGGCGGGCGTGGCGTGGGCAACCAGCTCAATCTTGTCGGCACCACAACTGCGAAGCATCTGCCGCATGGATAGCCGAAAGTTCTCGAAATCGTCGACAACAAGAAAGGTAAGCTTGCCAAACGGATTTACTGCCTCTTTCCGGTCGGATGGATTCATGGCCGCTTCTGTTTAAGTAGTTTGTTTACGAGCGCTCGCAGGGCTGCAGGCTTTACTGGTTTGTAAAGTACCTGATAACCCCGGTTGCCTGCGTCGTCACGTACCTCCGGCGCCATATAGCCGGTAATCAGGATGCCGGGAATATCGCTACCCAGATGTTCCCTGATGCTGTCCATGGCATCCAGTCCATTGCGGTTATCATCCAGCTGATAATCAGCAAGTATAATATCGGGCCGGCGTCCGTCCAGTTTGGTAAGGGCATCGTCCAGGCTTTCGGCGGCAGTGACATCACACTGCCAGTTACCCAGCAGTGCGACCATGCCCTGCAGAATCGCTGCATCATTGTCGATGCACAGAACGTGCAGGCCACCAAGATTGGAGACCCTTCTTGAACTGCTGCCACTCTTCTGGGCATCCAGTCGGCTTTGATCGGCCGGGGCGACCGGAACCGTGATCCCGAATACGCTGCCTTTGCCCTGGATGGAGTGTACGGTTACCGGGTGATTAAGCATGCCGCTGATACGATCAACAATGGCCAGGCCAAGCCCCAGCCCCTTCTTGTCGCGACCATGCTGGAATCGGCGGAACTCCTCGAAGATGTGATTGAGCTGGTCATCCGACATACCCGGTCCGGTATCCCAGACTTCAATGCGCAGATAGCCTTTCAGGCGTCGGCAGCCCATCAGAATCTTGCCGCTTGCGGTGTAGCGGATGGCATTGGAAAGGAAGTTCTGTACCACCCGGCGCAGAAGTTTCGCATCGGAACGGACCCAGGCGGTACTGGGGACCACATGCAGTTCCAGCCCCTGATCCTTGGCGATGGCTGAAAACTCGGTGGCCAGATGCCGAAGCAGATCGTTGACCGGGAACACGCCGATGTCCGGCTCGAGAGCCCCGGCATCGAGTTTTGAGATGTCCAGCAGGGTACTGATGATCTCCTCAGCTGCACCCAGCGAACTGTCGATGTGGTCTACCAGATCCCGGGTTTCGCCCTCGCTCACTTTTCCGGACAACGCGGAGGTAAAGAGCCTTGCTGCGTTCAGCGGTTGCAGCAGGTCGTGGCTGGCAGAGGCAAGGAAGCGGGTTTTACTCTGGTTCGCCTGTTCAGCCACCGACTTGGCCTTGAGCATCTGCTCATTGATCACCTGCAGTTCCTGGGTGCGCTCCCGGACCCTTTGTTCCAGATAGATGTTGGTTTCCTTCAGGGCCTGCTCGGTCCTGCGCATGGCGGTAATGTCCTGGAACGTGGTGACATAGCCGCCGCCGGGAATCGGACTGCCATCCACCCGGACGACCGTGCCATCGGGCCGCTGACGCTCGTAAGACATGGGTTTGCCTTCGCGCATGCTGTTGCAGCGGTTCTCGACGATGTCGTCAATTCGCCGGGCAGACAGGTTGGCGTTGGTGAGGTTGTAGCGCATCAGGTCTTCAACCGGCCGGCCAACCCGCACAAACCCCTTGGGATAGTTGAACAGTTCAAGATAGCGATGGTTCCAGACCACAAGTTGTTGCTGATGGTTGACCACGGACACGCCCAGGCTGATGTTCTCGATGGCGGATTGCAGCAATTCCCGGCTGAAGGTCATGGCCTGGGAGGCTTCATCGACAATGCTGACCACATCCTCGATCTGCATATCGCGGCCAGTCAGGGTGGACTCCAGAACCACGCGCGCCGTGGAGGCACCAATCACCGATGCCAGCTGGCGCTCTATGTACTTCATCAGATGGGTGGAAGCCGGTCGCTGGGGGTAGAGTCGGATGGCATTACGTCGCTCGTAGTTCCTGAAGATACTTTCGGAGCGTTCTTCCCCCATGAACCGATCGGTCAGGGCTTGCAGGTCGGAAGTGAGAATCTCGCCCTGCCAGCTCTGATGCTGGGCATTCTCGGCTTTGGGTTGGGCGTCGTGGAAGAAGGCGGCAATCTGAATCTTCTCGCGAATACGTTGCCGGGTAATCAGGGAGAGCAGAATATAGGCGCCGGTGTTTACCCCCAGACTCCACAGAATGCCATGGCTAGTCTGGTCCAGATCGGAACCGAACAGGGCTGTTGGGCGAGTCCAGTTCCAACCAAACAGGCCGTGTTCGATCAGAGTATCTGCAAACCAACCCGTGGACACCAGTGCGGGCAACAGCAAGGTGTAACACCACATCAGGAAGCCCAGCCCCAGGCCCCAGGCCGCACCGGCAAAGTTACCCTGGCGCCACAGAATCCCCCCCACCAGTGCCGGGCCAAACTGGGCTGCTGCGGCAAAGGACAGTAACCCGAACGCCGTCAGGCTGTAATCTTCGCCGGCCATGCGGTAGAAGCCGTAGGCGGTCAGCAGTACCACAAAGATGGCCACGCGCCGGATCGTCAGTAGCAGGAAGCTGAGATCGGTTCGTCGGTTCATGCCCGGGCGGAAGAATTTGAGCAGGCCCGGCATGATGATTTCATTGCTCACCATAGTGGCAATGGCTACGGAACAGACAATCACCATGGCAGCCGCTGCTGATCCACCGCCAAGAAACGCCAGCACGGCAAGCCAGTGTTCCCCTGCCATGATCGGCAGTTGCAGGATGACGATATCCGGATCGCTTCCTGCCAGGTGAGTGCTCAACAGTCCGGCGGCGGCAATGGGAATGACGAATGCGCTGGCGATGATCAGATAGATCGGCATCGCCCAGCGAGCGACCTCAAAATCCCGGTGATCGGTGTTCTCCACCACCATGACATGAAATTGCCGTGGCAGGCAGATGATGGCCAGCATGGCAACCAGGGTCTGGGTGAAGAAAGCGGGGGCTTCCAGCGATGAGGTGGTGAGCGTGCCCATCAAGTCCGCTTCACGAACACGGGTGAACAGGTCTCCGAAGCCATCGTACAGTCCGTAGCCAACAAAGAGACCCACGGCCACGAAGGCGATGAGTTTGATCAGTGATTCAAAGGCAACGGCCTGGATCATGCCCCGATGATGTTCTGTGGACTCCAGGTGCCGGGTTCCGAACAGCACGGTAAAGACCGCCAGAGCCAGGGTGATGTACCAGGCAGAGTCGTTCCAGGCCGCTGTACTCAATTCCTGATAACTGTCACCGGTGCCCGAGAGGACATTAAACCCCAGGGCAATGGCTTTGAGCTGAAGGGCAATGTAGGGAACGCTGCCGATCAGGGCAAAGATGGCCACCATGGCCGCCAGCACCTGGGATTTGCCGTAACGCGAGGCAATAAAGTCGGCAATGGAGGTGCTGTTGTTGCGTTTACTGATGTAGATGATGCGCCGGAGCAGCGGCGCAAAGAAAATGAATACCAGTAACGGGCCCAGGTAGATGGGGAGAAATGCCAGACCTTCCTGGGTGGCCCGACCAACTGCGCCATAGAAGGTCCATGACGTGAAATAGACGGCCAGGGACAAACCGTAAATATGGGTTCTGGCCAGACGGCGCTTGTAGAGCCCCGGGTGCCGGTCACCTGCCCAGGCGATCAGGAACAGCAGTGAAATGTAAGTGATCGATATAAGGACAAGCAGCCAGGCGCTAATCATGGGGTCTTGTTATCCGCTCCTGTGGTCTCAGCTTCTGCAAATGATGGTATAGAGTGGATCGTCGCTCTCCAGCAACTTCATGTTATCTACTCTCGGCGCCCCGTCGGAACCCAGTGGTACCAGCTCCCGGCTGCCACAGTTAATGAGATGAATCCGGTGCGAAACCGCATCGGTGACCGTCTGCTCGAAACGATAAAGGGTGAAGCGAACAATGTTCTGATCACCGGTATCACGGCTGATACTTTCCTTGTCGACCGCAGAGAATGAGGTCACGTAGGGAAACACAAAGGTCCAGGGGCGAAAGAAAATTCTCTCCTGTTCGGTGGCCACAACCACAGCTTCATCCGGCAGCATGGCTCGTTTGTGGTCATACCAGGTGTATTCTCCATAGATCAGATATCCCAGCATGCCCGCACCGGCAAAGACCGGAATCAGCCACTTCGGGGCTTTTTTGGCGGTGGCCGCGCGAATACCCATGGCGATGCCAGCGGCACCAAGACCGCAAAAAACGGTGGCTACAAAAGTCCAGAACATACAACGGTTTCCTCAAAAAAGAACGGGCTCCCTCACTGAGGAAGCCCGTTCGGTTTCAACCTGTCATCAGGTGCGATGAATCAGATTGTCTTTCGCTTCAGTGATCCTGGGCAGTACCGGCACCACGCGGGTAGCGGACGCTTTCAACCAGTTCCTGAATTTCAACGGGCGGCTCTGCAGTCACCTTGGATACTCCGAAGGCTACCGCAAAGTTGACGATCGCACCAATGGCACCGATAGACAGCGGGGAAATACCCAGCACCCAGTTCTCGGGAGTGTCTGCCAGATTGTTGGTGCCCGGGATGAAGAACCAGCCTTTGTACACGAAGATGTACACCAGAGTGAAGATCAGGCCGGACAGCATGCCCAGAGTCGCGCCCACGTTGTTTACGCGTTTGGAGAAGATACCCATCATCAGTGCCGGGAACAGCGAGGCAGCCGCAATACCGAAGGCAAGGGCAACCACCTGAGCCGCGAACCCTGGCGGGTTCGCACCGAGATAGGTGGCGACCACAATGGCAACGGCCATGGATATCCGGGCAGCCATCAGTTCGCCCTTATCACTGATACTGGGGTTGAATCGTCCCTTGATAAGGTCGTGACTCACCGCCGAGGAAATCGCCAGCAGCAGGCCGGCGGCTGTCGACAGCGCGGCTGCAAGACCACCGGCTGCGATCAGGCCAATGACCCAGCCTGGCAGGTTGGCGATTTCGGGGTTGGCCAGTACCAGGATGTCGTTGTTAACAACCATCTCGTTGCCTTCCCAGCCGCGCTCGGAAGCGGTCGCTGCAAAGTCAGGGTTTTTGTCGTTGTAAATCTGGATGCGGCCGTCGTTGTTCTTGTCCTCGTAGGTGATCAGGCCAGTCTGCTCCCAGGTCTGGATCCAGCTCGGACGCTCATCGTACTCGATGGGCTGAGCCTGGGTACCTTCTGGATAGATGGTGGTCATCAGGTTCAGACGAGCCATGGAAGCAACCGCAGGAGCAGTCAGGTACAGCAGGGCGATGAAGACCAGTGCCCAGCCGCCGGACCAGCGTGCGTCAGCAACCTTGGGAACGGTGAAGAAACGGATGATTACGTGCGGCAGACCGGCAGTACCAATCATCAGGGACAGGGTGAACAGAACCATGTTCAGTTTGTTGTCCACATCCGCGGTGTATTCCCGGAAGCCGAGGTCAGTCACCACCTGGTTCAGCTTGTCCAGCAGTGGCAAGCCAGAGTCGGTATGGGTAGAGAACATACCCAGTCCCGGAATCGGATTGCCGGTCAGCTGCAGGGAGATGAACACAGCCGGAATGGTGTAAGCGATGATCAGTACGCAGTACTGGGCAACCTGGGTATAGGTGATGCCTTTCATACCGCCGAGTACGGCGTAGATGAAAACAACCACAGAGGCAATGATCAGACCGGTAGTGGCATCCACTTCCAAGAAGCGGGAGAAGGCCACACCAGCGCCAGCCATCTGGCCGATTACATAGGTGACGGAAGCCACAATCAGACAGATAACCGCCACCAGGCGGGCGTTAGCGCTGTAGTAACGGTCGCCGATAAACTCGGGCACCGTGAACTTGCCGAACTTACGCAGGTAAGGGGCCAGCAGCATGGCCAGCAGCACGTAACCACCGGTCCAGCCCATCAGGAAGGTGGAGTTGGCATAACCACCGGCGGCAATCAGGCCCGCCATGGAAATGAAAGACGCTGCAGACATCCAGTCGGCACCGATCGCCATACCGTTGGTGACCGGGTGAACGCCGCCGCCGGCAACGTAGAAATCACTGGTGCTTCCGGCTTTCGCCCAGATAGCAATCAGGATGTAGAGGAGGAACGAACCCCCCACGAAGATCAGGTTAATTGCAAACTGGCTCATGGGTTCTTACTCCTCGTGTACGCCGAATTGCTCGTCGATTTTGTTCATGCGCCAGGCATAGAAGAAAATCAGGGCAATGAAGGTAAGAATTGAGCCTTGCTGGGCGAACCAGAAGCCCAGATCGGTGCCGCCTACGGGGATTCCCGCCAGCATCGGGCGTAACAGAATAGCGAAGCCGTAAGATACCAGGGCCCAGATAATCAGGCTCCCGAATATCAGGCGTAGATTCGCCTTCCAGTAGTTTTCAGCGTCGTAGCTATGACCTGACATACAATCACTCCTGTATTGTTGTTGTGGAGATTGGGTGTTTTTTTGGTGAGGTGTTGCGGATAGAGAATTTATTATTCATGTAGTACTTCTCCGACTTGTTGTCTCCTCCGACTTTACCCGTCAATGGATTTATGGATATTGGCAAATGGTCTAACTCTCAGTAACTTGCCTTGTATTTGGTCAAGGACATGGCCGGTAGATTCTGTTCCGCTAATAGCGGTGCATATGCTGTAAACGGCGTTGATAATGCAGCTTTTCACTGAGTTCTTTGAGAGTTTTGACGTCGTTTTTCCGGGCTTTATTGAGAGCAATCAGCGCCAGTTCTGCGGTCACCAGCGCATCGGCTGCGGCGTGATGCCGTTCACTGATTTCCAGACCGAATACATCCGCCCAGTCGTCCAGACCGCGCCCTTTGATCGTTGCTTTCGGGAAGAACGCTGGCATCAGCTCGGCAACATCCATCCAGACGTGGGGCAGGGTGTAGCCCAACTGGCTTTTCAGCGTCTTTTCGAGGAACTTCTGGTCGAAGGCGGAGTGGTAGGCAAGAATCGGATCCCCGTTCATCCATTCCAGAAGGTAGAGTAGTGCATCCTGGGTTTCGTAGCCCTGAGTCAGGGCTTCTGGGCCGATGCCATGGATCAGCACGGTTTCCCGGATGTCCAGTTCAGGGCGACGCAGAATCAGGTCAAACTGGTCATTCAGGTGGATGACACCACCTTCGATGGCAACCGCTCCGATGGCAATCACTTCATCTTTGGACGCGTTCAGGCCGGTGGTCTCAAGGTCAAGGACAATCAGCCGGCTCCGGGACAAGGGCTGGTCGCCAACCGTTTTCGGGCTGGGCAGATTGGCGGCATCGTGATCGCCGACTGTTCCGCCGCGCCTTCTGGCCAGCCACTGTTTGATGTGTTCCAGCATGATCTGTGTGCGGGCCTATAGTTGATACGTAACTTCGAGTTTCTGCTGGAGCCGCTGGGCCTGGCGGAAAGACTCGCGAAGTATGCGCCGGTCCAGAGGATTCAGATCGTCCGGATCGATGTAATTGGTCAGTTCCTCCCCCCGGTCGAGCATTTCCTGATGAGCGCGCATGCGGATGGCCTGAATCAGACTGTAGGCTTCCTTCCAGGCGTTGGCATCCTTGGCGTCAAAGATGTCCTTTCTGGCCAGGGCGTCAATTCGCTCCAGGGTATTGGCGGCTGCCACCCCGTGAGCCAGCGCGAACACCCGCACGGATTCCACAAAAGGTGCCAGCCCCTGACGTTTAAGGTCCAGCGAGTGCTTCTTCTCGTCGTTCAGATAGCGGAAGTTCCGGAACATGGTCAGGGGCGGTTTTCGCTGCAGGGCGTTGCCGGCGAGCATTTTCTGGAACAGAGCGTTCTTGCGGATGCGTTGAAGCACCTTCTCCAGCAGGCGATGGAGCGGCTCAGTCGGGCCAAAGACCGCTCTCATGTCCAGGAATATGGATGAGTAGACCAGGTTCTGCGGGGTAGAAGCATCAATAAAGCGGATAAACCAGTCGTCCCATTCCCGGTCACTCAGGCAGAGTTTGGGATTGCTGGCCATGATGTTGCCTTTGCACAGGGTAAATCCGCACTCCGCCAGTTCATCGTTGACCTTGCGGGCAAAGGGCAGCAGTTTTTCACGCACCTGGTCTTCGGTCATGCCCTCTGGCGTCTCGAACAGAATGCCGTTGTCCTGGTCGGTAAGCAGGGTCTGCTCCTGGCGGCCCTCACTGCCGAAGGTAAGCCAGGTAAACGGAATGCCGGGGTCGTTCTTCTTGAGGTTGAGTTCGAGTACCCTGCGCACGGTGACATCGTTCAGGGTGGTAATGATCTTCACGACCTGCCCGGAATCCGCGCCGTGGGCCAGCATGGCATCGACCAGCCTCGAGACATCGGAGCGAAGGCTGACCAGAGTGCGCAAGTGGGTGGCTGTGCCGATGGTTCGAGCCAGGTTGACCAGATCCACTCGCTGCAGGGAGAACAGATCCCGCTCGGATACCACGCCAATCAGGCGGTCCTCTTCGTCGACCACACACAGATGGGCAAAATGGTGTTCCGCCATCAGCATCGCCGCCTCAAAGGCGTCTGCCGTGGCGGGCAGGCGACAGGGATTGCCCGTCATCACCTGACGAATGGGCGTGTCGAGGGGGCCTTTTTCCTCAGCAATCATGGTGCGCAGGTCGCGCAGCGTGAAAATGCCGGTGGGATGGCGGTTGTCATCGGTGATGATGATGCTGCCCACGTTATTTTCGTGCATTCGGGCTACGGCCTTGCGAACCGGCAGATCCGGTGAGCAGACAATCGGGTTGCGCAGCGCGTAGCGCTCCAGGGGGGTGTCCAGGCTGTTGCTGGAGCCAATGGAAGCCATGGCCTTGGACTGGATACGCTGATTGACCTGATCCAGCAGGCTGCTTACGCCCCGCAAGCAGAAATCGCGAAAGGGTTCGCTCTCGGAAAACAGGGTGATGAAGGCTTTCTGTTCGATACTTAGGCAGAATGTGTCGCCGGAAGCCCTGTGCAGGGTTCGGGTTGGGCGCTCGCCAATCAGTGCCGCGAGCGGAAAGCACTCGCCCTGGCTGATTTCAAAGGTGGTTTCTGCCCGGTCTTCTTTTTCATTGTGGCGCTCACCCCGGATACGTCCCTGCTTGACCACATAAAACCGCTTGACCACTCCATCGTCGGGCGAGAGTACTTCGTCGCCATCGGCGTAAAACCTCAGGGTCGCATGCTCGGCAAAATGGGCCAGATGGGTGTCGTCCATGCTGGAGAACGGGGCATGTTCCCTCAGGAATGACATAATCGCTCGGGTGTTCTGGGGGCGGGTAGTGTCCTGATTTGCTGCGGCCATATCGTGATCCGTAAGCTTGGGAGCCAGGTACAGGGGAGCTCCATCATTATTATTCTCCGCTTGCAGTGTAGTTCAGCGGAACCCGGAGGGGCTCTACGATTTTCGTCGCAGAGCTTTTCTTTATGGTAGACCGGCGCGGTGATAGAGTTCTGATACTCGTCAAACCGGAATCAGTTAGTGTCATGACCAGTAAAGATGAACGCCTTGCCTTCCTCGAAGAAATGAAGGATGTGCAGCGGATACGCAAACCCAATCGGGCCGAGGTATCGGTGCCCAAGGAGCTGACGCCCGGGCACCTTGAACGCCAGAGGGCGGCGGTTGAAAAAACGGTGCGAGACCTGAACCCGCTGACATCCGATATGGTAGAGCCGCTAACGGCACACGACATTCTCAGCTGGCAACGCCCAGGCGTTCAGCACGGGGTTTTCCGCAAGCTGCGTCTTGGTCAGTACCCGATCGAGGCCCGGCTGGATCTGCATCGCATGACGGTGGAAGAAGCCCGCCGGGAAGTGTTCGGTTTTATCAACGATTGCGTACATTACGGTTTGCGCTCGGTGATCATCCTGCACGGCAAGGGCGAACGCAATCCCGATGGCATCGCCCAGCTCAAAAGCTACCTGGCGAAGTGGTTGCCGGAGCTGGATAACGTTCTGGCCTTCCATTCGGCAAAGAAACACCACGGTGGCACCGGCGCGGTTTACGTAATGGTCAGGAAAAACGATCGGGAAAAGCAGCATAATCGGGAAATCCATGGTTCCAGATAAGGAATCGTCTGGTTCATTCGCTACGACGGAAACACTGAATCGGGAGAATTGCGATGCGTTTGATTTTTGTGGCTCTGATCTCTGTTCTGGCACTGGCCGGCTGTAAAGACCGGGTAATCTGGAACGACAATGGCAAAGTGGAAAGTGCCACCCAGAACCGTGAAGTCTGGGATTCCAACGGCAAGCTGGAAACCGGTGAGCGCAAGATCTGGGTAAACAAGGATGGTGAAGACGTCGTCAAGTAAAGGCGTGGCGGTAAAACGCGCCGAACCTGCCAAAACAATAACATGATGAGGAGCATGGAATGGCTTTCACGCTGACTGTGAACGGTCGCCAGCATTCGCTGGATGTCGAGCCCGATACCCCGTTGTTATGGGTGCTGCGGGATGAACTGGGGCTGAAAGGGACCAAGTTTGGCTGCGGTGCAGGCCTTTGTGGCGCCTGCACTGTGCACCTGAACGGTCAACCCACCCGTTCCTGCTCTACACCGGTGGAGATGGCCGAAGGTGCCGAAATCACCACCATCGAAGGCCTGTCCGCTGATGGCGAGTTGCATCCGTTACAGAAAGCCTGGGTGGAACAGGGGGTGCCCCAGTGTGGTTATTGCCAGTCTGGCCAGATCATGACGGCCGCGCACCTGCTGGCCAACAACCCCTCTCCGGATCGCGAACAGATCGTCACCGCCATGACCGGCAACCTGTGTCGCTGCGGCACCTATCCTCGCATTGTGGCTGCGGTTGAGTCCGTCGCCGGTGGTGTGGGTCAGTACCAGCCGGCCGAGGAGGATGCGTAATATGGCGATGAATCGACGGGATTTCCTGAAGGTCAGCACCTCGGCTTCCGGTGGACTGCTATTGGCGCTGAATCTGCCTGGTTGTGCCTCCGTGCAAACCGGCTATGAGCCTGAAACCGGGGAATGGAAACCGAACGCCTGGCTGGAACTCACCCGGGACAACGACATTATTTTCACCCTCGATCGGGTTGAGATGGGCCAGGGCACCTACACCGGCCTTACCACTTTGATAGCGGAGGAGCTGGATGTAGCGCCGGAGGCCATTCGCGTGGAATTTGCCCCGGTTGCTCCCGGGTACCATAACCCGTTGTTCGGGCTCCAGCTTACCGGTGGCAGCACCAGTGTCGCCTCCAGTTGGCAGCCCCTACGGGAGGCCGGAGCTTCGGCGCGACTGATGCTGGTGATGGCCGCCGCCCGGGTTTGGCGGGTCGAGCCGGGACAATGCAAAACGGAGGGCGGGTATGTACGCCACCCCAACGGCCTGGATTCCATGCCCTATGGCAAACTGGTGGAGTTGGCGGACAAAGAGGTGATCCGTGGTGATGTGCCCCTGAAACCCCGCTCCCAGTGGAAATACATCGGTCAGCAGGCCGGAAGGCTGGATGCCGAGGCCAAGTCCACCGGCCAGGCGGTTTACGGGATAGATGTAGAACTGCCGGATATGGTGTACGCGGTCATGACCCGAAGCCCCAGACATGGCGGATTGGTGGTTGGTTTCAATCGCGATCAGATTCGGGCCATGCCGGGCGTGCTTGATGCCTTCGTGACCGAGCGCGGCGTGGCCGTAGTGGCAGATCGCTACTGGCGAGCCCGCAAGGCACAGGAAGCGCTAGAGGTTGAGTGGGATTTTTCCGAGGCCGTCGGGTTATCCCATCCGGAAGTGTTTGAACACTACCGTCAGACTGCCAGTGACGATCCCGGCGAGGACGAACGGGTGGACGGTGATCCCGAGGCCGTTCTGGAAACGACGGGTACCCTGGTGGAGGCTGAATACGAGCAGCCGTACCTGGCCCATGCCACCATGGAACCGATGAATGCGACCGCCTGGTACCGGGACGGTGGCATGGAAGTCTGGGCACCGACTCAGGCCCCGGACCTGGGCCGCATAGCCGCGGCACGACACACCGATCTTGCTCCGGATGACGTGACCATCCACACCACCTTTCTGGGCGGTGGCTTCGGTCGCAGATTGACCCAGGACTACATTGAGGAAGCGGCGCTGGTCGCCTACCGGGTGAAGGTGCCGGTCAAACTGATCTGGTCCCGGGAAGAAGACACCCGCCATGGCTTTTTCCGGCCGGCTATGTTGCATCGCATGACGGCCAGCCTGGAGGATGGTCAGTTGACGGGCTGGGATCACCAGATTGTTGGGCCGCAGATCCTCGACTGGTACGTCCGGAATGCCGCACCAGCCCAGTACCCCTGGGCACCAAAGTTCCTGTACAGCACATTGGGCCGGGTTGGCCTGATGGTTGAAGGCATCGCGACCCCGAAAGATATTTCGGCCATTGAGGGCGCCATTGGCTATCCCTACGCGGTACCCAATGTCCGGGTTCGGCATACCCATACCGACCCCGGCGTGCCGATTACCTGGTGGCGGTCCGTGGGCTATTCCCACAATGGTTTCGCGGTTGAGACCTTTATGGATGAACTCGCCAGCCAGGCCAACGAAGACCCGGTCAGTTTCCGGCTGAAACTGCTGGAGAGCGAGCCCCGTCATCGCCGGGTTCTGGAGCGGGCTGCCGAGCTGGCGGGCTGGAGCCGGCCGGCGCCAGAGGGCAGGGCGCGGGGAGTGGCTCTGTTCAAGAGCTTCGGTACCTATGTTGCCCAGGTGGTGGAAGCCGGTATTGAGCAGGGCGAGATTCGCGTTCACAAGGTGACGTGCAGTGTTGACTGTGGCCAGGTGGTGAACCCGCGAATTGTCGAGGATCAGATGACCGGCGGTATTGTCTTTGGCCTGACCGCGGCGCTGAATGGGAAAATTACCCTGGACGGCGGCGAGGTACAGCAAAGTAACTTCCACGATTATCGCCTGCTGCAGATGCATCAGGTACCGGAGATGGTGGTGGATATTGTCGATAGCGATGAGCCGCCCACCGGTGTGGGTGAACCTGGCGTACCCCCGGTGATTCCGGCCCTGGGTAACGCCTTGTATGCGCTGACCGGAAAACGACAGCGCAATCTGCCCCTCAAAGCCTGAGCGGAATCGGTTTTACCCGGGCTGGGGTGGTTCTATAATGGCGCCAGATTCGCGCCCGGGCAGGGCTCGTACCAACCCGGAGGATGCCTGTGTTTGATGTAACCCGCTACGCCACCGCCGCTCAATCCATCGTCGAGGCCGGCCGCTTTCTCTACGATCGCGGCTGGTCGCCCGCCACCAGCAGCAATTATTCGGCCCGTATCGATGGCGATCATGTGGCAATTACGGTATCTGGCCGGCACAAGGGCCAGTTGGGCGCAGGCGACGTCATGGTGGTGGATCTGCATGGCCAGGCGGTGCAAAGCGATTGCCGCTCGTCGGCAGAAACCCTTCTGCACACGGTGATCTATCAGCTTTATCCCGAGGTTGGCGCCGTTCTGCATACCCACTCGGTCAAGGCTACCGTGCTTAGCCGCCTGATCCCGGCGGGGCAGGCACTGGAGCTGGAAGGCTATGAATTACAGAAAGCCTTCAATGGCGTGCAAACCCATGAGGGTAAGCTGATTGTTCCCGTGTTCGACAACACCCAGGATATTCCGGCACTGGCTGAGGAAACCCGGGACTGGTTTGCGCGGCACCCGGAACAGCCTGGATACCTTATCCGCGGCCATGGTCTTTACACCTGGGGCCGCACCATGGCCGATTGCCTGCGCCATATTGAAGCGTTTGAATTTCTTTTTGAATGTGAACTCGAAACCATGAGGGTACGCCGATGACCACCCTGAGCATTTTTCATCAGAACCAGCCCGAGCAGGCCCAGACGGTCGTAACAGACCCGGACACCATCCGGAATAAACTGAGTGCCCACGGTGTGCATTTCGATCGTTGGGCAACCCGCGATCTGCCGGCCGATGCCACTCAGGAGGAGATTCTTGAGGCCTATGCCGACGAAGTGGCACGGCTGAAGCAGGATTGGGGGTTTCAGACCGCCGACGTGGTCAGCCTGACCGCGGATCATCCCCAGAAAGACGCGTTCCGTCAGAAGTTTCTGGATGAGCACACCCACAGCGAGGATGAAGTGCGTTTCTTCGTTCGTGGTCAGGGATTGTTTTACCTGCACTTCGGCGACCAGGTATACGCACTGCTGTGCGAGAAGAATGACCTGATCAGTGTACCTGACGGCACCCGGCACTGGTTTGATATGGGGCCGGAGCCTGAGTTCACCTGTATCCGGCTGTTCAGCAACCCGGAAGGCTGGGTGGCGAGCTTTACCGGTGAGGATATTGCCTCCCGGCTGCCCCGATATGAGAGCCTGGCGGGAGGGGCCTGATGATTCGAGTGATTCTGACGGACATTGAGGGCACCACCAGTTCGATCTCGTTCGTGCACGATGTCCTGTTTCCCTACGCCAGCGAGCACCTGCCAGGGTTTATCCGGGCCAACCACCACACCCTGCCGGCGGTGGCGGAACAGCTGGCGCGGGTGGCAGAGATCAGTGGTACTGACCCGAAAGATATCGATGGCCTGATTGATGTGCTGCAAGGGTGGATTGCCGAAGATCGCAAGGAGGGCTCACTCAAGGCTCTGCAAGGCATGGTCTGGGAGCAGGGCTATCATAGTGGTGAGCTGAAAGGCCATATCTATCCGGATGCCGCGGATTATCTCAAGCGCTGGCATGATCGGGGCCTGAGACTGTTCGTATATTCCTCCGGATCCGTCAAGGCCCAGAAGTTGATCTTCGGCCACAGCAATGAAGGCGACTTCACGGTTTTCTTCTCCGGCTATTTTGACACGGCCGTCGGGGGCAAAAAGGAGTCCCAGTCCTATCGCAACATTCTTGCGGAACTGGGAGTTGATGCGGGCACTGTATTGTTTCTGTCCGATGTTGAGGAAGAACTGCGTGCTGCCGAGGACGCCGGCCTGAAAACCGCCTGGCTGGTACGAGAAGGCGAACTGCCGGATACCGCCCGGGTCGTGGCCAGGGAATTTTCGGAGGTTGATGCGCTTTTGCGCAAACGATAGGAGGTGATTCATGCCCGGGCGCCGCTGGTATTCATGGCTGTTGCCGGGTGTGTGTGCGCTGAGCCTGGTAGGCTGCAATCCCTTTTCAGACGCTGAATCCCTCACCGATGAGTATCTGGAACGTTTGGCCCGGGTGCTCGATACCGCGCCCGTTACCAGGGCAGAGCTGCCCGCCGCCTCCATTCCCCCCAGGCGGCGGGAGCGTATGCTGGCCCTGCCGGAGCTGGATCTGGGCATGCTGGATTTTCTGTCGCTGTACGGCTGCGAGCTCCAGTATGTGGTGGGCGAACGCAATTCCGTGATGGGCAAGGTGATGCAGCCCATCAATCAGTTACGCTATGAGACTCGTTTTATCCGTGCCGCGGAGGCCTGTCTGCCCGAGGTAGACGACGAGGAACTGACAGACGCCCTGGAATCCGCCATTGAAAGCAAGCGGGGCAGTCTGCCGCTGGCTGTCTGGAATGCCACCTGGGGCACCGAGGAAGTAGAGCGCCAGTTTACCCTGTCCAAAGGGTATTATCCGGTGGCGGAAACGGGCAATCCTGCATCGGATCTGGTCAGGGATCTGCAACGGCTGAACCGCCAGGTGGAAGCCTTACTGGCTCAGAAGCTTGAGATCTCCCTGGAGAATCTCGGCCAGATCCATCAGCGCTGGCAGGCGGATGTGCTGGCGGGCCAGACCATTAACAGTGCCCGATTGCTGATCAGCACCCTGAATGCCGGCACCGAGCTACTCGGCAGTCGACTGGAGGACAGGCCGCTGTGTCTCAACGGCCAGCCCAATAACCAGTCGGAGATTGTCCAGAATTTCTTCTTCAGTATCTATATCGAGAAAATTCAGCCTTACATGAGTGACGTCAGCCGGGCCAGGGATTCGCTGATTGCGGGCTTTGCCGAACTTGCCCGACAGCAGCGAGCGGTGATGCCGGAGAGTTTTGTGCCCTGGTACCAGCGCCACCTGGCAACCGATACCCCGGATAGCCTCTGGCAGGAACTGGATCAGGCCATGATGCGCCATACCCGGCACTGGCAGGATCTTCTGGGGCAGTGCGGGCTTCGTCCAGGCGCGTGACAGGACACTGTCCTCAGCGCTGACTTTCCGGCGTTACTCTCAGAATTTCCTCAACCGTGGTCAGTCCGGCTGCTACCTTCTGGGCGCCACTGAGCCGAAGCGACTTCATGCCTTCTTTGTAGGCATCCAGCCGAAGCTGTTCCAGCTCGCAGCGATCGGTGATCTGGCGGGTGAGTTTGTCTGACAGTGCCATGATCTCGTATACCCCGGCCCGGCCCAGGTAACCGGTGTTCCGGCACTCCAGGCAGCCGACCGGATGGTGGAACTGCCGGGGCAGCGGCGCCTTCCACGGGCGGGTCAGCGTCTGCCAGGCCTGCGCATCCGGCTCGCCGGGCTGCTTGCAGTGGGGGCAGAGCGTACGCGCCAGTCTCTGAGCCATCACGCCCAGTACCGTGGCCCGGATCAGATAGGGCGGAATGCCCAGCTCCATCAGGCGGGTGATGGCACTGGGTGCATCGTTGGTATGCAGAGTCGACAGAACCAGATGCCCGGTCAGCGCTGCCTGCACCGCCATTTCAGCGGTTTCCAGATCCCGGATCTCGCCAATCATAATGATGTCCGGGTCCTGCCGCAGCAGGGCCCGCACACCATGGGCAAAGGTCAGGTCGATATTGGTTTGCACCTGCATCTGGTTGAACGCGGGCTCCACCATCTCGATCGGATCCTCGATGGTGCAGATGTTGAGCTCTGGAGATGCCAGCTGTTTGAGTGTGGAATACAGTGTGGTGGTTTTACCGGAACCGGTGGGCCCGGTTACCAGCACTATACCGTGGGGCCGCGAGGTCATGGTCTGCCAGCGTTCCCGGTCTTCCTTGCTGAAGCCCAGCTGTTCGAAGGACTTGAGCAGCACCTCCGGGTCAAAAATCCGCATCACCATTTTTTCGCCGAAAGCCGTTGGCATGGTGGCCAGGCGCAGCTCTACTTCGCTGTTGTCGGGTTTGCGGGTTTTGATGCGGCCGTCCTGGGGCCGACGTTTTTCGGCCACGTTCAGGCGCCCGAGGATTTTCAGGCGGCTGGTAACGGCCACGCCAACGTGTTCCGGGAATTCGTAGACATTGTGCAGCACACCGTCGATCCGGAACCGAACCTGAGTAACCGTGCGACGGGGCTCGATGTGAATGTCCGAGGCCCGCTGGTCGAAGGCATATTGCAGCAGCCAGTCAACAATTTTGACCACATGTTGGTCGTTGGCGTCCGGATTTTCGCTGGCGCCCAGGTCCAGTAACTGTTCAAAATTCTGATTGCCGGCACCGCCTGGCGACTGGCCGCCACTGGCCTTGCTGACCGAGCTTGCCAGTTGATAGAACTCGACTGTGTAACGGCGGATATCCTCCGGGTTGGCGACCACCCGGCGAATGTCCTTGCGCACGGCCTGGCGGAGGTTGCTTTCCCATTCCCGCTTGAAAGGTTCTGTGCTGGCAATCACCACCTCATCCGGTGTGATCTCTACCGCGAGAATGCCATGGCGCTGGGCGAAGGCGTAGGACATCACCCGCGCGATGGCCGGAGTGTCGATCTTCAGCGGATCGATATGGTAGTAGTCCTGACCACCCCAGCGCGCAAGCCAATGGGTCAGCCGCTCCAGATCAAGAGTTCGGCCGTCCCGCTGGCTGGTCAGTGCGGCAATTGCCACCAGTTCAAGAGGGTGCCGCTGTGGCGTATGGCCGGCACCGGAGGCGGCACCGAGATTGGCCGTCAGTACTTTTTCAGCATCCTGCTGGGTGATCTCGCCGCTCTCCACCAGCGCTGAGCAGATGTCCCTCAGGGTCAGGGTCTGGCGATGCGGCGGTGCCGGCATGGTCACGGTGTCATTCGCCATCTATGTGCCTCCGGGAGCCATCAGCATCAGTTTGCGACCGGTCGATTGACCTTGAGGTGCACCATGGCAACGGTAAACAACAGGAATGTCAGAATAGTCAGTGTCACCGGGCCAGCCGCGCCCTCCGACAGCCAGGCCGAAACCACGGCCTGAGTGAAGTAGAAGATCACCACAAAGGCCAGCCATATATAACCCCGATTGTGACCGCGGAAGACCGGCACTGCAAAGGCCAGCAGCGGCAGGAGTTTGACGGTCAGCATCAGCGGTATGGAGACGCCCTCGACCGGCGCGGGCCAGAACGTAGTGACCAGCAGGGTGGCGAGCACGGCCAGGTAAAGGGCGATGGTCAGGCGTGCGGTGTTTCTGGCTTTATCGTTGTGGAGCATGGAGCGGTCCGCATTGTGGGTTGTTTGAGGGTTTGGTCAGGCCTGGTTGGCCAGTTTTATGGCCAGTCTGGCAAGCCGTTCACCGAAGGCCTGGCACAGGTTTTTTTCATGGTCACTCAGGGCTTGCTGTTCCCCTGTTCCGGCCCAGTGGGAGGGGCCATACGGCGTGCCACCGGTGGCGGTCTCGTTGAGCGCGCTTTCGGAGTAGGGCAGGCCACACAGCACCATGCCGTGATGCAATAGTGGCATCATCATGGTCAGCAGGGTGGTTTCCTGGCCACCGTGCAGGCTGCCGGTGGAGGTAAAGGCACCAGCCGGTTTGCCGGCCAGTTTGCCGTTGAGCCAGAGGTCGCCGGTGCCGTCCAGAAAGTGCTTGAGTGGTGCTGCCATGTTCCCGAAGCGGGTCGGGCTGCCCAGGGCCAGCCCGGCGCACTCCGCCAGGTCGGCTTTGGTGGCATAGGGTGCTCCCGCATCCGGTACCGGGGGCAGGCTGGCGGCGGTGTCCGGGGAAACCGGTGGAACCGTGCGGATTCTGGCTTCAATGCGTGCCACTCTGGCAACGCCGCGGCCGATCTGGGTGGCCATCTCGGCGGTCTGTCCGTTGCGGCTGTAGTAGAGCACCAGCACAAAGGGAGTTGTTTCTGTCATGGGTAGCCCTGGTAGTCAGAGAATGTCCAGTACGTTTTCTGGAGGCCGGCCGACGGCAGCCTTGCCATTGGCCAGTACAATCGGGCGCTCAATCAGCTTCGGTGTGTTTGCCATGGCACGTATCAGGGCTTCGCGGCTGAGATCCGGGTTGTCCAGCCCTTGTTCCCGGTATTCGGCTTCCTTGGTTCGCATGAGTTCCCTGGGTTCGCAACCAAGCAGATCCAGAATGTGTAGAAGTTCCTGCTCTGTCGGTGGCGTCTCAAGGTAGCGTATAATCTCCGGTTCGATGCCCTTTTGCTGCAACAGTTCCAGGGTCTGGCGTGATTTTGAGCACCTGGGGTTATGGAAAATACGGGTAGCTTCTGTCATGGTCGTGGCCGTTTAACCTATTGATTGCAGACTTTTCAGGGGCGTTAGTCTAACAGGAGGATAACCCTTGCAGTACCCTCATTCCGGGCTCTTTTGTAGTGGCACACGTTGGCTGGCATGGCCGGTACTGATGCTGATGCTGTTGTCAGCTCCAGGTTGTGAAAAGATTGAGCTGGAACGGGCCGACGGCACCCTGGCCAACTGGGACAAGTACCGTGGCCAATGGGTGCTGGTGAATTACTGGGCCGAATGGTGCAAACCCTGCCTGGAGGAAATTCCGGAACTGAACGAGCTGGACAAGGCACCGGATATTGCGGTGCTTGGGGTTAATTTTGATGGCGTTACCGGTGCTCCGCTGGTTGAACTCGGCGAACGTATGGGTATTGAATTTACCATGCTGGCTGCTGATCCCGGGCCCGGGTTTGGTTGGCAGGTACCGATGGCGCTGCCCGCCACCTTCGTTGTGGATCCTGAAGGCACCCTGATTGAGGCCCGGTTCGGGCCCCAGACCGAAGAAGACATCCGAGCACTGATTGGCGAATGACCATGGCAAACACCTTTGTACACCTGCGCGTTCACTCCGAATACTCCATGGTGGATGGCCTGGTTCGGGTCAAGCCGCTGATCGGCCGGGTCGCGGAACTGGGCATGCCGGCGGTTGGCCTGACCGAACAGTCCAATATGTGCTCCCTGGTACGTTTCTACAAGGCCGCCATGGGCGCGGGCGTCAAGCCCATTATCGGCGCCGATATCTGGCTGGAGAATCCGGATGAGCCCGAAAATCCATTCCGGTTGACCCTGCTGGCCCGTGACAACGACGGCTACCTGAACCTTACGGAAATCATTTCACTGGGCTATACCGAAGGCCAACGATACGGCAAGCCGATTGTCCAGAAAGCCTGGCTGGAATCCCGTGCCAAGGGCCTGATTGTGCTGTCCGGCGCCAAGATGGGGGACGTCGGCAAGGCCTTGCTGGCCGGGAAGCCGGAACTGGCCAGGGAGCGTGCAGACTATTGGCGAAATCTGTATCCCGACAGTTATTACCTGGAGTTGCAGCGCACAGGGCGGGCCGGTGATGAGGATTGTCTGCACATGAGTGTGGAGTTGGCAGCTGAGCTCGGTTTGCCGGTGGTGGCGACCAATGACGTTCACTTCCTTGAGGTGGATGATTTTGAAGCCCACGAAGCCCGGGTCTGCATCGGCGAAAGCCGGACTCTGGACGATCCCAGGCGGGATCGTCGGTTCAGCGATCAGCAATATCTGCGCAGCGCCGAGGAAATGATCGAGCTGTTCTCGGACATTCCGGAAGCTGTGGAAAACACCGTGGAAATCGCCAGGCGCTGCTCGGTGAAGGTCCGGATGGGCGAATACTTCCTGCCTAATTATCCGATCCCGGACGGCATGACCATGGACGAATATTTTCGCCATGTGTCGGAAGAAGGACTGGAAGCCCGACTGGCGAAGACCCTGAGCAAGGACGATCCGGAGTATGATCAAAAGCGTGAAGAGTACTACAAGCGCCTGAAGTTCGAGCTGGACATCATTATCCAGATGGGGTTCCCAGGCTACTTCCTGATCGTAATGGACTTCATCAAGTGGGCCAAGAACAACGGCGTGCCAGTAGGGCCAGGCCGGGGTTCCGGTGCCGGCTCGCTGGTGGCGTATGCGCTGCTGATCACGGACCTGGATCCGTTGGAATACGATCTGCTGTTCGAGCGGTTCCTGAACCCGGAGCGGGTCTCCATGCCTGACTTCGACGTCGACTTCTGCATGGAAGGCCGGGACCGCGTCATCGACTACACCGCCCAGAAATACGGCCGGGAAGCGGTATCCCAGATTATTACCTTCGGTACCATGGCCGCCAAGGCGGTGGTCCGTGATGTGGCCCGGGTGCAGGGAAAATCCTATGGCCTGGCAGACAAACTCTCCAAACTGATCCCCTTTGAAGTGGGCATGACCCTGAACAAGGCGATCGAGCAGGAGCCCCAGCTCAAAGAATTCCTGGAGCAGGATGAAGAAGCCCAGGAAATCTGGGAGATGGCTCTGAAGCTGGAAGGCGTGTGCCGCAACGCCGGCAAGCACGCCGGGGGCGTGGTGATCGCACCCACCAAGATCACCGATTTTTCGCCGCTTTACTGTGATGACGAAGGCGGCAGTCTGGTGACCCAATTTGACAAGGGCGATGTGGAAGACGCCGGCCTGGTGAAATTTGACTTTCTGGGCCTGCGAACCCTGACCATCATCAAATGGGCACTGAACATGATCAACCCGCGCCGGCAGCAGCGTGGGGAAGGCGAGCTCGACATCAGCGCGATTCCGCTGGACGACAAGCCCTCTTTTGACATGCTCAAGAAGGCAGAGACCACGGCGGTATTCCAGTTGGAATCCCGGGGTATGAAAGATCTTATCCGCCGCCTGCAACCGGACTCCCTGGAAGACATGATCGCCCTGGTCGCCCTGTTCCGTCCCGGTCCGCTGCAGTCCGGCATGGTGGATGACTTTATTGACCGGAAGCACGGTCGGCAGCCGTTGTCTTATCCGCACCCGGATTACCAGTATCAGGGCCTGAAGCCGGTTCTGGAGCCCACCTACGGGGTTATCCTGTACCAGGAGCAGGTCATGCAGATCGCTCAGGTGATGGCGGGCTATACCCTTGGTGGCGCCGACATGCTGCGCCGGGCCATGGGTAAGAAGAAGCCTGAAGAAATGGCCAAGCAGAAGGCCATCTTCCTGGACGGTTGTGAAAACAACGGCATCGACAAGACGCTGGCGGAAAACATTTTTGACCTGGTGGAGAAGTTCGCCGGTTACGGCTTCAACAAGTCCCACTCCGCCGCCTACGCGCTGGTGTCTTACCAGACTCTGTGGCTGAAAGCCCACTATCCGGCCGAGTTTATGGCCGCGGTACTCACCGCCGATATGCAGAACACCGACAAGGTGGTGACGCTGGTGGAAGAGTGCCGCAACATGAAGCTGGACTTGCTGGTGCCGGACGTCAGCCGGTCCGCTTATACCTTTACCGTTAACGATCAGGGCCAGATTGTGTACGGCCTGGGCGCAATCAAGGGCCTGGGTGAAGGTCCCATCGAGAGCATTGTAGAAGCGGCCAAAGAAGGCCCCTTCCAGGATATCTTTGATTTCTGCCGTCGGGTGGATCTGAAAAAGGTCAACAAGCGGGCCATGGAAGCCCTGATTCGCTCTGGCGCCATGGATAAACTGGGCGCCGACCGTGCCAAGTTGATGGCCAGTATCGACAAGGCCATTCAGCAGGCGGATCAGCAGTCCCGCAACGATGCCGCCGGCATGGTGGACATGTTCGGAGAGATGCTTGAGGGCGGTGGCGATGATGAAGACACCTATGCAGACGTTGCCCACGTTCGGGAGTGGCCGGAGAAAGAGCGCCTGAAAGGCGAAAAGGACACTCTGGGCCTGTACCTTACCGGCCACCCCTTTGATGAATACGAACGGGAAGTGCGTCGGTTTGTCCGTTGCTCCATCGCCGATCTGAAGCCCAACAAATCGCCGCAGCGGGTAGCCGGGCTGGTGGTGGCCCAGCGCACCATGAAGACCAAGACCGGCTCTACCATGTGCTTCATTACTCTGGATGATCGCAGCGCCCGGATCGAGGCTACCCTGTTTTCCGAGGCCTTCTTCGAGAACCGGGAGTTACTGCAGTCGGATCAGGTAATTGTGGTGGAAGGACAGGTCAGCCACGATGATTATTCCGGCCAGATGAAAATGCGGGTCAGCAGCGTGATGGATGTGGCGACCGCCCGTCAGCAGTTCAGCCGGGGTATCAAACTGGCGTTGCGTTCAGAGCAGTTGCAGAATGGACTTCTGGACAAGCTGGACGATACCCTCAGGCCGTTTCGCAGTGAAGGCAGCCCGGTCTGGATTGAGTACCGCAGTGCCGAGGCCAGCACCCGTATTGAACTGGGTGAAAGCTGGCGGGTACAGCCAGACGACACACTGTTGTTCGAGCTGAAGCACCTGGTGGGCGACCAGTCTGTGGAACTGGTCTATGATTAAGACCAATGTCCGCTTTAGCCTTGCCGGCAGCGCTGCTATCTTTGTCCCAAATTCTGGTTTTGGCGGGTTTCGGCCCGCCTGGCAATAAAATGATGGAACATCATGAACCCTAACTACCTGGATTTCGAACAGCCGATCGCCGACCTGGAAGCCAAGATTGAAGAGCTTCGCATGGTGGGTAACGACACCGATATCAATATCACCGACGAAATCAGCCGCCTTAAAAAGAAGAGCATCAGTCTGACCGAGTCGATCTTCTCAGACCTTAAGTCCTGGGACATTGCCCGTCTGGCCCGGCACCCGCGCCGGCCCTACACTCAGGACTATATTGACCTGATCTTCGAGGATTTTGACGAACTGCATGGTGACCGACGCTACGCCGATGATCTGTCGATCATTGGAGGCACCGCCCGCCTGGATAATACGCCGGTCATGATTATCGGCCACCAGAAGGGTCGGGAAGTGCGGGACAAGGTCAAGCGCAACTTCGGGATGCCTCGTCCGGAAGGTTATCGCAAGGCTCTGCGCCTGATGGAAATGGCTGAACGTTTCAAGATGCCGATTCTGACCTTTATCGATACCCCGGGCGCCTATCCCGGTATCGGTGCTGAAGAGCGCGGACAAAGTGAGGCCATCGCGTTCAACCTGGCGGTGATGTCGAGACTGAAAACACCGATTATTTCTACCGTGATTGGTGAAGGCGGTTCCGGTGGCGCACTGGCGATCGGTGTCTGTGACCAGCTCAACATGTTGCAGTACTCCACCTACGCCGTTATTTCTCCGGAAGGCTGTGCCTCCATCCTTTGGAAGAGCGCCGAGTACGCTGCTCAGGCGGCTGAGGCCATGGGCGTTACCGCCGATCGTCTGAAAGAGCTGGGTGTGGCTGATCACGTAATCGATGAGCCGCTGGGCGGCGCTCACCGTAACCCGGAAAAAATGGCGGAAACCCTGAAGAAATCGCTGTCTCAGGGCGTGGCTGAGCTGAGCCGATTGCCGCTGGATGAACTGGTTTCCCGTCGGTACGAGCGTCTTACCCGCTATGACGGCGGGCGGTAACACCGCTCGTCGGGACAACTGGCCCGAAGACCTGCTCGGGCCGGTTCAGAAACTTCCGGCCTGTAAAGAACTCTGGGTCGCCCTGAGCGGCGGCCTGGACTCATCCCTGCTTTTGCATGTTGTTGGGGCTGTTTATCCGGGCGTCAGGGCGTTGCACATCAATCATCAGCTACAGCCCAATCACGACCAGACTGAACGCGCCTGTGTGGAGCTCTGTACGGGATTGGGTGTTGAACTCGAAGTGCGTCGAGTGTCCGTGGATACCGCAGCAGGGAGCCTCGAAGATTCGGCAAGGGCGGCGCGCTATGAGGTCTTCAAGGAGGTTCTGCAAGACGACGACCTTCTGCTGATGGCACACCATGCAGACGACCAGGCGGAAACGGTTCTGTTCCGGCTGCTGCGTGGTACCGGCGTAAACGGTCTGGCCGGAATGCCAACCTCCCGGTCACTCGGGCGAGGGCACCTATACCGGCCCTGGCTTGGCGTAACCCGCAGTCGGTTGGAGCAGGTAGCGCGTGAGCAGGGGGTAAGCTGGACAGAAGACCCCAGCAACCAGAGTGAAGTACACGACCGCAATTATCTGCGGCACTCGG
Source organism: Marinobacter sp. W-8 (assembly GCF_044342215.1). Lineage (NCBI taxonomy): Bacteria > Pseudomonadati > Pseudomonadota > Gammaproteobacteria > Pseudomonadales > Marinobacteraceae > Marinobacter > Marinobacter sp. W-8. Next base: position 2,315,475 of record NZ_CP172297.1, on the reverse strand, counting down.
TAATGCCGGGCCTTAAACAGCGTTGGCCGGGTTTGTTGAAACGCGTTGCCCACACTGCCCGGGCCTGTGCGGAGAGTGAAACCCTGAGCCAGCGGCTGGCGGAGTTGCAATGGCAGAGTTGCGGCGATGATAAAGGTCGAATCCGGCTGGCCCCCTTCTCTGCGCTCGGGCAGATTGAACGCCGGAACCTGGTGCGCTGGTGGATTCATGGCCGGGGATTGCCGGTTCCGGCGCTGTCTGGCTGGGACTCAATGCTTGATCAGTTGATTCATGCCGGGCCGGATCGCTCGCCGGAAATTCCTGGAGACGGATTTTATATCCGTCGTTATCGGGATCATCTGTACCTGGTGCATGAGGTCCAGATTCCGGAGGCTCCGAGGTCTTTGTTGCCTGGTCAGATAATGAAGTGGGGGTGGTGGACCCTGCGGCTTGTGCCTGCTTCGCAGAGCACTACAACGGAAGCCTCCTGTCCGGAAATAAGGGTATCTACGAGGCAGGGCGGCGAGCGAATCCGGTTCGGTAGCAATTTACCGTCCCGGTCGTTGAAAACCTGGATGCAGGAGCAGGGCGTACCACCCTGGGAGAGAGCTGCTCTGCCGCTGGTTTCCGAGGTCACGGCGGCTGGAGAGGCATGGATTGCCATTGGCGATTTGTGGTGTTCTGAACAATACTCCGGAGGCGCCAATGCCGCAGGCTGGCGGCTGATTGTGGAGCGGGATTGTGATTGAGTAGAGAGGGGCTTTCTGGTAGTCTGGCGTCCCATCTTGAGATGAATAATCTCCCTCCTTCACAGAACCAGATAATCACGGAATCTGCATGACGCGTTATATTTTCGTCACCGGCGGTGTCGTGTCCTCATTGGGGAAAGGTATTGCGTCTGCCTCACTGGCAGCCATCCTTGAGGCACGCGGCCTGAAGGTCACCATTCTCAAGCTGGACCCGTACATCAACGTGGACCCCGGCACCATGAGCCCGTTCCAGCACGGTGAGGTTTTCGTCACCGAAGATGGCGCGGAAACCGACCTCGACCTTGGCCACTACGAGCGTTTCATTCGCACTCCAATGACCAAACGCAATAACTTCACCACCGGCCGGGTGTACGAAGAGGTTATTCGCAAGGAGCGTCGGGGCGATTATCTGGGTGGTACCGTTCAGGTCATTCCGCACATCACCGATGAAATCAAACGCCGTGTGGTGGAAGGCGCAGCCGGTGCCGATGTGGCATTGATTGAAGTTGGTGGCACGGTGGGTGACATCGAGTCCTTGCCCTTCCTGGAAGCCTGCCGTCAGCTGAAGGTGGAAGTAGGCTCCCAGCGTGCACTGTTCATGCATCTGACGCTGGTGCCGTACATTGCTACCGCCGGCGAGATCAAAACCAAGCCGACCCAGCATTCCGTGAAAGAAATGCGCTCCATCGGCCTGCAGCCGGATATCCTGCTGTGCCGCTCTGAACACGAAGTGGATGCCAGCTCCCGTCGCAAGATTGCCCTGTTCACCAACGTGGAAGAGCGTGCGGTCATTCCGATGCAGGATGCCAGGTCCATCTACGCCATTCCGCGCATGCTGCACGAATACGGGCTGGACCAGCTGGTGATCGAACGCTTCGGTCTCGATGCCCGTGAAGCAGACCTGAGCGAATGGGACGCGGTTGTGGATTCACTGATGAATCCGCAGGATGAAGTCACCATCGCCATGGTCGGCAAGTACATGGAGCTGCTGGACGCCTACAAGTCCCTGATCGAATCCCTGCTGCACGCCGGTATCAAGACCCGCACCAAGGTCAACATCAACTACATCGACTCCGAAGACATCGAACGCGACGGCACCTCCGTGCTGGAATCCGCCGATGCCATTCTGGTGCCCGGTGGCTTTGGTGAGCGTGGCGTGGAAGGCAAGATCCGCACCGTACAGTACGCCCGTGAAAACAAGGTGCCGTATCTGGGCATCTGCCTGGGTATGCAGGTGGCGGTTATCGAATACGCCCGCAACGTGGCCGGCCTGAAAGACGCCCACAGCACGGAATTCCGTGAACACACACCGGAGCCGGTTGTCGGCCTGATCACCGAATGGCTCGACGCCACCGGCGAGAAAGAAGAACGCACCGAAGAGTCCGATCTGGGCGGCACCATGCGCCTGGGAGCCCAGGATTGTGTGCTCAGTGAAGGCTCCACCATCGTTGGCTGCTACGGCAAGAAGACCATCCGTGAGCGCCACCGTCACCGTTACGAAGTCAACAACCACTTCCTGCCCAGACTGGAAGAAGCCGGCCTGCAAATCTCCGGCCGCTCTGCCGATGGCAAGCTGGTTGAAGTGGTGGAAGCGCCAGACCACCCCTGGTTTGTTGCCTGCCAGTTCCACCCGGAATTTACCTCAACACCCCGCGACGGCCATCCGCTGTTCAAGGGCTTTGTTGAAGCCGCGCTGGCGAACAAGAAAGGATCCTGATTATGGCGCGCAGCAACCTGAACGTCTCGGGCATCGGGATCGCCAACAATAGGCCGTTTGTGCTGTTCGGCGGCATGAACGTGCTTGAGTCCAGGGAACTGGCGTTTGAAGTGGCGGAAAAGTATGTGGATGTATGCACTCGCCTGGGCATCCCGTACGTATTCAAGGCGTCCTTCGACAAAGCCAACCGCTCGTCCGTCAACTCCTTCCGCGGCCCCGGCCTCGACAAGGGGTTGCAGATCCTGGCTGATATCAAGAGCAAGTATGGCGTACCGATCATCTCGGACGTGCACGAGCCTGGTCAGGCTGCTCCGGCGGCGGAAGTCTGCGACATCATCCAGTTGCCCGCCTTCCTGAGCCGGCAGACTGACCTGGTGGTGGCCATGGCCAAAACTGGCGCCGTCATCAACATCAAGAAAGCCCAGTTCCTGGCACCTCAGGAAATGAAGCACATCATCACCAAGTGCGAAGAAGCCGGCAACGACCAGATCATCCTCTGCGAACGCGGCACGAGCTTCGGCTACAACAACCTGGTGGTGGACATGCTCGGCTTTGGCATCATGAAACAGATGAATGTGCCGGTGTTCTTCGACGTCACCCACGCACTGCAGATGCCGGGCGGTCGGGCCGACTCCGCCGGCGGGCGTCGTGCCCAGGTCACCGACCTGGCCCTGGCGGGAATGTCCCAAGGCCTGGCGGGCCTGTTCCTTGAGGCTCACCCTGACCCGGACAAAGCCAGATGCGATGGCCCCTGCGCCTTGCGCCTGAGCCAGCTGGAACCGTTCCTTGAGCGTGTGAAAGCTGTCGACGATCTGGTAAAAAGTTTTAAACCTATCGACACCGCCTGATTGGCGGTGTTGGTGTTTAAGAGACTGCATGCTGAATAGTTTGGGAGCGAGCGACTGGAACGACTTTGCGAAAATTTTGAGGGCCATGGATGGCCCGAAATAAGCGCACATGGATGTGCTTGTAGCGGTTTTCGCAAAGTCGTTCCAGTTGATCGCTCTAGCACCAGCTTGATAGACAACTTAGTGTTTAGATACTGAAAATCTGGAGAAATTTTCGAATGACCAAGATTGCCAACATCAAAGCCCGTGAGGTTCTGGATTCCCGTGGTAACCCCACCGTGGAAGCAGACGTCATCCTGGAAGACGGCACCCTGGGCCGCGCTTGCGCACCGTCCGGCGCCTCTACCGGTTCCCGCGAAGCTCTGGAACTGCGCGATGGTGACGCCTCCCGTTACCTCGGTAAAGGTGTTCGCAAAGCCGTTGAAGCCATCAACGGTCAGATTCGTGACGCCCTGCTGGGTAAAGATGCCGCAGACCAGCGCAGTCTGGACCAGGTCATGATCGACCTGGACGGCACCGAAAACAAAGCCAACCTGGGCGCCAACGCCATCCTGGCCGTATCCCTGGCTGCTGCCAAAGCCGCAGCTGTCTCCCTGGGCAAGCCTCTGTATGAGCACATCGCCGATGTAAACGGCACCTCCGGCAAATTCTCCATGCCGGTGCCGATGATGAACATCCTCAACGGTGGTGAGCACGCCGACAACAACGTCGACATCCAGGAATTCATGGTCCAGCCGGTCTCCGTGAACAGCTTCGGTGAAGCCCTGCGCGTTGGTGCCGAAATCTTCCATAGCCTCAAGAAAGTGCTGAAGGCCCAGGGCCTGAATACAGCCGTAGGCGACGAAGGCGGTTTTGCCCCCAACCTGCCGTCCAACGAAGCAGCCCTGGCGGCGATCAAGGAAGCCGTCGAGAAAGCCGGTTATGAACTGGGCAAAGACGTCACTCTGGCGCTGGATTGTGCCTCTTCAGAATTCTACAAAGATGGTCAATACCAGCTGTCTGGTGAAGGCAAGAGCTTCGATTCCGAAGGCTTTGCCGATTACCTGTCCGGCCTGTGCGACCGTTACCCGATTGTGTCCATCGAGGATGGTATGGACGAGAGCGACTGGGACGGCTGGAAAGTGCTGACCGACAAACTGGGCAGCAAGGTTCAACTGGTCGGGGATGACCTTTTTGTCACCAATACCAAGATTCTGAAGCAGGGTATCGAGAAGGGCATTGGTAATTCCATTCTGATCAAGTTCAATCAGATCGGTAGCCTGACCGAGACGCTGGATGCCATCAAGATGGCTCAGGATGCTGGCTACACGGCGGTCATTTCTCACCGCTCCGGTGAAACCGAAGATACCACCATTGCGGATCTGGCCGTAGCTACCTGTGCTGGCCAGATCAAAACTGGTTCTCTGTGTCGTTCCGACCGGGTTGCCAAGTACAACCAGCTGCTGCGTATTGAAGAGGCGCTGGAAGGCAAGGCACCATACCGTGGCCTGAGCGAAATCAAAGGTCAGGGTTGAGGATTAGCGACGTTTTCTGACCTGCCGGTCCATTCCGGCAGGTAACAAAATGTTAAGGCCATCGCGTTCTGAATGAAAATTCAGACACGATGGCCTTTTTGTACAGTGACTTACAGAAAATTGTTGCTAATCTACTATAAGGTCTATACTTGACCCTCGACTCGTTTATTTTGTTGTTCATTTTCTGTACGGATTCGGCATGAAATCGCTTTGGGCCATTCTGGTAGTGCTGATACTCCTGCTGCAGGTTCGCCTGTGGATCGGGGAGGGCAGTTTTGCGCAGGTGTGGGCCCTGGAGCAGTCGATTGCCGAGCAGCGGGAAGAGAATGCCGAGTTGGCGGCCCGGAATGACCGGCTTTATGCGGAGGTGCGGAATCTTCGCAATGAGCAGGGCGCCGTTGAGGAGCGGGCCCGGATGAATCTTGGCCTGATTCGTGAGGATGAGACGTTCTTTCTCGTTGTTGAAAATTGATTTCAGACCCGGGTGGTGCGAGCGCCGGGGAGTGTCTCTCCGGGAACCGCTACAAGCACATCCATGTGCGCTTCTCTCAGGCCATCCCTGGCCTTCGAAATTCCCGGAGAGACACTCCCCGACGCTCACCTGACCTTTGAAGTGCCGTCCCATGAAAAATGCAGATCTTTGGCTTATTGTCCCCGCCGCCGGTATCGGCCAGCGCATGAACGCCGAATGCCCCAAGCAATACCTCAAAATCAATAACCGTTTCATCCTGGATATCACCCTGTCCCGTTTGTTGGACAACGCCCCGTTTAAAGGTTGTATGGTGCCGCTGAATCCGAAGGACCACTGGTGGCCGGAGAGTGAGTCGGCGAGGGATGATCGGGTGCAGACCTGTACTGGGGGCAAAGAACGGGCGGATTCGGTGTTGTCGGCTCTGGTAGCCCTGGAGGGGCAGGCGGCGGATAATGACTGGGTGCTGGTACATGATGCGGCGCGGCCCTGTGTTCATTCTGAAGATCTGTCCCGTCTGATTGAGACGTTGTCTGAGCATCCGGTGGGTGGTTTGCTGGCTGCGCCGGTGGCGGACACGTTGAAGCTTGCCGAGGCCGGATCATTGCCGGTGGTGAGTGAGACCATTGACCGGAGCCGGTTGTGGCGGGCGTTGACGCCGCAGATGTTCCGGTTCGGAGCGTTAAAACAGGCGTTGTCATTGTGTCTGGAACGTGGCCAGGCGATTACGGATGAGTCCTCTGCCATGGAGTTTTCCGGTAACATGCCGGTTCTGGTGGAAGGGCGCCCGGATAATCTGAAAATTACGGTCCCCTCGGATCTGGCGTTGGCGGAGTTTATCCTCGGGCGTCAGTGATTCCCTGCATTCTGTTCTGTTTTCGGAGATGATCATGCGCATTGGTCAGGGCTTTGATGTCCATGCCTTCTGTGAGGGCGATTCTGTCATTCTTGGGGGTGTGACAATTCCCCATAGCCACGGTCTCATGGCGCACTCGGACGGGGATGTTCTGTTGCATGCGCTTGCGGATGCGCTGTTGGGTGCGGTGGCGCTGGGTGATATTGGCCATTTCTTTCCGGATTCCAGCGAGGAGTGGGCCGGCGCAGACAGCCGGGACTTGTTGCGGCGGGTGATGCAGCGGGTGCTGGATGAGGGTTACGCGGTTACCAATATTGATACCACAATCATTGCCCAGGCGCCGAAAATGGCGCCCCACATAGAGGCGATGCGGATGAACATTGCCGAGGATCTGGGCGTGCCTGCTAATCGGGTGAGCGTGAAAGCCACCACCACAGAAAAGCTGGGTTTTACCGGGCGAGGGGAAGGTATTGCCTGTCAGGCGGTGTGTCTGCTTGAGGCGGTTTCCCAGTGAGTGAGGATTCTCAGTGGCTGTTGGACTGGCCGGTGTCTGGCGGAGCCCGGGTTGGTCGTGCTGAACTGAAAACGTCGCCAGAGGATTTCCGGGTTACGGAGTTGCTCTGGCCGGAGCGGGAGGACGATGTCGCGGCGCCAGGTCCGGTTGAGGTATCCGGCGACGGTGAGCACCTTTGCCTGCGGCTGGAGAAAACCGGTGACAATACCGAGTACGTTGCCCGGGAGCTGGCGGCACTGGCGGGCTGTCGTTCTTTCGATGTTGGTTTCTGTGGCCTGAAAGACCGGCATGCGGTGACGGTTCAGTGGTTCAGTCTTTATCGGCCTGGCCAGGAAGCGGACGATCAGGCGTTGATGGCAGAGGTTGGCCAGCGTTGGCCGGTTCGGGCCGCGGTTCTCCATTCCCGCAAACTGAGGCGGGGCGATCATCAAGCCAATGGTTTTGAGATTGTGCTGCGCAATGTGACGGGCCAGCGCGAGCTTGTGGAAGCCGGGCTTGCGCGGTTGGCGAGCCAGGGCGCCCCCAATTATTTTGGCCCCCAGCGGTTCGGTTTTCAGGGAGCGAATCTCGACCGTGCTTTACAGATTGATCCCTCACGGCTCAATCGCAAGCGCGGACGCGCTGGCAGAAGCGCGTCGAAAAACGTATTGTACTTTTCGGCGGCACGTTCCTGGCTGTTCAATCAGGTACTTGCGGAGCGGGTCAGCAATCGAACCTGGACCGAGGTGTTACCGGGAGAGCCGGAACCCTCAGGTGCCGGGCCAACCGGACCACTGTGGGGCGATGGCGGTACGCTGGCCTCGGGCGAGCAGGAAGCCCTTGAGCGTGGCGTGGTGGATGCCTGCCCGGAGTTGACCAGGTTGTTCCAGTCCACCCGCATGAAACCGGAGCGTCGCCCCCTGGTAGCCCGCCCGGGAGAGTTCAAATGGCAGTGGCTGGATACCACCACCCTGCGAATTCAGTTTGTGTTGTCGCCCGGGCAATATGCCACAACGGTATTGGGTGACCTTTTCGAGCTTGAGGACCTGAGCCTCAGCCGTGATAACAAGTAGTATGGCTAGCGGAGATAATTGTGCGAATTCTGTTGTCCAACGACGATGGCGTTCATTCGCCGGGTCTGGTGGCGCTGTATGAGGGTCTGAAGGGCCTCGGGGAGCTGGAAGTTGTTGCCCCGGACCGGGATCACAGCGGTGCCAGTAATGCCCTGACACTGAACCGACCTCTTACGGTAGAGCAGCACCCCAATGGTTTCCGGTCTGTCGACGGAACGCCGACAGATTGCGTACACCTGGCCGTTAACGGTTTGTTCGACACGGCGTTTGATCGGGTGGTGTCGGGCATCAATACCCACGCCAATCTTGGTGATGACATCATCTACTCGGGCACAGTGGCTGCTGCTACCGAAGGGCGCCATCTGGGGCTGCCTGCCATTGCTGTATCGCTGGTCAACAATGGCTATTTCCATTACGACACGGCTGCCCGGGTAGTGCGGCTGTTGCTGGAGTACAAGCAGGCCCTGAAACTGGGCCCCCGTTCCATTCTCAATGTAAATGTGCCGGATCTGCCCTGGGAACAGCTTAGCGGGTTCCGCGTGACCCGTCTGGGGCACCGTGAACGGGCCGAAGGTGCGGTGCCGATGACCTGCCCGAGAGGCAAGCAGCGATACTGGATAGGGGCAGCGGGGCAGGGTGGAGACGCAGGCCCGGGTACGGATTTTCATGCCGTGCGTGAGGGCTATGTGTCCATTACCCCGGTTCACATCGATATGACCCGGCACGAAGCCTTGTCCGGCCTCAGGGAATGGGTTGACGGTCTGGATATGAGTACCGGAGGTCAGCCATGACGGCCCAGCTCGAAGGCATTGGTATGACCTCACGGCGCACGCGCATGCGTCTGGTGCAGCGTCTGCGTGAGGGGGGAATAGAGTCTGACCGGGTGCTTGAGGTGATTGGCCAGGTGCCCCGACATATCTTTCTGGACGAAGCGTTGTCACACCGGGCCTACGAGGATACCTCGCTGCCCATCGGGCATGGCCAGACTCTTTCCCAACCCTACATCGTCGCCCGGATGACTGAGCTGTTGCTGGCCCATGCGCCGCAACGGGTGCTGGAACTGGGGACCGGCTCCGGCTACCAGACGGCCGTGCTTTCGCAACTGTTCCCCGAGATCTACAGTGTTGAGCGTATCCGCCCGCTCCAGGATCGCGCCCGGGACCGGCTGCGCCAGTTAAACGTGCGCAATGTCCTGCTTAAACATGCGGATGGTGGTATGGGCTGGCCAGAACGAGGGCCCTTCGATGGCATCATCGTAACGGCAGCCCCGGTGGAAGTTCCCAGAGAACTGCTGGATCAGCTGGCCGATGGTGGCGTGCTGATAGCCCCAGTGGGGGAAGAGAATCAGGTGTTGGTTGAGATTATCCGCAAAGGCAATCGCTTTGAGCGCCACAACCTTGAACCGGTGCATTTTGTGCCTTTGTTGGGTGGAGTTATCCGTTAATGTCAGAACCGTCGGTGTCGGAAACAGACCAGAACCAGACTGAGTATCATCATCGCCTGCCTGCGATATTTCTGAGGGGCATGGCGATGGGTGCCGCGGATATTGTGCCAGGCGTTTCCGGTGGCACCATTGCCTTCATCACTGGTATCTACTTCCGCTTGCTGGAGGCCATCAGTGCCGCGCCCGTAGCCTTTGTGCGCCAACTGGTGCGGGGTAATGTAGCCGGCTTCTGGCGAGCCATCGACGGAACATTTCTGGTGTGCCTGCTGGCGGGGATTGTCTCGAGTGTTGCCAGTCTGGCCTCTGTTATTACCTGGTTGCTCGAAACCCAGCCGGTTCTGATATGGAGCTTCTTTTTCGGTTTGATCGTGGCCTCGGTCTGGCATGTGGGTCAGCAGATCCAGCGCCCTCGGGCCGGTTTGCTCGTGCCGTTTGTGGCGGGGGCTGTCTTTGCCTGGTGGGTGACGACCTTGCCGGCCAGTGAACTTGCACCCACGGGTATTGCCTTCCTTGGAGCTGGCGCGCTGGCCATCTGCGCCATGATTCTGCCCGGAATCTCTGGCAGCTTCCTGCTGTTGATTATCGGCATGTACGCCCCCGTTCTTGCCGCGATCAAAAATCTTGAACTGATCCATCTGGGGCTGTTTGTGCTGGGTTGCCTGATTGGGTTGTTGTCGGTTGCGCGCCTGATTACGCTGGCCTTTCGGCATTTTCACGACACAGTGTTAGCGCTGCTCACCGGCTTTATGGTGGGCGCCTTGAGTAAGGTTTGGCCCTGGCAGGAAACCCTCAGCTGGCGTACCAACAGTGCCGGGCATCAGGTACCGTTGAGCCAGACCCCGGTGACACCGGAAACCTGGACAACGCTTTACGGGCAGGATCCCCAGATTCTGCTGGCGGTGTTAATGGCGGCGCTCGGGCTGGCGTTGGTATTAGTGATTGAATTGGCCGGCAAAAAGGCAACGCCTGCGGAGAGTGGTTCTGCCTGAGCAAGAGAAAACGTTACCTGGCGCACAAAAAGACTGTTCCCGAGGGTAACAATCCTGTGCACAGGGTAACTTGGAATTGCCCGATAATCGTGCAATATATTAGTAAGTTAGTCCTGAATGATAAGAAACTGGATAAAATCAGGGCGATTCTTAAGACGGATTTTTCATAACCGGGCAGCTTTTAATACGTGACTCTTTTTAACGGGCGCATTCAATTTGAGCATTTCCCCGTTTGGTGGTCTGAAGTCCCGGCTTCTGAGCGCCGGAGCCCTCCATTGTTCCGGGCCATGATGACTGCGCTCCTGGCCGTCGCTGTGCTTGTGCTCTCAGGCTGCAATACCAGTGCAATCTATCAGGACGATCTGTATAACCCTCCGGTTTACTGGGGCTCCCATGTGGTCAAGAAGGGCGAAACCCTGTATCGGATCGCCTGGCAGTACGGCCGGGACTACCGGGAGCTGGGTAATGCCAATGGCATCGGGCCGCCCTGGAATATTCGTCCGGGGCAGGTGCTTCGACTCGATCGCAAGGGCACGATCCCCCAGACCGCGCGGACGACCGCGCCCTCCAGGCCCGCGGCATCACCACCCCCTTCCCGTTCAGGTGCAGGCGCGACGGTGTCGAAACCGGCTGCCAAACCCGCGACCTCCGCTCCGACGGCCAGGTCATCCGGTAGTCAGGTGGTGGCCAATGTGCGGTGGCACTGGCCGCATTCTGGCACTGTAATTGCAAACTTTTCTTCGTCTGGCAAAGTCAATAAAGGCATTGATATCGCCGGCAATCCCGGTGATGCTGTCAAGGCGGCGGCTGATGGAAGCGTGGTGTATGCAGGAAACGGGTTGCTAGGTTATGGCAATCTGATTATCGTGAACCATAACGAACATTATTTGAGCGCCTACGCACACAATAGGAAAATTCTCGTAAAGGAAGGGGAGGGTGTGAAAGCTGGACAGGTAATCGCCGAACTGGGCAATACCGGAACCGACAAACCGAAGTTGCATTTCGAGATACGCAAGAATGGCAACCCGGTGGATCCATCCAGGTATTTGCCAAGGCGCTGAAAAACGCGCACGGGCCCGAGGCCCGGAGGGTATTACCCAACAGCCTGACTGAAACCGCGAAACAGAAGAACAAAAACGGCAACGGTAATTGCCAGCCAACAAGTAAATGTCCTGAAGAAAACCAAAACTGAAACACTCCCGGAATAAAAAGAAGTAGCGGGTGACAACAGGATTATTGAGAGGCGGGGTAAACAATGTCAGTAGAACAGGAAGATATCATCATTGATCGCGTAGCAGATCTGGAAGACGCCGACGATCAACTGTTAGCCGAAGACAAGCCTGAAAAAGCTTCTGCTGAAGACGAAACTGCAGAAGTCGAAGACGGATTTCCCGCACAGGGAAAGTACTACTCCAACCAGAAGCAGCTGGATGCCACTCAGCTGTACCTCAACGAAATTGGTTTTTCTCCCCTGCTTACTCCGGAAGAAGAGGTGTACTTCGCGCGGCTTGCCCGTAAAGGCGAAGAGAGCGGCCGTAAGCGCATGATCGAGAGTAATCTCCGGTTGGTGGTCAAGATTGCGCGCCGCTACGTCAACCGTGGGCTGACACTGCTTGATCTGATTGAGGAAGGCAACCTGGGGCTGATTCGGGCGGTTGAGAAGTTCGATCCCGAGCGTGGATTCCGTTTCTCCACCTACGCTACCTGGTGGATTCGCCAGACCATCGAACGAGCCATCATGAACCAGACCCGCACCATCCGTCTGCCGATTCATGTGGTCAAGGAATTGAACCTGTACCTGCGGGCCGCCCGTGAGCTGACCCAGAAGCTGGACCATGAACCGACCGCGGAAGAAATTGCCCGCATGGTCGACAAGCCGGTTGACGACGTAAAACGCATGCTCGGCCTCAACGAGCGCGTTGCCTCCATGGATACTCCGATCGGGGCCGGGAGTGACAAGTCCCTGATGGATACCGTGGCCGATGAGGGCGCGTCGGATCCTGCGGATCTGCTGCAGGACAACAACATGTGTTCATGCCTGGAGAAGTGGATTGATCAGCTCAGCGACAAACAGCAGGAAGTGCTTTCCCGCCGTTTCGGGCTGAGGGGCTATCCCATCAGTACCCTGGAAGAGGTTGGCCAGGAGATTGGCCTGACCCGGGAAAGGGTGCGGCAGATTCAGGTGGAAGCCTTGCGTCGCCTGCGGGAGATCCTTGAGAAAGAGGGATTGTCCGGAAGTCTGCTGTTCAAATAGACTGGATTGACGAGATCAGTGAAAAAGCCGGCCATGGAAACATGGTCGGCTTTTTTGTTAAATGTGGCGGCAAATGAGAACCAGGTGGCGATCAGCCCGCAAAGTTCGTTGTTAGAATGGGCCACCGGGCAGATCTAGGGAGTCGCCCTGGTGTCGAATGAAACACTCAATAATAACGATCGAAAGGAAAGGACTATGAAGAAGGCTCTTACTGCAGGATTTGCATCCCTTTTGCTAACCGGTGTTCTGTCAGCCCCGGCTTCCGCCCTGACCGTAGGTGACGTCGATGTGCCCGATACCTATTCTGCCATGGGGCAGGAACTCAAGCTCAATGGCGCCGGCACCCGTTCCAAGTGGTTTATGGATCTTTATGTGGGTGGTCTCTATGTACCTGAACAGGTGAGCGATGGCGAAGCGGTTATCAACGCTGATGAGCCCCAGGCCATCACGCTGCACATTACCTCGGGGATGATCACCAGCGAGCGCATGACCGAGGCGACCATGGACGGCTTCAAGGCATCCACCGATGGTGACCTGTCTGCTATCCAGTCGGATGTGGACCAGTTCATGGCGGTATTCCAGGAAGAGATCACCGAAGGTGATGTGTTTGATCTGGTTTACCTGCCCGGCGAAGGCGTTCGCGTACTCAAGAACGGCGAGCAGAAAGATACCGTTGGCGGCCTGGAGTTCAAGAAGGCGCTGTTTGGTATCTGGCTGTCAGACAAGCCCGCCCAGGAAGACCTGAAAGAGAAAATGCTGGGCCAGCGTTGATCGCAACCCAGATCTGAAAAAGCCGGCATTCGCCGGCTTTTTTGTTCCTGTCAGTTCGCTTTCAAGACAGTCTACTGGTAGTCCCGCTTCTGCTTGAATTCGCACAGATCCTCAATAATGCAGGCGCCGCATTTCGGCTTTCGGGCTGTGCAGGTATAACGGCCGTGCAGGATCAGCCAGTGGTGAGCGTCCATCAGGAATTCTTTCGGCACCAGCCTGAGCAAGCGTTTTTCGACTTCCAGGACATTCTTGCCCGGCGCGATACCGGTACGGTTGGAGACCCGGAAAATGTGGGTGTCCACGGCCATGGCTGGCTGCCGGAACGCTGTGTTCAGCACCACATTAGCCGTTTTACGGCCGACGCCGGGCAAGGCTTCCAGGTCTTCCCGCCGGGCCGGGACTTCACTGCCGTGTTTCTCGATCAGAATGCGGCAGGTCTTGATCACATTCTCGGCCTTGCTGTTAAACAGCCCGATGGTCTTGATGTATTCCTTCAGGCCGTCAACGCCCAGGGCAAGAATGGCCTCGGGCGTGTTCGCTACCGGGAACAGCTTGTCGGTGGCCTTGTTCACGCCTACGTCTGTGGCCTGAGCGGAGAGAATGACCGCAATCAGTAGCTCAAATGGCGTGCTGTAATTGAGCTCCGTGGTCGGATTGGGGTTAGCGTCCCGCAACCGGGAGAAAATCTCGGTACGTTTTTCTTTGTTCATGCTGGCCCGATCTGGTTCAGGAAATAGTGCCGGTTACACGCACCCGTTTGCTACCTGTGCTGGCCGGAGCGGGTTCGGCGGCTTTTCTGCGTTCTTTGAGGTGATTGTCGATGCCGTTCTTCAGGGCAATCAACAACCCGAGGCCCACAAAGGCGCCCGGTGGAAGCACCATGAACAGCATGTCGGGGTACTGTTCGAACGGCCGGATGACCCAATCCGCCGCCATGGGGCCGAGGAGCAGGTGCATGTCGGCGAACAATGTGCCCTGGCCGATCAGTTCCCTCATAGCGCCCAGGGTCATCAATACCGCAAGGAAGCCGATCCCCATCATGGCGCCGTCCAGAATGGCGGGTAACGGTGGATTCTTGGAAGCAAAGGCATCGGCACGGCCAAGAATGGCGCAATTGGTAACGATCAGCGGGATGAAGATGCCGAGAATCTGGTACAGCTCATAGGTGAACGCTTGCATCAGCAGTTCGGCGCAGGTTACGAACGAGGCAATGATCATGACGAACGCCGGCAGTCGAACGGATTCGCTGACGAAGTTCCGGATAAGGGAGACCGACAGGTTTGAGCCCATTAACACCAATAGTGTGGCCAGGCCCAGGCCGATGGCGTTGACGACCGTGCTGGTGACGGCAAGCAGCGGACACAACCCGAGAACCTGCACCAGGGCAGGGTTGTTGTGCCAGAGGCCGTCCTTGATGATTTCGCTGGACGTTTTCGTGCTCATGATCAGGAGTGCTCCGCTGGTTGAGTATCGGCGGCAATGGCTTCCGGAGACAGGCGGCGCTTACCGGGCTCCGGGGGCGCGTTCACCCGTTCGCGGATGATCTCACGGTTCTGGCGAAAATAGACCAGGGTTTTCTGTACCGCTTTCACCACCGCTCTCGGAGTGATGGTGGCTCCGGTGAACTGGTCGAAGATGCCACCGTTCTTCTTCACGTTCCAGGCGTTGGGGGCAGGGTTACCGAGAGACTTCCCGTCAAACGCATAGATCCAGTCAGACTTGCGGGTTTCGATACGATCGCCAAGCCCCGGTGTTTCCTTATGGCTTGTGACCCGAACGCCTAATACCCGGCCTTGAAGATCCAGGCCAACCAACAGGCGGATATTACCGGAGTAGCCGTCTGGTGCCACGGTGGGCAGTATCATGCCGATAGGCCGGCCGTCTTTTCTGGCAACCCAGGCCCGCACGGGGCCTTCAACGGGTAGCCGCTCGCTGGCAGGCAGGGTGACCACATCTCTCAGCAGGTCATTATCATGCTGGCTTTCCGGAATAATCTCGAACAGTGCCCTGGCCTCGGCGCGGGCCGCCTGCTCCTGAATCCGGTCTTTGGTCAGCCCCTGAGTCAGGGCAATCGTGCCGCCGGTAATAATGGCAAACAGGCCCAGGCCGATTGCGCTTCGACGGATGGCGGTGGTTACTGCACTCATGGTCAACCTCCACTCCGGCCCGGGACGCCCCGGCGGGCCTTGTGATGGCCGTAGGTGCGGGGTGGTGTGTAATGGTCGATAAAAGGAACCGCGAAGTTCATCAGTAGCACGCTGAACGCGACCGCATCGGGATAGTTGCCCCAACTGCGAATCAGGTACACCAGGACACCGATGCCGGCACCGTATATCAGCTTGCCCTGATGGCTGGTGGCTGCCGAAACCGGGTCGGTGGCAATAAAGAACGCGCCAAGCATGGTACCACCGGCCAGCAGGTGCAGTTGCAAAGGCGCGTACTGGTCGGCGTTGCTGCCAAAGGCCAGGCTCATGGCGGCAATACCGGCCAGGAAGGCAACCGGAATATGCCAGGTTATGATTCTAAGGGCGATCAGCAGGACGCCGCCGGCCAGGAAGGCCAGATTGACCCACTCCCATCCCCGGGCAATCAAGTTGCCAAAGGTGGGGTGGCCGAGCACTTCCACTGACGTGTGACTGGCAATCTTGTGTTTGTATTCGTCCAGCGGTGTTGCCATGGTCCAGCCGTCGACGGCGGTCTGGCCCCCGGTGAAAATCTTCGCGAGGGTCTCACCAAAGCCGGGCGCGCCGCCCCAGAGCGTGGCTGCTTCGGCCCAATTGGTGGTCATGGCGACCGGAAACGAGATCAATGCCAGGGCATAGCCCACCATGGCCGGGTTAAAGGGATTGGAGCCCAGACCACCGTACAGCTGCTTGGCCACTACGATTGCTGAGACCACGGCAATACCGGACACCCACCAGGGCGTGAACTGGGGCAGGGATAGCCCCAGCAGCAGGCCGGTGACCGCTGCGGTGTTGTCACGCAGGAAAAAGGCGACGGGTTTGCCGCGCAGCTTCAGGAAGGCGGCTTCAGAGCCCAGCGCCAGGGCAATGCACCAGATGACATTGATCAGGTTGCCCCAGCCAAAGAACAGAGTCTGGGCCAGCAGGCCGGGCAGAGCGGCCAGAATGACCCAGAGCATGACCTGTGACGTGGGCCGCGCGCGACGAGCGTGGGGTGAGGACTGTTGAACAAGAGCCATGAAGTTCCAGCCTGATTGAATTATTGAGACGACGCGGGTTCTTCCGCCACTTGCTTGCGAGCCTGATCAAGCGCCTGCTGAGCCCGTTGCACCCGATCATGGTTCTTGGCGACCGCACGTTCGAGTTTCTCAACATTATCCGCCTGCTGAGACCGGGCCTCATCGAGCATGCCCTGCATGGTGTTGAGCTTGGCTTCTGCCTGGGTGAGTTGCTTCTCCAGCGCCTCTATGTCGGGCTTGTCATCGGCCACCTCAGTGCTGCTCGGTACCGGTTGCTCTTTGGTTTCGGCGGCTGTTTTGGCCTTCTTGCGTTCCAGGGCCTGCTGTACCAGGGCGGCTTTGGCTGCCCGGTCGTCGCTTGCCTGGCCATCGGCGGCGGCCATTTCTGCTTCCGCCTGCTTTTTGGCCTGAGCTTCGGCAGCAGCCTTGGCCCGCTCCTTGCGCCGTAATTCCTTTTCCTGTTGCTCCCGTTCCAGGCGGGCCTGACGTGCCTCGAAGCGCTCGCGAGCGCGATCCGCTTTCAGCTGTTCCGCGCGCTGGGTGCGAATCTCGCCTTTGGCAAACCGATAGTACTGGACCAACGGAATGGAGCTGGGGCAGACGTAGGAACAGACTCCGCATTCGATGCAGTCGAACAGGTTCAGGTGTTCTGCTTTCTCGAATTCACCCGCCTTGGAATACCAGAACAATTGCTGCGGCAACAGTTCCATGGGGCACGCCTCGGCGCACTGTCCACAACGGATGCACGGCTGCTCTGGCGGCGGAGCCGGCAGTTCTGCCGCGGTTGCCGCGATCACGCAGTTGGTGGTTTTTACCACGGGCACGGAATCGGTGGTCAGGGTATACCCCATCATGGGCCCGCCAAGAATCAGCCGCTCAAGACGTTCCTGCGCCATCCCTGCCGTTTCGAGCAGGTGATGGATCGGCGTGCCGATCAGGACTTCAAAATTGCCGGGTTCCCGCACGGCCTCGCCGGTAACGGTTACCACACGGGATATCAGCGGCTTGCCCTCAAAGACAGCGCGGCCCACGGCGACGGCAGTTCCGATGTTCTGGCACATCACCCCGATATCGGCCGGAATACCGCCACTGGGGACTTCCTGGCCGGTCAGAATCTGTATCAACTGTTTTTCACCGCCAGACGGGTACTTGGTGGGCACCACCGCAATTTCAATCTGAGTGCCCGCCACCGCCTGGCGCATGGCGGCAATGGCCTCGGGCTTGTTGTCTTCAATGCCGACAACGCACCGGGAAGGCCGGAGAATCCACGCCATCACTTTCAGGCCGGCAACCACCTCGGCGGCCTGCTCGCGCATGGTCATGTCATCTGCAGTGATGTAGGGCTCGCATTCCGCGCCGTTGAGAATCAGGGTATCGACCTTGCGATCCCTTGGTGGCCTCAGCTTGATATCGGTAGGAAAACCGGCGCCACCCATGCCGGAAATGCCGGCCTCGCGAATTCGCTGCAGCACCGCTTCCCGGTCAAGTTGTTTGTAATCGTCAATCGGTGACAGGGCGCACCACTGGTCTTCGCCATCCGGTTTCAGTACCACGCACCAGTCCGCCATACCGGACGGGTGGGGAACCGGACGCTGTTCAATGGCTTCGATCACCCCCGAAGTGGGAGCATGCACCGGCACACCCATGCCATTGGTAACGTCTGCGATTTTCTGACCCTTGAGTACCCGATCGTCCACCGCAACCACCAACTCTGCCGGTTCGCCGATGTGTTGTTGCAATGGCAATACCAGGCGATCGGGCATGGCGCCCTTGCGGATCGGGCGGGCCGTGGACTGATGCTTGTTCTCGGGCGGATGAATGCCGCCGGTGAAATCCCACAGCTGAGTCATCAGGCGCTGGCTCCCTGGCGATCGGTGGTGATGATTTGGGGCGCTGGAGGTGTCCAGGTCCAGGTACGGATATCCGGCTCAATGGTGATCATGTCGATGCAGTCCACCGGGCAGGGTTCCACGCACAAGTCACAGCCGGTGCACTCGCTCTCGATAACGGTGTGCATGTGCTTGGCGGCGCCCAGAATGGCGTCTACCGGGCAGGCCTGAATGCATTTGGTGCAGCCGATGCATTCATCCTCGCGAATAACAGCCACCCGCTTGGCCTGCTCGACACCGTGTTCTGCGTCCAGCGGTTGTGGCTCTACATCCAGCAGATCGGCCAGCGCCTTGATGGTGCTTTCACCACCGGGCGGGCATTTGTTGATGGCGTCGCCGTTGGCAATGGATTCGGCATAGGGCCGGCAGCCGGGGAAGCCACACTGGCCGCACTGTGTTTGCGGCAGCAGCGAATCAATCTGGTCTACCAGTGGATTGCCTTCAACTTTGAACCGTTCAGAGGCAAACCCCAGTAGCCCGCCAAAGACCAGGGCAAGCGCCAGCAGGACCACAACGGCAATCAGGAAACTCGTCCACATAACAACCGCTCCGTCAGACCGCGACCAGGCCGGTGAAGCCCAGGAAAGCCAGCGACATGAGCCCTGCGGTAATCATGCCGATAGCCGCGCCCCGGAAGGCCACCGGCACATCGGATACGGCAATGCGCTCGCGCATGGCGGCAAACAGCACCAGCACCAGGGAGAAGCCGACGGCGGCGCCAAAGCCGTAAAGCACAGATTCCACAAAGTTGTTGTTTTTGTTGAGGTTCAGGAGGGCTACACCCAATACCGCGCAGTTGGTGGTGATCAGGGGCAGGAAAATCCCGAGAACCCGATACAGCAGCGGACTGGTCTTGCGTACCACCATTTCGGTGAACTGTACCACCACCGCAATCACAAGGATGAAGGTGATGGTTTTCAGGAAAGCGAGATCCAGCGGGGCCAGCAGGTAGGTGTAGGCCAGATAACTGCACACCGACGACAGGGTCAGCACGAACGTGGTTGCCAGCGACATGCCCATGGCGGTTTCCAGTTTCCCGGAAACGCCCATGAAAGGGCACAGCCCAAGGAACTGCACCAGCACAAAGTTGTTCACCAGAATGGTGCTGACCAGAATCAGTAAATACTCTGTCATCGGAGCGTCTCAGTCTCTGCTTTACATCACCCGCATACCCGGCACAGCGCCGGAATCCGGAGACAGAATGAAAATATCCTTACCACCGGGGCCGGCCGCCAGCACCATGCCTTCGGACATACCGAACTTCATCTTTCTGGGTTTGAGGTTGGCGACCATCACGGTCATACGACCTTCCAGATCTTCCGGTTTGTAGGCGGACTTAATACCAGCAAACACGTTGCGTTCGCCATGCCCCACGTCAAGAGTCAGTCGAAGAAGCTTGTCAGCGCCTTCCACATGTTCTGCTTTGACAATCTTGACGACCCGCAGATCCACCTTGGCAAAATCCGGGAACTCGATTTCCTCGGCGATCGGTTCGAGATCCTTTGCCGCCTCTTTCTTGCTGTCGCCCTGGGCCGCCGGCAGTTCCTCTTTGGAGGCCTCCAGCATTTTTTCGATCTGGTCCATATCCACCCGGTTCATCAGCGGCTTGAACTTGTCGATGCCGTGGTTTTCGAGCAGGGCTGCACGGTTGTTCCAGTCCAGACGTGAATTCAGGAACGACTGGGCTGCATCAGAGGTCTTCGGCAGTACCGGTGCCAGATAGGTCATCAGCAGGCGGAACATGTTGATGGCGTTGGTACAGATAGCCTGCAGCTGGTCATCCTGGCCGTCCTGTTTGGCAATCACCCAGGGCTGCTCATCATTCACGTACTGGTTGGCAATGTCTGCCAGCTCCATAATCCGACGCATGGCGCGGCCGAACTCACGGGCTTCGTAGAACTCTGCAATCTGTTCACCGGCATCAATAAACTCTTTCAGCTTGTCCTGCTCGGTGACCTTGCCCAACTTGCCGTCAAAGCGCTTGGTGATAAAACCGGCGCTGCGGCTGGCAATGTTCACCACCTTGCCCACCAGATCGGAATTCACCCGGGCAGCAAAGTCTTCCAGGTTCAGGTCCATGTCATCCACACCGCCGGTCAGCTTCGCAGCGAAGTAGTAGCGCAGGTACTCCGGGTTCAGGTGGTCCAGGTAGGTCCGGGCCATGATGAAGGTGCCGCGGGACTTGGACATTTTCTTGCCGTTCACCGTCACGAAGCCATGGGCCCAAACCGCGGTTGGCGTGCGGAAGCCCGCATCGTGCAGCATTGACGGCCAGAACAGGGCATGGAAATTGATGATGTCCTTACCGATAAAATGGTACACCTCGGCACTGGAATCCTTCTTCCAGAAATGCTCGAAATCGATGCCCTCGCGGTTGCACAGGTTCTTGAAGCTGGCCAGGTAGCCGATAGGTGCATCCAGCCAAACGTAGAAGTACTTACCTGGTGCATCCGGGATCTCAAACCCGAAATAGGGCGCATCCCGACTGATGTCCCACTCCTGCAGGCCCGCATCCAGCCACTCGGCCAGCTTGTTGGCCACCTGGGGTTGCAGAGCACCGCTGCGGGTCCACTTGCTCAGAAAATCGTGGAACTCCGGCAGTTTGAAGAAGTAATGCTCGGATTCTTTTTCCACAGGGGTGGCGCCAGACACCGCAGAGCGGGGGTTGATCAACTCGGCGGGTGTGTAGGTGGCGCCGCAGGCCTCACAGTTATCACCGTACTGGTCTTCGGTTTTGCACTTGGGGCAAGTGCCTTTGATGAAACGATCCGCCAGAAACATCTCTTTTTCCGGATCAAAGAACTGCGTGATCTTGCGCGTGGCAATGTGATCATTGTCCTTGAGCTGGCGGTAGATGTACTCCGAGAAGTACTGATTCTCCTCCGAGTGCGTGGAGTAATAATTGTCGAAACGGATGTGAAAGCCCGCGAAATCTTCCTGATGCTCCTGACGAATCCGGTCGATCAGCTGCTCCGGGGTAATCCCCTCACGCTCGGCCCGCAGCATAATGGCGGTGCCGTGAGCATCGTCTGCGCAAACGTAGTAGCAGTTGTGGCCGCGCATGTTCTGGAAGCGCACCCAGATATCGGTCTGAATGTATTCCAGCAGATGCCCCAGATGAATGGGCCCGTTGGCGTAGGGCAGGGCGCTGGTAACCAGAATATCGCGCTGTTGCTTGCTCGCTTGCGTCATGGTGATGTCCGAACCTTATGTTGAGTCGGGTTGGAAAGACAAAAACGGGGTTCCGGCGCCAATCGCAATTGATTGTTCCAGGTAAAGACCCCATATGGTCAGAAACGGGCACAGATGATACCTTCCGAGCCATCATTTTTCACCTGCATTCAAGCTTATGAGCTTATTCCGGAGACCCCGATGACCCAGATTTCCCAACAGGCCCTAGAAGCCGCCGTTCGCGAATACCGGGACCCCTACCTGAACAAAGACCTGTACGAACTGGGAGCCGTGAAAAACCTGAGCGCAGACGACAGCGGCAACGTAACCCTGATGGTCGAACTGCCATACCCTTCCAAAGGCATCGCTGGTGGCCTGAAACAGATCGTCGCCAACGCTCTGGAATTTGTCGATGGCGTTGAAGGTGCCGAGGTACACGTAGCCCAGAAAATCCACAGCTACAAAACTAACAAAGACCTGCCGGCCGTCCCCGGTGTGAAAAACATCATCGCAGTCGCCTCCGGCAAAGGCGGCGTGGGCAAATCCACCACCGCCGTCAACCTCGCTCTCGCCCTTCACGCCGAAGGCGCCCGGGTCGGCATCCTTGACGCCGATATCTACGGGCCCAGCATCGGCATGATGCTCGGCGTACCCGAAGGCAAACGCCCGGACGTACGCGAAAACAAATACTTCGTCCCCATGCTGGCCCACGGCCTGCAAGCCAACTCCATGGCCTTCGTCACCACCGACAAAACCCCCATGGTCTGGCGCGGCCCCATGGTCAGCGGTGCGGTGATGCAGTTGCTCCAGCAAACCCTGTGGGATGAACTCGACTACCTCATCATCGACATGCCTCCCGGCACTGGCGACATCCAGCTCACCCTGGCCCAGAAAGTCCCGGTAACCGGCGCCGTCATCGTCACCACCCCCCAGGACATCGCCCTGCTGGACGGCAAGAAAGGCATCGAAATGTTCCGCAAAGTCGACATCCCGGTGCTGGGCGTGGTCGAGAACATGAGCGTGCACATCTGCTCCAGCTGTGGCCATGAAGAACCCCTCTTCGGCCATGGCGGTGGCGAACGCATCGCGGAAGAATACGAAACCACCCTCCTGGGCCAGCTACCCCTGCACATGACCATCCGCGAGCAGACTGACAGCGGCGCTCCGACTGTGGTCGCCGAGCCGGATTCGGAAGTGGCAAGACGCTACCGCGACATCGCCAGAAGGGTGGGGGCGGAGCTGTCCACCCGCGAGCGGAATCTTGGTGGGACGATTTCCAGTGTTTCCGTGACGGAGCATTAACCAAGACCAGACCTGAAGGGACTTCAGCGCCGTAGTTGAATCGCGGCATCAGGGTGCCCTTTCCAAAAATGTCGGAGGCCATGGATGGCCGGAGAGAAGCGCACAGGGATGTGCTCGTAGCGGTTTTTGGAAAGGGCACCCTGATGCCGCAGCCCCCCAACGCGGCCACTTTGGGGATGCTGCCCTATACCTTCGACAGTCACCGCACGACAAGGTAAACTACGCCCCAATTTTCCCACCAGCTGGAAACGAGAATTCACCCATGAGCATCAAATCCGACAAGTGGATCCGCCGGATGTCCGAACAGCACGGCATGATCGAACCCTTCGAAGCCGGACAAGTTCGGGAAAGCGAAAAAGGCCGCGTCATCTCCTACGGCACCTCAAGCTACGGCTACGACGTACGTTGCAGCAACGAATTCAAAATCTTCACCAACGTCCACAGCGCCACCGTAGACCCGAAGAACTTCGACGAAAACAGCTTCGTCAACTACACCGGCGACGTCTGCATCATCCCGCCGAACAGCTTCGCCCTGGCGCGCACTGTTGAATACTTCCGCATCCCCAGAAGCGTGCTCACCATCTGCCTCGGCAAAAGCACCTATGCCCGCTGCGGCATCATCGTGAACGTCACCCCGCTGGAGCCGGAGTGGGAAGGCCAGGTGACCCTGGAGTTCTCCAACACCACCAACCTGCCGGCGAAAATCTACGCCAACGAAGGTGTGGCCCAGATGCTCTTCTTCGAATCCGACGAAATCTGTGAAACCAGCTACAAAGACCGCGGCGGCAAGTACCTTGGCCAGACCGGCGTGACCCTGCCCAGGACATGAACGCCAACCAGTTTCTCAAAGCCGTCTCACAACTGCAGGGCTGGCGCGAATGCGCCTTCCTGCTGGCCCTGGCCGAACGTTCCTTTCCCAACTACGCCCTGTTCGCCGACGCCGTTGGCCTGAAAACCGGCGGCAAGATGCGCCAGTTGCTCGATCTGGCCTGGGACATGCTCCAGAAAGACGTGGCCGATGCCGCGATCCCGCAGCTGCTCAGCAAACTCGAAGCCCTGTGCCCCAATGTCGACGAGTACGATGCCTACGGTGTCTACCCGGCCTTCGATTTCTGCCAGCTGCTTGAGCAGGCGCTGCTGAACCGTCTGAACCCGAACAAGCATCGCGCCACCGAAGCCTCTCAGCTGGCGACCCGCACCGTGATGGATTTTGTTGAAATGTCCGAAGGTGAGGGGCTGGATGAAAACGAACTGGTGCGCGTGTTTGAGCACCATCCACTGCTCAAGGACGACAAACTGTTTCAGCGCGACACCGTCATGGCGCTGAAAAAGCAGCGAACACCCAAAGAAGCCTTCCTGGCTGAATTGCGAGCCGGTGCCGCCAACGACGGTGTCAGTAACCTGGGTATCTCCCTGGAAGGCTGACATAAGGCAACCGAGCTACACTGCCTGTAACCTCCCTCAGTACTTAATTGAACGGAATGAATCATGAAACTCTCAGCTTTCGGTCGTAAATTCACCGCTGATGCCGGCATTACTTCCCTGATGGACGATCTCGGGAATGCCATGGCCTCCGGTGAAGACATGATCATGATGGGCGGTGGTAACCCCGGCCATATTCCGGAGATCCAGCAGAGAGTTCAGAGCATTCTGGCGGAGATGGCATCCAATGAAGCTTACGTGCGTCGGCTGGTGGGTATTTACGATCCCCCTCAGGGGGAAAAACAGTTTATCGCCTCCCTGGCCCAGTTGCTGAATCAGGAATACGGCTGGGGCCTGAAGCCCGAAAACATTGCGCTGACCAACGGCAGTCAGGCTGCCTTCTTCATGCTTTTCAACATGTTTGGTGGCGACTACGGTGATGGCCATCGCAAGCACATCCTGTTGCCGCTGGCGCCTGAATACATTGGCTACGCCGATGCCGGTATTGAGCAAGGGCTGTTCCACGCAGTACAGCCGGACATCTCCTTCACCGATGCCCATGAATTCAAATATCGGGTGGATTTTGACGCCGTGGAGGTGACCGGAGAAACCGGCGCCATCTGTGTTTCCCGGCCCACAAACCCCACGGGAAACGTGATTACCGATGAGGAATTGGCCCGGCTGGAAGATCTGGCCCGGCAAAACGATATTCCGCTGATTGTCGACGGAGCCTATGGAACGCCATTTCCGAGCCTGCTGTTTGTCGACGCGCAGCCGACCTGGAATGAGCAGGTCATCCTGTGCCTGAGCCTGTCAAAGCTGGGCTTGCCGGCGGCGCGAACCGGGATTGTTATTGCCGAAGAGTCCATCATCAAGGCATTGTCGGGTATCAACGCCATCATGAATCTGGCCACCGGAAGCTTTGGTGCGATGCTGGCAGAACCGCTGGTGCGCTCCGGAGAGATTCTGTCCCTGAGCCGGGATGTGGTTTGCCCGTTCTATAAAGCAAAAATGGAGCGGGCGGTATCGGTGTTCCGGGACGCCATGGGCGAGGATAGTTGTCGCTGGTACATCCACAAACCGGAAGGCGCCATGTTCCTGTGGCTCTGGTTCCCGGATTTGCCAGTCTCCAGTCTGGAGCTTTACCAGCGCCTCAAGGCTCGGGGTGTGCTGGTGGTCTCCGGGCACTATTTCTTCCCGGGCTTGCCCGAGGACGGCTGGCGTCATCGCCATGAGTGCCTCAGGGTCACCTATTCGCAGGACGATGCCCGGGTGGCTGAGGGCCTGAGAATCATCGCTGAAGAAGTAAAAGCGGTGTGGGCCGAGCAGGGGCTGGCCGATTAATCGGCCAGTGTTGCGTCTTTGAGTTTCAGCTCGTACTCGCTGCCGTCCGGCTCTACCTGGAGCAGGCGAACCAGCAGGTAATCCCGGGCCGGATCAAACCACATCAGGGTCTGGCGTTTGGAATCTTCGTCCCGGACCTTTTCCGCCTTTAGGGTCTTCATGGTGCGGCCATTGTCGCTCAGGCTATCTTCGTCGATGACAGCAAAGCGGTCGTCGTCGTAATCCCCCTTGTCCAGCACCTGGTAGGTGACATCGCGTTTGCCTGCCTTGAGGTCCTGATGGAGTTGCAGTTGGTAGCCCAAGGGGTCCAGGGTGTTGTCTCGTAACTCCACTTCAAACTTATCGCCACGATAGCTGCCGGTGGCAATGCCTGCCTGCCAGTCAAAATCAATGGACTGTTTGCGATCTTTGATCAGGAAACCGGAGAGGTGATAGCGGTAGCGCAGGGGAATCACCTGGCCATCTTCCCAGCGAAAAATCAGTGATTCGTTGATATCGGCGATGAAGGAGTCGACATCCGTACGGTACAGCCAGACGTTATTGCCCTGGTCTGTCAGTTCCCGAACACCCTCGCCGTTGAGGCTGACGCCTTTGGACATGGAGGCGGTGTAGCGGGCCTCATAGGGTGCCAGAGGGGCATAATCAACATCGCCGGCGGACGCCGGGAGTGCAATCATGCCGACAATGAGGGTTGCCCAAAACTGCAAACGTGCTTTGTGGGGTTTGTCTGTGTGCATTAAAAAGCCTCTTTGACCGTCTACGCTAGCGACAGTGTAGTTGGTTCGGCGAGGCCTTGTGATGACAATCTGTTCAGTTCGCCGGCAGTCGCATGGGGCGCTCGATTGGCGTGCCGTCAAACATAACGCCCTCAGCGCCCAGCTGAATGCGACCCTCACAAAACCAGCGCACAACGATGGGATAGAGCACGTGCTCCTGTTGCTGAACTTTCTCCGCCAGGGACTCCGGAGTGTCATCCTCGGCCACGGTAACTTCCGCCTGGGCGATGACCGGCCCGCCGTCCAGTTCCTCGGTCACAAAGTGAATGGATACACCGTGGGTGCGGTCACCGGCTTCCAGGACCCTTTGGTGGGTGTTCAGTCCGGTGTAGGCCGGCAACAGGGAAGGGTGAATGTTAAGCATCCGGCCACGGAATGCGCGGACAAAGTCGCTGGTCAGAATCCGCATGAAGCCGGCCAGCACCACCAGATCCGGATTGTGGCGAAGGATTTCGGCCAGCAGGGCGGCGTCGAATTCTTCTCGGGAGCCATATTTTGTATGGTCGACCACAAAGGTGGTGAGATTGGCCTGGGCGGCGCGCTCCAGGGCAAACGCGCCCGGTTTGTTGCAGCCAACGGCAATGATCTCACCCGGAAAGTCGCGTTCCCGGGTGGCGTCGATCAAAGCCTGCAGATTGGTGCCGCTGCCAGAGGCGAGCACCAGGATCTTCGGAACGGGGGCCGGATCTGCCTTCATGCCGTCAAAAGCCCCGGTGCGTAGCGAACAACGGGCTCAGCATCGCTGGATTCGGCTGCTTCCATTACGCCGATCTGCCATACCTTTTCACCCATGGCATTCAGGGTGTCCATGGCCAGTGCCTTCTGGTCTTCCGGTACACAGATGACCATGCCGATACCGCAGTTAAAGGTGCGATACATTTCCTCCTGGGCTACGCCGCCGGCATTCTGAAGCCACTGGAATACCGGGGGCAGCTCCCAGCTCTGGGTGTCGAGTGCGGCTATGGTGCCCTTGGGCAGTACCCGGGGGATATTCTCGGGCAGGCCGCCGCCGGTAATGTGCGACAGGGCCCGAACATCGACTTCGCGAATCAGTTTAAGCAGATTCTTCACATAGATGCGTGTGGGCGCCATCAGGGCGTCGGCCAGTGTGGTGTCGCCCATTGACTGGCTCAGGTCTGCGCCACTGACTTCGATAATCTTGCGAATCAGCGAGTAGCCGTTGGAGTGGGGGCCGGAGGAGCCCAGCGCCAGCAGGGCGTCACCCGGCTGCGCGCGGCTACCGTCAATGATCTTGTCACGCTCCACAATGCCTACACAGAAGCCCGCCAGATCGTAATCGTCGCCTTCATACATGCCCGGCATCTCGGCGGTCTCGCCACCAACCAGAGCGCATCCGGCCTGCTCACAACCCTGGCCAATGCCTTCAACTACCTGAGCGGCAACGTCGACATTCAGTTTGCCGGTTGCGTAGTAGTCCAGAAAGAACAGAGGCTCGGCGCCGCCGACCACCAGGTCATTCACGCACATGGCCACCAGGTCGATGCCGATGCTGCCATGCTTCTGCAGTTGCATGGCAAGCCGAAGCTTGGTGCCTACGCCGTCCGTGCCAGAAACCAGTACGGGCTCTTTGTAGCCTGCCGGAATCGATACCATGGCGCCAAAGCCGCCGAGGCCGCCGAGTACTTCCGGGCGACGGGTGCGCGCTGCAGTACTCTTGATTCGGTTGACAAGATCGTTACCTGCGTCGATGTCCACGCCGGCATCGCGGTAGGTCAGGGAGGGCTTCTGTTCGCTCATGGAAAATAACCGTAGGCCTGTGAGTCAAGGCGCGGATTTTAACAGGTGCGCACGGGGGCTCCAAATGGAATTGGGAGCACAGGCAATATTGCCGGTTTCAGATTGCCTGACTGCAACCTGTGCTTGCTACTCTCGGCTCTGGTGATGGTGTATCCTGTGCGCCAACCATGGGAATGGCAAGGTGTTTCATGACCGAATCAGTGAAAACAGCCAGGAACGGGCGAGTTGCTGCGTTTCTGTTGGCGGCAGTCTGTTGGGTACTCTCGGCCGGCCCGGCATCGGCGGTCAGCGTGTCGGGACTCTACGCGGCCGATGTTCCGGTTGCAGGCACCTCGGCGGATGCGTTGAAGGCCGGATACGCTGCAGGGCTGCGTCAGGTAATGGTGAGGGTGTCCGGAACCCGTGAGGTGCTGGAACTCGAAGGGATAGACGAGGTATTGGCAGACGCCGAGTCCATGTTGCTGTCTTATCAGGTGAACCGTACCGCGGGGCAGTCACGTTTGCAGATGAGTTTCGGAGCCGTCGGGGTCAACCGCGCGCTGGCGTCTGTGCAGGCGCCGGTATGGGGCGCCAACCGCCCCCTGACACTGGCCTGGATTGCCGTGGAAGACCGGGGGGACCGGCAATTACTGACCCGTGCAGCGGATTCAGCGCCGGGAAGTAATGAGGGGCTCTGGGCACAACATCTCTTATCAGCAGCGGCCGATCGCGGTCTGCCCATCGCCTTCCCGCCGGAGACCTATGCCGGTGACCGGGCCTTGCTGTCGGATTTGTGGGGCCAGTTTGTCGGCCGCATCCAGCAAGCTTCAGACGATCTGTCCCACGACGCCCTGGCTCTGGTGCGTATCAGTCGTTCCGGCGGCCAATGGCGCGCAGGCTGGGTGGTTGAAGGCATGGGGCTCGATGCGGGTGAGCAGTCGGTCAATGCCGATACGCCGGAACAGTTGGCGCAAGCTTTGATTGATCGCTGGACTGAGCAATACGCCAGCCGATATGCGGTCACAGCCGGCGAGGCGGGTGAGGCTCCGAAAGTTGATATGGTGCTTGAGGGTGTAACGACGCTGGCGGATTACGGCCAGGTGACCCGGGCACTGCAGGACATGACTCCGGTAGTGTCTGTTGGTGCGTCACGGGTTCGTGGCAACCGGCTGACCGTGGAGGTGGCATTCTCCGGAGAACTTGACCAGTTGAAGGAGCATATCGCGCTGGACGCACGATTTGTGCCGGCGGAGCAGCCTGCAGAGCCGATAACGGCCAGCAAGAACAGCCAGACTACCGGCTCGGAGGGGGATGGTGCGGCGCAAACAGGCGAGCCCGGTTCCCGGAATGAGACCGAAGCACCGGCCGGAACGGATGCGCAGGATAGTGCTTCGACGGCTGGGTTCAGCTATCAGCCCCTGGCTCCGGGCGATGAGCAGGATGCCGAACAGGCTTTTGAGTCTTTGTACCAGGTACTTTATTACCGCTGGCAACCCGCTCCCGGCGCCACTGGCGGCGACCGAAGCTGATGGCTTGATGGAGGCAGCCCGGTGAGTTCTAGGCAGTGGCGCTGGATCCCGAATGCACTGACATTCCTGCGAATGGTGCTGATCGTGCCGTTCGCCGGCGCGCTGCTGGAAGGTAACTACCGGCTGTCTCTGGTGATATTCTTCTTTGCCGCACTGACCGATGCCTTTGACGGGTTTCTGGCCCGTCATTTCAACTGGCGCTCCCGGCTTGGCGCTGTGGCCGACCCTCTCGCGGACAAGGCGCTGTTGATTTCGGCCTATCTCATGCTCACCATTACCGGTGTACTTCCGTTGTGGCTGTTTGCCCTGGTGCTGGGTCGGGATCTTGTCATTGTCGGTGGCGGCCTGGCTTTTCATTACGGCATCGGCCGCTTCGATATGGAACCCAGTATTCCGGGCAAGATCAACACGTTTGTCCAGATACTGGTGGCGCTCGCCATTATCATCCTGCTGGCCGGTTTGTCCATGCAGCCCTGGGTAATCGACACCGGGATCTGGCTGGTTGCCGTCAGCGCGCTGGTGAGCGGGGGCCACTATGTTGCAGTGTGGAGTTTGCGGGCCTGGAGGGCGAAGCGGTCATGAAAGCCTCACAAATGGTATTGGGGGTCAAGCTCCGGGACGATGCCCGCTTCGACAACTTTCACGGTGACCGTAACCGTTCGGCCGCACAGCGGCTGGAGCTGGTGTGCCGGGAGCCGTCGGGGCTTCCGGTGGTAGTGATCTGTGGCGATTCCGATACCGGCAAAAGTCATCTGTTGCAGGCGATCTGCCATGAGTCCGAGCAGATGGGAAAAACCGCCGTCTGCATCAGCATTGTCGAGCTGCTGCCGTTCGGCCCGGACGCCCTGGCGGGCCTGGACAGTCATGATGTGATCTGTCTTGACGATCTGGAGCATGCCGCGGGTGATCCCGGCTGGGAGGAGGCGGTTTTCCACCTGTACAACCGGGTGCTGGACCGCAATGGCCTGCTGGTGGTCAGTCTGTCCGAGGTGCCCGCTTCGCTGCCGTTCGGACTGGCAGACCTGGGATCTCGTCTGGCACATGGCTTGCTCATTCAGTTGGGCGTGTACCGGGATGAGGATCGGCAGCGAATCCTGATGGCCCGGGCAGAGCAGCGCGGGCTGGTGATGAGTGAGGATGTTGCCGGCTTCATCATGCG
This sequence comes from Marinobacter sp. W-8, assembly GCF_044342215.1. Classification (NCBI taxonomy): domain Bacteria; kingdom Pseudomonadati; phylum Pseudomonadota; class Gammaproteobacteria; order Pseudomonadales; family Marinobacteraceae; genus Marinobacter; species Marinobacter sp. W-8. The sequence continues at coordinate 2,284,788 of NZ_CP172297.1, read as the reverse complement.
CAGGGCCCCTAGAAAGCTGGGTGATCTGCTGGGGCTGCTGGATACCTTGGATGAGAATTCGCTGCAGGCCCAGCGACGTTTAACCATTCCGTTTGTTAAAGCTGTGATGGGATGGTAGCGGTAAAGGGATTAATAACGATAAAGGCCATTGGAGAGACGACATGAGACGGGTTGTATTCAATCAGAAAGGTGGCGTTGGCAAGTCCAGTATCACCTGTAATCTGGCGGCCATCAGCGCCGCAAGAGGAAAGCGTACCTTGGTGGTGGATCTGGACCCGCAGGGCAACTCCACCCACTACCTGCTGGGCAAGCCGGCGGCTGAACTGAAAGATACCGTTGCCGATCTGCTGGAGCAGACGGTCGCCTTCAGTGTCTTCAATCGTCGACCTGACGAGTTTGTACACGCCTCGTCATTCGACAACCTGTACGTGTTGCCATCCAGCCCTGAGCTGGATTTTCTGGAACGCAAACTCGAAGCCAAGCACAAGATCTACAAGCTCAGGGAGTTCCTGAAAAAGCTCAGCGACAGTTTCGATGAGATCTATATCGATACCGCTCCGGCCCTGAATTTCTACACCCGTTCTGCCCTGATTGCTGCCCAGCGCTGCCTGATCCCGTTCGACTGCGATGATTTCTCCCGCCAGGCGCTCTACAACATCCTCCATGAAATCCGCGAATTGCAGGAGGATCATAATGAGGAGCTGGTTGTTGAGGGCATCATTGCAAACCAGTTCCAGCCAAGGGCGAGCCTGCCCAGGCAGTTGGTCCGGGAGCTGACGGAGGAGGGGTTGCCGGTGCTGCCGGTACGCCTGTCCAGTTCCGTCAAGATGAAAGAATCACACCAGAGTCGCCAACCGCTGATTCACATGGCTCCGAAACACACGCTCACACGCCAGTATGAGGATCTATACCGTGTGCTGCATGGGGAGTCTGTTGAGCTGGAGCCATTGGCAGACTGAGAGGAATCCCATGAGTGAAAAAGTACGCCACCTGGATCAGGTGACCGACGGTTTGCTGCAGATTGAAATTGAACTTCGGCAACTGGGTGTCTGGCAGACAGAAAGCCTGCCACCGGAGGCGTTCCAGAGTACGCAGCCGTTCTGCCTGGATACCATGGACTTCACCCAGTGGCTGCAGTTCGTGTTTCTTGAAAAAATGAAGGCGCTGGTGGAAGCCGGTCACGCGCTGCCAGAGGTATCTGGTATTGCGCCCATGGCAGAAGAGCATTTCCGTGGGCGTGAGCAGTCCGGCCGTGAGCTGATCTCAGCGCTTGAGGAGATGGATCGGCTGTTGTCCTCTGGCGGCCGCTGATTATTCCGGGACTGGATTACTCCAGGCGCATGGACAAATCGATGGCTCGTACGTCTTTGGTCAGTGCGCCAATAGAGATGTAATCCACGCCGGTTTCGGCAACGGGCACCAGCGTGTGCGCGTTGATGCCACCGGAAGCTTCAAGGCGGGCTTTTCCGGCATTCCGCTTTACCGCTTCAGCCATGTCGGCAAGCGAGAACTCGTCCAGCATGATGATGTCGGCCCCGGCCTCAAGAGCCTGGTCCAGTTCGTCGAGCGATTCGGTTTCCACTTCCACGGGTTTGCCTGGTGCAATGCGGTGCGCTTCGGCGACCGCATTGGCAATGGAGCCGCAGGCGGCAATGTGGTTTTCCTTGATCAGGAAGGCGTCCCAGAGCCCCAGCCGGTGATTGTCGCAGTCACCGCAAGTCACCGCGTATTTCTGGGCCAGTCGCAGCCCTGGCAGGGTTTTCCTGGTGTCCAGAAGGCGGACGTTGGTATGGGACACCCGGCGAGCGTAATGGGCACAGGCCGTTGCCACGCCAGACAGGGTCTGCAACCAGTTAAGAGCAGCTCGTTCAGCGGTCAGAAGCGAGCGGGCCGGGCCTTGCATGCGGAAAATCACGGCGTTGGCGGGTACGTCGTCGCCATCGTGAAACTGCCACTGAAGTGTTACTGAGGGATCCACCTGGCGAAAAACCTCCTCCACCCAGGCGCTTCCAGCCAGGCGGGCGTCTTCCCGGGTGATTACCCTTGCGGTTGCCAGTTTTTCGGCAGGAATCAGCTGGGCAGTGATGTCGCCATCGCCAATATCTTCCCGCAGACTCTGGGCAACGGATTCGATACGGGCCTGGCGCAGCAGTTCGGCAGAAATCATTGGGACGTCCGGAGGTTGATGGTGGCTTGGAAAAGTGTGGAGGGCAATTCTACTGCCAGCGCTATCGATTCGCCAAATGGAGGTGTGAGCGGTCTGAAGTGTGATGCAGTTCCTGCTGACACAAAAGGTGACAAATTCTGACACAAGGTGACGACACTCGCCCGTATGATGTAATCCTATAAAGGTTTAAGTACCATCAGCTGTTCGATTCCGGAGCATCCACATGGCGCACGATAACAAGGTAGTCCGCTTGGCCGGTCAGAAGCCGGTGAGCCGGTTCTCGTTACCGGTAGAGCTGGTGCGACTGCGTGACACATCGGGTCAGTCACTCAAGGCGGTACTTGCCAGTTTTTTCGAACAGGCTGACGACAGTTTGTTTGCCCTCGCAGACCGGGCCGGCTCCAACCAGGACCAGACTGCCTACTTCGACGCCATGCGGGAGCTGCGACTGCGCCGGAAGGCAATGACAGTGTCAGTCCTGCAATACGTCAGCCAGGCCTTCAATGAGCTGGGTAAGTTCAAACCTGCCCGCTCCGGTGGTTCACTGGAAGAAGTGGACCAGGACTCCCTCAGCCTGGTGGATCACTCTGACCTTGAACAGCAGGTAGCGATAGATAACCTGACCAATCGCCTGCGGAATCGATACCAGGAGCCGGTAAGGATGTTGGCGGCCCGGATTCGCCATCTCGTTCCGCAACTGGATCTCTCAGACGACCAGATGCCTCTCAGCCCGGAAGTGATCTGCGGTGCCATCTCGGATGCCTGCACCGATCTGGACATTGATATCCGCGCCAAGCTGGTGGTTTTGAAGCTGTTTGAGCGACTGCTGGTGGACAAGCTCAGTGATTTCTACCAGGAATGCAACAAAACCCTGATCGCCGCCGGCGTGCTGCCTGACATGAAGCGGGCTCCGGTGGGTGGTGCTCAGGTAGCGCCGGGTCGCAGTGCGCCAAAGGCAGGCGGTTCGCCAGCGCCCGCCCAGGAAGCCCCGGCTGCCGAAGGTACTGCCAATGGCCATGGACCGTCGCCTACTTTCAGTGAGCTGAGTGCGCTGTTGCACCAGGGAGAGACCAGTAGTGCCGGTATGGCACAAACCGGCGCTGTTCTGGATACCGATCGTCTGATGGCGCGCCTGAACGAACTGCAGGGCGCAGCGCCGCAGGGTGAAGGCGACAATGTGGTGCCTTTGCGCCAGCAGTTACAGCCGCTGTTGCAGGGTCCGGAAGGGAAGCGATTCTCAGTAGGGCAGGTCGACAGTGATGTGATCAACCTGGTCTCAATGCTGTTTGATTTCATTCTCGAAGATCGGCAGTTGCATCCGGTTATGAAGGCGCTGATCGGGCGGCTACAGATTCCGGTACTCAAGGTCGCACTCAGCGACAAGAACTTTTTCAATCGTGGCGGCCATCCGGTTCGCAAGCTCCTCAACGAACTTGCCCTTGCCGCCATTGGCTGGAGCGAGAAACGTGCCGGAATGCGTGATCCGCTTCGGGAAAAAATTGAGGAAGTGGTGGGTCGGGTGCTCACCGAATACACCGATCAGGTAGGGCTGTTCGAGGAATTGCTGAGGGACTTTGGTCACTTCATGGATCTGGATCGCCGCCGTCGCGAGCTGGTTGAGCAGCGCCTTCGGGATGCCGAAGAAGGACGCGCCCGGCAGGAGCGTGCCAGTCAGGCTGCTACCGATGTAATTCGTGAGCATACTGCAGGCCGGGACATTCCCGAGCCGGTTTTACAGGTGCTGAACGAGCCCTGGACCCGCTACCTGCAGTGGGTGGTGTTGCGCGAGGGTGAAGAAAGCGAGCGTTGGCTGCAGGCAAAGGCCATCAGCGAGCGGCTGGTGTGGAGTGTTGACCCGCGACCGGTGTCTTCTGATACCCGGGCGGAACTGTTGCGAATGATTCCAGAGGTGGTGGAAGAGCTCCGCAAGGCGCTTCAGGAGATCTCCTGGGATCCGTTTGCAACCGATGCGGCCATCCGGGACCTGGAGCTTGCCCATGTCGATGTATTCCAGAAGCTGGTGACCGCGCCGGTTGTTGAAGACAAGGCACCCACGATTGAGAATTTCGAGGTACCTGAAGCTCCTGCAGAGCCGGCGGAAACTCCCGAGCAATCGGAACCTGCGCCGGAGGTGATTGACGAGGTGGTTAAACCTGCGTCAGTCAAGCCTGCTGAGGTCTCAGTCGGCGTTGAGACGGCAGCCGTCGCCGAGGAATCCGCGGAGATCCAATCACCAGTAGCGTCGGCGGAATGGCTGGCGAAGGCGGATGGCCTGAGAGTTGGATCCTGGGTTGAGATGGCCAGAGACGAGACCAGGGTCCGTTGCAAGCTGGCGGCCTTCATCAAGGCCACCGGCAAGTACATCTTTGTTAACCGCAGTGGTGCGAAGGTGGCGGAATATCATCGGGATGACCTGGCGATTGCTCTGCAGGAGCAGGCGATCACCATGCTGGATGACGGCCTGATCTTTGATCGGGCGCTGGAGTCCATCATCGACAACCTGCGTCATAACCGAAAAGACTGATCTCCGGTACTGAGTGCCCGCGCAGGGCACCGGCGACGTCGTGGCATCCATGGGCGCTTTGTGATTCAATCATCTGCATGAGTCCCCTGCGCCGATGGAAACACGTTGTCTAGTATCCAGAACGATCATCACCCACAGTCCCTGAAAGATGCGGCAGCACTTTTGCGTTCCAGTGGCCGGTTCCCCGGCGTGCGTTGGTGTCCGTCGCCCAATTTTGGTCCCCGCCCGGACGGTTCCTCTATCTCACTGCTGGTGGTTCACAACATCAGCCTGCCGCCGGAACAGTTTGGCGGCCCGCACATCGAGAATTTTTTCTGTAACTGTCTGGATACTGCTGCGCACCCCTATTTTGAAACGATCGCAGAGCTGAAGGTGTCTGCACACGCGTTGATTCGCCGGGATGGTTCCGTTATTCAGTTTGTCAGCTGTCTGGACAGGGCATGGCATGCTGGCCGTTCCAGTTTTCAGGGTAAGGAGGAGTGCAACGACTACTCCATTGGTATCGAGCTCGAAGGTGCGGATGACGTTCCCTATACCGATGATCAGTACCGTGCGCTGGCGCGTCTGGCGCTCCTGGCAATGACAGCCTGGCCGGAAATCACGCCGGGTCGCATTGCCGGCCACAGTGATATTGCTCCGGGCCGAAAAACCGATCCAGGGCCCGCGTTTGAGTGGTCTCGCTTCCGGGCACTGCTGTCGAACGAGGAGATGGCCTGATGTCGTTGGTTGTTTTTCTGATTGCGTACGTGACTCGCCGCAGGCTGGACCGCGCCGACCACCTGGCCAGCGATGAGATCTGGCGTCGCTGGTTTCATCGTTGGGGCCGGGTAGAAGCGGGTCAGGAGCGGTCAGTCTGGAGAGGGGCGCTGCTGGTTGTGTTACCTTCTCTGGCGCTCGCTGGCGCGTGGGCGCTGTCCAGTGAGGCGGGCTACCGCTATGCCCTGTATCCGCTTGAACTGTTGCTGCTGGTGGTGCTGATGGGGGCGCCGGGCTGGCGCAAGGTGCTGCGAGCCTATTCTGATGCCTGGCGGCGCGGAGATATGCAGGCTGCCTGGCACCATGTTCAAGAGCGCCTGCCCGCCTCCGAAAGAGGAGCGGCGCTATCGCCAGAAGCCATGCACCTGTCGGTGTCGCGGGCGCTGATGGTCTCGGTTTTCGAGCGTTTCTTCCTGGTGGTTTTCTGGTACGCCGTCGGCGGCATAGCGCTGGCTTTTCTGGCTCGAGGGCTTGTAGCTCTGGCGGGCCAATGGCCGCAGGCGGCCGCGCGGGAACGCTATCAGCGGGCGGCCCGGCTTATCGGCTGGATTCCTTCCCGCTTGCTGTCATGCACATTCGGGCTCGCCGGTGACCTGGCCGGCTGGTCCCGGGAAATACGCAAGGTATTCCCGGGATTCGGGAAAAAGACCGCGGATGTGCTCATGATTTCCGCCAACGGGTCGTTAACTGGATATGCACTTGATCCTGCGCGCTTTTTGGAGTTGCACCCGGAAGAGTGGCCCGATTTTGGCGGGCGGAGCCTCAGCGCTATAAGGGACCTCCTCAACCGGAGCATGCTGGTGTGGATATGTGCGTTTGCATTGCTGGTGATCGCAGGCATGGCCTAGCCGGAAAGCAAAAACGGATTACAGAATAACACTAAATAGTGATTAAGTTTTTCCGGCAACGGGCGATAATCAAACAAAAGAATAAAGATTCAGTTGTTAGAAGCAGCGAGGGCTCTGTGAACTATATAATCAATCCGGCTGTAGCACTGATGAATCGGCTGCCCATGGTTTACAAATTCAGCCTCATCAGCATTCTCTTTCTTGGCCCTATCATCGTGCTTTCCTGGTTGGTGATTTCCGGGCTTAACCAGTCGGTTCAGACCATGACCCGCGGCATTGAAGGTCTTGCAGAACTCCAGAAGGTGGAGCGCCTGCTGGTGGCGGCGATGGATTACCGTGACTATCAGGCCCCCGGCATTCTGAAAGACGAACAGCCCCTGCTCGAAAAAGCCAACGAAGCGGCCAGTCGCATGGATGCCCTGTTGGCAGATCTCGCCGAACCACAGCGTTCTTTTGACACCTCCGGCTCCTGGCAGGAGCAGATCCTGGTTGTAAGAGAAGAATGGGAGACGCTCAAAGCCAACGATAACTATCAGGGCAACATTGACCCCCAGTTCAAGTACTACCAGGAGTTTGTGCAGAAGGTGATGGCCTTGCTGCCGGCGACCATTGAAATCAGCGGATTGGGTCAGGATGCGTCCCGGGAAAACCTGCTGCTGTTAGGGCTGGTGCGTTCTGCGTTGCCTGAGTCTCGCACTGTTGTTGGCCGCGCCCGTTCATACGGTATTTTTGCGCTGGTGGAAGGTCAGGTGGGCTATGCACTCAGCGAAACCCTGAATGAAATCTACGATCAGTTGACCAACCGCAGTTCGCTGCTTTCGCCGGCCCTTTCCGTTGCTGTGGAGGCGTCGCCCCAGCTGGCAGAGAGTGCGAGCGGTGCACTGACCCGCACGGAAGAGAGTCTGATGACAGTCCGTGATGAGCTGGACCTGAATGTCATCACGCCTATGCGCCTGGAGCTGCCCTGGCAGGAATTTGACGAGACCGTATCGGCGCAGATGGGATATTACGATACCCTCAGCGATCGTATCTTCGATGTGGTTGCCGGTAATCTTGAGGATCGCCTGGCTCGCCAGACCGGGCAGCGCACCCTGATTCTGGTGGCGCTGATTGCTGTGATGCTGGTGGTGGTCTACCTCTATGTGGGTTTCTTTATGTCTGTGCGGATTGCCATCAACCGGTTCAGCGAAGCTGCAAGAAATGTGGCCGCCGGCGATATGACCACCCATATCCGGTTGAACAACCGGGACGAACTGGGTGAGCTCACCTCTGAGTTCAACAACATGACCGATCGTATTGCTGAGCTTGTCCGGTCGGTCGGCTCTACAACAGCAGATGTTGATCAGCAGGCGGTCCGGGTGAATGACACCGCTTCGGCGAACAGTCAGGCCGTGGCCCGACAAATGGAAGAGACCGGTCAGATCAACGAGGCCATGGGCCAGATGGTGGAAGCGGTCAATGAAGTCACGGAGAGTGCGCACCGGGTGGCGGATAGTGCGGGGAATGCCGAGAAAGATACCGAGAAGGGTCGGGAAGTGGTGGCCGATACGGTGGCGACCATTAACCGCCTGGCTACGGAGATTGCAGGCGCCGTTGATGTCATCAACCGGGTGAGTGCGGACAGTGACAATATCAGTCAGGTTCTGGTTGAGATTAAAGCAATTGCCGAGCAGACCAACCTGCTGGCGCTGAACGCGGCCATCGAGGCAGCGAGGGCGGGAGAACAGGGGCGTGGCTTTGCGGTGGTGGCGGATGAGGTTCGCTCATTGTCCCAGCGTACCCACAAGTCCACTGAGGAAATTGAAGGCATGATTTCCCGGCTTCAGGGTGGTGTAAAAGAGGCGGTATCTGCCATGACCTCAAGTCACGATGCCACGGAGAAGACGGTACAGAAGTCTGGTGAAGTGACCGAAGCGCTGGATCGGATCGCCTCGGGCATTTCCGAAATCGTGGATATGAGCCACCAGATTGCCCAGGCGGCGGAGGAACAGTCGGCCGTGGCCAGGAACGTGAATGCCAACGTGGAGCGCATTGGCGAATTTGGCCAGAGCACAGCCTCCAACGCCGAAGAGACTCTGGCTTCGTCCAGACAGATGTCGGAGCTTACCGCGTCGCTTCAGCGCCTGGTGGAAGCATTCAAGGTGTAATCTGTGGTTGTTGTGAAAAATCCGGCCTCAGAGGCCGGATTTTTTTTGCTCCCAGAGAATCTCCTGGCTGCCATCCCGGCGAGCCAGCACCCGGGCGATGACAAACAGCAGATCGGATAACCGGTTCAGGTAGTGACGCGAGGCAGTATTGATGGAGTCCTCGTGGCCAAGGGCCACCACCACGCGCTCGGCCCGGCGACAGACCGCCCGTGCCAGATGACATTGTGCTGCGGCAGGGCAGCCCCCAGGCAGGATGAAGTTTTTTAGCGGCGGCAGGTCGGTGTTGTACTCGTCCAGAGTCTGCTCCAGCCACTCAATGTGATTGTCGCTGATCACCTTGCTGCCCGGGATGGCAAATTCGCCGCCCAGATCAAACAGGTGATGCTGAATGCGCCGGAAGGTATCGATCAGACTGTCACCAGAGGGAAGCGTCTCAATCAAAACGCCGATATGGCAATTCAGCTCATCTGCCATACCCATGGCTTCCACTCGCTGGGCATTTTTGGCGATACGGTTGCCATCGGCCAGGCCGGTAGAACCGTCGTCTCCGGTTCGGGTGTAGATCTTCGACAGGCGATTGCCCATGGTCTTGCTCCCTCTGGTAAAAGTCAGTTCAGTTGTTGTACCTGTTCGGCGAGCATTTGGTTCACCTGTACCGGTATGCCATGTTGATGGCCGAGCCGCGCCAGGTAACCGTTAATGAAGTCGATTTCCGTGGTTCTGCCTGCCTTTACATCAGCCCGCATGGAAGACGTGTTGGCGGCGGTTTTGCGGGCGACAGCCTCAATAGTCTCGCGCAGGTCTTCCGGGGCTTGTTGCGGTTGTCCGGCGGCAGGGAGCAGGCGGCTGATCTCCTCGCACAAGGGGGAAATCCATTGCAGGTAAAACGGTTGTGTCAGGATCTCTCCGTTGGGGCAATCCAGAATGGCCGTAAAGGCGTTTATGCCGGCGTTGATCACCAGTTTTTGCCAGAGCCTGGCGAGTATATCGTGTTCAGGGTGGACCATGAGGCCGCTGCTGGCGAGCTGTTGGGCAACCCTTTCGACCAATGGATTCCCCGCCGGGTTCAGGGCGCCGACCCAGGTAGTGCCGCGGCCAGCGTGAACGGTCAGCCCGGGGGCGGGCCGGTTTGCGCCTTCGGTGGTGGATGCGGCCAGTACCGGCCGGTCCGGCCATGTTTCGGTGACCTGCTGCTGGCTCCCCAGGCCGTTTTGGAACAACACAATGGGAGTCTGTTTGGCAATGGAGGGCAGGGCCGCCTTGAGGGCTTCGAGGGTGTCGCCGGCTTTGGTTGTCACCAGGATCAGATCAGGAGACTGGCCGGGTTGTAGCCAGGGAATAATGGCACTGGCTGATTCGCCGTCAATGGACTGAAAGCGATAACAGACGGGGCCCGGGGCCTGCCCCGGGCGGGGCACAAACGCTACCTGCCCGCCAGGTAGCGTTGCGGCCCAGAGCCGGCCCAGGGAGCCGGCACCGAGGATGGCGATCATGGCCTTACATGGCCTCGATTTCTGCCCGTTGCGCACTGAGCCGCTGCAGGCTGCCCTGGACATCCTTCAGCTTCTCTTTTTCCTTCTCTACGACTTCGGCTGGGGCCTTGGCGGTGAACTTTTCGTTGTTCAGCTTGCCTTCCAGGCGACCGATTTCCTTGTTCAGGCGTTCCAGCTCCTTGTCCAGGCGCTTGAGTTCGGCGTCCTTGTCGATCAGGCCGGCCATGGGCACCAGCACTTCCATTTCGCCTACCAGTTGGGTGGCGCTCATGGGAGCTTTGTCGCCCTCGAACCATTCCAGCTTCTCAAGTTTGGCCAGGGAAATGAGGAATTGGCGGTTGTCGTTCAGGCGGCGCTGATCGTCGGCGTTGCCGCCTTTCAGAAGTACCGGTACCTGCTTACCAGGGGAGATGTTCATCTCGCCGCGGATATTACGCACCGCTACAATCACGCCTTTCAGCCACTCGATATCGGCGGCCACGGCCGCATCCTGCTTGCTGGCATCCGGCTGCGGGTAGGGCTGCAGCATGATGCTGTCGCCCTGCTTGCCGGCCAGCGGTGCAATGCGTTGCCAGATTTCTTCGGTAATGAACGGCATGATCGGATGCGCCAGGCGGAGTACGGCTTCGAGTACGCGTACCAGGGTACGACGGGTGCCCCGTTTGGCCTCGGCACTGGCGCTGTCATCGCTCAGGGCTGGTTTGGACAGTTCCAGGTACCAGTCGCAGTATTCGTTCCAGATGAACTCGTACAGGGCGTAGGCGGCCAGGTCAAAGCGGTACTGGTCCAGGTGACGGATCACCTCCTGCTCGCAGTGCTGCAGTTCGCTGATGATCCAGCGGTCTGCCAGTGACAGTTCCACCGGCTCATTGTTCACGCCGCAGTCTTCGCCTTCCGTGTTCATCAGCACATAGCGGGCGGCATTCCACAGCTTGTTGCAAAAGTTACGGTAGCCTTCCAGGCGCTTCATATCCCAGTTGATGTCACGGCCGGTGGTCGCCATGGCGGCGAGGGTGAAACGCAGGGCGTCAGTACCATGGGCGGCGATGCCTTCCGGAAATTCCTTCTCGGTGCGCTTGCCGATTTTCTCGGCCAGCTTGGGCTGCATCAGGTTGCCGGTGCGTTTTTCCAGCAGGTCCGGCAGGCTGATGCCGTCGATCATATCCAGCGGGTCGATCACGTTACCCTTGGACTTGGACATCTTGTCGCCGTGCTCGTCCCGGATCAGACCGGTGACATACACGGTATGGAAGGGTACCTGTGGGGTGTCGTCTTCGTTTTTCATGAAGTGCATGGTCATCATGATCATCCGGGCAACCCAGAAGAAGATGATATCGAAACCGGTCACCAGCACGTCGGTGGGGTGGAAGGTCTTCAGCCGTTCGGTGATTTCCGGCCAGCCCAGAGTGCCGAAGGTCCACAGGGCGGAGCTGAACCAGGTGTCCAGTACATCGTCGTCCTGCTTGAGTTCCAGTGTGTCCGGGAGCTGATGTTTGCTGCGAACCTCAGCCTCGCTCCGGCCCACATAGATATTGCCTTCAGCGTCGTACCAGGCAGGAATCCGGTGCCCCCACCAGAGCTGGCGGGAGATGCACCAGTCCTGAATGTCGCGCATCCAGGCGAAGTACATGTTCTCGTACTGTTTGGGTACGAACTGGATGCGACCGTCTTCTACCGCTTCAATAGCCGGCTTGGCCAGGGTCTTGGCGTCGGCAAACCACTGATCCGTCAGCATCGGCTCGATAATCAGCCCGGAGCGATCGCCGCGGGGTACGCTCAGCACATGGTCTTCGATTTTCTCGACCAGGCCTGCCAGTTCCATGTCGGCAACAATCTGCTTGCGGGCTGCTTCCCGGCTCAGGCCGGCATAGGCGGCCGGGAGGGCGCTGTTAATCTCGGAATTTTCGGTGCCGTCCGCATTGAAGACTTCGGCGATTTCACGAATGTTGGCGTCCTGCGTCATGACGTTGATCATGGGCAGGTTGTTGCGTTTGCCTACGGCGTAATCGTTGAAGTCGTGAGCGGGGGTGATCTTCACGCAGCCGGAACCTTTTTCCGGATCGGCGTGGTGGTCGGCCACGATGGGAATGCGGCGGTTAACCAGCGGCAGCAGAACGTGCTGGCCAATCAGATGCTGGTAGCGCTCATCGTCCGGGTGGACGGCTACGGCGGTGTCACCCAGCATGGTTTCCGGGCGGGTGGTGGCGACGATGACGTAGTCTTTGCCGTCCTGGGTTTTCTGGCCGTCGGCCAGCGGGTAGCGCAGGTGCCAGAAATAGCCCTTTTCTTCCTTGTTTTCAACTTCCAGATCAGAGATAGCGGTGTGCAGCTTCGGATCCCAGTTCACCAGCCGTTTGCCGCGGTACACCAGGCCTTCATCGTACAGGCGGATAAAGACTTCCTGTACGGCTTTGTAGAAGCCATCGTCCATGGTGAAGCGTTCGTTGCTCCAGTCCACGGAGTTGCCCAGGCGACGCATCTGGCGGGTGATGGTACCGCCGGAGTGTTCTTTCCAGTCCCAGATGCGCTTGATGAATTCTTCCCGGCCGAGATCGTGGCGGGTTTTGTCTTCTTCTGCAGCCAGTTTGCGTTCGACGACCATCTGGGTGGCGATGCCGGCATGATCGGTGCCGACGGTCCACAGTGCGTTACGGCCCTGCATGCGCTTGAAGCGGGTGAGGGTGTCCATGATGGTGTGCTGGAAGGCATGGCCCATGTGCAGGCTGCCGGTCACGTTGGGTGGCGGGATGGCGATGCTGTAGGAGTCGCCTTCGCCGCTGGGGCGGAAATAGCCTTTGGATTCCCAGTTTTCGTACCACTGGCGCTCGATGTTTTCTGGCTGGTAGGTTTTTTCCATGGGATTATGCAGTGACCGTTTTGGTTGATTCACATAGGGAAATTCTGAATCGGACGATTATACATGGTCGTCTTGATCGCGGCGAACCTGGCTAGCGTTTCCGCATATCATGCACCCGAGCTTCAATGCCCAGTGACCGCAACTGCTTGTAATGCCCCCGCGCCTGGTTCAATACCGCCGGGTCATTGTGGGCAACCAGTGCCAGGCGGCCGTACTGGTCGGCGTCGTCGGGCAGTGTTGAGGACAGGACGATAACGGTATCCCAATCCACCGCGGCTGGCGGGTAGAGCAGGATGCCGACAGGATCGGTGCAGGGGGTGGTTGGGTCTTGGGCGATACTGTGGGGGATGAAGGCTTCGGGGGTGAAGTTCCACAACAGGTCGTCGAGTTCCAAGGCCTGTTCTTCAGTGTCACAAAGAACGCACACACGGTCGCCTTGCTGCCAGGCTTTGTCCACGAGTTTGGCAGCGTGGAGGTTGCGGGCGGCGTGGGTGTTCTGGGCGAGGATGTGGAACCAGTAGCGCTGGTTTTTATCGTCCCGGCCGGAGGGGCCGGCAGCGAGGCTGCCGGGCTCCGGGGAAGGGTTTGGCTGGTTATCCTGCATGGGTCATCAGGTAGTCGACCAGCAGGGGGACCGGGCGGCCGGTGGCGCCTTTGGCTTTGCCGGAGTTCCAGGCGGTGCCCGCGATATCCAGGTGGGCCCAGCGGTAGTCCTTGGCGAAGCGGCTCAGGAAGCAGGCGGCGGTAATGGTGCCCGCGGGGCGGCCGCCAATGTTGGCCATGTCTGCGAAGTTGCTGTCGAGCTGGCTCTGGTATTCGTCCCACAGAGGCAGGCGCCAGGCGCGGTCGCCGGTGCGTTCGCCGGCGGCGAGCAGTTCGTTCGCAAGCTCGTCGTTGTTGGACAACAGGCCAGTGGCGTGACTGCCCAGGGCGATAATGCAGGCGCCGGTGAGGGTGGCCATGTCGACCACGGCTGCCGGGTCAAATTTCTTCACGTAGGTGAGGGCGTCGCACAGCACCAGGCGGCCTTCGGCGTCCGTGTTGAGGATTTCGACGGTCATGCCGCTCAGGGTTTTGACGATATCGCCGGGGCGGGAGGCGCCGCCGTCTGGCATGTTTTCAGCGGCAGCGATCACGGCAACCACGTTGATCTTGGGTTTGGTTTCAGTCAGGACTTTTATGGTGCCGAAAACGCTGGCAGAACCGCCCATATCGTATTTCATTTCGTCCATGCCCTCGCCGGGTTTCAGGCTGATGCCGCCGGTGTCGAAGGTGATGCCTTTACCCACCAGTACGTAGGGCTTGTCTTTGGCCTTGCCACCCCGGTATTCCATCACGATCAGGCGCGGTGGCTGCTTGGAGCCTTTGCCCACGGCCAGGATGGTGTTCATGCCCAGCTTTTCCATCTGCTTCTCATCAAGCACTTCGGTCTGGATGCAGTCGTATTCCTTGGCCATGGCCTGCGCCTGTTCGGCCAGCCACACCGGGTGGCAGATGTTGGGCGGGGTGTTGCCCAGGTCTTTGGTGTAGTTCATGCCGCGGCCGGTGGCCAGGCCAAGGTTGAAAGCATCTTTCAGGGACTTGCCGGCGCCGGATGCCTGTACCACAACTTTTTTCAGTTTGCGGGCGGCAGGCTTGTCGCTTTTGAATTCGGTGAAGGTGTAGAGCTGGTCTTCCAGAATCCGGCCAATCAGGTTTAGCCGGGCTTCTTCAGAGCTGACCGCAGCTTCGCCCTGAACCGCAGTATCGGTCAGGCTGATCAGTGCACTTTTGGAGGGGCCATCTTTCAATGCGCCGGTCATGGCAATCAGGCTCTTACGATAGGCTGTGGCTGTGCGGTCTGCATCTTTGCCGGTGCCAATTACCACAACGCGCTGCCAGGGTTGATCCACCAGGGGCAGGGTATTCACGGAGGCGTTCTTGCCGGTCAGGTCGCCGGCTTTCTCGAGTTGCTTGATCAGTCCGCCCAGCGCGTCGTCTGCCGCTTTGGTGGATTCTGGCCACTCGCCTTTCTCAGGCAGGCCGATAACCAGGCAGTCGACTTTGGTGGCTGTGATGGCTTTGCTGCTCAGGCTGAAATTCATGGCAACTCCGTTGTCAGATTGTGCTTTATTCAATTGAATTGAATGTTGATGGCAATGCTCATAAGGATTGGGGCAAAGCCTTTATTAATCAAGCCGGGTGCCCGCTTCGTTACGATGGTTTTATCGTGTAGGCCCCGTACTGTCATTCGTCGGCGAGGTTACATAGAATACGCGCTGTTCTCCTTAACCTCCATCTCCAATGACGGCGCCGCCAGAGAGACTGATTTGAGTATTATCTTCCGTTACCTCATTCGCCAGATCATGGTCAGTATGCTTGCGGTGTCAGGCATTCTGTTGCTGGTGTTCATGAGTGGGCGTTTTATCAAGTATCTGGCCGATGCTGCTGAGGGCGAGATTGCGGCCGGCGTCCTGTTTGCGATTATGGGGTATCGTTTCCCCGGGTTTCTGGAATTAATTCTGCCCCTGGGCCTGTTTATCGGAATTCTGCTGGCGTACGGCCGGATGTACCTCGAAAGCGAGATGACGGTGTTGTTCGCCTGCGGTGTGAGTGAAAAGCAGTTGCTGGCGAAAACGTTGCTTGGGGCGTTGCCGGTCATGCTGGTGGTGGGGGCCATGAGCCTTTACATCTCTCCCTGGGGCATGAAACAGGTGGAGCACATCTTTAACGAGCAGCGAAAGGCCACCGAGTTTGAAATGCTGGCCCCGGGGCGGTTTCAGGACTTTACCTCCGGTGATCGGGTCACTTACACCGAGGCCCTGAGCGACGACAAGCGCCAGTTGCAGGGGGTGTTTATTGCCGAGTACGACAAGGACGGTAAGGGTGTCACTCTGATCACTGCGGAGTCTGGCTCCCAGTTCATTGATGAGGAAACCGGCAGCCGGTTTCTGGTGCTGGAGGATGGTGGTCGTTTTCAGGGGGCTCCCGGCCGGCTTGATTACAATGTCACTGAATTTGAAGCCTACGGTTTGAAGATTGTCAGCGGCAAGGAGGGCAGTAAGGAGCTGGAGGAAGGCCTGAGTACGCTGGCGCTTTGGAACTCGGATGATCCGGAAGACCGGGCTCTCTTGCACTGGCGAATATCGTTACCGTTGATTGTGCCCATCGTCACCTTGCTGGCCGTGCGGCTCAGTCGGGTGAATCCCCGGCAGGGGCGGTTTTTCCATCTGTTGCCAGCCATGCTGGTTTACATCACCTATCTGGGCTTACTGATTGTGGCGCGGGATGCGCTGGCGGATGAAAAGGTGCCTGAATGGGTGGGTATGCTCTGGGTGCATGCGCTGTTCCTGGCGCTCGGCCTGTGGCTGCAGTTTGGCCCCGGGTGGCTGAACCGTCGTCGTCTTGAGAGGGAGGGGCGCCAGCGTGCATAAGATCGATGGTTATGTCATGCGTACCGTTGGCGGCGCCATGTTCCTGGTTATGGTTGTGGTGTTGTCGCTGGATGTGATCTTTGCATTCATTGCTGAACTGGAAGACACGCGCAACGAATATCAAACCCTGCAGGCGTTGTGGTATGTGGCGCTGACCTTGCCCCGGCGAATCTACGATTACCTGCCTCTTGGTGCCTTCATGGGGTGCCTTGTCGGCCTGGGCTCCATGGCCAGTTCCTCGGAGCTGACGGTGATCCGGGCAGCCGGCGTGTCGCTCAAACGCATTGTCTGGTCTGCCATGAAGCCGGCGCTGATCGTGGTTCTGCTCGGCGTGGCGATTGGTGAGTATGTCGCGCCGACCACCGAACGTATTGCCCAGAGTGACAAGGCGGTGGCCTTGGGTGCGGGGAGCAGCGTGGCTTCCGCGGAAGGGGTGTGGCATCGGGAAGGCAATACCTTCATGCACCTGAATGCGGTTCAGCCAAACGGTGTGTTGCATGGGGTTTCGCTGTTCCGGTTTGACGATGCCCGGCAATTGCGGGTTGCCAGCTTCGCCGAGCGTGCCATCTACCAGGGCGACTATTGGTTGCTGGAGAACGTGACCTCCACTCGCATTGAGCCGGAGCGGACCGTGCGTGATGTGAGTGCGTCACTGCGTTGGGAGACCGGCCTGTCGCCGAGCGTGCTGAGTGTACTGATTGTGAAGCCGGAGAATCTGTCGATGACGGGCCTGTATACCTACGCGGCCTATCTCGGAGAGCAGGGGCTGAGTGCGGCGCAATATTGGCTCGCGTTCTGGAAAAAGGCACTGATGCCTCTGGGCACGGCGGTTATGGTGTTGGTCGCCATCTCCTTTGTGTTCGGGCCACTGCGGTCTGTGACCATGGGGTTCCGGGTATTTACCGGTCTGCTGGTGGGGTTGCTGTTCAAGTATATGCAGGATCTGCTGGGGCCGATGAGTATGGTTTATGGCTTTAATCCGCTGATTGCGGTGCTGGCTCCGATTGTTGTTAACGGTATTGTCGGAGCCGTCCTGATGCGTCGGGCGGGGTAGCGCCAGACCTATTTCTTCTCGGGCCTGGCCACCTGAACAACCACGCTGTTGGAGGTGCGGTCGGTCAGCGACAGCCCATTGATGGGATAGAACAACGCGATGATGGCCGGGATGCTGAGCAGCAACGTCAGCGCGCCCAGGTAGTAGGCGCCGAGAATGCTCAGGAAAACGACGATCGCAGCGGTAACATAGCGAATCAGGGCCTGGGTCCAGCTCACGGAGGTGCCATCAAGATTCTCGATGCGAACGCGCCATACCTGCATGCCGAGAGTCTGGCCGATGCGGGTCCAGAAATAGGCGAAAAACAGATACAGCACCAGAAAAAGAACGAAGGTCAGCCCCGGGTCTCCCGAGAGTTCGCCGGCTTCTGCCATTTGCTCGTAGCGATCCCAGCCCGTAATCCAGCCCGCAATCATGGTGTATACCCAGCTGGCGACAAGTAGCACGGCGATACTGATCAGCCCATCGTAAATGATGGCCAGGGCGCGTTTCAGGCCGGTCGCCGGTGGCAGAAGTTCATCGGCTTCATGAAAGCGTCGGGGCATGGCGTCTCCTGTGAGTTTTCACGTTTTTCAAGTTCTCGGCGTGTGCTAGAGTAGCCGATTTGCACACGCATGTAAGTAATCGCATTTAACCTCAGGCCCGGCGGTTCATTCGGCGGGGTTCTGGCAAGGTGTATCAGGTCGAAAGGTATCAAAGGTCTATGAAAACCGCAGAGTTGCGACAAGCATTCCTCGAATATTTCCAGCAGCAAGGGCATGCCATTGTGCCCAGCAGTTCACTGGTACCCCACGATGATCCCACTCTGCTGTTTACCAACGCGGGGATGAACCAGTTCAAGGATCTTTTCCTCGGCCGCGAGGAGCGCGACTATACACGAGCGACCAGTTCCCAGAAATGCGTGCGTGCCGGCGGCAAGCACAATGATCTGGAGAACGTGGGTTATACGGCGCGCCACCATACCTTCTTCGAGATGCTTGGCAATTTCAGCTTCGGCGATTACTTCAAGCGTGAAGCCATCAATTTCGCCTGGACCTTCCTGACCGGCGAGCAGCACCTGAATCTGCCCCAGGAAAAGCTGTGGGTAACGGTGTACGCCGAAGACGACGAAGCCTTTGATATCTGGAATAAGGAAATCGGTGTACCGGCGGAGCGGATTGTGCGCATTGGCGACAACAAAGGCGCCCGCTACGCTTCCGATAACTTCTGGCAGATGGGTGATACCGGCCCCTGCGGCCCGTGCACCGAGATTTTCTATGACCACGGTCCGGATGTGGCAGGGGGGCCTCCCGGCAGCCCGGAAGAAGATGGCGACCGCTACATCGAAATCTGGAACGTGGTCTTCATGCAATACAACCGCACCGCCGACGGCGAGATGCTGAACCTGCCCAAGCCTTCGGTGGACACCGGCATGGGGCTGGAGCGAATTGCTGCGGTTCTGCAGGGCGTTCACAGTAACTACGAAATCGACCTGTTCCAGGACCTGTTGAAGGCGGCATCCGACATCCTGGGTGGTGCGGCCACCACAGAAGCGTCTCTGCGCGTGGTGGCGGATCATATCCGTTCTTGCGCCTTCCTGATTGCCGACGGCGTGATGCCGTCCAACGAAGGACGCGGCTTTGTTCTGCGCCGAATCATTCGTCGCGCAGCTCGCCACGGCAACAAGCTCGGTGCTACCCAGCCGTTTTTCTACAAGCTTACCGGCGCTCTGGTTGAACTGATGGGCGAGGCCTATCCGCAATTGGTGAGTAGTCGCAAGCAGATCGAAAAGGTGTTGCTGCAGGAGGAAGAACAGTTCGCCAAGACCCTGGATAAAGGTCTGCGCCTGCTGGAGCAGGACATTGCGGAGCTGAAGGGTACCGAGATTCCCGGTGAAACCGTGTTTACGCTTTACGATACCTATGGGTTCCCGGTCGATCTGACCAACGATATTGCCCGCGAGCGTGGCCTGACTCTGGATTACGAAGGCTACGAAAAAGCCATGGAGGCCCAGCGCGACCGGGCTCGTGCCGCCAGCAAGTTTGGTATCGACTACAATGCCGCCGGCATCACTATTGAGGGCAAGACCGAGTTTACCGGTTATGACCACGTCGATGGCCATGAACGTATCCGTACGGTGCTGGTCAACGGTGAGGAGCGTAACGCGGAAGCGGGTGATGAGTGTGTGGTGGTATTGGAGCGCACGCCGTTCTATGCGGAGTCTGGTGGCCAGGTGGGTGATACCGGCCTGCTGACCTGGAGCGGTGGCCGCTTCCAGGTAACCGACACCCGCAAAGAAGGGGATAACCATCTGCATGTGGGCACCCTGATTGAAGGTGAGCTGTTCCCCGGGCTGGAAGTGGATGCGCGGATTGATCATGCCCGTCGTGAACGCACCAAGCGCAACCACTCGGCTACGCACCTGCTGCATGCGGCCCTGCGCAATATCCTGGGTGAACACGTTACCCAGAAGGGCTCGCTGGTAGACCCGGACAAACTGCGATTCGACTTCTCCCATTTTGAAGCCGTGACTCCGGAGCAACTGAGAGAAATCGAGCGTACGGTTAACGAGCAGATCCTGGAGAACACGCCGGTAGATATCGACATTACCGATATGGATACCGCCAGGGAAAAGGGCGCGATGGCTCTGTTTGGTGAGAAGTACGGTGATGTAGTTCGGGTGCTCACCATGGGTACCGACAAATACTCTGTTGAGTTGTGTGGTGGTACTCACGTTGCCCGTACCGGCGATATCGGGTTGTTCCGCATTACCTCCGAAAGCGGTATTTCCTCTGGCGTTCGTCGTATTGAGGCTGTAACCGGGTTTGGTGCGCTGGAATGGGTTGATGAAACCGAGCGTACACTGCGCGAGACCGCACGTCTGGTTAAGGGCACCCGTGATTCTGTCGTCGACAAGGTCAAGCAGGTTCTGGACCGCAATCGCCAGCTTGAGAAGGATGTCGATGCCCTGAAAGCAAAACTGGCGAGTTCCGCGGGTACTGATCTGGCTGGTTCCGCGGTCGAAGTGGCAGGCCTGAAAGTGGTGGCCTCCGAGATGGAAGGCGCTGACCGCAAGGCCTTGATGGAAACTGCGGATCAGCTCAAGAACAAGCTGGGCGAGGGCGTTGTGGTGCTGGCCACGGTAGAAGACGGAAAGGTGGTCCTGGTGGCTGGTGTTACCAAGTCCGCCACCAACCGCATTAAGGCTGGCGACTTGATGAAGCATCTGGCCTCGCTGGTAGATGGCAAAGGCGGCGGTCGCCCCGACATGGCCCAGGGTGGTGGTAATGATCCATCCCGTCTGGCCGAGGCCCTCGCTGGTGTACCGGCCTGGGTTGAGCAAAATATCGGGTAAACAACTGTTTTCTGATACGGGCGGAGGTTTATAATCCCGCCCGTTTGTTTTTAATGGCGGGGCGCCCAGCCCCGTTGTGACACCCCGTTTCGGAGTTTGGGAAACATGGCTCTGCTGGTTCAGAAATTTGGTGGTACGTCCGTCGGGACAACCGAGCGGATTGAAGCGGTAGCTGACAAGGTCTGTCGGTTCCGCAAAGAAGGGCACGATGTCGTGGTTGTGGTTTCGGCCATGAGCGGTGAAACCAACCGTTTGATTGCGCTCGCCAACGATATTATGGATGACCCTACCCCCCGTGAGATGGACGTTCTGGTTTCCACCGGCGAGCAGGTGACCATTGCCCTGTTGTCCATGGCACTCCAGAAGCGGGGCTGCGATGCCCGGTCCTACACCGGTTCCCAGGTCAGGATTCTCACCGACAGCAGCCATACCAAGGCCCGTATCAAGCAGATTGATGAGCAGCGCATGCGGGAAGATCTGGATGCCGGTCGGGTGGTTGTGGTAGCCGGCTTCCAGGGCATTGATGACAACGGCAATATCACCACGCTCGGCCGTGGCGGTTCTGACACCACGGCGGTTGCCCTGGCGGCGGCACTGAAAGCCGATGAATGCCAGATCTATACTGATGTAGATGGTGTTTACACAACTGACCCCCGGGTAGTGGACAGTGCCCGCCGGTTGGAGCGCATTACATTTGAAGAAATGCTCGAGATGGCTAGTCTGGGTTCTAAGGTACTCCAGATTCGCTCAGTTGAGTTTGCAGGTAAATACAACGTTCCATTAAGGGTGTTGTCCAGCTTTCAGGAAGGCGAGGGCACCCTGATTACTTTTGAGGATGAGAACGCCATGGAACAACCGGTTGTTTCCGGCATTGCTTTCAATCGTGACGAAGCCAAGCTGACGATCTCTGGTGTGCCCGATACACCGGGCAGCGCACTGCGGATTCTCAAGCCCGTCAGTGATGCTAATATCGAAGTAGATATGATCGTTCAGAACGTGGGCGAGGATAACAAGACTGCCTTTACGTTTACGGTGCATCGCAACGATTTCAAACGGGCCCAGGAAGTGCTGCGCGGTGTTACCGCCGAGCTGGGTGCCGGTGAAGTGGGTGGAGATACCAAGATCGCGAAGGTCAGCATCGTGGGCGTGGGTATGCGCTCCCATGCGGGCGTTGCAACCAAGATGTTTGAAGCACTGTCCAATGAGGGCATCAATATTCAGATGATCTCCACGTCAGAAATCAAGATTTCGGTGGTGATTGATGAGAAGTATCTCGAGCTTGCCGTTCGCGCACTGCACAGTGCGTTCGAGCTGGATAAAGCCGGGGTGGAGGAGAGTGCCTGAGGCGGGAAGTCTCAGATGCTCTCTGATTAAGGTCATTGAAGATAGCTATCAGGATTCAGGTAAGTATAAGTATTTCTGCGTCTTTAGTGTCTGAAGTGATCTCATTATAAAAGCAATAAGTAAACAGTAGTGTTTGTCGGAACAGGTAGCTCTGGAATAGGGAGTAAGGGATATGTTGATTTTGACTCGCCGTGTTGGCGAAACCCTGATGATCGGCGACGAAATTACCGTCACCGTTCTGGGTGTAAAGGGGAATCAGGTACGCATCGGTGTGAACGCGCCAAAAGATGTGGCGGTTCACCGCGAAGAAATCTATCAGCGAATTCAATCTGAAAAAGGCTCTGAAGAGCCGGAATCGGGCAATCGTTGATCAGTTAAAAAGCCGTTCGAGGGTAACCCGGACGGCTTTTTTGATTGTGGGGAAAATCGGCCAGAAAAAAGTCGTGTCAACCCTATGAAAACAGAAAAATTATGGTAGTATACGCCCCGTTCTCAAGGAGAGGTGGGTGAGTGGCTGAAACCAGTTCCCTGCTAAGGAACCGTACGAGCAATCGTACCGAGGGTTCGAATCCCTCCCTCTCCGCCATTTTCTCCCCGGAGAGAAGTGAGAATAGTTGAGGTAGCACTCAACGTTGCGATGCGCGGCTGTAGCTCAGCTGGATAGAGTACCTGGCTACGAACCAGGCGGTCGGAGGTTCGAATCCTCCCAGCCGCGCCAACATCGCAAATCAGTTTCAAGCGGCTGTAGCTCAGCTGGATAGAGTACCTGGCTACGAACCAGGCGGTCGGAGGTTCGAATCCTCCCAGCCGCGCCATATTAAAGTTAAAGCGCCTCAGTTCGCATGCTATGTGGGCTGGGGCGTTTTGCTATAAAAAATAAAATCCCCCGCCTTGTGCGGGGTTTTTTATTGCCTCTACCACATCAAATCGTCGGGGATTTCATACCCTGCATACGGGTCGTCTTCGCCTGCGTCATCCTGTTTACGATCATGCATTGAGATGATGGCGTTCTCGTCGCGCTCCATAATCTTCCGGGCTACCCTGTCCGGGACAATCTCATAGTTGTCACCCAATGCCACGATGGCCAGTCGGCCGCGAGAGAGTTGGTCAACCATCTGGTCGTCCACCAGAATCTTCTTGATTTTCTTGCCGTCGACAAACTGGTAGGAGGTTTCGCCGCGGCTCCGGTCCAGGCGATTGGTTTCAATCAGCTGGCGAATCTGCGCCTGAATTGCCTTTTTCTCAGCCTCTTGCTTGCGCTCAAGGTTGAGCTGCCGATCCCGCTCGGCTTTTTCCTGGCGGGTCTTGCGGGCGCGCTCTTCGGCTTCGTTTACAACCGTGGCGCCTTTGGGCTGTTGTTTTCTCTGTTTTCGTTTTTCATTTCGTACTTCCCGGGCTTTCTTTTCGTCTGCCAGCCCGGCCTTTAATAACTGTTCCTGCAGTGAGGCCATCAGTGACTCCGTGAATTCATGATAAACTGGTACGATCAAACGTTAAGTATACGCCGTCAGCATTCTCTCAATAACCCATCACAACCCACCCCACGGATTTTTCTATGTCATCTTTTAAAGCGCTTGGCCTTTCCGCGGCCATGCAGGCCAATCTTGATCAATTGGGTTACCAGCAACCCACGCCGGTTCAGGCAGAGGCGGTTCCGCTTGCGTTGGCGGGCAAGGACGTGATTGCCATGGCGCAAACCGGCAGCGGCAAGACAGCGGCGTTCGGGATACCGATTATCGAGACCATCGATCCGCGACGCTTCCAGGTTCAGAGTCTTGTTCTTTGTCCCACCCGGGAACTGGCGGATCAAGTGGCCAAAGCGTTGCGAGAGCTGGCACGGGCCAAAGATAACGTGAAGGTGCTGACGTTGTGTGGTGGTGTGCCTATCGGCCCCCAGATCGGGTCGCTCAGCCATGGCGCTCATATCGTCGTGGGCACTCCCGGCCGGGTAGATGACCACCTGCGCAAAGGTACGCTTTCGCTGGATGGCTTGAAAGTGCTGGTGCTGGACGAGGCGGACCGCATGCTGGATATGGGGTTCGAGGAGGTGGTCACCAGTATCGTTTCCCAATCTCCTGGCGGCAGGCAGACGCTGCTGTTCTCCGCCACCTGGCCGCCGGCAATCAGAAAGCTGAGCGAGCAATTCCAGAGCAAGCCGGAAGACGTGCGGGTGGAATCAAAAGCGGCCACCATCACCATTGAAGAATCCTTTTACGAAATCCAGCCGGACCAGCGGGCGGCCGCAGTGGCAGCACTGCTTTCCCGTTTTCAGCCGGTGTCGTCTCTGGTGTTCTGTACCACCAAGCGGGACTGTGATGAGCTGTCGGATGAGCTGGGTCGTCTTGGGTTATCGGCATTATCGCTACACGGCGATCTGGACCAGCGCGAACGGGACAGCGCTCTGGTTCGATTTGCCAACCATAGTTGTACGGTTCTGGTGGCTACCGATGTGGCGGCAAGGGGGCTCGACATCAAAGGGCTACCGCTGGTCATCAATGCCGAGCCTGCGCGGGATCCCGAGGTACACACCCATCGGGTGGGCCGTACCGGCCGGGCAGGGGAGCAGGGGCATGCGGTTACCCTTTGCACCCCGCGCCAGGGCCACAAGATTACGCGCCTGGAAACGGAGCGGGGCGAGCCGGTGTTGTGGGGTGATACCGAAGCGTTGCTGGCGGAGGCGTTGCGCCCGGTTACGCCGGCCATGAAAACGCTGTGCCTGGCTGGCGGTCGCAAAGACAAGGTGCGCCCCGGCGATGTGATGGGGGCTCTCACCGGCGAGGCTGGTATTCCCGGCGCTGCAGTCGGCAAAATCGATCTGTTCGACTTTCAGTGTTTCGTGGCGGTTGAATCCCGGTGGGCGGCCCAGGCGCTGGCGCGGCTGGAGAAAGGCAAGGTGAAAGGCCGGAAATTCCGGGTTAGATATGCATGATTAGAGCTGGGTAAGATTGTCTCAACAGCTGTCATTTCAGGCCGGGACGCTCGGAAAGTCCCTATAGAAATGCGTGCTTCAGGTTGCTCCTGGTCATTGAAAACGGTAAATTACGCAGGATTTTGCCTCCCGAATTGTTCCGCCGGGCCATTAGACTTTAGTTTTAGTGGTGGCTTGTCGGGCGGTACGGGGAAATCAACAAACCAATACAGGTAGCTGTTCGATATGAATGAGCTGATGTCACAAGCCGTAGACTTGATGATTGCCGGCATGGGCTTCGTGTTCGTGTTCCTGATTATTCTGGTATTCGCGACCGGCCTGATGTCCAAAATCATCCTGCGGTTTGCGCCGCCAGAGCCGGCAACCCCGGCCAGAACGCCACGTGCCAAGCCGAAGGCGCCCACGTCGGTTGACCCTGACACCGCCGAGGCCATCAAGAAGGCGATTGCACAATACCGGTCACGCCACAAGAAGTGACCCCGGTACACGATTAGAACCTTTTAACAGAAGGCTGACACGATGACTGACACGAAAAAACCGCTGGGGATTACGGACGTAATTCTGCGTGACGCCCACCAATCCCTGCTCGCCACCCGCATGCGTCTGGACGACATGCTGCCAATCGCCGAGAAACTCGACAAAGTGGGTTTCTGGTCGCTGGAATCCTGGGGCGGGGCTACCTTTGATGCCTGTATCCGTTACCTGGGCGAAGACCCCTGGGAGCGCATCCGCGAACTTAAAAAAGCCATGCCCAATACTCGCCAGCAGATGCTTCTGCGCGGCCAGAACCTGTTGGGCTATCGTCACTATGCGGATGATGTGGTTGACCGTTTCTGTGAGCGTGCCGCCGAGAACGGCGTAGACGTGTTCCGTATTTTTGATGCCATGAACGATCCCCGCAACATGGACCGCGCGATTAAGGCCGTTCGCAAGACCGGCAAGCATGCCCAGGGTACGATTGCTTACACCACCAGCCCTGTGCACACCATCGATATGTGGGTAGATCTGGCGAAAGAAGTCGCCGACATGGGCGCAGATTCCATCGCGATCAAGGACATGGCTGGTATTCTCAAGCCGTATGTGGCCTATGATCTGGTCAGCCGCCTGAAGAAAGAGCTGGATATCCCCATCCACATGCAGTGCCACGCCACCACCGGCATGTCGACCGCCACCGCCATCAAGGCTGCGGAAGCCGGTATCGATAACGTGGATACTGCTATTTCCTCCATGAGCATGACCTATGGCCACTCGCCCACCGAGGCGCTTGTGGCCATTCTGGAAGGTACCGATCGTGACACCGGTCTTGATCTGAACCTGCTGGAAGAAATTGCCGCCTATTTCCGCCAGGTGCGCAAGAAGTACGCGAAGTTTGAGGGCAGCCTGCGCGGCACTGATTCCCGCATCCTGATTGCTCAGGTACCGGGCGGTATGCTGACTAACATGGAAAACCAGCTGCGTGAGCAGAACGCAAGCGACAAGTTTGACCAGGTGCTGGAAGAAATTCCCAAGGTTCGTGAAGACCTGGGCTTCATTCCGCTGGTGACCCCGACCTCGCAGATTGTCGGCACCCAGGCGGTACTGAATGTTCTGACGGGCGAGCGTTACAAGTCCATCTCCAAGGAAACCTCCGCCATTCTGAAGGGTGAGTACGGCGCAGCGCCAGCCCCCATGAACAAAGAGCTGCAGGAGCGTGTTCTGGATGGCAAGGAAGTCATGACCTGTCGTCCTGCAGATGTGCTTGAACCGGAAATGGACAAGCTGACCGACGAGCTCAAGAAGCTGGCGGACGAGAAGGGCATCAAGCTGGCCGACAATCTTGAAGACGACGTGCTGACCTACGCGCTGTTCCCACAGATCGGCCTGAAGTTCCTGGAGAACCGCAACAACCCGGATGCGTTCGAGCCGGTCCCGACCGCAGAAGACGCCGCACCGGCCAAGAAAGCCGCGGGCCCGGAGACTTACACCGTTGAAGTTAACGGCAAGAAGTTTGTGGTGGCGGTTTCTGAAGGTGGCGAGATTACCCAGATCCAGGGTGACGGTGGCACCGCGTCTGCTCCGGCCGCTTCCTCTGCACCTGCTCCGGCGGCAGGCGAAGGCGAGCCTCTGGTGGCGCCGCTGGGCGGTAACATCTTCAAGGTTCTGGTTTCCCCGGGTGACACCGTTGAGGAAGGTGACGTGCTGATTATCCTCGAAGCCATGAAGATGGAAACCGAGGTTCGCGCACCGAAAGCCGGTACTATCGGCGAAGTCTTCATCAAGGTCGGTGATGCCGTCTCCCCTGATGATGAAATGCTGACAATCGCATAAGGGCCAGCATTCCATGGATAAATTAATGACACTGTGGACAGGCAGTGGCCTGTTCAACATCGAGCTCGGCCAGGTGATCATGATCGCCATCGGCCTGCTGCTTCTCTTCCTTGCCATTCGCAAGGGTTTTGAGCCGTTGCTGCTGGTTCCCATCGGGTTTGGCGGTATTCTGGCGAATATTCCGGAGGCAGGGCTTGCCCTGACTGCGGCGGAGAACGCCATTCACTTTGCGCTGCAAGGTGGCAAATCCGAGATTCTGGCTGCGCTAGCGGCACCGCTGGACGTCGCTTACCAGGTTGGACAAGCGATTACGCCTGAACTCAAAGACGCGTTCAAGGTGGCGGTTAAAGAAGCCAGTTACTCCGAAATGGCGATGGCTAATTCCATTGCCCAGGATTTCGGCTACGGCAACGGCATGCTCTATAACTTCTACTCTGTGGTTATTGGTAGCACAGTCGGGCCGCTGTTGATCTTCATGGGTGTTGGTGCAATGACGGATTTTGGACCGTTGCTGGCGAACCCCAAGACCATGCTTCTGGGTGCAGCGGCTCAGTTCGGTATCTTCGGTACCGTGATTGGTGCGGCGCTGCTGGATTGGACCGGGGTATTGGACTTCAACATCCTTGAAGCCGCTGCGATCGGCATTATTGGTGGCGCTGATGGCCCCACTTCCATCTATGTAGCGAGCGTGCTGGCTCCGCACCTGCTGGGTGCGATTGCAGTCTCCGCCTATGCATACATGGCGATGGTGCCGATGATTCAACCCCCGATCATGAAGGCTTTGACCAGCGAAAAAGAACGTGCGATCAAAATGACCCAGCTCCGTCCCGTGAGCAAGAAAGAGAAGATCGTCTTCCCTCTGGTTGTTCTGATTGCCGTGGTTCTGTTCCTGCCCGATGCGGCTCCGCTGCTGGGTATGTTCTGCTTTGGTAACCTGATGCGTGAGTGTGGCGTGGTAGAGCGTCTGAGCGATACCGCACAGAACGCGCTGATCAACATCGTAACCATCTTCCTGGGTCTGTCTGTTGGCTCCAAGCTGATGGCCGACAAGTTCCTGGATGGCCAGACGCTGGGTATCCTGGGCCTAGGTATTGTGGCTTTCGGTGTGGGTACCGCTTCCGGTGTACTGATGGCGAAACTGATGAACAAGTTCAGCAAGGAACCGATCAACCCGTTGATTGGCTCCGCGGGCGTATCCGCGGTACCCATGGCGGCGCGTGTGTCCAACAAGGTGGGCCTGGAGGCCAACCCGCAGAACTTCCTGCTGATGCACGCTATGGGTCCGAACGTGGCCGGTGTTATCGGCTCTGCAGTGGCAGCCGGTGTGATGATCAAGCTTCTGAGCTGATCATTCGTACGGTTTGCGTTGAAAAGCCCCGCCTTTGGCGGGGCTTTTTCGTTTTGGGTCAGTGGAAATCCCGGGAGCTGACCGGTAGCGAGTTAATCAGATGGCTCAAGTCAGACAGCTTGCCGGCCATGACATGAACGATATCCCCCTCTTTTTCGATAACTCCTTTTACGTGTAACAACCGGGCGGTGAGCAACGGTTTGCGTTGGCGGCGGGCGGTGTCTAGCCAGACGACGACGTTGACGTTGCCGGTTTCGTCTTCAAGGGTGACGAAGGTGACGCCGGAAGCGGTGCCGGGCCGTTGGCGGCCGGTGACCAGGCCGGCAACTTGTACGGGGATGCCGGGACGGGTGGCTTTGAGTTGGTCGGCGGTGAGGCAATGGCGCAGGTGGCCTTGTTCGCGGAGCAGGGCAAGGGGATGCCTTTGTAGTGTTAAACCCTGGCTGCTGTAGTCGGCCAGTACGTTTTGCCCTTCGGTGGGCTCCGGGAGCAGGTGGCAGGGTTCCGGTGTGTATTCGGTCATGGCTTCGTTAGCGAAGAGCTCGGCGGGTTCTTCGTGTTCGAGCAGTTGCCAGTAAGCCTGGTGGCGGTTGCTGGTGAAGCCGGGCATGGCGTTGGCGCCGGCGAGAAGTTCCATGTCGCTCTGGTTGAGGCCAGCTCGGGTGCGCAGTTCGGCGGCGCTTTGGTAACCGTTTGCCGGGCGGTTCTGGTGGACGCGCTCGGCGCCATTGCGAGACAGGCCTTGAATGATTCTAAGGCCAAGGCGCAGGTGCTGCTCCGGACCTTGCAGGGTGTGCTGCCACTGGCTGTGGTTGACGTCTGGTGGCAGCACGGTAACGTTGTGGCGCCGGGCATCCTGAACCAGCTGGCTGGGCGAGTAAAAGCCCATTGGCTGGCTGTTGAGCAAGGCGCAATAGAATGCTGCCGGATGGTGGCGTTTGATCCAGGCAGAGACGTACACCAGCAAGGCAAAGCTGGCGGCATGGGATTCCGGAAATCCATAGCCACCAAAGCCGCAGATCTGTTTGTACAGGCGCTCGGCGAAGTCGGCATCGTGGCCCCGCTCCAGCATGCCCTGAATCAGTTTGTCGCGGAAAGGTGTCAGATCGCCATGGGATTTCCAGGCCGCCATGGCGCGGCGAAGTTTATCGGCCTCGCCCGCACTGAAACCGGCGGCAACCATGGCCAGTTTGATGACCTGTTCCTGGAAGATCGGCACCCCGAGGGTGCGCTCCAGCACCTGGCGTACGGCATCGTTGGGGTATTCCACCGCTTCCATGCCGTGTTTTCGGCGCAGGTAGGGGTGCACCATGTCGCCTTGTATGGGCCCCGGGCGAACGATGGCGACTTCGATCACAAGGTCGTACCAGGTTTCCGGTTTAAGCCGCGGGAGCATGTTGATCTGGGCGCGGGACTCCACCTGAAAGACACCGATACTGTCGCCTTTTTGCAGCATGGCGTAGGTGGCAGGGTTTTCCTGAGGGACATCCTGAATGGTAAACGGCGTGCCTTTCTCTTCACTGATCAGCGCCAGTGCTTTGCGAATAGCGGTGAGCATGCCCAGGGCCAGGACATCCACCTTCATCAGCCCCAGGCTTTCCAGGTCGTCTTTGTCCCACTGGATAACCGTGCGCCCTTCCATGGCGGCATTCTCGACAGGCACCAGTTCTGAAAGCGGGCCGGCGCTGATCACGAAACCGCCCACGTGCTGGGACAGGTGGCGTGGAAAGCCCAGCAAGGTGTTCACCAGCGTGAAGAACTGATCCGCGACTTTGGGGCTGCGGGTCAGGCCCTTGTCCAGAATCTGCTGGCGCCAGCCGGTGGCCTTGTCACGCCAGTCGATGCCATCCAGCAGCTTCTCCACCAGTGTGGCATCAAAGCCCAGCGCCTTGCCCACATCCCGGATGGCGCTGCGGGGGCGATAACGAATCACGGTGGCGGCCAGGGCGGCCCGCTCACGGCCGTAGCGCTGGTAAATGTACTGAATAACCTCTTCACGCCGTTCGTGCTCGAAATCCACATCGATGTCGGGGGGCTCATCCCGGTCTTTGGAGATGAACCGTTCAAACAGCAGTTCCACATTGGCCGGGTTCACCTCGGTGATGCCCAGGCAGTAACAGACCGCGGAATTGGCCGCGGATCCCCGGCCCTGGCAAAGAATGCCCTGGCGCCGGGCAAAGTCGACGATGTCGTGGATGGTGAGAAAATAGTGTTCGTAGCGCAGTTCGGCAATCAGCTCCAGCTCTTTGCGAATCAGTGCCTGCACCTTCATGGGTGTGCCCGATGGGTAACGCCGCCGTTCACCCTCCCGGGTGAGTCGCGCCAGAAACGATGTGGGTGTTTCGTGTTCCGGCACTAAATCGGGAGGGTATTCATAACGCAGGCTGCCAGGCTCAAAGCTGCAGGCTTCGGCGATTGCCACGGTCTCCCGAACCCAGGGCTCGGGGAATAGTCGCCGGATAACCGGTATCGGGCGCAAATAACGCTCGGCATTCTGAAACAGACAGTGTCCGGCCTGTTCCAGCGTGGTGTGGTGGCGCAGAGCTGTCAGCACGTCCTGTAATGGCTGGCGTTCGCGGCGATGCATATGAACCTGGCCGGTTGCCACCACTGCGCAGCGCATTTGTTCAGCTAACCACCGTACACGGACCAGTTGCTGTTCCTCGCCGGCTTCCAGTGTGCGGGTCGCTGCAAGGCGTAGCCTGTGCTCGAAAATCCGTTGCAGCCATTCGCCGGTGATCAATGCCTGGTGCGCGTTGGTTTGTGATACCAGCGGTGGCAGCCACAGGCAGAGGCAGTGGTCCAGCGAATGGGTTTCGATGTCCCGGGTCAATAACCGGTATTGCCCTTTCTCAGCGCGTCGCCGCCCGGTGGTGATCAATTGGCAAAGCTGACCGTAGCCCTCGCGGGTTCGAGCCAGCAGTATGAACCGGGGTGGGGCAGTGGCGCCCTCGGGAGTATCGCTCAGTTCGAACCAGCTCCCGGTAATCAGCTTTACCGGGCTGTCTTTAAGGGCTGCCCAGGCTCTGGGGATGCCTGCCACCGAACAGGTATCGGTGATGGCAATTGCCCGATAGCCAAGCTCCGCGGCTTGCTCAGCCAGTTCATGAGGATGGGAGGCGCCGGTCAGGAAGGTGAAGTTGCTGAAGCAGAACAGCTCGGCGTAATCAGAATCCATCAGCCAAACCACCCGTGTATGTACCAGCCATCGCGGATATCCCGGAACACCCACGCCAACTGGCCGCTGGACAACTGGGCAATATAGTAGTCACGGTGCACCCGCTGGCCGTCCCACCAGCCAGCACTGATGCGTTCCGGCCCCGAGAACCATCTGGCCGGAGGTTCTGCCAGTGGGTGTGGCGTGGATAACAGCCATAAAGGGCGCGCAGGCAGGCCAGAGACCTCTGGTGTTTCGCTGTGCCTGCTGGCTGGTTTTATGGCGGAGGCTGTCCAGGCAAACTCCGGGCGGTGGTCTGCCCGCGGTGCAAGCTGTTGCAATGCCTCAGTACCAAGGCGGGCCTGTAAACGACTGGCCAGCGTATGCCAGGCTTCATTCAGGTCCTGACCATCGCCCAGGAGGTCCTGGCCAACCGGGGTTTCCCGGCCCAGAAACCGCTTTACCGACAGGGACAGACTGATCACCGGTGCCCGCAGCGGGTGCTGATCCAGTTTCAGGCGCAGCAGTTTCAGAAAACTCTCTGTCCGATGCTCCGGACCAGTCGTTCGCAACGTTAACCGGGTGGCTTCTTCGTGCCGGTGTTGGAGTAAAAGATGCAGGGTATCGGTGTCCTGTTGGCGCCAGCACAGGTCTTCTTCCAGCTCGGTCAGAATCCGCTGCAGCGCGAACAAAAGCCCTTGGGCATGCTCCACTTCCTGAATAAAATCGGCCCGCTGGCGAAATCGGTGCGGGGGGGGCCAGGGCGATTTGGGGTCTGGCCTGGTGCCCTGGGCTTTTTGTATACGTGCCAGCAGCTCCGGGGATAGCCTCCGTGCCAGTTCCCGGGCTGGCAGATTGAAGACTTCAGCCAGCGTATTCAGCCCCAGGCGATGCAGGCGGGTACAGGATTTTTCATCAAAACCTGCAGCCACCAGAGGCAGCTTGCCCAGGGCCGTCAGAATGTGGCCTTTGTCTGCGGTGCACTCGCCTTTGCCTGCTTGCGCAAGGAGCTGAGCCGCCAGTGGCGTATGCCCAAGAGCCAGCCAGGCAGTGAGTTGCCGCTCTGCCAGAGCCTGCTCGACCGTTTGCCAAACGGCGGGAAGCCCGCCATATAGCCGCTGGAGGCTGCTGACTTCAGCCCACAGACCGTGCGGCGGCGACAGGGTAATGTGGGCCGCGTAACGGTATAGCCAGCGGGCCTGCTCTTCCAGCAGATTGGTTTCCTGTTGAGAATCGAGATGCAGAATCACCAGGTCTGGTGCCAGGCCCAGTGCGGTCTTGAGGCGCATGCCCGGCCGAATACCCAGGTGATCGGCTTCTGGACAAACCTGCAGGATAGCCTGCCCGGCAAGATCGACCACCGCAAGTGCGCCCTGAGTTTGCTGGCTGCGGCGAACATGATCCAGCAGCAGGTGAGGGAAGTGCAGATACAGCCACAACATGAATCAGGTGGCTCCATCCTGTGACCATGGCCCCTGAATAACACCAGTGGGGTCGCTGGCCTGAATGCCCGCGCGATGCCCAAGGGCAAGAGTGCAGCGCTGCCCTGGCCAGCTACCACGGCGTTTCAGAATGTTGATCTTGAGATCCTGGTGTTCTCCGGGAATCAATTCCAGCCGAAGCGCGGCCGGTGAATGCTGCTCTGCCTGCCGACGTTCCCGAAACAGAATGCAGACATTGTTACCCGCTTCGGAGGCCAGTTGCAGCCGGCGGATATCCCGGGTGGCCAACTTCCCCGGCCAGGCCATCACCAGGCCTGTGACAGGGGAGCGCAGGCAGTTTTCCAGTGTCCACAGAAAGTCAGCGGAATCGTGAGTTTGAACCAGCACCAGTTGATCGGTATTTACGCCAGCCCTGGCCAGCGCCGGGGCATAAGGTGTGTGGGGCGGGTTCAGCCAGAAAATGGTCTTTCCCTGCCTGGCGACCTTCTGCATAAGCGGAAGTACCAGGTGCAGCTCGCCAATGCCACAGCTGTCCAGCAGGCATTCACTCAAGGCACCCTTGGGCCAGCCGAGCCCACCAAGTTGGTTATCCAGAACCTGATACCCCGTGTGCTCCGCCGGAGAGGCGTGTTTCTGGGGCTTATGACCCTGCCAGATACGGGCATCCTGAAGCAGGTGGTTGAGTGATTTGCTCATGCTTATTTCTCGAGTACTGTTTATATATACAGTATTCGGAAAAAGGGTCGATTTCAACTGCCGGGTTGATAAACGACGGGCGGGCACCCACGATGTGGTTGAAGCCACAAATATAGTGGAGGACGCTATGTCGAATCTTGGCCAGCAAAGCTGCAGCGCCTGCAGTGCCGATGCACCCCAGGTCACGGATGCTGAAAAGCAGACCCTGTTGAAAGACGTGCCTGAATGGCAGTTGATCGTTCAGGATGGGGAAGAGCAGTTACAGCGGGTGTTTACCTTCAAAAACTTTGTCCAGGCCCAGGCCTTTACCAACAAAGTGGCGGACCTGGCGGAAGAAGAGGGCCACCACCCCGCGATACTGTTGGAATGGGGGAAAGCCACCGTACGCTGGTGGACCCATAAAATCGGAGGCCTGCACAAAAACGATTTCATCATGGCCGCCAGAACCGACGAACTTTACTCATAATCGCTTCAAACAGACCGGAAACAGGAAGTGCCATGGACGAACAATCAATGGACAACCCGCTTACCCTGAAACTTGGCCACGAAGAGCTGATCATCCGGCGCCGCTACGAGATGATCAGCATCATCAATGATTTCTTCATCGCCATCTGGTTTCTGGTGGGGAGCATACTCTTCCTGTTTCCGAAGCATGAGACCGCCGCAATCTGGCTGTTTATTATCGGCAGCTTCCAGTTCCTGGTACGGCCCACCATCCGCCTGATCAGCCACATTCATATCCGCCGAATACCAGCGAGTAACTGGGAATCCTAAACGGCCTGGTCAATCGGGCTGCGGACTCCAAAGCCGCCTTTCTGCACAACGTGGGTGTAGATCTCCGTTGTGCGCACGTCTGAGTGCCCGAGTAATTTCTGAATGGTTCGCAAATCGTAGCCAGACTCCAAAAGCCTGCCTCTCCCTTCGCGAACGATCAACTGCTGCATGCCGAAATCGACGTCTTTGACACGTAAGCGAAGAGCTTCGTTAATCCTCAGGCCGGCACCGTAGATCAGCATGGCCACCAGCTTGAACTCGCCCTTCAGATTATCAATTACCCGCCTGGCCTCGTCCGGGCTGAACACAACCGGAAGCCTCGAAACTCCCGACAAAGCACTTGATCCAGAACACATAGGTTTTCTCGGTTTTGTAAGCGAGACCGCGAAGTCGGATAAAATTTCTGAGCCGATCCAGAAAGCGTGTGGATTGCGGAGAAATCGGGCAGCGGATGTCCATATCCTGGCTCCTTAATGATTATGTATAAATATACAGTATTTAATTTTCCGGAATTGTCAATCAAGTATCCAGAAGCGGAGTTATACGAACGCGTTCGCAAAACTCCGGGAAACCAGGGCGAAATGTTGCTAACCTTCTGATAAGTTTGAAAAGGAATATCGGGGCGTGCGGAGTTATACGCCCCCAATCTGGAGCAGGGGTGGCTCGAACACGGGCGTATAACTCCGGCGGTAGCCGTGGTGGATTCAGGTAATCTGCTGATTTTATTGGTGAAGCTGGGGTTTCTGAGAGTCGCGTTTTTTGGAGTTATACGAATGCGTGTTATACGAACGCGTTCGTATAATTAGCTGTTGAACTAAACCGCTCCGCGGTAGCGGTGATACTGAGAAACTCCCCGGAATGCAGGTGATTGGAGGATACTTTTGAATGGCCCAAGTGGGCTTTTCAAAGAGGAGATGCCGCCATGACCCCCTTACGTCAGGCTATGATCCAGACCATGCGTCAGCATGGTTTTTCCCCGCAGACCCAAAAAAGTTATCTCTATGTAGTCGCGGATCTGGCTCGATATTATCGTCGATCCCCGGACCAGTTGGAGGTCGGGGATCTGCAGACCTACTTTAATTACCTCGTCCAGGAACGTTCCCTGGCGCCGGCCAGTTGTCGGCTTTACCTGCATGGCATTCGGTTTTTGTATCTGCAGGTGCTGCATTGGGCAGACTTCGACGTGAACCTGGTGCTGCCCAAGCGACCACAGCGCATTCCTGAGTTACTGACTCGTCAGGACGTTGCAAGGATAGTGGGAGCCACCAAGAACCCCAAGCATCGGGCCTTGCTGTTGATCACGTATGGCTGCGGCTTGCGAGTGAGTGAAGCCGTGGCATTGCAAGTGAAGAACATCGACGGGGAGCGCCACCTGCTTCACATCCATCAGGGCAAGGGCGGTAAGGATCGCATGGTGCCCCTGACTGACGTGCTACTCGATGTATTGCGAGCGTATTGGTGCCTTGGCCGCCCCGTACTCTGGCTGTTTCCGAGTGAAGTACTGGTTGGTCAGCACCTGACCGCCACCACGGCCCAGAAGGTTTATCGTCACGCCAAGCGACTCAGCGGCGTGCAAAGACGCGGAGGGATACACGCACTGCGCCACGCCTATGCGACCCATCAGCTGGAACATTGTGTACCGCTCAACGAGTTACAGAAATATCTTGGGCACAGTGATCTGCGCACCACGGAGCGCTACCTGCACTGGTTGCCGGGAATATCCTCACAAAACCGTTCGCCTGCGGACTTGATCGCGGATCTGGGAGGTGCGTGATGGCCGGTTCAGTTACGGTCCAGTCGGCACTGACCCAGTTCCTCTCGACCGACTCATTGGACCGCCACCGTCGCAAGGTGTGCAGTCGACTGATGGATTGCCGCACAGCCCGGATGGGCGGTATGGAAATGCGTTGTGATCACTGCAAAGCACGAACCGTGCATTACTACGGTTGCCGGGACCGGCATTGTCCGCAATGCCAGAGTCGGGCTAGCCAACAGTGGTGTGAGCGCCAGCGTCGATCGCTACTGCCGGTACCCTACTTCCACCTGGTGTTCACCGTGCCCCACGCCCTGAATGGCTGGGTTCAGGTGCACCCGGAAGTGGTTTACCGTCGCCTGTTTGAGTCAGTTTGGAATACGCTCAGTCAGTTTGGCCATAAAACCAAACACTTGCAGGGTGAGTTGGGCATGACAGCCGTGCTCCATACCTGGGGGCAGAATCTGAGTCGCCACGTTCACCTGCATTGCCTGATTCCGGGCGGGGTGCTCACAGAGGCCGGAGAATGGCATGAGGCTAAACATCAATATCTGTTCCCCGTCAGGGCCTTGTCCCGCCGCTTTCGCGGCCGCATGGTATCGTCCCTCAGACGATCGGTCAGAACCGGCGAATTGCACAGACTCACGGAGCCTCAAGCCATCGACGACGTACTCAAAAAAGTGATGCAGCAGGATTGGGTGGTTTACGCCCGCCCTTGTCTGAATCAGGCGGAGACGGTGGTGGATTACCTGGCTCGCTACACCCACCGCATTGCTATCAGTAACGGTCGTTTGTTGTCACAGGACGGCGGCAGAATCATGATCCGCTATGTGGACTACCGGGAAGGAGGGCGCCAGAAGAGCCTGCAACTGGAAGGGGCGGAATTTGTTCGACGGTTCCTCATGCATATCCTGCCCAAGGGCTTTATGCGGATTCGTCACTTTGGTTATCTGAGTAACCGAACCCGACGTCGCAAGCTGACGGCCATTCGTCAGGCCCTTCAAAAGCCACCCGAGGTCGATGTTGAAGTCAAGAATGGCTCGGAGTCCCAACGCAGCTGGCCGTGCCCTCGATGCGAGGACGGTGTGGTTCATATGGTTCGGCAGATTCCCCGGTTTAGAGCCGTTGGTAGAGTGACGGTTTAGCCGCATTTCCTGGCGGCTTCCCGTGGGCGCTACAGTTCCTGAGGAGCTGGGTTGTGACTCGGGCTGAGGCTGGCAATGAAAGAGACAGGGGGGTAGGCTGATCCAAACCACCCAGGGATGAGGCATTTTATGGGGACCATCAGGACGATAAGCACTTCTGCAGAGTACCTTTGCGGGCCTGAACCGCCATCCCGGTATCCGTTCAAAATTTACTTTACCCTTATACATTGTGTGCTGGCATTGGTGGCAGCGGCTTAGTCCAACCCACATTTAAAGGCCATGCTGCGCACGACCATTAAATGCTTCAGTGTTAATGGCCCGGGCCGTCTTCATTTTTGCCGGGCTCAGTGCAAAGGCCTTGGCATCGGGTTTGGCTGCAAAGCCGCCTGTGTTGGTGATGGCCAAGGCCGGAAAAGTTGCTGTCGGGGTTGGTTGCCAAAGTCACCCGCAGCATGGTTATTCATGGCGTGCCCCAGTTGCGGGGCCGTCCAGTTCAAACAGTAATCGGGTTGGTGCGGTTTGCGTTCTGGTTCCTTTCGCCATCCGTTGGGTTGGTGCAAGCTGTTCGGGAGAGGGCATGCAGCGCTGGGTGCCAAGGGAGACCTTGGTGGTGACCGGCCACTAACCAGGCGGTCAACCGGACGCCAAAAGCCTACAGCTTTTGGTTCCCTCCGCTGCGCTCCGGCGCCGGTTACCTCAGCGTTAGCTGTCGAGAAGAAGCCCGCAGAAAAAAGGAAAAGTATGAAAATTTTTATTAGTTGGTCGGGTGATACTAGCAGAAAGGTTGCAGAGGCAGTTCGGGAATGGCTTCCGACTGTTCTGCAAACGGTCAAACCTTACTTCACTCCCAGTGATATTGAAAAGGGGACACGCTGGTCATCTGATATTGCGCAGGAACTTGATGATTCCATGGCTGGTATTTTTTGTGTTACGAGCCAAAATCTCAATAGCCAATGGCTTATGTTTGAGGCGGGTGCGATTTCAAAGAAGGTAGATCAATCTCTCGTTTGTCCGATTCTGATCGGGCTGGATAATTCAGACATCAACGGTCCGCTAACTCAATTTCAAACGACGTTATTTGAGAAATCCGATTTTCGACGGCTCGTCTCAGATTTAAACAAGGCCAACAAATCCAATGTCTTGGAGGAGGGGGTTCTCAACACCGTTTTCGAAAAATTTTGGCCGGAGCTGGAGTCAAAGGTTCAGGGTATAATCGAAGCAAGTGGAGATGAGAATGGCGCTGCCACTGATCTGCGATCAGACCGTGAGCTTCTTGAGGAGGTTTTAGACCTTTCGAGAGCCCTAGCAATCCAGAAATCGGGTGGCTTCAAAGCACACAAAGAGCTGTTCGGACTCATCTCAGATTTTCTATCAGCATACTATGTAATTTTTGAAATAGACTGGGACCATACCAAGTCATGTCTTGAGAACCCAAAATACTTCATATCGAGCTCGGGAACGTTCATAAACCCTAATGTTGAAGATGAAGAAAACAATTGGGGGAACAGGCCGATGCTTCTGAATGCTTACCGTAGATTAATCGATTACATTGAAAGCAATGACATCGATATCCAGCCATACCGGTACGGCAGCTAACAAGGCCAGGCACGGCGACGTCTACTACATTGCGGCTTTGCCTCCATTCCGTAGCCGCGCATGCTGGCTAGCGTTACATGTGAAGAGTTGACATGACACCGGAAGAAGCAGAGAAACAGCTACGGAGGATTAGAGGTCAGCATATAGAAGGTCGCTGGTCTCAGTTATACCACCTATCGAAAGAGTCTGGTGACTCCGCGATACGCTACCTTTTCACTACTAATGCGGGCGGTGCAGTCGCGGTACTGGCGTATCTTGGTTCTGTGGCACAGAACGGAGGCGCGCCTTGGTCCGCGAAGGTTGCCTTGATTTGCTTTTTCACAGGGCTCTTATTCGTGGGTTTTTATCGCGTCTACATAGTCCACCATCACGAAGGGCTATTTGAAAATTACAAAAGGCTTGTCAATTCATACTACGAGGACGGTATTGATTGGCAGCAATTGCTTAAAGCCGACGAAGAAAAGGTCGGTAACTCGAAAGTTCCGTATGTGTTTGGCTATCTGTCATTTT
Organism: Marinobacter sp. W-8; assembly: GCF_044342215.1. Classification (NCBI taxonomy): domain Bacteria; kingdom Pseudomonadati; phylum Pseudomonadota; class Gammaproteobacteria; order Pseudomonadales; family Marinobacteraceae; genus Marinobacter; species Marinobacter sp. W-8. Next base: position 2,245,194 of record NZ_CP172297.1, on the reverse strand, counting down.
TCAGTTTTATTTCCGGGTGCATTGCCGGCGCAGTTGGTATTTTGTAGCCCAACATGTAACACATATGAGCCTTCTCGGAATCAATAGGCAAGAGTCATTTTTTTGGCCGCGCCAGCGGCCAACCTAAATCCATGAGCGAGAACGCCTGCTTCGTCAGTCTCGCGGAGCTGTCAGGCACTTACAGCAAACACATATAGGGGCTCTCTTACGTGGCTTTAGGCCACTGCCTGACCGGTCGTTCCATCAGTGGGTCAGGGGCACCAGACATTCATCGGTTAACCGGTCACTGGCACTATTCAAACGACGGGCTGCATGGCTCCAGTTAGTGTCAGGCTCAGGACCGGTGTAAGCGCACTGGCTCATGGTATTAAGGCACGCCCACGGGCTGGCTAATCAAGTCGCTCTGGCTTCAACATCGGTGACAGAAAACCGCTTGGGTATCGGTGTACCAGTCAGCAGACTTGCGGTCTTCGGTGTCATCCTTTCTGATCCAGTTAGACGTCTTGCTCAGCCCGTGGCGTGACTAACCTCTCAAGAACCGTTGTTCATCGAACACCCTCTTGTCTTTGAGCATGAAGTACACAGCTCTACCCAACTTGTGTGCCAAGGCGGATAGGGCCTTGGGTTTGTTCATGCGCTTCTGCAATTTTTCGACGTAGCGTTTGGCCTTGTCGTTGTTACGAATGAACAGCACCGCCGCTTCTGAGAACGCCCACTTCAAATGAGCATTGCCGATCTTGTTGCCCTGAGTGCCGTAGATTTTGCCGGCGGATTCGGCTTTGCACTTCACCAGGCGAGCGTAGGACGCGAACTTCTGAACGGATTCGAAACGTTGGATATCGCCGACTTCGTAGAGAATGGTTAGGGCCAGAATGCGACCAACTCCAGGAATGGTCTTCAGTACGTTGAGTGATGCCGGGTCGTGTTGCTTGGCTTGCTGCTCCAGGTGCCACTCAAGCTTTTTGAGTTCGTGCTGATAGCAGTCGACGATGGCCAGGTCCAGATCGATATTGCGCTGAACGTCTGGATCGCTAAAAGCGGCGGTCAGTTGTGATCGGCCACCAGGGTTGTTGAGGTTGGCTTTGCTGGGCGGCAGATTGTACTGGCCCAGAGTGTTCACTGCGTGGGCCTTGAGCATGGCACCATGCCGGACAATGCGGGTACGGCGGCGCAATAGATCGCGGGTGGCCCGCATCTCCCTGGGGTAGACGTAAGCCAATGGGAAATTGCCACCGCGCATGAGCATGGCGATCTTGAAGGAATCAATACGGTCGTTCTTGGTTTTGCCGCCATGGATCGCCTTCATGTACAGCGCATGGCCCAGAATGAAGTTGATGCCGTGTTCTTCGCACAGGTCTGATATCCAGTACCAGCAGTGCATGCATTCGACACCCACGACCAGGTCATCACGGAAAGGTTCGAGCAGGGCGAGTAAAAGTTCAGGCTGGGCTTTGATTTCCTTGTGCAGAAGGACCTCGCCCTGTTGGTCGATGATGCAGACGTACAGACTACGGGCGTGCAGATCGATTCCACAATAATGGCGATGGGTGCTATGGTAAAAGTTCATTGAGTCTTCTCCCTTGTAGTGCTTGGTCGCCTTCCAGCTTAGCGGGTAACCGCAGGGCTGGGGAGAAGGCTCAATCAGTATCAAGTCGCTGTAGTACGCGGCCTGCGGCCGCCGGACGCCCTTTTCATTGCGGCTTCGCCTCCATTACAAGGGCGCCGCTAAGCTCAGCTACATGGACTCCCCCTGCGGTCAAGCAACGCCATTTGATTCCGAAGCGGTTTGAGACTGCAGCTCTACATTCGGCCTCTTTGTGGGCGTGTGTGCCCGGGCCAGGATGATGATGCGTGTGAGTGATGACCTCATTCGTTAGTCGGCTTGTATCAGCCGCGAAGCTTAACAGGTTCAATCACTCTCGGTCTGACCGTTCCGTCATCGCTTGCCGTTGCTAGACTCGGCGGGCAGGCGTGTTCTGCCTGTCGTTGGTGCCTGGTTATCAGCCCTCCATAGGCTGTGTTTTAAACTCGGTTTGGTTCATCAACAGTGCCCAGATAATCCGGGCATTCTTGGCGGCCAATGCCACGGCGGCTCGTTTGTAGCCGCGGCGTTCCACCAACCCTTTGGCCCACTCGCTGAGTTGATCGTGTTTGTCAGCTAGCTTGGCAATCACCGCTCGAGTGCCGTGGATTAATAGTGTTCGCAGGTACTTGTCCCCGCGCTTGGTGATTCTACCCAGCCGGGGCTTGCCTCCGGTCGAGTACTGCCTGGGTACGAGCCCGAGCCAGGCGGCAAAGTGTCGTCCGCTTTTGAACTGTCTGGGATCCGGCGCACTGGCCAAGATTGCGGTGGCTGTTTGGGGGCCGATGCCTGGAATGGCCATCAACCGTTTGGCCTGTTCGTCGCGCCGGGCCATGGCTTCGATTTCCCGGTCATAGGCCAGGATTTCCTCATCGAGCTGGAGAATGCGTTGGTTGATGTTGTTGAGTAAACGCCGGGCCAGCATGGGCAAGCCGTTTTCGGCATCTTCCAGGATTTCCGGAATCCGATGGCGAGCGTGATAACGGCCCTGAGGAATGATCAGTCCGAACTCGGCCAGCAGCCCGCGAATCTGATTGATCTGTGCGGTGCGTTCTTTGGTCAGCCCACGGCGGATGCGGTGCAGGCACAGCACGGCTTGTTGATCTTCGGTCTTGACCGGGACAAAGCGCATGTTGGGTCGGCTGACGGCTTCGCAGATGGCCTCGGCATCGTTGTCGTCATTCTTGCTGCTCTTGCGATACGGAGCGACAAAGCGGGGCGCAATGATCCGGGCATCGTGGCCGAGTTTGGTTAACCCCCGAGCCCAGTAATGGGTACCGGAACAGGCCTCCATGCCAATCAGGCACGGTGGCAGTTGTGCGAAGAACGCCAGCAGCTTAGGGCGATTGAGCCGTTTGCGAACCACGACCTTGCCGTGTTGATTGGTGCCATGAATACTGAACACAGTTTTCGCCAGATCGATGCCAATGGTTGTAACATTCATGATGACTCCTCCTGCTTCGGATTGAAGATGTCAGACACCTTCAATGTGGCACATGACTGATGCCGTGGGAGCAGGGGGAGTCCATATCATTCGTTATGCCCTAAGGTGCTATGAGTAACTATTACGTCTACGTGTACATTGATCCCAGGAATTTCGAGGAGTTTTACTATGGGAAAGGTAAAGGCTCCCGGAAACATGCTCACCTGAATGACGAGTCAGATAGCGAAAAATCCCGGCGCATAAAGGCCATTAAGAAAGAAGGGCTGGAGCCAATCATCAGGGTTATTGCTCGCAATCTATCTGAACACGATGCGCTGCTGGTTGAGAAGACACTACTCTGGAAGTTAGGTAAGCAGTTAACGAATATCTCCTCCGGCCATTATGCAGACAATTTTCGTCCGCACGACTCCCTGCACAAATATCTGTCGGGGTTCGATTTTCAAAATGGGCTGTATTACTACAACGTAGGGGAAGGCCCGCACCGCAACTGGGATGACTACGTTGCCCATGGGTTTATCTCCGCAGGCCAAGCACCAAGGTTCCGGGATGCAATGCTAGGTTTGCAGACAGGGGATTTTGTTGCAGCATACCTTAAGCGCCACGGCTTTGTTGGGGTTGGCCAAATTACTCAAAGCGCGCGGCCGGTGCGTGAGGTTCTGGTAGATGGTATCCCACTTTTGCAGAAAGAGCTGGTATGCCCAAATATTGCGGAAAACTCGAACGATCTCGATAAGTCAGAGTATGTCGCACTCGTGGACTGGGTAAGGACTGTTCCGCGGAGCGCGGCAAAATGGAAATCAAAGAGTGGCTTGTTTACCTCGCAGCTCATTCGAGCCTCGCTGGATGGCCAGCCAGAAACTGTAAAGTTTTTGGAACAGGAGTTTGCCATTGATTTCGCGGAACTTTTGGCATAACAATCGGCTGCACCGCGACCGATTTTCCGCCGCTTCGCGGCTCCAAACCGGCGCGTGAGCCGGGCGTTAATTACGAGCTCTGTGCTCAAGGAGATGGTATGTCAACGTTCTGGTGGATCGTCATAATAATTGCGATTATTCTAAGGATAAAGCCGTTAGATCTTACAACGCATCAGACGAGGCGGCTCCTTGGTTTCAATCGCATGGAATTAATCCTGATTCGGTTATGTTTAGCACTTATGAAGATCCGGATCTTACCGTGATCCCAAATGCAGTTCTGCTGGTAGGTCAAGGAAGTAGCATTTCAGGTGAGACAGGATTTGCGATTGAGATTCTGCCCGGTGTAGGTGTTGTGCAGGCTCATTTATTCCATCGTCCAGGGCATGCATCCCACCATAAAACTATTGCAGCAAAAGCCAAGGCGCTGGGGATTCCTTTTATCGAAGTCGCTCAGACCATGAAGTAAGTTTGATTAACAAAGCCAGTCACGGCGACGCCTACTACATTGCGGCTTCGCCTTCATTCCGCAGCCGCGCATGCTGGCTGGCGTTAAAGGTCCTATGAAATCCGAGAATTTTCACAATGCCGATCACCCGCTGAAAGTTGTGGTTGAGCTAGCTGAGACAGGTTCTGGTGGTCGCCATAGGCCGGTTGTACCTGGCGAAAATTGGCGACCTGACATGTATCTAATTGGAAGTGGTCGCCAGTTTTGGGGTCAGATAGATTTCGAGGATTTGGCATATCCTGGCAGCACACAAGAGGGATGGTTATATGCTAGCTACCCTGAAGACTTATCTAATCAGCTCGTGTCAGGTGCAAAAATAAGACTAATCAGTGGGGCGCAAGATGTCGGTATTGCCACCATTTGGTAGCCCGTATAAAGCCTTTAACACATATGAGCCTTCTCGGAATCAATAGGCAAGAGTCATTTTTTTGGCCGCGCCAGCGGCCAACCTAAATCCATGAGCGAGAACGCCTGCTTCGTCAGTCTCGCGGGGCTGTCAGGCACTTACAGCAAACACATATAGGGGCTCTCTTACGTGGCTTTAGACCACAGCCTGACCGGTTGTTCCATCGGTGGGTCAGGGGCACCAGGCATTCATCGGTTAACCGGCCACTGGCACTATTCAAGGATCTGGCTGCGTAGCTCCAGTTAGCGTCAGGCTCAGGGCCGGTGTAAGCGCACTGGCTCATGGCATTAAGGCACGCCCACGGGGCGGCTAATCAAGGCGACTGGCTTCAACGACGGTGATAGAAAGCCGGTTCGGTATCAGGTACCAGTCAGCAGACACCCGGCTTTCAGTTATCATCCTGTTTGATCCAGTTAGACGTCATGCTCACCCCGTGGCGTGACTAACCCTTTAGGAATCGTTGTTCATCGAACACCCTCTGATGCTTGAGCATGAAGTAGGCGGCCCGGCCGAGCTTGTGGGCCAGCGCGGACAGCGCCTTGGGTTTGTTCATGCGTTTCTGGAGTTTCTGCAGGTAGCGCTGTGCTTTGTCATTGCCCCGCAGGTACAGCACCGCTGCTTCTGAGAAGGCCCACTTCAGGTGGGCGTTGCCGATCTTGTTGCCCTGAGTGCCGTAGACTTTCCCAGCAGACTCGGCTTTGCACTTGATGAGCCGGGCGTAAGAAGCAAATTTCTGGACCGATTCGGAGCGTTGAACATCGCCGACTTCGTAGAGAATGGTCAGCGCCAGGATGCGCCCCACACCGGGAATGGTCCTCAGCACACTCAGGGAAGCGGGATCATGTTGTTTGGCTTGCCGTTCCAGGTGTTCTTCCAGCTTGCTGAGTTCCCGGTGATAGCATTCGATGATGGCCAGGTCGAGATCGATGTTGCGCTGAACATCCTGCCCGGCAAAGGCCGCCTGAACCTGTTCCCGGGCCCCCACATTCTTCAGGTTGACCTTGTTGGGCGGCAGGTTGTATTGGCTCGTGGTGTTGACCACATGGGCCTTGAGCATGGCTCCGTGCTGGACGATGCGGGTGCGTCGGCGCAGTAAATCCCGGGTTGCCCGCATCTCCTTGGGATAAACGTAGGCCCGGGGGAAATTGCCGCCCTTCATGAGCATGGCGATTTTGAAAGAATCGATACGGTCGTTCTTGGTTTTACCACCGTGAATGGCCTTCATATACAAGGCATGGCCCAGGATAAAGTGAATGCCGTGTTCTTCACACAGATCCGAGATCCAGTACCAGCAGTGCATGCATTCGACACCGATTACCAGATCATCACGAAACGGTTCGAGCAGGGCTAGTAGCGGTTCCGGGCGCGCTTTGATTTCCTTGTGCAGAAGTACCTCGCCCTGTTGGTCGATGATGCAGACATACAGGCTGCGGGCATGCAGATCGATTCCACAATAATGGCGGTGGGTGCTATGGTAAAAGTTCATGAGTCTTCTCCCTTGTAGTGCTTGGTCGCCTTCCAGCTTAGCGGGTAACCGCTGGGCTGGGGAGAAGGCTCAATCAGTATCAAGGTGGTCAACGGGACGCCAACTACGCTGCGCTCGTGTGTCATGACGAAAGACTTCAGTCTTTCTTGCTGTACTCAAGATGAGGGAAGGCCCCTCGGCCTCGGTGACCAGACACCGGGATCAAACCGCCCTGTGCGGCTTGCATTAAGAGTGCGGGTCGTGAGCGACATGGGAAAAGGCCGTCAAGAGCGGTCAGGTACGTACCCAAGGAGATGAACGAAAGTGAACCGCCGATGAGGGGTCGAAATGTAGACAGATGTTGTCAGAACCGGGGACCGAGCGTCTCCCCGGGATGAGCTGTGACGTGAGCTGGCACAACGGACACAGCGGCAGCCGGTCTTGAGGCGGCATGACCTGGGTACAGGCTTGAGTATGGAACATGAGAACCTGTCGTCCTGATGTTAAGGGAGAAGCACAAGTGGAGATCCCACGAGGCGAGAGTACCGATGCAGGACACAGGGACGGATTGGCCCGTAGTAGTGTGGAAACACCTGTAATGGGTGTGGAGCGAAGGGGGCAAGTTATCCCGTCGGATCTAGATGGCCAACCGAATTCCGGGAGGAGCCGTCAGGGTCAGGCAAAACCATTTACCATCCCGAAGGCCTTGGTCTATCAGGCCTACAAGCGGGTTCGAGCCAACAAAGGTAGCGCCGGGGTAGATCATCAGAGTCTGGAAGACTTTGATGGTGACCTCAGCAATAACCTTTACAAGCTTTGGAACCGTTTGTCCTCAGGAAGCTATCATCCACCACCGGTTTTGCGCGTGGAGATCGAAAAGGCGGATGGGGCAACCCGTCGTCTCGGCATCCCAACGGTTGCCGACCGCATTGCGCAGATGGTGGTCAAGCTGCTGATTGAACCGGAACTGGAACAACACTTCCACCCGGACTCTTACGGCTACCGCCCGGGAAAGTCAGCGCACGATGCGCTGAAACAGACTCAGGCCCGGTGCTGGAAGAAAGCCTGGGTGCTGGATATGGACATTCAAGGCTTCTTCGACAACATCGACCACAACCTATTAATGAAGGCCGTGGATCGTCATGTGACCGAGGACTGGCAGAAGCTGTACATCCGACGCTGGCTAAGCGCGCCGGTTCAGTTGGCGGATGGTTCCGTGGAGGAACGCGATCGGGGCACGCCGCAAGGCGGTGTGATCAGTCCCTTACTGGCAAACCTGTTCCTGCACTACGTCTTTGATCGCTGGGTGGAGAAGCGCTGGGGTGGCATCCAGTTCGAACGCTATGCGGACGATATCGTATGCCATTGTTCCAGTGAACGGGAAGCTCAAGCACTGAAATCGGTCCTTGAGGCACGATTCACAGCGTGTGGCTTGACGCTCCATCCCCGCAAGACAAAGATTGTGTATTGTAAGAGCGAGTACAACCGGCGGGGCTACCCGGAGATCGCGTTTGATTTTCTGGGTCACACCTTCCGACCGCGGCTGATCCGCAACCGGTTGGGACAAAAGAAAGTCTACTTCACGGCGGCCATCAGCCAGAGTGCAGCGAAAGAGATCCGCAAGCAGATCAACGAGTGGCCCTGGAAATGGTGGCGACAGAAAGAACTCGGGCAGTTCGCTCGATTCTGTCAGTCCCGCCTCCGAGGCTGGATGCAGTACTATAGCCTGTTTGGCCGCAGCTACATTCGGAATGTGCTGTTTCATTTCGATCTGAGGTTGAGCCGGTGGGCATTAGGGAAGTATCGGAAACTCAGAGGTCTGTTACAGGCTGCCCGGAGAGTGAATGGACTGCGTCGGCGACGGCCGGATCTATTTGCTCACTGGGCAGGATCAAGGGCAATGGTTGGATAACAAGAGCCGTATGAATCGAGAGGTTCACGTACGGTTCTGTGAGAGACTTTGGGGGTGGTTCCCAGGGCCTACTCGACCGTTGCCGCCCATTACCACTGGCGTTAAATGTACAGAAGGAGACCCCCTCATGGGGCTGAAGGGAAGCTGTTTGTGTGGTGAGATAAGTTACGAAATAGACTCTGTGGATATGCCCATTGTGCATTGTCACTGCCAAACTTGTCGTAAAGCCCACGCTGCCCCGTTTGCCTCTACGGCTGGCGTAAAGCGCGAGAATTTCCGCTGGCTCAAGGGTGCAAGTTCCATTTCAACGTTCGAGTCCTCGCCAGGGAAGTTGCGTCATTTTTGCAAATGCTGTGGGTCTCATTTGGTAGCAGAGAGGCCGGCTCAGCCACATGTAATCGTTTGGGTAGCTACTTTGGACGTTGACCCTGAATTGAGACCAGAGGCTCATATTTGGGTTTCACATGACGCACCATGGCTTGAGTACGAGGGTGTGCGCAAGCACAGAGAATGGCGTGACGACATTTAACCAGTCAATTAAGTTCGTTCCGGCCTGCGGCCTCCACCGGACGCCCTAGTCGGGCGCCGCTTATTATTGGCGTGTGTGCCGGGCATGGCACAGAACTAGGGAGGTGAAAGTCCTCCTGCCAGGTGTTCGCAGAGCCGAAGGCTAGGAGAAGGGCAAGGGCGTCATCGCGAGGTGGGGTCTAAAGGAAGCCCAATCCAAAGCGGCGGGGCGACGAACAGGAACCCGATACGAGGTGTGGTACACCCGGGGCGAGCGGGCACGTGACCGCGAAGCCCTCCTTCTGCGAGCGGGGTGTACTTTATAAATCGGGCGTCTACGCCGTGAAAGCTCTGTGCCTTACCCCGGGAGGTCTGCCATGTGTGGACGGACCCACTGAGAGACGAGCGATCGCCTCTGATCGCGTGGTAGAAATCAGCCGAGGGCATAGTAGGTTCGCCCGTGAACCGAAGGCCCGAACAGAGACAGGAGTCGAGTGTCCGTGCAGGGAAACGGGATGGCATCCGCAAAGCAGCTTGCGCTGCCCCTGGAGTCTCCAGGTGATGAACCCGTTGCCGGAAACCGGGAAGACTCGCACTCCGTTCAACCCTCACCGTGGATGGCGCGTGTATTGAGCAGGGACAACCTCAATCGCGCCCTGAAACAGGTTCGACGTAACAAGGGAGCGCCGGGCATCGACGGTATGACCGTGGATGAACTGACGGATTATCTGCGCCAACATTGGCCGGAGATCCGGCAACAACTGCTCCAGCAGACCTATCGACCAAAACCGGTCCGGCGGGTCACCATCCCCAAAGCCAACGCCGGTTCCCGCCCCCTGGGTATTCCGACGGTGCTGGACCGCTTTATCCAGCAAGCAATCGCTCAGGTTATCCAGCAGGATTGGGAACCCCGCTTCCACCCACACAGCTATGGCTTCCGCCCGGGGCATTCTGCCCATCAGGCAGTCCGATACGGACAGCACTGCGCTCGGGAAGGCTGTAACTGGGTAGTGGATCTGGACTTGGAAGCCTTCTTTGACCGGGTAAATCATGATCGGCTGATGGCACGGCTGAAAAGGCATACGCCGGACAGGCCGCTGCTCAGGTTGATCAACCGGTACCTGAAGGCAGGTGTACAGATCGACAGCCGCAAAACACCAACACCCGAGGGCGTGCCTCAAGGCGGGCCACTGTCTCCGGTGTTGGCGAATGTGGTGCTGGATGAGCTGGATTGGGAGCTGGAACGGCGCAACCTGAAATTTGCCCGCTACGCGGATGACTGCCAGATCTACGTGGGCAGTCACCGCGCAGGCGAGCGGGTGATGGTGAGTCTGACGCGCTTTATCGAGGACTCGCCGAGGCTCACAGTGAATACACGAAAGAGCGCGGTAGACCGGCCCTGGAAGCGAAGCTTCCTGGGCTTCACCCTCAGCCGGAAAGGGCAGCGATTGAGAGTGGCTGACAAAGCCATCAGCAAGCTGAAAGCCCAAATCCGGATACTGAGCCGCCGAACACGGGGCCACTCCCTGGCCCAGGTGATCGCAGATCTGAAAGAGACCCTGCTTGGTTGGAAAGCGTACTTCGACACAGCCGAAGTGCTGAGCCCGCTGCGGGACCTGGACAAGTGGATAAGGCGGAGAATGAGAAGTTACGTGTGGAAGCAATGGGGCCGAAGAGGGTATCGTGAACTGAGAAAGCGGGGCGTCCCGGTCAGACTGGCTTGGAACACCGCCAAATCAGCTCACGGCCCGTGGCGGCTGAGTCATTCGCCGGCACTGCGACAAGCCTTGCCGGCCCGATTGTTCCGGAGCTATGGACTGCCGGAGCTGGCAGTACGGTAACGGGTTGAATCAAGTCACTGAATCGCCGTGGTACGTGATCCGTATGCCCGGTGATGTGGGAGGAGGGGCATCGTGAGGTGCCTCCCTATCCCGATTATAAGCACTAGGGAAGTCAGCATGCTTAACAAGGCAGTTTTAGTATATTTGTTCTTATTATCAGGATCCGCTATCGCTGAGGAAAAACCGCCTGAGCTTTGGTCATGGTTTAAAGATCTGAACAAGTCCAAAGAGGCTTGCGAGATACAAAGCTCTTATGCACTGCAAGTCCTAGGGCTAGAGAATCAAGTTGAAAATGAGTACGGAATATACGGGAACGTAAAGTCAAATCGTGTTGTGGTTAAATGTATAGAAATATCACCCAATAAAAGCAAGCTCATGGTTGCGGTTGCTGGCTACAACAGGGATTCAGTTGAGCTTGTAAGAAATAAAATCATTGATTCAATTCAGTAGCATAGAGCTTATAACACATATGAGCCTTCTCGGAATCAATAGGCAAGAGTCATTTTTTTGGCCGCGCCAGCGGCCAACCTAAATCCATGAGCGAGAACGCCTGCTTCGTCAGTCTCGCGGAGCTGTCAGGCACTTACAGCAAACACATATAGGGGCTCTCTTACGTGGCTTTAGGCCACTGCCTGACCGGTCGTTCCATCAGTGGGTCAGGGGCACCAGACATTCATCGGTTAACCGGTCACTGGCACTATTCAAACGACGGGCTGCATGGCTCCAGTTAGTGTCAGGCTCAGGACCGGTGTAAGCGCACTGGCTCATGGTATTAAGGCACGCCCACGGGCTGGCTAATCAAGTCGCTCTGGCTTCAACATCGGTGACAGAAAACCGCTTGGGTATCGGTGTACCAGTCAGCAGACTTGCGGTCTTCGGTGTCATCCTTTCTGATCCAGTTAGACGTCTTGCTCAGCCCGTGGCGTGACTAACCTCTCAAGAACCGTTGTTCATCGAACACCCTCTTGTCTTTGAGCATGAAGTACACAGCTCTACCCAACTTGTGTGCCAAGGCGGATAGGGCCTTGGGTTTGTTCATGCGCTTCTGCAATTTTTCGACGTAGCGTTTGGCCTTGTCGTTGTTACGAATGAACAGCACCGCCGCTTCTGAGAACGCCCACTTCAAATGAGCATTGCCGATCTTGTTGCCCTGAGTGCCGTAGATTTTGCCGGCGGATTCGGCTTTGCACTTCACCAGGCGAGCGTAGGACGCGAACTTCTGAACGGATTCGAAACGTTGGATATCGCCGACTTCGTAGAGAATGGTTAGGGCCAGAATGCGACCAACTCCAGGAATGGTCTTCAGTACGTTGAGTGATGCCGGGTCGTGTTGCTTGGCTTGCTGCTCCAGGTGCCACTCAAGCTTTTTGAGTTCGTGCTGATAGCAGTCGACGATGGCCAGGTCCAGATCGATATTGCGCTGAACGTCTGGATCGCTAAAAGCGGCGGTCAGTTGTGATCGGCCACCAGGGTTGTTGAGGTTGGCTTTGCTGGGCGGCAGATTGTACTGGCCCAGAGTGTTCACTGCGTGGGCCTTGAGCATGGCACCATGCCGGACAATGCGGGTACGGCGGCGCAATAGATCGCGGGTGGCCCGCATCTCCCTGGGGTAGACGTAAGCCAATGGGAAATTGCCACCGCGCATGAGCATGGCGATCTTGAAGGAATCAATACGGTCGTTCTTGGTTTTGCCGCCATGGATCGCCTTCATGTACAGCGCATGGCCCAGAATGAAGTTGATGCCGTGTTCTTCGCACAGGTCTGATATCCAGTACCAGCAGTGCATGCATTCGACACCCACGACCAGGTCATCACGGAAAGGTTCGAGCAGGGCGAGTAAAAGTTCAGGCTGGGCTTTGATTTCCTTGTGCAGAAGGACCTCGCCCTGTTGGTCGATGATGCAGACGTACAGACTACGGGCGTGCAGATCGATTCCACAATAATGGCGATGGGTGCTATGGTAAAAGTTCATTGAGTCTTCTCCCTTGTAGTGCTTGGTCGCCTTCCAGCTTAGCGGGTAACCGCAGGGCTGGGGAGAAGGCTCAATCAGTATCAAGGCCAGGCGCAGCGACGCCTGCTACATTGCGGCTTCGCCTCCATTCCGCAGCCGCGCATGCTGGCTGGCGTTAAAAGTCACAAGGAAGTATTCGTGGAATTTCTGTTAATACTGCTCATCCCACTTGGATTTATTGGAGTTTTCCTTGCGGCTCCCTTTTGGATCTCTCGGGTCACGAAAGCCGAGCATGAAGAGGTACTTACTGAAGCCCAAAACTATGAGGGAAAGGAGAGAGACGAGTTCATAGAAGCACAGCGAAAAGACAAACGCCTTGGCGAATACAGCAAGAGCCTCTCTGGAGGAGCGGTACTTATCTTCATAGCTGGACTTGCTCTGCTGTCAGGGGAGCTTTCGATTCGAGGAGGCGACCCAATAGTAAGCCAAGCTAATGGCGATGATCGATTCTTTGCTTTTGTAGGGATTATTTTGGTTTTGGGTGTTTTGCTTGCTGGATACGGGTTGATCGGGAAGTGGAAAAATGGAACGTTAAACAAGTCACGGAAGACGGACGCGTAGGACGCGCTGATGACTACTACGTTACGCCTTCGGCTACATTTCGTGAGCGCGCATGCTGCAAGCGTTATGTTTAAGAGAGCAGCATGAGCCAGATAGTATGTCCAGCTTGCAAAGATGCCACGGTAGTTGAAGTTGGCGAAAATCCAGAGGGAGTAAAGTATTTTGTTTGCTCTCGCTGCAGAGAGTCAAAACGGTGGTGCTCCAGGTGTGATCAGGGGTGGCTATATAAATGGGTAGATCCAACCACAAATGGAGTTCTATTCAATTGCGACGAATGCGAGGCTACTTGGTATTCCATCGAAAAAGTTGGCTCTAAAGACACGTCTCAGTTTGATCGTCCTTTTGACGGAAGTATGGAGGGGTTCAAGAAAGTGACAACTTATGAGGAAAAATAATAAACGCGTGTTCTCGGACTAATTGTTCGCTGTGCTCCAAACCAGATTTAAATGTGAGCTTGTTTTAAATACAATTGTTGTGGCTTAGATCATTTTGCAAGCTATTAATTTGCTTGTGGCGACGTGATATGCAAAGAGATCGATAACTAATTGGTCAATATGTAGCGTTCCAGAGCACCAAAAGTGATTAGAGGGCTAGCTTCGTTCGATATGTCGACAATCAAAATTTTTGAAAAGGAATTCATTCGATGGGCACAGATAAGACTGATCGAAAACTCACAGGTGTCAATTTACTAGTATCGGCTGCCGTGATCGGGGCGCTGGCTTGGTTCGCGATGCAGCATCCGAAAGAGGCAGATTGGGTTTTCTACACCCCGGATGGGGAAATCATTGAAGGAGGAATCTACAAACGCTGCTTAAACCGTGTTTCGAACGAGTGGGGCCAATGTCATTACATCAATTATCTAATGAGGGGTACCCGGTGGTCCTCGACGATAAGTGTGCCAGATCTCGGTGAAGATCCAGATGGCGTCAAGATCATCGAGAATTCTGACGGAGGGTGTTACATTTTCGCCAAACATGGGCACGACAGGGTCAGAGTTTTGATAGAGCGTGGGCACGCTTTTTCGGGAACTGCTCGGTTAAGCCGTCAGGAATCAAAAACTATTCTGTTTACTGAATTTATGGTTCCTGTTAGTAACTCTTTCACTGAGTGGGGCACTCCCGCTTTATTTGACGGTGATATCAATTTTCACGATCGTGAAGATGACGCCTTAATATATGGCCCATCCGAAAATCTGGTTAGTTGGAGAAAGCGAGGGCCAATCGTGCCGTTTGAACTTGATAACGAACGGCAATCTCGACGAATAGGTTATAAATTCAGCGACGAATATGATCAGCTTATTGCATACAATGAGGTGCTTGTTGATGACTTTCCGATTCCTTACAGGGATGAACTGTTGGAAGATGAAGCCGCTGCCAGCGCTTTCGAGAAGGGCGTGATCGCTGAGGCATTTGCCTGGCGCGATGAAGTTTTGGCCGACTTTAGTTCGAAGTCGGGTATTGAAATTCCAATCACTTGTGACGTACTAAGGTCAATTTGAGAGCGCGCCCAATGCGTCATTGGTTGACCAAGTACTCTGTACGAGCGTTCAGCGCTAAAAATTTGGTTGGGATAATTGTCGAGGCAGGTATCCGCCTTTTCCCGGCCGTAAGTATTCTCTAGCAAGGCAATTAAATTCGTCCAGGCTAGATCTATATTGATAATACGATCCATATTGGTTTATTTCAGGGAAAAGCAACTGTTATGTCAGGGAAAGAGTGCAGCGATGAAAACCCACAGATTATTTCCATCAGTAGCCGTGGCTCAAAACGGAGTGCACGACTGGCATGCAAGGCCAGCATTCCGGTACCCGGCCTTAAACAGAAAAGTCCTCCGGAACTGGGATATCCATGGGTGGACCGGTGGACACGGAGTAATCAGGCAGCAGGGTCAAAGTTCTCCTATTTACTGGGGCTGTTTTTTCTGCTGTTGCCAGTTGGCTTGGTCTTTTCGCCGGGCGACGGAGTTTCTTCCTTTCTGGTCGTGGGCCCATTCTTTGGCATCTTCATTCTGGGTTCGCAGTTGAACACCAGCTGCAAACTCTACATTTATGGTCCCGCCTTGCTGAAGCTGGGAACGATTCCTGAAGTTGGCGGAACATCTTCGGGAGCCATTCGGTTTCTTAGGCCGTTACGCGGCTGCGAATTTGTCGAAATCAAACTGGCTTGCTACGAGAAAGACGCCAGGAAAAAAAGCGATTATTCATACAGCGACGCCGAGTACTGGAGTATAAAGCAGCAGCTCAGGTTAAGGCCCGAAGGCCAAGAAACAATCGTCGAATTCAGTTTTGATTTACCCACCGGCTTACCAATCGATGAGCCGTTCAGTTTTTACTGGCGCCTTGAAGTGCGGGGTACGTCCCGTTGTAAAAGCATGTACCGCAGCTGGCGTATGCCCGTGAAAAACTTTACGGGAGCAAAAGTAGTTTGATGAGCTTTCTCTTTTCCTTAAATGATTCAATCGAAGATACGTCGCACCTAGAAATCGAAAGTGTAAAGAAGCTCGATTACGAGTTGTCGTAAAGAGGTATAGTTTCGTTATCCTCTCTGTGTAAGCGTTATTGGTCGAAATATAAGAAAGTCCTAAAACGAGGGGCCATCAAAAACGAAACCGAGTATTGTTTGATCAATGGGTTGCTAACTGATTTGGATAATGGGCTTTCAGATGAAGAGACCGAAGCATTGTCGGTAATGGTTGGCAAGTTTGAACAAACTGAATGAAGAGGCCATAAAGGTTGTTTCAGGTCGCCGGTGCGCCCCGCGTTATGCGCGTAAGAAAGTTTGGTGATAGACGCATATCTCTTCGACTGGGGGGACACTTTAATGGTGGATTTCCCCGGAACTCCCGGAAAATGTGTGATTGGCCGGTGGTCCAGACAGTTGATGGTGCGCCGGAAGCATTAAAATGTTTGTCCCAGTCTGCAAACATCTATGTGGCTACGGGAGCGGAGGACTCGTCCGAGTCAGAGATTAAACGGGCGTTCAGTCGAGTCGGGCTGGATGAGTTTTTATCGGGCTACTTCTGTAAATCTAACGTTGGGCTTGCCAAAGGAAGCCCGGGATTTCTGGAAGTTATCTTGAGCCACTTGGGTTTGCCTACCTCTCGAACGGCAGTGGTGGGCGATAGCTTCGTTAAAGATATGAAGCCCGCAATGCGGTTAGGTCTTAAGCCTATCTGGTTGACCCAGGAAAATGCACCTCGGGGAACTGAGGTTCGTGTCATCAGGAACTTGCGAGAATTGTGCATGTAATCAGGTTGATGGCTACGATGCCGGCATCACGTTGATCTGGAATGCGCCCCTTTGGTTCCTATACCACTAACGTTACGCACTAACTGGATGATGAACGTGACTAAAACTCTGTATTTACTGCTGGTGTGTGTCTTGGTTGCTGGCTGTAGCAGCAAAGCCGTGTATGACAATGTGCAGCGAAACAACCGACAGGAATGTGTCAGTGTGCCACCCCCTCAGTATGATGAATGCATCGAACGTTCCAGTAAGTCATACGAAGAGTACGAGAGGGATCGGTCTGAGGTACTCAAGTCTGAACCATAGAGCCGTGGGCGGGAAAGTCGGGCTCATTATGTGATTACCTTTCGCAGCCTTTCCGCCGCAGTGGTGGCACCCCGAAAACCCGCTTGTAAGCCCTCGAAAACGCCGCTTCGGATTGGTACCCCAGCTCTTCAGCCAGCTCAGTCAATGTCACGGGTGATTGACCAATTCTGAGACGCGCCAGGTTCATCCTCCATTCGGTCAGGTACTGTTTTACTGAAGTGCCTATCACCTCGGTAAACCGGGCGGAAAACCCGGAGCGGGACATGCCCGCGTGCCTGGCCAGCCGGCTGACTGTCCAGTCAGCCTCAGGATGTGCGTGTATGGCCGCCAGAGCCTTGCCCAGTTTCGGATCTTTCAGCGCACCCAGCCAGCCTTTGCTGGCTTCCGCGCTGGAGTTGATCCAGTGTCGTATGGCCTGAATCACGATGATATCTGCCAGGTGGGCCATCACCGTGACCCCGCCGGGTGATAGTGCGCGGGCTTCCTGCTCCATCAGTTGTATCAGCGTTGTAAGCTGGGCGGGCAGGGCGCCATCGTCGCCTTTTATGTGAATGCACTGTGGCAGTTCACGAATGAGCTTCTGAGCCGCAATCTGGTCGAAGCCAAGCACGCCGCAGGTCAGTCGGGTTTCTTCTTCGCCCGTGCGCTGTTCTTCCGTGCCGGCCCCGCCATAGCGCATGAACTCAAAGCGGTCTGTCAGCCGGGTGACGGGAATATCAAAAAAGGGCTCGCACGGCTGATTGTTACTATGGGAGATACAGTGGCCTTCCCCTTTGGGTACCAGCGCCATGTCGCCCGTTTTAAGGAGCAGGCTATCCTGGTCTTTGAAACGCAACCAGCAGCTTCCCTGGGTGACGATGTGAAACATCATTTTGCCCCCGAGCGGCGGCATCTCCATGCCCCAGGGGCTAATCAGTTCGGCAGTCGCGTAGACGGTACCATCCATGCGAAGTGAACACAGCGTCTCGCCGAGTGGATCGGAGGTTGTCGGCATGCGCCGCTCAAGTTCAGGGATCATTGTTTCTCACGGGTTTTGGACGATCTGCAAAATATAGTAGATAGAAAAGCATTAAGCATCAGTTTTTGTCCTCGTAAACTGGAACCTTCAGTGATCGTTTAACGAGGACCAAACCATGACATCAGAAGTCATCGCTGTTGTTGGCGCCACCGGTAAGACCGGTTCCAGGGTATTGGCAAAACTGGGTGAGATGGGGCTGGAGGCGCGCGGCCTGTCACGCTCTTCTCCCATCCCCTTTGATTGGGCAGACCGCAGTACCTGGGCCGCGTCACTTCAGGGAGTGCGTGCTGCCTACGTTACGTATTTCCCGGATCTCGCGGTGCCGGCGGCGGAAACGGATGTGCGTGCCTTTGTGGCGGAAGCTAAACAGCAGGGTGTGGCGCACCTCGTATTGATGTCGGGGCGTGGAGAGGCGGGTGCACGGCGGGCAGAACAGGTACTGGAAAGCAGCGGGTTGGACTGGAACGTGGTTCGCGCCAGCTGGTTTATGCAGAACTTCAGTGAAAGCTTTATGCTGCAGGGCCTGCAGGCGGGTGAGCTGGTGCTCCCCAGGCCCAACGCCAGAGAACCATTCATCGATGTGGATGACCTGGCCAGTGTGGCGGTAGCGTCGCTGACCAATCCCGCATTGAAAAACCAGGTATTGGAAGTTACCGGTCCGGAGCTGCTCTCGTTCGAGGAGTGTGTGCATGCGATTGCTGCGGCCACTGGCCGTGAGATCCGGTTTACGCCGTTACCGGTGGAGGCCTATCTGGATGGCGCCAGGGCGCTGGGTATGGCAGACGACATGGCGTGGCTGATCAACGAACTGTTTGTGAAAATTCTTGATGGCCGCAATGAAAGCACCACTCAAACGGTTGAAGAAGTGCTGGGGCGGCCTGCGCGCCGGTTCAGAGACTATGTCACTGACGTTGTGCCTACGGGGGTGTGGTGATTGGGTGATCGCTTGCTTGAGGTTCGATATTGTCTGTGTCCGGAGTTTATGAAGAAGTTTATGGTTTTGTGAACTTTCCACGATAGACTCAGAGGACTGACGATAATACTGGATTGACAGTCAGTGTTGACCGAAAGGAGCCCTCAGCTGCATGCCGCGCACGGTATTGATAATCGAAGACAATCCCGGTATCGGCGAACTGGTCCGCATGCAGGTATCCGACCTGGGCATGACTGCGGTTCTTCGGGACCGGGGCGACAGCGGCCTGGCGCGTTTCCGGGACGGTGGTATTGACCTGGTGATTCTGGACCTCATGCTTCCGGGCCTGGATGGCCTGGCGGTGTGCCGGGAAATACGCTCCAGTGCGGGTTATGTGCCGGTGCTCATGCTGACCGCCAAGAGCACCGAGCTGGACAGGGTGCTGGGGCTGGAAATGGGGGCGGATGACTACCTCACCAAGCCTTTCAGCGTGGCGGAACTGTCCGCTCGCATCAAAGCTCTGTTCCGGCGCGTGGACGCGCTCTCCCGGAAGAGCTCAGCCGAAGACGATGTGGCGGAGATTGAGGCGGACGGGCTGCGGATTGATCCGGTTCGGCGCCGGGTGTTCCTGGAGTGCCGCGAGCTCGATCTGACCGCCCGTGAGTTCGATCTTCTGTGGCACTTTGCTTCCCATCGTGGCCGGGTTTTCAGCCGGGCCCAATTGCTGGATGCCGTCTGGGGGTACAATCACGACGGCTACGAGCACACCGTAAACACCCATATCAACCGCCTGCGTAACAAGATTGAGCCCGATCCGGCCGAACCGCGTTACGTTCAGACGGTCTGGGGCGTGGGCTATCGGTTTATGGATTAACCATGGGCCTTTCCGTGCTTCGAACCCTGTATGCGAGGCTGGCCATTGGTCTGTTCCTGCTGCTGTTGGTGGTGGGCGGGCTATTCACTTTGCTGAGCCTGGCCTCGGTCAGGGAGTATTCGGCTGCCGTTAACCAGCAACTGAACCGGAATCTGGCGCAGAATCTGGTCTCTGACCGAAATCTGGTCACCGATGGCCAGTTGAATCGGGATGCCCTGAAGCAGCTGTTCGAGCTGTATATGACGATCAATCCCAGCCTTGAGATTTACCTGTTGGATACCGACGGGGCCATTCTTGCCTATTCCGCCGATCCGGACCGAATCAAGCGCAATCGGGTATCCCTCGAACCAATCCAGACACTGCTCGAAAACCCGGACGCCTATCCTCTGCCGGGGGACGACCCTCGTAGTCACGATCGGCAAAAAGTGTTCTCTGTAACCCCTGTTCCCTCGGCAATCGACCCTGCCGGCTATCTTTATGTGGTTCTGAGGGGTGAAGAATTCGACCTCGCGGAGAGCATGGTGCACAGCAACCGGTTGTTGCAGATGGGCGCAGGCGCCCTGGCGGTGAGCCTGCTCGTCGGGCTCCTGGCCGGGTTGGTGTTCTTCCGAATGTTAACGCGGCGGCTGTCCCGGCTGACTGAACGGGTGGAGTCGTTTGAACGGGAATTGTCCTCTGAGCAGAGTCCTCCACTGGCCGAGAAGGGCGACGACATTGATTACCTGGCCTCTCGGTTTGATCTCATGGCGCGACGCATTGTGGCGCAACTGGATCTCCTGAAGCACAAAGACGCCCAGCGTCGACAGCTGGTTGCTCAGGTGTCTCACGATCTTCGAACACCGCTGGCGTCTATTCAGGGCTACCTGGAAGCGCTGCGGATGAAGCATGAGACCCTGGAAGCCGAAGAGCGAGGACGGTTCCTGGCGGTGGCCCTGTCAGAAACACACCGGTTGGGCAGGCAGGTTGAGGAGTTGTTCGAGCTGGCCGCCCTGGACGCCCGTGAAAAACAGCCGGATATCGAGCCGTTTGTCATTGCCGAGTTGCTCTACGACGTCGTTCAGAAGCATAGACCTGCGGCAGACCGAGCTGGTGTTGAACTCATCATTTCGGCGACAGAGACCGAGAGCGTGCTGGCGGATATTGCGATGACCGAGCGGGTTCTGGACAATCTCATCAGCAATGCCATCGCCCATTCTCCGCGAAATACAAGAGTCATACTCACGATGTCAGTAC
Organism: Marinobacter sp. W-8; assembly: GCF_044342215.1. Taxonomy (NCBI): domain Bacteria; kingdom Pseudomonadati; phylum Pseudomonadota; class Gammaproteobacteria; order Pseudomonadales; family Marinobacteraceae; genus Marinobacter; species Marinobacter sp. W-8. The sequence goes on along the minus strand of NZ_CP172297.1, from coordinate 2,224,458 downwards.
GGGATGGTGGAGCAGCGATCACTGTTGCCGATGCTGGGCCTGGCATCCGCCAAGAAGACCTTGGCCAGGTGTTTGACCCCTTCTACCAGGCCGCCGGAGCCGAACGCACCGGGCATGCCGGCCTGGGACTTGCGATCGCCCAGCGCTTGGTCGTCCTGCAGCATGGCAGGCTCTCAGCGCACAATGCGAACGGTGCTGTCTTTACCCTCTGGCTACCGTTAGCTTCCTCCAGCTAGCTTTCCGCTGCGTTATAGATTTGTGATAGTTGCTGAACGTTTTTGTGAATTCAGATCGCTAGGCTGTGATTATGGATTCAAGCGAGGAGAAGTGTCATGAAACGCAAAGTTAAAGGTCTGTTTTCCGCCCTGGCGCTGGTCTCCGCCGCCGGTCTTTTTGCGGCACAGGTGGCAGCAGAGCGAGTGGATAGTGCAGGTAATGCCTATGCACCGGATGATCCGGATCTGGCCGTGGCAACCTTTGCTGGCGGCTGTTTCTGGTGCGTAGAAGCCGGCTACGAAAAGATTCCTGGTGTTGTCGAGGCAGTGTCTGGCTACGCTGGTGGAGAAGAAAAAAGTCCGACCTATAAACAGGTCTCTTCCGGGCGCACAGGCCACACTGAAGCCGTCCAGGTATATTACGACCCGGATAAAATGACCTATGAGGGCTTGCTGGCCGGCCTCTGGCGAATGATGAATCCGACCGACCTGGAGGGCCAGTTCGTTGACCGTGGTCGGCAGTACCGGCCCACCATTTTTTACCACAACGAGGAGCAGAAGCGCCTCGCAGAGGCGGCAAAGCAGGCACTGGAGGCTTCCGGCGTCTATGACAAACCGGTGGTGATCCCCATTGAGCCGCTCAAGAGATTCTATCCGGCGGAGGAATACCACCAGGACTACTACAAGAAGAATCCGGTCCGCTACAAGTTCTATACCTTCAATTCGGGTCGTTATCAGTTTATTGAAGAGGTCTATGGCGAGGATTATGAGCTGGATTTCTCGCGCTATCAGCCCAATACCGGAGTCAATGACTCGATGCCTGCGGAGGACGATCCGACAGAAGCGGCGGCAAGCGGGGGTTTTAACCCCGAACGTTTTCAAAAGCCGGATGACAAGACTCTTCGGCAGCGTTTGACGGAAATGCAGTATGAGGTCACGCAGGAGGATGGTACTGAACACGCCTTCAACAATACCTACTGGGACAACACCAGGGAGGGGCTTTATGTGGATGTCGTTTCCGGTGAGCCGCTGTTCTCCTCACGGGATAAGTACAAGTCCGGTACCGGCTGGCCGAGCTTCACTCGCCCGATAACGCCAGAGGCAGTGGTAGAACGTGAGGACAAGTCGTTTTTCATGACCCGGACGGAGATTCGCAGTGCCCATGCTGATTCTCATCTGGGCCATGTCTTTGACGATGGTCCGGCGCCGACGGGATTGCGCTATTGTATGAATTCCGCAGCCATGAAGTTCATCCCGCTGGAGCAAATGGAAGCCGCGGGGTATGGCAAATGGATCGACGCTGTGAAAGCTCAGGGCGAACGTTAACTGGGCCGTTGGGGCAGGGTTTGTGCGGGGTTCGTTATCGTATCCGAACCTGATCGCCGTCTTCCAGGCCACGGCCGGGGTGCCGGACCACCTGAACGCCCTCCTGCAGTCCCTGCGTTACCTGGGTCATTAAACCGTTGGATGGTCCTGTTGTGACTGTCCGGCGTCTCGCCGTCTCGCTCTCAACCACGAAAACCGCAGAAGCGCCGTTGTATTCGAAGATCGCTGAGGTGGGTACCTGCAAGGTGTCTTCGCTTTGCCACAGGATAAAGTCAGCGTCCACTCGGTAGCCGTCTCCCAGCTGTCGCCACTGCTCCCGTGGGCTGACCATATCGGCAATAACCTGAACCCGTTGTTCTTCCACGCCCAGAGCGGATACATCCTCAAACCCGATAGGCTCGATACGACGAACCGTTGCTTCCAGTACCGGCCCGCCCCAGCCACTCAGTCGCACGCCAAGGCCGGGTTCCAGTTTGACGGCATCGAAACTCAAGACCTCGACCACCACTTCCAGAGCGCCAGGGTCTCCGACCTCCAGTATCGGCTCGCCGGCCTGGATGACGCCCTCGCTCTGGCGAACCAGAGCCAGAACCGCGCCGTTAACCGGAGAGCGCACGGCGACCCGCTCGGCAGGTTTCTGACCATTGGAGGACGCGGTTGAAATCTGCAGCCGGGTTTGAGCGGCGGCCAGTTCATGGGCGGCCACCTCTTCATCAAAGCGGGCGGAACGCAGGATTGCCTGTGCCCGGGCTGCCGTGGATTTCGCCTGTTGTAACTGTTCGGTGGAGACAAAGCGGGATTCTTCCAGAGCGAGCAGGCGCTGGTATTCATTCTGAGCGAACTCAGCATCAGCCTCCGCCGCCTGAACCTTTTGTTGGATGGATTGAAGTGCTGCCTGGGCGGCGGCTGCCCGAGCCTCGGCTTCGGCACGGGTCCGGGCGTCCAGGATGCTGGCGGGCGTCGGGTCCACAAACGTCAGTAGCTCCCCGGGAATCACCGCGTCGCCTACGTCCAGCTGAACCCGGTGAATATAGCCGGCCACAGGGGAGGAAATCAGATAGCGATCTTTGACCCGGGTTTTGCCCTCTTCAAGAATGGTCACTTCCATGGGGCCGCGCTCGACGGGGGCAAGGTCAACCCAAACGGGCTCTGGCCGCAGGATAAGCGCGAAGACGATGGCGGCTAGTGAGGCCATCAAAAGCCAGAAGGCCCATTTTCCTTTTGAGATGCGTTGTGTCGCCATGTTGGGTCCCATGTGAGTGTGTGTGCATTATTCCCGGGTTTTCAGAACCGCGACAAGGTCCAGTTTACGAAGTCGCCACCAGGTGATGAAGCCGGAAATCAATGCCGACAAAATGACCACGTTGGCCGCCAATGCCAGGGTTTGGCCGGTCAGGACCAGAGGAACGCGATAGAGTTCGGTCTGCATCGCGGTAACCACAAAACTTGCCAGTCCAAAACCAATCGCCCAACCCAGAGGAATTCCCAGTAACAGCAGTATGGCCAGTTCCCCGAGCAGAATGTGGGCGACTTCGTTGTGGCTGTACCCCAGTACTCTCAAGCTCGCCAGGTCTCGCCCCCGTTCGGCCAGGGAAATCCGCGCGGTATTGTAGATCACACCAAAAGCAATAATGCCGCCGAGCAGGCTGATGATGAAGGTGTAGGTCAGGAAGGTGCGCGCGAGCGTCTCGAAGAAACTGTCGAGCATTGCCTGTCGCAGATTGGTGGCCATCACTCCCGGCGTATCCCGGAGTTCCTGGTAGACGGTGTTGGTTTGCTCCGGCGCCAGATTCATCAGCATCTGGTTCACTCTCGGGCCTTCGCGAAGCGCCTTGTTCATGGCGGCCAGATTCATGTAGGCGCCCACACCGAGGAACTCGCTGGTAATGCCAGCCACCGTGAGATCCAGTTCCGGGCGTCGGCCTTCCAGCACTCGCACCCGAACTGTGTCTCCGGTCTCAACATTCAGGGCCTTGGCCAGAAAGTCGGTTACCAACAGGCCGGCAGCAGGAATGGCCACGTTCTCCAGATCCTGGTTAACCACGAATTGCAGTTTGGCGTCCCGGGGCAAGCCGGTGAGCACCGTGCGCCATCTGCGGTGTTCGTTAACCAGCTCTACGGTAACGGCCCGGCGTCCTTCGACGTAACGCACACCGGATTGGCGCGCCATTCCGTACAGTGCGGTCGGGTCGACCGGGTCGGTGAGTGTGGCGGTCAGGTCCTGCTTCTGCACCCGGGCGAATTGGGTGTGCACCATCAGCGAAACAGAGCTGAACTGGAAATTGCCCACCACCACGATGGCCGTGGCCATGGCAATGCCGAATACCGAGAGGGCGGTTCGGCCAGGCTTGCGGGCAAGCTGCCTGACGATCATGCGTGAAGGCTGATGAAAGCGCACCCAGCCCAGCACCCGTTCGGTAACGGTAACCCGGTATCGGGCGGGGCTCTCGGGCTGCATGGCTTCCGCCGGGGGCAGGGCGGCCGCCGCGCGGATGGAGCGCCAGCCGCCGAGCAGTGCAACTGCCATACTGATCAGGGCCAGTAACGCCAGCCACCAGGGATTGATTCGGAACAGTAGCGAAGGGAAGCGGTAGTAATCCATATACAGCTCTCCCAACCGATGCCCCAGCCAGAGGCCACTGGCGCAGCCGATGGCAAGCCCGGTAAACGCAATGGCCAGCACCAGTTGGCTATAGTGCCAGCCGATCTGGCCATTGCTGTAGCCGAAGGCTTTGAGAATGGCGATGATTTCCCGCTGGGTACTGATCAGGCGTGTCACCACCACATTGAGCAGAAACATGGCGACGCCCATAAAAATGGACGGAAAGATAATCGCCATGGCCTTCAGCTGCTCGAGCTCGTCACTGAGAAAACGGTGTGAGAACTGGTCAGCCCGGGCGAACGCACCGGTACTGCCGTAGCGCGCCAGCAACCGGTCCAGCGGGTCGATCACATCTTCCACAGGATGCCGTGGGTCGATCTGCAGTGCCAGGCTGTTGAAGGCGCCCCGCATGTCCATGGCGGCGGCCAGTGCTTCCTGATTCAGCCAGAGCACGCCAAAGCGCTGATAATCCGGCAGCATGCCCCCCGGAGGTATCACGTAGATGAATTCCGGCGACTCGACAATGCCCACGATTTTCAGGGTTTGTTGTCGGCCATTGATGATGGCGTTGAAACTGTCGTCCAGAGTGAGCTGGTGCGCATCCGCGAAGCTGCCAATGATTGCGACTTCATTGGCGTGGGTGGCGCTTGGCAGTCGACCTTGCCGGACATACAACTGGTTTACCCCGGGTTGGCCGGTCGGAGGAACAGACACCAGGTGGGCCGACACAGGTTCATCGTAATCGGGGAGATTGAGCTTCGCGGCGCCTTCCACCCGGCCGCTCAGGCGGGTCACACCCGGTAGCTCGGAAACCGTTTTCAGCACATGGCGGGGGGCCCGTTTTACCGAAACGAAAACATCAGCAAACTGGTGCTCCTGATAGTACTGATCCCGGGTGGCTGTGAGGGAGGAGTAATTGACCAGGGACATCAGGCAAACCGCGATCCCGCCCGCAATCACCAGCGCGATCGCCAGCAACTGGCCGCGCATCTGCCAGATTTCCCGTCGCAGTTTGGTGTGCAGTACGCTCGGCCCGAAAATCATGGCATCACCAGCTCAGGGTGTTCGGGTCCTGGCGTTCTGAGTTGCGGTGCTCACCGCTGATCACGCCATCCGAAAGGGTGATCACTCTGTCCGCCATGTTCGCGATTGAAGCATTGTGGGTGATGATCACCGTGGTGGTGCCGGTTTCCCGGTTGGCCCGTTCCAATGCCGCGAGGACCAGAATACCGGTGGCCGAGTCCAGGGCTCCGGTAGGCTCATCGCACAGCAGCACCCGGGGTCGCTTGGATATGGCTCTGGCAATGGCCACTCTTTGTTGCTCGCCACCGGAAAGCTGAGCCGGAAAATGGTCCAGGCGACTGGCCAGGCCCACCATGTCCAGGGCTTCTTCCGGCGCCATGGGGTCACGGGCAATCTCGGTCACGGCGATGACGTTTTCGCGGGCGGTCAGGCTGGGGATGAGGTTGTAAAACTGAAACACGAACCCGACATAATCCCGGCGATAGCGGGTAAGCTCCCGGTCTGAGGCGCCGGCCAGATCGATGTCCTGATAACGAACTTCGCCGGTAGTGGGCACATCCAGTCCGCCCAGAATGTTCAGAAGCGTGGATTTGCCTGAGCCTGAGGCGCCAAGCATTACTACCAGCTCCCCCGGATAAAGGCTGATATCGACCCCCCGCAGTGCATGCACTTCCACATCGCCCTGACGGTAGGTTTTGGTCAGGCCTTTCGTTTGAAAGACAGGAGCGGTCCGGTCGGCGTGACACGCCATGGCAGGTTCCATTGCAGTCCAGTTGATCCAGAGCCGAGTATAGCCCAATACCGATGACCGATTATTGATCCCGCGCAGACGTATTCCACGTGCGTACCCGTGCCGGATTCGGTTACAGTCATGCCACTAACCCTGTAAAGCCAATGGGAGAAAACGGAATGAGTGACCCAACTTACACACCTCCGAAAGTCTGGAAATGGGATCCGAACAACGGCGGCAAGTTCTCTAACATCAACCGCCCCATCGCCGGCCCTACCCATGAAAAAGAGCTGCCGGTGGGGGAGCATCCGTTCCAGCTTTATTCCCTGGCAACGCCCAACGGTGTCAAGGCAACGGTCATGTTTGAGGAGCTGCTGGAAAAAGGCATCAAGGAGGCGGAATACGATGCCTGGCTGATTCGCATCACCGAAGGGGATCAGTTCAGCAGCGGGTTCGTGAAGGTGAATCCCAACTCCAAGATCCCTGCCATGCTGGATCGCAGTGTGGACCCGGCCATCCGGGTTTTTGAGTCTGGTTCCATTCTGTTCTACCTGGCGGAGAAGTTTGATGCATTTCTGCCCAGGGACCCGGCCAAACGCACCGAAACCATGAACTGGCTGTTCTGGCAGATGGGCAGTGCGCCTTTCCTGGGAGGCGGCTTTGGTCACTTTTATGCCTACGCGCCAGAAAAGTACGAGTACCCCATCAACCGCTACACTATGGAAGTGAAGCGCCAGTTGGACGTGCTCGATCGTCAGCTGGCGGATAACCAGTACATTGCCGGTGATGAATACACCATCGCCGACATGGCCATCTGGCCCTGGTACGGAGCCCTGGTGAAAAACATGGTGTACGAGGCGGCCGAATTCCTGGAAGCCCACACCTATACCAACGTGGTTCGCTGGACCGACGAGGTGGCCAAGCGCCCGGCAGTAAAGCGTGGCCGTATGGTGAACAAGGCCTGGGGCGATCTTGCCTCCCAGCTGCACGAGCGGCACGATGCCAGCGATTTTGATTTGCGCACCCAGGACAAACTGGAAGGCAACGCCTAAGCCATAAGGAGGACGGATGGCTCTGCCCGACGCTCTGACCGAAGCACAGATCTACCATCGGTGCCCGCTGGACAAACTGGATTTTGAAACCACGGAAAGTCTGCAAGATCTGGCTCTGCCCTTCGGTCAGGACCGGGCACTGCGTGCCCTGGAATTCGGGGCCAGCATGAAGGCCCAGGGGTTTAACCTGTTCGTGTTGGGGCCCTCCGGTGCCGGCAAGCATGAGCTGGTACGGCGGGTATTGGCCAGCCATGCCGCGGAAAAACCGGTGCCGTCGGACTGGTGTCATGTGTTCAATTTTCAGCAGTCGGACAAACCCGGGGCCATTGAGCTGCCGCCGGGGGAGGGTCGCTTGTTCAAGGCCGATATGAGCGAACTGGCCAACGAACTGAAGACCACCATACCGGCCACCTTTGAAAGCGAGGAATACCAGGCCCGTATTCAGGAATTGCAGGAAGAGGTTACCCGGCGCCAGCAGCAAGGCCTGTCTGAGATTCAGGAAGAGGCAAACGCCAACAATATAGCCATGCTCACCACCCCGGCAGGTTTTACCTTCGCGCCCATGCGCAACGGCGAGGTGATTGAACCTGAGGAATACAAGACCTTCTCCGATGAGGAAAAGGAGTTGGTGGAATCCAAGGTGGAAGACCTCCAGAAAAAGCTGCAGCAGGCCATCCAGCAGGTGCCCCGGCTGCGCAAGGAAGTCCGGGAGCGGGTCCATGCCCTGAATGAAGAAATGGTTCAGCTTACCCTGGGCGGCCCCATGGGGGAGCTGCGCGAGAAGTGGGAGCACGTGCCGGCCGTGGTGGCTCACCTCGACGCGGTGCGAGAGGATGTGGTGGAGCATGCCGAGGCGTTTCAGGATACTGAAAACGGCGCACCGGCAGGGTTGTTGAACCGCTACCGGGTGAACCTGCTGGTGGATAATGCCGAGACCCGTGGGGCCCCCGTCATCTATGAAGATCTTCCCAACCACCAACACCTGGCAGGTCAGATCGAACACCGGGCCCACCAGGGTAACCTGTACACGGATTTCACCCTGATTCGGGCCGGGGCTCTGCATCGGGCCAACGGGGGCTACCTGATCCTCGACGCCCGGCGGGTACTGTCGCAGCCCATGGCCTGGGAAAGCCTCAAACGCATACTCTTTTCCGGCGAGATCCGCATCGAATCCCTGGAGCGCCTGTATGGCCTCGCCACCACGGTAAGCCAACAACCGGAGCCGATTCCGCTTTCGGTAAAGGTGGTGCTGCTTGGCGACCGGATGCTGTATTACCTGCTGTCCCACTACGATCCGGACTTTCTGGACCTGTTCAAGGTGGAAGCGGATTTTGAAGACGACATGGAGCGGGATGAGGCCAGCTACTTACTCTACGCCCGGATGATTGCCACCATGGCCCGGTCGGCTGGCGTAAGAATCCTGGACAGGGAGGCGGTTGCCAGGTTGATTGAACACGCGAGCCGTCTGGCCAGCGATCAGAACAAGCTGACGGCTCATGATCGTGTACTGAAAGATCTGCTCACCGAGGCGGATCATTGGGCTGGTGTGGCCGACAGCCCACACGTGTGCGCCAGCCATGTGCAGCAGGCCATTGACGAGCGGGACTACCGGGCGAGCCGGGTCCGCGAGCGTAGTCTGGAGCAGATTCGCCGAGGTGTGGTGATGATTGCCACTCAGGGCGAGCAGGTGGGACAGGTGAATGGTCTGTCGGTACTGCAGCTAGGTGCCACCCGCTTTGGCCAGCCCACCCGAATTACAGCTACGGCGCGCCCTGGCAAGGGCCAGGTGGTGGATATCGAGCGGGAAGCCAAGCTTGGTGGGCCGATCCACAGCAAGGCGGTGATGATTCTGTCCCGGTTCCTGGCCAATCGTTATGCGCCAATGAATGAGCTGTCACTGTCGGCCAGTCTGGCCTTTGAGCAGTCCTACGGTGGCGTGGAAGGGGATTCTGCCTCGGTGGCGGAAACCTGTGTGTTGTTGTCTGCCATCGCTGGCATTCCGCTCAAGCAATCACTGGCGGTAACCGGTTCCATGAACCAGCATGGTGAGGTGCAGGCAGTGGGCGGCGTCAACGAAAAAATTGAAGGCTTCTTTAATGTCTGCGGGCAGGACGGAGGCGTGAATAGCCAGGGAGCCTTGTTGCCGGCCAGCAATGTGGAGCATCTGATGCTGAATGAATCGGTGCGGGAAGCGGTGCAGGACGGAAGGTTCTCCATTTATCCCGTTACCCATATCGACCAGGCCATTGAGTTGTTGACGGGCCTGGAGCCGGGGCAACCGGATGCTGATGGCGTGTTCCCTGAGGGCAGCTTTAACCGACGCGTGGCAGACAGGCTGGCCGCGTTTGCCGAGGTTGGCAAAAGCAAGGACAAAGACACGGGTCAGGATAATGGCAATGGCGGACACTACGGTCAGTCATAAAACTCCGGAGCCAGACCCCGCCGTAGCCCGGCGGATATTGGTGTTGCTGGATGGTTCCAGGCGGAGTCTGGCAGCCCTGGAGGCTGCGGCAGACATTGCTCGTGCGCAGCAAGCCGAAGTTCTGGGTATCTTTGTGGAGGAAGTAAGCCTGCTGCGTAGTGCCGGTTACGGTTTTGCCCGGGAAGTGGGCCGGAGTTCCGGCGTGGCGAGGCCAATGGATGTCGACGCTCTGGAAGTCCGTATGCAGGCAACTGCAGAGAAGCTTCGCCGTACTCTCGAGCGAACCCTGGCGCCCTGGGGTGTGGCCCAGGCACTGAGATTATGCCGGGGTGAAGTGGTAGAGCAGGTATTGGGGCTGGTACAGCCTGATGATTTGTTGGTGCTCGGCGGGGCTGGCTGGTCCGGTATTTCATCTTTCAAGCTGGGCTCAACCGCGCGGGACCTGTTGCGGCAGGCGCCGGGAGATGTGCTGTTGTGGCCGGAATCGCGCTCATTACCACCGGGCAGGGTGGTGGTGTTGCTGAACCACGATCAGGGCGCGAATCATCGGGCTGTGCGGGTAGGCGTGGAGCTGGCCAGGCGTGGGCAGCGGGCGCTGACGGTACTGGTGCGCTCGGATGCCGCTGATGATCATGGATTGCTTGAGGAGCTTGCCGCCATGCTGGAAACCGGTGGCATTCCTGCCCGCGTCAAGCGTTTGCCCAAAGCCGGCGCGGCTGCCATGGCCCGTGCAGTTCGGGAGGAGAGGGCCTCCCAGCTGGTGATCAGCCGTCAGTGCAGCCTGTTCGAGCAGCAGGGCGCGGAGGCCTTGCTTGCCCAGTTGAATCTGCCGGTCACCATCACGCCTTGAGAGCCCTACGCCACCGCCGTCGATTGTTCAGGCAATCTCCCGGCTGCGGGCTTCCTCCAGCACCTCGGTTATTTCCCCGGCTGACAGGGTTTCCCTTTTCATGACGGCTCTGGCAAGGGCATCCAGTTCCTGCCGGTGTTCGGTCAGGAAGTTCACGGTAAAGGCTTCAAAGGCCAGTAATTGCGACTGGATTTCCGAGTCGATCATTTCCGCGAGTTTTTCGCTGTACTCCCGGGGCGCGCCCATTTCCCGGCCAAGGAACACATGTTCTTCGCCGATGCCCAGGCCCAGCGGGCCGATCTTTTCGCTCATGCCCCACTGGCCGACCATTCGTCTCAGCAGTTTGGTGGCTTCTTTCAGGTCATTCTGGGCGCCGGTACTGACTTCCCCGTAGATGATTTTTTCGGCAGAACGCCCGCCCAGCATCACCTTGATGCGGTCCTCCAGGTAACTTTCGGTGTAATTGTATTTGTCTTCTTTCGGGGTCTGTTCGGTCACTCCCATGGCCATGCCGTGGGGAATAATGGTGATCTTGGTGAGAGGATCTGCCTTGGGCATGTAATAGGCCATAATGGCATGCCCGCATTCGTGGTAGGCCACGGCTTCACGCTCTTCCGGTGTTAACTGGGCGTCCCTTTCTTCACCCAGAATCAGGCGATCGTGGGCCACTTCAAAACAGTGGTTGTTTACCTCAACGAGGTTGTCTCGGGCGGCTGTAAGGGCCGCTTCGTTCACCAGGTTTTTCAGGTCGGCGCCGGAGAAGCCGGTCGTGCGTGCGGCCACCTGCGTCAGGTCTACATCCGCAGCCAGCGGCACCTTGCGCACATGGACCTTCAGAATAGCTTCCCGGGCCTCCCGGTGAGGGCGGTCCAGGGTGATTTTCCGATCAAACCGGCCCGGGCGCAGTAGCGCGGTGTCCAGGACATCCGGCCGGTTGGTGGCGGCCAGCACCAGAATGTTCTCATGGGCCTCGAAGCCGTCCATTTCCGTGAGGATCTGGTTCAGAGTCTGCTCGCGCTCGTCGTGGCCGCCCCCCAGGCCGGCGCCCCGTGAGCGTCCGACGGCGTCCAGCTCATCAATAAAGATTAGTGCCGGGGCTTCCTTGCGAGCCGTCTGGAACATGTCCCGAACCCGCGCGGCGCCAACGCCCACGAACATCTCGATGAATTCGGAGGCGCTGATACTGAAGAAGGGGACTTCCGCCTCACCGGCAATGGCCCGTGCCAGCAGTGTCTTGCCGGTGCCCGGCGGGCCGACCAGGAGAATCCCCTTGGGCATGATGGCACCCAGGCGCCGATACTTATCCGGCGACTTGAGGAAGTCGATAATCTCGGCAATGTCCCGTTTTGCAGACTCAATGCCCGCCACGTCGTTCAGTGTCGTGGTGGAGGTTTCTCTGCGGGCGCGGCGGGCCCTGGACTTGCCATAGTCAAAGGGGCCGCCGCCCTGAGTCATGCGTTTCTGGGCGGCACCCCAGAACCAGAACATCAGCGCCAGTAACAGGATCCAGGGCAGGAAGCCCAGGATCAGCTCCTGCCACCAGGGGCGGCCGGAGCGGGAGCCCCGAACCAGGACTTCTTGTTTTTCCAGTAGTGGTAGCAGCTCCGGGTCTTCCACCTGTGGCCTGAGCGTTATGAAACTGCTCGACGGTGGACGGCTGTCGTTGGAAAACCGGCTGGCACCGGAATCCGTAAAGCGTCCGCTGATCTCTTCGGTACGCAGGGTAACTTCGGCAACCTGGCCGCCCATGACGGCCTGTTTGAACTCGGAATAAGCCAGTTCCTGTTGTTGCTGTTGGTTATTGCCCTGTAGCCACAGGAACATCAGGAAAATGGCCGCGCTCAACCACAGAAACGAGTACTGGTTGGGTATCGCCGGTTGCGGCTGCGGTGACTGATCCTGCTTTCCGGGTTCGTTGCTGGGTGTCATTTCGGCCTCCGGTCACCCTCCATGATTTTTGCTACAAACACCGATTTGCCGTAGGTCTCGAAAGACCATTTCATGGTGTCTGAGAGCACCTTCATCACTTCGTCATACTCGCCGAAGATCTCGGTACTCATGCGACCAGGGTGGACCTCAAGGCTGGTCTGTTCCAGGCGTGCAATCAGATCCCAGATCGGTTGTTTGTAGTCGTCCTTGAGCGGATAGCAGCTCAGTTGTACGGAAAGATACATCAGTTACCTCCTGTCCGGGATGCGCCCGGTCAATATTGAATGGCTCAGAATCCCGTGGCAGACGAGGTGCTGCGCCGGGGATCGGCTCCGCCGTAAAGCGTGCCGTCTTCGCCAATCAGGATGCTCTGGATGGCGCCCATGGCCGAGCCGGTGTTGATGGTGTGCCCTCGCGCCCGGAGCAGATCAAGAGTGTCTGGGCTGATACCCTGTTCCACCCGAATCTCGTCCGGTAACCACTGGTGGTGGATGCGCGGCGCACTGACGGCTGTCTGTATGTTCATATTATGGTCGAGCACATTCATGATCACCTGCAAGGTGGTGGTGATGATCCGGGAGCCGCCGGGGCTGCCGGTTACCAGGAAATTGCGGTCGTCCTTTCGTACGATGGTCGGCGACATGGAGCTGAGCATGCGTTTACCTGGCTCCACCTTGTTGGCTTCGCCGCCGATCAGGCCATAAGCATTGGGAACCCCCGGCTTGGCGCTGAAATCGTCCATCTCGTTATTGAGCAGAAAGCCGGCACCGGCCACGGTAATGCCCGAGCCATAGCTGAAATTGATGGTGTAGGTGTTTGATACCGCGTTGCCCCAGCGGTCCACCACCGAGAAGTGTGTGGTTTCCGGGCTTTCCCGGGGCCCAGGTTTTCCAGGCGCGATCTCGCTGGCGGGCCGGGCCTTGTCTGCCTTGATGGATGTGCGAAGTTGGTCGGCGTAGCCCTTGCTGGTTAGCCCTTCCAGCGGCACAGCTACGAAGTCTGTATCACCCAGGTATTCCGAGCGATCTGCGTATGCCAGTTTCATGGCCTCGGCCATGTGGTGGATAGTGTTTGCGGAGTTGTGCCCCCATTCGCCGATGGGGTAGTCCTCCAGAATGTTGAGGATCTGCACGATGTGAGTGCCGCCAGAGGAGGGCGGCGACATGGAGTAGATATCAAATCCCCGATAGGTGCCGTGGACCGGCTGGCGAACGGCCGGTTCGTAGTTGCGCAGGTCTTCCAGAGTAATCAGACCCTCGCCCCGTTGCATTTCCGCCACAATCAACTGTGCGGTTTCGCCTTCATAGAAGCCTTTTACGCCCTGCTCGGCAATGCGCTGGAGGGTGTCGGCCAGTTCCGGCTGGCGAAACACTTCGCCCGGTTGTGGGGCCGATCCATCTTTTTTATAGAAGGTAGCGCGGGTGGCTGGCCAGCGTTCAAGGCGGTCCCGGGCCTGCTCCAGGCCTTCGGTGAATCGGTGGGGTACCACAAAGCCCTCCCGTGCCAGGCGAATGGCCGGGGCCAGGGCTTGGCTCAGGTTCAGGGTGCCGTGCCGCTCCAGAGCCAGTGCCAGCCCGGCAACGGTGCCGGGTACCCCGGCGGCCTTGTGGCTAAAGCGGCTGCGCTCGCTCACGACATTGCCGTCCTGATCCTGAAACATGGTTTCGGTGGCTGCAGCCGGTGCGGTTTCGCGATAATCAATGGCTTCCGGGGCATCACCGTTACCGGGCGAGTAGACCAGAAAGCCGCCACCGCCAATATTGCCGGAACGGGGTTGGGTGACGGCCAGGGCGAAGCCGGCGGTAACAGCGGCATCAATGGCGTTGCCTCCGTCTTGCAATACCTTCAGGGCAACCTCTGTGGCCAGGGTGTGGCTGGTGGCAACCATACCCTGGGTGCCCTGAACCGGATGGAAACGCTCCCCTTCCAGAATGGCTTGTTCGTTGGCGCTTGTGTTGAAGGCGAGCAGGAAAAGCATCAGCGCGGCTGTCGCTCTCCAGAGCGGTCTGTGGCTGATTTTCGAAGCGGGGCTGTAGATCACTCTGTCCATGGTCGGATTCCTCGTTTCTGGCTGTCAGATAGGCTATCATAGCCGGTCATTTTTACCGGTGCGTACCGACCATCGCCGTGAATGTCCGGTTTGTGGTTTCCTGTCGCGCCCGCTTTCCCCGGATTCAAGTTAAGGAAAGGCTTCATGGAGCATACCTATCGTCTTGTTATTTCCTGCCCGGACAGGGTCGGGATTGTTGCCAAGGTGAGTAATTTTCTGTCCACCTATAACGGCTGGATTACCGAGGCGAGCCACCACTCCGATACCCAGGCCGGCTGGTTTTTCATGCGGCATGAAATCAAGGCCGAATCGATACCGTTCGGGCTGGACCAGTTCCGTGCCGCCTTTGAGCCGATTGCCCGCGAGTTCAACATGAACTGGCACATTGCTGATTCCGCGCGCCCCAAGCGGGTTATCCTGATGTGCAGCAAGGAATCACACTGCCTGGCCGATCTGTTGCACCGTTGGCACAGCAAAGAGCTCAACTGCGAGATCGTTGCGGTGATTTCCAACCACGATGATCTGCGCCGTATGGTGGAGTGGCACGAGATTCCTTACCACCATGTGCCGGTGAGCAAAGAGAACAAGGCTGAGGCCTTCGCCCATATCGACGAGCTGTTCCAGCAATACGAAACCGACGTGGTGGTGCTGGCCCGTTACATGCAGATTCTGCCTGCCGAGCTGTGCGGAAAGTACTCCGGCAAGGTGATCAATATTCACCACAGCTTCCTGCCATCGTTCGCCGGTGCCCGTCCCTACCATCAGGCCTATAGCCGGGGTGTGAAGCTGATTGGTGCCACCTGCCACTATGTCACCGAGGATCTGGACGAGGGTCCGATCATCGAGCAGGACGTCATCCGGATCAGTCACAGCGACTCCATCGAAGACATGGTTCGCCTGGGCAAGGATGTGGAAAAGAACGTGCTGGCCCGGGGCCTGCGGTCCCACATTGAAGACCGCGTGATTACCTACGAAAACAAGACCGTGGTGTTTGATTAAGGCTTTACCACAGTTGCCCCTGGCGGGGGTGGTCTGTGGTATGCTTGGCGGCTTGTTGAAGAATAAAGACGGGGCCCGGAAACGGCCCCGGAACGACTTCCAGATAACGCAAAGGAACCTTTCTCGATGGGTGAGTTAGCCAAAGAGATCCTGCCGGTCAATATTGAAGACGAGTTGAAACAGTCCTACCTCGATTACGCCATGAGCGTTATCGTTGGCCGGGCATTACCCGATGTCCGGGACGGCCTGAAGCCGGTACACCGCCGGGTGCTGTTCGCCATGTCCGAGTTGGGTAACGACTGGAACAAGGCCTACAAGAAGTCTGCCCGTGTGGTGGGTGACGTTATCGGTAAATATCACCCCCACGGTGACTCTGCGGTATACGACACCATCGTTCGAATGGCTCAGCCATTCTCCCTGCGCTACCCGCTGGTAGACGGCCAGGGTAACTTCGGTTCCATCGACGGCGACAATGCCGCCGCCATGCGTTACACCGAAATCCGCATGGAGAAGATCGCCCATTCGCTGCTGGCGGATCTCGACAAGGAAACCGTCGATTACGTAGACAACTACGACGGCACCGAACGTATTCCGGAAGTCCTGCCGACCCGTGTGCCTAATCTGCTGGTGAACGGCTCCTCCGGTATTGCCGTGGGTATGGCCACCAACATTCCGCCCCACAACCTGACGGAAGTGGTGAACGGCTGCCTGGCACTGATCGATAACCCGGATCTCACGGTCGATGAGCTGATGGAATTCATCCCGGGCCCGGACTTCCCCACCCAGGGCATCATCAACGGCCGTGCCGGTATTGTGGAAGCCTACCGTACGGGCCGTGGCCGCATTTATATCCGTGCCCGCCACGAGATTGAGCAGGACAAGAAGACCGGCCGCGAATCCATCATCATCACCGAGCTACCTTATCAGTTGAACAAGGCCCGTCTGATCGAGAAGATCGCGGAACTGGTGAAAGAAAAGCGCCTGGAAGGTATCTCCGAGCTGCGTGATGAATCGAACAAGGAAGGTATCCGGGTTGTGATCGAATTGCGCCGGGGCGAGAACCCGGATGTGATCATCAACAATCTGTTCGCCCAGACTCAACTGGAAACCGTGTTCGGTATCAACATGGTGGCGCTGATCAACGGCGAGCCCAAGACCCTGAACCTGAAAGAAATGCTCGATGCGTTTGTGCGCCATCGTCGGGAAGTGGTCACCCGCCGCACTATTTATGAGCTGCGCAAGGCTCGTGAGCGGGGCCATATTCTGGAAGGTCTCACCGTTGCCCTGGCCAACATTGATGAAATCATCGAGTTGATCAAACAGTCGCCCTCTGCTGCAGAAGCGAAAGAAAAGCTGATGGACAAGGGCTGGGCACCTGGCGACGTACTCGCCATGCTGGAGCGTGCCGGCGAGGATGCTTGCCGTCCGGACGACTTGCCCGAGATCTATGGCCTGCGTGACGGCCTGTACCACCTGTCGCCGGAGCAGGCCCAGGCGATTCTGGATCTGCGACTGCATCGCCTGACCGGTCTGGAGACCGAAAAGCTCCAGAACGAGTACAAGGAAATCCTCGAGAAGATTGCCGATCTGCTGGATATCCTGGGTGATCCCGAGCGTCTCATGCAGGTGATTCGTGACGAACTGGCAGAGATTGTCAGCCAGTATGGCGATGAGCGTCGTACTGAGATCACCAGCTCCCGTCGCGACCTGACCATTGCAGACCTGATCGACGAAGAAGATCTGGTGGTGACTATTTCCCACAGTGGCTATGCCAAGACCCAGGCCGTTGAGGATTACCAGGCCCAGCGTCGTGGTGGCCGGGGTAAAGCGGCAACGTCGATGAAGGACGAAGACTTTATCGAGAAGCTGCTGGTTGCGAATTCCCACGACACCATTCTGTGCTTCTCCAACAAGGGTAAGGTGTACTGGCTGCGGGTGTTCGAGATTCCCCGCGGCAGCCGTGGCTCCCGCGGCCGGCCCATGGTCAACATCCTGCCGCTGGACGAAGGTGAGCGTATTACCACCTTCCTGCCGGTACGTGATTACCCGGAAGACCAGTTTGTGCTGATGGCCACCTCGGCCGGTGTGGTCAAGAAGACACCGCTGCCGAACTTCTCGCGCCCACGCAGCAGTGGCCTGATTGCCTTGAATCTCGATGAGGGTGACACCCTGATTGGTGCCGCCATTACCGATGGTTCTGCCGAAGTGATGCTGTTCTCCAGTGCCGGTAAAGCGGTGCGCTTCCAGGAAGAGCAGGTTCGCCCGATGAGCAGGACGGCTCGTGGTGTCCGCGGTATCAAGATGCCGGAAGGCCACCATGTCGTGTCCCTGATCATTCCGCAGGAAGGCGGTGTGATTCTGACGGCCAGTGAGCATGGTTATGGCAAGCGCACGGCCATTGATGAATTCCCGGCCTACAGCCGTGGCAGCCAGGGCGTTATCGCCATGCAGTGCTCCGAGCGAAACGGTAATCTGGTGACTGCGCTGCAACTGTTTGATGGCGACCAGATGATGCTGATCTCCGACAAGGGCACACTGGTGCGTACCCGCACTGATGAGGTGTCGGTACTGAGCCGGAATACCCAGGGCGTGCGTCTGATCCGTCTGGCCCAGGAAGATGAGCGCCTGGTGGGTGTGGAGCGGATTGCAGAATCCGATGATGAAGAAGTGGAAGGCGAGGAAACCGAAGAATGAGCAGGGCGTTCAATTTCTGTGCTGGTCCGGCCACCTTGCCGGAAGCTGTGCTGAAGCAGGCCCAGAGCGAAATGCTCGATTGGCGCGGCACCGGCATGTCGGTGATGGAGATGAGTCATCGCAGCGATGAGTTTGTTGCCATTGCAGAAGCGGCTGAGAAGGATCTCCGTGAATTGGCCGGTATTTCAGATGATTACGCCGTACTCTTCATGCAGGGTGGAGCTTCCAGTCAGTTCTCGACCATTCCGCTGAATCTGCTTGGTGACAAGGCCTCGGCCGATTATGTGAATACCGGCATCTGGTCGAAAAAGGCCATTGCCGAAGCCAAGCGCTACGGTAATGTGAATGTGGTTGCGAGCTCTGAAGACAGCGGGTTTACCACCATTCCGGATCAGTCCGCCTGGAACACCAGCGCCGATGCCGCTTACCTGCATTACACGCCGAACGAAACCATCGGTGGTCTGGAATACGATTTTATTCCGGACAGTGGCAATGTGCCGCTGGTGGCGGATATGTCTTCCACCATGCTGTCCCGGCCGCTGGATATCAGCAAATTCGGTCTGATCTATGCCGGCGCCCAGAAGAACATCGGCCCCTCGGGCCTGGTGGTGGTAATTATCCGTAGGGATCTCCTGGGTAAGGCCCGGAAAGAGACGCCGACCATGATGAACTATCAGGTCATCGCCGATAACGGCTCCATGTACAACACCCCGGCGACCTATTCCTGGTACCTGTCCGGGCTGGTGTTCAAGTGGCTGAAAGAGCAGGGCGGTGTTCAAGCCATGGGCGAGATGAACGCCCGGAAAGCAAAGAAGCTGTATGGTTTCATTGATGGCAACGATTTCTACGCCAACCCCATTGAACCACGCTTCCGCTCCTGGATGAACGTACCGTTCACTCTGGCCGATGATGCGCTTAATGCTGAATTTCTGAAAGGCGCTGAAGCCCGGCATCTGCTCAACCTGCAGGGCCACCGCTCGGTCGGTGGTATGCGTGCCAGCATCTACAACGCCATGCCGGAAGAAGGTGTCGACGCCCTGATCGACTACATGGCGGAATTTGCGAAGGAGCGGGGCTGATCATGACGGATGAGAAGACCCGCCTGGGGGAATTAAGGGAGGAGATCGACGCCCTCGATCAGCAGATCATGGAGCTGATCAGTGCCCGGGCGAAATGTGCGCAGGAAGTGGCCCGTGTCAAAATGGCGGCCAATCCCGGTGAGGATGTATTCTTTTACCGGCCTGAACGCGAAGCTCAGGTGTTGCGCCGGATCAAGGAAAAGAACCCGGGGCCTTTGCCCGCTGAGGAGATGGCGCGGCTGTTCCGTGAGATCATGTCGGCTTGCCTGGCGCTGGAAAAGCCCATGCATATTGCCTTCCTGGGCCCGGTAGGCACCTTCACCCAGGCGGCGGCGCTCAAACACTTCGGCCACTCTGTCGTCAGCGTGCCGCTGCCTGCGATTGATGCGGTATTCCGCGAGGTGGAGTCCGGTGCGGCGCATTACGGCGTGGTGCCGGTGGAGAATTCCACTGAGGGTATGATCAATCACACCCTGGATATGTTCATGTCTTCGTCGTTGAAAATCTGCGGTGAGGTGCAGCTTCGCATTCATCATCATCTGCTGGTATCGCCGAAGCACAAGGATGAGGAAATTACCCGCATCTATTCCCATCAACAGTCGTTCGCCCAGTGCCGGCAGTGGCTGGATACACATCGCTACGGTATTGAGCGTATTACCGTTTCCAGCAATGCCGAGGCGGCGCGCCGTGCGGCTGAAGAGCCGGGTGCGGCGGCGATTGCCGGAGATATGGCGGCGGAGCTGTACGGTCTGGAAAAGCTGGCTAACAGCATTGAGGATCGCCCGGACAATACCACCCGCTTCCTGATCATTGGGCGGGAGGAGGTGCCGGCCAGTGGCCAGGACAAGTCCTCGATTCTGGTCTCCATGCGCAACAAGCCGGGCGCTTTGTACCAGCTGCTTGAGCCGTTCCATCGTCACGGCATCAGTCTGACACGGATTGAAACGCGGCCTTCGCCCAGTGGCACCTGGGCTTATGTTTTCTACATTGATTTCGAAGGTCACATGCAGGATGACAGGATCAGCAAGGTACTGGCTGAAATTGATGAAGAAGCCGTGGAGCTGAAGCGCCTGGGGTCCTATCCCATCGGCGTACTTTGATTTCGAATGTCGATCCTGAGGAGAGTTCAATGTCAGTGGATTACCAGAGTCTTGCGGTAAAAGGTGTTCAGGCTCTGTCTCCGTACCAGCCCGGCAAGCCGATTGAAGAGCTGGCCCGGGAGCTGGGATTGAATCCGTCGGAGATCATCAAGCTGGCCAGCAATGAGAACCCGCTTGGGCCGAGTGAGAAAGCGTTATCGGCCGCCCGAAATGCCCTCGATGAAATGTGCCTGTACCCGGACGGCAATGGCTTTGATCTGAAGCAGGCTCTGGCCAGTCGCTTTGGCGTGGAAATGAGCCAGATCACCCTCGGGAATGGTTCCAACGATGTGCTGGAAGTCATTGCCCGGTGTTTCGCCGACTCTGATAGCGAAGTGGTGTTCTCCCAGTATGCCTTCGCGGTTTACCCGCTGGTAACCCAGGCGATTGGCGCCCGAGGTGTGGCGGTGCCTGCAAAAGGCTGGGGGCACGATCTGGATGCCATGGCCGATGCGGTGACCGAGCGCACCAAGCTGGTGTTTGTTGCTAATCCGAATAATCCCACCGGTACCGTACACACGGCCGATGCGATTGAAGCGTTTCTGGATCGTATCCCTGAACAGGTTCTGGTTGTTCTGGATGAAGCCTACTGCGAATACCTCGTTGGTGACGAGTATCCGGATGGTATTCGGCTGCTGGACAAATACCCGAACCTGATTGTCTGCCGTACCTTTTCCAAAGCGTGGGGGCTGGCAGCGCTGCGAGTGGGCTACAGCATCAGTTCTCTGGCCATTGCTGACATCCTGAACCGGGTTCGCCAACCCTTCAATGTCGATACCGTTGCCCTGGCGGCGGCCACAGCTGTTCTTGAGGATGAAGTCTATCTGCAGAAATCCCGGGAGGTGAACGAAGCCGGCCTGCAACAACTGGCGGAAGGCTTCGATCGCATGGGGCTATCCTACATCCCTTCGGCGGGCAACTTCATTGCCGTGGAAGTGGGTGAGCCAGCTGCCGGTATCTATCAGGCCTTGTTGGCCCATGGCGTGATTGTGCGCCCGGTTGCCGGTTATGGCATGCCCCGCCACCTGCGCGTTTCGGTTGGCCTTCCGCAAGAGAATGAACGTTTTCTCGAGGCGCTGGCTGAGGCATTGGTGTCAGCAGGGTTGGGGGCGTGAAGTGACAGTTCCGAGTGCGCCTTTTCGTCGGGTTGCGGTTATCGGGTTGGGGCTGATAGGCGGTTCTCTGGCCAGCGCCATACGCACGCAACGGCTTGCGGGTACGGTGAGCAGCTTTGATACCCGACAGGATGAACTGGCTCTCGGCGTTGAACTGGGTGTAATTGACGAGGCTGCGGATTCCATTGAGCAGGCCGTAAAGGGCAGTGATCTGGTGGTGTTGGCCGTTCCGGTGCGGGCCACCCGTGCGGTGCTGGAACAAATCCGGCCCGTCATCGAAGAGGGCGCCATTCTTTCTGATGTGGGTAGCACCAAATCCAGTTTTGTTGCCGATGTGGAGGCGGTATTCGGAGAACTGCCACCCTGGGTGATACCGGGCCATCCCATCGCCGGTTCCGAGAAGAGCGGTATTCGTGCGGCCCGGCCCGATCTTTTTGCCAATCACAAGGTAATCCTGACGCCGGCGCAAAATGCCGACCAAGACGGCCTGAAGCGTTTGCGGACCGTCTGGGAAGGTGCCGGTGCGACCGTGCTTACCATGTCGGTGGGGTATCACGATGAGGTGCTCGCGGCCACCAGCCATTTACCCCATCTGATCGCTTTTTCGCTGGTAGACACTCTGGCGGGCGAAGATGAGAATATGGATATCTTCCGCTACGCCGCAGGTGGGTTCCGTGATTTTACCCGGATTGCCGCAAGCGATCCGGTGATGTGGCACGACATTTTTCTCTCCAACCGGGATGCCGTACTCCGGGTAATAGACCATTTTACCGAAGATCTGGATCAACTCCGCGCTGCCATTGCCTGTGGCGATGGTGCCACGTTGCTCAGGGTTTTCAGCCGTGCCAAGGCGGCGCGGGAACATTTTTCCAAAATGCTTTCAGGACAGGCGTACGTGACTAACAACAGCGATAAACAGGTGACATTCCAAATGCAGCCGGGCGGCACCGTGAGAGGTGACATCCGGGTTCCGGGCGACAAATCCATGTCTCACCGTTCCATCATGCTCGGTGCCCTGGCTGAGGGGACTACCGAAGTGAAGGGCTTTCTGGAGGGGGAGGACAGTCTTGCCACCCTGCAGGCGTTCCGGGATATGGGCGTCACCATCGAAGGTCCGGATGACGGCTTCGTGCGCATTCACGGCGTCGGTATGAAAGGCCTGCAGGCGCCCCGTGGCCCGTTGTATCTGGGCAACTCGGGTACGGCCATGCGCCTGTTTGCCGGATTGCTGGCCGCTCAGCCCTTCGATTCTGAGCTCACGGGCGATGCCAGTTTGTCGAAGCGGCCTATGGGGCGCGTGGCAGATCCACTGCGTGCCATGGGAGCGGTCATCGACACCGGTGAAGGTGGTCGGCCGCCGTTGAAGATTCGGGGTGGACATGCGCTCACGGGCATTCATTACGAAATGCCGGTGGCCAGTGCCCAGGTGAAATCCTGCCTGCTGCTGGCGGGACTCTACGCTGAGGGTGTTACCTCGGTGACCGAGCCGGCGCCAACCCGGGATCATACCGAGCGCATGCTGGAGGGTTTCGGTTACCACGTTCACCGCGATGGTGCGACTGCCAGTGTCACCGGTGGAGGCAAACTGTCTGCTTGCGCCATTGATGTGCCGGCTGATATTTCCTCGGCCGCGTTTTTCCTGGTGGCGGCCAGTATTGCCGAAGATTCTGACCTGACGCTTCGCCACGTTGGCATGAACCCCACCCGTGTAGGTGTAATCAATATCCTGAAACAGATGGGTGCCAACATTGAAGTGTTCAATGAGAAGGTCATCGGTGGAGAGCCGGTAGCCGATCTTCGGGTACAGTCAGCCCGTTTGAAGGGCATCGACATTCCGGAAGAGCAGGTGCCGCTGGCTATCGACGAGTTCCCGGTATTGTTTATCGCTGCAACTTGTGCCGAAGGGCGCACGGTATTGCGCGGCGCCGAGGAACTTCGGGTGAAAGAGAGTGATCGTATCCAGGTGATGGCGGACGGTCTCGCGGCTCTGGGTGTGGAGACCACCGTGACACCCGACGGCATCATTATAGATGGCGGCCAGGAAATAGGCGGCGGTACCGTGGAAAGCCATGGTGATCATCGCATTTCCATGTCGTTTGCGGTGGCATCATTGCGCGCAACCGGACCTATCCGGATCAACGATTGCGCCAACGTGGCTACATCGTTCCCGGGTTTTGTTGATCTGGCATTGCAGACAGGTATTCGAATTAACGCAGAAGGTAGTGATTGATGAGTAATAGCAAGGCACCGGTAATTACGGTTGACGGCCCTGGCGGTTCTGGCAAGGGTACCGTTACCCAGATGTTGGCCCGCAAACTGGGCTGGCATCTGCTCGACAGTGGTGCCTTGTATCGGCTGACGGCCCTGGCGGCTGCCCGCCAAGGGGTTGCGCTGGACGACGAGCCGGCACTGGTTCGGGTTGCCGCAGGGCTCGATGTTGCGTTCATGCCGACGCCTCCGGGTGAGCCTGCGAAGGTTCTGTTGGCCGGGGAAGATGTTACCTCCGAAATCCGCACCGAGACCTGCGGTGATAACGCGTCAAAAGTCGCCGTCATGCAACCGGTGCGCGATGCCTTGTTGCAGCGCCAGCGGGATTTCCGGGTGGCGCCCGGGCTGGTGGCCGATGGCCGCGATATGGGTACGGTGGTCTTTCCGGATGCACCGGTCAAAATCTTCCTGACCGCCAGTGCCGAGGAGCGGGCCCGCAGGCGCTACAATCAGTTGAAGGAAGCCGGTGTCGATGTTAACATTGACGCCCTTTTAGAGGAGATACGGGTACGTGACGAGCGGGATATGAACCGTTCTGCGGCCCCCCTCAAGCCTGCAGATGATGCGCAAGTCATTGATTCTACGGGTTTGAGTATCGAAGAGGTGTTAGACAGGTGTATGGCCGCAGCAGGTCAGGCCTGACTACACCTTTTTGTCGTTGAAATGCCGGAACAGCGTACTCTGCCAGCCGCTGGCTGATTCCGGACATCGTTAACAGACCGTGTTGCTGGTGACACGGAGCACACTTGCGTTGATCATATAGGGCACATAATGAGCGAGAGCTTTGCGGATCTTTTTGAAGAAAGTCTAAAAGAAATTGACATGCAACCGGGTTCCATCGTCCAGGGAACCGTAGTTGACGTCGACAACGACTGGGTCACCGTTAACGCCGGACTGAAGTCCGAAGGCGTTATCCCCGCCTCCCAGTTCCTGAACGAAAAAGGCGAGTTGGAAGTAGCTGTCGGCGATGTTGTCGATGTGGCTCTCGATGCAGTTGAAGACGGTTTCGGTGAAACCCGTCTGTCTCGTGAAAAGGCCAAGCGCGCTGAAGCGTGGAAGGTTCTCGAGAAGTCCTTCGAAGCTGAGGAAGTGGTCAAGGGTATTATCAATGGCAAGGTCAAAGGTGGTTTCACTGTTGATCTGGCCGGCATCCGTGCCTTCCTGCCGGGTTCCCTGGTAGACGTTCGTCCGGTTCGCGACACTGCGCACCTGGAGAACAAAGAGCTTGAATTCAAGGTTATCAAGCTGGACCAGAAGCGTAACAACGTGGTTGTTTCCCGCCGCGCCGTTCTGGAAGCTGAAAACAGCGAGCAGCGTGAAGCTCTGCTGGAAACCCTGACCGAAGGTCTGGAAATCAAGGGTATCGTCAAGAACCTGACCGACTACGGTGCATTCGTAGACCTGGGCGGTGTTGACGGCCTGCTGCACATCACTGATATGGCCTGGAAGCGCATCAAGCATCCGAGCGAAATCGTGAATGTGGGCGACGAAATCAATGTTAAAGTCCTGAAGTTTGACCGTGAGCGCAACCGTGTGTCTCTGGGTCTGAAGCAGCTGGGCGAAGATCCCTGGGTCGACATCAAAGGTCGTTACCCGGAAGGTTCCAAGGTTACTGCTCGCGTAACCAACCTGACCGACTACGGCTGCTTTGCCGAGCTGGAAGAGGGTGTTGAAGGTCTGGTCCACGTATCCGAAATGGATTGGACCAACAAGAACATCCATCCGTCCAAGGTTGTTCAGGTAGGTGACGAAGTAGAAGTGATGATCCTGGATATTGACGAAGAGCGTCGTCGTATCTCTCTGGGCATCAAGCAGTGCGTTGCCAACCCGTGGGAAGATTTCTCCAGCAACTTCAACAAGGGCGACCGTATCTCCGGCAAGATCAAGTCCATCACGGACTTCGGTATCTTCATCGGCCTGGACGGTGGCATCGATGGTCTGGTTCACCTGTCTGACATCAGCTGGAACGAGACTGGCGAAGAAGCCGTTCGCGAATACAAGAAGGGCGACGAAGTTGAAACCGTTATCCTGTCTGTTGATCCAGAGCGTGAGCGCATCTCCCTGGGCATCAAACAGCTGGAAAGCGATCCGTTTGCCGAGTTCGTTCAGCTGAACGACAAGGGCTCCATCGTTAAGGGCACCGTATCTGCGGTTGACGCCAAAGGCGCCACCATTGCCCTGAACGAAGAAGTTGAAGCGGTACTGAAAGCCTCTGAAATCAGCCGTGACCGCGTAGAAGACGCGCGTAACGTTCTGAAGGAAGGCGAAGAAGTTGAAGCGAAGATCATCAGCATCGATCGCAAAAACCGCGTGATCAACCTGTCTGTCAAGTCCAAAGACGTTGAGGACGACAAGCAGGCCCTGGAAAACGTACGCAGTAAGGCTGCAGAATCCTCAGGTGCCACCACCATCGGTGACCTGATCAAGGAGCAGATGCAGCAGCAGAACGCTAACAAGGACTAAGTTTCCGGTTGGTGTCAAAAAAACGGGCTCTAAGAGCCCGTTTTTTTTGTGTTTTTTTCTGGTTTGGCTAAACTAGAGGCATTGAGACCCGGTAATTTGCTGCGGAATAATAACGACAGAGGGAAAAGCCTCATGACGAAGTCCGAACTGGTTGAACTGATCGCTTCTAAGCAGACTCAGCTCTCCGTAAAGGATGTTGAGCTCGCGGTGAAAAGCATCATCGAGCATATGTCTCAGTCCCTTGCCGACGGCCAGCGAATTGAGATCCGTGGATTTGGCAGTTTTTCCCTGCATCATCGGGCTGCCCGCACCGGACGTAACCCGAAAACCGGAGACGCCGTGCAACTGCCAGCCAAGTTTGTGCCGCACTTCAAGCCCGGCAAAGAGCTGCGAGAGCAGGTCAACGACAGCATGAAAAAAGGTTTCTGAGGCCCCGAGAAGGCAATTAACACACGAAACCTCACATACCGGGCATCTGACCCGTTGGGAGCGCTTAAGACATGGCAGGACTGCGGAAGATCCTAATTACCTTGCTGGTTCTGGTTCTGATTCTTCTGGCGCTGGTGTTTTCCCTGAATAATCAGATGGCGGTCTCGCTCAACTTCCTGTTGTTCGAAACCCAGCCCCATGGCGTTGCTGTCTGGATCATCATGGCGTTTGTGATTGGTGCACTGGTTGGGGTGCTTGTGACTACCATGGCTACCGTCCGGACGTCTGTATCGCGCCGTCATCTGCAGAAGCGTCTTGAGCGGACAGAGCACGCACTCGAAAAATCCAGGGCACAAAACGACCGGGCACTTTGATGGACATGCTGTTTCAGTGGCTGCTTCTGACGGCGGCCGTTGCCGCTGGCTGGGCTGTAGGTCGATACGGAAACCGCTCTGGCCGCGCCTCCCGAGCCATTATGGACGAGGATTCCGTTCGGGACCGTCTGCAGTTTCTCTTTACCAACTACTCTGATCAGGCCGTCGAGAACTTCGTTCAATCCCTTGCCGTCAACAAAGATACCGTCAGCCTGCATCTCTCCATTGGCAGCCATTTCCGGAATAAGGGAGAGACAGACCGCGCCATTCTGATTCACCAGAACCTGCTTGCCCGGCCTGAACTTCCGGCCCGCTATTCGCCCCAGGTTACCCTGGAGCTGGCAATGGATTACCTTAACGCCGGATTGCTCGACCGGGCCGAAGCACTGTTTCACCAATTGATGGGTGACCGGGAATACGGTCGTCGTTCTGCGCGCTCGCTGATCGAGTTGTACCAGCAGGAGCGAGAGTGGGAAAAAGCGGCACAAGTTGCGAAAACGCTAACCCGTGGAGATGCAGATCCAGCTACCTTCAAAGCGCTGGCTTACATTACCTGTGAATTGTCTGATGCCGCACTGATCCGCAACGACGATCGCTGGACAGCACAGAAGCTGGCCAAAGAGGCGCTGGATTACGACCGCTCCTGTGTACGGGCAACCCTGTTACTGATGAAGCTTCAGATCCGGCAGGGGAATTTTCGGGAGGCGGCAAACCAATCCCTGAAGATCTTCGATCAAAACCCGGAGTTCGGGCCAGAAGCGATAGACAGATTGATGAAGCTGGAGCGGGAGCATGGTGATGTTTCCCGCCTTTATAAAAAGCTCCGTAAGCTCTATGAACAGTATCCCAGCACCAGTCTGCTGCTGGCCCTGGTGGAATCGGTTGAGCGTTCCTCTGGCCGGCCTGCGGCCATTGATTTGCTGCGCATGGAGCTGGAAACCCGGCCTTCCGTGCGGGGGCTTCTGCGGTTGGTGGAGATGGCGGGTTATGAAAAAGGCATGACCACCGATGAAGGGCGCCTCGTCAGCAGGATAGGGCACCTGATTCTCGCCAACCGCCCGGTCTACCGTTGCGTAAGCTGCGGATTCTCCGGCCAACAGTTACACTGGCTGTGCCCAAGCTGCAAACAGTGGGAAACCGTGCGCCCCATCCAGGGCGTAGAGGCAGAATAACCCCGCTTTGATCCATCCCGAGTACCTCTACCCAGGAATCTGAACGTGCAAAATCCGAACGACCCGAAAATCATCGTCGCGCTCGACTTTCCCTCCCAGAATCCCGCCTTGGCCCTGGCAGATCAGCTTGATCCTGCAAAATGCCGCCTGAAAGTGGGCAAGGAGCTGTTTACGCGCTCAGGCCCGGATCTGGTAAAAGCGCTGCAGAGTCGTGGATTCGATATCTTCCTGGATCTGAAATTTCACGATATCCCTAATACCACCTCGGCTGCGGTGGTCGCAGCGGCGGAACTGGGCGTGTGGATGGTGAATGTGCATGCCTCAGGCGGCGAGAAGATGATGGTGGCCTGCCGTGAACGCCTGGAAGCGTTCGGCAATGACCGCCCGCTCCTGATTGCGGTTACTGTATTGACCAGCATGTCTGACGAGGACCTTGCTGGTATCGGTATTACCGGTTCGGCAGAAGCCCATGTTTCCCGGCTTGCAACCCTGACGAAAAACAGCGGCCTGGATGGCGTCGTCTGCTCCGCTCAGGAAGCTCCCCGTCTGAAAGCGGAGCAGGGCAGTGACTTCCAACTGATCACACCGGGAATCCGGCCACTGACCGCCGACAAAGGAGACCAGCAACGCATCATGACCCCGACCGATGCCCTTAAGGCTGGATCTGACTACCTGGTGATTGGTCGCCCGATTACCCAGGCGCCGGATCCCTTGGCTGCTTTGGAAGCGATCTACGCCGAGGTAGTTTCGTTCTGACTATACTCCGTGACTTTGTCGGCGGTACGGGAAGGCCTTTCCAAAAATTTCGGAGGCCACGGATGGCCGGAGAGAAGCGCACAGGGATGTGCTCGTAGCGGTTTTTGGAAAGGCCTTCCCGTACCGCCGCAGCGCCACATTTAGCAGGCTGGTTTTGTTTCGTTATGGCACAAAAAAGCCCGCTAATTCAGAGAACTAGCGGGCTTTCGAAATAGTGGCTCCCCGAGCTGGGCTCGAACCAGCGACAAACGGATTAACAGTCCGTTGCTCTACCAACTGAGCTATCGGGGAACGTCGTCATGTGACGAGGCGCGTATATTAAGTTGGCCATACCGCCCCGTCAACCCCTCAGCTTAAAATTTTAGCCAAGAGCCTTCTGCAAACGCTCGACCGCCTTCTGCAGGTTATTCATGCTGGTGGCAAAGCTCAGCCGCATGTGCCCCGGGCAGCCAAACGCAGAGCCCGGAACCAGAGCCACGCCGGCTTCGGTCAGCAGCTTCTCGGCGAATTCCACATCGGTGCTCACGCCGTCAGTGGCATCGATGGCACCCTGGAAGCTCGGGAAGACATAAAACGTGCCGTCACCGTTCAGGCAGTCCACACCAGGCAGTTTGTTCAGGGCCGCTACCAGCCAGTCGTGGCGTTCCCTGAAAGCCTTGACCATCTCGCCCACGCACGCCTGATCGCCGTCCAGAGCGGCTGTTGCGGCGGCCTGGGAGATAGAGCAGGGGTTCGAGGTGCTCTGAGACTGGATCTTCTTCATGGCACCGATGATTTTTGCCGGGCCAGCGGCATAGCCGATACGCCAGCCAGTCATGGAGTAGGCCTTGGAGACACCGTTCAGTACGAAGGTGCGGTCATACAGCTCCGGGCAAGCGTTCAGGATGTTGCAGAACGGCTTGCCAGTCCACAGGATCGGCTCGTACATATCGTCGGTGGCAATCATGATGTTCGGGTGCTTTTTAAGCACCTCACCGATGGCCTGCAGCTCTTCCATGGTGTAAGCCATGCCACTGGGGTTGGACGGGCTGTTGATCACGAACAGGCGGGTGCGCTCAGTAATGGCGTTTTCCAGCTGTTCCGGCGTGATCTTGAAGCGAGTCTCTGCGGTGGTTTCGATGATCACCGGTTTGCCTTCGGCCACCAGCACCATATCCGGGTAGGAAACCCAGTAGGGTGCGGGAATGATGGCCTCGTCGCCTTCATTCAGTGTCGCCAGGGCGAGGTTGAAAAAGCTCTGTTTGCCACCACTGCTTACCAGTATCTGGTTGGCTTCGTATTCCAGGCCGTTGTCCCGTTTGAACTTCGCAATAATCGCTTTCTTCAGTGCGGGCGTACCATCCACGGCAGTGTACTTGGTCTGGCCGTTGTTGATGGCGTCGATAGCCGCCTGTTTGATGTGATCGGGGGTGTCGAAGTCAGGCTCGCCAGCACCGAGGCCAATAATGTCCTGGCCGGCCGCACGGAGTTCAGCGGCTTTATTGGTAACTGCGAGGGTTGGGGAAGGCTTGATCGCCTGTACTCGGCTGGAAAGTTGAAGGTCCAAACTTGAGCTCCTTAAAGCTGCGTCTTATTGGGCTGCGATCGGCCGGGCAACTGGAGCCAAAGTTACTGGCTGATTTTTCACCCAGCCGTCGATCGCACAGATGGTATCATGAAGCTGCCAGAACGCTAAATTTCTTGAGGATGCGACGCAAATATTCCGTCGTTTCCGGTGTCCGGAGGTTAAAACGCCAGATATGGCCAACAAAGCATCCAGTGCAAGGGAAGGGGCCTTTCGCGTTGATTCGCCCTACCAACCTGCTGGTGACCAGCCCAAAGCGATTGCGGGACTGGTTGACGGCATTGAATCCGGGCTTGCCCATCAAACCCTGCTCGGGGTAACCGGTTCTGGCAAGACTTTCACGATTGCCAATGTGGTTCAGCAGGTGCAGCGACCAACCATCATCATGGCCCACAACAAGACCCTGGCGGCACAGCTCTATGGCGAGTTCAAGGAGTTCTTCCCCGATAACGCGGTGGAGTACTTTGTCTCCTACTACGATTACTACCAGCCAGAGGCCTACGTACCGTCTTCCGATACCTTTATCGAAAAAGACGCCTCCATCAATGAGCACATTGAGCAGATGCGGCTGTCGGCCACCAAGGCTCTGCTCGAGCGGCCGGATGCCATCATTGTCGCGACGGTTTCTTCCATCTACGGTCTGGGTGATCCGCAGTCCTATCTGAAAATGATGCTGCACCTGGACCGGGGTGACCAGATGGATCAACGGTATATCCTGCGCCGGCTGGCGGAACTTCAGTACACCCGCAATGACATCGAGTTCCACCGTGCCAATTATCGGGTTCGGGGCGATGTCATTGATGTCTTCCCGGCAGAATCCGAGAAGGAAGCCATTCGCATCGAACTTTTCGATGATGAAGTGGAGAACCTGAGCTATTTTGACCCGCTTACCGGAGAGGTGCTCAGGCGGGTGCCGCGGGTGACCATCTACCCGAAGTCCCACTATGTCACGCCCCGGCAGACCGTGCTGGATGCGGTCGAGCATATCAAGCAGGAGCTCGATGTTCGGCTGCAGCAGTTGCGGGATAACAACCGGCTGGTGGAAGCTCAGCGGCTGGAGGAGCGTACCCGCTACGACATCGAGATGATGCTGGAGCTGGGTTACTGCAATGGTATCGAGAACTACTCCCGCTATCTCTCCGGGCGTAACCCCGGTGAAGCGCCACCCACACTGTTTGACTACCTGCCACCCAACGCTTTGCTGGTAGTGGACGAGTCCCACGTGACCATCCCGCAGATTGGCGCCATGTACAAGGGCGACCGGTCCCGTAAGGAAACTCTGGTGGAGTACGGTTTCCGCCTGCCATCAGCACTGGACAACCGCCCCATGCGGTTTGAGGAGTGGGAGCGAATTGCGCCCCAGATGATCTTTGTCTCGGCCACCCCGGGGAATTATGAGGCCGAGCATGCTGGCCAGGTAGTGGAGCAGGTGGTACGACCGACGGGGCTGCTGGACCCGGAGATTGAGGTTCGGCCCGCCTCTACCCAGGTTGACGATCTGCTGTCTGAGATTCACCAGCGCGTCGGGGTGAATGAGCGGGTGCTGGTCACAACGCTTACCAAGCGCATGGCCGAGGATCTGACCGACTTCCTGATGGAGCACGACATCCGAGTGCGTTATCTGCATTCAGATATCGATACCGTGGAGCGAGTAGAGATTATTCGGGATCTGCGGCGAGGCGAGTTTGACGTGCTGGTGGGCATCAACCTGCTCCGGGAGGGTCTGGATATGCCGGAAGTGTCGCTGGTGGCAATACTGGATGCGGATAAAGAAGGCTTCCTGCGCTCAGAGCGTTCGCTCATACAGACCATTGGCCGGGCCGCCCGTAACGTGAACGGCAAGGCCATTCTGTATGGCGACAGGATCACCGGTTCCATGCAGCGGGCCATTGATGAGACCGAGCGTCGCCGTGCCAAGCAGATGGCACACAACGAGGAGCATGGTATTACCCCCACCGGTCTTAACAAGAAGATCGCGGATATTATGGAGGGTGCCGCGGGCGGCGGTGGTCGTGGCCGGCGCAAAGCGGAGCGTCCCGGGCAGAAGGCAGCTGAAGAAGCCGAGGATTATCGCGTAAAGGTAGGCAATCGCTCGCCGGAAGAGGTCCTCAAGGAAGTGGCGAAACTGGAAGACGAGATGTACAAAGCCGCCGCGGATCTGGATTTCGAGACCGCGGCGCGCCTGCGGGATCAGATTTCGGAACTGAAGGAAGCGGCCCTGCGGACCGGCTGATCAGTGTCGTTTGGGGCCGACAATCACCGCCGCCTGCAGGGGCTGGTTGCGGCCATAGCGCGACATCTTGTCGAATACCCGTCGGTCGATGGGCAGGTATTGCTTGTCGGCCACGGTTTCCCCTTCCTCGGTATCGATTTCCGGGTCATGCAGGTACACGAAATCCTCATCGATCGCACACACGGTTACCCAGTGCGGCACCCGGCTCCGGTTCAGTTGCCAGGTGCTGATCAGGATGACAGGGATGCGCCCGTCATGCAGGGCTTTCTCCATTGCCTCCAGGGTTAGCGGGTCGTGATGCAGCTGGATTTCTGTCTGCCCGATATCGTGCAGGAACCCCTCGTGCACCAGTTCCAGTACCCGCTTTTTATCGTCGTTGCGGACCGTATCTTTGAACAGCGCGCCTTCCTGGCTGATCCAGGCGCTGGCCTCGAAGCCCCGGTGCCAGGCAGATAGTGCAAGCCCATGGGGGCCACAACCGCCGTGCCCGGCCAGCATGAAGATGGTGGTAGCTTCACGCCAGATTTTCAGCTCCTCCAGCGTGCTAACCGGTTGCTGTTCGTCAAGGGCCGCCATCGCCATGATTAATGCAGACGGACCGCAGGTGAACTCGGTGGTCTGGGGGTAATAGGGCACCGGAAGAAATTCGCGAGAGGGCTCGTAGTAGAGAATCCGGCGCTCGAACCGCAAGGCATCGCCGTGATCTTCGTAGTAGTCGCGGTAGGTGCCAAACTGCCGATATCCCAGCCGACGATACAGGGCAATGGCCCCGGTGTTGTCTTCACGCACTTCCAGTCGCATGATGATGCGGTCAGCCTCAACCGCTTCCTTCTCCGCCTCACGGACCAGTCTTTCACCCACACCGCGGCCGCGGGCAACGGGTGAGACTGCAATCGAGTAAATCCGAGCCAGCCGGGTGGCTGCATTCATCAGCACCAGGCAGTAGCCCACCAGTTCGCCGTTCAGTTCGGCGATAACCAGTCGGTCCCTGGGCATCTCCAGAAAGCGGCGGAAGCTGCGCCGGGATATCCTGTCCTCGGTAAAACAGCGGTTCTCCAGCTGAACGAGGGCATCCAGATCACTGGCATGGGCTTGGCGGAGCATTACATCGGTCATGGTCTGGTGAACCCGGTTAAACAAAAAAAGGTAGCGCCTGGCGGGCACTCTCATTGCCGCTATTATGGTAGACAGATGCCATCCCGTCATAGCAGCGGATGATGCGTAAAAGCACGCATCTTCAGGCGATTGTCTGGCAAGGGGATGGGGCGTATTGTTGCCGGAATTATCAGGCTTACCTTCAGGGAGGAATGCCGCTTTATGTCCCGATTGCTCATCGTTGTAGATCGCGCCAAAGACTGGGCACCGTACTACCCCAGCGAAGACGTGCTTACCTTCGATCAATACCTTCAGTTCACCGCCCCGGCTAACAGCCGCGTCAGGGTGATAAACCTGTGCCAGAGTGCCAGGTATCTGAGCAGGGGCTATTACTGTTCGTTACTGGCCGAGGCGCGCGGGCACCACGTGGTGCCATCGGTCATGACGCTCAACGACCTGAGCCGGAAGGGGCTGTTTTCGCTCGAACTCGAAGAACTGGACAGCAGTGTTATCCAGTGGCTGGAAAGGTCAGCATCCGAAATCG
Organism: Marinobacter sp. W-8; assembly: GCF_044342215.1. Taxonomy (NCBI): domain Bacteria; kingdom Pseudomonadati; phylum Pseudomonadota; class Gammaproteobacteria; order Pseudomonadales; family Marinobacteraceae; genus Marinobacter; species Marinobacter sp. W-8. The sequence goes on along the minus strand of NZ_CP172297.1, from coordinate 2,190,335 downwards.
ATCCCGCTACCGATGACCGGGACGCTACCCATGAAGTACGAATCCGAACCTATTTTGGCCAGGCCGAACATCCAGACCTGAAGCCCGTGGCCCGTGCCCTGTTCGAGCGGTTTCCGTGCCCGATTCTGGAAGTGGTGTTCCGTCACCGCAAACAATGGCAGATCGAAACCATGAAGCCGGCGGCACCGGCGGATCTTGACGAGCGTGAGCAGGATTTGTTCGCGGCCGCCCTGGATCGCTTCAGCAGTATGATCTGGCGCAAACCCCGCACCCGTCGCCGCTACCGTTTTGATCTGGCTATGCTGGTGAACCCGGAGGAAGAGTTGCCTCCGAGCGATGAGATGGCCCTGAAACGTTTTGAGCGTGCCGGCCGAAAGCTGGGTATTAACGTGGAGCGCATTACCCGCCGGGATTACATGCGCCTGCCGGAATATGATGGTCTGTTTATTCGCGAAACCACCGCTATTGATCACCACACCTATCGGTTTGCCCGCAAGGCAGAGGCCGAGGGGATGGTGGTAATTGACGACCCGGTGTCGATTCTGCGTTGCACCAACAAAGTGTTTCTGGCGGACCTGCTGAAAAACAACAAGGTGCCAACACCGAAAACGCTGATCCTTTCAAAGGATCAGAAAGATGCGGTACAACAGGTGAGTAATGAACTGGGCTTTCCTGTGGTCATCAAAATTCCGGATGGTGCCTTTTCCCGTGGTGTGATCAAAGCCAAGGACGAAAAGGAACTTCGGGCAGGGCTGAAAGATCTGTTCAAGCAGTCTGCGCTGGTATTGGCTCAGGAGTACTTCTACACGGATTACGATTGGCGCATTGGTGTGCTTGGCGGCCGGGCCATCTATGCCTGTAAATATCTGATGGTGAAAGGTCACTGGCAGATTTACCAGCACGGTGGTGCCACGGTGGAAAGTGGCGGTTTTGAAACCATGCCCACCTACGAGGTGCCTCGCAATGTAATCCAGGCGGCATTGAATTCGACCCGGTTGATCGGTAGTGGGCTTTACGGTGTCGACATCAAACAAGCCGGGAATCGGGTGGCGGTGATTGAAGTGAATGACAACCCGAGTATCGACTCGGGTGTGGAAGACAAGTTCCTGGGCGGAGAGCTGTATACCCTGGTGATGCAGGAATTCCTCTCGCGCATGGAGGAGAACCGGCGCCGTTAAACCGGCGCGTCAGGTGGCAGCGACCCAGACCCGGACGCTGCCAAACCAGGGGTAGTCTGCCAGAACCGCTCGAACCTGTTCCGTGGTCAGGTGCGGCCCGGAATGGTTTTCATCCAGGAAGATTTCCAGGTGGATGCGATTCTTGAGGTAATGAAGCCGGAGCCGGCTTTGTGGTGGAAGCTCTCCCAGCTTCTCTGTCAGCAGGCGACGAAGTGCTTCGCGATCGGGTAGCCCCGGGTCGGTGGCGTGGGGCACTTTTTCATCGTTCTCGGCGTCGATATGGAAGTTGATGTCCCGAATGTTCTCCAGGGCACCCCGCATGCCCGTGACCACCTTCATACCAATCTGATGCCCCTCGGAAACGCTGATTTCCGGGCGAACCACCAGGTGAACGTCCAGCAGGATATCGTGCCCCATGCGACGGCTGCGAAGTTCATGAACATTGCGTACGCCATCCGTTTCCAGCGCAATGGTTTTCAACATCCGGGTATCATCTTCGGACAGGCCTGTATCGACCAGTTCTTTCACGCTGTCCCAGGTGAATTTCCAGCCGATGTGCACAATGATGGCTGCAATGAGGACGGCGGCTACCACGTCGAGCCACACGAAACCCAGCATGGCACCGATGGTAGATACCAGAACGACCACTGACGAAAATGCATCGGTACGGCTGTGCCAGGCGTTGGCAATGATCAGGTCTGAGCGGATTTTCATGCCAACATGGCGGGTATAACGGTAGATCCATTCCTTGCCTGCTACCGAGGCCGCGGCCGCTACCAGCACTGGCCAGCCCGGAACCAGCTGCGCTTCACCGGACAGGAGCCTGAGAATGTTCTCCCAGGCCAGGGCGGCGCCCACGGCAATAAGAATGCTGCCCAGTACCAGAGTGCCGAGGGTTTCGATTCGCTGGTGTCCGTATGGGTGGTCCGCATCTGGCTCCTTACGGGACAGACGCATGACCGCCAGAACCACCCAATCCGATGCCACATCGGTAAAGGAATGGATACCATCCACCAGTAGCGCCTGGGAATTAAAAAGAGTGCCGCCAATGACTTTTATGATGCCCAGAACGGCATCGAGAATCATGCCAATGATCGTGACCCGGGTCGCCGCATGCTTCTCGGATTCGAGATTATTCTGGCGCTGCTGGCTGGGTTGATCGGGCTGTTCCATTGGATTCACTCCGGGCTTTTCGCGATGAGGGAAGTATAACGGGAATAAATGCAGAAATGGGTGGAATTAATGGCCTGGCTGTGATCGATTTATGCACATCATGACGAATTGGTTACCCGTTAGCATTTTGTTACCAAAGCCGTCAAATGTTAATTTTATCTATTTAAACTATTGATAAATAAGGGGAAAATAACTGGTTAAAAATTGATCAATTTGTAGGCTGGCGCAGTTATCAAGGGGTCGGGGCGCTTGCCCCGCAATTTTCAACAGGGTTATCCACAGATTCCGTGGAAAAGCGTCGGGAGGCTATACAGGGCGGGGTTTTTGGGACTAATTGGGGTTTACACAAGATGGTGTGGAAAACTTTCGGTATACTCCCGCCACCCGGAGAAAGGAGTTTGACGATGTACGGCCTTCTGAGAAACCTGCTGTTCCGATTGCCCCCGGAGCAGGCCCATAATGTTGCCCTTGGCAGCCTGGATGTTGCTCAAAAACTGGGCATCCTGAATACATTTACCCGACAGCCGGAGCCATGCCCGGTCAACGTGATGGGCCTGGAATTCCCGAATCCGGTTGGATTGGCTGCTGGGCTGGACAAAAACGCCGATCACATTGATGCTCTTGGTGCTCTCGGTTTCGGGTTTATCGAAGTGGGTACTGTTACGCCTTTGGCACAGCCCGGGAATCCAAAACCCCGAATGTTCCGGTTGCCGGAACACCGCGCCATCATTAACCGCATGGGGTTCAATAATGAAGGCCTGGAACACCTCATTGCCAATGTCCGTCACCGTCGTTACCGGGGCGTACTGGGCATTAATGTCGGCAAGAACAAAGACACCCCGAATGAACAGTCGGAACAGGACTACCGTAAAGGAATAGCGGCTGTTTACCCCTATGCCGACTACATCACGGTCAATGTGTCGTCTCCCAATACGCCGGGCCTCCGGGATCTGCAGTTTGGCGATTCGCTCAAGCAGCTTTTGCACGCCATAAAGGAAGAGCAGGCGGCGTGTGAGCAAAAACATGGCCGCTATGTGCCGGTGGCAGTAAAAATCGCACCGGATATGGACGAGCAGGGCATTCGCTTTGTGGCTGCTGCATTGCTGGAGGCTGGCCTGGATGGAGTTATTGCCACCAACACCACGATCAGCCGGGAGGCGGTGAAGGGGCACGTTCACGAGCAGGAGGCGGGCGGTCTCAGTGGTGCACCGGTACGGGAAGCCTCTGTGAAGGTGATTCAGGGGCTGTATGCGGAGCTGGGCGACCGGCTGCCGATTATTGGTGTGGGCGGCATCACGGATGGCGACAGTGCGGCAGAGAAGATTCGGGCAGGCGCAAAGCTGGTGCAGATCTACACCGGGTTTATATATCGAGGCCCGTCGTTGATCAACGAAGCTGTGGAAGCAATCCGGAAAGAAATCAGCTGAGGCCAGAAAGAAGGTGGGCCCGCTGAGCGGGCCCTTGCGGGGAATAAACCCCGTAGCGCTTCTTCGCATGGTACGGGGCGGGAGGCCCCGTTTGGGTTGCTCTGGTTACTGCTCTGATTGTGATTTGTGCGTAAAAACTGAAAAAAACAGATCAGGGTTAAACGGGGTTGGCCATTATGTTGCGGTTACGTTGGCCAGTTTATGGATGCCGGAGACGCCGGTCATGCCCTCCCAGTTATCTGTGCGGCCTTCTCGCCACCCGTTCAGCCATTCCTGGCGGACTTCCGGTTGTTCTAACGGGCAGCTGTCTTTGGATTTGCCGGACACGCCAGCGAGATAACCCCGCTTGAATGCACGAGCGTACATGTCTCTCTTCTGTCTTTTCATGCCGTTCCTCACTGATGGATTAACAGAACAAGCGTGTACACATCTGCAGTGACCTTGGCAGTCGGGAGCCTCTCCGGGACAACCCACTATTGCCAGCTCCGGTCAGAGCAGTCAGGATCCTGTTAACGGAGACTTTTATTCGGCCTCCGGAACGACGCGTCAACTACAAGGTAAGACGAACCTCGCGCCGGTGTACACTATTTATTTCATCTATGTGGCGCTTCTTTTATATTTTTGTGAAATAACGATGACAGTCGCTAAAAGGCTTTTACTGCCATTCCGGAAACTTACCGGCCCTATTCAGAAAACCAGGAGTTGATCTTGTCCAAGCATGTCTTTTTCGTAACCTGCCCCAAAGGCGTCGAGTACCTCCTGGCCGATGAATTGAAAGAATTCGGCCTGAACCTTGTGCGGAATGCGCCCGCCGGTGTCTGGGTTGAGGGCGAACTGGAGAGCGGCTATCGGGCCTGTCTGTGGTCCCGCCTGGCGAACCGGGTGATTCTGAATGTGGCGGATGTGGATGCCCGGAGTGCCGACGAACTTTATGCCGGTGTCGTGGATCTTGACTGGCAGGCCCATATACCCGCGGGGGGGAGCTTCCGGGTAACGTTTCTTGGCCAGAACGAAGCCATCCGGAACACTCAGTTTGGCGCCCAGAAAGTGAAAGATGGCATTGTTGACAGCATTCGGGGTGCCGGTGCACCCAGGCCCTCGGTCGCTCCGAAAGACCCGGATGTCACGGTATCGGCGCGGTTGAACCGGGGTCGCTTGTCGTTGGGGATTGATCTGAGTGGCCACAGTCTTCATTTGCGGGGCTACCGAACCGAAAAGGGTATCGCGCCCTTGAAAGAAAACCTTGCAGCGGCTTTGCTGCTGCGGGCGGGGTGGCCAGAGATTGCCGCTAACGGTGGTGACTTTGTGGACCCGATGTGCGGTTCCGGTACGCTGGTGGTTGAAGCTGCGTTGATGGCGCTGGACATTGCGCCGGGGCGTAAGCAGGAGCGGTTCGGGTTCGAAAAGTGGCCAGGACACCAGCCCGAGCTCTGGCTAGCGCTGCGCCAGGAAGCGGAGCGTCGGGCCCATGAGGGCAAGCAGGGGCGCATTCCCACTTTTTCTGGCTTTGATCAGGATGGCCGCGTGATTGCGACCGCGGAGAAGAATATCCTGCGAGCTGGCCTGGAAGGTATCGTTCGCGTAGACGCCAGGCCGATTTCCGAATTCACTCGCAAGAATGACTGGAGCGATACTGGCCTGGTGCTGACCAACCCGCCCTACGGTGAGCGGTTGAGTGAGCGCAAGGAACTGGCGGCCCTGTACCAGAGCCTTGGAGAGGTTGTGGCCCGTGAGCTGATCGGATGGCGCCTGGGCGTGTTCACCGGTGCACCTGAGTTTGGGAAGTCTCTTGGTTTGCGAAGTTTCAAGCAGTACAAGTTGTTCAATGGCAAACTGCCGGCGCAGCTGTTGCTGTTTGAAGTACAGCCGGAGAATGCCCGCACGCCCCGTGATCCGGCCGCGCCGGGGCAGATTATGCCTCGTATCGCCAATGTCGAACGGGCAGACATGCTGCGCAACCGTCTGAAAAAGAATCTGAAAACGATTGGCCAGTGGGCCAGGAAGCAGAACATTGGCTGTTACCGCCTGTACGATGCCGATATGCCGGAATATGCCCTCGCGATCGATATCTATGAGGGGCGGGTACATGTTCAGGAATACCTGGCTCCCAAATCCGTTGACGAAAAGGCAGCCAGAGAGCGCCTTGCCGAAGCCATGGCTGTGATCCCCGAGGTGCTTGAGGTCGCGCCGGAGGATCTGGTGTGCAAGCAACGTCAACGCCAGACCGGTACCCGGCAGTATGAAAAACAGGCTGCGACCGGCGAGTACTTCAATGTGCACGAGCATGGCTGCGCCCTGAAGGTGAACCTGAAAGACTATCTGGATACCGGCCTGTTCCTGGATCATCGCCCGGTACGTTACTGGATCCAGCAACATGCCAGGGGCAAGCGTTTTCTGAACCTGTTCTGTTATACCGGCGCAGCGACCGTGCACGCAGCGGTTGGCGGAGCCAGCCGCACCCTGAGCCTGGACATGTCCAAAACCTACGTCAGCTGGGCTCAGGATAACCTGGCTCTCAACTCGGCAGATCCGCGCAAGCATGTCGTCGAACAGGCAGACTGTTTGGGCTGGCTGGCAGACCGAAAAACCGCGAATCAGACCTTTGATCTGATTTTCATGGACCCGCCCACCTTCTCAAACTCAGCCCGGATGGCTGGCGTTCTCGATATTCAGCGCGATCATGCCGATCTGGTGCGGCAGTGCATGGCACGACTGTCCAGTGATGGCCTGCTGATTTTCTCCAATAACTTCCGTAAGTTCAGGCTGGATGAGGCGCTGGAGTCAGAGTTTGAAGTGAAAGAGGTGAGTGCCAGCACTCTGGACAAGGATTTTCAGCGCAACCCGAAAATCCATCGGTGCTGGCATATCCGGCATCAGAACTCGTAACGGATACCTGAGGAGAACTGGAAGGCATTGGCGCTGGTGTCCGTGTCTTCAAACAGCTTGCCGCCCTCGAAAACCAGGTAGGTGTTATCCATCAGTTCCAGGTCCAGGCCGGCCAGCCAGCTGAAGCTGAAGCTGCTGCTCGGGTAATCGCCCTCGATATCCCGAAACTGGGCATTGGCGTCGGCATCCCGGTTGTCGAGGGTTGCCTCCCCGCTGACATGGGTAAAGCCAGCCTGGGCATAGACATTGCCAAGCTCACCGATGGGGTAGTGCAGGCCCATGTACCAGCTGCCGAAGTAGTCGACGGCCAGGCTCAGGTCGCCACGGGAAATCTCGGCGTCTGCCAGGCCTCCGCCCAGCCGCACTTCTGCATGAATCAGGTCGCTCAGATGGCCGCCAATCACCAGTGTCGCTGCCTGGCCCCAGCTATCCTCGTCGGATTGCCCGATGGAGCGGTGTTCAATGGCTGTCGCCAACAGTCCGACATAGTGTTTATCGGAGCGAGGGGTCTCCTGGCCAAAGGCGGCGCAAGAAAACAGGCCAAGCGCTATCAGGCTGGATGTGAGGAAACGGGGTGTGACCTTGTTCATTATTATCAGGCTTCCTGTCAGTAACGGTACTGACGCCCGATTCTGCCTTGTGTAACGCAATGTTACGCGGACTCATGTCACAGTTCCCCGTGATCAGGGGCCGGACCTCAATCCTCCAGGTAGCCTTCCTCACGGGCCAGCAACAGCAGGGAATATACGCCGTTTTCCGGCAGCTGCGGTTCAAGCCCTTCATCAAAGAGCAACTGCCGGCGGCGGTCTTCCAGTGCTTCGCTGTCCAGGCCGGTAATCAGCTCGGAAATGGGGGCGATTTCAAACGGGGCCTCCTGGCGAACGGCACTGAAGATCAGGTCTATCAGGATTTCGTCCGGATCCAGTCCATCCACGTATACGGTCTGGTCCGGCAGATCCTCGTGCAGCTCCCTGGCCAGTTCCAGCAGGGGGACCCCCTGTTCTTCCAGATACAGCAGGTCTACATCGCCCAGGTCGCCATCTTCGGGCAACCAGGCATCCTCCGGTGCAATTACCACGGTTTTCATCTGGCCGTCTGCAAGGGACCAGGCGATGGCCGTGGGAAACAGGGCGTCGTCGGTCTGGCAGTATTCGATATCCAGAAAGCGGGGTAGCGACACAGTGAACTCCGGAATCTTCGGTGAGTGCTTATGGCGGTGCGCAGCGTACCCGGTAGGAGCCGGCGCGGCTTCATGCCATACTGTAGCCGCCATTATCATGCAATCAGGAAGATCATGGAACACACTGAATTCAATAAAGACTTGATTGAGTTTTTGAATGCCTCGCCGACTCCGTGGCACGCGGTCAATACCATGAAAACGCGTCTTGAAGCAGCGGGATTTCAACCGCTGGACGAGCGCGAAGAATGGTCGTTGCAGCCAGGGCAGGGCTACTACGTAACCCGTAATGGCTCGTCTATTGTTGCCTTCCGTACCGGCACCAAGGATGTGGTCAGTTCCGGCATCCGGATGGTGGGAGCCCATACCGACAGCCCCTGCCTGAAGGTCAAACCGAACCCTGAGATTCGCCGCAAGGGCTTTTTCCAGTTGGGTGTGGAAGTGTATGGGGGCGTATTGCTGAACCCCTGGTTTGACCGGGATCTTTCTTTGGCCGGCCGTGTGACGGTATTGGACGACAACGGCAAAGTACGGGACACCCTGGTGAATTTCCGCAAGCCGGTGGCGATCATTCCGAGCCTGGCCATTCATCTGGACCGGGAGGCGAACAGCAGCCGTACCGTTAATGCCCAGACTGATCTTCCGCCGGTGGTTATGCAGGTGCCGGAAACCGATACCACCACCTTTGCCGAGTTGCTGAAACAGCAGATTGCCAAAGAATCCGGGCTGCAGACCAGCAAGATTCTGGGCTATGAACTGAGTTTCTACGATGCCCAGGGTGCGGCTCTGGTGGGGCTGCGTGAAGAGTTCCTGGCCTCTGCACGGCTTGATAACCTGCTCAGTTGTTACATCGGCCTGCAGGCCTTGCTGGAAACCTCCGGTGATGAGCCGGCACTGCTGGTGTGTAACGACCATGAGGAAGTGGGCAGTATGTCCGCCGAAGGTGCCCAGGGGCCGTTTCTCACGGCGGTGCTGGACCGCTGGTGTGGCGCCGGGAAAACCCGTGCCATTGCTCGTTCCATGATGATTTCCGCGGATAACGCCCACGGTATCCATCCAAACTACGCAGACCGACATGACGAGAATCATGGGCCATTGTTGAATCAGGGGCCGGTCATCAAGGTAAACCACAATCAGCGTTACGCCACCAACAGTCGTTCCGCCGCCCTGTATCGCCACATCAGCGATGAACTGGGGTTGCCGCACCAGACATTTGTGGTGCGTAGTGACATGGGGTGTGGCAGCACGATCGGGCCGTTGACCGCGGGAAATCTTGGCGTGACCACGCTGGATATCGGCGTACCCCAGTTTGCCATGCACTCGATTCGTGAAATGATCGGTACACGGGATGGTTATACGCTGTTCCAGGTGTTGCGGGAGTTCATGCAGCGGGCCGAGGTTTTCTGAGGCCCCAAAAAAAAGGCCGCTGATATCTGATCAGCGGCCTTTCGGAATAAGTGGCTCCCCGAGCTGGGCTCGAACCAGCGACAAACGGATTAACAGTCCGTTGCTCTACCAACTGAGCTATCGGGGAACAGCATCAATGTGGCGCGCATATTAAGTACTTTAATCAGGTTCGTCAACCCCCTGAAATGAAAGGTCAAAATTTGCACAAAGCTAAGCTTGAAGCCTATCGTCCGCCGGTGTGGTTGCGTAATGGCCACGTCCAGTCGGTATGGCCGACCCTGTTCCGGAAAGTGACCCTGCCGGAACCGGAAACCGACATACTGGCCACCGACGATGACGACGAACTGCATCTGGACTGGTATCGCCAGGGCAGTGACCGGCTGGCGGTGATATCCCATGGGCTGGAAGGCCACAGCCGCCGGCCCTACGTGCTTGGCCTGGCCAGGGCATTGATGGCCGATGGCTGGGACGTGCTGGCATGGAACTTTCGGTCTTGCGGCGGGGTGATGAACCACCAGCCGCGCTTCTACCACAGTGGCGCCACTTCGGATCTGCATGCCGTTGTCAGTCATGCGCTGGGGCGGCGGTATCAGAACCTCTTCCTGTCAGGTTTCAGTATGGGAGGGAATCTCACGCTGCTGTACCTGGGCGAGCAGGGCGAGCGTGTGGACAGCCGTATCAGTGGTGCGGTGACCTACTCAGTGCCTGTGGATCTGGCGGGCAGCGCGGACGTGCTCGCACTGCCCAGCCGGCGTATCTACATGCAGCGATTTTTAACCGATCTACAGGTCAAAATGCGGGAAAAAGCTGAAAAATTCCCTGATCTGATAGACGTTAGCGGTTTTGAAAATATCCGGAGTTTTCACGAATTCGATAATCGTTACACGGCACCACTGCATGGATTCCAGGACGCGGCCGACTATTGGGCCCGGTGTTCTGCTCTGTTTCGGTTGAGTGATATCCGGGTGCCAGCTCTGGTAGTGAATGCAGCAGATGACCCGTTCCTTTCGGCCCGCTGTTTTCCGGACAGTCGCCGGGTATTGGGACATTACGTCCAGATGGAAATCCCGAAGTGGGGCGGGCATGTGGGGTTTGTCCAACATGCCCGGGACGGTTACTACTGGTCTGAACGCCGAGCTTTAGGGTTTGTCCGGCAGGTAATCTGAGTTATCAGCTGCTGGCCTGGTTGTTCAGCAGCGGTTCCAGCTTGGGCCAGATGTTATCCAGCAGCCGGGGTTGCGCTTCTTCCGTCGGGTGAATGCCATCACCTTGCATCAACCCGTCCTGATCGTAGATACCGTCCAGGAAGAAGGGAACCAGAACCGTATTGTAGCGGTCAGACAGGGTCGGAAAGATATCGGCGAACATGGTGGTGTAGCGCTGGCCGTAGTTAGGCGGGATCTGCATGCCCACCAGCAAAGGGGTGGCGCCGGTATCACGCACCTGTTCGATCATGTTCGCCAGGTTGGATTCGATTACGTTGGGAGGGAAGCCTCGCAAACCATCATTGCCGCCCAGCTCAATGACGACAATGGTTGGGTCGTGGGCTTCCAGCAGGCCTGGCAGGCGCCGCAGGCCACCGTCGGTGGTTTCACCGCTGATGCTGGCATTCACCACGGTCCAGTCCAGATCCTGGCTCTCGATGCGATCCCGCAGCAGCTCTACCCACGCGGTTTCCGAGGGTACGCCATAGGCGGCACTCAGGCTGTCGCCCAGTACCAGCACCGTGTTCTGGCTGGCCAGAACAGGCAGGGCGATAAGAAGCAGGGCCGAGAGTGCGATTGATCTGACGTACAGCGATATCGTATGCATAGTAAATTCATATACCCTTTACAGATTCAACAATACAGACAACGGAGCAACCGTGAACCAGATGACGGATCCCAGTAATACCGATAGCAGCCCGATGTTGCGGGTGTCTGATCTGACCCATCGGGTCAGCCTGGAAACCGATACGCTCACGATCTTGCAGGGGGTCAGTCTGGAAATCAATCGGGGAGAGTCCGTAGCCATTGTCGGTCGGTCTGGTTCCGGTAAAACCACGCTGCTTGGGTTGCTTGCTGGCCTGGACACGCCCACCGAAGGTACCGTAGAGCTGGATGGATCGGTAATCAGCAAGCTGAGTGAAGACGAGCGTGCCAAGCTCCGGGCCCGTCGGGTCGGGTTTGTGTTCCAGTCGTTCCAGTTGCTGCCGGCGTTGACCGCGCTGGAAAATGTGATGCTGCCGCTGGAATTGGCCGGCATGGAAGCGCCGGAGCAGCGTGCCAGAGAGCTGCTTGAACGGGTCGGCTTGGGTGAACGGCTGAACCATACCCCTCGTCAGTTGTCCGGTGGCGAGCAGCAGCGGGTTGCGATTGCGCGTGCCTTTGCATCCGACCCCGCCATTCTGTTTGCCGATGAGCCCACGGGCAATCTGGATAACCGGACCGGGCAGGCGGTGTCTGACCTGCTGATGGATCTGAACCGGGAGCAGGGCACCACACTGGTGATGGTTACCCATGATGAACACCTTGCCGAACGTTGCGGCCGGCAGCTGCACATCGAGGCGGGCATGCTGACTGAGCCGGATCTGGCCGGGGAGCCGGCACACTGATGGGAGCCTCAAAAAAACTCATGTCCGTGAGCCGTGACTGGCGCGAACGCGACGTTCGTGTGGTGCTGGTTGCGCTGATTATTGCTGTTGCCACCGTGGCCACGATTGCGCTGTTCGCCAGTCAGCTGCAGCGAACCCTGGTATCGTCTGCCAGTTCTTTTCTGGCGGCAGATCGGCAACTGGAAGCCGAGAACGGCCGTCCGATCCCACAGGAATGGTTAGAGAATGCCCAGTCCCGAGGCCTGGAAACCGGGCGCATGGTGGAGTTCTCCACCATGGTCTTCGGAGAAAGCGGGTTTCAGCTGGTCTCGGTCAAAGCCGTGAGCGACGAATATCCGTTGCGCGGCGAAATCGAGATCCAGCCCGGTGCTGAAGAGCCGAGACAGATTGTCAGTCAGGGCCCCGGCCCCGGCCAGGTGTGGGTGAATCCACGGTTGCTGCGTCTGCTCGAACTGGACATCGGCGATACTCTGGAAGTCGGCAATCTGAAGCTGGAAATTACTCGCTTGCTGATCCGCGAGCCGGATGGGGGCTTCCGGCTCTCATCATTGGCGCCACGGGTGATGATACATGTGGATGATGTTGCCGCCACCGGTGTGGTCCAGGAAGGTAGCCGGGTGGAATACGTCTACCTGTTTGCCGGTGACGAAGGTGTGCTTGATGACTACTACCAGTGGCTGGAACCACAGCTGGAGCCCAGTCACGAGTGGGAAGGGGTCAGAGACGGTGAAACCTTCTCGCGCTCCCTGGAGCGGGCCGAACGCTTTCTGCTGCTGGGCGGCAGTCTTGCGGTGTTGCTGGCGGCGGTAGCCGTGGCCGTAGCCAGCCGGCAATACGCTCTGTCTCAGAGGGACACGGTGGCATTGCTGAAAAACCTTGGATTATCCAGCCGGGGCATTGGTGAGCTCTACCTGCGGCGCCTCACTCTGTGGGGTGTCGTCGGTGTGTTGGGCGGTCTGGCGGTGGCGTTGCCGTTGTTCTGGCTGCTGGTGCGCTTGCTCAGTGACGTGCTGGAACGGCCGGTGGATTTTTATCTGGATCCGGCGGCATTAACGCCCGCCTTGCTGACGGCACTGGTTTCTCTATTCGCGTTTGCCTATCCGCCCATTCGCCGCCTGCGTAATGTTCCCGCCATGCGGGTATTACGCTCCCAGCCCGGCGAAACCGGCCGGGAAGCCATTCCGGATATCCTGCTGGCGGTGGTCGCCGTGTTTGGGTTGGTATGGATGTACGCCGGCGAGCTGATGCTGGTGGCCGCACTTTTGGGCGGGCTGGTACTGCTGCTGGGTGTGCTCGGTCTGCTGGGGTGGGGCATGGTCGCCCTGTTGCGCAGAGTGAAGGGTGGCGGCAACTCCTGGCGCCTGGCCCTGGTGGGCTTATACCGGCATCGCCGTGCCAGCATGGCGCAGATGGCGGTCTTTGCCATGACCCTGATGCTGGCAGCCACGCTGGTGTTGGTGCGCTCCTCGCTGCTGGACGACTGGCAGGCCCAATTGCCGGACGACGCGCCAAACCATTTCCTGATCAACATTGCCCCGGATGCGGTGGATGATGTTGAGGCATTCTGGGCCACTCGCGGCGCGCCCCTGGAGACGCTTTATCCGATGGTTCGCGGTCGCCTGACCGAACTGAACGGCGAGCCGGTGAAAGAAGCGGTCAGCAAGGATGAGCGGGTTGGTGCGCTGAACCGGGAGCTGAATCTGACCTGGATGCCGGACCTGCCGGAAGACAACCGGATTGTGGATGGCCAGTGGTTCGGGCCGGGCGAAACCGAGGGGGTTTCGGTAGAAGCTGAGCTGGCGGAGAAACTCGGTTTGCAGCTGGGTGATCGGCTGACCTTCACCATCGGCTCCAGCAAGGTAACCGAGCCGGTAACGAGTATTCGTACCGTGCAGTGGGACAGCATGAAGCCGAATTTCTACATGGCCTTCCCGCCCAACGGCGGTCTGACCGATATGCCCGCCACCTGGATTACCGCGTTCTATCTGAATCCTGATAACAAACTGGCTCTGAATGAATTCTCACGCCAGTTCCCGACGGTGTCGGTGCTTGAGATAGATCATATCATCGATCGCATCCAGCAGATTGTGCAGCAGGTAACCCAGGCCATTGAGGCCATCCTGGCGCTTATCCTGGCGGCTGCCCTGGTAGTAATGGCGGCGGTTGTCAGCGCTACGCTGCGAGATCGTCAGCGAGAAGGGGCATTGCTGCGTACCCTGGGTGGCCAGCAGTCATTGCTGGCACGCAGTACCATGCTGGAATTCGCGCTGTTGGGATTCTTTGCCGGTACTCTGGGTGTGATTGCGGCAGAAGGAGCGGTGTATGCGCTCCAGGCCGGAATGTTCGAAGGCACCTTCCGCTGGCACTGGCAGGTTATGTTGCCGGTACCGTTGATCGCTGCCGTTCTGTTGGCGCTGTTTGGTCGCTGGCAATTAAGACCAGTGCTTAGCGTATCGCCGATGCTGCTGCTGCGTCGTCTCGAGTAATCGAGGCTTAGCGATAGTTTGAGAGGATGGCGTCGAGTTCGCCATTCTCTCGAATGGCCGCCAGCTCCTGGTTGAAGGCCTCGGCAAATTCTTCCCAGTCTTTACGCACCATGATCCGGAAGCCGAACTGACTGATTCCTTCCACAGAGGAGCGAAAGTGCTCCGTCAGTCCTTCGTTCTTGAGAATCCACTGCCCAACAAGCCGATCCGCAAGCGCTGCGTGAAACTGCTCGCCATGCAGCACAAAGGTGAAAATCTCCCGATCTCTGGAGACGTCAAATCGCTTAATGCGATGATCTTTGAAATAGGGCTCGAGAAAGGGATAGTAGTATCCCAGTGGCGTGACGATCGTCTTGCCGTAGAGGTCTGCGGGGTGTTTGTATTCAAGCTCAGAGCTCTTCGGGAAGAAGAATACTTCCTCCACGTGAACGACCGGGTCGGTAAACAGGAACTTCTCCGGCTCTTCCGTCCACTCTATGGCCCTTGGCGTGCCGTCAATGTAGCCGTCGGCAAGCATAGGGTCTACCCGTTTTCTGGGGATTTTTACTGGTTCCACCTCGTAGCCCAGGCGGGGGGCAATCAGGTTTACCACGTCCCACATAATACCGGAGGGCTTGCTGCCATCAACGATCAGATAAGGTGGGTAGCCGTTAGGAGAGATGTTGAAGCGGAACACCCGCTCCTGATTGTCCACTTCGGCAGCGGCATTGCCACTGAAAGTGGTTAGCAGGCTCAACAGGATCGCGGTAAAGGAGAGCTTGAAAAGGAGTTTCTTCATGGCGGAACTCTGGATAGGACAGGCCCATACGCTGGTTAGATCGATACCCGGCCAACTCCCTGCCAGAATGCCCGCTAAATATTACCTTCTTACTATTTTATTTCAATCATTGTGAATCTGACTTTAGGCTAACCCCGGCCAGAGAGGGCCGGGGCGAGATATGTCTCCGAGGTATCAGGCCCAGGCGCGACGAAGCACCGCCATGGCATCTTCGTGGCTCACTTCCCGGGGGTTGAACATGATCGAGCCGTCGTCCAGGGCCAGCTTGGCAATGCTTTCCAGCTGATTTTCCAGTACTTTGCCGGTTTCTTTCAACGTACGGGGCAGTTCGCAGCGCTTGTAGAGGGCATCCCGCAGTTTTCGAATGGCTGAAATACTGGCCTCGGCACGTCGGCTCGCAGGGGTGGCGGAGTAGACGTCCGGACCTTCCAGGTACAGCAGCAACTCGCCCAAAGGCTCCCGAATGCTCTCAAGGTTGAACTCAAGCACATAGGGCAGGTACAGGCTCATGCACAGTCCGTGGGGCAGGTGGCAGATGGCTCCGGTAGCGTGGCCCAGAGAATGCACCAGGCCTACCATGGAGTTGGAGAAGGCAATGCCCGCCATGGTGGAAGCCTGGGCCAGTTCCAGCCGGCCATCACTGTCTTTCGGGTTATCCATGACCGCAAGCAGGGACTGGCTCACCTTCTTGATGGCCGCCGTGGCATAGGCGTCGCTCAAGGGGTTCTTGGCCATGCAGGTGAACGCTTCGGTAGCGTGGGTGAGGGCGTCCATGGCGGTGGCTGCCGTAATGTGGGGCGGCAGGGTCAAGGTCATACGCGGGTCGATGATGGCCGCGTTCGGCAGTAGGAATGATGAGGTAAACGGCAGTTTTACGCCTTTTTTCTCATCGGTGATGACCGCCACCGAGGTCACTTCGGAACCAGTACCCGCGGTGGTAGGCACCACAAAGAACGGCTTGAGCGGATGCTTGAGAACACCGGCACCACTGTATTTGGCAATATCATCACCGCCTTCGGACACCAGAATATTCACCGCCTTGCCGGTATCAATGGCGGAGCCGCCGCCGACAGCAATGATCGAGTCGCACTTTTCCTTACGGTAAACGCCGGCAATGTCTTTCACCACCGAGGTGGAGGAATCCGGCGGTACATCGTCGTAGATGGAGACAATTTCCAGCCCGCTTTCTTCGCAAGCGGCAATCACAGGGTCGAGCAAGCCCGCCGCGCGCACCCCTTTGTCAGTCACAATCATGGGCCGCTTGGCTGCCAGCCCTGTCAGTTCGTAGGGAATGTGTTCCAGCGCGGCTTTACCGGCAATCACTTTTACCGGGCAGAAGAACTCGTAGTATTTGTTGGTCATTATGCTCTCACTGTCTCGACAAATTGGGTGGCGACTTTCAGATAAATGCGGGCGGCACTGATGAGTTTTTCAGGCAATTTGATGGTTGCCGGATATTCCTTGACTGCCCGCTCGGCAATCAACTTGGGCAGGATGAAGGATTCCAGTCGGTTGAGAACCCGGGTCATCCGCACCGCGTAACTCACATCCCCATCCACCAGCATGCGGTCGTTGGCAAAGGCAACGGAGGTCTTCTCCTGAAACGACAGTACCAGGAAGGCATGGGCGATATGCTTGAACTGGATCGAGAGGTCAACGGGGCGTGGAGCCTCATCCCCGTGGAAGAGCAATTTACCGTTGCCGGTGTGCTCAACGATGAGTTTTGGCCCGTTGGGCATAACCTGCATCTCGAACAGGAAGCCCTCCGGCAGTTCGCAGGTTTCGTTTCGGGTGGCTTCATCCACCTCGCTGATTGCCTGCAGTGCGCGCCCCATCACCTGGAACATCAGCTCAACATAGCTGCGTCGTGCGTGGGACATCATTGGCTGAAGTCGTTTTACGATCATGGTCGCCATCCGATTGTTGTTGGTTAATCTGATTTTTAGAGTTATTGCTCTAGAAGTCAATGCAATCGTTGACGCGGTTTTTGTGTCAGGTCAGCAAATGTGACAACCATAAAAAAACCGGGCGTATTGGCGCCCGGCTTTTTTTGACACTGCAAACAGCTATTCGTTGAGTTCGGCCAGCTTGCGCTGAGCTTCAGCCCCCACATCACCACCGGCCTCAGCGGCGGTGGAGTAATAGGCTGCTGCCTCCCTGCGTTGGCCCTGTTGCCGCGCGATATCACCCAGGCGGAGATAGGCAATGGAAGTGGGTACCACCTGATTGGCTTTCTCCAGATGGCTTTTTGCCTTGCCAAGGTTGTTCAGCTCCAGTTCGTTCAAACCGCTGTACAGCTGATACTGGAACATCTCCGGATAAAGCGACACGGCCTTGTCGAAGTCGGCCTTGGCCTTCTCCGGCTGCTCCATGCCGCGATAGATCCGGCCGCGCAGGGCAAAGAACATGGCCTCCCGGGGCTCCAGCTTGATGGCCTTGTTGACCTGATCGAGTGCGGCTTCGAACTTGCCTTCCGACGCCAGCTTCATCGCTTCATCATGGGCATCGTAGGCCGGCTGAAGTTCCTTGAGCTTGGCGATACGATGCTGGTAAACGTCCCGGCCGCGATAACCGCCGGCACCGATCTTCTGAACCAGCTCCTGGTTTTCCTGAACCCGCTTGGCAGAGGGAGGGTGAGTGGCGAACAGGCCATCCAGCCATCCGCTCTGTCGGCCTTCCGATAGCTTCAGAAACAGCTGTTGGAGCTCTACGGCGGCTTGTGGATCATAGCCGGCTTCTTTCATGTATCGGATACCGTAGGCATCGGATTCCAACTCGTCCCCTTGGCTGTACTGGGCCAGGGCCAGCTGTGCACCCAGAGCCGCACCGCCCATGATCAACCCGGCCCACTCGTTGTCTGAAAGGGCGAAGCCCAGCCCGGCCACGCCTGCGCTGATCAGCATGCCCTGTTGCATGCGCTGTACGCTGTGGCGAGCCGCGGCATGGACAATCTCATGGCCCAGCACCGATGCCAGCTGGGCCTCATCCTCCAGCTCCACCAGCAGGCCCCGGTTGATGGCAATCTTTCCGCCAGGCAGGGCCCAGGCATTGGGCACGCTGTTATTGAGCACGACAAATTCATAGGGAAGGTCTGGTCGGTCACTCACGCGAGCCAGCTTCTGGCCAACATCACGCACATAAATGGACAGCTCCGGATCAATATAGAAGCGGCCGCCCTGAGTCTGTTGCGTGGGTGTGTACTGTTCCGCCCCCATTGCCAGCTCCTGGTTCTCTGAAATCAGAGACAGCTGCTTCTCTCCGGTTACCGGGTTCACAGAACACCCACCCAGCCCTGTCAGTGTGAGGGCGATTGCCGCTATCGCGATATATCTGGTCAACATTCCGGGTCTCACTTAAGTCTCCTTAACGTTGGGGTAAGTTTATAGCACAGACCGGTTTCCGACGTCGGCACCGCCCGACAGACAGTGGTCGGCGCGCTCCCCTTGGCGTATCATAACGTAAGTTTTCGCCCTATTTACCTCCCCAATCCAGGCTTTTTAACCACCCAATGAGCTACTATCTGGAATTTCTGGCACTGATCTGGT
Organism: Marinobacter sp. W-8; assembly: GCF_044342215.1. Classification (NCBI taxonomy): domain Bacteria; kingdom Pseudomonadati; phylum Pseudomonadota; class Gammaproteobacteria; order Pseudomonadales; family Marinobacteraceae; genus Marinobacter; species Marinobacter sp. W-8. Next base: position 2,171,685 of record NZ_CP172297.1, on the reverse strand, counting down.
TTTTTGTCTGCTGGGGAGGGTACACCTGGTATTCGCGCAATCGCGCCAACTCTCGCTCGTGTCTGTCGAACACCCTCGATCTATACCGGGAAGACTGGATGCGGGTCATGCTCAAGCGTGAAAACCGTATTTCAGACGCCTCGGTTGTCGGTAACCTGGAACGCAACGGAGCGTTTTTTGCGTCCAGCTGTCTGCTGATTCTCGCCGGTATTATCACCGCCCTCGGCTATACCAGCGAGGCCATGGAAATTTTCGCCACCATGCCATTTTCCGCTGTGCCCAGTCGTGAAATCTGGGAATTGCGATTGGTGGTGCTGCTGGTGGTCTTTATTTACGCGTTTTTCAAGTTCACCTGGTCCATGAGAATGTACAATTTCGTGGCCGTCATGATTGGCAGCGCGCCGCTACCAGACGACAGCAAAACCAGTCCGGCAGCGAGAGAGGCCTTTGCCCGCAGCGCCGGCAACATCTGTAACCTGGCCGGCGACGCGTTTAACCTTGGCTTGCGTTCTTACTACTATGCCCTGGCTGTGGTGGCCTGGTTCATTCATCCGGTGGCCTTTATGGCTGCCTCAACCCTGGTGGTGTACGTACTCTACCGCCGAGAATTCCACTCAGATGCATTATCCGCCCTGCGCGACGGCAAGGTCTTCGAAGAAGCCATACCCGCCCGTGCCGATGCGGACGTAAAATCCAAGAACTGATCTGCAGGACAGCCCTGAATGAATGATGAAACCCGAATAAACCGGGTTAACCGGTTTATCAGTACGCTCAACCAGGCAAGGGAACTGGGTCTGAACGCAACGGAGGCGGGTGAAGGCTATCTGGTTATGGAGCTGCCTTACAGCGACAGGATTATTGGCAACCCGGACACTGGAGTTATCCATGGTGGCGCTATCACGACCCTGATGGACACCGCCTCCGGCTCGGTAATGATCTGTGGTCTGGACGAATTTGAGCTGTGTCCGACCCTGGATCTCAGAGTGGATTACATGCGCCCGGCGGAGCCCCGGAAGCCGGTGTACGCGAGGGCAGAGACCTACAAGATCACCCGTAACATCATCTTTACGCGCTGCGAGGCCTATCAGGAGGGGGGTGAAACCATCGCCAATTGCGTGGGCACCTTCATGCGCATTGGCAAAGAAGCCACGCCGAAATCCTATCGCGACCTGATCACCGGAGGTGAGGAATGACCGACCCGGAAATTCTGCGCTACACCCAGGAAACCGGCGACTTCTCGCGCATGATGGAGAGTATCCCGTACGCCAGCTGGATTGGCCTGCAGTGCGACCGATTTGGTGATGACCTGATCTTCCGCCTGCCCGCAAAGGAAGAGAACCTGGGCAATCCGATCCTGCCTGCCATTCATGGCGGTGTGATTGGTGGTTTTATGGAAATGTCTGCGGCTATTTATCTGATTATGTCCCAGGACACCTTCCGCATGCCCCGAATTGTCGATTTCTCCCTCGACTATCTTCGGGCCGGCCTGAACCGGGAAACGTACGCCGAGTGCCGGCTTACCCGCCAGGGTAACCGCGTGGCCAATGTGATGATCTCCGCCTGGCAGAAGTCTCGCTCCCAGCCCATCGCTACCGCCCGCGCTCACTTCCTGCTCGAAGACTGATTTTGGGTGCTCGCCGGGGTTGAAATACTCCGGCCAACCCCCACTCTCTTGCTCATAAAACTGTTTCTTTATTTGTGACACAGCAGGAGACCAAACCAGCCATGACGGTAGAAGCCAACAAAGAGACCCTGGGATTCCAGACTGAAGTGAAGCAACTGCTTCACCTGATGATCCACTCTCTGTACTCGAACAAAGAGATCTTCCTTCGTGAGCTTATCTCTAACGCCTCAGACGCCGAAGACAAACTGCGCTTCGCTGCCCTGAAAGACGACAAGCTGTTTGAAGGCGATTCGGATCTCAAGATTCGCCTGGATTACGATAAAGATGCCGGCACCATCACCATCGCCGACAACGGCATCGGTATGACCCGTGACGATGTGATCGCCAACCTGGGCACCATCGCCAAGTCCGGCACCGCCGAGTTCCTCAAGCAACTGTCTGGCGACGAGAAAAAAGACAGCAAGCTGATCGGTCAGTTCGGTGTTGGTTTCTACTCCGCGTTCATCGTGGCGGACAAAGTGGAAGTATTCACCCGCAAGGCGGGCGAGCCTGCCGACAACGGCGTGCACTGGGAATCCAAGGGCGATGGCGAGTTCACCATCGAGCCGGCGACTCGTGAGCAGCGTGGTACCGAAATCGTGCTGCACCTGAAATCCGAGGATAAAGAGTTTGCCGATGGCTGGAAGCTGCGCAGCCTGGTGAAGAAGTACTCTGACCACATCTCATTCCCGGTGGTAATGAAGTCCGAATCGGAAGAAGAGGACAAGAAGGGCGAAGAAGAGACGGTAAACGATGCCACCGCCCTGTGGACATTGCCTCGTACTGAGATCAAAGACGAAGAGTACAAGGAGTTCTACAAACACATCGCCCACGATTTTGAAGACCCGCTGACCTGGTCCCACAATAAGGTAGAAGGCAAGCTGGACTACACCAGCCTGCTGTACATCCCCAAGCGCGCGCCGTTCGACCTGTACAACCGGGAAGCGCCCCGTGGCCTGAAACTGTACGTGCAGCGCGTGTTCATCATGGACGACGCCGAGCAGTTCCTGCCGCTGTACCTGCGGTTCGCCAAGGGCGTGATCGATTCCAACGATCTGTCCCTGAACGTATCGCGGGAAATCCTGCAGAACGACAGCACCGTGGAGAGCATCCGCACCGCCATGACCAAGCGGGTGCTGGACATGCTGTCCAAGCTGGCCAAGAAAGACAGCGATGAGTACCAGGGCTTCTGGGATGAGTTCGGCACTGTGCTGAAAGAAGGCCCGGCAGAAGACTTCAGCAATCGCGAAAAGATTGCCGGCCTGCTGCGTTTTGCCACTACCCATACCGGTGAAGCCACCCAGAACGTGTCTCTGGATGATTACATCAGCCGGATGAAGGAAGGCCAGAACAAGATCTACTACATCACCGGTGACAATTTTGCTGCGGCCAAGAGTAGTCCGCACCTGGAAGTATTCCGCAAGAAGGGCATCGAGGTGCTCATCCTGTCTGATCGTATCGATGAGTGGATGATGGGTTACCTGAACGAATACGACGGCAAGCAGTTCCAGGATGTCGCACGTGGTGACCTGGACCTGGGCGAGGTAGAAACCGAGGAAGACAAGAAGCACCAGGAAGAAGCCGCCAAAGAGCACAAGGATCTGCTGGAGCGCATCAAGACCGCTCTGGAAGATCAGGTGCAGGAAGTACGGGTAACCAACCGCCTGACCGATTCGCCGGCGTGCCTGGTGGTGGGCCAGTTCGATATGGGTGCCCAGATGAAGAAGATTATGGAAGCTGCAGGCCAGAAAGTGCCGGAGAGCAAGCCGATCTTTGAAATCAACGTGGATCATCCGCTGGTACAGCGACTGGAAACCGAGCAGGGCGAACAGCGCTTCAAGGAGCTGTCTGCCGTTCTGTTCGACCAGGCCACCCTGGCCAGCGGTGAACAGTTGAAAGACCCGGGCGCCTACGTAAGCCGCCTGAACCGTCTGCTGCTTGAACTGGCCAACTGAGCCAGGCATCGCCAATGCAGCAGATCATTGTGGACATCAGCATCAGCCCTGATGAGTGGATCAAGCTCTATCAGGGCGTGGCCACCGATGTTCACACCACGGCCCGGGACGGACGTTCTGTCCGCTTCCCGGCCCGTATTCTCTCCCGTTTTTTCCTCAACGACGGCGTACGTGGCAGCTTCCGCATCCTGTTTGACGATGCCGGAAAGTTCACCTCTATCGAGCGCCTTTAGTCGATAAATAAAAGCTCTCGTAAATTTATTTTTAATTAATTGTTCCTCTTGATGGCGTCGGCGGTAAGGTAACGGTGTTCTCGTTAACACAGGAGTTGCCCTATGTCAGCGTTGTCCTATCTCACATCGGTAGCATGGAGTGACTCTCTGGGAATTCTGGCGGATTACTGCGGGAATTATGCGATTGCCCAGTGAGTTACAGATTTGCCAGTGAAGCGGGAGAGTCGATAGTCCTTCACTATTCTGGCGGTAGGAAACATTCAAGCAGCCAACTGTGAATGATCTATATTGATAGTTGCTCTTGAATAATAGACGCCTTTTTGCCAATGACGCAGAAGCAGGAGAGTACGATGAGTGAGACGAATTCTGGTGGTAAGTGCCCGGTTGTGCACGGCGGTAGTACCGCCCACGCCCAGGACAATACCAACTGGTGGCCTGAGGCCCTGAACCTGGACATCCTGCACCAGCACGACCACAAGACCAACCCCATGGGGGAAGACTTCGATTATCGCGAAGAGGTCAGGAAACTCGACTACGAAGCCCTCGAAAAAGACATGCACGACTTGATGACTAACAGCCAGGACTGGTGGCCGGCTGACTGGGGGCATTACGGTGGTTTGATGATCCGGCTTGCCTGGCACGCCGCAGGCACATACCGACTGGCCGATGGACGTGGCGGCGGTGGTACCGGTAACCAGCGCTTCGCTCCTCTGAATTCCTGGCCTGATAACGGCAACCTCGACAAGGCCCGCAGACTTCTTTGGCCCTTGAAGAAGAAGTATGGCAACAAGGTGAGCTGGGCCGATCTGTTTATCCTGGCCGGCAACATTGCCTATGAATCCATGGGCTTCAAGACTTTCGGTTTCTCGTACGGCCGGGCAGACATCTGGCATCCGGAGAAAGATATCTACTGGGGTGCTGAGAAGGAGTGGCTGGCACCTTCCGACGAACGTTATGAGAACGTAGAGAAGCCAGACACCATGGAAAATCCGCTGGCAGCGGTACAGATGGGTCTAATTTACGTAAACCCTGAGGGCGTTAACGGCGTATCCGATCCGATCAAGTCCGGTGACCAGGTGCTGGAAACCTTCGCCCGTATGGCGATGAATGCGGAAGAAACGGCAGCACTGACAGCCGGTGGGCATACCGTTGGCAAGACCCACGGTAATGGTGATGCCGGCGCCCTTGGCCCCGAGCCTGAAGGTGCCGATGTGCACGAGCAGGGCCTGGGCTGGCACAATCCGAATATGGGTGGAAAAGCGGCTAACGCCATCACTTCCGGTATTGAAGGTGCCTGGACTACTAACCCGACCCAGTTTGACATGGGTTACTTCGAGTTGCTGTTTGGCTACGAGTGGGAGCTGAAAAAGAGCCCAGCCGGTGCCAACCAGTGGGAACCGATTGATATCAAGGAAGAGCACAAGCCGGTAGACGCTACGGATCCTTCCAAGCGCCACAATCCGATCATGACCGATGCGGATATGGCCATGAAGATGCACCCGACTTTCCGGCCGATCTGTGAAAAGTTCATGAAGGACCCGGAGTACTTCAAGGACTGCTTCGCCCGCGCCTGGTTCAAGCTGACCCACCGGGATATGGGGCCGAAATCCCGCTACATCGGCCCGGATGTGCCGGCCGAAGATCTGATCTGGCAGGATCCGATTCCCCAGGGCGAGACCAACTATATCGAGGAAGTGGTCAAAGAGAAGATCGACGAAGCCGGACTGACCCTTAACGAGCTGATCACAACGGCCTGGGACAGCGCCCGTACTTTCCGTGGCTCTGACATGCGCGGTGGTGCCAATGGTGCCCGTATTCGCCTGGCCCCCCAGAAGGACTGGGAAGGCAACGAGCCCCAGCGTCTGGCCAAGGTGCTGAAGGTTTACGAAAAGATCTCCGCTGATACCGGTGCCAGCATTGCCGATGTCATTGTGCTTGGCGGTAATCTGGGTATCGAAAAGGCTGCCAGAGCGGCAGGTTATCCGGTACACGTGCCTTTCCTGAAAGGTCGTGGCGATGCCACCGATGAGATGACGGATGCGGAATCTTTTGAGCCGCTGGAGCCGCTGGCGGATGGCTTCCGTAACTGGCAGAAGAAGGAGTACGTGGTCAAACCGGAAGAAATGCTGCTGGATCGGGCGCAGCTGATGGGCCTGACCGCACCGGAAATGACTGTACTGGTCGGTGGTATGCGAGTACTTGGTACCAACCACGGTGGCACCAAGCACGGTGTGTTCACCGATCGCGAGGGCCAGCTCACCAACGACTTCTTCGTGAACCTGACCGACATGTCGTACCGTTGGGTGCCGAAGGGCAACAATGTCTACGACATCGTGGATCGCAAAAGTGGTAGCACCAAGTGGACGGCTAGCCGTGTAGACCTGGTGTTTGGCTCCAACTCCATCCTGCGTTCCTACGCCGAGGTGTACGCTCAGGACGACAACCAGGAGAAGTTCGTGAACGACTTCGTTGCCGCCTGGGCCAAGGTCATGAACAATGACCGCTTCGACGTGAAGAAGTAAATCTGTAGTGATAAGCCGGGCATCCTGTTTCGGGATGCCCGGCTACCTATTTCCCCCCGAATTCCTTACAATCCGCTCCGCCTGATTTTTGATCAGCCGCACTCTGATTCACTTCTCTCAGTTTCTGGAGCCTTCATGCGAATCATCCTTGCCCCGATGGAAGGGCTGGTCGACGCACCCATTCGTGAAACCCTGACCAAGGTCGGTGGGATTGACCGGTGCGTGACGGAATTTATTCGCGTGACCCACGGCATGTTGCCGCCCCGGATTTTCTACAAGTACGCTCCGGAGCTGCACAACGGTGCGCTCACAGAAGTAGGTACACCCGTGGCCGTTCAACTGCTGGGCTCCAACGCCGACATGATGGGCCGTCACGGTGCCAAGGCTGCCGAGCTTGGAGCAGGGCAGGTGGACATCAATTTCGGCTGCCCGGCCAAGACCGTGAACAAACACAAAGGTGGTTGCGTGCTAATGCGCGAACCGGAGCTGATGTATGAAATCACTGCGGCCGTTCGCAAAGCCGTGCCTGCGGATATTCCGGTAACCGCCAAGATGCGCCTGGGCTATGACGACCGTTCCATGGGTGTGGCCTGTGGCCAGGCGTTGGAAGCCGCCGGGGCCTCGGAAATCGTGATTCACGCCCGCAGCAAAGTAGATGGCTACAAGCCGCCCGCCTACTGGGAAGAAATCGCCAGGGTACGCGAAGCCGTGAACAGCCATGTGATTGCCAATGGCGAAATCTGGACCGTGGAAGACTACTGGCGCTGCCGGAAAGTCTCCGGCTGCGACGATGTAATGATCGGCCGTGGCCTGATCGCCAGGCCAGACCTGGCGGCCCAGATCAAGGCCTCCCAGAGCGGTGAAACACGGGACCCCATGAGCTGGGCAGAGGCTGTCGTGCTGGTGCGGGAATACGCGGCCGCCCTGCAAACCCGCCTGGAAGACAAATATGTGACCGGCCGGATCAAGCAATGGCTCAATTACCTGCGCCAGGGCTTTGCCGAAGCCGAGGCGCTTTGGCCCCAGGCTCGGAAGCTCCGGGACGTGGCGCCCATGCTGGCTTGCCTGGGCCAGCCGGTAGACTTACCCACCCCGCGCACCAACGCTGCCTGACTCACCCCCCGTGTTTTCCCCTCTCGACTACACTGGTACGAATCAGTGTGGTTGTCGTAAATCTTTTCGGTTTTGAAAAACGAGAGGGATGGCACGATGAAAACAATGAAACGCCAGATGGCCCTTGGCCTGGCCTTGGCGGCAGGGCTTTCTGTGGCAACGTCAGCCCAGGCCGACGACGCTGTGGTCAAAGTTACGCCATTGGGCAGTCACGACGGTGAATTCTGTAGCCGAGATCGCGCACTGATCTTTGAAGACCCGAACGGCACCCGCATTCTGTACGATGCCGGCCGCACGGTGGCCGGCCCGGACGACCCACGCCTGGGTAATATCGACGTTATCCTGGTGTCCCACATGCATGGGGACCACGTAGGCGACCAGCGAATCGACAAAACCAATCAGGGCAGCTGCGGCAATCCGGAGACCTCGGTTTCCAGCTTGCCCCAGTCCAATACCGTTGATATCGCCTTGAAAAAGAATTCAACCATCGTCACTGGCAGCGAGATGCCCGCGTTCTTCGCCGCCAAGCTGAAAGAGGGCGGCGGTGATCCCGGTAAGTCACTTCTGGTTCGTTTTGGCGGGAGTCGGGACGTTGGTGGCGTCTCCATTACCACGGTTCCGGCCGTACACAGCAACGGTGTTTCGCCGTCGTTTCTGACCGGCCCGCTGGCGGATTACCTGGCCGCTGCCGGTGTCAGTGCCAGTGTTGGGCCACCAACTGGCTATGTGCTGACATTCTCTAACGGGCTCGTTGTATATTTGTCTGGCGACACGGGCATTACGGCAGAGCAGAAGCTGGTAGTGAAGGAGCACTACGGCGCGCAGCTGGTGGTTATAAACATTGGTGATACCTTTACCACCGGGCCCACGGAAGCGGCCTATGTGATCAACGACCTGATCAGCCCGGCTGCGGTGATCGCCTCGCACGCCAATGAAGCCGCTACCGAGAACGGCAAGGTCGTAGCCGGCACGCGCACGGCCCGGTTCACCGAACTGGTGTCTGCGGCCGTACACGTGCCCCTAAGTGGCCGCACCATGGCATTCAATGGTGCGGCCGGTTGCATGAGCGGCTGTAACTGAAGCGCTTTAGTCAGAGCTCTCCAGCTCTGGAGAGTAACTGCCGGAACGGGCCAGGCCATTGAGCCTGGCCCGTTTTTTCATGGCCGCCTGCGCTGCATCGGCGTTTTCAAGTTTGCCCGCCCAGGCTTTCTGCGCGGGTTCCTGCAGGGCCCGGCCGTAGGAGAAACTCAGCTCCCAGGGATGGTAGCCCATGCTGTTCAGAGCATTGAGGTTCTCGGTGGATTCTTCAGGTGTCTGGCCTCCGGAGAGAAAAAATATCCCGGGGACGGCCGCTGGCACCACTCGCCGGAAGACGCTCAGTGTCGCTTCGGCAACCTGTTCAGGCGTGGCTTTGCCGGATTCCTTGCCCGGTGTCACCATGCTGGGCTTCAGCACCATGCATTCCAGGTTCACCCGGTGCCGATGCAGGGCCTTGAAGACTTCCAGCAATACGTCTTCGCTCACCTCTGCAGCCCGCTCGATGGTGTGATTTCCGTCAATCAGTACCTCCGGCTCCACGATCGGCACAATACCCATCGACTGGCACACGGCGGCATAGCGGGCCAGCACCTCGGCGTTGGACTTGATGGCCTGGAACGAGGGCAGAGTGTCCGAGATATGAAACACATCCCGCCACTTGGCGAAGCGGGCACCCATGGACTTGTAGTGTTCAAGCCGGGCAGCCAGGCTATCCAGCCCGTAGGTAATCTCGTCACCAGGAGCATTCACCAGAGGCCCCTTGCCCTGATCGACCTTGATACCCGGCACCATGCCCTGGCTGGCAAGGAGCTTGGGAATAGCAACGTCTTCCAGGCTCAGTTGTTCCAGGGTTTCTTCGTAAAGAATCACGCCGCTGATGTGTTCGCCAAGGCCGGGCGTGGAGAAAATAATGCTGCGGTATTCACGCCGCGTGGTTTCTGTGGATTCCACGCCGACAGCCTTGAAGCGTTTTGCAATGGTAGGGGAGCTTTCGTCTGCGGCCAGAATGCCTTTGCCCGGTTGCACGAGATCGGCAATGGTGGCGTTAAGTTCTTCCTGAATGGTCATGGAGCCTCCCTGAATCGGACTGGGGGTTGAGAATTCGACACAGCATGAGTTTAGCCGGTTATTTTGTGCCTGCTATTTGATCTGAGCTAAAGCAGCTGAGCGCTCCATCTTCTAAACTGATTGCATAACAAAACAACAAGGATGCCCCCGCCATGAAAACGGTCGTTAGTGTCAGCCAGGGATCATCGGAATACGATTACGAACTGGAAACCACGTTTCTGAAACAACCATTCCGAATCATTCGGGTAGGCACGGATGGCAACCTGGAGCGTGCTGAGGCGGTGCTGGATTCCGTTTGCGGGGAGGCCGATGCCATTGGCCTGAGCATGATTCATGATCACTACCAGGTGGGCTGTGAACAGCTGGAACATCCGGACACTGCCCGCCTGGAAGCCTGCGTTCCCGACAAGCCGGTGACGACCGGTGCCGGCCTCCGGGGTATCTTGCAGGAATGGGCGGTGCGCCATACGCAGACAGAGCTGGGGCACTTTTTTGACAACGCCCGGGTACTGTTTCTGAACGGCCAGGCCGGCTACCGAATTGCCAAGGCGTTGTCTGAACACACCGACAACCTGTTTTTTGCCGATCCCTATCTGGATTTCGGCGTACCGAGATTGCTTACCTCCCTGCGCCAGCTGGAAACCTATACCTCGTTAACAGCCCCGGTGACCTTCCGCCCGGCAGCGGTCAAGCTCATTGAAGCGCTTCACAAAACACCGATTTACCGCATGGGCGAAAAGCTCATTCGTGGCTCGTTGCATGAGTCGGTGAAGGATTCTCATGTGATTGTTGGTGCCATGGGCGATCTGGAGGCCTTCTCGGAGAAAGAGCTGGACGGTAAAACCGTGATCACTTCCCGGGTTACGGAGTCTGCCCTGGACTGGTTTCGCTCCCGGAAAGTCGCCATGGTGGTGGACTACAGCCCTTGGTTGGAAGGTCGACCCGTGGGCGTGAATGTGATGGAGGCGATGATTAGTGCGGCCTTGTCCCGCACGCCGGAGCAGCTGGGTGCAGGCGACTTCCTGGATGTTATTCAGGCCCTGGGAATTGAGCCGCGGATTCTGTACCCCAACGGTTACCGGAGGGTAAACCGTTTCGCCTTCGTGATTCATCCGTTGTCTCAGCAGTACCTGACCAAAACCCCACCGCTGGACTGGATTGCCAATGTTTCACCACCCACCGTGATGAACCTGGTGGAAAAAGCTGTGGCTTACACACCGCCTTTCATTTACTCCAAGGTAAGCGGCATCAAATCCCCTACCGGAGACGAAGCCGAGGGTTGGTTGATCACCGTAGGTGGCACCCCCAAGGAAATCATGGCCCACAGCCCGGAGTTTACCTACAGCCGGTTGTTGGCGGCGGCAAAACTGGCCAAGAAACTTGGGGCCCAGATTATGGGACTGGGTGCCTTCACCAAAGTGGTTGGTGACGCCGGCATCACCGTGGCCAAACGCGCTCCTTTACCGATCACTACGGGTAACAGCTACAGTGCCTCGGGCGCGCTCTGGGCCGCCCACGATGCCGCCAAAAAAGTCGGCCGCGTGAGTATTGGCAAGAGCGGAAAAATGGCGGGTAAGGCGATGGTGGTCGGGGCCACAGGCGCCATTGGTTCCGTGTGCGCGCGCCTGCTGGCAAAAGCCGTGGATGAAATCTACATGGTTGCTCCGGAGGCGGCGAAGTTACTGGCACTGAAGGAAAGCATCGAACTGAAAACACCGGGGGCCATCGTTCACGTCTCTGCCACCACGGATCGGGATCTTTCAGAAATGGATATGGTGGTTACCGCTACGTCCGGGGCCGGTAAACGCATCCTGGATATCATGCAGGTAAAGCCAGGCTGTGTGATCACCGACGTGGCGCGGCCGTTGGATATTCCGGCGGAAGATGTGGCGAAGCGGCCGGATGTGCTGGTAATCGAATCCGGGGAAATCCAGCTACCGGGAGACGTACGCATGAAGGACATCGGCTTGCCCCGGGGCATCGCCTACGCCTGTCTGGCGGAGACGATTGTGCTGGCGCTGGAAGCAAGATTCGAGAACTTCACTCTCGGCCGAAACATTGAATGGGAGAAGGTGCGGGAGATCTACAAGCTCGGGCTCAAGCACGGCATGGAGCTGGCCGCCATATCGGGCGTGAATGGTGTGTTTACCGAGGAGGACTTTGAGCGGGTGCGGACTCTGGCCGAAGAGGCCGCTTGAGCCCAGGTTGGCGGGATTGCGTTTCTCAGCCTACGCCATGAGCGCGAAAGTGCTCCACGTAGGCTTTATCCACTTTAAGGATGTGGTGCGTTAGCCAGTCTTTGAGCAATGCCAGGGCTTCACCACCGGCGGCTTCGCCATTCTCGTGCTGGTCGATAAGCCCCATCACCTTGCTGGTGAACTGATCGTGCTCGGCTTTATGGGCGTCGGATTCCGGATAGCCCAGCCTCAGGAAAAGATCTTCCTCTACAATGAAGTGGTTCATTGTGTAATCCATCAGGGATTCCAGAATCTCCCCTAGCTCGTTTTTATCAGCACCCGCCTCCAGAGCGGCATGTAACTGATTGGTTTTATCCACCAGCCATCGGTGCTGTTCATCAATCTCTCCGATTCCCACTTCAAGCTCTTTACTCCACGGCCAGAAAGTCATCGGTACATCTCCTGAAGTCCTGATTATTGTTTTGCTTCCTCAGGCATCCTATGAACAGGCGTTCAGAGAGATATTGATCGACATCAAGAAGGGGGCGGCCGCACCCCGGTGTGAGGTGCGATTTGCAATATCAGGACAGGGTGAAGGTTGGTCTACAGAGATTTACGCATCAGGTACCGCAGGAACTGGGCGCCACGCACCGTGACTCGCTGCTCATCCACCACCTCAAAACCGTGGCGCTCGAAGAAGGGCCGGGCGACCACGCTGGCCTCGGTCTTGAGTTCTGTTACGCCCAAGTCTTTCAGCTGTTGTTCCGCCTCGTGATAAAGGGCAGAAGCAATGCCGCGACGGGCATAGTTCGGGGCGGTGAATACCAGATCAATATGGCCATCTTTTTCATAGGAAATGAAACCGGCGAGATCTGAGCCTTCTTCTGCCACCAGGGTCTCCAGAGACTCCAGGCGCTCGCGCCAGGTATCCAGATGTGGCGTGCGTGAAGCCCAGGCATAACGCTGGGTTTCGTCGTAGGCACCTGCCGTTAGCTCGTGCACGGAATCGGTGAATAGGCGAACCACCGGGCTCAGATCCTGAATCCGGTATTTACGAATAGTGATCGAAGTTACGGTACTCATGTCGGTTCAGTGTGCACCTGTGTTGGAAAGCAGGTTGATAACCAATACGCCGGCTACAATCAGCAGCATACCGACAACCGCAGGAAAATCCAGCTTTTGACCGAGCAGTAACCAACCAATGAGCGAAATTAATACAATGCCCAGCCCGGCCCAGACGGCATAGGCAATCCCCACTGGAATCACCTTGATGGCCAGCGCCAGAAAATAGAAGGCCACACTGTACCCGATCACCACCACAACACTTGGCAGCAGGCGGGTGAATCCGTCACTGGATTTCAGGGCCGAGGTAGCAATCACTTCGGCCACAATGGCCAGACCAAGAAGCAGCCAGCTTTTCATAGAACGTGTTAAAACCATCACCAAGTGAATGAGGAGCTAAACTGTGGCGGCTGAAATGGCTGCGCTGGTCACGCTAACGCGTGCGCCACGGCTTGCTCAGCGTGGATGCGGGTGGTGTCGTAAAGCGAAATGGCAGTATCAGCCTGCTGCACCAATAAGCCGATTTCGGTACAACCCAGTATTATACCTTGCGCTCCCCGTGCGGCCAGCGAGTCCAGCACCTGCAGATAGCCCTGCTTGGAAGGTTCGCGGATAATCCCACGGCAAAGCTCGTCATAAATGACGGTATGCACCAATGCCCTCTGGGCATCATCCGGCACCAGAACGCGAATGCCCCGGTTCTCCAGGCGCCCCTTGTAGAATGCCTGTTCCATGGTGAATTTTGTGCCGAGAAGGCCGACACAATCGATCCCATCGCGATTAAGCGCATCAGCTGTCGCATCGGCAATGTGCAGCATGGGCAGGCCAGAAGCCTTCTCAATACTATCTGCCACTTTGTGCATGGTGTTCGTGCACAACACAAAGAAATCGGCCCCTGCCGCAGCCAACGCCTTGCCGGCCGCACCAAGAATTTCCCCGGTCGCCGCCCAGTCTCCCTGATGTTGCAGGACTTCGATCTCGGCAAAATCCACACTGTAGAGAACCAGTCGTGCTGAGTGCAGCCCGCCCAGCTCGTCCCGGACTTTCTGGTTGATCAACTGATAGTAGGTTTGGGTGGACTCCCAGCTCATTCCACCGATGAGGCCTATGGTTTTCATAGTAGTGGCTTCGTCCTTTGAACAAATTGAACCAGGTAAGACTGCCTGGAATCCGCGCGGCTTCCGTCGAGTTCCCTGAGCTTTGGGGAAACCCTGATGGTATTGTCTTCAGCATGACTCTGTATAGAGGCTCCGGCACGGGAATCAAATTTGAGGTTACCTGAGGTGTAAATTGCTTGACCGAACGGATGTCTCCCAATAACATTCATAAAAAATGAATGTTAAATCCAGTAGTAAACCGAGGAGTCCAAATGGCCCTGTCATTCGTGAATATTTTCAAGAAAGAAGACGCAGAAACTGAAAGCAATGGCGTTGAACACGTCGAGGCAAGTGGTACTGCGGAGACGCAGAACGACGAGCCAAAAAAGGGTGGGCACGGTGAGGGCGGTACCTGCTGCGGCTCTTGCTCGTAAGCCTGAGCTTTAAGTTAACCCCGGGCTAGAGCTCGGGGTTAGTTTCGATCCTTTAACACTGAATAAATCTGATACGCCGCATGTTCTGCGCCTTCAGAAGGCGCCTTTCGGTTTTTTTCCCAAGAAGCCAACAAATTCAGAACCCGCTTTTCGTCATTACTGCGGAATCCAGGCCAGTACACGTAGGGCACCAGGTTCGGGCGGCTGATGAAAAACAGCGCGGTTTCCTCCGGTTTGTCTTCAATATCGCCCCGCAGCCCCAGGGTGAAACGTTGTCCATCGCTTCCGGTGAGCGACACCAGCAAGGAGTTGTTGTCATCTACGTGCCGGGCATCACTCACGGTGATGGGTGGCTCAAGGCTGGGCACAGAGGTTATGGCGTACTGAAAAACAATCAGAGCCAGAAGCAGGACAATAAGCCCCGCCAAAGCGATCGATTTAACCATGAGCGTCTCGTGGAACCAGTTCAAAGTGGGCTTTAATGGCGGGCTGCAAGTGTATCACTACTACCTGGCTTGCAAGTCTCCGGAAATAAGTCTTACCGCAACATCGCCGTATTGCGTGCTGTTTTCTCTTACATGCTCGGAGCCGAACAGATTCAGCCACTGATCGTCCTTTAGCAATACCTCTCCGGTGCTGGTGCTATTTTGCTGGCCGGCCACATAATTGCCGGCAAAGCTAAGCATGAAATCCTCGGGGGATTCCGGCAGGGCTCTTAGTTCAAAGTCCAGTGTCATTTCAGGTGACGACACAAAGCCCTTGCCGTCAGGGTCTACGTCAACTTTCAGTAGACGCGATTGTTCCAGAAACGCCGGGCGTAATTCGGTGGGAGCCTTGCCTGGCTCTGTGGCCTGGCATTCGCAATAGCGAACCTCCAATACCATCGGGCTGTTTTTGAGGTAGTGTTCGGGAGACGGGCCGCCGGCCTGGGTAATGCCTGGAAGCAGGCACAGCGTTGTAAGGCCGAGCAAACCGAATTTGAGTGATGCGATCCTTTGCATGATTGAGCTCCTTTCAAGGTTTAACCATAGATGTTCAAGCTATTCTGTTTTAAGTTCCGCCGCAAGTTACGTCGGCCGATTAGAAAAGCCTGCACATTAGCATGCATCGTTTGCAAGCAGACTGGCCACGAATCAAAACGCCTGATTCCGCTTCCTGCGTGCCTCCGCTAACTGGCTCACCGCGAGCCCGTAGGGTTTCAACTCTACGGCTCGCTTCAGGTTATGAACGGCTTCCCGGTAACGCTTCTGGCCCAATAGAAATGAACCGTAATTGCCCCAGGCGTAGGCATAGTCCGGGTCCAGATCGATCATTTCCTGATACAGCCTATCCCGCTCCTCAAGGTTTTTAGTAGCCTTGGCCAACCGCATGCGCTCCTGAAGCAACAGCCGTTTCTGATACTTCTGGGATGCTCTGCTCTCGATTTCTTTGAAACCCTCTGCGGCGAATTTTTCGTCTTTGTGGTGTATCGCGATAACCGTCCGCAGGTACCAGGGGTAGAAGCTCTGTTCATCCAGTGAGTCTGCGGTATTCAAATGATCCCAGGCCGTACGTAGTTCGCCTTGAATAATGAGCACCATGGCTAACTGAACGTGTGCCATGGCCAGATTCGGCCCGTTACGAACCGCGCGTTCAGCCTGTTGCCTTGCCGTGCTGACGGCGGTTTCCTCATAGGCGCGACGATCGTGTCGTTGCCCAACCTTGTAGCCGCTCACCAGAGTCAGGCGTGATTGGGCAACCGCTACCCATGGTTCGTCGCCGTCCAACAAGTTGGCTCGCTGAATGAGATAACTCGCTTCATTGCGTTGATCAAGATCGAGAGGGTCACGCTCAATCAAGAAATACGCCTGCCTGGCCATTTCGACAGCGGTGGCAGCTTGAGTCAGAGCGGAGAATAAGGTGAGGACGATTAGCGCGCAGGCGCTTTTGATTCCCTTCATAAGAGACAACTCCAAGTTTGCTGATCTGCACTGGTCGGGGGCTGCATATGAACCTGAGAACAGGCTACGAAAAATGAGTAGGGGGATTCCAGTCCTCATGCCTCATTTTCAGTGATTACACCTTGCCCGGCGTGATACGCGCAATCGCACGAAACTCCCGGGTCATATGGGCCTGGTCGCTGAAGCCGAACTGGTGAGCTATTTCAGCCAGGTTGACCTGGCCATGCTCACGAATGTAATTGATGGCCCGTTTCACCCGAAGAATGCGCTGGTACTGCTTGGGCGTCATTTCCATCCAGTGTTTGAAAAGGCGTTCCACATGGCGCTGACTGATTTCCAGGTGTTGTGTGAGCGAGCCCGGTTCCGCATCATCTCTCATACAGTCCAGAGCCTGCTGCAGTGCGCCGGGAATGAGCCGGGTGAGCCGGAAGTTGTTCTCGGCCCAGCTCTGCAACGTGCCCACGCGGCTCACGTTGTCGTGACAGGTTTTGAGGCGGGAGAAGAGCGGAAGTAGGCCGGGCAAATGTATCGGGTCGCCGGTCAGCGCCGTTGGCCGGCCAAAGTGCTGGCGGATCAGGCCATAACCGATGGCCGGCTGAAAGCGAATCCCCGCGAGCTCTGATCCCGGCGCCAGTGATACCCGGGCGGCCACCTTCTCAACCGGCAACACAACAACCCCTTCAGGAATTATTGTACCCCCAATTCGCACGTCCCCCACGAGATTAAACCAGATGCTGCTGCACGCCTCAGAATGCAGCAGCTTTGCCACCGGTTCCGCTGCCGATTCAGAGACGGTCGCAGACCAAAGCCCCTGAACAAAGGCCGACAGCGGGCCCGATGGACAGGACAACTGAAAGTCGAACGCAGGTTTGCGGAGGTTACTTGGGTTTATAACTGCCTACCTCTGGCTTGAAGGTTTTGACGATCCGGTTCCAGCTGTTAATGGCGTTCACCGCGACGGTTACATCAACCAGCCCTTTTTCGCCAAAGACCGTTGCCGCTTTGTCATAGCAGTGGTCGTCCACCGGCTTGCCCTGGGTAAGATGCTCCGCCCACCCAAGAGCCGCGCGCTCTGTGGCTGAGTACATCGGCATATCCCGCCACGCACTCAAGCCAATCAATCGTTCAATCGTTTCGCCCTGGGCCAGGGCATCTTTGCTGTGCATATCCACACAAAAGGCGCACTGGTTAATCTGCGATACCCGTAGCTTCAGCAGCTCCCACAACGCCGTGCTCAGGATGTTGGATTCGCTGAACTGCTCTTTGAGATAGGCTTCCTGATCCAACAGGATCTGCATGGCTCTGGGTGCCAGCCCGATATAGTTCGCGCGTTCAGTCATCGTTCATCTCCTCCAATGGTGTTGGAGTTTCACCATACTGACTGCGGGCGAGCCGGTATTGAAGATTTTCGACACGACGCCACTCACTGGCGTTTGATGCACAGCTTGACGTAAAGGCAATAACTTGCAAATAACAGAATCGGCACTGCGTACCAGAGATAGGAGATTTCACCCGCGCCAGAGCGGTAGAAACCAATCACAATTTTTTATCCGCTGATTAAGCAGAGCAGTCTACAACGTGCCAATGGCTCTGCGGAGGTTCTGTTTTGCTTGATCTTCGTATCTTTCTTTAAACAGCTCAAGGTTGTAAATGCTGCCACTACTCAGAAAGGACCGAAGCAGCTCCTTTCGCTTCTTGCGGTAGATAAACCCGGGCACCAGCCTGTATTCCTTGCGTACGTTACGCTCAAACTGATCGTACACCTCGGGCGGGGCGCCCAGAATGGCAAGATCGATATCTACAATCAGCTGCTCGTCCGGCGTCTTCACGTTGCCATTGTGCATAGTGGCCATGATGAGGTTGTGCACGCGCTCGATGCCTGCCTTACCGTAACTGTGAGCAGTCAGGAACGCCTGTGCCCAGTTTGCGCTGTCCAGCTCGTTAGTCTTCGACAGGGGCTTGTAGATGGCATCGTGGAACCAGATGGCCAGCTCCAGCTCTTCCGGCCTTTCAGCGATTTCCTTTACGCCGTCAAAGTGGGTAAGCATGGCAGCAATGTGGTCGACGGTATGGTAGAACCGGTGTTTCTCTGAGTAGGCGGCATGGAGTGTGTCATAACACGCTGCTGAAGGCGGGAGCCCCAGAGCGCTCATCAGGGTTTGCCATCGTGTTTGGTTCATTGCTTTAGCCATGAGCGACCGCCTTATGACGCGACGCGGATAGTTGCCGGTGCCGCAAGAGTAGGGGAATCCAGAGTTGCCTGCTAAAAGCCGATCACTCCGAGGCAATAAACTGAACGATAGCGGCCTTTCTGTTGTGATTCTTCAGCCAATCCTTGATTTCAACGGCCTTGGTGGTATCGGTTTCTCCAACCAGTTTTTTCAGGCGCTCGACTTTCTTGCTCTCCATCTTTTCATCCCGAACCTTTCGCTGCCATTGGTCGGTGAAAACCTTGGGAAGTTTGTGTGCCAGTTCCAGGGACTTGAGTAACGTCCATTCGCTGCCATCGAGCCAGGCCTCATCACAGAATGCGCAGAGATCGATACGGTTCTTGTGCTCGCTGGATACCGAGTACTTGGTCATCAGTTTGCTGCACTTGGGGCAGGAGAGGGCGGTTTTGGCATCGTTTTCGACGGTTACATCCGCGTCTACGGCTTCGCTCTGATCGACCGGTGCATTTCGTTCCGCCCAGTCGCGATAGTAGAGCAATGACAGCGAGGCACCCTCACAGTCCGGGCAACCCATAACCGGGAGGCCATCCTCAATTTTGGTGGGTTTCAGGTCGGTGTTTCTGCATTTTGGGCATTTCATGGTCATTCCTTTTTTGATGAAAGCCAGTTTGGGAGGCTACCAATGTCAATCTGGTCTCGCACCACGGCGGGGAAAGATCACCCGATAAACGGTGCGCCATACCACCGAATCCAGGGGAGCATACCGCAACGCCTGAGCAACCGCGCGCCAGGCCGTCGCAGATTTGCCAACCGTCGCAAAATGACGGGCTTTCCGGCAATAGAAGCGGGCCAGGCCCCAGCGGATGTCACCGGGCTTGAGTGTACTTCCGTATTCCTCGATAAAATCACGAATGATGGCTTCGTTCGCGGCAAATCGGCGCTTCTTGTCGCTGGAAATCTGGTCTGCCATCACCCGGTAATAACCCCAGTACTCGGGCACATACAGGAAGGTGAAACGGGCTGAAAAACGCAGCCAGATGTCGTAGTCGTCGGCAACGCCGTAGCGGCCGGAAAACCCGCCCATGGCATCGAAACATTCCCGCCGCGCCATTACCGTGTTGATGCTCACGCTGTTGTCCACCAGCATCTGGCGAGCAATCCGGCCCGAGTACCGGCGCATATTCTTGCGGGACAACTCCCGGCCCTGTTCGTCGATCATGATCTCATCACTGTGAAGGACATCCACCTCCGGGTGAGCCTGCATCAGCGCCACTTGCCGTTCCAGCTTTTTAGGCACCCATAGGTCATCGGAATCCAGAAAACACAGTAATTCGCCCCGGGCATATTGAAGCGCCAGGTTGCGGGCAATGCTCTGGCCCTGGTTTTCCTGAAAGTGGTAGTGGATGCGGTCATCATCCAGGTAACTGGCCAGCTTCTCACGGGTGCCATCCCGGGAGCCATCATCAACGATGATCAACTCCCAGTGGGGATAGGATTGGGCCAACACAGACTCGACCGCTTGCGTGATGGTGCGCTCACGGTTGAAGGTGGGGGTGATGATGCTGACCAGAGGAGCAGACGCAGGCACAAGTTGTCCTGATTGGTGTCCTTCGCGGGACTGAGGTGCCGCAGGGGAGGCTGCAGAATTGAAGCGATGGGTCATGCCTGAGACTCTTCGGGAATCTGAACCAACAGATCAGTCGCCCCAATATCCACCCCTGCCTGGGAGAGCAAAGTTGACACTTGCCCCCGATGATGGGTTTGATGGTTGAAGAAATGAAGCACCAGGCTTGAAAACCGTTTACTGGCCGGAATCCCTTTGGTGTTGTGATAACTGAGAGTGACAGCGAGATCGTCTTCGGTTAACTCGGAAATCCAATGGATAATCTGCCAATCCAACCAGGTTCGATGTTCTGTTAATTGCGCAATATCACCAAAGAGAATTTGGTTCAGGCTAGTTGGATTATCAAGGGTAGCGATTTCTCGGAGCGAGACCTGACATGACGGATGAGTAGCAAAACGTTTGAGCCAGATCGTATCTCCGACGAGGATATGGTTCAGTGTTCCCAGAATAGAACCAAAGAAGGCGCCGCGATCTTTCGCCAGTTCATCGGCCGAAAGCTTTGCGGCCGCATCGTAGACCTTTGAGTTCATCCACTGATTGTAAGTGGCGAGCAGTTCAAAGTGGTTTTTCAGGTTCATTGGAATTCCGTTCCGTACCTAGCTGTAAAGCCTTGAATTGTCCTCGAATGGCGGTGAAGTCCCAGAAGCAAATGGGTGGCTTTGACCACATTGTTACACATTGACCGAGTACTTGAGGTCACGTGCCTCATCTCCGGTCATAATACGAAAGCCCCAGCAGTGGGGAGGTTGTTCCTTGATTGTGATCTCAACATCCACGGGTGAGATGCCAACCACGGACTCAATCTTGTGGAAGAGCTCCTTGATCAAAGCTTTTTGGGTCTCGGGCGTTCGGCCCTGCATCATGTTGATTTCAATTACCGTATAGGCGGGCGTTCTGCCACCTGGATAATAAAAATCCTCGGGTTCCATCGGGATAAAACGATGAGCCCGCTTGTCTTCCGGTATACCGAGTACGGACTGCATGCATCCGTGAATGACCTCGGAGAGCTGAGCCTTGATCGGATTAAGATGTTCTTTGATTCCATAGATGACTATCACGATGCCTCCTGCAATGTGTAATGCCCGCAAAGACGGTGTAGAACCTGAATGGACCTAATTGATTGGTTGCATTTACTCTTCGCACACGGGCATATGTGCCAGCCTATCACGAAGCACTGATAATTCCCCGCCCAACAAAAAGGCCCGGAAGCTTCCGCAACCGGGCCTTTTCATCACTCAGCGGTCAATCACCTTAACCGCATTTGCTGTCGCCACAAGACAGGCAGGTAGCGCAGCCATCCATCACGATCACCGCCTTGGTGTTGCACTTGCCGCACATGGTGGCGTTGGCCGGGTAATCGCTGCCGGAATCATCATTGGTGGCCTTGTTCTGGCTGGCTTCAAACTCGGCGCGTTTCTCGGCGAGGATGCGTTTGGTGGTTTCGCTCAGCTCGTCGCTTTCCAGCAGGCCGATGGCCTTCAGGTGCTTCTCGATCACGGCGCCGATCTCGGCTACCAGTGAGGGCATGAACACGCCGCCCTTCTTGAAGTACCCGCCGTTGGGGTCGTACACGCTGCGCAGCTCTTCCACCAGGAAAGTGACGTCACCACCTTTGCGGAACACCGCTGAGATAACGCGGGTGAGGGCGATAACCCACTGGAAGTGCTCCATCGATTTGGAGTTGATGAACACTTCATACGGCTGCCGGCTTTCGTGATCGGTGTCTTCGTTCAGCAGGATGTCATTGATGGTAATGTACATCGCGTGCTCGGCCACCGGCGGCTTGATCTTGTAGGTGGTGCCCAGGAGGAAATCCGGGCGTTCGATGTTCTCGTTCATCTCCACCGGTTTGGTGTCGGCTTTCACCGGTGCCTGGTGTTCACCCGTAGTCTCGGTATCGGCTTTCTTTACCCGGTAGCCGACGATCTTGTTGCTGATTTTCACTGTCATGTTCGTAATTCCTGTCTGTCGGTTCCCGGATTAATACTTGCCGTAAGTGCCTTCTTTCAGCGCGTCGAAGAGGTTGGCGGCGGTGTGAATTTCGCCGTCGTACTCTACCTGTTCGTTGCCGCGCAGGGTCACTTTGCTGCCGTCGTCCAGGGTGAACTCATACATTGTGTTCTCAAGGTCTTTCTCTTTAACCAGTACGCCCTGGAACGCTTCCGGGTTGAAGCGGAAGGTGGTGCAGCCTTTCAGACCCTTGTCGTAGGCGTACAGGTAGATGTCCTTGAAATCCTGGTACGGGAATTCTGTAGGAACGTTAGCGGTTTTGGAAATGGAGGAATCTACCCATTTCTGTGCCGCAGCCTGGATGTCGACGTGTTGCGTGGGCGTTACGTCGTCGGAGGTAGTGAAGTAGCTGGGCAGCTTCTTGTCTTCTTCATCGGAGAACGGCATGGCGCCCGGGTTCACCAGGTGGCGGTAGGCCAGCAGTTCGAAGCTGAATACGTCTACCTTCTCTTTGGTTTTACGGCCTTCACGAATGATGTTCCGGGCGTAGTGGTGAGAGAAGCTCGGTTCAATGCCGTTACTGGCGTTGTTGGCCAGGGACAGGCTGATGGTGCCGGTCGGGGCAATGGAGGTGTGGTGGGTGAAGCGGCCACCTTTCTCGGCCAGTTTGGCTACCAGCTCCGGCTCTACTTCGGCAATACGGCCCATGTAGGCACTGTACTTGGCGTGCAGTACCTTGCCTTTGACCTTGTCGCCCACCTTGATGCCGTCTTCGGCCAGTTTCGGGCACTTGGTCATCATCTTCGGCGTTACTTCAAACTCGTCGTCCATGATTGGCGCCGGGCCTTTCTCTTCGGCCAGGGCCAGGGACTGGCGCCAGCCTTCTACCGCCATTTCACGAACCACTTCTTCGGTAAACTTAACGGACTCGTCAGAGCCGTAAGGCATGCGCAGCATGGCGAGGGTGGAGCCCAGGCCCAGAATGCCCATACCGTGGCGACGCTTGTAGGTGATCTCATGGCGCTGTTCGCCCAGGGGCAGGCCGTTGATTTCGACTACGTTGTCCAGCATGCGGGTGAAGGTGCCCACCACTTTGCGGTACTTCTCGTAGTTGAAGCTCGCTTTCTCGGTGAACGGGTACTCAACGAACTTGGTGAGGTTCACGGAGCCCAGCAGGCAGCTGCCGTACGGGGGCAGGGGCTGCTCGCCACAGGGGTTGGTGGCGCGTATGTCTTCGCAGAACCAGTTGTTGTTCATCTGGTTGACCTTGTCGATCAGGATGAAACCTGGCTCGGCGTAGTCGTAGGTGCTGGTCATGATGGTGTCCCAGATGAACTGGGCTTTGACCGTTTTGTAGATGCGGCAGGCGACCTTGCCTTCGTTGTTCACCACGTAGCCTTCCTGTACCGGGAAGTCACGGTAGACGAACTGGCTGGCGTCGGTCAGGTCCAGGCCTTCGTCGTCGGCTTCTTTCTGGGTAACCGGGAAGGACAGGTGCCAGTCGTCGCCGTTGCGCACGGCTTCGATGAAGTCTTCGGTGATCAGCAGGGACAGGTTGAACTGGCGCAGGCGGCCGTCTTCACGCTTGGCCTGGATGAATTCGATCACGTCCGGGTGGTGTACGTCGAAGGTGGCCATCTGGGCACCGCGGCGGCCACCAGCGGAAGACACGGTGAAGCACATGCGGTCGAAGATATCCATGAACGACAGCGGGCCGGAGGTGGTGGCACCCGCGCCGGCGACATAGGCACCGCGTGGGCGCAGGGTCGAGAATTCGTAACCGATACCACAGCCGGCCTTGAGGGTGAGGCCCGCTTCGTGGTTTTTCTCCAGGATATCGTTCATGGAATCCTGGATGGTGCCGGATACGGTGCAGTTAATGGTGGAGGTGGCCGGCTTGTGGGCTTCGGCTCCGGCGTTGGAAGTAATGCGGCCGGCGGGGATGGCGCCGTTTTGCAGGGCCCACAGGAATTCCTTCATGTACTTGTCGCGTACATTCTTTTTCTCAACCTCGGCCAGGGCCTTGGCCACGCGCTCGTAGGTTGCGTTGATGTCTTTGTCGACAGGCTCGCCGGTCTTGGTCTTGAGCTGGTACTTGCTGCTCCAGATATCCAGCGAAGCTTCCTGCATGGGAATCGTTGTGATCACTGCCTGTGCCTTAGCGTTCATTGCCACCCTCGGTTTTCAGTATGTCTCTTTTTTGAAGACGCCGTCCTCAGCGCCTTACCCCTGTGTGTTTCTGGTACTTCATGGGTTATCTGGCCAGCAGAATCACTATATATGGTGTCCGTGCCTGGCCGGGAAGACTGCCTTCCATAACCGGAATTCTGTGTTGATCACTGCAGCCAGCCTTGTGTCTGCTGGCATTTCTACTGCTTGACAATCAGTAGGTGTTGGCGTAGCTGACCCTATATATGGGCTTATTTTTTGGGAAGTATAACAGGATATAGTGTTCTGTGAATAAGAGAGCAACTATTGATTGGCGCCTGTGGGCAAAGAAAATCAATGGAAAAGTTCTTGAATCTGCGGGAAGCCGCGCCATTAACGGATTCTCTGCATGTCACTACATCTTGTGGTTAAAAAGTGTGCGCCTGAAAAGTTCTGGAATGCAGGTTTTTGTGACTTCTGCACGTATCCAAAAACGACGTGTCGGTAGAGTATGAAAGTGGCGTCGTAATACTGCAGTGGCCCACAGGAAGTGATAACGACTATAAAAGGAAAAGAACAATGAAAGGCCTGAAACCTACCGTTCTTGCGCTGTGTATTGCCGGGGCGCCCCCTGCGGCCCTGGCGTTTCAACCGTTGGATGAAACCACGATGGGAAACATCACCGGCCAGGCGGGTGTGACCATTGAACTGGAGACCAAGCTGAACATTGATCGGTTCATCTACACCGATGAGGGGTCGCTTGAGATCAACAACATCTTCGTGGGCGGTACCAACCGGACCGACCTGTTTCCGGAACTGGGCGTTAACCTGATGGGCGGCGCTGCCCAGCAAACCGACCTGCTGGACAACATCCGCATTGAAATCGATGTGCTCAGTGACGGCGATGCCATCATCAACGTGCTGCCGCAGATGTTCGGTGCGGTGGATGTGCGGGTCTCCACCGACCAGTGGAATCTGGTTGGCACCACAGACTCCACCACCATCCTTGATAATTTCACCGCTGACATTCTGATGGGCGGCGCCAATATCGAGATTGATGCGGATACCGACGTGATGAACCTGCGCGCCGATATAGCGATTGATAACCTGGAGTTCGATGCACCGTTCCTGGCGGTGGGCATCCGGGATCTGCGCCTGACCGGTGATACCTATGATCCGGTTCGCAACAAAAACATTCCGGACCTGTTCGCCAAGGTGGACCTCGATATCTACAAGGGCTCTAACAGCCTGGGTGTCGACAGCCTTGCGGTCGATATGGATTCGTTCCGCGCTGACATGACCATTGGCGGTGTGCTGGTGGGTGGTACGTCCATTGGCAGCATCTTTATGGACGACCTGGCCATTACCAATACCCAGATGGTGATCTACGGCCACTAAAATGGCTAAGTAGAAACAAAAACGGGGCCGCGTGGGCCCCGTTTTTGTCTGTCGGCTGTTTCAACCCAACAACAGACTGTCGTCGTCCACCTCCAGGCCGCGCTGTTTCTCGAACAGGCCCAGCAGGTCTTTCACTTCCAGTCCGTCCCGGTCCTTACCGGCAATATCGAATACCACCTGGCCCTGGTGCAGCATCACCGTACGGCTGCCGACTTCCAGTGCCTGTTTCATGCTGTGAGTGACCATCAGGGCGGTGAGCTCCTGCTCCTCGATGATCTGCTGGGTGAGTTCCAGCACGAAGTTGGCGGTTTTCGGGTCCAGTGCGGCAGTGTGCTCATCCAGCAACAGTATGCTGGAGGGCGTCAGGCTGGCCATCAGCAGGCTGACGGCCTGGCGCTGGCCGCCCGAAAGCAGGCCCATTTTGTCGCCCAGGCGGTTTTCCAGGCCCAGTTTCAGCGTGGCAAGGCTTTCCCGGAACTGCCCGAGATACTGCTTTTTTACCGCACTGGTGAGGCCTCGGCTTTGGCCACGTTTGATGGCCAGTGCCAGGTTCTCTTCAATGGACAGGTTTTCGCAGGTGCCCGCCAGGGGGTCCTGGAACACCCGGGCAACCCGCGCCGCCCGTTTATGGGTAGGCAGCCGGGTAACGTCCAGGTTGTCGACGATAATCTGACCGCTGTCCACCATGACTTCGCCGGCGAGGGCGTTCAGGAAGGTGGATTTGCCGGCGCCGTTGCTGCCGATGACCGTCAC
Source organism: Marinobacter sp. W-8 (assembly GCF_044342215.1). NCBI lineage: Bacteria > Pseudomonadati > Pseudomonadota > Gammaproteobacteria > Pseudomonadales > Marinobacteraceae > Marinobacter > Marinobacter sp. W-8. The sequence continues at coordinate 2,145,339 of NZ_CP172297.1, read as the reverse complement.
GAATTCGCCCTGGTTTACCGTCAGGCTCATGCCCCGAAGGGCCGGGTTTTCCAGCGGGGTGCCTTTGCCAAAGGTAAGCCGCAGATCGGTTGCGCTGATCATAGTGCCTCCTCAGGCCTTTTTGCTGGTGAAACGACTGGCAATCTTGGTGCGAACGCCAGGCAGTACGATGGCCAGGGTAACCAGAACCGCGGTAATCAGATTCAGATCCTGTGCCTGCAGGCCGAGAACATCGGCATTCAGGGCAAAGGCAATGGCCAGTCGGTAGATGATGGCGCCCACCACACACGCCAACAGGGCGCGTACCACGGTGGAGGGGGTGATAACGGCTTCACCGCCAATCAGTGAGGCGAGGCCGATCACGATTACGCCTACACCCATGGTGACGTCTGCTGCCCCCTGGCTCTGGGCAAACAGGGCACCGGCCAGGCCCACCAGACCGTTGGAGAGAGCAACCCCGAGAATGATCATGCCACCGGTCGCAATGCCCTGGGCACGAGCCATGCGGGCGTTGGCGCCAGTGGCACGCATGGCCAGGCCGGTCTCGGATTTCATGAAACGCCACAGCAGAATCAGGGACACAATGGCGACCAGGGTAAACAGCAGCACCGGGACCTGATGGAAAGCCAGGCCCAGGTCGTACCAGGGAGTCAGTACGGTTTCTTCTGTGAGCAAGGCCACGTTCGGTCGGCCCATGATGCGCAGGTTCACGGAGTAGAGCGCAATCATGGTAAGGATGGAGGCCAGCAGGTTCAGAATGTTGAGTTTGACATTCAGGATGGCGGTTACGGCACCGGCGGCCATGCCGGCCAGTACCGCACAGCCAGTTGCCAGCCAGGGATTCCAGCCTTCAATAATCAACATGGCGGCGACGGCGGCGCCCAGGGGGAAGCTGCCATCCACCGTCAGGTCGGGGAAGTCGAGAACACGGAAAGAGAGATAGATACCAAAGGCAACCAGGCCGTAGATCAGGCCGGTTTCGAGAGCACCGTAGAATGCGATTTCACTGAGCATGGGTAGTTTTTCACCGTGAAAGAAAACGGGCGGGCCCTTTTGGGGTCCGCCCGTGTTGGTCAGGCGTTACTTGTCGTTTTTGACGACTTTGACGGCTTCCTGAATGAGGTCTTCGGGCAGAGTGACGCCCATGCGCTCGGCGGCCTCGGGGTTCACATACAGATCCAGTTCTTCCATGGTTTCAACCGGCATGTCGGCTGTGCCGGCACCTTCCAGTACGCGTGCGACCATGGCGCCGGTCTGCCGGCCGTGGTTGTAATAATTGAAGCCCAAAGCGGCCACCGCGCCACGCTCAACGGTGGCGGTGTCGGCAGCAAAAACCGGGATCTTGGCTCGTTCGCCAACGGAAATAACCGCTTCGGCGGCACTGATCACGGTGTTATCGGTGGTCAGGTAGATGGCGTCGGCCTTGCCTACCAGGGAGCGGGCTGCGCCCAGCACTTCAGAAGTCTTGGTGGCCGCACCTTTAACCAGCTCCAGACCGCGGGCCTGCAGGCGTTCTTCCAGCAGTTCAATCAGCGCGGCGGCGTTGGCTTCGCCAGGGTTGTAAACGGTGCCGATGCGCTTGGCGTCGGGCATTGCACGCTGCAGCATGTCCAGGTGCTTCTCGATGGGCAGCATATCGCTTACCCCGGTGATGTTGGCACCAGGGGACTCCCAACTTTGTACCAGTTTGGCGGCAACCGGATCGGTCACGGCAGAGAAGACCACGGGCACGTTACGGGCTGCGGCGGCAACGGTTTGTGCGGACGGTGTGGCAATGGCCACGATTACATCCGGGTTTTCACCCACAAACTTGCGGGCAATCTGAGAGGCAATGGCTGAGTTGCCCTGGGCACTTTCGTGCATCAGGCGCAGGTTTTCGCCTTCGCGATAGCCGCGCTCGGCCAGTTCGTCCTTAACACCCTCATGTACGGCATCCAGTGCCGGGTGTTCAACAATCTGTGTGATGGCAACAACACGGGGGTCGTCCGCTTGAACCAGGCTTGCTGCGGCAAGCAGCGAGGCGCCGATCAGCGTGCGCAGGGATTTCTTGGCCATATGCCCATCTCCGAGTCAGTTACTGTTTTTTCCCGTGAAACCGGGGGCAAAAATTCAAGGTGCGCAAGTTTAACACAGCCATGCGACAATCGGTGTAGGGGAAGGCGCAGTTTGTTGCGACGATCGTTTGAGTGGTTGCAGATGCAAATTATTTTGCACGGATCACGTTTTGACGGGCTCTGGTGTGTTGAAATAGGCTACTAAAGTCTAATAATACGAGAACGCGACAAAGCGAATCCGAAACTATAACGACAAATCAGGAAGGTCCATGGACACAACGAAAAAGCTCCCCCTGGATATGGTTTACCACTGGGAGGCCACCAGCCCTAATTCCCTTTATATGACGCAGCCCATTGGCGACGGTAAGGTGGTTGAGTACACCTGGGGCCGTGCCGTGGATGAGGCACGCCGGATGGCGGCGTACCTGAAATCCCTGAACCTGCCTGAGAAAAGCCGGATTGGTCTGATTTCCAAGAACTGCGCCCAGTGGGTGATGACAGACTGGGCCATCTGGATGGCAGGGCACATTTCCGTGCCGCTGTATCCCACCCTGAACGCCGATACCGTGAACTACATCCTCAACCACGCCGAGTGCGACGTGTTATTCGTGGGTAAACTGGATGACTGGGACAGTATGAAATCCGGTGTGCCGGAATCGGTTCGCTGCATTTCCTATCCGCTGAGCCCGCCCAACGATTTCGAGACCTGGGACGACATTGTTGCCAAGTACCCGCCGCTGGAAGGCAAAACCAAGCGGGACCCGGAAGAGCTGGCCACCATCGTGTACACCTCAGGCAGTACCGGCCGGCCGAAAGGGGTTATGCTCAGCTTCAACAACATGGCTTTCGCCGCCGCTGGTGGCATCGAGACTCTGGGCGTAGGGCCAGGTGAGCGCATGTTGTCCTACCTGCCGCTGGCTCATGTATTTGAGCGCACCTTTGTGGAGCTGGGCTCTTTGTATTCCGGCTTCCAACTTTATTTTGCAGAGTCTCTGGACACCTTCGTTCAGGATCTTCAGCGGGCACGGCCCACACTGTTCCTCTCGGTTCCGCGCCTGTGGGTGAAATTCCAGCATGGTGTCTTGCAGAAAGTGCCCAAGCAGAAGCTGGATCGTCTGCTGAAGATTCCGGTAGTGAACAAGCTGATCAAGAAGAAGGTGCTTAAGGGCCTGGGCCTGGACAAGGTGAAACTGGCCGGTTCCGGTTCCGCGCCGCTGTCCAATGATGTACTGGACTGGTATCGCAATCTCGGCCTGGAGCTGCTGGAAGGCTACGGCATGTCCGAGAACTTCGCATACTCCCACATGAACAAGCCGGGCCGTACCCGCACCGGTTATGTCGGTGAAGCCCTGCCGGGCGTTGAAGTAAAAATCAGCGAGCAGGGTGAAGTGCTGGTGAAGAGCCCGGCCACCATGATGGGTTACTACAAGGACGAAGAAAAAACCAAAGAGGCATTCACCGAGGATGGCTTCCTGCGTACCGGTGACAAGGGTGAGATTGACGAGATGGGGCGTCTCAAGCTGACCGGCCGCATCAAGGAGATCTTCAAGACCAGCAAGGGTAAGTACATTGCCCCGGCACCGATCGAGAATCGCCTGATGTCTCACGACGCCATCGAGATGGTGTGTGTGTCTGGCGCCAACCAGACTCAGCCCCACGCGCTGGTGGTTCTGGGTGAGGAGATTCGCCCGAAAGCCGCTGATGAGAGCTTCCGCAGGGAGCTGGAAGAAAGCTTCAAGCAGCTGATTCAGGATGTGAACAAAACCGTGGACCCGCACGAGCAGTTGGCCTTCATTACGGTGGTTAGCGATGAGTGGTCCATCGAGAACAGCTTCCTGACGCCGACGCTCAAGCTCAAGCGTAACGTGGTGGAAGACGCCTATCAGGCGAAAGTGGACAGCTGGTACGCCAAGAAGCAGCCGGTTATCTGGCAGTAAAGGCGACGGCTTACATGGTAAGTTCAAGAAGGCCCGGCAAACTGCCGGGCCTTCTTGTTTCTGGTGTTCCGATATCTGTGACCGTCAGGCCATGGTTCTGGAATTGGAGATGGACCGGTTCATCAGAATGATGGGGATGATACCGGCGACCACAATAATCAGGGCGGGAAGGGCGCTGTGATAGAGCTGTTCGTCTGAGGCAAACTGGTATACGTAGGTGGCCAGGGTCTCGTAATTAAAGGGCCGAAGAATCAGGGTGGCCGGCAGTTCCTTCATGCAGTCGACAAACACTACCAGGGCGGCAGTGACCAGGGTTCCACGCAGCATCGGCAGGTGTACGTTGATCAGGGTTTTGCCGGGAGTGTGGCCCAGGGAGCGGGAGGCCATGTCCATGCTGGGGGTGATTTTCTGGAGGGCGCTCTCCACACTGCCGGCAGACACCGCCAGAAAACGCACGGTGTAGGCAAAAATCAGGGCAAAGGCCGTTCCACTCAGCAGCAGGCCGGTGCTCACGCCAAGATAATCCCGCATCAGGGAATCCAGCCAGTTATCGAAGCCGGCCAGTGGCACGATGACGCCCACGGCCAGCACTGCGCCGGGCATGGCGTAACCGAGACTGGATAGGCGCATCAGGATCTGCATGCCACGGGTGTTGTGCAGACGGCGGCTATAGGCCAGCGTAACGCCGATGATCAGGGTGGTGAGCGCTGCCGCGCTGGACAGGAACAGGCTGTTAAACGTGTTCTGAATAAAATCCGGGTTCCAGCTGACATCAAAGTATTCCCAGGCGTAATAGCCCAGGGTGGCACCGGGGATTATGAAGCCAAATATCAGTGGCACGGCGCAGACGACGACACAGATCATCTGGCGCGGGAAAGACATAGTGAAGCGGTGAATCGGGTCACGGTTGTCGCGGGCCGCGTATTGTTGCTGGCGGCGCCGTGAATAACGTTCCAGGGTTACCAGGATCACCACGAAAATGAGCATCGTGGTCGCGATCTGGGCCGCGCCGCCCAGGTTACCCAGGTTCATCCAGGTATCGAACAGGCCGCGGGTGAGGGTTTGCACAGCAAAGAAATCGACGGTGCCGAAATCGTTCAGGGTTTCCATCAGCACCAGGGACAGGCCCACGGCAATGGCTGGCCGGGCAATGGGCAGAACTACCCGAAAGAAAGTGCTCAGTGCCGAATGACCCAGGCTGCGGCTGACGGCAAACAGTGAGGGTGATTGTTCAAGAAAGGCAGCTCGCCCCAGCAGGTACACATAGGGGTAGAGTACCAGTCCGATCATCAGGATGGCGCCTTCCAGGCTGCGGATTTCCGGAAACCAGTAATCGCTGGCGTTCTGCCAGCCAAACCACTCACGCAGGCCTCGCTGCACGGGGCCGGCGTAATCCAGCAGGCTGGTGTAGACATAGGCAATCACGTAGGCCGGTACGGCAAAAGGTAGCAGCAGAGCCCATTCAAAGAATTTCCGGCCCGGGAACTCGCACATGGTCACGGCCCAGGCGGTGGCCAGTCCGATCAACAGGGTTAGCGCGCCCACACCGATCATCAACTTGATGGTGGTGGTCAGGTAGCGGGGCAGGGTGGTTTCAATCAGATGAGGCCAGATGTTCTCGTCCGGGAACAGGGCCAGGAAGATCACCGACAGCACTGGAAGCGCGACAATAGCGGTGGTAAGGACGGCGCTGATCAGCCACCGTTTTGAGGTGCGTTTTGCCAGTAGCGGTTGCGAGAGCCCCGGGTTTGCACTGGAAACGACCTCGGTCATGGTGATCCTGTTAGCGTAGTGGTGATGAGAAGTGTTGCGATTTTAGATAGTGCGTTGCTTCCCTGCAATGACTGCGGTCATGTTTGTGGCCAACAAAAAAGGGTGCCCTGGACAGGACACCCTTCGGTTTACCGGTTGGTGTGAGGCTGATCAGCCGTCATAGTCAACGCGGTCAACCAGCTTCACAGCCGCTTCGCGGTTGTTGGCGATTTCCTGCAGTGACAGATCGTCCGGGTTGATCTCACCCCACTCGGCTACCAGGCCAGAAGGCTTCACTTCCGGGTTCGCCGGGTACTCGGTGTTGGCTTCCGCGTAGATGCGCTGGGCTTCCGGTGAGGACAGGAATTCCATCAGCTTGATGGCATTGTCCTTGTTCGGCGCGCTCTTGGTGAGGGAAATGCCACTGATGTTTACGTGAGTGCCACGACCTTCGGCATTCGGGAATACCAGGTTAACCTGTTCGGCGATCGGGCGCTGGTTTTCGTCCATCAGCATGTTGCCGTAGTAGTAGCTGTTGCCAATGGAAATGTCGCAGACGCCTTCAGCGATGGCTTTGATCTGGTCGCGATCGCCACCCTGGGGTTTGCGTGCCAGGTTTTCTTTGACGCCTTGCAGCCACTCTTCGGTCTTTTCTTCACCGTGGTGGGCGATCATGGAGGAGATCAGGGCGATGTTGTACGGGTGCTTGCCGCTGCGGGTACAGATGCGGCCTTCCCACTTGTCATCAGCCAGTTGCTCGTATGTGGTGATCTCACCCTCTTCAACGCGATCTTTGGATGCGAAGATCAGGCGACCACGAGTGGTCAGGGCGTACCACTTACCTTCCGGGTGGCGCAGGTTCTCCGGAATGTTCTCCTGCAGCGTGTCGGTCTCAACGCCGGCAACGAGGTCTTTCTCAACCAGTTCGTTGATGCGTGAAATGTCGACCGTCATCACCACGTCTGCCGGGCTGTTTCGGCCTTCACGCTCAAGGCGCTCGGCCAGACCCTGCTTGGCAAAGACAACGTTCGCTTCAATGCCTGTTTCTTCGGTGAAGGCGTTGAGCAGCGGTTCCAGCAGGTAAGCCTGACGGTAGGAATAGATATTGACCTCGCCGTCGGCAGAGGCAGACAGCGGCATGGCGGCCAGAGCGATGGCGGCAGTTGCGGCAAGTTTCATTCGCATAGTGGTGATCCTTTCTGTCGCGTTGCTAAAAGGTGAACATTCGCCTGTAATCGAATGTGACAGGCAGTTAAAAACGACAACTATTCTCATTGCTAACCGCGAATGAGTCAATAACCCTTCGGGGATATTTTTCAGAAAATAGTGTTATGCTTCAGAACACTATAAGAAGGCAGCAAATAGCAGGGTTTCCGAGCATGGTCGGTAGTGATCGCAGAGAGCATAGCCGCACGGCAATGAGCGCAAAAGTGAAGTTGGTCCATGAACAGTTGGGAGAATTCGTCTTCTCTACCCGTGACATCTCAGACGGCGGCGTTTTCATCGTTGTGGGTGAACAGGTTTTCGAGCCCTCCTTGGGCGATTGCGTAAGCGTTCAGGTGCAGGGGCTTCCTGTGCCGGCCCCCATTCTGGACATGGTGGTGGTGCGTCGCACGGTTGACGGGTTCGGGTTGCAGTTTGCCGATACTGCCGAATAGTTGACGGAAGGGAATCTCATGATGGAGATAATGGGCGCAGTTAAAAGAAAAGGTTTTGCCTGATGAGTTCACCTGCGTACTTCAGATTGATGGTCTCGGTGTTTGTTGTGCCGATGGCAATGCTATCAGGATGCGCCAGCTACTATACTCACTATGCCATGTTCCCCGCGGAGAATTCCGCGGGTGAAACCCGGCAGGTGCGGGTGAACTGGCAAAGCGCGGAGTATCCAGAGTGGTGGCCGGGCCGTAATCAGGCCACCACCATGAAACTGGAAACCCAGTGTAGTGAACGGGTCTGGCGTATTGCCGACAGCAGTCATGACAGTGCTGGTGATTGTGGTGATGGCATTCGTGCTTGTGGAGACCCCTCGCTGGATGTCTTGGCGGCAACAGGTTCGCCAGCCACAGGGCAGTCTTCCTGTCTCACGGTAAAAACGCCGCAGGGAGGAGGCCGGGTGGCCGATGTCGGCAGCCGCTTTGAGCTTCTGGTTTCCTGCCACCCTGCGAGGGCAACCCTGATGAAGGGTGGCGAAGAGGTGAATGTTGATTACATTCGTCCGTCTGCAGTCGCCTATACGGTTTATGCCAGGAAGGTGCCCCGGGGCTCTTTGAATGCGCGTCTGCCGGATTTTGACGAGACTCAGTGCCTGGAAGATTGAAGTCTGTCTGCTTTTTCCTGTGAGCTTTGTCACAGTGATACATTTCGTTGCCGAGTGAAAATCTGAGTTACGACTTGTTGCGCTTTGGTGACGGTTCGCTACCAAATAGTAATGGTGTCTTGCCGTTAACGTGGCAAACTGGGAACTGTCAAAGAATCCCTGTTCCTGAGGTGTCTAGTGGGCGTTCGTCAGAAAAAAATTGCGGCACATGATCTTGAGATCGGCATGTTCGTGTCTGATCTTGATCGCCCCTGGCATCAAACACCGTTTCCTATCCAGGGCTTTTACCTCCGTTCCGAAAACGATCTGAAAGCCGTTGTCTCCCACTGTAAGTGGGTGATGGTTGATGTGGCGGAAACCCGCGAGGAAATCACCTTCGGGCCCGACAAGGTTCGCCCCTTTGCCCGACGCTCTAACACCCGTGCGGGTGGTCGTGAGGAAATGCAACTGGCGCCACTGAGTATTCGTGAACCGGTTGTTTACAAGAATGATGTCCCCCTTCGTAAAGAACTCAAAGCATCCCGCAAGCTCCTGAACGATGCGGAATTGGCATTAAGCCGTATGTTCGAGACCGTTCAGGACGATCAGGTGCCGGATCTGCGCCCGGCTGCGGACGTCACCCGCCGCATGGTAGAGAGCGTCGTTCGCCAGCCGAACGCGCTTTTGTGGTTGAGCCGCACCCGCCAGTATGATGATTTTGTGTATCGGCATGCCCTGAATACCGCAGTATGGGCCCTGGTGTGTGGCCGGCAGCTAGGATTGAACGAAGGGCTCCTGAACCATCTGGGAGTGGGGTGTCTTTTGTCGCAGGTGGGTAAGACCGCATTGCCTAAAGAGATGCTGGCCCGAGAGCACCGTCTATCCACTGAAGAATACGCGACTTATCGCACCTATGTTGAACGTGGTTGTCAGATGCTGGAAGGCGCGGGTCTCTCCAGAGCCGTTATGAGCGTGGTTCAGGGGCACCGAGAGCGACACAATGGTTCCGGCTTTCCACAGGGAATTCGTGGCGACCGTATCCCGCTGCTGGCAAAAGTTGCAGGTATTGCAGAATTCTTTGAGTCTTTGATTGCGCCCAGGGATGATCAGGATCCCATGACACCGGCAAAAGCGGTATCGCTGTTGTACGATATGCGCAATATCGAATTTCAGGAAGATCTTGTTGAGGCTTTTATCCAGGGCGTGGGCGTGTATCCGACCGGTACTCTGGTGGAGCTTTCTGATGGCCAGCGTGGCATTGTGGTATCCCACTCACCGGGAAGGAGGCTGTGGCCCAGCGTGATGGTCATGCAGGACGCCGAGCATCGGCCGCTGAAATCCGCAAAGATTGTTGATCTGGCCCGGCACAATGAGTCCCGAGGCGCCTCGGAGTTACTGACCGTGCGCGAGTGTTTGCCTCACGGCACCGAGGGCCTGGACCCGGCTGGCTACGATGTAACAGGTGCCGAGTCCCGTTGGTCCCTGGGTAAACTGATTAATCGATAAGTATGCGTATCTGCTTGCGCACCCAGCGATAGGTGCCCTCCGGCCGGAAGTTCACCAGAATTTCTGATTCACCGCCTGTGCGGCCGTCGACCACGTACTCCACTTCTGCCTCTTGCCAGCTTTCGGCGTTAACATAAACGTCGGTTGGGCGTGTGCTTTGGGCCTGCAGCTGGGCCAGTTGAGCGTCCCCCCTGATCTTTTTGACTTTCACGGACTGGATGCTGGTGTCGCCGGCGGCGTGTGTGGCGTCTTCCGGTGACAGGTAGTACTGCCTTGATAACTTCCGGGTTATAGCGGCGAGCTCTCTGCGAAGGTAATTGCGGGCCTGTTCGTTGTCGAATTCATCCATGTTGCGCACAGACTGGAGAATTCGTTCCCGGAGCGCCTCCAGATCTTCCTTGTAGTCGACATCAGGATCCAGCTCACCATCTACAGGGCGGTCATCGGCGTTGTCGATTTCCTCCTGGGTTGGCGGCTCACCGCACAGTGGGTCGTCTTTCGGGTGGAAGCAGATCTCCGCCAGGATCAGGTTGGCCGGCGAATTCTCGGCGGTAAACTCGCCGATGCTGACATTGAAATCTATGGTGTTCGGCAGGTTAGGATCATCAAGCGCCTGGTTGAGCTGGTTGATGACTCGCTCGCGGATGTCGATGCCCTCGTCGTCGTCTACGTTCTCGGTCCAGTTCAGGGCCAGAAGGAAGCGGGACAGGTTCATCAGTGTGTTGTTCTCAAACAATAGCTGTTCACGGACCTGGTGGCTGTTCAGTCCTTCATCGTCAACGGCCGGGGTTTGCAGGGCCGCGCGGGTGTCTTCCTGAAATTCCAGGAAGGTCACGTATTCCCTTGCCGGAATCCCTTCTGCGATAGGGAGATTGCCTACTTTGACCGAGAGTGTCTCGCCGGGGTAATAGCGGAACTCGCCACGTGTGTTGGTCTTTCCGGACTGACTGGCAGTCTGGTAGGTCAGCCCACCAACGCCCTGGAAATGAATTCGCCCGGTGCGGGTATCGTCGGATCCGGAGCTGCTGCCACTATCGAAGCAGCCGGTCAGGGCGATGGCTGCAGAGAGTGGCAGAATAAAGCGGGTGAGGTGAACGAGTTTCATGGCGTTTCGTACAATCCCTTCGCGTTGACCTGGAGCATCCGGTGGCCGGTGTCCGATTTGTAAGTTGTTGTAACCGCATTATAGGGATGGCACTTCGGCTATATCGGGAATCCTGTCGCAGTTTGAGGGTTTGGGGCACCTGGCTTTAATTGGCTTCGTCCCTTGAATTTTCCGGCGTTGCCTCAATCAAATAGCTCTCTATCTTTTTAGCTCCTCTGGAGCCCGGTTTCTGAACAACGGTGGGGTGTATGACCTACGCACTGGACATTGAAGGGCTGACCAAGAACTACAGCGATGGTTTTCAGGCCCTCAAAGGCATTGATCTGCACGTTCGGGAAGGCGATTTTTTCGCCTTGCTGGGCCCAAACGGGGCCGGCAAGTCGACCACTCTTGGGATTGTTTCCTCTCTGGTAAACAAGTCGGGCGGCAAGGTCAGAGTGTTCGGCCATGATATCGATACAGACCTCTCAAGCGCCAAGCTCTCCCTGGGTGTGGTTCCACAGGAATTCAATTTTAACCAGTTCGAGAAGGTGGAAGATATCGTCACCACGCAGGCTGGTTATTACGGCATACCCCTGAAAACCGCACGGGTGTCTGCGGAAAAGTATCTGAAGAAGCTCGGGCTCTGGGACAAGCGCAACACACCGGCCAGGATGTTGTCCGGTGGTATGAAACGCCGCCTGATGATCGCCCGGGCACTGGTACATGAGCCCAGATTGCTGATTCTTGATGAGCCGACGGCCGGTGTGGATATCGAATTGCGTCGCTCCATGTGGCAATTCCTGGAGGAGATGAATCGTCAGGGGACTACCATCATTCTGACCACCCACTATCTGGAGGAGGCGGAAGCCCTGTGCCGCAACATTGCCATTATTGATCATGGGGAAATCATCCGGCACACCAGCAAGCGGGAACTGCTGCAACAGCTCAGTGTAGAAACCTTTGTGCTGGATACCGAGCAGCCGTTAGAAAAAGCCCCTGAGCTGACTGCATTCAAAGCCAGCCTGGATGACGATGGCGCGCTCGAAGTAGAAGTTGCCAAGGGACAGGGTTTGAACGCTCTGTTTATCGAACTGGAGAATCTGGGTATTCGTGTGCTGAGCATGCGAACCAAGGCCAACCGGCTGGAAGAGCTGTTCGTTCGCATGGTCGAGGAGAATGCCCGGGAGGCAGAGAAAGCCAGCGAGGTGACAGCATGACACCGCAAGCACTGTGGACAGCCTTTACAACCATCGTTACCCGCGAGGTTCGGCGCTTTACCCGGATCTGGCCGCAGACGCTGTTGCCGCCGGCCGTCACGATGACGCTGTATTTTATTATTTTTGGCAACCTGATTGGTTCCCGCATCGGTGAAATGGGCGGCTACGACTATATGCAGTTCATTGTGCCGGGCCTGATCATGATGGCGGTGATCACCAATTCCTACTCCAATGTGGTGTCGTCGTTTTTCTCTATGAAGTTCCAGCGCAGTATTGAGGAATTGCTGGTGTCGCCGGTGCCAAACTGGACGATACTGGCGGGCTATGTGGCTGGTGGTATGGCCCGGGGTCTGAGTATCGGCCTGATCGTCACCTTGCTGTCGCTGGCATTCACTCAGTTAAGTATCCATAACCTGCTGATGGTGGTTATCACGGTGATTCTCACATCGGCATTGTTCTCTCTGGGCGGCTTCATCAACGCCATGCTGGCGACCAAGTTTGATGACATTTCCATCGTCCCGACCTTTGTGCTTACTCCGCTAACGTACCTTGGGGGTGTGTTCTACAGCATCGACATGCTGCCGTCGTTCTGGCAGGGCGTGTCCATGGCGAATCCGATCCTGTATATGGTTAACGGTTTTCGCTTCGGCATACTGGGTGTTTCGGACGTTAATCCGTTCGTGTCTCTTGGTATGATTCTGGTTTTCATCGTCTTGCTGGCGGCGGTAGCCTTGCGCATGCTTGCCCGTGGCAAGGGCATTCGACACTGATTAAATTCCGGAACTGATATGGCTCTTGATAACGCGCCACTGGGCAAGTCCAGTGAATACCCTGATCAGTATGATCCGTCTCTGCTGTTCCCGGTGGCCCGGGAAGAAAACCGCCGGCGAATCGGCCTGGACGATGGTCGCTGGCCCTGGTTTGGCGAGGACATGTGGCAGGCGTGGGAAATCTCCTGGCTGAAGCCTGGCGGTGTGCCGGCCGTGGCCTGGGGAGAAATCCGGTTTCCTGCGGCATCGCCTGCCATTATTGAGAGCAAATCCCTGAAGTTGTATCTGAACTCTCTGAATCAGGCGGTGTTCTCGTCTCCGGATCAAGTGGCCGAGACCATTACCCAGGATCTTTCGAGTGCCTGTGGTGCGGCGGTGGATGTGACGCTTCTGAGTGTGGATGACTCAGCGCCTGCAATCGGCCGGCCCGAAGGATACGAGTTGATCGATGATGAAACGCTAGAGCAGGTGGCCTACGACTATGCGCCTGAGTCGCTGACAACCAGCGAGCCAGTGGTCAGTGAAGGCTTGAGCTCACACCTTCTGAAAAGCAACTGTCCGGTGACCGGCCAACCCGACTGGGCCACGGTCCTGATTCGCTATTCCGGGAGGAAGATTGACCGGGCAGGGTTGCTGCGCTATATCGTGAGCTTTCGTCAGAAACAGGATTTTCACGAACACTGCGTTGAAACCATCTTCACTGACTTGATGGCGAGGTGTCAGCCGGAATCCTTGATGGTGTGCGCCCGCTACACCCGCCGTGGTGGCCTGGATATCAACCCCTGGCGCAGCACATGTGCTGAAGATGGTCCGGGGCCGCGGCTGGTTAGGCAGTAGCAGGCTTGGCTATTCGGTATCGTCTTCCTGACGCAGTCGGTCGGCTGCGTCTTCGAGAGCGCTGAGTATGGCTTTGCGCTCCCGTTCGGTGACCTTGTCGGAATCCAGGTACATGGCAAAGCCGCTATGCTCGTGTTCCAGGAAGCTACGGTGCGGCCCCATGTCGCGCCGGAAATCCACCACCTCGTAGATGGGCACCGGCTTACCGAAGCCTTTTACGGTAATCTCGCCCTTGTCCCGGCACATAATGCGGTCTTTGATCAGCGAGAAGGTCTCATACGACACCAGAATCTCACCTGGTTCCGCCAGGGACTCCAGTCGGCTGGCGAGGTTCACTTCCTTGCCGATAATGGTGTAATCCATCCGGTTTTCGGCGCCGAAGTTACCAACCGTGGTGTAGCCGGTACTGATGCCCATGCGGATTTCCAGGGGCGTCTTGATGCCCTGGCTGCGCCATTTCTGGCGCATGATCTTCATGTGTTTGCGCATCTCGATGGCCATGGACACACACGAGAACGCATCTTCTTTCTGGCCGCGACTGGTCGGATCGCCAAAGAACACCATGATGGAATCGCCGACAAACTTGTCGATGGTGCCGCCGTATTTCAGGGCGACCTCTGACATTTCGTTGAAGTAGTGATTCAGAAGCTCGGTAAGGGCTTCCGGCTCCATCTCCTCCGACAGTTCAGTAAAGCCTTTTATGTCTGAGAAAAACACTGCGAGTTTCTTGCGCTGGGTTTCAAGCCGAACATCCCGTTCCCCGGTAAAGATGGACTGCCAGACCTGAGGCGACAGGTATTTCGAGAGCTTGTGGGACAGGGCGATGGACTGTTCCCGCTGGTTCTGAATCTGGGTCTTTGCCAGCAGCAGGGCCCGGGCCTGCTGGTGTGAGTAATAGGCGGTAACGCAGATGTACGTGCCTGTGGCCAAAATGGCGACGATGCTGGTGAGCAGGGGGGCTTCCAGATCGGCGGCGGTGCCGGTTGCCGCCACTGTGGCGGCCATGGCGGCCGACATGAGCGCTGTGCCGAACAACCATTGCCTGACGCCGCCCACGATCAGACAGCTGAACATCAGCATCAGGACAACCGATACCGACGGAATGGCGATTAATCCGATCAAACCAATAAAGCTGCCTCCGATTATGCAGTCGAGGAACAGCATTTTTTGCCGAATCCGGGCTGAACGTCGCAGGAAGGTTCGCCGTGTAAGCACGTGCGCGAGATGAGGCCAGATCAGAGCGCCAGCCACCATCCAGAGAAGCAATTGGTGAAACACATCCTGAAGGACACCCGTGACAATAATGGCGGCAGTGGCGGTGTAGGCCAGTATCCGACCGTTGTAATCGGGCATCGGTGGAATCGCCACCGTGTGGTCGTAGATGTCGCCTTGCCCCAGCTTGCCGGTATTGCCGGTTACGCTGCGTAATTCAGCGGGTGCGCTCATCATTTTCAGAACCGGATCCTTCCGATAAGTATGTCGCTCATTGTATGCTGCCGATTCTTTATAATTGTTGGTTTGAACTACGACTAAAGATTAACAGCATTACGTAGAACTCACAATTCATCGGGGCCGCTTCCGGCCCAACCGAAAATCATGCAACCAATCAACAGCGAGACTGTATGAGTTCGATAACCCGTTTTATTCTGGATCGTGCTTCGGAGCCCCGTTTGCAGGCACCGGCACCACCGGTGTCTGTGGTTGATCAGGCCTTCCGGTGCGCGGCCCGGGCCCCGGATCATGCGTTGTTGAGGCCCTGGCGTTATCTCGTGGTAGAGGGGGAAGGCCTGGCAGCTCTGGGCGACCTGTTTGCTGAATGCTGCCCGCCGGAGGCTTCGGATAAGGAGCGTGAGAAGGCCCGGAATGCTCCGGCTCGTGCACCCATGATTATTGTCGGTATTGCGTCCCCCCGTCACCATCCGAAGGTGCCGGAGGTGGAGCAGGTGATGTCGGCAGCGGCCGGTATGAGTTTTATCTCCCTGGCGCTGAATGATGCCGGCTACGGCGCCATGTGGCGAACCGGGCCTGTGGCTTATCGTCCGTCGCTGCATGACGGTCTTGGGCTGGTGCCAGGCGAGTCCATTGTCGGTTTCCTCTATACCGGTACCGTTGCCAGTGAAAAACCATCGGTGCCCCGGCCGGATACCAAAGATTATGTCTCAAGGTGGGCCGCGCCAGGGCGCACTTCCCCATGGGAAGTCTGAGCCTCGATCAGCGGCAAGTTCGCCTGGGGAAACCCGTTGCCGCCCTCGTTGCGTTTAACCGGAATTTGCCGCTCATTAATTAGACAGCCCTCTTCGAAGCCCGCATCACAGCGGGCTTTTTCAATTCTGGCACTCTGCTTGCTTTAATCACTTCAGAACGCAAAACCGGCAAGTTCACAGGTTCAGCCTGGTCGGTGCAAAGATCTGGAGGCAGTAATGGCAATTACATTCGACAAAGCGCTCGGTATTCATGAGCACGCGCTGCAGGCGCGGGTCAAGCGGGCCGAAGTGCTGGCGAACAACCTGGCAAATGCCGACACTCCGGGCTACAAGGCCCGCGACGTGGATTTCCAGGCGATGATGCAGAAGGCGCAGGATTCCATGACGGGCTTTGGTATGACCACGACCCACAGCGGCCATATGGACACCTCCAGCCCCGGCGCTGACGGCGAGCTGCTGTACCGTACCCCGCACCAGCCATCAATTGATGGCAATACCGTGGATGCGCAGGCCGAGCAGACCCGTTTCATGCGCAACGCCATGGATTATCAGGCCAGCTTCCAGTTCCTGAGTAGTCGGTTTTCCGGCCTGACAAAGGCGCTGAAGGGCGAATAAGCCGCAGTTCGTACGAGATTGAAGGAGATTGTCATGTCACTGGGTAACATTTTCGACATCGCCGGTTCCGGCATGACCGCACAGTCACTGCGGCTCAACACCACCGCGTCTAACATTGCCAACGCAGAAACCGCCAGTTCGAGCACGGATACAACGTACCGTGCCCGCAAACCGGTGTTTGCCGCTATTCAGCAGGCCATGCTGAACCCTGATCAGCAGGGATTTGGAATGGGTTCCGAAGAGTGGCCCGGGGCCGGCGTTCGCGTTGAGGGGATTGTCGAGAGCGATGCAGAACTGCAGATGCGCTATGAGCCGAATCACCCCGCCGCGAACGAGGAAGGGTACGTTTACTACCCCAACGTGAACGTGGTTGAGGAAATGGCGGACATGATGTCGTCGTCCCGCAGTTTTCAGATGAATGTGGATGTCATGAACACCGCCAAATCCATGATGCAGCGAATTCTGACACTGGGTCAGCAGTAACAAGTGAGGATTAAGCCATGAGTGCAGTGAATTCCGCAGCCGCCTCAGACGTGCTGAGCCAGTACCAGCTGAACCAGGAGGGCAAGACCCCTGGTGGCAACGAGCTGGGTAAAGACGCGTTTATGGAGCTGATGCTGGCGCAGCTCAAGAATCAGAACCCGCTGGAGCCGCAGGACAACGGCGATTTTATCGCGCAGCTGGCCCAGTTCAGTTCTCTGGAAGAAATGCAGAATCTGTCTGGCAGCGTCGATGATGTTGTTGGTCAGTTCCGCTCCAGCCAGGCTTTGCAGGCCTCAGCGATGGTGGGAAAAACCGTGCTGGCACCCTCCAGTGTGGGCATTCTGGGTAGCGAAGGCGAGATAACTGGCACCATTCAGGTGCCGGCTTCCACGGGTGGGCTGCGACTGTCGGTCATGAATCAAAGCGGCGAACTAGTTCGCCAGATTGATATGGGCAGCAGCCAGGCTGGTGTGGTGTCGTTCCAGTGGGATGGGCAAGACGGCAACGGCAATCCTTTGCCGCCCGGACCCTACTCGATCGTCGCACAGGGCTCCTATCCCTCCGGGTCAGAGCAGCTGGCGACCATGGTGAGCGCCAATGTCGACAGTGTGTCGCTGGGGCAGGGTGGTTCCATTACTCTGAATCTGGCCGGAATGGGTTCCATTCCGCTGTCTGAAGTCAAACAAATCAACTGATCCGGTGTCAGACCAGGAGGTATAAGTCATGGCATTTAACACAGGTTTGAGTGGTCTGCGCGCCGCTTCGGTGGATCTGGATGTCACCGGTAACAACATTGCCAACGCCAGTACCGTGGGCTTCAAAAGCAGCAAGGTACAGTTCGGTGATTTGTACGCCAGTGGTTTCCTGAGTGCCGGTACCAATCCGATTGGCGACGGCGTGCGGGTGCAGGACGTAAAGCAGTCATTCGGTCAGGGCAATATCAGCTTCACCGATAACGGCCTGGATATGGCTATCAGTGGTGATGGCTTCTTTATTCTGAATAATGGCGGTGAAATCCGTTATTCCCGGGCTGGCCAGTTCGGGATTGATAAAGAAGGTTATGTTGTCAATAACCAGAACATGAGGGTTCAGGGTTACACCGCTGATGATGATGGCAACCTGTCTGGCATTCGTGGTGACCTTCAGATTGAAACCGACAACCTGGCGCCCCGACGCACAACGAATCTCCAGACCGATCTGAATCTGGATTCCCGGGAATCGGTGCTTGAGCGTCGCATAAGGGATTTTGATCCGATTGAGCTTGGGCAGCTTCAAGGCGCTAGCTTTACTTTCGGATATTCGGACGGAACCAGTCCCTACACCGTGCCGCCAATCGACGCTTCGGCGTCCGCCAGTGATGCCGCGATTGCGATCAATGCCGCGCCTGGAGTAACTGCAACCGCGACGACGACTGCCCTCATGGACGCTGCGTTGACAGACGGTTTCGTCTCTGGAGCTGGTGGTGGCTTCAGGTTTGAAATCAGTGTTGATGGATCGGCTCCAATCCCCTTAAACCTGGATACGGCAGCTTCTCTGGAAGATGTTGCGGCTGCAATCAACGACACAAGCAATAACGCTATATCTGCTTCGGTTGTTGACCATGATGATGACACATCCACGGCACCACGCCTTCGGGTGATTCACAGTGGTGGTGAGCCGCTGGATATTGCCTGGGGAAGTGAGCCGGTCGGGACACCGCCTTCCAACACTCAGCAAGGCGTTAGCGAGGTGTTTGTCACCACTGATCGCAATGTCGACCAGGTGACCACTGATTCAGGTAGCAACGCGTTTGAAGTCGCCTTCAATGCGACACCTTTTACCGTAACCAACGAATTCAATCCCATCGACCAGCGTACTTACAACCACGCAACGTCGACCACCATTTTTGACAGCCTGGGCAATTCCCACGAATTGACCCAGTTCTATGTAAAAGAGCCATCTCCGGGTAACGGGGTGGGTCAGAGCCAGTGGTCTATCTACCTCCAGATTGACGGTGAACTGGTGGGTGGTACCGACCAGACGCCATACACTGCCTTGTTTGACCAGGATGGCCAGCTGGAATCCATCAACGGTGATCCGAACGGTGAGTTGATTATCACCGACTGGGTGCCTAAGGATCCAAGCGGTGATCCGAACGGTGCTGACGGCCCACCGGCAAATCCCGGTGATGTGGTCAGCCCGATTCCTGAGCCGGCCACCAGTTCTGCGTTCGTTGTCAATCTGGCCAATACCACCCAGTATGGCGCGGCATTTGGTGTTAACGATCAGCAGCAGAACGGCTACACCACCGGCCGTCTTTCAGGCCTCGATGTGTCCGACCAGGGCGTGATCTTTGCCCGGTATACCAATGGTCAGTCCAAGTCTCTGGGTCAGGTGGCGCTGGCTGCGTTCAATAACACTGACGGTCTTTCTCCGGTGGGTGACACCACATGGGTGGAAACCTTTGAATCCGGCCAGCCGGTGATTGGTGCTCCGGATACCGGCACGCTTGGTTCCATCAAGGCCAGCTCCGTAGAGGACTCCAATGTGGATCTTTCGGCAGAGCTGGTGAACCTGATCATTGCCCAGCGCAACTACCAGGCCAACGCCAAAACCATTGAAACCTCCGATGCGGTCACCCAGACCATCATCAACCTCCGATAATTTCGCGCCCTAGCGAACATGGCATGACTCCTGCAGGAAGACTGGAAACAGTCAAAATTCCGGCAGGAGTTTGCCCATGGACAAAGCCCTCTATATTGGAATGTCTGGCGCCAAGCAGAACATGCTGGCCCAGCGTGCCCATGCCAACAACCTGGCTAACGTCAATACCACCGGGTTCAAGAAGGATTTTGCCCAGGCCCGCAGTATGCCCGTGTTCGGTGAGCACCATCCCACCCGCGCCTACGCCATGACCGAGCGGCCCGGCACTGATCTCTCGCCCGGCGCTTTAATGGAGACCGGACGTAAGCTGGATGTGGCGGTAGACGGCGGTGGCTGGCTCGCCGTTCAAAACAATCTGGGCGAAGAGGTATTCACCCGTACCGGTAGCTTACAGGTCGACGTGAACGGGCTTGTGCGGCTGGCGAGTGGTGAGCTGGTTCTGGGTAACGGTGGGCCGGTGGCTCTTCCTCCTTTTGACAATCTTCAGGTTGGCTCGGACGGCACCATCTCCATTGTGCCGGTAGGTGGGCCGCCGGATCAGTTGGTGGAAGTTGACCGACTGAAGCTTGTCAACCCACCGGCAGATGCACTTGAGAAAGGTCTGGATGGGTTCATTCGACGCAAGCCGGATCAGGCTCTGGATGGTCCAGAGCCACCGGATGCAGCTATGCGTGTCGCCACTGGTTTTCTCGAAAGTTCAAACGTGAATGCGGTGGAGGAAATGATCTCCAACCTGCAGTTGTCTCGCCAATACGAGATGCAGGTAAAGGTGATGTCGACCGCCAATGAAAATTCCGAGGCTACGGCACGACTGTTGCAGAACCTCTGATAACGATGATCAAACGCCATCGGTTGGCGGAGAGCGGCAAAAGATCGCCGCATCGGCCACCGGCAGGCAAGGAGTAAAACCATGCATCCAGCACTTTGGGTCAGTAAAACCGGGTTGAGCGCGCAGGACACCAACATGTCCACCATTTCCAATAACCTGGCCAATGTGAATACCACCGGCTTCAAGCGGGATAGGGCGGTGTTCCAGGATCTGCTGTATCAGATAAACCGTCAGCCCGGCGGGCAGAGCACTGAGAACACGCAGTTGCCCTCTGGCCTGCAGCTGGGGACCGGGGTCCGGATTGTTGGCACTGCCAAGCAATTCAGCCAGGGCAACCTGCAGATAACTGAACAGCCTCTGGATATGGCGGTGAATGGTCGGGGATTCTTTCAGATTCAGATGCCGGACGGACAGATCGCCTATACCCGGGATGGCCAGTTTCAACTGAACTCTGATGGCGATGTGGTCACACCGGATGGTTTTCCGCTTCAGCCGAATATCAATGTCCCGGAGAACGCCACCAATATCACCATTGGCAAAGATGGGACGGTCACCGCTATTACCGATGACCAGGCTGCGCCCGTCAATCTCGGGCAGATCACCCTGGTGGACTTCATCAACCCGCAGGGCTTGCAGGCCATCGGGAACAATCTGTTCAAGCAGACCAATGCCAGTGGTGATCCGGCTGAAGGTGAAGCCGGACTTGCAGGTCTCGGGTCCATTGAACAGGGCACCATTGAATCCTCCAACGTAGAGGTGGTGGAAGAACTGGTGAACATGATTACGACCCAGCGTGCCTATGAAATGAACTCCAAGGTGGTTTCGACCACAGACCAGATGCTTCAGTTCATCACCAACAATATCGGTTAAGCCATGAAACGCATTCAACGCAGTTTACACACTGAACGGCTGGCCACCCTGGCACTGGTGGGTGTGCTGATTGTGCTGCAGGGATGCACCGCCATGTCTCGCCCCCGGGCTATGCCGGACGATCCGGCCTACGCTCCGGTTCGTGCTCAATCAATGATGCAGCGCGACCCGGATTCCGGGGCAATTTACCAGGTGTCCAGGAATTACAATCTGTACGGCGATACCAAGGCACTCAACGTGGGTGACGTGCTCACGGTATTGCTGCAGGAATCCACCAGCGCCAGCAAGAACGCTGAAACCTCCATTACCAAGGATCAGGAACTGAGCATTCCTGAACCGAGCATCTTTGGAAAGACAAATATCGGCCTGAACGCTTCTGCCAATTTTGAGCGGGACTTTGAAGGCTCCGCCGAAGCAGACCAGAGCAACAGCCTGGCTGGCAGTATTACCGTAACAGTCACCGAGGTTCTGCCTAATGGTGTGCTTCGTGTCCGCGGCGAGAAGTGGTTGTCTCTCACCAATGGGGACGAATACATCCGGTTGACCGGTCTGGTTCGGCCACAGGATATCCAGCCGGATAATACCGTTGCCTCCAATCGTGTTGCAGATGCCCGGTTTGCTTACGGCGGTACCGGTGATTTTGACCAGGCCAACCAGATGGGCTGGCTGGCTCGCTTCTTTAACAGTGAGTGGTGGCCGCTATGATCCGCAAACTGATTGCTGTTTTTGCCCTTACGGCCCTGTGTGTGGCGCCGGTGATGGCTGACCGCCTGAAAGACCTGGCCAAGGTGAAAGGTGTGCGCAATAACCAGTTGATTGGTTATGGCCTGGTGGTCGGTCTTGACGGTACCGGCGACAAAGCGCCGTTTACCAACCAGACCTTCCGCAACATGATGAACCAGTTCGGAATAACCTTGCCGGATGGTGTGAACCCGAATCTGGCCAATGTGGCGGCCGTAACCGTAAGCGCGACTTTGCCGGCCTTTGCCAAAGCCGGGCAGGAGATGGACATCACGGTTTCATCCATCGGAAATGCCGATAGCCTGCGTGGTGGAACCTTGTTGATGACACCGTTGAAAGGCGCAGACGGTCAGGTTTATGCCATGGCGCAGGGCAGCCTGGTGGTGGGCGGTTTTGGCGCCCAGGGCCAGGATGGTTCCCGGATTACCGTGAACGTACCCAGCGTCGGCAGAATTCCCAACGGCGCTACCATTGAGCGAGAGGTGGAATCGCCGTTCAACCGGGGCGATACCATCACCTTCAATCTGCTGCGTTCCGACTTTACCACAGCCCGCCGTGTGGTTGAGGCGATCAATGGTCGTTTGGGCCCGGACATGGCTTATGCACACGATGCCACGTCTATATCGGTGCGGGCACCCAGGGACCCATCACAGAGAGTCAGTTTTCTGTCCATTCTGGAGAACATTGAGGTCGATCCGGCTCAGGAAGCCGCAAGAGTGGTGATCAATAGCCGCACCGGCACCATCGTGGTCGGCCAGAATGTAAAAGTGAGCCCGGCTGCCATTACCCATGGCAACCTGACCGTGACTATTCAGGAAAACCCCGAGGTGGTGCAGCCCAATCCTCTGGCTCAGGGTGATACAGCCGTTCAGCAGAATACCCAGATCGCTGTGACGGAAGACCCGGCACGGATGTTCCAGTTTGGCCCGGCAACCACGCTTAACGAAATTGTTCAGGCTGTAAACCAGGTAGGGGCAGCGCCAGGCGATGTGATGGCGGTGCTTGAAGCACTCAAACAGGCTGGCGCGCTTCGTGCCGAATTGATTGTGATCTAGGTATCGCCATGCAGGATCCAAGACTACAGCAAGCCCAGGTCTACACCGATTTCAGTGGTCTGAATGCGCTGAAGACCCAGGCTCGAACTGACAAACAGGCTGCACTGGAGCAGGTTGCGAAGCAGTTCGAGAGCCTGTTCCTGTCAGAGATGCTCAAATCCATGCGCAAGGCAGGCGAGGTATTTGCCGAGGGAAACTACCTGAACAGCAATGAAAGCCAGATGTACCGGGATATGTTCGACAGCCAGATCAGCTTGAGTATGGCCGGTGGTACCGGTACCGGGCTGGCGGAAGCGCTGGTCCGGCAACTGAGTCAACAGATTCCGGGGCTCGGTGAGGATGGAGAGAAACTGGCGGGTCACAAGGGTGCCATTACCGATTACGACCGCAGTATGCCGGCGATTTCCAGAGAGTTGCCGGAGCGAATGGCTGAGGTGGCGGATGTAGCTGCGAAGATAAAAGCAGAGCCAACGCAGAAACCCGGCAAGCTGCCGGAGGTATTTGAGTCACCAGAGCATTTTGTTGAGCAGCTGATGCCGTTCGCAAAGCAGATCGGAAAGGAGACCGGCATTGATCCGCGCCTGATGATTGCCCAGGCGGCGCTCGAAACCGGTTGGGGCAAACACATGATCAAAGGCGATGGTTCGCAGCCAAGTTTCAACCTGTTTGGCATCAAGGCAGACAGTCGTTGGAGCGGTGACGCTGTGAGCATTACCACTACCGAATTCCGGGGTGGCGTGGCGATGAAGGAACGGGCAGATTTCCGGGCCTATCCGGACTATGAAGCCAGCTTCCGGGACTACGTTGACTTCCTGCAAAACAATCCCCGTTACCGCGATGTTCTGTCATCGGCAGATCAGCCAGAAGTATTTGCCGAGAAACTGCAGGAAGCGGGTTATGCAACCGATCCGGAATACGGAGCCAAGATCCGTCGGATCATGAATCGTGATTCTCTGATGACACTGTCTATGAGCAGTGACAGAGTAAAGGAGTAACAGATCATGGCGGGCTTGATCGGTATTGGTCTGAGTGGGGTATTGGGGCACCAGGCGGCGCTCAATACCACTGCAAATAACATAACCAACGCAAACACGCCGGGTTACAGTCGCCAGGAGGTCCAGTTCGAGACCCAGGAAGGGCGGCGTACAGGTGCAGGGACCATCGGCAGTGGCGTATCCGTCGCCAATATCCGCCGGCTGGCAGATGCCTATCTGAGTCAGCAGTTACGTGAGGACACCACACTGTTTGGCGAGCAGAATGCTTTCAACGCCGAACTCACGCGGCTGGATAACCTGTTAGGCGGCGAAGACACCGGTCTGAACAAAGCTCTGAACAACTTTTTCTCGGCTATGCAGAATGCCGCGGAAGACCCCACGTCTTTGCCACAACGCCAGCTGGTGCTGAGCGAAGCCCAGCAACTGGTGAATCGCTTTCAGGGCTTGAACCAGGAGTTCATCCAGCAGCGCGAATCGGTAAAAACCCAGATGCAGCAGGGCGTGAAAGATGCCAATACTCTGCTGAAGAGTATCGCTGAACTGAACCTGGCTATTTCTGAATCTCCGGGCCTGGCCCAGGGCAAGGAGCCCCTGGAGCTGATGGATAAGCGGGACGAGAAGTTGCGCCAGTTGTCTGAGCTGGTGAGCATTCGGGTAACGGAAGTTGAAGGCAGCCAGGTGAATGTGTCCCTGTCTAACGGTCTGGCTTTGGTTACCGGCGCCAACGCCGCAGAATTTGCGACCCGAAGCAGTGCGGAAGATCCCACGCGGCTGGAATTTACGCTCTCCAGTGGTGGGCGCACCCTGCTGGTGGATGAACAGATTCAGGGCGGAAAACTGGGTGGCTTGCGTGCCTTTGATGAAATGGCCCTGAAGCCCGCCTTCGATGAGCTCGGCCGGCTGGCGATTGCCATCTCCTCGGCCATAAACCATCAGCATGAGATCGGGATGGACCTCGAAGGCGATCTCGGTGGTAACTTCTTCAGTGATGTGAACAGCCTCGCCGTGCAGCGCAGCCGGGTGGTGCCGAACGGCAATAACGACCGTACCACCACCGGCCAACTGGCCGTTGAGATTACCGACAGTTCCCAGTTGCCGGCGGGTACCTGGGAGCTGCAGTTCAGTGGTGATGGGCGCAGCTATGAGTTGATCGATACCATCTCGGGCGACACGGTCAAACAGGGCCGGCTTCCAGATCCGGTGCAGTCTGAAATCAACATGCCGGGCTTTAACATTCGTGTTGAAGGTGGCGAATTCAATGCGGGTGACAAGTACCTGATTCAGCCCAGCCGCAATGCTGCCGAAAACATGCAATTGAACATTCGGCGGGAGGAGGATCTTGCTTTTGCAAGCCCCGTTCGTGCGAGTTCTAATGATGGCAATCTGGGCACAGGCACGATCAACCAGGGCAACATGCTTAATGTCCGTAATCCCAATACCGGTGCTCTGTTGGATGACTTCCAGAATTCCGGTCAGTTTGCAGATGGTCCGATTACCGTAACCTTCAGTAATGATGGTGCGGGCAATATTACCTATGAAGTAGCCAACGATAGCGGTGTACTGTTTACCAGTGCCGCGGTTGACAACGATGGGGACGGAACACCGGATGTCTATGATCCCCAGAAGATCAATCAGATTTTCAGTACTCGTCCGGAAGACGAATCCAATGGTCAGTATCGGGGTTTCGTTTTCGAGATAACAGGTGAGCCCGCAGACGGTGATGTATTCACCATCGACTTCAACCGCAATGGCGTTTCTGATAACCGAAACGCCGAGCTGATGGCGGCCCTTGGTACCAAGAATACCCTTAATGGCGGTTCCCAGAACTTTACCGAGGGCTATGCCGGCCTGGTAGAGGATATCGGGGTGAAAACCCGTCAGAGCCAGTTGGATAAAGATGCCGGCGCAACGCTGCTGGAGCAGTCCACCAATCAGCGAGAATCGGTCTCGGGCGTCAATCTGGACGAAGAGGCTGGCAAGCTGATTCAGTACCAGGCTGCGTACAACGCATCGGCCCAGGTTATGTCTGTGGCGCAGGATCTTTTTAACACGTTGCTGCAGAGCTTCCGTTAAGGCGAGGTGATGTCACATGATCAGAATATCATCACAACAGATTTTCTCCGGCGGCATTAATCGTCTGCAGGACATCAACAGCAACCTGATTGATACGCAGCAGCAGCTATCGACCGGAAAGAAAGTGAACAAACCGTCGGATGATCCGGTGGCGGCCGCTCGCATTCTGAAGCTTGACCAGGAGCTTCAGCGTTCGGAAACCTATGGTCGGAATGCCAATCTTGCCGATAACCGCCTGAAGCAGGAAGAAAGCACCCTGGCCAGCGCCGTGGACATTATCCAGAGGGTGAGGGAGCTGACGGTTCAGGCCGGTAATGGTTCTCTGTCTGCCAATGATCGGCAGTCCATCTCTGCCGAACTCAAGGAGCGTCTGGGTCAGCTCGCCAATATTGCGAATACCCGGGATGCGTCAGGAGAGTATATCTTCAGTGGCTTCCAGGGTAGCACTCCCGCCTTTGCTCAGAATGACGATGGCATATGGGTTTACCAGGGAGACGAAGGGCAGCGGGTTCTGGAAATTGATGACGGTGTGACCGTTCCCATCAGTGATCACGGTAAAGGCATCTTCGTAGACGTAGGCAAAGGGGTTTTCGCTAAAGGATCAACCTCTGTGGATGGATATATATCCGATCTCGAGTTTGTTGCACCCAAAGATATGACAGACGCTTTCAGCCCCAGGGTGCCTGACGATTTTGATATCGCCGTCACCGCCAATGGAGCGGGCGACCTGGAAATATCAGCCTCCTATACACGAGGTGGAACCACCTATCCTTTGGCCGTTGAGCCAGCGGGCGCCCTGGTTGGCGACGAGTTTCAGGTTGCAGGGGTGAAGTTAACGATTAACGATGCGCAGGATGGCGATACGTTTACGCTGGGCGTGAATGATAAACAATCTGTCTTTGGTACCATCGAGAACCTGATTGCCGGCCTGGACGGAATTTCCAAAACAACGCCCAAGAGCAGTGCCGAGTACGATGCGCTGATCGCCGAAACCCTGGTCAATCTCGATAACGCCCAGGAGTCGATCATTCTCAAGCAAACCGAGCTTGGTGGCCGGCTCAACGCTGTGGAATCCACCACCGCGTTTCTTGAGGATTCGGAACTCTACACCAAAGAGATTCGTTCCCAGCTACAGGATGTCGATTACGCCGAGGCCATCAGCAACCTCAGTTTCCAGAGCTTCGTATTGCAGGCTGCTCAGCAGTCGTTTGCACAGGTTTCCCAGCTGTCCCTGTTCGATCGACTCTAATTCACTGTGCCGGCGGGTGATTTTTGCCTGCCGGCTGGTTGCTTTCGGGCTCTGGCTCAGTATAATCCCTCCCACTCTCCGATGGCGGCGTGGTGAAATTGGTAGACACGACGGATTCAAAATCCGTTGGGGTAAAACCCGTGGCGGTTCGAGTCCGCCCGCCGCTACCACTTATAGGCCGCAACCTGCGGCATCGTGAATAGCCCGGCCCATGAACGTCTCCGATTTTCATTTTGATCTGCCGGACGAGCTTATCGCCCGTTATCCGCTTAAAGAACGCAGTGCCTCACGCCTGCTCAGTCTTGACGGCCTTTCCGGCCAGACCAGTCATCTGAAATTTACTGACCTTCCGGATCTGCTCCAGCCCGGGGACCTCCTGGTATTCAACAATACCCGTGTTATTCCGGCCCGGTTGTTTGGCCAGAAGGAAACCGGTGGCAAAGTTGAAATACTGGTTGAGCGTTTACTGGGTGAAAAGGAATTGCTCGCCCATACCCGTTCTTCCAAATCTCCCAAGGAAGGCCAGCGACTATTGCTGGAAGATGGAACCGCACTGCGAATGCTGGCGCGGGAAGATGCGCTCTTTCATTTCGTCTATGAAGGGGATGAGGCGTTTCTGGATGTGCTCGAGCGTATCGGTCACATGCCTTTACCGCCTTACATGGAACGGGAAGATGAGCAGTCGGATCGTGAGCGCTATCAGACCGTCTATGCCAAGGAGGCGGGCGCCGTGGCTGCACCCACTGCCGGGCTGCACTTTGATGATGTCGTGCTGTCTGCCCTGAAAGCGAAGGGCATTGAGTTTGCATACGTTACGTTGCACGTTGGCGCTGGCACCTTTCAGCCGGTACGGGTCGACAAGATCGAAGATCATGTCATGCACAGTGAAATCGCCCATGTGCCGGAAGAGACGGTAAACGCCGTCAATGAGGCCCGCGCTCGGGGTGGCCGGGTCGTTGCCGTGGGTACCACTTCCGTCCGCTCTCTGGAGTCGGCCAGCCGGGCAGGGCGTTTGCAGGAGTTCCGGGGCGATACGGATATCTTCATCTACCCTGGTTACCGTTTCCAGACCGTGGACGCCATGATCACCAACTTCCATTTGCCGGAGTCCACACTGATCATGCTGGTCAGTGCGTTTGCAGGCTATAACAACATCATGTCTGCGTATAGCGAGGCGGTGGAGCAAAAGTACCGGTTTTTCAGCTACGGCGATGCCATGTTTCTTACCGCTCAGGAGCCCAGCCGGGGCATGATGCTGGGAACGGATTCCGCCGAGCCACATCAAACCGAATCCCGTGGAGAATCACAGTGAGTGAATCCTGTTTTATGTCCTTCGAGAAACTCGGAGAAGATGGCAAGGCCCGTCGTGGCCGACTGACGTTTCCCCGAGGCGTAGTGGAGACTCCGGCATTCATGCCGGTAGGCACCTATGGCACTGTAAAGGGAATGCTGCCCCGGGACATTGAGGAAATCGGTGCCCATATTATTCTGGGCAATACGTTTCACCTGATGCTGCGCCCCGGCACGGAAGTGGTCAAAGCCCACGGCGACCTGCACGACTTCACCCAGTGGCAGGGGCCAATTCTGACGGATTCCGGCGGTTTCCAGGTTTTCAGCCTGGGCGAGATGCGCAAGATTACCGAGCAGGGTGTGACTTTCCGGTCTCCGGTTGATGGCTCCAAAGTCGAGCTGTCACCGGAGATCGCGATTCAGGTTCAGCGTGATCTGGGCTCTGACATCGTGATGATTTTCGACGAATGCACGCCGTACCCGGCAACGGAAAAGCAGGCGAAAGAGTCCATGGAGCTCTCGCTGCGCTGGGCCGAGCGCAGTAAGAGGGCCCATGAGGGCAATCCGGCGGCGCTGTTTGGCATCGTGCAGGGCGGCATGTATGAGTCGCTCCGGGACCAGTCCCTGGAGGGTCTGGAAAAGATTGGTTTCGATGGCTATGCCATTGGCGGCCTGTCGGTGGGCGAGCCGAAAGAAGACATGATCCGGATCCTGGATCACCTGCCGCCGAAGATGCCGGACGACAAGCCACGCTACCTGATGGGCGTTGGTCGCCCTGAGGATATCGTTGAGGCGGTGCGCCGCGGTGTCGATATGTTCGACTGTGTGATGCCAACCCGTAATGCACGCAATGGCTATCTGTTTACCTCCACCGGTATTGTCAAAATCCGCAATGCCAAAAACCGTCACGACACCGGACCGCTGGACGAGCGTTGTGACTGCTATACCTGTAAGCATTTTTCCAGGAGCTACCTGCATCATCTTGATAAGTGCGGAGAAATGCTCGGGTCGCAGCTCAATACAATTCATAACCTGAGGTTCTATCAGAACCTGATGAGTGGATTGCGTGGGGCCATTGAAGCAGGTACATTGTCGGACTTTGTAAGCGAATTCTATGCCTTACGGGGCGAAACCGTTCCGCCTCTGGGCGATTCCTGAACAATTTTGCTTTAAATCTGTCAATAAACGGAGAACCTGAATGAAATCAGTCAAATTGCTCATCGCTGGCCTGCTGTCTCTGATGCCTGCTCTGGCCTCGGCTCAGGAAGCGGGTGCCCAGGGAATGAGCGTGATGGGTCAGATCATCTTCTTCGCCGGCTTCATCCTGATTTTCTATTTCCTGATCTGGCGTCCGCAGTCCAAGCGTGCAAAAGAGCATAAGGCCCTGATGTCCGGCCTTAACAAGGGTGATGAAGTGGTTACCTCTGGTGGCGTCGCTGGCAAGATTACCAAAGTAACCGACGACTTCATTGTTCTGGAAGTAGCAGATAACGTTGAAATGAAGGTTCAGAAAGTTGCCGTTGCTGCGGCTCTGCCGAAAGGCACTCTCAAGGACATCTGAGCTGGTTTCCAGGCGCATCCAAGATGCGCCTGTTCATTTTCTGACTGGCTGAAACACCAAGACCGGCACGTCTGCCGGCTCGAAGGATTCTCATGCTGAACAAGTATCCTCTCTGGAAAAACCTGGTCATCGTGTTTGCACTGGTGATTGGTTTTATCTACGCCTTACCGAACTTTTTCCCTGACGATTACGCTATCCAGATCACCGGCGCCCGTGGCAGCACCGAAGTTGAGCAGCGAGTGCTTGATCGCGCCCTTGCCAAGCTTGAGCAGGAAGGTATCGAAGTAAAATCAAGCCTGTTGGAAGAGCGTGACGCGCTGATCCGCCTCACCAGCTCCGATGACCAGCTGCGGGCACGCCCCGCTGTTCAGGCGGCTCTTGGCAAAGAATACCTGGTGGCCCTGAATATGGCGCCGTCAACGCCGGGCTGGCTGCGTAGCCTTGGAGCAGGCCCAATGAAACTGGGGCTGGATTTACGTGGTGGTGTTCACTTCCTGTTGGAGGTGGATATGGAAACGGCTTTGAATCAGCGTCTGGAAGCGTTGTCTGGTCAGATCAAGCGAGAGCTGAGGGAAGAGCGCATCCGCTACCGCGGTGGCGACATTGAGGGTCAGGCCCGCATTGTACTGAGCTTCCGTGACGAAGCTGCACGTAGCGAGGCGTTTGAGCTGGTTCGCGATCAGTACAACGAATTCCTGTTGGATGAGACAACAGAAGGTGAAGAGTTTCTGCTGACGCTGACGTTGTCCGAAGCGGAAGTTCGGAACATCCAGGAATACGCTCTTGAACAGAACCTGACCACCATCCGCAACCGGGTGAATGAACTGGGCGTGGCCGAGCCGCTGGTTCAGCGTCAGGGGGCAGACCGCATTATTGTAGAACTGCCAGGTGTGCAGGATACCGCTCAGGCCAAGCGTGTACTTGGCGCGACGGCTAACCTGGAATTCCGGATGGAAGCTCGGCAGGATGCGCCTTCCGCCGAGACCGAACAGTTTCCTTTCCGGGATAATCCACAGCGTACCGCTCGTCTTGAGCGGGATGTGATTGCCACTGGTAACAACGTTGCCAATGCCCAGCAGGCGTTCGATGAGAATGGCCAGCCGCAGGTCAATATCACCATGGACTCCGTTGGTGGTGACCTGATGAATCGGGCGACACGCAATAGCATCGGCCGCCGTATGGCAGTGTTGTTCATTGAATACCGCACCGAAACCGAGACCCGGGAAGTTAACGGAGAAATCGTTGAAACTGAAAACCGGGTCGTGGAAAAAGGCATTATCAGCCTGGCGACAGTGCAGTCAGCGCTGGGGAGCAGCTTCCGGATTACTGGTCTGGATTCCATCCCCGAAGCGGCTGAGCTCGCACTACTGCTGAGGGCTGGTGCTCTGGCTGCGCCCATGTACTTTGTGCAGGAGCGCACCATCGGGCCAAGCCTGGGGCAGAAGAATATCGATGCCGGGATGATGTCGGTGATGCTCGGCTTCGGGCTGGTGTTGCTTTACATGCTGGTGTTCTACCGCGGCTTCGGATTGGTGGCCAATGTTGCGCTGACGCTTAACCTGATGTTGCTGGTTGCATGCATGTCAATCCTATCTGCCACGCTGACGTTGCCGGGTATCGCGGGTATCGTTCTTACGGTGGGTATGGCCGTTGATGCGAACGTTCTGATCTTTGAGCGTATCAAGGAAGAGCTGAAGGCGGGGGTGCCGCCACAAAGCGCCATTAATGCCGGTTATGGTCGCGCTTTTGTGTCGATTTTCGATGCCAATATCACAACCCTTCTGGTTGCCGTCATTCTGTTTGCCATGGGCTCCGGACCGGTGAAGGGCTTCGCAGTTACCCTGTGTATCGGTATTCTCACTTCCATGTTCTCGGGCCTGATGGTGAGCCGCGGCATAGTGAATCTGGTTTATGGCGGTCGCAGGGTCGAGAAATTGTCCATCGGGGGGAAGCTTGAAAATGCCTGATATGGAAAAGCAGCCGTTTGATTTCATGGGCTTGCGGAAGATAGCTTCCGTACTTTCTATTGTTTTGGTGGTGGCCTCCATTGCGCTGTTGGGGGTGCGTGGCCTGAATCTGGGTATGGACTTTACCGGGGGAACCTCGGTGGAGCTCGAATACGCTGAAGCTCCTAGCCTGGACGGAATCAGAAACACCCTTACCGAGGCGGGGTACGAGCAGTTTGCGGTTCAGAATTTCGGAGCCGATACCACGGTACTGATCCGGATGGCAGAGGCCGGGAATGACGAACTGGCGCTGGAAGTGGCCGGCGTGCTGGCGGCGGACGGAGCTGACCTTGAGTTGGTCAGCTCTGAATTTGTCGGTTCTCAGGTGGGCGAGGAGCTCAAAGAAGACAGTGGACTGGGGCTGCTGATCGCCCTCGCGGTGGTACTGATCTATGTGGGTATGCGCTTCCAGTTCAAGTTTGGTATCGCCTCGGTGATTCCTCTGGCGCACGATGTCATCATTGTTCTGGGGGTGTTCGCGCTGTTTCAGTGGACCTTCGACCTGACGGTGCTGGCGGCGTTGCTGGCGGTTATCGGGTATTCCCTGAACGATACCATCGTTGTTGCTGACCGGATTCGGGAGAACTTCCGAAAAACACGCGTAGGAGAGGCCTGGGACATTATCAACCAGTCGATCCACGAGACCATTACCCGAACCATTAATACTTCTGGTACCACGCTGGTTGTATTGCTGGCGCTGTATTTCCTGGGTGGCGAAGCGATCAATAACTTTGCGCTTGCCCTGATTATCGGTGTCGTTGTCGGTACCTATTCGTCCATCTACGTGTCCGCGAATATGTTGATGGTGATGGGCGTGACCCGCGAAGATCTGATGGTTCCCGCGAAAGAGGGTGCCGGTGAAGAAGAGGAGGAGCAGCCGCCGGAGTGGTTAAACCGGATGTAAGCTCCGGGTCTTTTCCAGGCCACAAAAAAACCGCCATCCGTGAGGAGTGGCGGTTTTTTGTGGCCCTGTCTTTCTTAACGCGGCAGTCGACCCCGGAAGGGGTGCAGCGTTTTGAGCAGTTCCCGGAACAGCTTTGGATTGGCGACGACCAGTTGTCTGGCGGCTCCAACCGCGGGGTTGCCGGAGAAATCACCGGTCAGGGCGCCGGACTCCATGGCCAGTGTTACGCCCAGATCAAAATCTGCTGCCTGTGGTCGGAAGATCACGGCCGCATCCAGCAGGCCAGCAGACACTCGCGCGATATCGAGTGTCACGCAGCCCGAGGTGCGGAACATGGCGGTGTCGCGAGCCAGGACGGCTGCCATCTCGCCCCAGATCATGGGGTCATCGCCCTGGCGGGCCTGGTCGAGGAGGTTGGTGGCCAGTGCTGCCTTGGCGGGCACTTTTACTTCGGACGTGCGCACGCGGCGGCTGTTTAGGACAGCGCCGTGGCCTCGGCTGGCAGAGTACTCTTCGCCGGTAATCGGGTTAACCAGCAGCAGGTTTTCGGTGCGGTTGTTCTTTTTCTGGGCCAGGGCAAGAACAAATTCGGGAATGCCTCGCACAAAATTGTCGCGGCCGAGAACCGGGAATATGTGCCAGCTTTTATCGTGGTTGCCGGCGTCGGACTCGCCCAGAGGCGCGATCACATGATCCTTGTAGGCCTTTTCCAGTTGTTCGGTGAAGTTGTCGTAAATGGACTGCTCCACTCGCTCCAGTTGCCGGTGGCGTTCGGACTCATCCTTACCGTTAGGCTCCTGGCGCTCGAAATGGGCTTTCAGGTAGTCAGATCCCTGGCGGGCAACGCGCAGGGCCATTTTAATTGCTGGTTGCATCTGAGTGTTCATTATCCGGGTGTGTGAAGGCCGGCCATGATAGCAAAAACTGCCCCGCCTTGTACGTTTTTTGGCTTAGCAAAAGCACGGATACCACGGGGTTGCGGCATTTCCGGAGAGCAGGTTGGCCGGTAATTCTGGTATCATGCCGCTCTTTTATCACTTTTCTTGAAGTAACAGGCCCGATGACCATGAACAAGCCCGCGCTGCCGGTGGAAAGCACTGATACCTACAATGATCAGGTTCGCATCGTCCTGGTGGAAACTACCCACTCGGGCAATATCGGCGCCGTCGCCCGCGCCATGAAAAACATGGGGCTTGGAAATCTCTGGCTGGTGAACCCAAAGTCGTTTCCGGACGAAGCCTCCTATGCCCGGGCTTCATCGGCGTCGGATGTGCTGGATCGGGCTCAGGTAGTTTCCAGTCTTGATGAGGCGTTGTCAGACTGTGTCCTGGTGATGGGTACCAGCGCACGCGGGCGGAAGGTCCCCTGGCCCGTTATTTCCCCGCCCCAGGCTGCCGTCACCGCGGCGGAAAACAGTGCTCGTGGTCCAGTCGCCCTGGTGTTCGGGCGTGAGAGCAATGGGTTGTCCAATGAAGAGCTTCAGCGCTGCCATTATCACATCCATATTCCCTCGAACCCGGACTACAGCTCACTGAATCTGGCAATGGCGGTGCAGGTGGTTTGTTATGAATTGAGGATGCATTATCTTCGTGGGCTTGAAGAGGTGGAAAGCAGTCCCTACCTTGAGTCCATGGTCGAACCCGGGGACCGCGGATGGGATGTGCCGCCCGCGACGGTGAATGATGTTGAAGGATTTTTCGGTCATCTCGAGCAGGTATTGCTGGATGTGGATTTTCATCGCCGGGAGAACCCCAGGCAGTTGATGACACGGTTGCGCCGGTTGTTTCAGCGGGCAAAGCTGGACCAGATGGAAATCAATATTCTCCGGGGTATTCTGACATCGGTTCAGAAGGCCGCCGGTGCCCGCGAAGGGGTGGGCAGGAAAACGACAGCGGCTGGCGCCGTGGATGAGGGGCAGGAATAACACCATGTTTGAGCGTTTACGGGAAGATGTAAAAAGCGTATTTCACCGGGATCCGGCGGCCAGGAACACCTTTGAAGTGTTGACCAACTACCCGGGATTGCACGCGCTGTTGTTTCACCGCTTCTCCCACTGGCTTTGGAGCATGGGGCTGAAGTGGCTGGCGCGGACGATTTCGACGCTGGCGAGATGGTTTACCGGTATAGAGATTCATCCTGGCGCAACCATTGGTCGCCGCTTCTTTATCGACCATGGCATGGGTGTGGTGATTGGTGAAACCACGGTGATTGGAGACGATGTCACGCTATACCAGGGTGTGACACTTGGCGGCACCAGCTGGAACAAGGGCAAGCGGCATCCAACGATCGGTAATGGTGTCGTCGTGGGTGCCGGCGCAAAGATTCTCGGGCCATTTGAGGTGGGTGAGGGTGCGAAGATAGGCTCCAACTCTGTGGTGACCAAGGCGGTTCCGCCTGGGGCAACCGTGGTAGGCATACCGGGCAGGGTCATCGTCAAACGCAAAGGTGAAGACGACGTGCGCCGCAAGGAGATGGAGGAGCGTATGGGCTTCGACGCCTACGGCGTAACCGAGGAAATGCCGGACCCGGTCGCTAGATCGGTCAGGGCATTGCTGGACCACATGCATGCGGTGGATGATCGGATTGAGAATATGTGCAAGGCGCTTCGCAAGGTGAACGCCGAGTATCAGAATGGCGAGCTGCCTCCCTTGCATGATGAGGATTTCGACTGCGTTCGCGATGAGTCTGATGAGCGGGAGCGTGGCTGAATACTTGACTGTTTTAGTTGGTCAATTCATACTCGCTCCAGTGAATCGAGATTCAATCCCATCATTGGGGCTGAGGTTATGAAACTGACCACGAAAGGCCGCTATGCCGTTACGGCAATGCTGGATCTTGCGCTGCATGCAGGGCAGGGGCCGGTGAGTCTGGCGGATATTTCAGCCCGACAGGAAATTTCCCTTTCTTACCTGGAGCAGCTGTTCTCTCGACTGCGCAGGCAGAAATTGGTGGTAAGTGTGCGTGGCCCCGGTGGCGGTTATCGCCTGAGCCGCTCCGCAGATGAGGTTTTCGTGGCCGAAGTGGTCGACGCTGTGAGTGAGTCCCTTGATACTACGCGTTGCGGTAACAAGGGTGACTGCCAGAACGGCGAGAAATGCCTTACCCACCATCTCTGGTCTGATCTCAGTGACCAGATTCATCAATTCCTGAGTGAAATCAGTCTCGGGGATCTGATGCGCAAACACGAAATCCGGCAAGTGGCTGATCGTCAGAACCGCAAGCAGTCTGATGAAAGTGCCGACGCTATCAATACCCAAAGACTGACTGACCAGGCCACGGCCTGATAACCCGACCTCTTTTGCCTATGAAAAAGCCCGTCTATCTGGACTATGCGGCGACGACGCCCGTTGATCCCGCCGTTGCTGAAGACATGATGAAGTACCTGACCCAGGATGGGGTGTTTGGCAATCCGGCTTCCCGTTCTCATGGTTATGGCTGGCAGGCCGAAGCCGCCGTTGAAAATGCTCGTCGACAGGTGGCGGATCTGATCCACGCAGACCCCCGGGAGATTGTCTGGACTTCCGGAGCCACGGAATCTGACAATCTTGCCATCAAGGGTGTGGCGGAGCTACGCGATAATCCCCATATCGTGACATCCCGCATTGAGCACAAGGCTGTCATTGATACCTGTACGTGGCTGGAGCAGCAGGGCATTGAGGTTACCTGGCTGGAGCCGGGAGTTGATGGCAGGGTGTCCGTTGAGTCTGTCGCATCCGCCCTTCGGGATAATACGGCCCTGGTCAGCCTGATGATGGTCAACAATGAGCTTGGGTCGCTGACCGACATCCGCGCAATCGGCCGGTGCTTGAGAAAGCGTGGCGTGCTGTTTCATGTTGATGCCGCCCAGGCCGCCGGCAAGCTGCCAGTGGATGTTGCGGATCTTGAGGTGGATTTGCTCTCTCTTTCGGCTCACAAGGTTTATGGCCCGAAAGGCGTAGGGGCGCTGTATGTCCGGCGAGCGCCGGAGGTTCGCATTGCAGCACAGATGCATGGCGGCGGACATGAGCGCGGCATGCGATCGGGCACACTGGCCACGCATCAGATCGTGGGCATGGGGCGGGCCTTCGAGCTGGCACGTACCGGGCTTGATGCCGAAATAAGTAAACTGGAACAGATGCGCGCGGCGTTCCTGGACGGGCTTGAGGGGCTTGACGGAGTTCACTTTAATGGCAGTCGGGAACATCGTGTGCCGGGTATTGTCAATCTGTCGTTTGAGGGTGTTGAAGCCGAGTCGTTGATGCTCGGCCTTCGCAACCTTGCGGTGTCCTCGGGCTCCGCCTGCGCTTCAGCAACGGTCGAGCCTTCTTATGTATTGCGAGGAATAGGCGTCAGCGATGAGCTGGCTCACCGGGCGCTCAGGTTCTCCTTTGGCAGGTTCACCACCGAAGAGGAGGTTGCATTTGCCTGTTCCCAGATTATTGAAGTTGTGGAGCGACTTCGCTCGGTGCGGTAGGCAGTTGCACCCTGACTGCGTATAATCCCACCTCTGAATTTTCAACCCTGAACTAACTGGAGAAATACCATGGCAAACGAGCGCACGCTCTCCATTATCAAGCCCGACGCAGTCGCCAAGAACGTGATCGGCGAAATCTACAGCCGTTTCGAGAAGGCGGACCTGAAAATCGTTGCTGCCAAGATGATGCACCTTACTCAGGAGCAGGCTGAGGGCTTTTACGCCGAGCACAAAGAGCGCCCGTTCTTTAATGATCTGGTTGCATTCATGACCTCTGGCCCGGTTGTGGTTCAGGTGCTGGAAGGCGAGGGCGCTATCCTGAAGAATCGTGAGCTGATGGGTGCTACCAACCCTAAGGAAGCCGAAGCTGGCACCATTCGTGCGGATTTTGCTTCCTCCATCGACGCCAACGCTGTCCATGGTTCTGACTCTGCTGCCTCCGCTGAGCGTGAAGTGGCTTATTTCTTCAACGACAACGAAATCTGCCCGCGCGGCTGAGGTTGTTGTTTCAGGGGTGCCCGGCAGGGTGCCCCTGAATTGGTTATCTGATCGAGGTTATGTGATGACGGGCGCCGCCGAAAAAGTCAATCTTCTGGGAATGCCCAAGGCAAAACTGGAGGCGTTTTTTGAAACCCTGGGGGAAAAGCGTTTCCGTGCCCAGCAGGTTCTCCAGTGGATGCATCAGCGCGGTGTTGATGACTTCGATCAAATGACCAATATGAGCAAGTCGCTGCGCGAACAGCTCAAGGAAGTTGCCGAGATTCGTGGCCCCGAGGTCGTCTATGATGAGACATCAAAAGACGGTACCCGGAAATGGGTCATGCGCATGGATAACGGCAACAGCGTTGAAACCGTCCTGATTCCGGATGGCGAGCGTGGAACTCTGTGCGTGTCGTCGCAAATCGGTTGCAGCCTCGACTGTACCTTCTGCTCCACCGGCAAGCGTGGTTTTAACCGTAATCTGACGGCCGCCGAGATCATTGGTCAGGTATGGGTTGCACGACGGGCGTTCATGCCGTTCGATCCCAATGACCGACCTATCACCAACGTGGTGATGATGGGGATGGGCGAGCCCCTGCTTAATTTTGAGAACGTGGTCGATGCCATGAATCTCATGATGGAAGATCTCGCTTACGGCATCTCAAAGCGTCGGGTAACGCTCAGTACATCCGGAGTGGTGCCAGCACTGGATCGTCTCGGCGAAGTTACCGATGTTTCACTGGCCATCTCACTCCATGCACCTAATGATGAATTGAGAAACCAGTTGGTTCCGCTGAACAAGAAATACCCGATTGCCGAACTGCTGGCCGCGACCCGGCGCTACCTTTCACGACTGCCGGACAAGCGCAAAGCCACGATTGAGTACACGGTGATTGAAGGAGTGAATGATCAACCGGAACACGCCCGGGAGCTGGTGGTGTTGTTAAAAGGGTTGCCCTGCAAGATCAACCTGATTCCGTTCAATCCGTTTCCGGAAAGTGATTTCCGCCGGCCAAGCATGAACGCAACCCGGAGGTTCCAGACCGTGCTCAACGAGGCCGGTTATGTCACGACGATCCGCACCACCCGCGGAGACGATATCGATGCCGCCTGCGGTCAGTTGGTAGGGCGGGTCGAAGACCGGACGCGCAGAAGCCAGCGTTATATCGCAGTACAACAGGTCAACCCCTGATAACCGTCGGGTGAGACAACAGGAGAAGGTGTTTGTTGATGGCAAAGGACGTTACCGTGAAACTCGTTTCCGCTGTGGTTCTGGTTATCGGGGTCATGTTATCGGGCTGTGTCACCACCACCGATAGCCGGTTCAGCCGTGAAGCCGATCGACAGAAAGCCCTCAATAATTATGTTCAACTGGCGACTGCCTACATTGGTCAGGGGAATCTGGATCGTGCCCGTGACCACCTGGAGCGGGCGTTAGAAATCGACAGCCGAAGCGCACCGGCACTTGCTGCCCGGGGCCTGGTGCTGAGTGCGGAGGGTGAGGAAAGCCTGGCGGAAAAAAGCTTCCGGGATGCCATTGCCTCAGATGGAGACTATACCCGCGGAAGAGTGTATTACGGTGCTTTCCTTTATAGCCTCAAACGGTTTGAGGAGGCCCGGGACCAGTTCCGGATAGCCTCACGTGATACGGAGTACAAAGACCGGGGAGCCGTTTTTTATAACCTCGGGCTGACAGAAGAACGGCTTGGTTCGCTGGAATCGGCCGAAGCCGCTTATCGGCGTGCTGTGGAGCTCACGCGGGGCGAGGCCCGCACCCTGTTGTCCCTCTCTCGGGTGCTGGTTGAGCAGGGTGACTTTTCTCAGGCCTCTCGATACTACAGCCGTCTTCAGACCATGATACAGCGCAATACCCGGTTGACGCATTCACCGGAGAGTCTGTATACCGGTATCCGGATTGCCCGGCATTTCCAGGACAGGGATCAGGAAGCCAGCCTGGCACTATTGCTCAGAAACGAGTATCCGGAATCTGTCGAATATCAACAATATAAGGTACTGATTGCCAATGACCGGTGAGGAGCAGTCACAACCAGCTTCCGAGGCCTCGGTTGGCCAGCAGCTAAGGCGCGCCCGGGAAAAGCTCGGGCTCAGCGTTTCAGACATTGCAGATCAGCAACACCTGCGCCCTTCGGTAATCCAGTCCATCGAGGAAGGGGATTACAGCAAGGTTGATACCGAGTTGTTTCTCAAAGGGTATGTTCGAACCTATGCCCGCCAGGTGCAACTGAACGCAGACGCCCTGATTGCAGCGCTCGACTCGGAACTTGAGCCCCTGCGTCAACAGCGGGAGCAGGAGCACCAGTCCAATCCTCTGGTTGATATCGAGCGCAAGAAAAAACGCAAGCGGCAGATTGCCAAACTGGTTGTGTTGCTGGCATTCCTCGGGGTCGTTGGCTTTCTGGCGTATAGCTATCTCGTAAAACCGGTGTCGGAGCCGGTTCAAAGTAATGCCGACGGAATCTCGGAGTCTCTGGAAGCACAGAGTGGCGAGGCCGTTAGCGATGCCAGTCCTGAACCGGAAGAGGCGCCCTCCGTTAGCGAAGAGGCTGAACAGCCGGCCGAACCGGAACAGATGGATTCAGGCACCAGTTCAGTCGGAAACGTTGAAGCAGAGAATGGCGCTGTGACGGATACTGAAGCTCTGAGCGAGCCGACCGAGGGCGGAAGCCTCGGTCAGGAAGAGTTGCTGTCAGAGCAGCCTTCGGTGGAACAGCCGCCCGTTGTTGCGCAATCCCCGGATCCCGCTCTGACTGAGTCTGAAGTGATGGAGGCCCCGGTTGAAACCGTGAGGTTGGCCATGACGTTCAGTGACGACTGCTGGATTCAGGTCACAGATGGTGCGGGCAATCGGTTGGCCAGCGCGTTACGCCGAGAGGGCGATGCCCTGGACGTGAGCGGGCAGCCACCGCTCAGAGTTGTGGTGGGCGCCATGAGCGCGGTGGAGTCCCTGGAATTTCAGGGCGAACCGATGGATCTTGGTAATTTTCGCGTCGTAAACAATCGGTCAGAGTTTACGCTCGAGCCCTGAGCAGAATTTTCTTCCCAAAGATTTCTGGTTGAATCCCATGAAACAAGAGTCTCCGATCAAAAGACGTAAATCCCGTCAGATCATGGTAGGTAATGTTCCCGTTGGCGGCGATGCGCCCATTGCGGTGCAGAGCATGACCAATACCAATACCTGCGATGTAGACGCAACAGTCACACAGATCAAGGCTATCCAGGAGGCCGGAGCTGATATCGTGCGGGTGTCGGTTCCGTCCATGGAAGCGGCTGAGGCCTTTGGCAAGATTCGCCAGCAGGTCTCGTTACCGTTGGTGGCCGATATCCATTTTGACTACAAGATAGCGCTCCGAGTTGCAGAGCTTGGTGTGGACTGCCTGCGTATCAATCCCGGTAACATTGGCCGGGACGATCGGGTCAGTGCGGTAATCAGTGCTGCCCGGGACCGCAACATTCCGATCAGGATCGGCGTAAACGCGGGTTCACTGGAAAAAGCGCTGCAACGCAAATACGGTGAGCCCACGCCGGAAGCGCTGGTAGAATCGGCCATGCGTCATATCGACATCCTGGACAAACACGATTTTCAGGACTTCAAGGTCAGCCTGAAAGCGTCGGAAGTGTTCATGACCGTCGCGGCCTACCGCCTTATCGCCTCCCAGATTGAGCAACCGCTGCACCTGGGTATCACTGAGGCCGGTGGATTCCGCTCTGGTACGGTCAAGTCCTCTATTGGCCTGGGCATGTTGTTGATGGATGGCATTGGGGACACCATTCGGGTTTCCCTTGCTGCCGATCCGGTTCAGGAAATTAAAGTCGGCTTCGACATTCTCAAAAGTCTTCGGTTACGCAGCCGCGGCATTAACTTTATCGCCTGCCCAAGTTGTTCCCGTCAGAACTTTGATGTTATCCAGACCATGAATGATCTGGAGGCCCGGCTTGAGGATGTGAACACCTCCATGGATGTGGCCATTATCGGCTGTATTGTTAATGGTCCCGGTGAGGCAAAGGTAGCGGATATCGGTCTGACCGGTGGCACACCGAAAAACCTGTTCTATATGGCCGGAAAGCCCAACCAGAAGCTGGACAACGCAACGCTGGTGGACGACCTTGAACGCCTGATTCGCGAGGAAGTGTCACGGCGCGAGGACCAGGACAGTGCAGTCATCGCCAAGTCCTCAGACTGATCAGAACCGATTTCAGAAACCTATCAGGATATTATTTTGGCAAAGATTCAGGCAATCCGGGGGATGAACGATATTCTCCCGGACCAGACACCGGTCTGGCAGTACGTTGAATCCACCGTTCGACGGGTTCTCGGGCAATACGGCTATCAGGAAATCCGTATGCCGGTGGTCGAACATACCGAGTTGTTCAAACGATCGATCGGTGAAGTCACTGACATCGTCGAAAAAGAAATGTATACCTTTGAAGACCGCAACGGCGATAGCCTTACTCTGCGGCCCGAAGGCACGGCCGGGTGCGTGCGTGCAGCGGAAGAGCATGGGCTGCTCTTCAATCAGACCCGGCGGCTTTGGTACACGGGTCCGATGTTCCGGCATGAGCGGCCACAGAAAGGCCGTTACCGCCAGTTTCATCAGATTGGTGTGGAATGCTTCGGTATGGCCGGCCCTGACATTGATGCCGAGCTGTTGATCCTGACAGCGCGCCTGTGGAGCGCCCTGGGGTTGTCCGACCATGCCAGACTCGAGATCAATTCCATCGGTACCAGCGACTCCCGGAAAGTCTACCGTCAGGCCCTGGTTGCCTATCTGGAGCAATATCAGGATAAGCTTGACGATGACAGCAAACGCCGGTTAACCACGAACCCTTTGCGGATACTGGACAGCAAGGATCCGGCCACGCGGGAGATTTTGCAGGGTGCACCGAGCTTGGACGACTATCTGGATGATGAATCGCGCCAGCATTTTGAACAACTGAAAGCGATGCTGGATGCGGCGGGAGTTGCCTACACGGTAAACCCGGCCCTGGTGCGCGGACTGGACTATTACGGCAAAACCGTGTTCGAGTGGATTACCGACAGCCTGGGTGCCCAGGGCACGATCTGTGCCGGTGGCCGTTACGATGGTCTGGTGGAGCAACTTGGAGGTAAACCCACCGTAGCGGTGGGCTTCGCCATGGGGCTGGAGCGACTGATTCTGTTACTGGAAACCCTGGAACTGGTCCCCGAACATGTGAACAATCAAGCCGATGTTTACGTTACAGTCATGGGGGACCAGGCGGTAGCCCCGGCGATGGCGTTGGCAGAAACGCTACGAAATGAATTGCCGGGCCGGATTGTCGTCTCACACTGCGGTGGCGGCAGCTTCAAGAGTCAGATGAAAAAGGCAGACCGCAGTGGCGCACGCTTTGCGGTGATTCTGGGTGAAAACGAAATCGCTCAGGCCACGGCGGGGCTCAAGCCGTTACGTGACGATCAGCCCCAGCAGGAAGTTGCTCAGGCAGACCTGGCAGCTGTGCTTGCCGGTTTGTTGTAAGCAGAGTCTATATAAACAGGCAGTTTAACGAATAACAGGAGTTTTCATGGCGGAGTTGCGCACCGAAGAAGAACAGGTCCAGGCAATCAAGGACTGGTGGAAAAATAACGGAAGCTCGCTGCTCATCGGTATTGGTGCGGCTCTGGCCATCGTCTTTGGATGGCAGGCCTGGCAGAACCATCAGGCGCAACAACGCGCCGAAGCCGCTAATCAGTTTGCCAACCTGCTGAACGCGTTCTCCTCCGCAGATGATGAGTCGGCCGACACTGTGGGTTTTGTGGCGGAGACACTGCGAGACGAACACGGCGACAGCGCCTATGCCATCTATGGCAATCTGGTTCTGGCACGGCAGCAGATGGTTGAAGGTGAGGATCCCGCGGCCGCTGTTGAATCACTGAACT
Source organism: Marinobacter sp. W-8 (assembly GCF_044342215.1). NCBI lineage: Bacteria > Pseudomonadati > Pseudomonadota > Gammaproteobacteria > Pseudomonadales > Marinobacteraceae > Marinobacter > Marinobacter sp. W-8. The sequence continues at coordinate 2,101,518 of NZ_CP172297.1, read as the reverse complement.
GGGCGCTGGAGAAATCAGCGGGTCATCCGGCTCTGGAGCTGGTGATTCGTAACCGTCTTGCCCGAGCCCAGTTTGCCGCTGGCGAACACGATGCCGCGCTTGCCACTCTGGACAATGCAGTAGACGCCGATGCCTTTGCGGCCATCTTCTCCGAGCTGAGAGGCGATGTTCTGTTGGCCAAGGGCGACCGGGAAGGTGCGCGTGAGGCGTACCTGGCGGCACGTGAGCAGAGCCAGCAGGGTCGTAGCGGTGTTCTTGAACTGAAGCTGTCAGACCTCGGTGTCGGGGAGGACGCTTGATGTTCGTTGGGCGCGCGCTCAAGGTCGGGGTTGGCTCCGTTTTTTGTGGTCTGTTGGTCGGAATCTCCGGGTGCAGTAGTACAGACACTTTTGAGCAACCTGCTCCGGTGCCTGAAATCAGCGAAACCGTTGAACTGGATACGGTATGGAGCATGTCTGTTGGCGATGGTCATGACGATCAGCTGCTTCAGATCGCGCCTCTTTACGCCGGCGACGTGATTTACGCCGCTTCCGCTGACGGGATTGTTGCGACAGTCAGGCCGGCGGATGGTGAGGTTATCTGGCAGAAAGACTACGATGAACAGTTTTTCGCCGGACCGGGCGCTGATGCCCGGCATCTTTACATGGTCACCCGGGATGCGGAACTGGTGGCCGTGTCCTCGGAAGACGGTGCCGAGACCTGGCGGGTACCCCTGCCCACCGAGGTTCTGGCTGCGCCTCAATCCAACGGTAACCTCGTGGTGGTACAAACCACCGATGGCCGTGTGATTGCCCACGACGCAGCGACCGGAGAACGCCGCTGGCAATACGAGGCTCAAGTGCCGGTGCTGACCGTGCGAACCGCAGCTGCACCGTTGGTGGGCGGCGACATTGTGATCTCCTCGTTTGCCAACGGTCGTGTCATTGCACTCACCGCCTCGGACGGGCAGCCAGTGTGGCAGTATGAGGTCGGTCAGCCCCAGGGTCGTACCGAACTGGAACGCCTGGTGGATATCGGCGGCCAGCCGCTGGTTCTGGATTCGGCCATTATGGTCGTCGGTTATCAGGGTAAGCTGGCGCTGGTGGATATTCGTTCCGGGCAGGAAATCTGGAGCCGTCGGGCATCAAGCTTCTACTCGCCCGCGATTGGTAACGGCAATATCTTTCTGTCCTCCGCCAATGGCGATATCGTAGCGCTCCGTGGCAGCGACCGGCGAGAGCTTTGGGTTCAGGACAGCCTGTCCTGGCGCCAACTGACCCGACCGGCTGTTTCCGGTGATTACCTCGTGGTAGGCGACTTTGAAGGCTACCTGCACGTGCTGTCGACCTCCGATGGCAGTCTGCAGGGCCAGCGTGAGTTCGATAGTGACGGTATCCGCGTACCAGTTCAGGTGATCGAAGATGGTAACCTGCTGGTTTATGGAAATGGCGGAAAGATGGCCGTCCTGAGAATTGAACAGGACGACTGAGTACGCCCCGACAAGTTTATGCCCGGCCCAGGCTTCAGCCTGCGTGCCGGGTTTCTGGTTTCTTGAATAGCAGATCAATATGACCCCAGTTATCGCCCTTGTAGGCCGCCCCAACGTTGGTAAGTCCACGTTGTTTAACCAGATGACCCGCTCAAGGGATGCCCTTGTGGCGGACTTCCCCGGGCTGACCCGGGACCGCAAATACGGTGAGGGCAACTACGAAGGTCAGAAGTTCATCGTTATCGATACCGGCGGCCTGACCGGTGACGAAGCCGGTATTGACGCCGAAATGGCCCGCCAGTCAATGCAGGCCGTAGAAGAAGCGGACATTGTGCTGTTTCTTGTGGACGGTCGGGCAGGGCTGACCGCCGGCGATGAAATGATCGCGGATTATCTGCGCAAATCGGGCAAACAGGCTCATCTGGTGGTTAACAAGACCGATGGCCAGGATCCGGACGTGGCGGCAGCGGACTTCTACAGCCTGGGGTTTGAGTCCACGTTTCTGATTGCGGCGGCCCATAACCGCGGCATTCTGTCTTTGCTGGAAGCGCTGCTGCCGGAACCGGAAAATCCGGAAGATCAGGATCGGGCAGATCGCTACCCGGGTATCCGGATTGGTGTGGTGGGACGGCCGAATGTGGGCAAGTCTACTCTGGTTAACCGCATGCTCGGTGAAGATCGGGTGGTGGTGTATGACATGCCAGGCACTACCCGTGACAGCGTATACATTCCCTATGAGCGGCAGGGCCATGAGTACACGCTGATCGATACTGCCGGTGTTCGGCGCCGCAAGAATGTTCGTGAGGCGGTGGAGAAGTTCTCCATTATCAAGACACTGCAAGCTATTGATGATGCCCATGTCGTGATTCTGGTGATCGATGCCCGGGAGGGGCTGGTGGACCAGGATCTGCACCTGATCGGGTTTGTACTGGATGCGGGCCGCTCGCTGGTGATCGCCATCAACAAATGGGACGGCATGGATCCCGAAGACCGTGACCGGGTGAAAGAGCAGGTAGCCAGACGCCTGGATTTTCTGGATTACGCGGACAAGTATTATATTTCCGCGTTGCACGGCACTGGCGTGGGAACCATGTATGAGTCGGTACAGGCCTGCTACGAATCCGCGATGGCCAAGTGGCCAACCAACCGGTTGACTGCGATCCTTCAGGACGCTGTGGCGCAACACCAGCCGCCGATGGTTCATGGTCGTCGTATCAAGTTACGATACGCCCATCAGGGTGGTTCCAACCCTCCCGTTGTGGTGGTGCATGGTAACCAGGTGGATTCACTGCCCGGCGCCTACAAGCGATACCTTGAAAACACCTTCAGAAAGGTACTGAAAGTTGTGGGTGCGCCGATACGGTTTGAATTCAAGTCTGGCGAAAACCCGTTCGCAACCAAGGTCGACCGTCTGACGCCTCGGCAAAAGGTCAAGAAAGACAACGACCTGAAGAAAGGCCGTCGGATCAAGAAAACCCGGCAGAAGAGCGTTAAACGCTGATCTGCCGGCGTTGTTCCTGCCAGGAGCCCTGATCAGGCGGCTCCTGCATCGGCGACCTGTTTCGCCTGTACCGCCGTCAAGGCAATGGTGAAGACAATGTCTTCCACCAGGGCCCCACGGGACAGGTCGTTTACCGGTTTGCGCAAGCCCTGGAGCATGGGCCCCACGCTGACGACATTGGCACTGCGCTGCACAGCTTTGTAGGTGGTGTTCCCGGTGTTCAGATCAGGGAATACAAACACGGTAGCCTTGCCGGCCACCTTGCTGTCCGGAGCTTTGGATTTTGCCACGCTCTCGATGGCCGCGGCGTCGTATTGCAGCGGACCGTCAATGAGCAGATCCGGGCGCCGTTCCCGGGCAATGCGTGTGGCTTCCCGAACCTTGTCGACATCCTCGCCGCTGCCGGATTCGCCGGTGCTGTAGCTGATCATGGCCACCACAGGTTCAATACCAAAGGCTTCGGCAGACTCGGCGCTCTGGATGGCAATGTCGGCGAGCTCCTCGGCGTTCGGGTCCGGATTGATGGCGCAGTCGCCGTATACCAGCACCTGCTGTGGCAGCAACATGAAGAATACCGATGACACTACCTTGGCGTTGTCGTGGGTCTTGATCAGCTGCAGGGCAGGGCGCACGGTGTTGGCCGTGGTATGAATGGCGCCGGATACCAGCCCGTCGGCTTCGTCCATGGCCACCATCATAGTACCCAGAACGACGTTGTCCTCGAGCATGGCTTCGGCCATATCCGGTGTCAGGCCCTTGTGTTTCCTCAGCTCCACCATGGGCGCCACATAACGCTCGCGCACCGATTGCGGGTCTATGATTTCCAGGTCATTTGGCAGTTCCACGCCCTGGGAGGCGGCGACTGAGCGAATCTCGTGTGGATCACCGATCAGCGCGCAATGAGCCAGGTTACGTTGATGGCAGATAATGGCTGCCTGAATGGTTCTGGGTTCACTGCCTTCTGGCAAGACGATCCGCTTGGCTGCAGCCCGGGCTCTTTCCGATAGCTGATAACGGAATGCCGGAGGCGAGAGCCGACGTTGGCGCTGAACTTTCAGATGCTCCTGCAGCCACTGGGTATTGATTCGCCGGGCCACGGATTCCATGGCTTCTTCAATACGCTCCGGGTCGTCAATGGGAATGGCTGAAGACAGATTTGCCAACAGGTGGGCGCTCTCGTAGGTATTGGTTTCCGAGCTCAGCACTGGCAAGCCGGTGTCCAGTGCCCGTCGACACAACTCTATAACCCGTTCATCCGGCATCAGGCCGCCTGTCAGCATCAGTCCGGCAAGCGGGACACCATTGAGAGCGGCAACGGCCGTGGCCACTACGATATCCTCGCGATCACCAGGGGTGACCATCAGGGTACCTGGCTTGAGGGTGTCGGTCATGTTACGGATGGATCTGGCGCACACTGATACCCGCTGCACCCGCCGTGAATGCATTTGCCCTTCGTGCAGTACCGGAACACCAAGCTCTCGCGCTACATCAGAGACCCGGGGTGCCAGCAGTTGGGGTTGCCAGGGAATCTGCGCCAGCAACTGGAAGCGGCCGTTCGCGAATACTTTGCAGGAGGTGTGATAATCGGTTTCGGTGGCTTCACTTGCCGGGGGATGATCCAGTGCCATACCGGACTTCTGTGGTTCTCCCACCTTGTTAAGAATGACCGCAATCACGTCCGGATCCGACGGTGCCGCAAACAGGCGCGAGGAGAAATCCAGGTCGTCATCGAGTTCGCTGGCAGTACAGCTCTTCGGTGTGCTCACCAGGATCACTTCGGAACCGAGATTGCGGGCGACTTCCACGTTCAGCCGGGCGATATAGGCTTCGGTTCTGTCCGGTACCAATCCTTCAATGATGACCACATCCACTTCATTGGCGACTTTCTGGTATTCACCGACCACGTTCTCCATCAGCAGGTCGGCTTTGCCATGGTTCAACAGCTGCTGGGCTTTTTTCAACGGAATCGGGTCGGGTGGTTCCAGGTGGCTACGGGCACGTACAAAGGCCACCGAGGAATCCTTGCCATCATTATGAAGCGCTTCGCCTCTGTGTACGGACTGACTGAATGGCTTGTAAAAGCCGACGCTCACGCCTTCCCGTTCCAGGGCACGCAGAAGACCAAGGCATACGGATGTCAGGCCGGAGTCAAGAGAGGTTGGGGCTATGAAAAGACTTTTTGCCATGATTGTTCCAGGTTTCATTCTTCGGAGTGTTCGGTGCCGGCAGCGGCCAGGCGGGCAGCTTCTCGGGCAATCACCAGTTCTTCATTTGTGGGAATGACCAGCGCCGGATAACGCGAGTCCGGGGAACTGATGCGGCCATCACTCCAGCGCCCGTGATGCTCGTTGAGGTCCGGATCCAGCTCAATCCCAAGCAGGTGCAGATGTCGGGTTGTGTCCTGGCGAATGCGGGCACTGTTTTCACCGATGCCGCCAGTAAAGACCAGAGCGTCCAGTTTTGTCAGGGACGCGGTCATCGCTCCAATATACCGCGCCAGGCGGAAGCAGAATACGTCAATTGCCAGCTGTGAGGGTTCGTGGCCATGGTCAGCCAGCTCACACAAGGTTCGCATGTCGTTTGTCTGGCCTGAGAGTCCCTGTAATCCGCTTTCTCTATTCAGCATCTCGTGGACTTCACCGGCACTCATACCCCGACTTGCGAGGTAGTCGAACAGCCCGGGATCGACATCCCCGCTGCGGGTGCCCATCACGAGTCCCTCAAGCGGAGTCAGGCCCATGCTGGTATCGACGCTGAGCCCATTCTGGATCGCTGTGATGCTACAACCGTTACCCAGATGGGCAGAGATAATTGAGGTGGTGGCCGGTGTCTTGTCCAGCAGACGAGCGGCCTCGTGTGCCATGAAATAATGACTGGTGCCGTGGAAGCCGTAACGACGCACTCCCCAGTCGCTGTAGAACCGTTCCGGTAGTGCGTATCGGTAAGCGCGCTCGGGCAGGGTCTGATGGTAAGCGGTATCGAATACCGCGATCTGTGGAACGTTCGGGAACAGCGCCTGCATGGCGCGAATGCCCGCGAGGTTTACCGGATTATGCAGGGGGGCCAGCGCTGCGCAGGCTTCAATGGCGGATACCGTTTGATCATCAATCAACGAAGCTTCACGGAAGGTTTCGCCCCCATGCACCACTCGATGGCCAACAGCCTTGGGTTCGCCCGTCATCAGAGCCCGGTCATTAAATGCGTTGACCAGTGCCGCCAGCGCCTGGCTGTGGCTGGCACCGGAAGGTAAGTGAACCGGTGTTTCATCGCCGTTGATGCGGGCAAAGGCATCGGATTGATTAAGTCTTTCCGCCAGGGCGGAGGTGATTTTCTGGTGGTCGTGATCAAACAGGGCGAGTTTTAGTGATGAACTGCCGCAGTTTACGACCAGGATTGAGTCGTCCATGGTTGTGCCGTATTGATTACTTTAGATTGGCCCGCTCATTGGTTTCGAGCCAGTGAATGAAGTCCTGCTCGGGCAGGGGGCGACTATAGAAGTAACCCTGGGAGTAGTCGCAATGCTCTGCTTTCAGGAAGTGAGTCTGGTCCTCTTCCTCAACCCCTTCGGCAACCACTTTCAGGCCGAGGCTGTGGGCCATGTTGATGATCGCGCGGACAAGGGAAGCATCTTCGTTCTCTTTCAGGACATCCTGAACAAATGACTTGTCGATTTTCAGGGTATCGAACGGATAGCTTTTCAGATAGCTGAGTGCCGAATAGCCAGTCCCGAAATCGTCGACCGACAAGCGGATCCCAACTTTGTCGAGTTGTTTGAGGATATCAGCGGTTTCGATGGAATTGTCCAGAATCAGCCGTTCCGTGATTTCCAGTTCCAGCAGTTCCGGCCGTAAATTGCTGTCGTTCAGCGCGCGCATGATGGCGTCGGTAAACCCGGGGTCCCGGAACTGGCGTGGTGATACATTGACGGCAATGCTGATCTCGCGCCCGGTCATCGCCTGCCAGCAGCACGCGGCTTGACAGGCTTCCTTGACGACCCATTCGCCGATCGGAATGATCAGGCCGGTTTCCTCGGCCAGCGGAATAAAGCGATCTGGCATCACCATGCCCATGGCCGGATTGTTCCAGCGAAGCAGGGCTTCTGCCGCCACCAGGCCACCACTGGCGGTGTCGACAATGGGTTGGAAATAGAGCTCGAATTCACCCAGCTCCAGGGCCTTGCGCATGTGAGATTCCATTTGCAGACGCTCGTGAGAAACCTCGCTCATCTCCGGCGTAAAACGGGCATAGGCGCTCTTGCCTTTGTGTTTCGCCTCGTACATGGCCGCATCGGCGTGCTGGAGCAGGGTGCCGCTGTTATCCGAGTCGTCCGGGAAGGTGGCGATGCCAATACTGGTTGTAACAAACACTTCCTGGCCGCTGAGCATGAACGGCGGTGCGAAGGTTTTCAGAATACGTTCAGCAACCTGGGAAGAGGCGTCCGGCCCGTTCAGCCCCGGCAGCACCACAAGGAACTCATCACCACCCAGCCGCGCAACGGTACTGGTGCCGCGCAGGCAGCTGGAGATCCGGCGTGCGGCTTCAATCAGCAGGGTGTCACCGGCGTCGTGGCCGAGGGTATCGTTGATGTGCTTGAAGTTGTCCAGATCCAGGAACATTACCCCAACCTTGGACTCATCACGCCTTGCCTGGGCCAGCGCCAGTTTCAGGCGGTCCAGCGCAAGCATGCGGTTGGGAAGCCCGGTCAGGATGTCGTAATTCGCTTGCCGCAACAGCTGTTGCTCGTAACGTTTGCGGATGCTGATGTCTTCCCCGAGTATCAGGTAACCGGTGGTTTCACCGTTATTGTCCTTGATAGGGGTGACCACAAGCTGTTCCCAGTAGCGCTCGCCATTTTTCCGTGTGCTATTGACTTCGCCTTGCCAAACGCCCACGCGCTGTACCTGAAGTCTGATGGATTTCCATAGTTGTCTGGCTTCGTGGGAATCCACACCGGGGTCAATAAGTGACGAGGGATGCTTGCCGATGATTTCAGACGGGCTGTTCCCCGTCAGTTGGCTGAATTTCCGGTTCGCATATTCAATGCGCCATTGCCGGTCGCAGATCAGAACCGAAGATGGGCTCTGGTCGATGGCTTTGGAGAATTTCCGGATTTCGGCTTCATCCCGTTCCCGCCTTGCAACGTCATCGGTGAGCCGTTCGCGCATCTGGTTGATGGCTTCGGTCACCATACCCAACTCATCGCGCTGGTAAGCAGGAGTATCCGGCCTATCCAGCTCCAGCGGGCGTGAAAGATTTCGCAATGACAGATCCCGGGTGTAGTCGGCCATGTCCGCCAGGTGGCGAGTGACCAGATGGCGGAATATCCACAGAATCAGAATGGAAACAACAAATATGATCAGGAACTGAGTGGCAAGAATGAAGCCCACCCGGCGCCTTAGTTCATCATATACCCGTTGCAGACTGGCGGTGATGGTGAGCTCGCCCAGCCGGAATTCCGCATCGTCCCGGTAGATCAGCTCGAAACTGTGGGTGAGGGTATCGGTGTCTCGTGGGAGTTCGCCCATGACCAGTTCGGAGTCTGGTTCAATTCGGAGCCGTAGATGTTCGATATCGGGCAGGCTGAGAATGCCGTCCATCTGGGTTTGCAGGTGTTTTTGATCCAGCGCCCACAGACTCTGGGCAAGACTGGAGCGGTAACCGGACTCAATTACCTGCATCCGCTGTTCTATCTTGGACAGGTCCTCGCGGTAGTCTGAGTAGATCTGAATGCCGGACGCGAGCAATGTAAAGGCAGAGCTGAACAGAAGGATCCATGCCACCAGCCGGAATGATAAAGGAGAGGCTGCACGAAAACGTTTCAAACGCGTCGCAATGTCTGGCATGTCTTTGATTTTTCGACCATCCAAGGAAGTATCGGACATAGCAATTACAGAAGCGATCCCTGAAGTTGTTACCTGTATTCCCTTGCCTACGACTATAGCAGCAGTTTACGGCAAATGCGCTGCAAACTCAGGATAAACCGAGAGAAATGGGGCAGGGCGTCTCACTTTGGCAATTATTGCAATGACGAAATGAGCTTGATGCAGATCAATACGGGGCAGGCGGTGCCGGCGTAACCTGAGCTTAATCAAGTTTTACAGGTACAGGAGACATAGCCATGTATATGGACGCAGTTGTAATCGCCGGAATCGCCACAGTATTGCTGATGATTGGCTTCTTCGTCGGAGTCGGCATCTTCGTCATGAAGGATCAGAAGAGCCATGCTGCTAAAGCAGGAAAGCACCACCAGGGTGGTCATGGCAGCTGACGAGCAGACAGCTTTGAAATTGGCGTCCCCTAGGGGGTTCGAACCCCTGTTGCCGCCGTGAAAGGGCGGAGTCCTAGGCCACTAGACGAAGGGGACGCAACGTTTTCAAAAGCTTGCCTCGTCGAGGTGGCGCGTATATTAAGTAAGGTGCCTGGGGCTGTCAACGCTTTTTCTTAAAAAAATTATGTTCCCACACTTTCCCTCAACGCGGCTTCCAGTTCCGCAAGCCGGAATTCAAAACCCTCACGTTTGAGCCGTTCCGGTATCGCCTTCTGACCGGTCAGTAACAGCCCGGCCATTTCCCCCAGTATCAGTTTCAGTGCGGGCTCTGGAGCCGGTATAACGGCTGGGCGGTGTAGAACCTGTGCAAGCGTTCTGGTGAATTCCGCATTGGTGACCGGGTTCGGGCTGACCATATTGTAGGGGCCGCTTGCCGTTGGCGTATCCAGCATCCAGAGCAGGCCGGAAACCACGTCGTCCCTGTGAACCCAGGGCATGTATTGCCGTCCGGAGCCCAGTTTTCCGCCAAGTCCGACCTTGAAGGGCAGGATCATGCGGTGCAGAAAACCGCCGTTACGGCCGGCCACCACGCCGGTACGGGACAGGCAAACGCGTACGCCATCAGTTTCAAGCTTGAGCGCCTCCTGTTCCCAGTCCCGGCACAGTTGGTGTGTGAACTCATCATGGGGTTCTGTGTCTTCGGTAACCAGGTGATCCCCCTGGTTACCATAAAAGCCAACGGCAGAGCCGGATACCAGAACCTCCGGCATGTTGCTCCAGGTTCTGACCACTCCGACCAGGGTGCGGGTAAGATCAATGCGGCTGGCACGCAGCTGTTCCTTGCGGGCATGGCTCCACCGTTTGTCGGCAATGCCTTCCCCGGCCAGGTTGATAACTGCATCGAAGCCCGGGTGTGCGCGCAATTTTTCCAGATCATCCGTGACTTCTACCCGGCCGCAGATGGAGCGCACGGAATCCGGCTTCTGACGGCTGAGAACCGTTAGCCCATAACCGCGTTCAATCAACTCCCGGCACAGTATGTGGCCGATAAACCCTGTGGCGCCGGTAACCAATATACGTTTGTCCATGGGTTCCCTCCTGCGATCGGAATCCGTCGTTGGTTCTTTGTCAGTGTTCAGAGCGCTCCAGTTCCTCCTTAACCACATCACGGATGGCCAGTCCAAGCCTCGGATTTTTCCCGATTGGTTCAGCCAGGCGGATAGTAACGCCGTGTTCCGCCTCCAGCCTTTCGATCATGGCTGGAACATCTTTTCGCAAGTGACGGCCGGCAGCGAGAAACAGAGGAACAACCGTGAACTGCTCCGTGCCTTGTTGTTTGGCCTCGGCCACAATGGTATCCAGTGAGGGTTCCGCAAGTTCCATATAGGCGATGGCCGCATTGTCAATCGATGCAACGGTAGGTTCGGCCAGCTTCTCGAAGGTTTCGCACCAGCGTGCATCACTGCTTCCGTGGGCCAGTAGAATAATCTGGTGAGCTTGGGTCATAACATCTCCGATCTGGTCGTTTGTCTTGATACGACCGTAAACTTGACGACAGTGGGTCGGTTAAAGTGATCCTGACAATCAATGTATCAGGGAGTTGTCAGATGTTCGATTGGAAAGAGCTTCTGGATTTCTGGTTCGGTGAATTAGATGAAAATGGTGTTCCGGATCGCGATCATCGCAACCGTTGGTTTCGCAGCGACCGGGCCTTCGATCAGGAAATTCGGCGCCGGTTTCTGTCTCTGGTGCTGTTTGCCTCGGAGCAGGGGCTAGATCACTGGCGTAAAGCCGCCGGAGGCTCGCTTGCTGAGATTCTTCTGCTGGACCAGTTCACCCGTAATATTTTTCGCGGAGGCGCCATGGCCTTTGACAATGACCGGCTGGCCAGGCAATTGTGCCGTGGCGCAATGCAGCGAGGACAGGATTTGGAGCTGCCCCCGGTGCAACGCGCCTTCCTCTATATGCCGCTGCAACACTCCGAGAAGCTGGCTGATCAGGATCTTTCAGTAGAGTGCTATCAGCAGTTGTCTGCCACCACCAACGGAGTTCTGGGAGACTTTCTTGGCAGCTTTCTGCAATCGGCTCGCGATCACCGGGATATTATTGCCCGGTTTGGCCGGTTTCCCCATCGCAACAAAGCTCTTAAGCGCGCCTCTTCGCCGGACGAACTGGCTTATCTTGAAGGTGGGCCACGCTTTGGCAAGTAGAGCTGGCCAGTTTGATGATCGGTTCAACGAATTGGCTGTCGATAACGGGCACACTCATTCACACGCAATAACAAGAAAATCAACGGAGTGAGAACAGGATGTCATCTTCCAACCCGGCGATGTGCGACGGCCCGGGCGCCAATAAACCTATGCACAATGATAACAGGGCCTCAGGGCGGGGTGGCAGAACCACTCGGGCCAAAAGTGAAATCCGGCGTCATGCCATTCTCAAGGCAACCATCCGGGTAGCGGCTAAGGACGGTATCAAAGGTATCAAGCATCGTTCCGTCGCCAAGGAAGCGGGGGTTCCCCTGGCCGCAACTACCTACTATTTCCGAGACATCAATGAGTTGATCAGCGATGCCTTCATGCTTTACGCAAAAGAAGCCGGCGCAGAACTGAAAGCGTTCCACGACACCTTGAATCTGGTACTTGATGGTGTGCCCCCTGAGCAATTGCGCCGGGGTGCTGAGTTTCGTCCGGAACTGTGTCAGCGCCTGACTGACTTTGCCCGGGCCTGGATGCAGGAGCAGTTTACACGCCGGCGGGAGCAGGTACTGGCAGAGCAGGTGTTTGTGATGGAGGCGCTCAGGGACGACCGCCTGGCCAGGGTGGCACGCCGGTATCGGCAGTCCTGGATTGACGGCCTGGAGCAGCTTCTGCAGCGCCTGGATTCGCCATGCCCTCGCCAGGACGGCACCCTGATCGTCAATGTGGTGCTGGGTATGAGCTACGATCTGTTGCTGGAGGTGCCCGGCACCGAGGCGGAGGTGTTGAGCGCGTCGGTGGCCAGGATCGTTCAGCTGGCGCTTGGGGTGGAACCTGAAGACCTGTGTGCATCATGATGATCGGCGGTTGTGAAATTTTTTCACGAAAGTGTTGACGGCCCCCGAGTTATCAGTAGAATACGCAGCCGTTGTCAGGCAACGCCCGGCAACAATCAGCGGGAATAGCTCAGTTGGTAGAGCACAACCTTGCCAAGGTTGGGGTCGCGAGTTCGAATCTCGTTTCCCGCTCCAGAATTCCGAAACCCGGCCTCAGGCCGGGTTTCTTCGTTTCAAGCCTCTCAAAATCACTCACTCCCCCTGTCTCGTCAGTTATACTCGGCAGCCATTTCCCGAATAATCCGGCAACCGAGGAAGGCGAAACCATGAAGGTGAAATCCCTCTATATCTATCCGGTCAAATCATTGGCGGGAATCGAAGTGTCCCGTTTTGAGTTGGATGATTTTGGTCCGCAGGGCGATCGACGCTGGATGATAATCGACAGGGATAACCGTTTTGTGACTCAGCGTCGTTTGCCTGAGCTCGCCAATGTTTCCACGGCGCTGCAAGAAGGAGTGGTCGTTATTGATGTGCCTGGCGAGGGGGTTTTCCCTCTCGAGGCGGGCACTGACGCTGTGGAAGTGACGGTCTGGCGTGATCAGGTGGTTGCCACTGCCGGAGCCGGCCGCGCTGGTGAGGCTTTGAGCCGCTATTGCGGAGAAACGCTCAGGCTGGTTTATATGCCTGATAGCTGTTTCCGGAGGGTGGATCCTGAACGTGTCAGTGCTGAACGCCGAGTGGGTTTTGCCGATGGCTTCCCGTTGCTAGTGGTTAACCAGTCGTCTCTGGATGAGCTCAATTCCCGTCTCGAATCCCCGGTTGATATGCGTCGCTTCAGGCCGAACATTGTGGTTGAGGGGGCGGGGGCCTGGGCGGAAGACATCTGGCGGAGCGTCAGCGTTGGTGAAAGCCGGCTGGATCTTGTCAAACCCTGCTCCCGTTGTGTGATGACCACGGTCAATCCGGATACTGGCGAGAAAGATTCCGCCACTCAGCCCCTCAAGACTCTGGCCAGCTATCGAAAGACCCAGGACGGCGTTATTTTTGGGCAGAATGCTGTGCATCAAAAACCGGGTGTGATTGCTGTGGGCGACAAGGTAACCGTTTTGAATCAGGAGAATTGATACAGTGCCACTGTTAACGCTAGACCGGATCTCCCTCGCTTATGGCATGCATCCATTGCTGGATGAGGCAAGCCTAACCATTGACCCCGGTGAACGGGTTTGTCTGTTGGGCCGAAACGGGGAGGGGAAATCCACGCTGTTGAAAATCGTCAGCGGGGAAGTGACGCCGGACGGCGGCGTGGTGCGCCTGGAAGATGGCTCTGTATTGTCGGTACTGCCCCAGAGCCTGCCATCGGATGACACTCGTACAGCCTATGATGTGGTGGCCTCCGCATTTCCGGAAACCGGGGATCTGCTGGCGGAATTCCACCGGCTATCCCAAAAGGCGGACGAATCCAGTCTTGAGCGTTTGATGAAGGTTCAGGAACGATTGGAATCTCTGGACGGCTGGCGGCTTGACCAGAAGGTAACCACGATTCTGGGTCAATATGGTGTGGATCCGGATCGGGTGCTGAATACCCTTTCCGGGGGCTGGCAGCGCCGGGTGCTTCTGGCCAGGGCATTGGTGGCAGACCCGGATATTCTGTTGCTGGATGAGCCAACCAACCATCTGGATGTGCCCGCCATTGCGTGGCTGGAAGAGGCGTTATCGCAGTTCCGAGGGGCCATGTTGTTTGTCAGTCATGACCGTGCGTTTATCCGGCGAATGGCCACTCGCGTCGTGGAGCTGGACCGGGGGCAGCTGGTGAGTTTTGCGGCCAGTTATGACCGGTATCTGGAGCTTAAGGAAAAAGCGCTGGAAGAAGAGGAGCGCCAGAACGCGCTTTTCGACAAGCGCCTGAAACAGGAAGAAGCCTGGATCCGCCAGGGGATCAAGGCTCGCCGCACCCGGAATATGGGGCGGGTAAGAGCGCTCAAAGCGATGCGGGAAGAGCACAGGCAACGTCGGGTGAGGGGTGGCACCGCCAGTTTTGCCGTGGAGCAGGCGGATCTTTCGGGCAAGCTGGTTGCGGAAGCGAGCAATGCCGGATTCTCTTATGTCGATGGCGAGCCGGTGGTTCGCAATATGGATCTCACCATTCTCCGGGGCGACAAGATCGGACTGGTTGGTGAGAATGGCACGGGCAAGACGACCCTCGTACGCCTGTTGTTAGGTGAGCTGGCACCCACTGAGGGTAGTATCCGGCTGGGAACGAATCTTCAGGTTGCCTACTTTGATCAACTTCGGGGAGAGCTGGATCTCCAGAGAAATGCGTTGGATAACCTGGCTGAGGGCCGGGAATTCATCGATATCAATGGTCAGAGCAAGCATGTTTTGGGTTATTTGCAGGAATTTCTGTTTACCCCGGAACGGGCACGCTCTCCTGTGCGTGTGTTCTCCGGTGGTGAGCGTGCGAGGCTTTTGCTGGCCAAGTTGTTCAGTAAGCCAGCCAATATTCTGGTACTGGACGAACCTACCAACGATCTTGACGTCGAAACCCTGGAATTGCTGGAAGAGCAGCTTTCAGAGTTCAAGGGCACCGTGATTGTTATCAGCCACGACCGGGAATTTCTCGATAACGTGGTGACCGACACCATCTTCCTGGACGGTTCCGGGGCAGTGATGGAATACGTGGGTGGATACACCGATTGGCGTCGGCAAGGTGGTCGTTTTCCCTCTGAAACATCGGGAAGCCGACTGGACAAACAGGATAAGCGTGATAAACCCGACAGTTCCGCTAAAAAGCCAGGTCAGGATGGCGGTATTGTGGGGCAGTCGGCAAAATCAAAGCCCGTCAAACTGAGCTACAAGCTTAAACTTGAGCTGGAACAATTGCCCGGCAAAATCGAACAACTGGAGCAGCAGGTAGCTGAGCTTCAGGATAAAATTTCTGCACCGGATTTTTATTCAGGCCCACCGGAAGATGTATCGGCCACTCTGGAACAGCTGGCGGAAACGGAGTCTCGCCTGGAGTCGGTGATTGAACGGTGGATGGAGCTGGAAGAACAGGCGAACCAATGAACATAAATTACAATTTCAAATTTCAGGATGGTCGTGATATCGAGTTCAAGGTAACTGGGGAGTCCTCCTCGCCGCCGCAGGGTCAGTCACTGCCGGCCTGGGTTCGTCTCGAACACTGTCAGTGTTCGAACTGCCCGCTGAAGCCTGGCGAGACCCCGTATTGCCCGGCGGCAACCGAGATTCTGCCGGTCGTAGAGGCGTTTCAGGCGGAAGACGCGTATCAGAAAGTGGATGTAACCGTGACGGATGAGCGCCGCTCCTATTTCAAGCAGACGACGCTGGAAGAGGCGTTGCGTTCTCTGCTGGGGCTCAAGATGGCTACCAGTGGCTGCCCTGTGCTTTCGGAGCTCAAGCCGATGGCGCTCCACCACCTGCCGTTTGCCAACAGTGACGAATTTGTGATGCGCAGTGTGGGGTATTATCTGCTTCAACAGCTTTTCGCAAAGCGGAATCAGCAGGAAGCGGACTGGGAACTGAAAGGTCTGGTGGAGCGTAATCAGCGATTACAGCTGGTGAATCAGGCGCTCTGGCAGCGGATACATGCTGTTTGCAAGGGCGACAGTAATCTGAAGGCACTGCTCAACTTTTTCTCAATGGCCTCGAGTGTCAGCGTTTCTCTGGAAAGCCAGCTCAGGAAGCTTCAGGCCAGGATGAAGGGGGAGGGCTAGGGCCGCCCCCCCTTCCATCACGAGTCTCAATGAATACGAATGGCCAGTACATCGCACTCCGTGCCGTGAAGAACGCCGTTGGCCGTTGAGCCAAGCAGTAACTGGAAGCCTTTACGGCCATGGCTTCCCACGATCACCAGATCAACGTTGTGCTCCTTGGCCAGCCGGTGGATTTCCGATTCTGGCCGGCCGACGGTTACCACCTGGTTGGCCGCTGCAATACCATATTCATCCCCATACTTGCCCAGCTGTTCACGAGCGGCTTTGTCCAACTGATCCTGCAGTTCAGACAGATCCATAGGAATATCGCCACCATAGGCGTAGCCAACCGGCTCAACAACGTGAACCAGCAGCAACTCGGCTCCCTGGGCATCGCACATCGCCTTGGCTTTGTTCAGAACCTGTGGTGCCTCTTCAGTCAGATCAATGGCAACCAGCATTTTCTTATAGGTGGACATAACTTAGCGCTCCTTCGTACTTGGGGAATATGTTCAGAATAGTACCGAGAGTATACCGGGGAAAGTGTTTTGTCATGCTGACCGGTATCAACCGGGGGAGGGATTTGGCTGGGGTGAGCTGGCCGCTCACCCCGGAAGAGCGTCAGGCGCTGGCGCGCAGCAGGTCAATGGCGTTGGTCAGGCCTTCAATGATGCCTTTGGAGTAGCGATCAATCACAAAGCCCACGTTGTTCTCGTTGTAGTTGATGTACGAGCCACGGATGAATTGCCATTTGGAAGCGACATCGTCCAGGGCAGTCTTGAGTTCGCCGTTTGTTGAGCCGGCCCTGAGTGAGGACAGGAGTTGATCGAATGTCTTCGCCTGTTCGTCGAGCGGAACTTCGCTGGAGGCGCCCTGAAAGGTCTGGGCGACGGACGAGTGCGTTCTGGCGGCATAACGCGCCATCATCTGGGCCATGACAACAGCGGCTGAACGAGCCGACTCAATACGGGTATTCGCCTTAATTCCGCTGCTTTCCTGTGCAACCGAATAGAGTTCGGTGGCCAGGTTATTCATGCTCAGGGCCTGGTTTGCCAGGTCGGCCATCAGACGAAGATCCGGGTAGCCCCGGTCACGTACCTCATTGATGTTGCCGCGCATCAGGTTTTTGAACTGGTCGAAGGCCTGGTTCAGTTCCTCAACCTGCTGCTCAGAAAGAACCCCGCTGGTACTGGCCACCACGGAATTCATGGCATCGTTGGAGTTGTTAATTCCGACAACGATCCGGTTCAGCGTTTCGGTATCGCCGGTCGCACTGAAGTTGTAAAAGGCATCGAGGGCAAGGTAATTGTTGACCCGGAAATCGTGGAGGTCAGACAGAAACTCTGCTCCGGTTTCCTGGGCTTTGGCGCTCAAAGCCGTCAGGGCGAGAAGAATGAACGCGGCAATCAACGACTGGATCCGCAGGCGGGCGTCTTTCATCGGATGAGTCTCCGTAATGCTGTTTTATTATTGTGGACTAAAGTCGCAACCCGAAGTTAAAGTAAGTCTGCCGGCTAATCAAGTAGTTTCCGGCGCTTACAGAGTCAGCTCCCTTTTTTCTGCAGGTTTCATTCAGAAACAAATTGACAAACGCGTCTTTTTTTTTCATCGTGTGCCCTCACGATTCAAACGACTGTATGAATTTTTGGATCGGAAGATCGGGCAGTGACCGAAATCTCGCTGCACAAACAGCCGGCATGGTGGCTAACGCCCGCCGGTTGTCAGCAGTTCCAAACACAGACTGGAGATCAGTTGATGATTTACGAAGGTAAAGCCATCACGGTTAAAGAGATCGAAGGCGGGATCGCTCAGTTGGACTTCGACTTGCAAGGCGAGTCAGTCAAC
The DNA here is from genome assembly GCF_044342215.1 of Marinobacter sp. W-8. Lineage (NCBI taxonomy): Bacteria > Pseudomonadati > Pseudomonadota > Gammaproteobacteria > Pseudomonadales > Marinobacteraceae > Marinobacter > Marinobacter sp. W-8. The sequence continues at coordinate 2,083,689 of NZ_CP172297.1, read as the reverse complement.
AAGTTCAACCGTCTCACCATCGAAGAGCTGGGCGCCGCAGCTGAAGCACTCAAATCCCAGAAGAACCTGAAAGGCCTGGTAGTAACCAGCTCCAAGGACAGCTTCATTGTCGGTGCTGATATCACCGAGTTTACCGAGCTGTTTGCCGGTTCCGAGGAAGACCTCGTGGCCAACAACCTCAAGGCCAACGAAGTATTCAACGCCATTGAAGACCTGCCGTTCCCGACGGTTACCGCTATCAACGGTATCGCTCTGGGTGGTGGTTTCGAAATGTGCCTGGCGACCGACTATCGTGTCATGGCTCCCAAGGCCAAGGTAGGTCTGCCGGAAGTGAAGCTGGGTATTTTCCCGGGCTTTGGCGGTACTGTTCGCCTGTCCCGCCTGGTTGGTGTGGACAATGCGGTTGAGTGGATTGCTGGTGGTACTGAAAACCGCGCTGATGCCGCTCTGAAAACCGGTGCTGTTGACGCTGTTGTTGGCGCTGACAAGTTGGTTGAAGCTGCCGTTGCGATCATCAAGCAGTGCAATGAAGGCAAGCTGGACCACATGGCTCGCCGTGAAGAAAAGAAAGGCAAGATCAAGCTCAATGCCATGGAAAGCATGATGGCATTCGAGATTTCCAAGGCGTTCGTGGCCGGCAAGGCTGGCAAGAACTACCCGGCGCCTGTGGAAGCGATCAAGACCATGCAGAAGCATGCCGGCATGACCCGCGACAAGGCGATTGAGGTAGAGGCCAAAGGCTTTGCCAAGATGGCCAAGACCAATGTTGCCGCGTGTCTGGTTGGTCTGTTCCTGAACGACCAGGCCCTGAAGAAGAAAGCCAGTGCCTGGGAAAAAGAAGCTTCTGATGTGAATCTGGCCGCTGTACTGGGTGCCGGAATCATGGGTGGCGGTGTTGCGTTCCAGTCTGCACTGAAGGGCACACCGATCATCATGAAGGACATCAATCAGGACGGCATCAAGCTGGGCCTGAATGAAGCCAAGAAGCTGCTGTCCAAGCGTGTTGCCAAGGGCAAGATGGACGCCGGCCAGATGGGCGACGTGCTGAACGCGATCACTCCGACCCTCAACTACGGCGACTTCAAGAACGTCGACCTGGTGGTTGAAGCGGTTGTTGAGAATCCCAAGGTGAAAGATGCTGTTCTGCGTGAAACTGAAGATGCAGTTCGCGAAGACACCATTCTTACTTCCAACACCTCCACTATCTCCATCAACCTTCTGGCCAAAAACCTGAAGCGTCCGGAGAACTTCTGTGGCATGCACTTCTTCAACCCGGTGCACATGATGCCGCTGGTTGAGGTTATCCGTGGTGAGAAGACCAGTGACCGCGCTATCGCGACTACGGTTGCCTACGCCAAAGCGATGGGCAAGACCCCGATCGTCGTCAACGACTGCCCGGGCTTCCTGGTTAACCGTGTTCTGTTCCCGTACTTCGGTGGTTTTGCCGCGCTGGTACGTGACGGCGCCGATTTCCAGAAGATCGACAAGGTGATGGAAAAGTTCGGCTGGCCCATGGGCCCGGCTTACCTGCTGGACGTTGTCGGCATGGATACTGCCAAGCACGCCAACGAAGTTATGGCTGACGGTTTCCCCGAGCGCATGAAGGCCGACTTCAAGTCTGCCATTGACGTGATGTTCGAGAACAACCGTTACGGCCAGAAGAACGACAAGGGCTTCTACAAGTACGAAGAAGACAAGAAGGGCAAGCCGAAGAAGGTTGTCGACGAAGAAACCTACAAGCTGATCGAGCCTGTGGTTGACGGCAGCAAAGACTTCGATGAAGAAGAAATCATCGCCCGCATGATGATTCCTCTGTGCCTGGAAACCGTTCGCTGCCTGGAAGACAACATTGTTGAAGACCCGGCCGATGCAGACATGGGCCTGATCTACGGTATCGGCTTCCCTCCGTTCCGTGGTGGTGCATTGCGCTACATCGACGACATGGGCGTCGACAAGTTCGTCGAACTGGCAGACAAGTACGCAGATCTTGGCCCGCTGTACGCGCCGACCGAGAAGCTGCGTGAAATGGCCAAGACTGGCAAGAAGTTCTTTGGCTAACCCTAACGAGATTTCCGAACGGAGAAAGATCTATGAGCCTTAATCCGAGAGACGTTGTCGTCGTCGATTGCGTGCGGACTCCGATGGGTCGTGCCAAAAACGGCTGTTTCCGCAACGTACGTGCCGAGACTTTGTCGGCTGCGCTGATTGAAGCACTGTTTGAGCGCAACCCGAAGCTCGACCCGAAAGAAGTAGAAGATGTGATCTGGGGCTGTGTAAACCAGACCAAGGAGCAGGGCTTTAACGTGGCGCGGCAGATTTCCCTGCTGACCCGTATCCCGCACGAGTCTGCTGCCCAGACCGTAAACCGTCTGTGTGGTTCCGCCATGAGCGCTATCCACACCGCGGCGCAGGCTATCCAGACTGGTAACGGTGATGTGTTCCTGGTCGGTGGTGTTGAGCACATGGGCCACGTACCCATGACCGAAGGTTTCGACCACAACCCGGCTGCTTCCAAGTACTCCGCCAAGGCATCCAACATGATGGGCCTGACCGCGGAAATGCTGGCCAAAATGCACGGTATCACCCGTGAGCAGCAGGACGAGTTCGGCGCCCGTTCCCATCGCCTGGCCCACGAGGCCACCCAGGAAGGCCGCTTCAAGAACGAAATCGTTCCGATTGAAGGCCACGACGAAAACGGCTTTGTGAAGCTGATCGAAGAAGACGAGACCATTCGTCCGGAAACCACAGCTGAGTCCCTTGGCCAGCTGCGCCCGGCATTTGATCCGAAAAACGGTACGGTGACTGCCGGTACCTCTTCCCAGCTGACCGATGGTGCGTCTGCCATGGTGCTGATGTCCGCTGAGCGGGCAGAAGCTCTGGGTCTGACCCCGATTGCCAAGATCCGCAGCATGGCCGTGGCTGGTTGCGATCCCGCGATCATGGGTTACGGTCCGGTACCGGCCACCAAGAAGGCGCTGAAGCGTGCAGGCCTGAAAGTTGAAGATATTGACTTCTGGGAACTGAACGAAGCCTTCGCTGGTCAGTCCCTGCCAGTTCTGAAAGACCTGAAACTGCTGGGCGTCATGGAAGAGAAGGTGAACCTGAACGGCGGCGCGATTGCTCTTGGCCATCCGCTGGGCTGCTCTGGTGCCCGTATCTCCACCACACTGCTGAATATCATGCAGGCCAAAGGCGGTAAGCTTGGTGTATCCACCATGTGTATCGGTCTTGGTCAGGGCATTGCCACTGTGTGGGAGCGTATCTGATCAGGAGTATCTGATTAGTGAGCTCAGTCAGGAGGCCCGGCATACGCCGGGCCTTCCTGTTTCCGGACGCGCAAAATGCGACGGAACCCGGAAAAAAGCCTGATTGAAATCAAAGAATGGGTTGTCTTGCCAATCTTGACCCTGTAAAACAGTGAGCCTATACAGAATGGCAGCCTTTGTGTTTTCCAGTTGCCTGATTTTTATGCGAGTTTACGGTTCTGTTCAGATATTGACCGATTGATCGCCAAGGATACAGATCTCCGATATGGGTAAAAGTCTCGTTATTGTCGAGTCGCCAGCGAAAGCGAAGACCATCAACAAGTACCTGGGCTCGGATTTTATCGTGAAGTCCAGTGTTGGCCACATCCGTGACCTGCCCGTAAGTGGCAGCGGCAGCCAGTCAGACCCGAAAGAACGGGCGAAACAGGCAGCGGCCACGCGCAAGATGAGCCCGGACGAGAAAGCCGAGCACAAGAAGCGTAAGGCCCGGGAGCAATTGGTAGCCCGTATGGGTGTTGATCCTGACCATGACTGGAGCGCCCGTTACGAGATTCTGCCCGGCAAGGAAAAGGTGGTCAGCGAGCTCAAGCGTTTGGCCAAGTCTGCCGACCACATCTATCTGGCAACGGATTTGGATAGGGAAGGGGAGGCGATTGCCTGGCACCTTCAGGAGACCATTGGCGGCGAGCCGGACAAATACCGTCGTGTGGTGTTCAACGAGATTACCAAGCGGGCGATTCAGGAAGCTTTCAAGGATCCGGGCAACCTGGATAACAACCGGGTGAACGCTCAGCAGGCCCGCCGGTTCCTGGACCGCGTTGTGGGTTATATGGTCTCGCCGCTGTTGTGGGCAAAGATTGCCCGCGGTCTGTCTGCGGGCCGTGTGCAATCCGTCGCCGTACGACTGATAGTGGAACGGGAGCGGGAGATCCGTAAGTTTGTGCCGGAAGAGTTCTGGCAATTGCATGCAGACCTGGCTGCAGAAGGCACCAAAGACCCGGTCCGGTTCGAAGTAACCCGCTATAACGACAAGCCCTACCGCCCTGTCAACGAAGTTCAGAGCAAGGAGCACGTTGAGCGGCTCAAGGCTGGCGGCTTCAAGGTGGCCAAGCGCGAAGACAAGCCGACCCGATCCCGTCCGTCTGCACCCTTTATTACCTCCACGCTGCAGCAGGCGGCCAGTAACCGCATGGGTTTCAGCGTCAAGAAAACCATGATGCTGGCCCAGCGATTGTACGAGGCCGGTTTCATTACCTACATGCGTACGGATTCCACCAATCTGAGCCAGGATGCCGTATCCAGCTGTCGTGACTTCGTCCAGAAGCAGTTTGGCGAACGTTATCTGCCTGAGAAGCCGCGGGTCTATGGCAGCAAGGAGGGCGCCCAGGAAGCTCACGAAGCGATTCGCCCGACCGATGTTGCTCGCAGGCCAACGGATATTACCGGCCTGGAAAAAGACGCAGAGAAGCTCTACGACCTGATCTGGCGCCAGTTTATTGCCTGTCAGATGGCAGATGCCGAATTCCTGAGTACCTCTATTGTGGTGGCCAACGGCGACTACGAGCTGCGCACCCGGGGTCGAATCGTCAAGTTTGACGGCTTCCTGAAGGCTGCGCCGCAGTCCTCCAAGAAAGATGAAGACGTGGCATTGCCGGATATCAAGGTGGATCAGCCCCTGGATCTCAAGAAACTGGATCCGACCCAGCATTTTACCAAGCCGGCGCCCCGGTACACCGAAGCCAGCCTGGTCAAAGAGCTCGAGAAGCAGGGGATCGGCCGGCCGTCCACCTATGCGTCCATCATTTCTACTATTCAGGATCGGGGCTACGTAAAGCTTCAGAATCGCCGCTTCTACGCGGAGAAAATGGGCGAAATCGTTACCGAGCGACTGGCGGAATCCTTCCCGAATCTGATGGATTACGATTTCACCGCGCGCCTCGAAGATGAGCTGGACGAGATCGCCGAGGGCGAGGTTCAGTGGAAAAAAGTGCTGAATGACTTCTACGCCAAATTCCGTAATCAGCTGGAAAGCGCTGAAAAGACGGATGGCGGTATGCGCGCGAATACTCCCACGGAAACCGATATACCGTGCCCGAGCTGTGGCCGGAATATGCAGATCCGGGTGGCCAGTACCGGGGTGTTCCTGGGCTGCTCCGGCTATTCGCTGCCACCCAAGGAGCGCTGCAAGACCACCATTAACCTGGTGTCTGGTGACGAAGTGGTGAGCGCTGACGACGACGTGGAAGGGGAAGGCGAAACCCGACTGCTCCGGAAAAAGCGCCGCTGTCCGAAATGCGGAACGGCCATGGACAGCTATCTGATCGACGAGAAGCGCAAGCTGCATGTGTGTGGTAACAATCCGGACTGCTCAGGGTACGAGGTTGAAGAGGGTACGTTCCGTATCAAAGGTTATGATGGGCCGACGCTGGAGTGTGACAAGTGTGGCTCCGAGATGCAGCTCAAGACCGGCCGATTCGGCAAGTACTTCGGTTGTACCAGCAGCGAATGCAAGAACACCCGTAAGTTGCTGAAAAATGGTGAGCCGGCACCCCCCAAAATGGACCCGGTGCCGATGCCAGAGCTCAAGTGCGATAAGGTGGACGATACCTACGTACTTCGTGATGGGGCGTCCGGCCTGTTTTTGGCAGCCAGCAAGTTCCCGAAAAATCGGGAAACCCGGCCGCCACTGGTGATGGAGATCAAGCCGCACCGCAAGGAAATCGACCCGAAATACGATTATCTGATGGATGCCCCGGAAAAGGATCCGGAAGGCAACCCGACGGTAATTCGTTATAGCCGAAAATCAAAAGAGCAGTACGTCATGTCGGAGAAAGACGGCAAGGCGACGGGGTGGTCAGCGTGGTATGAAAATGGTCGCTGGGTACCGCGAGACAAGAAAAAGTAGGCCAGATGGGGGCGCACCCCCGCCTTTGAGAAGGCGAGGGTGTGTTATTCTCGTATACGCTGGCGCGTTAACGGAACTTGCGTAGTCTCTGTATGAGAGACGATGTGTCCCAGCGCCGCCCGCCCATGGATTGCACGTCTGCGTAGAACTGGTCTACCAGTGCGGTAACCGGCAGCGACGCATTCACTTTTCTTGCCTCCTCCAGGCAGATCCCCAGATCCTTCCGCATCCAGTCAACCGCAAACCCGTGATCGAACTCACCGTCAATCATGGTTCCTGAACGGTTTTCCATCTGCCAGGACTGCGCCGCACCTTTGGAAATCACATCCACCACTTTGCGTACATCCAGCTCTGCCTGTTCGGCAAAGTGCAGCGCCTCTGAAAGCCCCTGAACCAACCCGGCAATGGCAATCTGGTTAACCATCTTGGTTTTCTGTCCGCTGCCCGCCGGGCCCATCAGGTTGAGCGCACGAGCGTAGTGCGCCATGATCGGCCTGGCTTTTTCGAACGCCTGCTCGGGGCCGCCGCACATGATGGTGAGTGCGCCATTCTGGGCGCCTTGCTGACCGCCCGAGACCGGCGCATCGATAAAAGCCTGTTTGCGGGCGCCAGCGGACTTGGCCAGGCGTTCGGCAATCCCTGCAGATGCCGTCGTGTGGTCAATCAGGATGGCGCCCTCTGGAGCGTTTGCGATGATTCCCTCGTCGCCTTCAAATACTTCGATCAGATCTTTGTCAGCGCCAACACAGGTCATGACAAAATCTGCGTCTCTGACAGTGAGCGCGATCGAATCACATGCGGCCCCTGAATGTTCTGACGCCCATTGTTTTGCCTTCTCGCCAGACCGGTTCCAGACACGGACAGAAAGTCCTGCGTTGGCCAAATGCCCCGCCATGGGATAACCCATTACGCCCAGGCCAATAAACGCTACCGTTGTTGTCATTGATTTGCTCCAGTCGGTGAGTGTCAGTGTGCTTTGATTATGAAATCGAGCCGAAAGGATTGAAACCCTTTTCGACCGCTCGCGGGCTATCCATTGGTCGGGGCTCACAGAATGGTCAACGCAGGCATGACGCCAATCACAGACCGGTAAACTATCTGCTTATTTCAGGCGCATACGATAGCAGGCGCTTCAAGGCATTCTTATACTTAGCGGGCTAGCCGCATGGATGCGTACAGGCCGTGAGAAATTAGTTTTTTGGGTCTCTCGGTACTTCTTGTCCTTGTTGTTAAGCGAATGGGGGAGGCCGTGATGCCGCCTGTAGTTTATTCGTGAGGGAAGTAAATGAATCTGGTATACAAACATGAAAAACCGTTGTTGCTGGTGACGGCGGTGCTTGCTGTGGCCATCTGGCTGGCTCTGATACTGGGTACGCTGGGTATAGTCTTGCTGTATCTGTTGGTGGGGTACGTGTTCTTCCTCTTTGCCCATTCGGCTTTCATCTCACACCTGAAGGGGTCTGGGGTGCGAATCAGTCGCGAGCAATATCCGGACCTCTATGACCGACTTGTTCGTTGTTGCGAAAAGGTTGGGGTAAAGGAGGTACCGGAAGCCTACCTGCTGCGGACTGATTTTTTCAATGCGCTCGCGACCAAGTTTCTTGGTCGTCATTTTGTTGTCTTGTTCACCGATGTCGTTGATGCATTGGAGGCGCGCCCGGACGCCATTGATTTCTACATCGGTCATGAGTTGGGTCATATTCACCGGCGCCACCTTTCCTGGGGACCGGTGCTGGCACCCGCGGCCTGGCTGCCTGTCATCGGGCCGGCGTTGCGGCGTGCCGAAGAATACACGTGTGATCGCTACGGTGTAGCCTGCTGTCAGTCACCGGACGACATCAAGGCAGCGCTGGCCGCAATTGCTGCAGGCGATACCCGTTGGCAAACCATCAACGTGGACGCATTTGTAGGGCAAGTGGCTGTGACCAACGGCTTCTGGATGTCCTTCAACGAAATAACGGGAGATTATCCCTGGCTCACCAAGCGGATGGCAGCGGCCATTGCCCTGTCGGAAGGGCGTGAAGTATCTCACCCGGGGCGGAGCAAGTTAGCCTGGTTTTTCGCTCTGTTCGTCCCGAGGCTCGGGGTTGGGGGAGGGGCTGCGTCCTTGCTCGTAATGGTGGCCATTGTCGGCATACTTGCCGCTGTTGCGATTCCTCAGTATCAGGAATACGTAGAGAGAAGTCGCTATCAGGATGCCTACCTGGAAGGCTTGGGGGTTACGGATTCTGTCGATGCCTATGTCAGTGAACACCAGGCCTGGCCCGGCTCGATGGCGGAGCTTGGTTATGGCGGTACCTTCGGGGGCTCTGGTGAAGACTATACTATCGATGTCTATGACGGTGGTGTGATCGGCATTGAGATGGGGGTTGATGAAACCGGAGAGTCGGAATACATCGTTCTGGAACCGGAGGTCACCGATAACGGGTTATTCTGGAGTTGCTATGGTCAGAACGCTGTTGAAAAACTACTGCCGGCGGACTGTCGTTAGCATGGTGAAAGACTGACCGGGAAATGAAAAAAAGCCGCTGAAGTCAGCGGCTTTTTTCTGGTTGAAGGCAAGTGGTGTGCTTACTTCTTCGGGTAATCCCGCTTCGGCGAGCCGGTATACAACTGGCGCGGACGGCCGATACGGTTGGCACCGCTGACCATTTCGTTCCAGTGGGAGAACCAGCCGATGGTACGGGACATGGCGAAGATAACGGTAAACATGGAGGTCGGAATACCGATGGCCTTCAGGATGATGCCGGAGTAGAAGTCGACGTTCGGATACAGCTGGCGCTGAACGAAGTACTCGTCTTCCAGGGCGATCTTTTCCAGGCGCTGGGCAATTTTCAGCAGCGGATCGTTTTCCAGGCCGAGTTCGCTCAATACTTCGTGGGCAGTCTGAGCCATGACCTTGGCGCGTGGATCGAAGTTCTTGTAAACCCGGTGGCCGAAGCCCATCAGGCGGAACGGATCGTCCTTGTCTTTTGCCTTGGCAATGAACTTCTCGATGTTGGACTCGTCGCCGATCTCGGCCAGCATGTCCAGTACCGCTTCGTTCGCACCGCCGTGAGCCGGGCCCCAGAGCGCGGCAATGCCGGACGCAATACAGGCGTATGGGTTGGCGCCGGTAGAGCCTGCAAGGCGAACGGTGGAAGTAGACGCGTTCTGTTCGTGGTCAGCGTGCAGAATGAAGATCTTGTCCATGGCGTTGGCCAGAACAGGATTTGGCTTGTACTCTTCGCACGGAGTGCCAAACATCATGTGCAGGAAGTTCTCTGCGTAGGACAGGTCGTTCCGCGGATACATGAACGGCTGGCCCATGGAATACTTGTAGCACCATGCCGCAATGGTCGGCATTTTCGCGATCAGGCGATGGCCGGTAATTTCACGCTGCTTGGGGTCGGAAACGTCCATCTGGTCGTGATAGAACGCAGACAGTGCACCCACAACGCCACACATGATGGCCATGGGATGCGCGTCACGGCGGAAGCCGTTGAAGAAATTGCGCATCTGGTCGTGCAGCATGGTGTGGTTTTTGATGGTGTCGTGGAACTGCTTGTTTTCTTCTTCGCTGGGCAGTTCGCCGTTCAGCAGCAGATAGCAGACTTCCAGGAAGTCGGAGTGCTCGGCCAGCTGATCAATGGGGTAGCCGCGGTGCAGCAACACGCCGTTGGCGCCATCGATGTAGGTGATGGCTGATTCGCAGGCTGCGGTGGATACAAATCCCGGGTCGTAGGTGAAAACGCCTTCCTGTACCAGGCCGCGTACGTCAATAACGTCAGGGCCGACGGTGCCGGAATAAACCGGTAGCTCAATGGACTTATCTCCCACCGAGAGCGTGGCTTTCCTGTCGGTCATGGTGCTCTCCTGTCTGATTAGCTGTAACAGCTTTTCTGCATGTGTAGATGCGCCAGAAAGCGCGTATTATCGCAAAACTGGCGGCAAAATATAGGGCGTCAGCTTTTTTTGTCAATGCACTGGCGGAGAAAACGGCAAATTTCTTCCCGTTTGTAAATGAGGGATATCCGGAATATCGGGCCCTTGGGGCGGAAAATGGTTTTGTCAATAAGCCTTATAGATGGGTAGAGGCTGCAAGCTGCAAGGCCTGGAGGGCGATTGCAAGTTTGTAATTACCGGGGTGTCTCCTTATAATCCGTAGCCCGGAATCGGGGATGCACCGGCTTATGGGCTTGAGTATAGCAAGCTACCGGGTAGTCATCCGCCCTCCTGAACCAATCGGTTATCGGTATCGTACCGATTCTCCGGTCCCAACATACCAACCATCCGCCACCGTTTTGCGGTCCCGCGGAACCAAGAGAGAGTGTGAGAGCGCTGTGAATAGCAAACGACCAGTAAATCTCGATCTCGGCAAGTTTCATTTCCCGCTGCCAGCCATTACTTCGATCCTGCATCGCATCAGCGGCATCATCATCTTCGTAGGTGTTGCCTTCCTGATGTACGGCCTGGATCTCTCCCTTTCCGGAGAAGATGGCTTTAACCGGGTGAATGAGCTGCTGGACAGCTTCCTGGCGAAGCTGATCATCTGGGGCATCCTGTCTGCTCTGCTGTACCACCTGGTTGCAGGTATCAAACACCTGTTGATGGACGCTGGTATTGGCGAAGAGCTTGAAAGCGGGCGCCTCGCCGCGAAAGCCACGATTGCGGTTTCCGTTGTTCTCATCGTTCTGGCAGGAGTCTGGGTATGGGCATGAACAGTGTAACGAATATTGGTCGTAACGGTATTCAGGACTGGATCATCCAGCGCGTAACAGCCTACGTATTAGCTCTGTACACGCTGTTCCTGCTTGGCTTCTTTGTGACCACCGATGTTGACTACCAGGCGTGGTCTGCATTGTTTGCTCAGGGATGGTTCAAGATCTTCAGTCTGCTTGCGCTGCTGTCCATTGCCGGGCACGCGTGGGTTGGCTTGTGGACAGTTTCTACCGACTACATCAAATCCGCGATGCCGCGTTTTCTGCTTCAGGCAGCCTGTGTGCTCGTAATGTTTGTATATGTCGTGTGGGGCATTCAGATTCTTTGGGGGCTTTAATCGATGGCTAACATCAAGACCATGTCGTTCGACGCGATTGTTATCGGTGGTGGCGGTGCCGGTATGCGAGCCGCCCTCCAGCTGACCGAATCCGGTCTCGATACCGCGTGTATCACGAAAGTATTTCCGACCCGTTCGCACACGGTATCCGCCCAGGGCGGTATTACCTGTGCGATCGCCAGCGCTGATCCCAACGACGATTGGCGCTGGCACATGTACGACACTGTGAAAGGTTCTGACTACATCGGTGACCAGGACGCGATTGAGTATATGTGCTCCGTCGGTCCGCAGGCAGTGTTCGAGCTCGAGCACATGGGCCTCCCGTTCTCCCGTACCGAGCAGGGGCGTATCTATCAGCGTCCGTTCGGTGGTCAGTCCAAGGACTACGGTAAGGGCGGTCAGGCTGCCCGTACCTGTGCCGCAGCCGACCGTACCGGTCATGCTCTGCTGCACACGCTATACCAGGCTAACCTCAAAGGCGGCACTTCGTTCCTGAACGAGTGGTACGCCGTGGACCTGGTCAAGAACAGTAAAGATGAAGTGGTCGGTGTTGTCGGTATCGAAATTGAGACCGGTGAAGTCTGCTACATCAAGGCCAAGGCGACCGTTCTGGCAACCGGTGGCGCCGGTCGTATCTATGCGTCAACCACCAATGCCCTGATCAACACCGGTGACGGTATCGGTATGGCCCTGCGTGCCGGCTTCCCGGTTCAGGACATGGAAATGTGGCAGTTCCACCCGACCGGTATCCACGGTGCCGGTGTGCTGGTAACTGAGGGTTGCCGGGGTGAGGGTGGTTACCTGATCAACTCCGAAGGTGAGCGTTTCATGGAGCGTTATGCTCCGAACGCCAAAGATCTTGCTGGTCGTGACGTTGTTGCCCGCTCCATGGTTCTGGAAATTCTGGAAGGCCGCGGCTGTGGTCCCGACAAGGATCACGTACTGCTGAAGCTGGATCACCTGGGCGAAGAAACCCTGAACCTGCGTCTGCCGGGTATCTGTGAGCTGTCCCGTACCTTTGCTCACGTTGATCCGGTCAAAGAGCCGGTGCCTGTGGTTCCGACCTGTCACTACATGATGGGCGGCATTCCGACCAACGTTGGTGGTCAGGCGTTGACTCAGGATGAAAACGGCAACGACAAGCCGATTCCGGGCCTGTTTGCCTGCGGTGAAGCCGCTTGTGTGTCTGTACACGGTGCTAACCGTCTGGGTGGCAACTCTCTGCTGGATCTGGTGGTCTTTGGTCGTGCGGCTGGCCTGCACATTGAGGAGCAGCTGCGTGGTGGTTTCGAGGTCGACGGCGCAAGCGACGAAGACATCAAGCGTGCCATGGCTCGTCTGGAGCGTCTGGACAGTGCAAGTGAGGGTGAGGATGTGGCTCAGGTTCGTAAAGACCTGCAGAACTGCATGCAGCTCTACTTCGGCGTGTTCCGTGACGGCGAAAGCATGGAGAAGGGCCTGAAGCTGCTGGAAGAAATCGGTGAGCGGGTTCGCAAGACCAAGCTGACTGATACCAGCAAGGCATTCAACACCGCCCGTATCGAAGCGCTGGAACTGGACAACCTGTACGAAGTTGCCTATGCGACCGCCAAGTCTGCGATTGAGCGTAAAGAAAGCCGCGGTGCCCATGCCCGTAACGATTTCACCGAGCGTGACGACGAGAACTGGCTGAAGCACTCCATGTACTTCCCGCTGGACAAGCGCGTTGGCAAGCGTGACGTGAACTTTGCACCGAAAACGGTTCCGACCTTCGAGCCGAAGATCCGGACCTACTAAGGGGGTATCCTGAAAATGTTGGTAAGTCTGTACCGTTATAACCCGGAAACTGACAACGCCCCTTACATGCAGGACGTTGAGATTGAGTTGCCGGAAGGCAAAGATCTGATGGTTCTGGATGTTTTGGCGCTGGCCAAGGAAAAGGACCCGACTGTCGCATTTCGCCGTTCCTGTCGTGAGGGCGTTTGCGGCTCAGATGGTATGAACATGAATGGTAAGAACGGCCTGGCTTGCATCACGCCGGTTTCCGATGTGGTCAAGAACAACAAGCTGGTTTTGCGCCCGCTGCCTGGTCTTCCGGTCATTCGTGATCTGGTGGTTGATATGGGCCTGTTCTACAAGCAGTACGAAAAAGTGATGCCGTACCTTGTGAATGACAACCCTGCGCCAGCCATCGAGCGTCTGCAGTCTCCGGAAGATCGTGAGAAGCTGGACGGCCTGTACGAGTGTATTCTCTGTGCCTGCTGCTCTACCGCTTGCCCGTCTTTCTGGTGGAATCCGGACAAGTTCATCGGTCCGTCTGGTCTGTTGCAAGCTTATCGCTTCCTGGCCGACAGCCGTGATACCGCTCAGGCAGAGCGTTTGGCGAACCTGGACGATCCGTTCAGCGTGTTCCGCTGCCGTGGCATCATGAACTGTGTCAGTGTGTGTCCGAAGGGCCTGAACCCCACAAAGGCAATTGGCCATATCCGGAACCTGTTGCTGCAAAGAGCCACCTGACCGGCAAAATTCGCAGCACCAGCTATACTGGTGTTCTGACACCAGTTAGTACCCCTGAAGGCCTCGCTATATGCGGGGCCTTCAACCAAAGGCTTATAGTCAAAAGTCTTACCGGGGTGCAAACTTATGCACGCTGTTTCGGTGCGCTTATCCAGTCACCGGACAGTATTGCTGAGTATAAAAATCACTGGGGACGGAAAACATCCTTGCCGGGTGTGGTGGCCAAAGTCATGCCGTAATAACCCGTATTGACTGAGAATTACCCCTGGCCGACCATACTGGCTCCCCCGCACCAGCCCAAGGTGAGCTATTCAAAATGCACGAAAGCATCATGGAGCAGTTATGGCAGACTTCCCACCTGCAGGGTGGCAATCTTGCCTATGTTGAACAGCTTTTTGAAACCTACCTGACAGACCCCAACGCAGTTCCAGAAGAGTGGCGGAGTTACTTCGATAAACTCCCGAGCGTCGATGGCTATCAGGGCCGCGACATCGTTCACTCCACCATCCGCGAGCAGTTTGAGCACATCTCCCGCAATCAGCGTTTTCTGGCGACCAATGGCGTGCCTGCCAGTGCTACGTCCGACGCTGATAAAAAGCAGATCCGTGTTCTGCAGCTGATCAACGCTTTTCGTTTCCGCGGTCACCAGGAAGCAAAGCTTGATCCTCTGGGTGTCTGGCAACGTCCTCAGGTAGAAGATCTGGACCCGCGATTCCACGAATTGGGCGAATCCGATCTTGATCTGGAGTTCCAGACCGGCTCTCTGAACTTTGGTTCCGAGAGCATGAAACTCGGCGATATTGTTCAGGGCCTGCGCCAGACATACTGCGAGAGCATTGGCGCTGAATACATGCATGTGGTAGACACGCGCATCAAGCGTTGGTTCCAGCAACGTATGGAGCCTGTTCGTTCCCGTCCGGAATACGAAACTGAAACCCGCAAGCATATCCTCGAGCGCCTGACAGCAGCTGAAGGACTGGAAAAATACCTGGGTTCCCGGTATCCGGGCGTCAAGCGTTTTGGTCTCGAGGGCGGTGAAAGTCTGATCCCCTGCCTGGACGAGCTGATTCAGCGTGCGGGCTCCTATGGTGCCAAAGAGATTGTGCTGGGCATGGCCCACCGCGGTCGACTGAACGTGCTGGTCAACACCCTGGGCAAAAATCCGAAAGAACTGTTTGATGAATTCGAGGGCAAGAAGCTCGCGGATTCCGGCTCCGGCGACGTGAAATACCACCAGGGCTTCTCCTCAAACGTGATGACGCCAGGTGGCGAGGTTCACCTGGCCATGGCCTTCAACCCGTCTCACCTGGAAATCGTATCCCCGGTAGTGGAAGGCTCGGTACGCGCCCGTCAGGACCGTCGTGGCGATACCGATGGCAGTACCGTGGTACCCATTGTGATGCACGGCGACGCTGCGTTTGCCGGGCAGGGCGTAGTGATGGAAACCTTCCAGATGTCCCAGACCCGGGGCTTTGGTGTTGGCGGTACCATCCACATCGTGATCAACAACCAGGTTGGCTTCACCACCAGCAAACAGGAAGATGCTCGTTCCACCGAGTATTGCACCGACGTTGCCAAGATGGTTCAGGCGCCGATTCTGCATGTGAACGCAGACGATCCTGAAGCGGTGATGTTTGCCACCCAGATGGCGATGGACTACCGCAACGAATTCAAGCGCGATGTAGTGATTGATCTGGTTTGCTACCGTCGTCGTGGCCACAACGAGGCGGATGAGCCGGCAGCGACCCAGCCGCTGATGTACGACAAGATCCGCAAGTTGAAGACCACCCGTGCGATCTACGCGGATCAGCTGGTTGAAGCCGGTGTGATCACCGAAGATGAAGCCAAGCAGATGGAGACTGATTACCGGGACGCCCTGGACAAGGGTGATCACGTGGTCAAGTCCCTGGTTAAAGAGCCTAACAAAGAGCTTTACGTGGACTGGGCTCCGTATCTGGGCCATGAGTGGACAGCGAAGTGCAAGACCAGCGTTGCGCTGAAAACCGTCCAGAAACTGGGCAAGAAGCTGACTGAAGTGCCGGAAGGGTTCAGCATACAGCGCCAGGTTTCCAAGATTGTTAATGATCGCGAGAAGATGACGGCTGGCGCGCTGTCCCTGAACTGGGGCTACGGCGAAATGATGGCCTATGCCACTTTGCTTAACGAAGGCCACCCGATCCGCCTGACTGGTCAGGACGTGGGCCGGGGCACCTTCTCGCACCGTCATGCTGTTCTGCATAACCAGAAAGATGGGTCTACTCATATTTCCCTGCAGAATCTGAAAGACGATCAGCCGAAGTTCGACATCTATGACTCACTGCTGTCTGAAGAAGCGGTGATGGCGTTCGAATACGGTTATTCCACCACAACGCCGAACGCGCTGATTGTCTGGGAAGCCCAGTTTGGTGACTTCGCCAACGGTGCCCAGGTGGTGATTGATCAGTTCCTGACCAGTGGTGAGCATAAGTGGGGTCGACTGTGTGGCCTGACACTGCTGCTGCCACACGGTTATGAAGGGCAGGGGCCGGAACACAGTTCCGCCCGTCTGGAGCGTTTCCTGCAGCTGTGTGCCGAACACAATATTCAGGTCTGTGTGCCGACTACACCGTCTCAGGTATTCCACATGTTGCGTCGGCAGGTGAAGCGTCCGTTGCGCAAGCCGTTGGTTGCCATTACGCCCAAGAGCCTGCTGCGCCATAAGGAAGCCATTTCGGGTCTGGACGACCTGACATCCGGCACATTCCAGACAATTCTGCCGGAGAAAGAACCGTCCGATCCGAAAAAAGTGACTCGCCTGATCCTCTGCAGTGGCAAGGTCTACTATGATCTTCTGGAGAAGAAGAAGGCGGATGAGCGGGACGATGTCGCGATTGTTCGTATCGAACAATTGTACCCGTTCCCGAGCGATGACCTGGACGAACTGCTGAGCCAGTACAGCAAGCTCAAGCATGTGGTCTGGTGTCAGGAAGAGCCGATGAACCAGGGAGCCTGGTATTGCAGTCAGCATCACATGCGGAACGCACTGCAGCGCCTGAATCCCAAGCTATATCTCCAGTATGCCGGTCGTGAGGCTTCTGCTGCTCCTGCCTGTGGACACATGTCTGTTCACATTGAAGAGCAGAAGAAACTGGTTAACGACGCGTTTGAAATCTGACGAGCTACCGAACTAAGGATCCGTAATGTCAACAGAGATTAAAGCCCCCGTTTTCCCTGAGTCGGTTGCCGAAGGCACCGTCGCGACCTGGCACAAGCAGCCGGGTGAGGCCTGTTCCCGTGACGAGCTGATTGTCGATATCGAAACCGACAAGGTTGTGCTCGAAGTGGTTGCGCCGGCGGATGGTGTGATCGAAGAAATTCTCAAGAACGAAGGCGACACCGTGGAAAGCGGTGAGGTCATCGGCAAGTTCAAGGAAGGCGCAGCAGGTGAATCCAAGCCGGCCGAGAGCAAGTCTGAAGCGAAAGCCGAAGCTCCGAAAGCCGAGGAGAAATCCGAAGCCGCTTCCGGCGATGCGATTCTGAGCCCGGCTGCCCGCAAGCTTGCTGAAGAAAACAACGTTGATCCGAGCGCGGTAAAAGGCACTGGTAAAGATGGCCGTGTTACCAAGGAAGACGTTCAGAACTACGTGGACAGCAACAAGTCCTCCGGTGGTGCGCCTGCGGCCAAACCGGCAGCGATGCCTGAGGTAAACGTTGGCCAAGGCGAGCGCGCCGAGAAGCGGGTTCCGATGACACGCCTGCGTGCCAGCATCGCCAAGCGTCTGGTTGATGCCCAGCAGACAGCCGCCATGCTGACCACCTTTAACGAGGTGAACATGGCGCCGATCATGGAACTGCGTAAGCAGTACCAGGACAGCTTTGTGAAGCGCCACGGCATCAAGCTGGGTTTCATGTCGTTCTTCACCAAAGCAGCGACCGAAGCTCTGAAGCGCTTCCCCGCCGTGAATGCCTCCATCGACGGTAACGACATGGTGTACCACGGTTACCAGGATGTGGGTGTAGCAGTATCCACTGACCGTGGTCTGGTGGTACCGGTTCTGCGTGACACCGATGCCATGGGCCTGGCCGACATCGAGAAGAAGATCGTCGAGTACGGTACCAAGGCGAAGGAAGGCAAGCTGGCCATTGAAGATATGACCGGCGGCACCTTCACCATCACCAACGGTGGTATTTTCGGTTCTCTGATCTCCACGCCGATTCTGAACCCGCCGCAGACTGCGATTCTGGGTATGCACAAGATCCAGGAGCGCCCGATGGCGGTGAATGGCAAGGTTGAGATCCTGCCAATGATGTACCTGGCGCTGTCATACGATCACCGTATGATCGATGGCAAGGAAGCGGTGCAGTTCCTGGTGGCCATCAAGGAAATGCTGGAAGACCCGGCACGTATCCTGCTGGATGTGTAATCTGACACTCAACGAATTCGATAACAGGAAAGATTATGTCCGATAAGTTCGACGTTATTGTCATTGGTGCAGGCCCCGGTGGTTACGTTGCTGCCATTAAAGCCGCTCAGCTGGGTCTGAAGACCGCGTGTGTGGAGTCCTGGACTGGTAAAGACGGCAAGAGCCAGGTGCTCGGCGGTACCTGCCTGAACGTAGGCTGTATTCCGTCCAAGGCCCTGCTGGAAGTGACTCACAAGTTTGAGGAAGCGAGCCACGATTACGACGCCATGGGCATCCTGGCAAAGGACGTGAAAATCGACGTCGCCAAGATGATGGAGCGCAAGGCTGGCATCGTTAAGCAGCTGACCGGTGGTATTGCAGGCCTCTTCAAGGCCAATGGCGTAACCTCCATCCACGGTCACGGCAAGTTGCTGGCGGGTCGCAAGGTTGAAGTCACCGACAAGGATGGCAAGACCAAGACCTATGAAGCCGACAACGTGATCATCGCCACCGGTTCCCGGCCGATCGAGATTCCGCCGGCGCCGTTCGACGGTGAATACATCGTCGATTCCGAGGGCGCGCTGGAGTTTACCGAAGTGCCCAAGCGCCTTGGCGTGATCGGTGCCGGTGTTATTGGTCTGGAGCTGGGTAGCGTCTGGGCCCGCCTGGGTTCAGAAGTAACCGTGATCGAAGCGCAGGACAGTTTCCTGCCGGCGGTTGACCAGCAGTGTGCCAAGGATGCGTTGAAGCAGTTCCAGAAGCAGGGCCTGAACATCGTGATGGGCGCCCGCATGACTGGCGCGGAAGTCAAGCGCAAGCTGGTTAACGTCAGCTACGAAGACTCCAAGGGTAAGCAAGACGCCAAGTTTGACAAGCTGATCGTGGCTGTTGGCCGTCGTCCGTACACCGATGGTGCACTGGCTGAAGACTCCGGCGTGACCATGGATGAGCGGGGCTTTATTTTCGTAGACGATAACTGCAAGACCGAAGCACCGGGTGTCTGGGCCATCGGTGATGTGGTTCGTGGTCCAATGCTGGCCCACAAAGCGTCTGAAGAGGGCGTGATGGTTGCTGAGCGTATTGCCGGGCATAAGCCTCAGGTCAATTACGACTGCATCCCGAATGTCATCTACACCTTCCCTGAGGTTGCCTGGGTCGGCAAGACCGAAGAGCAGCTGAAAGCTGAAGGCGAAGAATACAACGTGGGAACCTTCCCGTTTGCGGCGAATGGTCGTGCCATGGCAGCCAATGCGGCTTCCGGTATGGTCAAGATCATCGCAGATGCGAAGACCGACCGTATTCTTGGCTTCCACGTGGTGGGTCCGCAGGCGTCTGAAATCGTTGCCCAGGGCGTGATCGCCATGGAATTCGGTTCCAGTGCAGAAGATCTGGCTCTGACCTGTTTCGCGCACCCAACTCTGTCCGAGTCTGTGCACGAAGCGGCCCTGGCCGTTGCTGGCGGTGCGATTCACGTCGCCAACCGTCGCAAGAAGAAGTAACGCATTGTCGGAATACGGGGCGCCAACTGGGGCGCCCCGCTGCCATCATAACGGCGGCTTTTCGCATGCGTGACCGGCAGGCCGAGGCGATCCCTGGCCTGCCAGAACGAATTCGTTCCAGCTGCACCAATGGCGGTGCACTGACGGGTTCATTTCCGTACGTGGTTATCCTCCATCAATAGACGGGACATTAACTATGAATTTGCACGAATATCAGGGCAAGCAGCTGTTCGCTGAGTACGGCCTGCCCGTATCCAAAGGCATTGCCTGCGATACTCCCAAGGAAGCCGTAGCAGCGGCAGACGAAATCGGCGGTGACGGCTGGGTAGTGAAAGCCCAGGTTCACGCCGGTGGTCGCGGCAAGGCCGGCGGTGTAAAGCTGGTCAAGAGCAAAGAAGAGATCCGTGAATTCGCCGAAAAGTGGCTGGGTAAGAACCTGGTTACCTACCAGACCGACGAAAACGGCCAGCCAGTCAGCAAGATTCTGGTTGAATCCCTCACCGACATCGATCAGGAACTTTACCTGGGCGCTGTGGTAGACCGTGGTTCCCGTCGTATCGTTTTCATGGCCTCCACTGAAGGTGGCGTGGAAATCGAGAAGGTTGCCGAAGAAACTCCTGAAAAGATCCTGAAAGCCGAAATTGATCCGCTGGTCGGCGCGCAGCCGTACCAGGGTCGTGAACTGGCATTCAAGCTTGGCCTGGAAGGCAAGCAGATCGGTCAGTTCACTAAGATTTTCCTGGGCCTGGCCAAACTGTTTGAAGAGTGCGACCTGGCTCTGGT
Organism: Marinobacter sp. W-8; assembly: GCF_044342215.1. Lineage (NCBI taxonomy): Bacteria > Pseudomonadati > Pseudomonadota > Gammaproteobacteria > Pseudomonadales > Marinobacteraceae > Marinobacter > Marinobacter sp. W-8. The sequence goes on along the minus strand of NZ_CP172297.1, from coordinate 2,063,320 downwards.
TGAGATCAACCCGCTGGTGATCACCCCGGCTGGTGACCTGCACTGCCTCGACGCCAAAGTAGGTGTAGACGGCAACGCACTGTACCGTCAGAAGAAAATCCACGAGATGCACGATCCCTCCCAGGAAGACTCCCGGGAAGCGGAAGCGGCCAAGTGGGAGCTCAACTATGTTGCGCTGGAAGGCAACATCGGCTGCATGGTTAACGGTGCTGGCCTGGCCATGGGCACCATGGACATCATCAAGCTGTCCGGCGGCCAGCCTGCCAACTTCTTGGACGTAGGCGGCGGCGCAACCAAAGAGCGCGTATCCGAAGCGTTCAAGATCATCCTGTCTGACGACGCGGTACAGGCCGTTCTGGTTAACATCTTCGGTGGTATTGTTCGCTGCGACATGATCGCAGAGGGCATCATCGGTGCGGTTAAAGAAGTCGGCGTTAAAGTGCCTGTTGTGGTTCGTCTGGAAGGCAACAACGCGGAGCTGGGTACCAAGGTACTCGCCGAAAGTGGCCTGAACATCATCGCCGCCACCAGCCTGGCGGACGCCGCAGAGCAAGTCGTTAAAGCCGCAGGGGGTAAATAATGAGCATCCTGATCAACAAAGACACCAAGGTTATCTGCCAGGGCTTTACCGGCGCACAGGGTACCTTCCACTCTGAGCAGGCCATCGCTTATGGCACCAAGATGGTAGGTGGTGTCAGCCCCGGTAAGGGCGGCACTGAGCATCTGGGTCTGCCGGTGTTCAACACCGTACGTGAAGCGGTAGAAAAGACCGGCGCTGAAGCGACCGTGATTTACGTTCCGGCTCCGTTCTGTAAAGACGCCATCATCGAAGCGGCCGACGCCGGTATTCAGCTGATCGTTTGTATCACTGAAGGCATTCCGACCATCGACATGCTGTACGCCAAAGAATACGTTGATCGTAAGGGCGTTCGCATGATCGGCCCGAACTGCCCGGGCGTGATCACTCCGGACGAGTGCAAGATCGGCATCATGCCTGGCCATATCCACAAGAAGGGTAAGGTTGGTATCGTGTCCCGTTCCGGCACCCTGACCTATGAAGCGGTCAAGCAGACCACGGACTTCGGCTACGGTCAGTCCACCTGTATCGGTATCGGTGGCGACCCGATTCCTGGCTCCAACTTCATCGACATTCTGAAGCTGCTGCAGGAAGATCCGGAAACCGAAGCCATTGTCATGATTGGTGAGATCGGTGGTACCGCTGAGGAAGAAGCGGCTGCGTTCATCAAAGAGAACGTCACCAAGCCGGTGGTTTCCTACATTGCCGGTGTCACTGCACCTCCGGGCAAGCGTATGGGCCATGCTGGCGCCATCATCTCTGGTGGTAAGGGTACGGCGGACGAGAAGTTTGCCGCCCTGGAAGACGCCGGTGTTAAAACCGTGCGCAGTCTGGCCGAAATCGGCAAGGCCCTGAAGGAAGTGACTGGCTGGTAAAGCAGCCCTGAGCTTCACCAAAACCCCCGGATTCGCGAGAATTCCGGGGGTTTTGCGTTATAGGGCTCCGGTTTTGTGCCGCATTGCTTAACGCCGGCGAGTGTAAAGACTATAATGCCCGGTCAGCCTGATTTCAGCGGCCGGTTTAGGCGCTGATCTCCGGCGCTCTATAAACAGAAAGAAGGAGTTCGTGCTTTGAGTTCTGTCGATTCCCAGCAAAGAGTGTTGTCCGGCATGCGTCCGACCGGCAAGCTGCACCTCGGCCACTACCATGGTGTGCTGAAAAACTGGGTCAAGCTCCAGCACGAGTATGAGTGCTTCTTCTTTGTGGCGGACTGGCACGCCCTGACCACGCAATACGATGATCCTTCAGGCATTGAGCAAAGCGTATGGGATATGGTCATCGACTGGCTGGCGGCCGGAGTTAATCCGGGCTCGTCCACCATGTTTATCCAGTCCCAGGTACCGGAACACGCCGAGCTGCACCTGTTGTTGTCTATGATCACGCCCCTGGGCTGGCTGGAACGCATTCCCACCTACAAGGATCAGCAGGAAAAGCTGCGGGAAAAGGATCTGGCCACCTACGGTTTTCTCGGTTACCCGTTGCTCCAGACTGCGGATATCCTGATGTATCGTGCCGGCAAGGTGCCGGTTGGTGCTGATCAGGTATCCCACGTTGAGATTACCCGTGAAATCGCCCGCCGGTTTAACCACATCTATGGTCGCGAGCCCGGTTTTGAAGAGCAGGCCGAGGCCGCTATCGTCAAGATGGGCAAAAAGAACGCGAAACTCTATCGCAACCTGAAAAAACGGTATCAGGAAGAAGGCGATTTTGAGGCGCTTGAGACCGCACGGGCCCTGCTGAAAGAACAGCAGAACATTTCGCTGGGTGACCGGGAGCGGTTATACGGTTTTATTGAAGGCGGCGGCAAGGTGATACTGCCGGAGCCGCAGCCGTTGCTGACGCCGGAATCCAAGATGCCGGGGCTGGACGGACAGAAGATGTCCAAGTCCTACAACAATTACATTGGCTTGCGTGAAGATCCGGACAGTGTTGCGCAAAAGATCCGGACCATGCAAACCGATCCGCAGCGGGTGCGACGGACAGACCCGGGCGAGCCGGAGAAGTGCCCGGTCTGGGGTATGCACAAAGTCTACTCGGACGAGCAGACCTGCCAGTGGGTACAGGAAGGCTGCCGCAGCGCCGGTATTGGCTGCCTGGACTGCAAAAAGCCGCTGATCGATGCCATCATCGAGGAACAGAAGCCGTTGCATGAGCGTGCCCGGGAATACGAGAGCAATCCGGATCTGGTGCATTCCATTCTGCAGGAAGGGCGAGAGCATGCGCGCGATGCCGCCCGTGATACCCTGGAAGAAGTCCGCGCAGCGATGGGGCTCAGCTACCGCTGATTCCTGTCCGCCAATAACGTCAAAGGCTGGCAAAAGCATGACCGAGGACACCAGGGAGCCGGAAGAGGCGCAGACAACGACACCGGAACAGATGCCGCTGGCGCTGGTATCCGGCAAACCCCTGGTGGACCTTCCCAAGGACCTTTACATCCCGCCGGATGCGCTCGCGGTTTTTCTGGAGGCCTTCGAGGGGCCGCTGGATTTGCTGCTCTACCTTATTCGCCGCCAGAACATGAATATCCTCGATATTGATGTCAGTGAAATCACACGCCAGTACATGGATTACATTGGTGCGGTGGAAGCGATGCGGTTTGAGCTGGCAGCTGAATATCTGGTGATGGCTGCGACCCTGGCGGAGATTAAATCCCGTATGTTGCTACCCCGCCAGGAGAGTGACGATGAAGAGGATATTGACCCCCGGGCAGAGCTGATTCGCCGGCTGCAGCAGTACGAACGCTTCAAGAAGGCTGCGGAGGATATCGATGAAATCCCGCGCATGGAACGGGATACCTATCCGGCGTCCGCTGCTTTACCCAAGCTTCCGTCATCGCAACCCCATCCGGACGTTGATATGAAGGAGCTGTTATTGGCGTTGCAGGGTGTTTTGCAGAGGGCGGATCTTTTTACCAGCCACCATGTCGAGAAAGAGCGGTTATCGACAAGGGAGCGGATGTCCCACATTCTCTCTGTGCTGCAGGGCGACCGGTTCGTAACATTCGAGAGCCTGTTTACCCTTGAAGAGGGCCGGCTTGGCGTGGTGGTGACCTTTCTTGCCACACTGGAACTGGTGAAAGAACAGCTGATTGAAATCGTTCAGGCGGAAGTGCTCGGCCCCATTCATGTCAGGGCGCGGGCGGCAAGCTGAAGGATCGAGTGACACTATGAACGAAGAACATCTGGCCCGTATTCAGGCTATTGCGGAGGCGGCACTGTTGGCGGCCGGCAAGCCGTTGTCTCTGGAGCAGCTGCGCGAGCTGTTTGGCGAAGATGAGCGCCCGGCCAGGCAGGTGATGGAGCATGCGCTGATGATGCTGGAGCAATCCTGCGAAGGCCGCGGCTTCGAGCTTCGTAAGGTTGCCAGCGGGTACCGATTGCAGGTCAGGGAAGAGTTTGCGCCATGGGTTGGCCGGCTGTATGAAGAAAAGCCCCAGCGTTATTCCCGGGCGCTTCTGGAAACTCTGGCTCTGATTGCCTATCGTCAACCCATCACCCGTGGCGAGATCGAGGATATTCGTGGGGTTACGGTAAGCAGCAATATCATTCGAACACTGCTTGAGCGAGAGTGGGTGCGCGTGGTCGGTCATCGGGATGTCCCTGGAAGGCCTGCCATGTATGCCACCACACGCCAGTTCCTCGATTATTTCAACCTGACCGGGCTGGATGAACTGCCTCCGCTTTCTGAGGTGCGTGACCTTGAGGAAATCGGTCGGGAAATAGAGCAGAACATGCAGGGAGAGATCAAATTCGACTCTCCTGATGGTTCCGGTGCCAGTCCGGACTCTGACTCGGAGTCCCAGGCGCCTGAATCGGATCAGACACTTCACTGAAACCCAGGTTTCAGCCCCGTATATCAAGGATATCTACCCTTATGGCGGCAAAAGGCCCCGAAAACAAAACAGCCCGTAGCGATCAGTCTCTAAGTGCAGGCCCCGAGCGGGTGCAGAAGCTGCTTGCCCGCGCCGGCGTTGGCTCCCGGCGGGAAGTGGAAGGCTGGATAGAGGCCGGTCGACTGCTGGTCAATGGCGTTCCGGTTCAGCCTGGCCAGAAGGCTTCCACTTCTGATCGTTTTGAGCTTGATGGCAAGCTGCTGGACGTGAGTTCAGCTGCCGAAGTTGTGCGTCGGGTGCTGATTTACAACAAGCCAGAGGGCGAAGTAACCAGCCGGAAAGACCCGGAAGGGCGGCCCACGGTGTTTGACCGCCTGCCGCGGCTCAAGGACCAGCGCTGGATCTCCATTGGGCGCCTGGATATCAACACCACCGGTCTGGTGTTGTTTACCACCGACGGTGAGTTGGCGAATCGCTTGATGCATCCCTCGAGTCAGATTGACCGGGAATACGCGGTTCGGGTATTCGGTGAAGTGGATGACGCCATGATTGAGCGCCTGAAGGAAGGTGTGCTGCTTGAAGACGGCATGGCCAAGTTTACCGATATCAGCCCGGCGGGTGGCAAAGGTATGAACCAGTGGTTCCACGTAACCTTGCTGGAAGGTCGCAACCGGGAGGTGCGCCGTCTTTGGGAATCTCAGGGCGTTCGGGTGAGCCGTCTCAAGCGGGTACGGTATGGACCGATCTTCCTGCCCAGCCGGTTGACCATGGGCCGTTGGGAAGAGCTGGATCAGAAGGGTGTTGATGCGCTGAGCCGTGCCGTCGGGCTCGGCAGCGTTGCTGTACCTCAGAAAACTCCGGGAGAGCAGGCTGCCCATGATCGCAAGCGCCGCAAGAGTCCTGGTAAATCACTGCAACGGACGCGTAAAGGTGGAAGCTGGCAAGTCGCCGATGGTGCGCCGCCAAAAGCCCGGTCAGATTCCCGCGGGAAGCCATCTGCAGGCAAGGGCAGAAAGCCAGCACGCTGAGGCCTCTTTCAGGAAATACTTGCGAATACCCGCGTGCAGTTTCTGCCGGCCGCCTTGGCCCGGTAGAGTGCTTCGTCGGCCCGGGCAAGCCATTGCTCGGGCTGTTCATCCGTTAGATGCATCGCCACACCGCAACTCGCGGTAACCGTCAAAGGTGTTTCACCACCGTCCACTCGAATGCTTTCAATGGCACCCCGAATCCGATCTGCTACGTCACGGGCTTCCTGCTCGTTGGTATGAGGCAGGAGAATGGCAAACTCCTCACCACCAAAGCGATAGACCGTGTCGGAATTACGCAGGGCCTGCTCAAGCTTTTCTGCGGTGCGAGCGAGAATGTGGTCGCCAACCACGTGGCCGTGGTTGTCGTTAATCAGTTTGAAGTGATCCAGATCGCACAGGATCAAGCTCCAGGGGGCGCCGTGTCTGTCCGCCATGGCGCTGGCGCGCTGGAGCGCCTCGTCCAGTGCCCGTTTGTTGCCAATGCCAGTCAGGGAATCCGTCAGTGCGGTCTGTTCGATGGCAATGAACTGGCAGGCATTGCGAATATGGCAGATCGCACCGGAGAGCATCATCTCGATACCCGTCAGTTCCTCATCGCTGAATCGCTGGCGACGGTGTAACGTCAGAGTGCCATACTGGTGACCTTCCAGAGAGAGACGGTATTCGCAGCGATGGGGTCCGCCCATGCCAGTGGAAAAAACAAAGTCCTGACGGGCGATGCGGTGCCGGTAATTGAGTGAGTCGAAAGGCACCATGTCTGTCATCTCCTCCGCCAGAATCGACAGTTGCGCCTCGAGGGAGAGAGTGGTGCTCAGGCGTCTGGCCAGCCGGGCCATGACATCGGAGGTGTTGTTCCAGTCCTGGAACGACTGCTTCAAAGCGGCAAGCCGCGCGGGGCGGGAAGTGTTTGGCCGGATCGATGTCAGGTTTTTCACAGTAGGACGCTCTGCTGGTGACAAAGTGATTTGCTGTACCAATAAGCAGAAAAAATGCCATAAGATAAAAAGCCAATAAAAACAACAGAAAAGTGCCTCCTATTAAAGTCGATTCCATAAACTGGCAGATAATATTTGCCTGGTTGTCAAAATTCCGGCAGCGGGTTGCCGGTTCTGAAGACGTGCAATCGAAATGTCGGACAAAGGGGTGGGGCTGCCAAAAGCCTGTGATAAACTCCTGCGCTTGAATGTACCAAGCGAGCTGTCGATTTATGAGATTTCAGGCACCGGAAAGCCTATCCGAACAGATTGCCCAGCATCTGGGGCAGCGCATTGTTGTTCGCGATCTCAAGCCGGGAGAGCGAATTCAGGAGCTCAAGGTCGCCGGCGATCTGAATGTCAGCCGCGGCTCCGTGCGTGAGGCTCTGCTGATTCTGGAGCGGCGTCATCTGGTTGAGATCTATCCCCGGCGCGGGGCGGTGGTGTCGGAGCTGACGATAGACTCGGTGAATGCCCTTTACGATATTTACATCGATCTGTTGTGCATGTTGGCTCGCAAGGTGCTGGAGCGTTGGCCAGGTGAACAGCTCGGCGGCATGATGGGGCAGGTTAATGAAATGCAGGCGGTTATTGATGCCCTGAACTCGAATGCGCCCGATGCCGCAGAGCGGGTCATTGAAGCGGGGTTCGGGGTCATGCAGTATGCCTACCGTCTGGTTGACAATCCCTTTCTTGAGGAAACCCTCGAAAACTTCCGTCCCGCCATCAGCCGGACCTACTATGTGGCGCTGGAACATTTCCGGAGTGAGATCGCAGAAACCGGTACCTTCTTCCGTCGTCTGGCCGATGCTGCCGTTGAGGGTGATTCCGAGCGTCTGCAACGGGTTATTCAGGACTTTGGCGAGCATCAGCGCCACCAGGTTCTGAGTATTCTCACGGAGGAGACCGCCTGATATGCGGCTGAAGTCCATCAAGCTCGCGGGATTCAAATCCTTCGTTGATCCCACTACGGTGCCTTTCCCCTCCAACATGACCGCGGTGGTGGGCCCTAACGGCTGTGGCAAGTCCAATATTATCGATGCCGTTCGCTGGGTAATGGGTGAAAGTTCCGCGAAGTACCTGCGTGGCGAATCGATGACCGACGTTATCTTCAACGGTTCCAGTGCCCGCAAGCCGGTGGGACAGGCGTCGATTGAACTTGTTTTTGACAACAGTGACGGATCGGCGCCCGGCGAGTTTGTGAAGTTCAACGAGATTTCGGTAAAACGCCGGGTATCCCGGGAAGGGCAATCCGAGTATTTCCTGAATGGCTCCAAATGCCGTCGTCGTGACATTACCGATCTGTTCCTTGGCACCGGTCTCGGGCCGCGCAGTTACGCCATTATCGAGCAGGGCATGATTTCCCGGCTGATTGAAGCGAAACCCGAGGAATTGCGGGTATACATCGAGGAAGCTGCGGGCATTTCCAAGTACAAGGAACGGAGGCGGGAAACGGAGAACCGTATTCGCCGCACCCAGGAGAACCTGGAGCGGCTGACAGACCTCCGCGAAGAGCTTGGACGTCAACTGCAGCACCTGGAACGTCAGGCTGCAGCCGCGGAAAAATACAAAGCCTATAAACAGGAAGAGCGCGAAAAGAAAGCCGAGCTAACGGTGTTGCGCTGGAAAGCCCTTGATGACGATCTTCAGACCTGGCGCGGAAAAATCCGCGATACCGAGCTGGAACTTGAGAAGTTCCTGACCGAAAGGGTGAACCTGGAAACTTCGCTGGAATCGCTCCGGGAAGACCACCATGAACGGACCGAGCACTTTAACCGGGCTCAGGCCCGGTACTATGAGGCCGGGGCCGACATTGCCCGTATTGAGCAAAGTCTGGAGCACCAGCGCGAGCGCAGCCGACAGACTGCGGCAGAGCTGGATCAGGCCATGGCCAACGAGCGCGAATTAGGCCGCGAACTGGAACAGGATGAAGAAAAGCTGGCCACGCTACGGGAAGAGCTCGACATGATCGAGCCTGAGCAGGAGGTATTGGCGATACGTTCAGAGGAGTCGGCCGAGAAGCTCCAGCAGGCAGAAGAGGCCATGAGTGACTGGCAGCACCGCTGGGATGAGTTCAGTACCCGTTCATCGGATGCCCGCCGGCAGGCCGAACTGGCGCAATCCCGAATTCGCTCTCTTGAAGACGCCATCGAACAGCTGAAAACCCGACAACAGAAATTGCGCGATGAGCAGGTGCTGCTGGACGGACAATTGGATCGCTCGGAGCTCGAGCAGCTTCTGGAAGAACAGGAAACCCTGGAACTGAAAAGGGAAGAAACCGCGGAGCGTATTCAGCAACTGCAGGATCAGGTGTATTCGAGCCGACAGGCTTTGCGCGAAGCCGAACAGAGTTCATCTGAATATCGCCAGACGGTGCAGAGCCTCAAAGCCACGATGGAGTCCCAGCAGGCACTTCTGGACGAACAAATGGGGGCCGGCGACGATGCCCTGCAATCGTGGCTGGCCGATCAGGGGCTGACCGACGCGCCGCGACTTGCTGCGAAATTGTCGATTGAGGACGGCTGGGAGTTTGCCGTCGAGCAGGTCATCGGCCGCTTCACTCAGGGCCTGACATTGCCGGAATTCGATCAACTGGCTACGGCGCTGGAATCGGCCCCCAAAGGTTTCGCGGCGGTCAGTGACCGTGCCGTTGCCTCCGAAACCCGTGGCCTGGCGGCCAAGGTGAGTGGTGTCGGGGCGATCAGCCAGCTGCTTTCTTCGGTTCAGGCTGCCGATACCCTTTCTGAAGCCATGGCCAACCGATCTGGTCTGGCGCCTGGCGAGAGCATCATCACCCGGGACGGTGTCTGGCTTTCTCGTGACTGGTTGCTGATGCCTGACTCCGATGCCGCTCAGGTGGGTGTGATTGAGCGTCAGAAAAAGGTAACGGAATTGCAGGCAAAGCTGGCGGACGCAGAAACCAGGCTGGAGCAGGCAACCGAGCAGCTTGAGCATCTCCAGGAGAAGGCGGAGCGTGCCGAAACTGAACGGGACGAGGCTCAAGCCCGCCACAGCGACGTTGAGCGGGAGCTTGGGGCTCTGGCTTCCCGTGCCAGTGGTCTGAAAGCCAGGGCAGAGCAGATTGACGCCCGGCTGACGCGGATCAGGGAAGACATTGCGGATGTGGGTCTGGCGTTGGAAGAGCAGCAGGCCAACCTCCAGGAAGCCCGTGAAGAGTGGGATATTGCACTCGCATCCAGCGAGGACAGTGAGGAAGAGAAAGAGCAGTTGCTGGAGCAACGGGATTCCCTGAGGGAAACACTGGACCGCCTGCGCCAGGAAGCCCGGCATGACCGTGATCACGCTCATCAACTGCAACTACAGTTGCAGACCCTCCAGAGCCAGCGCGACGGACTGCAGCAAACCATCGACCGGATGCAGATGCAGAAAGAGCGTCTGGAAGAGCGGCTGGATGTACTCAGGGAATCCCGCGAAAGTGCCGAGGAGCCTATTGAGGATCTCCAGTTGCAACTTGAAGGGTTGCTGGAACGACGACTGGCCGAAGAAGAAAAGCTCAGTGCCGCCCGGGATGCCCTGGAAGAGATTGATCGACAGGTTCGTGATCGCGAACAGGGGCGGAGCCGAACCGAGCATCAGGTTCAGGAAATCCGGGCTCGGCTGGAAAAACTGAAGATGGAATCCCAGGCCCTGGAAATTCGCTCCGGCAACCATATTGAGCAGCTCAAGGAACTCGACGTTAAGCTCCAGGAAGTGCTCGAACAGCTGCCAGAGGATGCTGAAGAAAAGGTCTGGGCCGAAGAGCTGGAGAAAATCGGTAACCGTATCCAGCGTCTGGGAGCAATTAACCTCGCGGCCATTGAAGAGTATCAGGTACAAAGCGAACGAAAGACCTACCTGGACGAGCAGCACAACGACCTGATGGAAGCGCTGGAAACCCTGGACAATGCTATCCGGAAGATTGATCGGGAAACCCGGCAGCGCTTCAAAGAGACGTTTGATCAGGTGAATGGCGGCCTGCAGGCCCTTTTCCCGAAAGTATTCGGTGGTGGCAATGCCTATCTCGAGTTGACCGGGGAAGACTTGCTGGAGACTGGCGTGGCCATCATGGCCAGGCCGCCGGGCAAGAAGAACAGCACCATCCACCTGTTGTCGGGGGGTGAGAAGGCGCTGACAGCCATCGCGCTTGTGTTCTCGATTTTCCAGCTCAATCCCGCTCCGTTCTGTATGCTGGACGAAGTGGACGCGCCGCTGGACGACGCCAACGTGGGTCGCTACGCGAATATGGTTAAGGAGATGTCGAAACAGGTTCAGTTCATCTACATTACCCATAACAAGATCGCCATGGAGATGGCGGATCAGTTAATGGGGGTCACCATGCACGAACCCGGCTGCTCGCGGCTGGTATCTGTTGATGTGGATGAGGCCGCCGCGCTGGCTGAGGCCTGATGCGCGCAAAGGTTGGTGAAATGCTCGCCAACCATGACAATAACGCCATCTGGGCCCGGTGTGCGTTGTATTCATTACGGGCTTTTCTTAGAGTAGCAACGTTCCAAACTGCAAACAGGACAGCAGCATTATGTCACTTAGGGAATGGTTAATTGCCATAGGTACCCTGGTTATTATTGGAATTGTGATTGACGGTGTGCGCCGTATGCGGCGTGCCCGGAAGGAATCCATGGCCATTTCGTCCGGTATGGGGGCTGACGAACTCAAGGATTCCCCGCTGGATGATGACTTCAACCCGGAATTGCCAAACGGTGGTGCTCGCACGGTTTCCCGCTCGACATTGGAAGATCGGGGCTATCTGAAGCGCGATATGTCCGCCCCCGTAAGTGCCGATGAAGAAGACGATGTTACCCCGGAATCCGGCTGGAGCGCCCGAGATGGGGATGAAGATGATGGCATCCTGGGTCCGCCGAGGGTTATGAAACCGGGAATAGAAGAACCCGAGTCCCCGGAGCCCGAGGTGACCAGCACTCCGGAACCAGAAGCGGATAAACCGAAAACCAGGCCCGCCCGGCCTGAAAAGGCCAAAGCCGAACCCAGAGCGGAAGAGCCGCCGGTGGCTACCACCGAAGTTGAGGAAGATACCGCCCGGCGAACGCCTGGGAAACCGCGCAAGAATCAGCCCCTGGCTGGAGCCAATCGCCCGGAGGCCAGGGAAGTGCTGGTGATCAATGTATTGGCTCGCAGCGGTGAGCAGTTCCAGGGCAGCAAGCTCAAGAGCCTTTTTGAGGCCTGCGGCCTGGAGCATGGCGATATGGACATCTACCACCGCCATGAATCCGAGGACACCACCACGCCTGTACAATTCAGCGTGGCCAACGCCGTGGAGCCGGGCACCTTTCGCCCTCAGGACATGGCCGGGCTTAGCACCCCCGGTATCAGTTTCTTCATGAGCCTGCCAGGGCCCACCAATGCCTTGCAGGCCTTCGAGTTCATGCTTGAAACCGCCCAGTGTGTGGTGCGAAACCTCGGTGGTGAACTGAAAGACGAGCGTCGAAGTGTCATGACACCGCAAACCATTGAGCACTGTCGCCAGCGCATTCGTGAGTTTGAACGCAAGCAGCGCTCCCAGCGAGCCTAATAGCCCGTCCGGACCCCAGACCCGATGACTAACGTTCCCGAAACTATCCGGAAGCGCGTGGATTCTCTGCGCGCTACCCTCGAAGACCACAATTACTATTACTACGTTCTGGACGACCCCCGAATTCCCGATGCCGAGTACGATCGGTTGTTTCGGGAATTGCAGAAGCTGGAAGCTGAACACCCGGAACTGGCGACTGAGGATTCACCCACCCGTCGGGTAGGCAGCAGTGCTGAGACCAGTTTCGAGGAAGTCACCCACCGCCTGCCGATGCTGTCGCTGGATAATGCCTTCAGTGAGGATGAACTGCGGGATTTTGATCGTCGGGTTCGAGACCGACTGGGTGAGGACGGCGCCATTGAGTATGTCTGTGAGCCCAAGCTTGATGGTCTTGCCGTCAGTCTGCACTACGAAAACGGCAGCTTAACCCGCGCCGCTACCCGGGGTGACGGCTATACCGGCGAGGATATCACCGCCAATATCCGCACGATTCCGTCGGTACCCCTCAAACTGCGCGGCTCGGGATACCCGGATCTTGTTGAAGTTCGGGGCGAGGTTTACATGCCCCGTGCCGGTTTCGAGAAGCTCAACGAGCGGCTGGCAGAGCAGGGCGAGAAGACCTTTGTGAATCCCCGCAACGCTGCCGCCGGAAGCTTGCGCCAGAAGAAGTCGACCGTAACCGCCAAGCGTCCGTTGGAGCTGTGTGCCTACAGTATGGCGGTGACCGATGAAACTGTACTGCCGGAAACCCATTGGGACAGCCTGCAGCTTGTCCGGGGATGGGGCTTCCGGATTAATCCGGAAATGCGCAAGGCCGAGGGCGTGGAAGCCTGCTTGGATGCCTACAACGAACTAATGGGCAAGCGCGACAGCCTGCCCTACGAAATCGACGGCATTGTGTTCAAGGTAAACCGTCTGGATTTCCAGCAGGAGCTGGGGTTCGTTTCCCGCGCGCCGCGCTGGGCGATCGCCCACAAGTTTCCGGCCCAGGAAGAGCTGACGGTTATTGAAGATGTGGAATTCCAGGTGGGCCGAACCGGAGCGGTAACACCGGTAGCCCGGCTGAAACCGGTGTTTGTCGGCGGCGTCACAGTATCAAATGCGACCCTGCACAACATGGACGAGATCCGGCGCCTGGATGTTCATATCGGCGACACAGTGTTCATTCGCCGGGCCGGAGACGTTATCCCGCAGGTGGTGAAGGTCGTGCCAGAAAAGCGCCCGGCCGAGGCGCCGATGGTTGAAATGCCAGAGCATTGCCCGGTCTGTGGCTCAGATATAGTCCAGATTGAAGGGGAAGCCGTTGCCCGGTGTTCCGGCGGTCTGTACTGCCCGGCTCAGCGCAAGGAAGCAATCCGGCATTATGCCTCCCGGAAGGCCATGGATATTGAGGGCCTTGGGGACCGGCTGATCGAGGTGTTGGTAGACGAGGGCATGGTCAGCACCGTGGCGGATCTTTATCGCCTGACGAAATTCCAGATTGCCAGCCTGGAGCGTATGGGCGACAAATCTGCGGCAAAGCTGATTGCCGCCATCGATCGCTCCCGTGAACCGGTGCTTTGGCGGTTCCTTTATGCACTTGGTATTCGTGAAGTGGGTGAGGCGACCGCCAAGGGGCTGGCAGCTCATTTCGGCACGTTGGAAGCGATTTCCGAAGCGGATGAGGAGACTCTGCAGACGGTACCTGACGTCGGGCCGATTGTGGCCGGTCATATCCGGAGCTTCTTTGATCAGCCCCACAATCAGGAAACACTGGCGGCTCTGAAAGAGGCAGGTGTCACCTGGCAGGAAGAGCAGGTGCTTCCGGCGGATGAACAGCCCCTCAATGGCCAGACCTGGGTATTGACCGGCACTCTCTCAGGCATGACACGGGATCAGGCCAAGGAGAAGCTTGAGCAGCTCGGTGCCAAGGTTGCTGGTAGTGTCTCCAAAAAAACCGCCTGCGTTGTCGCAGGCGAGGCCGCCGGCTCCAAACTGGCCAAGGCTGAGCAGTTGGGGGTGCCGGTGTTGGACGAGGAAGGGCTGGCCAACCTGCTACGGGAGCATGGTCTGGAGGTCTGAGGGCAGCTGGCCAAAGAATCTGAGAACTCGCGCAGATCGCTCCGGATTCAAATTGGCTACCATGGCGTTGATCTGTAACGGTGTGTAAACCGGGTGCCAGGCACCCGGGCACGGCCATAACAATAACGTCATGAAACGGATTTTTGCATGCGCGCCGATTTGTTCTCCCGCTCAACCGCCTCGGGCCGCCTCCTTGGTGTTGCCCTGATTGCCCTGGCAGCGACCGGCTGCAAGACCGAAAAAGATCCTGACCAGCCCACCTTGTTGGGGGCGCCGCCAACCACCGCCTATCTGGGGGTGGAGTATTACTACAACTGGGGCGCCTATGGCGGCGAAAGCATTCTCGATTACTCCCTGACCAATGCACCCTCCTGGCTTGCGCTGGAAGACACCAGCAATAAGGCCCGTCAGGGTATTATCATGCGCGGTGTGCCTGGGCTATCCGGCGGCAACCGGGGTGAAGCTGATCTTGGCCAGACCGAGAATATCGAGATAGTCACCACGGACGGCCGCATGGCGGGTTTTCAGCCGTTTGATATTGAAGTCAAGCGGAACGTAGTTACCCTCGACGGAGCCAACCTGAAAGAAGGTGAAAGTCAGGCGTCTGAAGATGAGTCGGATGAGCGGTGTGCGGTGCCTGAGCTGGATGCCGGCACTTACTCTTATGATCTCCAGAAGTTCGATGATGAAGGCGCGCCGGATGGAACTGAGCCGGTTACCTATCCCACCAAACGTGCCTACGCAAAAATCGCTCTGGATCAACCGTCTGTAACTGAAGTTAAAATCGCCTTTGAGCTCCGTTCGGAGTTTGACCCAACCGCCTGTGACAACCCTGAAAATGATCCTCCCCCTGAACATCAGGATTGCAGATACAGTCGTGCCAACACAGGTACAGTCATCATCGGTGAAGACCTTATTGCGCTGAGTGAGGAACTGAATCATCCGGTTGATAAAGAAGGTAATCCTCTCGAGTACATCGAATACGACATGACTGGTGATACGGTAACCAGTGGTGTTGTGACGCTGAAGCCCGGTATTACCGAGTGCTACATTCCCTTTGAAGTGGTCGACGACCTGATTCCCGAGCCAACAGAAGTCGCGACGATGGTACTGACCGAGGTTCGCCAGGGCATTGCCTCCCTGGGCAACGGCAGTGTTGAGGTCAAGGCCAACATTTCCATCGAGGACAATGAGCCGCTACTCAGCATTGAAACCGTCAATGGCGGCAGCCGCGATACGATCAATACCGAGACGACTCGCGAGTATCGAGCCATTCTTACGGGTGACCGTAAAACCCTATTCAGAGCCAAACTGGCAAGGATTGGTGCACTGACCGGCGTTGCCGAGGACGAAACCTTCGAGATTGTTCAGAAGAATGCACAGGACGACTATGACGAAATAGAAGAGCTGGTATTCCCGCTGGAGCAGGATGAAATCATCTTTGGTGTGCGTGCGCTTGCCTATAACAATCTACAGGATGAATTGGACGACAACGCAGCACCCATCGGCGTAGATGTCAGTTACCAGGCTGGCCGGGCAGGGTATGCCAGGGGCGCTTCTGAAACGCTTATGAGGGTGAACCTGAACCGCCTGATCGCACCGCTGGCCTGGAATGATGGCTTTATGGCAACGGATGTGTCGCTGGGCCATGAGGGCCGGGTGTTTGTTGCTGGTTACCTTCCCGGGAACAATCAGGTCCAGGTCCGCATTTATGACCAGGCGGGTACGGAGCTGCAGATTGTTGAGGTGACAGACCCGGCGATAACGCTGCAACCTTCAGACGTATTCCTGGACGTTGGTGTACGAACGGTCACTGAAAACAATAACCGTGTGAATCGTTATGAAATTGCCGTTGCTTTCAGCTCTGACCAGGCAGAACCGGGTGCTCCCGTTGGCGGGTCTGATGTGGTAACGGCCCTGTTTCATTATGACGGTGCTTCGGGGAACTATCTTCCGAGCTGGATCGGAAACAATATCTTCAGAATTGGCACGCCGGCGGACGATTCGGTGCGATGGGTGGGCATTAACGGCACCACTGGCTATGTGTTGGTGGGCGGCGAAACCCGCGGTGCCTGGAATACCGATGCCTACCAGGGCGGCACCGACAGTTTCCTGGCCCGCATTGATACGGCGGAGAACGCAGGGGCTCTGGAGCCGACCCTGGCCTGGACACGGCAGGTTGGCTCATCAGGTGATGAGACCGTGGTCGGTGGTAGCTCACAAGGCTCGCTGGCTCTGCTGTTCGGGGCGTCGCCAATGACGCTTGATGGCCTCGGAAATGTTGGCCCGTATTTCTTCAATGGCAACACCGGAGAGTCACCGACCGTGTATCAGGTGGGTGAAGACAGCTCTGAATCGCTCGGGGACGGTCTGTATGGTGGTGCCGGGGTGGTGCTGGTCGGCGACGCGCCCTATAGCTACCGATTCCGTGAAGCGCAGCCAGAGGATGCCGGTACCGAAAATGCGGAGGATGAGATTATTCGCACGCGGCTGGATAATCGGGCCGGCTTTGTTTTGGGATTCAATACTTCAGGCGAACCTCTGAGCGCGTACACCGTTGATGATGCGGGTGATCTATCCAACGAATTCCTGACCCGTGGTGTCCGGTTTGACGGTGATATTGTGGTGTCGGGCAACACCAACGGGAGCTTTGTTGAAGGCCAGGCGGCGCCGGTGACGGGCACAGAGAGTATCCTGGCGAGAGTGGATACATCCGAATCTGACATAGCCTTCCGCAACTGGCGTAGGCAACTGGCATTCGAAGGTCTGGACATTCTCGATCTGGAGAATTACCGCGACGATGAAGTGGTGGCGTTGGTGAACCGAAATGGCGAAAGGATGCTGCTTGTTTTCAGCCCGGAAGGTGAGTTACTGACACCGATAACGCCGTAATCCTCCGGGTTGCAGGTCCGGGGTGGGTCAGACCGCCCCTTCCTGTCGGCCCGCATTGGCATAGAGCTTCAGGTAGTCAGTGCTGGTGACCACGCCGGCGGTTTGTCCGGCAGCATTGATGACCAGGGCTGCATTCAACCGGTGAGCAAGCATCAGGCGTGCTAGTTGATGGGCGTCGGTTTCGGGAGATGCAGTCAGAAAAGCCGGTAGTTCAATGTGAATCAGGCTTTGGTTCAAAGCTTCCGAACTGTTCTCGTGAATCCACGAAAGAAGCCATCGCAGGTCGATCAGGCCTGCGACATTGTTATCCGAGAGCACGACCAGATGGTGAACGCCGTGTTCTTCCATGGTCTCCAGCGCCTCTGCGACGGTGGCAGAAGCAGGAACCGAAAACTGCGCTGGCGAGCTGATGTCGGCGACGGGCAGGTAAACCCTTTCCTCCCGACGTTCGCCGGCGGCAGCGGCACCATACTCCTGAAGTGCGCGGAAGCTGCTACCACCGCCGCCGCTGTGCACTGCCTGCTGGAACTCGGCATCGGTAGCCTCGCTATGTTCGGCAGAAATGCCCGCAGACTCCGACAGCTCGGTGACATCGCCCACCCGGCGACTTCGGAACGCTTCGGGTAACCGGGTCCCGATCGGACGTCCGGGTTCACTGACGAAAATGGACATGCTTCCACCTCTCCGGGGGATTTCCCCCTCTACTGCCACCTTATGACGGTTTATCGGCCGCCGGACCGTTCGCTATAGCTCGAGTTTATTACTATACGGTTAGTTGGTTCCGGTAAAGGCGTCCCGTTTCCACACGACGGGCGAGCCGGGTATTCAGGCAGGCCGGTTGCTGGCAGATCCGGTCGGCCAGATATTCCGCCAGCAGCGGAGCCCATACCAGGCCTTTGCTGCCAAAACCGGTGAGCAGATACACGCCGGTCCGGGATATCTCATTGTTGCCGGGGCACGGACCTGCCACCGGCTGATAGTCGTGTGTGGTACAGCGAAATCCCACGCGCCCCTGAAGATGTTCTGCCTGTATGTGCTCTGAGATGTTTAGGGAGGGCAGCAGTTCCCGAAGTTGGTCCAGGTTTTCCTGATGCCCCTTGGGCGTTGGTTCGGGGTTATCGTCGCGAAGATCAAATGTGGCACCGGTTATGGCACTGCCGTCATAAGCGGGGTTCAGGTATTTGGTGCCACAAATGACTACATCTGGAAGCTGGCAGTCGTCTGCGGGTATACGCGTGACCTGTCCGCGAATGGGCTTGAGGCGCAGCGACTGGCCCTCAGGTACAGGCGCGAGGGCAGTGCTTTCATGGCCGGCAGCAACCACAACCTTTGCGGCTCTGAGAGATCTTCCGTCACTGGCCTGAATGACCCAGTGGTTGTCTGCCCAGCTCAGCGTATCGGCCTTGAACCCGAAAATCGTGCGGATGAGCGGGTGTTCAATCAGCGTTTTGCACGCTCGGGCCGGTTGTAGCCACCCGGAACCCGGAAACCATAGCGCTTCGCACTGGACAGGTATGCCGGCAATACGACTAGCTTCTGTGGGTGATACGGCACCCAGCAGGTTTTCGGGGTAGCTGCTGCGTTCCAGAAACCGCTTTTGGCGATCCTGCTCCTGGTCAGTGGCTGCGAGCTGCAGCAACCCGCTTGGGTGCCAGAAGTGGCCCTGCCAGCGTTGGTAGAAGCGTTGACTGAAGGAAAGTGCGGTGGCTGCGAGCTCTGTCTGGTCATTGTACTCGACACCGAGTTTTACATACAAAGCCCCCTGGTCATTGCCGGAGGCGCCCGCGCCGGGGCCATTGGCCTGGTCGATAAGCACTACCGGAACGCCCCGTTCTGCCAGATTGCGGGCTAGAGCGGCACCGGCGATCCCGGCACCAATGATGACGATGGGGTCAGTTCCGACAGTGGGGGCAGAGACCTCTTCCGAGGTTGGCAGTCTGCCGGTCAGCATTTCCCGCTTGCGACCGAAGCCGGGAACTTTCGCCATCTCGAAGCCTTCATCTGCCAGCGCACGACGAACCCTGCCGACCGAGGTGAAGGTGGCCAGGGTGGTGCCTGGTTGGCTGTGAGCCCGAATCTGATGAATGGCTTTTTCGAGCCACATGTCCGGGTTCAGCGACGGCGCAAACCCATCAAGGAACCAGGCGTCGGCCACGAATTCCAGTTCGTTCCAGGCGTCCAGTACATCGCCAAAACAGAGGGTAAGCCTGATAGCGCCGCAGCCAAGTACCAGGCGGTGCGTTCCTTTGATCAGCGGTGGGTAGTTCTCAATCAGCTCCCGAGCCAGGGGCTGCAGCCCCGGCCAGCTCTCCAGGGCCTTTTCCAGATCGGCCAGAGACAGGGGGTAACGTTCCACCGAGATGAAGTGAAGAATTGCGTGGTCTTTATCGTCAGGTCGTTGAGCCAGCCACTCGGCCCAGGTCGCCAGGAAGTTGAGCCCGGTTCCGAAGCCTGCCTCGGCGATCACAAAGTGGCTGTTCCTGTCGAGTTCGGCGAAGCGCCCGGGTAGTCCATTTCTTTCGATGAACACGTAACGGGTTTCGGCCAGACCGTCATCTCTGCTGAAGTAAACGTCGCCAAAGCGCGCTGATTCAGGCACTCCGTCTCGCCATATCAGCTCCGCCGGTTCCATTGCCGGCGGACGAAGGTCGTTGATCATGGGGCTCAGTTGTCTTTTGTGATTTCTTCGGCGGACTCGATGATGACCGGGCTCACGGGAACATCGGCCATTCCGCGATGGTAGCCGGTCTGGACCCCTGCGATACGATCAATCACACCCATGCCATCGGTCACCTTGCCGAAAACCGCATAGCCCGGGCCTCGAACTCCGGCGTTCAGGAAATCATTATTGGCTACATTGATGAAAAACTGGCTGGTGGCAGAATCCGGCGCATTGGTTCGGGCCATGGCGATGGTGCCGCGAAGGTTGGGCAGGGTGCTGGTAGCTTCGTTCACGATGGGAGCTCGGGTCTGTTTACGCCCCAGGTTCTCATCGAATCCGCCGGCCTGAACCATGAAGCCGGGAATCACTCGGTGAAAGATGGTGCCATCGTAAAAACCGCTGTTTACGTAAGCCAGAAAGTTTTCCACGGTTTTGGGCGCAACATCGGGCCGAAGCTGAAGCACGAAAGAGCCCTCCGTCGTGACAAAACGGACCTCAGGAAGTGCCGGTTCCTCGTTCTGGGCCACGGCTGGTGAGGTGGTCAGCAGAGTGGCAACGAAGGCAAACAGGACAGACATCACAATCGGGACGAGTTTTACGGGATTTGTCATTTCAAGGCAGCTCTCTGTTACAGGTGGTGACCAGAATACTGAGATAATCCGGTTATTACGTAGTTTGTGCAGATCTTAACAGATCATTACGCCATTAAGGGTAAATCAGAACAGCACGCTCAGAGGTTGTGGGCTACGCTTCACTTGACTGTTGAATACCGGGCCGGGTTGTACGGTGATCACTGATACTGCAGGAGGAATCTGGTGAGAATCCGTCAGGGTTTTGAAGAGAAATCCCGGCTTGGCCGGCTTTTGATCAATCGTGGCTACCTGTCTGAGGGTCAGCTGGAAGAGGGGCTTCGGGCTCAACGGGAGACCGGGCAGCGCCTCGGTGAGGTGTTAATCGCTGCCGGCTGGATCTCAGAGAGGGAGCTCCACCGCGTACTCAAGCATCAGTCGCGCTACCGGAATGCAGCAGCGCTGGTTACCATGGTCACCTTGCCATTTCAGCCCCTGGTGTCACTGGCGTCCAGCAACACCAACGCAGCGCAGGTAGGCGCCGGAGCGGGCGAACTCTACGAGCGGAGCGGACTCACACCCCTCTCGGAAGAGGAAATGTCAGGGGTGTCTGCACAAAGCGGTATTGGCCTGATGGAGCGCCTGGAGGCCGTGTCTTCCATGCCCGCCAGCGCCCGGGACGATCTCTCAGGAGAATCTCCCGATGTCGATGTGGTGGAAGGGATCAGACTGGCGGCCAATGTATTCGTGCCGGTGCTCAGTTTTCTGGATTCAGACCTTACAATTACGGGTGTGCATTACCGGGACTCAGAGCCTCGCTACTCGCTACAGGAAGACGGAGGCCTGAGGCTGGCATTTCCGGAGCGTATCGAGGAAATCCGGATGGATAATATTCGCGTGATGGGCGGCCAGACTCCACCCATGGGCAATGTCAGCATTCGCGATATCCGCTTTCACCCGGATGCCCAGATGACCATCTATACGCGTTGAAAACCTTGCCCTGAAACGAAAAATGCCCGGAAGATCTCCGGGCATTTCGTTGTCTGTGAGCGATGGGCGTATCAGGCGCTGGCCAGAATATTGGTGCTTGAGACGTTGGTCTGCTGGCCTTTGGCACCATAGAGCTTCTGCTGGGCGGAAGCACCTCGGAAGATGTCGGTAAGGCGTGACAGGCGCTTTTGCAGGTGCCCGAGAATTCGGCCGTTGTTCTGATTCACGGCCTGGCATTCGCGCAAACGAGTGTCGGCTTCTTTCCAGAGTTGGTGGAGCTCATCCATACCAGCGGCGCGAATGAAGCGTGATGGCTCTCCGGCATTGGGCTTGTAGCCCATATTCACCAGCAGGTGAATCTTCTTTTTGGCGCGTTCGCGTATGCCCTCAAGAATCTGGTTTTTCCGGCTGGTCATTTCTTGGAGGGGTTGGATATCCGCAGAGGAGAGCACGGATTTTTCCTGGTGGAGTACTTCCGCCAGCAACTCAAGCTGGCGGATATCTTCCTGAAGAATCGCTTTCAACTGTTCATGTGCAGTCATGCTTTACTCACCCGAAAATGCTTTTATCCATCTCAAGCATTTTCTGGGCCAGTTTCTGGGCATCTACCTTGTAGGTGCCGTTCTCAAGAGCAGAACGAATCTGTTCGATGCGATCATCGTCCATTTCGGGGTAGTCCCCCAGCTTCTGCTCGAGTTGCTTCAGGTTTTTCGCCTGATTGCTCAGGTTCACGTTTTCGCCACGGGCAGCGGGGCTCTGGGCCTTGGCTTGCTCGCCTGTGGGCGCCTGTGACGTTTGATTGCCTGAGGCTTTGTCGGCCGTGGTGCGCGTGGTGTTGACCTGGCCGGGGCCAATTCCATTTAAGTCAACTGACATATCAATACCTGCTTGCCTGGGGCCACACGAAAGTGGCGTATTCGGGTTTATATCTGCTTAACGGCAAATCCGCGCCATACTTTAGTTACAAAACGGAAAACATTTGCCGCTCTTGCTGTTTGCCGCCTTACATCGGAATTTCGACCCGCCCGGGTCCAACGGCACGAGCTTTGACTGTCCGGGACGAGCGGAGATTTTCCACCAGTACCTGTTCTCCAACGCCCGCGCTCGCCAGTGCCTTACCGCGAGATGATACCGAAAATGAGCCTGAGCGCGCGGTGATAATAACATGGTCACCCCGCTCAATCGCGTTGGGAGCTTCAAGGAGATCCGGGGTCATTACCGTGCCGGCGTTCACCGGGCGGCGCATCATCATGCCTGAAACAGATTCCTTCCGGGTGAGTACGCCGCGGCGACTGGCGTTGATCTGAACCGAATTTACGGTTACCAGATCCTGTGTCAAACGCTCCCCGCGCGCCAGGGGTCGAGCCGCTACCAGGGCAGGGCCATGAACCTCAACGCTGGTGGTCACGTACATTTTCCAGGGGCGTTCACCACTACACGATACCAGTACAGACGGGCTGGTGGTTTGCAGCGGATCGCCCGCAAATTCGGTGTTCAGATCCTGATTGCAGGCGGCAAGGGCGATGCGGCTATCAATGGCGCCGACTTCATAGCTGCTTTCATAGCCCTCGGCTGCAAGGGTTTCGGACCACCTGGCCAGAAACATCTGGGCGGCGTTGCGGATGGTTTCAGCAGTGGTACGTTCTGAAGACTGAGTGACCGGGCTCAGTAAAAGGCACAATGCAGCCAAAAAGATGATTCGCATACGCACCGGTTTGTCCTATGCTGTCTTTATCTGTGTGTTTTGTCGAAATTCGTTAAGGATTCGGGTTCTTGGGCCGTTAACCCTTAACAGGTCTTCAGGCGTCAAAGAATTGTCTTGGACAGGCCTGAAACCACCTTACAAAGATTGAAGCAATATTGATGCCGGTATAGGCACGCCAGGAGTAAAGCATCATGGCAGGGGTATTAGACAGCGTTAACCAGCGCACCCAGCTGGTCGGTCAGAACCGGCTCGAACTGTTGCTGTTCCGTTTACGGGGGCAGCAGATGTACGGCATCAACGTATTCAAGGTCAAAGAGGTGCTTCAGTGCCCCAAGCTGTCATCGATTCCCAACAGCCGGAGCGTGGTTCGAGGGGTTTCCCACATCCGCGGTGAAACCATTCCGATTATCGATCTGAGCATGTCGATTGGCTTGCCGGGTATACCGCAGGAGCAGCTGTCCACCAGTTTCGTGATCATCACGGAATACAACCGTAAAACTCAGGGCTTTCTGGTAACGGGCGTAGACCGGATTATGAATATGAACTGGGAAGACATTCTGCCTCCACCGAAGGGTGCCGGAAAGGATGTCTACCTCACGGCGGTTACCAAGATTGACGATAAACTTGTAGAAATCATAGATGTAGAAAAGATTCTTGCAGAAGTTTCTCCGCTCAGGGAAGATGTGACGGAAGAGCTGGTCAGCCGAAGTGCGGAACGGGTTCCCGGCCATTTGCCCGTGCTGGTTGTGGATGATTCTTCCGTGGCTCGCAGGCAGATTGAGCGCTGTTTGACCGCTATCGGAATGGAAGTAGTTACGAAAAACGACGGCAAGCAGGCGTTACAGTATCTCAAGGAGATTACTCAGGACGGGTCGAAAGCGAACGACCACCTGTCTTTGATTATCTCTGATGTTGAGATGCCAGAAATGGACGGCTACACCCTGGTTACCAGAATCAAGGAAGATCCGGCGCTGAAAGAAATGTATGTCATGCTGCATACCTCGCTGAGCGGTGTCTTCAACCGGGCGATGGTGCAGAAGGTGGGCGCAGACGATTTCATGGCGAAATTCAGCCCGGATGAGCTGGCCGAGCGAGTAATGGAGATTATTGATCAGCACTGATGCTCGGCTGACGGTTTCACCCACGAAGAGATCCAATGAAAGCGGACATAACGCCCCAGGAATACGAAGCCTTTAAAAAGTTCCTGCAGGATGCGTGCGGCATTCTGCTGGGTGATAACAAGCAGTACCTTGTGAAGAGCAGGCTTCGGCGGATACTCGAAGAAAACAGCCTGAACTCCCTTGGAGAGCTTCTCGAACGATTGCAGAGGCCTGGTCGGGCGGGTTTGCGCGAAGTGGTCATCGATGCGATGACCACCAACGAGACGCTGTGGTTTCGGGATAATCATCCGTTCCGGATTCTGCAGGAAAAGCTCTTGCCGGAGTTCGCCGAGCGAAATTCACTCCAGCCCCTGAGAATCTGGTCTGCCGCCTGTTCTACTGGCCAGGAGCCGTACTCTGTAGCCATGGTGGTGGACGAATTCCGCCGTACCCGGCCAGGTAAGCTACGGGATGTAAAAATCACCGCAACGGATATCTCCAAAAGCGTGCTGGAAGTTGCCCGCCGTGGCGAATACGAAATGATCGCCATCGGCCGGGGGCTATCCCCGGAGCGCCAGAAACACTTTTTTACCCCCTCGGCCAACGGTGGGTGGCAGATTCGACCGCAAATCAAGTCCATGGTGGAATTCAAGGAATTGAACCTGCTGGATCGATACATGCTTGGCAAGTTCGACATCATCATGTGCCGGAATGTGCTGATCTATTTCTCAGCGGAACTGAAAAAGGACATTCTTACCCGGCTGCATGGGGCTCTGAACCCCGGAGGCTATCTGATTCTTGGTGCTTCTGAGTCTTTGAACGGGCTTCCCAATCTCTACGAAATGGTCCAGTGTCACCCTGGCATCATCTATCGCAAAAAATAGCCCGGAACTGTTCAATGCGGAGTAGGGGGCCGATGTGGAGAATCTGAACCTCCGACATCTCTATTATTTCTGGGTAATCAGTCGCGAAGGCTCTATTGCCCGGGCGAGCGAGGTGCTCGACCTGGCACCCCAGACCCTCAGTGGCCAGCTTGCGACCTTTGAAGGCGCGGTGGGCGGCCGGTTATTCAGCCGCGAGCGTCGGCAATTGGTGCTCACAGAACTCGGCCATATGGTTCGCAGTTATGCCGATGAGATCTTCGAGCTGACCGGTCAGTTGTCTGAAACCCTGAGGGCGGGGCCTGAACATCGGCCGCTTTCCTTGTCTGCGGGCATATCGGCGTCTATCCACAAACTGATCGCCTATTACCTCCTTCACCCGGCGATGAAGCTGAACCGGTCCGTGCAACTGGAATGCCGGACCGGCCGGACGGAAGACCTTCTTCTCAGCCTCAAGCGGAAGGAGCTGGACGTGGTACTGACCGATAGAATGCCCCAGGCAGAATCTCCTGAGCGTTTTGCGGTTCATCCATTATCCCGGTCTACCATCAGCCTGTTTGCTGCACCCGAACTGGCGGAGCAACTCAAGACCGGCTTTCCTCACTCGCTCAATCACCAGCCGTTACTGGCGAACGCTACCGATGCGCCGTATTTCGAGAAACTGATGCACTGGTTCAACCTCAATAATGTGCGAATGAACCTGGTTGCCCGAGTCGATGACAGCGCCCTTATCAAGGTGTTTGGTCGCGAGGGAGTCGGTGTATTCGCAGCCCCTACGATGATTCAGGATGAGGTGTGCCGGCAGTATCAGGTGGCTTTGATTGCTTCGCTCGATGAAGTGACAGACCAGCTGTTTGCAGTCACCCGAAGCCGCAAGCTGGCCCACGAGGGTGTGCGCGCAATCTGTGAGGCTCGTCAGGGGATCTTTGAGCGCTAGGCGCCAAGCTGTTAAATCCTCGAAAAAGCCGATGTTTTTTGCTTAAGAAAACTTATTTTATCGAAGCTTGCGCTGCCCCATTATGGAATCGTATTCCGCAGTATCCAGAGGAGCGCAGCTATGAAAACGATTCACAAGTTCAGACTCGAACCTGGTAAAGAGCCTACCACCCTGACCTTGAGAGAGGGTTATGAAGTGGTACGCTGCGAGTATCTGGTGCCGCATAAGGCGGTTTTCCTTTGGGTACAGCAGCCATTGAATGTAACCACTCCCACGGTGGAACGGCAGTTCCGGGTAGCAATGTCGGGTGAGCCGGTTCCTGATCGGTTCCAATACATCGATACCGCGCTTGATCCCTTCGGTCCTGAGGCCTATCACGTCTTCGCGGTGCCGGCAGGCGAATTACACCTCACTGGTAATGGCCACGAGCGGGCCAGCGATGAAATGCTGGGTGGCGCTGGGTGGCGCTGGGTGGCAAGGGCGTTACGCGTCCTGAATATGATTGCTGGCAAGCAGCGTTGCACGCGCTTTTGGGCCCCATCTGGGGCCCTTTTTACGTTTCAGGGGAGTGGTTTACCGGTAAGTGGCCGGTTTTTACCCAGATGACCGTCTCCTGTTCAACAAACGGATGATGTTCGCTCATATGCGGGCTGCGAATCCAGCTTCCTGCGGGATACCGGCCGTGTTCATCACAGAATTCGCCCGACAGCACAAAGACCTCTTCTCCACCAAAGTGACGATGTGGCTGAAAGGTCTCGTTGGGCGGCCACTTCACCAGGGCAACGTGCTCATGCTCGAATTCGTGCAACGGCATAACCTGTAAACCGCCAATGCCGGGCAGCCAGTGGCCGGCATTGGTATCGATTCGAACCGTCGCGGTATCTCTCGGGTCGAACTGATGGAGTTTGACCAGCAGGGTGCAGCCTTCTTCGCTGAACGGTGCATGACTGCTGCCCGGAGGATTCCGGATGTAGGTGCCGGCCGGATAGTGGCCGTTCTCGTCGGAAAAAACGCCTTCAAGCACCAGAATCTCTTCACCCAGAGGGTGTTCGTGGGTAGAAAAGGAAGAGCCGGGCTTATAGCGTACAACGCTGGTAGCGTGGCCCCGCTCGGCTTCCTCTCGGGCCAGTGGCTTGCGCTCAACGCCTGCGGCGGGGCTGGGGACCCAGCGTTGTCCGTGGGTACGGATAACAACGCGCTGGGAAAAATCCATGTTGAGCATAACGTGTCTACCTTCTGTCATTCACTTTATCAGAGCCTGAATGTCGCGGAAGTGTGGGTGCTTGCAGTGAACCATCCACTCGAAAGCCACCATTTCAGTGGTAACAATGCGAGCGCCGCTCTGGTGCAGTCGATCCAGGGCAACGTCCCGATCGAGTTCGCTACGGGACCCGGTGGCGTCGGCCACCACCCATACCTTGTAGCCGGCATCCAGGAGGCTCAGGGCGGTTTGCAGCATACATACGTGGGTTTCGCAGCCTCCGATGACAATATGTTGCCGGCCTTCTGGTAATTCATCGATGAGCCCGTCCGGGCAGGCGTCGAAATGGGTTTTCGCCAGGGTTGTGGAGCAGAGCTCCTTAACGCCTTCAAGATTCGGCCCAAGCTTTTCAGGTAGCTGCTCGGTTGCAATCGCAGGAACGCCAAGCAGTCCGGCGATGGTTGCCAGCGTAATGCAACGCTCAGCAACCGCATCGCCTTCGCTAATGGCAGGCATCAGCCGTTCCTGGACATCAATGAGCAACAGGGTGGATTGGTCGGCTTTCATCAGCATGGTCATTCTCCTGAACGTGTTGAGCGGGTTTCCTGAAAGGATACGCCATGGACCCCGGGTTTGTTATGCCCGAGGCCGTCGTAAGGTTCTTCTGAAAAAATTTTTGATGAATTCAAAACATGGAGTTGCCAAACGCCGTCAAAACCATTAAAGTTTGCGCCCTCAAATGAGCGACGACATCGCTGATTTGAAACAGTTTATTGGAGAGGTGGCCGAGTGGCTGAAGGCGCACGCCTGGAAAGTGTGTATACGTTAATAGCGTATCGAGGGTTCGAATCCCTCCCTCTCCGCCAATACAAAACCCCAGCAGAAATGCTGGGGTTTTTTATTGGCCGATTGGGTGGGTAGAAGAACCCTCGCGGGTTCGACCGAAGGCTGCGCAGCAGCCGCAGGAACGTCGGAGCAAAGCGACGACGGCCCCGAAGGGGTGAGGGCCGCAGGCCCGAATAATCCCTCCTATTCTTAGGCAACTCCTATCGACTGCAGCACAAACACCCCGGTAGTTACCGTCACACTCGCCAGCAAGGTCGTCAGCGCGATAATGTTTGCTGCCATGCGATCGTTGCCGCCCAGAGCCTTCACCATCACGAAACTGGCCGCTGCCGTTGGGCTGGCGAAGAACAGGAACATGAGCCCGAGTTCGCGCCCTTCAAAGCCGGCCAGCCAGGCTACAAGTGTGCACAGGGCCGGCAAAGACACCATCTTCCAGATGGATGAACCCATGGCCGGGCCACTGTCACTGCGGATGGATTTCAGCGAGACTGTCGCGCCGATACAGAGCAGGGCGAGCGGAAGAGTGAGAGAGGCAAAGTAGTCACCGCTCGTCATTACCCAGCCTGGAAGCTTGATTTCAAAGGCTGCGAACGGGATGGCCAGTACCACCGCGATAATCAGGGGGTTGCGGGTAATGTCTCGAAGGGTGTTGCTCAGGCTCATGGATTTTCCCGGCTGATAAGCCAGCAACACGATCACCGACAACGAGTTGTAGACCACAATCACCAGACCCAGCAGCAGCCCCCCGGCCGAGAGCCCATAGTCGCCATAGAGGTTGGCGGCCAACGCCAGGCCAACGATGCCACAGTTGCCTCGAAACGCCCCCTGGACATAAACGCCGCGATCCTCTTGCCGAACCCGTTTTATTGCCCAGAACCAGACCAGGGCAAAACTGGCCAGGGTCGCCAGGAAGTAGAATGCCAGCATGCTGATGCTGAGGGTGGTATCCAGATCGGCTCTGATGATGCTCAGGAATACCAGGGTGGGGAGTGTGGCCTTGAAAACCAGGGCAGAGGCGGTGGCGATGAACCCCTGATCAATCCAGCCAATGCGGCGAAGACCGATGCCGATAAAGACCATGGCGAATACCGGAAGGGTGGTCTCCAGCGTGTACAGAAAGGTATCAAGAAGACTGCTCAATGTGTGGTCCTGAAGTCAGAAAATTCCTGAGTGGCCGGCAGTTCCTGGGTTGCAACCTGATCGACGACAGCGCGTTCCGGGCCTTTGTGACACCATTCATGCAGTGCCTTGAGCTGAAGTGGATCGCCCTCTGCCATGATTTCGACCCTGCCGTCCGGTAAATTTCGTACCCAGCCTGTCAGGCCCAGTTCCCGGGCTTTCTGTTCGGTGGATGCCCGGTAGTAAACGCCTTGTACTTTGCCGCTTACCAGCAAGTGCCAGCGATTGATGGTCATCGTGTTCCTCCTTGCGTTGATTGCAAGCAAAAAGGCCTCCGCAAGGGAGGCCTGTGATACCGCATTATAACGCCTGTCAGTCGAATGTTCTCGACCTCACTGAGTCTGGCTTCAGGAAAGGCTTGTCTCCGGTGTTGTCGTGGTCACCCAGTAACTTGCCATCGGATTCCCGAACCTGACCATACATGGAATGTTTGTGGAAGGTGGGGCCGAATTTTTCAGCGGTTTCCTTCACATCGCCCGTGTAGCGCGGATCTTGTGGCCGCTCCTGGCTGTCCATGTAGAAGGCGATATCCCAGGCCTCCTGATCGGTCAGGGAGTTGGGCTGCCCCAATGGCATGTTGTTTTTGATAAAGCCAGCTGCGGTATGCAGGCGCACAATTCCGGCACCCCAGTTGTTGGACATATCGCCCCAAGGGGCCGGGAATACTGTGTGGCCGTCGATACGCAGGCCTGTCCCATCTTCAGCGTGGCACACCGCGCAGTTTTCCTGATACAGCTTTTCACCGTTGGTGTAGCTCAGTTCAGCCGGCCGCTCGGGCGCCGGGAAGCCGCGGCCGTAGATGGGCTGTTTGGGGTACATCTCCACACCTGTCGCCAACCACTGATGGTAGGCAGACAGTGCCAGCATATCGTCACTGCCGTACTCCAGCGGCTTGCCGTTCATGGAATAGGTGAAGCAGCCCGCAATCCGTTCCTCCAGATTGTTTACATGGCCGTTCTTGCCGCGATAGCCGGGCAGAGTCACGGCAGCAGGCCAGATAGGCGCGCTGAAAGGCATCCGGCCTTCGCCCAGATGGCAGCTGGAACAGTTCATATTGTTGAACACATTCTTGCCACGCAGTTGCTGGGTGTTGGTGAACAGGTCATAGCCCCTGCGGATAACCTTTTTCAGTTCCGGATGGATGTCGGCTTCTTCCAGGTCTGCCATGGACGGCGGAATGTGTACCAGTTGGTTTTCGTTCGGGGCAGGAAAGCCCATGGCGGTGAGCTGATCGATGTAGGCCTGGGTTCTGTCGTCATTGGCCGCAGCGGTTATCGGAAGTATTACGCAGCCGGAGAGGGCGATGGTTAGCAGTGTGCGCATCATGATCTTTGTCCCTCAGTTGCTGGGGGTGTTCTGGTTGGCAAGCCAGACGGCGACCGCGTGAATGTCGGTATCGCTCATGCGGCGTGCAATGGAGCCCATAAGATCCTGGGGATCGTTCTTGCGGGTCCCTTCCTTCCAGGCTTTCAGTTGTGCCTCGATGTAACCCGCGTGCTGGCCTGCAATGCCGG
Source organism: Marinobacter sp. W-8 (assembly GCF_044342215.1). Lineage (NCBI taxonomy): Bacteria > Pseudomonadati > Pseudomonadota > Gammaproteobacteria > Pseudomonadales > Marinobacteraceae > Marinobacter > Marinobacter sp. W-8. The sequence continues at coordinate 2,032,824 of NZ_CP172297.1, read as the reverse complement.
GAAATATGTCGCCAGCACCCTGGTTCCCGGGGCCGTGGCAGCTCTTGCAGGAAACCACGTATTGGGACCAGTCGCCACGCTGGGCCAGTTGTTCGCCTCTGGTCAGAAGTGCGTCATCGGCTTTCTGGCCGCCTTCACCAGCGGTGGGTTCAAGCTGGCTGTAGTAGGCCGCAACGTCGGCAATCTTCTGATCGTCCAGCATGTTCACGAAAGGCATCATGGTGGGGCTGGTCCGGGAGCCATCTTTGATGTCATGCAACTGTTTGGCCAGATAGGTGGCATTCAGCCCCGCCAGCCTGGGCCAGGATTCTCCACCTTCGATGTGTTTGCCGCTGCCATCGGCCTGGTGGCACGCTACGCAGAGGTTGGCGACCTCCTTGCCGTTTTGTGGGTCGCCAGATAACGCAGCAGATGCAATACCTGCCGTGGTGGCCAGCCCGATTGCGGCCAGTATCACTGGGAGTTTGCTCACGGTCGATTGTCTCTCTCTTGTTCTGAATAAGTACGCTTTAGCACTGATGGTTATGTGCTTATAGCCGTAGTGTGGCCTCAATTCTTGCTTGACGAAGGTCAATAATGCAAGGGAACCCCTCCGAAAGGCGAAGATGGAGATGCACATTTCGGGATTTTCGTTTACTGTCCTATTCAAAGAATGGCATCAAAGAGCCATCCTGCAAACGAATGAACAGGGACAACTATGGCGACCGTCAATCCATCTCAGGAAGAGTTACAGAAGATTCTTGATGAAATCCCCAAAGATCAGCCTGTTGTGATGCTGAATCTGCTTCGGTTCAGGGACAAGGCTGCATACAAGGATGACAGCGAAGACTGTTCCGGAAGGGATGCTTACAAGCGTTATATGACAGAGGCTGCCCGCAGTGTCTCGGAAGTTGGTGCCGAGGTGATCTGGTCTGGCCGTTCCGTCGGTTCGCTGATTGCGCCGCCGGATGAATCCTGGGATCAGGTGCTGCTGGTCCGCTACCCCTCCATTAACGCGTTTCTGGCGATGATTGAAAGCCCGGAATACAAGGGCGTGGTGAAGCACCGCACGGCCGCGCTGGAAGATTCCCGGCTGGTGGCCAATGTTGAGGGCACCCCCTGATTTTCGGGTGCCTTACAGAATGCCTGATTGCTGAATGGCCATGTAGGCTGCAGTGCCGGCCGCGATAGAAAGCAGCGCGTTTCTGCGCCACAGGTGAACGGCAACCACCAGTAATGCGGGTATCAGCGCATCTGCGCCAGGTGCCTGTGCCTGCCAGTCCGCAGACCTCTGCAAAAATACTGTGGCCAGTAATGCCATCACGGCTGCGGGCAGGAAGCGCCCGATGTGTTTGACCAGAGGGTGTTCCGTGTGCTTTTCAAAGAACAGGAAAGGCACCACCCGGGTCGCAAATGTGGCCAGGGCGGAGATGGCAATAAACGCCGCCAGGTAGCTACTTTCACCCACGATTTGCGTCTCCTGCCATGGTGTCTGTTCGATACTTCCGGTAGTGCAGAAGAAGCACTGCAGTAACCAGTACAATGCCTGCTATCAGTTGATGGGTTACCGGCACCAGCATCATGGCAAACGCAGCTGCCGCCGCCCCCGCCCACACCGGAAACGAATCCCCCAATGCTTTCAATTGTTCGATGGTGAGCACAATAAACAGCGCCACGAGTGCAAACTCAATGCCGGTACTGTTGAAGGCGACAGTCTTGCCGAGTACCGCACCCAAGGTGCATCCGACAATCCAGTAGCCCTGGTTCATGGCCGTGATCCGGAAGTCCACATGCTGTTCCTGTTCGCGATTGGCCGAACGGGGGCGGCTGGTGAGCAGGGAATAGGTTTCATCGGTCAAACCGAAAATCAGATACGCCTTACGCCAGCCGGCGCCACGGAATTGCCCCAGCAGCGACAACCCATAGAAGAGATGTCGAGCGTTCAGTACGAACATGGCAACGGCCACCTCAACCAGTCCGGCGTTGGCAGCCAGCAGGGTGACCGCCAGAATCTGGCCGGCACCGGCGTAGATAACAAGGCCCATCAAGGGAGCAATCCACCAGGGATAATCCAGTTGCGTGGTAAACAACACACCAAAGGCCATACCAAGGGGGATGTAGCCAAATAAAATCGGCAGGGTGAGCTTGAAAGCGTGGTGATTCATTAGCATCCGAACGGAAATAAAAGAGCGATGATAGTGATTTAGCAGTTATTTTTGAAGATCGCCAAACGTAGTATCGAAAAAATGACGCAAGCAAATACATAAAAGTGTCATAAAACGGGCATACCCTCCGACCGGGTACACCTGATCGGAGTTTTTATGCTGACCACTGTTCGCGCCAGAATCCTGGCGTTTGCGTTGCTGTCGGTGGCTGCTGTTGCCGGCCTCACGTTCATTGCCTGGATGATCATAGCGAAAGCCGAGCATACCTCGCAGGCACTGGTTGGAGAGAGTCTCGAGCAATCCTGGATGCTGGTTGATCTGGAGCAGGACCATCGACTGCTGCAGGATCTGGCTTACAAGATCAAGGCACAGCTTTTACTGTGGGACGAAATCGATCCTTTGTTCACCGAGTTGGAGCGCTCAATTCCCCGGCACTGGCAGAGGATTCAGCAGAATCCCGGGTTAGGCACCTGGTCACGGGACAATCGCGAGCAATATGACCGGGTCGTGGCGCTGATGGCGGACATGAAACAGGGAATAGGCCAGCGCAGCTACTATGAAGTGGGAAAAATCGTCGATTTTCAACTGTTCCAGGCGTTGGAGCCCATGCTGACGGCGATAACTGAGCGCCAGAGAGCCAGTCGCGATGGCGTTACTGCGAGCGCATCGGAACTGTTGCATTATCTGGCAGACCAGCAGAGGTTCCTGCTTGGTGGCGCCCTGGTCTTTCTTGCGTTGGTCGTGGCGATGACGCTCTGGCTACGGACTTCGGTGATCCTTCGCTTGCAGGCCATGGCCCGGGATGTGTCGGCCATGGAGCAGAACGCTGATCTGACCAAGATCCTGGCGGTAAAAGGTCGTGACGAGGTTGCCGGCGTGGCCGGAGCTATTGAACAACTGGTCCGGCGCTTTGAGGTCTTTGTTGAGGATGTTCGGTCAGCGGCTTCAGGGCTTGATGCACGCTCTGCCAGCCTGGATAACGGAGCGGAAGCACTGCAGCAAACCGCCGAAAGCACTCGCCGCCAGATTTCTGATGTGGCTCAGTCTATGGCTTCCATCGCTGATCAGCCGTCCCAGATCGAACAGGCCACCGAGCACTCTGCAGCAACGGTGATGCATGCTGTCAATGCCAACAGCGAAGTCCGTGAGGGGCTGGCTAACAGTGAGAAAGGCGCTGACCACACGGTTGAGGTGATTGGACGGGTTTCTGAGTCGATCACTGCGTTGATAGACGCAACCGGAAAAATCGAGCAAGTCACCGGCGTGATCGCCGATATTGCCGAGCAGACCAACCTTCTGGCCCTGAACGCGGCCATTGAAGCAGCCAGGGCGGGCGAACACGGCCGGGGATTTGCCGTGGTGGCAGATGAGGTACGCACGCTTTCGCGTCGGACCTCGGAATCCACCGCCAATATTCGCCAGTGGGTGCAGGATCTTGTCGTGGGTGCAAATAACGCAGACTCACTGTTGGAAGATATGGCGGGCGCTGGCGAAATGAATCGCGCTAATCTGTATGCCCTGAGAGCGCACGTGGAAGGTCTGGCGGCTCAGTTCCATGAGCTGCAGCGTCAGAGTGAGAGTGTGCAGGGTGCGGTTTCCTTGCAGCGGGGTGAAATCGCGAGGGTGGGGCGTCGTGCGGAGGCTCTCGGTGAGAGTGCTGAGACCCTGACTCTGAATGTGGAGGATACCCGCCTTGTCAGTGAAGCGCTTAGGCAGGAATCGGTGGGCATGAAGCAGCTCATTGCCCGTTTCCGCACCCGCTCTCCAGAAACGTGATGATGTGTCTTCATCTGCGGGGGTTCTTGTCTGGCTCATAAAACCGTAACATACAGCGACTGACTGGAGGTTCTATGAGTAACGATGCAGTGCAGCCTTCCGATCCGGACCCGCGAGAAGAAAAATTTGTAGTAGACACGGGTTTGCTTACGGCTGATCAGCTCGAGGGCCTGGCCGAGGAATACTGCACCCGTTATCACGGGTTGAATGACACCGAAAGTCCTCTGGCAGAGCGGGAGCGCGTACTTGAAGCTGTGCGTAGGGGAGAACTGGTGGTCTGGTTCGATCCGGTTGAGAACACCGCCGGCCTGGGCTCCCCTTCCGGCAATAGTCTGTGATCAAGGTGCCCATTTTGGCAGTTTTTTTCATGCCGCCTACCGGCTGACGCTGCTAACCGTTACAATCGGCCTGTTTCCTCATACCTGACGGCGAGGTGAGTTTTGATCAGGGTATTGGTTGTTGATGACCACGAGCTCGTACGCTCGGGTATCACTCGCATGCTGGCTGACAATCCCGATATAGACGTCATTGGCCAGGCTTCGTCTGGCGAAGAGGCGATTGACTGTGTGCGTGAAAACCGTCCGGATATTGTCCTGATGGATATTCGCATGCCCGGTATTGGCGGCCTGGAGGCGACCCGGCGCATTCTTCGTATTGATGATTCCATTCGCGTTATCGTGGTTACCGCCTGTGCTGACGACCCCTATCCGGCCCGTGTGATGCAGAGCGGCGCCACCGCGTATGTCACCAAAGGCGCTGACATTCAGGAAATGGTGCGGGCCATTCGTAAAGCCCATTCCGGCCAGCGCTACATCAGCCCCGAAATTGCCCAGAAAATGGCACTGAAACAGCTCGGGGGTGAGCGGGATGAAGACGGCGAGCTGTCGTTGTTCGAGCGCCTGTCTGAGCGCGAAATGCAGATTGCCATGATGGTGGTGGATTGCCAGAAGGTTCAGGATATCTCCGACAAGCTGTGCCTGAGCCCGAAAACCGTAAACAGTTACCGTTACCGGATTTTCGAAAAGCTGGAGATTTCCAGTGATGTGGAACTGGCACTGATGGCAGTAAGGCTTGGATTGCTGGATGCCGACAAGGTCTGACCCCGAGCAATCTCCCGGGAAGTTCGACAGCCAGAATTTCCTGAAACAACTGACAGAACGCCCCGGTGTCTATCGTATGTATGACGATACCGGTGGCATCCTCTACGTGGGTAAAGCCCGCAACCTTCGCAAGCGCGTCAGCAGTTATTTCCGTAAATCAGGCTTGGCCCCTAAAACCGAAGCCCTGGTGGGCAAGATTGCGGCCATTGAAGTCACTATTACCGGCAGTGAAACAGAAGCGTTGCTGCTGGAACAGAATCTGATCAAATCGCTGCGGCCGCCCTACAATATTCTGTTGAGGGACGATAAGTCCTATCCCTATATCTATCTCTCCTCGCATTCGGATTATCCCTCGCTGACCTTTCGGCGGGGCCGCACCAAAAAGGGTGGTGGCACCTGGTTCGGGCCCTTTCCAAGCTCGGGAGCGGTCAAGGAAAGTCTTAATATTCTACAAAAGGTTTTCCGCATAAGGTCCTGTAGTGAAAGCTATTTTAGAAACAGAACCCGGCCATGCCTGCAGTACCAGATCAACCGCTGCACGGCGCCTTGCGTCGGCTTTATCAGCCCTGAGGAATACCAGGAGGATATCCGGCACGCCAGCATGTTTCTGGAGGGCAAGAACCCGGCGATTATTCAGGACCTGATGCAGTCCATGGAGGATGCATCACGGGCGCTGGAGTTTGAGAAAGCCGCGGCGTACAGAGATCAGATCAACAATCTTCGCCATGTTCAGGAACAGCAATCCGTAGACGGTGAGGGAGGGGATGCAGATGTCATCGCCATTGCCCAGGATGCCGGTGTGGTCTGCATCGTTGTGATTATTGTTCGTGGCGGGCGGGTGCTGGGCACCAAGGATTATTTTCCTCGCTATTCCCTGGAACAGACCGAAGGCGAATTGCTGGCCTCGTTTCTGGGCCAGTACTATTTCGGTGGCGACACCCGGCGGGAGATTCCGCGCGACATCCTGGTGCCGGTGGCGGTAGACGGGCAGGAATTGTTATCGCAGGCCCTGTCGGAAGCCGCTCGACGAGAAACCCGCATCCGCGGCAATGTGCGGGGCGAACGCCGGCGTTGGCTGGAGCTGGCGATGACCAATGCCCGGCAAACCCTGCTGACACACCTCGCCAGCAAAGAAACCGTGTATCGTCGATTGCTGGCCCTGCGCGACCTGCTGGAGCTGACGGAAACACCTTCCCGTATGGAATGCTTCGATATCAGCCACAGTCATGGGGAAAATACCGTCGCATCCTGTGTGGTTTTCGACGAGAATGGGCCACTGAAAAGCGATTACCGGTTGTATAACATCCAGGACATAACCGCCGGCGATGACTATGCCGCTATGCGACAGGTACTCACCCGGCGTTACCGGCGGATGGTGAACGGCGAGGGCAAGCGGCCAGATCTGGTGTTTATCGACGGTGGTAAGGGCCAGTTGAATGTTGCTCGTGAAGTGTTTGAAGAGCTTGGAATTTCCGATATCCCTCTGATTGGTGTCGCCAAGGGTGTGACCCGGCGCGCAGGGATGGAGCAGCTGATTGACGCCTTAACTGGGGCCGTATTCCGAGTACCGGCGGATTCTCCGGCACTGCACCTGATACAGCATATTCGGGATGAATCCCACCGCTTTGCCATATCCGGACACCGGGCCGGGCGAGATAAAAAGCGGCGCCAGTCGACCCTGGAAGGTATCGAAGGGGTTGGGCCGAAGCGCCGGCGCGAACTGATTCGCTATTTCGGTGGCATCCAGGAACTCAGAAAAGCCAGTGTTGATGAAATGGCCAAAGTGCAGGGCATCAGCAAATCATTGGCAGAGACCATTTACGCAGCATTGCATGACCAATAGGAACACCATGAATTTACCGAACATACTGACCATGTCCCGTATCGTGATGATTCCGGTATTCGTGGTGATCTTTTACCTGCCCATGCAATGGAGTTACCTGGTCAGCGCCATCATATTTGCTCTGGCAGGCCTGACGGACTGGCTGGACGGGTACCTGGCCCGCAAATTGAACCAGAGCACGCCGTTCGGCGCCTTCCTCGATCCGGTGGCCGATAAACTCATGGTGGCAGTGGCGCTGGCCGTCTTGATCGAAGAGTATTCGGCGGTATTACTGACTATTCCCGCCACCGTGATTATCGGTCGCGAGATCGTGATCTCGGCGTTGCGTGAATGGATGGCCGAAATGGGCAGTCGCGCCAGTGTTGCTGTGTCTTATATCGGCAAGATCAAGACCACCGCTCAGATGGCGGCCATTGTCGGGTTGCTGGCGTTTCCGCCGGGTAATTTCTGGGCTTATGTGGCCATCGGCCTGCTTTACATCGCGGCAGTGCTGACTTTGTGGTCCATGGTGCTTTATCTGAAAGCGGCCTGGGCGGATTTATTTCCTGAGCAGAAAACTGGTCAGCGCTAATTCCATTTCGCGGATCTGCCCGAGCACAGTCGTTCCGGGATAGCTTGCCCAGCCAATAATGGCCTGGTCTGCATTGGTCGACAGCTTTGCGAACGGTGCGATTTTTTCAGTCACTCTGAATGAGCGGTTCAGTGTTCGCTCTATCTGGTACCGTACCACCGGCTCGGGTTCCTGCAAATCAAGAACCCAGGCTCGGGCAATTGTCTGCTGTTTCGTAATGTGTTCGTACTCAATGCCACTGAGTAAACGGCTGCCGTCCCGGGCAAGCTGGAAGCTCGCGTTAAACCTGTAGTCGCCCTGCATCATTTTCCCCAATGACATTACGAACGATGCCGGGTTGTATGGCGCCTCAATCGGGCTTCTGCGCGGAAGGGCAATGTCTTTCCACGGTGTCCATTGCGGTACTTCCTGCGATCGTTTCCAGACTGTGAGGCCGGCCAGTGCGGTCTTCACATTAATGGGGCTGCCAAGGTATGTGTACGTTGTGTTGTCATCCTGGAGATCACGGTAATCACCAATCACCAGTGTGTCCCCATCATCACTGACTTCAACCGACCCGGCGGGTATGGTGCCGCCTGTTGGCCATAACGCGCCGAAGTTGGTGGTCAGGTCGATCTCCGATCCATTAACTGAAAACTCCAGGACATTCGCCTCGTACTCCTGGCCGAAGTTTCGGTGCCGGGATAAGGCGACAAAGAGTTTTGTGCCATCGGGGGTGATGGCCAGATCGGATACGGCCAAATGAGCAACGTCATCGGGATACTCGACCGTGGCGACAGGTTTTTCTGGCGAACCGACTGAATAAATCAGCAATTTTGTCGGCGCTGCGATAATGATACGGCTCTCATCGCGTGTCACTGCAAAGTACCAGGGCGCAATCCCCTTGCGCCTGCCGGAACCATCATTGATCGGCCTTTCTGAAACAGTGATGAGGCTTTCCCTACCGCTACGACTTAGTCGGGCTAACTCGTAGCAGTCCATTTGGAATTGGCATCGGCGCGCATAAAGCGCGGAGCTTGAAGGATGCACAAACCAGTCGTTTAATCTGTAGCTGCGCCCTATCGGGTAATGAATGCCGGTGTCCGAAAATTTGCTGGCTGGTGCACTCAGTTGAACTAGAGAGGCAGGTTTTGCCACGGCCAAATCCGATGTTGGGCCTGACGGGGAGAACGAGAGCATCGGGATACTGTGGTGAGACTCAAACGATCCGATCGCAAAATATGGGACGCTGTGGGGTTCCGGCGGATTTCGTCTACGCTCAGCCGGGCTGAGGAGCGCTTGTGACTTCGGTAAGGTATGTTTGCTCTGATGCACCGAGATTCCCGTTGCACGGGGTCCGAATTCCCTCCATCCATAGGATTTGGGTTCTGGCTTGGGCGCTTTGGGGCTTTCTGGCTTACTTTCGTTTGCCTCGGCCATCCGTTGCTGTTCTTTGATTCGTTCAGCCCGATCAGTATGTTCGCCGTAAAGATGCACCGTGTATCCCACCGCCAGGAATACCGCGAACAGCACGCTGACCACCTTGAAAAATGATGAGTTACCGGCACTCGCCGGCGGGTTATTCTGGGCTTGATAGGCACGTGCAAGGGTCTGGGCCAACTGCTGCTGATAGGGATTGAGTGTTGTTGCCCCTCTCTTGTGGCGCTTCTTCTGTGGCCTTCGCTGAGGTTTCTTTACCTTGATTTCGACGGACTCACGGCGACACAGCGGGCAGTTATCTTTCCAGAAAGCGTGATGGCGATTTTTACGACAGGAACGTAGTGTTTTCTGGGCCTCGTTCAGCGTTTCAACCCAATCTTCCGCCTTGGGGCGATGATTAACAGAGCGGAAACTTTGGTGAAATGCTGTGGCAATGGTTTCCGGAAAGTCTCTGTGCAAGCTCCAGGGCGAAGGCTTGATCTTCCCGGATGACTGGCGCCCATAGGCATAGAGATTCTCGCCGATTCGCCCCTGAATATCGGACGGGATGTGCTGGCGATCGCCCGGTACGCCTTGATAGGGGTGAAGACCCTCGTTAAGCAGCTGAAAGATTATAACGGCAAGCGCAAACCGGTCCTGAGGCTGGCCGAGCTCCTCGGGGCTGGCCCCCCGTTGCCAGGCTTCGGGGGCAATATAGCCAGTGGTGTACTGGTGGCCAGGTATAAACTGCTGGTCCCCCTGGATAGCAAAGCCATCGCAATCCACCACAACCACATCGCCGGTTTGCTTATGCACCAGGAGATTGGCCGGCTTCAGATCGATAATGCAGTGCCCTCGGGCATGGAGCTGAGCTACACGTCTGGCCAGATTAATGGCGGCGGTAATTCTGAGATTTCTGGATTCCGGCAGCCGGGCGAGCTCTCGACCCTTCCGGTTAAGCAGCAGGTCCAGGCTAACGTAGTCACCCATGGGCAGGAGCGGCATAGCGTAGCCGACAAAAGCCCCCTTGCTGTTTGTTAACAAGGCTACAGGCCAGGCAAAGTGGGTCAGACCCTGATCGTCTGGAGGAGACGCGAGCATTTCCTGTATTTTCCCGGGCCGCTCCGGGTCTTTGTCTGGTTCGTGGTAGACCTTTAACGCCAGCGGTTTTCCGGGCATGGCATAGATAAGACCGTCCGCACCGCGGTTCAGAGGTTTTCCACGTAACCGGAAGCGCTCTTTTCTATCATCGGGATAGGTGAGGACCAGTTCAGAGCCGCGTTTTATCATCGATCCATACCAGGGTTTTGTCATCAGCGGTGATGCGGTCGGTGTCCGGCGACTCAAGAGTGCTCATCAGCGCCTGGTTTCTGGCGTGGGTGTCGGGAAGCCCGGTGAGGTAATCGTGAACGGGCTTCATAAAGTTCGGGGTAGGGCGCCAGGGTGATGTCTTGACCGCGAAGCTCGCCGCTCCGTCAGACATCAGGAACCAGGTTCTATAGTGCTTGGGGGCGGTAAAGATCCGCAGGTGATCTTTCCAGCCGGGCAGAGTGAAAAAGTAGGTCGTCTCCGCGAATTCCCCGTTCTCCGGTTCACTGACCACAAAATCATCCCAGTCATCGGAATTGACACCCATGGCAACGCCGTCGCCAAGGTGGAATACCAGGCTCTGTTCTTTATTCATCACCACGCCGCAGAGGGTGGCGTGAAAGTCCGACAGGGGGCCTTCGGTTGATAAGGTTTGGCGCGCCGCTTCGATGGCTTCGACCAGAGCAAGAACACACGTTGGAGAGTGCAGGTGGTCAGCACAGGCAATCACTGCCTGGCAAACGGAAGATGCCAGCAGGTTTGCGCCCCGGGCCGAATGGCTGGCAGATCCGGCGCCATCACAGACGCAGGCGGCAATTGATGTGTCAGTCTCGATGACCTGCCAGGCATCTTCACAGGATGTGCCTTTATCCAGATGGCTGCGCCCTGTGGCAGACGCACCACCGTGCAGAAAGGCCATGTCAGACCTCGATTTCTGCCCAGGAATCCGTGGTTGGCAGGCTCACCCTTTCTCCGGGCACGCTTGCTGAGACGGTCGACATACTGCGGCTCAGCCAGACAAAGAGTTCCCGGAACTGAAGGCCTTTGAGTTTTTTAGGGGTCTTGCTGGAGAAACGACCGAGCGCTTCGAAGTCTGCACCTCGGGTCCCCACGGGAAAAATGATGACCCGCTTGTTTTCTTCCTCAGCACGGGCCTGATCGGCGTAGGACTCCCAGCCGTAATCGTTGGGGCAGCCATCGGACAGCATAATCACCCATGGGCGGGTACTGGAAATGCCATTGGCATCGTAGACCGCCTTCTGGCTGGCAATCTCATCGAGTGCCAGGGCCATGCCTTGACCAAGAGGCGTCAGGCCATTGGCATGGAGATAGGGCGGCTCAAAGTCTACGGCGTCGGTCCAGGGCTGGACGATGCGCACGTCTTCCGGGCCACCAACGGTAATCACCATCACCTGAACCCGTAGCGAGGCAACCGGGTCGGATTTTAGCTCTTCTGCAAAGGCTCGCAGACCCTCGTTCAGCTGGCGAATCGGTTCACCAGACATGGAGGAGGAAATATCCAGAAGCAGTACACAGGGGGTGCGCTGATTGGTGTTATCGACAAACTCAAGGCCGGGGATGGCGGACATGGCACGATCCTTGTGAAGAAGTTGGCGTAAGCGTTCCGTTCCTGGAACCGGGCGAATTCTATCGTTGAAAAACCAATTGAGCAAACAGCTCCATCGTCCTTAGCGACCCACGCCGCAATTATATGCCCATTTCACAGTGGCACCTGCGGCGTCATTGGCGACGGCGCTGAAGGTTTTCATGAGATCATCCAGGGCGGTGCTGGCGGCAACACTGGTCGTTTCGAAATCCCTTACACACAAACTCTGTCGGGTTCGGTTGTCCAACAGTTGCAGGTGCTGCCTGATCACCACCCGGGTGCCATTCTCGCCGTTTTCAGCATGAAATCCAGTCAGCTCGGAGATCAGGGTTAACTCCGACGTGGCCGGGCTGGTGTCAGTCATTACATTCTCGAACGCCCGACTTGCCCGGAAAGTTTCAAGCAGGTGATCGCGAACGACCACGGGAATACTCTCCCGCCATCGGGCGCCTGCGAGTGCCCGGTATTCGTATGCCGACGGTTTGATCAGAATACGAGTGCTGTCCAGTGGGTCAGAAGCCAGTGGCGTATCTACCCGAAGGCTTGCGGGCAGCGCCTGACCAAATGCTGGCAAGTCGCTTGCTGGTGCCAGCTCCATCAAGCGTGGGGATTCGGGTACCGGGAATACCGTGCAGCCAGCCAGAATCAGGCTCAAGGCAAGAGCGAATACTACTTTCATTGTTCGTACTCCTTGATGCCGGCGCCGCCCCACAAGGTTCCGGTCGGGTCCTGTTCCAGTCTGCGCGTAAACGAGTTCAGGTTGCGCAAGGTACTGCGCAGTTCCCGCAGTGCCGGCGTGATTTCTCCCAGACCCTGAAGGCCGGCGTCCAGCGCCAGTTCATTATCGCCGGTCAGGGTGTCCAGCCGGTCCAGGGTAGGTTGCAGGGTGGTTAGCGCTCTGGACATGGCCAGGAGAACCGGTTCTACCCGTTCATCCAGTACCTCTCGGGACCTGTCTGCTGCGGCAGACACCTTGATAGCAGCTTCTTCGGCGCGTATTCCGGCTGCGTCGAATCGGGCCATCAGTGCTTCCAGCTCGTCCCGGCTGGCCAACAGGGATTCACTGGCTTTGCGGGTGTTTTCAAGAATTTCGGCAATGTTGTTCAGGTTGTTCTCGGACATCAGCTGGTTGGCACTCTCCAGCAGCTGTTCTGCCTTACCTAGCATGGCTTCGCCGTTGGTTAGCAGGTTACTGAAGGCGGAAGGTTCGGCGGCAATCAGTGGTGGGTTGTCTTTGTGGCCTTCGAGAATGGGGCTGTCTGTTGTGCCTCCGGTAAACTGTATGCTCATGCTGCCAGTAATGTTCGCCAGTACCAGGCCTGCGCGGGTATTCTCCCGTACCGGAATGTCCTGGTTCACCCGCACCAGTACCCGCACATGGGCAGGGTTGTCCGGCGCCAGGGTGAGATCCAACACGTCGCCCACCGGAACGCCGGTATAGAGCACCGGATTGCCCTTGGCCAGCCCGCCAACCGGGTGATCAAACCCGATCCGGTAATAGGCCCAGTTGGTGTCGGTGGAAGATTTGCCCAGCCATAAGGCAAACAGCAAGGCTGCGCTGACTGCCGCGAGGGTAAAGAATCCGATGATAACGTGATGGGCCTTTGGCTCCATTAACCGGGCTCCTGTTCGGTTAGCCTGTTGTGGGCAGCAATCGCCGCGCGGCCACGGGGGCCGTGGAAGTAATCCTGAATCCAGCGGTCGTCGGTTTGTGCCACCTTTTCCAGGGTATCGGCAACCAGTACCTTGCGTTGAGACAGAACCGCGACACGGTCGCAGGTGGTGTACAGGGTATCCAGATCGTGGGTAACAAGAAACACCGTCAGGCCCAGTGCGTTGCGAAGGGTCACAATCAGTTCGTCAAAGGCGGCCGCACCGATCGGGTCCAGACCGGCGGTTGGCTCGTCCAGAAACAGGATTTCCGGGTCCAGCGCCAGTGCCCTGGCCAATGCCGCCCGCTTGACCATACCGCCGGAGAGTTCGGCCGGGTATTTCGTGGCCGCTTCTGGCGGCAGGCCGGTCAAGGCCAGTTTCATTCGAGCCAGTTCTTCCGCTGCGGCCCGCGACAGCCGGGCATGCTCAATCAGCGGTAGTGCGATGTTCTGCTCAAGGTTCAGCGAGGTGAACAAGGCGCCGCCCTGAAACAGAACCCCGAAACGCTGCTCATAGCGGGAGCGCTCCGTGGCGGATAGTTCCGTAAGATCTTCACCGAACACGGTGATATGTCCGCCGGATGGCGGATTAAGGCCAACAATGCTGCGCAACAGAACTGACTTGCCGGTGCCGGAGCCGCCGACCACCCCAAGGATTTCCCGGGGGTAAAGATCCAGATCGAGTTTCTCATGAACGATGTGGCTGCCGAACCGGTTGTCGAGTGCGCGTACCTGTATGACCGGATGATCTGCCATGCCTTACCAACCCATTTCCATGAAAAACAGCGCTGCCACGGAATCCAGCAGTATCACCATAAAGATAGACTGCACCACGCTTGAGGTGGTGTGTTCACCGACAGACTGTGCGCTGCCCGCCACCTTGAAGCCTTCCAGGCAACCGATGACGGCAATCAGAAACGCGAACACCGGCGCCTTGCCAAGGCCGACCAGGAAGTGCTTCAGGGCAATGTCCCGTTCGACAATGGCAATGAACTGACTGGGTGGAATGTCCAGTGCCAGAGCGCAAACCATGGCCCCGCCAACCATCCCGGAGATCATGCCGATAAAGGTGAGAATGGGAAGGCTGAACATCATCGCCAATACCCGGGGAACCACCAACAGTTCCACCGGATTGAGCCCCAGGGTGCGAATGGCGTCGAGTTCTTCATTGACCTTCATGGCACCAATCTGTGCAGTGAATGCACTGGCGGTTCGGCCGGCCAGCAGGATGGCTGCCAGAAGTACGCCGAACTCCCGAAGGAACGAGAACGCCACCAGATCCACGGTGTAAATAGTCGCGCCAAAGTCCTCAAGAACCGTCGCGCCGAGAAACGCAACCACGGCGCCAACCAGAAAGGTGAGCAAGGCAACAATGGGCAGGGCATTCAGGCCTGTGTCATGCAGTGCCGCTACAAAGGGGGTCATACGCCAGCGATTAGGCCGCGGCAGGATGTAGAACAGGGTGCCCAGCGTCTGGCCAATGAACCCGGCCAACAACCAGATAAGCTGCCCCAGAGAGGTAACCTTTTTTCCTGTTTCTGCCAGGAACGCCACGACCGGGTTAACGGTTGCGACCTCCGCCGACGGCTGGTTCATGGCTTCTGCAACCGCCTGTATCAGGGCACGCTGTTCATCCGGCAATTGGGCTCGTTCCAGAGCGCTGATCAGAGCGTCGCTGCCAAGCAATTTCACCATCAGCGAGGCGCCGGCGGTGTCCAGGCGGCCCAAGCCGGAAAAATCCGGGTTGCAGCCGGCTGCGCGAGCGTTCAGGGCAGTTGTTTGCCGATCCAGGGCTGAATAGTGGGCTAGTATCCAGTCGCCGGAGAACTTCAGCGTATGACCACCGAGTTCGGCATTACCGGGAATGTGGGCGCCAAGTGGCTGAGATAGGCCGGGTTCATTTGCCACGGAGTCACGGAGTCCCTGTTTGAGTTCTCTGAAAGCTTAAAGATTCCAGTGGCTGTCTGCCAGTATTCTGCGCTCTTCTTCATCGTGGCTGGCCAGTAGCATGGTGATGCCTCGGGCTTTCTCTTCCAGCAGCATGGCGTACAGGATCTTCCGGGTCTCGGTGTCCAGGCCAGTCATGGGTTCATCCAGTAGTAGCAATGGTTGGCGCCGCAGGATGGCGCGCAGCAGGGCAACGCGCTGGCGCTGGCCACCGGAAAGCTCGCCGGGCATTCTTGGGCCGAAACCTGCTAACCCGGTGCGTTCCAGCCCGGTTTCAATGGCATGGCGTTGAGATTCATCCAGCTTGAGGCCGGGGTGAATGCCAAGGCCTATATTGGTGAAGATATCCAGGTGTTCGAACAGGTTGTGTTCCTGGAACACGCTCGTGACCGGGCGTTGCCAGGGCTTTAACAACTGAATGGGCCTGTCCATCCAGAGAATCCGGCCGCTGGCTGGCGGGAGAAAACCGGCAACCAGACTGAGCAGGGTTGATTTGCCGGAACCGCTCGGGCCCTGGATGGCCAGACATTCACCAGCAGGCACGGAAAAATCGAATCGCCAGAGATGGCCGTCAGGGCCATACTCGAAGGCCAGATCTTTGATCTCAAGCATGTTCAGGCTCCGGCAGTGGTTGGCTTGCGCCGGAAGTTGTTCTGGACTTAACGCCGGGAACACGGGAGAGCGACACAAAAATCAGTATCAGTAGCCCCAACAGCCAGAGCCCGGTACCCGCGGCTTCCGCTAATCGGTAACTACCCAGTTGCTGGTAAAGCAAAACCGGGAGAGTAGGTTTGCCTGGGCTGCCAAACAGGGCGATAACACCGAAGTCACCCAGAGATAACGCCACACCATACGCCAGGGCCAGAGCAACTGGACGGCGCAGATTCGGCCAATACAGCCATCGCCATCGATACCAACCCAGGATACCGAGCTGGTCTGCCTGTTTGAGTGATCCGGAGTCCAGGCTTGCGAGAGGTCCGCGCAGTATCTGTAGCACAAACGGCACGGCCATCAGCCCGTTGATCAGTGCCACCAGAAACCAGCCCTGCATGGTATTCCCCAATTGCGGCCTTAACAGAATAAAAAGCCCGGTTCCCAGTACCAGAGGCGGAACGATCAAGGGGAGATAGCCGGTGACAGCCGGCACTATGGCCAGCCAGCGCTGACCTGCCCGGTTGGCGGCTGCCAGAGTTAGCAATGCAACGACCACTGAGCCGAGCCCGGCTGGAATAGCGATTAAAAGGCTGCGGGCGGTGGCCGACAATAGCTGCTGGTAAATCGAAGGCGTATCCGCCGTTGGCCATAACGCCGGTAAACCGCGCAGGATAATGGCCAGTAGTGGCGCGACCAGAAAGGCTGTGAAAATCAGCAACAGCAGACCCGCAGAAAACCCTTGCCAGGGCCGTGCAAACAGAGGGACCGGGCGTGATAACCGGCGGTTTGGCAGTACAGCGGTGTCCAGACGCTTCCGGAAAACCAGCCACCAGAGGCTGCCACAGATCAACAGCTGCAGAATGGCAAACAAAGCGGCACGGGCGAAATCAAACTCGAAACGCAGTGCTTGATAGATGGCGACTTCCAGGGTGGTTGTTCCTGGCCCTCCGCCCAGCGTCATGATGATGGCAAAACTGGTGAAGCAGAGCGTGAACACCAGTGCCGCCACGCCGGGCAGTACCGGTTTGATGGCGGGCCAGTGTACCGCACGCCACAGCCACCAGCCGCCGAGCCCAAGCTGAGAGGCGGTCCGCATTCGCGGCGCGGGTATGGAGTCCAGGGCCTGTAGAAGAATTCGGGCCGCCAGTGGTGCATTGAAGAACACGTGGGCGAGCAGGATGCCATTCAGCCCATAAAGATTCCATCCATTTCCAGGAAGCCAGGTGTTAAGTAGGCCGGTGAACCAGCCCTGCCGACCGAACACCGCTATGATGCCGGAGACTGCCACGATGGTGGGCAGTACCAGACTCAGCTCCATCAGCCGCAGAATCAGAGTGCGTCCGGGAAAGCCTGTGTATCGGGCCAGGGCAGTCGCCACCGGGAGCGCCAGGGCCAGGCTCAACACGACGGATAAAAAGGCCTGCCAGAGGGTGAAGCGGACCACACTCTGGAAATAGGAGCTTGCCAGCGTACTCCCCATGTCCAGCTCGCCGGCCTCCTGCAGTATGCTCCCCAGGCCGAGTGCCACCAGCAGCAACAGCCCGGTGCCGAGTAACAGGCCGGGCCAGAGTTGCCAGCCTGGATGGCTGAAGGGGGCGGCTTTCGTGTGTACTGGCATTACATCAGTTGGTCAGTGCGTTGAGCCAATCGTTCACCAACTGTCGACGAATGGAGGCAACCTTGGCCGGGTCCATATACAGGGCCTCGGGTGGTGTGATCAGCTTGTCGAAAACGCTTGGCAATTCATCGCCAAGACCAATCGCTGGATACATCACGTTCTTCAGTGGAATATGACGCTGGAAGTCCGCCGTCAGCATGAAGTCCAGAAACTCTCTGGCCAGGGTCTTGTTGTCGGAGCTTTCCACCAGGGCCGCGACTTCCACCTGCAGGTAATGCCCTTCATTGAAACGGGCGGCCTGATACCGGTCAGTTTTGTCGATGGCCATGTGATAGGCAGGCGAGGTGCTGTACGAGAGGATCATGGGCGCTTCGCCATTCATGAATAGCGAGAAATAACCGTCACTCCAGCTCTGGGTGGTGGCGAGAATCTTGTTGCTGAGCTGCTGCCACTTTGCTGGCGCCTGATCGCCATAGACGGTATGCATCCAGAGCAACAGGCCGAGCCCCGGCGTACTGGTGCGCGGATCCTGAATAATGATCTTGAGATCGTCTGGCGCGTTCACCAGTTCCTCGAGGCTTGAGGGCGGCTCTTGCAGCTGCTCGGTATCGTAGACAAAAGCAAAATATCCCCAGTCGTAGGGCACAAAGGTGTCGTCGTCCCAGTTGACGGGCAGTGCCAGGCGTTCCAGTGATTGACCGTGGCGGCCCAGCAGGCCGGTTTGACGCGCGGTCTCCATGGTGCCGGTATCCAGCCCGAGAACCACATCTGCCGGTGTGGAGCTTCCTTCCAGCCGGAGCCTTTGCAGAATGTCTCCGCCGCTGTCCAGCACGGTGTAATTCAGGGAACAGCCGCATTGTTCTTCAAACGCCTCTTTAACAGCGGGCCCCGGGCCCCACTCGGCGGCAAAGGATGGATGGGTATACACATTCAGGACGGCCGGTTCTTCGGCAGCGGCCATCGCAGGCAGCGATACGGCGAGAAGTGTGGGAATCAAGCGTGAAAACATACAGCGGCACCTTGTTCAGTAGCGGGGGGGCCATGCCGCGAACACCACCAAAGGTGGTGACTCAATCCCTACGCCGGTATTAACCGGGTCAGGTTCCGCGGGTATGGTCTCAGCCCTTCCAGGCACCCCGTTGAGTTACTGCAATGTTATCACGCCGGAGCTACGCCCCGGAATTCGTATGTTTGATTACCGCTTGTTTATTTTTTGTACGGCGATGACGGGTGTCTCATTTTTTATTGGTAGAATGGGGCATTTTTTGTTCTACGGATTAAACAGCTTCGAGTTGAGAGGTAAGGTTGATGCCCAAGCATCACAAACTAAGAAAGATTTCTGCCCTGTTTGCAGGCGTGTTTTTTACACTTGGCTTGTCGGCCGCAGGCCACGCCCAATCCGCTAATGATGATATGTTTGGTCGCCTGGCCTCCGCGGCACCCAAGCTGAGCCCACAGGTTCTCGAAGCCGCATTGAAAGCGACCCGTTGTGCCATCAGCAATGGCACGGCCTTGCCAGAGCGGCTGGCGGTGATCGACTTCTCTTTGCCGTCCTCCAAAGAAAGGCTGTGGTTGTTCGATCTGAACGAAGGCGAGTTGATCCTTCGTGATCTGGTGGCCCACGGTAAAAACTCGGGCAATGCTGAGGCAAGCGCGTTCTCCAATATCGAGGGCAGTCACCAGTCCAGCATAGGCCTGTTCAAGGCTGCCGAATCGTATCGGGGGGCCCACGGCTATTCGTTGCGACTGGACGGACTGGAGCCGGGCTTCAATGACCTGGCTCGCCAGCGGGCAATTGTCATCCATGGTGCCGACTATGTTCAGGACAGCTGGGTCACAAAGTACGGCAGAATCGGCCGCAGTCATGGCTGCCCGGCGGTAGACAACCAGATCATCAAAACCGTGGTAGACGAGCTCAAGGGCGGGCAGCTGGTATTCAAGTACTATCCCGACCAGGAGTGGCTCCAGGCATCCAGTTATCTGAACTGCGATTCCGCCGGGCAGTTGGCGGGTGCGCGTAACGTAACAGCGCAGGCCGGGGATCGATCCTGAGTTATTGCTGGCTAAACTTTGTTCAGATTGTCAGTAAAAACAGAAAGTTGAAAAAAAGGTGTTGACGGCGAAGGCGGAATCCGTAGAATACGCAGCCGTTGACGAGGCAATGCTTCTGAAACATTAGAGCGGGAATAGCTCAGTTGGTAGAGCACAACCTTGCCAAGGTTGGGGTCGCGAGTTCGAATCTCGTTTCCCGCTCCAATTTCTCCAAGTCTCTCAATGCCTCCTGAGAGCAAAAGCCAGAATCCAGGCTTCCCCGGCGCGGTGGCAGAGTGGTTATGCAGCGGACTGCAACTCCGTGTACGCCGGTTCGATTCCGACCCGCGCCTCCATTTTTACCCCCTTATATCAAAGTCTTGTGATCTTGGGCAGTAGTCCTCGGCTGATACTGAAGGCTCATGTCTTCGGGCATATTCATGAGGGCTATGGTGAGTACCTGCAGGGCGAAACCCGTCTCATTAATGCCAGTACCTGCAACGAACGTTATATGCCTGAGAATACTCCGGTGGTGTTAGACCTATCCCTTCAAAGGGGCTGACCTCAAGGACGCCAGGCTAAGTTTGTTGCTCATTAACTGCGCGAAGCCAGGGGCTTCATAAATGCCTCAGCCGCTCTCGCCGGCATCGGTTTGGCGTAAAGAAAGCCCTGCGCGAAATCGCAACCGAGATCCCGTATCAGCTTTGCCTGCTGCTCGGTTTCTACACCTTCCACAAGAATGCTCAACCCAAGGCTCTGGCCGACCGTAACCATGGCTTTCATGATTGCCATGTCGCTTTCATTTTGCATGGCGTAGTGCAGGAAACTTCGATCGATCTTTATGCTGCATACCGGGAGCTTCCGAAGATAAACCAGGGAAGAGTAACCAGTACCGAAGTCATCAATGGATATATGGAGCCCGGCAGCCTTCAGGCGCTCCAGTTGCCTGGTTTGGCCCTCTTCGCTGCCAAACACCTCGTTCTCCGTAAGTTCTACCCCGAGTTGCTCATGCTTCAAACCATAACGTTTAATGGTTTCCAGGATTTGGTCAGCCAGGTGTGGATTGGTCAGTTGGCGACCGGACAGATTGACGTCAATACGCAAGCCCGCGAGCTCAGTTCCCTGCCAGGCTTTGAGCTGTTTGCATGCGGCATCGATGACCCAGTCACCGATACGGTTTATAAGTCCGGATTTTTCAGCGACCGGGATAAATGTCGCCGGGGAGACAAGGTTTGATGCCTTGTCGAAACACCGCAACAGCGCCTCGCAGGAGGTGGTCCCGCCAGTTCTCAGATCTATCTGTGGCTGGTAGTAAAGTTCCAATCCGCCATTCGTCAGGGCTTGTCGGAGCAGGGCGGTAATCTGTTGATATTTGACGAGCCGGTCGTTGATATCAGAGGTGTAGAAGCAGACCGTATTCTTTCCGATCTCCTTTGCCCGGTACATGGCCGCGTCTGCGTTGCCCATAAGTTCCGTTGCGGTGCCGCCATTGTGTGGGTACAGGCTGACGCCAAAGCTTGCCGATACTTGATGGCAATCACCGTGAAGCTGCACCTTGCTTTCGAGTGCCTTGACCAGCCGTTGAAGTAATTCATGAATGCCTTCAGGGCCATGGAAATCGAACAGTAACAGAACGAACTCGTCTCCTCCGAAACGGCAGAGCAGATCGCTGTGTCGCAATTCCTGCTTTAAGGTGTCGGCAACCGATTTGAGGAGGGAGTCGCCCTGATAGTGGCCGAGGGTATCGTTAATCAATTTGAAGTTGTCCAGGTCCATGAAGATCACTGCAACTTCGCGATTGCAGCGATCTGCTTCGACCAGCCGGCTTTCAAGCTCAGATTCCATCAGGCGTCGGTTGGGTAACCCGGTAAGATCATCAAAGCTGGCGCGGCGAACCAGTTCTGCCTTGGCTTGCGTTTGTTCTTCCAGGCTGATGTCGATACAGAACATTTCGCACTCGCCGGTATCCTGTTTGATCATGACATGACTGGAGTAAACGGGAACCAGGTGGCCATCCTTGTGTTTCAGTGCCAGTTCTTCTGCGGGAATGCTGATGTTGTGATCGAGCCAGTTGGTGTGGGCCTCAATGACGGCTTCGCGCATGGCTTCCGGAATAATCAGGTCCTCCAGCCGTTTTCCCTGAGCCTCATTTCTGGAGTACCCGTATAGTCTTGTGCTGGCTTCATTCCAGTAGATGACCCTCCGATTCCGGTCGTAGCCCTGAACGGCAACCATCGGAAGGCTCTCAATCAACTCATGGAACTTTTGTTCACTTTGCTCCGATTGTGACGATGACGACGATCTGTCCTTCTTCTTATCCATGACGGACGAGACTCCTCCCGGTTGGGTGAGAACGCATCTATGCGCTTTCCAGTCGTTCACAACAAGAATAGGAAGCCATTCCTCCGTTTGCGAGCCTGATGGGATATTCCTTGTTAGAATACGCCGGCATTTCCAACGTTTGGACGCTCAGTGAACACCACTCCCTTTGAATCCCTCGCCTGTCCGCTCGACGGCAATCCGCTGCAGCGGGAAGACAAAGTCTGGCGCTGCCCACAGGGCCATAGCTTCGATATTGCCCGCCAGGGCTACGTAAATTTGCTGCCAGTTCAGAAAAAGCGCTCGAAAGAACCCGGTGACAGCAAAGCCATGGTGGCCGCGCGCCAGCGCTTTCTTGAGGCGGGATACTATCGCCCGATTGCGGATGCCGTGTCGGCGGCAATCCTGAACGACGCTGCCACGGGCAGCGAACTCAGTTGCCTGGATGCCGGCTGTGGTGAGGGCTATTATTTGCGTCAGCTAGCGTCCCCGGAGGGTGAAATCTCACTATCGTTGCTCGGATTGGACATTTCCAAGTGGGCGGTGCTGGCGGCTGCGCGCAGGGAAAAGCGCGCATGCTGGGTGGTTGGCAGCAATGCCAATCTGCCGGTGTTACCAGCTTCAGTCGACCGTGTGCTTTGCCTCTTCGGGTTTCCGGTGTATCCGGAGTTTGCGCGGGTTTTAAGGCCAGGCGGGCGACTGGTACAGGTAGACGCCGGCCAGGATCATCTGAGGGAATTGCGGGAGATTGTCTACCCGGAAGTTCGCGCAGACTCCCGTAAAGTGGCTCCGGTACCAGAAGGTTTTCGGCGAATCGGCACCCAGGACATACGCTTTACAGTGCACCTTGACGGCGCCGAGCCCATTGCCGATTTATTGGCAATGACCCCACACCTCTACCGGGCGAGTGCGGAAGGCAGGGCCCGGGCTGCGGCGCTGAAAACGTTATCGGTAACCGTGGATGTCTGCCTGCAAACGTTGGAGCGTTACAATCCGGCTGGCTGATCAGCGCTCTCCATTCCCCAGCGGGTGCCTCTTGCCTTGAGCCGGTAAAATTCCTCGATGATGCCGGCCATGGCCTCAGGGCAGTACTCCCGAAGGCCGCCCAGTACCAGCCGCTTGGCAACCTCGCCAACGGTTTTGCCGGAAGACTGCAGGTTGTATTCAAGCGTTACGTTGCCGCGTTTACCCGCAACTTCCAGGTCCGCGTTGTTCAATTCGAGGTCTGGGTGAGGATTCTCCAGCTGTGTGAGAGCCAGGCTCATGCTCTCATACATCACCATTGGCCGGTCGGGATTGAACATTACCCCGTGTGATTCCATCAAGGGCTTGAGCGTGTGCGGAAAGTTTTTCCCGGACGCCGCAACATAGCACCGACTGAACTCTTCAATCACTTTTTCATCCCGGGTTACCGCGCCTTTACGGGTAACTTCCAGGTAGACCTTACCGGCTTCGTCGACAACGTTGATGGCTTCGCCATTTTCGCTTTCGCGGAACTCAAGCGGAACCTCGGCACCAAGCAGGTTACGGAACTTGAAGGTCATATTTTCTGAGAGCCCGAAACGGGACACCACAATGGTGAACAGCAGGTCGCCGGGCACGCAAAAACGACGGGCGTCCGGATCGTGGATCGGATTGAAGTCCCCGGCGATCTCTTTGGCAAAGTAGCTGGCCTGGGGTGCGGAAATCACAATACGTCCGTCCTGGACGGAATAGAACTGGTCAGAAAACATGGTGGGCCTTTTCTGGTTTGCTGAGCCTCGAGGGCCTGGGGAGTGAATTCACCCGAGCAGGCATTATAGGCCTTAGCGTGGCTCAAGGTGAGCCCGACCATGGTACTAATAAGGATGAATACGGACTAACACGGAAATTCAGGCAACAAAAAAAGGCAGCCGAAGCTGCCTTTTTGATCGTACTGGGCTGTTAATTACAGACCAACTACGTTTTCCGCCTGAGGACCTTTCTGGCCCTGAGTCACGGTGAATTCAACCTGCTGGCCTTCTGCCAGAGTCTTGAAGCCGCCGCCCTGAATGGCGCTGTAGTGAACGAAAACGTCCGGGCCGCCTTCACGAGTGATAAAGCCGAAGCCTTTGGATTCGTTGAAGAACTTAACAGTACCGGTAACAGTAGACATATTTTACTATCCTGAATTCAATCATTTAATGTGCTGCCTGGTCTCGTTGTGAGGGCAGGTCAGCGGTGTGCGGAAACATAAAAACTGGCGTGATCAAAAACAGGACGAACACTACTTATAACAACAGGGATGCGTCTTATTGATGAATGCTTTGCTAAATCTTTCCAACGACGGCCACTTTACTCCTGTCTGGATGGTTTGCATAGCTATTTTTTCTAGGCAGATACCCTGATCACCGGAAACCGCTCAAACCAACTCGCTCGAATCCTGCAGTTTGCGCGTTAACCGAGACATCAACTCCCCACCGTGCCGCCAGAAGTGCCAGTAAAGCGGTACTTCCAGGCCACTGCCCGGGGCGATACTAACCAGTCGATTTGCCTGGATATGCTCCCGGGCCTGAATTTCCGGAATCATTCCATAGCCCATGCCGGCCAGCGCGAGCTTTACGAAGCCTTCGGATGACGGGCACAGGTGGTGCGGAAACTTTCCCTGATAGCCAACCTGGGCCAGAAACCGATGCTGGAGTTGATCGTTGGGGCCAAACACGATGGCGGGCGCGGATTGCAGGCTCCTGTTGTTCAGCCCGTCTGGAAAATAGCGGCGGGTATACTCCGGTGTGGCCAATGGCAGATACGTCATCACTCCCAGCGGTATGCACCGGGCGCCGGCAACCGGCTGAGGGCTGCTGCAAAGGCAGGCGGCTACGTCGCCCTCGCGCATGCGCCGCAGTCCTACGTCCTGGTCTTCTACCACCATGTCCAGAAGTATTCCTTCTTCGGTACAGAAGTCGCCGACGGCAGAGGCCCACCAGGTTGCGAGGCTGTCCGCATTGAGCGCGACGCGAAATCGAGTGGCTGGTTCGGCCAGGGAGGGAATGGAACTGGTCAGGTCGCGTTCCAGCAGGCGCACCTGATGAACATGATTAAGCAATCTCTGGCCGGCGGGCGTTGCTCTTGGGGTCTGGCTTCGCACCAGCACAGGTTGGCCAAGCCTGACTTCAAGTGTACGAATTCGCTGAGAAATGGCGGACTGGCTGATACCCAGCATGTCGCCGGCTTTGTCAAAACCGCCGGCGTCGACCACGGCAGCAAGAGCTTCGAGCAACTTGTAATCAAGCATAAGCAAAACTTATCAGGCATTAACAGGATGAATTTCAAGTATAGCGGTAACGGGGTAGGCTTGCGCCATTAATCATAAGGAGTGCAGCGGTGTTTGAAAGTTATCTGACAGGCCTGGTGGTGTGTGGTGGAATTATCGTGGCTATTGGTGCCCAGAATGCCTACGTTCTCAGTCAGGCCATTCGTCGTGAACACCATTGGTGGTCGGCCGGTTTGTGTATGACCTCGGATATCCTGCTGTTCACTCTGGGCATGTTTGGTGTGAGTGCGGCACTGATGGCCATGCCCGAGGCGCTGGACGTGCTCAGATGGCTGGGCGTTGGGTTTCTCGGTTTGCTGGCAGGACAGGCGTTCTATCGGGTTCTGAAGGGGAGGGCGTCACTGGCGGCAGGGGAAGCTCGGCGCAGCACCGTCAAAGGCGTAATCCTGACAACCTTGGCGGTCACCTTGCTGAACCCCCAGGTTTATCTGGACACGTTACTGCTGATTCCGGCCGTGGGTGCCCAGCAATCGGATCCGGCCACGTTTGTGGCGGGTGCCAGCAGCGCGTCGGTGCTTTGGTTCGGCGCGCTGGCCTGGGCCGGTTCCCGGCTGGCGTCCTGGTTGGCCAGGCCTGCGGCGTGGCGTGTGATTGACGGTGTTATCGGCCTGATGATGGCTGCGATTGCTATTCAGCTCGCTACAGGAGGGCTGTAACCCTATATCCTCTTTGCGCCTGAGATCGTTCGTGTAAAGGTTTCGCAAAACCCTGATCCCCGGCTTCTTTTTCTCGTATCAGTTCTCTATGGTTCGGTCTGATTTGAACTCTTGGAGATATCTGAATGGCCTCTGCTACCCGTGCCGGGCATCGCTGGCTGAAGTGGGTTGGATTTCTGTGTGTGCTGTGCGCGATAGCCTTCGCTGTCGTTTGGTACGCCCGCAATGCTAACGGCGATGAACCGGCTTTGAATACCGTGGCGGTGAACCGAGGCGACATCCAGAACCTGGTTTCGGCCACCGGCGTGCTTGAGCCGAGTAATTATGTGGATGTAGGTGCACAGGTTTCCGGCCAGCTGGAGCTGATTCACGTACGAGTGGGCCAACCCGTTAGCACCGGCGATCTGCTGGCGGAAATCGACCCTACCGTGTATGTGGCGAAAGTGGATGCCACCCGCGCCCAGTTGAAGAACCAGCAGGCCCAGCTAGCCGATCGCAAGGCCCAGCTGCGCCTCGCCGAGATCCAGTTCCAGCGCCAGCAGAACCTGTGGCGTGAAGATGCGACCACACGGGAATCCCTGCAGACTGCCGAAGCATCGTTAGCGTCTGCCCGGGCGCAGTTGGCCATGCTTGAGGCACAGATAGAACAGACCTCCTCCACCCTGAGGGCTGAAGAAGCCAATCTGGGTTATGCGCGAATCTATGCGCCCATGGACGGGACCGTGGTCTCTATTGAGGCCCGCCAGGGACAAACCCTGAACGCGAGCCAGACCGCGCCGTTGCTTATGCGCATTGCCAATCTGAGCACCATGCGGGTGCGGGCCCAGGTGTCCGAGGCCGACGTTGGCAAGCTGCAACCGGGCATGCGGGTTTACTTCACCACACTCGGCGATGCCGAGCATAAGCTCTACGGAGAGTTGCAGTACATTGAGCCAACTCCCGAAGTAACCAACAACGTGGTGCTCTACAACGCCCTGTTTACGGTGGATAACCAGGAGGGACGGTTGCTGCCCCAGATGACCGCCCAGGTGTTCTTTATTCAGGATGAAGCGCTGGACGTATTGCGGGTGCCAGTCAGTGCGGTGGCGAGAAACCAGGTCAAGGTCCTGGATGCAAAGGGGCAGCCACAGATTCGGGACATCGAAACCGGCATCAGCAACCGGGTATACGTGGAGGTTCGGTCGGGATTGAATGAGGGTGATCAGGTGGTTCTCGCAAACCGGGATCCACGGGCCGCTCAGGGTGAGGGCAAGGCTGCCTTTCGGGGTATGCTGAGATGAGCCCGCGACCGTTGATTGAGCTTCAGGGCATTACCCGATCCTTTGGAGAGGGCGAACTGGCGGTTCCTGTGCTCAAGGGCATTGATCTGAAAATCTGGCCCGGTGAGTTTGTGGCCATCATGGGGCCATCGGGCTCCGGCAAGTCTACCCTGATGAACATCCTTGGCTGTCTGGATCAGCCCAGCGCTGGCCAGTACCGATTCAATGGCAGGGACGTGTCTGCCCTGGACCGGGACGAACTGGCACGGCTTCGGCGCGATGCCTTCGGTTTTGTGTTCCAGAGCTATAACCTGCTGGCCGGGATGACAGCTCGTGAGAATGTGGAGATCCCCGCCATTTACGCCGGAATGGCACCGGCCGAACGGCACGCAAGGGCGGAACGGTTGCTCACCGGGCTCGGGCTGGGCGAGCGTCTGTCGCACAGGCCGGCACAGCTATCGGGTGGTCAGCAACAGCGAGTGTCTATTGCCCGGGCCTTGATGAACGGCGGCCAGTTGATCTTCGCAGACGAACCGACTGGTGCTCTGGACAGCAAGAGCAGCCAGGAGGTGATCCGGCTGTTAACCGATCTTTCTGAGCAGGGCCACACCATTATCCTGATCACCCACGACCCCGATGTGGCAACTGTGGCTCGTCGGCAGATTCGCATTGCCGATGGCGAGATTGTTGAGGACACCGGCGCAGAAGTGCCTTCAGTCACGATTCAGCCAACCGACCAGAATGCCCGTCGTCGTTCCCGCCTTGGCGACTGGCACGAAGCCCTGAAAAGCGCGGTGCGTTCCCTGCACAGCAACCTGTTTCGGACGACGCTGACTCTGCTTGGCATCGTGATCGGGGTGGCCTCAGTGATCACCATGCTGGCGATCGGGGAGGGGGCCCGAAAGGATGTCGTCGACCGAATCAGCACCATGGGCAGTGATCTGCTGCTGGTGCGCCCGGGTGGTCCCGATCAGCGGGGTGGGCGCTGGAGCGTGACCACACTGGTACCATCTGACTTTAAAGCAATCAATGAGATAAGGGGTGTTCTTGCAGCAATACCTGAGCTGACTGGCGGACAGACGCTGCGATATTCCAACCGGGATCACTCGGCCGAGATCAATGCTACCTCCTTCCGCTTCCCGGTGGCCCGCCAGTGGCCTGTGGTTGAAGGTACCTTCTTCAGCGCCGAGGATGAAGCCAGCTACGCAGCCGTGGCGGTACTTGGCAAAACCACCGCCAACGCCCTGTTTCCCGACGAAAGCCCTCTCGGCAAACACTTGATGGTTAACAACGTGCTGTTTCAGGTGATTGGTGTGATGGATGAAAAAGGCGCCTCTCCCATGGGGCAGGACCAGGACGATGTGGTGTTTGTTCCCTACACCACGGGCAGCCTGCGCATCTTCGGGCAAACACACCTGCGCAACATCACCGTGGCTGTGGCGGATATCGATCGTATGGATGAGATCGAAGCCCTCATCCACGACACTCTGATGTCCCGCCATGGCATTGAGGACTTTACTATCCGCAACATGGCTTCATTGATTGAAACCGTTTCGGAAACCCAGAATACGCTCACCTGGCTGCTGGGCTCTATTGCAGCAATTTCCCTGCTTGTGGGTGGTATCGGGGTTATGAATATCATGCTGGTGAGCGTCACCGAACGTACCCGCGAGATCGGTATTCGCATGGCCACCGGTGCCCGTGCATGGAATATCCTGCAGCAGTTTCTGACTGAGGCCTGGCTGGTATCGGCCATTGGTGGGTTGATTGGTGTTGTCATCGGCATTGCGGCAACCCGGATTATTGGCTCACTGGGAACACCTATTCACATGACGCTGCTACCCATGGCCCTGGCCTTCGGTTGCGCTTTCGCCACAGGCCTGCTGTTCGGGTTTCTGCCCGCCCGCAAGGCTGCCCATCTGGACCCGGTTCATGCCCTGGCCTCGGAGTAATCTTATGAGCATTCGCCATATTGCACTGTTGTCGGTGTTGTTGACTGGATGCGGGAGCTTTCAGTCGCAACCCATTGAGCAGCCAGTGAATCCTCCAGCGCAGTGGCACATCGGGGCTGGCTCCGGCGAAGCTGTTGGTTCGCGTTGGTGGTATGCCTTCGGTGACGAAGAGCTCAACCGTTTGGTCGACCGGGCGCTCTCGAATAATCCAGACCTGGCCGCCACCGCTCAGGCAGTGATTCAGGCAGACTTGCAGTTGCGCAACGCCGGAGCTGCCTTGCTGCCGACCCTTGGTGCGTCGGGAAGCACGGGTAAACAGGCAAGCGAGGCCTCCGGCCAGGATCGTGTCACCAGTGGTTCGAGTAGCCTCGGGCTGTCGGTTGACTACGAGCTGGATCTCTGGGGTCGCCTGTCCGCCGCGGAAGCCGGGGCTCTCGCGGGTTTCCAGGCTTCGGAGTATGACTATGACGCCGCCCGAATGACGCTGGTGGCCTCGGTAGCCAGTACCTGGTTCGAATGGCAGGAGTTGCAGCAGCGCGTGGATATTGCGCGTCGGAATCTGGAACTGGGTGAAAAGACACTGGCCCTGGTTGAGGCCCGATATCGTAATGGCGTGGCTGATCGTTCGGAATTGTCCCGCCAGCAAACTTCCGTACTGAACCTCAAGAATGCGGTGCCGCCACTGGAGTATCAGGCCCGGCAACGGTTAGCGGCCTTGCGTCTACTGACCGGGGATTATCCGTTTACGGAAGACATTCCGGAGGCTGGGCTACTTGCGGTTCAAGTGCCGGAGATCAACCCGGAAACGCCGGCTAGCCTGGTTACCCGAAGACCGGACCTGGCGGCTGAGGAGGCTCGGCTGATGGCCGCCAGTGCGGACGTCGAGCAGGCCAGGGCGGCCTTGATGCCATCGGTGTCGCTCAGTGGTGCGGTTCGCTTCTCTACCAACAGCTTTTTAAGCCTGGCAGACCCACTGCAAACCGCCAATGGCCTGCTTGCCCTCAGCCAGACTCTGTTTGATGGAGGCCAGCGTCGCAACAATGTGGCCATTTCGGAATCCCGGCGGGTGGCTTTGTTGGAGAATTACCGTGCCAGCCTGCTCTCGGCATTCCAGGAAGTAGGGGATGCACTCGACAGAGAAGCGCTGTATCTGGACCAGGAGCAGCGGTTACAGAGTATTCTCGCTCAGGCGGAAGAGACCTTACGGTTGACCGAAGTGCGCTATCGGGAAGGGGCAGATGACTTGCTCACCCTGCTGGAAAGCCAGCGAACGGTGTTTGATGCCCGGCAGCAGCTCAGCCAGGTGCGGTTGAATCGGCTGATTGCAGCGGTGGATCTGTACAAGGCGCTGGGAGGCGGCTGGCAGACCGATCTTCAGGAGAGAGAAACGGCAGAAGCTACGGCGCCGGCTGAGGCAGTTCGCCCTCTATCAGAAACTGGTCCAGGCTGAATTCGTAAACCTGCTTGCTGCCATCCGGCTCCGACAGGCTCATGGACACCTGGCTGGGCGACGTCACGGCAATCAGTTTTTGATAACTTCTGGGGGCGGCGTCCCGGAACACACTGGCATTGAACAAAGCTACATTGACGCCTTCGACGCCGTTGTCCGGATGGACGGGGAGCTCATAGAGGCCTGCCTGCAGAGCGCGGGCTGAGAGAAACTGGAAGGCGCCCACTTGCAGGCTGCGCATGTCGGTACCCAAGGCCTGGCTTTCCCGGTAGCTGACTGGATCTGCCAGCGTATGATGCAGATCCTGCCAGTGTTCAGACTGCAGCCGAACACCTCGTTCCGTGCGGAATCGGGCGCTGAACACCGTATGCAAGGTGGTTAACGGGCGCTTGAACGGGACTTTCAGATGGCTCATGAATACAAACCGATAAAACGCGGTTTCCGCCAGAGCCGTGGGAATGCTCATGGCTCCGTAAAACAGACTGGGTTCGAAACTGCGGCCAAAACGTGAGCCGTATTTCAGGGGCGGGTAGCGGAACGGGGTGGTCAGCAGGTAATGGCGTTTTCGGGCCGTGCCGGGCACCGGTGGTTTGTTGCTTTCCAGCAGTTCCTCCAGTCGATTCTGTTCCTGCATACTGTCTACGATGCGTGCCGTCGCGATGTCTTCCTGACTTTCCACCACCCGAAACAGGTTGCCTTGCAGCGGTGTGATGGACTGGGCAATCCGTTCCCGATAGTTCAAATCCGCCCCCGCATGGCGTCCAGGTAGTGAACCACCCGAACCAGGCCTTCCGTGCTCTGGATCATTTGTCTGGGTGTATCCTCAAAATAGTGGTTGGGCGTGTTCAGCCAATGGGTCATGGCCTCCCGTTCACCGCCGGTCAGTGCATAGACGCTGCGGTAAAGCCGGATAAACAACAGTGCCAGTTCACCCGACTTACTGGCCGGATCAATGCCGTCGCGGGTCAAACCTGTGCGGTTGCGGCCAACCACGGCCGCGATTTCCGCTTGTGGCAAACCAAAGGCTTTGGCTGCGTTCAGCAGGGCTTTGGACAGCAGAGCTTTATCGCTGGTTTCCGGTGCTGCACTAACAGCTTCTGGCATGCCCTGGCCTCCGTTGATGAATTTTCATCATTATAGGCTCCTCTGAATAAAAAGTCACCAAAAGGGCTAGCGCGGATAGCCGGTAATCTCCCGGATCTTTTTGTACAGTGGTTGCAGGCGAGGATACATATCCTGATAAACCTCCCGGTAGAGACGTTGATAAAGCGCAGATGCTTCCGGGTTGGGCTCGAATACCCGGCCGGTTCTGGTCATAGCCGTGACCGCCGTGTCGAAATCCGGGTGTAATCCCAGCCCCACGGCGGCATCAATAGCCGCTCCCAGTCCGGAGGTTTCATAGGTATGCGGGCGTTCCGCCGGCAATCCAAATATATCAGCCGTCAATTGCATGGCCGCATCACTCTGGGACCCGCCGCCTGCCACTCGAAGCCGCTTGATAGCCTGGCCGCTGCGTTTCTCGATGCGTTCCTTGCCTTCCTTCAAGGCGTAGGCCAGCCCTTCCAGTATGGCCCGATAGACGTGAGCTCGTGTGTGCACGTCGCCAAAGCCGATAATGGACCCCTTGGCTTCCGGGCCAGGTTGGCGCACGCCGGGGCTCCAGTAGGGCTGTAGCATCAAACCCATGGAGCCTGGCGGCACCGCATTCACCAGTTCGTCAAACAGGGCTTCGGGTTCAATGCCTTTCTGTTCTGCCAGCTTTTGCTCACGCAGCCCGAATTCCCGCTTGAACCAGCTCACCATCCAGAAACCCCGATAGATCATGACTTCGGTGGAGTAGTGGCCGGGCAGGGCAGACGGATACGGCGGCATGAACCGGGTGGGTTCCACATAGCGGGCATTGGTGGTGTTGATGGTGGCCGTGGTTCCATAGCTCATGCAGCCGGTCTCCGGAGACAGACCGCCGGAGCCGAGAATTTCGCAGGCTTTGTCTGATGCCGCGGCGATGACGGGCAGTCCACCCGGCAGGCCAAGGTGCGCCGCCGCCTCAGGCAGCAGGGTTCCGATCTGTTCACCAGGCGGTATCAGTTCAGGCAGCATACCCGGGGTCACCGGCATCACCTGCCATTTGAAATCCCGGGGCCCCGCCCAACGCTGGCGTTTATAATCAAAGGGCAGGTAGCCCACCTGACTGCCGGTGGAATCGCGGTATTCACCGGTCAATCGGTAATTCAAATAGCCTGATAACAGCAGGTACTTGTGGGTTTTCGCCCAGATGTCCGGCTGATTCTGCGCGATCCAGTTCGCCTGGGTTTTTTCCCGGAAGCGGCCAATGGTCTCCTCCAGGCGGGCAAGCTTGAACAGCCAGCCCCAGGGGCCTTTCACCGCCCCGTCTACCCGTGCATGGCGCTGATCCAGCCAGATGATGGCGGGCCGCAGGGGCTTGCCCCCACGATCGAGGTTGACCACCGTGCCGCGTTGCGTGGTGACGGTCACGCCCACCACCTGCTCCGGGCGGGCGCTGGTGGTTTGCCAGAGTTGCTGGCAAGCAATGCCAAGGTTGTCCCAGAAGTACTCCGGGTGCTGTTCTGCCCAGCCGGGTTGCTCGGAAAAGTAAGGCTCGATTTCCTGCTTGCCCTTACCCAACAAGTTACCCTGGGTGTCAAACAGCAGGGCGCGGATGCTCTGGGTGCCGTTGTCTATCGCCAGTATCAGTGGGGTCTCAGGCATCCCGGGCATCCTCGCCCATCGGCAGTTGGTAGGCCTTACGGTAGGTTGCCAGATACCGCTCTTGCTCCTGATCCCAGCGGGCATCATTCCAGCCAAGCAGGCTCTGGCATCGGTTGCGGATTTCAGGAAGTAAGCTGGCCGCCCCGTCAGGCAGGATCAGCCCCAGGCGGGTACGCCGCAGCATCAGATCATCCAGATGCTGAACCTGTTCATGGCGACAGGCCCATTCCAATTCGGCCCAGAGCAAACCGGTGTCCGGGATTTCGGTCGCGTCACCCTGGTTCAGAATAGACTGGCGGTGCGGGCCGTAATAGCCGCCCAGCCGATGCCAGGCCAGCGTCGGAATATCATCGGGTTTACGGTCGTTTGGCGTGGCCGTGAATACCCGTTGCTCGTCGCTACGAAGCCGGTCTTCATGCTGATCACCCAGGGCCATGGCCAACGCCTGTCGTGCCATCTGGCGGAAGGTGGTGAGCTTCCCGCCGGCGATGCTGATCAGGCCCTTGTCGTACCGAATGGCGTGTTCCCGATTCTCCCGGGACGGAGCTTTACCTCCGCCGTCGGTGACCACAGGTCGAACGCCCGCCCAGGTGGACAGCACGTCGGCCCGTTCAATGGTCGCACCGGGGAATAAACGGGTGGCAATTTGCAGCAGATAATTTACTTCCCCACCGGTGATGGCCGGCTCCTCGTTCAGATCTTTGGCGTGTTCGAGATCGGTTGTTCCCAGAACCGTGGCACCTGCCCAGGGGAAGGCAAATACAGGCCTTCGGTCATCCGGGTGCATCAGAGAAACCGCGCAGGTCACCGGCAGCTTGTGCCACGGAATGACCAGGTGACTGCCTCTCAGCGGTCGGATGGTGAGCGGGTGATCTGTCGCTGATTGTTTCTGCAACCGATCGGCCCAGGCGCCGGTAGCGTTAATAACGCATCGGGTATTGACCGTGATGGCGCTCTGCTCTGCATTCTCTTCGGCAGTCAGTCTTAATCCGCAGACAGTTCCGTTATCATCCCGATCGACGGCGGTCGCGGCGACATAGTTCAGGCACATGGCGCCGTCGTGGGAGGCTTCGGCAATCAGCCTTTGGACCAGGCGGGCATCGTCTGTCACCGCATCGGTAAAACGACTGGTGGCGCGCAGGTTGGTAGTATCGAGCCCCGGGGCCCAGTTCAGGGTTTCCGCTGGCGTATATTTCTGATGGCTGCGGGTGCCGGCCAGGCGGTCGTACATGGCCAGCAGCATCTGGAACAGCCCGGGGCCCGGGAAACTGCCTTTGTAGTGGGGCATCAGGAAAGGCAGTGGATCGACCAGTCCAGGCGCTTCCAGCAACATGCGTTCGCGTTCCCGGACAGCATCGCGGGTTAACCCGATGTGTCCGCTGGCCAGATAGCGAAGTCCGCCATGGACCATCTTGGAAGAGCGGCTGGAGGTGCCCCAGGCGAAATCTTTCTGCTCCACCAGCAGCGTCTTCAATCCGCTGCCCGCGGCTTCGCGGGCAACGCCGGCGCCGGTAATGCCGCCGCCCACCACTACCACATCGAAGGTCTGCGTTTCGCCCTTCAGGTTTTCCAATATCTGTTGTCGATCCATGATCACTTCAATCCAGCAGAGTTTTGGGATTCAGGCGCTGGTCCGGATCAAAGCTCTGGGTCAGCGAACGAATTGCACGCATACCCAGCTCTCCCTTTTCGACAGGGAGGAAGGGGGCATGGTCCTTGCCTACGCCATGCTGATGGCTGATGGTGCCCCGGTTCCGCACGATCAGGTCTGAGGTGGTGTTTTTCAGATGTTGCCAGCGGCTCAGGGTCTCGTCATAGCTATCCGCAACCCGGAAAACATAGGTTGTATAGATGGAACAACCCTGGCCGTAAAAGTGGGACAGGTGGGTAAATACGTGGGTTCGCTCGTTCTTGTCTGCCAGACCTTCCCTGAGGTTGGTTTCAATCCGGTTCATCAGGGTATCAACGTTGTCCCAGTCGGTGGCGGTTTCCAGGGTGTCCACGGCATAGCCCATTTGCCACAGGGCTTCGCGCAGGTAGGGCATGGTGAAGCGCTTCTCCGCCCACTTCGCGCCAAGTTTTGTGCCGGTATAGACACCTTTGTAGTCACTGCAGAGTTTGCGGGCCTCCGTAAGTGCTCCCCGGCACTGGGCTTTGCTGCCGGTTACGCCAAAGGTCATCATGCATTTGCCGTCTTCCGCACCGCGGAAAGCCAGAAAACGTTCCAGTAGCCCGATCAGTTTCGGATGCCCGGCCAGCGCCAGCTGGGTTTCGGTTTCAATGGCGTTGCTCAGTCGTAGCATGGAAAGCTGAACCCGGTTCTGAACCAGCTTGCGAGCGGCGGTTCGGGCCTTGTCCCAGTCCGGGAAGAACACCACGTGAAAGCTTTCCTGTTCAGGCAGACGGCTGATCCGGGCTTTGACCTCGGTAATCAGGCCCAGCCGGCCCTCCGAACCGAGGATCATTTCCCTGACATCCGGGCCGGCGCTGGAGGCCGGAATGGTGGGGATTGTCAGGGTGCCTTGCAGGGTTTCAATCCGGCCGCCGGCAAACAGCTGTTCTATGCGGCCGTACCGCAGTGACTGCTGGCCACTGGAGCGGGATGCCACCCAGCCGCCAATCGTGGAGAGCTCGAACGACTGAGGGAAGTGTCCCAGGGTATAGCCATGGGCTCTTAACTGGGATTCCACCAGTGGGCCGGGGGTGCCTGCTCCGAAGGTGGCGATCTGGCTTTCCCGATCCAGGTCCATCAGGCGGTTAAGATTTGCAAGACTGACGGTCAGAACCGGTTTGCCCTGGTCTACCGGGTTGATGTGGCCAGCCACGCTGGTGCCACCCCCGTAGGGGATCAGTTGGATATCCTTGTCGTTAGCGTAATGGAGCAGGGCGCGAACATCGGTACTGGTGTTCGGGAAGGCCACGCCGTCCGGGAACTCGCCAATATCACCGCTGCGCATGGCCAGCCAGTCTGGCAGGCTTTGGCCCCGGGCGTGCCGGACCCGGGTTTCCGGGCTTCGGTCAATCAGATCGTCAACTCGGGCATCCGAGGGCAACCGGGATCCCGGAACCTGCTCACAAGCGGCATCCAGGGTGATATCCGCCAGCGGGGAGCCGCCTCCCACACGATCTGTGAGAAAGGCCTGACCTTGCTCCGGTAATTCCAGTGAGAACTGTTCGTCACCCCATCCATTCCAGCGTCGCATTCTGTACTGCTCCATCGTTTATCGAATTGCGGGCATTCTAACGGCTGGCCGGCCGTTACCAGTGTCAGAGAGCGACAAGCTCACTGTCATTTGCCGACAATCGGTATTCACAGCGCGTTCTTCTCAAGGGCGGAGGGCTTCGGTCAGCCTGTCGTTAAGATCCCGCCAATGCTCCAGCTTCCGGGCATCGCCAATTCTGGCATTGTCGCCGGATGTGCGATTCAGCCACAGGCCTTCACCGTTGAAGCTGTATACCGGTTCCAGATCGTTTCTCTGGGAAGCCGGTTTGATGTCATTGATCAGGTTGTCGAGAATCAACGGGTCGGAGCCCGGCGTTTTATACCAGGCCAGAACCATATGGGCCTGGTTCAACTCCAGTGCCTTGACGTAGATAATCCGGAGTTGGTCATCGGGGACGCCCATGGCCCTCAAGGTGAGGTACTTGGCGATGGAGAAATCTTCACAGTCACCGCCGTTGGTGGTGAGCAACTCCACCGGCGTGGCCCAGTAGTCTTCCTGGCCCCAGTGGCGGATGTCGCTGACAAACGTCACCCGGTTGAAGAAGGAATTAACCAGCCGAAGCTGGCGATCTGTCGGAGCGTTGGCAGCCAGCGCATGCAGGCGTTGCCAGTTCTCAAGCCGCTGGTGCGCGGCCTCGCCGAACTCTTCCAGCACATAGGTCATCAGGCGGCTGCTTAATTCAAGTGCGCTGACAACAGACACGGTAAGGATAAGGGGAAGCAACAGGGACTGGCGACGTGTAAGTCTGCTTGCCGCTTCCATGGCGGGCCTCAGTTGTTGTTCTGAAGCCGCTGGCGTAACTGTTCCAGCCGTTGACGGATTTCCTCTCGCCGCTGTTGCTGGTCGGCCGACGAGGCGCTGGTTTGGGGGCGTGCTCTTTGCACCTGAACCTCTTGCTGTGGGGGAGCTTCGTAGGCAGGCTCGTCATTGCTTGCGAAATCGACCCCGGAGCGATCTTCGGTCTCCGGGAAGTAGAGGTTTTCCAGTTTGCCGGATCGTTCAATGATGACCCGATTGGCAAACACAGTACGAAGCCTGGCATTTCCGGGCAGTTCATCACCCACCAGAAAGGCCTCGGTTTTGCCTTTGTCGTCTTCGATCAGGGCGCTGCCGGGGAAGTCGCCGTCTGCTGCCAGCACACCGCGCAAGGACAGGCGAAGGTTGGTTTCCGGCAGGTTCTCTGTGTTGGTGTCTTCATTTTGCGGGGTGGCAGTCGCCGAGCCGAACACTTCCAGATCCGACAACTGAACATCAGGCACGGTTCTGGCCTGATCTGCACCTGTTGAAGCTTCCCGGGTCGGTTGCGGCAGGGTACGTTGGGTTTCATTCTGCCAGAACTGATAGCCTTGCCAGCCGGTCAGCGCCAGCATGGCCGTTGCTGCTGCTATGGCCAGAAGCAGCGGAGTCCTTCGATCAATTGCAAGCATTGTCGTTCCTGAATGCATTGGGAAATCGTAAAAAGCTCACAGGTTATCAGACTGCAATGAATTAGTGGCAGTATAGTGTATAGAGTTGTTCAGTGGTTCCCATTCCTGTGGTAGCCTTTTTGCTTACGCTGACAACGTGGAGGGCCGTCGCAACGGGTGGCCCCATAAGAACAATCAGTGACCAGACGGATTTAACGAGGACGAGCTTGACCACCCAAACCGACATTCAGCCGCAGGATGCGCCGCTGGGCAGACTTCCCTTTACCTTCGCCAAGCGTAATGGAGTCATCCTTACCCGCAACGAAGAGGGCGAGCCGGTCATTCTCGTGCGCCCGGGGGCTTCCCACACCGCACTGGCCGAGGCAAACCGCGTGAGCGGTGGCCGGGCGAAGTTCTCTACCGTCGAACCGGACCGCTTCGACCAGGCCCTGAATGCCGCCTATCAGAATGATTCGGCGGAAGCCATGCAAATGGTGGAGGGGATCGGTGACGACATGGATCTGGCCTCTCTGGCTGATTCGGTTCCGGAAACGGAGGATCTGCTGGAGCAGGAGGACGACGCTCCCATTATCCGCCTCATTAACGCCATTCTTACCGAGGCGGTCAAAACCAACGCCTCGGACGTTCACATCGAAACCTATGAGAAACAGCTGATTGTCCGGTTCCGGATTGACGGCGTGTTGCGGGAAGTGGTCCAGCCCAAACGGGCGCTGGCACCATTATTGGTCTCGCGGATCAAGGTTATGGCAAAACTCGATATTGCAGAAAAACGGGTACCCCAGGACGGCCGCATTGCTTTGAGGGTGGCCGGCCGGGAAGTTGATATCCGGGTGTCGACCATGCCTTCGTCCAGTGGTGAACGGGTGGTACTGCGCCTGCTCGACAAACAGGCGGGCACCATTCGGCTGGAGTCACTCGGCATGGCCGGGCAGGATCTGAAAACCCTGCGCAAGCTGATCTATCGTCCGTACGGTATTCTGCTGGTGACCGGTCCCACAGGTTCCGGTAAATCCACCACGCTTTACGCCTCTCTGCAGGAAATCAATGATCGCAGCCGCAACATACTGACGGTCGAGGATCCGATCGAGTACAACCTGCCGGGCATTGGTCAGACCCAGGTGAACCCGAAAGTGGATATGACCTTTGCTCGGGGCCTGCGAGCCATTCTGCGCCAGGATCCGGATGTGGTGATGATCGGGGAGATCCGGGATCTGGAAACTGCGGAGATTGCCGTTCAGGCAAGTCTGACCGGGCACCTTGTGTTGTCTACCCTGCACACAAATACCGCCGTGGGTGCCATTACCCGTTTGATGGACATGGGTATCGAGCCTTTCCTGATCTCTTCCAGTCTTGTCGGTATCGTTGCGCAACGGCTGGTGCGGGTGCTCTGTACCCACTGTCGCGAGCCCTATATGCCTACCGAAGAGCATTGTGAGTTCCTGCAGCAGGACCCGGCCAATCCGCCCACCATCTTCCGCGCCAAAGGCTGTGAGCATTGTAACCAGTTGGGCTATCGAGGCCGGATTGGTATCTACGAGGTGGTCGAGATCACGGAAGAAATCAGCACCCTTATTCATAAACGCGCAGGGGAGCTGGATCTGGAACGGGAGGCCCGCCTGCACAGCCCGAGTATTCATGCCGATGGCGTTCAGAAGATTCTGGATGGCGTAACCACGGTGGAAGAAGTACTGCGTGTGACCCACCGGAGCCAGTAATCCATGCCGGCCTACGAATACAAAGCTCTGGATGCCAGAGGCAAGCAGAAACAGGGCGTGCTGGAAGCCGACGCGCCCAGAGCGGTGCGCCAGCAACTCCGGGAAAAGGGGCTGACCCCGCTGGCGGTAGAAGCGGCCGTAGAAAAACAGGCCCGTAGCAACCCACTGAGTAGCCGCGGCTCTCTGAGCGCAGCCGATCTAGCGCTGGTCACCCGACAGCTGGCCACGCTAATCCAGTCCGGGATTCCGGTCGAGCAGGCACTGAGTGCGGCCGCCCAGCAATCCACCAAGCCGCGGATTCGCAGCATGCTGATTGCTATCCGGGCCAAGGTGATGGAAGGCTACACACTGGCGGACAGCTTCGGTGAATTCCCCAAGGCCTTTCCCCGGCTCTACCGCTCCACGGTCGCTGCCGGTGAACATGCCGGGCATCTTGACCTGGTGCTGAACCGGCTGGCGGACTACACGGAAAGCCGCCAGGAAGCCCGCCAGAAGATTCAGCTGGCTGCCATTTACCCGATTATCCTGAGTGTCGTAGCTATTGCCATTGTGGTGTTCCTGCTCACCTATGTGGTGCCCGACATTATCGAAGTCTTTCTCAAGCAGGGGCAGGAGCTGCCCGCGCTGACGGTAGCTATGCTCTCGGTGTCGGAATTTCTCGGCAGTTTCGGAGTCTACCTTCTAGTGTTGCTGGTGGTGGCGATCATCGGGTTCCGTTTCGCGTTGACCAAGCCGGCGGTGCGTCTGAAGTTTCACAAGCGGCTACTTCACCTGCCGCTGTTTGCAGGCATGGTACGAGGCGTGAATACGGCTCGCTACGCCAGTACCCTGAGCATTCTGACCACCAGTGGTGTACCACTGGTTGAAGCCATGCGCATTGCAGGGGAGGTGCTTTCCAACGATTACCTCCGGCAGGAACTGCGGGAGGCTGCCCGGAAGGTCAGTGAAGGGGGATCGTTGCACCGTTCACTGGACCAGACCGGTTACTTCCCGCCAATGATGCTGCATATGATTGCCAGTGGCGAGGCCAGTGGCGAGCTGGACAGTATGCTTGAACGCACGGCCCGCATGCAGGAAAACACCCTGCAATCCAAGATCGCCGCTATTGTGGGGCTGTTTGAACCCATGATGCTGCTGTTCATGGGGGCGGTGGTGCTGATTATTGTTCTGGCGATCATGCTGCCGATTCTGAACATGAGCAACCTGGTGGGATGATGGCCCGCCGTCGGGCCAGCAAGGAAGCCAGAAAACTTTTCTGAAAGCGACGAGAAACAACGGACCCAAGATGAGTGAAACTATGAGCATGAACCAACCGAAAGCGCTGGCCCGGACCAAGGGCTTCACCCTGATCGAAATCATGGTAGTGATGGTCATTCTCGGCCTGTTGGTGGCAATTGTGGCGCCCAACATCATGGGGCGCAGTGATCAGGCCAAAGTGACGGTGGCCGAAACCCAGATCAGTAACATCGCCAACGCACTGGACCTGTATCGCCTGGACAACAGCCATTATCCCTCTACCCAGCAGGGCCTTGAAGCACTGGTCAACAAGCCCAGCGGCAGCCCTGAGCCGAAAAACTGGAACCCGGACGGCTACCTGAAAAATGTTCCCGAAGACCCCTGGGGTAACAACTACCAGTATGTCAGCCCTGGTGTAGACGGGCCGTACGATCTGTATTCCTATGGTTCTGACGGCCAGGAAGGTGGGGATGGCGATGCCGCTGATATCAGTGTCTGGGACAGCGGGAACTGATTGATTGTGGGCCGCAGGGCTGACCAAAACGGCTTTACGCTGATCGAGATTCTGGTAGTCCTGATCATCGTCGGACTGCTGGCGGCACTGGCGGTGTTCAATATGGCCGGCAGCTCCCAGCAGCGCGAGCTGGAAAGCCAGGTTCGGGAGCTTTACCTCCTGATGCAAACGGCACAGGAACAGGCGGTTCTCAATAACCTGGAAATGGGCTTGCTGCTGGAAGAAGACGGCTATCGGTTCGTGGCGTTTCAGGATAAGACAGGCGAGTGGAAATCCTCAGGTGAGCGCATATTCCACAAGCGAACCCTCCCGGAATGGTTGACCGTTACCCAGTATATCGAAAGTGACGCTCCGCGACTGGCCTCGGCCGAGGATCGGCTCAGGCCAGACGTGGTGTTCTTCTCCAGTGGTGAAACCACACCGTTTGAAATCGAATTCACCCTGGGCCGGGACACTGACCTGATGCACGTTGTTGCTTCAGATGGCGTCTCGCCGTTGGAATGGCGCAAACCTGGTTCCGGGGATGAGTCATGAGTCGGCCTCAGCGTGGTTTCACCCTGATTGAAGTCCTCGTCGCATTGCTTGTGTTCGGTCTGATTGCAACGGCCGCCGCCGAAGTGGGCGGGAATTACATCACCAGTTTTGAGCGCATACGTGACAAGACGCTGGCAGGCTGGGTGGCGGAAAACCGGATTAACGAACTACGGCTTCAGGATGAGCTGCCGGGGATTTCGGAGAATTCGGAAGATACCGACTTCGGAAATTTCCGCTGGCGGGTCACCACCGTTGTTGAGGCTACGGCAGAGCCCACGATGCGGCGGATTGAGGTAACCGTAGCCAAATACTCCGGGGCGCAATCAGAACCGTTTGCCGTTCATACCCTGGCTGCCTTCCTGGGAGAAACCTGATGGGCATGCCCGCGCGCAAGGTCAGGTTAGCCGGGGAGTCCGGTTTTACGCTGATGGAGGTACTGATTGCCGTCACTATCACAGCCGTGATCGGGCTGGGTGTTTGGCAGGTGGTGAGCAGTGTAATGAACTCCCGGGACCGGGTGGATGAGGTTGCCCAGGCGTTCGACGGCTTGCAGAAAACCATGTTGCTGCTGGAACGTGACATCACCCAGATCATCAACCGGCCCGCCCGGGATGTTTATGGTGATTATTCACCGTCCTTAACCTCAAGGGATGATGCGTTTGCGTTGATGCTGACCCGCCAGGGTTGGCGCAATCCGCTTGGTCTCCGGCGTAGCGGTCTGCAGCGCGTCGGCTGGGAATATACCGGAACTGAACTGCGCCGTCGGTATTGGCCTGTGGTGGATCAGGGGCAGGAAGACGAAAGCCTGGACATTCTGATGCTGGACGGGGTTCTGGAGTTTGAAATCCGGTTTCTGGATGAGAACGGTAACTGGCAGGAGCAATGGCCAGAAGATGATGCTCTGGCGCAGATGACGCCGGGAACCCGACCCGACATCTCTTTGCCTCGCGGGATTGAGATTACACTGGAACATGAACGCTTTGGTGAGTTGGTCCGCACGTTCAGTTTGCCGGATTTTGAACCGTCGCAGGCTCAGGCGGTGATCAATCAGCAACAGGAGACCCAGGCCGAGTCGGAAGATGACGCGACTGAAGACGGATCTGGCCAGGCCGCGGGCGGGGTGACCGGCAATGATTAAGTTTGCCGGGAGCAGGCAGCAGGGCGTCGCCCTGATCATGGTGCTGTTGGCGATGGCTCTGGTGGTATTGATGGCATCGGGCATGACCCGCCAGCAAAGCCTGCGGGTGTTCAAGGCTGGCCATTACCTGGCCCAGCAACAAGGCCAGAGTATTGCTCTGGGTGCCGAGCAATTTGCCAAGCGTATTCTGGTTCGGGACTACGAAGAGGATAAGGAAAACAGTGTGATGGTCGACAGTCCGGATGAGTTCTGGGCCATGCATGCTGCCATTCTGCCTCTGGACGACAGTGGTGTTGCCGAGGTCCAGATCGATGATCTTGGAGGTAGAATCAACCTGAACGATCTGGTTACCGCGAGCGGAGAAGTGGACCCCATCACCAAAGACCGGCTCACCCGGTTATTTCGTGCTCTGGGTATCACTGGCCTCACCGTAGACCCGCTCATTGACTGGATGGACGCCGACGACCAGGCCATCAGCGCTTATGGTGCCGAAGACGGCCAGTATCTGATGGCAGACCCTCCGTATCGCACTGGCAACCAGCCCTTTGTTTCCATTACCGAGTTGCGTCTGATTGAGGGCATGACCGAGGAAATCTATGCTGCGCTGCGGCCTCATCTGGTGGCGCTGCCAGTCTCCGGCGTCGGCATTAACGTGAATACCGCGACGGCCCAGGTTCTGATGAGTCTGCACGAGGATATGAATGAGGCTCAGGCGGAATCGATTATCGCCAAGCGCGAAGAAGAACGATTCGAAAACCTTCAGGATTTCCTGGCACTGCCGGAGTTCTCGGGGATGGGGCTGAAAGCCAACGGGTTAACGCTTCAGACCCGTTTTTTTGAAGTTGTCTCACGGATTACCTACGATAATCGTGTCGTCAATATGGTCAGCACCGTGTATAGAAACCCGGAGGGCGAAGTCCGGACGGTTCACAGGGATACCGGGCAGAAGAATCGCATTACCAAGGAACCTTACACTTTCTCAGAAGGATAACCATGTCTTACCGCCTTTTTGTCCGGCCGGTGCCTCCGTATGCGGACCCGGACCAGAGCCCCGATGCCCAGCTGTTCAGCTGGGTGCTCCAGGATGCCAGTGGCGATGCTCAGGCCAGAGGCACGGCTGATACACGGGAGCATATCGAGCAAACGCTGGCACAGAATGCGCTGGAGAAAGTGCTGCTGATCGGACTGATTCCCGGTGACGAGGCGGTTTTCTGTCTGGCGGATATACCGGCGAAACAGACCCGTTTTATTCAGCAGGCCTTGCCGTACGCCGTTGAGGAGCAGATAGCCCAGGACATTGACTCGGTTCATCTCGCGCTGGGGCCGCACACGCCTGAGGGCTACCGGGTTGCTGCCATCGATCGCGAGCAGATGGCTCGCTGGCGCCAACTGTTTTCTGGCTGGTACCACGCCCGTCTGGAGGCCGTCTATCCAGACGCTTCACTGTTGCCGGCGGCGGAATCCGGATGGGTCATCTGCCTGGATGCAGAGTCGGCACTTCTGCAGAGTCAGCGGGGAGAGTGGCTGCGCATGCAGGCAGATAATCTTCCGCTGCTTGCAGTGACACTTGCTGCGCCTTCGTCTGACGAAGTGGTGGCCGAAATTCCGGTGCAGCTATATGGCACC
Organism: Marinobacter sp. W-8; assembly: GCF_044342215.1. Classification (NCBI taxonomy): domain Bacteria; kingdom Pseudomonadati; phylum Pseudomonadota; class Gammaproteobacteria; order Pseudomonadales; family Marinobacteraceae; genus Marinobacter; species Marinobacter sp. W-8. Next base: position 1,988,323 of record NZ_CP172297.1, on the reverse strand, counting down.
GAGGCAGATCTGGACGCGAGCCAGGCCCTGGTGAGCGAGCTTTCGGGAACCACCGGGCTTCTTCGTATCGAAAAGAAGCCGTTGGAATTTTCGGTAACCGAGTTCCTGGCCTGGTCGTACCACCATCACCTGAGCCAGCCCATTAATCTGTGCCAGGGGGCGTTCGCGTTCAAGGCGGAGGGCAGCAGCCCCCTGAAACCCTGGAAGCCGCTTATCGCCGTGGCATCACTCTGGTTCGTGATCCAGATGGGGCTGGAGATCGGTATGGGAATCTACCAGCAGCAGCAGGCGGAGCAGCTTGAAAGCCAGGCTATGGCGGTTTACCGGAATGCCTTTCCCTCGGACCGCCGAACCCATGCCGGAAACGTACGACGTGTTATCGAAGGCCAGTTACGGGTTGCTGGCTCCCAGGGCCCTGACGTGGATTTTATCACCCTGATGAAATACACCGGCGATCAGTACGGCCGCCTGCAGAATCCCGGAGCTGTTACCTTTAACTCGATTAACTACAGCCGGAGCCGGGGCGAACTCGTGGTGGATATCCGGGCCGACAGTTATGATCGGTTAAGCCGTCTGCGTAACGGACTCGCCAGCGAAGGGCTGCAGGCCCAGATCGGTTCCGTGGTCAACGAATCCAGCGGCGCCCGAGGCCGCCTCACGGTTTCAGGAGGATAAGCCCATGTGGTCACGCATCAAGGATCAACCGGCCGTGGGCAAACTGATTGCTCGCTATGATCAGTTACCCACCCGCGACCGTCAGGCATTGACTGCTCTGGGTATAGCCCTGTTGCTGGCATTGATTTATCTGCTGATCTGGCAGCCGGTGACTCAGTTTCATGACCGGGCTGCCTCGAGTCGTGAGAATGCCGCAGAACTCCTGGCCTGGATGCGGGCCAACGAGACGACCATTCAGCGCCTGGGCTCGGCTGGTGGCGCAGCGACAACTGCGGCAGGGGCTGACAAGCCTGAAGACGGGCGGGCATTGATGGCCCTGGTGACTCGTTCAGCCGGAGAGGCGGGGCTTTCTTTGCAACGCTTCGAGCCCAGCGGTGAGGGTGCCATCCGGGTCTGGCTTGAAAACGCCGCCTACGCTGATGTGGCAGCCTGGCTTGAGCGTTTGCACAGTAATCATGGCGTGGTGATTGACCAGGCCGCACTGGATCGGGGCAATGGGCCCGGGCAGGTATCCGTGAGGCTTACGCTGGCGATCTGACCGGCAAGCGTGACCCCACACTAGCGAGGGAGCAACACGATGGCAGACAACAACAATAATGCTGAAGCTGTTCTGGTTCGCCTGGACGAGACGGCACGAAACGAGGCCCAGTCGGTGCTTTTTCATGCCTATCGGGAGGAGCCGACATTCCAGTACCTGTTCGATCACCGGAAACCCGGTTACAGCCAGAGGGTGAGGGCGACCATCCGGGAATTGATCGACCTTTATCTGGAGCTGAATCAGGATGCCATCGGTGTGATGGTGGACGAAACACTGGTTGCTGTTGCGTTTGTGGGTGAGCCGGAACTCAGGCTGAATCTGGCAGACCAGCTTGGCTGGCGGGTGCGTATGGTTCTGACGGCGGGCTTTTCATCTACGCGCCGGTATCTGGAGTATCATCGCAGGATTCGCGACCTTTTGCCGCAGAGGCAGGCGCATCAGTTGCCGTTGATGGGAGTCAACCCAAAATACCAGCACAAGGGGTATGGTCGGATGTTGCTGCAGGCAGTGGAGCGCCTGTGTGAGGAAAACCCCCGGGGCAGTGGATTGGTGCTCGATACCGGGAACAGCCGTTACCTGCCGTTTTATGAATCCGAGGGGTTCCGAAGCCTGGGCAAGATCCGGCTTGGTGATTTTGAAGACCACGTGTTGTTCCGGGAAGTGCTCGCAGACGAAGATCAGTCGAGTGAGCCCCGGCAACAGCAATCTTGAAGTAAACAGGAGAAACAGTGTCTGAGAGCCATGATTTTGATCTGATCGTTATCGGGGCCGGTTCCGGCGGTGTCCGGCTCGCCCGCATGTCGGCCCAGCGCGGTGCGCGGGTGGCGGTGGTTGAATCCCGTTATCTGGGAGGAACCTGCGTTAACGTGGGTTGTGTTCCGAAAAAACTCTTTGTTTATGGAGCGCACGTCAGGGAAGAGCTCGAAGATGCACACGGATATGGCTGGTCTGTGCCAACAGACGATGTCTCGTTTGACTGGCCAACGCTGGTCGCCAACAAGAATGCCGAGATAGAGCGCTTGAATGGCATTTATGGCCGATTGCTCGAGAATGCCGGCGTCACCATCATTGAGGGTACGGCCAGTCTCCGCGACCCTCACACGGTGATCGTTGGTGATAGAGCTTTTTCGGCAGCGCACATCACAGTTGCCACGGGCAGCTGGCCAGTGGTTCCGGATGTTCCCGGCAAGGAATTTCTGCTCACCTCCAATGAGATGTTTTACCTGCCACAGTTACCGCGCCACGCCGTGGTCTGGGGCGGTGGTTACATTGCCGTCGAGTTCGCCGGCATTCTGGCGGGGCTTGGTGTGGAGACCACGCTGCTGTACCGGGGCGAGCTGTTCCTGCGAGGGTTTGACGAGGATATCCGCAAGTTCACGGAACAGGAGATGCGCAAGAAAGGCGTGGATCTGCGGTTCAATGTCACGATTGAATCTGTCGAGCAGTTGAATGCTCACTACCAGGTGAATCTGAGCGATGGCAGCAGCATGGAGACCGGGCTGGTTATGGCTGCAACAGGTCGCCGCGCGCTCGTAGACGGACTCGGGCTCACCGATCTGGGAGTGGAACTCAATGCTTCGGGTCATGTTGAGGTGAACGATCATTTCCAGACGGCGGTACCGTCCATCTCCGCCCTTGGTGATGTCATCGGAACGCCGCAGCTAACGCCGGTTGCGCTGGCGCAGGCCATGGTGCTGTCCCGGCGGCTGTTTGGTGATGGCCAGGGTGATATGGACTACAGCGCCATACCGACCGCTGTCTTCTGTCAGCCTAATATCGGAACGGTCGGGTTAACCGAGAAAGAAGCGCGGGACGCGGGACATTCGCTGCGGATTTACCGTTCCGAGTTTCGCCCCATGAAGTACACCCTGAGCGGCCGTGATGAGCGCTGTTTGATGAAGCTGATTGTGGATGATAGTTCAGACAAGGTACTGGGCGCCCATATGGTTGGGCCGGATGCCGGTGAAATCATCCAGGGGCTGGCGGTGGCTATTAAAGCCGGTGCCACCAAGGCCCAGTTTGACGCTACGATGGGCATTCACCCGACATCCGCTGAAGAGTTTGTCACCATGCGAGAGCCGGTGGCCTGACAGGGTGGATAGCGCCGGAGTGCAAAGCCTGCCAGCTCCGGCGCTCGTTGTTACACGCGAATCCAGCGAGAGAGTACCTCCCGGAGCGTATCCCTGCGCACGGGCTTGGTCAGATAGTCGTTCATACCTGCTTCTTTGCAGGCTTTCTCAGTATCCTCAGACACATCGGCGGTCAGTGCGATAATGGGTACGCCGCTCTGACCATTTCCCTGTTCCCAGTCGCGGATCATGCGGGTGGCATCATAGCCATCCATCACTGGCATCTGGCAGTCCATCAGAATGACATCATAACCTTCGTGGTCATTTTTGATCCTTCTAACAGCATCGGTGCCATTGGTCACGCATTCGGTCTGGAACCCGAACTTCCGCAACAGCGCTTCCGTTACTTTCTGATTCACCAGATTATCCTCGACCACCAGGGCCCGGGCGGTACCGGTGACCTGTTCCCGTGGCTCATCGGTTGGAGGATTCTGATAGGCTAGCTCGAAAGGAAGCTCGAACCGGAATGAGGAACCCTGGCCGATATCGGACTCCACCTGCACATGCCCGCCCATCAATTCGACCAGGCGCTGGACCAGCGACAGCCCAAGCCCTGTGCCACCGTGAGCCCGGTTATCGCCGGTGTCGAGCTGCTCAAAGCTGTTGAAGACACTTTGCAGTCGTTCCGCAGGAATACCAGAGCCTGAATCCTTAACCGAGCATTGGACGAGTACGCAGTGGTTTTCAAGCTCAAGCCAGTTCACCCGGATGCCGACGAATCCTTCGCTGGTGAACTTCAGTGAGTTGTCGATCAGCCCGGCAAGAATCTGCCTCACCCGCGGCGCATCTCCAAGCACGGCAGGATGCCGTGGCCATTCACCGAGGAACTGGAGATCCAGGCTCAGCCCCTGCTTTTGTGCGGCGTGACGGTAAGAGGCGACGCAGTTGGTAAACAGGCTCTGAAGATCGAAAGCCTGCTGATCCAATACCAGATTGCCATTGTCCATTCTGGCATAGTCCAGGATATCGGAGATCACGGTCAGCAGGTCTTCCGTGGATTGCCGGGCCGTGGTCAGGTAGTCGCTCTGACGCTTGGTCAATGGCTCTTCATGAATCAGGTCAACCATGCCGAGCACGCCGTTCAGAGGAGTCCGAAGTTCGTGACTCATGGTAGCGAGAAACTCTGACTTGGCCTGGCTGGCGTGTTCAGCTTTCTCCCGGGCACTTTCAGAAATCGCCAGTGTCTGGTCTCGGGCAGATCGAAGTTGTTCCAGGTGAACTGCGAGTTCGTTCAATTGTTGCTGTATCTCCGCAATTTCCCGGGCACTGCCCTTGCTCGAGACCGGTTGCGTGGTGTAGTCACCAACAATCAGCTTGCCAACGCGGCTGGATAGTTGTCGCATGGGCTGAAGGATATTGTTCAGGAAATGGTTTGCCAGCAGCAGGCTGAACACCAGCAAGGCAAAGCCCACGGTCAGTGAGCTCCAGAGAATATCCTGCCTTCGGGTTTCCAGAACGTCGGGGTTCACCCCGACTTGCACCAGTCCTACCCGAAGCGATCCGGAATTGAAGTTCCAGCCGCCGGTAAACCAGTCACCCGCTCCTCCGGAACCGATCTCTAGCGGTTCCTGAAGAATCTCGGCCTCATAGATGTCGAAGATCCCGGTTTCTGTGTGTTCCGATTCAACACCTCGGCTGACAAAACCGAGCTCTTCACCAACAACGTCGGTCACGCGAATCCAGTCTGCTTTGCTGCGTTTCAGGGACTGCCCGAGGACCTGCTCCAGAGCCGTTGAGTTACCGGAGACCACGGCATACTCAAGTGCTGGGGCGAGGCTGTCAGCAAGCATCTGACTGCTCTGGGCCAGGTCCAGACGGGCATCTTCGAGACGGGCTGAGGTAAAGAAAACCATCAATGCCACAAAAATCACAACCGCGGGCAGGGCGCCAAGCAGGAGAAGACGCCGCGAGAGCGACATGCCGGGAGTGTTGGCTGTGGTGTTCATTGGCCTGCCTCCTGGTTGTTCTCGCTAATCATGTTTTGTACCGCCTGGGCAATCCACTCCCGTTCTGGCAGCGGGATGTTCAGGGATCGCGCAACCTGCTGGTTTACTTCAACCCGATATTCGTCAGGGTAGGTTGGCGCCGGGAAGGTGCCTGAGTCGAAATAGGTTGTCAGGTGACTGGCTGCAAGCTCAGCCATCTCAATGAATGGCGCATAACTGGAGGCGAGGGCGCCGGCCTTGACATAGGCCTGGCTCGGGCCGATCAGGATCTTGTTCCTGCGATAGGCGGTCAGCAGAATGTGTTTGATATTGCGTGGGTTGTAAATGGCATCATCCTGCCCGGCAAGCAGAAAATCACCGAAGCTGAGGGCTCGAATCAGGCTTGGGATAAGTTGATCCTCGGTATCGGCAATAAACACCTTGGCTTCCAGGCCATAGGGGGCCAGTTGATCAATCAGGGGCTCATAAAGCTCCACGCTTTCGGTCGTGGCAAGCATGGCCACGCGGGTTGCCTGAGGCAAAATGACCTTGCCGGTCAGTGCTTGACGCAACAAAGGTACGTCGTAATACACCGCAGAAACCTGGCCGGCAGAGCGCGTGGCATAGCTTTCGATAAAATCCCTCTCAACCAATAATGCCAGTACTGGCAAATCCCTGTTGGCCTGTCGCACCCGTGAAAATGCGGCAGGCCCGATCGCGATAACCGGTTTATCCTTCAGGATAGCGATCTGACTTTCAATCAATGGTTCCAGTGCTATCTGGTCGCCCAGCTGTTCTGATAAAAGGCGGGTAACATGATCATCCAGCGCAGCGTTTCCCGAACCCGCGATATAGGCGAACTTTGTGCTCGCTTGCTGTGCCAGAGCGAGACCGGAATTAACGAACAACAAAGCCACCAGCCAGATCAGCGCAAAGGTCAATCTGGCAAAATCGGATACACGGCCCGTTGTACCGTTACCGTTGGAGTTGAGCATCGTCAGACAGCTGGTCCATTCCATTGACTGTTTAGTTTCCCGCCCTGCACACCGTCAAAAGCGAATACCGGCTTCAACAAAAAACTGATTATGATCTTCGATGTTGTTGTCTGAGCTTAGCTCAGGTTCCCGGTTCAGGTAGTGCTGCATGGATAGCGCGATTTCAGCCGTATACCGTGGCTGAAAAATCTGTTTCACCAGCCGGGTGTCAAAGCGTTCAAACTGGGTGTTGAATTCGTCGGCCCAGTAAAATGCGCCAGACCATTTAAACCCGGCGGGGAGGTCCTGAATAACGGCCAGACTGCCTGAGTGTCGGACTGACATTCGCGTGAGCAATTCCGCGTTATAGCGCTCGGTGCCGAAGTCCCTGTCGCCATTGGCGTCGAAAATAGGCTCCCCGTCATACCAGGTGTCCTGATCAAGGTAGCCGTAGCTGGCCCTCAAGGTCGTACCGGGATAGTCCAGAGTTGCCTCCACCTCAAATCCTTTCTGATCTACTGCAACGTTATTATCGATAGTCCATTCTTTTAACTGAATGACGCCACTGATCATATCCCTGAGTTCATCCTGGAATGCCCGGACTTCAAGAGAGAACAGGGCAGTGTTCAGGGGAAACTGACCAAAGTAACTCACTTCGCGAGAGGTAATGGTTTCCTCTTTCAGGGGTGTTCCAAGGGTAAGCAGAGCGGTTTCTTCTGCTGCATCGAAAATGTCGACGCGTCGGCCTTCAAGGTCGGAATAAATAGCGGGCCGGACATTGCGCAGCGTATAACCCAAGTCCGGGTCTTGCTCAAAACCATCCGGAGTTCGTACCGCTCTGGAGAATACGAACCTGAGGGCATGGTTGTTGTTGAGAACGAAGTTGGTTGCCACCCGTGGTGAAAAATAACTCTCGTCGGTGGTGCTGGTTCGTTCCCAGTTTCCTCCGGCATTAAAAGTAACCCACTGCCAGGGGCTGTATTCCACATTGCCGAACAGGCGGGACTGGTAATTGTTTCCTCGCCCGTTGAAGTAGGTTTCTGAGCGGAAGATATCCTTTCGGAATCCGGCCCCGGTAACAAACTTCAGGCTTTCGCTGACAATCAGAGTGTCCTGCGCTTCCAGTTCAAGCCGGGTGTCTTCGGAATCTGCATCCACCTCCGCAAAGGCGTTGGGTCCGCCTTGAGTTATGAAGCAGCGCCTTTCGCGGCCATCGTCGGTGTAAGTGTACTCGTACAAGGGTGTGTTGTTGCGCAGGCACTCCGCCGTGCTGTCCGGAAAACTGATGGCATATTCCTGGCGGCGATTAAAGTTCTCGACACTGGCCTGCAGGTGGACGAAGTGCTGGCTGGAAAAACTGTGGTTGAGCTTGCTGTGCAGATAGTAGTCCCGTACGTCGATGTCCGGATGGTCCAGAGGGTTCAGTTCTCCGCTTTTGTCCTTGTCCTGATATTTGGTGCCATCGACCACACCGGCGTGAAGCTCCAGATTGGTCTGTGGTGTAAACGTCAGACGCGAATCGTAGATAAATGAATTGATATCGTGGCCATCATTAAATGGAAAGAGTTCATCGTCATCGACCTGATAATCAAATCCGTCGAACTTGCGTTTCTCGAAACTCAGGCGCCAGTCGTAACTTGAATCGGCATTGCCGGTGGAAGCAAACGTGCGAAGGTAGCCCCGAGACCCACTGGTCACCGTGGTCTCGAGATTGGCGCTGTCAGCAGGGTCCCGGGTAATGATATTGATGGTCCCCAGAAAAGCGTTAATGCCGTAGGCGGCCGAATTTGGCCCCCGGGCCACCTCAATGCGCTCAATCAGCTCCAGAGGCACGGGCATGGTTTCCCAGTCCATGTCGGACAGGGTTGCCCGGTGAGCCGTCCGGCCGTCTACCAGCACCTGCATTCTGCGCTGTTCGTAGTGGACTGTGCCGTGGTAGGTAACTACGGGTTGATGGCTGCCAACAAAGTTCACCACCATGCCTGGCACCAGGCGGAAGACTTCATACAGGCTTCTGATACCCAGGTCCCGAATCAGGTCTCCGGCAATCACCGTCGTACTGCCGGGCACTCGGGTTTTGGGCTGCCGCAGTCTGGTGGTGGTCAGCACTTCCGGTATCGCGGCGTTCAAGCCGGGAATACTGTCCTCGAAACCGGAATCGAGAGTTTGTGCGGTGCCGGGTAATGCCGTCCCGCTCAGGGCCGCAGAGAGAGAAACCGACAACCATATGCGTCCTTGCAAGCGATGAAGAGAGCGTTGCTTTGCAAACAGGTAATTCGTAATGGCCATGTGTGTCGTTCTATAATTTGCCGAGATGAAAATATTGTTATGGTTCTCAACTAATCCTAAGTGAGAGAGCCCCGTTTGTCTCCATAAAGAATACAGATTTTCCATTATCGGAGTTGCTGTTGTATGAACTGTTGGGATCTTCTCGGAATTGAGCCGACTGGCGACCAGGATCGGATACGCCAGGCCTACGAGCGTCAGTTGAAGTTTGCGTCAGGCGATGAGGCCCGGGCCCTGGAGCGGGCCTACCGTGAAGCGACCGGTGGCGCGGAGCCCCAATCGACGGCCAATGCGCCGGACGGAGTCCCGTCATCAAGCCCGACAGACAATGATTCCGGACAACTCCGCTATGAAGACGCTGATTCCCGGGCGCTGACGTCCGAAGAGGCCCAGGTTACCCGGGAAGTCATTATCCAGATCAGGGCGTTGATGAACGATAATTACCGCCAGCAGGATGTTGCTATCTGGAAGGCCATCCTGTGTGAACCCCCGGCAGATCGTGTTGATGTTCGCCGGGAGATTGGTCGCCAGTTGGAGCCCCAGGTTCGCCCGCTGGCAGAAAACGGCGCGCTTCCGGCTCCGGTCGCGCGCTTTCTGGGGGACTGGTTCGAGTGGTTCAGCCTGAAAGATGTTGTTGAAGAGCCGGATCCACGGACTTACCCGGAGTCGGATATGCTATCTGGCCGAGGCATGGGGGAGGGGGAAAGCGATTCCGCCGACCAGCCTCCACAGATGGTGAATTTCTGGCCGGCGGTTATTGGCTGGATTGTGGGTTTAGCGATTCTGGCAACCATTTTCGGAGGCATGGGCGGGGGCTGATTTTGCCTGTTGAATTTTCTCACGATACTTCTGCGCAAGAATGGCTCCGACAATCACCTGGATCTGGTTGTAGCACATAATCGGCAACACGATCATGCCAAACCCCGGATGGCCAGAGAACAGCACTTTGGCCATCGGCAAGCCAGATGCCAGGCTCTTCTTCGAACCACAGAAAACCACCGCGGCTTCATCCTCCAGACTGAACCCCAGCTTTCGCACCATCAATCGAGCGATCAGCATAAACAGCCCCAACAAGCCGAAGCAGATTAGGATCGCCAGGACGATGGCCTGTACCGGAAGGTTCTGCCACAACCCGCTGACCACGGAGTGAGAGAAGGCGGAGTATACGATGATCCAGATCACACACTGGTCATAGCGCGCCATCAGTGACTCATTGCGTGACAGGTAGCCGCCGAGCCAGGGGCGCAGGGCATGGCCAATCGCAAATGGCAGCAGTAGCTGAAGTACGATGTCTTTCAGTGCCTCGGCAACCGAGAACTCTCCGGCGCCCGAGGTGGATACCAGGAGCAGCAACAAAAACGGTGTCAGCATCATGCCGAACACATTGGATGCGGCCGCACTGCAGATGGCAGCCGGTACGTTGCCCCGGGCCATGGCGGTGTAGGCAATCGAAGAAGATACAGCGGATGGAAGCACGCCCAGATACAGAAAACCCAGCCCCAGGTCTTTGGGCATCCACTCGGGCGCAATAGTGCTCAGTTCATTGACCGGCAGTACGGCAAGGGGGAAAAACACGAAGGTGAGGGCGGTAATCAGGATGTGCAGCCGCCAATGGGTGGCGCCGTCGATGATCTGCTGTCTGGACAGGGCTGCGCCATGAAAGAAAAACAGTAAGGCCACCGCGATGGTGCCTGCGGTGCCGAGCGCTTCTGCCGCCTGTCCCGTTACCGGCAGGAACGAGGCGAGAACAATGGCGCCAAGTAACAGCAGGGTAAAGGTGTCTATCCGGAATTTCACAGCTTACTCCTTACCACTGAGGGCATTGAGGCTTGGTGTCAGAAGCGCCCTCGATAGTGCCTCCGCTTTATCGGAATCTTTCCGGCGAATGGCTGCCAACAGCAGTTCGTGGTCTTCCTGGCTGGGTTCCGGGAGATCTGAATCCATTTCGGTTCGCTCGATGGTCTGGCTAACCGCGTGAGAGAAATAGTCGTAGAGCTCAATCAGGGCAGAATTGTGAGATGCTCGCACCAACGAGTGATGAAACCGCTCGTCGTGCCGTATACGTTCGGCAATGACCTCTCCGGCCGCCGCTCGCGCATCCAGGGCCTCGGTCATGGCTTTAAGGTCCGCTTCGTTGCGGCGTCTCGCTGCCAGGCGTGCCGCTTCCGTCTCCAGCGTAATCCGGACCTCAATCTGTTCTGCCAGTCGGCTTCGGGCAATTCTCCGAAGTGTTTCTCCGGCGTCCCTGTTTGCGCGCACGTAGGTCCCGTCTCCCTGTCGGGTTTCCAGCATGCCAACGTGCACCAGAACCCTTACGGCTTCGCGAATCGTGTTGCGACTGATACCCAAAGCCTCGGACAACTCTGCCTCGACGGGTAAGCGAGTACCTACCGGCCATTCCCCGCTCTCAATCGTTTTCCGGAGACTTTCAATGGCGGTTTCGACCAGCGAACCTTTGCGGATTGGTGTCAGCATAATGGATCATCCCTCTATATGGTGACCCAATCATCCTATGTTTAAGTGCCTGATTCAACCCTGGCTTAAAACTCATGAGAAACCTCGGCGGGGCGGTTCCGTGCTGCCGGGCTCAGGCGTTCACCGGGTCAAGAAACTGGTAGTCGGCGGTATCCACTGACCGGGTCGCAAACCGGTAACTGAAGGTGAAGCCGGGCCAGTTCACGGTGTTTCGCCCATGCTCGTCCAGATACCAGGAGCTGCAGCCAGCATCCCATACACTGCCTTCCAGGCCGCGCTGGACCACCTGGCAGTATCGGCTCTGGCGATCCTCCCGCACATCCATGGCCGCGCCGGGGTAGCGGGAGAGGGCGTCCAGGGCACTTAACACGTACCGGTACTGAGATTCGAGCATGCACAGTATCGAATTGTGGGCCAGGTTGGTATTCGGGCCATAGAGCATGAAAAGATTGGGGAATCCGCTGACTGAGATGCCTTTGAAGGCTTTGCTGCCGTTGGTCCACGCGTCATTCAGCGTCAGACCCTCACGGCCGGCAATGTGGATGGGCGAGAGAAACTCGCTGGCCCGGAAGCCAGTACCGAAGATGATGATGTCGGCAGGCCGGTGCTCGCCTGTTTCAGACACAATCCCGGTCTCATCTATTCGGGCGATGCCGCCTGTGAGCAGGTTGACGTGGGGCTGATTGACCGCTCGGTACCAGTCGTTGGAGATCAGGATTCGCTTGCAGCCAATGCGGTAATCGGGGATCAAATGGTGGAGTTTATCCGGGTCTGTTACCCAGCGGCGGGCTTCTTTTCGGGCCTGATGGGCGAACAGATCCAGAATCCACGAGAAACGGGTAAATGCCAGAGCCCGGGATTCGTTCTTCCAGTAAATGAGGCCCCGGTAGAGGCGGTCCCACAGTGGCAGCTTTTTAAACAGTGCTTGCTCAAACTGGTGAAACGGCCGGTCCGGCTTGGGCAATACCCAGGCGGCTGAGCGCTGGTAAAGGTCCAGTTGCCCGACCAGTGGCGTAATTTCGGGCACAAACTGAATCGCGCTGGCGCCGGTTCCTATTACCGCAACGCGCTTGTTGTGAAGCTCGGTATGGTGCTGCCATTGGGCGGAATGAAAGCAGGCGCCCCGGAATGTCTCGAGCCCTGGAATGTTCGGCATGGCTGGCCGGTTCAACTGGCCAGTGGCGGTGATTAACACGTCGGCGTTGAATGTGTCGCCGGTTTCGGTCACCACGCGCCACTGGTTGCTGTGATCGTCAAATGTTGCGGACGTTACCGCCTGATTGAACTGGATGTGAGGCTCCAGTTGGTATTTGGTAACACAGGCTTCCATGTATTCGAGGATTTCAGGCTGAGCTCCGAATTTCCGGCTCCAGTCGTGTTTGGGCTCGAACGAGTAGGAGTAGAGGTGGGACTGAACATCGCAGGCCGCGCCGGGGTATGTGTTGTCACGCCAGGTTCCGCCCACACCGCCGGATTTTTCCAGCAGAGTCAGGTCCGTAAATCCTGCCTGTTTGAGTTTGATGGCCATACCGATTCCGCCGAATCCGGTACCGATAATCAGAACAGAAGGTTTTCGGGTACGAGCGTGGGCCATGGATAATCCTTGTTATTGTTGTACACCAACGACTATAACGGCCCGTTTGCGTAATACATAGGCCGAATCAACCAGATTGATTGTCCGAAAAGGTCAGTAACTCCTCGGCTTTCTGAGCCATCAACTCCCGCAATACCGGCGACTCAAACTGGCGCCGGATACGAATGGCGTAAAACTCTTCGAATACGCCGGGCAGGGCGCCGTAGTCCTTCAACTCGCCGTTTCTCAGCTCATCCCGGACCACCACCGGCGGCAGTATGGCGTAGTGGCCGCTGTCCCGGGTCAGCAAACGCATCATGGCCATGTCGTCAACTTCAGCGATGATTACAGGGTGAATGTGGTGGTGATCACAGAGCTGATCGAAGGCCTGCCGGATGTTGTTGTCAGGCCCGGGCAGAATCAGAGGTCGGTCGCGCAGAATATCGGGAAACCCGGGGGCATCCTGGCTGCCCGGTGGCCCGATTACGCTGACCGACTGGCGGGCTATACGGCGTGAGCGCCAGGGCGTTTCTTCGTCACCTTGTACTGGCTGATTCGACAGAATGAGATCGAGTCGGTGCGCTGATAAACGGCGAAGAAGGTCGTCAAGGCTCCCGCTTTGCAGCTTGAGCTCCAGATCTTTTCGTCCCAGCAGGGGCCGCAGGAAGCCTTCCTGAAAGTTTCTGGAGAGGGTTGCGACCGCACCGACTTTCAGAGTTTCCCGGTTGGCCTGACGCCCGGTACGAAACAGCGCCTCCAGTTCCTCCCCCTGGCGGAAAATCTCTTCAGCGTAGGTAAAGGCTACCCGCCCGGCCTCCGATAGTCGCAGTCGCCGCCCCTCCCGGACAAAAAGATCGTAGCCAAGGCTTTCCTCCAGCTTTCGTATCTGGCCGGACAGTGCGGACTGGGAGATATGAAGTGATTCGGCCGCCCGGGTGAGGTGTCCGGTTCGAGCCACAGTCCAGAAATAGTAGAGGTGATGGTAGTTCAGACGCATGGTGGTCTCTTGTCTGTTCTTTAAAAGTGAACGATTTAATCTTTATAAACCATTTTATGTATGAGTGCATTAACGGCAAAGTAGGCGTGAACCTGAAGGAGCCCAACATGACAACACTTACCACGACTGCTTCGCTCGTGCTGTTGATGGCCTGGCTGGCCCTGCCTGTTGCCTTGCTGGCGCTGGCTGGATTCGCCAACTGGACGAAAAACCCTCTCAAACTGGCTCATTGCTGGCGCCTGGCGGAAAGCGGTTTCAGGCTGTTGCTGCTGGCAGCCGCCACGATTGGTGCAGTCCTGTTGTTTGACCGGCTGGTGTTCGATACCGGTCTGCCGGAGCTCGGCATTCGACTGGGGCTGTACCCGGACGGATTGGCGGTATGGATGGCGCTGATGGTCTGTTTCATTGCCTGGGTCATTCTTCGTTATACCCGGGACTACCTGCGTGGCGACCCGGCTTATAATTCGTTTTTGCCCTGGTTCCTCACTACAGTGGTCAGTGTACTGGTGCTGGTGTTTACCGATCACTTGCTGGTGCTGGCCGGTGCCTGGGTGGGGGTAAGCCTCTCATTGCACCAGCTGCTGACGTTGTACGCAGAACGGCCACAGGCTCGCCTCGCGGCAGCTCAGAAATTTATTGCCAGCCGGCTTGGCGATGCCGCCATTCTGGCAGCCGTACTGTTAATCTGGAATCACTACGGCAGCTTCCGCATCCCTGAAATCTATGCTTTGGGCGAACACCTGGGCCGTGAATCGCAGTCGCTGACCATCGCTTCTGTGTTGCTGGCGGTGGCTGCTGCGCTTAAATGTGCCCAGCTCCCGTTCCACGGTTGGCTGATCCGGGTGATGGAAGCTCCCACCCCTGTGTCAGCACTTCTGCATGCGGGCGTAGTTAACCTGGGCGGTTTCCTTTGGCTGCGACTGTTCCCGGTGTTTGAAGGCTTCACGGCAGGGCACATGATCCTGCTGGTTGTTGGCGGGGCAACCGCCATCGTCGCCGTGTTCACCATGATGACCCAGAATTCAGCGAAACATGGCCTGGTCTGGTCCACCAATGCCCAGATGGGCTTCATGCTGTTCGAGATTGCGCTGGGCGCCTACACGCTGGCACTACTGCACCTGCTGGCTCACTCCCTGTACAAGGCGCACTCGTTCCTGGCCGTTGGCCGTACCGTCAAAGTCTCCCGGATTGCGTTTTCAGAGCAAATCAGCAAGTCGCAAGCCGGTCTCGCTCTGCTGGCCTCTGGCCTGGCCGCCGCCCTGCTGTGGCAGGCCCCACAACTGGTGGCCCACAAGCCGGTACTAGCGGCCTTGCTGGTGTTCGCGGTTGGCGCTGCCGTTCTGGGTACACCGGGAGCAAGCCAAAAAGGCGCCCGTGTCGTCGTGTTGCTGCTGGCCGTTGCTCTGGTCCCCCTGTACGGGGTGCTTAACTGGCTGCTGAGCACCGCTTTGCCTCAGATCGCGCACACAGCCTTGCCGGTTGGCGCGGAGTGGTTCGCCTGGGTAGTTCTGGCCGTGCTGTTTATGTTGTCGCTGGTGCTATTCGCCCGCCCGCAGGGCGTGCTGGCGCAGAAGCTCCACTGGCACTTCAGCCAAGGACTCTATCTCGACAAGCCTTTCGAAAAGCTTACCAGCCGCTGGGCACAAACCTGGCTCAATGCCCACGGTAAACCGGCCGACATGCGACTGCGGCACGGGGCTCTGACTGGAGAAAGATCATGAACGCACCTGTTACGAATTCTGTTTCCTGTGAACAGGTCATTCCGGAGCTTGTTAATGAAGCCTGCGAACGAATTGCGCCCATCTGGCCGTTAGATCGCTGGATCGCAGTTAACCCCTGGTGGGGCAGCAGGACTGGACCTGTCGAAAAGGTTTCCCGAGAACTGGACAACCTGTTCGGGGCAGGGTTGTTGATGCCTTCGGCTTTCTACCGGGAAGCCTGGGATGGCGGTCGTATTCAGCGTCCGCACCTTGAGGAAGCTGCCCGCGAAGCGGGCTTGAAAGATGATAGCCAGTCGCTCCTGGCCCAGCTTTCCCGGGCGGCATCAAATCAGCCCGGGTTTGTGTCGGCTCTTGGTTACACCCGCCGTGGTCAACAGGAACCGTCCCTCGAGGAGGTCCGGGAAGAGATCGGACGCGCCTGTGCGCACTACTTCGACCTGCGCCAGAATCGCTGGCGGGTTTCTGGTACAAAACAGGATCTGTATCAGTTCTGGCTTAGTCAGTCCGGACGCTCACTGGCCCGGAAAGCCAGCATGGAAATGTTGCTGAAGCCTGACTGGCAGGAAGCCGCTACAACGGTAGCCCGTGAGTTGCCTTACAGCACCCGCCAACTGCCCCTGGTGATCCACCACCTGCTCGGCCATTTGCTGGGCTGGGCATCCTGGTGCAGAGGTGTGGACTGGCGAGCAGCACTGGGCGATCCTCATGAAAGCGGTACCGAACACTTCTGCGCGCAATTCGCGACCATCTGGCTCATTCATGAGGCCCATGCGCTGATCAATATGACTGAGGCAGAGCGTGAGAGCTGGCAGAATCGTTACGTCAATGCGTTCGATCTGGCGCCGGCCTCCGCTAATGAACAGGCACTCTGGATATGGCATCGGGCCTATGAGCTGGCCTGGCAGTCCCGTTTCCTTGACGATATCCGCTCCAGTGGGCGGAGCTCGCTGGCGGAACCGGATCCTGTGGCGAAAGTGCAGGCCGCCTTCTGCATAGACGTAAGGTCTGAAGTCATTCGTCGACAGCTGGAGAAGGTATACCCTGAAATCAGAACGCTGGGAGTGGCGGGTTTTTTCGGCATGCCCATTGTTCATCACAGGCATGGTCCAACCGATGACGAAGCCCGGTTGCCAGGTCTGCTGGCGCCGGTGTATCGGTACTCGGAAACCCTGGGCAGTCCGTCAGAAGACCGGGAGCTGGACCGGAAACTGGACAGCCGCGAACAGGTTCGGGAGTCCGTACGCCGGGCCAAATACTCCAGCCTGTCTACATTCACACTGGTCGAAACCACTGGCCTTGCCTGGGCCTGGAAGCTGGTTCGCGACAGCCTGAACAGAAACTCTTCAAAAGCAGAGGCGGTGGAACCCGGCAGGCTCCACCACAGCGTGGACGGCTATCCTTTGTCAGACCCTGAGCGGGTAAATCTGGCGGAAGGGCTTTTGCGGGCGATGTCCCTGACCAAAGGCTTCGCCAGCGTGTTGTTGCTGGTGGGCCATGGTGCCCATACGGACAACAACCCCAACGAAGCTGGTCTGGCCTGCGGAGCCTGTGGCGGCAAAAATGGAGGGGTAAATGCCAGAGTGGCTGCCGAGCTGCTGAATGACCGGCAGGTGAGGGCGGGCCTGGCAGAGCGCGGCATTGTTATGCCCGAGAGCACCATTGCTCTGGCGGCTGAGCATTGCACGATCACAGACAGAATAACCATTTACGGGCGGGACCAGGTACCCGACAGCCATCAGCGGGTACTGAATACGCTGGTTGAGAAGCTTGAGGCTGCTGGCCAGGCCTGTCGCAGAGAGAGGGCCACCAGTCTTGGGCTTAATGGCAAGAACGATGACGACCTGCTTGCCGAACTCAAACGCCGGACGCGCAACTGGGCGGAAGTGCGGCCTGAGTGGGGCCTGGCCAACAATGCCGGGATGGTGATCGGCTCCCGTTCACTTACTCGCTCACTGGATCTCGGGGGGCGCTGCTTCCTGCACGACTATGATCCGTCGCAGGACCCGTCCGGAGAGGTTCTGACCCTGCTGATGTCTGCGCCCATGGTGGTGGCAAACTGGATTAATCTGCAGTACTTCGGTTCGGTTGCCAGGCCGGATATCTTCGGTGCCGGCAACAAACTGCTGCACTCGGTGGTTGGCGGCAACCTGGGTGTCATCGAGGGGAATGGGGTCGATCTCAGGATCGGACTTCCGTTGCAGTCAGTATTCGACGGTGAGCACTGGCGCCATGAGCCAATGCGCCTTGCGGTGGTGATCGATGCACCGGCGGAACGTATTGAAGCGGTCATCCGGGGTAACGCGGATGTCCGGGCTCTGGTGGAAAACCGCTGGCTCTGGCTGCACCGAGTGGAGGGCGACCAGACGCTGCGTTACGACGACGGCAGGTGGGTAACCACCTGACCGCCGATCACATATTGCTGGCGTTGGCTGCCTCGGTGTATTGCCAGTCGATTGTTCTCGGTTGAACGCTGTCGGCGACAAAGAGGTGGCCAACGTTTGGTACCGCGTACCAGAGTTCACCACGGGTGGGGTTCTGGCGCGCAAACTCCGCATGACTCATGCCGATTTCCCAGATTTCATCGCTCTGCCAGCCTTCCGGGGCAAGTTCAATACGCACTTCCGAGCCGATCAGGCTGATGGCTTCAATGCGCAGGGGCAGGCGGGCCTTGGCCGCGGGGGATCGGGACAGCTGAACTTCGTGGGGGCGCAGGTAGAGCTGGGCTTCCTGATCCTGGCGAATCCCCGGCAAGGATACCCAGGCATCGCCCTGAACCAGTTTCTGACCTTTCACCAAGCCCGACAACACGTTGACGTGGCCCAGGAAGTCGAAAACGAACCGGCTTTCTGGCCGGGCATACAGTCCGGTCGGTGAATTCACCTGTTCCACCTGACCCTGGCTCATAACCACCACCTGGTCTGACAGCTCCAGCGCTTCTTCCTGATCGTGGGTCACGAAAATGCTGGTGAAGTGGTACTCGTCATGCAACGCTCGCAGCCAGCGGCGCAAATCCTTTCGGACTTTGGCATCCAGGGCGCCGAAGGGCTCATCCAGCAGCAGAATACGAGGCTGAGTTGCCAGCGCGCGAGCCAGAGCAACACGCTGTTTCTGCCCACCAGATAGCTGTGCCGGATAGCGTTTGGCCAGTTCCGGCAACTGAATCATTTCCAGCAGCTTGGCCACCCGTTGGCGAATCTGCTGCTTTGAGGGGCGCTGCTTTTTGGGGAGCGACTCCAGGCCGAACGCGATGTTCTCGGCAACGGTCAGGTGCCGGAACAGGGCGTAATGCTGAAACACAAACCCGATGTTTCGGTCGCGAACGTGTAACTGGCTGACATCGTCACCACCGAACAGGATCCGGCCGGAATCCGAAGACTCCAGCCCGGCAATAATCCGGAGCAGGGTGGTTTTGCCGGAGCCAGAAGGGCCGAGAAGAGCGGTGAGCTGGCCTTCGGGGATATCCAGAGAGACATTCTTCAGCGCCTGAAAGCCGCCGAAGTGCTTGTTGATCTGGTCAATGGTGATACTCATGTCACGCACCTCCTTCTTCGGGCGTCGCGTGTTCAGCTCGGGACTGACGCCATTCGACAAATGCTTTTGCAATCAGTGTCAGGATGGCGATACCGGCCAGCAGCGAAGCGCTGGCAAAGGCCCCGACAATATTGTAATCCTGATAAAGCAGTTCAACATGCAGCGGTAAGGTATTGGTTTCTCCGCGAACATTGCCGGATACCACCGAGACCGCGCCGAATTCACCCACGGCCCGGGCGTTGGTCAGCACCACACCGTAGATCAATGCCCACTTGATATTAGGCAGTGTGATCTTGCGAAAAATCCGCCAGCCGGAAGCGCCCAGCACCACGCCGGCTTCTTCCTCCTCGCTGCCTTGTTGCTGCATCAAGGGGATCAGCTCCCTGGCCACAAACGGACAGGTTACGAATACGGTGACCATCACGATGCCAGGCCAGGAGAACATCAACTGAACGTCGTAGTTGCTCAGCCAACTGCCCAGCCAGCCGTTCCGGCCATAGAGCAGCAGGTACAGCAGACCGGCAACAACCGGTGATACCGCAAATGGAATATCGATCAGGGTGATCAACAGCTTGCGCCCGGGAAAACGGAACCGAGTAACCGACCAGGCGAGGGCTGTCCCGAAAACCAGGTTAAGCGGCACCGTGAGTGCGGCCACAAACAGAGTCAGGCCGATGGCATCCAGGGTGTATTCATCCAGGACATTGCCGGCAAAAGCGCTCCAGCCTGTGCTCAGTGCTTGCGTAAAGATCACCACTACGGGAATCACCAGAATGATCAGAGTAATTGCGAGGGCCAGCCCGATCAGGCTGCGGCGCACCCAGGGTTGGTCACCAATACGGCGGTTTTGTGCAGCCATCTATCGACCCTCCAGCCTGCGCAGGTAGCGACCCTGCCAGAGGTTGATGGAGAACAGCAGAATCAGCGACGCCAGCAATACCAGCGAGGCAATGGCACTGGCGGCCGCGTAGTCATACTCCTGCAGACGGATGAAGATCATCAGGCTGGTGACTTCGCTGACGTAGGGCGTGTTGCCGGCGATAAAGATAATCGCACCAAATTCGCCCAGGCTGCGGGTGAAAGACAGGGCGATTCCGGTCACCAGGGCTGGCCACAGCGAAGGAAAGATAACTTTGCGGAACACACGCCCGTCAGATGCCCCCAGGCTAACAGCAGCTTCTTCATCGGCTGGCGACAGCTCCTCAAGCACTGGCTGCACCGTACGCACCACAAACGGGATGCTGGTAAATGCCATGGCTACAACGATGCCCAGGGGTGTAAACGCAACCTCCACACCGATTTTGGCCAGCCATTGGCCGTACCAGCCATTCTGAGAAAACAGCGTTGCCAGGGTGATGCCGGCGACAGCAGTTGGCAAGGCAAAGGGCAGGTCGACCACGGCGTCGACAATACGCTTGCCCGGAAACTCATAGCGAACCAGCACCCAGGCCAACAGCAACCCGAACAGGCCATTGAACAGTGACGCTGCAAGGGCCGTCCATAAGGTAACCTTGTACGACTCCACCACGCGCGGATCGGTGATGGTGAACCAGAACTGGTCCCAGGTCATGCCGGAGGTTTCAACGACCAGCCCGGTCATCGGCAGCAGCAAAACCAGGCTGACAAAAAACAGCGAAATGCCGAGGCTCAGACCGAACCCCGGCAATACCCGTTTGTTACGACGACCAAGGCGCCGCACGGGGGCGACGCCTGCTTGAGCGGAGGTGGGCATAGCTTGCTCTTACCGGCGCCGCTGCAACTGGTCCAGCTTGCCGCCACTGCTGAAATGGGTGCTCATGGCGTTTTCCCAGCCACCGGCAATCTCTTCGATGGACAGCAGTTTCAGTTCCGGGAAGCGATCGGCATTCTCGGCTTTCACGGCGTCGTTGTGAACACGGTAGTTGAAGCCTGCCAGCAGGCGCTGGGAGTCTTCGGTATAGAGGTGCTCCAGGTACTCCTTGGCCAGCTCGGCGGTGCCATTCTGTTCAACGTAGTCGTCAATCCAGGTCACCGGGAATTCGGCCAGGAAGCTTACCTTCGGCGTAACAGCCACGTATTCACCGTTCTCGAAACGGTCTGCAATGTTCAGAACCTCCGACTCGAAGGTCAGCAGGACATCACCGATGCCGCGCTCAACGAATGTGGTGGTGGCACCACGACCGCCGCTGTCAAAAACGCGTACCTGACCGAGCAGGTCCGCCATGAACTGATCAATTTTTTCCTGATCGTCGCCAAACTGGTCCTGGGCGTAGCCCAGAGCGGCAAGGTAGGTGTAACGACCGTTTCCAGAGGTCTTAGGGTTCGGCATCACCAGTTGAACGTCTTCGCGAACAAGATCGTCCCAGTTCTCGATATTCTTTGGGTTACCCTCGCGTACCAGGAACGCCATGGTTGAGTAATAAGGCGAGCTGTTGTTCGGCAGGCGATCGGCCCAGTCTTCAGGAATCAGGCGACCGCGCTGGTGCAGGATGTCGATGTCGGTTACCTGATTGAACGTCGCAACATCCGCTTTCAGGCCCTGGATAATGGCCTGCGCCTGCTTGGATGAACCTGCGTGGGACTGTTTGATTTCGACCGTTTCGCCGGTTTTTTCCTGCCAGTGCTTTTTGAACTCTTCGTTGTAGGCAGCGAACAGTTCGCGAGCGATGTCGTAAGAGGTGTTGAGCAGCTCCCGGTCTGCAGCCAGTACCGGTTGGGCGGAGAGCAGGGCGGCGCCGAGCGCGATTCCCTTGAACAGTTGCTTCATAACGAGCTCCTCAGAATTATGGTTCTAATCTGAGGAGCAATCTAACAAAATGTTTTAAGAACGAAAAATATTAAAAATAAATATTAAAAGGCTTGTTTGGCATATAGGGGCCTGTAATTAATAGCGTAGCAGTGCCGACCCCCAGGTGAAGCCGCCGCCAAAGGCTTCCAGCAGAACTACCTGCCCACGCTGGATTCGACCATCGCGGACGGCTTCATCAAGCGCCAACGGGATGGATGCCGCCGACGTATTGCCATGACGATTGACAGTCACCACCACCTGATCCATCGGCATGTACAGCTTGCGGGCCGTGGCAGCGATAATCCGTAAGTTGGCCTGGTGCGGAACCAGCCAGTCGATCTCGGATTTCTGCATCTGGTTGGCTTCCAGGGTTTCATCGACAATCCGGCCGAGCGTGTTCACCGCCACCTTGAAGACTTCGTTGCCTTTCATTTCCACAAACGCCTGGCCGGCTTTTACCGCATCGAAATCGTTAGCAATGCCGCAGGGGACGTGCAGTAACTCTTCATACCGGCCATCGGCGTGCAGATGAGTAGACAGAATGCCGGTCTCCTCACTGGCCTCAAGCACAACCGCACCGGCGCCGTCGCCAAAAAGCACGCAAGTGGTGCGGTCTTCCCAGTTCAGAATCCTGGAAAACACCTCAGCGCCAATCACCAGCGCCTTCTTGCTTGAACCGGTGCGGATGAACTTCTCTGCCGTGGCCAGGGCATAGACGAAGCCGCTGCATACCGCCTGGATATCAAAGGCAGGGCAGCCCTGAATACCCAGCCGGGCCTGCAGGATGCAGGCGCAACTGGGGAACACCTTGTCTGGCGTGGTGGTGGCAAAAACAATCAGATCAATATCGGTGGTTTCAATACCGGCGGCTTCAATGGCGTTCAGGGCCGCTTGCTCAGCAAGATCCACCGTGCTTTGTCCGGGCAGGGCAATATGCCGTTGCTCGATACCGGTTCGTTCGCGAATCCACTGGTCAGAGGTTTCCACCTTCTGTTCCAGGTCGCGATTGGTAACGATGTTGTCCGGCAGATAGGAACCGGTTCCGGCAATGCGTGCAAAGGTCATGGACAATTTCCAGGGGTTTATAGGGTAACGATAGACCCATGCTAAACCTTTGCAACCGGATTGGTTATTAGCGGATTGTCAAAGACTGCCCGGGCGACACATTGGGCACCCGGGCAAGGGGAGGGAGACTAGCCTTCTTTCAACGTTTTCATATCAATGACGAAGCGGTACTTCACATCGCCTTTCTTCATGCGAACGTAGGCTTCGTTGATGTTTCGGATATCCAGCATCTCGATATCGCAGGTAATGTCGTGCTCAGCGCAGAAATCCAGAACTTCCTGGGTTTCCGGCATACCACCAATGAGAGAACCGGCCACCACACGGCGCTTGGTCACCAGCAGGCCGGCCTGAAGGGCGGGCTCAATTGGTGTGAGCAAACCCACGAGGATATGCGTGCCGTCGTACTTGAGGCATTTCAGGTACGGATTGAGATCGTGGGCCACCGGAATGGTGTCGAGCAGAAAATCGAAAGAATCGGCGGCGGCTTTCATCTGCTCCTTGTCGGTGGAGATGATGACGTGGTCCGCACCCTGTTTCTTCGCTTCCGCCACCTTCGCTTCTGAGCGAGTGAAAATTGTGACTTCGGCGCCCAGCGCTTTGGCAAATTTTACGCCCATGTGGCCGAGGCCACCCATACCGAGCACGCCAACCTTGTGACCTTTGCCCACCTTGAAGTGCTTGAGTGGAGAATAGGTGGTGATGCCCGCGCACAGAATGGGAGACGCACTGGCCGGGTCGAGCTTTTCCGGCACCCGGACGACAAAGCGTTCGCTGACAACAGTCCGCTCGGAATAGCCGCCGTGAGTGACCGAGCCATCGTGGCGGTCCAGGCTGCCGTAGGTCATGGTGGAGCCTTCAATACAGTACTGCTCCAGGCCGGAGTCGCAGGCGGAACAACTGCGACAGCTGTCCACCATGCAGCCTACACCTACCAGGTCACCGGCTTTGAAGTGACTGACCTCGGGCCCAACGGCGGTGACCCGGCCAACAATTTCGTGGCCCGGAATGACCGGATATTTTGAGCCGCCCCAGTCATTTTCAACGGTGTGGAGGTCACTGTGGCAGACACCGCAGTAGTCGATCTCGATCGCAACGTCGTCTGCACGGAGCTCCCGGCGATCAATGGCGTAGGGGGCCAGGCCGGAATCCGGTGCAGTGGCGGCGTATGCTTTGGTATTGGCCATTCGTTCACTCCTTTTCAGTTTTAGAACAAGGATCACGGTTCTGCCGCGGCAGGACGGTTACCTTGTGTAACTCAGCACATTTCAATTGTAACCTACGTATTCCACTCCATCAGGGATGACCAGATGACAAACACGCAATCTCTTAAAGCTGTGTGGCTGGTGAGCGCAATCGCGCTGGGCTCGGGCCTGGTCAGCGGTTGTATGCCGGGCACCATTGCCACCGGCGTGGGCACCGGCTTTGTGTATGAACAGAAGCAGGACCATAAGCATCGCCATGAAGTGGAGCGGGCGGTGGACCAGTATGTTGAGGACCACGCCAATTCTCCGTGCACGCACGGTGAGGACCGGGTAATGGAGTCTGCGGCGGAGATCCTCAAAGAATACCGGTTAACCGGCTTGAAGGAAGTGCTGGGCCGACTGGATAAGATCTATCAGGATGAAAGCCAGCCGGATCGCATCCGGGCCGGTGCCCTGTACAACATGGCAGTCCTGCAGTCGCGCCGCAAGGAGCCCAACAAGGTGCTCGCGCGGGAGTACTTCAAGCGCCTGTATGTGGAATTTCCCAACGAGTATCGCTGCATTTTTGAAGAATCAGACTGGCGGGATTCGATGATCGAACAGCAATTACTGCTGCCCGGAGAGACGGTTGAATCCTTCTTGAGAGATGCGAAAGCTGATGTGGAGCGCATGAAGCGGCAGGACTGAGCCTGCCGCCTTCAAAATCAGGCTATCCAGCCGAAAAAGAAATCAAATAGCCAGGAGAAGAAACCGCCGCTGCTCTGTGGGCGCGGTTCGGCCTTTGCTTCCTGGTTAGCAACCGGCTTGCTGGCGTTTGCCACTGGCGCATCAATAATCACGGGTTCCGGTTCTTCTTCAACGGCGAGCGGCTCGTCCGGGCCCGCTGCGGTGGGCTCGGTAGGTAATTGGGCGATCAGCTCTTCGTTATCACCAGTGACCACCTCGACAACTTCTGCCGGCTCCTGATCTGCGGTGACTGGCGTTCGATAACTTTCGGAAACGGATGAAGAAAGCTCCATAACATGCTGTTCTGGCGTGTTTTCATCCGGATTTGGTTCAGGGTTTTCTGCGGGGAGCGATTGTTCTGCCAGCTCCACGGCCGCCACCTGATTTTCTCGCGGTTCCGTAGTATCCACGACCTCCGGCTCGACGGTTTCTGGTTCCGGCTCCTGAATTTCGGGGGCCGGTTCCGGCTTGGGCTCAGATGCGACAGCGGCCACGGAGCGGGCGGGAGGCCGAGAGTTTGCGGCAAGTCCGAGCTGATCGCGAGCGGCAGACCGGGAAGCGACAGAATTGCTCTGGATCGTCAGGGTCGGAGCCGCCTCCACACCAAGGGATTTGAGCGTGGCTGAATCCAGATTTCCGCTTGCTGAGAGTTCTGGGCGATCGGACTGATACTGACGAATGGCAGTTCGCAGCTTGGAGTCTATCCAGCCGTCGGCCGTGCCGATATCGTAACCGGACCCATAAAGCGCATTTTCCGCAGCAAAGACGGTATGGGTGGGAGAGGCTGCCTGGGCCCAGCCACAGATGGCTATGCTTGAGATAAGGGCCATGCCTTGCACGGTAGTTTTGCAGCGTCCCTGCAACGGTGAGCGTTTCATGGCGAATCCCTCCAGAGGCTCTTTGGTATTGTTGTTTACATATTGTTACCGAGTGCCTTCAAGGTATCAGGGATTAATAGTTGCGCCTATGAAGTGGTTAACAAGTTGGCGCAAGGTGCCCGTAGGATGTTGCGGAGGTTGCTGGTACTGTCACAACCCATCAGGCACAGAACGGGCAGAGCATCCCCGGCAGTTTTGGCAGACCAAGCATGCAGAATCTCGATTATCGCGTTATACAGCAGGCCATTGACTGGCTGGAGCAGGGGCACACGATCTGGCTGTGCACCGTGCTCTCCACGTTCGGCTCTTCCCCCCGGGAACCCGGAGCGATGATGGTAGCGAAAGCCGACGGAGCGCATGTGGGCTCATTGTCCGGCGGCTGTGTTGAAGAGGATTTCCTGGATCGACTGATGCAGGGGGAATATACCTTGTCATCCGTTGTCATTAGATATGGTGGCGCCAGCGAGGAAAACCGCAATCCAAGCGTAAAGCTGCCCTGTGGGGGTGCATTGGAAGTACTGGTGGAAAAGCGATCTCCGGAGTCACCTTTTGTCGATCAGCTGCGGACCCTGTTGAATGGGCTTTCAAATGGTGAAGCCCTGGAGCGGGAAGTAGACCTGGCTCGTGGTAGCGCCAGCCTCAACCCTGTCGATGATCACGGCAGCCGAGTCGTTTGGGAGCAGGGAAGCGAGACCATAAAGATTGTCGTCGCACCCGTCGCACAATTGATCCTGGCCGGATATTCAACAGTAGCGGACGCCTGCGCCCGGTTTGCTCTGGGTCTGGGTTATGAGGTGGTGCTTTGCGACCCACGGGAAGACATTGCAGGCACACTCGATTTGCCCGAAGGTGTCGAGTTTATTGCTCAGCTGCCCTCCGTATACCTCGGCAAAGACGGTGTCTGTACGCCCTCGACGGCCGTAGTGGCCACCACGCACGATCCAAGGATTGATGATCTGGCGATGATGGCCGCGGTCAAAACGCCAGCGGGCTATATCGGCGTCATGGGCTCAATGCGCACGTCGAAAGCCCGGGCGGAACGGTTGAGACGCAGTGGTGGGCTCACTGAGGCCGAGATTCAGCGTATTCATATGCCGGTGGGGCTGGATATCGGCAGCAAGACACCGGCCGAGATTGCCCTGTCGATTATGGCAGATGTGGTTCGTGCCCGGCGCCAGCTTTTCCGGGCGGTCAGTTAACGCTCTCGGCTCGCGGGTTTCGAGGGTAGTACCGGTCGGGCAGCCGCTCGATGTGCGGAAAGAACCGGGTGTCTTTGTAGGGCATTTTCATATACCCGGACACGCCAAGCCCGGTGATCTGCTCCACCGCAGACAGGATCTCGTCCAGCAGCTCCCGGAATTCCGGTTCCCGCTCGGGGTCCAGCAGCCGGTAATGGCTGTGGATCTTCAGGTGCCGGGGCAGGGCTTCGAAGATGATCATGCCGGTGTGGTGGATGTCGTTCAGACGTTCCAGTGCCCGGATAATCGTCTCGGGCAATACCAGGAATTCTTCCGGGTCTGGTCCATCCTCAAAATAGGAATGCACGCGGCTTTCATCTTCCACTTCCGGTGCTGCGCTCACTTCGTAGTGCAGATTCATGCCGGGGGAGACGAGAAACGGCTTGCCCGGATCTTCACGATCAATGTGCAGGGTGTTACGGGCGTTGAACAGGCAGCTTTTGAATATCCCTTTGCGGTAGATGGCCTGGGCCAGGTATACCATGTTATTGACGGCCTGGACAAAGGCCGATTTCAACGTCGGATCATGCAGGTTCAGAGAGGTATCGATATAGATACCGTCGGTTTCCCAGCGTACCGCCAGGCCTCCTTCCACAGGGTAGCGCCCGAGCCGACTGACCGCCGCCAGAAACGCTTTCTCGGTTTCCCCCATGCCCTGCATGAAGTTTTTGTAGTAGCGGTCGAGTTGGACGTCGTTCACATCACTCAGGGTCTCCGGGGCACCTTCCTCCCGCAAAAACGACTTCCGGGAACTGTATACCACGGTATCAATTTCCTGCCCGGACGCCCGCACCCATACCGGCACCTGCGGAGTGGTCGGCCGTGCCGGCAGGTCAATCATCACCGTGCGGGCCATTCGGGGCATTTCCCGCAAGTAGTAATCACCAGCCTTGCGGCGAGTCTCCGGGTCGGGCGACAGCATGCCATCAAGCATTCGGGCAAATTCCATGGGAAGCCCCAGAGACGCAGCTGGAATCGCCCGGTGCCCAAACCGACAGGATTGGGCAGAGGCGAGGGCATACAGGGTTCCGGCAGCCCCCTGTTCATCAAAGCGGGGCGAGGAGAGCCCGCCGTTCAGCTGCTCCTCGCCGATAAAATAGACATCGCCCAGTCTGGCATTGGTTTGCTGCAGGTTATCCGACATCAGTTCCATCACATTGGCGGTGACGAACTGTTGATTGGCATCCAGCTGGGCGAACACCGAGGACCCCCAGTCAATCAAGGCAATGTTCTCGGTGCGGGCGTCAAACACCAGGTTGGACGGTTTGATGTCACCATGAACAATCGGACGGCCGGCGGGCCCGGTTTCCCGGCGCAGGCAGCGCAGAATATCCGCCAACTGGTCCGCTATCCGAATAATAAGCCGGGGCTTCAGACGGCCTTCCTGCAGCGAGACTTCCTCCAGATTGAGCCCTGCGGCTCGTTCCATGACCAGGATAGGTTGGTTGTTGGCGCGCTGGAAAGCGATTAGTCGCGGTACTCTGGGGTGATGCACCTGCTCCAGAATGAAGGCTTCGTCTTCCAGACGATCCTGCAGGTGCTGGGGCAGGTTGATGCGGGTAAACTTGAACACATGTTCCGGCCCCGGCGTATCCAGGCCGGGAAACCGGCCGGCAAACACAAAGCCATAGGCGCCCTTGCCAATCAGTTCAACGTCCCGGTAACCCAGTTGCCGGAGCTGGGCAACGCAAAGCGCCACCCAGTCCTTGAGCTTCTTGGCATCATCGTGGCTGAGCAGGTAGATCGACTGCTCTTCCGGTATATAGAATTGCTGAAGATGCTTTTCCTGCTCCATCACTGCCCGTCAGCCCATATGTAACAGCATGGTCTGGGGCGACTCCAGGTAGCTCTTCCAGAGGTTGCAGAACCGCGCGATGGTACCGCCGTCAATAATGCGGTGATCGCCGGCCCAGCTGATCGTCATGATCGCCCGCTCAACCACCTGACCATTGGCATCGAAACGCGGTAGCTTCTGGGTGCGGCCCAGCGCCACAATCGCCACTTCCGGTGCGTTGATGATGGGCGCTGCGTAGGTGCCGCCCAATGCGCCGATATTGGAAATGGTGATGGTGCCGTCTTTGAGATCATCCTGGCTGACACGTCCGGAACGGGCGGCCTCAGTCAACCGGGCGATTTCCTCGGCGATACCCAGCAGGGTGAGCTGTTCAACGTGCTTGACGTTGGGCACCACCAGGCCAGCTTTGCCATCTACCGCCATGCCAATGTTGCAGTGGGGCAGGTAGTGGATTTCGGTCACGTCCTCGTTCAACTGACTGTTCAATACCGGGTATTCCTGAACAGCCAGGGCCATGGCCTTCATGAAGAATGGCATGAGCGTTAGCCGGGTGCCTTTGGCTTCAGCCTCCGGCTTCAGCTGTTCCCGAAGCCTGAGCAAGTCGGTTACATCAATATCCTCACTGTAGATAAAGTGAGGGATGGTGGTTGCCGACTGAACCATCGCCTTGGCCATGGCCGCTTTCATGCCTTTGATCGGTTCCACGCGGATTTGCTGATCACCTTCGGCGTGGCGGCGAGGCGCCGTGCCGGGGTCAACCTGACGTTCGGTGGCGCTGGGCTCTGATTTGGGCTGTTCCAAATGCGCCAGAACATCTGCCTTAAGCACCCGGCCATCCTTGCCGGAACCGGCAATGTCGCCCAGGTTCAGCTCGTGCTCGCGCACCAACCGACGGACCGCCGGGCTTGCTGGAATCCGGGCCCGGGCGCCGGTTGCCACCGGTGTCGCTTTTGTGGGCGCGGCGTCCGCCGACGGCCTGGATTCACTCTTTGGCTGAGGAGCCTCTTCACGATCCCGCGGGATGAAGGCAAACAGCGGTGAATGCACCCGCGCCATGGATTGCTGCTCGTGGTAGAGCTTGGTGATTCGGCCGGCCTTGGGGGCGGTGATCTCAACCATGGCCTTATCGGTCATCACGTCCACCACCGGCTGATCTTCTTCGATTTCGTCGCCCTCGGCGACGCGCCATTCAACCACCTCGCACTCGACAATCCCTTCACCGATGTCGGGCAAAATAAAGTCTTCAGTCGCGTTATCGTCCCCGCCTTGTGCGGGTTCCGCTTTGGCTACAGCTTCCGGGGCAGCGTCTACCTGCGACGACTCTTCAGCGCTTGCTGGTGCCGGCGCCCCGGCCTCACCATTCTCATCCACCAACTCGAACAGTGGCGCATGCACCTTCGCGATATCGCCTTCCTGGTAATAGAGACGGGTAACCCGGCCCTTGTAGGGTGCTGGTATTTCAACCAGTGCCTTATCGGTCATTACTTCAGCCACCGGCTGGTCTTCCTCGATGACGTCGCCTTCGGCTACCAGCCATTTGACCAGTTCACATTCCACGATACCTTCGCCGATATCGGGCAGAATAAAATCACTCATGCTTGTTCTCCTGTCCTGATATCCGCCTAGAATTCCACGCTTTCCCTGATGGCCTCGTAGACCTTCAGGTGATTCGGCAAGTGCTCCTTCTCAAGCACCAGCGGGAAGGGGGTGTCTATCCCGGTTACCCGCGCAATGGGAGATTCCAGGTACAGGAAGCAGCGCTCCTGAATGGTCGCTGCAATTTCGCCGGCAAAGCCGCCAGTGAGAGGAGCTTCGTGGGTAATCACAAGGCGCCCGGTTTTGAGCACGGAATTGGCCACGGTTTCCACATCCCAGGGCAGGATCGACCGGAGGTCAATCACCTCGCAGGAAATGCCTTCCTTCTCAGCGCGCTCAACCGCCTGGTCTATCACGTCCATCTGGGCGCCCCAGCCAAGAATGGTCACGTCAGTGCCTTCCTTGGTGATCTCGGCTTCACCCAGAGGCAGGCGATAATCTTCATCTGGCACCTCGCCCACAGACGCGCGGTACAGGCGCTTGGGTTCAAAGAACAGTACCGGGTTGGGGTCGTGGATGGCAGCCAACAGCAAGCCCTTGGCCTGATGGGGGTTGCGGGGCACCACGATTTTGAGGCCCGGGGTGTGTGCGAAATAGGCTTCCGGGGATTGCGAATGATAAAGGCCGCCGGCAATGCCACCACCGTAGGGTGCACGAATGGTCAGGCCACCGACGTTAAAGAGGTTGCCGGAGCGATAGCGGTATTTTGCCGATTCGTTCACGATCTGATCGAAGGCCGGGAAGATGTAGTCGGCAAACTGGATTTCCGCCACCGGCACAGAGCCCTGGGCGGCCAGACCGTTGGCAAAACCGATGATGCCCTGTTCCACCAGCGGTGTGTTGAAACAGCGGGACTTGCCGTATTTCTGTTGAAGATTACTGGTAGCGCGGAACACGCCGCCAAAAACGCCCACGTCCTCGCCGAAACACAACACTTTGTCATCGGCCGCCATGGCGGTATCCAGGGCATTGTTGATGGCCTGGAGCATATTCATCTTGGTCATCTCACGCTCCTCCCTTAACGTGTTCGGCGCTCTTTGGGTACTCATCCGGATATCGACGTATGTGAGCCTTCAGTTTCTCAAACTGCTCGGCCAGCATGGGAGGTACTTCGTCGTAGACATCGGTAACCAGAGTTTCGAGGGCTGGTGGCGGACGCTTCTGGGCCCGCTTCATGGTTTCCAGCACTTCCCGGCGCATGGTTTCCTGGAACTGTTTTTCGTCGTCCTCACTCCACCATTTCTTGCTTTCCAGCCACAGGCGCATGCGCAGGATCGGGTCTTTCTCGCGCCATACCGCTTCCTCGTCTTTGCTGCGATAACCGGACGGGTCGTCGGAGGAGGAGTGGGCCGCAAGGCGGTAGCTCATGGCCTCGATCAATACCGGTCGATTGTGTTTGACGGCCAGCTCCCGGGCGGCTCTGGTGGCTTCATACATGGCCAGTACGTCGTTACCGTCTACCCGGATAACGTCCATCTTGTAGCCATAGGCTCTGGGTGCTACGCCATCGGCTGCGAACTGTTCGGCTGCGGGGGTGGAAATGGCATAACCGTTGTTCCGGCACAGGAAGATGACGGGTACGCGATGGACTGCAGCCATGTTCAGGGCCGCGTGAAAGTCACCCTCGGACGCGGCGCCTTCGCCAAAATAGGTGATGGTGCAGTGGCCGTCTCCCGCCAGCTTCTGGCCATAGGCATAGCCGGTGGCCTGGGGAATCTGGGTGGCCAGGGGCGAAGAGATGGTCATGTAATTCAGCTTTTTCGAGCCGTAGTGCACGGGCATTTGCCGGCCCTTACCGTAATCAAGCTCATTGCCGAAAAGCTGGTTCATGAATTCGTCGATGGAAAAACCGCGGTAGGCGAGGGCGCCTTGCTCCCGGTACTGCGCCATGATCATGTCGTTATCATCCAGCGCGGCGGCGCTGCCGATCACGGCGGCTTCTTCACCGGTACACTGCATGTAGAAGCTCAGACGCCCCTGGCGCTGGGCAGCAAGCATACGCTCATCGAGAATCCGGGTGGTGACCATGGCCCGGTAGATGCGAAGGGCTTTCTCTTTTTCAAGATCCGGCGCTTTGGCGCTCTTATAGAGCTTGCCATCCTGCTTAAGGAGCTTGAACGTGGGAATACTGAATTCCGCACCATCGGTGAACGAGGGGGAATACACAACTTTCGATTTTGTTGTTGTCATAGTCCTCTTCCTGGGGTGTTGGCCTGAGGAAACAAAACACGCCTTGTGGGCGTGTCGTTAATGTCATTGTAGACAACCTGGGGAAATCTGGTGTGGATCATTCCAGGCTTGCCTTTACCTTAACGTAAACTGCATCCGTCGGGTAGACCCAGAATGCGGATTTTTATTTAACTGTGCCACACCGATGAATTTCCCGTGTTGGCCGCAAGCATGCTAACGTCAATACAGGTACTCTATTGAATAGCTTCATTAAACGGACTCTGGTGGGCAGGCATATGAATGTGATCGTGATCGGCGCAGGAATAATGGGAACCACTTTTGCCACCCTGGCGAAGGAACTGGCGCCCGAACTGGATATCACCATTCTGGAGCGACTGGACAGCCCGGGCGCAGGCAACTCCTGGTCTTTCAACAATGCCGGCACGGGCCACGAGGCCAACTGCGAGCTTAACTATACGCCGGTGGATGGCGAGGTAATCTCGGTGGAGAAAGCCTTGAAAATCCATGCCCAGTTCAACGTTGCCAAGCAGTTCTGGGCCTACCTTGTTCGAAAAGGTGCGATAAAAGAGCCCACTAGCTTCATCAACCAGACCCGCCATTGCACCCTGGTCTCCGAGCCGTCCATCGAGGAACTCAAGCTACGCTTCAAGGAAATGTCCGCTCACCATTTTTTTGAGCGCATGCGCTTTTCCGAGGAGTTTGACGAGATCAAGAGCTGGATTCCCTACACCATGGACGGCCGGCCCCGGAACGAAAAAATGGCAGCGACCGTTGTGGAAACGGGAACCGATGTGAATTTTGGTGCCCTGACTGAACAGATGGCGGAATACGCGACGAAGGAGCTGGGCGTAAAAATTGAGTATGGCGTCCATGTAAAGCGGGTGCACCGAAACCCGGCGGGGAGCTGGCTGGTAGAAACGCAAACCCGGGGTGCTGCCGTTCAACACCGGGCCGACATACTGTTTGTTGGCGCTGGCGGGGGTGCGTTCCCCATTCTGAAGAAAAGTCATTTACCGTTTGCCCGGCGGTTCACCGGTTTTCCGGTGGGCGGGCGTTTTCTGCAGGCGGAAATTACCGAAGAGCAGGCCCGCCAATATCGCGCAAAAACCTACGGCAAGGCGGAGGTTGGCGCACCTCCAATGTCCGTGCCGCATCTGGACCTGCGGGTGGCTGATGGTAAGCATTATTTGCTGTTCGGCCCATTTGCCTCATTCAAGCCCGTTCTGGAAAAAGGGCGCGGATTCATTGATTATCTGAAGGCCATGCGCCTGCACGATATCCCCGGGTTGCTGAGCGTCGCGATAGAGCATTTCGCTCTGGTGAAATACCTGGTTTCTGAGACCTTCAAAGGCGAGAAAAGCATGCTGGAGTCGCTGGAGAAATTCGCTCCGGGCCTGAGCTCAAGGTTTGACTGGAAGCCTATTGAGGCGGGCCAGCGGGTTCAGATTATCAAGGATGGGGATCTGCAGATGGGCACAGAGATTATCGTTTCGAAG
The DNA here is from genome assembly GCF_044342215.1 of Marinobacter sp. W-8. Lineage (NCBI taxonomy): Bacteria > Pseudomonadati > Pseudomonadota > Gammaproteobacteria > Pseudomonadales > Marinobacteraceae > Marinobacter > Marinobacter sp. W-8. Next base: position 1,954,546 of record NZ_CP172297.1, on the reverse strand, counting down.
GATAGAACCTACGGCACAATACTTGGGGCGTCGCCTGGCGCCTCGGTGTCACCTGAGGTGATGCTGCGTGCGCTGGAGCAATTGTTCCCGGCGGTATTTGCCGGAGAATCCGCCAGATCCAAGCTGAAAGAGATGTTCCCTGAGGACAATCTGGATACACTGATCAGCAATCCGGAGCGATATCGCGAGATTCGGGACGCCGTAAACTCAGCCTTGGGCATCCATTCAGACATACCAGCGTAGCCAAACGTTCTCAGGGACGAACACAAATAGTGAAAGCACTTGAACTCAAGGTTCCACCCGTTGTTCTGGTTATCCTTTTCGGGGCGGCCATGTGGGCTATTTCGAGGCTGTTGCCGTCTGGCTACTTTGCCGTCCCGGGCAGGCTCATCCTTTGCACAGCGGTGTTGCTGGCAGGGGCCGGTATTGCCCTGGCAGGTGTTCTGGCGTTTCGCTCGGCAGGCACCACCGTGGATCCTCGTACACCCCATCAGTCTGCCAGTCTGGTGGTTGACGGGGTTTACCGTTACACCAGAAACCCCATGTACCTCGGCTTTCTGCTGATGCTGATTGCCTGGAGTCTGTACCTGGGCAGTGTATTTGCCGCTCTGTTACTGCCACTGTTCATGCTGTACATGAATCGCTTCCAGATCAAACCCGAGGAACGACACATGCGGGCGTTATTCGGTGACGACTACACCCAGTACGCCTCACGGGTTGGGCGATGGTTCTAGCCAGGTAACGGGATATAGTCTTCTTCATCGCCAGGCACGATGGGAAAACGCCGGTTCTGCCAGTCATCCTTGGCCTGTTCGATACGCTCCTTACGGCTGGACACAAAATTCCATTCAATAAACCGTCGACCCAGTGGTTCGCCGCCAACAAGGGCGAGCCGGGTATCTTCAATCGCCTCAACCGTAACGCCCTCGTGAGCCGCCAAAACGGCCATGGAATATTCATGCACCTCCGTTCCGCCTGCCCGCAGCTTCCCTTTGGCAACGTACAATCCTCGTTCCTCGGCATCAGGCAGAGTCAGTTTTTGCCCCGGTTTCAGCCATGCCTCAATGTATAGGGTATCGGCAAAGGTCTTGACCGGCGACGCGGCACCGAAAGCGGTTCCCATCATTACCCGTACCTGAACGCCATCCACGGAAACTGATGGCACGGTGTCGCCGGGATAATGATAGAACGCCGGTTCTGTTTCTTCGTATGTCTCGGGCAGCGCCAGCCACAATTGCAATCCGTGGAGCGTGTGGTCGGAGGCTTTGATTTCCGGGCGCTCCCGCTCCGAGTGGACAATTCCGCGCCCGGCCACCATCAGGTTAATATCGCCGGGGCGAATCGGTTGCAGGCTGCCCAACGAATCACGGTGCAGGATTTCACCTTCAAACAGGTAGGTGACGGTCGCAATGCCAATATGGGGGTGAGGGCGCACGTTAATGCCATCCCCGGCCGCAAAATGGGCCGGCCCCATATGATCAAAAAAGATCCATGGTCCGATCATTTTCCGGCCAATTACCGGCAGAACCCGCCTTACCGAAAAGCCCCCGAGGTCACGGTTTCTGGGCTGAAGGAGCTGGGCTATGGCGCCACATTCATCGGTGATGGGGCAATCCATTTCAGTGTCGGGCGCGAGATTGCTCATGGTCAGCTCCGGACTTGAGTTCAATTAAGTGGTGCTCTTGGAGCTTGGTGCCAGCATGGGAAAGTGTCAAATGGGAACGATGGCTATGCCAGAGTTTGGCTTGGCTCAATACTTGTGCCAACAGCTGGCATCGCTATAATTGGCGCCCGCTCCGGCGTGCCCAGGCTACGCCAGAAACTGGCACCGTCGGAAGCTCGTGCCACTTGTTGGCATGACGCACCCAGAGAGTCTATGTACCGCGATTTCAAGACCACCCTTGAGCTCATTACCACTGTGCTGGATAACGCTGATCTGACTTCAGATGAGATCCGAAAGCGCTATTCCAACATGCCTGACCGGACATTTAAGCGACACATGGCGATTGCCCGCAAACACGGCGCACAGATGGAATGTGTCTCTGATCCTGCCGGCCGCTATACCTGGATTTGTCGCAACAGAAATCAGATAGAGAGCCGAGTCCGAACCTGGCTGATCTTTGAGCGCGAACGAACACTGGTGGGCGATTCCCAGCTCGACCTTTTGCATCAGTCGCTGTAGTGGCTGTCGCCACCATTGCCTCGATTTTGCTAAGCTTTCAGAGAGTAGGGAGAAGATGCAATGGCCTTCCATAACCCGGATCCGAAAATCCGTGAAATCGAACGTGACAATGCCCGACTACGTGCCAGATTTTTTGCCGAACTGTTTGGCGGTGCCTGGCGTGTGTTTCGCCGGGTTTTGTTGCGCTGTCGGGTCCGCCAGCCGCGCGTTTGTTGCATGAAAACGGAGTGCGCACCCCACGAAAATTCTGATCAGCGAAGTGCAAGCTGCTCACAGGTACCGCGATGACGTTTGCCCCGTATACCTGGCGAACAACGACGAGATTACATTTTTTGGCTGCGGCAACCGAAAGTGAGCTTCGGAGTAACCGATATAAGGAGATCGCTCGGGAGGCTTACGCGTTGCTTCGAAACCAAAAACGCACCGTCCCTGGTGCCAAGACGCAAATGAAACTTCTAACGCTTAACCGTGGCTTTTGGACTTCACTTCGCCGCGGATAACAACCTGTCCGCTATAGGGGGCCGGCTGAGGGGCTTCGACGCCCGGTTCATCGGATTTGCGATCTGCCAGAGTCGCGTGGGCAGGAATAGCCGCTACCGCGATGAGTGAGGCGAGGGTTACCAGTGCAACTTTACGCATAACATCTTCTCCTGAGTTTGAATGAGTCAACGCTTTCATCGGAACTGCCTGGGTGGTCGGCAGTTGATGGGGAGAAGTATGGGGCTGGGGAGACGATCTGAATAATTCCGAAACAATATGGAACATATCATCTCAAATTATAATAAAGCGTTTTTTGCTGCCGAAACGTTCACCAGAACGTTTTAGGACTCCGAGATTAAAAATAAAAAATATTTATAGATCATTAGTTAAGGTGTGGTTTCTATAATTATTCTTAGAAGGGAGACTCAGGGAATTAGCCTGAAAAAGGCGGTATAAGCACCTATGCATCACTATCTGTGATGTTGAGGATGCCATCTCTTGATTAGTCTGCCGCGCCCGTCATCCGAAAAATAGCCGCCAACTTGATTCACACAATTGAAGCACTGGAGTTGGCCATGCGTTCCCTTTCACTCGCTCTTGCACTCGGTTTTGCTGTGGCGTCGTCTGTCAGCCTGGCTGGTGAGTCCGCTTCCGCCATTGCACTGTCTATTGATTCAGTGCCAATGATCTAAATGCGCTGCTAGCGGAAGTCTGGGCCGGTTACACCTACACGCTCTGGGACAACATGGAGCTGAGCTACGTGTTGCGTGTGCAGAGCTCCGAAATCAAGAGCGGTACCGGTGATCGCACCCTGGTCTGGGGCGGACTGGTGCTGAGCAAGCGCTTTGGCAGTCACTGACAAACGGTGTACATCACCCTGGGAAATACCATGTATACCGCTGAACAATTGGTTTTCAGCAAGAGCAGGGCGCATGGTTAGACTCAGGCATTACTGGAAACGGAGAAAAGATATGAGCAACATCGTTGAAGTAAACGACAGCAATTTTGATGCGGCCGTTGGTCGTAACGACAAGCCGGTCCTGGTCGATTTCTGGGCACCCTGGTGCGGCCCCTGCAAGACCGTTGGCCCCATGCTTGAAGAAATCGCCGATGAACTGGGCGATGACCTGGTAGTGGCCAAGGTCAACGTGGATGACAGCCCGGAAACGGCGGCTCGCATGGGAATCCGCAGCATTCCGACCCTGGCGCTGTTCCGCGAGGGCGGCGTGGTGGCCCGGCAGACCGGTGCCGGCACCTTGGGCCAGTTGCGGGCCTTCGTCAAAGGCAACCTGTAACTCCGGCTCGAATCAACACCCTCCTGCTATGGGAGGGTGTTTTGTGTGCCGGTTGCACTGCCCGCCAATGCTGGTCAGACTTATCCGGGCCCACTGCCATCATTCAGGTACCCCACGATGAAAACCCAGGAGCTGCAACTCCTCTATATTTTCGACGCCATCATGACCGAGCGCTCGGTGACCCGAGCCGCCGAGCGTCTGGCCATGACCCAGCCGGCGGTATCCAACGCAATTTCCCGGATGCGCCAGATCTGGAGCGACCCGCTGTTTGTCCGCAAAGGTCGTAACATCGAGCCAACGTCTTATGCCTTGAGCCTGTGGGACCAGGTAGGCGGGCCCATGTACGCGCTAACCAACGCGGTTTCAGCCACTCAGTTCGACCCCGCCAATTCCAAACGGAAGTTTCGCATCGCCGCTAACGACGTGATCGTTGAGATGGTCTGGCGCCAGTTAATCGAATTGCTGGAGCGGGAGGCGCCCGGTGTCGACCTGCACGCGGTCCCGTACACGCCCGATGGCACCTACGACGATCTGCGCGAAGCCCACGTGGACCTGGCGGTTGGCGTTCTGAACCAGCACGACCACAGCCTGCGGAGCACCTGGTTGTTTGAGGGTGGCTACGTGCTGGCGATGCGCGAAGGACATCCGCTGGCGGGTAAGCCGATCACCATGGAGGAATTCCTGGAGGCCCGGCATTTGCTGGTGTCCATGTCGGGCGACGCCCATGGTTTCGTGGACAGCTACCTGGACCAGAAGGGACAAAGCCGCCGGATTGCCGCCACCGTCAACCATTTCTCCATTGTGCCGCAGGTGCTTCGGGAGACAAACCTGATTGCGGCGGTGCCGGAACTCATCAGTCAGGACTGCGGTTTTGTGAACGGGCTCTGGATGGGAGAGCTGCCCTTTGAGGTTGATCCCACCAGCATGTACCTGGTCTGGCACGCCCGCCATGACCGGGATCCCGGCATTGTCTGGATTCGGGACCACCTCGAGCGCCTGCTGCGGGATCGCTGGCACGAAATCATGACCACCTCGCCCTGCGGGCGGCACCTGAAAGCGGTCTAACCGGCCAGAGAAGTCGCCGCCACAGATGGGACACTAGGGCCTCAGACTGGAAGAAACAAGAAAGGAGATCGCGCTTTCAAAGGTCATGTGTTCTGCGCAACGAAAAAGGGGGCTAACAGCCCCCCCTCTCGACATTATGCTTCAGCTAACTCTTTCAAGGTAAGGGTAGTCAATATACCCTTCCGCACCCTGGGAGTAAAAAGTCGCCGGATCTGCTTCGTTGAGCTCGGCGCCAAGCTTCAGGCGCTCCGGGAGGTCCGGGTTGGCAATGAAGGGCACGCCAAAGGCGACAGCGTCGGCCAGTCCGGATTCGATGGCTTGTTCTGCTTCTTCACCGGTGTAGCCCATGTTGAGGATCAACTTGCCCTTGAAGTGTTCGCGGACCGGAGTAATGACGTCCGCTTGCTGTTCCCCGAAAAAGTCGCCGCGCATCAAATGAACAAAGGCCAGGCCGTAGTCGTTCAGGCGCTTGGCGAGCCAGGTAACCAGACCGACCGGATCACTGTCCTTCATGCTCTGGAAGCTGTTGAGGGGGCTCAGTCGAACACCGACGTTCTCGGAACCGAACACTCCGGATACGGCTTCAATCACCTCCAGCAGAAGTCGGGTGCGATTTTCGATCGGGCCACCGTAGGGGCCTTCTCGATGGTTGGAGCTATCACGCAGGAACTGGTCCAGCAGATAGCCGTTGGCGCCATGAACCTCAACACCGTCAAAGCCGGCGCGCTTGGCATTCTCGGCGGCGGTGCGGAAACCGTCGATGATGGCCGGGATTTCGCTGTCGGCCAGTGCGCGGGGAACCGTGTAGGACTTCTTACCTTCCGGTGTGTGCACTTCATCGCTGGTGATGGCAATGGCGCTGGGCGCTACCGGATCCTTGCCGTTGTTTAACACCGGGTGGCAGGCGCGGCCACCGTGAAAGATTTGCAGATAAATCTTGCCACCTTTGGCGTGTACCGCATCAGTGACTTTCTTCCAGCCTTCAACTTGCGCCTCGGAATAGATACCGGGCTCGCGCCAGAAGGCCGAATTGCCTTCAATAGCCATGGTCGCTTCAGTGATGATCAGGCCGGCAGAGGCACGCTGGGCGTAATACTCAACCATCATATCCGTGGGAACGTGATCAGCGTCGGCACGGACGCGGGTGAGGGGGGCCATGAAGACCCGATTGGCCAATTCACGGGCGCCCATTTTCAGGGGAGTAAAAAGTGTGTTCATAGCATCCTCGGGAAATTTTGTGTACAAGAGCTGACAGTATATTCGCCCGTTGGCCGGGCGGACTAATTCGCACGAGACATATCAATCATCATCCTAACTGATGCGACACGCTGTTCATCGGTTCCGCTTTCACGAGTTCGTCCTGTAGAAGATACGGAACCACACCGGTAAGCCCGGCGGCTTCTTCCTCGGCGTTCCCGCTGTGTTTTTCCCGTTTACCCGAATGTAAACGGCGACCATACTGTGCGCTACTCGAAAATCATTGCGGAGACAGATAATGAAAGCTGTTGGATATCGGGAATCTCTTCCTATCGAAAACCCTGATGCGCTGCAAAATGTTGAGATGGAACGTCCCGTCGCAAAAGGCCGGGACCTGTTGGTCAGAGTCAAAGCCATCGCCGTGAACCCCGTTGACTTCAAGGTACGCCAGCAGGCAGAGCCCGAACCAGGCCAGATCAAAGTACTTGGATGGGATGCCGTTGGAGAGGTAGTGGCAATAGGCGAGGGCGCTTCACTCTTCAAAGAAGGTGACACCGTATTTTATGCCGGTGACGTTACCCGTCAGGGCAGCAACGCTGAATACCAGGTTGTCGATGAGCGTCTGGTTGGTCGGAAGCCTGCCAGCCTGTCCGACGCCGATGCTGCGGCGTTGCCCCTGACCACGATAACAGCATGGGAAATGCTGTTTGACCACCTGCAACTTGAGCGACAGTTGGCTGGGTCCATCACTCCAAGCGACGATGTGGTGCTTGTGATTGGCGCCGCAGGAGGCGTGGGTTCAATTCTAGTCCAATTGATCAAACAGCTGACAGGCGCGAAAGTACTCGCTACGGCATCTCGCCCGGAATCGAAGGCCTGGGTTGAATCATTGGGTGCGGATTTTGTTTTGAATCACCGTGAACCCTTGCAGCCCCAGATCGAAACACTGGTGTCTGCCGGCAAAATTGGTTCTGTGACCCATGTGGCCAGTCTTAACGCCACAGATCAATACTTCGATGATTATGTGGCGGTGCTTAGGCCGTTTGGAAAGATTGCCATGATCGACGATCCTGCAAGTCTGGACGTAATGAAGATCAAGCCGAAGAGTCTGTCATTACACATTGAATTCATGTTCGCCCGCTCAATGCACCAGGCGGATGATATGCAGGTTCAGCACGACTTGTTGAATGAGGTCTCACGGCTTGTAGATCAAGGCTTCATCCGCACAACTGCAGGGAAGCACCTCGGAGCGATCAACGCTGAGAATCTACGTGCCGCACACGCCGAACTGGAATCAGGAACCGCCGTTGGCAAGATTGTGCTGGAGGGTTTTGGCTAACGGGTTCTACCCCGTTACTGCGGACATTCCTAAACAAAGCTATGCCCCGGAATTCAAAGCTGACGTGGTAGAGTGGAGGTATCAGGTTCAGCCGTTGGACTCCAAGCCTTCCAGAATATGCGGCCAGCAGGCTTTGCATCGGCTGCGCAGCAGGTCGCTGTGGCCGATTTCTTTCAGGCCAAAACTGCCTGGTTCCAAAAAATGTTTTTTTATCTGGGCGTTGGGCAGCAGGCGCAGAAAGTCTTCCACGTTTGCAGGCACGGCAATGTGGTCATCTGTTGCGGTTAGCGACAGCACGGGGGCTTTTATATCCGCATAGTGATGCTGCCTTATTTCCTCTCCAAAACTATTTTCTACGTACCCTGGCGAACGGCACCACTGTCGCCATTGCCTGGCGACACCGGCGGGAAGATCCTCACCGAAACCGATGATTTTGGTCGGCCAGTAACCTTTGACTGCAACGGAGAGCGGTTGCCAACCGTGGAACAGTAGTTTGGCGGCCAGCTTTGTTTTCAGTTTCAAGTTATCGAAATGGCCTGACGATGCTGCAATCAGAACGTAGCTGTCTATTTGAGCGAAGTTGGGCATTAAACCGATCAACTGCGCACCGGCGCTATGGCCAACAAGGCTTACCGGCAGGCCTGGTGCAAGAGCGACGAGTTTTTCTAGCGCTGCCGGCAGGTCCAGCGTACCCCAGTCGACCAGGTCGCTAGAGATCTCTGCTAGAGGAATACCGTTGCGAGAATCCCCAATGCCTCTATTGGAAAACGTCAGCACTGCGAAGCCTTGCTCGCTCAGCCAGGTAGCAAAACTGAAATAGACTTGATGTCGAAACCCGGTGGCAGGGGCGATGAGAACGGCACCGGGAGGAACGTCTGTTGCTGGTCTGAAAAAATGCCCGGTGAGCCGATAGCCGTCGTCACAGGTTATTATGGTTTTTTCCATCATTTACCCAATTAGTAAGCCGCTGTTGCCAAAACAATTCGGCAGTTGTGGAATAAAAGAACAATATTCGGTAAAAGAAGATTATTCTGGTTTTGCCGAAGCTGTCAAACGGTAGAATGAAGGTCACGGCTAGTTCAAACAGGCTAATATCGATTTGATGAACCCATTCCATATTTTAGAAAACAAGTTTCCGGGCCGCAGGGCTGCGCTGAAAAGGGACATCCTGGAACAGGCGCTCTATTGTTTTATTGAGCTTGGGGTGGAGGCCACCACCATCGAAGCCATCAAAGCCCGCTGCGAAACGAGTGTAGGGGCGATCTATCACCACTTTGGCAACAAGGAGGGTATTTTAAGCGCACTCTTTTTTGCAGCTCAGGATGATCAGCGACAACATCTGGACCGGGAGTTAGCCAACACCAACAGCCTTCGCGAGGCTGTGTATTCAGTTATCTGTAGTTATCTCGACTGGGTTGTCGCCAATCCCGAATGGGCAAGGTTCCTGTATCAGGCGCGATCAGCAGTCGCCAAAGGGCCATTTCAGGAGGAGCTGAAAGATAGGAATGCGAAAGGCTTCCGGGAACTCAAAGCAAAGTTGCTTGGCTTCGGTAACGAAAGTAACAGCATTGTTCAGCCGTTCGAGATCGTAATCTCTCTGATCGTCGGCCCGTCGGAAAATTACTGCAAAGCCTGGCTGGCTGGCCGAGTACAGACTTCGCCTCGGGATTATCGGGAAGAATTCGCGGAATCCGCATGGCGATCGCTTCAGAGGTGATCCAGCTGAAAATATTTGCCTCGCGTTGTTCCTGGATCATATTCCGCCACAATGGGTGTACCGCCTATAATGTTTCCGATCAGCACTGGAGATATGTGGTAGAGCAGGGCGGTAAAGATAGTCATTTCTCCATTCACCACCAGAGCAAAAATTTCGTTGGCCCCGGCGATGACATGCGTAAAATCACCCGCCGCTATCAGCCAGGACCTATACGGACACAACCTGTCTAATCGGTGCTACGCTATTTATAGCGTGTGTTTTACCGCTTGAGTAAGCACGGTTTATCCCGGTTCCCTAAAAGAAATTGGAGTCCAAGATGACCAGCAACTTAACCAAGAAAATGCTCGATGATTGGGAGCAACGTTCAACCCATGTGAAAGAGCAAATAAGTACAGAGGTTGTTCTCAACAAGGCGGACCTGATCAAGATAGAAGCGCTTGCCGAGACTTACGACCTGCCTGCCAGTGACTTGTTAGCCAATCTCATCAACACTGCTTTGCTGGAGATAGAAGAGCAGATGCCCTATGTGCCTGGCGATAAAGTGATTCGAGTTGAAGAGGGTGAGCCCATATACGAAGACGCAGGGCGCACGCCTGAGTATATGGCGGCAAAAGCCAAGTTGGAAAAAAGCCATAAAAATTGACCGTTAACACGAGCGCTACGCGTCGCCACATCGGAGTTGCGCCCTCTCATTCTAGAACTACCCTTTTCGAAGGGAAATTGCCTGCGTAGCATGAAAAGCTAGCTAATTATGGAGCTTGTCGAATGATTATATTCACTATTGTTTTGTTACTACTAGGCATAGTGCTACTGGCCGGTGGTGTGTGGCTGGTTTCTCTGGGAGGCAGCCTTTATTACGCCATCGCCGGTATAGCACTCATCGTTGCTGGGTTGGCATCTAAAGGGCGCAGACCCGTTGCTCGTTGGGTATACGCTGCGTTTCTGGCGGGTACCGCAATCTGGGCGCTGTGGGAGTCCGGCCATGATTGGTGGCCTTTGGCTTCACGGCTAGGGGTGTTCCTGCTGCTTGCGATCCCGCTCCTGTTTCCTGGGCCAAAAGCTCAGCGAGGCGGCGTCATGGTTTTGGCTCCGGTATGGGTGGTCGTTGGTCTCATCACGGTTTCAAGTCTTGCCTTTGATCGGCATCAGATTCATGGGCAGCTCAATGAGGAGGTCGTCTCTGCTGATCCCGAAATGGGCGACATTTCAGATGAAAGCTGGCATGCCTACGGAAGAAGCAACTTGGGGCAGCGGTATTCACCACTGGATCAGATTACCGTCGAGAACGTCGGCAAGCTCGAAAAGGCATGGCAGTATCAGACGGGTGATCTGCAAATGCCAGAAGACATTGGTGAGATCACCTACGAAGCTACACCGATAAAGGTGGGTAACAGTCTATTCCTGTGTACACCGCATAATTGGTTGGTGGCGTTGGATGCAGATACAGGCGAGAAGCAGTGGGTTTATGATGCGAAAGTGCCCATGGAAAGCCAGCGGCAGCACCAGACCTGCCGGGGCGTGTCATATCTGCCGCCGTCGGAGGGTGATCCCAACGGGATAGAGGTTCAGTTGATCAAAGAACCTGCAGAGGATCTGGCCAGTGTTCAGTGTGACGCTCAGCTCTTTATGCCGACATCGGATGCGCGTCTCTTGGCGGTTGATCCGGAAACAGGCGCACGTTGCAGTGGATTTGCCGAAGACGGCTCTCTCAATTTGATGCATAACATGCCGTTCAAACAGGCCGGTTTTTATTATTCAACGTCGCCGCCCGTGGTTGCTAATGGCTTGGTGGTTGTAGCCGGTGCGGTAAACGATAACTACGATATTAATTCACCCTCCGGTGTGATTCGCGCGTACGACGTTAAAACCGGCGAGTTGCAGTGGAACTGGGATCCCGGTAATCCTGAAAAAACTGCGCCGATTGCTGCGGGTGAAACCTACAGTACCAGCACACCCAACAGCTGGGCGGTTGCAAGTGCAGATGAGGAACTCGGCCTTATCTATTTCCCGATGGGAAATCGGGTGCCTGACCAGCTGGGCATGTATCGGACTGAAAATGACGAGAAGTATGCCTCGTCGGTGGTGGCTCTGAGCATAGAAACCGGGGAGGTTGCTTGGGTGCAGCAATTTGTTCACCACGATTTGTGGGACATGGATACCCCAGCCCAGCCCAGCCTTTTGGATTTAGACACCGAAAATGGCAAAGAGCCTGCGCTGGTTGTTCCAACCAAACAAGGCGACGTTTATGTTCTTAATCGGGAAACTGGAGAGCCCATCATTCCGATTTCTGAACTGAAAGCGCCGCAGGGTACCATTGAAGGTGATTATGCTGCCGAAACTCAGCCGATATCCGGCCTTAGCTTCCGGCCGCCGGAGTTAACCGAAGCGGATATGTGGGGTGCAAGTGCGGTAGACCAGATGATCTGCCGTATCAAATTCCGATCTCTGCGCTATGAAGGCCAGTACACGCCGCCCTCAGAGCAGGGCACTATCGTCTATCCGGGTAACTTTGGGGTCTTTAACTGGGGCAGTATTGCCGTAGACCCTGAGCGGCAGGTGATGTTCGGTATGCCGTTGTATTTGGCGTTTACGTCTAAGCTAGTGCCCAAAGATGGAACTGATCTTGGCGAGACCAATCAGGGTGAACAGGGTGTGAACGAAAACGCCGGGGCGCCTTACGCTGTGGAGATGAAACCATTCCTGTCTCCCATGGGTATCCCTTGTCAGCAGCCACCTTGGGGCTATGTGGCAGGTGCGGATCTGCGTACTGGCGAGGTGGTTTGGAAGCGTAAAAATGGCACGATTTACGATATGACCCCACTGCCACTGCCTATCGAAATGGGTGTGCCGGGCATTGGTGGGCCCATTATCACCGCTGGTGGTGTGGCCTTTATGGCTGCGTCGGTGGATGATTATCTGAGGGCCTATGACCTGACAACCGGTAAACAGCTCTGGGAAGCGCGCTTGCCCGCAGGCGGACAAGCAACGCCCATGACTTATCTAAACAGTAAAGGGGAACAGATGGTGGTTCTCGTCGCCGGTGGTCATGGTTCGGTTGGAACCACCTTCGGTGATTATGTGATTGCCTATAAGTTACCTTGATTTGAGCCAACAAGCCCTGCCCGAGGGCAGGGCTAAAGCTTTAGAAAGTAAACTCGAGCCCGGCGTACCAAGTGCGCCCGGATTCGGGCTCAAAGTTACGGTCATTACTGGCGTTTATACGAACATTGGCGAAATGATTTCGGTCCGTCAGGTTGCGTATGCCCGCAAAACCCTTCAGTAGAAGATTCTGACCGGCGTACAAGTTGGTTCCGCCTCGCACGTTCAGCAACCAGTAATCGTCGACTTTTACATCATTCCTGTCATCGGCAACCATGTCGCCGACATAGAGCGCTTCCAGTCCCGCAAAAACACCCCCCAGCCCCTGCCATTGTAGGCGATTGTTCCAGGTCTCCTCGGGCAGACCAGGTAATCGGTTACCGTCATACCCTTCGCCCCCGGAGCGGTAGTCGTCAAACTTATAGCTCGCCAACGTCAGAGCGCTGTCTAGGCGCAAGCTCGGAGTTAATAGCCAGCCAATGGAAGCCTCCATGCCTTTTCGCGTTGTATCTCCGGCATTGCGATAGAAGGTCCGGTCATCCGGTCCCGCCAACTCATAAGGAATTAGTTCGTCTCGAACGTCTACCCAGAAAAGCGAAAGGTCGTAATCAATGCCGTTATCGAACGCACCACGTAAACCCAGTTCATGATTCAGAGATTTTTGAGGTTCGGTCTCGGGGTTCAATCCGCCCACCCCTGATGGATTGGCAAACTCCGAGAACGTCGGTGTTTCAAACGCGGTGCTGATATTTGCGTAGGTCTGGTGAGTATTTAGGTAGTGATAGCTCAGTCCTGCAGAGCCGCTCCATTCACGAAACGTCCGCTTCCCGCTTTGGTTGCCGTCCGATGCAAAATCGTCATCCACCTTCATTCGAATTCGGTCGAACCGGCCTCCCACGGACAGCAGCAATTGATCTGTAACATTTAGGTCGCCTTGTGCAAACACGCCTAACGCCGTTGCTGTTTGCAATTCGTCTGCAGTTAGGTCTTGTAGATTACCGCTGAAACTCATCTCTCTGCGAATGCGGTCATCCCGTTGTTCCCGTGCTTCTACCCCGGCTACGTAGCGAAAAGGTAATCCACTTAATTCAAGGGACTGCCGGTAATCAGCTCTGGCCCCAAAATAGTCACGGTCGTAATCTATTCGACTATCACCAGGGTAGGGCAGCTGCTGCTCGAAATTCCGACGTATGTAAAAAGTATTTACGCGCAGTTCGCCGGGCCCCGCGGATAGGTCCTGATATTGCAAACCAAGTACTTGCTGATCGACAGTTTGCCCGGTATCGAACTTCTCGGTGAATTTGCCAGCCTGGGACTTGTCTTCTCTCCCTTGCTCTGCGGTCAATGCCCCCGGATCTTCCGAGCGAGGGTTCTGTAGCAGGTTGATGATAGCGGTCAAAGAGCGATCATCGCCTAGTTCACGGCGCAGCTTAGTATTGAGCAAGTATTTTTCAACTTTCGCCTGATCACGATAACCTTCATAGTTAAGTGCGGAGGCGCTTATGCTGTGTGACCAAGCACCATCCTGGCCGCTATTGGTTACTGAAAGTTTGCCGAAGTCATGGCTGCCGCCTGTCATACGAACCGATGTTTGGTCTGGCTGAGAACGGCCATCGGCTGTTGTTACACTGATTACGCCTCCCGCCGCATTACCATACAAAACCGACGCAGGTCCTCTGATTACTTCAATTCGCTCAGCGGTATCAAGGTCGATTGCGTCTAGTTGTGCCTGTCCGTCCGGGAGGGTGTATGGAATGCCATCAACCATAATGGTAATGCCGCGAACTCCAAACGGTGCTCGGGCCCCAAACCCGCGTATCGCGATGCGTTCACCTTGAGCAAAGTTCTCTTGATTTTGTATATAGAGGCCGGGTACTTGGGTAAGGCTTTCATTGAGCTTTAATCGCGGTTGACCTTCCCGGATGGGGGCCTGTCGAACGACCGATAAGGCAGCTGGGGTTTCACGCAGGGAACGCTCCAATATCGGTGAGGTAACCACTATATCGGCAGGCGCCTGAGCGTAAACTGTGGGTGTGATAGTGGGAGCAAGTAGCCCATTTATGAGAACAGAGGGATATTTGAGAGTTTTCATAAGGCTAGTGTAGACAGGTATGATTTAAAGTCCCAGCCGGACATTGCTTGAAGTGGACCCCGGATAAACCCTCGCGTTCTGCGGTGCGCTTCTTGAGCATTTCTTTTTCGGCGCGATTCATCGTTTTCTCCCTGTTCAGTTCAACTCCGATAATTCTAGAGCAGAAAGGCGACATTCTGCCACGAGCCCTCGGCTCACCAATGTCAGGAGACCAAAGGATATCGATACCATCGAGGTGAACGGCATAATGATGGTCGTTGCCAACGGCAAGGGGGTTTCCTTGTCTACCAAGCAAAGGCTTGATTCTACTCCGATGTCTGGTTGGGTATGGAAGATTCCTAGGAATACCATAGTCCCGCCAGGGCTAAAGCTGATCAATGATCGCCCAGGCCATTACAGTGTGTGCCCAGCTTTTAACATGCCACTTGATGAATTCAAAGGGCTTCTCGCCAAGCTGGCACTGAAGTGCCAGAAAGTGTTCAAAAAGCAGGTGGTGTGATGAGTACCCTCAGAGAGCTAAAAATATCCTTGTTGGACTGGGAAACTCGAGCAATCCTTGAATCGCTTTCAAAAGAAATCGAGAGGCTAAAGGGAGTTGCGGAAACATCTGAAGATGAAGATGAAGCTGCTGATGCGGGGAACGATTGCCTTGAACTCGTTGGACTCAAAGAGCGGCTTGAGTCAGAAGCTGTAGCCGTTTTCGGTAGTCAGATTAATAATTTTAGCAGCGAAGTAGTGTAGCTTTAACCAATCGGTCAACCGGACGCCAAAAGCTAGCAGCTTTTGGTTCCCTCCGCTGCGCTCCGGCGCCGGTTACCATCAGCGTTAAATTTCAGGAAATCACTTTGCAGGAAGCGAGAAAATTTGAAGACTGCCTAACCGAACGACCCAGGCCGAAGGGGATTGACGTACTTTGCGGCTTGAGGCACTTCGCAATAATTACGTATGCAGTTCCCGCCGAGAGATTTAGTGGGATATTTCCAGATAGGTTCCAGTTAGACACTATTGAAGTTGATGGACGAACGCTGGGATTGATTTCGGTTGTGCCATTCATCGATGTCGATTTTACGTCGGCGGTTTTTCCGTTTCCAAAGTTCAATATGGGCCAAACCAACTATCGCATTTACATCATAGATAGGGTCACAGGTGAGAGATGCGTTTGGTTTCTCGGCACTACGCTTGATTCTTGGACCCTAGTAGTCCCAAGGTATTTATGGAATCTACCCTGGCATGCAGGGAAGGTGAAATTTGATTGCCGCCTTAACCAATCGACAGGTTTGTACAAAAAGTATGAAATGACCACCGAGTCCAGCTGGGCAGAAGCGGCTGTTGAATTGCAACAATCAGAAGAAGACACTTTTAATTTACCAGGATTTCCTGACACAGAGTCAGCTCTGCTTTACCTGACGCATCCTCTTGCTGGTTTTTATTATCGTAGAGACGGCAAGCTCGGTACCTATAGGGTTTGGCACAAGGAATTATTGGTAAAGCCAGCGACTCTCAAGTCGGCAAAGTTTGGACTTTTATCTAGGCTTGGAATTGTTTCAGAGTCTGAGCAACTCAATCCATATAGTGTGCTTATCGAGCCTTTGAATGAATTTACCATCTATTTGCCGCCAACTGTCGTCGGCTGAATATTTCAAGTCGCGCAAGGCGGACGTCCCTAACGGGCCGCCGCTTCGCTTGGCGTTACCCCTAGTCTGAATGTTCGCTTTGCGACCAAACCCAACTTCGCTTTTCAGTCACTGGGGTATGCTATTAGGCATGAAATCCACGTTGGGTGGGCCGGAGTAGTCAAATTAGTCGATCTCGAGGGGGCAGGGCAGCTACCTGTATACGGCCCTATCAACAAGTTTATTCCAAGGTAGGTGAAAATTTTAACCGGTCATGTACGCAAACCAAGGGCATTCGAGGCGTTTGGATACTAATAACGACCGTGCTTTAAATGTTATTCGGGTGCTGGACTAACCAACATATTCGTAGCCAACATCCTGCAACGCTTCCTTCAACGACTCCTCAGGAGGTTCTTCGTAGATAAGCGTTGTTGAAGGTGACACATGGCCAGCAATCTTTTGAGCGACCTTAACGGACTTCTTTTGTTCATGAATGATATTCGTCATTAACGTCCTCCGACCACTGTGGGAGCTGGCTCGCTCAATACCTGTCCACTGCCGCTGCATGAGAGCGAAGTGTTCCTGGAGAGTATTGGGAGAATAGGGGCCTCCTTTTTGAGTCAGGAATAGGGGATCGGTCTTATTCACCGAAGGTTGCGCCGCCAAGCGGATCGCAAGGTAATTTTCGATAGCTTTTCTCAGCGCGATGTCATCCATTGGAAGATCACGCGATCTACCACGATGTTTTTTGACCTCAGGATAAAAATCCTTCGGTTTGATCTCGGCGCCGGCCTTGGCCATGATTTCAATTCGCTGAACAAGATGGTGGAAATCGTGAACACCAAAACTGATTCGACGCGGCTGATACGTGGATTTGGACCGCTTCAACGCATCGGCACACTTAATGTAAGCCGAAGGCAACGCAAGGATTTCCGTAAGTTTGAAAGAGCGCTGACCAGAATCCGTACTCACAGGGCCAAGCTCGGCGACGTCTTTTATCTGGAGAAGCGCGACATCCTGGACTCGTAGTCCGAGCTTGAAGCTGATACGAGTCGGCGCCGTGTTCTTTTTCGGGTATCGATGCTTCTGGATAATGCCTAACAGGTGGGCGAACTGTTCGGGAGTAAGCGCGGGTGGCTGGCCGGTTTGCTCATCGGCTAAGCTCCTGGTAAGCCGCTAGGATGCAAGGAGAGAATGCAAAGATAGAATCCGTAATGCTGTTATTTGAACGGATACCAGACTGCGCATAATGTATATTATGTTAAATATGATATTCACCGCTGAAGACCTAACCTCCCAATAACCTCTGCGCAAAATGCCCAGCACCAAATGCCAGCCCCGCAGCGGCCGTACCCATGCTCAATGTTCGGAGTCCTGATCGCACTACCGGTAAGCCATATACGATACTCTTAAGCATTCCGATACCGAGGAAGACGACTCCTGCCAATCCAAGACTGATCATGAACTGAATCCGACTCTCCAACCCCGGGATCGCATAAGGAAGCAACGGTAAAGCACCGACCGACAAAAATGCAGCGAACGTTGTCAGCGCAGCTCGACGTGGGCTAATTCCGGCACCCGAAAGTCCGTACTCTTCCCGCAACATGGTTGCCACCCAAACATCGGGATTACGACTAATGACATCTACAACTTGCTCCAGCAATTCACCGTCAAAGCCCTTCGCCTGAAAGAGCTGGCGAATTTCCTCGCGTTCACCTTCTGGCACAGCAGTTATATGTTCCCGTTCTGTGCGCTCAGCAAACTTGATTTGATTCAACTGCACCTGACCCGCTTCATAATTACTCACGGCCATGCTGAACCCGTCTGCAATCAGATTTGCAAAACCAAGCACCAGCGCGACCTGGGGCGAGAAGCCAGCACCGAAGGCCCCCGATACAACCGCAAACGTTGTGACGCAGCCATCGATGCCGCCAAGCACAGCATCTGGTAGCGTCGAGGCCTTAACGGGACCAGCAAGCCGTGCACGAACGGCATTAGGCTGGTGCTCGCTGAGCAGTCTTTCATTTTCTGTGGATGGCATCTTTCAGCTTCCTGTTCAGGACGCGATTTGGTGCTTTGGGATTATAGGCTCAGTTCGACTTTGTCACTTTATCTGTCAATATACATCTTCAAGATAACGTCCCTGGCCTCTCAGAGTTTCAATATCGATGTGCAAGGGTTTGAGAATGTCTTCTATAACCTGCCGCACAGCCGCCGCCATATCCCGGCCACCACAGACCAGTATCTGCGCACCGGTGTTAACCATCTGTCGCACGGCTAATTCATCCTGTTTGAGCTTATCCTGCACGTAGGCGCGCTCGTCTGTTCTTGAGAAGGCTGTGTTCAGCCCGCTCAGTCGATGATCCTCAAGATAGCGCCCAAGCTCAGGTTGGTAGAGAAAATCTGACCTGGCATCGCGACCGCCCCAGTACAGATACATAGGGTTGCATCTGGTATTGTTTCTGATGAAACCGGTTAACGGACCAATCCCGGCACCTGCACCGACAAGAATCACTGGTCGGTTACCGGTAGCTGGCCGAAAGCCTGGATTGGGGCGGATGAAGCCATCGATACAATCACCCGGCTTGAGGTCATGCAAATAACCGGAGCAAAGACCGCCGGCCTGCTTACGGACGCATATCTCAACAATTTCGTCATTTGCCGAGGACGCGAGCGAGTAGAACCGCGGGGGTTGACCGTGTGGGGGAATAACCCCCAAAAGGTCTCCCGCCTCGAACGGTGGCAGCGCTTTAAATCTTCTTGGAGAAGCCGTTAGCCATCCGCCCTGCTCCGCCGGTTTGAACCGGAAGATACTGGTGGGCGCCTGAACCGCAATCCCGTAATCCGCCCTTTCTACCAGTTCCAGTTTGACCGTTGCTGGCTGCAATGCACAGTAGTTCAAGAAAAGCGGAGTACCGATAACCTCACCAACCCGGTTTCCCCACTCACTGAATTGCGAGGCAGAACACCGATCAATCAGTTCAATGGCGTGCAAACGGCTGACGCCTTTACCGGCGAGCGCAGCATCCACCGACAAGGCAAACTGACAGAAGTTCGGAAACTGCCGGTCACCAAAACCCAGTACCGTGTATCGCAGGTTCTTCTCAGCCCGGAATTCTTTGAGCCTGGCCATAAACTGCCGGGCCGATGCGGGTGCATCACCATCGCCGTATGTCGAAGTCAGCACGAACAGCCTGGAAGCCTGCGGATACTGCTTAGCCAGGGCATTCATCTCGCTGCAATGCACGCGGAAACCGGCCTTATTCAGGCTGCTATGGAGTTCCCGGGCAAATCCCCAGGTGGCATTACCTTCGGAGCCGACCAGAATAATTGTATCCGCCTGAGCGGCATCGGCGTTGTCAGGAAGCTGCCCTGAAGACCGGCGACGCTGCCACCAGATGGTTGCACCTGTTATCGAGAGGGCTGGCACAGTCAGTGCCGCAGCGCCAAGAATCAGGCCAAGCCACCATAGGCCTTCACCGGTGTGCAAACGTACAATCCAGTCCTGTAATACGCCGCTGTCAGAGCGCGGCTGGAACTGCAGCAACTCGCCCGTAGCCTGGTCCACGAATCCGGAGCCGCCGGCGGTTGACAGCGAATAGACGTCCTGCGGATCACCGGGATAGGGAAACACCAGTTCCCGGAGCTCGCCAAGATCGAAATTGCCTAGCGCTTTTAAGGTGCCCACAGGCGATGGTTGCCCGCCCGAGACCTCAGCCGGAAACCCTGGCCCTGTGTCAGGCGCTTCCGGCAGCAAACCAAAGCGCTGTGCCGACATATAGCTACCGGTCAGTGCGGATAACAGTAGGCCGAGCACGGCAAACCGGGCCAGCTCGGCATGGATTCGTTTCCCGCCTGAGCCGGAAAGCGGTCTTAGTATATTCTTCCAACCCCCGGTACGCCGGGCTATCAACAATATTCCCGAAAGACACAGAAGTACCATCAAAGCAGCTAATACGCCGGCCAGCGCTCTACCGGCATCATCCAGCATAAACGCACGGTGCAGGTCCTTGACCCAGCCAAAAAATGCGGAAGGTTCGTAGGGTGCGGTGCCCTCACCTGTTACCGGATTCACCAGATCCGCACCGGCCTGGCCGTCATGGCTGTAATACACAATGACCTTGCCAGAAGGTTCTCGCACGATCTGTTCAGTCCCGGGATAGTGAGCAACGATCCGGTCAGCCAGCTCGGCGATACTGATTTCACCGGAAGCCGGAATGACCGCTGAGGCTCTTTCCAGCACCGGCGCCAAAGCCAACACAGCACCCGTGACTGAGAGAACCATCAGAAGCAAACCAGCAAGCAGGCCCGGTAAGCTGTGGAACTTGCGCAACATAGCCGACGCTCCCGGTGGATTATTGAAGCTCGTAGGTAAGAGCGCGCACGTAACCGCGCCCGGAAACCGGCTTCCCGGAACCTTCAGTGGTCAGGGGGGCTATGACATCAGCTCGAATATCGCGCATATCCTCAACGGCAGAGTCGACCCGAACCTCATAACCGTTGTCGATCAGCGAATCATCTAGGTTAAGAGTGATTTTCAACGTGCGGCCACTGGTGACACTGGCACCGGTCAAGCCATCGTACTCTGCCGGATCAAGCCGACTGCCACGGGCCCAGCCTCCCAAGTGTTTGTAGTATTTAGATTTCTTCCCGGAAACCCAAAGGGTACCCTGATATTCCCCGGCGGCATCCGTAAGATACAGAGCCAGATAGGCTCCATCGCCACCGTAATTCTGTAGTTCCGTAGTGAAGGTCACGTCGCGGGCCTGGGCGAATGCCGGTATAACCAGGGCTGCAAAAAGGCTGCAAGTGAGAACAAACGTTTTCATAAATGGTCTCCGAAAACCTGATGAGCGTTAAATGAACAGGCCAAATTCAATCAGTTACTCAACGGTAACCGTGGGGCGACCCTTGACGATGCCGTTGCGTTGCGCCTGACTTTTGGGATTGTCCTGTCCATTTTTCCTGTTGCCGTGGTCCCTCTCCTCATAGTCACTGTCTTCACGCTCCCATTTCATCATGATCAGTGAAGCGGGCGCGAAGGAGGCTTCTGCCCTGACCCCATCGGCATCGAGGCCCCTGACTTCATAACAACCGTCGTCAACCTTTATTCGGTGAACTGTCCAGCCTTCGGCTTCCAGTTTTTCCCGCAGATTTTCACGGGGCTGCCAATTCGCCACCGGATCATTGCAGTCGTCATCGGCAAGTGCGGTGCCACTGAGAAGCAATAAAGACAGGCTCAAAAGAATGGGTTTGGTCTTCATGGTGTCTCTCCTGCTGGTTGTGTTAAATCCACTTTAAGACGCTAACCTGACAATGCCCTGAACAAACCAGACATTATCAGCGGAACTGGAAGGCTTCTTTATGGAAGCGAGTCAGGCGGAACGGTGCTGCCCGCAAGCCGTTTCTAATGGCTTCCCCCAGCCCTGCCGGGCCGCAGAACCAGACCTCTGCGCCTGCTGCCGAGCGTCCGTTGGTAGACAACGTCTCGGCAGACAACCCCTGCCCGTTGCTGCTGTCATGAATCTCGAGGTGTATCCCGGGAAAGCCATCGCAAAGCGCCCGAAGTCGATCCACCATGGGATCCTGGCCGGCGTTGCGCGTGCAGTAATGCAGATCGGCTTCAGGCACGGTGGCGTCGGTGGCGCTGCTTAGAGCTTCGAGCCAGGCCAGAAACGGCGTGATCCCGATGCCACCGGCTATCCAGATCTGGTGGGATTTGCGGTTGCGGCGCTCGAAGTTAAAGCAGCCGTAAGGGCCTTCTATCTTCACGGTTTGCCCCACTCTGATTTTTTGGCTCAGATTGCGGGTGAAGTCGCCGAGCGATTTAATGATGAACGTAACCGTGCCATTTTCCCTATCGGCACTGGCAATCGTGAACGGGTGCGCGCCCTCTAGTCGGTCGAAGGTAACAAAGGCAAATTGCCCCGCACGGTGACCGGGCCATGCCGGCCCCATGTGGCAGGTAACTTCGGTGACGTCCCGGTCTGGTGTTTTGATCGCGGTGACCATGCCGCGAACCTGGCGACGACGACCAACTCTGCCGGTCAGGGATAGCCCGCTGGCGATGCTGCCGCCAAAGAGCAAAATGGCCATCAGCACACCGATTGGCTGCTGCCACCATTGCAGCGGAGTAAGCCACGCCGCGTGGAAAGCGAGCAACAGATAAAGCACCGGCATGCCGCGATGCAAATAGCGCCAGTATTTGTAGGGGAACTTGCGCAACAAGCTGATCAGCAGCATGGCGAACAGCAGATAGATGGCGAACTCCCCTACCTCTTCCGCAGCATCGCGCATGGTTTCGATGAACCCGGAATAATCCTGATCGTGCAGCTTGCCGGCTTTTCCGAACACCGACTCTATTACATCGTCACCCATTTCAATCAGCCAATGGGCGGCGGCGAATACCACGGCCAGAATGCCTGCCCATTTGTGGGTGCGATAGATCTGATCCAGCCCACCCATCGGTCTCTCCAGCCAGGCTGGGCGCAGTGCCAACATCATGGCTAGTGACATCAGAGCAATGGATAACAGCCCACTGAGCAGCAGGCTCTGGTCATAGACTGCCCAGGGAGAACCGGCCCCAGGGCCTGCAAAAAGGCTCCAGGCCCATAGGCCCGAAACCAACACAACGAAAGGAAAGATCATCCGCATCATCACATCTCCTGCGATCGGTACCTGGAATATTTCCTCGAAGGCTAGCGTCCAAACCTGACAGCCAGCTGAAGGCCGGTGCAGAGAGATCGAAGCGTTATTGACCATTCAGGCTGTTGTCAGGTTTGAGCTGTAGTATCTTGGTTCCAGGGCTGGGTCAGAGGTGAACGATGCGGGTACTTTTGGTGGAGGATACGGCGGGATTGGGCGAGGCGGTCCGGGATCAGATTGCGGACGACGGCCACGCTGTGGACTGGGTGCAAACGCTGGGCTTTGCCGAGGCGAGTGTCAGGACCACACCCTACGACTTGATTCTGCTGGACCTGATGCTCCCCGACGGTCATGGCTTGGGCTTTTTGCGAACACTCCGGGCTACCGGAAAAACAACACCGGTGATCATTCTTACGGCCAGGGATCAGGTGTCTGACCGGATTGAAGGATTAAATGCCGGTGCTGACGACTACCTGGTCAAACCCTTTGATCTTTCGGAGCTGTCGGCCCGCGTGGCCGCGGTGGCTCGCCGGTATCGGGGCGATCCAAGCCCGATCATCCAAGTGGGCGAACTGGTGATTGATCTTGGTGATCATCGCATCAGTCGCAACGGCTTGCCGGTAGAACTGACGGCACGGGAGTGGGCCTTGTTTGAGGGCTTTATCCAGCGACCAGGAATGCTGTTATCGCGATCGCAACTGGAGGATCGTCTTTACGCCTTTGGGGCCGAAATCGAAAGTAACACCATCGAAGTTTATGTCAGCCGTCTGCGTAAAAAGCTGGGGCGGGACGCCATCGTAACCGTCAGGGGAATGGGCTATCGCCTGGAAACACATGGCCACTAGAACCAGTCTGCAAAAAACACTCGGTATCGGCCTGACGCTCGGCGTCACCCTCCTCTGGCTGCTGGGCGTGACCGCTTCGGGACTGGTGGCGCAGCACGAAATGAACGAGGTCTTCGACAGTGCCCTGGAAGAAACCGCCCAGAGAATACTGCCACTGGCGGTCACCGACATCCTGAACCGGGAGAACGGAGCGGGCAATCAAAAGGCCCCGGCCCTGAAAGACCATGACGAATATCTGACTTATCTGGTACGGGATGAATACGGAAATATTCTGCTCCAGTCCCACGATGCAGACTCTGGCGTGTTTAGCAGAACCCCCGCGGAAGGGTTTTCAGATACGCTGACCCACCGGCTATACGGCGTATCTGCAGTCAGCAATACCATCTATCTTGAAGTGGCCGAACCCCTGGCGCACCGGCGTGAATCCGCTCTGGAGGCGGGGTTAGCCTTACTGTTGCCTTTACTGGTGCTGATTCCAGTCAGCCTGTTGAGTGTCTGGTGGATTGTCCGGCTTTCCCTTCGCAAGGTGGTCGATTTTCAGCAAGACATTGAATCCCGAGGTGCAGGAGACCTTACCCCTGTTGCAGAGGGCCAGCTACCCAATGAATTTGAACCAATCGCTGTTGCCGTCAACCGGCTGCTTGAGCGATTACACCGTGCGCTTGAATCGGAACGGAGCTTTACGGCCAACAGTGCCCATGAACTGCGGACACCTCTCGCAACAGCACTGGCTAAAGTGCAGCGGCTTAAAACCAGAGTGCCCTATGATCACCTGAAGAACGATATTGCGGAAATTGAAGAAGCGTTACGCAGTCTGTCAGTGCTGTCCGGAAAACTGCTCGAATTGGCAAAAGCCGAAGGCGGCGGTGCACTTTCACAAAGCCAGAAGGATCTTGCCCCCATCCTCGCGATGATAGTCCGGGATTTTGAGGCCCATGCGCCCGGGCGATTTGTTTTATCGCTGCCGGAGAACGACGTGAACTCCTTTCTTGATCCGGACGCCTTCGCCATCCTGGTGCGTAACCTGATCGAGAATGCGCATAAGCATGGCTCCCGTAGCGAGCCGGTGGAGATCAACCTGAACGATAGTGGCGTTCTAAGAATCTCCAATGGTGGTGAAAGGGTGCCACCTGAACAGCTCGCTCTTTTAAGAAACCGGTTTGCAAGGGCCAAAACAGAGGCAGCAGGTTCTGGCCTGGGCCTCGCAATTGCCGATGCGATTGCTGAAGGTGCCGGCATGACCTTGCATCTCAGATCGCCGGCAACAGGACGGCAGGATGGTTTTGAAGCGGAGCTGAATCTGGCATGTATCTGACACTCACCGACATTGTGCTGCTGACGAGCATCATTCAATCGCTGGCTCTTGCTGTTTTTCTCCTACTTCCATCCAACATAGGGCTGATATCTAACCGACTCCTGGTTGCCACCCTTGTATTCTTTGCCGCCGGGTTGGGAGAGATCTTCCTCTATGGCAGCGGGCTTGCGTTCCAGCACCCAAACTTCGCCTACCTCGGGACACTCATCGGGCTTCTGCAAGCAGGCACGCTCTATCTATATGCGCAATCGCTGATGTATCAGAACTTCCGGTTACGCGGGAAGCATCTCATGCACACGTTGCTATTCTGGGTTGTCGGCGCAATTTTTCTGGTTGAGTATTATTTGCAGCCGAGCGAGACCAAAATTCAGATTCTGCTTGAACGGGACCACCCGGGCGTACTTACCTCTCCCCTTCTTGCAGTCGCTATTCACGCGGTCTTTCTGGGCTACCTGTGCACGACGATTCGAGCGATCAACCGTTTCGGCCTTGGTATTCGACAGATTTTCTCGAGTATTGAAAACAAACAACTTGCCTGGTTACGGGCGCTTCTGATCGGCTATGCAGTGGCCTGGACCGTCAGCATGTTGTACTGCCTTACGGCGCATGTGTTCAGAAGCGCGCCCGGAACCGAGTGGGTGGCCGGCGCTGGCGCTGTAACGGGCTTCATTTTCATCAATTTTCTGATGATAAATTCTCTTCGCCAACCCGTTGTTTTCTCTGGATTGGCAGCAGACCAGGCCGCCTTGCTGGAAGAAGAGCCCGCACCGCAGTTTGATCACGCATTAAAGGTCAGGCTCGAACAGTTAGTGCACCAGGAAAAGCCTCACTTGCACCCCAACCTCACTCTGGAACAACTTTCACGGAAATTGGACGCCCCTTCAAGAGAGGTTTCACGAGCCATTAACCAAGGCTTTGGCTGCAATTTCTTTGAGTTCGTCAGTCGCTATCGCATCGACGAGGCGAAATCGCGACTGGCCGATGCAGCCAATCAGGAAAATATTCTGCAGATTATGTATGAATCTGGTTTCAACTCGAAGTCCGTATTCAATACTGCTTTCAAGAAAGAGACAGGATTTACCCCCAGTGAATATCGCCGACGAGCCCTGCAGGGCGATATTCGCCCCGAGCCTCAATCCTGAACCTGGCAATCAGACGTTCGAGTACGCTCCCACCCGATACTGAAACCTCTAACTAACTGAATCGTTTATTTTTATTTCTAAACCATGGAATCGGTTCGGTTTCGTACTTGCGAACGATTCTTTGGCCTGCCTTCCGTACTCTGGTTGCCAAGCGTCACCAAACCCGGTGCTCGTGAAGCTCAACGCAATATGAGGAGGTTATGTATGAAAACCAAATTAAGCAAAACCGCTGTTTCTGCAGTGGCCGCAGCAATCTTAAGCCTGATATTTGCCGGTAGCGCCCAAGCTCATTGTGATGCTCTGGACGGTCCGGTGATTACCGAAGCCCGTGCGGCGCTGGAGTCAGGCAATGTTAAACCCTTGCTCAAATGGGTGCCGGCAAAGGATGAGGCAGAAATCAAAAGGGTATTCGCCGATGTGCGACAAGTCCGCGGGCAAAGCGAAACTGCGAAACACATTGCCGATCAGCATTTGTTCTCGACGCTCGTTGAGGTTCATCGTGCATCCGAAGGCGCACCCTTTACCGGCATCAAGCCTTCCGGCCAGATCGATCCGGGTTTAATGGCGGCGGATGCGGCGTTGGAAAACGGGCAAATTGACCGCCTCGTGGGAAATATAACCCGCAAGATCGAGGATGGCATTCGTGAGCGTTATCATGAGGCTCAGCGTGCAAGGGCCATGGTTGATCAAAGCGTTGATATGGGGCGTGCCTTCGTCGCTGACTACGTCAATTACATTCACTTCATAGAGGGAGTGCATGGCGCCGCTGGAGCGCAAGGCCACTGATTTTTACTTGGGAGCAGATGCAAAACAGGCTGACGGCCTGCTTTGCACTTTCTGTGCTCTGGATGCGCGCCAGCAGTAAACTTAATCTCGCTTCGGCCGCTTAAGGCACGGTTTAAGTCGTTTTTGGCGTTACTGGTTTCCCTGGCGCTGAATCTGAAGCATCTGCTCCATCATCAACTGCATCTGGTCCATGCGCTGTTCCATGCGTTGCAGTCGCTGATCTTCGCTCATGGCCGGGTTGCCTTGCCGCATTCCCTGTCCGCTGTTGCCAGGCCCCTGATTCTTCATCTGGCCCTGCCCTGGGTTTCGGTTACCCATGCCAGGATCCTGGCCGTTCATTCCCATGCCCTGACCCATCATGCTAGGCCCCATTCCGGACTCTCGCATAATCTGCAGGTGTTCCTGCATGTGCTCCATATGTTCCTGGCGCAGGCGCTGGCGTTCTTCTTTGGTCGTTGCATTCTGCATTTGCTGCATGGTCTGGTTCATTCGATCCATGTTCTGCTGCATTTGTTGAATCCGTTCCTGGTTCATCATTCCAGCCTGGCTCCCCTGTCCGGGCCCGCCCTGGGCAAAGGTGGCGAGTGGCAGCGAAATCAGGCTGGCACAGACCAGCGTTCTCAAACTATGTTTCATGACTTTCTCTCCCCGTTGTGACTTTTCCATCAATAACAGAAAGAGCGAATGCCCTTTTGATGTACGTCAGATTCAAGTATAGGCAGTGTTCCGTAGTTTACTAACCTTGGAGGCTCCCGCTAATGGGTTTAGAATCGCTGCCTAATCTTCCCCGGGGTTCAGGATTCCACAATGCCGATTCTTGAAGCTGTTCTGATTGCTGTTGCCGTCCTGGCGCTGCTCGGCGTCATCTTTGAAGAGGTCATTCACGTCAACAAGGCGAAAACCACGCTGTTCTTTGGCACGCTCAGTTGGGTTCTACTGTTTCTGTTCAGTTCCGGTGCCGACGAAACCGCGGCGGTTTCCACTGGTCTGTCGGAGAGCATTGCCGAGATCGCCGGGTTATGGCTATTTCTGGTAGCGGCGATGACGTTTGTGGCCTATCTGAACAAGAAAGGCATGATTGAGAACATGATCTATCTGATCATGCCTCGGCAGGTCACCGAGCGGCGCTTACTGTTTCTGACCGGCCTGTTCTGCTTCGTGTTTTCTTCTCTGGCGGACAATATCACGGCAACGCTGGTTTCCTGCTCTCTGATTCTGTCCTTAAACCTGGAGCTGAAGAAGCGGCTGCAGTTCATTGTTTTAGTTGTGTTTGCGGTCAACTCCGGCGGTGTTTCACTAATCACCGGGGATGTCACCACGTTGATGATCTTCCTGGCAGACAAGGTAGAAATCCTGACGCTGCTGACACTCGCCATCCCCGCTTCAATCACGGTATTTCTGCTGGCCGTGCTTCTTTCAGGCGGTTTGTCCGGCACTGTTACTCTGAAAGCCAGTTCCAACGAAGTCCGAACCGTGGACGCGGTGATCGCAGGCCTCTTTCTGGTCACAATCATTGCCACCATCACCGGCAACGCGCTGTTCAGCATTCCACCGGTGCTTACCTTCCTTTTCGGGCTTTCCATCATGTTCCTGGTGTCTCGCTTCATGAGCGACGATTCGGATCTGGACCCGATTCTCGAATACATTCGGGTTATCGAGTTTGAAACCCTGCTGTTCTTCCTGGGTATCCTGCTGCTGGTGGGCATGCTCAAGGAGATTCATGCTCTGGATTCGTTGGTGGCAATTTATAATGTGATGCCGCCGGTATACGCCAACTATCTGATGGGCATCTTCTCCGCAGTCATCGACAACGTGCCTTTAACGGCTGCGCTTCTAAAATCCGGCATCAATATGAGCCCGGCGGAGTGGATGGGGTTAACCTATGCCGTTGGTGTGGGCGGTTCGTTGTTGGTAATCGGCTCTGCGGCGGGAATTGTAGCCATGAGCAAAATCGACGGGCTCACCTTCGCGGCTTATCTAAAGTACGCGTTACACCTTCTGGCCGCGTATACGGTGGGTTATGCCGGGGTCATTCTGCTTGGCTCTGTGATGAACGGCTAAAGTCGAAAAAGCCTGCGAGGTTCCACGCCGCAGGCTGTGGCTATCTTACTGTCAGAAGTTAACCTGAACACCCAGGCCGATGCCGTCTACGGTAATGTCATCGTCATCGTAATAGCGCATGTATTCGAGGTTGCCTGAGAGGTTCTGGGCAAACTTCACGTTCACGCCGGCACCGTACGAGAAATCCGAATCGTCGTCTTCCACTGAGCCAGCTTCGGCCTCAATGCGCGTGAAGCCGAAAACAGCGTAGGGTGTTACCGGGCTCTCATTAACCACGTTCACCGTGCCGTAGCCACCGAAGAAGTTATCGATTTTTACGTCAACACCGCCGATTCGGTCATCATCCACGCCAAAGCCCGCCCGGGCTTCAACACCGAAATAGTCCGTGGCCATCACGCCGACCTTGCCAGACAAGGTGCCGGTGTCGGCTTCTGCCAGGCCATCGAAATCGGTTTCCATGAAGGTGTAATTCAGGCCGGCGTAGAGCCCGCCAACACCGGATTTATACATGTCCTGGGCAGAAGCAAGCCCCGCCAGGGCCAGCCCGGCGAAGGCAGTTGATGCAACAAGAACCTTTCTTGTGGTCTTCATAATCTTTCTCCCTGTTCATACAGGCCTTCACGGCCTGACAGTAAACGTGCATCAGTCCGACGATTCCCGCCATAGGTGGGTTCCGTATTTACCCGTTTTTTACGCCGATTTAATTCCGGGTTAATACTTCTGTCCGGGGCCTGTTTCCTTGCGGTTGAGCAAGCCCGCGGGTATGCTGACGCCGTCTTTTTGTCAGCTGGCTTGAGCGTGCCTTGAGAAACCTAGCCCCTGTCGTCTTCATTGTCAGCGTCATGTTTATACTTCTGAGTGTTTTCATGACGTTACCGGTATTGCTGTTGGCTGCCACCCCTTCCGGTGCACCCAATGCCATCGCGTTTGCCGAATCGGCGGCTATTGTTTGCGTGCTTGGTGTTCTGGGGCTGTTGCTGACCTACCGTGAACCCCGCGAACTGAAACCGCGCTATATGTTCGTGCTCACGGTCTCCAGCTGGTTTGTCATCGCCCTTCTATCTGCCCTTCCCTTTTACCTGAGCGATAACGACATCTCGGCGGCAGATGCGTTTTTTGAGGGCACTTCCGGTATCACCACCACGGGGGCTACGGTGTTCACCGGCCTGGACACGATGGACAAGGATCTGCTGCTCTGGCGCTCGATCCTTCAGTGGCTGGGCGGTATCGGGATTATCGGCATGTTCGTTGCCGTACTGCCTTTCCTGCGAGTGGGCGGGATGAGACTGTTCGCCACGGAATCGTCTGAATGGACTGACAAAGCCCTCCCAAGGATGAAAACCTTGAGCCGTGGCCTGCTCTTCGTTTATTTAGTGTTTTCCGTTACGGCGGTCGTGACCTATTGGCTATCCGGTATGTCGTTATTCGATGCCTTTAATCACGGGTTGACCAGTATCGCTACCGGGGGCTTCTCAACGTCAGATCAGTCGATGGGCAAGTTCAGCGATCTTATATTGATGGAAGCCTCTCTGTTCATGATTCTTGGCAGTCTTCCCTTCTTTCTTTTTGTCAGAGAGATGCACGGCCAGCGCGGGGTTCTGTTTCGGGATCAACAGGTACGACTGTTTCTGGCACTGCTCCTTTTCGTTCCCGCATTGCTGACCTTGTATCG
This sequence comes from Marinobacter sp. W-8, assembly GCF_044342215.1. Lineage (NCBI taxonomy): Bacteria > Pseudomonadati > Pseudomonadota > Gammaproteobacteria > Pseudomonadales > Marinobacteraceae > Marinobacter > Marinobacter sp. W-8. The sequence goes on along the minus strand of NZ_CP172297.1, from coordinate 1,924,001 downwards.
TTGGTGGGTATCGCCGGTTCCGTTCGATCCGCTCCACAATTATGCTGCCACCCTGTTCAACGTTACGTCGGTTGTGAGTACCTCAGGTTATGCATCTGAAGACTATTCCGCCTGGGGCCCACTGGCCTTTGTGGTGTTTTTCTTTTTGATGTTTGTGGGTGGCTGTTCGGGTTCCACAGCGGGAGGCATGAAGATTTTCCGATTCCAGCTTTCGTTGATTATCCTGCGCGAGCAGTTGATGCGGCTGTTGCACCCTCGGGCTGTTTTCACCCGTAATTACAACGGCCGTGCCGTCAGCGACGAAATCATCTCGTCAATGATTGCCTACACCTTCATTTTCCTTTTGTCTCTGCTGGTCATTACTGTTCTGTTGGCTTCGCTCCAATTGGACTTTGTCACCTCACTATCAGGTGCTCTGACGGCGTTGACCAACGTCGGACCGGGGCTCGGCGATATTATTGGTCCTGCCGGAAACTTCGGCCCATTGCCCGATGCCGCCAAGTGGATTCTGTCCGTAGGCATGTTGATGGGTCGACTGGAAATCCTGAGCGTGGTGATTGTGCTCTCACCGGGCTTCTGGCGTGGCTGATCAGCGCAACCAGAGAATGTGAGCGTCTTCCAAGGGCAGATTCAGGCTTGGCTCGTGACTGCGGATGCGAGGTGTGTAGTGTTCACGGGGGCGTGCTGGCACGGAGCAGTAGTAACGGTAAGTCTGTTCGGCTTCCGGTAGCGGCCCGGTAAGTGCCATAGGCTGCACCAGGCGCGGGCCGAAGGTTGAGGCCTCTGCCACCAGTTCCACGGCCACCAGTTCCGGGCTCAGGCCATCCAGATACACATCCAGATCAACACGCAGCTCTTGCCCTTCCTCCCGGGCGTCCATTGCACCAAATCTCAGGCGAGGCCAGTGTCGGGCTATGGTTTCCTTCACTGAAACAAGTTTGCCGGCCCCTTCCGCGGTGCGCTCAGCGCCCTGCGCTACCATGGGCAGATAGAATTCCGTGACATACTCCCGCACCATGCGGTTGGCTGAGTATTGTGCCGTTAATTCGTTCATGCTGGCTCGGATTCTGGCCAGCCAGTTAGCCGGTAATCCCTGTTCATTGCGTTGATAGAATTCGGGTACCACTTGCTCTTCCAGCAACTGATAAAGTTCTTCAGCATCAGCCTCGTCGTGTTTATCCGTCTGGCTCAATTCCTCAAAGGTGGCGCCCGGCCGAATGGCCCACCCCAGCTCCGGCTGCCAGGCTTCGGCCCACCAGCCATCGTACTGCGAAAGGTTCAAGCCACCATTAACCAGCACCTTCATGCCACTGGTACCGCAGGCCTCCCAGGGGTGTCTCGGGCAATTCAGCCACACATCCACGCCCTGAATAAGTTCACTGGCAACGGCCATATCGTAGTCTTCAATGAACACCACGCGCCCTTCCACCTCTGGCAACCGGGTGAATTGCTTCCAACGCTTGATGATGGCCTTGCCTTCGCTGTCGTGGGGGTGGGCCTTGCCCGCCAATACAATCTGCAGCGGCCGGTCCCGGTTGCTGAGGAGTCGAATCAGTCGTTCCGGATCTGCCAGCAGCAAGTCCGGGCGTTTGTAATCCGTAAAGCGGCGGGCAAAGCCCAGGGTCAGGGATTCTGTATCCAGAAGTAAGCCACAGGCCGCTTCCCGGCTGTTGCCGTAGTTGTGTTCGCAGTGCTGGCTCTGCAGTCGCTCTCGCAGGTAATAAACCAGCCGATGCCGCTGGTTTCTACGCATCTGCCAGAGATCGTGGTCCCTGGTATCTCGCAGTGGGCACAGGTCCGTCATGGGCTGTCGCCACCGGTCCTGGCCACAGGCCGACGTCCATAATTCGTCCGCCTCCGGGGAGTCCCAACTGGGGGTATGCACGCCGTTGGTCACGTATTCTGCCGGCACATCAGCGGCCGGCCAGCGCCCGAACCAGGGCTGAAAAATGGATTGGGTAACCTGTTTGTGAATCTGGCTGACCCCGTTGAAACGCCCGCTCATGCCCAACGCAAGGCCAGACATGTTCAGATCGCATTCGCCACCATTGGCAACGCTCAATATTGTCTCCAGAGAGTGGCCAATTTCCTGCAGCCAGGGTTCCAGATACAGCCGGGCGAGTTTGGCCGGGAACCGGTCAAAGCCGGCAGCTACAGAAGTGTGGGTGGTGAACAGGTTGGTAGCCCGGGTTGCCAGTCGCGCCACCTCAAAGCTGGTCTGATTCTGGTGTTGCCAGTGTACGGCACGCTCAACCAGCGCCAACGCACTGTGGCCTTCGTTGATATGGCACAGAGCAGGTTCGCGCCCCAACAGTTCCAGCAGGCGCCAGCCACCGATCCCCAACACCATTTCCTGTTGCAGGCGTTTTTCCGGGTCGCCGCTGTAGAGTTCACTGGTGATACCCCGGTCTCCGGGCTCATTACGGGGGTCGTTGCTGTCGAGCAGCAACAATTCACAGCGCCCCACCTGGCCTTTCCAGGCTCTCAGGCGAACCGTGCGGCCGGGAAACGGCACGTTTACCCTCGCCCATTCTCCAGCGTTGTCCCGTAACGGGGTAACCGGCAGCATGGTTGGGTCGTTATAGGGGTGAAATTCCAGCTGTTCGCCCTCGGCGTTCAGGGCCTGGCGAAAGTATCCCTGTTGATAAAGCAAGCCCACGGCGGTGACCGGCACGCCGAGATCGCTGGAAGCCTTGAGAAAGTCTCCGGCCAGCACGCCCAGGCCACCGCTGTATAGCGGCAGGGATTCCGACACCCCGTACTCCATGCAAAACCAGGCGACGCCACCGGCCAGCTGGTTACTGCAATTTTTGGAATACCAGGTCGGGCACTGGTTGAATGCCTCATGGCGGTTCAGCTGCTGCTGATATTGGGTCAGAAATTCCGGGTCTTCGGCCAGTTGTTGCAGCCGTTCTGCCGAGGCGCTGTTCAACACCAGCCAGGCATTATGCGTTGCCTCCCAGATTTCTTCATCCAGCTGTCGCCACAACTGATCACATCCATGGTGCCAGCTCCACTGCAAATCCAGTGCAATGGCCATCAGCCCTGACAGCTGTGCTGGCAGGGCCCTCATGGTATACGCGGCCAGAGTCATGGGGCGTCAGCCGTCAATGTGCGGTATAACCGCCGTCGATAACCAGTTCGCTCCCGGTCATGAATTTGGATTCATCGGATGCGAGAAAGACGATGCCCCAGGCAATGTCGTCCGGTTCGCCCATATGGCCAAGGGGATGCAGTGCGGCGGTCGCCTGTTTGGCGGCTTCAAGATCCTGGCCGGTGGTTTTCAAATGGTTCTCAACCATCGGGGTCCAGATAAAGCCGGGATGGACGGAATTTACCCGTATGTTGTCCGGGGCGTAAATCATCGCATCGGTCTTGGTCATCAACCGGATCGCCCCCTTGGATGCGTGGTACGGCGGCGCATCCGGCGCACCGACCAGCCCGTAAATGGATGACAGATTAATGATGCTCCCACCACCGGCCTTTTTCATATGGGGAATGGCGTGCTTGGTGCAGAAGAACACCCCTTTTACGTTGACGGCCTGCACCTTGTCCCATTCTTCTTCGGTCACTTCGTGGGTCGGTTTGTTGGCGCCGGAAATACCGGCATTGCTAACCACAACGTTCAGCGATCCGAAGTGCCCCGCCACGCCATCAAGAGCGGATTTTACCTGTTGTTCATTGGTCACATCGCAATGCCAGTAACCAACCTTGTAGCCTTTGTCGCTGAGAAATTTGGCGAGGGCCTCGCCTTCGCTATCCAGGCAATCAAGAATGCCGACTGCGGCGCCCTCTTCTGCCATCCGTTCAACCGCCGCTTTGCCAATGCCCAGTGCGCCGCCGGTTACTGCAGCCACTTTTCCTTCAAGTCGTGCCATGACAGTTTTCCTTTCCAAAGTCCGTTTTATTCACTTGTGATCAGTGCATATGTTCGCGAAATCTCCCCGCCAGGAAGTCAGTCGACGCCTGTTCCTGCAAGTACGCAATCAGTTCAGCAATGGTAGGCCCGTCATTCTCAACACCCTCAAAGTCCACACCCAGACCGCCATCATCGGTCCGCACAACATGGGCGCTGAGGGTGCAGTGGCCCTTCTGGGAGCGCTCCGGAAACCGGAACGCAAGTTCAATGGTCTGGTTAAGCCGCACATCCGAATAATCAGTGGCGATGAAAAGGCCACGCCTGGATGCGTCCCGGATCATGCCTGTCGCTACTGGCATGCCGCGTTTATAAACGAGAATGGGCAACCCGCCTTCTACTCGTTGGCTCAGCCGATGCTCCATGCCGCTTCCTCCTGTGAGCTTGCCGAATGGATATCAGTACTCCCTCACTTTACAACTGATCAAATAGTGATCATCTTGATTCTGATCAAGAGGTGACAACTCGGCTATCGACCGTACAGATTCACAATAGTTCTCAGCCCAGGTAAGTCGATCTTCGATCGGTAATTTTCCGGCAAGGTCCAGACCCAGTTGCCCTGAGTGGTGCCGGGTGTATTGAACCTGGCCTCCGAACCCAGGGCCAGCAGATCCTGAATCGGCACAATAACCAGTCGTGATACCGAGCCCATCGCAGCCTGTATCACGGGCCATGGCATATCCGGGCCGTTAATTCTCAGATACCGGTTAACATGCTCCCGGGTTCGCTCATCCAGGCTCTGGTACCAGCCCAGTGTGGTGTCATTGTCGTGGGTGCCGGTATAGACCAGATCCCATTCCTTGTGGTTATGCAATAGATGGGGGTTGGCGGCGCTGCCATCAAAACCGAATTGTATGACGGTCATACCCGGTAGCCGGAAACGGTGTCGAAGGGCTTCCACATCTTCCCCGATGATGCCGAGGTTCTCGGCAACCAGTGGCAAACGGGGTAACTCCCGGAAGCAGGTTTCCAGAAAATCATCGGCCGGGCCCGGCACCCAGCAGCCATCGACCGGGCGCGAATTCTCCGCCGGAATCTCCCAGTAAGCCTGCAGCCCCCGGAAATGGTCAATTCTAAGGAGATCGAACCGTTCCTGCTGGCTGGCCAGGCGCTGCACCCACCAGTGGTATCGGTCCTCCGCCATTCGCTGCCAGTCGAATAGCGGGTTTCCCCAGTGCTGACCCTCGGGGGAGAAATAGTCCGGGGGCACCCCGGCAACCACTCTGGGCTTACCTTCACCATCAAGCTTGTACAGGTGGGGTGCGGCCCAGACATCAGCGCTGTCGTGAGCGACGAAAATGGGGATGTCGCCAAATAGCCAGATGCCCCGTTCGGCCGCGTAATGACGCACCGCTGTCCATTGTATGAAAAACAGGTACTGCTCCAGGCACACCCGTTGCAATGTACTTTGGTGGGACTCTCTCAGGGCTTCCAGGGCTGTCGGCTTGTGATCGCGCAGGTCTTCCGGCCAGTCCAGCCAGTTCACACCTGGAAACGCCTCTCTGGCTGTCATGAACAGCGCAAAATCATCCAGCCACTGATGAAGCTCCAGAAAATTCTGGTAAGCCTGTGCGTTGAGGGCTTCTGACTCACGATAGCAACCGGCATGGAATCGCTGGCTGGCATGTTCCAGGGCTTCGGTACGGGTAAAGGCGGTAAGTTCCTGGCTGTCGAGAAGACCGGGCGCCACCAGTTCCTCAAGGTCGATCAGAACGGGGTTCCCGGCATGGGCCGAGAGCGACTGGTACGGCGAAAGGTCTGCATGAGTGGGCCCCAATGGCAGTGTCTGCCACACCGTGATGCCTGCCTCGGCCAGAACATCCACAAACTGCCGGGCAGCGGCGCCCAGCTTGCCGGAAACGCCAGGTAATGCGGTCGGGTGCAACAGCACACCGGCACGCCGCCTTGCCAGAACCGGATTGGATGGCATTTCTACAGTCATGAATCGGCCTCATGCCCCGGCCGCATGGCACCGCCCTTGGCGGGCTCCCCTCCACCCTGGCTCAGGGGCTGGAACAGGCTGGACGGCGCCGGGTAGCCAATACGCTCATACAGGTTGGCCAGGTGCCGGCGATACAGCTGCTCGAAATCCCGAACCACCGCTGCCGGGTTGTAATCGCCAAACCACCAGAACCAGTCCGAGCCCTCACACAATCCGAGCTGATGTGAGGCCGCCTGCTTCTGGTCCGTGTTGAGGGAGCCATTATCCAGCGCCCGGTCAAAATGCTGCTTGGCCTCGCACAGCAGGTCCCAGGCCCGGTTTTTGTCGGGATCGCCTATCCAGGTGGAAAAGGTTCCATAAATCCAGCTTCCAGCCACCAGTTCCGGGAGTTGCACAGGCTCTGTGTAATGCTCTTCCTGAAGGGTCGAATAAGTGGTCAGTCGCAGTTTCGGGTGTTTCTCAAGCACACGGTACAGCTCGTCAAGAAAATGGAAGCCGTTCTCCGGGTAGTACTCCCAGGCATTCTCGCCGTCCAGAATCACTGAGATCACCGGTTTCTTGTCTTCTCTGGCGATGTTTTCCATGTGATGCACCAGGTCGCCAACCGCGTCCCTGGCGTGCCAGTCGGCATAGGTAAAACCAATCAGATCCGATAATCCATCGTCACGAAAAAAAGCGGTTACATTGGCATCGTTAAACCGGTACGGATGATGGATGCTGGCATCTTCAGGCAAGGATTTGTTCGTCCTGGCCTTGTTGATGCTGTTATTGATGACTGAATCACCGGAAGCGGTCCATCGAAAGCCTTGCTCGCCAAGCAACAGCAGCGTGGCCTGGCTCAACCCACCTTCAGAGGCCCAACAACCCGCTGGTTCGGTGCCAAAGAAGCGCTTGAAGGCTCGCCTGCCCTCGGCCAGATGCCAGATGGCCCGCTCTTTCCCTCCTGGATAGTAGTCATGTTCCGGAAGCGCAATGTCTGGCATCGCTTCTCGGGCGGCACTGAAATCCAGCAACAGGGGCACGATGGGATGGGCCCAGGGGCTCATGGCCAGTTCCACCTGGCCGGTATGCGCCAGGTGGCGGTAGCGCGGACCTATGCTGGCCATCAATTCTGCAATCACGTCCAGCAATGCCGTGCGATCGTCCAGTGTGAACTGATGGGCCTTTTCCTGCAGGCTTTGTACCACTCCATGTTTGCGGCGCGCGGTTTCCGCCATCCAGCCCAGGTGGTACCACACCAGCAGATCGGCAAGAAACTGTGTAGAAAGATAGCGCTGAATGTCGGGCCGGGTTCGGTATAGTTCGGCCACTTCCGCCAACCGGGCATAGGCGGGAAAACGCTTGATAATCCGCTCGGCGTTCGCCCTCAGGCACTTTTCCATCAAATCCAGAAATGCCGGTGAGCCGGGTTCCGGCAGCGACGGATCAACCAGAGCCGCAAGCAGAGGATCGCCGATGGTTTGCCCTCCATGGCGCCATCGCTCAATGTGGTACAGATAGGTCTCAATCTGTTCCAGTAGCACCGGCGCGAAGTTCACCACCGCACGGGCATCCGGGTGGGCTTCCAGGTGCGCAGCCATGTCCACGTAATCCTTGATGCAGTGCAGATAGACCCAGGGGAACAGGAATTGCCCATTGCTGTGATCCTGATAATCCGGCTGGTGCATATGCCAGCAAAGTACCACCGGAGTGCGGCTGTCAGAGGCCATGGGGATAATCCTGCCCGAGCATCTCGGGAGTGATCAGCACAACACCTTTAGACGACACGTGGAAGCGTTTTTCGTCTGCTGTCCGATCAAAGCCAACCCGGGTGCCCTCCGGAATCCGACAGCCGCGGTCAATCACCGCTTTGCGAATGTGGCAATCGCGTCCAATGTCCACGTCCGGGAAGATTACAGCGTCCTCCACCTCACTGAAGGAATGCACCCGTACCTGGGAGAACAACAGCGAGTGGCGAACGTGAGCGCCAGAAACGATGCAGCCGCCGGCCACCATGGAATCGACGGCCGTGCCCCGACGGTTGTCATCATCGAACACGAACTTGGCCGGCGGTAACTGTTCCTGATAAGTCCAGATCGGCCAGTCCGAATCGTACAGATTCAGTTCCGGGCTGATACCGATCAGTTCCAGGTTGGCCTGCCACAGGGAGTCGATGGTTCCGACATCTCGCCAGTATGCTACCTTGTTGTTGACTGGATCCCGGAACGGGAAAGCCGTAACCCGAAGGCGCTTGATCACCAAGGGAATAATATCCTTGCCGAAATCATGGGAAGAGTTACCGTCCATCTTGTGATCCCGCAGCAGTTCATCAAACAGAACTTTCGTGCTGAACACGTAAATACCCATCGACACTAGCGCTGTCCCCGGTTTACCCGGCATAGCCTTGGGGTGGGCCGGCTTTTCCTCGAATTCGGTAATGCGTAAATCTTCATCCACCGACATCACCCCGAACGCCGAAGCTTCTTCGACGGGCACCTCAATACAGCCCACGGTAATATCCGCCTCCTGCTCCACGTGGGCAGCCAGCATGGTGCCGTAATCCATTTTGTAGACATGGTCACCTGCCAGAATCAACACGTACTCCGGCTGGTGGCTGCGAATGATGTCCAGGTTCTGCAGTACGGCGTCTGCTGTGCCCTCGTACCAGGAGGTCTCAATGCGCTGCTGGGCTGGCAACAGTTCCACAAATTCGTCCAGCTCCCCCCGCAGGAATCCCCAGCCGCGCTGAATGTGACGGATCAGTGAGTGGGATTTGTACTGGGTAATGACGCCTACCTGGCCAATGCCGGAGTTGATGCAGTTGGACAACGGGAAATCGATAATCCTGAACTTACCCCCGAAGGGAACGGCGGGCTTGGCTCGCCATTTGGTGAGGTCGTGAAGCCGTGAGCCCCTGCCGCCAGCCAGCACCAGGGCCAGGGTTTGACGAGTAAGACGACTGACGAAACGCTTGGCGGTTTGCATAGCAGCTTCCCTGTTTAAACCGGATACGCGCCGACACAAATTTGACGTTTGCTCTTGCAGAAAAACACTATCATTGAATTATGACGCACAATTGTCTTAGGTCATATTTTATACAAACGCAAAAACGATTGATGGTCTAACCTCTGGTTTCCACTTTTGTTCAGGAATCTGTGGTCTATGGAAAGCCCCGCCCTGAGTGAGTTCGACCTGCACCTGTTTGCCGAAGGCAGGCACTGGCATATCTACAATGTGCTGGGTGCCCACCTTGGGAATCAGCGAGGAATCGAAGGCGCCCGTTTTGCCGTTTGGGCACCCAACGCCCAGGCCGTGAGTGTGATCGGCGACTTCAACGACTGGGACAGCAGCCGTCATCCCATGGCGGTTAACAAAGATTATGGTGTCTGGTCGGTATTCGTTGGGGGAGTAAAGCCGGGAGACCTTTACAAGTTTGCCATCACAACCCGAAACGGCCACGACATCACCAAAACCGATCCCTACGGTCAGGCCTTTGAGCACCGGCCTTCCAATGCCGCAGTAGTAACCGAGCGGGGGAAATACGCCTGGGGCGACGGCGACTGGCTTGAGTGCAGAAACCGGTTCGACTGGCAGCGGAGCCCTATTTCTGTCTATGAGGTACACCCTGGCTCCTGGCGCCATCACGGTTCCGGGCGCTGGCTGACCTATCGGGAGCTGGCCGATCAGTTGGTGCCCTACGTGTTGGAAACCGGCTTTACGCATATTGAGCTACTCCCGATTACCGAGCACCCGCTGGACGAATCCTGGGGTTACCAGACTACCGGCTATTACGCCCCCACCAGCCGTTATGGCAGCCCGGATGATCTTCGATATCTGGTCGACCTGTGTCATCAGAACAACATCGGCGTGATTCTCGATTGGGTGCCGGGGCATTTCCCCGATGACGAGTTCGCCCTCGCCGAATTTGATGGCACGGCACTCTATGAACATGAAGATCCCCGCCGCGGGCGTCACCAGGATTGGGGTACGCTCATCTACAACTACGGTCGCCACGAAGTCCGGAACTTTCTCATAGGCAGTGCGCTTTTCTGGCTGGATACCTTTCACATGGACGGGCTACGGGTGGATGCCGTTGCCTCCATGCTGTACCTGAACTACTCCCGGAATGAGGGTGAATGGCTGCCGAACGAACATGGCGGCCATGAGAATCTGGAGGCGATCCGTTTCCTCCAGGATCTGAACCGGGTCTGCCAGAGCCGGTTTCCGGGTGTACTGATGATGGCGGAAGAGTCCACGTCCTGGCCCAGGGTGACCCGGCCTCCGGAAATTGGCGGGCTCGGTTTCAACCTGAAATGGAACATGGGATGGATGCACGACACCCTGCATTACCTGCAACAGGATCCGGTGTATCGCCAGTATCACCATGACAAGCTCACCTTTGGTTTGCTTTACGCTTTTTCGGAAAATTTCGTGCTGCCGCTATCCCACGACGAAGTCGTACACGGCAAATCCAGCCTGATTCAGAAAATGCCGGGAGATGACTGGCAGCAGAGGGCCTCGCTGCGCCTGCTGTTCAGCTACATGTTTGCCTACCCCGGCGCGAAGCTGCTGTTCATGGGGGGTGAATTCGGCCAGCGCCAGGAGTGGAGCGAACGCCGTGAGCTGGACTGGTATCTGCTGCAATATCCGGAGCACCAGGGGCTGCGAAAACTGGTTCAGGACCTCAACGGCCTCTATCGCTTTTACCCGGCCCTGCACCGAAAGAACTTTACCGGCGAAGGGTTCGAGTGGATTGACTGCCACGATTCCACTCAATCCGTGATCAGTTTTCTGCGAAACCCCGGCACGCCCGACCATGGGCCGCTGGTAATTGTTGCCAACTTTACCCCCATACCCAGGCATCACTACCGCATTGGCGTGCCAACAGGAGGTAACTGGCAGGAAATTTTTAATTCAGACTCCACCTGGTATGGCGGCAGTAACCTCGGCAATCCTCTACTCTTGCAAGCTGAGCCCACACCCTGGATGGCCCGCCCGTGTTCCGTGGAGCTTACGGTACCGCCCCTGGGCCTGGTTATGCTGAGGCCAGCGACATGACCCGGGTACTGTTTGCCACCAGTGAAGTCTTTCCTCTGGTGAAAACCGGGGGCCTTGCGGATGTTTCGGCAAGCCTTCCTGAAGCACTCTGCCGCCTTGGCTACGATTGTCAGATACTGCTCCCCGGCTACCCTGCAGCGCTGAAGGCTGCGCGGGAGGCCGGATCCCGCCGGAAAACCCGATTTCGCTACGGCCAGTATGATGTTTCCCTGTGGCAAACCAGATTGCCGGGCACCGCCGTTACCCTCTGGCTTGTGGATTGCCCAGCCCTGTTCGACCGTGCTGGCGACAGCCCTTATCAGAACGAAGAAGGCGAAGACTGGTGGGACAACGCTCACCGGTTTCACCTGTTCGGACGAATTGGTGCCATGTTGGCGCTCGGGCAGCTGGGCCTGGCCTGGCGGCCGGACATCGTGCACTGTAACGACTGGCAATCCGCACTGATCCCGGTGTTTCTGGCAGATAGTCAGGACGCCCCGAAAACCGTGTTCACCATCCATAATCTCGCTTACCAGGGGCTGTTTTCCCACGAAACCTTTCGCGCCCTGGGCCTGCCGGACTCACTGTGGCGATACGAGTTCCTGGAGTTTCACGACCAACTGTCCTTTATCAAAGGCGGACTGGTGTTCAGTGATGCCATCACCACCGTCAGCCCCAGCTACGCAGATGAAATTCAGACACCCTGGTTCGGTAACGGTCTGGACGGTTTGCTGCGCCACAAGGCCTCCAGGCTACATGGCATTCTCAATGGCATTGATACCCGTCAATGGAACCCGGAAGACGACCCGCATCTGGAGTTCCACTATGGTGCGGACTATCCCGCCAACAAATCGCAGTGCCAGGCAAGGCTACAGCAGGAACTCGGACTGGAGGTTTGCGGTGCACCGTTGCTTGGGTTCGTCGGGCGACTGGTGGAACAGAAAGGGCTGGACTGGCTACTCGGAGTCATCAAGCCATTGCTGGAACGAGGATGCCAGTTTGCCCTGCTCGGCTCCGGCGAACACCACTACCAGGAAAGCCTGAAAGCCCTGGTTCGTGAATGGCCCGGGCAATGTTCACTCACCCTGGGTTACAACGAGGGCCTGGCACACCGGATAACCGCCGGGGCCGATATCTTCCTTATGCCTTCCCGGTTTGAGCCCTGCGGCCTGAACCAGATGTACAGCCTGCGCTACGGCACCGTACCTGTGGTGCATGGTGTCGGCGGCCTGAACGATACGGTGTTCGACCCGAATGAGGAACCGCTGGAGAAAGCCAATGGTTTTGTGTTTCGTGAGGCGACACCCGACGCGTTTATTAACGCCATTACCCGAGCACTGAAAGCCAGGGAGAACCGGAAAACCTGGCGCAAGCTGCAGGAAAACGGAATGAAAGGCGACTATTCCTGGAAGAATCGGGCCGGCGAATACGCGGCCTTGTACCGGAACCTGATCACCGGCAATGGCCGGATACATGACGACTGACACGGTGCCCGTGGCCTAAGGAGGTCATCACCATGCACAAGGCAACTGAATTCCGGCTGGAAGCCCGCCCCAGGCTCCCCGAAGCTCTGGAGCGGCTTGATGTCCTGGCCAATGACCTGTTCTACAGCTGGGATCATGGCGTGCGCAGCCTGTTCGCGCGGATTGATCTTCGTCTCTGGCAAAAGGTTGAGCACAACCCGAAATTGTTCCTGCGCCGGGTGGCCCAGGCCCGGCTGGATCAGGCGTCGGAAGACCGCGCTTTCCTGGCTGAATACCGACGAGTGTTGTCCGCCTACGACGCCTATCTGGAATCCGAACCCGGCTCTGAAGTGCTGGAGGTGCTTAATCCGAAGGATAGCCTGGTGGCCTACTTCTGCGCCGAATTCGGGTTTCACGAGAGTTTCCCGATCTATTCCGGTGGGCTTGGCATACTGGCTGGCGACCATTGCAAGGCGGCCAGCGACTTGGGGCTGCCCTTTGTTGCCGTCGGACTACTGTACCAGCAGGGCTATTTTATCCAGACTATTGATGCCCAGGGGCACCAGATTGCCCGCTATCAGTGCCACTCCAGCGATGAACTGCCGATCACACCCGTGGAGAAGGATGGCAAGCCCTTGACCGTTTCGGTGCCCTTCCCCGGGCGTGAAGTACATGCGAGCGTCTGGTTGGCCCGGGTCGGGCATATCTCCTTATACCTGCTCGATGCCAACACTGCGGAAAATAATGACGAAGACCGGGAGCTGACACTCCAGCTTTATGGCGGCGATTCCGCTACACGTATCAGCCAGGAAATGCTGCTGGGCATTGGTGGTACCCGGGTTCTGGCGGCTCTGGGTATTCAGCCTACGGTGTGGCATATCAACGAGGGTCACGCCGCCTTCCAGATCCTGGAACGTTGCCGCATGGCCATGGCTGACGACCTGTCCTTTGGTGCTGCCCTGGAATCGGTGGCCGGGTGCACACTGTTTACCACCCACACCCCGGTGCCGGCCGGCCACGATATCTTCCCCAGGGATCTGGTGGAGCATTTTCTATCGCCCTATCTGGAGCATTCCGGGCTGGAATTCGATGCCGTTTTCGGGTTAGGCAGCAAGAACGGCGAACATAGTTTCAACATGACCAGTCTGGGGCTTCGGGGCTCCCGGTTTCATAACGGCGTGAGCCGGATTCACGGCGGCGTGGCCGCGCGGATGGAAGGCGATATCTGGCCGCAGATACCGGCGGCCGAGAACCCTCTTGGCTACATTACCAATGGTGTTCACGTGCCAACGTTCCTGGCGCCGGAATGGGCAAGTCTGTTCGATATCCAGGCGCCGACCTGGAAAAGTGAACTGCGAAACCCGACATTCTGGCAGTTCATCGACAAGATCCCGGACTACCATTACTGGAGCGTTCACAAGGCCCTGAAACAGCAGATGGCCGAGTTCATCGTGCGGCGCCTGAAACGCCAGCACAAGCGCAATGGCACGGGCCATTCGGTCACCGAGCGTATGGCCCGCAAGCTGGTATCGCCCGAAAAAGATGCACTGGTGATCGGCTTCGCCCGCCGCTTTGCTACCTATAAGCGGGCCACGCTGATCTTCTCCGACCTGGCCCGCCTGGAACGGCTGCTCACCAATCCGGATCAACCGGTTGTGCTGGTATTCGCTGGCAAGGCCCACCCCCAGGACAAACCCGGACAACAGCTGATCAAGGTCATCCACGACCTCTCCATGCAGCCCAACCTGATGGGGCACATTATCCTGCTCGAAGATTATGATCAGGCGATGGCGCGCCGGCTGTTGAGCGGCGTCGATGTCTGGCTGAACACCCCGGAATATCCCAAGGAAGCCAGCGGTACCTCGGGCGAGAAAGCGGCCGTTAATGGCGCGCTGAACCTGAGTGTGCTGGATGGCTGGTGGGGCGAGGGCTACGACAAAACCAACGGCTGGGCGATTACGCCGCGGGACACCGAACTGGATGTGGAGTTTCGCAACCGCGAGGAAGCCCGAGACCTGCTGGACTTGCTCGAACGGGAAGTGATTCCGCTCTACTACAATCGAGCCTCCCAGGGCTACTCAAGGGACTGGGTAACGCGCTCGAAAGCGTCCATGAAAACCATTACGCCCCGCTTCAATGCCCAGCGCATGGTGATGGATTATGTTCGCAACTATTATCAGCCCGCCACGCGGCAGGGCGTACGGTTACTGGAGAACAATGCCGCACTGGCGCAGGAGTTGGCCGAGTGGAAAGCTCGAGTGCGTGAGGCCTGGAACGGTGTGTCCATCCATGTGGACGGCTGTGTGTCCGATCGCTGCCACTGGGACGAATCCGTGGAACTGAAAGTTTCAGTGAACCTGAACGGCCTGGCGCCCGAAGATGTCCGGGTGGAATGCCTGGTCGAGCCTGAGTGCACCGGCACTCACACCGGGCCGGGGCCAGACGCGTTTGTGCTGGAAGCCAGCGGAGAGAAAGACGGTAAAACCCGGTTCAAGACCCGGGTTCAGCCGCCCTACCCAGGTTTGCAAACACTGCGATTGCGCATGTACCCGCACCACAAGGCGCTGACCCACCCTCTGGAGATGGGTGCCATGCTCTGGGCGTGATTTACTCGGTGGTCGGGTTCAGCGGTTGCTCATTGTTATTGGCGGCCAGTGCGTTGACCACCGGGTTAGCGTACATGTCCAGCAAATAGGGGCGGATCGCCGGGTCGCAGGCGTCCAGTCGGCGTTCCATTTCTGCTGTGGCGGCTTCCATGTCGGCCGGAGACCAGGTCTCGGCGGTCACGACACTCTCGCTGACACTGCCCGGAGTTTCATGGGTATCCGGATGCACGCCCCGCATCTGGTAGGCCACCAGATTGGAGGCGTGCAGGTGGTAATTGGCGTGCATTTCATGGTCAATGCGTGCGGCCAGTGCTTTCGGGTTGTCCGGTGAATCGGCAATCGGGGCCCCGAAATGAACATGAACGTGGCCTTTAAAGCCCGTCAGCCCTTTAACGATCTGGTCTGTGTCTTCGCCTTCGGTCTTCTGATAGGCGCCGGTCCGGGCTCGCACTTCCAGTTCTCTGGCCTTGTCGGCATCGCAGGGGTCGTATTCGTAGGCAATAGATACCGGCACGATGTGAAGACGGTTCATGGCCTCATCGAACGCCAGCCCGGATTTTTTCCGGCTCATGTAGAACATCTTGATGATGGCCGGGTCCGTAGCGTCAATGCCGTCTTTGGCGCGGCCTTCGCGCTGAGCAATCCAGATGCTGTGATTGGTATCAATGCTGTGATTGATGAAGCCGGAAAGCGTAAGGTAGGCATCACGCATTTCCCTTGGGCTGGTCATGTTACGGCGCACCACAAAACTCTTGTTCAACCGCATCATTTCCGCAAACACTCGATTGGAGAGCAGGTTGTCGCCAATGGCAATCCGGGTTGTGTGGAAGCCGTTCTGGAACAGCAGATAGTTGACCACCATCGGGTCAAAAACAATGTCCCGGTGATTGGAAATAAACAGATGGGCGCTGTTCTTGCTGAGATTTTCCAGGCCGCTGTGGGTGACACGGCTGGTAGTATTTTCCACCAGTTCTCCCACGTATTTCGAAACTCCGGCCTGCATATCATCCACCCGGGTGTAATGCCCGAAATGGCCGACCAACCAGCGGCGAGTGAACATCCTCAGAACGCCAGGCGCCCATTTTGCGAGAGTTGGCGACTTGAATCGCCCCACCATATCCAGGAATTCCCGGTCGTTAACCAACCTCTGGATGGTTGGCGCGGTTTCTTCATCCGAATAGGGACGGATTGCGTCAAATTCCTGCATGCAAGCCCTGTTGTTGTTCGCAGCGTTGATCACAGTGTACGAAAGGGTCGCTATTGTATCCTTTCTCTTGTCGGTTTGCCTCCACCCGAATGGCCAGTTGACCAAACAACCAGAAGGATCTGGTAGAATCGCGCTGCTTAATCACACCGCTACGGGCCGACCACTGAATGTACATGGACCAGGACTTCGACCAACTCGCCACTGAACCACCCACCGCTGCGGGCCGAAATCCGGAGCAGGTTCTGCACGAGGTATTTGGTTACGAGAGTTTTCGGCCACTGCAGGGGGATATTGTCCGGGAAGTGGTCAACGGCGGTGATGCCCTTGTGTTGATGCCCACCGGGGGTGGTAAATCCCTGTGTTATCAGGTGCCCGCTCTGGTTCGGCCCGGCACCGCTATTGTTATCTCACCGCTGATCGCGCTTATGCAGGATCAGGTGGCGGCGTTGCGGGAGCTTGGAGTGAAAGCGGCGTTCCTGAATTCCACCATGGATTTCGAACAGGCCCGTGCCACCGAATACGCCCTGGCGACCGGCGAGCTGGACCTGCTCTATTGCGCGCCGGAGCGGCTGATTCAGCCGCGAACCATTGAGCTGCTGCATAACGCGTCCCTGTCGTTGTTTGCCATAGACGAGGCTCACTGCGTCTCCCAGTGGGGGCACGATTTCCGGTCCGACTACCTTCAACTGAGCATGCTGGCCCAGGAATTTCCCGGCATCCCCCGTATCGCACTGACAGCGACCGCTGATGAGCGCACGCGAAAAGAGATTGCGGAACGGCTGTCGCTGACCACCGCCCGGCATTTCATCAGTGGCTTTGATCGCCCCAACATTCAGTATCGGATTACACCAAAGACCAACGCAAACAAACAGTTGTTGGATTTTATTAAAGCAGAGCATGAGGGTGATTGCGGTATTGTCTATTGCCTGTCCCGAAACAAGGTCGATGCCACCGCCCGATTACTGAGCAGCAAGGGCTATACCGCACTGCCCTACCATGCCGGGCTTAGCGCCGAAGACCGGGCCCGCAATCAGGAGCGTTTTCTCAGGGAAGACGGCGTTATTGTGGTGGCAACCATTGCCTTTGGTATGGGCATCGATAAACCTGATGTGCGTTTTGTCGCCCACCTGGACCTCCCCAAAAGCCTGGAAGCCTACTACCAGGAAACCGGGCGGGCGGGCCGGGATGGCAAACCTTCGACTGCCTGGATGGTGTATGGGCTGCAGGATGTGATCAAACTCCGGCAGATGCTGGAGGCCTCTCAGGGCAATGATCAGTTCAAGCGCGTTGAGCGACAAAAGCTGGATGCCATGCTTGGGCTGTGCGAAGTCACCCAATGCCGGCGCCAGGTGTTGTTGCACTATTTCGGCGACAACCTGGAGACTCCCTGCGGAAACTGCGATACCTGCCTGAACCCACCGGAAACCTGGGATGGCACGGTGGCGGTGCAGAAGGCCCTGTCCTGTGTCTATCGCACCGGCCAGCGTTTTGGCGTTAACTATGTCATCGATGTGCTTCGGGGCTCAGAGAATGAGCGAATCCTGCAATCCGGCCATCAGGCGATCACCACCTATGGCATCGGCCAGGAACTCTCCGCTAACGAATGGAAATCGGTATTCCGACAACTGGTGGCGAATGGCTACCTGCGGGCAGACCCGGAAGGCTATGGCGCACTTCAGCTAACCGAGCGCTGCCGGCCGCTTCTCAAGGGTGAACAGGCGATTGAGCTTCGGAAAGACCCGGTTGCCCGTAAAACCGCTGGTGGTAAATCATCAAGCAGCCGCCGTAGCGGCCAGAATGTGCGGGATCAGATTACCGACCACGCCGGCTGGGATGCGTTGCGGGCCTGCCGCAAAGAGCTGGCGGACAAACAGGGCGTGCCACCCTACGTGATCTTCCACGACACCACCCTGTTTGACATGCTCGAACGCCGCCCAGCTACCCTGGAGGAGCTCGCCGAGGTCAGCGGCGTGGGTGCCGCCAAGCTGGAAAAATATGGCGAAGTCTTCCTGCAGGCGCTACGCTCGATCAATCCTGAGGCTTGAACCCCTTTTTGCGCACCCGGTAATGGGCAATGGAGGTGGCAACGTGATTGCCTTCTTCATCCCTCAGAATGCCTTCCAGAGTGAATTTTGCCCTTCCGGTGGCGTCTGCATCGGCGAGGATGGCAGCCACCGCCTCAGGTGGCAGTTCAAATTCCACGGTCACATCAGAATTGGCCGGCTGCAGAAACTCCAGAGTCATTTCCTTCAGGATTGGCGTGTAGGCAGGGCCAAGGTCGAACAGGGTTAACACTCCACCGGGAATCTCCGCCACCAGGAAATAGGCGCCGGCATACAGACTGCCAAAGTGGTTTTTGTTGCCCTTCAGTCGCACTCGGGCTTTGACGTAGCCGGGGCGAAGCTCCTCAACACTGAAGTGATTACGGGGCGCAAACGGTATCGCCATACCAATAATTCGGTTCACCGCCGTATAACTGCCGGTTTTCTTGAGCCATTCCAGTGGTTGCAGCAGAGTTGCTTTGGGGTCGCTGGTGCTTACCCATTGGCCAGCGGTGCCAATCAGAGAATCAATAAGAGCCATAAAACCATATCCTGAAATACAGAAAACGCGATCTTTACAGCCAGATAAGGCTACTTCAAGAATCTTTTACAGTTTTTTTGAAACCTGTACGTTTCGATTAACGGTTTCTGATCTAAGCTGTAGCCAATGTCTGCAACGTTACCGTTGCTTGCAGCCGGATAGCAGGGAAAGGGCACGCAGTTGTACACATTCAATAAAATGATAACGCGCCTCTGGTCAGCTCTGGCTCTGGCGGCGTGCTTTCAGGTTCAGCCAGCGGCTGCGTCAGAACCCGAAACGGTTCTCACCCGGGACTACATACTCTGGTATCGCAACTACGATAACCCGGCCATTCGTAACCTGGTTGAACTCGCCCTGCACAAAACCTCAGAGTACGGTGAGTTTCGGATTATCCGAAGTGAAGAAATAAGCCAGGGGCGCGCCCTGAGAGAATTGGGCAACCCTCAGAGCCGGATTCTGGACATTGCCAACGTTGCAACGTCGGAGGAGCGGGAAACGTTTCTGAACGCCATTCCGGTGCCCGTGGACGGCGGCTTGCTCGGGTTCAGGGTATGCCTGGTGTTGCCGGAACAGCTCAGCCTGTTTGAAGGGGTGTCCAGCCTGGACGACCTGCGCAAGCGAGACATCCGGATTGGCCAGGGCGCACATTGGCCAGACACCCCGATCCTCGAAGCTAACGGCATCAACGTAATCACCCATACCCGCTATGAAATCCTGTTTGGCATGCTGCGCAACAAGCGCTTCGACTGCTACGCCCGCGGCGTGAGCGAGGTGCTGTTCGACTTGCAGCACAATAAGGTCGAGGATCTGGTGATTGAGCCGAACATACTGCTGGCCTACGCCATGCCATCCTATCTGTTCGTGGCGCCAGAAGATCACGAAACCGCGCAACGGCTGCAACTGGGCCTGGAACGAGCCATCAAGGACGGCAGCTTCGCGGTGTATCTGAAAAACTGGTTTGGCAGAGCGGTATCATCACTGGGGCTGGATCGGCGCTCGGTCATCACCCTGGAGAACCCGTATCTTAGTGAAGAATCCAGATACGTTGGGCGACGGACCCTGGAAAACCTTGAGCGGCGAGTCGAGCTCCTGAGCGTCGGGGACTAGCGGGCCTTCCCTGGCCAGCACGGATTAAACCCGGAAACGGGTTACCTTGTCGTTCAGCGCACTACCAATGGTCTCGATGTGGCCACTGTAAACATCGTTCTCGCTGGCTGCCTTGGCAGCTTCCTGGCCCTGGTCAGCAATGCGGGTGATGGACGCATTCAGCTCTTCAGTCACCGATGTCTGTTCCTCGGAGGCGGTGGCGATCTGTGAGGTCATCTGACTGATGGCCGTAATCGCCTCCACAATCCGGTTCAGCGACTCCATGGCATCCTGTGCTTTTTCCATGCTCACATTGGATACCGCCGTCGAAGCTTTCATCACATCTACGGCATCGTTGGCGCCTTTCTGCAGTCGTTCGATCATATTGTTGATTTCTTCCGTAGAAGACTGGGTACGCTGAGCCAGGTTCCGGACTTCATCAGCCACCACCGCAAAACCACGACCTGCATCCCCTGCCCGCGCCGCCTCAATGGCCGCATTCAGTGCCAGCAGGTTGGTCTGCTCGGCAATACCCTGAATGACTTCAAGTACTGTCGTAATCGACGAAACATCCTTGCCAAGTGTGTCGATAACCTCAGCGGCAGCGTTGATCTCACCGACGAGCTTCTGCACCGCATCCCGGGACGAAGTGACAGTCTCCAGGGAGCCGCGGCTTTCCTGGTCCGCATTCTCTGCGGCTTCTGCGGTTTGCTGGGCATTCTGGGCAATCTCACCAGCCGCCGCCGACATTTCATTGATTGCCGTGGCGATCATGTCGATCTCATGCTGCTGGTTTTCAACGCTGGAGCGACTGTCGCTGGAGGTCTGGCGGAGCGATTTTACGTTTTCCTCCAGCTCATCGCTTCCCTCTTTTACTTCTCTTACAACCTGCTGGATGTTGGCGACGAAGGTATTGAAACTTGCCGCGAGCTTGCCAAATTCATCGGTAGCCGAGCCATCCAGCCGCTGGGTGAGATCTGCATCGCCTGAGGCAATATCCGACATCGCCTGGTTCAGGCGGCGCACAGGTGCCATCAGAGCTCGAATGCCAAAATGGAGAATGGCCAACGCAATCAACAGCCCGACAATGGCTATTGTTATTCCTGTTGCACGGGCGGCAACAACGGGCTCGTGAATCTTGTCCCAGTTCACAACCGAGCCCATGTACCAGTCGACGCTGCGGGCATCGGAGATCGGGAAGAACGCTACGCTCCAGGTGGTGTCTTCGCGGTTGAACTGTGCCGGCACACCATCCAGTGACGGTGCGAAACCAAGCAGATCATCAATGTTCTCACCGATCAGTGACTTGTCCGGGTGGAAAAGAATGGTGCCTTCCCGGGTCATCAGGACTGCATAGCCGGAATCGCCTAAGGTAATCGTTGCGAGCAGATCCTGAATGGCGTTCAGGGTGATATCCATTCCAGCCACCCCCTGAAAGGTACCGGAAGAAACCGGAGCAATAGCCGAGAACACGGTCTCGCCGGTCTGGGCATCCTGGTAGGTTTCCGTAAACGATGCCCTGCCTTCATTCATGGCTTGCTGGTACCAGGGGCGCTGACGGGGATCAAAACCGGCCGGTAGTGCCTGCTCTGTTTCAACTGTACGCATCATCATGCGGCCATCCGTCGTGCCGACATAGACATCCTTTGCGCCGCTACCACGGGTCATGCCATCCAGCAGGTTACGCGCCATGTTATCGGTGCGAATGTTCCGCAGTGATGACGCCGCAGCTTCCGTCATATCCAGCCGCGTATTGAGCCAATCCGCGACGCTCGCCGTACTCTGCTTGACGGCATCATCAAGCATTGCCGTCACGTAAGTTTCGGTAGTGTTTTGAAGGCGCTGATCCGCTGTAAATGTAAATACAGACATGATCACGACGATAAGAACGCCTACTGCGACAAGCAGTTTCTGGCCAAAAGATAGCTGCACGATGGGAACTCCTCCTGAAGAAGGTGGGCCATGATAATGATCACGGTTGCTCTGCGCTGTTACTGTTTGTTTCGGCCGAAAATGAAAAGTCTTTAATTCCTGTGATGTGGTTAGCCGAAGGAACGGCTCGTTTGAGGGCGAGAGCTAAAGCAGCCTGTCTGCTAGAATGCTCGAAACAGCCCCGCACTACTGCCAAAGCTAATTGATGGAGAGTTTGTTAATGGCTCACGAAGAATTGCACCTCAATCTACGTAACCTGACCCTTGATGACTACGGCCAGTTGCAAGAGTTGATGGATCGGGTTTACGACGACATTGGTGGCGCGTGGCCAAAAGAAACCATCAAGGCTCTGGTGGAACAATTCCCGGATGGCCAGATCTGTATTGAAGACAGCGGCCAGCTGATAGCCGTGGCCCTCACGGTTTGCGTGAAATACGAAAGATTCAGCAACCCCCATGCCTACGACGACCTTATTCTGCGGAACGAGAAGATCTGGCACAACCCGAATGGCGATTCGCTTTACGGCCTGGATGTGTTCATAGACCCGGAATACCGTGGCTATCGACTGGGCCGCCGTCTGTATGAGGCCAGAAAAGAGCTTTGCCGCTCCATGAATCTGCGAGCCATCCTCGCGGGCGGCCGTATTCCCAATTACTTCAAGTATTCTGAGCAATACACCCCGGAAGAATACATCCAGAGAGTGGATCGCAAAGAAATCTACGATCCGATCCTGACATTCCAACTCTCCAACGATTTCCAGGTCACCCGGCTGATGCACAAATACCTGCCGGAAGACCAGAAATCCCTGGGCTACGCCACGCTGCTGGAATGGCGAAACATTCTTTATACGCCGCCGTCTCCCGTACTGAGCGTCAAAAAAACCCAGGTGCGCATGGGTGCGGTGCAGTGGCAGATGCGGGAATTCACCTCGGTGGAGGAAGTGCTCAAGCAGGTCGAGTACTTCGTGGACGCACTGTCGGATTATAAAAGTGACTTTGCCCTGTTCCCGGAATTTTTCAACGCGCCGTTGATGGGACTGACCGACCAGATGGATCAGACCCGGGCCATTCGGTTCCTGGCCGGCTTTACCGAACAGTTCCGCAACGAAATGTCGGAAATGGCCGTCAGTTACAACATCAACATTATCACCGGCTCCATGCCGCTGATTGAAGACGACCGGGTCTACAACGTTTCGTACCTGTGCCATCGGGATGGCCGTGTGGACGAGCAGCGCAAGGTGCACATCACCCCCCACGAACGCCGCGACTGGGTTATTGAGGGTGGTGATAAATTCCAGGTGTTCGATACCGATGCCGGCCGTGTCGCCATCATGATCTGCTACGACATCGAATTTCCGGAACTGGGCCGTATCGCCGCCAGTCAGGATGTGGACATTATCTGTGTCCCCTTCTGGACCGATACCAAGAACGGCTATTTGCGCGTGCGCCATTGTGCCCAGGCCCGGGCCATCGAAAACGAATGCTACGTGGTGATCACCGGCAGTGTGGGCAACCTGCCGAAAGTGGAAAACCTGGATGTTCAGTACGCCCAGTCTTCGGTATTCTCGCCGTCGGATTTCGCATTTCCACATGATGCAGTGATGGCAGAAACCACACCGAACACCGAAATGATCATGTTTTCAGACATGGATCTGGAAAAGCTCAAACTGGTCAGAAACGAAGGTTCTGTCACCAACCTGAAAGATCGACGTGTTGACCTTTACGAGCTGAAAACCCGGTAATGGGCAGATTTGGCCCCGCACAGGGGGCCAAATCCTGATTATTTCCATGAACGGGCTGCGGTAGATAGCTGACGGCATTGCCAAAAGTTTCTGGCCCGTCTATTGTTTAATTAATGTTCAGCATATATCTGGCCGATCTCAATAGCAGAGCAAGCGTTCCATGAACGAAGAACTACCGGACCTGGTCGCGCGTTTCCGAATCCGACACGGCATTTTCCGAAAGGAAACCGTGGAAGCGCGACTTTATGAACTCGACAGCTACGGCTGCGTGATGAAAACGGACAAATTGTTTGAACCCGGAGATACCGTGGTTCTCGATCTTGTTATGGATATGCCGTTTGAAGAAATCCGAGCCGAAGGCCTTACCGGCCTGGTCACCGAGAAGAGAAAGCACTGTAGCAACTTCTTCTACTCACTTGATTTTGTTGAGCTAAGCGCCCGAGATGAGTCGCCTTTGTCCGACAAGCTGCGGCGCATAAGAGAAGTCGTTCTCAAGAAACAGAGTCTGAAATCCCGGCGTGGGTCCAGTCCCGCTTCCGGTATGCGACAAATGGCCTGATGCCCGTTCACTTCACCCGCACTTCCCTTCCGTAAGGAGACACTCCATGGCAAAGAAAGCCAAGCCAAGCGTTGATAAGATCGTCAAGAAAGTAAACAAAGAGTTCGAGAAAACATCCGCCCAGATCGAAGGGCTGATTAACGACGCACTGAAGCAGTTCGACAACCTGCAGAACCAGGTTCAGGAGCCGGTACGCAAGCTCCTGAAAGACATGGATGAGCTGCGTGATCGTGAAATGAAGCGCTTTAACGACGAATTTGAGCGCCGCATGAATGAATTCCACGAACTGCAGTCGGCATTGCTGGAGCGCCTGGGTATCGCTTCCAGGGAAACTGGCAAGTCAGTGTCAAAGTCCAGCGAATCAACCTCGAAGGCCAGTGCTACCAAGAAAGCGGCCCCGGCAAAGAAAGCCACCGCTGCCAAGCCCGCCGCCAAGAAAGCGAGCACCGCCAAGCCCAAAACCGCAGCTCCGAAAAAAGCGGCCAAGCCGGCAGACAACTCTGATCTTACTCGTGTGAAGGGCATTGGCCCGGCAACCGCGAAGAAAATGAAAGAGGCTGGTATTACCTCCATTGAGCAGATTGCCAATCCCAGTGATGCTGACAAGCAGAAACTGGAGGCGTTCAAGAGCCTGAAAGGGTTCAGTGAGCTGTCTGCCGAAGCGAAAAAGGTGCTCTGAAACCTGTTTCGCAGGTAAGTGCCTTGTAATCAAGGGTAGGCCATCGGCCTACCCTTTTTTACATCTGGCCAGCGCCCGTTCCAGGCTTTCCAGTTCGCGCTCCGGGGTAAACGTGGACGCAAGAGCGGTTACCTTCGACCGCAATTCCGCGAGAAATTCCGCGTCGGTTTCCGCACGTAACATCAGACTCGCCAGAGCTTCATCGTTTTTGACCGGAAAATAGCCAGGATAGTCATCGCCCAGCAAACCGCGGTTGCCGGGAATATCAGAGGCCAGAATCGGTAAGCCCGCCCGACAGGCTTCCGACACCACATTCGCCCCACCCTCCATGATGGAGCTAATCACCATAAGATTACTCACGGCCATCAGGTGCTCCAGCTTAGGCTTGTCCAACTCACCCAGATAATGAAACTGAGGATTGGATCGGCTTTCTTCCAGCGCCTTTTCCCGCCAGGACTCGTTGTGAGCCTTGCCGGCGCAGGAAACCACGATGCGGGATTGCTCAGGAAGGTGGTAGCACGCCCAGGCAGCACGCAGAGAGTCCTTTTCTTCACGCAGATGGCCAATAACGCAAACGTGGAACTGGTCCTTTTCTGCCCGGGCGCTGCCCGCCACTGACGGCTTGGGCGCGGATTGCCGCAGGCACAGCAATTTGTCGTGGTAGCGTTCGGGAATATCCTCGGCCACCAGATCATGCAGCCCGATCAACAGATCAGCGGCGTCCATGGAGGCCCATGTGATGTCCGGAAACTCGTGCTGAAAGCGGTATATGTCTGTGCCGGTAAGTACCACGATCAAAGGTTTATCGGGCCATGTTTCCCGGTACCGCTTAACCGCGTCAGCACTTCGCCAGGCGTGCAGGGCAATCAGGCAGTCCGTTTCCTGGCCCTGATATTCTGTCACCACTTCCACCTGATGACTGGCTGCTTCCATCAGACTCTGCCAGCGCAGTGCGGTGGCCCGATTACCTGCTTTCGAAGCCGAGCCGGCTGGAGTTACTATGGTCAATCGCATAGCGGTCACTTGTTCTGTTTTTGAAAAATTCTGCCCGTGGCATTGCGCCAGGTAAAGCCTTCCCGCGTATACCGGTTCAGACTTGATAGAAATCACGGTATCCTGTCCGGGTTTTCAAGTACATGGCAACGTTTTTCACCAAACCCCACCTCGCAAAGGAATGATTCATGATGGCAATCAGCAACCTCAGAAAATGGTTGGCGACGGGCCTGCTTTCGCTGGCAGCGGCAACCACCGTTCAGGCAGACACTTTCGTATTCACCGCCATTCCGGATGAAGATGAAACCAAACTGGTCGAGCGCTTTCGTGGCGTGGCTGACTATCTTCAGGAGCAACTGGATGTTGAGGTGCGTTACATCCCGGTGAAATCCTACGCCGCTGCGGTATCGGCCTTCCGCAACAACCAGGTACAACTGGCGTGGTTTGGGGGCTTGTCTGGTGTTCAGGCCCGTCAACTGGTTCCGGGTTCCGAAGCCATTGCTCAAGGCGTTGAAGACGAAGCCTTCGAGACCTACTTTATCGCCAACACCAGCACTGGAATTCAGCCGGCCGACAGCCTGGATGAGCTGGAAGACGAGCTGCGCGGAAAAACCTTTACCTTCGGTTCAAAAGGTTCGACCTCGGGCCGCCTGATGCCGGAGTTCTACATTCGGGATGTCTTCAATGAAGCGCCGGATTCCCTGTTCTCCCGGGTTGGTTTCAGTGGCAACCATACCCGTACCCTTCGCCTGGTGGAGGCCGGAACCTATGAAGTGGGCGCCCTGAACTTCCAGGTTTGGGAAAAAGAACTGGAAAACGGCAACATCGATACTGATTCCGTTCAGGTAATCTGGAAAACACCTTCCTACCCGGATTATCAGTGGACCATCCGTGGCGATGTCGACGAGCGTTTTGGTGATGGCTTCAAGCAGAAGGTCACCGAAGCCCTGCTGAAGCTGGACGATCCTGCCTTGCTGGAGAGCTTCCCCCGCTCCGGCTTCATTCCGGCGTCCAATGACGACTACGAGCCCATTCGTGCAACAGCGGAAAACATCGGAATTCTCGATTGATGTCAGGCTTTGATTTCCATGGCCTGACCGCCAGTTTCGATGGAGAGCGGGTTATCGGCCCGCTCTCCTTCCGAATCAATGAAGGGGAACACGTTGGTCTGGTGGGCAAGAGTGGTGCCGGCAAATCCACTCTAATTCGCCTGCTGTACGATCGGCTCGATGGCAAAGCTTCGCTGGTGCCTCAGGGCCTGGGATTGGTCAATGCGCTCCCCGTCTTCCACAATGTGTTTATGGGGCAACTTGACCAGCATGGCACCTGGTACAACACGCTCACGCTGATCCGCCCGTTCCGGCGGGACAAAGACGCCATCCGGGCGCTACTGACCGAGCTGGGCATACCCGAAAAACTCTGGATTCCGGCGGCGGCATTGTCTGGCGGGCAACGGCAACGGGTGGCCATTGCGCGGGCGCTTTATCGGCAGGCACCGACGCTGTTGGCGGATGAGCCCATTTCCGCCCTGGACGGGCCAATGGCCCAGCAGGTGATGACGATGCTTACCAATCAATTCACCACCAGTATTGTTGCGCTGCATGATGTGGAGATGGCACTGGCACACTGTACCCGCATCATCGGTATTCAGGATGGCCACATTGCCCTGGACCAGCCTGCCAGCGAGCTGACAGCCGCTGACATTTCCGTTCTCTACTGACAGGCACCCACTCTCAGCATGTTCGCCTACCCAACCGTACGAGCCAGCTTTATTTTTCTTGCCGTTGCGCTGCTCGGGCTGCTGGTTGCGGACATTGCCATTACCACAGCCAACCCCTGGCAGGATCTTGGCCGCTTCTTTCTGGGCGTGGCCACACCGAATTTCTTCAGTACCGAAGGCTTGCTCACCGCCCTGCTGCGTACCGTGGCCTTTGCCTTTGTAGGCGTAACCCTCGGGAGTATCTGCGGCTTCCTGCTGGCGCTGGTGTACCGTTTCCTACCGGTACGAATCTTCTGCGCCTTTATCCGCGCCATCCATGAGCTGTTCTGGGCGCTGATCTTCCTTCAGTTTTTCGGTTTCCACCCGCTCACGGGTGTGCTGGCCATTGCCATTCCCTATTCCGGCATCTTCGCCAAGGTCTATTCGGAAATCCTGGAAGAGGCAGACCCGGAACCGGGCCGTCTGCTGCCACCGGGTACCTCATCCATTGCCGCCTTTCTGTATGCCCGTATCCCCGATTGCTGGGTTCAGATGCGCACCTATACGGCCTACCGGCTCGAGTGTGGCCTGCGTTCCTCTGCCATTCTGGGCTTTGTGGGACTCCCGACTCTGGGTTTCTACCTGGAATCCTCATTCTCCCAGGGTCTGTACTCAGATGCCGGCGCCATGCTGATTCTGTTCTATGTGTTGATAGCCACCATGCCCTTATGGGTTCGCCCCAAACTACTGCCGATCTATATTCTTGCAGCGCCTTTTTTTCTTGGGGACGGTCTACCCATTGTCTGGGGCAACGTGGAACGCTTCTTTACTGAGGACATCATTCCTTCACCCATCCGGGATGGCGAAGGGCTTGCGGCTATCTGGGCGTGGTTATCCGATGTGATGATAACGGAAGCTTTGCCAGGCATCTGGAACACCGTGGTATTGACGCAGATAGCGCTGGTGGCCACCGGCATTCTGTCCCTGCTGGCCTTCCCCCTGATCTCGAATCATTTCGGTGGCCCGGTGCGGCGTACCTCCGGCCATGTTCTCCTGGTGATCGCCCGGTCCACGCCGGAATACATTCTTGCTTACATTCTGCTGCAGCTGTGGGGGCCTTCCATGCTGCCGGCGGTGGTAGCTCTGGCCCTGCATAACGGTGGCATCATCGGCCACCTGATCGGCCGGCAGACCAACACCATCCACCTGCGCCCGGACGCCCCGGTGGGCTTTTCCCGCTACAGCTGGGAACTGGTGCCTCGCATCTACCGCTCATTCCTGGCATTCCTGTTCTATCGCTGGGAAATCATCATGCGCGAAACGGCGATACTGGGCATCCTTGGCATTTACACCCTCGGCTTTTACGTCGACAGCGCCATCCAGAACATCCAGTTTGATCGTGCGATGGTCCTGATCCTGATTACCGCCCTGCTGAACATTGGTGTTGACGCTCTGGGCCGGTTTATCCGCCGCAAACTGGCCCTTCAAACCATGCCCACCTGCTGAGCCCCTGGGACTGGCATCACATTTTTCAAAGCTAAACCGGTCTTCAGTGCCATTTTCGGGGTTTGCCCACTGCCCTACCGGTTACACAACGTTACAATTACCCGATAATTCAGCTTGTCGCTCCGTTTTCAGAGGAACACCACGATGGTCAATGGATTGGTCACAATGACAGAACTGGGGCTGATTGCCCTGCTGGCGCTGTTAGCCGCACGGATGATTACCCTGTCCCGGACAGAATCCTTCGTTCCGGCCGGCGCTGCAGGCGCCCAGCCGCAAGCCGATAGTTCCGGGACTCCGGCGCGCCGGATCGCCAGTTCAGGCAAAGATGCCGGTCGCTACAAAGGCATGAGCACGCCGGATCGAACTGAACTCTTTACCCAATTGCACATTTTGGCGGGATTGCAGGAGCGGGATTGCCGGGTGAAAGGCCTGGTACTGTCAGAATCGCCAGAGGCGGTTCGTACTTATGCTGCCGCCTGGCTCTACGGTGCCAGCTGCGCCCTGAGCCCGAAACCCGTTCGCCACTCAGAGGCGCTGGCAGGTATGGTTGCGGGCATTGTCAGCCGGAAGACAGGTATTCGGCAGCCGGAGGCGCTGCAGGCCATTTCAACGCTTACCGGTAGCAGCGTTCTGATGGCCTGTTACCGTGCCGGGCTGGAAGGTGCGGAATTCTGGCAAGCCAACCATTATGTGCCTGCCAACTCGAGCCTCTACGAGGCGGTGACCAGTAACGCGTTTATTTAGTGGTTTCCAGAGTCCAGTCGCTGCCCAGGTTAACGGTCTCCCGGCAGGAATCATCGTTGGCAGGTGAGCCGGTAATGACAGGTTTGGTGAATTCGCCATCATCGGTGTAAGCCATGGACTCCACATCCACCGCCCGCACTACCCAGGACTGGCCATTGGCTGAAACCGTAGCCCGGTGGGTCAGCCCGAACACGAAGCGACAGTAATCCAGCTTGAGCTGAACGAGATCCTGCTCGGCCTTGCGGATTTTGCGCAATAGCACCTTCTGAACGCTTTCCCCGTAATCCATCACTGTTCCCTGGAAGTCATCGAAATTTGACGGGATTTAACTATTTCTCAGCCCGGAACACCAGTGCCCAGGGCACATTTTCCATTACTTTCTGGCCATCCTGCAGGTCAATGCGCCAGATCATCTCAGCACCCGTGGTGCAGAACGGCGCCGTAAACGTTGCCTCATAGCTCAGGGGCTGCTGACGCTCCATGGGCACCGGATATTCGCCCATATACATAGACTGCCCTCTCAGTACCGCCAGAAAGCGGTCCGGCGCCTCCGGCACGGTAATCGCCAACCGGTATTCCATGCCCTGATCGCCTTCTTCGAGGGTTTTCAGCTCCACTTGCCACGTGCCTTCGTCGGTCTCCCAGGTACAGGCGCGGGAAAGCAGGTCGCATTCTGGTCGTTCCTCGGCGGTGCCGGCAGTTTCCAGCCATTGTGGGCCAAACGCCAGAGCCACAATTGCAGCCAACACTAAACCCGGAACCACGATGGTTCGTACCATACCCTGCCTCACAACCAGATCCGAAACCGGCATTATGGGGATAATTCCCGACATAGCAAAGGTTTCTAAACTGCTGCCAGCATGAGAAAATGTGCGGCTTTCTGGTCTACCACCAACAGAACAGGACACGCCCGTGCAACCGGACATATCCGTCAAGCACCTGAACAAGATCTACGAAGACGGCTTCCAGGCCCTCAAAGACGTTAACCTGGAAATCTACCCCGGCGAGATCTTCGCGCTGCTCGGCCCCAACGGTGCTGGTAAAACCACCCTGATCTCTATCATCTGCGGCATCGTCAACAAAAGCGATGGCGAGGTAAAAGCCGCCGGTCACGACATCGTAAAGCAATACCGCAAAGCCCGGGAGGCTATCGGTCTGGTGCCCCAGGAGCTCAATACCGACTCCTTTGAAACCGTTTGGGATGCGGTATCCTTCAGTCGCGGCCTGTTCGGCAAAGCACCAAAGCCTGCCCATATCGAAAAGGTTCTGAAAGACCTCTCCCTCTGGGACAAGCGCAACAACCGGATCATGTCGCTGTCTGGCGGCATGAAACGCCGGGTGATGATTGCCAAGGCGCTGTCCCACGAACCGCGCATCCTGTTCCTGGACGAACCCACCGCCGGGGTGGATGTGGAGCTGCGGCGGGATATGTGGGAGATGGTGCGCAAACTCCGCGAGAACGGCACCACCATCATTCTGACCACCCACTACATTGAAGAAGCGGAAGAAATGGCCGACCGCATCGGCGTTATCCGCCAGGGCGAGATCATTCTTGTCGAAGACAAGAACCGCCTGATGTCCAAGCTGGGCAAAAAAGAACTGCGCCTGCAGCTTCAGCAAAAACTGGACAATCTGCCCGGGGAACTGACCCTGGAGCCAATCGAGCTGTCAGACGACGGCTACGAGCTGATCTATACCTTCGACTCTCAGCAACAACAGGCCGGCGTGGCCCGACTGCTACGCACCCTGGGAGATCTGGACATTGAGTACCGTGATCTGCAAACCCGGGAGAGTTCCCTGGAAGAGATATTCGTGGGCCTGGTGCACGAGTAGCCACCCGCCCGAACGGTCCTCACGGAGAGAACAATGAATCTTTACGGTGTAAAAGCAATCTACAAGTTCGAGATGGCACGCATGAAACGCACGGTCATGCAAAGCGTGCTGTCGCCCGTTATCTCCACCTGCCTGTACTTTGTGGTATTCGGCTCGGCCATCGGATCCCGCATGGGCGACATCGACAACATCAGCTACGGGGCCTACATCATTCCCGGCCTGGTGATGCTGTCACTGTTGATGCAGAGCATCTCCAACGCCTCCTTTGGCATCTACATGCCGAAATTCTCCGGTACCATCTATGAGGTGCTGTCTGCGCCGGTATCCTACGTGGAAATCGTGCTGGGTTATGTGGGTGCCGCAACCACCAAGGCCGTGATATTGGGTCTGATCATTCTGGCCACCGCGAAGCTGTTCGTTGACTACTCAATACTCCATCCTTTCTGGATGTTTTCGTTCCTGGTGCTTACAGCCATGACCTTTAGCCTGTTCGGCTTCATCATCGGTATCTGGGCGGATGGCTTCGAGAAGCTGCAGATCGTGCCAATGATGATTGTGACGCCACTGGTGTTCCTGGGCGGCACCTTCTATTCCATCGAGATGCTGCCCGAGATCTGGCAAACCATCAGCCTTTTTAATCCAGTGGTGTACCTGATCAGCGGCTTCCGGTGGGCCTTCTATGGGGTTTCCGATGTGCACGTGGGCATTAGTGTAGGCATGACCATGGTATTCCTGACCATGTGCATGACCGCCGTCTGGTGGATCTTTAAAACCGGCTACCGTCTGCGCTCATGATCGTTCGCCATCTTGCCCTGCTGGCTTTAAGTGCCCTGCTTGCAGGCTGCGGCTCGGCAGACGCCAAAGATTCCGCGCACCTGCCGGTGGCCCAGGCCTGTTTCGTCACTGATACAACGCAACACCCGGTGGTGCTGGAAGTGGCCAGCAACAGCCAGGACCGCCAGAAAGGCCTGATGGGCCGGGAAGCCCTGGCAGAAAACACCGGCATGCTGTTCAGCTACGATTATGAGCGCAACCCGGAGCAAGGCTTCTGGATGTACCAGACTCTCCTGCCCCTGGACATTGCCTTTCTGGACAACCAGGGCGTGATCGTCAGCATTCGCCAGATGCACCCCTGTGCATCCTCTCGCAGCAACGATTGCCCCAGCTACCCCGCAGGCGCCCCCTACTGGCACGCCGTGGAAATGAACGCGGGTTATTTCAGCAGCCGGCAAATTGAAGCCGGAGACCGTCTGATCTGGGATCAGGACAGCCCCTGCAAACCCTGATTACTTGTGCTGCCAGTCTGGATCCCGCTTATCCAGAAACGCGGAAATACCCTCCTGGGCATCATTCGCCTGCATGTTTTCCGCCATCACCTTGGCCGTGTAGTCATAAGCATTGGCCAGCGGCATTTCCAGCTGTTTGTAGAACGCCTCTTTGCCAATTTTCAGGGTATGCCCGGATTTGCCGGCAATGGTGGCGGCCATGCCGTACACCGTCTCATCCAGAGCTTCCGGCTCTACCGCGCGGTTAATCAGCCCAATTTGTTCTGCCCGGGCCGCATCAATCAGATCACCGGTCAACAGCATCTCCATGGCATGTTTGCGGCTGACATTGCGGGACAGAGCCACCATGGGCGTTGAGCAGAACAGGCCAATGTTCACGCCGGGCGTGGCAAAACGGGCGCCCTTCTCTGCCACCGCCAGATCGCAGCTGGCCACCAGCTGACAGCCCGCGGCGGTCGCTACACCGGCAACCCGGGCAATCACCGGTTTGGGCAGGTTCACAATCTGCTGCATCACCTTGCTGCACTGCTGAAACAGCCGCAGTTGGAAATCATGACTGTCGAACTGATCCCGCATTTCCCGAAGATCGTGCCCCGCACAAAACACCTTGCCGGCAGCGGCAAGTACCACTACGCGCACATTACCGTCCCCGGCAATCTGCTCAAGCACCTCTGAAAGCGCTTCCAGCAGGGCCATTGAAAGACTGTTACGCCGCTCCGGCTGATTCAGGGTTACTGTGGCCACACCGTTTTCAGCGTGCAGTCGCACCAATTCATCAGATGCCGCCGTCATACAACACTCCCCTTGGTTTTTATCGGATATTTCTTGGTGTCAGTATTCCCAAGGCCGCCGCCTATGTCGAACCGACCTTCGGCGTATGGTTGCAATGCCAGGAATTGCCCTCAGGGTAATAACATGTACCCGACACAGGAGGTGATGCATGTCTCGCTCAACATTGCTCAAAGCCGTTGTTGGTCTTGCCATTATCGTTGGCGGTATCGTCGTGATTATCAAGGATGAACCGGCCGCCCCCACCGGCGACATCAACAGCATTGAGCCCCTGCCAGAACAGGACAGCCCGGATCGTTAGCCTCTGGGTATGTCCGTTTTTTTTACAATGCAGCTGATCAAATACCACCCAGTCGCAAAGGTGACACTCCTTTCATATTGTTAAACGGGCAGTTTTTAAGATCAGGCACCCCCGTTGCTGATTGTCTACCGGAGCTCAGGGATTACACCTTCGAGCGACGGTAAACAAATGACGAAGCCCACAGGGAGTGTCACCAATGAATAAGAAACTATTGATCGCCAGCGCCGCCGTGGCCCTGTTTGCCGCCGCCTCTGTACAGGCGGCGACGATTCAGCTGACCAGCGTTAGCGGAATCTGGACTGCTACCAACCCCGGAAACCCTGCGGTAACCGGTGGTGGAACCGATGAAATCCGTTGGGGAACACCGGCCATTTTCGGCGGACAGAAGAGCGGATACCGTTTCGACGGCGCAGCGCCCCCAGCCGTAAACGTAAATGAGAACATTGATTTTGACCTGGGTACTTTTACCCACTACAACTGGCCGATCTTCGAGCCCTCACTGAATACCGCCCAGCTGACCGTCGAAACCAACCTGACCATCGACGGAATGGCGGAAACCGTGTATTCCGTGTTCGAGTTCGAACATTGGGAAACACCCAACAATGACCGGCCCTGTGCAGACGGCGGCACCAATGGTGTCGGCGTTAACAAGAATGGCTGTGCAGACAGAGTGACCTTCGCGCTCAACGTCGGCGCCTCTGAT
Organism: Marinobacter sp. W-8; assembly: GCF_044342215.1. NCBI lineage: Bacteria > Pseudomonadati > Pseudomonadota > Gammaproteobacteria > Pseudomonadales > Marinobacteraceae > Marinobacter > Marinobacter sp. W-8. The sequence goes on along the minus strand of NZ_CP172297.1, from coordinate 1,889,417 downwards.
TCCTTCCTGATTGATGGCGTCAACTACTTTGTAGATATCTCAGGTTTCTTCTACAACGGTGCACTGGCCAGTGAATTCTGGACCAAGGAAAAGAAAGACAACGATGCCACACTCAAAGGCGTCATCACCTCCCGCCCGGTTTCCGTACCGGAACCCTCTACCCTCGCCTTGCTGGGCCTGGGCCTGCTGGGATTTGGTGTGAGGAAGCGGATGGCTAAGGCTGCTTGATAGCTACGCCAAAAAATTAGAAACCGCGGCTGGAGACGGGCGCGGTTTTTTTATTTCCGGAACGCCGAGAAATCTGGTTTCCGAAGATCACGTTTTTGGCCAAATAAGAATGGTGCCCGGAGCCGGAATCGAACCGGCACGACCTTGCGGTCGAGAGATTTTAAGTCTCTTGTGTCTACCAATTTCACCATCCGGGCATCGGAGGGGAGATTCTTGAAGGGCGGAATTGTATAAGGGCCGGTGGCGTAACGCAATTCTGTTTCCCGGCCGGTTTTCAATACGCTTTCTATGCCGCCTCCGGCTTGGTGGCCCTGCCCTTGTAGATGTAACCCGCGATTTTGGGCGCTTTGGGGATGTAGAGGTTTTCCAGCACCTGGATTTCGAAGCCCGCTTCTTTGATCAGATCCGCTATATGGCGGTTCAGGTGGCAGCCACCGGCCAGCTTGCGCCAGCCAGGTGTGATTCGATGTTGCCATTTGCGGGTGCCATCGTGAGGGGATTCGCCATGCTCCAGGAACAACAGATTGCCACCCGGCCTGAGTACGCGTTTCATTTGCTGCAGCGCGGCGTGCCAGTCAGGGATGGTGCATAGGGTGAAGGTCAGCAGCACGGTGTCCACGCTGTTGTCCTCCAGGGGTATTTTCTCCCCCGGCAGATCCAGCCACTCTACTTTTATGGGGGAACGTTGCAGGTTGGGTAGCGCTTTTCGGCGCATGCCTTCTGAGGGTTCGAGACCGTATACCATCTCAACGTGGTCCTGGTTGTAGAACTCCAGGTTGATGCCGGAGCCCATGCCCACTTCCAGTACCCGGCCTCTGGCCTGAGGAACCACCTGGCTGCGCAGTTTCATCACCTGGCCCATGGAGCAGGCTTTGTCTATGATGTGGGGGAGAATTCGTTCCTCGTAAAAGCTCATCTGGCTCACCATAATTGTTTTATATCAAGGGGTGCGACAAACTGCCCTATCGAAATCTGCTACGATTTGCGTAGCATCGTAATCATCTGCCGGTAATAACAACATAACAAAATAAACTATGGCAGCGGCTGAACGGGTTCGCTGACCCGTTTGTTATGACTTGTGCGAGTTACCGGAGGTTCCTATGGAACTAGATCCTCTCATCCTATCGCGAATCCAGTTCGCGTTTGTGGTGTCATTTCACGCCATTTTTCCGGTGTTTACCATCGGGCTAGCCTCCTACATCGCGGTACTTGAGGGCCTCGCCTTCAAAACCCGTAATCCGGTGTGGACCAAACTGTCGACCTTCTGGACCAAGGTCTTCGCCGTGGTCTTCGGCATGGGCGTGGTCTCGGGCATTGTGATGTCGTTCCAGTTCGGTACCAACTGGAGCGCCTTCTCTCAGGCCTCGGCCAACTTCCTGGGCCCCATTCTGAGTTATGAGGTGATCACCGCGTTCTTCCTGGAGGCGGCGTTCCTGGGTGTACTGCTGTTTGGTCGAGACAAGGTACCCGCCGGGGTTCATCTGTTCGCAGCCATCATGGTAGCCACCGGCACCTTTATCTCGTCCTTCTGGATTCTCGCAGCCAACAGTTGGATGCAGACACCGGCCGGTGTCGAATTCCGTGAGGGCGTGTTCCATGTGGTCTCCTGGAGCGAGGCTATCTTCAACCCGTCCTTCCCGTATCGCTTTATGCACATGGCCCTGGCGTCCTTCCTTACCGGTGGATTTGTGGTGGCGGGTGTCAGTGCCTGGTACCTGCTACGGGGACGTGAAGTAGAAGCTAATCGCAAGGCGCTCTCCATGTGCCTGTGGTTGCTGCTGTTCATTGCCCCGGCCCAGGCGGTTGTAGGCGACTTCCATGGCCTGAACACTCTGGAGCACCAGCCCGCGAAGGTCGCGGCAATGGAAGGCAACTGGGAAACCTCCCGCAATGTGCCGCTGTTACTGTTCGCCATTCCCGACCAGGAAAACCAGACCAACCATTTCGAGATTGGCATTCCCAGCCTGGCCAGCCTGATTCTTACCCACGAGTGGGATGGCGAAGTGCCGGGTCTGAATGAAGTGGCGGTGGAGGAGCAACCACCGGTGGCGATTGTGTTCTGGTCCTTCCGGATCATGGTCGGCATTGGTGTCCTGATGATTCTGTTTGCGCTCGCAGGCCTGGTTCTGCGAGCTGGTGGCCGGCTTTACAAGACCCGCTGGTATCTTCAGGGGATGCGCTTTATGAGTATCGCGCCCTTCTTTGCCGTGCTTACCGGCTGGTTTGTGACCGAGGTAGGCCGGGCCCCCTGGCTGGTGTACGGCATGATGACCCAGGCCGAATCGGTAACGCCCTCGCTTACCGGCGGCATGGCGCTGTTCACGTTGATCGGCTATATCGTTGTCTATGCCCTGGTGTTCAGTGCCGGCGTGTATTACCTCATGCGGGTGCTTTACGTTGGTCTTGAAGATTCTGACGATGAAGAACATGCCTCTGATCGCCCTGCCCGTCCGCTCTCTGCGGCCCATGTGCCGTTCGAGATTGAATCCGGCTCACACGGCGTTCATCAGGCAAAACCGGCTAACGAAGGGGGGCACTGACCATGGAACTGTTTGATCTCGCCCTCATCTGGGCGTTTATTATCGGCTTCGGCATCATCATGTATGTGCTGATGGACGGCTTTGACCTGGGCGTGGGTATCCTGTTTCCGTTCGCTCCGTCGGAAGAGGACCGGGATACCATGATGAACTCGGTGGCCCCGGTCTGGGACGGCAACGAAACCTGGCTGGTGCTGGGCGGTGCCGGCCTTCTTGCCGCCTTCCCGATGGTGTATTCCATCTTCCTGCCGGCACTCTACATTGGCGTATTCCTGCTGCTGGCAGGGCTTATCTTCCGGGGTGTGGCGTTTGAATTCCGATTCAAGGCCCGTACCTCCAGGTACCTGTGGAACTGGTCGTTTGCCGGTGGCTCTACCATTGCCGCATTCGCCCAGGGTGCTGTGGTCGGGGCTTACATCCAGGGTTTCAATACCGTGAATGGCGCCTACGTTGGCGGCGCGCTGGACTGGCTGACCCCGTTCACCGTGCTGACAGGCCTGGGGATGCTGGCCGGTTATGCCCTGCTGGGTTCTACCTGGCTGATTATGAAAACTGAAGGGCGCCTGCAAGAGTGGGCCTACCGGGTAAGTGCACCACTGCTGATTGCCGTGTTGGTGGTGTTTGGCATTATCAGTGTATGGACGCCCTTTGTTGACGACATGGTGCGGGAGCGCTGGTTCTCCAATCTGGGCGTGATCTGGATTCTGCCGGCCCTGACCCTGCTGTGTGCTTTCCAGATCTGGCGTTCGGTACGCAACCGGTTTGAAGGTATGCCATTCATTGCCACCATGGGCCTGTTCATCACCACCTACCTCGGACTTGTGGTGAGCAAGTGGCCGTATGTGGTTCCGCCCAACTACACCCTGTGGGATGCGGCTTCCGCCTATGAGTCCCAGCTGTTCCTGCTGCTCGGCCTGCTGTTTGTTATTCCCATCGTGCTGGCCTACACCGCCTGGACCTACTGGGTATTCCGCGGCAAGGTGCGTGCGGGCGAAGGGTACCACTGAGTGGCAGATCCGGCCCGGTCAAAGGTCCGCGCCTGGCTATCGGGTCTGGCCCGCAATAGCCAGCGCTGGATCACCGCAACCGTTCTGGCCGGTGTTCTTGCCGGGCTGGCCACCATCGTACAAATGGTGTTGCTGGCCTGGCTGATTCACCAGGGTGTGATTGAAAAAACGCCGGTTTCCGAACTCACGCCCGTATTTCTGGCCCTGCTTGCGGTTCTGGTGATTCGGGCCGCAGGCCAGGGGCTGCAAACCCGCTTTGCAGCCCGCTGCAGCGAGCAGGTGCGGCGCGATGCCCGCCGGCAACTACATCATCACTGGAAGGCCACCGGCCCGGTGAATCTGGCGGATACGTCCGCTGCGTCCCTGGCTCGCGAGTGGTTGGACCACGTGGAGGCGCTTCACGGCTATTTCGCGCGTTTTCTGCCGCAGATGACCCTCTCCGTGGTGATTCCCCTGGCCATCCTTGTTCTGGTGTTCTGGCTGGACTGGCTGGCTGGTATTTTCCTGGTGCTCTCTGCTCCGCTCATTCCGCTGTTCATGGCCCTGGTGGGCATGGGCGCAGAAAAGCTGAACCAGCAACATTTCGAAACGGTCAGCCGGTTGTCCGGCCAGTTTCTGGATAAGGTACGAGGGCTAACGACGCTTCAGCTGTTCGGGCAAACCGAGGCGGCCAGCCGCACGCTGGAAAACCGTTCCGACCAGTACCGCAAGATCACCATGAAAACGCTGAAAGTGGCATTTTTGTCGTCAGCGGTACTGGAATTCTTTGCCGCTGTGGCGATTGCGGTATTGGCCATCTATATCGGCTTCGGATTACTGGGTTATATCGAATTTGGCCCAAGCGACGAACTCACGCTGTTCAGTGGTTTGCTGATTCTGCTGTTGGCTCCGGAGTTCTTTCAGCCGTTGCGCACCCTGTCTCAGCACTATCACGACCGGGCCGCCGCCCTGGGGGCCGGTGCCGAGATTCTGGCCCGGCTGGAACAGTCTGTCGACAACGCAGAGCCGATCCGGCCAGACAACAGCATTAGCAATCAAGGCATTCAGATCTCCGGGGTCACGCTCCGTTACGGCGAGGGCCCGGTCATCTTCGATAACCTGGATATCCGCATCAAGGCCGGTCAGGTGATCGCCCTTACCGGACCCTCTGGTGGAGGCAAATCGACCCTTTTGCATCTGCTGGCTGGCTTTATTCAGTCAGAGGCAGGGGCTGTGTCAGTATTCGGCGAGGCTCCGGGCAATCAGCCGTTCGGATGGCTTGGCCAGCGGGGCTTCTGGATTCAGGGCACCTGGGCCGAAAACCTTCGGCTAACCACCCCCGATGCGACGGATATTGCCATCGACTATGCATTACGACAGGTGGGCCTGGGTGAGCTGGTGGACAGCCGGGCTGACGGCATTCACAGCCGCATTGCCGAGGATGGTCTGGGGCTGTCCGGTGGTCAGGCCCGCCGTTTAAGCCTGGCCCGTATCTTCCTGGCGGACTATCCCCTGATTCTACTGGATGAACCGACGGCCGGGCTGGATGCCACCAGCGAACTGTTCATTCTGCAGGCCCTGCATAGACTCAGCGAATCCGGAAAAACACTGGTGTTCTCCACCCATCATCAGGCGCTGCTGACATTGGCAGACCGCGTATTGATCGTAAATGACGGCGAGGTGCGCGATGCCTGAACTGAAGCCCTGGCTGGCGCTGATTTTCCGTCGCAAAGGTCGCCTTACGGTTGGTGCCGGCTTGCTACTGGGCACCCTGCTTTCCGGTATCGGTCTGCTAGCGTTGTCTGGCTGGTTTCTGACCGAAACCTCGCTGGTTGGCCTGTTGCTGGCCGCGGGGATACAGGCCTACATCAATCTTTATGTGCCGGGCGGTGGTATCCGTTTTTTTGCGGTGTCCCGAACGGTGTTCCGGTATCTGGAGCGTGTGTACAACCACAACACCGTACTGCAGCTACTCACCGATATTCGGGTGGCCCTGTTTGACCGATTGGCGGCCCGGCCACGAACAGAGCGCAGTTCCCGTTCCGGCGCGCAGTGGCTTTCCCGGCTCACAGCCGATGTCGATGCGCTGGACACGCTTTATCTGAGGCTGATTGCCCCCGCCGCCCTGGCAGCGGTGGTTACCTTGCTGCTTACCGCAATGGCCTGGTTGCTGTTTGATGGCGTGGTAGCGCTGATTCTACTGGCGATTCTGTCGCTATCGTTCCTGATATCCACCTGGCTGGTGTATCTGCGCACCTGCGCTGCCTCCGGGCAATTGAGCGATCAACAGGAGAGCCTGCGGGGCGAGCTGATTGAACATCTTGAAGGCTTTGCCGAACTCACCGCCGCCGGCCGCACCGGCAAACATACGGCCCGGCTGATGCGGCGTAGTGTTGAGTTGTCCCGGGATCAGGCCAGGATCGACAGCCGAACCGGGTGGCATCAGGCCGGCTCTCATCTGCTGATCAATGTCGCGGCCGTGGCGGCCTTGTGGCTGGGTTTTCACCTGTTTCAGGAAGGTGCTCTGAGCGGTCCGGTACTGGTGCTTCTGCCCATTGCCCTGCTGGGCCTGGCCGAAGTCTACGCCATGCTGCCGGATGCTTTTGGCAAGCTGGGGGCGACTCGCTCTGCCGCGCAGCGCCTGAACTCCGACCATGGTCTGGAAACGGCCGCGGCATCAACCGCTAACCCTGCTGGCGAACTGCCGAAGGGTCTCGCGCTTCAGGCCAGCGATATCACCGTCGGTTACCCGGGGTACTCACCGTTGCTCAGTCACTTCACTCTGGAGCTTCACCCGGGCGACACCGTCGGTATCGTTGGCGTGTCCGGCAGTGGCAAATCCACTCTGGCGGATACTCTGGCCGGGCTGGCAGAACCACGCCGAGGGCAACGTCATTCTCTGCCCTGCGCCTATCTCACTCAAGCGACCGTGGTGTTCGAAGACACCGTGAAAGCAAACCTTCTGTTGGCGAACCCCAACGCCGAGGACGGCGATTTGTGGCGGGTACTGGAACTGGTGGAACTGGCGGAACGCTTTGCTCAGGAAGCCGAAGGCCTGGATACCTGGCTGGGCAGTGCCGGCAACCGGTTGTCTGGCGGGGAGGCCCGGCGATTGGTACTTGCGCGGGTTTTGCTGAGCCGGGCGCCGGTGGTGATCCTGGATGAACCTTTCACCGGTGTGGACGAGGCAACCCGTACCCGGATCTCGCCCCAGATCAGCCGCTGGCTGCAGGGGCGAACCGTGGTGTGTCTCGGCCATGGGCCGGACGCCCTACTGGCCTCCGACCGCATTCTACACCTGGGTTGATCAGCGGGTTTCGACCACTTCAAAGGTCAGACCGGCATTGGCCTGCAGGCGTTCGAGCAATTTGCCATCGAGTGCCGAGGCTGGGGTCCAGAAGCCGCCTTTCACATCATCTTTCACATCAAAGGCCAGGCACAGCCCGGCTTCACCCAGCATTTTCGCGGTGGAGCCATAACCCGGGTCGCGATCGCCGGTTACCTTGGTGATCATGGTCTTGCCATCCGTGGTTTTGCCCACGAAACGCAGATCGTAGAAGCCTTTTTCCTGATCTTCGGGGCTCGGGCCCTCACCAGGCTTGGGTACGAGCTTCTCGACCACCCACCGTGTTGGCTTGATTGCGGACGCGGTAAAGAACGCGCCCAGCGCACCGACCATACCGTAAGCGGTCAGGCGGCCTTTGGTGCCCTTGCCGGTCATGATGGCTTCGTCGTAGGTGAACTCTTTGCCGTAGCGGGCACCCTGCAACGCATTGGAGCGGTGCACCACACGGGTGTTGATGGCACCCATCACAAACGGGGCCAGCCAGGCGTTGAAGTTCTTGTCAAACTCAGCAGATTTCAGGCTGGGCTGGCGTTTCTCGGAGCGATGCTCCGGCGGGCAGATAGAGAACGGGTTGGCCAGTTCCTTGCGCAACTTGGGGTCGGCTCCGGCTTCCTTGGCTACGTTGATCATGGAAGCCACCGTGCCGCCAGAAAGGCCGCCCTTGGCCACTTTCACTCTCATGCGCACATCCTGACAGGGCTTGCCGAAGGTTGCTTCCGCTTGCTGCTGCAGGAACCACACGCCCATGTCCGAGGGAATCGAATCAAAGCCGCAGCAATGCACAATCCGTGCGCCGCTTTCTTTGGCCTTGACCTCGTAACGCTCGATCATCCGGCGGATCCACTGCACTTCACCGGTCAGGTCGCAGTAGTCCGTGCCTGTCTCGGCGCAGACTTTTACCAGAGTCTCGCCGAAAAGAGCGTAAGGGCCCACGGTGGAGATGACCACCCGGGTCTGGCCGCACAGATCGCGTAGCGCAGGCTCGTCTGCTGCATCTGCCAGAATGACCGGTAATGATGCGGCGCCTGCCCCCAAGTCCGACTTGAGCTGGTTCAGCTTTCCTTCGGAGCGGCCGGCAATGGCCCATTTGACCTCCTTGTCTGCACCATAGTTTTCCAGAAGGTAGCGAGCCAGAATCTGGCCGACAAAACTGGTGGCACCGAACACGACAAGGTCATAGTTCGCAGCTGTGGTGTCTGTCATGGTCTGTCCTTGTTCAAACGAATGTATGAATGGATGGTAACAGGTTTATTCTGTGGTGCTACTTCCCCGTGAACTCGCGAACCCGCGTCGGGCCGGCCAATCGTTTGTCCTGTGGACTGAGGCACACTCTGCCCAGTCATTGAAGGAGGAGAGCCCCTTTGAGCGTCTTTCTGATTATTATCAGCCTGTTTCTCCTGGCTTGCAGCGCGCTGCTGGTCTGGCAAGTGCTTGAGCAGCGAAAGATGATCAAGCAAATGCTGCAAAGCGAGGATATCAGCGATACACATCAGGATCCTGAGCTGGTGCTTACGTTACGGGTACGGGATCCGATTGCCCTGGCTAAACGCGAATCCCGCACCGGACGGGTGCTGGCCGACCGCCTGCCGGTGATGACCCGCAAAATGGTCTATCAGGAAGTAATGAAAGAGCTGGAGCGGGAACTGGACGAGCGGGACATTGAGGTAGATATGCACATTGAGTATCGCTAGTTACGGAGCGACAGGAGGCTTGCCATGCTGTTACTGATCGTTAGCCTGATGTGCCTGGCCGGCAGTGGAGTGCTGTTGTTTGCTGCGTTCCGGCTTGCCAATGGCAACCGGCGCAATCTGAGAATCCTGAATGCGCATCGAATTGGTGCCCTGAGTGCGATCCAGAAAAGCCGGATGGACCTGATGGAAGTTCGCAACCGCGCCCGGTTGCTGGAAGAAACGGTGTCTGGCGGTGCAACGGCGGTCGAGAAAGTCCACAAAGCCATCGCCAACACCACGTTTGGCCTGATCGACCTGTTTTCCCGGGATGATGAGTTCCGGGACAGCGCCCGACGGATGCAACAGTCCCACCATCAGAAAAGCGAGCAGGTGTACAAGGCGGTGAGAACCACCAACCGGGCACTGCATATCCTTGCCGATACGCTGATTATCGGCAAAGCGGAAAAGCGCATTGTCTCAAAAACAAAGAAGGCGCCCTGAGGCGCCTTCTTTTTCTTAAACTTCAGAAAGTTACAGAACTTTCTTCAGTTCTTCTTCCAGCTGCGGAACTGCTTCGAACAGGTCTGCAACCAGGCCGTAGTCGGCCACCTGGAAGATCGGGGCTTCTTCGTCCTTGTTGATCGCAACGATCACCTTGGAATCAGACATACCCGCCAGATGCTGGATGGCACCGGAGATACCAACCGCAACGTACAGCTGCGGAGCAACGATCTTGCCGGTCTGACCAACCTGCATGTCATTCGGCACGAAGCCGGCATCAACAGCGGCACGGGAAGCACCAACCGCAGCGCCCAGCAGATCAGCAACCTGCTCCAGCATCTTGAAGTTGTCGCCGTTCTGCATGCCACGGCCACCGGAGATAACGATACCGGCAGAAGCCAGGTCCGGACGATCAGACTGAGCTTTCTCTTCACCAACGAAGGAAGACAGGCCAGCGTCTTTTACTACGTCCAGCTGCTCAACAGAGGCAGAACCACCTTCAGCGGCTACCGGGTCGAACGCGGTCGGACGAACCGTCACAACCTTGATGCTGTCGCTTGCCTTGACGGTCGCAATGGCGTTACCAGCGTAGATCGGACGCACGAAGGTGTCTTCGGATTCAACGCGGATAATGTCAGAAACCTGGGCAACGTCCAGCAGCGCAGCAACACGCGGCATGAAGTCTTTACCAGTGGTGCCGGCAGAGGTCAGGATGTGGCTGTAACCCTTGCCTACTTCAGCAACCAGCTCAGACAGGTTTTCTGCCAGGAAGTGACCGTAAGCGGCGTTGTCGGCAACCAGCACCTTGTTCACGCCTTCTGCCTTGGCAGCGGCTTCAGCGACGGCGCCTACGTTCTCACCGGCAACCAGCACGTCGATGTCGCCACCGATGGCCTTGGCAGCCGCTACAACGTTCAGAGTAGCCTGTTTCAGGCTGCTGTTGTCGTGTTCAGCAATTACCAGGATGCTCATTTAGATCACCTTCGCTTCGTTCTTCAATTTATCCACCAGCTCAGCTACGTCAGCCACCTTGATACCAGCCTGGCGTGCAGCCGGGGCTTCGACTTTCAGGGTGGACAGGCGAGCGGCAACGTCAACGCCCAGGTCAGCCGGAGACATGGAGTCCAGCGGCTTCTTCTTGGCTTTCATGATGTTCGGCAGAGAAGCGTAGCGCGGCTCATTCAGACGCAGGTCTGTGGTAACAACCGCCGGCAGGTTCAGAGCAACTGTCATCAGACCGCCGTCTACTTCGCGGGTTACGTTAACCTTGTCACCGTCAACAACCACTTCAGAGGCGAAGGTGCCCTGGCCCATGCCAGTCAGAGCAGCCAGCATCTGGCCAGTCTGGTTGTTGTCGGAATCGATGGACTGCTTGCCAAGAATAACCAGCTTGGGCTCTTCTTTCTCAACAACAGCCTTCAGCAGCTTGGCCGCTTCGAGGGACTGAACTTCTTCGTCAGTCTCGATGTGGATACCACGGTCAGCACCCAGAGCCAGGGCAGTACGGATCTGCTCCTGAGAAGCCTTCGGGCCAATGGATACAACAACGATTTCACTGGCAACGCCCTTCTCTTTCAGACGAACCGCTTCTTCAACTGCGATTTCGCAGAACGGGTTCATTGCCATCTTGACGTTGGCGAGATCAACGCCGGTGTTGTCCGGCTTGACGCGCACCTTCACGTTGTAGTCGATAACTCGTTTTACAGCGACCAGAACCTTCATAGATTCCTCGTTCTTCTACGATGGGTTTAATGAGTCTTCACAGTCAAAGGACCGGGTTGACCCGACCTGACAATGAGACGATACTAAAAATCGACTCAAAACACACTATATTTCGGTGTATACGTACAATGCCAAAGGTTAGTGCAGATTTCAAACAAACGTTTGTTTGATTCTTCAAATGCGTTATCCTTTCGGAACAAAGAGCCGTTTTGAGCGGTTTCGGGCTGTCGTCTATACGCACTTTTACCGGTATGATGGCGCCCCTGATGAGGCCTGCGGGCAAACAATATCCATTAAAAGCTGTTTGAGGAGACCAACGTGGAACGCGAATCGATGGAATTTGATGTTCTGATCGTCGGCGGCGGCCCTGCGGGCCTGTCGGCAGCCTGCCGCGTCATGCAACTGGCGCAGGAAGCCGGCGAAGAACTGACCGTTTGTGTGGTTGAAAAAGGTTCTGAGATCGGCGCGCACATCCTCGCCGGCACCGTATTTGAGCCCACGGCCCTGAACGAACTCTTCCCGGACTGGAAAGAGAAAGGCGCCCCCCTGAACACCCCGGTTACCCGGGACGATATCTTCCTGCTGAAGAATCAGGAAAAGGCCACCAAAGTACCCAATGCCTTTGTGCCCAAGAACATGCACAACCACGGCAACTACATCATCAGCCTGGGCAACCTGTGCCGCTGGCTGGCTGAGCAGGCCGAACAGCTGGGCGTTGAAGTGTATCCGGGCTTTGCCGCTTCAGAAACCATCGTCGAAGATGGCCAGGTAAAAGGCATTATCACCGGTGATATGGGCGTTGCCCGTGACGGTTCCGAGAAAGACGGCTACATGCCGGGTATGGAGCTGCGCGCCAAGTACACCCTATTCACTGAAGGCTGTCGCGGTCATCTGGGCAAGCGCCTGATCAACGACTTCAAGCTGGACGAAGGCAAGGATCCGCAGCACTACGGCATCGGTATCAAAGAGCTGTGGGACATCGACCCGGCCAAACACGAGCCAGGTCTGGTTGTTCACACCACCGGCTGGCCGCTGAACGAATCCGGCTCCACCGGCGGCTCTTTCCTGTATCACCTGGAAAATGGCCAGGTTTATGTTGGTCTGATCACCGATCTTTCCTACAGCAACCCGCACCTGAGCCCGTTCGAGGAATTCCAGCGTCTCAAGTACCATCCGGAGATCAAGAAATACCTGGAAGGTGGCAAGCGTGTTGCCTACGGCGCCCGTGCAATCGCCAAGGGTGGCTACAACGCCCTGCCGAAGATGAGCTTCCCGGGCGGCCTGCTGCTGGGTTGTGATGCCGGCACCCTGAACAGCTCCAAGATCAAAGGCTCCCACACCGCCATGAAATCTGGCCTGCTGGGTGCGGAAGCTGTATTCGAAGCTCTCAAGGAAGGCAAATCCGGTGAGGAAATCACCAGCTTCCAGAAGCGTTTCGAAGACAGCTGGCTGTACAAGGAGCTTTACGCCGAGCGTAACTTTGGTCCGGCCATGCACAAGTTCGGCAATATCGTCGGCGGTGCCATCGCCTTCTTCGAGCAGAACATTCTGCGCAGCAGCCTGCCGATCACCTTCCACGACACGACTCCGGACTACGCCACCCTGAAGCCGGCGTCTGAGTGCAAGAAGATCGACTATCCGAAGCCGGATAACAAGCTGACGTTTGACCGCCTGTCCTCGGTGTTCATTTCCAACACCAACCATGAGGAAGATCAGCCGGTTCACCTGAAGCTGACCGACCCGGAAATTCCGCTGAAAGAGAACCTGCCGAAGTACGACGAGCCAGCGCAGCGTTACTGCCCGGCCGGCGTATACGAAGTGGTCGAGAAAGACGATGGCAGCGGCAAGAAGTTCCAGATCAATGCCCAGAACTGTGTTCACTGCAAGACCTGTGACATCAAGGATCCTGCCCAGAACATCACCTGGGTAACGCCGGAAGGCGGCGGTGGTCCGAACTACCCGAACATGTGATCCACGATCACAGTTTCAGAAAACCGGGGCTTGCCCCGGTTTTTTTATGCTCACAGATTATTCCGGCCATAAAAAAACGGCCCCCGAAGGAGGCTGTGTAAAAACACGATTTACATAGCTTCTGAGCAGGCCCGCAAAATGCCTCGGACATCGTCCGGGGCATTTTTGCTTTCAATCAGCCTATATTTACAGGCAATAAAGAGGCCTAAGCGCCTCAAGCCAGCCTTGCCAGCATCCCCTTCACGCCCAGCACGTTGATCGCCCGCATCAGGTTGTAACTCAGCACCCCCAGACTGTATTCACTACTGGCAGAACTCAGACCCCAGCAGGTAAATCTCCCTTTATTCAGCATTCTCTTGAGTGTAGCGAAGGTCGGCTCAACGGTAGCCATCCGACGGATCATCCGCTCAGGTGTGGCGGCGTTCGTTGCTTTCTCCAGAGCCTCTTCATTGAAGTGGCGTGTGACCCAGCGTCTATCCGCCTTGGTGCATTGGCTCTGGAGCGGGCATTGATTGCAGCCTGAACGTGCGTACAGATGCAGACGATCCTTGTTGCTCACCGTCTTGTGAGGCAGCCGCTCTCCAGCAGGGCAGAGGTAAGCGTCCTCTTCGGGCAAATAGGTGAAGTCACGTTTCTGGAAGTACTCGCCGTTTCCCTGATTGTTGACCGCCCGGTTCGATGGCACTGCCACATCGTACCCAGAAGACTGAAGCTCTTTGATCTGCTGACCGTTGGAGTAGCCGGCATCGGCAACGAGGGTTTCTAGTCTGCCCTCCAGTACATCATGGGTCTCTTGGGCGATCGGTTTCAGTTGCTGGTTATCGCTACCTGCCTGTGTCAGGTCGTGGTGAACGATCAGTTGGTATTCCTCGTCAACGGCATTCTGCGCGTTGTAGCCCACCACCGTGCCTTCCCGGCCAGATTTCATCAGCTTGGCGTCCGGCTCTGTACGACAGAGCTGAGTCTTATCCTCATCGACCAGCGTCTTCAGCTCATCCTGCAGTTCCGCCTTGTGGGTTTCCAGATAAGCCAAGGCTTCGGATACTTTGTCACGGTTCAGATCGGCGTCATCACCTTGTTCCGATGCCGCCAGCTGAGCGAGATAACGATCAATTTTCTGATCCAGCTTGCCCAGCTGCTTCTCCAGCTGCTTGCGGGTAACAGCCTGGTCTTTACTGGCGGCCGCTTTGAACTTGCTGCCATCAATCGCCACCAACTGGCCACTGACCAGTCCTGCCTGTTTGCAGAACACAATGAACTGCCGGCACACCTTCTTGACCGCGTCACCGTTATCTTTACGGAAGTCCGCGATGGTCTTGAAATCCGGTGCCAGCTGCTTCATCAGCCAGAGCACTTCCAGGTTGCGATGACATTCTTTTTCCAGCCGTCGGGTACTGCTGGTCTGGTTGAGGTAGGCGTAGATATAAAGCTTGAGCAAATCGCCGGGGTGGTAAGGGCGGCGGCCGGTATGAGCCGTCTGAGCTTTCCTGAACCCCATCTCTGACAAATTCAGTGAATCCACAAACGCATCAATGACGCGAACCGGGTGATCTTCGGGGACATAATCTTCAACGCTGGGTGGGAGCAACAGCGCCTGACTTCGAGGGGTGCCTTCAAGATGCCTCATAAAAAATAACCGCGAGCCATGTCGCGGTTATTTTGCCAGCTTCGGAGGCTGTTTTCACACAGCCTCCGAAGGTGCCGTTTTCTGATCAACCATCAGAAGGCATATCAGTGCACGTGGCCGTGCTCTTGCTCTTCGTCGGTTGCTTCGCGGGTTTCTACCACTTCAACGTCGAAGTGCAGAGTCTGGCCCGCCAGCGGGTGGTTGGCATCGATGGTAACGGTTTCGTCGCCAACTTCTACTACGCGAACGACCTGGGGGCCGCCCGGAGTCTGTGCCTGGAACTGCATGCCTGGCTCGATGGTGTCTACGCCCTCGAAAGCAGAGCGCGGAACCGGCTGGATAAGCTCTTCGTTTACTTCACCGTAGCCTTCAGCTGGCTCTACGGAAACTTTAACCTGGTCGCCAGCGTTCTTCTCGGTCAGCGCACTTTCCAGTCCGCCGATGATGTTCTGTGCACCTTCCAGGTATGCCAGGGGCTCACGGCCTTCTACGCGGGAGGAATCGAGTTGCTCTCCCTGGTCGTTAGTGAGCGTGTAGTGGATGGTGACAACACGAGGTTGGGCCATGTGATCTCCTTGCGTGTCGCAATGACTGTGTATTTAGATTGTAGGCAATCGAAAGTGATCGTGAACAGCCTGACTGCACAGAGGGACTAACGACCACCGGGCCTCGTTAGAGAGCCAGGCTCGATAACAAGTAAGAAACCACAGTTTAACAAGTGACAGACTGCGTTTTCTACCTTATTCATTGGGGTTGTCAGGCGCTTTTCAACCGCCCTGCCCGATTTCCCAGAATTTTCCGTGACTAAGCACCCCGTACACGGTTTTTCCCGCCGCTTCGGTTTCCTCGGCCAGTTCGGCGAGGTCATAGAACGCCGAGGTAACCAGCCGGGCTTCAACACCGTGGCGTACCTGAATAACTGGCCGAGGTTCGCCAGTCTCAGGGTAAGAGCCCACATGTAATCGGTGCTGCTCGCCAATCTCCAGGGTTTCGCCCATGTTGGTGGCCAGGGTAATGACCTGCTCCGCGCCCTCGCCTTTCACTTCCAGACCATGGGCCAGCAGTGGTGCGTCCTCAACCTGGATACGCCATTTCTCGACCGGCGTAACCAGGTAGTACTCGCCATCGCTTTCCCGCCTGAGAATGGTAGAGAACAGCTTTACCGTGGCCTCCCGGGCGATGGGCTCACCTTTGAAGATCCACTGGCCATCCCGGGTGATCACCAGATCCATGTCGCCGGAAAGTTCGGGGTGCCATTGGTCCAGAGGTGGCAGATCCCTGCTCTTGCCGGCATGCTCGAGGGATTTTGCAATGTCATCGGGTGTCCGGTTCATCATTTTCTCCCTGATCAGAGCCCACGCATCCATTCTTCCCGCAAAGGTACGGCGCCGGGCTGGGTAATGGCCATGTTTACCTGCTGCAGCAGGCGGTCTTTATCGCGGCCCAGCGTGCCCTTGAGCACAAGGTAATTGGAAGCGTGATCGCTGCGGAAAATGGTGTTATCCAGTTCCAGGTGTTCCAGGAACAAACGGATTTCCTCGAACAGGGCCTGCTGGCCCAGGGGGACGAAATCTGCCCCGAAACCCTCGCGGAATCGCTCTTCACCCTGCGGAAAGCTGACCACCAGGGTCGACAGGTAATCCGGCTGGGTTTCATTGCAGAGTGTGGCGGTGTTAATGGCATGCTGCCGTGACAGAGCTTCACCGCCCAGACCATTGAGCACCATCACCGAGCTGACCAGACCGGCCTCCCGGATCTTGACCAGTGCCGACCGGGTGGATTCCCAGGTCTCGCCCTTGTTAACGCGCCGCAGTACCTCGTCGTCACCGGATTCCATGCCCACATAGAGGATTTTCAGGCCGGCTTCCCGGAGCTGCGCCAGTTCTTCAACGGACTTTTTCGCCAGGTTTCGCGGCAGGCAGTAGCTGGAAACGCGTTCCAGGCCGGGAAAAGCTCGCTTCAAGTCAGCGATTATTTCCAGCAAGCGCCGGGTGGGCAGCACCATGGCATCTCCATCGGCCAGGAAAACCCGGCGCACGTCGCCAAATGCCGCTGCTGCTTTCTCGATGTCTGCCCTGATGTCTTCGGGCTTTCGAGCCCGGAATTTCTTCTGGGGCTGAGTATACATCTCACAGAAGGTGCACTGGTTCCAGGAACAGCCATTGGTCACCGGCAGAATCAGCGATTTGGCCTCGCTGGGCGGCCGGAAGACCGGCTCAATGTAATCAATGGGAAAACTGTACATAGGTTCGTTCAGTATCAGAAATGAGTGATGTACTGATTAGATCAGGGCAGAAACTGGGCTTTCAAGTCGGCGCAGCCTGTCCCCACTACAGGCATATCCAGCAGTACAGCCTGAGAAGTCATAAAGGGAATGCCCTGCCGATGGCCATCCACCAACAGAGTGGAGAAGCTACCCACAAATGGCATGTGGGAAACCAGCATCAATGGCGAAATCTGGTTCTCCAGCAGCTCATCCAGGCAGCGGCCGGGGTCGTCATCCGGCGTGATAAAGGCTTTTTCTTCCACCGGGCAATTCAGCACTTCCGCCACAATCGCAGCTGTTTGCCGGGCCCGAACATAGGGGCTGGACCAGATCTGAGCGGGACGCCACGGGGAGGATGCAATCTGCGCCGCCACGGCTGCCACGCCCCGCCGGCCCGCGTCTGTCAGCTCGCGCTCCTGATCCAGGGAATGCCAACCGGCCTCTCCATGGCGCATAACAATCAGATGCACGTGCCTCTCCTTCCGGATGACAATACCGGGTTATTGGGTAATGGTGCGTGGCAGAATGAACTCCACGTCAGAGTTCTGTACGGCCATCATCAGGCTGTTGATCACCGCGTTGATGGAAGCACCTTCGTACAGAATCTCGTAAAGCCCTCGTACCAGCGGCATGTAGATGCCAATGGCCTCGGATTTTTCCCGCACCAGTTTCAGGGTATAGATGCCTTCGGCCACCTGCCCCAGCTCCTGCACGGCTTCGTCCAGTTTCTGGCCCTTGCCAATGGCGTAGCCAACCCGGAAATTCCGGCTTTTGCTGGAGGTGCAGGTGGCAATCAGGTCGCCAACACCTGCAAGGCCCATAAAGGTCATCGGGTTGGCACCCAGACTAACCGCGAAACGGCTCATTTCGGCCAGGCCACGGGTAATCAGCATGGCCTTCGCGTTCTCGCCCATGTTCAGGGCAGAAGCCAGGCCGGCAACAATGGCGTAGATATTCTTGAGTGCGCCGGCCAGCTCAACACCATAGATATCAACATTGGCGTATACCCGGAAGTATTCACAGCCCAGCAGTTCCTGCACGGTGCGGCGCACATCCGGGTCTTTCGCGGCGATCACGGTGGCGGTCAGTTCCCGGTTGACGATCTCGCCGGCCAGATTCGGCCCGCTCAGGACGCCGGAGCGGCACCTGGGGAGTTCCTCCAGCAGGATTTCGCTCATCAATTTGAAGCCATGCTCTTCAATGCCTTTGGTCAGGCTGACGACGATCTGGCCATCGCGGAACGCGCTGCTGTGTTCGCGAATGACCGACCGAAACGCTTTTGAGGGGATGGCAACCAACACGATCTCCGCCTTGCGCACCGCTTCGGCCAAATCTGTTGTCGGCTGAATATCGCCCTCAAGGGTGACGGCAGGCATATACCGGCGGTTAATGCGGGTGCTGCGTATTTCCTCTGCCTGTGCTTCATCGCGCATCCAGAAATGCACAACGTGGCCGTTCTCGCCCAGTACTTTTGCCATGGCAGTACCGAAACTGCCGCCACCAAGTACTGCCACATCGTAGGAATTCGCCCCGTGATTACCGGGCGTCGGGTTATCAGGCATAAACGTTCCGTTCTGTTTCTGTCAGGGCCGGGCCCGGTGCAGGACTGGCGCTTCAGCCAGTTTCCTCGCATTCCAGGGCCCGTACCAGATTCTTGAATTCTTCCCTGTTCCGGCTATTCATGCCCATCAGTACTTTATGGGCATCAAGAACTTTGTCGCGAACCTGCTGTTCGCTCGCCTTGAGCACGGGAATTTCTTCGAGTTCTTCAATTCGGGAAGCCGGCTCACGGACAATGATAAAAATCTTGTCGAAGCCCATGGATGTAATAATGCGGGTGATATCGGGGTTGGTGGAAATCAGCGTTGGCAGAAAATGACTTTGTTTCTGCGCCGCCAGCGCAATCTTGGCCAGCAGGCCAAGCGTCGTGCTGTCGATGATTTCGGTTTCGGTGAGGTCGATAACCACGGTCTTGAATGCCGGATCACGGGTTATGGACTCAACCAGATTGTCCAGCGTCGAACACAGGTTCAGCCGGATTTCCCCAATAAACTTCAGGACGTATATTCCCTGCTGTTCTGCTTGCAGGATTTTATAACCAGCCATTTTTCACACTGCCACTAAGTCGACGACGTGTTATCTGACCCGTTTATGGTATCAGTTACCGATACTATCGCGATATCGTCAGGCAGCTCCGAGATCTTACCCAGCCCCAGAGCGTCGCTCAGCGATGCGATAGTGTGACTACCTCCTGAAACGAGTTCAAGTAGTCTGTTCTCCTTTTCATCCAGAGATTTGGCCGGGATCACTTCCAGCAGGCCATCGGAGAACAACAAAAGCCTGAATGGTCGGTCCAGCTTCACCTGGTAAAGTTCCCATTCCGGCGTTTCAAACAGCCCTACCGGCAGCCCGCTGCCTTCCAGAAAACGGGTTTCACCGTCTTCAAAAGACAGAATGGGCATCGGGAAATGCGCCCCGACCGCATAGCTCAATGTACGTTCAGTCGTTGAAATGATGCCAACAAACACGGTGACATGCTTGCCAAGCCCGGTATCCAGAAGCTCCGAGTTGATCCGCTCAAGGAAGCGTTCCGGATGCAGGATGTCCTCACTGGACTGGCGCCGAAGATTCCGCTGCAAACGATTGGTGAGGTTTCGCAGTAACACCGTAACGAACGCGGAACTGGCGCCATGGCCCGATACATCGGCAATGTACACGAGCACCTTGTCTTCACTGATGCGAAAATAGTCGAGAAAATCCCCGCTGAGATACAGCGACGGCTTGATGAGGTAATCAACGCTGAGCCCGGAAAGCGTGAGCTCGTGGTCTGGCAGCATTTTAAGCTGTACCTTGCGGCCAGCGTTCTGGTCGGCCCTTAACTCGGCAATACCGTTGCGCAAGTCCCGGTTGGCTTCTTCCAGCTCCTGCCGGTACAGCTGATTCAGGCGGTTTACCCTGACCCGGTCAAACAACTTGCCGATAACGTCGTCCAGGGCGTTGCGGTCGTCATTGCAGGGTTTGAGTACCACATCGGCGGCGCCGGCCCGCATGGCCTGGACCACGTCGGCACTGGACTGGCTGCTGGTGCAAGCGACGATGGGCGTGAAACTTTCCACTTCGTCGAGGCGCCGGGACAGCTCTCGTATCGCTTCTGGAGGGAGATCCGCAAAGATCACATCCGGGATGTTGTCGTCGAACAATCCTCGGGCAGCGTTTACCCCTGCCGCACCAGTTACGTAAAACCCCCGCGCCTCCAGGTAACGGGACAGATCGGCGCGGGCCTGTTCATCGGCGTCAATTATCAGAATGCGCTCGGTGCGCGAGGTCATGTCGGTTGCCCTAAACTACCAGCGGTAAAGAAAAAAGGCTTTATATGGCCTATTCTGGCATGCCCCTGTGATATAACAAGGCCGCAATCATCATTTTGGGAGAATTGTAACCATGAGACGTGCCGTTAACGATCTGCTCGGAGCCTATGACAAACTGATCATGGACCCGGTGCATGGCGGTATCCCGCTCTACCGGCACGAAATCCAGGTGATTGACCATCCACTGTTTCAGCGCTTGCGTAACATCTGCCAGAACGACATTCTGAGCCTGGTTTTCCCCGGCGCCACCCATTCCCGTTTCCTGCACAGCATCGGGGTGATGCATGTGGGCACACGGATGTTCCGGGCCATGATCGATGCATACCTTCGAGAACGGCAGCTGAGTGAGCAGACCGATCTCAGCCTGAGCCAGCTCGATGCCATCGATTACCTGGCCAAGACCATCCGCCTTGGCTGCTTGCTGCACGACAGCGGACACTCCAGTTTCTCCCATCAGTTCACCCAGGCCCGGAAGATTCGCGACCTGATGTCTCGCCCTGAACGGTTCCGGGATTTGTGGGAAGGCGTTGACTATTCGGCCTACCACGCCAATGAACCGGAAGAGCTGGAGCATGAACACTACTCTGTTCGAGTCGCCCATGACGTGCTCTCGTCTGTGGATCTGGAGAGCGCCGGGCTGGCTGCCATCGATGTCATCGGCATTATGGAAACCACCGATGTTACGCCCAGCGAAACCTTCTGCCGCCACGCCCAGACGTTCTGGGAATTTATCGCTGGTGATGATGCCATTGCCGGCACTATCCCGCCCCGGGATGTACCGCAGCTGGTGATGGGCCTGCTGTCATCCATAGTTTCGGGGGAAATTGATGCCGACCGGGCCGATTATATGTTGCGGGACGGCTTCCACAGCTCGGTCACCATCGGCGGTTTCAATCTCGATCACCTGCTGAGCAACCTGCGGTTCGGCTGGGACGTTTCTGAACCCTGGATGGGGCTTGCGATTACCCAGAAAGGCCTGGGCGCCCTGGAAGACTTCGTGTACAGCCGCCACCAGATGTACCGCAAGGTATATGCGCACAAGACCGCTCTGGGCTTCGACTGGTTGCTGCGTGAGGCCATTAACGAAGTGCTGGAGGACCCGGAAAGCTTCGACTGGGTGGATACCTGCCTGAGCAACATGAAATGGTTTGCCGAGCTGACCGACAACTTTTTCTGGGAAGCCTTCCGCAAGGTTGCCCGCCGGGAACCGAGGAGCTACTCGTTCTGCATCGTGAACCGTGTGAAGCTGGACCACGTCGACACGCGAGAGAATCTGGACAAGACTGAAATCCTGAATCACAGCCGCTGGCTGGCATCGGAACTGGGCATTAACCCGGACAACGTGGTGACCTGCTCCATGAAGGCCCGCTTCTCGAACATTCAGGACAACTTCAACGGCATCAAGGTCTTGGTGAAAAACCCGATCACCCGGGAGCGAAGCCTGCGAAAAATCACCGAGGTGAGTGCCTTCTTCTCAAAATTCGGCGACGGCACCATCACCCATTTCTACCGGCGGCCGGAGGTCGCAGAAAAAGCTCCCTCCGACCTGACTGAGTAGCCGCAATTACTGATCAGGGCTCTGGCCCATTGCCTGCACCAGTTGCGAGGCGCTTTCCCAGGCGCCTTCAACCCGACCGCCCGCCAGCCAGTCGCCGGCCAGGCCAATGCCGGCAATGTGGTCGAACAGGTAGCCAGGATTATCGGCGGCTTCCGAGCGTGCGTACAGCCAACGGTGAGGTACCCAGTCATCCGGAGCCTCTTCATGCCCGGTCAGCCCCCTGAATTCCGCCAGCAGAGCTTCAGCAATGCATTCCGGGGCGTCATCCACGTGCTGATGTGTCCACTCGGGGTTCGCGTGCAGCACCCACCACTGGCCCTTGTCTTCCCGGCCGGGTTTGGAGGAGTTGTTGGCCACCCAGAACAACACGTCGGAGTTGGGGCGCGCAGCATCAAACGGGAAATCAACGGGACGATTAAAATGGGCAGCTACCGCCCAGCAAGGCAGGATATTATCCACGTGCTCAGCCAGCCCTTCCGCCATCGCTTCAAGCCCGCTGTCCCGCAACAGTTCCTGAGCCTGCGCCGGTGGCGCCGTGATCACGACCTGATCGAAGCCGTCGTAGTGCTGACCCTCGGTATCGGTGAGCTGCCATTTGGAACGGTGTTTTGACAGCCGGGCGATTCGAACGCCTGATTCCAGCGAAATGTGTTCAGACAGAGCCCGGGAAATGGCCGTCATTCGCGGAGTACCAACAAACCTGTGTTCCTCTGGAAACGTCTGCCAGCTGTCCCTTTCCGTCTGATAACCGAAGCGGGCATTCCAGCTCTGGTAGCTCTGGTGCCCCGCCCAGCGATCCAGAAACCGGGTGAAACCGGGATTACGGGACGTGAAGTACTGGGCACCGATATCGGCCGAGCCGTTCGCCACGCGTTTGGACGCCAGACGACCACCAGGGCCGCGGCTTTTCTCGAAGACCCGGACAATATGGCCCGAATCGCCAAGAAGAATTGCGGCCGTCAGCCCCGCCAGCCCTGAACCAATAACCGCGATGCTGCGTATTGATGTGGTGTCTGATGTTACTTCACGCATGGTTGTATATGACCCGAGTAAATAGTTGGTTAACAAACATTCTGAGATGGTTCGATTCCGAAGCAGGATCAGATCACCTGGATACGGACTCCCGAGCCTTTAACTGGGTACGAGTCCTGCCCTTCATCTCCCTCCACCTTGCCTGTTTGCTGGCACTTTATACAGGTGTCAGTACCTTCGCAGTGGTTTTTGCCATTGCGTTCTTCCTGGTAAGGATGTTCGCGATCACGGGCTTCTACCATCGCTATTTCTCCCACAAAACCTTCAAAACCAGCCGGCCTGCACAGTTCGCGTTTGCCATTCTGGGGGCCAGCGCGGCCCAGCGGGGGCCTTTGTGGTGGGCCGCGCACCACCGGCATCATCACCAGCACTCGGACAATGAGCAGGATCTGCACTCACCACACCAGGGCGGGTTCTGGTGGTCCCATATGGGATGGTTCACCTGTGATGCGGGCTTTGCGATGGACGAACGCAGGGTGCGCGACTGGCTGAAATTCCCGGAACTCAGGTTCATCAACCGTTTTGACTCTCTGATACCCGCCGCGTTCGCGGTTGCTATTTACCTGTTTGGCGAGGCACTGGCCCTGTGGGCGCCCGAGCTCGGCACCAACGGGCTTCAGCTCCTGGTATGGGGTTTCTTCATATCAACCGTGGTGCTTTTTCACGCAACGGTTTCGATCAACTCCCTGTCACACGTCTGGGGTAAAAGACGGTTTGAGACCGATGACGACAGCCGCAACAATTTCTGGCTGGCTCTGATCACCCTGGGCGAGGGCTGGCACAATAACCACCACCGCTGGCCGCAATCGGTACGCCAGGGTTTCCGCTGGTACGAAATTGATGTCACCTGGTACGGCCTGTGGTTGCTTTCCAAGCTGGGCATCATCTGGGATCTCAATCCAATTCCGGCTCATATTCAGAAAGAGACCCGGGAACTGGACCACAAGAGGAGGAACCGCTCATGACGACGTCTGCCTCTGCCATTGAAGTCGGGGCACCGGATTCCGGATTGCCCGTGGTACTGGAACGTTTCTGTTCGCTGTATAACGCACTGGACAAAGGCAATCTCAACAAGCTCCAGCAGGTATACGGCGAGGATATCGAGTTTCAGGATCCTTTTGGTCGGGTACATGGCCTTGATCAGCTAACCGAATACATGGCGAGCGCCTACGGCAACGTTATCCGCTGCCAGTTCCGTTTCCATGAACCCGTCATTCAGGAATGCTGGTGCAGCCTGCCCTGGGTGATGGAACTTCAACACAAGCGTGTCCGCGGCGGCAAGCCGGTGTTTGTAGAAGGCATCAGCCACCTGGAAATCCGGGACGGGAAAGTGCGATATCACCGGGACTATTTCGACGCCGGCCAGCTATTGTATGAAAACCTGCCCGTATTGGGCCGCATGATTCGTTGGGTAAAGGAGCAGGCGGGATGAGCCAATTGCTGTCATCACCCAGCAACATCTGGTTAACCGGCGCCTCATCCGGTATTGGCGAAGCGCTGGTTCACGAACTCGCCGGTGCCGGTCACAAACTGATTGTGACCGGCCGCCGGCAGGAGCCATTGGATGAGCTGTTGCAAACCTTCCCGAACCAGATAGCCGCCGCCGCTGCGGACACCACCAGCAAGAATGACTTGCAGGGGGTCAAGTCGCAGCTTGACCACTTTGGCGACCTGGACATGGTCATTCTGAACGCCGGTACCTGTGAGTATCTGGAAGTCGCGGACTACAACAGCGATGTCATTGCCAACAACGTGACCACCAACGTGATCGGCACAGCACGCTGCCTGGATGTTGCCCTGCCGGCGCTGCGGGCGACCCGTGCCAAAGGTAAACCGGCGACGCTGGTGATTGTGAGTTCCTCGGCGTGGTGGTTTCCGTTCGGGCGTGCTGAGGGCTATGGCGCCTCCAAGGCGGCACTTACCTACTTTGCCCAGTCACTGAGAGCTGATCTGGCGGCCGAGGGGATTCGGGTGGTGGTGGTATCCCCGGGGTTTGTCAAAACGCCATTGACGGACCGAAACGATTTTCCCATGCCGTTCATCATCTCAGCCGGGGATGCGGCTAGACGAATCCGCACAGGGCTTGAGAAAGGCCGGAACGAAATCGCGTTCCCGAAACGCTTTACCTGGTCCCTGAAGCTGCTAGCCGCCCTGCCCCAGGGAGTCATCGACCGCATGGCCGCCTCCATGGCCCGTAAAACCGATCATTGAAGTTTGACCACAGGAAATACCTTGCATGAATCAGGAACGTCAGCGAATTGCCGTGATTGGCGCTGGAGTATCAGGTTTAACAGCCGCCTGGCTGCTGGCCGACAAGCACGATGTGCATCTGTTTGAAGCCGGCGACTATGCCGGAGGCCACACCAACACGGAACAGGTTGAAGCTGGTGGTCGCACCTGGCCGGTGAATACCGGTTTTATTGTGTTCAACGACTGGACCTACCCCAACTTCATCAAGTTGATGGATCGGCTCGGGGTGGCCTCTGAAGTGAGCAACATGAGTTTCAGCGTGGACTGCCATGCCAGTGGACTGCAGTACAACGGCACCAGTCTGAACACCCTGTTCGCCCAGCGCCGGAATCTGTTTAATCTGAATTTCCTGAAAATGATCCGGGAGATTCTCCGGTTCAACAAGGAAACCCGTGCCGACCTGGCCGCCGGCACGATTCCGGACGGCGAAACACTCGGGGAATACCTGAACCGCAACGGCTACAGCCGGTACTTCCGAAACTACTACATTGTCCCCATGGGCGCGGCTATCTGGTCTGCGCCGGAGATTGTGCTGGAACAGTTCCCAATCCGGTTTTTCCTGCAATTTTTTAACAACCACGGCATGTTATCTGTGGATGACCGGCCCACCTGGCGAGTGATTTCCGGAGGTTCGGCTACCTACGTAAACCGGATGATGGACAAGCTGGGCGAACGCACCCATCTGAACAGCCCGGTAACTTCCGTAAAACGGGATGACGAGGGCGTTACCCTGGTGGCCAACGGACAGGAACATCGTTTTGACCAGGTCATTTTCGGCTGCCACAGTGACCAGGCCCTGGCCATGCTGGACGACGCCACTGACGATGAGAGAAGCATCCTCGGAGCCATCGCATACCAGAAGAACGACGTGGTTCTGCACACCGACGCCAGCGTACTGCCCTCGAACCGTCTGGCTTGGGCCGCCTGGAATTACATGATCCCGGAACACAGCACGCAACCGGTTTCCGTAACCTACAACATGAACGTTCTTCAGAACTTCGACGACGCTCCGGAAACCTTCTGCGTCACCCTGAACCGCAGTCGGGATATTAATCCGGAAAAAGTGATCAAACGGTTTGAATACGATCACCCCGTCTTCACACTGGACGCCGTTGCCGCACAGGAGCGTTACGATGACATCGGTAACCGGAACCGCACCCACTTTTGCGGTGCCTACTGGTTCAATGGCTTTCACGAAGACGGTGTGCGCAGCGCACTGAGGGTTACCCGGGCGTTCGGGGTGGAGCTCTGATTATGGCCAGTGAATGGCTGGAAGGCACCATTAGGCATCGGCGCAAGTTACCGGTTCAGCATGAATTCAGCTACAACATCGGTATGCTTGCCCTCGACCTTGATGACTGGTCCACGGTAACCAGAACCAGCCCGTTCTTCTCCCTCGAACGTTTTAACTGGCTGGGACTCTACCGCCGGGATTACCTGGACCCGGAAGTGCCCAGCCTGCGCCAGGCCGTATTCAACCGTGTTAAAAGCGCCACTGGTTGGGCACCGGACGGGCCAATAGAACTGGTTACCCACCCACGCTATCTTGGCTACATTTTCAATCCGGTCAGCTTTTACCTGTGCTATGAACGGGGCTGCAGGCCGGAAGCCGGCGCCATTCCGCGCGTGATCGTCGCCCAGATAACCAATACGCCCTGGAAGCAGCGCCATGTTTACTGCATGGAATGCACCCAGCCGGGGCCCGGCTCCGATAGCGCCTGGCATACCGAGCGTTTTGCCTTCAGCAAACGCTTCCACGTGTCGCCATTTAACGGCATGAACCAGCACTACCAGTGGCTGTTCAGTTTTCGCGGCAAGGACATGCGCATTCACATGAATGTGGAAGAGCAAGGCCACAAGCATTTTGATGCCACGCTGGTAGTCCAACGCACCCCTCTTGATCGTAAAACACTGCACAGGAGCCTGAGACGGTTTCCCCTGGAAACCATCAAAGGCGTTGCCGGTATTTACTGGAATGCCCTGAAGCTGAAACTCAAAGGGGCACCCTTTTACACCCACCCGGACAAACTCGATGCAACCGACAGTGCCTACCAGCGCGGTATCGAAGATCTGGGGCTGGATGTAACAGAAAAGGCACCGGCACAACAAGACAACGCATTTGATTCGGCAGGAAGGGTAAGCTCATGGAGAACCTGAACACCTCGGTTGAACACCAGCACACTAGCAACACGGGACTTTCGTTGATCAGCCGTGTTGCAAAGAGCCTGGTTTACCAGCAGCTGGCGCAGCTTGGTCATGGCAAGCTGGTGATCAGGGAGGCAGGAGCCCAGGACCTCGTATTCGGTGATGGCGATGACCGCTATCCCCAGGCCGAGTTGGTAATCCACAATCACAGCACCTGGCGGGATCTGGTGACCGGTGGCAGTATCGGTGCTGCCGAATCCTATGTGGCAGGTGACTGGAGCTCGCCAGATCTGACCGCCCTGCTCCGGTTTTTTACCCGTAATATCGACACCATGAACCGGTTCGAAGACCGCTTTGCCTGGATCAGCAAACCTGCGCTCAAGGCGCTGCACTGGCTGAACCGCAACACCCCGGAAGGCTCCCGCAAGAACATCAGCGCCCACTACGATCTGGGCAATGACCTGTTCCGCCTGTTCCTGGACCCGACCATGATGTATTCCTCCGCCATTTACCCCCGCGAGGATGCAACCCTGGACGAAGCGGCCGTTCACAAGCTGGATACCATCTGCCGGAAGCTGGATTTGAGGCCGGAGGACCGGGTGGTGGAAATCGGTACTGGCTGGGGTGGCTTTGCCATTCACGCCGCCAAATACTTTGGCTGCCATGTCACCACAACCACCATTTCCAGGGAGCAGCTGGAGCTGGCCCAGGCGCGAGTGAAAGCGGAAGGTCTGGAAGACAAGATTACGCTGTTGTTTGACGACTACCGCGATCTGCAGGGACAGTTCGACAAACTGGTGTCCATCGAGATGATCGAAGCCGTTGGCCCTCAATTCCTCGACAGCTACCTGTCCCAGATCAGCCACCTGCTGAAGCCGGATGGCCTGGCGCTGATTCAGGCCATTAACATGCCGGAACAGCGTTACCACCGGGCATTGAAGAATGTGGATTTTATCCAGCGCTACATTTTCCCCGGCAGCTTTATCCCATCATTCGGCGCTATTCTGGGTTCCATGGACCGGGGCTCGGACCTGGTACTGACCCATGCCGAAGACTTCGGCTTTCACTACGCCCGAACGCTGAGGGACTGGTGTGATCGGTTTATGGCGCGCCGTCAGGAACTGGAACAGCTGGGTTACGACCAGGCCTTCCAGCGCCTGTGGCATTTCTATTTTGCGTACTGCGAAGCTGGCTTCAGCGAGCGAGCGATTGGCGTTGCCCATCTTGTCATGGCCAAGCCGGCCAACAAGCGCGCGAATATTTTAAGTGTATGATCACTTCAAAAACTGCCCGTAACCTGTTGAACTTTATACTGTTCCAGACAGGCTGGCTGGCCTGCGTGCTGTACCCCGGGCTGGCTACAGTGGGGCTGATCCTGGTGTTCCTGGGCCTGCATTTTGCTCTGGTCAGTCAGCGTCGGTTTGCAGAACTTCAGTTTATTGGCTTTGGCGTGGTGCTCGGCGGCCTGATGGACACGCTCTGGTTCCGAACCGGGGTTCTGGCCCTGGATTCAGGAGCCGAGGTGCTGGCGGCCCCGCCCTGGCTCATCGCCATCTGGGCCATCTTCATGACCACCCTGTGCCATTCCCTGGGCTGGATTGGCCAGCGCCAGTGGCTGCCGTGGGTTCTGGCCCCCATTGCCGGGCCGTTTGCCTATTGGTCTGCCAGCCAACTCGGCGTGGTGGCGCTGCCGAACCTGACCATCTCCCTGGCCGCCATGGCCGTCGGCTGGCTCGTCCTGTTTCCGTTGCTGCTGTTCATTCGAAAGGCCCTGTATACGGAGCTCGAAACATGAAGCCAAGTACTTCAGCCGTTCTCGCTCTTCTGGCAGCCGCCGCGCCCCCCGCTGCTGGAGCCGTATTTGAATTCACAGGTACGGCCAAACAGGATGGGAACGTGCTTTATCAGGAGGATCATCGGGTTGAAGGTACCTGCTCCGAGGGGGTCTTTGCCCCGGTTGATCACCAGGTTTCCTACCGGAATCCGGAAAGCGGAGACGAGTTCGCCAGCAAATCGATGTCTTACAATAACTCTGCGTTCAGGCCTCAGGTTGAGTTCCGCCAGCCAAGCTTCGGTGAAGCATTAACCGTCACCTACCCCCAGGAGCAGTCTCTCAACATTGTCTGGCAGGAGCCAGCGGGAGACACCCGTGAATTCACGGTGCCCTTTGACCAGCGACTGGTGGTGGATTCAGGGTTTGACTACTTTGTCCGGGCCAACTGGGAACAGGTCCAGCAAGGCGAGTCGGTGGAATTCCGGTTTCTGGCGCCCACCCGGGGGGAACACTACGGTTTTGTTCTCGAGCCCGCCACCTCCGTCAAGGTGAACGCAGAAGTGACTGTCCAGATCCGCCCCACCAGCCTGGCATTGCGGTTTCTGGTCGACCCCATCGTGCTGGGCTATAGCTCAGACGGCGCACTGACCGACTATCTGGGGTTGACCAACCTCCGGCAAGATGCCGAATCCAACCACATCGCCCACATTCGCTATCAGGTTTCCCGCTTACCGGATTGTGAACTGACACGGTAATCTGGTCGCAGCTGCCAGACGGCACCCGGCCTGGGGTGTGTTAAACTCCGAAAAAATTTTTCCGGAGATTCTGCGCCCATGATGTTTGTGTCGTTCAATGTGAACAGTATCCGCACCCGCCTGCATCAGCTCGAAGCCGTGATTCAGCAGCTTAACCCGGATGTCATCGGTCTTCAGGAAACCAAGGTCACTGATGAGGAATTCCCTGTCGAGGCCATTCGCGAGCTCGGTTATCACGTTCACTTTCATGGCCAGAAAACCCACTATGGTGTTGCCCTGTTATCCCGCGCGGAGCCGGAAGAGGTCCTCAAAGGCTACCCCTCTGATGGTGAAGACTCCCAGCGGCGCCTGATTACCGGCCATTTCACCGTTAACGGCGAACCCCTGACCGTCATCAACGGTTATTTCCCCCAGGGGGAAAGCCGGGACCACCCTGTAAAGTTTCCTGCCAAGGAAAAGTTCTACGCCGACCTGATGGCCTACCTGGACGAATTGGCCAAGAAACCCGGCCATATTATGGTAATGGGCGACATGAACATATCGCCCACAGACCGCGACATCGGCATTGGCGCCGACAATGCCAAACGCTGGTTGCGTTCGGGAAAATGCAGTTTCCTGCCGGAAGAGCGGGAATGGCTTGGGCAGGTTGAACAACGGGGCTTTACCGATGTATTCCGCCATCTGCACCCGGACGAAGCCAATACCTTCAGTTGGTTTGACTATCGCAGCAAAGGCTTTGAGCGTGACCCGAGGCGAGGCCTGCGCATTGACCTGATCATGGCCAGTGACAGCCTCCTGCCCAAGGCAAAAGCAGCTGGTGTGTCCTACGATATCCGGGCCATGGAGCGACCATCCGATCACTGCCCGGTGTGGGCCTCATTCGACCTCTGATTGACCGGGCCATTACGGATGAAGAAAGTCAAAACCAGGGATCGGATCCTCGACACCAGCCTGCTGCTGTTCAACAGCCTTGGGGAGCCCAACGTCACCACTCTGCTGATCTCTGATGAGCTGGAGATCAGCCCTGGCAACCTGTATTACCACTTCAAAAGCAAAGGCGATATCGTTGAGGAATTGTTCCGGGCCTATGAGGCAGAGATGCTGGATCTTCTGGCGGTGCCCGACGAAGCAGACGTGCCCATGGACCAGTTCAGCTTCTTCCTGCATCTGCTGTTTGAAGCCGTGGCCCGCTACCGTTTCCTGTACCAGGATCTGGTCAATGTCCTGTCCCGTTACGATCAGCTTCAGGTTCGATTTCGCAGGATTCTCAAAAAAAAGGAATTGGCGTTCAACACGCTGTGTGAGAGTTTTCGCCGGCAAGGCATCATGAACATCGGTTCGGATGAACTGGCTTCGGTATGTGAGCAGCTTACCCTGACGGTGTGTTACTGGAGCAGCTTCGATACGCTTTC
The DNA here is from genome assembly GCF_044342215.1 of Marinobacter sp. W-8. NCBI lineage: Bacteria > Pseudomonadati > Pseudomonadota > Gammaproteobacteria > Pseudomonadales > Marinobacteraceae > Marinobacter > Marinobacter sp. W-8. Next base: position 1,858,269 of record NZ_CP172297.1, on the reverse strand, counting down.
GCATCTGGATGACAGGGAGTCAGTGGACCCGGGCCGCGGGGTCTATCAGATGTTGCACCTGTTGCTGCCCTACCTGAACGAGGACGAGCAGGAACAGGTCCGGCTCACCAGCCGGACCTATCTCTAGAGTTTATTCTTCCTCGTCGCGCGCAGTGTTCTGGCCGCGCAGCCTGGACAGCTCACTTTCCAGTGCCTCGATACGGCGCTCCATAGCTTCGATTTCTTCCCGGCGATGGATGCCCAGGCGACGGAGTGCGCCAGAAACCCGCTGGTCGAACATATGCTCGAGCTTGTCCCAGGTACCGGTGGCCCGCTCACGAACCTCGCCTACCCGATCTTCCACGGTGCGGATCTGTTTCTCGACCACACCCCGGGTTTTGCTCTCCAGCTGTTCGCCTTCCTGAACCAGACGATCAAAGAACTTGCCGGCGTCCTCCTCCGCTTTGGTGTAGGCGCCAAGCCCAGCCAGCCAGATTTGCCGGGCGGAATCCTTGATCTTGCCCGCCAGTTGCGGATCATTTTCAGGATTTTTGTCGTCGTGCTCAGACATGCATACCTCATGGGAGTCGGGCATTAGCGGTAGCTGTCATTGTATTACAGCCGGGGCCGGATTGCAGTGGTGGCCCTGAGAACCGCATAACGAAAGGCCGCAGTATAACCACTGATGCAATATGAAAAAATGTTTTCAAACGAAAGCGCCTCTCACTTGAACTGTTCAAATTATGGTCAATACTTCCCAATACCGGCATCCCTGTTGATGTCGGTTTGTCTGGAAGTCTTTCATGGATACTACTCGCACGCCTCTGCCCGGCATTCCCTGCCGGGCTTTTTTTGTTATTATTTCTCCCCATTATATGGTTATTCCAAAACCGATATTTCGCGGGAGTCTATGAATGATTGATATTGCCTGGAGCCAGTTTACCCCTGGCGCTGCACTGACCGGCGGCCTGCTGATCGGCCTCGCCGCCGCAAGCTTCCTGCTTTTGAATGGCCGCATTGCAGGAATAAGTGGAATACTGGGCGGCCTGTTGGTGCCTGCCCGCCGCGATATACTCTGGCGGGTGGCTTTTCTCGCCGGGCTTGTAGGCACCCCAAGCCTGTGGCTGTTGTTTTCTGAACTTCCACCCATTCAGGTTGACGCAGGTTATCCAGCCCTGATCGTTGCCGGATTGCTGGTGGGTATAGGCACTCGCTTCGGCTCAGGCTGCACCAGCGGGCATGGTGTCTGTGGATTGTCTCGTCTGTCGCCTCGCTCACTGGTCGCAACCGTGAGTTTTATGGCAACAGGATTTTTAACGGTGTTCGTAATTCGCCACCTGATGGGAGTCTGAATGATGAAGTACTCTGTCACCTCACTTCTGGCAGGACTGATTTTCGGGTTGGGGCTCATGGTATCGGGTATGGCTAATCCGGAAAAAGTGCTCGGTTTTCTCGATATCGCCGGGCTTTGGGACCCTTCACTGGCTTTCGTGATGGGAGGCGCAATCATCGTCGGACTGGTCGCTTTCGCCGCGGCGCGCAGGCGTACCCTGTCGTTCCTCGGATTCACCATGAAAATGCCGGCGAACAACCGTATTGAGCCCAGACTTGTCATTGGCAGCATGATGTTCGGAATTGGCTGGGGCATCGCCGGTTTTTGTCCAGGGCCCGCCCTGGTGGCTCTTGGTGCGGGAGAAATCAAAGCCGTGGTCTTTGTTGCGTCCATGGTGGCCGGTATGATGGCATTCGAATTGATCGAGCGGATTAAACGACCGTCTGTGGGAGACACGCGTGGATATTAGAAAAATTGATGACAGCCTTTCCGTAGCGCCTCAAATCGCAATTGAGGACGTTGCCGAAATCGCGCGACAGGGGTTTCGGACCCTGGTCGCCAATCGGCCCGACCGTGAAGAATACGGCCAACCGGCCATGGCAGACATTGAGGCCGCCGCGAAAGAACAGGGCCTTGAGTGGGTCTACATGCCGGTTGAGTCTGGCAATATTACCGACCAGGACGTAGAACGCTTCGCGCCCATGATCCGTGATGCCGAGAAACCCGTACTAGCCTTCTGTCGTTCCGGCACCCGCTGTACGGTACTATGGGCCCTGAGCAGTGCCCGCGACCACCAGCCTGAGGAAATCCTGTCCCGGGCACGGAATGCAGGTTACGACATTACCGGGCTTATTCCCCGCCTGATGCAGCAGGCCGGCAAGCGTTAATTTTCACCTCACGGAACGTCTCAATGCCTTACAACGGGATCGATAACTACCGCCACAATGAGCCGGACCGGCTCGGTGTGCTGATCACCAACCTTGGAACCCCCGACGCACCTACTACTCCCGCCCTGAGGAAATACCTCGCGGAATTCCTCTGGGATCCGCGGGTTGTCGAGTTACCGCGCCCCCTGTGGTGGCTGATTCTGCACGGCGTCATCCTCCGCATTCGCCCCCGGAAAAGTGCGGAAGCCTATGCCGGTGTGTGGGAAAAGGACGGTTCTCCCCTGCTGATTCACACAGCGAAACAGGCTGAGGGTATCCGTGAGGCCATGAAACAGCGCTTCGGCACCAATGTGGTGGTAGGTTTCGCCATGCGTTATGGCAACCCTTCCATCCCCCGGGTACTGGACGAGATGCAACAACAGGGCGTGCGCAAGCTGCTGGTACTTCCGCTGTATCCCCAGTATTCAGCCTCGACCACGGCCTCAACGTTCGATGCCATTTCAAAAGACTTTACCCGGCGGCGCTGGCTGCCCGATTTCCGGTTTGTTTCCCATTACCACGATTTCCCGCCGTACATCGAAGCCATGGCGCGCCATATTGAATCCCACTGGGCTGAGCATGGCCGCAAGGAAAAGCTGATTCTCTCCTACCACGGCGTACCGCTGAAATACCTGCTGAAGGGCGACCCGTACCACTGCGAATGCCATAAGACATCACGGCTGCTGGCGGAGCGTCTTGGCCTCGGTAAAGACCAGTACATGACCACTTTCCAGTCCCGGTTCGGGCGGGAGGAATGGCTGCAACCCTACACCGATGAAACCCTTAAAGCCTTGCCCGGAAAAGGGGTAAAATCCATTGATGTATTCTGTCCTGGTTTCTCCGCCGATTGCCTGGAAACCATCGAGGAGATTAACGAGGAAAACCGCGAATACTTTATGGAGTCCGGCGGCGAAGGCTTTAGCTATATTCCCTGCCTGAACGCCACTCCTGGGCACATCGATGCCCTGGTGCAACTGGTGGAGGACAACCTTCAGGGATGGGATATTCCCGAGAACACACCGGAATCCCTTGAACAGCGGGCCACACTGGCGGAAGAGCGCAAACAGGCCACCTTCCCAGGCCGCAGCGATATCTGAAAAACAGGACGGTGCCATGAGACTGAATTGCGATCTGGGGGAAAGCTACGGCGCCTGGCAAATGGGCCAGGATGACCTGGTTATGCCCCTGATCGACATGGCCAACGTGGCCTGTGGCTTTCACGCCGCAGACCCTATGGTGATTCGCAAAACACTGGCACTGGCAGCTGCCCATGACGTGGCGGTTGGCGCTCACCCGTCCTATCACGACCTGCCCGGCTTCGGCCGGCGCTCGATTCACCACACGCCGGAAGAAATCGAAGCCCTGATGCTTTATCAGCTCGGGGCGCTCGAAGGCATGTGCCGCAGTGAAAGCCTGACGCTAAGCTACGTCAAACCCCATGGCGCCCTGAATAACGACATGATGCGGGACAATAGACTGCTTCGCGCCGTGATGGAGGCCGTACGCACCTTCCGGACCGATCTGGCACTAATGATTCCGGTCACCAGTAACTACCGCGAACATCAGCAAATGGCGGCCGATGTTGGCCTGCCCCTACTGCTGGAAGCCTTTGCAGACCGCGCCTACGATGACGAAGGCCAGCTGGTTTCCCGGCGCCAGGCCGGCGCCGTACACGAGGATCCGGACATCATCGTTCGCCAGGCAAAGTCGTTTGCTGACAAAGGTGGTGTGTTCAGTACCACCGGCCACTGGCTTGAGCTTCCCGCAGACAGCCTGTGCGTGCATGGCGATAATGATGCCGCACTGGAGGCGATCAAAGCCATCCGCAAGGCGCTCGGCAAACCCGGCCAATGATTGAGCCGGTTTCCGAAGACACCATCCTGATTACCCTGGCCCCGGCCATTGACGATACCCTGCCCGCTCGCATTGCCAGCCTCGTCGACAATATTTGGCGTGCCGGTTTTCACTGGCTGGTGGATATGGTGCCCTCATACACGACATTGATGGTGGTCTACGACCCGGTAGCCGTCGATTTCCGACAGGTAAGCGCCGAACTCAGGCCCCTCGTTCACAGGCTGAGCACGGAGGCGCACCAGGCGGAATTGAAAAGCCGCCTGGTGGAACTGCCGGTGTATTACAGCGTCGAGACCGGGCCTGACCTGCAATGGCTGGCCGCGGAGAGCGGCCTCGATTGCGAGGAAGTGATTCGTCGACACAGCTCGGTTGAATACCGGGTGCATGCGCTCGGTTTTGCCCCCGGCTTCGCCTTTATGGGGCAGGTTGACCCCACCATCGCCGCACCCCGGAAAACCACCCCGCGAAAACAGGTACCCGCCGGAAGCGTTGGCATTGCCAATCGGCAGACAGCCGTTTACCCGCAGGTTTCTCCGGGCGGCTGGCAGCTGATTGGCCGCTGCCCGACACGCCTTTTTGATCCAACGAACCTGTCGCTGCTCAAGGTGGGCGATCGGGTGCGCTTTACCCCCATCAGCCGGGAGGCGTTTCTGGCCGCCGGTGGGGAGCTCATTTCATGAGCTGGCTGGAGGTCATTCATCCCGGCGTGCAAAGTTCTGTGCAGGACAGTGGTCGCCGAGGTTATCGCCACCACGGGCTGGCCGCAGGCGGCGCCCTTGATCTGATCAGCTTTACCTGGGCCAACAAACTGCTGGACAATCCTCGCCATGCTGCCTGCCTGGAAATCATGCTGGGGGGATTCCGCGCCATTGCCCACGGCTCGCTCCAGGTTGCCATCACCGGTGCCAGAACCAGCGCGGCCGTGAACGGTGAACCCGTTGAGCTGTGGCGAACCTTGAACCTGAATGACGGTGACGAGCTGACCATCAGCCACTCGGGTCATAACCGGCTTATCTACCTGGCTGTGGCGGGGGGATTGGATTCACCGGAGCAGTTCGGCAGTCGTACGGTGGTTGTTCGGGAAAAGCTTGAGGGCCGGGGCCCGTTAAAGACAGGAGATAAACTGGTACCACGGGAACCGCAACGAAAAGTGCCAAGCCGGGAAGTTCCCGCACACCAGCGCCCTGATTTTAGTTCAGAGGTGGTTATCGGCCTGATACCGGGCTATCAATACTCACAGTTTCAACGTACGGATATCCTGCGGCTGACGACAAGCAACTACACCGTTAGCGATCAATCCGACCGTATGGGTTTCCGGCTTCAGGGCCCGGCCCTGGACTGCCCTCCTCCCGGCATCATATCCGAAGGTATTGCGCACGGATCCGTTCAGATTCCCGGTGATGGTCAGCCTATCGTGCTGCTGAACGATGGCCAGACGATTGGTGGCTACCCGAAGCCTGGCGTGGTACCGATCCTGGATTGCAGCCGCCTGGCCCAGCAACTACCCGGTGGCCGTGTCCGGTTTGAATTATGCGATCTGGCTACGGCGCAGAATCAGCGTCGGCTTTTTGAGCTTCACTACCAGAACACTCGCTGGTGTCAGAATGGCCAGGCACTTGAGTGGCTTTGATTCCCCCGGCATGCTCAAGATCGGGAACAGCCTGGCAAAAAGTGCATTCTTCCGTATCTACGGCCGCCCCACCCGTCTCGACATAACGCACGCGATGGCTCGCCCTGCCTCGATTCGCTGACACGGCGAAGCGGCGGTTTTTGCGATCTGACTGTTCCTGACTTTCAGGTTCTTCAGCCATGGATGAAATCTCCCGGATATGAAGCGTGGCGTTTGGAATCCAACGGGGGATTGGTGTAACAAGGATATTGGGGTATCGAGAGGAAAAACAAGAAGAAAAATGGCGGTGGGCCAGACCTTACAAAACCCGCCAACCACGCGGCCTTCCGACTCCTAACTACCCGAAAAATCAAAGATTACCTGTTTCGCTTGTGTCTTACCGTAACACTGTATAACATCAAATAACAATACTTTTTGTGTGACAGGATGTGGGCCAAGCAATGCCGAAGATTGCCAAGGAACTTTCCGCCCTTGAGGTTAAGCGCCTCACTTGCAGGATAGACCCGGAAACCGGAGAGGCGACGGAAGTTCGCTATCCGGTAGGTGGTGTGTCTGGCCTGCTACTCCGAATAACTCCCTCTGGTTCCCGTCAATGGATTCTACGCGCCAAAGTTGGCAATCGGCGCCCGGATATGGGCCTGGGGCCCTACCCGGAAATCTCATTAGCTCAAGCCCGCGACAAAGCCCGGGAGATGAAAGAGAAAATCCGGAGCGGGATAGATCCCCTGGAAGAAAAGCGCACCCTGAAACGCGCACTGCTGGCGGAACAAATCAGCACGCTGACATTCCAGAAGGCCATGGAAAAATACATCAAGATGAAGGCTAAGGAGTTCCGGAACCCCCGGCAGGAAAAACAGTGGACGAACAGCCTTAACACCTACGCAATCCCGCATCTCGGCAAGCTGCCGGTTCGTGAAATCGACCTCCCGCACATTAAACAGGTTCTGGACCCAATCTGGGAAACCAAAACCGAAACCGCCAATCGCGTCCGCGCCAGAATTGAGAACATTCTCGGCTGGTGCGCGATCCACGGTTACCGTTCAGGGGAAAACCCGGCTCGATGGCAGGGCTATCTTGATGAGGTCTACCCGTCTCCGGAGAAAATCAAAAAGCGTGGCCACTTTGCCGCCCTTTCCGTGGACGATATGCCGGAGTTTATGAAGGATCTGAAAAAGCGGACAGGTACAGCGGCCCGGGCTCTGGAATTTCTGATTCTGACCGCCAGCCGTACGAACGAGGTGATTGGAGATAAGCGGATCGGCAAGGCCGGAGTTACCTGGCAGGAAATCGACCTGGCCCGCAAAGTCTGGACAGTGCCAGCTGACCGCATGAAATCTGAAAAGGTCCACCGCGTCCCGCTGACTGATTCAGCCATTGAGCTTCTCAAAGGGATGGGAGAAGGATCCCCGGAAGATTTGATCTTTCCCGGGCCAAAGGGCGGAATTCCGTCAAACAACTTCCTAACTGCCCTCCTGAAGCGGATGGAAAGGCCAATCACCGCGCACGGCTTCCGCTCGACGTTCAAGGATTGGGCCAGAGAGCGCACAGCCTACTCTGACGAAGTTTCGGAGCTGGCCCTTGCACACGTGAACAGTGACGCCACCCGGGCCGCCTATGCCCGCTCAGAGCTGATAGACAAGCGCCGGCTGATGATGGCCGATTGGGAGCAATTCTGTGTGCACGGGGAGAACAAAAAGGAATCCGGCAAGGTGGTAGCCATTGGCGAGGGGAAGGGATAAATCATGGCAAAACTAAGGCTGAAACAGAAAGAATGGTTCACTCTAGCCGACGCTGCGAAGTATCTGACAGACGTAACTGAAGGCGCCGAGATTACTGAAGCAGATGTTATTCAATATGCTCTCGATGCAGAGCTCACAATTTCAGTGCGTCTCAATAGGTGGACTGAGCACTGTTTTCCGTATGGGAATCTGTATTTAAGCAATAATGAAGGTCCGAGCCTCAAAGAACTCAGTGAAGGGTTGCAGGATCCCATTCGCGACATCCATTTCTTAATTCATAGAAATCAGCAATATTTTGTCGTTTTGCGCGACGAAACAAACTTAATGCCAGGTATTTATGATATAGCTAATGACGCCGACAGCAGCGAAATCATATCCGATCTCTGGATAGCGCTTAAAAACGGACAGCAGGATACAAACGGTCAAACCTTTTCTTCTCCTCCGGCCCTAATAAACGAGTCAGGTAAATCTGTAAGGTTTTGCAAATATATAAACCTCATAGATGATGAAAGCAGAGTCGCAATAAGAATTCCGGACTACCAAATACCCCCAAAAACCTATTTTGTTGTCCGAAAAGCGGAAATTGATTCCCTTACAGAACCAAGCTCGAAACCTGAAAACCATGAAAAGCTATCGACGAAAGAAAAGAAAACCTATCTCAAAATCATCAGGACCCTCTGTGAAGATCACGAGCACCTTGATCTCAATCAGCACTCAACCACCGCCAGCCAAATAATAGCAATGGCCGACACGCTGGGGTTATCCATTCCAAGCAAGCGCACCCTCGAAACACTACTCAAAGAAGTCCGTGAGCTAGAAGATTAAGCGCAATTGCGCAACCACATAACGCAACTGCGCCAAATCAATAACCCGCGTTGATTTACTGACCTCGTTGTTATCAGAAAGCACACGAGGTCATTAAATGAAATCAGATCAGACAGAGAAATACCTCTCAGCCCGAGAGCTCGCTTCTCGTTATGAAGTGTCCTTGGTTACGCCTTGGCGCTGGGCCAAGCAAGGATCTTTCCCCTCCCCCGTAAAACTCGGACCTAACTGCACCCGCTGGAAGCTCTCAGAGATTGAAGCCTGGGAAGCCAGCAAGGGGACTGCAGCATGAAACAGCAATCCCCCGTTAAGCCTGGCTGGTTCTTCCGTAATGGCCGGCGGTACCTAGCCGTTTCCGAAGTACCGCGCACAGTCAATCTGACGACCTCCGAAGTAACCGACGCCATATCCCTAGGGCAGCTCAGAATCGAGCGTGTGAACGGCTGCAAAGTCGTCGCAATGGAGGAACTGTTCAACTGGATTGATATGCAAGAAAGCGGGAGGGGCCAGGCATGAGACGCATATACCATTACACCAGCCAGGCCCAACACTTGCCCCAGATATTGGATTCCGGGGCGCTAATAGGCCGGGCTGACTTCGAAAATGAGAAGCCGCTTGTCTGGTTTTCTCTCAACCCCAATTGGGAGCCCACCGCGACTAAGCCAGTCCGGGAACATGGCGTGCTAACCCAACTGACCCCGAGCGAGTACCGCCGCCGCTTCGGCATGGCCCGGTTATCACTTCCGGCTGATGACCCGCGCCTGATGGACTGGAGAGCAGCCTGCAAGTACGCGGGGATTCCCACCAGAGACAGAAAAGCCATGGAGGCCGTGGGCAAGCAAGCTGGGGGCAATCCGAAACACTGGTTTGCAGCACCGGGCCCCATTTCTCTTTCTGAATTGAAAGTGGAAATTCTGGACGGGAAAGCATGGAGGGGCCAGGCATGAAAACGGCACCCGCCCCCGGAGGGGCAAGGCACCAGACCCATCCCGATTATATCACCAGTGCCTACGGCGAGCGCAAAGAGCTGACCAGATCAGCTCTGGAAGCGATGGGCTGCACAACAAAGCCAGTCGAAATAACCCGATATGATAGTAATGGCAGCCCGGCGAAGCCTTGGAAAGGCAACGCCATATTCCGTCCCCTATATTTAATTGCCACTGGTGAGCCTTGCGGTCATGAGCGGATTTTGGACGAGAAGATCCAACAGATTCCGGATGAAAAGCCCAAGGACAAGCTGGCCACCAAAGGCGCCAAAGTGGCTGGCGCATGCACGCCTATCGGCTTCGATATAGCCGACCTACCCACTATGACCGGCAACATCATTGTTTGCGCCGGACTAGCGGACGGATACCGGCTCCATGAAGCTACCGGGCTGCCGGTTGTCTGTGGCGTTGGTGAGGCTCTGATTCCGCGTAACGTATCTGAGGTAGCAAACCGCAATCCGGATCTGCACCCCATTGCCGCCGTGGATAATGACAAGGCCGGAAAGATAGCCGGTGAAAAGTCTGGGTGTGTCTGGACCTGCCCACAATCTGAAAAAGACTGGAGTGACGTTTACCAGCAAGCAGGATCCGAAGCTGTGCTGGCGGAGTACCAGGAAGGTCTGACCGTACCGGCCAAGCCCGACTCAATCACGGAAGACGCAGACGACGAACGCAAGGCGCAATCCGACCTGATTGTGGAATTCGTTCTAGCCTTCAATGACCTGTTTCACGATGAAAATGATATAGCTTATGCCCGGAACATGGATTCCGGCGAAGTGTGGCCGCTGGCAGGAAAGGCTTTTCGCCACTGGCTGACCGCTGCGTTTTATAAGCAAACCGAAAAGGCGGTTCGGGATCAGTCACTGCGTGAAGCAAGGATGACGCTGGAGGGTATGGCAATGCAGGACTGCCGACCGGTTTATATCCGAGTTGCCAGCATTGATGGCCAGCATTGGATCGACCTTGCGGAGCCCGGAAAGAGCACGGCTATCTGCCTGATGCCGGGTAAGTGGGCAATCTATGATGCTCCGGTGATGTTCTCACGCTCCGAGAGTGCCCAACCACTACCACGCCCAGAACCCGGAGGGAACATCGATCTACTATGGAATATTGCCAACATCGTTCCGGATCAGCGGATCCTGGTTATTGCCTGGCTAGTGGAGTGCCTGCGAACAGATACACCCTTTCCGATTCTGGAAATGTTCGGTGAACAGGGCTGTGCGAAATCTACTACCCAGACCGCCCTCCGACGACTGATTGACCCGAACGCTGCCGACCTGCGGGCAGTCCCGAAGTCTGCCGAAGACCTTTATGTGACCGGCGGAACCAACCACGTAATCAGCATCGAAAACGTCAGTCATTTACCCGCACCGATTCAGGATGCGCTGTGTGTGATAGCAACCGGCGGAGGATTCGCCAAACGGAAACTGTACAGCGACAGTGACGAAATCGTTATTACCCTCAAGCGCCCGGCAATCCTGAATGGCATTGTCGCCGCAATCACGCAGCAAGATGCAGTCTCGAGGGCAATTAGCATTGAACTGCCGGTGATTACCAGTGCAGCGGCCAAAAACAAACTCGATACTGAGTACGAAAAGAACAGGGCGGCCATTTTGGGCGGTCTACTTGATATCGCAGCAAAGGCCTTTGAATACCTTCCGGAGATGACACTGCCGGCGGATCAGCGCCCGCGCCTGGTAGAGTTCGCCTATCTCGGCATGGCCGTTGCCAAAGCGATGAACTACCCGCCAGAAGTCTTTATGGAGCAATTCAACGCCGCCCGCCAGGACGGACTCGAACGCTCCCTGGACGCCAGCCCGGTTGCTAGTGCTATCAGGGATTGGGCCGAAACAAACCCGGATCAGATTGCCGAGCGGTCTGCGAAAGACTGGTTGAACTGGCTGGAGGACTACAAGCCCAAAAACTGTGATTCGTGGCCGCGTTCGCCAAAGGGACTTGGTGACGCTATGCGCCGGGCCGCGCCTGCGCTTCGCCAGCTGGGCATTGAATGCCGGTGCCTTGGCAAGATCGGTTCAACGGTCAAATGGCGTATCGGTCAGAAAAAGTCTTCAGAACAAAGTCGTCAATGTCTTGAAGTCGTGAACAATTCGGAAAAACAGCACGACATTACGACTTTAACGACTTCAGATCAGAGAGTTTCTTTTGATGAAAGCCAGAAACCTGCCCGATCTGCTGGCGGAAGGAGGCTGTTCTGATGACTGCCTTGGCTTACCTTCACGCAAACGGGCTGGATGCTGAAACCCTGATGGGCAATCAGATCGCAGTCTGGCCAGAGGATTCGATCACTCCAGAGATGGAGCGCTGGATCTCTGAACACAAGTCACAGTTGGTTGCTGAATTGAGAGGGTGCGGCGAGAACCCGAACGAGCTTCTACTGGCAATTGCCCAAACCCTTCAGAGCAACCCCGCCCGTTTGCGGGCAATGCTCACCGATGACGATATGCAGGACATAGCCGAAGGACTGAACAGCCCCGCCGATATGCTGGATTTCTTCAGACTGGCACAGGAAAACGGGGATTTGCTGGCGGACGATACACCAGAGCCCACTAGAGCGCCGGAGAGCAGCCCCGGACACGTCGAACTGATGCAGGCATGGAAGCCTGCCCACGATGACCTGATTAACCACCTGATGGCTTGTAGCGCCTGCTACGCACCCCGCGCCCGGTACTGCACCGAAGGGGCAGAGTTACGCAGGGCATACCTTGAGAGCTACCAGAACGCACAACAGCCGGAGTAAACACCCATGACCAAAGTGACACACCTGCACCCAGCTACAACCGTCTACCGATACAAGGCCGGAGACATTACCCGCGCCCTGGCTGAAGGTTTGAAACATGAAGTCGTCGCCGCCGACATCGAAAAGGTTTTGCGTGATGTTCTGTTCTTTCCAGAGCACGATGCAGAAGCGCAATACGGGGCGCTATGTGAGGCAAGCAATGTTCTCTACAACCTGCTGTACGCCAACGGCACCGCACCATAACGACACCAGCGGCAACAGGTACAGGCCGGGCCCTGCTGGCGGACAAAACCCGAAAGGTACTACCGGGCAACAACTCACCACGGGGACGCGGAACCGCACAAGCCGCCCAATTATCGGCACCCCATGCCACCACCACCGCACGACCGAACGCCCCGCCCTGCCTGCCTGAAGCCGTGGCGAACGTGGAGAAACAGGAAGCCAGGACCAAAAAACTGGCCGGTGCGCAGATGGCTTGCCTGGAGGCGCGCAGCCAAAGTCCTTATGCTAGGCTGTTACATATCGTTACAGGGAGGTAATCTCATGCGTTTTCTTGCTCTTCTTCTGACTGCACTTTCATTCTCAGCTGCTGCCCAGGTCTACAAATGGACGGACGAAAACGGCGTTACGCATTTTGGTACTCAGCCACCGGCTGGCCAACACGAATCTGTTCATATCCGAGAAAGCTCCCCGGGCGCCATGGGCAAGGGAAACCCTGCATCGTCAGACCTGGAGCTGCGAGCCCAACGGTTAGAGCTGAAACGAAAGCGTGAGGAATTGCAGCGGAAGGTGGATCGACGCGAGGCAGCTGCCAGAGCTGAGGCAGCAAGAGGGCCTGAGGAGAGCTGGGCCTGCAAGTATTCCAAGGATCGAGTAGAGGAATACGAAGTGCGCTTGCGAGAGCTTGGCAGGCGCGGATATCAGCAGTGGGAAAAAGATCAGTTGGAGTCCTGGAAACGAGAAGCTGAGCGAGAGGTTCAACGAGACTGTAACTGAGACAAATACTCAGTGAAGAGGTCCCGCCGTGCGCCGGTTTGTTATACGCGGAGAAAACACGGCAGGCCTGCCCACAAAACAGCAGCGTTAATGAAACCGGCTCACAGAATGGAATTACCTCTACCTGGCAACACCCGATCACTCGTATTGAGCCGCCACTGGTGCTCCGAAAGATCCAAGCACAGGGCAAGTACGAAACCGCGCACAGAATAAAACAGCAAATCAGCCAGGTATCCAGGTTCGCTATTTCAGATGGCTGGGCTGAAAGGGATCCTGCAGCCGACCTTCGCGGCCTCGTGAAATCCATGCCAGCAAAAGCAGAGCTTCCATAACAAAACCGGGCTGTTACGGGCCATTGAGGCCTATGCAGGCCAGCCGACAGCTTGCGCTGCATTGAAGTTGGCGCCCATGAATTTCTTTCGGCCCGGGGAGCTCAGAAAGGCGATTTAGTTGGGAGATTGATCTTGCTGCCGGCACCTGGATTGTTCCCGGCGAAAAGACGAATGGCACACTGAAAGCCAAGCGGGCGGGCCAGGTACCGGACCGCATCATTCCCCTGCCCCGCCAAGCAGTCGAGATCCTCAAGCCACTGTAACAAATCACAGGCCAGCGCCCCTTCCTGTTCGAAGCAATCGAACCCGGGAGACAACTCTCAGAAAACACGATCAACACCACGCTCCGGAGCATGGGCTATGACACTGAGGTTATGGTTGGTCATGGATTCCGGGCAACCGCGTCAACACTTTTGCATGAAATGGGCTGGCAGCCGGAAGTCATCGAGCTGCAACTTGTTCACCGCCAGCGAAACCAAGTAGCCGTCGTATACGACAGAACCGAGCGGCCAGTCTGAAAGAGCGAAAAGCGATGTTGCAGCATTGGGTGGACTACCTCGACTCACTGAAAACTGGACGCTCAATTCTGCCATTCAAAGCAAAAGAAGCCTGAACAATCATTGTATTTTTCAATAAAGAAATTAAAAAAAGATTGCTGACGCTATCACCACAGGCATAGTGAGCAGCCGCTGACGGACGTCTACGGATAGCAACGAATAACATACCGTAACCATTTGAATCTTGGGCAAGTTCTCCACAGGCGATGGAGTGCTGGCATTTTCGGGAAGATCAGCTTGCGGACTTTGGATTAAAGCGGCAGGGTTATGACGTGTTCGGAAGTGAGCGGATACGGAAGCGTACCAGGCAACCGTATCCGCCCGAACCCAGAGCCGTTGAAGGATGGGTGCTATTAAGATGCGACTCCAAATAGCCCCCGAACGATAACAGGGCGTTAGCGTCTCTACAATTTCGCTTTGTATCCTGGGGCCAGCCCCTCAACGGCATAACTACACCTGAAATACAGAGGTATGTTATGGCCGCTGCCAATCAAACCATTATTCGACTCGCTGAAACTCTCCGCCGAACCGGCCTCTCTCGCAGTACGCTCTACGATCTGCAAACCGCCGGGGACTTTCCAAAATCCATCAAGCTCACCCGTCAGGGTTCCGCTGTTGGCTGGCTTGAATCAGAGGTAAACGCCTGGATTGAGGCCCGCGTCGCTGAGCGTGATCAAATCGCTCAACATGCCTGGGAATCGACAGGGAGGGCCGTTGCATGAAAAAACTAACCGCAGCAGAACGCGCCAATCGACTCCGAGAAATCGAGACCCAACGTGAAGAACTCATGCCGGAGTTCAGCAACATTCGATCCCGGCTCCAAAATGTCCAAGGCCAACAAGCGAATCTTGAGAAACAGCTTCAGGAACTCACCTCACCACCTCCGAAACATGGCTGGCGGACTGCAGGCCGGTCAGGTGACACGGCTCGTGTTCGTCGTGAACTGGATCAAGTAAAGCAGAGCAACGAACAGCTTCAGGAAGAAATGCGACCTTTCCAGGAACAGCTGGACGATCTGGCCAAGGAAGAAGAAACGCTCCTGAACAATCCGCCCAAGGTATCGCTGGCGGACCTCCAACAGACTCAAGCCGAAATCACCAAACTTGAAATACAGATAGATCGAATCGGTCAGGCCCGGGATGAAGCAGCAGCCAGGACACCGACAGCGGGTATTGAATCTCTGAAAGAGGAAATCGCCCAAGCGGCTTCTGACCGTGATCTGCTAGCAGCTGACCTGGACCTCGGCGAAGGCTCCGAAGGGGATCTCAAGAAAGCCACCACCTATCTGACCAAGCTGAGGAAACAGCTGGCAGAACAGGAGGAAACCGCCAGCTTGGCCGGAGCAACTCAACGAGGCTACGAAAAACGGCTGGCGGACCTCTCAGAAACCAAGCGTCAGGCAGAGCAGGAATTCCGTTGTCAGCTGAGCTTGTACGCCAAGGAAATTCACGATACCGGGCTTCAGAAAATCGTAAAGGCCTTTGAGGAAATCGCCCCCGCTCTCAACGAGATTCTGGCCGCCAATGAGCTGTCGGCCATCCACGGCACCGGGGACGAGTTCAGCCGTTTAAGCGGGCGCGTCAGGCTTGATATGGGAGGCTTTCACGGTATCGAGAATAACTCAATCAGCGCCGATGACGAATTGATTTCTGAGAGAGTTGCGGGAATTTTGGCGGACATTCGCAAGAGCTGAAAAAAGGCAGCTCACCACGCCCATTTGGTGAGCTGCCTTCCTGGAGGAATAAAACCATGAACAATCTTAGCACACCCCTGCCTGAACAAAACAGAGTCAGAATCACCACCCCACTGTTGGCCCGCGAACGCCGAATTCTAACCGCCCTTCTCATGGGTCCGGTCAGTCGTGAGCAAGCCGACAGAGTAGGCCGTGTGAGCAACTCGCCACAATACATTGCCACTTTGCGGAGCCGGGGCCTGGCCATCGCCTGCATGAGGCAAACCTTCATCAACGAGGATGGGACTCTGTGCCGACCTGGAATCTACCAACTGTCCCGGGACTCCATTCCCCTCGCTCGAGAGCTTCTCTCTATCGCCCGCCAGGGAGCCTGAACGGATGCCGGCCAAAGACCCCAGGGCAAAGCACAAGGGCCGGAAAGGACAAGCGGGGTACCTCCATATACCCCGCGATGTTCTGAAAAGTGAGGCCTATCTCAACCTGGACGGCTGGGCGGTGAAATTGCTGGTTGATGTTGCCGGCCAATTCTGCGGAAACAACAACGGCGATCTGACGGCATCATGGAGCGTTATGAGGGATAAGGGGTGGCGGTCACCGGGAACCCTGAACAAGGCCCTCAAAGCGCTGACTGAAGCCGGCCTGTTGGAGCAGACCAGGCAGGGAGGCCGGAACCGGTGCTCTCTCTACGCCGTTACGTGGCGCCCTATCGACGAGTGCAAAGGCAAGCTCGACATAAAACCAACCCAGGCCCCCAGCGCCCGCTATCTGAATTTGGAGAAACTTGCAGCATGAAAATTAAAAACTGTAGTCGCTATTCGTATCAATGTAGTCGCTATGTGTATCAGTCAGGGGATTTTCCCCCTCCCTCCCCCTTCCACTGGTCGCTATGTGTATCAGTCATGCAATTTTGGGCGCGCTCATTAGTCGCTATGTGTACACCTTATAGTTTACCAAGGGGGGTGTTTACTCAGCTCTCTCTTTGCGGTGAATCCAGTGAGAAATCACCCACGGCCACCAGTGAACACATTGGCTGTTCAGTAAGCACAAACGGTAGTCACTCACACCACCTGAAAAACCCGGGGGACCCTGGCACCTCAAAAACTCCGCGGGGACGGTGCAACCACCCGGTATTCGGAAAATTTTTGGCGCTACATGGGGCCTCACCAGTTGGACTGGTAAACCCTATACAAAACAATCAACTAGATCTGATTCATCTGATGATTCCAGAGACAGGAGAGAACCAATGACTACCCAGAGAACCCTCGCCAAGCTGAACAGCCAACTGGCCGCAGCTGAACGGGCCTCCGCTGTATTCAAAGCGGAGCTGAAAAAACTTCAAGCGATCGAGCAGGAGCTACGCCAGGAATACGACCTGGCCACGAAGGATGACATTTTGAAATTGTGCATCGCCAATTCCGAAGATGATCTTTTTGTTGCCCTATGCCAACGCCCGATGCCTCGGAAGGCGGTTAAAGCAAAGCTGGAGCTTGCCCGGGAACTGAGGGACATCGCCCAAGCCGCAGGCATTGACGCCGGCCCACTCATTCAACACATGGACAACCCTGCACAGTTACTGAAAACCGCCATCACCGCCGCAAAGACAAGCGGCTACCATTGAGGGGAAACATCATGGCTGACCTGAAAAAAACCGTTGAATTGATCTTTGGTGGCGTCGATAAGACCGGCCCCGTTATTTCATCCGTTGGCAGGAACCTTGATTCACTCGTCGATAAAACCGGCAACATCACCGGCCCGCTGGCGGATGCTGCCGACAGCATTCTGAAGTTGCAGACCTCACTGGTTGCCCTGGGGGCCGCCGCCCTCACCTTTGCAGCCAAGGAAGCCGTTAGCTTTGAGGCGGCCCTGATTGACCTGCAAAAAGTCATGGGCGATAACGAGGGAGCTGCAGCCGATTACGCGGACACTTTCAGCAACCTCTCCAACCAGTTCGGAGTGGACGCCGGGGCCATTGTTCAAAGCACGGCAGATTTCCGCCAGGCCGGTTTCGATATCAACGACTCGTTAACCCTTGTTGAACAGTCGTTGCTGGCGGTTAACGCTGCGGATCTGACCACCCAGCAATCGGCGGATCTGTTGATTGGTACGCTGGCGGGCTTCAAGGCTCCGGCTGCCGATGCCGCCAACCTGCTGGACGTGCTGAACGCCGTTTCCAACAATGCCGGCGCCTCAGTGGCCCAGCTCGGGGACGGCTTCAAGGTCCTGGCGCCAGTGGCCAAAACGCTTGGGCTGACTTTCGAGGAAACCGCCGCCCTGCTGACGCCGGTAGTTGAAGTGACCCGCTCCGGATCCGAATCGGCCAACGCCCTGAAAACGGCAATCTCCAATCTCATCAAGCCGACCAAGGAACGAAAGGAACTGTTGGAGGATGAGCTCGGCATTCAGCTTGAAATCGACGGCCAGCGCCGGAACACCAAAGATGTTCTGTATGACCTGATTGAAGCCACCCAGAGCCTGGACGATAACGAGAAACAGCGCGTGGCAACGGTCATTGCCGGCGCCGAGCAGATGAGCCGGTTCCTGGCGGTTCTGAATGGCGCTGAACGCTCTGAGGAAATTCTCAAGGTAGCATTGGAGGCCAGCGGTTCCACGCTCCGAGAATTCGAGGTTCGCACCCAGTCCGCAGAGTTCGCCCTGAACCAACTTCGGGCCGCATTCACCACGGCAGCCAAAGTTACCGGGATGGAGTACATCGAGGAAACGAAAGCCGCCACCCAGGCTACCACAAGCCTCGTTCAAGCCTTCCAGCAAGCCCTACAGGGCGATAACGCGGATAAGCTGTTTGACGCGCTTCGGGGTGGCCTGGAACGGTTCTCTGAACAGGTAAATGTCATTGCCGAGAATCTGCCTGAAGCTTTCGAGGGCCTCGACTTCTCGCAGTTGCTGGTGGCCTTCGACGGCCTGGGGGATGAGCTCGGCGACGCGGTAAGCGCGGTATTCGGTGATATCGACCTGGACACAGCAGAAGGCTTGCAGCAAGCCCTGCAAAAAGTAGTGGATGCTTTCACCGCACTGACCAACGTTTCAGCCGGCATCATCAACGGCCTTGAGCCGCTATTCGACGCCATTGGCGCCGGCATTGAGGAATTCCAGAATCTGGATTCAGCCACCCAGAAAAGCGTTGGAGAGTTGCTCGGTATTGCCAAGGCCATTGATACCGTTCTGCCCCTTCTGGGCGGCCTGGCTGGCGGACTGCAATCCGTTGGCTCTGGATTAACCGCCCTGGCCGGTGCGCAAGGCTTCAAGGCCCTACTGGGCAACCTGGGCGAACTTGAAAAGATGGGCAAAGTCGGGAAAGGCGGCCTTATCGGCTTTGCTCTGGCTGGCGGGTATGCCATCGGCGAAATCATCAACGAGACAATCATTAATCCACTTGAAGAAAAGTTCGGCACCTCTATCGGCAGCTGGCTTTATGAGCAATTCAACAAGGATGAGCTGGAGAAAATCACCAAGGCCATGGCGCCGGTCTCCGAGGCCCAGCAGAAACTGGTCAAAGACACCCAGGATCTGCGCGACATGAACGCCAGCCTGGCTGAAAAGCTTGGCAAAACCGAAGTGGCCACCAAGGACACCCAGCGGGCATGGCAGGACTACGCCAATGAGCTGGTGAACGCAGCCAACAAACACGGCGATCTCAACGAGGCCATGAGCGGTACCGGGGAGAACCTCAATCGTTCCGCCAACGCAGTAGAGCGCCTGCAGGGTGAGGCTAGCAAAAGCGGGGACGCCCTCGGCAACGTTGGCCGGGCTACCAAACAGCTGGCGGAGAACAACGAAACCCTGGTTCTCGGATACGACAAGGCCACCGGCAAGGTTAACAGCTGGTCCGGCGCCATAGTGCGATCGGGTGACGCCATGGACGACACCGCCACCAAAACGGAAAAGGCCATCGCCAAGTCTGAAGATTATTACGTTCAGATGGAGAAAATTGCCAGCAATGAACGGATAGCTAACATCCAGGCATCGGTGGATTTGGATATTGCCGAGGCAGAAGCAAATGCCCAAAGAGTTGAAGCAATGCTGGAGTCTATTTCGAGCACGTTTGGGGACTCCACAAAGCTGACAGGCGATCTGTTCGGAATGCTCCTCAACGATGCTGATAACTTCCGTGAAAAATGGGCCGTTTCTGACCAGATCAAGAATGAAAACAAGCTCCGCGATGAACAGATGAAACGGCAGAAGGAATTGACCGAAGCCGAGATTGGTTACATGAAAGAAAAAACCCGCCAGCTTCGGAAAGGGGACGCCAAGCTGACAATCAACGCAGCCGGCCTTGAGCCCCACCTAGAAGCGATCTGGTTCCAGATCCTAGAAAAGCTCCAGGCAAAAGTGAACGCCGAAGGTGAAGAAATGCTCCTGGGCCTGAAGGGCAACTAACCCCAACTGAATGAGGCATACAGCATGACCAGCGAAAAGTTTAAAGAAAGATTTCAACACCACCCACTAGGCTACGTTTTCCAAATAATGGAGGTGGCAAACGACGAAGCTGAGCTTGAGCGTTATCTCAGCATGGCCCACGGAATGATTATGCTTCTCGAATTCCAGGGAGAGCTATCGAAAGAGGATCACGATTTCCTGAAAGAGGCCGCCAAGGGCAACGCAAAACGGAATTACGACAGGCTTCAGAAAACCAACGCGGCAGCCCCGGCCACCAAGCAGTAACCGGCCAATTGTCGGACAAAACACAGTAAATCATAAGCCCCGGGAGTTCCCCGGGGCTTTCACGGACTATTCGCAAAACTCAGAGTTTCAACACCCCTCAACGGGGAACGTTCGATAACCGTACTGACGCAAATCTGCGTCAACTTTCAGCAAAACCCAGCCCGGGCAATTTTTAAAGTTGGGTCGCCTTGTTCTCTTTGCCATTCTTGCGCCTGCTCAAGCGTCTCGAACTCAGGCGACACCGGGAGAGCTGGCTGGTCCGGACGACAGACATAATAGTATTCTGTTGGTGTTTTCATTTTCTCACCTTCCTCATCGTCGCAATCACAGCTTAGCGCCCAACCTCAGCGAGCGCCCGCATTTCCTGCCCCGCTCGGTCCATATTATCAATCAGCTGGCCGACATAGGTTTCAACAATTAACCCGCTCAGTTCTGAGCCTCCATCTCTGGCTTGCTCAAGGTATACCAGCATCATGAGCAGCATGGATCGGGTGTGTTCATGGATCATGTCGATGTTGTTGAAATGCTCAGCGCCGGCATCCTCCATTGACTCATGCGTGGCTTGTGCATCACTTTGTGTGGGCAGCGACCTTGGTTCAGCCTCGTATTGCTTACAAAGCAACTCAGTCTTTCCGCATGCATCGGATACAAGATCAAACGTACGCTCAATCATTGCGGCCAGGGTGACCTCCGGGGAGTCACTCTCAAGCATATGATTCAGGTTTTCAGGTTTGCGCAAATAATTCAGCAATGCGTCTGCATCAAGCAGGCGTGAACGGCAATCAGTAAGATGGTTGGAGAGTTTTTGCATGGTCACATTCCTTTTCGATTGTTGGTGAAAAACAAGCGAATCAGGCATGTGGGCCAAGTTGTAGGCCTTTTGGATTTCCGGGAGATAAAAGACTGTTTTGAAAGGAAAAATGGCGGTGGGCCAGGGATTCGAACCCCGGGACGGCTATTAACCGTCGGCGGTTTTCAAGACCGCTGCATTCAGCCACTCTGCCAGCCCACCGTCTAGTCGAAGCATCGGGAAACGCTTCGGCTTGCTGCCTTGTCGACAGCGGGAGGAATGATACCGGATTTGCCCCCTCTGTCAACGCCCTGCAAGAAAAACAAAGCAAATTCCGTGGCTTCTGGTCAGAGCTTAGACAAGATTACCGCGTTTTAATGGAATCCATTTGGTGTTTCTCTGTCGTAAATGATTGAAAGTTGCGGTTTCGACATTATGATGGTCTACAGTATCCAGTTGCACTAAAGCACTAAACGGAGATGACAATGGAAGACAGACGTTTCGGCGTTCAGAACAACCAGGCGGCCTACTCGCCGGCCAGCGAGACCAGTCGCGCAACGACCGGTATCAGCGACGACGCCATGAAGGTGTTGCGTAACACCTACATGCTGCTCGGTATGACCCTGGCGTTTTCAGCCGTGACTGCGTTCCTGAACATGAATGGCACGCACCCGGGCTTCCTGATTACCATCGTGGGCTACATCGGCCTGCTGTTCGCCACCTATAAACTAAAGAACAGCCCCTGGGGCATCGTCACCACCTTCGCACTGACCGGCTTTATGGGTTACACCCTTGGCCCGATCATCGGTGCGTTTGTTGCTGCCGGCGCCTCGCAGATTGTTGCTCAGGCACTGACGCTGACTGCCGTCGCGTTCGTGGGCCTGTCCGCAACCGCTATCATCACCAAGAAGGACTTCAGCTTCCTGTCCAGCTTCCTGACCGCTGGCGCATTTGTGCTGATTGGTGCCATGCTGCTGGCGTTCTTCATGGAGAGCTCTGCTCTGCACCTGGCCGTTTCCGCAGGCTTCACGATCTTTGCTTCGATCATGATCCTGTTTGAGACCAGCCAGATCATCAAGGGTGGCGAGCGTAACTACATCATCGCCACCGTTGGCCTGTATGTGTCCATCTACAACCTGTTCGTCAGCCTGCTGCACCTGCTGTCTGCGTTCAGCGGCGAAGACTGATCAGCAAACTCAGTCCAACGCCTTGAGAAAACCCCGGCCTATGCCGGGGTTTTTGCTTTAGGTACACTTGCAGGGTTTCCACCAGTCAGCAGTCAAACCCATGCCGCAGTCTCTCAGTTACACACTCGTGATCACCGGTGCACCCTGGGCAACACAGGCGCCCCAGACGGCCCTGTCATTGGCTCAGGCCCTGCTGAAAGCGGGCCACCGTATCGACCGGGTGTTCCTGTATGGTGATGGCGTACACCTGGCGTCGGCCCTGAGCGCTCCTCCCTCCGATGAGCAACACTGGCCGCGACTGTGGTCTGAATTCCTTTCCGGGAACAACATCACAGCGGTCGCCTGCATTGCTTCGGCACTGCGCCGTGGCATTGTCGATGATACCGAACAGGCCCGTTACGAGCTGACCGCCAGCAATCTCAGGGCACCCTTCGAAATTGCCGGTCTTGGAGAGTGGGTAGAGGGTAACCTGAAGTCCGACCGGGTTCTTTATTTTCACGGGGCACACTGACCATGACCACCCTGATTGTGATCGATCAGCCACCCTATGGCTCCTGGACAGGACGAGAAGCGCTGGACATAACGTTTTCCCTGGCGGCCTTCGACCAGCCCGCCGCGATGCTGTTTCTGGGGGCTGGCGTCCACTGGCTTTGCAAAGGCCAGGCCGCCGACGCCGTCGGCCAGAAATCTGTGGAGAAGAATCTCTCTGCCGCCACCCTGTTCGGCGTTGAACAGATACTGGTCGATACCCGGGCATGCGCACAATATGGACTGGAGATCGACGATTTGCTGTCAGGAAGCACGCCATCGGAGTCGATTTCCGAAACCCTGAGCCAGTTTTCCCGCGTTGTTTTTGCCGGATAGGACCCTGTCATGCCTGAAAACACGACCGCAACCCTGCACATCATCAACAAAGCTCCGGAACACGCCAGGTTCCGGCATTGTCTGGCGTCTGCTCAACAGGGTGACACGCTACTGCTGATTGAGGATGCGGTGCTCGCACTGCTCGATCGCGAAAAGCAGTTGCCGGGGGCTTCTTATGGTCTGGAGGCAGACGCACATGCGCGCGCCGTGGCCAATCGCGTGCCCGCAGATCAACTGGTGGACTACGCCGGTTTTGTGCAGCTGACCGTCAATCATTCACGAATCATCAACTGGTAAACCATGAGTGCTTCGAACTCGCCTGAGAGAAACAACGAGGGTTTTCTGGAGGACGCGGCCACCTGGACCAATGAGGTAGCCCAGGAAATCGCTCATGAAGACGACATTGATTTAACGGTAAAACACTGGGAAATCATATACTTTTTGAGGGATTTTTATAAACAGCATGAGATGTCGCCACCGTCGAACCGGTTGTTCGTAAAGGCCGTAAGAGAAGCGCTGGGGGACGAGAAAGGCGACAGTATCTACCTGATGACACTGTTCCCCGGAACCCCCGCCAAAACAGCCTGCCGGATTGCCGGACTGCCTCGCCCTACGAATTGCCTCTGAGCCCGTGGAAGATGTCGCGCTGTTATCTGTCCCGCTTTTCGGCTGACTGCGCCTGATTGGCTTGTTGCTCTTCGGCAGCGGCCCCCAGAAAGGTGCTCAGCCCGTTTTCAAACAGGTTCGAACCAAACTTGAGGAACTGGCGAGTGGATTCCCTGGTGGCACCGTCCCAGGCGCTTTGGGGTATCTGCCGGATAGATTCAGCAACCCCCTTCTGAACGCCACTGGTCACCCTCGGCTCAATCTCATTGGCGGTATCAATCAGTTCCTGAATGCGCTCAGCCAGCCATGGCTTTACCACCCAGAACCAGAAACCGAAGAGAACGGCCGTTACGGTGGCCGCTGTCAGTAAAACCTGCGTGAGGATCTGCGCCCAAACTGGCATACGCTATTCTCCCTGGTGTGGTCAGCCCAGTACGGCCTGGGGCAAGCCGGTCATGGCAAGAAACTGAACGAGCCCGGCCACGGCACCAAACAAGCCACCCACGAACATCAGCTGGATTTCTTCCTCCCGGAACGCTGGCCTGAGGATGTCCTGGAACTCTTCCGGGCGCAGGGCTTTCATCTGGCTGGCCAGCACCCCCGCCACGACGGGTGCACGCTCCCGATTGAAAGCGGGATCACTGAATACATCCCGGGTTGCCAGCACCGCTTTCTGATTCATCACGCGCTTGAGCTCGGTGTAACCGGTCATGCCCACAGACACCTGGGCCGCCAGCTTCATGACCATGGAATTGTCGAGCATGGGGCGCAGGTGTTTCTGGATGATGGCGCGGGTACGGTCACCATGCTGACCGTTGATCATGGCATCGGCGACTTTCTCCACCGTGATCAATTCCTCCGCCACCAGGCGCGCCCAGATATCGCTGATTTCATCCTGCCGACGCAGGAACAGCCCCTGCAACTGCCAGAACAATACCCGGCGCGGGCGCACCGGTGCAAAGATCAGGTTGATGGCAATCCAGTTAGTGATAAAGCCAATAAAAAAGCCGCCTACCGGCAGTAACCAGGGCTGGGGGTAGAACACCGAAACCGGCGCCAGCACCGCGCCCATCAAGGCACCGATAATCGCGCCCCGATTAATGACCGACCTGAGTTCAACCGCACCCGCCTGCCGGAATATACGATTCATCAGGTCCGGATGGTTCTGAAGCTCCCGACTCAACAGAGCCTTGAGATCGACCAGCTCATCCAGGTCGTCACCAAAATCCTCCACCAGTTCTTCTACCCGATTGGGTAACTGTTGCCGTGCCCACTGATAGATCCGGGCACGAACAAACAGCGGCAGGTTATCCCAGAGTACCGGCTGGATTTCATACATGACCTCGTCAATGTACTCATCCATACGGGGCGTTACCTGAGCCACCACCTGTTCCACAATGCGGTTGGGCTCCAGCTTCTGGTACACAGAATTCAGGTCGCCAAACTTCTGCAGTGTGCGATCGATGCAGATGTGGGCCATTTTCTCGGCCTTGCGCGGAATCACCCCTTGCCAGCCAATAACCCCAACGCCAATGAACCGGACAGGATGAAAGGACATCTGAATGGCGAGCCAGTTGGTGAACCATCCCACCACGGCAGCCATTACAGGCACGGACACAAGAGCAAGGTCAGTCAAGCGTTACCCCGAAAAAGAAAAAGCGTTCGCTCACACGGCACGGATAATACCCGGGCTTTGATTCTGTTTATGTGACCGATAATGAAGTATTACGCTTAACAGGCCATTGGCCGTGTAGCCAGGCAAGGCGGGTGTTTCTGGCAGCCGCCAGAGAAGGGGCGACTGCCGGAGGAAGGGTGCAACTTACTGATAGTAAGCGTTTTCGGTATTCGAGTGGTCTGTCACATCACGCACCGCGGAAATTTCAGGTACGCGTTCCTTCAGTGTCTTCTCGACACCCTGCTTCAGCGTCAGGCTGACCGCAGAGCAGCCCTGACACCCGCCACCAAAGCGCAACACCGCAACCGATTCGTCAACAATCTCAACCAGCGAAACATCACCGCCATGAGCTGCCAGGTTGGGATTGATTTCAGAGGCCAGCACGTAGTTCACACGATCCGGCAGGGGCGCATCATCAGCCACCTGCGGCACCTTGGCATTAGGCGCCTTGATGGTCAGTTGCCCGCCCATCTGATCCTTGGAGTAGTCGACATAGGCGTCTTCCAGGAACGGCACCGAATTATGGTCCAGATACAGAGTAAACTTCTCCAGGTTGACCTGCTCATCGGTTGGCACAACTTCATTGGGCGGACAGTATGCCAGACAGGTCTCTGCGTTGCGGGTGCCGGGCTGGGTCACGAAAATGCGTACGCCCATACCTTCAACGTCCTGCTTTTCAATCAGTTGCGCAAGATAATCCCTTGCGGAATCAGTCACAGTTACCAGAGCCATGCTTCCTACCTGTTATCAAGTGTGACTGACATTTTATGAGAGATCGCCGGAACATAAAAGACCAAGTAAAATAGTCGGGCATTAATGGGGTAATCAATTTCCCTTATCCCAACGGCGGACAGGCAAAACGGAACTTGATAATGATCATCCGTACTAAGACGCCTTTCAGCATTTTTGCTATGATCCCGCGCCAAAACGTAAAACACGACGTTAATAACGACACCCGGAAGAGTTTTCTATGACCGATCGCAATACACGCCTGGAACAGCTGCACCAAGCCCTCAAGGAGCGGATTGTCATTCTTGATGGTGGCATGGGCACCATGATCCAGAACCAGAAACTGGATGAGGCCGCATTCCGGGGCGATCGATTCAAGGATTACGAACGGGAAGTTCAGGGCAACAACGACCTGCTGAACCTTACCCAGCCTGCCCTGCTCCGCAACATCCATGCAGAGTACCTGGACGCGGGCGCAGACATTATCGAGACCAACACCTTCAACTCCACCAAGCTGTCGCAGGCCGACTATGGCCTGGAATCGCTGGCACGGGAGTTGAACGTAGCTGCGGCAAAGCTGGCACGGGAAATCGCCGACGAGTTCACCGCGAGGAATCCCCAAAAGCCACGCTTTGTAGCCGGTGCCGTGGGTCCCACCTCACGCACCGCTTCTATTTCACCGGATGTGAACAATCCCGGTTACCGGAACGTGGATTTCCAGACTCTGGTCGACAATTACTACGAGGCAGTTTCCGGCCTGGTTGAAGGTGGTTCAGACCTTATTCTCATTGAAACTGTTTTCGACACCCTGAACGCCAAAGCAGCAATCTACGCGACCCAGCAGTTCTTTATAGACAGTGGTATTGAGCTGCCGATCATGATTTCCGGCACTATCACCGACGCCTCTGGCCGAACCCTGTCTGGCCAAACCACTGAAGCCTTCTACAACTCGGTTGCCCACGCTAAACCGATTTCCGTGGGTCTGAACTGTGCACTGGGCGCGGACGCGCTGCGGCCTTATGTGGAAGAACTGTCGAACAAGGCCGAAACCTATGTATCAGCCCACCCCAACGCCGGGCTGCCCAACGAGTTTGGTGAATACGACCAGACCCCGGAGGAAATGGCCGAGATCATTGAAGGCTTTGCCAAAGACGGCTTTCTGAACATCATCGGCGGCTGTTGCGGCTCGCGCCCGGATCATATTGAAGCCATCGCCAGGGCCGTGGCCAAGTATCCGCCCAGACAGATTCCTGAACGCCCGAAAGCACTCAGGCTCTCCGGCCTGGAACCGTTTACCGGTGACGAAAACGCCCTGTTCATCAACGTGGGTGAACGCACCAACGTAACCGGCTCCAAGCGCTTCCTGCGGCTGATCAAGGAAGAACAGTATGAGGAAGCCCTGAGCGTTGCCCGGGACCAGGTTGAGAACGGTGCGCAGATCATCGATATCAACATGGACGAGGGCATGCTGGATTCCAGGGAGGTGATGGTTACGTTCCTGAACCTGGTGGCCTCTGAACCGGACATTTCCCGCGTACCCGTCATGATCGACTCGTCCAAGTGGGATGTGATCGAAGCAGGTCTGCGCTGCATCCAGGGCAAGGCCGTGGTGAACTCCATCAGCCTGAAAGAAGGCGAAGAGGAGTTCATCAAACGTGCCAGGGACTGCATGCGCTACGGCGCTGCGGTGGTGGTGATGGCCTTTGACGAAGACGGCCAGGCCGATACCTTCGAACGCAAAACCGAAATCTGCAAACGCTCCTATGATGTGCTGACCGGCGTCGGCTTCAACCCGGCCGACATCATTTTTGACCCCAACATCTTTGCCATTGCTACCGGTATTGAGGAGCACAACAACTACGCGGTGGACTTCATCAACGCCACACGCTGGATCCGGGAGCATTGCCCCCACGCCTCTATCTCCGGTGGCGTCAGCAACGTGTCATTCTCGTTCCGCGGCAACGATGCGGTACGTGAGGCCATTCACTCTGTCTTCCTGTATCACGCGGTCAAGGCCGGCATGAATATGGGCATCGTGAATCCGGGCCAACTGGTGATCTATGACGAGATCGAGCCTGACCTGAAAGAACTGGTGGAAGACGTGGTTCTGAACCGCCGGGATGACTCCACCGATCGCCTGCTCGAAGCGGCCGAAAAGTTCAGAGGCAAAGGCGGCCAGGCCAAAGAGGAAGACCTTGCCTGGCGTGAATGGCCCGTTGAAAAACGCCTGGAGCATGCCCTGGTTAAAGGCATTACCAGTTACATTATTGACGACACAGAAGCCTGCCGGCAAAACGCCAGCCACCCCATCGAGGTAATCGAAGGCCCGCTGATGGCCGGCATGAACGTGGTTGGCGATCTGTTCGGTGACGGCAAGATGTTCCTGCCCCAGGTGGTCAAGAGCGCCCGGGTAATGAAGCAGGCCGTGGCCCACCTGATTCCCTACATCGAAGCAGAGAAAACTGAAGACCAGCAGGCCAAGGGCAAGATACTGATGGCCACGGTCAAGGGCGACGTACACGACATTGGCAAGAACATTGTTGGCGTTGTCCTGCAGTGCAACAACTACGAGGTAATCGACCTTGGCGTGATGGTGCCCTGTGAAAAGATTCTGGAAACAGCCCGAAAAGAAAATGTCGACATGATTGGCCTGAGCGGCCTGATCACACCGTCACTGGATGAGATGGTGCACGTAGCGCGTGAAATGCAGCGACTGGACTTCAATATCCCGCTGATGATTGGTGGTGCCACCACCTCGAAAGCCCACACAGCGGTCAAAATCGAGCCCCAGTACAAGAACGACATCGCCCTTTACGTTTCTGATGCATCCCGCTGCGTGAACGTAGCATCCCAGCTGTTGAGCAAGACCGCGAAGCCCGCTTTCGTGGAAGCAGCTCGCACCGAATATGACGAAATTCGTGAACGCCGCAAAAACCGTGGTGACCGCACCAAGCTGGTGTCGCTGAAAGAAGCCCGTGCCCGTGCACCGGAAATCGATTTCGAGAACTACCAGCCGCCCAAGCCCGCATTTACCGGTGTCCGGGTCTTCGAGGACTATGATCTGAAGGAACTGGTGGACTACATCGACTGGACACCGTTCTTTATTTCCTGGGACATTGCCGGCAAATACCCGGCCATTTTCGACGACCCGAAACGAGGCGAAGCCGCACGTACCCTGTTTGACGATGCCCAGAAACTACTGAAACAGATGATCGGGGACAAGCGGATCTCGGCAAGAGGCGTTGTCGGGTTCTGGCCCGCCAATCGTCGGGGTGATGACATTGTCGTGTACACCGATGAATCCCGGACCGAAGAGCTCACTACCCTGCACCACCTGCGTCAGCAGGATGAGAAAGCTCCGGGCAAGCCAATGATGGCGCTGTCAGATTTCGTGGCGCCGGAGAGTCTGCACCTGGGCGATTATGTCGGAGGCTTTGCGGTGACCACAGGCATCGGCGTGGACGAACTGACCGCTGAGTTCAAAAACGCCCACGACGACTACAGCGCCATTATGGTGCAGGCCCTGGCAGACCGCTTGGCCGAAGCCTTTGCCGAGCGCATGCACGAACGGGTGCGCAAGGAATTCTGGGGTTATGCCACCGATGAACAGATGGCCAACGAGGACCTGATCAAGGAGCGCTACCGTGGTATCCGCCCGGCCCCCGGCTACCCTGCCTGCCCGGACCATACCGAAAAGGCCACTCTGTTCAAACTGCTGGATGCCACCGCCAACACCAGCCTCCAGCTAACGGAGCATTTCGCCATGTATCCAACCGCAGCGGTCTCCGGATGGTACTTCGCCCACCCGGAAGCCAAATACTTTGCCGTTGGCAAAATTGGCGTTGATCAGGTTGAGGACTATGCTGAACGCAAAGGCCTGACCAAGGCTGAGGCTGAGCGCTGGTTGATGCCAAGCCTGGCGTACGATCCGGCGGAATAACCTGAGGCGTATTCCATGAATGACGTGACCGAAAACAACAATAACAATGAACGCCCCCGCAGCCCGGGGGTTCTTAAGATCATGCAAAGCATCCTTGCCGGCGCTTTCGGTGTGCAGTCTGACAAGCGCCGCCAGGAAGACTTTTCACACCACAGCCCGCTACCCTATATCATTGCAGGCGTTCTGTTTACCGTCGCGTTTGTGGGCGCGCTGATCATCGTGGTCAAACTGGTATTGGCCGGGCAGTAGCCTACTGCCCGGATACCCAGACCACCGCAAAAGCAACTGCCAGCAGCACGAGCAATACCGCCGCCACTGCATCGGCCTGGCTGTCTGATTGCACGGATTTTTTCATGGCACTTCCTCCTTCCTACCCGAAGTTGTTGTTTTTCTGGCTTTCCCGATCAAGTAAAGCAGCAAATTGACATTCGTCCAGTTCCGGCGGCGATCACTTATCACCTGAATCGATAATGTTATGTTGAAATAATCATTTTGAGAATAAAAACACGATGGTATCCTGCCTCGCAGGAATAAGGCCCGGTCCATGAAACCCGGCCGTAAATTTTAGCTCTTCTGATGTAGCAGGCAGGACGTTCCACTATGTACGTTTATGATGAGCACGACCGGCAGATAGCCGCAGAGCGTGTTGCCCAATTCCGTGACCAGACCGAGCGCGCCCTTGCTGGTGAGCTGTCTGAAGAGGAATTCCTTCCACTTCGACTGCAGAACGGGCTTTATGTTCAGCGTCTCGCACCCATGCTCCGTATCTGTATCCCTTACGGCATGCTTCGCTCCGAGCAGCTTCGCCGCTTGGCACGCGTAACC
Source organism: Marinobacter sp. W-8 (assembly GCF_044342215.1). NCBI lineage: Bacteria > Pseudomonadati > Pseudomonadota > Gammaproteobacteria > Pseudomonadales > Marinobacteraceae > Marinobacter > Marinobacter sp. W-8. Next base: position 1,827,365 of record NZ_CP172297.1, on the reverse strand, counting down.
CGGGACTATGATAAAGGCTACGCCCATTTCACCACCCGCACCAACATCCAGCTGAACTGGCCGAACCTGGAAGACGTGCCCGATATTCTGGCTGAGCTGGCGGAAGTGGAAATGCACGCAAATCAGACCAGCGGTAACTGCATCCGGAACACCACCACGGACCCGTTCTCCGGTGTCCAGGTGGAAGAAATCGCTGATCCACGCCCCTATTGCGAGATTATTCGCCAGTGGTCGACGTTCCACCCGGAATTTGCGTTTTTACCACGTAAATTCAAAATTGCCGTGAATGCCTCCGAACACACGGATCGCGCAGCTATCCGGGTGCATGACATTGGCTTGCAGCTGGTGCGCAATGACCAGGGCGAACTTGGCTTCCGGGTTCACGTTGGTGGCGGACTTGGTCGTACCCCCATGGTTGGCCCGGTCATCCGCGATTTCCTGCCGGAACTGGATCTGCTGACTTACCTGGAAGCCATTGTCCGGGTTTACAACCGTTACGGCCGCCGGGACAACAAGTTCAAGGCGCGCATCAAGATTCTGGTCAAGGCGCTGAGCCCCGAGGGCTTTGCCGAAAAAGTTGAAGCAGAGTGGGCCCACATCAAAGACTCACCTTCCCGGCTGACGCCGGAGGCGGTGAGCAAATTCCAGGGCTACTTTACCGAGCCGGCGTATGATGCAGTGGACAATGCTACCGATCTGCTGGCGACGCAGCGCTTCGAGAACCGTGAATTTGACAAGTGGTTGACCCACAACGTCAACAGTCACAAAAAGCCGGGCTACGCTATTGTAACCCTGACACTCAAGAAGACCGGCACGCCCCCGGGGGATGTCACCGACTTCCAGTTGGAGCAGATTGCCGATCTTGCGGATGAGTACAGCTACGGTGAAGCCCGGGCCACCCACGAACAGAATGTGGTGCTGGCAGACGTCCGCCAGGATCGACTGTTTGAGCTCTGGCAAAAGCTTGTGCCTTTGGGCTTCGCAACGGCGAACCTGAACACACTGAACGACGTTATCTGCTGCCCCGGCGGCGATTTCTGCGCCCTGGCCAACGCCAAGTCGATTCCTGTGGCTGAAGCAATCCAGCGTCGTTTTGATGACCTGGACTTCCTGTACGACCTCGGCCCCATCGACCTGAACATTTCAGGCTGCATGAACGCCTGTGGCCACCACCACGTGGGCAATATTGGTGTTCTGGGCGTCGACAAGAAAGGCGAAGAGTTCTATCAGATCAGCCTGGGTGGATCGTCACACCACGACGCCACCATCGGCAAGATTCTGGGGCCGTCCTTCGCTCGTGAGGAAATGCCAGAGGTCATCGCCAAGCTGATCAATGTTTACGTAGAAAACCGGACGGAAGAGGAAACCTTCCTGGACACCTATCGCCGGGTCGGTCTGGATCCTTTCAAGGAGCGGGTATATGCCTGATGTAATTGCCGCTGACGGCACGATTCGTAATGACGACTGGGTTGTGGTGCCCCGCCCTGCGGCGGGTGAGTCCATGGATATTCCTGAAGATAAGCCGGTCTTGATTCCGGCAGATCTGTGGCTGGCCGGCCATGAGCACTTTGCCGCAAAGCCCTCAGTGGGTGTCTGGTTTGACAGCCACGATGAGCCGGAATTGCTTGGCGAGAAAGTGAATGAATTGCCACTGATCGCGGTGAATTTCCCGCGCTTTGTCGATGGCCGTGGTTACAGCATTGGCCGTTTGCTACGTGAACGGTTCGGGTACCGCGGCGAGCTGCGAGCCATTGGCGATGTTCTGCTTGACCAGCTTCAGTTCATGAAGCGCTGTGGCTTTGACAGCTACGTACTGCGCGCTGACAAGGACATTGCAAAGGCACCGAAGTGCCTGAGCTTCTTCACCCAGACCTACCAGGCTGCGACCGACACGGACCAGCCCCTGTTCCGCCGCCGGGCCTCCTGAGACCAATCACCAGCGCATGAGTCGTCATGCGCTGGCGTTCAGTTCTGGTTTACTGCATTTTTTGATTCCGAAACGCACTCAACACTTTCCAGACGGTATGTTCGAGCGCCGCGCTGGTAGCCAAACCGAGCTTTTCCGGCAGTGTACGTTTGCGCTGGAAAGACACTGAGATCACGTCTCCCCGCTCACAAGCCTCAATCAGGTATTCGTCAGACGTTTTGATCTCATCGATCAGCTTCACGTCCAGGGCACGCTTGCCGAACCAGATATCTCCATTGGCAACCGCCTGAATATCCAGATCCGGACGCCGCTCACTCACATACTCCTTGAACAGGACATGGGTATCCTCCAGGTCCTCGAGGAATTTCTGGCGTCCCTTGTCGGTATTCTCACCAAAGATTGTCAGCGTTCGCTTGTGTTCACCCGCGGTGTGCACCTCGAAGTCAACGTCGTTCTTTTTCAGGAATCGGTGGAAGTTCGGGAGTTGCGCCACCACCCCGATGGAACCGAGCACGGCAAACGGCGAAGCAATAATGCGATCAGCCACGCAGGCCATCATATAGCCGCCGCTGGCCGCAACCTTGTCGACGCAGGCGGTCAACTTGATACCTTTGCTGCGAACACGATCCAGCTGGGCTGCCGCCAACCCATAGGCATGAACCAGACCACCGCCGCTCTCCAGGCGGATAACCACTTCGTCCGTTTCCGGATTGGCAACACTCAGAACCGCCGACACTGAACGCCGCAGGGTATCGGTATCGCTGGCTTTAATGTCACCGTCGAAATCGAGCACGTAAACCCGCGCCGTTTTCTCTTCGGTAGCGTCAGGTTCTGGCTGCTTCTTCGCGGCTTTCTTTTCAGCCTTGTCCTCTTTTTTCTTTTTCTTCTGCCAAGCCTTTCGTTCCTGGTCTGTCATCAACCTGGCCTGGATTGACTCTCTGAGCCGGCGATACTGATCGTTCAGCTTGCGTATTTTCAGCTCACCCTCACCTTCGTGATCGTCCCGGTCTTTCTGGGTTGCCGAGACAATGATGGACACGAGCACAATCGCCGCCACCACGAAAGTCGCCACCTTGGCGAGAAACAGGCCGTATTCGGTCAGAAATTCCAAAATGCAGTCTCCACACGTATTTGCAAACCCCGAAGTGTACCGCCTCGGCACAGGCCTGATAAGCCCGCGATAAAATTAAAACAAGCGTTCGATCAAGCTTGACACGAACCGGCTCTAACCATAAAGTCGGATTGCGAGGTTGGCGCTACCCCGGCTGCTGTACAGGCTGCCTCTGCCAGGGATCACTAGTCGTCACCACCATGACAAGACAACCATCAAAAAGGGTAAAACAATGTCTGTAGCTCAGGTATTTGAAAAACTCGAACAGAACTTCAACGCAGACGCAGCACAGGGCCTGGACCTGGTATTCCAGTTCGACATCGAAGACGACAAGACTTACCACCTCGTGATCAATGACGGCACCTGCAAGCTGCACGACGGCGCACACGACGATCCTTCTGTTACCCTGATCATGAACTCTGAAACCCTGCAGGGTATCGTCTCTGGCGAGACCGACGGCATGCAGGCGTTCATGGCTGGTCAGCTACGCGCCGAAGGCGACATGATGCTGGCAACCAAGCTGGGTGAACTGTTCAACATGGGCTGAGCCCGGTTAAACACCAGCTATAAAAAAACCTGCGCAAACCGCAGGTTTTTTTTATGCCATTCAGAAATTCGGGCCACCCTGGCGTCTACAGACCGACGTCATCCAGCGAACTCTGAGCCAGCTTGAGCAGGTCTACATTCCTGTCTTCCCGCCGACCGACGCCTTCAATGTAGTACTCGAGCGAGGTGAGCGCATCCGCCAGCGCTTCCAGAACCTGAGACGCAGGGGCTTCGCGCGCATCCAGCAGGCGCTCCTGAATGGACGTCGCCACCCTGGCAATCACCTCGGCGGCCATGGGGTCGTCCACCATTTGCAGACCACCCCAGATACTGCGCAGCGTACCCGGGAGATTGGCCAGATGGAGTTTGTCGTAATCGGATTCGATAAACGCTGTGATCGCCCGTTTGGCCAGGGTCAACGCACTGCGCGCCTCGTCCGCCACCACCCAGATGGCTTCCTGCAGGTACACGGATTCGTCCCGGCTCCGGTCTGCACCAGCAAGGGCATCGGTCTCTGAGGTAATGCCACGGGTCACAATCTGCATGACGGCATCCTCTACCCCCAGTACGGAATCCGCCAGACGATAGAGCTCCTCCTCCGCCGGCAGGCGGTTTTCCTCTTCCCATTTACGCAGTTTGGCCGCTTCTTCACGGGAAATACTGGCCAGGCGGTTCAGATCGAGCATCACCAGCGTATTGGCCAGGCGCTCCAGAGTATCGGCAATCGAGGCAAGTTCGGCCAGATCCGGTTCTATTCCGCGCTCGATGATGTCCAGCTTGTCCTTCAGCTGATTAAGCTCTTCCTGCAAGGCTTCAGACAGGGATTTGAGCACATCCGTGCCAGGGCCATAGAGGCGCCGGGAATGAGCCTCAAGAAGTGCGTCCGGGAATTCGGCAGGACCGAGCTGATAAGCAGAGAGTACCCGCGTCACCTCAGGGTTGGCTGAGCCACTGCGGTAAAGCAGATAGACCAGATCTTTGATCAGCGATTCGGGGGCGTCCTTGGCGGTAGCTACCTTGCCGACATATACCACTTCCCGCGCGTATTTCTCGATTCGCATCAGCAGACGCTTGCGGGCCTTGCTAAAGCCCATGGCACGATCCAGCATGGTATCGGATACCAACGCCAGCAGGCACCACATCTGCCCCATAGGCGCTCCCTGACACAGCCGTGCGAGACCACGGGCAGCCCTGGCAATGAGCTTCTTGCTAACCGCTTCGTTGCGCTCGCGGAGAATGCCGAGCAGTGCCACCTGGAAGGTCAGGCGCATGCGACGGGCCAGGATTTCATATTCAGACTCTGCATCATCCATGGGCCTGAGTCCCAGATCGCTGCAAAAGTCCGGGCGCTCCTTGATGTCGATATCAAAGAAGCAGGATTCGGGATAAGGTTTCTCACGACGGGCTTCACGCAGATCATTGATCACGGGCAGCAGCAGCTCGGGATGATCTTCACGTTGCTGATGGTAGTACTCGACGTAACGGCGGAGAATGAACAGCGCGCTGTTAAGTGCTGTCAGCAGTATATTCTTGTCGTCGTTGGCACCAACTGGCACATCATTGGCGAGATTAACCGCTTCCTGGCAAAGCAGGGTTCCGCCCCGGAGCTCCACCAGAATGAAGATTCCCCGAAGCTGGTTCAGGTAATCAACACAGTTCTGCAGATCTTCCCCGCTCTCGCGGTTTTCCTGAAAGCGCTCAAGGCTGGATTCTGCCTGCTTGATGGTCTGTTCGATTTCACTTTTGACCAGATCAAACGACTGCGATTTCGTCGCCAGAGACGATTGAACCATAAACGCTTCCTGTTAATTTGCGGAGACTACCGCATCCTGTTCATGAACTGCAGCCTGCATACGGGCAGGTCCTTCCTGTTCAGCGAGGCAGCCCTTGCCCATACCTGAACGGTTCGCAAAAAACTGGCGAACTTATCATTACTTATAACACAAAACTCAAGTAGCTCAAGAAAGCCGGAATGTAACAAATGGTACAGCTGAACGTGGTTCTCATTCTGTTGCCTGCAACCGGGACCACACCGTTTCGCCGGCCTGCTTCTCCATCATCGCCATGAACTCATCATGGGCAGAGGCTTCATCACTCGTGGCCCGAACCACCGCCAACGGCGCGCGCTCACCGGAGATCCGGCGAATACCGCCATCGCCACCTTCATCGCCGGAGCCGGCATCCAGGGACAGCGCGGTCTGGCCGCCGGTCATCAGCAGATAGACGTCTGCCAGGATCTCGGCGTCCAGCAATGCCCCGTGAAGGTCACGGTTGGAGTTATCCACTCCATAGCGCTTGCACAGGGCGTCGAGATTGTTTTTCTGGCCCGGGTGCTTTTTCCTGGCAATGGCCAGTGAATCGACAATGCCGCAGTGGTCTGCTGTTTTCCGAACCGGTTTCAGGCGGGCGAATTCGGAGTCCATGAAGCCCACGTCGAACGCGGCGTTATGGATGACCAGCTCTGCGCCCTTGATGAACTCAAAGAACTCGTCGGCAACCTCCGCAAACTTTGGCTTGTCGGCCAGAAATTCGTTGGTGATACCGTGAACGGTGATAGCCTCCGCTTCTACCTCGCGCTCAGGGTTAATGTATACGTGATAGTTGCGACCGGTCAGCTCGCGCTCGATCACTTCCACGCAACCAATTTCGATAATGCGGTGACCTTCGTTCGGATCAATACCCGTGGTTTCGGTATCCAGTACGATCTGTCTCATGCAACTGCGCTCTCACTCACTGCCCATTAATCGGTTTTCCAGGGGCCAGGGTTCAGGCCCCGTTCAGTTCGCGGACTCCGCGGTTGGCCAACTCATCCGCCAACTCGTTATCAGGATGCCCTGAATGACCCTTCACCCAATGCCAGTTAACGGTGTGCCTGGCAGTTTCAGCATCGAGCTCCTGCCACAGATCCGCATTCTTGACCGGTTTCTTTGCCGAGGTTTTCCAGCCATTGCGCTTCCAGCCGCTCATCCATTCGGTAATGCCCTTGCGTACGTATTGTGAGTCCGTATACAACTCCACCTGGCAAGCGCGCTTGAGCTCCCTTAAGCCTCGAATGGCCGCCATCAGTTCCATCCGGTTATTCGTGGTCTGCAACTCGCCACCGTGCATGGTCTTGCACGCATCGCCATAGCGCAATACGACACCCCACCCCCCGGGCCCAGGGTTACCTTTACAGGCTCCGTCGGTATACATCACTACCTTACCAGCCATTACTGCTCCTGTTCTGTTCTCCGCCTGTCCACCCTGCCTGAGCTATGGCTGGCACAGCCACTGGATACCCCCACGGTTCCGGGCAAAGCAATTACCTTGCTCTTGCGCCAGGATGCTCTGGTCCGGATCCGGGCGTATTCGCGTTTGCGGGCAAGGATACAGTAATAGGCGCCAGTGGGCAGTAAATGAGGGCGGCTACTGGCGGCCAAACGCTGCCGTCTTCCGGATGCCCCGTGTTTTCGCTGCAACGGAAGCGTACAGAAATAGGTGCCACTGTTTTCCAGCTCGAACCCCAGCAATCTGAGCCAGTCCTCCATTCGTGATCGCATCAGGAACCGACCACCCCAGGGGCCAAACCGATGGCGGGAAACCAGTCTGCGTGCGCCCCAGAGACTGAGCGGGTTGAACCCAACCAGAGCGATGCGCCCCTCACCTCGCAATACGCGGGCGGACTCGCGAAGCACCTGGTGCGGATCCGGGGAAAAGTCGGCCGTATGATGAAGGATCACAAGATCCATGGAATCACCGGGAAACGGCAACTCGTCGGCGTCACAAACCGCCACGCCCTCCGGCATATGGGCATGCCAGGCCGGGCAGGTAATAATCTTCTGGGCAAAATCGGTACCACTCGCCAAAGGCAATCGGTGACTCAGGCCAACCTGAAGTTGTCTTGCCCCGGTAAGGCCTTGCAGTTCCTTATCAAGTACTGCTCTCTGGCTGGCCAGCAGGGAGCGGCCAAGGGGGGTCTGCACCCAACGTTCAAAACTCTCATGTCGTGCTGAATAGTCAATCACGCCGCTGGCTTTCACGCTGGCTCCCCTACCCGATCCACTAAAGGTTTGATTGCTCGCGCAACCTGCCGCTCCTTGGGCTGTACTCGTTGTTGCATTATCATAACAGGCACATTCATTGAACACATGGGGTGGCCACCTTGCGCATTCATCCGGTTCCGGCATTCTCAGACAACTATATCTGGTGCCTTACCAACCTTGAGTCCGGCAAGACCCTGATAGTCGATCCCGGCCAGGCAAAGCCGGTGCTGGATTATCTCAGTGACAGCGGTTTCTCAGCAGACACTATCCTGATCACCCATCACCACCCGGATCACACCGGCGGTGTGAAAGAGCTTCAGCAACAGTATCCGGACATCCGTATTGTTGGCCCGACTGATTCGCCCTTCAAGGGTGCCACAAACACGGTCCATGCCGGCGATGAAGTCGTCTGGGAAGGCATCACGTTCAATGTCCTGGCAGTTCCCGGCCATACACTGGATCATATTGCCTATTACAGCGACACCCAGGTAAATGACAAACCCGTCCTGTTCTGCGGCGACACACTGTTTGTCTGCGGCTGCGGACGACTGTTCGAAGGCACACCGGAGCAGATGCACACCTCGCTCCAGACCCTGCGGGACCTTCCGGATGACACTGCAGTATACTGTGCTCATGAATACACCCTGGCAAACCTTCGCTTCGCCCGTCACTGGCTACCCGAAGATAAGGCGTTGGCCGAGTTTGAGAACGCCTGCAAAGACCTTCGGGAACGGGGTAAGCCCACCGTGCCGACCACGATTGGCCAGGAGAAACAGCTGAATCCATTCCTTCGGTGGGATGATGCCAAGGTCATAGAGGCCGCCGAGAACTACAGCACCACACACCGCCTTGCCACCGGCTCGGATTGTGCGGTTTTTGCAGCCGTGCGGCACGGCAAAGACAACTTCTGAGCGTGCGGGCGGTCACTGCTTAACAATTTATCTCACAGCCGTAACATGGCTCAGCTTGACCGCCCGGAAAACGCTCCCATAGAATTTCGAGCAATTATCGAACGTAACCTGTTAAATATGCCGGCTATTTTTACAGATACCCGCCGGCTCCACCCGGAACCCTGTGTTTATGCCGGTAAAACGACTGCCCTTCATCCTTCTCGCGTCAACCCTTTTCAGCGGCTGCAGTACCAGTCAGATCGCCGAGAACTGGCATACACCTTCGGCCTGGTTCGGGACCGAGGAAGAGAATCAGCAAAAAGACCCCCTGGACTCACAGCAAGTGGTTGTTGCCAAGGGCGATGAGGACCTCAAGGCTGACGTCGCTGCCGGCAATGGAGAGGACAGTGCCAGCGGGGCACCATTAGATGACGCCATCTCCCCGGAGCTTCAGGCCAAGGCCCAGCAAGCTCGGGAAAAACTGGACAATCCCGCCCGGCAATCTGACGCATCCACCAGAACAGACGATCTGTGGTCACGACTTCGCGACGGTTTCACCATGGACCACTCCGTCGACAATGCCAGGGTACAGGCTCAATTAGACTGGTACGTGCGCCACCCCCGTTACATCGATCGCGTGGTGGAAAGAGGCTCCCGGTACCTGCATTACATTATCAATGAAACCGAAAAACGCGGCCTGCCCAGCGAACTGGCTCTGTTGCCAGTGGTAGAAAGCGCCTTTGATCCTTTTGCCTACTCCCACGGTCGCGCTGCCGGGCTTTGGCAGTTCATCCCGTCTACCGGCAAATACTTCGGGCTGACCCAAAGCTGGTGGCATGATGACCGACGGGACGTGATTGCGGCTACCGATGCTGCCCTGACTTACCTAGAGCGCCTGGCCAACCGGTTCGATGGCGATTACACCCTGGCCCTGGCCGCTTATAATTCCGGGGGCGGGACCGTATCCAGCGCCATGCGTCGTAACCGTAACGCCGGTAAATCCACAGATTACTGGTCTCTGACATTACCGACGGAGACCCGCCACTATGTGCCCAAACTGATTGCCCTGGCAAAAATTTTCGACGATCCGAAAGCCTACGGTATCGACCTGCCACCATTAAAAGACGAACCGTATTTCGAAGTGGTGGATACCGGCTCCCAGCTGGATCTGGCCCAGGCCGCAGAATTAGCCGGCGTGGATATTGATGAAATCTATCTGCTGAACCCGTCCTACAATCGCTGGGCAACCAATCCGGATGGCCCCCATCGCTTGCTGGTCCCCAAGCAACAGGCGGAGGCTTTCCGCACCGCACTGGCAGAGTTCCCAAGGGAACAGCGTGTTTCCTGGCAGAACTATAAAGTCCGCAAGGGTGACAGCCTGAACACCATTGCACGCAAGTTCTCCACTACGCCGTCGGTGATTCAACAGGTCAACAAGCTCAACAGCGATCTGATACGAATAGGCCAGCAACTGCTCATTCCTTCCGCCACCAAGGGTTCAGATGCCTATGCGCTCAGCCAGGCCCAGCGACTGGAGCGAACGCAGGAACGTAAGCGCAGCGGCAACAAGGTACGTTACACCGTGCGCCGGGGCGATACCTTCTGGGATATTGCCAGGGAGCACCGGGTGTCTGTTCGGGAAGTGGCTGCCTGGAATGGCATGGCGCCGGGAGACCCCCTGATTCCGGGCAAGGAACTGGTGATCTGGTCGAAAACCTCAAAGCCGACCATGGTGGCCTCGAATACCCGCGGCAAGGCGATGGTGCGGAAGGTGGGATACCGGGTTCGCAGCGGCGACTCCCTGTCTGCCATCGCCAGCCGGTTTTCAGTGAATGTGCGAGACATCGCATCATGGAACGATCTTAATACGGACCGTTATCTCCAACCCGGCCAAAGTCTGGTACTCTACGTGGACATAAGAAACAGTCCGTAACGTGCGAGAACCATGACAAAAAAACCGGAAGCACCCTTGCTGACCAGAATTACCGCGACGCTGGCTCTGGCAGCGTCTGCCTGTTTCGCCACAGCCGATGAAGGCGTCACCGAAAACCTTAGTCCTGTGCATGGCATCGCCATGCACGGAGAACTGAAATACTCGGCGGATTTCAGGCACTTCGACTACGTCAACCCGGAAGCCCCGAAAGGCGGCGCACTGAAGTTATCCGTGGTTGCCAACGGCTTCGACAGCTTTAACCCCTTTGTCATCCGCGGTATCTCTGCGGCGGGTATTAACGCCTACGTGTACGATACCCTTCTGGAGTCCTCTGCCGACGAGCCGTTTTCCGAGTACGGGCTGATTGCCGAATCCGTTGAAGTGCCGGAAGACCGCAGCTTCGTCATCTTTAACCTCAATAAAGATGCCCGCTTTCAGGACGGCGAACCAATCACCGCTGAAGACGTGAAATTTTCCTACCGGATTCTGACCACCGAAGGTCACCCGTTTTACCGCAACTACTACGCGGATGTAGACAAGGTCACCATTGAAAACAGTCACCGGATCCGCTTTGACTTTGCGCAAACCAACAATCGGGAACTGCCCCTGATTCTTGGCCAGATGCCCGTCCTGCCAGAACATTTCTGGGAGGATCGAGAGTTTGAAAGCAGCGGCCTGACCACCCCGGTGGGCAGTGGCCCCTACCGGATTACCTCTTTTGACGCCGGCCGCTCCATTACCTATCAGAGGGTCGACGACTACTGGGCCAAAGATCTCGGTGTACGCAAGGGCCGTTTCAACTTCGACACCATTTCCTACGAGTACTACAACGACGACACCGTCGCCCTGGAGGCTTTCAAAGCCGGTAATTTCCATTTCCGCCAGGAAACCTCCGCCAAGAACTGGGCCACTGCCTATACCGGTCGTCAGTTCGAGAGCGACGATATTGAAAAAGAAGCCATCGAACACCACCGCCCCACCGGCATGCAGGGCTTTATCTTCAATACCCGCAAGCCGGTGTTTCAGGATCCCCTGGTTCGGGAGGCGCTGGCCTACGGTTTTGATTTCCAGTGGGCCAACCAGAACCTGTTCTTTGGGCAGTACACTCGCACCAGCAGCTATTTCGAGAACAGCGATCTGGCCTCGTCTGGCTTGCCCGAAGGGCGGGAGCTTGAAATTCTTGAAGCGTATCGGGATCAACTAAGCCCCGACGTTTTCACGGAGGCCTATTTCCCACCGGATACCGGTAACGGCGTCAGCCTCCGCGACAATCTTCGGACGGCTCTGAAGCTTCTGACAGAGGCCGGATATCAGATCAAGAATGGCAAGATGATCCACCAGGAGACCGGCAAGCCGCTGGCTTTCGAGATCCTTCTGTTCCAGAAGAGTTTTGAGCGGGTGGTTCTGCCTTTCAAACAGAATCTCGAAAAGCTGGGTATCGATGTGGCGGTGCGTCTGGTCGACAGCAACCAGTACATTCAGCGCGTTCGGAGTTTTGATTTCGACATGATCACCCAGGTGCTGCCGCAATCCGATTCTCCGGGTAACGAGCAACGGGACTACTGGCACTCCAGCAACGCCGATGTAACCGGTTCACGCAATTTCATGGGCGTTAACGACCCGGTCGTCGATGAACTGGTCAACATGGTCATTCAGGCGCCGGACCGCGAAGAGCTTGTACACCGGGTGCACGCGCTGGACCGTGTACTGCTGAATGGCCATTACGTGATCCCGCACTGGCATTTGCGCAAGGATCGGGTGGCCTACTGGAACCACCTGAAACGCCCGGCCAACACGCCCAAGAACGGCATCGACCTTAACAACTGGTGGACTGAACGCTGATACCGTTCGCTATCACGACGCTGTAGTAAGGACTGCTCCCTGAATGGGCATTTACATACTCCGCCGCCTCGCCCTGATCATCCCCACCCTGGTGGGGATCATGCTGTTGAATTTTGTCATTGTTCAGGCCGCGCCCGGTGGCCCCATTGAACAGATTCTCGCGGAGATGGAAGGCCACGGCAGCAGCGCTCTGGCGCGCGCCGGTGGTGGAGATGTTGGCGGTGAAGTGGCCAGCAGTTCCGGAGACAGCCGCGCATCCCGAGGCCTGCCGCCCGAACTTCTGGAAGAACTTGAGGCCATGTACGGCTTCGACAAACCTGCCCACGAACGTTTCTTCAAAATGCTGGGCGATTACGCCACCTTCGACTTCGGCGATTCCTTCTTCCGGGACAGAAGCGTCGTCGAACTGATTCTGGACAAGATGCCGGTCTCCATTTCCCTCGGCCTCTGGTCCACGCTGATTATCTACCTCGTCTCCATTCCACTGGGTGTCCGTAAGGCGGTAACGGACGGCTCCAGGTTCGATGTCTGGACCAGTTCTGCGATCGTGGTCGGCTACGCCATTCCCGGATTCCTGTTTGCCATTCTGCTCATCGTATTGTTTGCCGGTGGCAGTTATTTCGACCTCTTCCCGCTCCGGGGCCTGACGTCTCCGGATTTTGACCAGATGACCTGGTACCAGAAGGTTGCTGACTATTTCTGGCATCTCGCCCTGCCCGTTACCGCGAACGTGATCGGCGGCTTCGCTACCCTCACGCTTCTGACAAAGAACTCGTTTCTGGACGAAATCAGCAAGCAGTATGTGGTCACCGCCAGGGCCAAGGGCCTGGAAGAAAAGCAGGTGCTTTACGGCCATGTGTTCCGCAATGCCATGTTGATTGTCATTGCCAGTATGCCCGGCGTTCTGGTGGCGCTGTTCTTTACCGGCTCTCTGTTGATTGAGGTGATCTTCTCGCTGGACGGCCTCGGCCTGCTCGGCTTTGAAGCTGCACTCAACCGGGATTACCCGGTGATTTTCGGCACCCTCTACATCCTGACGCTGATGGGACTGGTGATGAAGCTGATCAGCGACCTCACTTATGTCGCGGTTGATCCGCGCATCGATTTCGAAAGCCGGGAGGGTGCGTAATCGTGGCAACCCTCTCGCCGATTCAGCGCAGACGACTCAATAACTTTACCGCCAACCGGCGCGGCTTCTGGAGCCTCTGGATTTTTCTGGTGCTGTTTGGCCTCTCGCTGTGTGCGGAACTGATCGCCAACGATAAACCCCTGGTCGTTTCCTACAACGGAGACTGGTACTTTCCCGTCATTCAGCAGGTGCCCGAAGAAACTTTTGGTGGGTTTCTGCCCACGGAAGCTGATTATCGCGATGACTTCATAGCGGGCGAAATCGAAAGCAATGGCTGGATGCTCTGGCCTCCCATTCGCTTCAGCTATAACACTATCAACTACGATCTGACTGTTCCCTCACCTGCGCCGCCCAGTGCCGAGAACTGGCTGGGAACCGACGATCAGGGTCGGGATGTGGCCGCCCGGGTGATCTATGGTTTTCGCATTTCGGTGTTGTTCGGCCTGACGCTCACCATCGCCAGTTCCATCGTTGGCGTTGCCGTTGGCGCACTGCAGGGCTACTACGGTGGCAAGATCGATCTGTTTGGCCAGCGCTTTATCGAGATCTGGTCTGGTTTGCCCATGTTGTACCTGCTCATCATTCTGTCTTCGATTGTTCAGCCCAATTTCTGGTGGTTGCTGGGCATCATGCTGCTGTTCAGCTGGATGGGGCTGGTGGATGTCGTGCGGGCTGAGTTTCTCCGCGCCCGAAACTTCGAGTATGTGAAAGCCGCCAGAGCACTCGGCCTGGACAATCGCAGAATCATGTTCCGGCACATTCTGCCCAATGCCATGGTGGCAACCCTCACGTTCATGCCGTTTATTCTCACCGGCGCCATAACCGGGCTCACGTCTCTGGATTTCCTGGGGTTCGGCCTGCCCTCGGGATCGCCATCACTGGGTGAACTGATTGCCCAGGGTAAAGCCAACCTTCATGCCCCCTGGCTGGGTATTTCCGCATTCGTGTCACTGGCCGTCATGCTTACGCTGCTGGTGTTTGTGGGAGAAGCGGTGCGCGATGCCTTTGACCCGAGAAAGAACTGATATGAGTGACCTGCTTTCCATCTCGGACCTGTCCATCACCTTCGATAACGGCCCACGGGTGGTTGACGGGCTGTCATTCAGCATCGACAAAGGCCAGACTCTTGCGCTGGTTGGCGAAAGCGGCTCCGGCAAGTCAGTATCTGCCCTGTCGATACTTCGGCTGCTGGATGAACGTCATGCGGCTTATCCCGCCGGACAGATCCTCTACAAGGGCGAAGACTTGCTGCAGGCGAAGGAAAAGCGCCTGCGCCAGATTCGTGGCCGGCACATCAGCATGATCTTCCAGGAGCCGATGACCTCGCTCAATCCGTTGCATACCGTTGAAAAGCAGATTTGCGAGACCCTGGAATTACACAAAGGCATGCGCGGCCCCCAGGCCCGGAAACGCTGCCTGGAATTACTGGAACTGGTCGGGATTCCGGCCCCGGAGACCCGCCTGACGAGCTACCCACACCAATTATCGGGTGGGCAAAAACAGCGGGTAATGATTGCCATGGCTCTGGCCAATGAACCTGATCTGCTGATTGCGGATGAGCCCACCACGGCACTGGATGTGACGGTTCAGAAACAGGTGCTGGAGTTGCTGAAATCATTGCAGCAGAAGCTGGGCATGGCAGTGCTATTAATTACCCACGATCTGAGCATCGTCCGCCGGTATGCCGATTACGTGGTGGTGATGGAACGGGGAAAAATGGTCGAACAAGGCGCGACAGAAGCGCTGTTCAGGTCGCCCGCTCATACCTACACCCGTAAACTCATTGACGCTGAACCACCGGAGCACCCTCTGCCTGCCGCCAACGGCACCGAAACCCTGATGACCGTAGACAACGTGAATGTGCATTTCCCCATTCGCAAGACCATGCTGGGCAAGGTAAAAGAAAGCTTCCACGCGGTACAGGATGCCAGCTTCGAGCTGCGTGCCGGTGAAACCCTCGGTATTGTCGGCGAAAGTGGCAGTGGCAAAACCACACTGGGCCACGCCTTGTTGAAACTCACTCCGAGCACAGGCAAGTTCAGCCTCTGCGGAACCGAGCTGTCCGCCCTTTCCCAGAAGGCTTTCCGGCCATGGCGCCGGCGCGTTCAGATTGTCTTCCAGGATCCCTTTGGCAGCCTCAGCCCGCGGATGTCCGTTGAAGAAATCATCCGTGAAGGACTGGAAATCCACGAGCCCGGGAGTTCCGGGCAGCACGAAGCCAGAGTTATCCAGGCCCTTCAGGATGTGGGGCTGGATCCGGACGCACGGCATCGCTATCCACACGAATTCTCCGGCGGCCAGCGCCAGCGTATTGCCATAGCACGCGCGCTGGTTCTCCAGCCAGACCTGATGATTCTGGATGAACCCACCTCCGCCCTGGACAGAACGGTACAGAAGCAGGTGATCGAGCTTTTACGGGAAATTCAGGCCCGATATAGGCTAAGCTACATCTTTATCAGTCATGATTTGGCCGTTGTTCGCGCACTCAGCCACAAACTGCTGGTACTCAGGCAAGGCCGGATTGTGGAATACGGCGATGCAGAGACCATTTTCCGGGAACCGCAACAGCCGTATACCCGGGAACTGCTGAATGCCGCTTTTTTCTATCAGTCTACGACCAATTGAGCGTTACCCGGCCCTGGCAGGTCGGGGATAATGCGCCGAAACCACGGAACACAGGGAGCAGAAACCCATGGGAATCCTCAGTGGCAAAAAAGCACTGATTGTTGGCGTCGCCAGCAAACATTCCATTGCCTACGGCATTGCCGAGGCCTTCGCTCGTGAAGGCGCCGAAATGGCCTTCACCTATCAGAACGAGAAACTGCAGTCCCGCGTTGAGAAGTTTGCGGAACAGTGGGGCAGCAAACTGACTTTCCCCTGTGACGTCGCCAGCGACGAGCAGATTGACCAGGTATTCGAGCAACTGGGCAAACACTGGGACAATATCGACATCATCATCCATGCGGTTGGTTATGCGCCGGCCCATGAGCTGGATGGAAACTACGTGGACGTCACCACCCGTGACGGATTCCGGATTGCCCACGATATCAGCTCATACAGTTTCGTGGCCCTCGCCAAGGGCGCGCGCGAGATGATGCACGAAGGCAGCAGTCTGCTGACCCTGAGCTACCTGGGCGCCGAGCGGGTGCTGCAGAACTACAACGTGATGGGTCTGGCCAAGGCGTCTCTCGAAGCCAACGTACGCTATATGGCCGCCAGCCTGGGCAAGGAAGGCATCCGGGTGAACGGTATCTCAGCGGGCCCGATCAAGACCCTGGCCGCTTCAGGCATCAAGAGCTTCCGCCGCATGCTGGCCGAGAACGCCAAGCAGGCCCCCTTGCGTCGTAACGTGACCACAGAAGAAGTCGGCAACGCCGCCGCCTTCATGTCGTCCGACCTGGCCTCTGGTATCACCGGTGAAATCCTGTATGTGGACGGTGGTTTCAACATCACCGGCATGGCGGAGATGGACGCCTGATAGGTTCCTTACGTCAGCCATAGCAAAAGAGCCGGCGCGATGCCGGCTCTTTTCGTTCAGCTTTCCGATAGCGCCCTGGCAACCGCCTCGATCCAGTCCAGGTAGTCGGTTTCATCGGACTCAAGTACCCGGACACCAATCAGGTAGCCCCACTCAGCCTCGCGGCACCACATGACCTCAACACTCAGCCGGAAGTGCTCTGAGTGTTCCCCAAGACTTACTTCCGCAACCAAAATCGACCCGATACTAAGCGATGCCTCGCACAACAGACTGATTCCACGGGCCGATATGTCACGTACCTGACATTCCAGCCTGCCGGGTACACCATCCAGTGTCGACGGCTCCGACTCCGGTTCGGGCGATTCCGGGAGTATCCAGGCACGCGCCCGGGCCGTTAGACGGTAGTCCTCACGAAGGTCTTTCCCTGACGGCAACTCGTCCTCTATTCCGAACCCATAATCATCATCGATCATCGTTCACCTCAGTTCCGACCAACACGGATACGCCCGACAACGCGGCTCAGGGTGTCATCAAACTCGGCCGAACTACCAAGCACGCGAATTCGACCTTCCACGATTCCGTTAACCAGTTCGTCCTGGAGAAACTCCCGGCGATTGAGCCCCAGACGATCCACAAACACATATTTCCGCGAAGCAGAAATCTTGACGGCGAGCTTGAGCCGAACGGGGTCGTCATCCCGGGTTTCCTGAGTGAGCACAATCCAGCCGCCGAGCGCGATACCTTCGACCTGTTTGGTGGCCACCAGCTCTGCCTCTTTTCGCAAACGCTCCTGCTCCGCCTTCTCATCTGCCACCCTTTGGCGCTCGGCCTCTTCACGTTCCCGTTCGAGTGCCTGCTGGCGTGCAAGCTCATCTTCCCGACGGCGTTGCTCGGCCGCTTCCCGTTCCTTCCGAAGCGCTTCGGCCCGGGCACGGGCTTCCTTGGCCGCCTTTTCCCGTTGTTCCAGCTGCCTGGCGCAGACTTTCGATAGCACTTCGAGGGTTTCTACAAGTACCTGACCGAAGGCCGTTGGTTCTGGAAGCGGCCTGAGCGCACCGCGGCCAAGCTCGGCCTGGAACTCGGCCCACGGCTGCAGTCCGAGTTTAACGCCGGCACCATTGGTCCAGAGCACTTCCCCGCTATCAGACAACAAAGCAAAGAAAAAACGTCGCTGTTCCCTTGCCCCTTCACCCTCTACAAACCACTGACCGACCAGAGGTTTGGCGTGGTCGGCCGAGACCGGCTCATTTGCCAGCCAGGTGCTGTCCCAGGTAAAATCTGAACCGGTGGCGAGCGCGGGCTCCAGTTCTGGTGTCTCTCCTCGAATTCGAGCCACAATTACCGCCTGGATCTCGTGTAATGCCTGTTCAGGAGCATCCTCACCCAGGGCGCGAGTCCAGACTTCGCGGACACGGTCGCCGAGTTGTTCCCCGACGTGATACAACCGGTTACGATCCCGATCAGAAAGCTGGGGGTCGCCCACCCAGACCAGCCACTCCAGTAATTTGTTGGCGTGCCGATGCACTTCACTGTCCGCGCCTTCGGCCCAGACACTCTGTTTCAACACCTTGTGCCAGTCGGTCAGGATAAAGCGGGTAATGGCCGGCGGTAGCTGACGGCCCGTCAAGGCGCGGCCGATCAGAGCCCTGGCCACCTGATCTGACAAACGCTGGCGTGAAGCCCCCTGCTCGGTTTCCAACAAACGTTCCCGTAGCCGCGCCACCTGATCATCCCGCTTTCGGGTATCGGCAAGCCATTGGCTACAGTAGTGCTCCAGCGGATCGCGGCTGCCGGCCTCAAAGCTGCCGGATACAGTAATAACCAGGCTATCGAGCTGATCCAGCAATACGCGGGATGATCGACCACCGGTATCACTCCAGCCACGCCATTCCTGAAGGTTATCAAGCCAGTCCAGAAGCACCCCGCTGAACACCTCCGCACCACACAGATCCAGTTGCCATGCCAGCCAGAACCGCAAGCGCGCTATGCGCCCCACCAGGGCGGCATGCAGGCCTGAGGTTTTCAGGAAGACATCCATGATCCGGTCGGAGAGGTAGGCCGCATTCACCTGTCGGACGGTCCACTCAATCTGAACCGAACGCAGCACTTTGGTTACCCGCTCATCCCGCTGTTCCGTCCAGCAGGACATCAATAAGGGACGCCAGTCCGGTTCCTGCTCTGGGGAAGACTTACTGGCGGGGTATGGCAGATCGGGCACCCGGATCCCGGACAGAACCTGGGTAATCCTTTCTGAAACCACCTTTCGGGAGGGAGCGACAGCCTGTGGTTTCGTTGATGAGGGCGACATCCGTTACCTGTTGTCCTGAAGCGTTGAGAAGCGTTGAAAAGGGCCTGCAAATAACGCAGTATAACCAACTCGCCGGGGTTTACTGCAACCTAGTATCCCACTCGCACTTATTATTCAATCATCCGGACAAAAGAATGAACATACCGGGTGAGGTAACGACAAGATTCGGGGAAGCACAACAAGATGTCGGGTAAGAAACTGGAAAACCTGAACGTGGCCAGCCAGGAAACACTGATCACTCCTGAAGCACTGAAGCAAGAGATGCCACTGTCAGACAAGGCAGCCGAAACCGTTGCCAATGGTCGGCAAGCCATCTACGACATTATGGATGGCAAAGATCATCGTTTGTTCATTGTCGTAGGCCCCTGCTCGATTCACGATGTAGAAGCTGCCCGCGATTATGCCGCCCGACTGAAAAAGCTCGCCGATGAAGTCAGCGATACACTGTTGATCGTCATGCGCGTGTACTTCGAGAAGCCACGCACCACCGTAGGCTGGAAAGGCCTGATCAACGATCCGCACCTGAATGATACCTTTGATATCGAGCAGGGACTGCACATTGGTCGCCGCCTGCTGCTGGACATCAATGAGATGGGCCTTCCGGCCGCCACTGAAGCCCTGGACCCCATATCTCCCCAATACCTTCAGGACACCATAGCCTGGTCTGCTATCGGTGCCCGTACCACCGAGTCCCAGACCCACCGGGAAATGAGCAGCGGCCTGTCCATGGCCATCGGCTTCAAGAACGGCACCGATGGCAGCCTCGACGTTGCGGTAAACGCCATGAAGTCAGTCTCTCATCCCCACAGCTTCCTGGGCATCGACCAGCAGGGCAAAGTTGCCATTATTCGCACCAAGGGCAACAACTACGGCCACGTCGTGCTTCGTGGTGGTGGCGGCAAGCCAAACTACGACTCCGTCAGCGTAGCCCTGTGCGAACAGGCACTGGATAAGGCCAAGCTGCGCAAATCCATCATGGTGGATTGCAGCCACGCCAACTCCAGCAAGGATCCGGCTATTCAGCCTTTGGTAATGCAGGATGTGACTCACCAGATTCTGGAAGGCAATCAGTCTATCCAGAGCCTGATGGTGGAAAGCCACATTAACTGGGGTAGTCAGTCTATTCCGGAAAACCTGGCTGACCTGAAATACGGCGTATCCATTACCGACGCCTGTATCGACTGGGAAACCACCGAAAAAGCCATTCGCGACATGCGTGAGAAGCTTAAAGACGTTCTGCCCAAGCGGACCGCCTCTGCCTGAAGTCTGAAGCCGGGCCTCAGCGCCCGGCTTCTGCTCCCAGCCAGTCCAGACGGTTTCGAAGAGAAACCACATTGCCGATAATCACCAACGTCGGCGCCTGAGCCCCCTTCTCCTGAACCCGATCCACAATTGTTTCCAGAGTGCCGGTAATCACTTCCTGTTCCGGCGTGGTGCCGCGGGATACCAGTGCCACAGGCATATCCGCCGGCATGCCGTGTGCCATCAGCTCCCGACTGATGATCGGTAAACCGACCAGGCCCATGTAAAACACCAGCGTCTGGTTATTCTGAACAAAATCCTTCCACGGCAGATCACAGGTGTCATTCTTCAGGTGCCCGGTAATAAACCGCACTGACTGGGCGTGATCCCGATGGGTCAGCGGAATACCGGCATAAGCAGCACAACCTGAGGCGGCAGTGATACCCGGTACAACCTGGAAACGGACGCCGGCCGAGGCCAGGGTTTCAATCTCCTCGCCGCCACGGCCAAAGATGAACGGATCGCCGCCTTTAAGACGTACCACCCGATAGCCTTCCCGGGCCAGATCCACCAACTGTTGATTGATCTGATCCTGTGGCAGCGTGTGGTTCGAACGCTGTTTGCCAACGTGGATCTTCTGGGCGCCTTCAGGAATAAGAGCCATGATTTCCGGAGAAACCAAGCGGTCGTACAACACCACCTCCGCCGACTGGATCAGGCGCCAGGCTTTCAGGGTGAGTAACTCCGGATCGCCGGGGCCGGCACCGACCAGCGCCACTTCCCCAGCCGAGTTGTTGGGGTTATCCGTAACCGGATTTTTCCTGTACCGCGCCGGTGCAGAGCCGACGGGTACGCCCTTTACTGGTGCATCCCTGGATTGATCATTCATTGAATACGCTCGACGCCTCCCATATAGGGTTTGAGTACATCGGGCACCAGAATACTGCCGTCCGCCTGCTGGTAGTTCTCCATTACCGCAATCATGGCGCGACCTACGGCCAGACCGGAACCATTGAGGGTATGGACCGGTTCGGGCTTTCCGGTGTCCGGATTACGCCAGCGGGCTTGCATACGCCGTGCCTGAAAATCACGGGTGTTGGAACAGGAAGAAATTTCGCGGTATTTGCCCTGCCCTGGCAGCCAGACTTCCAGGTCGTAGGTTTTCGCGGCGGAAAAGCCCATGTCTCCGCCACAGAGGGTGACGACACGGTAAGGCAGTTCGAGCAGTTGCAGGATCTTCTCGGCGTGTCCTGTCAACTCCTCCAGCGCCTGCGTGGATTCATCCGGACGAACGATGTGCACCAGCTCCACTTTGTCGAACTGATGCTGACGAATCATGCCCCGCACATCCCGGCCATAAGACCCTGCCTCACTCCGGAAACACGGCGTATGGCAAACCAGGCGCAACGGCAGTTCAGCATCATCCAGTATGGTATCCGCAACCAAGTTGGTGGCCGGCACTTCCGCGGTCGGAATCAGGTACAGAGGATTGTCGCCGGCTGTGCGGAAAAGATCTTCTTCAAATTTCGGCAGCTGGCCCGTACCGAACAGAGTGTTGGCATTCACCAGGTAAGGAACATAGGCCTCGGTGTAACCATGCTGCAGAGTATGCTGATCGAGCATGAACTGGGCCAGTGCACGGTGCAGGCGGGCCAGCTGTCCGCGCATAACAGCAAAACGGGAATGGGCCAGTTGAGTGGCCTTCTCAAAGTCCAGGCCTTTCAGCTGCTCACCCAGAGCCACGTGATCCTTAGGCTCAAAATCGAATTCACGGGGCGTACCCCAGACACGCGTCTCGACGTTGTCATCTTCACTGGCGCCCGGTGGCACGTCGTCGTCGGGGAGGTTGGGAATACCGGCAAAGAAGGCATTCAGGGATTCCTGCACGGAACGCAGTTCGTCCTCGGCGTCACCACGCTGCTGCTTCAGGCTTTCGACTTCTTCCAGCAACGGTTTGATATCCTCACCGGCTGCCTTGGCTTTGCCGATGGATTTCGACCGTTTGTTCTGCTCGCTCTGCAAGTTTTCCGTACGAACCTGAATGGCCCGGCGGCGTTCCTCAAGCTGCTCGAAGGTGGCAATATCAAACTCGAAATTCTTGATAGCCAGCCGACGGGCGATCTCTTCAGTCTGTGTACGGACACGTTTCGGATCGAGCATGTTGTTCCTGATTTCCGGTTAACGAATGAATGGTTATGCGGGCATTATACCTGCCGTGAATGCGCTGACCACCACCGGCCGGGCACAGGCAGAAAAATTGGCAAGGGATGGGGCTTAGTACCGCTTTTTCGGGCTGTTGGCATCCAGCGAGTCCAGTCGTTCGCGCTTCTCAGCCAGCTTGATTTCCAGCCCCCGCTGGACCGGTTGGTAATAGCGGCGCTGGTGGATCGCCTCCGGCAGGTAGGCTTCTCCTGCCGCATAGGCATCCGGCTCATCGTGGGCGTATCGGTACTCTTCTCCGTGCCCCATGCTTTTCAGCAATTTGGTGGGCGCATTGCGCAGATGCACCGGAACTTCATAGTCCGGATCGCTGCGGATATCCGCGATGCATTGATTGTAAGCTTTGTAAACGGCATTACTTTTGGGGGCAAGGGCCAGGTAGATGACGGCCTGCGCCAGCGCCAGCTCACCTTCCGGGGAGCCCAGGCGTTCCTGAGCATCCCAGGCCTGCAGCGTAATCTGGAGCGCCCTCGGGTCGGCATTACCGATGTCTTCACTGGCAATACGAACCAGGCGCCGGGCGACATACAGCGGGTCGCAACCTCCGTCGAGCATCCGGCACAACCAGTAAAGTGAACCGTCCGGGTTGGAGCCCCGCACCGATTTGTGCAGCGCCGAAATCTGGTCGTAGAAGACATCCCCACCTTTATCGAAACGGCGGAGACTGGTCTGCAGTACCTGTTCGAGAGTTTGAGCGGTAACCCGGTTAACACCGTCATCATCCGGCTCTGCCAGGTCGGCGGCCACCTCCAGAATGTTCAGCGCTCGCCGGGCATCGCCACCTGACGCTTCCGCCATAGTCGCCAGCACCGCCTCATCTACCCGCAACTGGCCGGCAAAGCCCTGCTCGCTCTCAAGGGCACTGTCCAGCAGCCGTCGTATATCCGCCGCTTCCAGGTTTTTCAGGACATAAACACGGGTACGGGACAGCAAGGCGCTGTTCAGTTCAAAGGATGGGTTTTCGGTGGTTGCGCCCACGAAAATGAAGGTGCCATCTTCGATGTGGGGAAGGAATGCATCCTGCTGGCTTTTGTTGAAGCGATGCACTTCATCCACGAACAAAAGCGTATCCCTGCCCTGGGACTGTTTGCGGTTGCGAGCGCGCTCCACCACCTCGCGAATTTCCTTAACGCCACTGAGGACTGCAGAGATGGTTTCGAAGGACAGGTCGCCGACATTGGCCAGCAGGCGAGCAAAGGTGGTTTTTCCGACTCCGGGCGGCCCCCAGAGAATCATGGAATGCAGCTGCCCCTGCTCCACAGCCCGGCGCAGGGGTTTTCCAGGGCCGACCAGGTGAGCCTGGCCGACATAGCCTTCAAGAGAGGTCGGCCGCATACGAGCGGCCAGGGGCTGAAAGCCGGTCTCAGTCTGAAACAGGCTGTCCTGCATCAGGCACCATCCCGAATCACGTCAACCCCCTCCGGATAATCGAGGCGGAAGACACTGGAATCGAGTGCCTGATTCAGTTCAATATGGTCGAAGCTGAGAATGCTCATCTGGGACAGTGAATCCCGCATGCGCATTTCCTGCAGCTCTCCGTCATAGAAGCTGAGTCGCAGAGAGGTAAACAAAGAATCCTGGCTACGGGGTACCAGAGTGAACTCACGGGTGCTTTCGCCAAGATCCCGAACGCTCACTTCGTAACTCTCATCCAGGTTCTCCACTTCCCCGCTCAACAGCAGTGCCGGCGTGGTCTGCACCCGCTCATCAAGGGAATGAACGGTTACCTGCTCCAGGTCCGGATCGTAGACTTCGACTTTGTCACCATCGCTGACAATAAACTGGGACAAGGGTGCACCGGTCTCCCAGTAAAACAAACCAGGCCGTTTGGCTTTGAGCGATCCACGGGTTTCCTGAACCTGATTACCGTTCTCGTTGACGACAATCTGTATAAAATCCGCCTGATAGGTCTCGTAACCTTTCAGAATCGAGGTCAACTGCTCAGCCGCGCCCCGGGATGCCTGTACGCTCTCAGCCTGGGACAGGCCAGACCACGTTGCTGCCAGCATCAACAGGATTCCTGAAAACATTCTGATCATCTGATAACTCCTAGTCTCTGGGAGGCGGCGGTGCGAGAACTTCTCTGGCACCGTTGTGGCCCGCCGGGCTAACTACCCCCGAAGCTTCCATGGCATCCACCAGATTGGCGGCACGGTTGTAGCCGATCTTGAATTTACGCTGGACCGACGAAATCGACACCCGTCGGTTTTCGGTAACAAAGGCGACAGCTTCGTCAAACAGGGCGTCGCCCTCTTCGCCACCACCGGCGCCGCCCTCGCTGAGCGTGGGCACACCAGGAAGGTGCTCGCCCTCGGCGCCATTCAGTACATCATCCACGTACTCCGGCTCACCCCGGGCTTTCCAGGCACTGACGACGCGGTGAACTTCGTCATCATCGACAAAGGCCCCGTGCACCCGCACCGGTAAACCGGAACCAGGTGGTAGATAAAGCATGTCGCCATGGCCCAGCAACTGCTCTGCGCCGCCCTGGTCGAGAACGGTGCGGGAGTCGATCTTGGAGGACACCTGGAACGACATCCGGGTGGGAATGTTCGCCTTGATCAGACCGGTAATCACATCAACGGAGGGCCGCTGGGTTGCCAGAACCAGGTGGATGCCAGCCGCCCGTGCCTTCTGGGCAATCCGGGCAATCAATTCTTCCACTTTCTTGCCGACAATCATCATCATGTCGGCAAATTCATCGATCACCACCACAATAAACGGCAGTGTATCCAGCTCAGGGCGTTCCTGCTCATCATTGGCAAGGTATTCATCCGGCTTCCAGAGTGGATCCAGCAGCGGCTCTCCCTCCGCCCGGGCATCTTTCACCTTCTTGTTGTAGCCGGCAATATTTCGAACCCCCAGGCTGGCCATCAGCCGGTAGCGGCGCTCCATCTCGGCCACACACCAACGCAGGGCATTGGCGGCCTCTTTCATGTCCGTGACCACTGGCGCCAACAGATGCGGGATCCCGTCGTAAATGCTCAGCTCAAGCATCTTCGGGTCAACCATGATGAACCGGACCTCGTCCGGAGTGGCCTTCAGCAACATGCTCAACAACATGGCGTTCACCCCCACCGACTTACCGGAACCGGTGGTGCCGGCGACCAGCAGGTGGGGCATCTTGGCCAGGTTGGCAACCATGGGGTTGCCCCCAATATCATTCCCCAGAGCCAATGTCAGTGGAGAGGAGGATTCGGTGAACACTTTGGCACCCAGCACTTCGCTCAGGCGTACAATTTCACGCTCCTCGTTGGGAATCTCGATGCCGACGACGGATTTGCCCGGAATCACCTCGACCACCCGCACACTGAGCACGGCCAGGGATCGGGCCAGGTCTTTTGCCAGGTTGGAAATCTTGCTGACCTTGACCCCGGGCGCCGGTTTGATCTCGAAGCGGGTAATCACCGGGCCGGGATTAACCTCGACCACCTCAACCGACACCCCGAAATCGCTTAGCTTCTCTTCGAGCAAACGGGACATGTGCTCCAGAGACTCTTCCGAATAACCTCTTTCTTTGTGCTCCTCGGGAGGATCCAGCAATGAAATCGGCGGAATCGGGCTTTCAATGTCTTCCAGCAGAGAGCCCTGGCGCTCATCACCCTTTTTCGGCGCACCGCCCTGCTCTTCTTTCTTGAACGGCGAAATCTTCAGGGAACGGGTCTTGGCCTTTTCAGCCGGGGGAGGCGATGGCTCTGACTTTACATCCCGAGAGCTGAAACTCTCCAGGTGCTCTGGTTCCGCTATGGATGCAGGCAGCCCTTCGATAGCCGGTTCTTTCCGCTCGCGCTGGGGCTCCCGGGTCCTGGTATCCTCTGCGGGTTTTGCACGACGACCAAATATCCGCTGCCACCAGCTCTGCTGGCCTGCCTTTCGGTCATTTTTACCCCTCTCGAGAGCCCGGACTTTGTCACGCACAACCGGGGGTTCCGGTTCGGGCTTTGGTGCTTCCGCCCTGGCTGCTGGAGTTCCCTGGCCGGTGTTTTTATCAGGCTTCTTTCCTGCCCCGGCGAATAGAGCTTTGGCGGCCAGGCCAAACTTCAGAGTCAAGCCTCCCACCTGATCCATCAACCGGAACCAGGACAAGCCGATCGTCACCGTCAGGGCAAACAGAAAGATGGCAATCAGCAGTAGCGTGGTCGCCGGAAGATTAAAAAACCGAACCATGGCTTCAGACACGGCAGTGCCCAAAACGCCACCTGAGGAGGCGCCCAGGCCAAATACGGAGTAGAGAGAAAGCAGACTGGTCGCAGACAGCAGAATAAGAACGAAGCCACCAAAGCGAACCATGAACAGTGGCCAGTGCATATCGAGCGGTTGGTGCCGACGACGAATAAGCATGATGGCGTAACCGGCAACCATCACCGGAAACAGCCAGGACACATGGCCGAAGAAGTCCATGAACAGGCTCGCCAGCCAGGCACCGGTGCGGCCTGCGTAATTCTGCACACGGATATCATGGCCAATACTGGCCCAGCCTGGGTCAGCCGGATTGAAGGTAAACAGGGCCATGGCGAGATAGATGCACAGCACAATCAGCGCAATAACTGCGCCTTCTCTGGCTCCCTGGGCCATCAGGCGACGAAATCGCTTCTGCTTGTCGGTCAGTTCTGTGGCTACTGCTTTCTTCGCTTTCGCGGATTCCGCCATGAATACTCAAACCGTCCGGTTGTTAGTCTTTCAACGCCTGGAAACCTCTGTCCAGATCGGTTTTCAGATCCTTGATGGATTCGATACCGACGGACAGACGAATCAGGTTCTCGGTAATGCCTGCCCTCGCCTTGTCCTCGGGAGAGAGGCGTCCATGAGTGGTTGTCGCCGGATGAGTGATGGTGGTTTTCACATCCCCCAGATTGGCGGTGATGGAAATCATCCGGGTCGCGTCAATAAACTTCCACGCCTGTTCCCGGCCACCCCTTACCAGGAAGGAGAGCACGCCACCAAAGCCGTCCTGCTGTTTTTTCGCCAGCTCGTGCTGCGGATGACTCTGCAAGCCTGCATAGTAAACTTTTTCCACACAGTCCTGCTGTTCCAGCCACAACGCCAACTCTAACGCATTGTCACAATGGGCGCGCATACGAATCGGTAAGGTTTCCAGGCCCTTCTGGAAGACCCAGGCGTTGAACGGACTCATGGTCGGGCCGGCGGAACGGAGGAAACCATAAATCTCGTCCAGGTACCTGGCCGGCCCAACCACCACGCCACCGACACAACGGCCCTGGCCGTCGAGATACTTGGTGGCTGAGTGGATAACGATGTCGGCGCCCTGCTCCAGTGGCCGCTGCAGCACAGGTGTGCAGAAGCAGTTGTCGACCACCAGCAAGGCATCGTTTTCGCGCGCGATCGCAGACAAGGCAGCAAGATCCGCCACTTCACACAGCGGATTGGACGGGGTTTCCAGAAACAGCATCCGGGTGGCGGGACGAACCTCAGCCTTCCACTCATCGGTGTTCGTCAGGCTGACAAAGCTGGTTTCTACGCCAAATCGGGCCATGTACTTCTGAAACAGTACGTTGGTCGTCCCGAACACACCTCGGGAGCAAATCACATGGTCGCCGGATTTCAGCAAAGACATGCAGGTGCTGAGAATCGCAGCCATACCCGAAGCGGTCGCAACACCACGCTCTCCCCCTTCCATGGCGGCAATTCTGGCTTCAAATGCCTGCACGGTCGGGTTGGTAAAGCGGGAGTAGATATTACCGGGCTCTTCACCGCCGAAACGGGCGGCCGCCTGGGCAGCGCTGCCATAGACGAAGCTGGAGGTCGGGAATATTGCATCGCTGTGTTCGAGCTGCCCGGTACGGATCTGCCCTGCCCGCACGGCCAGGGTATCAACCGACATGCCTTCCAGGTCCGATTCGGGAATCCAAACTTGCTCATCTCGGCCGAACGTCATGGCAGTCTCCTGGCGCAGTTGTGGGTGTCAGTCTTCATCGTTGTGCAGGTCAATAATGGCATTGTCGGCATTGGCCACCTGGCTGGTTGAGCGCTTCTCGTCCTTTCGAAGATCCTCCAGCCTGGTC
The DNA here is from genome assembly GCF_044342215.1 of Marinobacter sp. W-8. NCBI lineage: Bacteria > Pseudomonadati > Pseudomonadota > Gammaproteobacteria > Pseudomonadales > Marinobacteraceae > Marinobacter > Marinobacter sp. W-8. The sequence goes on along the minus strand of NZ_CP172297.1, from coordinate 1,798,694 downwards.
AGGTAAGCTTCATCCACGTCGCCGGTAATATAATCCCCGGTGAATACCGAGCATTCCCACCCATTAATGTCTTCGTTGACATCGTTGACACAGGAAATCAGGTCATCCAGGTCCTGATACACCAACCAGTCGGCGCCGATCAGATCCCGAACCTCTTCCACCGTGCGGTCATGGGCAATCAGTTCGCTGGCCGAAGGCATGTCGATGCCGTACACGTTGGGATAGCGCACGGGGGGCGCCGCCGACGCGAAATAGACATTACGTGCTCCGGCATCCCGAGCCATCTGAACAATTTCCTTACAGGTAGTGCCCCGTACGATGGAATCGTCTACCAGCATGACGTTCTTGCCACGGAATTCCAGGTCAATCGGGTTGAGCTTTTGGCGTACCGATTTCTTACGCATTTTCTGGCCGGGCATGATAAAGGTACGGCCAATGTACCGATTCTTGATAAAGCCTTCGCGATACTTCACGCCCAACTGATGGGCCATTTGCATGGCGGACGTACGACTGGTGTCCGGAATGGGAATGACTACGTCGATATCGTGGTCGGGCCGCTCGCGCAGGACCTTGTCTGCCAGCACCTCGCCCATCCGGAGCCTGGCCTTGTAACAGGAAACGCCGTCCATGATCGAGTCCGGACGGGCAAAATAGACATGTTCGAAAATACACGGATAGAGCTTGGGTGATTCGGCGCACTGTTCTGAATACAAGGTGCCATCGGTTTCAATATAGACAGCCTCGCCCGGAGCAATGTCACGAACGATGCTGAAACCGGCAGCATTGAGGGCGACGCTTTCCGACGCGATCATGTATTCCTTCTGGCCCTCTTCATTTTCCCGGACACCGTAGCAGGCGGGCCGGATACCGTTCGGGTCCCGGAAACCGACGATGCCATAACCGGTGATCATGGCGATAACAGCATAGGCGCCTTTGCAACGCTTGTGCACTGCGCGCACAGCGGAAAAGATCTCGTCCTTGGTGGGGTTCAGCTTACCCAGTTTCTGCAGTTCGTGGGCGAACACGTTCAGCAGAACTTCAGAATCCGAGTTGGTGTTGATGTGGCGCAGATCGGTTCGGAACAGATCGCTGCTCAGCTCATCGGCATTGGTCAGGTTGCCGTTGTGCGCCAGGGTAATGCCGTAGGGGCTGTTCACATAGAAAGGCTGGGCCTCCGCTGAACTGGAGCTACCCGCCGTGGGATAACGCACATGCCCGATGCCCACGTTACCCACCAACCGGCGCATATGGCGAGTATGGAAAACATCCCGCACCAGTCCATTGTCTTTACGCAAAAAGAATCGGTTGTCCTGGAAGGTAACAATACCCGCCGCATCCTGGCCACGGTGCTGAAGAACAGTCAGTGCATCATAAAGAAGCTGATTGACGTTGGAAGTACTGACGATACCGACAATGCCGCACATGGCTGGATATATCTCCGAGTGTTAAAACTGAATGTTAACGGGATGCAGACGCGGGTTCCACGCCTTCAGGTTCTGCGGACGCCTCCGGGGCTGTTTGAGCGCCCTGCTCCGGACCGAGGAAGCGGGCAAACTCGTCGCCGAGCGTGCGCCTGGACCAATCCTCAACTACCGCAAGGCGTTCAATCATGACCGAAGTTCTCCACCAGGTATCCTCGGCCAGCGGCGTGTAGCGCGTGAAGGCAATGGCGACAATCACAACCACAACCCCTCTGAGAAGACCAAACCCCATGCCGAGTACCCTGTCCGTTGCTGACAGGCCGGTCGCACGCACCAGGTGGCCGATCATATTGTTGATGATCGCGCCAACGATCAGGGTGCCAAAGAAAAGGATGGCAAACGCTGCAATCAACCGCACCAGCGGTGTTTCCACCGTGGACTCCAGAAGCGATTGCATCTGGGGGTGAAACGTCCGGGCAATGATAAATGCACCAACCCAGGTAACCAGCGACAGCGCTTCACGGACAAAGCCCCGCTTCAGACTGATAAGCGTGGAGACGGTAATGAGGGCAATGATGACCCAGTCTATCCAGATCAGCGCTTCCATGGAAAACCCGGTGGAGAAAACGAAAGGCGGATTCTAACAGGAAACCGGGTGACACCAAACTGCCGAAGCCAGATTAAATCCGGCAACGGCCAGTTATTTGTCGCCGGTGGTAACCAGGCTGTTCAAGCCGAAGGCTTTATCAAGGGCCGCCTTGGCTTTCTGGGCATCGTCTTTGTTGACGAACGGACCGCTGAATACCCGGGTCAGGGTGCTATCGCCGCGATCAACCTGTTGCAGGTGGGCGCCGTACCCCATGTCGAGAACCTTGTCCCGCAAACGCCGGGCGTTGTCCTGGTTGCCAAAACTGCCAAGCTGCACCACCCACGCACCTTCAAGTGAACCGGTAAACTCGGCCTTATCGCCGCGTTCTGTACCAGCTGTGGAGGCAGCATCTTGCTGTTCGGCTGGCGCTGCAGGCTCCGGCTCAGCGGAGGATTCTGCCGGTACTGGTTCCACCTGTTGGGAATTTGGCTCCGGGGCGGGCTCCTCCTCGGCAGCAGCGTTTTCCTCGATGATCCGGAAACCGGCCGCCGGCTCGTCGTTAACGGGCGGCGCGGAACTCCTGGGGGCCTCTGCGCCGACGGTCTCGTTATCCGGATACTGAGATTCAGGCATCTCAACTTCGGGGAACGGAGGTTCCTCGGGAATGGTGATGGGGGTTGACTGTCTCTGGGAATGAGGCTCGTCAAAAATCATCGGCACGAAAATAACCGCGAGTGAAACCAGCACCAGTGCGCCAATGATCCGCTGCTTCAGTCCATCCACCTGAGAGGGCTCCCGTTAACAACCTGTTTGATCACGATACTAACCGGCCACTCGCCAGAACTCAAAGCTTGCCAGGTGCCTATGGACAAACTTTAAGGCGCTTCCGAAGCCGGCAGAAGTTCTTCCCTGGCCAGTGCAACCGTAAAGAACGATCCAAACACGACAATCCGGTCACCGGACTTTGTGGCCTCCATGGCCGCGGCAAGCGCCTCGGACACCGAGCCAAAAGCCCCCGGCTTTCCTTGAAGCGCAACGGTTGATATACGCTTCATCAGGCTGTCGGAATCGAGCCCTCTGGGAACATCCAGGCCCGCCAGGTACCATTGATCGACGACGGATGACATGGCACTGGTCACACCCTCTACGTCCTTGTCTCCCAAAGCCCCATAGACGGCCAGAATTCGCCCGGGGCTGTCACCCCGAAGGTCACGAAGGTTCTCTGCGAGCCAGGCAGCAGCATGGGGGTTGTGACCAACGTCTATAATGACATCCGGATCGTGATGAATGGTTTCAAACCGGCCTGGAACCCGCACGCTATGTATCGCATGCTGAAGGCTTTCCAGTGAAAGCTCCGGTACGAGTTGCCGGGAGAGCACCGCCGCAGCCGCCACACTCTGGACAGGCAAGGGACCGGATGGCAACTCTATCTTCTCGTCGCCAATAGTGAGCAAAACCTGTCCGGGAGCACCGGGCACAAGCGTATAATCACGGCCGGTGAGCTTCAGCGCCACCTTCTGCGCCGCGGCCTGTTGAAGGACCGAGGATGGAGGATTTGGATCCGCACAAACGGCGGGTATACCCGGTCTGAGGATCCCCGCTTTTTCAAAACCAATGACTTCCCGGTTATCCCCCAGAAAACCAATATGATCGATATCTACTGACGTGATCACCGCGTAGTCCGAGTCCAGCACGTTGACTGCATCCAGGCGACCTCCCAACCCGACTTCCAGCACCCAATTCTCAACGCCAGCGTCTGCAAATGCGACAAAAGCGGCCAGGGTTCCGAATTCAAAATAGGTCAGAGTCACCCCGCGGCGAGCCGCCTCCACCCGCTCGAAGGCGGTCACCAGGGCCGCATCGGAAATCTCCTGGCCACCAATCCGAACCCGCTCGTTATAGCGGAACAGATGGGGGGACATATAAGCCCCGGTGCTCCTGCCGGCTGCCAGCAAAATCGACTCAAGTGCCGTAACCGTGGTGCCTTTGCCATTGGTCCCTGCCACGGTAATGATGCGAGCCTGAGGCTTGCGCGGGAACAACCGCCGCAGAACCACCAGTACCCGGTCCAGGCCGAGATCTATTTCCGTGGGATGAATGGCTTCGAGCCAGTGCAGCCATTCTTGAACAGACGCCCCGAGGGCCGGAGGCCCAACGGGGGCTGAGGAGGATTCAGTGCCCTTCTGGTTCATCAACGTCCGGCTTTTCAGTAACTTCAAATTCGATGGGGGCTTCGGTGCCGGGCTTTTCCTGGGCAGTAAACTTGGCCAACAGATGGGCGATGCGCTCACGCATCTGATGACGATGCAGAATCATATCAATGGCACCATGTTCCAGCAGAAATTCGCTGCGCTGGAAACCTTCCGGCAGTTTTTCGCGCACGGTTTGCTCGATAACCCGTGGGCCCGCGAAACCGATCAGAGCGTAAGGTTCAGCAATATTGAGGTCACCCAGCATAGCGAGGCTGGCCGATACACCACCAAAGACCGGATCGGTCATAACCGAAATGTACGGTATGCCTTCCTGCTTGAGCTTCTCCAACACCGCCGCGGTCTTGGCCATCTGCATCAAAGACAATATGGCTTCCTGCATGCGGGCACCGCCACTGGCGGAAAAGCAGACCAGGGGAATCCGGTGCTCAAGAGCCACATTCGCTGCCTGGACAAACTTCTCGCCAACCACCTGACCCATCGAACCGCCCAGGAAGTTGAACTCGAACGCGCAGACAACCAAAGGGACACCCATGGTTGTGCCACGCATGGCAATCAGCGCATCTTTTTCGCCGGTCGCTTTCTGCGCCGCCGCGAGTCGATCCTTGTAGCGCTTGCTGTCTTTGAACTTCAGCCGATCTGACGGTTCGAGGTGAGCTGCCAGCTCCTCACGCCCGTCTTTGTCCAGAAAGATATCCAGTCGACGACGTGCAGACACCCGCAGATGGTGATTACACTTGGGGCAAACGTCCAGGTTCTTCTCGAGCTCCGGCTTGTACAGGAATGCGCCGCATTTGGGGCATTTCTTCCATAACCCTTCCGGCACTCCGGTACGTTGCCGCGATTCCGAGCGAATCTTGCTCGGCATGATTTTGTCCAGCCAGTTACTCATGCTCTCGTCCTGTCCTTTGATGCCTGGATAATGCCCGCTCAGTGAGCGAGGCTGTCCAGCGCTTCGCGCATCGGGTGCAGCAGATCCGTCAGTGCGTTACGCAAAGCGTCAGGATCTGTCTGATGTCGGGCTATTGTATCGACCAGCACACTGCCAACAATTACACCATCGGATACTCTGCCTACGGCGGCGGCAGTTTTCGCATCCCGGATACCAAAGCCCACACCTACCGGTAACGCTGTGAGCTCGTGCACGTGGGCCACTTTCTTCGCGACTTCATCAACATCAATGGTTGCGGACCCGGTCACGCCCTTGATAGAAACATAGTACACATAGCCGGATGAGTGCTCGCTGATCGCCTTGATCCGATCATCCGTGGTTGTCGGCGCCAAAAGGAAAATCGGATCCAGATGGCGGTCGGCAAATAGCGGCGCTACCTGACCTGCCTCTTCCGGAGGCAGATCGACTGTTAGAATACCATCGACACCTGCGTCCGCTGCCGCATTGGCAAACGCTTCATAGCCCATTGCTTCCATCGGGTTCAGATAACCCATCAGCACCACCGGGGTATCCGGATCGGTCTTGCGGAACTCCTTGACCATCGCAATCACCTGACGGAGCGACGTACCGTGCTTGAGCGCCCGTTCACAGGCAAGCTGAATCACCGGGCCGTCAGCCATCGGGTCCGAAAACGGCACGCCCAGCTCGATAATATCAGCACCAGCAGACACCAGGGTATGCATCAGGCTGACCGTCTCATCCGGATGTGGATCGCCCGCTGTAATATAGGGAATCAGCGCCTTGCGACCCTGCTCTTTCAATGCTTTCAATACGCCTTCAATTCGGCTCATGCCTGCTCCTGATACCTTCAGATCTCAATGCCATCCAGTTGGGCAATGGTGTGAATATCCTTGTCGCCGCGACCAGAGATGTTGATAACCAGCATTTGGTCCTTGTCCATGGTGGCGGCAAGCTTCACGCCATAAGCCACAGCGTGGGCGGTTTCCAGCGCTGGCATAATCCCTTCCACGCGTGTCAGTTTACGGAAGCCATCCAGTGCCTCGTCATCAGTCACCGACACGTAATTGGCGCGGCCAATGTCTTTCAACCAGGCATGTTCGGGCCCTACTCCGGGATAGTCCAGACCAGCACTGACGGAATGTGTTCCGGCGATCTGGCCATTCTCATCTTCCATCAGGTAGGTCCGGTTACCATGCAGCACGCCGGGGCGACCGGCACAAAGCGGCGCCGCATGTTGGCCGGTTTCAATACCCAGACCACCGGCTTCAACACCATAAAGCTCGACGGATTCATCCGCGAGGAACGGATAGAACATACCAATGGCGTTAGAACCGCCACCGACGCAGGCCACCAGTGCGTCCGGCAGTTTACCCACTTTTTCCATGGCCTGTTTACGGATTTCTCGCCCAATCACCGACTGGAAATCACGCACCAGTAAAGGATAGGGATGCGGCCCTGCCACAGTGCCGATGATGTAGAAAGTATCATCCACATTCGCGACCCAGTCGCGCATGGCATCATTCATGGCATCCTTAAGGGTTTTCGTACCGCTCTGAACGGCATGGACGGTCGCGCCCAGCAGTTTCATGCGGTACACGTTCAGGGACTGACGCTTGACGTCTTCTGCCCCCATGAATACGTGACATTCAAGGCCCAGACGGGCACAAACCGTGGCGGTGGCTACACCATGTTGACCGGCGCCAGTTTCTGCAATGATGCGCTTCTTGCCCAGAAAACTGGCCAGCAGGGCCTGGCCAATGGTGTTATTCACCTTATGGGCACCGGTGTGGTTGAGGTCTTCGCGCTTGAGCCAGATTTGTGCGCCACCGGCTTCCCGAGTCAGGCGCTCTGCGAAATACAGCGGGCTGGGACGGCCAACATAATCGGCGAGGTCATTATCAAAAGTCGCCTGGAATTCCGGATCCTCCTTCAACCGAAGGTACTCCTTTTCCAGGGTCATCAGAGAATCCATCAGGGTTTCTGAAACAAACCGTCCACCAAAGGCACCGAAGTGACCTCTCGCATCAGGAAGCGCCTTCAACATTTCTTCAGTCAGTTTTACAGACACGGTGAACCTCTTTGAAAAATTGAGACAATTTGGTGGCGTCTTTCTTACCCTTGCTCTCTTCCACCCCACCGCTGACGTCAACAGCCCAGGGGCGTACCTGCTCAATCGCGCGGGCTACGTTATCAGATGACAGCCCACCGGCCAATATCAGGGGCAAGGGCCTGCTTTCAGGAATCAGTGACCAGTTGAACGACTGGCCGGTACCGCCATAGCGGTTTGGATCCCAGGCGTCCACCAACAAACCGGAAGCCTGATGATAATCGGCAAACGCCTGCTCGATCTGTCCGGGCTCACGCACCCTGACGGCCTTGATCCAGCGCCGGCCAAAAGACTGGCAGAACTCCGGACTCTCATCGCCATGGAACTGCAGGAGATCCAGTGGCACAGCATCCAGAACTGCTTCGACATAATCCCGCTCAGGATTCACGAACAGTCCAGTAACCGCCACGAACGCAGGAACCTTGGCGGCCAGGATTCGGGCCTGCTCCAGATCGACCGCTCTAGGGCTCGGCGCATAAAACACCAGACCTATGGCATCGGCGCCACAGGCTACCGCGGCTTCCACATCCTGCGGGCGCGTCAGGCCACATATTTTTACGCGGGCTGTCATGCAGGAGCCTTTCCCTGTTTCGGGTGTATGTGAGTTGGTGTGATCGGCGCGTTGCTGGCCGGGTCAAACCAGGGAGTAACGAACGCCGGTCCACACAATGCCTTGGGAATCCCGAAGGACTCAGGATAACCGACATCCACCAGGTAGAGCCCGTAAGGAGGGGCGGTCACACCGGCAAGTTTGCGATCACGGCGTTCCAGAATATCACCAATCCAGCCTTCAGGCTGCTGACCATTACCAACCGCCATCAAGGCACCGGCAATATTGCGTACCATATGATGAAGAAAGGCGTTGGCCTGCACATCTATTACGACAAACTCTCCGCATCGGGTTACCGAAATCTGCTCCAGAAACCGAACCGGAGTCCGGGACTGGCAACCGGCAGCGCGAAATGAGGAGAAGTCATGCTCGCCGACCAGTGCCTGGGCTGCACAATGCATTCTTTCGGCATCCAACGGACGAAATGTCCAGGACACCTGTCCACGCTGGATCCCCGGGCGCACCGGATTATTGTAGATCACATACCGGTAACGTCGGTAAATCGCGGAAAACCTGGCGTGAAAATCGCCCTGACCGTTCCCTGCCCAGTGCACAGAAATGTCATCAGGTAATGCCGTGTTCATTCCCATGACCCAGGAACGAAGGTTTCGAACCGATGGCGTGTCAAAATGGGCTACCTGAAAACTGGCATGCACGCCGGCGTCGGTGCGGCCTGCACACACCAGGTCGACCGGATGGTCGGCAACGCGGGCCGCGGCCCGGGAAAGTTCTGCCTCCACCGAACGCACGCCACTCTTCTGCAATTGCCAGCCATGAAAGGCCTGACCGTCGTACTCAAAGATGATGGCAACCCGTCCATTACCAATGGCGTTATCTGTGGTGAGAGGCTGAGGCGTGAGGAACAAGTGCTGACCCGATTGCTGTCCACTGAAAAAGCAAAACGCCGGCTCAATGGCCGGCGCTTGCCGCGGTTAGTTGATTATAACGAATCAGGAGAGATTTTTAAGAAGCTCTTGTGCTTCTGCCTTCTGTTCTTCGTTACCCTCAAGAGCAACTTCCTCCAGAATATCCCTGGCACCGTCGCTGTCACCCATTTCGATGTAGGCCCGTGCCAGATCAAGTTTGGTGGCGGCTTCATCGGTACCGGCGAGGAAATCAAAGTCATCCTCGTCGTCCAGAGCGCTCTCATCAATATCCAACCCGCTATCACTGCGAGTGGAGCCTTCATCGAGTGAGTCTGACGCCACAGGCACTACTTCGTCCTCCAGCTCTTCAGGAGCCGGTTCAGCCTCAGCAACCTCTTCTGTCTGCTCCGCCAGCTCTTCCGGATTCTGCTGGTCAACGCCCGGCTCATCAGCCTCGGATTCGCTGAGCGCATCTTCCAGCCCAAGCTCATCTTCCAGGGATGGTTCGTCTTCCTGAGGACCTGCAGGCTCTCCGTTATCAGAGAACTCTTCCATCAGCGCCAGATCTTCATCAGACACATCCAGCTCCAGGTCATCCAGATCAGATTCGCCGAGCTCCAGTTCAGAGGGGTCTTCATCCTCGCCGGCAACCTTATCCAGCTCCGCATCAAGCTCGTCCAGGAAGGACTCGTCAAGCGAATCAGACTCCAGGTCCAGATCCGATACCTCGGTGTCCTCCGGCTTAACTGGCTCTTCTTCCGTCGGCTCAAGGTCGTCATCAAGATCGAAGCCCAGCTCAAGATCGTCTTCCTGATCCGAAACGGTACCAGACTGATCCGCCTCAACCGGCTCCGCTTCATCGGTTTCCAAGGAGGGCTCATCTGAACCGGCGAGTGCGTCGTCTTCAAAGGCCGACTCGAAATCCAGACTGAAGTCCTCTTCTTTGGATTCGGAAGTCCCGGTTGCCTCATCCAGACCGGAATCCAGATCAAGTGAAGCGTAATCAGTTTCGGTGGCGGACTCGTCTTCAGACTCCGGTTCTTCACCAATGCCGGACAGATCGTACTCAATCATGTCATCCCGGCCATCGGATTCTTTGCTGACATCGGATTCCAGCTCACCGAACTCGTTTTCATCAGCGGGCTCTGAAGTGGCTTCAAATTCGTCAGCTTTCAGCTCGTCAGAGATATCCCAGTCATCCGAAGCATGCTCGGTGGCCGGCTCTTGCTCTGGCTGACTGCCGAACGAATCCGAGCGCAGTTGGGATTCAAGGTCGTCGATGCTGGGCATCGCTTCAGCTTCAGCAAGGCGCTCCCGGAGGGATTCAGCTTCCTGGATAGCTGCCTCATCATCCAGCGCTTCAACTTCACGGTACTGCTTTTCAAACGCGTCACGATCCTGATTGTCCGCATACACCGACAACAGCTTCAGGCGCAGATCAGTGCGGCTGGGCTCACGTGAAATGGCGTTTTCGAGCACGTGGGCTGCCTGATCGTGACGACCGTAGGCAACATAGGTTTCTGCTTCGGCAATGGCATCACCGGCTTCCGCTTCTGCCTCACCCTCATCTTCGAGACTGAGGTCGAACGAATCACCGCCTTCGCCCTCATCACTGTTCAACTGGTCGTAGAACTCTTTCTCTCGATTGGCATTGCGTCGTGCCACGAGCAGCAACAACAGAAGCAGAAGGATAAGGCCACCACCGAGGGCAATCTGATACATCGGATTGTTCAGAATACCGTCAATAATGTTACCCGGAAATGCCTTTTCAGGCGCGGTTACTGGCTGCTGCGGTTTTGGCTGCTGGGCCTGGGGGACGGCCGCTGGCTCAGGTTCAGATGATGATTCCTGCTCGGTAACGGCAGGCTGCTCTGCCACCACCTCATCCGCAGCGCTCGCGTCGACATCACCACCAAACGGCTCTTCACCTGCAATATCAGCTTCGTCCGGGGCCATGGCGCTATCTTCTTCCGCCATCGCTGTGTCGGCCGATTCACCATCAGCGGCTTCATCAGACTGGCCGTCTGATACCGGTTCTTCGCCGGTGCCGGCACCCAGATCACCTTCTACAGGTGTGGTCGCCGGTTCAGCGTCAGACTCGGTCACGCCAGTGTCGGTCGGGGCCGGAGACTCTTCCTCCGACACCATACCCTGCATGTCCGCCAGCTGGCTGTTCTTCAGCTCCAGCAACCGCTGCAGGGTCTCAACCTGATCCTGCAGATCCTGGACACGGGTATTGAGCTCGTCATTTTCGCGTTTTGCGGCTTCCAGTTCTTCCATCGCAACTGCGGAACCGGCATCAACACCGCCAGGCAGATCACCATCACCACCGGCAGAACCACCGTCTTCGGTAGACCGGGATTCCGATTCATCGGCAACCAGCAGGCGCAACTCATCACCCGCTGCCGCCTGAGTAGCACCCTGTCCTGCCGCAGCCTGGGCGGTATCCGTTGCATCAACGGTTCTCGGAGACTGGAATTCCTGGTTCTGCTGTGCAACTACCCGATTGGCTTCAGCGCGGCTACGGCTCCGAATCTGATCGAGGGAAGGAATCCGCAACACCTCACCACGCTTCAGGCGGTTAATATTCCCACCAATGAACGCGTTAGGATTCTGATCCTGAATCGCGAGCATAACCTGCTGCATGGAAACCGAACCATCCGGACGTACCTGCTGGGCAATAGTCCAGAGTGTGTCGGAGGGCCCTGTCGGACCAAACGTATCTGCCTGATAGCCCCGCGACACGGAGCCTTCGGCTGCCGCCTGACGGCGGACAGATTCCTGGCTGCGCGCCGGCTGCTGTCGGGTGGCTGTCGTGGCCGGAGCACTGACTTGCTCCTCAATACCAGATTCCTCGGCGTAGACCGGAGGATCGACCAGCACGGCATATTCCCGCATCAGGCGACCATTGGGCCAGGTCAGCTCGAGGAGGAAATTCAGATACGGCTCGCGTACCGGCGCCCGGGAGGAAACATTGATGGCCAGGTTGCCATCCGTCCCGGTAACCACTTCAAACCTTAATTGACTCAGAAACTGGTGGCGGTCCAGGCCGACGCGCTCATAGGCGGCCTCCGGTGCCACATTGACGAACACTTCACCGGGATCAACACCGCGACTCTGATTCAGTGATATTTCTGCATCCAGTGGCTCATTCAGCCAGGACTGGAGCTCAATTTCTCCAAGTCCAAGCGCCTGAGCCATTCCAGAGCCGAGCCCTCCCGCCAGCGCCAGGGCAACCGCAAGCTTGCGTACCTTCATGCTTATTCCTTTCCAGTCTCCGTTATTCTTTACTGCCGTATCTCAACAGAATCGGACGAGGTTGGATGACTTTCGCCTTGTTATTTCTCGTTTTTATATCGCAATTATACCGTTCGGTTTGGCAAGTATTGTTGATAAAACCCGTTTTATCAATCAATCAGCTGCAATCCTTGCACCGTTTTTTTATCTATCGGGCGGAACTCCTTAGCGCCCTTGAAAATAACAGGGGCGGACGCTGAAATCAGCCTCCGCCCCTGACCGGCTTGCAAAAAACCGGACACAGTTGGCATTAATTACCGCTGTGTAACACTTTTTAACGTTCCTGAAGGATTCGCAGCATCCGACGCAGCGGTTCTGCAGCACCCCACAGCAACTGGTCACCCACTGTGAAAGCGGAAATGTATTCTGGCCCCATAGACAACTTGCGAATACGACCAATCGGAATGCTCAATGTGCCGGTCACTTTCGCCGGAGTGAGCTCCTGCATGGTGGCATCGCGATCATTGGGAATGACCTTTACCCAGTCGTTGGCCTTGGCCAGAATGCCTTCGATTTCGGAAACCGACAGATCTTTCTTCAGCTTGATGGTCAGCGCCTGACTGTGGGACCGCATGGCGCCAATGCGCACACAGATACCATCGATAGGAATCGGATTGTCACTACGACCCAGAATCTTGTTGGTCTCGACGCCCGCTTTCCACTCTTCCTTGCTCATGCCGTTATCGAGCTGCTTGTCGATAAACGGAATCAGACTGCCCGCCAGCGGCACACCAAAATGCTCGGTAGGGAAATCGCCGGAACGCATGGTATCGGTCACCTTGCGATCGATTTCGAGGATGGCGGAAGACGGATCAGCCAGCTCAGATTTGACGCTCTCATTCAGCGTGCCCATCTGGTTCAACAGTTCCCGCATATTCTGGGCACCAGAACCGGACGCTGCCTGGTACGTCATCGGAGACACCCACTCGATCAGATCCTGCTCCAGCAGGCCACCCAGGGCCAGCATCATCAGGCTCACGGTGCAGTTACCGCCGATATAATCCTTTACGCCCTTATCCAGGGCCGCATCGATCACGTTTCGGTTAACCGGATCCAGCACGATCACAGAGTGATCGACCATACGCAGGGTGGATGCCGCATCAATCCAGTAACCGTCCCAGCCTGCATCACGCAGCTTCTGGTAAACCTCGGTGGTGTAATCGCCGCCCTGACAGGTAACGATCACATCCATTCCCTTGAGGATGTCGATATCGAACGCGTCCTGCAGTGGTGGAACGCCGTCTTTGCCTACGTCCGGGGCCGGCTTCCCTGCCTGGGAAGTGGTAAAAAACACCGGATCGATGTCGGCAAAATCATTTTCTTCGCGCATGCGCTGCATGAGGACCGAGCCCACCATGCCACGCCAACCTACAAGTCCAACTCGCTTCATGTGCGACCTTTGAACCTCGTTTTATGCCCGCCCGCTACCGTTATCGCTGGCAGGGACAGGATGGATGATCCCGCAACGGCTGCATCCTGCCGTTGTCGGGTCTCGATTAAGTAAACCAGTGGTGCGTTAAAGCGCGTTCAGAACCGCTTCACCCATGTCGCGGGTAGATACCTTCTGACCGCCTTCCGACATAATGTCGGCGGTACGCAGCCCCTGGTCCAGCACCTTGCTGACCGCCGCCTCGATGGCCAGGGCAGCTTTCTCCTCATTCAGGCTGTAACGCAACATCATTGCAGCACTGAGGATGGTAGCCAGCGGGTTGGCAATGCCCTGCCCGGCAATATCCGGCGCCGAGCCGTGACACGGCTCATACATACCCTGCTTGTCGGAATTCAGTGACGCTGAGGGAAGCATGCCAATAGAACCGGTGAGCATTGCCGCTTCGTCAGAAAGAATATCACCAAACATGTTGCCAGTCACAATCACGTCGAATTGCTTCGGCGCACGGACCAGCTGCATGGCAGCGTTATCCACGTACATATGGGAAAGCTCCACATCAGGATATTCCCGCTTCAGGTCTTCCATGATTTCCCGCCACAGCACGGTCACTTCCAGCACGTTGGCCTTGTCAACCGAACACAACTTCTTGCCCCGCTGCTGGGCCGCCTCAAAGGCAACCCGGCCAATACGCCGAATCTCGGACTCGGTGTACTGGTAGGTGTTGTAGCCCTGGCGCTCACCGCTTTCCAGTTCACGCACGCCGCGAGGCTGACCAAAATAGATACCACCGGTCAGCTCGCGCACGATCAGAATATCCAGCCCTGAAACCACTTCCGGCTTGAGAGACGAGGCAGACGCCAGCTGCGGATACAGAATGGCCGGACGCAGGTTGGCAAACAGCTCAAGATTGGAACGCAGACCCAGCAGCCCCTTCTCCGGGCGCTTCGCCATCGGCAGGCTGTCCCACTTTGGGCCGCCTACGGCCCCCAGCAGGATCGCGTCAGCCTTACGGGCCTTCTCCAGGGTTTCTTCAGGCAGCGGCGTATCGGTCTCGTCAATCGCCGCACCACCAACGAGGGCAGATTCAAAACTCAGCCCCAGACCAAACTGGTCATTCACCTTATGCAGAACCTTCTCCGCTTCTGCCACGATCTCCGGACCAATGCCGTCGCCCGGCAGGAGCAATACATTACGGGACATAATCCAATTCCTTGTTAATCAGTTTCCAGTAGTAAACAGCCAGGGAGCGGTCTTGCGCCGGGATTCTTCATAAGCGCGAATGGTATCCGCATCCTCCAGGGTCACGCCAATGTCATCCAGACCATTCAGCAGGCAATGACGGCGAAAATCGTCCACATCGAAGCTGAACGACTCGCCACCAGGCGTCGTCACCGTTTTCGCTTCAAGATCGACCGTCAGCTGATAGCCTTCATTCTCTTCGGTTTGCCGGAACAGCTTATCAACCACTTCCTCATCTAAAACAATGGGTAACAAGCCATTCTTAAAGCAGTTATTGTAGAAGATGTCAGCAAAACTCGGGGCAATAATCACCCGGAAACCGAAATCATCCAGCGCCCAGGGTGCGTGCTCACGACTGGAACCACAGCCAAAATTGGTCCGGGCCAGCAACACACTGGCGTTTTTGTAGCGATCCTGATTCAGCACGAAGTCTGGATTCAGGGGACGGTTGGCGCAATCCTGATCCGGCTTGCCTTCATCCAGATAACGCAGCTCATCGAACAGGTTCGGGCCAAAGCCCGTACGTTTAATGGACTTCAGAAACTGCTTGGGAATGATCATGTCCGTGTCCACATTGGAACGGTCCATGGGGGCAACAATGCCCTGGTGTTGCGTAAATGCTCGCATGGTCTCTCTCCTGTGGCTCAGTTCATCAATTCACGGACATCAACGAAGTGGCCAGTTACCGCTGCCGCGGCGGCCATCGCCGGACTCACCAGGTGGGTACGGCCACCAAAGCCCTGGCGACCTTCGAAGTTCCGGTTGGAGGTAGACGCACAATGCTCGCCCTGCCCCAGCTTGTCGGCGTTCATGGCCAGACACATGGAACAACCCGGGTCACGCCACTCCAGACCCGCCTCGATAAAGACCTTGTCGAGACCTTCCTGCTCCGCCTGGGCTTTGACCAGACCGGAACCCGGAACCACCATCGCCTGCTTGAGGCTCGCAGCCACCTTGCGGCCCTTAACCACCGCCGCAGCTTCCCGCAGATCCTCAATCCGGCTATTGGTGCAGGAACCGATAAACACGCGATCCAGCTGGATATCGGTAATCTTCTGATTCGGTTGAAGCCCCATGTACTTCAACGCGCGGACGATCCCCTCGCGCTTGATGGGATCCTCTTCCTTCGCAGGATCCGGCACCGCGCCCTCTACACCAACCACCATCTCCGGCGACGTGCCCCAGCTCACCTGAGGCTGAATGGCGGAACCATCAAGCTCAACCACTTTGTCGAACACCGCATCATCGTCGCTGTGGAGCGTGCGCCAATATTCAACCGCCTTGTCCCAGGTCTCACCCCTGGGCGAAAACGGACGACCTTTGACATACTCGATGGTGGTGTCATCCACTGCCACCATACCCACCCGGGCACCGGCTTCGATGGACATATTACAAATGGTCATCCGGCCTTCCATGCTCAAACCACGGATCGCCTCGCCACCAAATTCAATGGCGTAACCGGTACCACCGGCGGTACCAATCTTGCCGATGATCGCCAGAACCACATCCTTACCGGTCACACCTGCGCCCAGCTTGCCGTTCACCTGTACCAGCATGTTCTTCATCTTCTTCTGGACCAGGCACTGGGTCGCCAGAACATGCTCCACTTCAGACGTGCCGATACCATGAGCCAGACAGCCAAAAGCGCCGTGAGTAGAAGTATGAGAATCACCGCAGACAATGCTCATGCCCGGCAAAGTCGCGCCCTGCTCCGGCCCAATCACATGCACGATACCCTGACGCTGATCCTTGATCTTGAACTCGAGAATACCGAACTCGTCACAGTTCTTGTCCAGCGTCTCCACCTGAGTGCGGGAGACCGGATCCACAATACCGTCGATGCCTTTGTCACGATCCGTGGTCGGTACGTTATGATCCGGCGTGGCGATGTTGGCATCAATCCGCCAAGGCTTGCGGTTAGCCAGACGAAGCCCTTCAAAGGCCTGAGGTGATGTCACTTCGTGCAACAATTGACGATCAATGTAAATCAACGCAGAACCATCGTCCCGCTGCTTGACCAAATGGTCGTCCCACAATTTGTCGTATAAGGTCTTGCCCGCCATGATTCTCTCTCACTCTCTGGGGGTTTCTGTTTCTGCTTCGAATGGTGACATCATACCCCTGCGTCACGAATAACCTCAATTCATGTTTTTTATGCTTTGCATTCCTCTAAGGAATCACCATAAACTTTCACATCGGTGCAAGACGCAACCAGAAGGGTGTGGCTTTTCAAAACACGCCTACAAGCACATCCCTGTGGGCTCGTTTCGGGCCGTCCTTGGCCCTCAACGGTTTTGAAAAGCCACACCCTCCTGGTCACGCCCCGTACTTTCTGCTCGGCTGCTTGCATTTGTTACCAGACGGCATGCTGTGTTCACCGATAGCGGGTTTGGGTGGCCTCTCCCGAAAATGTCGAAGGCCATGGATGGCCGGAGAGAAGCGCACATGGATGTGCTTGTAGCGGTTTTCGGGAGAGGCCACCCGAACCCGCGCTCACACCAACGTCAAAGGTTCTGCCCAATGGATGCAAACTCCTTAAAAGCATTCCTGACAATCGTCGACCAGGGTTCCTTCTCGGAAGCCGCTGAAACCCTGCACCTGACACAGCCAGCCATCAGCAAACGCCTGGCCGCCCTGGAAACCCAACTGGACACCCGACTGATCGACCGCAGCAACCGCGAAATCCGCCTGACCGAAGCCGGCACAAGGCTCCTCCCCCATGCCCGCAAAATCCTCGACGAAATCCACAACGCCCGCATGGCCCTGACCACCAGCGCCGCCAGCATCGGAGGCGAACTCCACGCCATCGCCAGCCACCACATCGGCCTGCACCACCTGCCCAACTGGCTGCGCCGCTACCGTCGGGAATACCCTCAAGTGGATCTGCATCTGCAATTCATGGAATCCGATGCCGCCTACGACCAGATGAATAAACGCAATGCTGAACTGGCCTTTGTGACCCTCAGCGACAGCATGAATCCGGAGTTCTCCATCCTCGCCCAGTGGCCAGACCCAATGGCCTTCGTGGTTGGGAAAGAACACCCTCTCGCAGCACTGGCGAGTCCTGAACTTTCTGACCTCGCGCCACACCCCGCGCTGCTACCGGATACCAGTACCGCCACCTACCGGGTGGTCAGCCGTCTGTTCCTGGAAGCCAACCTCACCCTGAAACCCCTCATGCCAACCAACTATCTGGAAACCATCAAAATGATGGTAAGCGTTGGCCTTGGGTGGAGCATTTTGCCGGTCAGCATGCTCGATAACAGCCTGAAAGTGCTTGAAGTGCCCCACCCTGTTACCCGGGTTCTGGGTGCCGTGGCACTGTCCCGACGACAACTGGGCAGTGCCGCACAGGCAATGCTGCAGATAGTGGAACAGGAAGAAACGCGACCAGAGTCCGGTCAATGAGCTAGCTGGGGTTCCGGCGGCGGCTGCAAGCCCCGCCAGGTCACGATAATCGCAAGGGCCATTGCGGCGGCACCACCCCAGAACGCCGCGGAGGTACTGAAACCATCCACCAGGAAACCGGATAACCATGCACCGAGCGCCCCGCCGGCGCCGAAGGTCAGGCCACTGTATAGAGCCTGACCCTGGCCATGATGGTGTTTACCGAAAAAGCCCTGAATGTATTGGACTGATACTGCATGCAACGCGCCGTAAGAAGCCGCATGCAGCAGTTGGGCAAAGATCAGTACCGGCAATACCGACGTAAGCTCGGCAATCAGGCCCCAGCGGATCATCGTCAGCACCAGCGCCCCCAGCACCACCTGCCGTACACTAAAACGCCGGGATAGCCTGTGCATAATCAGAAACAAGCCTATCTCTGCGATGACTCCGAGTGACCACAGCAACCCGATAGCCAGCTTGCCGTATCCATGCTGTTCCAGGTGGATACTGAAGAAGGTGTAGTAGGCACCATGTGATACCTGAAGCAGAAAATTCATCGCGAAAAAAGCAATCACAGCCGGATGAGTGACAATTGCTTTCAGGCTACCGACAGGTGCGGATTGCTGTTTGCGCTCACCACGCTCGGAAGGTACCAGAAATGCCGAGACGGCAATCCCTGCGAATACCGGCAATAACAGCCACGGCAAGTACTGAATCTCCACCAGTTCCAGTAGCCCGCCGATCAGAGCCACTGCTCCGATAAATCCTACAGAGCCCCAAAGACGAACCTTGCCGTACTTGTCCCGGTGCTTGCCGAGTACCCGCAAGGTAATGACTTCATACAGCGGCAAAATGGCGTTCCAGAAAAAGGTGAACACCAGCATGACCAGCAACAGACCGTAGAAACCGGGTTCCAGAAACACGCCGGCGAAAAACAGCGAGCCGAAAATAGCACCAAATCGTACCAGGCGGACCCGCTGGCCGGTCCGGTCACCGATGTAACCCCAAACGCTGGGTGCGACGATCTTGGTTAGCTGGATGGTCGCCATCAATGTGGCAATCTGGAGATAGGAGTAGCCCTGCCCCTCAAGATAGAGGGACCAATAGGGCAAAAGCCCTCCAAGGAGGGCGAAAAACCAGAAATAGAGGTTCGACAGCCGCCAGTAGATGGTAGCGCCTCCCCGAAATCAGAGCTGGCCGAGGACCGGCGTGGTGACTTCTACATCGCCGTTCTGACCGCGATGACGCAGGTAATGGTCCATCAGGACGATCGCCATCATGGCCTCGGCGATGGGCGTCGCGCGGATACCTACACAGGGGTCGTGCCGACCAGTGGTGATCACCTCCACCGGGTTGCCGTCTACATCAATACCCTTGCCGGGCAACCGCAAGCTTGATGTTGGCTTAAGGGCGATACTGGCAACAATCGGCTGACCGGAGGAAATGCCGCCCAGTACACCACCGGCATTGTTGGAAAGGAAGCCTTCTGGCGTCATCTCATCCCGGTGTTCTGTTCCTTTCTGCTCGATGCAATCAAAACCGGCACCGATCTCCACACCCTTGACCGCGTTGATGCTCATCAGGGCGTGGGCAAGATCGGCATCCAGACGATCAAAAATCGGCTCACCGAGGCCTGGAGGAACCCCCTCCGCAACCACATTGATGCGGGCGCCAATCGAATCCCCTTCCTTACGCAAAGCATCCATGTAGGCTTCCATTTCGGAGACCTTGTCTGCATCCGGACAAAAGAACGGATTCTGGTGAACCTGCTCCCAATCCAGCTTGTCTGCCTTGATCGGCCCTAACTGGGAAAGATAACCCCGAACTTTGATCCCGAGACGCTGCTCAAGAAACTTCCGGGCGACGGCGCCGGCAGCAACCCGCATGGCGGTTTCCCTGGCGGAAGAGCGGCCACCCCCACGATAATCCCGGGCACCGTACTTGTGGTGATAGGTGTAGTCTGCGTGGGCCGGGCGGAACTGGGCAGCAATCTTGGAATAGTCCTTGGAACGCTGGTCGGTGTTTTCGATAATCAGACCAATCGGTGTGCCCGTGGTTTTGCCCTCAAACACACCAGACAGAATCCGAACCTCGTCCGCCTCACGACGCTGGGTCGTATGCCGGGAAGTACCGGGTTTGCGGCGATCCAGGTCCCGCTGCATATCCTCTTCTGACAGCTCCAAGCCCGGAGGGCAACCGTCGATAATGCAGCCCAGGGCCGCGCCGTGACTTTCACCAAAGGTGGTGACGGTGAACAGCTTTCCGAATGTATTTCCCGACATAATTCAGCACTTTATACAGGTTTTGTAATTTACGATCTTAGCTCTTTCGGGCCTGCCATTCACGCAGATCCCGGGCAGTGACCAGGAATACGCCATCGCCGCCGTTCTCGAATTCCAGCCAGGTTAACGGCAAATCCGGGTAGGCATCATCCATGGCACCCCAGGAGTTGCCAACCTCCACAATCAGGAGTCCGTCGTCGGTGAGGTAATCGGCAGCCTGGGCAACTATGCGGTGGGCAATGTCCAGCCCATCGTCTCCGGCAGCCAGGCCCAGTTCGGGCTCATGGTGATACTCGGCCGGCATGTCTGCAAGGTCTTCCGCATCCACATAAGGCGGATTACTGACGATTACGTCGTAGCGACCTTCAATGTTGTCGAAAACATCCGACTGAATCGCGCGTACGCGACCCTCCAGTCCATGAAGTTCAATATTGGACTCAGCTACGGCGAGGGCATCCGCCGAAACATCAGACAGATCCACTTCCGCCTCGTCAAAAACCGTCGCCGCGCCAATACCGATACAGCCGCTGCCAGTACACAAATCCAGAATTCGTTGAACCTGCGTAGCGCCCAACCAGGGCTGGAGACCGTTCTCCAGCAGTTCGCCAATCGGCGAACGGGGAACCAGAACGCGCTCATCAACGTTGAACGGCATCCCCATAAACCAGGCTTCGCCAAGCAGGTAAGCAATCGGAATACGCTCGTTGACCCGACGCTCTACGCGCTCGAGAATCAGTTCCCGCTCTGAACGGGTCAGTCGCGCATCCAGAAACAGATTGTTGTTTTCCAGCGGTAGATGCAGGCTGCGCAATACAAGCTGAACGGCCTCATCCCAGACGTTATCAGTGCCATGGCCAAAGTAGATTGGCGAAGCCGCAAAACGGGAAACCGTGAACCGAAGCAGGTCACGGATGGAGTGCAGATCGTCAACGGGACTGGTCAAAACTTAGCTTCCTGGTCTGGCTAATGGTGCGCGGCATTATACGCGCATTGCGGCGCGGGCTGCAGCTCTTGTGGCTCAGAGAGCCAGCGGGCCGGAGCTGCTGCGGCTTTGTTCAAACCGGTCCAGGGCGGCCAACATCCGCTCCCGGCCCAGCTGTATCAGCTCCGGGGCCTTGTGATAGTCGTAGCTTCTGCAGGCATTCTTGGGAATGTTAACCAACAGATCCGGTGGGTAGCCGGCAATCTTGTACTGCACTAACGCGCTTTGCATGGTCTCGATGGTCAGGTTCATTACGTCGAATTTGCCAATGCCCAGCTTGTCCCAGTCAATGGTCTCGTGCTCGTCACGATGCCTGGACCGCCCCGATTCCTCTTCACGCTTTTTCTCGGGTGCTGTTTTCTTTGCCATTTCCCGGCTTATTTTCTGTTCCGGCGACTCGCCACTTTCCGGTTTTCGGGAACCCAGCGTTTTCAGGGTATCCCAATCAAACCAGCGGGACGCCTTTTCGCGAATGGCATCGACCCATTCCTCCATATCGCTACTGGTTTCTTCCGGAGCAAACGCAGCGTCTGGAATGCGCCTTTGTTGATCATCCTCACCGCTCAGGTTAACGGCCATCACCAGATCTGCATGGGCTGAGATGGTGGGAATAATAGGCAATGGATTGAGCAGTGCGCCATCCACCAGTACCCGGCCGTTGAGCACCAGAGGCGTCACCACGCTGGGTATGGCAATGGAGGCGCGGATAGCCTGGTCCAGCGGGCCTTCCTGAAACCAGATTTCTTTATGGGCCAGAAGATCTGTTGCTACGGCGGTGTAAGCAATGGGCAGATCCTCAATACGCGTATCGCCTAGAATATCCCGCACCACCGAAAAGACTTTCTCTCCACGAATAGCGCCGACAGAAGTGAAGGTCACATCCAGCAACCGCAAGACATCGAACTGGCCGAGCCCGGTCACCCAGTCCTTGTAGTCTTTCATCTTGCCGGCGCCGTACATGCCACCGATCAGGGCGCCCATGGAGCAGCCGGAGATGGCAACGATCTCGTAACCACGTTCCTGAAGGACTTCAATCGCACCGATGTGGGCATAGCCACGGGCGCCGCCGCTACCAAGGGTGAGTGCAACGGTTTTGCCCTTGCCAGGCAATGGCTCCATGCGCTCGGTACTGGCCGGCGCTGATGCCGCAGAAATACCAGAACTGGTCACTACCGACGTGACGCCATCCTGTGCGGCTGCGGTTCTACCGGACGTTTCCTTTTCCGGGCTATCCTTTTCTGCCATTTCCTTACCTCTTGATAACCAGAACCTCAACCCGGTTACCCTGCCGAATCGGATCGTTTATCTGGACGACCGGCCCAACCGGGACAATGCGTATCTGACTCTGCGAAATGCCCGATTTGCCCAGCAGGGCCGCCAGGCTTTCGGCCGCAGCGCGGGACCGTGTCAAGGCACCTTCGAGCGACTCGCCCTGCTCCAGATCGGTGAACGAGGCGAGCACCACTTCCGTACCATCCTGAGCCCAGTCATTCAGGGTTCGCCGGTCATCTGCCGACCACTCAAATCGAAATGTCACTCCACCTGACCACGGTACCACCAAAGGCCCCTTTATCGGGCCTGCGCCAATGGTATACCCCGGAATGGCCGTACCGAAACCAACATTCAGATGCTCAACCCAGACATACTCCCGCAGGTTGCCTCTTGTCACCGTGTAAACAAGGGTCAACCACTGCTGCCCGTCGTCTGCCGTTGTGGCGGCAACAAGGTAATCGTGGGTGGCATCCCTTCCCAGAAGACGAGACTGCTGGAAGATCTGGTTGGCCCAGACATTACTCCGGCCACAGGCGATGCCTGCACACTCAAACAGGATTTTCGCGCCACCTTCAGATAACTGCTGGTAGTAATGAGCCCTCGCAGCCTGACGTGTGGCGTCACGAGAGATTTGAAACAGCTGACCCTGACCCTGCACCGGCAAGCGAGCCATGGACTCGGACCGGATTTCATCACGAATTTCCCGAACCGGACTAAAAAGCACCAGGTGGCCAGCAGACTGTATCTCGACCGTGGATTCAAGCGTTGATTGCGGAAAAGGGGCTGGCGCGTCTTCAGGCCACGCCGCCATTGCAGGAATGGTAAAACATAACCATACAAGGCCGGCCAGCGCACCGACCATCGAGGAATTACCACGATCAATCATGTAAGAGAAACCTGTTAATCGCTTCGGCAACGGGAGTCACCTCCCCGTCAAGATGACAATGATGCCCACCGGGCACATCGACTGTTTCAAGGTTGGGGACCAGACCGGCACGACTATCGAGCCCGCCGCGGGAAACCAGCAACCCTTCTTCTGCCCTTACGAATAAAGTGGGCGTCTGGATGGAAGACAAAGACGCCCTCACCTGTTCTTCGGTCATCATCAACGGTGTAGGGTGGCGTAAACGGGCATCCGTGCGCCATATAAACCCGCCAGTTTCCGTACGCATGTTCCTGGGCACCAGCGTTCTTGCCGCCTCGGGGCTCAGGGGGCTCAGCCCGCCCTCACGGATTCGGGCCGCGCTCTGAATATCCGGATAGACCGCCGGAGCAGCCGAACCAGCCCTGCGTTTCTGTAATGCCCGCCGCAACTGGGGGATCGTCTCACGTGCTGGCCGACTGAGCGCGCCCAAACTGTCAATCATCACCAGTCTGCGCACCCGTTCCGGGAATGCGGCGGCGTAAAGTGCGCAGACAATCCCGCCGAGAGAATGCCCCACAAGATCCAGAGGGTAACGTTCGCTTTCAGGAAAATGCCGTTCCACGAGTTCGGAAAGATCGCCGACGTAGTCCATTAGCCAATAGCTGTAACCCGGCGGCCGGTGGCCCGAGTGTCCGTGCCCTGCCATATCCACCGCATGTACCGTGGTGTTCTCGGCCAACAACGGCGCCAGTCGGGCAAAGGACATGGCGTTGTCGAGCCAGCCGTGCAGAAGGATAGCCGGTGGTCGAGAGCTTTCCTCGCTGGAGTTCGGCCAGGTCAGACCCGAAAGAGTTATGTTATCCAGGGGCCAGTGCATTTCATGGCAACCGGCCTGTGGTTCTGGAACGCTACCGGGTAACGAGGTCTCCGTCATTCGGTAGCGGCCTTACATGGTGTGAGTGGGACGATCGGAACTCAGCGAGCCGGCCAGGTAGGATTCAATCTTGGTGCGGGCAGTTTCGTCATCGCCATTGAACTGCACGCCAATGCCTGCGGCCCGGTTTCCCTGCGCACCCTTGGGGGTAATCCAGATCACCTTGCCAGCCACCGGGATTTTCTCCGGCTCATCCATCAGGTTGAGCAGCAGAAACACCTCATCGCCCAGCTGATATTGCTTCTGAGTAGGAATAAACAGGCCTCCCTGACGGATATAGGGCATGTACGCCGCATAGAGAACCGCCTTGTCCTTGATCGTCAGGGTTAGAATACCGCTGCGTGCTCCGAATCCGGGCCCCATATCAAATACCTTTTACGCAAATTTACTGATATTTCGCAATGATAGCAGTTGATCCTGAACAACGCTCACGTTGTCTGCCGCTTCCGGGGCATCAACTCCCGCCAGGCCAGTAGAAGCTGAGTGGCCTCAAGCTCCGGGCTTGCGTTATATATGCCCGCACTCCGGCTTTCCCGAACCCGCTCCAGCAATTGATGAGCGCGCCACGGCGGGTTGGATCTGGCCAGATAGCCCAACATGTCTGCTGCCTCCGGGTCCTGAACTTCGCCCCCGGCACTGCACCGAGCCAGGTCGGCAGCCCAACTTTCAAACAACCATAATGTATCGTCCAGCCCCAGCGTTTTGAAGCGGCGGGCGGCATCCCCCACCGTCATCTGACCTTTCATGAACTGTCGAAATGCCTCGAAGGCCTCATCCCTCTGCGCAAGAAACTCGCCAGTGGCATACTCCAGCGCCAGCCTGGGAGCATTACCCGCCAGCATCAGACTTTTGGCCAGAGTGTCTGGCGACGGGCGGGTGGATTCCTCCAACTCGGATACCCGGGCAGACAGCCATCGCCCGGCATCCTCGGTATCAGGCAACGGTATGGTCAGGGCCTGGCAGCGGGATCGTATGGTGGGAAGTACCTGCCGCCCGCTTTCCTGAAGCAGCAACAGAGTCACATCCGGCAAGGGCTCTTCCAGGGTTTTCAGCAGGGCATTGGCGGCGTTTATGTTGAGCTGGTCCGCCCGGTCGACAATGGCCACCTTGCGGTGTGCAACCTGCGGCGAGGCCACGGCAAACGTCGACAGCGCGCGGATCTGATCCACTTTCACCATCCGGGACTTTTCCGGTGAATACACCCGGACATCGGGATGGCTGTTCGCCGCGATCAACTGACACTGGCGACACTGACCACACGCAATCGGTGCTCCGTTGTCGAGCCCGACCTGCTGGTCGCACAACAGCAGCCCAGCGACCGCTTCTGCCCACGCCCTTTTCCCGACGCCCTGCTCACCAACGACCAGCAGCGCGTGAGGCAACCGATCCTGGGCAAGGCGTTGCTGAACCGTGTTCCAGGCGCGGCCGAGCCAGGGCATGTCCTTCGCAATATCAGTCATGTCGGAGCGTCCGTGAAGCGGGTTCAGGTTTACGGCGCAACTGCCGTTTCATCGTTTTCAATAGCCGGGCAAGCCTGCGCGCTTCGTGCGCGGAAACTTCCTGAGTTGAGGCCGTATAGTAATGGCTGTTAACGGCCCGGGCAAAGAGGCGCGCGGACGATTCAACTTCCGGGCGCGCCTCCGACAGGCGTTCTGCCAGTGTCGCCGGGGTTTCACCGGTACGGACTGGCACTCCCACCTGCTCACACAGCCGATGCCAGGCCACAACCACCCTGCCGAAAGCATCCTTGCGGGCGCGGCGGCGAATCGAAAGAGCCGAGACGACACCTGCGATCAGCAGGGCGACGCCAACCAATCCGGCCGTCAGGTAGCCAAGTTCCTTGAGTCCGAAATTGCCCGGCAATCGGGACATCAGATCCATCTGGCTCTGGCCCTGGTAACCCACCACCCAACGCTGCCAGTGATAATTGATGCGATCGAGCTGGAGCGACGCCCATTGCAGAACCGCGACATCGCCGTAACGTTGGGGCGAAGTCAGATCATTTTCCAGGAAAGAGCCCTCATCGGCCACCGCATCCCGCAATCCGGATTCAATCCTGCTTGGCGCAATGGCAGCTGTCGGGTCCACCCTCACCCAGCCCTGGCCTTCCAGCCACACCTCCACCCAGGCGTGGGCATCGTACTGACGGACAATGAGGTAATCCCCACCAGCCCCGGCGTCGCCGCCCTGGTAACCAACAACAATTCGGGCCGGTATCCCGGCGGCCCGGAAGACAAAGGTTGCCGCACCGGCATAGTGAGCACAAAAACCCCGTTTTTCATCAAACAACAGCGCATCGATACCATCATCCGGCATGGTGGGGGGGCGCAACGTATAGAAGTAGGCTTGCTCCCGAAAACGCCGGAGCAACGTGTTGACGACCTCTGAATGGGACAGGTCGGTAGACAGTTCGCGCGCCAGCTCCCTGGCCCGGGGGTTGCCGGACGGAGGAAGCTGGAGATAGCGCCGCGTTTCTGCCGGGGAAAGGGCCTCAGCCGGCGCTGGCACAGCGGAAACCCGGGCCAGGCGATAACGCACCGGGCTGTCGGCGGGGCGCTGAAAGCGGAACAAATCCTCCGGCGTACTTACCACGTTACCTGAGACGGCTACCGAGCTCTCCAGAGCAAACGCCCAGCGCTGGTCTGTCGGCTCCATCAGGATATCGTATTCATTACTTTGCAACGGCCCGACGCCGCCATCGTTGTCTACTCTTGCGGGTCGCCGAAAACCATCGGAGTCCCTCTGGCGCCAGGTTTCGTCGTCCAGATAGTCGAGAATCAGCCCCCGCCAGTAACGCTCCCGATACGGTGGCGACTCGCCCCCGAAAGTTACCCGGAACGCCCTTTCACTGCTCTGGGCCAGATTGGAAATATCGCCCGGGCGCATGGTGTCAGAAATCCCGCTGCGGGCCTCCCCAGAAACCAGTGGCACACTCCAGAGCGGCGCCATGCGCGGAAAAAACACGAAAAGCAGCACAACCACCGGAAGGGTTTTCAGTACCAGTAAACCCAGGCGCTTCCAGCCAGCCCTCAGGCTCCCGGGTAGATCCGGCGCGTTGAGAATCTGCAGGCCCACCATCAGGCAGCCAATGGCCGCGAAGGTCAGTAACGCCCAGGCAATGTCCTGCTTGAACAGGAAGTTCACGGCCGCGAGATAGACCTGAATAAAAAAGAGCACATAAAAATCCCTGGCGGACCGGGTTTCGAGCCATTTCAGCCCAACGGCCAACACGAAGAACGAGGCGGCGGTATCCACTGTGAAGCGCCCCTGCACGGTGGCCACGTAGACGCCAATCAGAGCCACCATGATTCCGGTGCGCAGCAGCCGCCCCGGCAGTTTTACCCGGCCCTTTTGCGCCAACCAGCGCCAACACGCCAGCACGGCACAGGCTGCAATGAGCCACCAGGGCAGCCGATCCCACTGGGGAACCAGAAGCAGCGCAAAACTGGCAATCAGCCACAACAGTGCGTTAGCTGGGGTGGCTTCGATCGGTGCCTGTTCTGCCGGCTTTGCGGAGAAAACTCTGGCCATGATCGTGCTCATGCAGACACTCCCGCTTTCGCATTCTCGGTTTGACGAGTACCAAAAGGCTGACCATCTGGATCCCTCGGCGGTTGCTCGCCCCACACCGCAAGCGCGCGCAGACAACGTTCTCCATGCAGTGAACCACTGTCCGGCTCAATGGTATCGCCGGGCAAACTGAGACCAAACCTTGCGTTTTTCTGAACCCGGTCTGCCACCATCCAGGCCAGATAACTCAGCCGCAACTCGGTATCAACACCCGGAAAGGCATGAAAATCCAGCCAGTGCGGACTGCCCTGCTCGCCCTGCCAGTCGGCCACAATCATCTGGCCCGTACGTGCAAAGCGTTTCCACATAACCCGCTGGCTCATATCACCTTCACGCCAGGGACGAAGATCGGCATTGTCCTGGCCGGCCACGGGCGCGGACGAAGCCGCTTCGCTACCATCGTGCACGGTTCCCCCGGTATCAGGTGCTGGCAAAGGCCTCGGAAACGCCACTCCCGCAGATGCCGGACGCAGCCAGGACCAGGCCTTTAAAAGCCCGAACGGAAAACGAGTTTCGACACGAATCCGGTCCGGGCGAAGATAGCCGCGATGGGCAGACGGCACCGGCAGTACCACATCCCGGGATTCACCGGGGGAAACGTGCACGCCCTCAACCGATGAATCCTCGACCGACAAGACAAGACCGAGGCCAGCATCCTTACCTGCGGTGACTCGCAGTAAAAACGGAACGTCATCGCCCGCCCGGCCCTCACCGGGCCGGACCAGGGCAACGGAAAGACCGGAAAGATTTCTGTGGGTCTGGTGCATGGCCCCCACAAACACGGCGCCGAGAAGAAACGTGAGCAGATAGATAAGACTGTTCTGGTAGTTGATCCCGGTAACCAGCATGATCAACAGCAACAAACCATACACCACACCAGCCGCCGTAGGCAGAATAAAAATGTTCTTCTGGCTGAGAATCTGGCTGTCGGCTCTTGGAATGCGACGATTGATCCATCGTCGCCAACGGGTGTTTAAAGAGTTTCGCATCATGCTCCTGCGACTGGATTCAGGCCTGTAAGTTCACGGAATGTGGTTTCAAGTAACCCGGACATAAAACCATAAAAGTCATGGTTCCTTAAATATTTACCCCTGGGCACCGGATTCTGATCACACACCAGGCACTTTACGGTTGAAAAACTGTCGGACAAACCGAATACTCAAAGTAATAGTATGAAGCGTATTGACTGAAGCAGTACACTCAGCAGCGCCTCTTTTGAACCGATTCAGCATGAGGCAATCCCAAATGCGTCGCAAACTGCTTGCAGCCGCAATCACGGCCACCACTCTCACACCGGCCTGGGCCGGCGTGCAAACCATGACCTCCGACGAGATGGTAGAAACCTACGTGGAGGATTCCGCCGTTATTGTTGTCCCGCGCCAACAACAGAAGTCAGAGGCGGATCGGGAAAAGATCATCCGCGCCCTCACCATCTCGCCGGGCGAGCCCGTTCTGAGCGAAGCGGAAGAGGAAGCGTATCGGGAAGCCCTTCAGCGCTATCTTGATGAGGGCAAGAAAGATGCGCTGTCCGATGCCGAAGAGGAGTTCCTGCGCAGAGCCCTGCTGCTTCCTGTCGACGAACTGGCCAGAGCACAGCCACCGGCAGACTTTACCCCGAGGACACTGCCCATTATCTTTGGTCAGCAACCGGAAATTCCGGATGAACCCTTCACCCAGACGTTCCTGAATGATCAGTTGGGCATTGGCTTCGATGGCCAGAATCTGAATTTCAGTATCGGTAATCCCCCGGGCATCGATCAGATCCAGATCCCCGAAGCGATCAACGAAGGCCCCATTACATTGACTCCCCGTCCGGGCGGAGGGTTTGACCTTTCCATTCAGGTGCCCGACCAATAATTACCCAACCCCTGAAACGAAAAGCGGCGACCAGAACGGTCGCCGTTTTTTTGTCTGCTGATTCGGTCAGACAAAAAAACGCCCCGCGATGCGGGGCGCTATCACCACTTTAAGGTGTCAGGTCAACTTACTGGTGACCATAAACCTTCATGTTGGTGCCAGAAACAACCAAGTTGTCGATAGTGAAAGCACCAATTGACTCTCCACCAATCTCCACAGCGCCAATAGTCATATCAGCAGCGAAGTTTGGAATGGAGATAGAGAGCGCATCTCCACCAGTCGCAGCAGAAGTTCCTTTGCCTACTGTCACAGTGGCAGAAGCAAACAGGTTAGCAAAAGTTGACGGATCGGCTTTATCAAATCCTGCACCACCAGTTTCCAGGAAGTTCGCACCCATAACACGCATGTCACGAACGTTCACGCCAAGGAAATCCACGTCCATATCCATATCGGTCACGTTGAAGCCAACGTTCATGATCAGGTTGTCGGTGGCAGTATCCACACGGATGTTCAGCAGACCCAAGTTACCTTCGATACCGATGTTGCTGGCCAGAAGGGTGGAATCATTGCTGCCATCAGTCGCGTGCAAGGACGCAGAACCAACACCAACAGCAAAGTCGATAGCACCACCGGAAATGCTATGAACGTCGATCACTGCATCACCATCGGCTTCTACATCGATATCGATAAGTAAGTCGTCCAGTTTACCGGACACACCGGTTACTGTGCCGTTGACATCTTTCTCAACAGATCCGCCACCGATGAAGATATCGTTGACCGCCAGATAACCATCGTCAGTGTAGCGGAATTCACCGATGGAAACCTCGGTTTCCAGCTCAATAGTTACACCACGCTGGCCGGTAACGTTGCTCATAGTAGTGTCATCAAGCGCCTTCAGGTCGGCTTGAGCGGCAAAAGGAGCTGCAGCAACGGCCGTTGCCAGTGCGATTTTTTTCAGGCCTTTCATAACGTTCTCCTAATTGGAACAGTTTGTTGTTATTTCCATGTCATGCAGACTGTTTGGTGTACTTTTGTATCTGCACGGCTACAGAGTACTGCAAAGGTAATTGAATGTTCCGTGACCACCTTCACGTAATCGATACTTAGATTGTCCAACACAAAACCATTACTCTCCGGATTCTTCCCCCACCTTGATGTTGAATATCTTTTTATCCATCTCGACAACAACCTGCTCACCAAAAAGCGCTTTTCCATCCTCAACGGTAAAAGGCACCAGTTGGGCCAACGTCGGGCCGAAGATATGCTCCATCTCGACCACCAACACCCGATCCGCCTCCGACTCTCTATTGGGATTGGCCGTGGTGTAGAAGACTGCCGTCGCACCAATCTTGCCCTTCTTGACCAGCGCAATCAGGGAGCGCCGGAGGACTTCGAGCGCGACATCCGCCGGCATTTCCTCAATCTGCTTGATCCGAATCGTTTTGGTCTTGTCTCCCGTGTCAGTTACCACCGCAAATGGCTTTACGCCGCCCGCGACCACAATTCGGCTTTCCAGGTCATCAACACCCTTTTGGTACATTCGCTCAAACTGCTTTTGGATCATTTTCTTTACTTCTTTTTCTGAAAGCTCTTCAGCGCTCAGTGCACCTGCAACTAAAAAAACAGAACAAAAACAGAACAAAAAAAACATCAAATGGGATTTTAGCTGTGTCATACCTACTCCACTTTCCTCAAAAAGCTCGCGCAACAGGAGCGCACGGCTTTCACATTGTTTTTATGCTGGGGGTGTCCTGCTATCTCGGTTAGAATAGCCACCGGCTTTTTCTCCCCGTCCGAACAGGACGCTATTTCATTAGATCAGTGCCGCCGCAAACGCTACAACGCTGTTTTTGTGGCCTGTTTATCATTTCAGCAAGATTCCGGAGGACCCTTGGGCCGGGCAACAACGCGGGAACTTACCCGGGCGACCTACCACCAGCTTATGATGCATGCCTACCGGGCATCCGATTTCGTTTTTCTCGGGAGCACAGGCGATGGCCCCGGCCGAGGCATCCTTTGTGGCTTCTCGGCCATGGCCGTGCGCTCTCTGGAACTGCCCAGCAACAGTTCGGGCCCCATTGATACCGCCCATCTCGCCCGGGAAATGGAAGAGCTTGCCGCGCCTTTCCAGCTCGAGCCAGACGCAGACCCGAGTCATCTCACTGGCGGCTGGATCGGCTATCTGGGGTACGAGCTGGGCTACGCCCGGGAACGGCGGCTGGTTCAACTGCGCCACGCCTCCACCGTTCCGTTAATGCACGCCGGGCTCTATCTCTGGACCGCAAGTTTTAACCGAAATAGCCGTCGCTACTGTCTCTGGATTCACCCGGCATGCCCTGCTCCGATTCAGGATCAGATTGAACAATGGCTGTCGGCTCCGGCAAACCGCCAGATGCACTGGCACATGGAAGCCCCGTTTGCTCCGGCGCAAACGCCGGAAGAATTCAAGGCGGGTGTCGAAGCCGTCAAGCGCTACATAGAAGCTGGCGATTGTTATCAGGCCAACCTGTCCCAGGCATTCTCTGGCAAATACTGCGGCCATCCATGGCTCGCCTTCGAGAAGCTCACGGAAGCCAACCCGACGCCCTACAGCGCCTTCCTGAGAGCCGGAGACGACTCGATTCTTTCCATATCGCCAGAGCGGTTTCTGAAAATAGACCAGGGCGTAGTCGAGACCAGCCCCATCAAAGGTACACGCCCCCGGGGCTCCTCGCCGGAATCCGATATCAAATTGGCAAATGAACTTCAGGCATCCGAGAAAGATCGGGCCGAAAACCTGATGATTGTGGACCTGTTGCGGAATGATCTCAGCCTCCACGCTGAGGCCGGAAGCGTGCAGGTTGAGCAGCTGTTTGCCCTTGAATCCTACGCCAATGTCCACCACCTGGTCAGCCATATCAAGGCCACCCTAAAACCGGAAGTCAGCCCGCTTCAGGCGTTGTTTGATGCCTTTCCTGGCGGCTCCATCACCGGCGCTCCGAAAATCCGGGCGATGGAAATTATTCGCGAACTGGAACCTCACTGGCGAGGGCCCTATTGTGGTTCTGTCTTCTATTACGGACTTGATGGCCGGCTGGACAGCAACATCGCAATACGAACCCTGCTGTGCGAGTCCAACGGTACGATTCGTTGTTGGGGGGGCGGAGGCATTGTGGCGGATTCTGACCCGGAGGCCGAGTATCAGGAGACACTCACCAAGGTCAAACCACTGATGGACTTTCTGGAAAAGCTGAAGCTCTGATCTGCACCACAGCCGCACAGCCTCGGCACAGATCAGCGATTCGAAAGATCAGGCGCTGTGAATCGCGCTCGCCTTCAAAAATTCCTGTTTCAGATCGTCAAAATTGTGTACCGCCGGGAACTGCGGGAACTCATCAATAACGTTCTGGGGCGCGTGGAACAGAATGCCCGCCTCTGCCTGGCCGAGCATGGTGGTATCGTTGTAGGAGTCACCAGCGGCGATCACCCGGTAGTTCAACAACTGGAATGCACGCACAGACTGGCGTTTCGGATCCCGCTGACGCAGCAGGTAATTGGTGATCTGGCCACTCTCCGCCACTTCCAGTTTGTGACACAACAACGCCGGATAACCGAGCTTCTTCATCAGCGGCATGGCGAACTCGTAAAAGGTATCCGACAGAATCACCACCTGGAAACGCTCACGCAGCCAGTCGAGGAATTCCCGGGCACCCGGCAGCGGGTCCAGAGTACCGATGACTTCCTGGATTTCCGGCAGCCCATAGCCGTGCTGGTCCAGAATGCGCAGGCGCTGCTTCATCAAGACATCGTAATCAGGGATATCCCGGGTGGTTGCCTTGAGTTCTTCAATGCCGGTTTTTTCTGCAAAGGCGATCCAGATTTCCGGGATGAGTACGCCCTCAAGGTCAAGACATGCGAGTTCCACAACGGTCTCCTGAACGATAAATAAAAAGATGAGGCACCTGCGCCCCGGTTGGTGGGCGTATGATATGAAAAAGCGCGGCCAAATGCATCGTGTATCCGGTGTTGCCCATCTTTGATGGCATAAAGATATAGATCCTCATTCCTTCAGGGCATTAAAGGTTTACTGCTAAGCTAGCCACACAAGTTATTGGTACAGACTGGATGATTATGACTGATATCGACTCTCTCCGGGCCGAACTGGATGGTCAAAGCCCCAGGGCGATCCTGAAAGCCGCCCTCGCCCACTATGGCAACATTGCCATTTCGTTCAGTGGCGCCGAGGACGTCGTGCTGATCGAAATGGCTCACAAACTGACCGACAATCTCAGGGTGTTTACCCTGGATACCGGCCGACTGCACGCGGAAACCTACGAGTTTGTCGATCGGGTGCGAAAACACTACGGCATCGATATTGAAGTCCTGTTCCCGGATGCCAAAGAAGTTCAGGACATGGTCAACCGCAAAGGCCTGTTCAGTTTTTACGAAGAGGGTCATTCGGAATGCTGTGGTATCCGAAAGGTTAACCCGCTGCGCCGTAAGCTTGCCACTCTGGATGCCTGGGTCACGGGCCAGCGTCGGGACCAGAGCCCCGGTACCCGGAATGAGGTGCCGGTGGTCCAGCTGGACACCGCCTTCTCAACTGATGCAAAGCCACTGATAAAATTTAACCCGCTGGCAAACTGGAGTTCCAAAGAAGTCTGGGATTACATCCGCATGTCTGAGGCGCCCTATAACCGGCTACACGAGCAGGGCTTCGTCAGTATTGGTTGCCAGCCTTGCACCCGCCCGGTGCTCCCTGGCCAGCACGAGCGCGAAGGACGCTGGTGGTGGGAAGAAGCCACACACAAGGAATGCGGTCTGCATGCCGGCAACCTGATCGGCAAGTCTGGCTGAACGGCCCGAAGCTGCGTCCACAAAAAAGCCCGCGTCGCCTTAACGGCCCGCGGGCTTTTCATTGGGCCCAACCTCAGTGCTCAGTAGGTAGGAAGCTCGATATCCTTGAACAGTTCCTGAATCTCGGACCGACTCCCCTGGTGAGCCACGGCTTCATCCACCTTTTGCTTGGTGAGATGGGGCGCGAACCGCTCCATGAAGTCATACATATAGCCCCGCAGGAAGGTGCCTTTGCGGAAGCCAATACGGGTGACCGAGGGCCTGAAAAGCTTGCTGGCGTCCAGCGCCACGAGATCGGTATCCACCTTGGGATCGAACGCCATACTGGCAATAATGCCGACCCCCAGCCCCAATCGCACGTAAGTCTTAATGACATCGGCATCAGCGGCAGTGAACACCACTTTCGGGGTCAGTCCCCGCGACTGGAATGCCTCATCCAGCTTGGACCGCCCGGTAAAACCGAATACGTAGGTTACCAGGGAATACTCCGCCAATTCTTCAAGCGTCAGTTCCTGAGCTTTTGCCAGAGGGTGATCCTTGGGAACGATCACGCAGCGGTTCCACTTGTAGCAGGGCATCATGATCAGGTCATTGAACAGGTCCATGCCTTCCGTGGCGATGGCAAAGTCCACCGCACCGTTGGCGGCCATTTCTGAGATCTGCATCGGCGTGCCCTGATGCATATGCAGGGACACATCCGGATATTCCTCGATAAAGCCCCGGATAACCGGCGGCAATGCGTAACGCGCCTGGGTGTGGGTGGTCGCGATACTCAGGTCGCCTTTACGCTGATTACTGAATTCCTGGGCAATCTTCTTGATGCCTTCCACCCGGCGCAGGATCTCCCCCGCCTCCCGGATAATGATCTCGCCGCCCGGAGTAATGCGGGTCAGGTGTTTGCCGCTGCGGGCAAACACCTCAAGTCCCAGCTCGTCCTCGAGCAAACGAATCTGTTTGGAGATGCCCGGCTGTGAGGTGAACAGGCTCTGGGCGGTGGCGGACACGTTCAGGTCGTGGTGCGCAACTTCCCAGATATAACGCAGCTGTTGTAATTTCATTAATTCTGTCGCTCCCTGGATTTACGGCCCTGAGTCAGTGCCTCAGGCTCAACTCGTGAACGCTGGTGGATTCATAACCGGATAATACGCATAAAGGATCAATTTTTCATTCTTTTTTGGTATACAAGGCAATCTGTATTCAGTGTAGACCAAATCTCTGGTTTCGCTGGCCCGACAACACCTTGCGTCAACACAGCCCTTGACTTGTGTGTGACAAAGCACACAATCGCTAGTCAAACGTGCCCAGATCCCGGGAAGCCATGCTGCTGACAACCAAATTCCTCCGGCCAACACCCGATTCCAGAGCCGTTCAACGTCAACGGCTGGATACCCTGCTGCAACCGGACTCCGGCAAACGACTGAATCTGGTTATTGCTCCGGCGGGTTATGGCAAGACCACACTGGTCAGCCAGTGGTGCGCCGGCAACAGCATGCCCACCGCCTGGCTCTCACTGGACGAGCAGGACGACAAGCCAAGGCAGTTCTGGCAGTACGTGATTGGCGCCTTCGAGCATGCCGGCCTGATCGGACTGGAGGACTGCAAGAAACTGTTGGCCAGACAGGACGACGACGAACTCACACCCGCCATTACCGGTCTTTTGAATGTTCTCGCGGCCGATGGCAATGCCTGGTCGCTGGTGGTGGATGACTACCACGTTATCAGTAACGACACCCTTCATCGCCAACTCGCGTGGTTTCTGGACTATCTGCCACCCGGTATTCTGGTGACCCTGGCGTCACGAACGGAGCCACCTATGCCACTGGCCCGCTGGCGCGTCCGCCGCCAGGTTCAGGACATCCACCCCGGTCTCCTCGCGTTTTCCGAAGAGGAATGTCAGGAATTCTTCCGCAGCACCATGGCCATGGAGTTGTCCGAGGACGACATTCGATCGATATGTCGTAAAACCGAAGGCTGGGTCGCCGCCATGCAACTGTCAGCACTGGCCGGCAAGAAGGAAGCCGTCGTGCCCGGCCAGGCCATGGGCTCACCGGATAGCCGACTGATTTCCGATTATGTCCTTACCGAAGTACTTGAGCAGCTTCCCAAAGAACTGACAGACTTCCTGCTGGAAACGGCCTGTTGTCCGCGCTTGTGCGCCCCTTTGTGCAATGCCGTCAGACAACGCCAGGACAGTCAGGAAAAGCTGTCCAGCCTTCTGTCCCAGAATCTCTTTCTGATCCCGCTGGACAATAGCAACGAGTGGTTCCGTTACCACGACCTGTTTCGGGAAGCCCTGTTACAGCGAATCCAGAGTGCCGACCCGCCCCGGGCCTCGGAACTTCAGTCCCGTGCCATTGACTGGCTACTGCGCCATGGCCATGTACAGGAAGGGATTGCCCAGATTGTCCGGCGCAACGATACGGACCACCTGGCGGCGGTTCTGGCGGAACACGGAAACAATCTGATTCATGGCGGCTATCACCTTCCGGTACTGGAATGGCTGGAAGCGATCCCTGCTCACAAGATTCAGGACAGCCCACAACTGCAGATGCTCAGGATCTGGGGGCTGTTTTTCGCAAACCGGGTTGAAAGTCTGGACCCGCTTCTGCTGGAAGTTGAGGATCTGCTGGACCGCCGCGTTGCCGATTCCCACCCGGATGCTGAAGGCGCACTGGCGTTGCACAGCGAGATTTCCCTGGTGAGATCCTACCTGGCCCGCACCCGCAACGACGAAAAAAACGCCTCGGATCTGACCCGGCAGGTATTGAAGGACATTGATCAGATCAGTATTCCCCTGAAGTCCGTCACCTATTACGGCCTGGGCCTGGACTATTTCGGGAAGGGCGAACTGAATGACGCCGAGGAAGCTCTGGAATCAGCCGTTCATTATGGCCAGGTAGAGCGGAAAGCCAGTACCGTTCTGTCATCCGGCGGCCTGCTCGCCTGGATTCAATACCACCGCGGTGATACCGACCTGGCGCTGGAAACCACCGGCCGAGTGCGGCAGTGGGTGGACGAACATTATTCGGACCCCAGCCAGCCGCGACTGATTTCCTGCTGGCAGAACAGTGCGCTGACGGAAATCTATCGCGAGCGGAACCAGATCAGCACGGCCGAGGGGTACCTAGCCCCCTTGCTCGATCATGTAAAGAAGGGCACCGAACCTGGCCAGCATGTGGTGATCCAGTATGTACGCGGGCACCTGGCCTTTACCCGGGGCGACCTGGAAATGGCGGTTGAAGCATTAGAAGATGCCGTGACTACCGGCCGGCGCCGGAGGGAACACATCGTCTTCGAGCCGCCTGCCGCGTCCGCCTTGTTGGCACGCTGCTACCTGGCCTCCGGCCACGCCGACAAGGCCCGCGCCTGTTTACAACCCGCACTGGACCAACCGGCCACCAACCCGCTTAACCGGGAGCAGAACCAGATTGCCCTGGCCCGGGTGCAGAATGCACTGGGTGAATATCAACAAGCCCAGGACACCCTGTCCGCTCTGATACCAACGGCGGAGCGCAACGCCCACAACCGGCATTTGGTGGAGATTCTTCTGGTGTACGCCGAGGCGCTCGCTCACGAGGGCCGAGCCGACGAGTCCGATGTCATGCTGGAGAAGGCATTGGACCGGGCCGAAAACGCGGGCTTTCTGCGCCTGTTTGCGGAAGAGAGCGCTTCTCTGCGGGACATGCTTCTGGATTTTCCCAGACTACGCACCCCGGGCCGGTGGAACCGGGAGCTGCTCGCGATGCTTCGGGAACATGCTGCAGAGCAGCCTGGCGAACCGTCGTCCCATGGTGCTAAGGAAACCAATCCTACCAACGAGACTGCCCGTCCTGGGGTCGAGGCTGCAAATGTTCTGGCAGAACCGTTGAGCCAGCGTGAGCAGGAAGTGCTGGCTTTGATCCACCAGGGGCTGGCCAATAAAGAAATTGCTGAGCGCATGTCCGTTGCCCCGGCTACCGTGAAAGCGCACATCAGGAACCT
The DNA here is from genome assembly GCF_044342215.1 of Marinobacter sp. W-8. Lineage (NCBI taxonomy): Bacteria > Pseudomonadati > Pseudomonadota > Gammaproteobacteria > Pseudomonadales > Marinobacteraceae > Marinobacter > Marinobacter sp. W-8. The sequence goes on along the minus strand of NZ_CP172297.1, from coordinate 1,760,086 downwards.
GTACGGCAAGCTCGGCGTGAGCCGGCGCACCGAGGCGCTGGCGAAAGCACGGGAGGTAGGGTTGCTGGAGGATGTCGCGAAAACGTGATGGACATCACATTTGACACCAATTAAGCCTGGTCACTACGCCCTTTGGACGATCCGTTTACGCCCCTTTAAGCCCTATCATTTAACCATGGTGAGGTTAACGCCTTACCTCGAAATCTGAAATTCAGGCCTTCAGACTTCTTGTTCCGCGTTGTTTCGACGCCCGGGTTCGTTAAGAACCCCTTCCATGAGAGCCACCCCTTGCGGGCTGGCTCTTTTTTTATGGGTCAGTTTACAGATTTGCGAGAAATCTAGTGTTCAATGATGCGGCGAAACGGCGGGAGTGCATCCAATAGCAACTGCCCGTAGCGTCGAGCCACAATCCTGCGGTCCAGAATGGTCACCCGCCCCGTGTCCTGTTCCGTTCGCAGCAGGCGGCCAACGGCCTGCACCAGTTTGACAGAAGCGTCCGGCACCGTGATTTCCATAAAGGGATTGCCTCCACGTTGGGTCACCCACTCGGCCAGACTGGCTTCAATGGGGTCATCCGGTACCGAAAAGGGCAATCGGGTGATCACCACGTGGTGCAGATAGCGCCCCGGCAGGTCAATGCCCTCTGCAAAACTGGCCACACCAAACAGTACACTGGGCTTACCTTCGTCAACCCGGCTGCAATGCAGCCTGAGCACCTCATTCTTGGCCATATCGTCCTGGGTCAGGATCAGTTCCGGGTACTCAGGCGCCAGCGCATCACGAACCTGCTGCATCTGTCGGCGTGACGTAAACAGCACCAGTGTCGCCTTTTCTCCGGCCCAGAGCTCTGGTAAACGCTTGACCAAGGCATCAGCGAAACCATCGTCGGTAGGCATCGCGACCATGGCCGGCACTTCCACCGTCGCCATTTCGGCGTACCGGAAAGAACTGGGTACTACCAGATAACGGCTGGCCTCAGGCAATCCGGCCCGTGAACGAAGTCGATCAAAGCGCCCGAGCGCCGTCAGCGTGGCGCTGGTAAGTACCGCTCCGTAAGCCCTCGACCACAATCTCGAATACAGCAGGTTATCGGCCAGTACCGGCGAGCTGAACAGGGTAATGTCTTCAGCATGGTCCCAGCGCTGGCGCACTGCCCACCTTGCCGCCGGTGGACCTTTACGAGCAGGGGCTTCGACCACCGGCTCCTCTTCATCACTGACGATGGCGACACCTTCGCTCCAGGCAATCCACAACCGCAGCTGATCTTCCGCCCTGGCATGAAAGGAACCTACTACCGGGTACCAGGAATCTGCTGTGTCCCGGTCCAGCTCCGGATCCTTGCGCTCATCGAATGCGCTCTGGAGTTCATCGACCAATGTTCCGAGGTGCCGACAAAGCCCTGCCGTGGCGATTCGTGTTTCCCCAGCCAGTTCGGCCAGCTTCTCGGGCAAGGCACCATCCGGATACCGCCACTGGGCACTGCGGCGCTCTTCGTTAAATTCCCAGCCGGTATTCTGCTCAACCTCTTCGTACACGCGAGTGAGTGCCAGATCCAGATCCCGACCCGCGGCACTGATCTTTTCAACCGCTTTGGCGGCCTGGGAGCCCGCTGGAAGCCAGGGCTGCATCTTGACCAGCGCCTGGGAAAGCTGTTTCAGCCATTGCCGGGTGGAGTTCAGCGGCACTGACGCGGCGAAATGGTTCAGGGCCTTGTCTGGCAGGTGATGGGCTTCATCGAAGATGAACAGCGCGTTCTCCGGCTCCGGGAGAATGGCGCCACCGCCCAGGGCCAGATCCGCCAGCACCAGGTCATGATTGGCCACCACCACATCGGCATCGTCCAGATCCTTGCGGGCATCAAAGAACGCACAACTGTCAAAGTAGGCGCAGTGCCGGTTGGTGCACTGGCGATGATCAGTCGTCACCTGACGCCAGATTTCATCGGGAATCTGTTCCGGCCAGTGATCCCGGTCGCCGTCCCAGTCCCGGGAACCATAACTGGCAAGCATGTTTTCAAAGGTGGCCCGGCTACGGGCTTCGTCGTCTACCGGCTGATCCAACAGGAACAACGGCATGGTATCGCTGTCACCATGGCCCTCATCGTGCAGCCTCGCTTCCAGTCGCGACATACACAGGTAACGACCACGGCCTTTGGCAAGAGTCCAGCTGAAATCCAGCTTGCTGTGTTTACGCAGGTCCGGCAGATCTTTCAGAACGATTTGATCCTGAAGCGCCACCGTGGCGGTGGAAATCACCAGAGTCTTGCCAAGGGCTTTCGCCACCGGAATGGCGGCGATGAGGTAGGCCAGCGTTTTACCTGTACCGGTACCAGCCTCCACCACGCAGGTAGCCGGCGGGGAAGTGCGCTGGCCATCGTTGTCGGTGATTTCCCCCATGTACCGGGCAATCTCCGCAATCATCAAGCGCTGGCCATAACGGGCACGGATATCCTTGCCCGCCAGCACATCCCGATAGGCTTGCTGAATTTGCTGTTTAACGTCCTCTGTCAGCGCCATTATCTCGGGCTCACCCAGTCACGTACGGTACCTACACGGAAAAACTGGCCGTTCTTGCTGAGCACCACACCGTCTTCGGTAATACGTTCTACCAGCAGCGACCCAAAGCCATCTCCCGGCTTCAGGTAATGGCCATTGATCATGACACGACTGGCGGAGGGGTCAGATGCAAATATGTGACTGTTAAAGGTCAAATCAGGGACACTCTTCTGAAAAGAAAGGGGTAGTTCCACAAGGTGAGGCACCCTGCCCTGCGGCACCCGTTCCGTCAAGGCAGATTGTGGCAACGGCTCACTTTCGGACCGACTTGGAACAATGACGACAGGTTCGTCCCAGGACTGCTGGTTGACGCCGTATTCATCTGACATGGCCTCATCACCTGCCTCAGTGACCACACCTGTACCTGTTGCCTGAGACAGGTCCTGCCCTCCGGATACCCGGACCGGATCCGCTATTTCAGTCTCTGCAAGCGGCTCAGGCTCAGGCTGAGCCGCCGGCACATCGGGTACCGGTTCGGACTGTTCCTGGGCTACAGCAGGAGCCTCCTTCACCGTCACGATCTTTGCGTCTCGCTCCGGCCAGAACAACCAGGCAAGCACACCCGCGTTCACTAACAAGGCCAGCGCAACCCACACCACGGCCGATACCGGCTTACGTTTGGGGCGGTATACCATCTGTACCGGTTGCCCGAGATCAGGCGCTTTGCCCTGTCGGCGCTCCGCTTCGGATTTTCGGAGCGCATCGAGAATATACGACATACGCTACCCGCTCCTGGCCATCTCTGCTGACACCAGCCGTGGAATATTGTCGGCCAGATCGTTGTTCATCTGGATAATGGTCATGGCGCCGGCAATACCATCCACGGTGAGCCCCCGTTTCTCCTGGTACCAGCGCACCTGTTCCGTCATATCCATACGCTTGACGCGGGCCGCCTCCTGCTCACCGCGGCTCAGGCGCTCTGCCAGCTCCATCATACGGGCACCGATCCATAACTGCTGGCCGGAGTCATCGCCGTAGAAACCATCGCCGGTCATGAACTCGGGAATTCGCCAGAGCACCCGGAAATCACCGTACCAGTAGTCTTCAATCTCCCGGAACGGCACTTGCTGGCTGCCCCGGGGCGTCGCAATCACTGCCAGATCACCATCCAGTCGTTCCACAACCACCTGGCGAGTGCGGCCGCTTTCATCCCTTAACTGAAGGATGGCGGGCCGATTGATGAACTCCAGGCTTCTTCGACTCCCCTGGCGTTCCAGGCAGGCCAGCCCCACCGTTGCGGCGTAATCACAGGCGATCGGGTTGGCCGACCGCTCATAGCTCTTGCCCCACAGAGCAAATAAAGCGGTGAAGGCTTCAGACAACGACTGGGTGTGCTGGTTAAACACAAATCCTGGCGGTGTTGGCTCCGGCGCCGCAATTGCTCGCTGGCCGGAATCTGGGGCCATGGGCGGCACCGGCTCTGCCACCCGTTCAATCACGCCTGCAACCGACGGTTCGGCCTTGGGCTCGGCCAGTGCCGGGGCGGATGACCCGGGAATATCCAGCAGCCACACGGTACTGATAATGGCAATGATAAACGAGGCGACAACCAACCATACATGACTGCCCCGGCTACCGAACGTCCGCCCGGACGGAGCCATCGCCAGGCCGCCATTGACCTCTTTTGCCGCTTTGCGAATATGTGTGACGGAGATCAGATGATCTCCCTCCGCATAGGCTCCGAGCAGTGCCCGGTCGCTGATCAGATTGATAAGCCGGGGTACGCCCTGACTTTCCCGATACAGTCTACGGACCGCCCCGGGGGTAAAAATATCACCCCGCATACCGGCAACATTAAGCCGGTACTGCAGATAGGCAGGCAGTTCCTGCCGATCGATTGCATCCAGGTGGTAGCGTGCCGTTACCCTTTGATTGAGCTGGCGAAGTTCCGGCAGAGCCAGGATGTCCTGCAATTCCGGCTGGCCAAGCAGGACAATCTGAAGCAGTTTCTTTTCCGAGGTTTCCAGGTTGGTCAGCAAGCGCAGCTGTTCGAGCACCTCAGCAGAGAGGTTCTGGGCCTCGTCAATAATCAACACCTTGTGCCGGCCAGCGGCGTGGGCTTTCAGCAAATCCTGATTGATGCTGTCGACCAGGGTCTTGATACTGGCATCAGGTTGGTGCGCTATTTCAAGTTCGTCACAAACGGACGACAGCAGCTCCCTGGCAGACAGGCGCGGATTCAGTACCAGCGCAATATCCACATGTGCCGGCGCGTTTTCTATGAAGCAGCGACAAACCGTGGTTTTACCGGTGCCCACCTCGCCAGTGATCACAATGAAACCGCCCTGCCCCTGCACACCGTACATCAGGTGCGCCAGTGCTTCCTTGTGGCGATCGCTGAGGTAGAGATATCGGGGGTCGGGAGCGATTGAAAATGGCGGCTCACGAAAGCCGAAGAAATCGTAGTACATGGTTCCTCAGGGCCTGGCCGGGGTATCACCGCTTACCAGTTTGAGTTCTGCTGCGCGCCGGTTTTGCTGTTTCAGGCGGCGAACGCAACGCTCCAGGGTTTTCGAGATCCGTGCGTGGGAGCGGATCATGGATATCTTGGGCCAGGTCGCCCGCTCACCTTCCAGAATCATCTCACGAACATACTCAGGGCTCGGGTTGGCAAGCATACGCCGAAAATGCCGCAGGGAATAGTTTGGTGCGATGGTCACATCGCCGGAGTATCGCTGGGCCATAATGGTATACATCTGGCCGGATAGCTGCCGCAGGATCTCTGGCCGAACACGCTTTCGCAGGTAATCGAATACACCTTGCCCGTGGAACTGTATCTCGGATTTCAGCAAGTGGGACGGCAGATTGGTCAGAGACAGTTTTTCATCCTGGCCACGATCCGTCAGAAACGGCACCACGTGAGGGTTGGTCTGGCTGACAATGGTGAAATTCACATCATAAAGGTGCATCAGTCGTTCAATAGGCAGATCGCTCACAACAGAGCCGTCCACAAACTTGAGCCGCGGCATGTAGGGCAGCGAATTACCGTTGAGATCTTTTTTCATCAGCGTTACCGGCGGGAAAATACCCGGTACAGCGGCACTGGCCAGGGCGGCGCTCCACACCAACAGGTACGGTGAGGTGTAACCGCACAGCAAGCGGGCTTTCTGATGCGCCTGCACCGGAGACACACTGATATTAATACTGCGCCCGGTGCGCTGGTAGGCTTCCTCAAAGGTATAGTCGCCAATATTCTCCCGCAGGCATCGGCGCAATGTGTCCTGGTCCATCAGACCGGTTCCGCGCATGGCGCTTAACAACCCCCGCCATTTCCATGCTTTCAGGTTATGGCTTTCAGGCACCAGCATTTCAGGAATTTCAGCATCGGTATGAACCCCCAGAATGCCGGCGATAATGGCGCCGATGCTGGAGCCGGCAATCACCTGCGGCAAAAGGCCTTTCTCCCAGAGCGCCTTGATAACCCCAAAATGGAACATGCCCAGACTGGCGCCACCACTCAACAGTAAGGTGGGCCGCCCGTAGCTTGTCAGGGTGTCGCGGAAAAACTGCAGTTTGTCATACACCGGGAAACCAGGGACCGGATGGTCACACAGGTAATCCAGCGACTCACAGACCTGAGTGATGTATTCTTCAATCAGGTGTTTGGTACCGACGCGGGAGCGGGTGTACAGCGCCGGATTCCCCATGTTGCCAAGGTCGTGATGCAACCCTTCCCTGAGCGCGCGCTTCAGGCGCTCGAAATCATTCTGTTGGCGATACTGCTTGAGATTGGACAGGCGATCATAGATCAGCTCGTAATGGTAAAGATCGGAGGCAAAATCCTCTTTCCATTCGGCATTGCCCTCAAGAAAATCCAGCTCCAGTGCGGCCGCTTTCCACTGTTCATAATTCGTGGCCTGCGCCAGCATTTTTCGGAAACGGGTTATTCTCGGGTCCTTGATCACCTGTCGCCTCCCGGCTTGTACACTCAGAAATCGTCGAGCATCAGATCGTCATCATCACTCGCGAAAGGATCTTCGGTGATCTTACCATCGTTAATCAGGAATTCACGACGCTGCAGGAAGGCATTGCGCATAAACGTGTACCGATCCCCGGAAATGAAATTCTCCGCCGGGATCAGGTCTGCTCGCTTATCCACAATCTGGAGCATTCGCAGGTAATACCATTCGGGGTTCTCGACCGAGTCCCACGCCGAAGGCAGCATGAACCCGTCCGCCGCCATACCCGTGAAATACCGGGGCGTGGACGGCCCAAGCAACGGCAGCATCAGGTAAGGACCGGAATCCACTCCCCAGGTTGCCAGGGTCTGGCCGAAATCCTCTGGCCGCTCGGGCAGCTCGAAGGCGTTGGCAACATCAAAGAAACCGCCCAGACCAAAGACCGTGTTGTAGGTAAAACGGCCAACCGCCACAACCGCAGACTCACCCTTCAGCTGCAGAAGGCTGTTGGTGAAGTTACGGATTTCGGTCAGGTTATTGAAAAAATTGGTAATCCCCCGGTCCACCAGATCTGGTGTGACGGTGCGATAGCCCTTGGCTACCGGCCGGAGAAACCACCGGTCAATAGCATCATTAAAGGCGAAGACCTTTCGGTTCCAGTTTTCATAGGGATCGCCGGTTTCAACCGGCATAGTCTGTTCACCCGGGGGCTCCTGGAGATTCTGGGCCGTGGCCGGATTAAAGACCGCCAGGGCCGGGAAAACTGCGATGACCATCCAGGATGACCAGCGCCGGGACTTACGCTCTTTCATGTCGCTCTCTTGGGTTGTTTAACCTGTTCAGTTTCGTCAACAATACCGGCGCTTTATTATTATTTTTCAACCTTCCGGAGGAAATCCGATGTCAGTACCGGGAAATCCCGTCAGCTCCCTCGCCATGGCACTGCGATGGGGTGATATGGATGCATACGGCCACGCCAATAACACAGTTTACTTTCGTTTCTTTGAAGAAGCCCGGATTGTCTGGCTTGCCTCACTGGAACTCGGTGGTGCCGAAGACGCCACCGGGCCGGTCATTATAAAGACCAGCGCCACATTCCTGAAGGAGCTGACTCACCCCGCCAATGTGGTGGTGGAAACTTACGCGGACAAAGCCGGAAATACCAGCCTGGACACTTACCACCTGTTGAAAGACAAGGATACCGGAGATATCTACGCGGAAGGCTATGCGAAAATCGTCTGGACGGACCGGGCGACACGCAAATCCACCCCGCTGCCAGACACCTTGCGGGCGCTGGCAGCGAGATAAACAGGCTCAGCGGTGGCGAACCACGACGCTGCCAATGGAATAGCCGGCGCCGAATGAGCAGATCACGCCCAGATCGCCGGCTTTCAGATCGTCCTTGTATTTGTGGAACGCGATGATGGAACCAGCGGAACTGGTGTTAGCGTATTCGTCCAGAATCACCGGAGCCTCTTCCACACTGGCATCGCGACCCAGAACCTTACGCGCAATTAACTGGTTCATGTTCAGGTTGGCCTGATGCAGCCACATCCGGGTGAGATTATCCGGGCTGAGGGAAAGGGATGCCAGGTGGCCCTGAATGGTCTCGGCCACCAGGGGCGAGACTTCCTTGAACACCTTCCGCCCTTGCTGGATAAACAGTTTGTCCGCCTTGCCAATGCCGGATTCATCGGCACGATTGAGGAAGCCGAAGTTATTCCGGATGTTGTTGGAAAACTTGGTTTTCAGACGAGTACCCAGAATTTCAAAACCCTGGCCGGCTTTAGTGTCTTCCTCACGCTCAACCAGTATCGCCGTGCAGGCATCACCGAAGATAAAGTGGCTGTCCCGATCCCTGAAATTCAAGTGGCCGGAGCAGATTTCCGGGCTGACCACCAGCACCGAACGTGCTGCACCATTTTCGACCGAGTTGACTGCCGCCTGCAGGCCGAAAGTGGCAGAACTGCACGCCACGTTCATGTCATAGGCAAAGCCTTCAATACCCAGGGCTTCCTGCACTTCAATGGCGATGGCCGGATACGGCCTTTGCAGGTTGGAACAGGCAACAATGACGGCATCGACATCGGCCGCCGTTTTACCCGCCTGGGCCAGGGCTTCCTTGCTCGCGGCCACCGCCATATCGCACTGTACCGACGGTTCATCGTTGCTGCGCTCCGGAATGTAGGGGGTCATCCGGTGGGGATCAAGAATACCATCCCGATCAATAACATGCCGGCGCTTGATACCGGAGGCTTTTTCAATAAAGGCAGAAGACGAGGGTTGCAGGGCAGCGACCTCACCACGGGCAATTTCGTCGGCATGCTCGTTGTTGAACAGCTCCACGTACTGATTGAACGCTTCAACCAGTTCATCATTCTCGATAATGGCGGGCGGCGTATACAGGCCGGTTCCGCTGATGACGGCTTTAATCACAATAACCCCACGTCACAATTATAAAAACGGTTTCTGACATCACGATGTCAGAAATACTAACACAGTCCGGCAGAATTGCCCGTGGGACTATCGTCCAGTGGCCCCGTTATAGTGCATCCAAAAACCTTATATACGGGTCTTTTCCCATTGTTTATCCAGCCGCTTCGGCGAAACCGTCATTACCGTGCCCAGTTGTTGGGCAAAAAACGACACCCGGAACTCCTCCATCATCCAGCGGTAGGTTTCCAGTTCGGGGTCTCGCACGCCCTGGCGCTTCTGTTGCTCCAGTTTCGCGGCATACCGCGCCCATAATGGCTCAATGGTGTGAAGAAATTCCCGCTCACGCCCCATTTCCCGCGCCATTTTTTCCAACCGGATGTCAGCTGCTTCAAAGTAGGTGCCGAACCGTTCCAGCCACTGAGCCGGGGTATTGACCAGGAATCCCGGGTACACCAGATGTTGCAACTGGAATTTGAGGTCGGCCATGCTTGCCGCCAGCGCCAGATTGATCTTGCCCTTGAGCTGTTTCGCGACTTTCTGGTAGCCGTTCATAGCCTGAAACAGACGCTCGTCAGCAGCTTCCAGAGCAGGAATGAAGTCCCCCCGGTGGCGGTCGAACAGCTCTGCGAACGCCTGTTCGGTTCTGGGCAGTTGGTCCGCCAGAAAATGCTGCATAACCGTCGACAACACCAGATCATCCAGCAGTCCCTTTGCCTGGCCGATCGGTGCAAACATCAACGCAGACTGCTTGAACCGGGGCAGCTTTCGTTCAAGATCCGCCAGGGTATTGCCGAACCGGTTCACAATCAGCCGCGCAACGCCGCGACGATGGGTATCCTCTGCGGTGAGCTTGTCCAGACAACGCGAAGCCCGCACCTTATTACCCAGATCTTCCAGAGCCGGGTACACCGTGACCTGCATACCGCCTTTTTCCGTTTGAACGTGCTCAGGAAGGGTTCCGAATTGCCAGGCTATGTATTCACCCACCTGTTTTTTCCCGGGTTCATCTCTCGTCGCCGAGGCCAGCGCTTCTTCGGCCCGGCCCTCCAGCCTGGCCTGCAGCTCATCGGTGTCTCGGCTTTCGGCGATGACCTTGCCTTTATCGCCGGTCACCCTCAGGTTCATCCTCAGGTGGCGGGGCAGCTCCTCCTCCGGCCAGGCATCCGGATCAATCTGGACCCCGGTCATTCGTCGCAGCTGTTCACCCAGTTTGATCGCCAGAGGCTCGTTGCCCGGCTGCAGGTTGGCCAGAGCCGCGTCGACAAAGTCCGGTACCGGCACAAAATTCCGGCGCAACGCTTTCGGCAGCCCCTTGACCAGGGCAATGCATTTTTCCCGAAGCAGCCCCGGCACCAGCCACTCCAGACGCCGGGCGGGGATCTGTCGCAAAGCCATCAAGGGCACGTTGAGGGTGACACCGTCGCGCTCACTGGTGGGCTCAAACTCATAACTCAGAGGGTATTTCACCCCCTCCCATTCCAGGTAGTCGGGGTACTGCTGGGCCGAGGTCTCATCCAGAGGCCTTTGCAGAACGTCGGTCTCTGTCAGCTCCAACTTCTTCAATTCTTCGGCAGATAATCCTTTCCACCAGGACTCAAAATGTCGGCCACTAACGATTTCCGATGGCAGTCTCTGGTCGTAGAACGCCACTAAAACTTCATCATCCACCAGAAGATCCCGCCGCCGGGTTTTCTTCTCCAGATTCTCGACGGTATCCAGCATTTCGCGGTTACGGGCAATAAACGGCGCCCTGGACTGGAAATCCCCCTCAACCAGGGCACGGCGAATAAACAGATTCCGGCACTCGGCGGGGTCAACCTTGGCGTAGGGAATACGGCGCTTGGGGACCACATCCAGGCCATAAAGTGTGACCTTCTCGTACCCCATCACCTGGGCACGCTTCTGCTCCCAGTGGGGCTCAAAATAGTGGTGCTTTACCACGTGGCCTGCCAGCGGCTCCACCCATTCGGGCTGAATGGCCGCCACCATTCGGGCAAACACCTTGCTGGTTTCGACGATCTCGGCCGCCACAATCCACTTGGGTGCCGTCTTGCCGACTTTGGAACCCGGGAAAATCATTACCTTGCGGTTTCGGGTGGCCAGATACTCCCGCTTTTCCACTTTCACCGCCACCTGGCCAAGCAAGCCGGCCAGAATGGCTTTATGCACTGCGTCGTAGTTGGCCGGCTGGCTATTCAATGTCAGCTTTTGCTCCCGGCAGATCAGGGTGAGCTGGCGGTGAATGTCCCGCCACTCACGCATTCGCATCCAGCTCAGGAAGGTTTTCTGGCACAGTTTTTTGAGCTGGTTCTGGGACAATTCCTGGCGCTGCTCCTCAAACCAGTTCCAGATATTCAGCAGGGTAGCGAAATCCGATTCCTTATCGTTGAACGGTGCGTGAGTCTGGTCGGCCGCCTGCTGCTTGTCCTGTGGGCGTTCCCTGGGGTCCTGAACGCTCAGGCCGGCAATCACAATCAACACTTCCGCCAGACTGCCCTGCTCTGCTGAGGTCACCAGCATCCGGGCTAACCGGGGATCCAGCGGCAATCGGGCCATGGTGCGCCCAAGCCTGGTGACACGCCGTTTGTCATCGACGGCGCTAAGCTCTTCCAGCAGCTTGTAACCATCGTTGACCTGACGACGATCCGGCGCCTCAAGAAACGGAAAATGCCGGATCTCACCCAGTCCGGATGTCGCCATTTGCAGGATAACGGAGGCCAGGTTGGTTCTCAGGATTTCGGGATCGGTGTATTCCGGGCGGTTCAAAAAGTCCGTTTCGTCGTACAGACGGAAACAGATACCCGGCGCCACACGGCCACACCGGCCTGCCCGCTGGTTGGCACTGGCCTGGGAAATCGGTTCAATTGGCAGTCGCTGTATTTTCGAGCGCACACTGTACCGGCTGATGCGCGCAACGCCAGTATCAATCACGTAGCGAATACCGGGCACGGTCAGCGAGGTCTCAGCCACGTTGGTGGACAACACAATCCGTCGTCCCTTGTGGCCCTGAAACACCCGGTTCTGTTCCTGGTTGCTCAGGCGGGAATACAACGGCAACACTTCGGTATGACGCAGGTCGGCGTGGCGCAGCACCTTGCTCAGGGCCCGGATCTCGCGCTCGCCTGGCAGAAAAACCAGTACATCGCCCGGAGGCTGCTTTTCCTGCCGTTCATGCTGTTCAATCTCGTCCAACGCCGAGAGGACACCGTCGGTCCAGCCCTGATCCCTGTCGTCCTCGTCCCCAACCAGGGGTCGATATCGAATATCTACCGGAAAGGTACGACCGCTGACTTCGATCACCGGGGCTTCGTTGAAAAACTCGCTGAAACGCTCCACCTCGATGGTGGCCGATGTAATGATGACTTTCAGATCCGGACGCTTCGGCAACAGTTGCTTGAGATAGCCGAGCAGAAAATCAATATTAAGGCTGCGCTCGTGGGCCTCATCGATAATCAGCGTGTCATAGCGATCCAGAAAACGGTCATGCTGCACTTCTGCCAGGAGGATGCCGTCGGTCATTACCTTGACCCGGGACGATTCCGAGGTGTTGTCGGTAAACCGCACCTGGTACCCGACCTGCTGGCCTACCGTCTCACCCAGTTCTTCGGCAATCCGGCTGGAAACACTGCGCGCGGCTATCCGCCGGGGCTGGGTATGACCAATAAGCCCGCGGATGCCGCGCCCCAGGTTCAGGCAAATCTTCGGAATCTGAGTGGTTTTACCGGACCCGGTCTCACCAGCAATGATCACCACCTGATGGTTGTTGATGGCATCACTGATGTCCTCGACGCGATCGCTGACCGGCAACCCGGCGGGAAAGGTCGCCGGCTTGTGCAATGCCTGACGCTTACGCACCTTGTCGAGCCCCTGATCCAGCCATTGCGCCATCTTTTCCAGGTCCTTGTTACCAGGGTTACCCTTGCAACGGCTTACACGACGAATGATGCGGGCGGCCTCCTGCTGGTTGCAGGCGTCCAGCTGGCTCATCATCGCTTTGACAGCGGCCCGGGAATCAACGGGAGTTTCGGAACGAGTGTTGTCAGTCATTAACAGCTGCAGGCTCATCAATGGGTAGGTGGAACGTCAGGGCGAAACAGTCTAACGAAAACCGGAGCCAAGAAACACAAAGACCCCGCCGAAGCAGGGTCTTTGGTTGGTATGCGGGCCTCACCTGTTACTTGGCGTTGGCCTCGTCCCGCAGCTCACGGCGCAGGATCTTGCCCACGTTGCTCTTTGGCAGTTCATCACGGAACTCAAAGTGCTTGGGTACCTTGTAGGCGGTCAGACGCTCCCGACAGAACTCCTTGAGTTCGTTGGCGGTTACACCTTCTTTGGTGGGCACGACATAAACCTTCACCGCTTCGCCGCTCTTGGCATCGGGGATCCCCACGGCGGCACACTCCACGACTTTCGGGTGTGTGGTCACAACATCTTCGATTTCGTTCGGGAACACGTTGAAACCGGACACGATGATCATGTCCTTCTTACGATCCACAATGCGGATGTAACCGTCCTCCTGGATCAGGGCCACATCGCCGGTCTTCAGGAAACCGTCATCGGTGAACGACTTCTGTGTATCATCCGGACGCTGCCAGTAACCGCGCATCACCTGCGGGCCTTTTACACACAGTTCCCCCGGCTCGCCGACCGGTGTTTCATTGCCGTCGTCGTCAATGGTTTTGACCACAGTCGACGGAATCGGCAGACCGATGGTTCCGATCTGGATGGCGCTGCGGGGGTTGAAGGTAACCACCGGCGAGGTCTCGGTCATACCGTAGCCTTCGCTGATTTCGCAACCCGTTACACGCTGCCACATTTTCGCGGTATCGCTGGTCAGGGCCATACCACCAGAGGCAGTCAGCTTGAGGCCAGAGAAGTCCAGATCCTGGAAGTCCTCGTTGTTGCACAGGGCCACAAACAAGGTATTCAGGCCAATAAAGGCAGAGAACTTCTGCTTCTGCAGCTCTTTAACAAAGCCGGGGATATCACGCGGGTTCGGAATCAGGACGTTATGGGCACCTGCTTCCAGCATAATGCCGCAGTTCAGGGTGAAGGAGTAAATGTGGTACAGCGGCAGCGGTGCAATCACCACTTCCTTGCCCTCTTCCACCTGATCTTCCAGCATTGGCCGGACTTGTGTCAGGTTGGCCACCAGATTGGCATGAGTCAGCATGGCACCCTTGGCAACACCAGTGGTGCCGCCGGTGTACTGCAGCACGGCCAGATCATCCAGCTTGATGTCGACCGGGGTAAACTTTTCACGGGCACCGGCGCTGAGTACCGCCGGCAGCTTATGAGCACCCGGAATGTTGAACGCCGGAACCATCTTCTTGAGGTGCTTCACCGCGGCATTCATCAGGGTACGCTTGATGGGGGAATGCATATCGGCAATCTCGGTCACAATCACGTGCTCGATGCCGGTGTGGGGCAAAACCTTCTCCGCGTTGTCCGCCATATTGGCCAGAACGACCAGTGCCTTTGCACCGGAATCGTTGAACTGGTGCTCCATCTCGCGAGTGGTGTATAGCGGGTTGGTGTTCACCACAATCAGCCCTGCGCGCATGGCCCCGAACACAACCACCGGATACTGGGTCACGTTCGGCATCTGCACCGCAATGCGGTCGCCGGGTTTCAGGTCGGTTTTGTTCTGCAGCCAGGCCGCAAAGTTACGGCTCTGAGTATCAAGATCCCGATAGGTCAGGGTAACGCCAACCGCTGTGAACGCAGGCTTGTCTGCAAACTTCTGTACCGCCTGCTCAAAAACATCCACCATGTTTTTGTATTTATTGAGATCGATTTCCCGGGGGATGCCAGCTGGGTATTTGTCTTGATAGAACTGCTCAAAATCCATCACCATCTCCTGTCTGATTGGCGCTGTGGGGTACTACCGGATGGGTTCAGAAGCCCCCTGATTGTAATGTTTTGCCAAGACCGATCGCTCGGGAAAATCAACCCGACTAAAGTATCAGCCTCAAAAAAGTGGGGAGAGAATAGCAGTTTTGTTAACGATGAGGTAGTTTTCAGATCAGCAAACGGTACAACCGTACTTGATCACTGAATCACCGGAGCCTGTGATGAGCGACACCCTGGATACGCTGGAAAACATTACCTACGACGAACTGAACGAGGGCGATTCAGCCACCTTCACACGCACCCTCACCGAAGATGAGCTGGTGCTGTTTGCTGCGGTATCCGGGGACGTAAACCCGGTACACCTGGATTCCGAGTTTGCCGCAGAATCCATGTTCCGGGAGCGCATCGCTCATGGTATGTGGAGTGGCTCACTGATTTCTGCCGCCCTGGCCACGGTCATGCCCGGCCCCGGCACCATCTACCTGGAACAGAGCCTGTCCTTCAAACGACCGGTCAAGCTGGACGACACACTGACTGTCACCTTGTCGGTGCTTCGCAAGGAACCTAAAAACCGTGTCTCTTTTGGCTGCGATGTGCGCAATCAGAACGGTGATCAGGTGGTTACCGGCGAGGCCAAGGTGATTGCCCCCACCGAAAAGATTTCGTTGCAAAAACCCCGCTTGCCGAAAATCACCATCGAAAGCTGAGTTTCGGCCGGCATTACCCCGGAAGGAAATCGATGGGGAATCGAACCTTCCGGGTTTCCACATTGGCTGCCCCGAAATTGAACATCTGTACGCGCAAAGCAATGCGCTTCTCCAGCATCGGGTGGTCCAGCTCCGAGCCCACCACGTCACAGGCTGAGACACTGCCATCCGGCTCAATCACCAGTTCCAGGATAACCTTACCCTCAAGGGTTGGATCCTGCCGTAACTCCCGCTGGTACAGGGAATAGAGCACGCTCTTCTGGGCATCAAATACCTGCCGTATATTGCTCATGGCACGCTCGCCCACTGACGGCCGGGCGGGTTCCGGCTGGCTTGCCACCTGAGGCGCGGTTTCCCGGGGAGCGGCTACGTCACTGGTTTCATGCTTTGCCAGTTCGACTTCCCTAACTGGTCCTTCACGGGCTTCAACACCGCCGCTGCCTTGCAGTACCGAATCATTCGGCGTTTCCGGTGCCAGGCCATCCGCCTGACTGGTACTGATATTCGCGACACGCCGCACCTCAGGTGCCGGAGTGTCCACAGACGTCAGAGCACTGAGCCGGTCCTTCATGGCAAACAGGCCGGAACGTGAGGCGGTTTCGCGAGCCTGCTCGGTCGTCTGCGGCGCTGGCTTCGGCTCCGATTTCGCCACCGTCGGTTCAGGAGGAATCTGTTGCGGCTCCTCAACCTGCTTCGGTTCCGGTTCCGGCTCTGGCTTGGGCTGTTCAGGCTCTGGCTCCACAACCGGATCTGGTGGCTCAACCGGCTTGGGTGGCTGTACCAGCTTCGCCAGCCGGGGCGGCAATTGCTCAGCCTGTTCACGCTCAGGTTCCGGTACCTGCAGGCCCGGGATAATGAGAGCCGGAATCAGGAACAGCGCCAGCATCAGCCCCGTTATCAGGCCGAAGCGGCCCGACTCTGCTAAGTCCCTGGACCAGGGGAGCCGGGACGGTTGCGACAGCTCCCCGCGATCAGCCATTACGAACCTCCGATTCCACCGCTAGGCGCACTTGCCGGAACTGCTCATCGACACAGGTCTGCATGATCTTTCTCAGCAACCGGTAATCGGTATCTTTGGCTGCCATGATCGTAACCTCAAGACCGTTGGCCGGCACCTCAGCCCAGCGGTTCCGTCGGTACGCCAACTCTTCGGACAAGCCGGCAATGCGGGTATCTGTGGCTTCGATGCCGTCCAGGCGCGCCACTTCCCGGCCCTGAACCAGAATAGACTGGCCGACCACCTGTACGGTCAGGTTTTCCACCGCTTCCTGTTTGGCGGTCGAACTGGGCAACGGTACATCCGCGGTATTCTGCATGACCTTCACATCCGAGGAATTCACCATCAGGAAGAACACCAGAATGGTAAAAATATCCATCAGCGACACCAGATTCAGGCCGCCAGCCTTATGCATCCGTCCATAGTGGCGCTGGCGCAGCCGGGCTCGTCTCGACAACTTCACGCGCCTTCTCCTTTGCCTTCCACCGGACGAGCGGCCAGATTGCGATCCTCACCAGCATCCATCAAAGACACATCCGGAAAGAGCTCTGCTTCCACAACGCTCGCTGCCACCACCGCCTGGTAAGAGCGCACCGTATCCATAACCGACACCAGAGTCTGGTAGTCAACGTCTGGTCCGACTTCCAGGATCACGTCCGTCTTGTCGGGCATCCGGGATTTAATCCGCTGCAACAGTTCACTCAGTCGTGAATAGGCCTGGCCCTGCCCGGTAACAGGCAACACGTCAATGAGGCCGCGGTCGCTGTCCGCCACCTCAATACCCTCCGGTAGCACCGTGACCACCAGCCGGAACGATTCGGAATCCGGCGCCTGGCCGGCTTCCATGCCCGGAAAGTTCAATTCGATCATCCGGATCTGGCTGAACACCATGCCCAGCAGCAACACCGGTACCAGCACAATCATCAGATTGAGAAAGGCTGTAATGTCGAGGTCGGCCGAGGTCGTCAGCCTACGATGTCGACGTCTCATGTTCGGCTACTCCTGATCAGATCCTGGAATGCCAGCACAATCAGGCCGCCGCTGGTCGGTTTGCGGGCTCAGACACCATATTAAGGAGCTTGACCCCCGCCATTTCAAAACTGTCGACAATCTCGTTGGTGCGGGTCTGCAGTACCGCGTGGAACAGCAGCAGCGGAATGGCCGACATCAGGCCAAAGGCAGTGGTATTCATGGCCACAGAAATACTTTCCGATAACAGCGATGCCTTCTGCGCGGGGTCTGCGGCAGCAACCGCGGTGAATGCCGCAATCAAGCCAATGATGGTGCCAAGCAAGCCCAGCAGCGTCGCAATATTGGCCAGGGTGGCGAGATACTGCGTGCGCTTTTCCAGTCGGGGCAATACTTCCATCAGCCCCTCTTCCATAGCGTATTCGACGTCTTCACGCCGGCAGTTATTGATCAACCGGGCAATGCCAGCGCCAAGCACTGAGGCAATTGCGCTGTCTGAGCTGGATGCCGCTTTCATGGCGCGCTGGTAATCACGTTTTTGCAGGGCGGGCAGAATGCCGCGCTCAAATGCCACACGATTTCGACGGCGAACCGCTCCGAGATACAGGAAACGTTCCAGAGTGATCGCCAGCCCCAGTGCAAGCACAATGGCAATCGGGTACATGAAGGGACCACCCTCCTGGAAAAAGCGGATAACGGTATCAAGCATGGTGTAGTTCTCCATCTACTGCGACGTTAGGGTTGCGACTCGACTGGTGCGGCGCCCTGCCCTGCAGACAGCGTTGGTGTCAGCACAAGGGGGTTAAGGGTTTCGCGGAACTGGCGGTGGTTCTCCAGAACCGGTTGAGTTACCGGATGCAAGAGTTCCGGTGCCTGTTGATTGAGTTCGGTCCTCGGGCGCCGGGGCAGGCTCGGCGTTTGCCAGGGCAATATGTACAGAATTCTCGGATCGTCTTCGCCGGTGCCAGCGGAGAGCCCCCGTACCTGCAGAACGTTCTGTTGGCTCTGCCCCGCCTCACTGATCCCTTCTGCGGAATAGCCGATGGCCGGCCAAAGCAACAGAACAGACAGGGAGAAACCGCAGCACGTTAACCTGGACAGCATCATTCCAGCCTCCGTTCAAGATCTGCGATCCAGCCGGCAACCTGCGAGCCTTCCTCCCCCACCAGGGACTGATATTGCTGGTAATGTTCCAGCGCCTTGTCGAGGTCCAGCAGGTAGAGCTCCGATATCACCGCCAGGTTGTAATGCAGTTCCGCCACCTTCGGCGTCACCTTCAACCCCGCTTCCAGCATCTCGGCGGCTTCCTCAAAGCGCTCCTGCTCTTTAAGAAGCAGTGCCAGATTGTTGCGAACCCTCACGTTGGCAGGATCCGCCGCAACCGCCTGGTGCCAGGCCTCCAGTGCCATCTTCCGGTCACCGGCTTCGTAGGCCTGCCGGCCCTGCCGCTCCCACTCTTTTGACTGTTCCGGCTGATACACTGGCGCCACTTTTTCAGGGGCCGGCGCTTTGGAAGCGCAGCCAGCCAACCCCGCAAGAACCAGAAGAAGTAGAAACCGGAAAACCTGGGGTATCCCTCTCAACCTCATCATGAGCCTCCCTGATTGGTGTCCGTCGTCCAACTCATCCAGCGAAGCTGTCGGTCGTAGCGCCCGGGGTGCATGGTGGCCAGGGCCTCCAGGCTGCGCTGAATCCACTCATCGAAACCTTCCGTGGGGATACGTTCGTGGTTGCGAGCGTGCAGCGCCATGGCCTCTTCCTCAAGTGGAAACGCTTCCTCTTCCAGGAGCATCTGATACTGCATCGCTTCCATTTCGTTCAGTTCCGCGGGTACTTCAGAGGACATGAGGTCAGACGCCAGTGTTCGATAGAGTTCAGCACGGCGATATAAAACCTCCGAACGTACTCCATCGCCGGCAAAGGACTCTGCCTCCTGGAGATACTCCTGAGCCTGCTGCATGGCCGCCTGTTTTCGTGCAAGGGCCTGCTCCAGCGGGTGAGCCAGGGCAATACCGGCAAAACGTTCTGCCGTGAGCGCACCAAAGAACAGTGCCGCATCCGCAGCCCATTGCAGGGTATCCTCAGAATGCCACTGACTGGCTCTTTCCTGAGCCAGCAGTTGTTCACGTATGGCACCCGTAGCGTCGCCCGATTCGATCAGGCGCTGGCGCATGGTCTGCTGTTGAACATGCTCCTCGGCGGAATCGGGCGTGGGTGCAACCGCCAGCCAGTTTTTGTAAAGCTGGTTTCTGGAAGCGCTGTCACCCTCTGCGTGGAAAATGGCCGCAGCACGCAGCCTGGTGGGCCACGGGTCCGCAAGCGTTTCTGAGCGACTCAGCAGCTCCTCCGCGGCTTTTAATCCCTGGCCAGATTCCTGATAGGCGAGAACCAGCTTCTCACTGGTTTCAGGCGTAAGCTCATGACTCGGATAATCCATCCGGAAGCGTTGGAGTTCATTGATGGCAGCCAGCCAGTCGGATGCTCGAAGCAGGGTATTCGCGGCGTCATAACGAGCCTTGATCGCAATTTCAGAGCCCGGCATAACGCCCTCAACCCTCTGGAAGTGCGCAACAGCCAGGGTTGCGTCGCCGGCGCGGGCGGCCTTTTCGCCCTGCTGATAGATAGCGGTCGCAAGTTGTTCCAGAAGCCTACGCTTCTGGCTCTCCGCATCTGGGCTGGCTTCGTCAGCCAATAACAAGGCCTGACGCCAGGCACGTTCAGCAAGCCCGAACTCGTTGTTTTTCTGTCGAATACGCGCGGTCACCAACCACGCGGCGTAACGCTCGGTAACCCCCGCCCGCTCCCAGGTCAGTGTAGAGCTGGCGTATTGCAGGGCACGCTCGAATTCGCCCAGGTCGTACCAACGGTTGGCAAGGTCGGCACGGAGCCCCGACAGACGTTCATCCGGGCCAAACGCCTCTGCATATTGCTGCTCTTCGTTGCTCAGGACGAGCAGCGTCGCAGTTCTGCTCTCTCCTGATGCCAGCTCAAGATCCTCACGAACAATTCGGATAGCGGCCCAGGCCGAATCCCGGGAATCCCCGTGGCGATGGTCGTAGGCTGCGGCCCGGAAATTCCTGACGGCTTCAGCCCGATCGCCAGCCAGTAACCGGGCATCGCCTGCGAGATGGAGCAGTTCCCCGGCTTGATCCGAGCGAGGTGCAAGCCGCTCGTAATAATGGGCGGCTTTGGCCCAGGCTTCACTGGCGGCAGCCGTTTGGTTCCGGCTACTGAGGTCTGTACCGGTGGCGTAGTAGTGATCAGCGAGGAAGCGGGTGTATTGCGCCCAAAGCCCCTTCTGCTCAGGAGTCATCGTCTGGAATCGGGCCTCTGCCCCCAAACGCTGGACGTAATCATCCCGCGCCGCCAGAGCTTGTGGGGTATTACCGGCCAGTTGCCAGTAGTAAACACTCTGGGCCAGGAAATCCGGGCTCGCTGTATGGCCCGCAAACTCGGACACAAAGGCGTTGTTGACCGACACCGCCCGTTCATAACGGCGTTCCACCGCATGCAGATCCGCAAGCCGGTCGTATAACAGATGCTGCCATGCTGATGACTCACGACCATCCAGCCAGTCGGCAAGGGTCCGGGCATCACTCTGGCGGGATGCCATCAAGGCCAGCACCCGGAAGGTGTCCTCCAGCATATCCATGGACTGCGCCGGCGGGTTGGCCAGGGCGGAGTGGTCTGGTAACTGCTGGTCCAGTACCGCCATGAAGCTGGCTGACGCACGGGCCCACGCGGGATTACCCTCTTTGAACTGACTCCAGCCGAGCATGTAGCGAGCTTTGGCGGCGAGTTCCTGATTGCTGTCATGCTCCAGCAACTGTCGGTAACCGGCCTCTGCCTCCGCGTAGCGCCCGGCCGAGAAAGCCGCTTCCGCAATGCGGAAGCGGGCCTCAGGTACCAGTCCCGAGTTCGGGTAAAGCCCAACAAGCTGTTTCAGTCTTGCGATGGACTGCTCCGGTTGCCCGGTCAGCGCGTGGGCCTTGGCCATCTGGTACAGCAACTCGTCGAGACGCCCGGAAAAGGACCCTTTTGCCAGAATGCTTTCGTAACTCTCGAGCACTTCCTCATAGATGGCCGCTTCCCGCTCTTCGGAGAACCCGACGTCCTCTCCCGACCTATCACGGATGTTGTTGAGCCGGTTCAGGGCGTCTATCCGCACTTCAGGCTCATCCGAGGACTCAAACAGCTTCTGATAACGGCGAGCCACTTCCAGAGGCGAAATCGCCGGCAGTGGCCGGCTCTCAAATTTCAGAAACACCGGGCGCATATCCCCCAGGGTTTCACCATCCCGCCCCAACTCCACGCGGAACGATTCCTGCGCAGAAACCGGCGCATGGGCCAACGTCATAGCCATTACAAGGAGTGCCGCGAAGGACTTCGGAGTAAAAGGCAGATTCACTGTGCACCCTCCCCGAGATTTTCCAGAGCGAGATACTCGTAGAGATGGGCGATTTGCTGCTCGGTTTTGTCCAGCGCGTGAGTCATGCGCTGGGTCTGCGTTTTAACAAACGCCAGTGCCAGTGCATCCAGTTCTCGCGCAGCCTGCTCCCGGAGACTGAGGGCCTTGTAACGTAAATCCTTGGTGGCGTCTCTCATTGCACGAGCTTCGTCCAGAACCTTTTCCAGGCGCTCAAGTCTTTGGAGGATCTGCTCATTCAACGCGCCCATGCGGCGGCCGGCTCCTGCCAGGGACTGTTTTAGCTGACGCAACTCTGTGACCTGGGCAGGCGTTGCCGCTTGCTCCACCAACCCATTCAACCTGGATTCCAGATCACTCTGCTGTTGCTCAAGCCCAGCGGTTTGTGGCGCCACCCCCCCTGAACCGGCCGAGGCCATAAAGCCTTCAAGGGCCTGGATGAAAACCTCCAGGTTGTACTTGCTCGCATCCAATGTTGCGACCATCTCATCAAGGCGCGCCACCCTCCGCACCGCCACCTGGGCCTCGGGTTCTTCCATGAAGCGCAGAAGATACGCCATTCGTGGCTGGGTTAACGTTCGGTTATCGGCCAAAAACCATTGAATGTCGTCACTACGCGCATCCTGAACCAGAGCTTTGTAGGCTCCTTCAGCCGTGATCCTTTCGGACAATTTGCCAAGGGTAACCCGTTCTCCCTCATAGGCCGCGTTGGCTGCCAACCAGGATTCTCCCGCCTGGCCGGGATACCCGGAAAGATCGTAGCCACGGCCCATACCAATCCACGCACCTGAAACACCGGGAAATGCCAGCGGAAATTTCTTGGCACGGTGCCAGCTCTGCATGGCGGCACGGTGGTTGCCTTTGCTCGACAGGGCAAGGCCATGAAGATAGAGAGCCTGAGGTGTGTGATAGCTTTCCAGAGAGACCTTCTCCAGGAAATCAATCGCTTTGTCGTAATCTTCGCTACCCAGTGCGAGATAGCCCGCCCGGAGATTGAGCTGATCAAGCAGTGCCCGGCTCCGGCTGGTGTCGGTATCCTTGGCAGCCATGGCCATGGCAACCCGGAGCGAAACCAGTGCCCGTGACGAATCGAGATCATCGCGGGCGAAATCCGCCGCCAGGTTCATATAGCCCACAGCCGCCCAGTAGCCATCTTCCATACGCGCAAGGTATTGACCGGCCGCGTCGGTCTTCCCTTGTATTCTGGCCAGCTCCGCCAGACCGAGAAGCGCTTTTTGAACCACTTCGCCATAGCCGGTTCGGCGCGCCTGTTGGTACCAGTTTTCCGCACCGGTGAGATCGCCCTCTTCCTGTGCCATTTCAGCCAGAGCCAATGCCGCTTCGCCTCGGTGAGACGCACCGTTAAATACACCCTCAAACCCAGCCCTGGCCTCGTCGTGCTGCCCCGACGCCAGCATAAGCCGGGCCTGGAGGTAATCGGCCGATTCGCCTTCAAGCTTCATGGCCAACCCGACAACCGACGAAGCCTCACCGGTATCCAGTGCAAAGCGAACCACGCCGGTTGCCAACGAGTTATCCATGGCAGTTGCTACCGGCGCGGCAACACCTGCCAGCATCGCTGCCATGACACCAATACTGGTTCGGAGGAACAGAGACATGCGCCCATTCATGGCCGGTTATTTCCACTCAACAAATGAGACTTCCGGTTCATAGTCCGGTGCCTTGGCGTTCAGCGTCATCTGCAGGCGCAAGGTGCCGGGCTGTTTCCGGAAATCGTGGACAATCTCCCGGCGCACGAAACGATTGTTGGCCGCCCGGGCGTTGATCACCGCCTTGAGGCTGTGCCGTCCGTCCGCCAGATTGCCGATAAACAGTTGATGCACGCCGCCCTGGCCCAGCGAGTTCCGCTCGTTTTCCGTGTACAGATGAGCGGTAACCGGCTGCTCATTGACGAACAGTTCTACCGAATCCAGCTCCAGGGCCTGCCGGTTCGCCAAAGACAGAAAAACCGCCACCCGGGTATTCACCGGGTGCAGCAGTTTCTGCTCAAGGGCATGCACACTTGCGGTATGCCGGGTAATGTCAGCGTTCAGACGCTCGATCTGCTCATCGAGCGACGATGCGTGGGAGGTTGCCGCCATCGCAGCAATGATCATTCCGGATATACAAAGCCCCCTGATCCCTGGGGCAATCCGGCACTTTTGTGGTTTTTGTCTGCCGAACATCACTTTCCTGCCTTGCCGGGCCGCGCTGGTGCGCGGCTCAGGTAACATTTCGAAATAAAGAGTAACACCCGCTAACAACCAAGAACGGTATCCATTTCACCAAATGAGCATTTGGCCGGGTATCGGCAACGAAAAGTGTCGACTAATTTGACAGAAATAAAGTAAAGGAAGGCTGATCACAAAGGACCGACCGGCCCTATGACGATGCAAGCTATTGATATTAATCCTTTATACAGGGGCATGGCCCCGGATTTGCTCTACCAGAGTTGGCGGGAGCGCCTTTCAGGCAACCCCCGCTTGAATATGCCGAGCTTTGCCGATGCCCTCAACCGCATCGGCTTTTTTTATTTACTCAACTGCCTCATGGCCGATTCGAGCCCCTCAATGGTCAAAGGGTACATATGATTATTGACCAATTGCTGGGTAATGCCCAGTGAACCACCCGATCCCCAGTAGCTTTCCGGTAACGGGTTGAGCCACACCACCTTCCGGAAATGCTCGGTCACACGCTGGAACCAGGTGGCGCCTGCTTCCTCATTCCAGTGTTCGATCGAGCCACCGGGATGCGTGATCTCATAAGGCGCCATGGTGGCATCCCCGACAAAAATCACCTTATAGTCCGGCGTATATTTATGCAGGATGTCCCAGGTGCTGAGCGTCTCGTTCATGCGCCGGATGTTATTCTTCCACACGCTTTCATAAATGAAATTGTGGAAGTAGAAATACTCCATGTGCTTGAACTCAAGACGTGCCGCGGAGAACAGCTCTTCACACACGCGAACGTGAGGATCCATTGAACCGCCCACATCAAAAAAGATCAGAACCTTCACGGCGTTGTGCCGCTCCGGAACCATTTTCAGGTCCAGGTATCCGGCATTGCGGGCCGTTGAGCGGATGGTGTCATCCATGTCGAGCTGGTCTGCCGCGCCCTGTCGGGCAAATTTACGCAGCCGGCGCAAGGCGACCTTGATGTTGCGGATGCCGAGGGTGATGCTGTCGTCCAGATCACGGAACTCACGCTTTTCCCAGACTTTAACCGCCCGGCCGTGGCGACCCTTGTTCTGGCCGATGCGGAAACCTTCCGGGTTGTAACCGTTGGCACCAAACGGTGAGGTTCCGCCGGTACCAATCCATTTGTTACCGCCGGCGTGACGCTCCTTCTGCTCTTCCATGCGCTTTTTGAACGTTTCGATCAACTCTTCCAGCCCGCCGAGAGACTCGATCTTGGCTTTCTCTTCATCGGTCAGGTGTTTCTCGAATTCGGCGCGCAGCCAATCGTCCGGAATCAGCGCCTCGAGCAGATCATCGAGATTCTCGATGCCTTCAAAATAGGCCTGGAAGGCGCGATCAAACTTGTCAAAGTGCCGC
This sequence comes from Marinobacter sp. W-8, assembly GCF_044342215.1. Taxonomy (NCBI): domain Bacteria; kingdom Pseudomonadati; phylum Pseudomonadota; class Gammaproteobacteria; order Pseudomonadales; family Marinobacteraceae; genus Marinobacter; species Marinobacter sp. W-8. Next base: position 1,734,690 of record NZ_CP172297.1, on the reverse strand, counting down.
TCATCCTTAACCAGGCACACCCTGGCCAGGTAATAGAACTCCTCCATGTCTGCGAATGCCAGGCGCTGCTGAATGGCCTCCAGCAGGTCCAGGAATTCCCGCAGACTGGCCGGCACCTTGGCCCGCCGTACTTCGAGGAAAAAATCAATCAACATAAAGCAAGGCTCTTGTCGGTGATCAGTTTCGGCGACGCGCCATGAAAGCCAGCTTCTGCAGCAAATGAACGTCCTGCTCATTCTTCACCAGGGCACCATAGAGCGGTGGCAGAGCCGAGCTGGAGTCTTTCTCCTGCAGGGCTTTGGCAGAGAGCTCATCCGCCATCAGCAACTTGAGCCAGTCGATCAGCTCGGATGTCGACGGCTTCTTCTTGAGCCCCGGCACCTTGCGAACGTCAAAAAACACTTCCAGCGCATCCCGCACCACCTGCTGCTGAATTCCCGGGAAGTGAACATCCACGATGTTCTTCATGGTGTCGTGATCCGGGAAGCTGATGTAGTGGAAGAAGCAGCGGCGCAGGAAGGCATCTGGCAGCTCTTTCTCGTTGTTACTGGTGATGACCACAATCGGGCGTTTCTTCGCTTTCACAAACTCCTGGGTTTCGTAAACGAAAAACTCCATTCGATCCAGTTCCAGCAACAGGTCGTTCGGGAACTCGATATCCGCCTTGTCAATTTCGTCGATCAGCAGCACCACCTGCTCGTCCGCCTCAAAGGCTTCCCAGAGCTTGCCCTTCACAATGTAGTTGCGAATGTCTTTGACCTTCTCGTCCCCGAGTTGGGAATCCCGAAGGCGGGACACCGCATCATATTCGTACAGGCCTTGCTGGGCCTTGGTGGTCGACTTGATGTGCCAGGGAATCAGAGTCATTCCCAGCGCCGCGGCCATTTCCTCCGCCAGCAGGGTTTTACCGGTGCCGGGTTCACCCTTGATCAACAACGGACGCTGCAGCGCGATCGCTGCATTGACTGCCATTTGCAGGTCATCGGTGGCTACGTATTTATCGGTGCCGGTAAACTTCATGTGTCTGATTCCTGTTGGTTACTTTTTCGGATTCTCTTTGTTGTCCGCCGGTTTGGATTTTTCGTCCTCCGGAGACTCTTCATCATAATCGGGCAAATCGTCGAATTCGGAGAGGTCGAAGTCTTCCAGACCAAACTCGTCCTCATCAATGTCGAACTCCGACTCGCTGATCTCATCAGCTTCAGAAGGATTTGGCTCCGCCTCGGCGCCAACCGTATCGTCTGCCAAGGGGATGTCATCCTCTTCCGGTTCCAGTTCAGCCGATGGCAGCTCTTCCGTTACTTCGGGTACGGCCTCATCCGGAATCTCGTCCGGTTCGCTGTCAGCTTGCGAGAGTTCCGGAATGTCTTCAGGTTCCGGCTCTTCGGCAGACGCCAGCTCTGGCTCTTTTTCCGGGACAGGTTCAGGTTCAGCCTCCGCTTCCACCGACTCTGACGCTGCCGGAGGCTCCGGCTCCACCACTGGTGGCTCCTCAGACTCTTCAGCCAGGTCTTCCAGGGTTTCACGCTCAGCCGCTGCCGCCTGCTCCTGTTCTGCCCTCGCTTTTTTCTGACGCCATGCAAACAAACCAAGGCCCACGATAGCAACCAGCAAGGCTGCGCCAGCACCCCAGGCCCAAACCGGGATACCCAGAAGGGTACCCTTCTCCGGCTCCGTGTCAGCGATCGGCTGTTCGACCGGCGCTTCGGGCTCCGGCTCAACGACCGGTGCTGGCTCTGGCTCTGGTTCCGGCTCAGATTCCTGAACCGGAGCTTCGACCGGAGGCTCAGCTTCCGCTGGCGGCTCCGGTTCTGAAGAGTTGGCTCCGCCATCAAAATTCGGCAGCGGCTCCGCCTGTTCAGACAGGTCTGGCACCATGGGTTCGGTCACCACCTCCAGAGGTGGCTCTTCCCCTGGCACGGTAAACGTCGTCATGGCGCTGAATTTGCGGGAGAAAGTTCCGCCATCCGCCACCACATCAACCTGATAGCGGCCAGGCGCAGGCAATCTGGGTACGGTGTCCCGATATACGCCGTCTTCCGGCGGGGTATCGGGAGACAAAACCTTGGTACCTTGCCGACCATCACTCGCGGTTATCGACAGGCTAACGTCCATGACCGAGAGAAAGTCTGACCCGGTAATCTTTTCGGCTTCCTCAAAAAAAGCCACTTCAATGGCCAGAGGCTGCTCTTCGGTAAACTCAGCGGGAATCGGATTCACGGCCATGCGCAGATCACTGACCACCGTCACGCGGCTCCCCTGGCCAAGATCGCCAATGATACGCCAGCGGCCCGAGACCGGTTCAGTAACGGTGATCAGATCATAGCCCGGCTCAGATGCCCAACGGACATTATCCGGAGCGCTCTCCCGGGTGAACGGCTCACCACCAGGCTGTGCAAGTGCCAACGGCTCTTCCCCAGAAGCATCCTGTCCTGAGAAGATCAGTGCCGTAAACTCGCTGATGCCATCATCAACGGCAAAGCCATCGCCCTCAATGGGAACCTGTTCCTGCGGCGCTGCGGTATTCAGCGCATTGGCAAACGCCAGATTCAACGCCTCGGCAGATTGCGCCAGCTGGAAACTGCCACCGGTTTCCCGGGCCAGGTTACGAAGAAACCGGATGTCCGCTTTCTCAGACAGACCAACCGTATGAATCGTGGCGCCCTTGTCTTTCAGCGCTGGCAACAAGGAATCGACTATGCGTTTTTCCTCAGCCTGACTTGCGTCGTCACCGCCTGGCACGTCGACCTTGCCATCGCTGAGGACAATAAGATGGGTGTTCTCGAGGGTACCGCCAGACAACCAGTCGTTGGCGGCTTTCTCCATCGCCAAACCGAGGTTCGTATGCAGAGCTACCGAATTGATCTGCTCGGAACGCTCAATAGCAGTGTCGCGCCAGGACTGGTCAACCACACCGTAGGGCACCAGCATGTTAACGTACTGCCCGAAAGTCCAGAGACCGGCACTGGCACCTTCCGGCAATGTCCGGGCCAGCAGACGAACCGCTGGGCGGCGGAGATTCTGTGGATCGGTTTCCTTCATGGAGCCGGAAATATCCACCACAATGCGCACATCTGCATTGCCGGGCAGAGACAGTGCCGGGTCCTGCGCACATACTTGCCAAGAAATCAGCAGCAAAGCTGCAGCCACCCAAATGCGTTTGAACCCGTTCATTGAACTGCGCCCTTATCTTTTGTAGTTCTCAGAAATCGTCTATTTGCGAACCAGTCGGTACCGAACCAGATCAAGTATCCATACCAGTAGCATAACAATCGCGGCGATGCTGAAATTGAACAGCGCGCGACCGGCGGCATCGGTGTCGCCAAGAATCAGCTCATAGCCCGCAAACAGCCACGCCGGTATCCACCAGCCGGCCACGTCTGGCGATTCCACGGGGGTCAGCACCAGCACCACAAGCGCAGACAAAAGCAACGTCCGCAGACCATAAAAGGGCAATACCCGGAACAGTGATTTCATCATGTAGAAAAACACAACGAAAGCGACGGCATAGGCCGCCCAGAAAACCCCATAAGCGAGTGAAGCGTCTGTATCCATCATTACAGAATCCAGTGAATAATGTGTTCTTCCCAATCCTCTTCCGGCACAGAATCTTCCGACACCACGCTTCCCCGCACCGAAACACGGGCTTGATGAACGGTATCCGGATCACCGCTGCGAAGCGGGTGCCAGTCCGGCAGAGGCCTTCCCTCGGCGAGGGTCCGGTACGCACAGGTGTATGGTAACCAGTGGTAGCTGAGAACTGTATCGGCGGTCAGTACCGTACACCCCGGTACCTTTTTCAATCGTTGCTCATAGACCGTACAGCCACAGGTATCCAGGTCCATGTAACGGCATACAAGGTCGGTGTAATACACCTCCCCCGTATCCTCATCCTCCAGCTTTTGTAAACAGCACTTACCGCAGCCATCACACAGGGACTCCCATTCCGGCTGCGTCATATCCGCCAGTCGTTTACGCTGCCAGAAGGGAATCTGCGCAATCATTTCCGGTGCTGCTCAATCTTGCGCTTGAAGTCGACGATGTAGGTGTCCTGCTCTTCCGGCATCTGCAGAAAAAAGTCCTTTTCCTCAATTGCCGCCAACACTTCCTTTCCGGTAGTGCGCGCGAGCTTCTTGTCTGGTGTCAGCAGCAGATCCATCGAGTGGATGGGCGAGCCAAAGATACCTCTCAGCGCCTCCGGTAAATCGTCCCACTTTTGCCCTCGGCGGACAAAGAGATAGGTGTCGCCTTTCTTGCTGCTGCGAAACACCGATACAAATTCCCGTTCAGTCATTGGTTGAGCAGTTCCTCAATATCTTGCTTTACCGGCGCGATAATTTCCTCGCGCCATCCCTCAAAAAACGTCTGGCCCGCCAGTGTGCCATCCTGGATCAGTTTCTCAATACGTTTACGTGGCGCCAATATTTCCATTGGAATATCAAAGCGTTCAGCTGCATTGCTAAAGTAACGCTTAACCTTCTTGTAAAGCGCTTGCTGATCCCGGCTCAACGGTCTGGGGATGAGCTCAAGCCCGGAATTATCGGTAGCACGGGCGGCCTGCACAAGCTCAACCAACTGCTCGCCATAACGTTTAACGAAGCCCCCGGGTACGCCCTGAACATCCCTGATCACCGCAGCAGATGACGGCAAACGCTCAGCAATGGCAATCAGCAAGCCATCGTTCAGGACCCTGTTGCGTGGTCGGTCCTGGCGTCGACACTCCTGCTCGCGCCAGGCGACCAGTGCCCGGAGAACCGCTTGCTGTTCCCGGTTCAGGGTCCAGCCGCCCCGGAGTTTCAGGTAATGCTGCTCCGGGTCTTCCTGGGTAGCGGCCTCGTTGGCAAATCGCCGGGACTCATCCGCCAGGGCATGTTCCAGGCTACGCTGCCTGAGGTTGGCCAACACCCATCCGTAAAGTGGCTCAAGAAAACGGATGTCGTCCAGAGCGTAGCGTTCCTGGGCCGGCGTCAGTGGCCGTGACACCCAGTCCGAACGGGTGGCGGATTTATCGAGCGCCTCTCCGAACAGGGTCTCAACCAGGCGGGCATAACCAACGGAAAATCCGGCACCGGCCAGTGCGGCACCGATCTGCAAATCCAGCACACCCGCTGGCTCCACATTCAGCCAATGGCGAAATAACTCCAGATCCTCGCTCATGGCATACAGCAGTTTTGGCCGGCTTTCATCGGCCAGCATGGCCCGGAACGATTCCGAGGCCTCAGCCACCTCCGGATCCACCAGCCAGAACTGTCCGCCAGCGCCTAACTGCACCAGGCCAGGAATCGGGTAGAAGGTGGACACCCGCTCGAACTCCGTGTCGAGTGCGACCGGCATGCCGGGTTCAAGGCTGTCGAGCCACTGATCCAGCTGCTCGGGTGTCTCCAGCCAGCGAACGGTATCCGGGGCCGGTGGAATGGTTACGGCCGGGTCGGTTTGGGTCATAAACAGAACCTGGGAACTTATTCAGACAGGGGTTTGCGACCCCGGAATGCATGGGTGAGTGTAAAGCCGTCAACATAGCCCAGCTCACCGCCAACCGGAATGCCATGGGCCAGGCGTGTAATCAGGATATTCTGGCCATCAAGGCGGTCAGCAATGTAGTGGGCGGTCGCTTCACCTTCCACCGTGGGGTTGGTGGCCAGGATCAATTCGGTTACGCCTTCACGCCGCACTCTATCAAGCAGACGCTCGATCCCGATCTCTTCCGGGCCCACGCCATCGATGGGCGACAGGTGCCCCATCAATACGAAGTAACTGCCTTTGTAATCGCCGGCCTGCTCAATGGCAAGCAGGTCTGAAGGGCTTTCAACAACACACAGTGTTCCATTGCGGCGCTCGGTTTTTTCGCAGATCTGGCAGATTTCAGTATCCGAAAAATTCTGGCAGCTGTCGCAACGGCGCACGCCGTCCATCGCATGATCCAACGCCGCTGCCAGCCGGGTTCCGCCAGAGCGCCCCCGCTCCAGCAGATGAAAGGCCATGCGCTGGGCCGTTTTCTGGCCAACACCGGGCAGGCATCTCAGGGATTCCACCAATTCATCAACCAGGGGGCTGAAGGCCATGACTACTCCTCAAAAAATCGATGGCAGGCCGGCTCAGAACGGCATCTTGAAACCGGGCGGCATCCCCATGCCAGACATCATGCCGGACATTTTGTCTTTCTGGTTTGCTTCTACCCGGCGAACCGCATCGTTCACGGCAGCAGCCAGCAGGTCTTCCAGAATTTCCTTGTCTTCTGACAGCAGGGACGGATCGATATCCACCTTGCGGACATCGTGCCGGCCGTTCATGGTGACTTTCACCAACCCGGCGCCGGATTCACCGGTCACTTCGGCTTTGGCGATCTCTTCCTGGGCCTTCTGCATCTGCTCCTGCATCTGCTGGGCCTTTTTCATCAGGTCGCCCATATTGTTCATCATCTGCTTATCTCCTGGCTGTTTCTGCGGGGCGGATACTTTCTTCGACGACCCGCCCTTCAAATCGTTCCACAATACTCTTGACCAGAGGATCCTGCCGGATGGACTCTTCCGCAGCTTTCTGGCGCGCCGCCCGCTGGCGCTCCTCGAAGGCGGCCGGCGCATGCAACCCCGGCACACCCTGCTCTATCTTCAACTGTGTGGCGTCGCCGAAGCGCGATCTCAAGGCCGCCAGTATCTTTTCTTCGTGACGAGCGTTGAGCAGCCGCGCATGGCCTTCGTCCAGAGTCAGAACGACTACCTGCCCTTCCATTCTCATGGACGAATAACTGGCCAAGTTACCGGGCATGCCGGTAATACCCAGCGAACGGAAATCGCGTTCCCAGACAAACCCATCGGCGGTAACTGGTTGCTCGCGCTCGGCCGGTGCCGGCTCAGACTCTTTCAACGGGGCCAGGTCGGCGCTTGGTTCTGATTGCACGGGCGCAAGGGCCGGCTCTGGTTCCGGCGCTGGTGCTGGCTCGGATATCGCCTCTGCCTCAGGTTCAATACTGGAATCCGGTTGCGGCACCAGCTCTTGCCACTCTGATGATTCTGCCTGAACACCGTAGTCGTCCGGCTCCCAGGGTGGCGGGTCATCCACCATGGGTGGCTGTGGCTCGGGTTCAGCTACCGGCTCCGGACTGGGAACCGGCTGAGGCGCGGGCTCGGGTTGCGGTGCCGCGGCGACAGCCTGGGTGGGCGCGGTTTGCGAAACCGGGCCAGGCTCAGGTTCTGACTCCGCCGGGCCGGTGTTGCTGTTGCCCGAAGCCAGCGCCGGCGGTTCCCGGCGGTCGGCACCCGGTCGAAACGCCAGCATACGCAACAAGGTCATCTCAAAGCCCATTCGGGCATCCGGCGTCACCGACAGGTCTTTCCGGCCAATCAAGGCGGTCTGGTAGAACAACTGGGCATCTTCGGCACTGAGCCGACGGGCCAGTTCCTGCACCTGGGTAGCATCGCCCATGGCGTTGTCGGCACTGCCCGGCACCACCTGCTCCATGGTGACGCGATGGAACAGGGACAGCATGTCGGACAGAATCACGCCGTAATCCGGCGCAAAATCCGAGATCCGGTTAATCTCAGACAGCAGCCCGGGGCCATCACGCTCAACCAACGCGTTAACAATGCGCTGGATATCGCGCTGATCGATGGTGCCCAGCATATTGCTGACATCACTGGCAGCCAGGTTCTCGTTGCCGAACGCAATCGCCTGGTCGGTCAGGCTGAGAGCATCCCTCATACTGCCATCGGCCGCCCTCGCCAACAGCCACAAAGCCGGGTCTTCAAACGGGATCTGTTCTTCGGTCAGAACGTGCTTCAGGTGGCCAACGATGTGCTCCGGGGTCATCCGCTTGAGATTGAACTGCAAGCACCGTGAGAGCACCGTCACCGGCAGCTTCTGGGGATCGGTGGTGGCCAACAGGAACTTGACGTGTTCCGGCGGCTCTTCCAGGGTTTTCAGAAAGGCGTTGAAGGACTGGTTGGTGAGCATGTGCACCTCGTCGATGAGGTACACCTTGTAGCGGCCGCGCGTGGGAGCGTACTGCACGTTGTCGGTCAGTTCCCGCATGTCGTCTACGCCCGTGCGGGAGGCAGCATCGATCTCGATCAGATCAACAAACCGGTTCTCCAGAATCTCCTTGCAGCTGTCGCACTCACCGCAGGGATTCGGTGTTATGCCGGTTTCGCAGTTCAAACAGCGGGCCAGCAGGCGACCAATGGTGGTTTTGCCCACGCCCCGGGTGCCGGTAAACAGATAGGCATGGTGCAGGCGTTGGTGCTCCAGGGCGTGAATCAGTGCCTGCAACACATGCTCCTGCCCCACCATGTCTTCAAAGGTACGGGGGCGCCATTTCCGGGCTAAAACCTGATAGCTCATGATCCATCAACTGCTCTGAAAAATGGGAATAACTCTAGCATGGACGGGCAATGAGAAGAAGCGTGCGCTTGCGTAACAAACGGGAGAGGAAACGGACAAAACAAGGGGCTGGAAATGGGGGTGACCCCACCAGCAATCCCCCGGCACACACATCCACCGCTTCGGCTGCTCCCTTCCGGGCCTGACCGGGTTCACGGTTTCATGTTGCGGGGGCACCAATGGGGCCACCATAACGGCGTTTCGGGGCATTTCCCTCGAAAGCGGCGCGCATATTAACAGAAGGGTATAAGGACTACAACGGCAAAGGTACTTCGTCCTGCCGGAACCAACAGGCAATGCTGTACCGGGTGCGATTGGCGGGCAATACCTCGTGGGGCACATCCTCACTCAGAAACAGAGCCACACGCCCTGCTTCCGGCCGCACCAGACCAACCATCTGATCTTCGTTGTCGGGGCTGAACACCCGCAACTCTCCCCCGTCTTGCAGCTGCCATCCTTCATTCAGATACAGCACCAGGCTGACCACTCGGGATGCCCTGCCCCGGAAACTGTCCAGGTGGCGCTTGTAGAAATCGCCAGGCTGGTAGGTGGCATAATGCGCTTCATAGCGCTTCAGCCCAAGAAACAGGCGCTGGTTCAGACCAACCCGCAGGGAATCAAAGAACCGGAACAGCTCCGACTGGGCGGCGGTATAGCCATCAAGCCAGGCGATTTTATCCCGGCGGACGCTGCGATCACGGGTCAGATCGGCACCGCGCCCAATCCCTGCTCGCCCCATGGCTTCGGTACGGTCCAGTATCTCTACCTCGTTACGAAGCGCAGTGATCAGGCCAACGGGCAAATGACCGAGCAGATCCAGCTCAATCCAGGCTTTCTCGCTCAGTCTATCGGCAAGTTCATCCAACCAGCCATCGGAGACCAACAAAGAATCACAGCGGCCAGCTGCCCCGATAATGTCTCCAGCCACCTTGTCCAACTGGCCCGCGGACTGCTCGAGAAGCGGCTCCGGCATCGGCAAGACCGACGCTACCGGATTTTCTGATTCCATGTTCAGACCCTCACAATTTTGACGTATTGTATTCAGAAACTCGCCGCGCGCACGGTTTTAAATTACTCTGAAGCTACGGAGTTTTACCTAAAGGAAGCAGTTTCTGAATATGTCGGACAGCAGTAGCAAGCCGCCAGCAACCGGAGGCCCGGGCAACTGGTCATTTACCCGCTGGAGTACCATCGGGCAACTGGAGGCACTTGAAGTTCATCACCCGTTGTTCCAGGCCGCGTTGTTTCTGCAGGGGGCACACCTCACTCATTTCGCGCCAAAGGATGAACGCAACTGGCTCTGGCTCAGTGAACTCGCCCGTTTTCAACCTGGCCGGGCAATTCGCGGTGGCATTCCCGTGTGCTGGCCCTGGTTTGGAGACCCACTCCGGAACCCGCCGGAAATCCGCAAGCGCATAGCGTCATCCTCAGCCCACGGCTTTGCCCGCACTGCTTTATGGCGACTGGAAGATGTTCGGGAAAGCGCCCATGAAGTAGAGATCAGCCTGTCGCTCAGCGCCAACGACGATTTTGAAGAACACTGGGATGGCCACGCCCTGGCCCTGATCACATTCAGTTTTTCCGTTCGCGGTTGCCAGATTGCTCTGACAACCACCAATCTCTCAAAAGCGCCGCTGGCGTTCAGCCAGGCGCTGCACACCTACCTGCCCACAGACGACATCCAGCGAACCCGCGTGCTGGGTCTCGGAAACAGCCAGTACATCGACACTCTGAAAGACTGGGAATACGCCTCACAGGAAGGGCCGGTCTACTTCGAGGGTGAAGTGGACCGGATATACGAAACCGGCGAAGCACTGACGGTGGTAACGCCTGCGGGCAAACGAAAGCTTACCTCTGTGGGTAGTGACTCAACCGTGGTCTGGAACCCAGGCCCCGGAAAAGCGCAACGCCTGTCAGATTTTCCGGACTCTGCCTGGCAGAAAATGCTGTGCGTCGAAACAGCCAATGCAGCATCGGATTATCGGGTATTAAATGAAGGCCAGAGCCACACAATGGGCGTATTCATCGGCCGCGCCTGAGCGGCAACTTCTTTGACACAGGGAGCGGGCATGGGCCTGGCATCGTATCTGAGATCGAAACTGATACCGGCAGAACTGGACGAGCAGGTAAACCGCATTCGCAAACCCATCGGCACACTGGGCTACGATCCCTGGGGTTATAACAACGAAGCGGTGAAGTACGGTTTTTCCGTTGCCCGACAAATCTACGAGAAATACTTTCGGGTCAGCGCCTCCGGCGTTGACAATGTGCCGGCAGAGGGCCCGGTGCTGATTATTGCCAACCACTCCGGCCAGTTACCCATCGACGGCCTGCTCATTGGTTACGCCCTCGCCTCACGGGAAAAAAATCCTCGAATTCCCCGCGCCATGATCGAGCGCTTCTTTCCGACGGTGCCGTGGCTTGGCAATCTCCTGAACGAAATCGGCGCCGTGCTCGGAGACCCGGTCAACTGCGCGAAGATGCTCGCCAACAATGAAGCAGTGATTGTGTTTCCGGAGGGCGTAAGAGGCTCCGGCAAGCTCTACCGGGACAGGTATCAACTGAAGCGTTTCGGCAACGGTTTTATGCATCTGGCCATGAAGTACAAGGCGCCCATTGTGCCTGTGGGCGTAGTGGGCTGCGAAGAGACCATCCCGGCCATTGCCAACATCAAACCCCTGGCCAATGCCCTGGGCGTACCCTACGTTCCTGTAGCCCTGCCCGTGGTGCTCCCCGCCAAGGTACACCTGAATTTCGGGGAACCCATGTATTTTGATGATACCGAAATCCCTGAAGAACAGGTCACCGAACGGGTAGAGACTGTGAAAGCCGAGATCAGCCGACTGATTGACAAGGGACTGAGCGAAAGGAAAAGGCTGTTCTGATGAGCAAGCACCAAAGACCCCGCATTCTGATCACCGGTGCTGCCGGTGCGCTGGCCCAGCAGGTGATCCGCCGCCTGCGAGAAAGCTGCGACCTGGTGGCCGTCGATTTCCGGGAACAGGTTTATCTGGGCGACGACATTCCCAGCTACTGCATTGACTTCAACAAGCGGGTCTTTGAAGACCTGTTCCGACGCTACGAGTTTGATGGCGTGATACATCTCGGCCGCATCCTCTCCAGCCAACTGACCCGCATGCGCCGCTATAACGCCAATGTACTGGGCACCCAGAAGCTACTGGACCTATCCCACAAATACGGCATACGCCGGGTGATTGTGCTCTCCACCTACCACGTCTATGGTGCCGTGGCCTATAACCCGGCGCTGATTGACGAGTCCGCCCCCCTCAAAAGCGCAGGCCTGAGTGCCGACCTGGTGGATTCAGTGGAGCTTGAGAACCTCGCCAACATCTATCTTTGGCGCTACCCGGAACTCAACATCACTATTCTTCGGCCCTGCAACATCGTGGGCCCCGGTGTTCGCAATACCATGAGCACCCTGCTCAGCAGTGAGCGGGCACCCGTATTGGCTGGCTTTTCGCCGATGATGCAGTTCATCCATATCGACGATATGGCAGACGCCATTGTCGCCGCCTGGGCAAAGCCCGTAAAAGGCGTGTTCAATGTCGCGCCGCAAGACTGGGTCGCCTACCAGCACGCCTTGAAGCTCTGCGGTTGCAAAACCATACCCATTCCCTCCATTCCACCGAGCGTGCCGAAGGCCATTGCCCGGGTTCTGAACCTGCGCAGCTTCCCTCCGTACCTGATGGCATTCTTCAAATATCCGGTGGTGATTGACGGTCGCGCCTTCGCCCGGGAATTCGGTTTTGAGCCCAAACGGCCATTGAAAGAGATTTTCCGGTATTATCGCGATAACAAAAAACCGGTGTGAAACTCATCGGTAATTTGAGTATTCAAATAGACGAACGGCCCTTTTCGGCGCTACCCTGTACATATTAAATACAGTACCCGGGCACCGGCAGGCCCGGGATTCCCGGTGTTCAAGGAAAGAGCTAATGTTCAGGGATCTCAGCGTGATCAGTCACGGTGCGGCAGCCGCTGTCTTTGCGGTTCTGGCCGTTCTTGTGGCAACCCGTTATCTTCGCCGCGACATTGATCGTGCTCTGTTCCTTGCCGCCATTGTTACCGCCCTGTGGGCCTCCGTCCTGGTTACCCAAAGCCTCTGGGGATCGCCCGGGTTCTTCACCCGCTACCTCCTGGAACTGCTCAGAGACACAGCCTGGTTGCTCCTGCTGTTCGCCATGCTTCGCGACGGCTTTCGCCAAGGCCGGTTCACCAGTCAAATAAAGAAGGTATTGGGTGCCGCGACGGCGATACTGATCATCACCTTGCTGGCCCTTGGCACACTTGAGTTCGCCCTCCACATCGATCTTGTCAGCGGTAAAACCAAGGTGATCGGCCAGATCGCCCTGTCACTTCTGGGCCTGTCGCTGGTCGAGCAAATCTGGCGAAACTCTACTGTCTTCGGCCGCTCCAGCATGAAGTACCTGTGCATTGGCGTTGCCACCATCTTCGCCTTTGATTTCTTCATGTATGCTGATGCTCTGCTGTTCGGGCAAGTCGCGGATTCGTTCTGGAATGCGCGCGGTTTTGTGAACGCCGCACTCATGCCCCTTTTTGCCATTAACGTGGTTAACACACGCAAACAACCTGTGGACTTCCAGCTGTCCCGTTCGGCCGTATTTCACGCTGGCACACTCATCTTCGCGGGCGGATACCTGTTACTGCTGGCCATCGGCGGTTACTACGTGCGCGCCCTGGGCGGTGAGTGGGGCGAAGCCCTGCAGGTTCTGTTCATCACCGTTTCCCTGGCATTTCTGGTAACACTTCTGCTGTCGAGGCGTATTCGCGGCCGCCTGATGGTCTTCATCAGCCAGAACTTCTTTGACTACAAGTACGACTATCGAGATGAATGGCTCAAGCTCACCAAGGAACTTGCCAACCTGAGCAACGAACCACCCCTGCCCGAACGAGTAGTGCGCATTCTGGCCGGACTGGTGGAAAGCAATGCTGGCGCACTCTGGATAAAGGGCGAGCAGAAAGATTTCCACCTGAAAGCAAGCGTCAATATCGCGACTCCGAAGCACACCATCATTGACGAAGACTCAGACATGGTGAAGTTCTTTAAAGATCGTGAATGGATCATTGATCTGAGTGAATACCGGGAAGACCCGGTGAGCTACAACCTGCTGGAAATACCGGACTCCATCACCAAGACCCCGGAAGCCTGGCTGGTCATCCCTCTGTATCTCGATAACGAACTCTACGGCATTGCCATGGTCGGCGCTCCCTACGCCAGGGTGGAGCTTAACTGGGAGAACTTCGACCTGATCAAGGTGGTAGCCCGCCAGACCTGCAACCTCATCGCCCAGAACGATGCCCAGAACCGGCTCTCACGGGCCATGCAGTTTGAAGCCGTCAGCAAGGCCAGCGCGTTCATGGTGCATGACCTGAAAACACTGATCGCCCAATTGTCTCTACTGGTCAAGAATGCGCCCAAACATCGCAACAACCCAGCCTTTATCGACGACATGATTGCCACCACCGATCATGCGGTCCGCAAAATGTCGAACCTCGTGGATCATATCCGCAAACCATCCTCCGGGGCGGACGAGCAACGTGCTCCCATAGACCTGACCCAACTGGTCCGCGAGCTGATTGAAGACAACAGCCGCCGCAGCCCGGCACCGATGCTACTGGGTGCTCCACCCGCCATCCAGGTATGCGCCGACAAAGAACAGCTGCGCAGCGTGCTGGGCCACCTGATTAGCAACGCCCAGGACGCCACGGCTCCAACCGGGGAAATCACACTGAACCTGAAAACGGCCAAAGGCAGCGTGGTGCTGTTTATCCAGGATACCGGCAGCGGCATGACGGAAGAGTTTATCCGCACCCGGCTTTTCAAACCCTTCGAAAGCACCAAAGGGCTTACCGGTATGGGGATTGGAGCCTATCAGGCCCGGGAATACATACAGGAACTCGGCGGTTCGATTGACGTAACCAGCGAGCCCGGCCTGGGCTCCTGCTTTTCGGTACGTATTCCGCTGGCCAATGCAGCGACCGGCGAATCAGCCGGGAACAAGCCGGAACCGACAGATTCCGGTTTGCAGGAAGGCAGGCAAGCCGTCAATTAACCGGCGGAGAAGACTATTTTATTAAGCGAGCATTGCAAAGTGTCAATGTTCAGTTAAGAATCAGAGTCATGGAATCGCGTTCGCCTCATGGGCGTCTATCCGATATGAACACGGAACAAAGGACTGGTTGTTGTTGTGAAGCAGTTATTGATAGTCGAGGATGATCCTGGCCTCCAGAGCCAGATGCGATGGTGCTTCAGTGAAGACATTGAAGTCTCGGTAGCCGCTGATCGGGAGGCAGCGCTAACGGCACTTCGGCGTGTTGAGCCTGAAGTGGTGACGCTGGATCTTGGCTTGCCACCCGACCCCGGCGGCGCCACTGAAGGTTTCGCCCTGCTGGAAGATATCCTTCGCCTGGCGCCCATGACCAAAGTGATCGTGGTGACTGGCAGGGAAGACAAGGAAAACGCCGTCAAGGCCATAGGCATGGGAGCCTGCGACTTCTATCAGAAGCCCCTGGATGCCGACATCCTCACCTTTGTGGTAAATCGGGCATTCCGCCTCGCGGAACTGGAAAAAGAAAACCGCGAACTGTCCTCGCAAGGCAATGGCACCAACATCAAAGGCATTGTTGCCGCCAGCCCCGAAATGCTGGTGATTTGCCGCACGGTTGAAAAAGTTGCGCCTACCGATGTCACCACCCTGATTACCGGAGAAACCGGTACCGGCAAGGAACTTCTGGCCCGGGCCCTGCACGACCTGAGCCATCGCGCCGACAAACCCTTTGCGGCCATCAATTGCGCCGCCATTCCAGAAAACCTGCTGGAAAGCGAACTGTTCGGGTTCGAGAAAGGCTCCTTTACCGGCGCGACCCAATCCAAGAAAGGCAAGATTGAGAGCGCCAACGGCGGCACCCTGTTTCTCGACGAGATTGGCGACATGCCGATGGCGCTACAGGCCAAGCTGCTTCGATTCCTCCAGGAACGGGTGGTCGACCGGGTAGGTTCGGTAAAACCGATTCCCGTTGATGTCCGGGTGGTGTGCGCCACACACCGAAATGTTCAGGACCTGATTGCCCAGGGGGATTTCCGGGAAGACCTCTATTACCGGATCAGCGAAATCACACTGGATGTACCTGCCCTGCGTGAACGGGATGGTGACCCACTGGTGATCGCGCAGTCCCTGTTGAAAACCCTGGGCAAACAGATGGACCGCCCTAACCTCACGTTCTCGGACGATGCCGTTCAGGCCATCAATGCCTACAGCTGGCCAGGCAATGTGCGTGAAATGATCAACAAGGTGAAGCGGGCGATCATCATGGCCGACGGCAAGCGCATTACCGCCGAAGACCTGGTTCTGCCCCTTGAAGCGTGCGACACCGACTTTCAGCTCAACCTGCGCCAGGTACGCGAAGCGGCAGAACGAAAAGCCATTATACAGGCCCTGACCACCAGTAATTTCAACATGGCTCAGGCATCGCGTCTGCTGGGCGTTACCCGCCCGACGCTATACAACCTGACCGACAAATACCGTATTGAAACCAACACGGCCCCAAACGAGGCCTGAGACACCCAATGCTGGAACAGAACAAGACCCGACGAAGGAAGGAACAGGGCATGAAGATAAGAACTATTGCGCGTGCATCACTGCTATCCGCTGCCATTGCTTTGGCCGTGACGGGGTGCAACAGCGAACCGGACATGTCTCAGGAAGACATTCAGTACATCAGCCATGTAGACCAGGCACGGTTTTTCCAGCGCCAGGGTGAGCTCAAGGCAAGCACCATCGAGGCCAGAAGCGCCATCGATCTCCAGCCCAATCGCACAGCCCCCTATTTCGTCATCATCAATAACCTGCTTACCGCCGGTGATGCCGCGAACGCTGAACGGCAACTGGACAAACTCCTTGAAAACACCAACATCGAGGAGCTGGGCCAATCGGAACGCAACCAGGCTGCGTTGATCCGGGCTGAAGCCCGTATTCTCCAGGGTAAACACCAGGAAGCCCTGGAATCTCTGGACCAGATTTCATCGCCCTCTCCGGATCAACAGTTGCAGGCAGACAACCTGAAAGGTCGCGCCTGGTTGACCAGCGGCGACTTTGACAAAGCCGAAGAGGCCTACCAGAGCGCGTTCGACAAACACAGCAATAACGTTGTTGCCATGGTCGGCCTGTCCCGTGTTGCCACTGCCCAAGGCGATCTGGACGTTGCAAAGGAGCGCCTTGAGAAAGCCGTAGAGATTGACGCTGAACACGAAGAGCTCTGGCTCTGGAAAGCGCAATTCGCCCATGCTCAACAACAATGGGCCGAGGCAGAACAGGCGTACATACGTGCACTGGAAACCATTGGCCAGTTTGACGTAATGACCTTCCGGAAATACCAGACCATTTCAGCGCTGGTCACCGTATTGCGTGAGCAAGGCAAATCCGCCGAGGCATTCGTCTACGAGGAAATCCTTGCCAAGTCCGGTCCGGGTACGATCAAAAGCAACCTGGAAGCCGCGGCCTCAGCCTATAATGATGGCGACCTGAATACCGCCGCCAGGTATTTGCAGGAAGTCCTCAACCAGGCACCCAACCATCAACAAAGCGCACTGATGCTGGGCGTAATACGTTATCGGCAAGGCCGCCCCCAGGAAGCGGAGAAACTGCTCGAACCTCTGGCAGATATGGAGAATGCCGATGAGGTACGCAAACTACTGGCCGCCACCCGCATATCCATGCGCGACCCGGCAGGTGCAAAATCACTGCTGGAAGACCTGGAAGGCAGCGACGCCGATCCACAAACACTGGCACTGGTCGGCATTGCAAGCCTGGCCTCTGGCGACGATCAGAGTGGCCGCCAGCTCCTGGAAAAGTCGCTGGAACTGGCACCAGACAATCACAATCTGCGTTTGCGCTATGCGGCTTACCTCACTCAAACCCGAGATTTCGCCACTGCCATCAAACAGGCCAGTCAGATTCCATCGGATGCCACGGAGGCCCTGCAGGCCACAATCCTGACATCCCAGGCCCAGGCGTTGTCTGGCAATTCACAGGCGGCAACCGAAACACTGGATACCTGGCTTAAAGCCAACCCGGACAGCATGGCTGCCCTGATTGCCCGCGGAAACCTGGCCAGCAGCCTGATCAACACTCAACAGGCGGCCAGCTACTTTGAGCGGGCGCATAAGCAACACCCGGAAGAAGCAGCTCCTCTGGTAGCTCTGGGCAACCTTGCCCGCGAACAGCAGAACACGGAGCAGGCGATTGCCTGGTACCGCCAGGCGGTCGAAACCAACCCGAACAACCTGCCCGCCATTCAGGCCCTTGCTGGTGTGATGAAGCGCGATCAACTGACCGGGCTGATGCAGGAAATCAGCACGCAACATCCTGAGGCAAACGGACCGCGGCTGATCCTTCTGGAATCCGCGCTGATCAACAACGATACGTTGCGAGCCGATGAACTTACCGCCCGGTTGATGGAAAGAGAGCGCGAAGACCAGCCCTCACCGGCTGAACCGCTGGTCGCTGCGGTGTATGAAGGCATTGCCACTCAAATGGCACAGCGCGACAACAGCGAGCGCGCTCTGGAGATCCTGAGCCGCGGACGAGCGCTCTTCCCAGAGAACGAGGCCATCGCCCTAAAAGTGGCTGCCATCGAATTCAGCAATGGCAACGCAACCGCCGCGCGAAGTGCGCTGCAGGATGCCAAGCAGCATCATCCGGACTCCCCCGCGCCCTACCAGGTAGAAGCCAGCTATTACGAAAACCAGGGCGAACATCAGCAAGCTGCTGAGCTTTATCAACTGGCGCTGGCCAAACGACAAACCGCAGAACTAGCCATCGCCCATGCCCGCGCTCTATCCAATGCCGGCCGCAGCCAGAATGCGATAGAAGCACTTCAGGAAGCTAACAAGCAGTTCCCGAACAATGCTGCAATTCTGCTCAATCTGGCACTCCAGACCCAGCAGACAGGCCAGACCGATGCTGCCATGGAGCACTACCAGCAGGTTCTGCAACTGGCCCCGGACAACGCCCTGGCGCTGAACAATCTTGCCTGGCTGTATTACGAGGCCGGCAACAGCGAAGCGGCATCACTGGCCAAACGCGCCTACGAACTGGTGCCCGAAAATGCTGCGATTGCAGATACCTACGGCTGGATCCTGTTCGAGGCTGGTGAACACGAGCAAAGCCTGGCTGTACTGGAAAGAGCCCATTCCCTGGCACCGGATTCCCAGGAAATTGCCATGCATCTGGCCGAAGCTTATCGAGCCACTGGCCGCACGGATGCCGCCCAGCAGATCATGGACAAGTTCAGCACAGGCAACAACGGCTAATCATTACTCGCGCTATAACCAAAAAGAGGACATAACGAAACGTTCCTAGCCGCCGGTGGCAGCCCTGACACACTGCAACAATACTTTACATATTGTTTCCAATAGCAAGGAAGGTGGGTTATGGCTGCTATCAAAGTGTTGAGCGTAGGCACCGTGGTGGTTCTGCTCAGCGGCTGTCAGAACTGGCAGTTCAGGGATATTGAGGATTTGCCACCGACAGCCGCGATACCAGAGACGAGCGAACCGGGAAAGGTCGATGTCTGGTATTTTGACGGTATCTCCGGGAACTACGTTCAGGGCATGCTGGACGCAGAGAAATATCCGGATTCGCCCGATGAAATCACTGAACTCACCCAACTACGCCAAGCCACCAGCCGAGCCAATAATTACGGCACACTGATCCGGGGCTTTATCGAGCCCCCCGAAACGGGCGAATACACCTTTTACATCAGTGGCGACGATCAGACACAACTGTGGTTATCTGATTCCCAGAACCCGGACGGTGCGGTTCAGATCGCCTCCACCATGTCCACGCCCCTCGATAATTTCACCCGCTATGCCTCACAAACCTCCGGCGTACAATATCTGGAGGCCGGCAAAAAATATTACTTTGAATTCAGACACAAGGAAGGTGGATGGGACGACCACTTCACCGTTGCCTGGTCCGGCCCCGGCATCTCTCAGCAAGTGATCAGCGGCAGCGCGCTACACAGCTACGCCCAGAAAGCCCCTGACTCGGCCCCCGAGATGACATCCGAAGATGCCTACCATCTGGGCTACCGAATCGGCTACTTTGACGCTGAACAGGGCCTCTCATTCAACAGCCAGTACCCCCCACTTGATGCGGACAGTGATGATCTGTACGACAACTGGGAGATTGTGTACGGGCTGGATCCATCCAATGCGGCCGATGCAAAATCCGATACCGACAATGATCTGCTTACCGCCATGGATGAGTTCTGGGCCAGGACCAATCCCGGCACCGAAGATACTGATAACGACGGGATTCCGGATGGGTACGAATACGCCTATGGCACGGACCCCACCAACCCGGGCGATGCCAATGTAGATCTTGACGGTGATGGCTACACCATCCTGCAAGAGTACCAGGCGGGCACCAATCCCACCGATGCCAGCGACTTCCCTGCCCCTCAGGAAGCGTATGCAACCGGATTCGTCGGCCAGTACTTCACAGGCACCGAGTTTGACAGCTTCGTTTACAGTCAGCGGGATGCGAGCGTCAACTTCAACTGGAATAGTGGAAGCCCGTCAGCGGAGCTTCCAAGAGACCGGTTCAGCGTGCGTTGGCAAGGATGGTTTACCCCCCCTCACAATGAAGGAACCCGGGACTACACCTTCACCACCACCACGGATGATGGAGTTCGGCTTTTCCTCAACGGGTCTACCGTC
This sequence comes from Marinobacter sp. W-8, assembly GCF_044342215.1. Lineage (NCBI taxonomy): Bacteria > Pseudomonadati > Pseudomonadota > Gammaproteobacteria > Pseudomonadales > Marinobacteraceae > Marinobacter > Marinobacter sp. W-8. The sequence continues at coordinate 1,714,550 of NZ_CP172297.1, read as the reverse complement.
ATTGATCAGTGGAAGAACCAATCCCCCACCAGCTACAACGCCACAGCGAGCCTCGAAGCGGGGACCCCCGTTGCCATCACCATGGAGTACTTTGAGTTCGGCTGGGGTGCCACAGCACAACTGGCGATTACCGACGCCGCCACTGGAGATGCCATATCCACGACCAACACCGTCCAGCATCTGGCATTGGACAGCGAGTTCGCCGAAAGCACCTTGAACGACGGCATCGACGATCTTTACAAACTTCGCTACGGACTCCCCCTGATGCAACCATCAGCCAGCCGGGTGCTTAACGATAGCGGCGTGACGGTTCTTGAGGCTTATCAATCGGGCCTGCACCCGTACACGCTCGAAACCGTATCGGAGCCAGAATCACCGGTCACCAGCCAGCCCGGTGGTACCGGCGATGCCAGCGGCAGTGTGACACTGTCGTGGACGCCTCCCGGCACCAGGGTAGACGGCAGCAGCATTTCGCTGAGCGAAATTGACCGTTACCGGATCAACTACGGACAGGATGCTGCAAACCTGACTCAAACTCTGGAGGTGCCTGCAGGCACAACCTCAACCACGGTTACCGGCCTGGCGCCCGGCACCTGGTACTTTACGATTCAGGTAATTGATATCAATGGATTGAGTAGTGAACCGTCTGATCCGGTAGAGCATCAGGTTAACTAAGTGAGCATTCTGGTTGTCGAGTTATTTTACAACCAAACAGCAGGAACCAGAAAAGTTTATTAATATTCAATGACTTAAAATCTGGCACGAAGCCTGCTTATTAGAGGATGACGTAACGCAAAGACCACTCACTGGAGGAGTGACTCAAATGAAAAAATTGACTCAAGGCTTAGCAATGGCTGCAGCCGTCGGTTTTGCGGGAGTAGCTCAGGCTGCCTACATCGATTCTGTTGCCAATGCAAACGCACCTGGCGCTGTAGCTGAGCAAAGTGTTCCGGGAGACAACGATTACGCCACTCGCGTAGGTGGTACCTGGACAGCGGATGCACCTCTGTACAACGTGGGTGATACCGTATTGTTCGGCCACAACCTGAAATCCACCAGCTCCGATCCGTTCAAGCTGACCTTTACCTACCTGGGTAAAGAAGCTGCGGACAACAACCAGTTCTACTGGGGTAACACGCTGGTATTCGATACCAATAGTTCCGTAGATGACCAATACAGTGCTGTATTCTACGGTGGCCTTGACGCCCTGCTGAACTTCAAGTTCATCAACGGTAGCGGTGTTACCATCAACAACGATGCGAACAATGGCGGGCAGTTCAACGACATTACCAAGCCCAATTCCAGCACAAACTTCAACCTCTTCTACGTTGAAGATGATTACTTTGTAATCAGCCTGGATGACGGTTACGTAGGCGACGATAACCACGACGACATGGTTATCGCAGTTCGCGCTACCAAGGTTCCCGAGCCTGGCACGCTGGCATTGCTCGGCCTCGGCCTCGCAGGCATTGCAGTTCGAATGAAAGGCCGTAAAAAAGCCTGACATCGAGTTCTATGCTACGCTTTAAAAGCCCTGCACTTGCAGGGTTTTTTCATTTCAGGTCAGGTTCATGGATGTACTGATTGTTTATGCCAATAGCGGCAGAGGGCTGCAAAAAGATGCCCGGATACTGGAAGCAGCCCTGCAGCGGCTTGGGCACCAGACCAGGCAGGTTCAACTGCCCCCTACTCCCGTATGGCGTTCCCGCCTTTCAGCTTATCGATTCAAGGCATTAAAACGATTTTGCCCCGGATTTCTCAGCAAACTCTTCTATCGCAGTCAGATCGGCTTACTCAGGCTGCTACGTCCGATTCAACAGGCGGATCTCGTCATTCACCTCGAGAATGTCTGGATATCTCAATTGGCTGCTGGCCGACACCACTGGCTCATCCCTAACCAGGAATGGTTCATTGAATCGAGAGGTCCCTACCTCAGCTTTATCAACCGTATACTCTGCAAAACACAGCACGCGGTATCGATTTTTACCGCCTTACATGCAGACACCCAATACCTCGGGTTTACCGGCGGTGAAGTTAGCGCTCAGACCGGCTCACAAAGGAAAGACTACCGTTTGGCTTTGCATGTAGCCGGAAACAGTCAGTTCAAGGGCACGCAGCGTGTTATGGCATGTTGGCAGAGGCACCCTGAATGGCCAGAACTGGTCGTCGTCTCCCAGCATCTGGACACCACCCCCGCCGCCAATATCAGGGTAGAGAAAAACCTCACGAACAATGAACTGAACACACTCTGGGCCCAAGCCGGTTTTGCGGTACTCCCTTCTGAGGTGGAGGGTTATGGCCAGGTATTGGCCGAGGCCATGGCTTACGGCTGCATCACAATCACAAGCGATGCACCACCGATGAACGAGCTGGTTGGGGAGGACAGAGGATTTCTGGCACACGTGGAAAGAAAGCTGACGTTTCGCCTGGGCACCCGTTACCTTGTCTCAGAGCAAGCTCTGGAGCAGAGCATTCAAGCTGCGATAGACCAGCCACCGGCCACGCTGGCCCACATGTCCCGGCTGGCAATCGAATGGTATTCAACCAATCACGAACAGTTTCTTTCCCGATTAGAGAGCCAGCTCAAGGATCCGGTCGCACCACCTCTTGATCAATCTGCTCAAGAATCACCGGAAAGGTAGACTCAATAAACTCAGCAAGCGTTGCAGCCACCTCACAACCATCGCACGCCACTGCAGAGATGAGTAAAGAGGCATCATCACGGCCACTGAAGAACCCGCCCACCTGAGCAAGCTTCGCGCGCCACTGATCGGTTTCCCACTGCCCCTGAACAAAGTAGCTATACCCCAGATGCACACGTTGTCCGGAAACACGATGTTTCAGGGTGACTCCCTGCACCGGGATATTCAGGCTGTTTTCAACATCAAAGAAGCCTTCCGGAATCCAGAAATCACGGTCATAAAGGCGGTTACTGTACTGGATGAGTTCCGCACGATGCCTTTGATAGTCATAGGTAAAAGCGCCCAGATAGTAGGTTGTGCCCAAACCTTGCCCTGCGCGGGCCTGCAAACGGTCAAACAGGGTCTGCGCATACACCCTGTCTGGATTGAGAACGTTGGGGCGCCACCCCGCCAGTGCAGATCCGAACACCGGTGAATACCTTTCACTTAAATCAATGGCGTACCCTTCGGGTTCAGAAGCAATGTTGCCTCGCTTGTCCGGCAAAGCGATCCAGGTAACCAGCCCCAGCAGCGCGACAACCGTTACAGCAACGGTAGTTTTACCTGCGGGTTTAGCGTGATCTTGCTTCTCGTCATTGTCCTGGCTGGCAACAACCTGGTCGTCCCGTTTCTCAAGCTGACGAGCCAGAAAATAGAGGGGAACAAGCGTGCCCGCAAACACCCACCAGCCAAAGTTTTCATGATCCTCGATCAGGCCGGACTGCATGTTCGTTTCATACCCCATGTAGATGATGACGAACACCCGGATCCAGTTGGCAAGTAGAGCAAATGCCACCCCCAAACAGAATAACGTGACGCGGGATCGTAACCTCGACAGGTATAACTCGCCATAAATCAGAACCAGCGCCTGCCCCACCAGCAGATACCGGAGTCCAGAGCATCCATGAGCAACTTCAAAGGTTCCGACACCGATGAGGTAAACGAAAACGCCCTCCACCTCAAAATCAATATCGAAAAAACCCAACAGGAATTTATTAACGGAAACGGTAATTACCTGTAGCGTCCAGGCCAGGAAATCCCACACAGGAATGGTCAGAAACAGCAAACCCAGCGGCACAAGGAACCACCGTACCTGTCGCCACCCCATTAGCGTGGCGCAAGCGCTCAGTAGCATAGGTACCAGTGACAGGTGTTGTAATGCCTGAAGCCGGATCAGGCCTCCTACCCAATACGCCCCAAAGCAGGCCAGCAACGGTAAAAGCCATAACGGATAAAACCCGGGAACGACTGGATGAGCCTTTGCTGCACGTGCTGTCAAATACACAGACACCGCCGCAAGCAGGATGCCGTGGGAGTATGATTCATCCAACTTGAGCCATCGGTTTACAATACCGTCGATCGAGGGAAACGTAACCAGTGCCAGCAAACCTAGCAAAGCAAGAAATGGCCATAGACGACTCATTAAATTCATAGACGGCATCCTTTCCTCGGTCATCACAAATCCTGACTAAAGACGAAAAAAACGGTTGATCGACGATACCAAGCGAGAAGGCAAGCAACCTCTTGCACTGTACGCCAACTTCAGAACCGGGGAACGCACATACTCCACGGTTGTAAACAGCACGTCTTCGCCCCGGAAATGACTTTTATAAAAGGTGTTCTTTCCCGCCCCGGCCAATAAATCGTAACTGAAAACCTCAGTGTCCCGGAACGCCCGCTCAATGGCATATCCCAGGTGTAGGGTTCCCAAAGATACCTTGCTGTTCAAATTCTCCATAAAACCCGCCTGAAGGTTGTATACCCGGTTACCCGCTTGCACATCATAAAGCACAGAGACCACCTCTCCGCTGGCTGTCAACACAGACAAGCTGGGCCTCTGATTGCGAGAAAGACGGGCGAGCATAGCTTGATGAAAGCGAACAGCGTTCTCGTCAAAACACGGTTTCCCCCAACGCTCCCAATGAAAGTGGTTCAGTTGCTCAAGAAACCTCTGGGGATCATGACATTCCTCATATCGCCCCTGTAACGAGTTCTCAAACCAGTCACGGCGGTTATAGACTTTCAATCGGGTATTTTTGCCAAGGCGCGCCAACCAATCGGCAAACACCCCCTGCACCGGAATCACTACTCCGCCCGATTCACTCCGGACCAGGCGAGATAAATCCAGACGGTCACACAGACTGGTCTCAACCATATTCATAGACCGAGCTGAAGCATCAGCGAAGATCATTTCGTCCCAATCAAGACCCGCAAGATAATCAGAAAGCGTATCCATCACCGATTGCTGTTGGCGGCGCTCAACGATCACGCCCACGTATTCTGTCCGAACCGTGGGACCAAGCTTCCAGGCATTGCCAACCACGTGCAGCCTGCGAACCTTCCATCCCAGCGGTGTGGTGACAGAGCTCAAGTATAGTGGCGCAATTCCTACAAGGTTTTCGTCGCCGTCGAATACTGCAAGAAGCAATAGCTCTAAATCGAGTTTATTGCCCCAGGTTTCCCACCAGGACACCTGCCAAGCCCAACTCATAAATAACGGGTCTGCATTGCTTGTGTTGAGCAGAGCGTCCCATTGATCCTGCAGGTTGAAAAAATCCCTCTCAAATAGACGGCGAACGGTATAGCTCATGTGCGCCTCCCTGCACCGGGAACAAACCCGAATTTGAAGGCAAACCTCCATGGCCCGGACCAAAAAGGATCCTGTCTAAGGGCGCGAAGAAGGCATTGAAAAGCCTGATCACGTCGGCCTACCGAAAGCTCATACCGACCTTTCCGAATTTGGAAATAGCTTAACCCCCTACGGGCTTCTCTTGGGGTGACCGCCTCAGGAAAGGCTTGCAGAAAGCTGTGGACAATCTGCTCGTTAGCTCGAAAGCGGCTGTCTTTATCAGAGGAAATCTGGTTCTCCATTACCCGGTAATACCCCAGGATTTCCGGAATGTAGAGAAACCGATAACGAGTAGAGAATCGCAACCAAAGCCCGTAATCCTCTGCCAGCCGGTCTGCATTATCGAAGCCACCCATCTCGTCAAAACAGCGCCTTCGAGTCATGGTGGTGTTCATACTGACAAAATTGTCTCGCAGCAAATGAGGGGTTATGCGACCGGAATAGCGCTTCATTCGGTTAACGCCACGTTCCTGCCCTTCCCCGTCTATGACCATATAATCGCCATAGGCTATATCTGCCTGAGGATTTGCCTCGAAAGCCTTGAGCGTGCGTTCTAACTTGGTTCTGACCCAGGCATTATCAGAGTCAAGAAAGCAGATGAACTGACCTCGTGCTTCATCAATGCCCCGATTCCTGGCCACGCTCTGGCCCTGGTTCTTCTGATGCAGATACCGCACACGAGGATCTGAGAAATACTTCTTCATCAACTCAGCTGTACCATCAGTGGAGCCATCATCAACGACAATCAACTCCAGATCATCGAATGACTGTGAAAGCACACTCTCAACTGCGAATGGCAGATAATCCGCTCGGTTGAATGTTGGCGTAATGACTGACACCAAAGGACTCAAAGACATGACCACTTTACTTCCCTGTCTTGTTCAGCATTGTTGTTATTTCAGCGCTACCGCAAAGAGTGCGCGCCAGACATTCGACTCCGCAGGCGCGTACTTGAGTGCTTTCACAATCTCCTTTAGACCGGCGGCCTTCTCGCCAGTTGCTCCGAGGTAGCGGCCCTTCCGGATATAGAAATGAGCAAATCCTTTATCAAAATCCCTGGTACTCAGCGCCTCGGGATACTCACGCCGGAAATCGTGAATAATGGCTTCGTTAACTTTAAAGCGTTGGGTTTTATCCGAAGAAATCTGATCCTCCATCACCCGGTACCAAGCCCAGTATTCCGGTTCGTATCGGAATTCATACCGGGCAGAAAACCGAAGCCAGAGGTCATAGTCATCTGCCACTCTTCGCTTACCACTCATACCACCCATTTCATCGAAGCAGCGCCGCCTGGCCATGGTCGTATTCATCGCAACGCAGTTATCCTGAATCATTCTGGCTGCAATTCGGCCGGAATAGCGAGACATGTTTTTCCGGCTGATTTCCTTGCCTTGCTCATTGATAATCACATTATCGCCGTAGAGCACATCCACTTCCGGATGCTTTTCAAAAATACGAATCTGGCTTTCCAGTTTATCCAGGGGCCAATAATTATCGGAATCCAGAAAACAGATAAACTCCCCAGCCGCCTCTGCAAGAGCAACATTCCTGGCCACACTTTGCCCCCGGTTTTCCTGTTGGAACAAACGTACTCTCTCGTCCTTGAGATAGGGCTGAAGCAACTCGACCGTGTTGTCCGTTGAGCCATCATCAACGATGAGGAACTCAAAGTGCGGATAACTCTGTTTTATGACACTCTCAACCGCTTCCAGGATGAATTCCGAACGGTTGTATGTCGGAGTGATAATAGTGACTAAAGGATTTTCAACCGACATTCGCCGCCTTCCTTGTTCGTATCTTTTTCGTTCCAGTTTTCTCGAGCAGACTGCAGTAATTCACCATCGGAATCCCCCCCCATGATGAACCAACCTTGTATGCACTGCTGGGTCTCGGTTACAGACTCACTTTCCGGGGAGGCCCACACAAAGAACCTGGGTTGCTCGCGCCCCTGATAGAAACCGGCAGCTTTCATTACTTGCTTTAATTCCAGATCAGATGTCATTGCGGAATAAGACGACGCACCAGGCCAATTACTGAGTATTGCTTCAATAACCGCTGCTTTTATCCCCTTCGATTTGGCCGGCCCGAGGTAATCCACCAGGCGCACCTGTCTACCATACTCTCGTACCACTCCAAGAGCTTTCAGAGTGCGGCCTCGGTCTCTCAATTCTATAAACTGATAACTTGCAAACGGATGTTGCTGATATCGCCAATCCAGATAGCTCCAATTCCGCACTATTGCCTTGTCGTAGCCTTTTGCTATCGAATTCCACAGCGCGTCGATCTCATCTTTGGCCGGAAGCTGCTTTGTTACCGATATGGAATCCCCCATTGGAGGTGTTCTGCGGGTTATCAACTTTGTCCCGAATTGAAAAACCATCAATGCCCAGTCGCGGAATGAACGGGGCTCTCGAATTCGCCTGAGAAAATGCACCTCGTTATTGGCTTGCCACCCCATCCGTTCCAGAACAATGGCGGCCACAGGACTGATACCAAACGACATTAGAATGGGAGAACGCTGCGCAAGCTCCACCTTGATCAGCCTACCAATGCCCTTTCCTCGCAGGCCTTGGTTAACCTTGAAATCGCAGCTCCACATCGCAGAAGTAGGCCTGCCCTCCCACAATATGGACACGGGAACCACAGCATTGAACCCGACAACGGAGCCTTCTTCTTCTGCCACCACGGGGGCAAAGCCCCGAGCCCGAGCCCCGGGATTATCCAGAAACTGGTAATCCCAAATATCACGCTTGAACGCTACATCAGAGAAAAGATTGAGTACCTGCTCCCTGTGTCGGTGCTCTTCGTAGGGTTTAATGTCAACCACCAATACGCTCCAGCCAGGCAAGAAACATCAGAATGCCCCATAATTCTGCGGAATAATCTTCCCGTCCTTTAAGATGTTCTTGCCAATAGGCATGAACGACCAAACGATCAAGGTAATCCTGCTTATCGAACACCGAGGGCTGCAACAATGACTCGGCCCAAGGACGTAATGGACCTCTAAGCCATTGTCCCACCGGCACTGCAAAACCCTGTTTCGGCCTGTCAACCATCGACTGAGGCACATGTCGGTAGAGCACACTTCGCAGTACCTGTTTGCCAATGCCGCCTTTCAGGTTATAGCTCAACGGCAAAGATAGCGCGAAGGCAACTACGTTGGGATCCAACATCGGTATCCGGGTCTCAAGGCTGCAAGCCATGGCCGCCCTATCCACCTTAACCAGAATGTCATCTGGCAGGTACCAATTCAGATCGCGCCACATGAGAGTTTTAAGGCTGTCTTGAGGAATGACATTCGGAAGATTCCCGCTCAAACCGTAGAGCGGCTCATTAACATTGCTCAGGAAACATTCTGGCTCGGTCCAGAAAGACACCGATTGGCGGTAGAATTCCGAGAGACTGGCAGCCGAGGCCAACGCTCGCTCCGCTTTCAGTCGATGGCGAATCGCCAGAGCCGAGCGCCCACGCTGCGAAGGTATTAGTGACCGAATGACATGCGCAGTTGGGCCCTCTGGCAAACGAGTGAGCAAACGTCGGGCAGCACCGCCAACACCGTTTCGCACCTGCCAACGTTTATGAACCGACGGATATCGGGAGTAACCGCAAAAAAGCTCATCGCCGCCGTCGCCAGACAGCGCCACCGTGACATGTTTTCGGGTCATCTCGCTGACAAGAAAAGTAGGCAGCTGCGAGGAATCCGCGAAAGGCTCGTCGTATAGATCTGGCAATCGTGGCACGAGGTCAAGCGCATCCTCGGGAGTTACGTACAACTCCGTGTGTTCGGTTCCCAGATGACGGGCAACCTCTGCAGCATGCTCTGCCTCATTAAAGCCCGGCTCATCAAAGCCAATGCTGAACGTTCTCACGTTCTGGCTTGCACGGGCTTGCATAAGTGCAACCACGGTGGAAGAGTCGATACCGCCGGAGAGAAAAGCACCTAAAGGAACGTCCGATACCATCTGGTCTTCGATCACGTTCCCGAGTAAAGCCTCCAACTGGTCACTGGCAGCCTCAAAGCTTTCCGGCGCCCGGCTCTCTGTAAAGCAATCCTCAAGGCACCAGTAGCGTTGCGGTTCCGGTAACATACCCGGTGAGGATCCATCAAGAGGAAAACGAACCAGCGAGGCAGGCGGTAGTTTTAAAATCCCTTTGTGAATACTGATCGGTGCTGGTATCACGTTGTGCCGGAGCAACAGCGCCAGCGCCCCAGGCTCTACACCGCCTTGCCATGCAGGATGTACCCGAAGCGCCTTGAGCTCCGAACCAAACAACAGAGTGTTGCCTTGCCATCCATAATACAGTGGCTTTTCACCCATTCGGTCTCGGGCCAGAATCAGATCCCGGCTTTTCAGATCCACCAGCGCAAAAGCAAACATTCCCGAAAACTTCGGCAGACTCTCTTCCAACCCCCAACGCTCAATTGCGTGGAGCATCACTTCCGTGTCTGAGTGGCCCCGAAAGGTGCATCCCTCCTTTTCAAGCTCTGCTCGCAGCTGCCGAAAGTTATAGATTTCCCCATTGAAGGCAATAACAAAGCGCCCGCTCGCTGACGCCATCGGCTGCGCACCCGCCGGTGACAGATCCTGAATGGCCAGCCGCCTGTGCACCAGACCAACACCAAGCTCGGCCCTCACCCAAACTCCGGCGTCGTCTGGGCCCCGGTGAATGATAGCCTCACCCATACGTTCCAGCGTCGTTTCGGGCCCTCGACCCACATCCCTGTTTACGAATCCTGCAAAACCGCACATGGATTAGTTCCTTCCTGCAATGCGAGTCAATCGAGCGCCCACGTAGTCTCGCTCTTCCCGATTCAACACCAGCAACCAGAAGGCCGCTAACCAACCCACACTTCCCAATATAGCGCCTAGCAAAATATGACCATACGAGTCGTACACCAGATATTCGCCAAGTCCCAGGATAATCAAAGCCATCAAACCGGCCGGTACAAACGCCGGCAGCACAGACGCCCGGAGATATTGCCTAACCGGCAAATCCAGGTGCCGACAGGTATACCGAAGATACAGCGGCACAAAAATCAGCCCCGGGACGACGGAGGCAAAGGCAACTCCCTCAAGTCCAAATGGATGGACCAGCACAAGGCTTAGCCCGATATTAAGCAATGCTGCCAATGGCGTAAGGCGAGCAAAAATTCCATGCTTATTAATAGCCGTGAGGTAACGGCTGGCAAAAGGATTTATGAACGGCAATATCGTAAAAAAGACCAGAAACAGGATAAGCCACTTGGCCTTTTCACCAAATTCAGGGCCCAACCAGATCGAGATAAATGGCGCACCAAGCAATAAAGCGCCGGTCCCCATAGCAAATAGAATGCTGACAACGTACCGGGAAGAGATGAGAAAAACCGTTCGAATGGTCTCGTTTTCTGCCTTTGCACTCAACCCACTGAACAGAGGCATGAAGGCATGAGTTAGAGTCCATCCAAGGCCACGTATGTGCTGAGTCAAATTGGCTGGAATGCTGTAAAAAGGCACCATAGCAGGCCCCATTATCAGCCCGATAACCAAGACATCCGTGGCGTTCTCCACTCGGGTGGCAATTCCCTGAATGAACGACTTGAACCCGAACACAATCAGTTCTCGCAACCGGCTCAACGAGAATGTCCCCATCTGAGCTCGAATAGCCCCATAAGCCGGTCGTGAAAGTATCCACATAAATAAAACGTATTTAATCGTCAAACCAATCGCATTAATGGTCGCGAGAAGCACTAGTCCATTTTCCGGAGTTATAAAATAGTATAAAAGAACAGAACCAAAAACGGAGTTTATAATAGTTATATTGTTCTTTAGGTAATATTTCTGAAACCCTTCCAGATAGCTTTCAGCAACATAACCAGGAAATGAGATCAACAAATAGGCTCCAATAATAACAAGGAACAGCGTGTATTTTTGGTGGGGCTCATCGTTTGGGGCTATACCGCCTGAAAACCAGACGCCCCAGCAGAAAAAGAATACAAATAATAGAACTCCCACAAGCGCCATGAATACAAGAGCCGACATATAAACCGACTGGAGTGCCGTCTCATCTTCCTCTGCAAGATGCCTGGCAGCGAATCGGCTAATTGCGGGACGAAGCCCCAGGTCCAGGATGCCCATATAGCCAATTACGGCACCAATCATCTCCCAAAGCCCGTAGTCGTATTTCCCCAGGTTATGAACGAAAACCGGTGTCATCACGAACGTGATAATCAGCTTTACAAACATTACAAGAACGTTCGATCCGGTATTAACAAGCAGGGTACGAATCATTGATCTACGACCCTACCAGTTGATCATAGAGGGCACGCAGTTCTTGGGCTGGTCTAGCTATGCCAAATCGTCTCACTGCGATGGACTGGTAGTCGGCAAACTCTTGCTTGCTGCTCTGTTCAGCCTCCTTCCTAATAAGATCTGCCAACCTCGCATGATCTCCCGGCAGGAATGTCCTGGCAGGACTCCCTGCGACTACCTCGCGCAACCCAATGCAGTCAGAGGATAGAAGCGGAATACCGGCAGACAGGACCTCCATCGCCAATAACCCACAGGCCTCCCAGCGAGACGGCATCACGACCATATCTACCGCCTTAATCATGGAAGGCATATTGTCAGTACCGGGCATTTGGATGAACTGTTCCGAAAGCCCTTTTTCTTCTATGTATTGATAGTCTTCACGTATGTACCCGCCCCAACCAAAAGTAACAACCTTCGGTAAAGGCATGAACTCCGCCGACTTGAGCTCGGCAATTGCATCTACCAATGTACGGAAGCCCTTTTGCCCCATAAATCGACCAAAGAAGCCGACAAGACGCGTATCCTCCCCCTCCCCCAACTGCGCTCTAAGATCCGAAGAGGGCTCGTTGGCGAAATAATCGGTATCCACGCCGTGTAAGATTGGATAAAGCCGCTTGGCGGGCACATTCGAGAAGAATGTCCGAAAGTTTTCTGTAGCATCCTCCGTAACGGTATGGATTGCATCAATTCTCTGGAACAATCGAGCCATGACAAACTTCTTTACTGAGCCCACGCCCCCGTCGAACTGGGAATCCAAAAACACGTCATGAGCTGTCATCAAATGTCTTCGCTTTAACCCTGTCCTGGACACTTCTGTAAGCAAACCTGCTCCGAAACCATGGGAGTGAACTAAATCAGAAGACGTTTTTTTCAGGACCGTTCTCAGCTCTCTAACGAACGATAACGGTTCTTCAGGCGACTCAATCAACCTGATCTTATTTTTACCCAAACATTTATCTAAGTAATCAGACAACCCATGATCCGGCGCAAACAACGTAAATACACAGTCTTCATAGCACTCTTGGCCGTATATATACCTGAAAAAGGTTTTTATGCCTCCACCAGGCTGCAAAGCAGTCATCAAAACATCCATATTTAAACCTTTATCAGAAAACTAATAACTTCTATTCCTGACTTTATTTGCCAACCTGAATTTAGAATCATAATGGCAAGACTCGACCGAAGAACTATCATAGGATTTACCCGAAACATTCTTCAACGCCAAATTAGAAAATGCTATAACCAGACCGGCAAACAAATACCAATAGTATTGAGACAACCCCCAATAATTAATACTGTAAACTGCATACATCCAAAATAATGTTATTAGCGCCTTATTTAGTCTCGCATAAAAATCAAGACTATCCATATTAAGCTTTGAGAAACTGGATCTTACAAAAAAAAGCTTCTTTATTATCTTAGAAAGAAAGGCCATAAATATCAGGAACCCGACTACCCCTAACTCTATGAGCACTTCTGCATAAAGGTTATGGCTAGCCTGACGAGAGCCCAACTTATGAACTTTCGCTTCAGGTGTTGTGCCCAATCCGTGCCCAAAGATAGGTCTAGTCATCCCCAGCTTGAACTCATTAACCATACCCCTGATCCGCCCTTCTGCTGAAGCACCACCCTCAGCATCCCGATCAATCAGTGATAAGTATCGCTCTTTTTGAACCGGCGTCATTACCGAAAAGGCAAGAATCGCTGCCAAGATCCCGACGACTATTAATCGAAACTTCTTTTTTGACTCTTTGAAAACAAAGAAAGCAACGACAAGAAGCGCGATAAATCCACCGCGGGACATGGTCAATATCAGGGCGTAAAGCAGCAGTGGCATTAACAATAAATAGAGCGCTTTTGATTTCCAACCTAGCGGCCAAAGCAAGTAGTGAAGAAATGGAACAGCAGTTGCTATAACAAACCCAAGCTCATTAGGATTAATAACATCAGCAGGTGCCCCGGCTAGTCTATTTGCAAACTCTTTTGAGCTCAAGTAAGTCGAGCTCCCCCAATATCCACTTGTAACATTAAGATAAAGAGGCTCCAACACACGGAAGACCTGGCAACCGACAAAAATAAACAAAAAAACCTTAAGACGCCTCTCAGTGTCGACAAACAAAGCCACAAAGAAAAGAAAAACTGATGCCTTTACAAAGGGGTCAAGATTTGTCCTAATGACGCTGCCAGGCCATTCAACGAATGGGATAGATATGATAATGTAACCAACAAGCACGAAAAAACCCTTAAAAACCGGGTCATCCATTTTATATTTGAACTTGTCCTTCTGGCTAAACAATAAAACCAGAAGAATCAAAACTTCTATTAGCGTTGGACGAATAACACCATAGGCAGGAAATCGCGCAGAGAACCTAATAAAAAAATCGATTACAAAATATAGAAAAAAATAGAAAGTGAAGCCACTGACCAATGACTCTGAGGTTTTATCAGTGGTGGACCATCTAATGCTGTTCCTGCTCGAGGTCATGAGACAAGCTCACTATAGACATCCTGATGCTCTTCCACCATCACTCTTTTGCTAAATCGAGCCCCGGATGATGCCAAAGCTGACGCCCCAATCTTATGCCTCAAGTTTTCATCAAGAACTAACTTCATAAGACTATCGGCCAACTCGTTGGTGTCTCCGCAATTATATAGATATCCGGAAACACCATGCTCTACTGCCTCAGGGTTCCCACCGACTGAACTACAAACCACTGGTAAACCTGAACGCATGTACTCAACAATAGAATTGGAAAAGCCCTCGGACTCAGAACAGAGTATTCCTATGTCGAAAGCCGGTAGGCAATCAGCAACATCTGAACGACGCCCCAAAAAATGGACCCGCTCTCGCACACCCAAAGCTTCAGCCTGTTGGCTCAGCCCATTATGGTCGCCATCGCCTATCACAACCAAACGAAGATTGCCTCCTTTCTGGACTACCACCGCCAGAGAAACTATGGCATCAGAGATGCGCTTCAGTGGACGAATATTGGCTACGATGACACCAAAAACAGCGTCAGGATACTGATTACGCAAAAACAGGACTTCATCAGGAATCGACGCGTCTCCAACCCTTTCCTCATAGCCATTATAAATCACATCTATTCCGTCTTTAGGAACTCTTTCATTTCTGGACACCACATCCTTCACGGCTTGGCTGTTCGCAATTACCGACGATACGGCACGCCGAGAACACCGTAACAGGAAAAGGTATTTTTTCGTGTACCAATAGCCCATATCCCTGCGCGATATAACCGTATGAACACCAAACGGTCTAAATATAATCGGGCACATGATAGACGGATCAATAAAAAACGCATGAACGATTTTTCCACCGCTTTCCCGAAACCGCTTTGCTTCTTTCCAAAGCGCTAACCAAGCCGACGGATTGGTAAGCCCCGAATGTCCTAAAACCGAGTAACTACAGGGGAACCCGTTTTCTTTCAAGTAATTAGATTCATGGAACACCAACAGATGAGGAGAAAATCGATTACGATCAAGCCCCTGGACCAATTGATACAGTTGTCCCTCTGTACCGGCATGATGATTTTTAAAACTGTCAATAACATAAAGAATTTGGACAGCTTTTTCCTTACTACACACTGTATTACCTCATCAATTATTATCAGTATTCAGGAATACTTTAATTGCCCTTATGGGATCAAAAACACCAGCTAAAACAAAATACCTAATAGATCTGAACTTATTTTTTGACCAGTATACTTTTCCTAAGTGATAATTAAGAACGGCAAGACGTTTTCGAACAGTTTTCTTTTTGTATGGGTACCGCTTAATAGCTCTCGATAAAATTCTGAAGCCATTACGCCAACGGGTCTCAAGCCCATTTACACTAATAGCTCCGTCGTGTTTCCTATAATAAAAAGCAGGTACGCCAGAGTATGCGATTAGAGAACACTCAGCAACACGAAGCGCAAAGTCGTGATCTTGTGCTGCCCGAAACGACTCCTCTAAAAATCCGATCTTTTCAATAGTGTCTTTCCTAAACATGCATAATCCGGGTGAAACAATGTAGCAATCTAGGAGAAGGTTATTCGGATCCCCATTTTCTGTATGGACCGGAGAAAATAATTCATACAGAATATTTCCAGATTTATCAATAGCAACTCCCTGACCATACACCATACCAACACTCGTATGGCTCTCAAGAAAGCTAACATGCTCAGAAAGTATTCCTGGTGCAAGTAGATCGTCGCTATCTAAAATAACAACATATTTTCCTAAGGCATTACTTATGCCCTTATTTATGGATGCAGCTTGCCCTAAATTTTTATGATTCTCATGGATCAATACCTTAACTCTGGCATCATCAAGACTTCGAAGCCAGTCCAAAGTACCATCAGTAGATCCGTCATCAACGATAATATATTCAAAAAACTTATAACTTTGAGATAAGACAGAATTAACTGTTTCTGGAATTAAACTCAACCGGTTAAAAGATGGCGTAATTACAGACACTACCACTTTAGCTTCCATACCAAATATAACCCTTAAATTATTCTGAGAATCGCTCCCAAAATAAAAGAAATAATTATACAAAGTCCGCTATCTCAGAAGATACCCTTTGTATTACACGAGACCACTGATATTCTGTAGCTACAGCCTTCGCTCCCAAGAAACCAAGCCGCTTTAGCTCATCCTCAGAAGCTAATAAATCGCTAATCAACTGAGTCAGCCTCGTCACATCACCACGGTCTATAACGTATCCAGCATGGTTATCCTCAATGATTTCTGGCATTACACCGCATCTCGTGCCAATACACGGGACACCGTAGGACATAGCCTCAATGAAAACTTCACCAAATGCTTCATTATATGATGGGAGGACAAAAACAGATGCTCTCTCAAAACAATTTTGATAGACTTTGAAGTCTTTAGGATTTCTTTTGTCAAGAAAACCAATACATGAAACCCCTGGCTCATCAATATTCCAGTCTTTACCAACCATAGTTAGAGTAAGATTCGGATATACTTTCCTAAGGCACCTAAATGCTCGAATAAGATCGTCTCCACCTTTTTCCTTAAACGAGTGACTAGCAACAAAAAGAATATTTTTTGAATTGTAGTTCTTATTTGACAAATCCTTTACTTCGAAACTACTTCCAAAACCAGCATATACGACCTTTTCTTCTGGAAGCCCAAAGTCTTCTATGAATGACTTCCTCAGAGTCTTACTCATTGTAAAAACTCGTGTTAGCGAATCATACACTCTCTGTTCGAATCTAAATGCGCGATCCAAAAAATCTTTCGGAGCAAGCCCCTGAGGGAGAGATTTTGCATAACTCGAGAAGTTATTATCATGAAAAGAAAAAATTGGAATATCGTTATTTTTTATATATTGAGCACCCTCAACAGAATAGTTAGATCCTATTTGAATTACTGAATTGTATTCCGAATCAATGGCTTCAACAGCTGATTGAGCATGCTTGCTTGCCAATTCATAGCGGCCGACATCAAGCTGGTCTTTCACCTTCCAAAGTTCTTTACTCAACGCAATATTCTTCAAAAAATAGGCTTTCCTAACCAAATTTGGAATTTCAAAGTCGACAATATCAGTCATTATTCCTGTTGAAGAAAGATGCTGAAACAAATTATAGAACGCCGAACCCTTCTTTTCTTGAAACTTCCAGCCTTGGATCAAACCGAGCAATTGTACTTTTGAGGTCACATTTCACCCCAATCGAACTTACTGTTTCGATCTAAAAGTTGAGCCCCAAGCCGATCTATACCCCATACAGACTTTAGAAATCCAAACCAACTTTCTCCGACCCCATGACGAGACATCGAAAACCTGTCACTCACTCCACTCCGATCATAGTAGGCAGCCACTGCTGATTCGAAGCCTGCATTTTTCACTTCAGCTTTAGCAAATTCAGTGATATCGGTGGGTTGCCCATTAGGGAAACAAAAGTGACGACTTTGCTCGCCTAATTCGTGTGATAAGTGATCGCGACATCCTAGTACTTGAGCTTTGATATCGTCCTTTGAAAGGTAACCGAGGCTATAATGGCTCTTAGTATGACCACCGATTGATACTCTATCAGCCTGCATTTCCCGTAACTCAGACCAAGAAACCGCACGATACTCAGGAATCGGTGATGCAGGGGGGGTCGTTTTGGCCAAAAATGATATCCTATCTAGAAGATCAGCTATTTCTTCACCCGGCATTTTTAGCATAACGCTAACAAGCTCGCGCCACAGCTTTGTTTTGTTATCGAGCCAATATTCCCTACTATATTCACGCTCTTTTACAAAAAAGCTTTCAGAAATAACGCTACCGTTCTCAATAATCCACTTTAGCTTGTCATGCCAAAGCCAAATACCCTGACCAACAAAATCAGTAGCAACATAAAAGGTCGCTGGAAATTGGTACTTTTTCAGCAAAGGAAAGCAAATTTCATAGAAATCGCGATATCCATCGTCAATAGTCAACGACACTATAGGTTTCTTTCGACCAGCTGAAGAGTTACTTAACTCACACTCATTAAGCACATCACTTAGAGAAAGAACCTCGAAGTTTTCTTTCAAGTATGAGAACTGCTTATCCAAAATACTTTTACTCAGTGATCCACTGACCCCATGATCTGAAAAACGATGATACATTAAAATACGGGGGTAGTTTTTTGTGAGCTCTGATGCAAATTTATAACCCCCGTATGGACCTATAGCTCTTACTAATCCTGAGAATGATAACATCAAACCTTCCTTGAAATACGTCCTTACTGAGCTTGGAAATCCTGAGGCGGCAACGGCGCGTTAACCTTGTTCAGTTCCCAACCCCTTGCGTTACTATTCCCATTGGAGTCGAACACATAAAGATATACACTATCTTTTTCTTGGCTAAGAGTACCCAGATTTAATTCAATAGATATTTTCCTATCCTCCCAAGTAATGGGTCGCTGGACCTCACAATGAGCACCTTTCGACCTTACCTCTTCTATTGTAGGCAAGTTACATAAAAGAACCCGATGAAGTGTCTTATCAAGATAAATGTCATCTAACTCCACCGTGAATGGAACTGGCATAAAATCATCGATACCTATAAGAGCAATTGTCAATCCAGTGGCGTCATCCACTGAGGCGCTTTTTAGAGCTTCGGACCATTCGTTATCACTTGCCAAGTAGACCCTTCCATTTAACCAAGCAGTAAGACTTGGGTTTGAGCCAAGATCAATTTCAACTTCAAAAAGATTCCATTCTCCTGGCTTAGGAGAAAGACTACCAAAAGCATTTGCCCATATTGATTCTCCTGTTCCAGCTAACCCAAGATTTGCAAGAGAAAAGCGGTAACCGGTTCCGCTCGGGTCTGACCAAAAACGAGCATACTTGCCCCGCGGGGATAGAAATCCATACTGATCAAACTTGCTGAGAGATGATGACTCAGGGAATACCACTTCAGCACCGGAATCAAGCCCAACAATTCGTTTCCCAGTTAGCTCCTTTATACTTACACCGCTTGGAGGCTCTATAAACAACCAACCGTTAGGAAGCATCCCTACATTCTCGTAGGCAATCACCTTGCCTAAGCCATCTACTCCCTCGATTTTTATTTCCTCACCATAACTCTCGCTGCCGCCGGTGATAAAAGATGAAGGATTTTTCTCTGCTGGTATCGCATAGTAATTAGTTAGGTCAAAAGGAAGCTTTATCCAGAAAGCAGAGTACATCCGAGAAGACTGATAGGCCGTCTTCTCTCCACCACTCGCTTTTGGCCAGCCTAGAAAATTAACATTACCTTTGCCATAGTAGTGCGCCCCAAGCGCACCATCTCTAGTTTGCCGAGAATTGGTTACCAGCATTCCAGTGCTGTGCTCCTCGGGCAAGGACGGCTTTGTCCAAATTGTATTGGGGTCCACACCCACCCTTTTAACCAGGGTCATATCTTTGAACGTCGACTGGTATTTGTTGGCGATTCCATTCTCCCAGGTGACGTCTGTGTGGTCGTAAAGAATGGGAGCGCTTTGATCCTTTGATCCAAATCCAGCGCCAACGATGTACATGAGCTGTCCGGACTTGAGCTCAGCTTCTCCAGATTCAATCCCTGATAGAGTAGGAGCCCCTGCGGTAGAACTGGCAAATATAGACAGGGTGGCCGCAGCAACAAATCTGCCCCACCTCTTGGCTCGGCCTGTTGAGACCAAAAATGCAGGTAACTTGTTCATTTTCATCTCCTCCGGCTACACTGCTGCATATAGCCAATGATTCTATCTGACTCAGTCATCTTGGTTGATGAGTAAGTTGGCATCATCGCCAAAATTGGTGCCAGCCATGACTGCTTGGTACCTACTTTTATATTAATCATTGTCTCAGATTTTGCGACTGCGTACTCTACATATCGCGCATTTTCGTTAGTTTGTTCAACCCTTTGGGACCAATACCTTATAATGTTTTTCGATAAGGCTTGCCCCGAACGAAAACACCAAATGGTTCAAAAATGGATATATTTATTCTTTACAAGGAAGACTACCCTTGGGATGTAAGGGTTGAGAAGATTGCTGAAAGCTTGAGAGATCGAGGTCACAATATCACCATCGTTGCTCGTAACCTTTCCGGTATGAATCCTGCCGATCTGCATGATGGTCTGTCCATCATTAGACTACCGGTCATCGGCAGTAACAATTCACTGCTCCGAAAACTAGCGAACATTCCATTTTGGTTCAGCCCCCTTTGGATTCGCACACTTCGCCAAGCAATATCAAAGTCCGAAAAACCAATCGTTATTGTTCGGGATATCCCGTTGGTTAAAACGGCGCTGCTTGTCGCGAAGCCAAAAGGAGCAAAAGTAGTTCTGGACATGGCGGAAGTCTATCCCTACATGTATGCCTCTGCCCGAATGTTCAGTGCCGGCAAAACCTTGGAGTCGATTACCAAAAGCCCAGCTTTAGCCGAGAGATACGAATCCCAGATACTACCTAAGCTCGACCATACGCTAGTGATGATCGAGGAATCCCGCGACCGACTATTGAGAAAAGGCGTCGATCCGGATCGTGTAACAATCGTCAGTAACACCCCACCCACGAAGAAGTTTTCTGGCACGAAACACTCTCACGAAGGGCATACCCTTCGCTTGGTCTATGTAGGGTTCTTAACCAAACTGCGAGGCTTGGATCTCCTAATCGAAGCAGCTTCTGAATTCATAAAAATGGGCAACGAACCCAGCTCACTCAAAATCGACATTGTCGGCAAAGGAGCAGAGCGGGAGCACTTGATTAGTCGTGTTAAAGAGCTAAACCTGCAACAGTCAGTGACTATTCACGGGTGGCTGGAACACAATCAGGTTGATGAGTTAATGGCGCAAGCGAATGTTGGCGCTCTCACCTACCGAGTATGTCCCCATTGGAACCACACCATTCCGAACAAAATTTTTGACTACATGCTCGCCGGTCTTCCGGTTTTGGCTACCGAGGTAGAGCCCATAAAAAGGATCGTCAACGAAACAGAATCGGGCCTGGTATGCAAGGACCTCGACATCAAAGATATTGCTGAGAAACTTCAAATGCTCAGGTGTCCTGAACTCCGTGCAACCCTTGGAAAGAACGGAGTTTACGCAGTTCAATCAAAATACAATTGGTCCAATGATGAGAAGCGCCTTCACGCGGTCATTGATTCATTAGCCAAATAGACTTCAAGTCCCGGTAAGCCGCCTATAAGCGGTTCTTGCCAGGGACTGAAACAGAAAGTCTGGAGGATAACGGATGATATTCTTAAGAAAATAACGATAGCTAGAGTACCTGAATCGTAATTCCTCAGACTTATATCTCTCCACGTATTCTTCATCGGTGCTAGGTTTGTTTTCCATCTTTTCAAAACGTTCCCACGATAACAGTGAATCCACTGAGGCTTTGGTCGCTTGATCGGCGATTCTTAACCGAAAATCCTTATCAATCACAATGGGCACCCAACTGTACTTAGGGCGCTGACCCGGCTCCAGTTCCACTTGAGCAACCAGCGTCTGTTTTGTACTTTCGGACCAGAGATCAAAAACGAAATTGCCAAGAGAGTAAAAAATAACACCTTGCTTGTATCGCTCGACCGGCTGGACAACGTGTGAATGATGCCCTAACACCACGTCGACTCCTGCGTCTATCAACGCCCTGCCAATCTCCACTTGGCTTGGCGAAGGATAATCCAAGAACTCAAGTCCCCAGTGGATTGAGCAAATCAGAAAGCCCGTACACGACGCTCTCAACCTTTTAACCTCTGCGAAGAGGTTTTCGCGATCTTGTCTATTGCTATAGGGAAGATTCGTTTTGTCTTTGGCCCATTCCTCCGGCCTCATGGAAACATTAAAAATATGACTTTCAACGCTTCCATGCGAAATAGTGTGGACATTAGTACGGCCTTGGGACTCAAGCCCGATAACATCCATGCCGGCATCTCGAACATTGAACACAGTATCCCAGAACGCAGCCTCACCGTGCTGCATAGCATGGTTGTTCGCAACACAGAGCACATCAATTCCGGCTTGTCGTAGAAAGCTAAGGTGCTCGGGGTTTCCTCGCATCTCAAATGAAGCCAGCTTCCTTGGTTTTAGTCCCAAATCAGAGGTCACTGTCTCTAGATTGGCAATCACAGTATCGGCATTATCGAAACACCGTGAAATCTCCTCCAGGACACGAAATCCAAGCTTGGAAAACGTGCTCCGCATACCGTGGCCGACACAGACCGGGTGATCACCAAGGGAGATATCTCCGACTGCTGAGATACGTAGGGCTTTATTATCCGTTGACATCAATGTCCAGATCCTGAAAAAAGTAGGTATGCTTACCGTTACGCATCACGTCCTCACCAGCGTTGACGGTCCTAATTAAATCCAGCTGCTCATTTAGCTGAGCTCTTAGCTCCAGATTAACCCAATTCTTTAGATGATCAGTGCCATGCGAAGGGCTGGACGAAACATAGAGTTGGAATTCCCCCATTTCTGTCTGCGATACAGTGAACTTGAAGCACTCATGAAACTCATTCATATAGGCATCAAGCGCCCTACCGAAAACCACTGCATGGAACTTATGCTCTGGGGTTAAATACGCAAATTGTTGAGCTGTCCGTCCCTGTAGCTCCTCTATCACTCTTGTACCCCCTAATAATTCACAATTACTCTCAACCGTTTTGAAGGCATCCCCCAGGTTGTAACGGACAAGGCTTTGAGAATTTCGGGAGATATCGGTAATCAGGGCAGAATCATATTCTGACTCAACCCACAACCAGGGGTTCACTAGGTGCAAATGCCCTTTCTTGCATTCGAAAGCGATAATATCGAACTCTGTAGATCCATATTCTTCGAGCACCGGGGCACCAAATGCGGAACTAATGAACCTTTTTTGTGCTGGCAGTATTGATTCCGCCGTACAGATCACGGCTTTCACACCCTCTGGTTGGAATCCGTTCTTTTCGATAATTTGGGCAGCCTCCAGGATTAGGGAGGTGTAACCGTAGACATACTGAGGCTTCCAGCTAACAAGGTCTGAGACCATATCCTTTGCATTAGACTCGGCTGGATAGAAAACTTTTCGGTTGAGCAGGAAATCACGAATCTTCGACGCGAAGGTGTTTGCAGCTCGGCCCCAGATACGCGCCTCGCGTTGCCCTAAACGTATGCCATGGTAACGATAGCAATACGAACGTACTGCAAGCATTCGTGCCAACTCTTCTCTTGAGAGAAAAATATGAGTTGGATCTCCCGTCGTACCCGCGGTGTGACGAGAGTATCCCGATGCCCTCTTCGGAGCATTGCTGGCGCTCTCACGAAAGACGCTCTTTGTTAATGGCCTTTGTTCAACTAACTGGGCAACACTACTAACGCGTTCCCCATTCTCGCCCCTTGGACTATTCGATTTTAGCGTCTCGTCTAAACGCTTTTTTCTTTCCTCTGGAGTCGAGCGCCACAACTCCGATATTTCTCTTTCAAATCTGGAAATAGGCAATCGCAACGCGAAAAATGTCAGCCGGGCAATCAAATAACGAAGGAAACACCAAAGCCTCATGATGCCAAAGCTCGTTCATAAACGACTGAATACTGCGCTGCCATTGCTTGCGCTGTGAGTTCACGCGCCAGCTTCTCGCTTGCTCGTTCGGATCTTTCACGAGCAGCATCCCTGTCAGCTAATGCGTTTTCCATCGCCTCAACAAGTTCCTCTTCAATATTCTTTATGAGCACCCCGTTTTCACCATTCTCAAGCACTTCGGGAATCTCGCCCACAGACGTAGATACAACTGGAAGCCGAAGGGCCATTGCTTCAAGTAAAGTAATTGGAAGACCCTCAGTTGCAGATGAGATAGCTAAAAGATTTGATCTAGCCATGATCGAGGGAATATTCGAACAATATCCGGCTAACAGAACGTGTTCATCCAGTGCATGTTCAGAAATACACTGTTCCAACGAGTCTCTCAGATAACCATCACCCGCTATAATTAAACCGGCTTTTGGAAAGCACTGCCTGAGTTTTTCAAAAGCCAAAATGAGCTTACCGAACTGCTTTTCTGATGACAGCCGCCCCACACCCAGAATGACCGGGGCATGGCTAACGATGAACGCATCGACCTCTGCGGCGACGGTTTTTTTTGCTTTTTGAAGAACACTTTCGACTTTCAGGCCGTTCCTGATTACGGCGACCTTTTCGGAGTAACGAAGGCCTCTCGGAAGCTCTTTTTTCATTGCTTCCCCCACCACTACGACCGCACTCATTCGCCTCAAAACGAGCCTATCCAGTTTCTCGTACACCCACATGCGAGTGAACAAAGGGGCATGAACGTATCCATGCAGCGTTGCGACGAATGGAATCTCTTTTTTAAAGCGACCGAACAACCCCAACAAAATGTTGAATTTATACCCATGGGAATGAACCAAGTCTGCGCCCCACTCGTCCGCCCATTGACAGATACGGAGAGTTTCCTTTCTGTTCAAGCCCGGCTTCATACGCCATGTTTTCAATGGAAGCCCCAAACGATCAGCTTCCTTCTCAATCGCTTTCTCCTCAATACCCGGCTCACCAACGCTTAGAATCATAGGCTCCAGGCCCGACTCCTGCTGCGCTTCAACCAGGGCCAACAGCATTCGCTCAGCTCCGTATAGCCCGCCGCTATCGATGAGGTGTAGCACACGAATACTCACCTCAGCCCTTCCTTGGGTTCCAGACAACCTTCTTTTCGCCCTTGGCGAAGGCGACAAATGCCTTAAAGGACGCAAGGTTTAACAATACGAAGTAGTATGGCAGGGCATACACGGTAGAAAGCGATTGCCCCCGGCTCTCTTTTTGATAGCCCGCCCACGCGAAATAGAGAAACAGGCCGTACCCTATCGAGGCTAACGCATACAACCCTTTCACCGGCGCCAGGTAAAGGGCAGCAATCGCAAGGGTTATCATCGGTGCAAAGGCCGCGTAACGCAGCAGCTTGTGGGAGATAAGCTGCCAGGCAAACACTGGATCGTTGGCCGGGCTCATGAGCTGTTTCATGTCTTTGAGCGCCCACAGTGCACGCAGGCTTACCCGCACCCGCATGCTGAATTCACTGCCCCCATCGCTTAACGCTTCTTCCTTAAGCAGCGCCCCAGGTTCATAAACAACGCGGTACCCCTGCTCAACCACTTTGAGTGGCTGAACGAAATCCGGCAACTGATCGGCATTCAGCTCGGAGTGCAGTTCTTTACGCATGGCGTCAATGCCACCGTCTACGCCTACCACAGAGCCCACCAGAGTCTCCTGTGCCCTGAGCCAGTTCTCATACTTCATGTAAGCGCTGCAGCCGTCGCCAATCAGGGCGCCCTCCGGGTTCACGTAGACCATTTTTCCGGTTACGTAACCCACGGATGGGTCGTTGAAGTTACTCACCAGTGCTTTCAGGGCTTGTTGATCCCATTCGGAGTTGGCATCCGAAAACGCCAGGATATCCCCCTCCGCATGCTGTTTGAGCATGTTGAGCCCTGCGGTTTTGCCCTGACGGGGTACCTGACGAAACAGTTTGACCGGGAAAGGCGCATCCGCGGCAACCGCCTGGACAATCTCGTCGGTTCCGTCCTCCGACTCATCGGAAACCACCAGGATCTCCAATTGCTCGCTGGGATAGTCCAACGCCAGCTTGTTTCTGAGCGTAGCCTCAATATCTTTGGCCTCGTTGTAGGCGGCGATAAGAATCGAGACTTTCGGCTGGTCAGCGCCGCTTTTGTTTACGGGCAAGGGTCGTGCGGATGCCAGCAGTCTGATACAGACGGGATAGCCGAAGTAGATGTAAGCCAACAACAGGAAAGATATCCAGAATACTGCGACCATCATGCCATCCCTGCCACAGAGCTGGAACCTAGGGTGTTCGATGAGGGATCAAGAACCCCTTCGCTTTCCAATACCTGGCTCATGGTGGTAAACCGGAAATCAGACAACAATCTGGCCAATCTCTGTTCACACACATCCAGATTGTTGTAATGACGGAAGCGGGAGAACCACTTTACATCCAGACGCGGCTGGCCCGGATCTACTTCCCAGGGGTGAAGGTAGAACACAAAAGGCCGTCCCTGCCGGTTGATGGAGCCCAGTCCGTATCGACTGAACCAGTACGGGAAAAGCCGGAAATATCCACCACCAGCAATTGGAAGGGTGTAGCCCGGCAACTTGAACGTGCTTAGCGGGAACTCCGCCAGCTCATATCCTTTATCGGTGGTCAGCCGATGGGGCCAGCGTGGCGTGCCGGGCATGCCATAGCGGTCGTGATGCACTGGAAAGATGGACGAATCCCAGGTAAACCCCTGCTCGGCAAGGATATCCAGCGCCCAACGCGATTGATTGGTAATGGAGTAGCTGGCCGCGCGATACCCTGTTACCGGCGCACCGAGGATGTCCTCAAGAATCACCTTCGATCGCCGGGTTTCTTCTTTGAAAACGTCCGGCGTCTGGTTATAGATCAGTTGATGACTGTAACCATGGCTGGCAACTTCATGGCCTTGAGCTGCAATCCGTTTCACCAGCTCTGGAGATCGCTCAGCGACCCACCCAAGGGTAAAAAAGGTCGCTTTTACATCTGCCCTCTCGAATAACGCGAGAATGCGATCTGTATTCGCTTCAACCCGATACTCCATGGAGGACCAGTCGTCGTAGCGAACAGCCTCTGCCAATGCAGCTACCTGAAAGTAGTCTTCCACATCAATGGTCAGGGCGTTCCGTATCGGTTCTTTCATGGCCATAGCCTCACACTTCCTGTGTTGATCAGCGCAGTCGGTATTCCAGACCAACCAACACCCAGTTCTCATCGTATTCCCGGCTGGAAACATCGCTGGACTTGGTGTCGTGCCCTACCCTGGCCAACAAACTCAAATCCCGAGTTGCCTGGTGCTCAGCGCCGATCACAAGCCGGGCAACTTCGTCCTGGGTGTCGTCGCGTTCATAACTCAGGTGGTCGAAGCCCAGCGCCAGGTATCCGGTGGTCAGTTCCGAAAACTGGCGAGAATAGCGGGCATTAATGCCGGCTTTGTCTTCTTTCTCGTCGCTTTCCAGGTAATCCGAGCGATAAGCATAGAGGTCAAGATTCAGTGAGGAGGCGTCGGAAAACTGCTTGTTGATGCCGGTCGACAAAACGCTGTTTTCAACGGTGATGCTTTCGCGGAGGTTGAACTCGAACTCTCCGAAACGAAGGTCAAGCGTGGACGTGCGGTCTGTCAGCTCCCTTGAGGCATTCAGGTACCATTCGGTACTCGGATTGATTTGCCGGGTAAGGTTTATCTGGCCTACCAGCCCATCGCTCGACTGGTTGGTATTGGCGTAATCCGTTTCGATTTCACTCACGCCAACAGAACCGGAAAGAGAGGTGGTCGCCCAACGGTTCTCGAAGGTGACCTGGGCACTATTCACATCCACTTCTGCGCCATAGTCGAACTCGGTTTGACTGTGGGAAATACTCAGGCCCCCGGTGAATGTGGAACTGAACAGGTGGTTCCAGACGATAGAACCGGTATAGCGCTCACTGTCCGTTTCCTCGGGCTCGTCGTACTCGGTGTTGGCGTAGCGGGCGGAAAGGTTGAACCAGTTTGTGTCATTCAAGCGCCAGAGGTACCTGGGGCCGGTGCTGAACACATTTTTGCGAGTTCGGTTGTTCGGGGTGTCACTCTCGCGAGTGTCCTGATTGACCTCCCTCAAGTTGTTGTCCACTTCCCAGTAAAGCTGGTTGGCAAGCTCGCAATCGCCCTGGAAGTCCATTTCCGCGAAGCTCTCGCTGTCAAAGCTATCGTCCTGCCACCAGGAATACCCCAGAGTGCCCAGGAAATCAGCGTTGCAGCGCCCGGGATCTGTCTGGTAACCGGCGGTAAGGTAGGCACGGGTCTCGAAATCGCTGTCTTCATTCGTATCTGCTTTGCGGGCATTGTCGGTGAAGCGGCTGTCCAGCCCAAACGTGACCTCACTTTGCGCAAACACGGGAAACGAGCAGGCACCAGCCAGTAACATTACTGGTATTGCCTTTACTGCAACGGGTGTCCCTACCCTCTGCTGCTCAGCCATTGATCACCGCTCCTACAAACTTGTCCGGATTGAAAGCCGTCGCAGCTTGTTCGGCCGTCGCCGCAGTGATCTTGCCGTGAGGTACCACCAGCATGGCGTAATCGCAGAGTTCGGTCAGAATGCGGGCATCCGGAGATTCGGATATCGGCGCCGTGTCCAGCACGATGAAACGGTCTGGATAGCGACGACGGATTGCCTGCAGGAATTGCTTCATCCGGAAGGAGGTAAAAAACTCGGCCGGTGTTTCACGGCGACTGCCCGCCGGAATCAGCCTCAGCCTGGGAATACCGGTCGGATAGAGAATCCTGGAAATATCGTACTCCGGGTCGTCCAGAAAGTCGGTCAGGCCTGTCTCGGGCATCACATCCAGCGTGGAGTGCAAAGACGGTTCGCGCAGGTTGCAGTCGATGATCAAAGCCGTCTTGGCCTGATCAAAGGCAAACGCTGCGGCAAGATTCAGGGCTACAAACGAGGAACCGGCGCCAGAGCTGGCACCACTCACGACCAGAGTGAAGTTATTGCCTCCGGAAACCTCCAGCAGCTTGGTTCTCAGATCCCGGAAGCGGTTGACCAGCGCGCGGTTGCGGGACTCGGGATAGATTATCCGACGCTCATCGAGGTCGTCGTGCGTGAGCCTTCTGGGCTCCTGCATACGCACGATCTGCTTACTGATAACGTATTTATCAACCGCGCCGGGCCCCAGTTCCAGAGAGCTTGGCACCAGCATGCGGGAGTCTTCGTCATCCCGGAAATCCAGCTCTTGTTTCAAACGCTCCTTGCGCTTCAGCCAAAAGGAGTGCTCTTCAGTGCCCGCCGGGCTGCTGCCAGTTGTCTCATTGCCAGAAGCCTTGGACTCCTCGGGATCAAATCCGGACCGATCATTTCGTTGTTCTGGCATCAGATCACTCCCATTTGAGCTAGCACAACGATGGTCACATACACTGTTACCGTGAGCACCGCGAAAATCCCGATCAGTAACGTAACCTTTCGATCCCGTCGCTTTTCGTAGGGTGTTCGTACCTCCGGAATCTCAACAAGAACCGGCAAACCAATGTCTTCTTCCAACTGCTTTCTGGCACGAATCCGGGGATCTACCTGTAATAGACCCGCAACCGCTCCAAAGGGTGCTGCCAGCCCCAGGAACAATCCAGCCGCAGCAAACATGGAGAACTGGGGGCCAGAGGGCGTGCGCGGGAATTGAGCGGTTTCATTAATGCGGTAATTCAGCCCTTGCCCTTCAATATCCAGATGCATGGACACCCGAGCCTTTTCGCGGCGTTTGAGCAGGTCATCGTAAATCTCACGGTTCACTTCCATGTCGCGGGTGAGCTCAGAGTACTGGGCCTTGTTGGCCTGGATGCGCTCCATACGCTTTGCTTGCTGTTCCAGTAGGCGGGAAAGCGAAGTAATTCTTGTATCCACGGTGGCCATATCCGCCCGAGTGGTAGAGAGGTTTGCCCGCAGTTCCTGGTAGAGCGGGTTAACAGCTTCTTCGCCCTCAAGTGAACTCACGTCGGTCGGCCGTTCTGCCGCCTGATCTCGTTGTTTGCGCAGTTCCGCCAGCTGTTCCCGGAGTATCACGATATCCGGGTAGGTATCGTGGTATTGCAGCCGCAGACTATCCAGGCGCTCTTCCAGGATCCGGATCCGCTCTCTGTAGGTATCCTCAGTTCGGCCTTGCGTGATCGTGGGCCGGATACCTCCGAGCTGGCTCTGAAGCGAAGCCGCACGGGTTTCAAGTTCTTTTTTCTCGAGTTCGGCCAGTTCCAGCTGATTACGAAGCTGCGCCATGCGGGCATTAGCCTCCTGCTCCGTTCCATCGGTGTTTTCAGAGAGGAACTCCTTGAGCCGGTTCTCAGCCTGGGCCAGTTGCTGCTCGTAGCTTTTGACCTGTTTGTCGATGAAATCGTAGGCGTTGCGGCTTTCGGCCCGCTTACGGTCTTTGGTTTCTTCTATAAAGACCTGCCCCAGTTTCTGGGCAACGCGAAATGCTTCCATCTGGGAAGTGGACGAGAAGCCAATACTGAAATAACTGTCGCCCCGGGGCCTGACCGACAAACCCGAGCGAATGTTAGCAATCCGGTACTCAAGTGCCGCCGGGTCAGAGGGCGCATCCGAATAGATTTCAGGATCCAAAGCCACTTTCTCGATCAGGCTCCGGCTCATCAGCAATTCTTTTGCAGCCGAGGTACGGTCGTTGATCTCCGTGGCTACGGCGCGCCCTTCCATCAACGGCGCAATGATGTTGCGGTCGTCTACGAAGATGATGGTCTCAGACTGATACTTATAGGGCCATACAAAGCCTGCGCCAAGCACTGCAAAACTGACAATCACAAACGCAAGGAACGCGAGGCCCTTCCGGCCCCGGACCTCGCGAATGATCTCCTGCGGTAACTGGGATAACGGTAATGCCATAACCTAACCCGCCTTCAGACCTTTTAGCTCTACAACCACTCAGAAACTGCGCTCTGGAATGGTAAGAATGTCACCCGGCCGCATGCCGTAGTTGGTTTCAACCCGGCCTTTGTTCAGGATGTCGTCCAGTTTTACGGGAATGGCAACCACCTCGCCCTCAAGCTTCCGATACAGCATGGCGTTGTTCAGCGCGGCAAACTCGTTCGCACCACCGGCATTCAGGAAGATATCCAGAACCGTCATGCCGCTCTGGTGAGGCACTGAAATGGGCTGGCGAACCGCACCGGTTACCCGCACCCGGTCTGTGAATTCATGGCTGCCCATGGAGGTCACAACCACACTCACCTGTGGCTCACGAATGTACTCAGTCAGGGAAGTACGAATGGAGCTGGCCAACTCTTCGGGCGTGCGGCCACTGGCCTGTACGTCGCCTACCAGCGGTACGGAGATCTTGCCGTCAGGCCGAACTGGAACGGCGATACTGAGATCCTCGTTACGCCACACAGAAACCCGAACGACATCCGTTGCGCCCAGTATGTACTGGTCCACGCTATCGCGGGTATCAACGGCCAATGCGCGCTGGATCTGTTCTGAAGAGGAAGCGGAAGGGCCGGCACAACCCGTTGCCAAAGCTACCGCCATGAGGGACACAATAAGCCCTTGGATGAGATACTTCCGTGACATCTTTATTCCTCTCTTGTGAGGTCCGTGCTTTATTCCATGTTCCGGGAACAGCTGACTCCCGAAACTACCTTGATCCTTTTTTGAACAATACCACTTCTACTGTCTGAATTATAATCAACAGATCAAGAAGTAAACTCTGGTTCTTGATGTAGTAGAGGTCGTAGCGTAGCTTTTCCCGGGTGTCCTCTTCGTTATCCGCATAGGCGAAACACAATTGGGCCCAACCGGTCAGCCCGGGCTTTACCCGGTGCCTTTCTGCATAAAACGGAATCTTTTCAGACAGCTGCTCAACGAACACCGGCCGTTCTGGCCTCGGCCCGACAAATGCCATGGTGCCATTCAGTACATTAAAGATCTGTGGCAGTTCATCAATCCGCACCTTACGGATAAATTCGCCAACGCGTGTCACCCGGGTATCGTTCTTCCGGGCCCAGACTGCGCCGTTCTTTTCCGCGTCGGTAATCATGGACCGAAACTTGTGCACCTTGAACACCTGGTTGTTCAGACCTACCCGTTCCTGGCTGTAAATCACCGGTGCTTTCAATCCGTCTTCCAGTTTGATGGCGATGGCGGTGAGAATCATGATCGGGAACGTGGCCAGCAGAAGCGTACCGGAA
This sequence comes from Marinobacter sp. W-8, assembly GCF_044342215.1. NCBI lineage: Bacteria > Pseudomonadati > Pseudomonadota > Gammaproteobacteria > Pseudomonadales > Marinobacteraceae > Marinobacter > Marinobacter sp. W-8. Next base: position 1,682,735 of record NZ_CP172297.1, on the reverse strand, counting down.
GCCAGTACGTCCAGCGCCCGCTTGCCAACGCCATACACCGAAGAAACCGTGAATCCGTCAGAGAACACCAGCCAGCCCCGGGTGATCATTTCCAGAGCCACCTTACGGGATTCACGCTCGTAGAAGTTGGCACCGTCGATAATGTGCACACCTTCCATTTTGCATTCCAGAAGGTCTTCCATCGGCAAGCCCCGACGGCGGTCGTCCACCGCCACCACAATCTCCCTCACCGGGTGTCGAAGAACGTAGTCATGCAAGGAGGTTGGAAGATTAATGAGGTACTGCTCATCCACTTCCACCGTGTCATCCGGCATGGGAACGAAGCCGTCCAGTGAAAAACCTTTACGGTTGAAGGGAGTGGTCAGGTCCTCGAACATCTGTTTTGCCCGGCGGCCGGCACCCAGCACCAGAACCCGGCGCTTGAAGCGGTCCTTGCCGACCACAGCAAAGAACACCATTCTGGCAATGCCCAGCGAAAATATCGCCAGCACAGTCGCCGATGTCAGTAACCCGAAGCTGCCCAGATACCAGAGCCAGTCATCAGCCACGAAATAGGCAAAGCCGTGCAGCGGTATGGCGAGAATCATGGCCATGATGGTGCGTAGCATCATGCCGGACATGCCTTCTTCCACACGAGACTGGTGCACGCCCAGGGCGATCATGACGATCAAATTGAACAACGCAAAGATCGTGATGGAAGGGAGGACAAAAACAAGATTATCGAGGAAGAATTCGAGCTCGCCGAAGAAGCGGAAAAACACCGCCAGTGCGAACGCAAGGCCCATGACGATAAGATCGATCAGGCCGAGAATAACAAAAGGTAAGTGTATATAGTGTCTGAACAACCTGACGTGGGCCACGTCGACTCCTTGTGCGGTTCACACTGCCTGTACTGCAAGCATCCTTTGCTACACACTGTAACAAACCGTTACGGGATTGTACGGCAATTCATTGAAACTGCAATGTGGGCCACTCGGCCATTTCGTTCAATTTTACAAATATTTTATAGTTGCGACACAAACTCGTGCACCGGCACAACCTCAAGCTCCCCTGCCCCCTGTCAATTCCAAATGTCATGTTTTTTTACATATAGCACTGATTAAACGCATCAAACATAGCGCTCATATCTTGTTATTAATGCGATTTTTTCCATCCGGCAAGAATATTGCTGTGCGGTCGCCGCCCTAAATGGGTTAATAAAATACATACTTTCAAGGAGATGAAAGACAGTGAAAGCCATGAAATATCTCGCAGCCAGTTGCTTACTGGCCGCAAGTGCGACGAGCCAGGCAGCCCTTATCAACTTTACCGGTGAAATCGAATATCACAACGACGTTGTCTACACGTATTTCACGCTGAATCAGGACACAAACAACGTAAGAGTCTGGACGGATTCTTTTCAGAGCGGCGACAACTTTGATCCTATCACCGCCCTTTGGAGTGGCGATGGTAATCTGATTGCACAGAATGATGACGATGCTTCCATCAACCCTGATACCCAGACCTATTATGACTCAGGTTTCAACCTGTCGTTCCTCGAAGCCGGTAATTACATCTTCACGGTAGCAACCTACAACAACTTTGCGGCCGGCAATTCACTGAGCGATGGTTTCAACTTTGACGGACAAAACCCGATCCCGCTCGCAGATTGGGACCAACCTGCCAACGACGTGAACATGGGGCCAAACTGGAGCGTCTGGCTGGACGGTGCGGATTCCGCTTCTAACCCTGGTGCAGACGACCCGGTTGCCGTACCTGAGCCAGGCACTCTGGCCCTGATTGCAACAGGTCTTCTTGGCCTGGGTTTGCGGCGCAGAAAGCAGGCGTAATAACGGGGTTATGTAACAACGATTAAAAGCCAGGCCTTGTGCCTGGCTTTTAATCCACCTCAGGTCAAATACGACACAAACTCGTGCACCGGCATCACCTCAAGCCGCCCCAGACTAGCACAACTGTCCATAATGGCGTCGCATTTTTGGGCAGGAAAGCGTGTCTGAAGATTGGCCCGGAATTTCTCCACCAGCAGCGGCATACCTTCCTTGCGCCGGCGTCGGTGCCCTATCGGGTATTCCACTGCAATCTTGTCGGTACTGGAGCCATCCTTGAAGAAAACCTGTATCGCATTGGCGATTGATCGTTTATCGGCCTCGAGGTATTCGCGGGTATATCGTTCATCCTCGATGACCTGCATTTTTTCTCTCAGGCGGTCGATTTCTGAATGGGCCTGGTGAAAGCTGTCTTCGTAATGCTCTGCCGTCAGGTTGCCAAAGATAAGTGGCACCGCCGTCATGTACTGCAGGCAGTGATCCCGGTCTGCCGGATTGGCGAGTTTGCCCTGCTTGGAAATAATGCGAATAGCCGACTCGTGGGTGGTAATCTCTATGCGATCAATGTCTTCCAGCCGGCCCTTCACTTGTGGGTGCAGTGTTACTGCGGCCTCGGCGGCGGTCTGGGCATGAAACTCTGCCGGGAACGAGATCTTGAACAGGATGTTTTCCATCACGTAGGAGCCGAAAGGCTGTGGTAATGCGAAGCTACGTGATGATTCGGGTTTCAGGGCCTGATCTCGATTGGTCTTGCTGAAGAGGACGTCGTAGAAGCCCCATTGTGGCGCCGTCAGCACCCCGGGAATGCCCATCTCCCCTCGCATGGCAATATCTGCCAGGCGAACACCCCGCGAGGTGGCATCGCCTGCCGCCCAGGATTTACGGGAACCGGCGTTGGGCGCGTGGCGATAGGTGCGCAGGGCCTGGCCATCGACCCAGGCATGAGACAGCGCGGAGAGCATCTGTTCCCGGTTGGCGCCCATCAGTTTGGCACTGACGGCGGTCGACGCCACCTTCACCAACACAACATGATCCAGCCCGACCCGGTTAAACGAGTTCTCAAGGGCAAGTACACCCTGAATTTCATGGGCCAGAATCATGGCCTCAAGAACGGCCTTCATGGCCAGTGGCGCCTGGCCATCGGCAACGCGCTTCTGAGAGATGTGATCGGCAACTGCAAGAATGGCGCCGAGATTATCGGAGGGGTGGCCCCATTCGGCCGCCAGCCAGGTATCGTTGTAATCCAGCCAGCGGACGATACAGCCAATGTCCCAGGCGGCTTTCACCGGGTCCAGGCGGTATGGAGTGCCAGGCACCCGGGCGCCGTGGGGAACGATCGTGCCTTCCACCAGCGGGCCCAGGTGTTTGGTGCATTCCGGAAAACGCAACGCCAGCAAACCGCAGCCCAGGGTGTCCATCAGGCAATAACGGGCCGTTTCCCAGGCTTCTTCGCTTTCTATGCGGTAATCAAGGGCATAGTCGGCGATTTGTTGCAGTACGTCGTCGTAGTCCGGGCGTTCGTTGAGATCGTAAGTGGCAGACATATTACGGCCCTCCTGTCCCAACTATAGGAGCCATCAGAAGCTGTCGCCAGGTACCCTCACCCAACCTTCCATGATAATCCGCGCACTGCGGCTCATGATCGCCTTGGTGGCAGTCCACTGACCATTTACTTCCTTCGCTTCCGCCCCCACCCGAAGGGTTCCGGACGGATGACCGAAAGTCACATGGGTACGGTCTCCGCCGCCAGCCGCCAGATTAACCAGCGTGCCGGGAATTGCAGACGCCGTTGCAATAGCCACCGCCGCCGTACCCATCATGGCGTGGTGCAGCTTGCCCATGGACAGCGCCCGAACCAGCACATCAATATCGGCGGCATTGATCTGTTTACCGCTGGAAGACACATAATCCGAAGGTTTGGCCACAAACGCCACTTTCGGAGTGTGCTGGCGACTGGCAGCTTCCGCGATATCCGAGATCAGTCCCATTTTCACCGCGCCATGGGCGCGAATGGTTTCGAACATGGCCAGCGCCTTGGGGTCGCTGTTGATGTCATTCTGCAGCTCGGTGCCCTTGTAGCCAATGTCTTCGGCATTGATGAAAATGGTCGGGATACCGGCATTGATCATGGTGGCATTCAGGGTGCCGACACCCGGCACTTCCAGCTCATCCACCAGATTACCCGTGGGGAACATGGCCCCTTCGCCATCGGCCGGGTCCATAAACTCGATCTGCACTTCCGCCGCCGGGAAGGTTACGCCATCCAGTTCAAAATCACCGGTCTCCTGCACTTCACCGTTGGTGATGGGCACGTGGGCCACGATGGTTTTGCGGATGTTGGCCTGCCAGATACGAACGGTACAGATGCCGTTTTCAGGAATACGCTCTCTGGCCACAAAGCCGCCGTTAATGGCGAATGCGCCTACGGCGGCGGTGAGATTGCCGCAGTTACCACTCCAGTCAACAAAGGGTTTGTCGATGGAGACCTGACCGAACAGATAATCGACGTCGTGATCCGGTTGCGTGGGCGCTGCCAGGATTACCGATTTACTGGTGCTGGAGGTGGCATTGCCCAGGCCATCGATCTGCTTTTCGTAGGGATCGGGGCTACCAATTACGCGCAGCAAAAGCTTGTCTCGCGCTTCACCGGGTACCTGGCAGACTTCGGGCAGATCCTGCAGGCGGAAGAAGACGCCTTTACTGGTACCGCCACGCATGTAGGTGGCAGGAATACGAACTTGGGGAGCAAAACTCATTGAGCGAGCCTCACTTGAATGAATGTTTCAGGCGGGAGCCGGGAACAGCTCCCGCCTGACCTTGCCATGGCGATCAGGCGGCGCTTTCAGACGCCAGGAAATCCTGGGCAAAGCGCTGCAGTACGCCACCGGCAGAGTACACGGTGACCTCTTCCGCGGTATCCAGACGACAGATCACCGGCACCCGGTCCACTTCACCACTCTTGCGGTGAATGACCAGTTCCAGCTTGGCGCCGGGGGCGGGCTTGCCTTCCACGTCGTAGGTCTCGGTACCATCCAGCTGAAGCGTGTGGCGCGTGGTGCCTTCTTCAAACTGCAGCGGCATCACACCCATACCAATCAGGTTGGTGCGGTGAATCCGCTCGAAGCCTTCGGCGACGATGGTCTCTACACCTGCAAGGGCAACACCCTTGGCCGCCCAGTCACGGGAAGAACCCTGCCCGTAGTCTGCACCGGCAATGATAATCAACGGCTGCTTGCGTTCCATGTAGGTTTCAATGGCTTCCCACATGCGCATGGTCTTGCCTTCCGGCTCCACACGAGCCAGGGAACCCTGCACCACTTCCCCGTTTTCGTCCCGGACCATTTCGTTGAACAGTTTCGGGTTGGCGAGGGTCGCTCGCTGGGCAGTCAGGTGGTCACCACGGTGGGTGGCGTAAGAGTTGAAGTCTTCCTCCGGCAGCCCCATTTTGTGCAGGTACTCACCGGCAGCCGAGTCCATCATGATGGCGTTGGATGGCGACAGGTGGTCTGTGGTGATGTTGTCCGGCAGGATCGCCAGCGGGCGCATGCCCTTGAGCGCACGCTCGGCGGCCATGGTGCCTTCCCAGTATGGCGGCCGACGGATGTAGGTGGACTGCGGGCGCCACTCGTACAGCGGGCTCTTGGCCTGCTCGGCTTCATCCAGGTTGAACATCGGGATGTACACCTGCTTGAACTGCTCCGGCTTCACGTATTCGCCGACAATGCGGTCGATTTCTTCATCAGACGGCCACAGGTCTTTCAGCGTGACTGGGTTGCCATCCTTGTCGTAGCCCAGGGCGTCCTGTTCGATATCGAACCGAACGGTACCGGCGATGGCGTAGGCGACAACCAGCGGAGGTGACGCCAGGAAGGCCTGTTTCGCGTACGGATGAATCCGGCCATCGAAGTTCCGGTTACCGGAGAGAACCGCGGTGGAATACAGATCCCGGTCGATGATCTCCTGCTGAATTTTCGGGTCCAGAGCGCCAGACATGCCGTTACAGGTGGTGCAGGCATAGGCCACGATACCGAAACCCAGTTTCTCCAGTTCTGGTAACAAACCAGCTTCTTCCAGGTACAGGCGGGCCACTTTGGATCCCGGTGCGAAGGAGGATTTCACCCACGGCTTGCGCACCAGCCCCAGCTCGTTGGCTTTCTTGGCCAGCAGGCCAGCCGCCACCACGTTGCGGGGGTTGGAGGTGTTGGTGCAGGAGGTAATGGCAGCGATGATGACCGCGCCATCCGGCATCAGGCCCTTCTTCTCTTCTTCCAGTGCCTTGTCCAGATTCACGGCAATGCCGCGATCGTGCAGATCGGACGTGGCGACACGGCGGTGCGGGTTGGACGGGCCGGCCACGTTGCGGACCACGGTAGACAGATCAAACTCAAGCACGCGCTCGTACTGAGCCTCGGTCATCTCGCTGGCCCACAGGCCGGTTTCTTTGGCGTACTTCTCAACCAGGTCTACCTGCTCTGGCTCACGGCCGGTCAGTTTCAGGTAGTCGACGGTCTGCTCGTCGATGTAGAACATCGCGGCCGTAGCGCCGTATTCCGGCGTCATGTTGGAAATGGTGGCGCGGTCGCCAATAGTCAGACTGGACGCTCCTTCGCCGAAGAATTCCAGGTAGGCGCCGACCACGCGCTCCTTACGCAGGAACTCGGTAATCGCCAGAACAATATCGGTGGCGGTAATGCCAGGCTGGCGCTTGCCAGTCAGCTTCACACCCACGATATCAGGCAGACGCATCATGGACGGACGCCCCAGCATCACAGTTTCCGCTTCCAGACCGCCCACGCCTACGGCGATAACACCCAACGCATCAATGTGAGGCGTATGGCTGTCGGTGCCCACGCAGGTATCCGGGAAGGCAATCGGGTGACCGTCTTCGTCCGGGCGATTCTGAATCACCGGCGACATCTTCTCCAGATTGATCTGGTGCATGATGCCGTTACCGGCCGGAATCACGTCCACATTCTTGAATGCGGTGCGGGTCCAGTTGATGAAGTGAAAACGATCTTCGTTACGGCGGTCTTCGATGGCGCGGTTCTTCTCGAAGGCATCCGGGTCAAAACCCGGGGCTTCAACGGCCAGGGAATGGTCAACAATCAGCTGGGTCTGAACCACCGGGTTGACCTTGGAGGGATCACCGCCCTTCTCGGCGATGGCATCACGCAGGCCGGCCAGGTCCACCAGGGCGGTCTGGCCCAGGATGTCATGGCACACCACCCGCGCCGGGTACCAGGGGAAATCCAGGTCGCGGCGACGCTCAATCAGCTGCTTGAGGGAATCCGTCAGGGACTCCGCATCGCAACGGCGCACCAGCTGCTCCGCCAGAATCTTGGAGGTATAAGGCAGCTTGGCATAGGCGCCCGGCTGGATGTCTTCTACCGCCTGGCGCGTATCGTAGTATTTCAGTTCCGTGCCCGGCAGGGCTTTACGGTATTGGGTATTCATAGTCTCTCTCAGCTCCGCTTGTCGATGGGCAACCAGTCCTGGTGTTCAGGGCCTGTGTACTCAGCGCTCGGGCGGATAATTCGGTTGTTGGCGCGTTGCTCTTTCACGTGGGCGGTCCAGCCGGATACCCGGGACATCACGAAGATGGGCGTGAACAACTCGGTCGGAATGCCCATGAAGTGATAGGCCGAGGCGTGGAAGAAGTCGGCGTTACAGAACAGCTTCTTCTCGCGCCACATGACTTCTTCACAGCGAACGGAAACCGGGTACAGCACGGTATCGCCCACTTCCTTGGCCAGCTTTTCAGACCACTTTTTGATAATGGCATTGCGCGGGTCGGATTCGCTGTAGATGGCGTGTCCGAAGCCCATGATTTTTTCTTTGCGTTCCAGCATGCCCATCAGGCCGGCTTCGGCCTCTTCCGGGGTCTTGAACTTCTGAATCAGTTCCATCGCCGCTTCGTTGGCGCCGCCGTGCAGCGGGCCGCGCAGGGAGCCGATAGCACCGGTCACGCAGCTGTGTATGTCAGACAACGTGGAGGCGCATACACGTGCCGTGAAGGTGGAGGCGTTGAACTCGTGCTCCGCGTACAGAATCAGGGAGACGTTCATCACCCGCTCATGCAGCTCGCTGGGCTTCTTGCCATGCAGGAGCTCCAGGAACACGCCACCAATGGAATCGCATTCGGTATTGGCGGTATCAATGCGAATGCCTTCGTGGGCAAAGCGGTACCAGTAAGTGATGATGGCCGGGAACACCGCCAGCATGCGGTCGATCTTGTCGTCCTGCTCGCTGAAATCCTGTTCGGTTTCCAGGTTACCGAGCATGGAGCAACCGGTACGCATCACATCCATCGGATGCGCGTCCTTGGGGATCTGCTCCAGCACCAGCTTCAGCGCTTCCGGCAGGTTACGCAGGCTCTTGAGCTTGGTTTTGTAGGCATCCAGCTCGGCCTGGTTCGGCAGTTTGCCTCGCAGCAGAAGGTAAGCCACTTCTTCGAACTGGGCGTTATCCGCCAGATCGGTAATATCGTATCCGCGGTAGGTCAGGCCGGTACCGGTTTTGCCAACGGTGCACAGGGCGGTTTCACCAGCTACCTGGCCACGCAGGCCAGCGCCACCGAGTTTCTTTGCTTCAGCCATGTTGGTCTCCCAGATTTTCTGTTTATATTTTGTTCAGTTTAACGCAATCAGTCTTTTTTCTGAGCGAACAGCTGGTCCAGCTTCTGCTCGAAATCGTGGTAGTTGAGGAAATCGTACAGCTCCATACGGGTCTGCATCAGGTCAACCACGTCTTTCTGGTCACCTTTTTCCAGAATATTCTGGTATACCGTCAACGCTGCCTTGTTCATGGCACGGAAGGCGCTCAGCGGGTACAGCACCATCGCCGCGCCGGCATCCGCCAGTTCTTTCCGGTTGTACAGCGGCGTGGCGCCAAATTCGGTGATGTTGGCCAGAATCGGCGCATCGATCGCCTCGGCAAAGGCTTTGTAGTCACTCAGTTCGTGCACGGCTTCCGCAAAAATGCCATCGGCACCGGCTTCGATACAGGCCTTGGCACGATCGATGGCCGCGTCCAGACCTTCTTTCTGGAACGCATCGGTACGGGCCATGATGAAGAAGTCTTTGTCTTCACGAGCGTCGGCTGCGGCTTTAATACGGTCTACCATTTCCTCTTTGGAAACGATTTCCTTGTTCGGGCGGTGGCCGCAGCGCTTCTGGGCGACCTGGTCTTCAATGTGTACGGCAGCGGCGCCGGCACGCTCCATCTCCCGAATGGTACGGGCAATGTTAAACGCCCCGCCCCAGCCAGTATCGATATCGACCAGCAGCGGAACATCAACCGCGGCGGTAATCCGGCGCACATCTTCCACCACGTCATTCATGGTGGTCATGCCCAGGTCCGGCAAACCATAGGAGGCGTTCGCTACACCACCACCAGACAGATAAATGGCCTGGTGCCCTACCCGCTCGGCCATCATGGCCGCGTAGGCGTTGATGGTACCAACAATCTGCAGTGGCTGGTTTTCTTTCAGGGCTTTACGAAAACGGGCGCCCGGGGAGAGTTTGTTAGCCATGGGTTTTTCCTCTCTTATCAGATGGTGAGAACGCCTTCTTCGATTTTCTTCTCGATGTTCTGGCGTGCGGCATTAATGTGTCGTTTCATCAGGAATTCGGCGAGTTCGCCATCGCGCTGGGCAATGGCCTCGACGATACGGCGGTGTTCACCCAGCGCCAGATGGGGGCGCCCGGCCGAGGTGCTTAACCGGTAACGGTACATCCGCACCATGTAGTAAAGATCACCCAGAAGCATTTGGGCCAGCTTGGTATTGCGACTGCCGGTGGCAATCCGGTGGTGGAAGTCGTAGTCACCCTCGGCCTGGTAGTAGGCCTGGCCCTGGGCTTCCTCAATCATTTTTTCATGACTATCGAGCGTGGCCAGGAGATCACGGATTTCTTCATCGGGCATGCGTTCGGCCGCCTGACGGGCTGCCAGCCCCTCCATGACTTCACGAATTCGGTACAACTCAAGAAGCTCTGCGGCACTAACGGACACCACCTTCACACCAGCGTGAGGGCGCCTGACCAGTAATCCACGGGATTCAAGGCGGCCCAACGCTTCACGCAGCGGGCCTCGGGTAAGGTTAAAGCGGGAACAGAGCTCGACTTCGCCGATCTTTTCGCCCGGCGCCAGATCACCCTTCACAATCGCCGTTTGCAGACAATCAAAGGCCTCATCGGCGCGGGTTTGGGTTTGCAGCTGTGCCTGAATCATGCTTTGTTAACAATCCAGAGGTTATTTAGCGTGAAACTACGCCTGCATTACCTGATTGTCAACAATTGTGAGTTAGGCTTAAGTATGATTGTTTACAGATCCTGCAAACCTTGCGCGTGCAGTACGAGATTGCGAACGCGTTGCCCCCAGAATGAGTCCGAAGGCGCACTCCAAGCTCGCCGATGCAGGGCTGTCAGTGCCTGCGGGTCTTCCAGTAAAAGCGAAAGCCGGCCCTTTTCGATTCCCCGGTAGCCTCGGCTGACGCAGGCATCGAGCTCTCCCTCAATGACTTCTTTCTTCAGGCCCTTGGCGCCACGCCCGGCAAGGTGGCGGTGCAGCCGATTGGCCGCAGGGATCAGTACCGCCTGCTCCACCGGCGTGAGAGCAACCTCACTCTCTGCTTCCTCTCGAAAGCCCCTTGCATCATCAAGCAACGGCATACGGGTTCGCTCCTCAGGTGTTAACAATAAGCCCCTGCGACTCAGGGACTCACCGCTGCTTGACCGGCTCAGCCAAACCGTTGTTGGCGCTGCCAGTGCCAGAGGGACAGACACGGGTAATGACCATAAAAAGAACATCGGGTCCAGGGTCCAGGCAAAGGCCGACCAGGCACTACCGATGATAAGTCCGGGCAGATGTCGCACAGCAGCCTCCCGCCAACCGGTCTCCTCGGTACGATTCTGGCCAGCCCAACTCAGCCGAACGTTTAACAGGGCCGAAACAACGGAATGACTGTGGGCAAGCATCCGGATGGGGGCAAGCAACACTGAGACGACGATTTCAAGCAACACGCTCGACAACAACCTGAAAAAGCCGCCAAATCCACTCAGAGCCCGATGGGCGACGACATCAACAATGGCCAGAAACTTCGGCAAAAACAGCAGCGCCATGGTGCTGACGACCAGGGTGATGGCCCATATCGGCCGCCATTCTGGCCACAAAGGAAAGGGGCTCTCACGCCCGTCCGGAAAATAATCGATAGGTGCGATGGTCAGTTGCACAGCAGCAATCGTTGTCAGTACCAGGAACAACAACCATAACGGTGACGATGCGTACGCCATGATGCCATTCAAAAAGGCAAAACGATGTGCCAGACGCAATCGAGGCGAGAATAGCATCAGCGCTGCGTGCTGCAGGTTCCCTTTCGACCAGCGCTGATCTCGGGCAAGTTCGTCATCAAGCGTGGGCGGAGATTCTTCATAGCTGGCCCCCAAAGCCGGTTCCAGCCAGACTTCATACCCTGCTCTCCCCAGAAATGCCGCCTCTACGAAATCATGGCTCATGATCGGCCCTTGCCAGATACCAGCGCCTTTGAGCTTTGGCAAACCACAATGCGCCATAAATGGAGCAACGCGTATCACAGCGTTGTGGCCCCAGAATGCAGCATCCCCCATCTGGATGGCAGCCAGGCCCGTGGCAAAAAGCGGCGAGTAAAGCCGATTGGCAAACTGCTGGATACGAGCAAACGCGGAGCGAGCGTTAATAATGGTAGGAGCAGTCTGAAGGATACCAACCTGCGGTTCCCGGTTCATCACCTGCACCATGGTCCGAATAGTGTCACCGGCGAGGAGGCTATCGGCATCCAGAACGACCATATACTGATACTGACTTCCCCAGCGCCTCAAGAAATCAGCCACGTTGCCGCTTTTGTAGTTGAGATTAACCCGACGCCGGCGATAGAAGAGCCGACCGTGAGCGCCGAGCTCTTCCACCAGTTTCAACCAGACCTGCTGCTCTTGCAGCCAGACATCAGGATCCTGACTGTCTGAGAGAATATAAAAATCAAAATCATCCAGGCGGCCTGATCGCGCCAGATCGAGGTAAATGGCTTTGAGCCCCTTCAGCGTCCAGCTTACCGGCTCGTGATACAAAGGCATGACAATTGCGGTTTTCGACAGCGGCGTTGCCGCCAGCTCATTCGGCGTATGGCGCTTCAGTAACGATGCCCGATCTCCGCCCAGTAAACGCAGCAGGAAGCCGTATACTGCGATCCAGAAGCCAAAGGCAATCCAAAGGTAAAGTACCGCGAAAACAGCAACAATCAGCCACTCCACCACGTTGCCGCCGTGATAAGGCAGCACCTGGAGCAGAAACCAGGATGCCAGCCCCGTCTGGCCAGCCACAAACGCAGTCAGCACCAGGCGTCGGATCGTCGCCTGCAGGTGCCAGGGGCGGGACACAGTCGCTGACTCAGTCATCGGTGAAATACCCGATACTGCTGCGGCGAATCGGCGGTGCTACCGGCGGAAGACTTGGCTCATCCAACTCGAAGTAGTCAGGAATGCGGGCCAAAAGGTCCTCAAACCGAACGCTGTGTTCGTTTCCAGCGACGCCGTCCGCGAGTAAGGCCAGTGCGCCATTGAACGTTTTTCGGTCGTTACTGGCGCCACTCAATTCAAGGTACACCAACAGCTTTCCCAGCAACTGGTAAGAGGTTTGCGCGTCCATACGATCCTCCAGGATCAGGGTTCTGCCCGCAGGCCTGTCCCGGGCGGCAAGGAATAGCTCCACGTCTCCGTGGCGACCTCATCATCCACCATCAGAAAACCCCGCAGCTGAAGTATCTGATCCTGCGCGGGCTTGGCCAGGATCGACAATCGCCAATGATTCTCTGGCGCTACCCACTCCACAAAGTGTTCAAGCACCTCAACACCCTCGCCCCCGGTCACTTTGCTGACTACGGGAGACTCCGCGTTGAGTTCCGACAAGGGACCGCCGGCAAAATCCACCAGAATCCGATAGGCACCGGCCTGATCACCGCCGCCTATACGATCCCCTGCGCCGACGAAGGTGTTTACCACTTTTCCGCCAGGATGTGGCGCCACGCCGGGACCGCCGAACTGAATCGAGTAGTTCAGATCCCGTGACGTGCCTGCAGACACCTCACCTCCCGGACTCCAGAAAGCGACTATGTTGTCATTAGTCTCGTCGTCGGTAGGAATCTCCACCAGAACCACATTGCCTTTCCCCCAGTCCCCCTCGGCGCTCACCCAGGCGCTGGGCCTTCGCTCATAGCGGGCTTCCAGATCTTCGTAGTGACGAAACTCCCGATCACGCTGAATCAGACCAAAGCCGCCGACACGACGGACACTATGGAAACTTGCGGCAAGTCGATCCGGGTTCATCAGCGGGCGCCATAGCCACTCGCCGGTAGCATCATCATGGATTAACAATCCGTCCGAATCGTGCACCTGGGGGCGCCACTCACCAAGCGGCCTGGGAGTATGTTCCCCGTAATAGAACATCGAAGTGAGTGGTGCGAGCCCCAGCAACTCGATGTCTTCCCGCATAAACAGGCGGGCTTTCACATCTACCCGGGTCTGCTCCCCGGGGTACACCGTGAACTCATAGGCCCCGGTCAGGCTTGGACCATCCAACAATGCGTAGACACGAACATGATCGCTGTCGGGAGCGGGGCGCTCCAACCAGAACTCCGTGAAATCAGGAAACTCCTCACCGGTCGGCAAACCCGTGTCTACAGCGATACCCCGCGCAGACAGCCCGAAGGAGGTTTCCTTACTGACGCCGCGAAAATAGCTTGCGCCCGCGAACACCAGGAACTGATTGGCTACGTCGGGACCATCAAAAGGGAACGTCAACTTGAGTCCGGCATAGCCGAGATCGGCCGGCACCCGTTTTCTGAGCGCCTCGTCGTCGACATTGAACAGACTCTTATCGAACGACAGTGGATGGACGCCCTCGCTGTCCACTACGTGGATGCTTACTGGACGGGTGTAAAATTTACCAGCGGGAATGAGCATTACCTGGAAACGGGAATTCCCTTCTCGCCAGAGGCTTTTTGAAGGATCAAAGCGGATAGACTGGTATTCGTCGTAGCTCAGGCCTGCCATGAAGTCGGGAATTCCAGGGACCGGCTCGTACGCCGCACTCGCCTTCGATTTCGCTTTTTCCACAACATCCTGAAACTGGAATGCCTGGGCATAAAAGGGAGCAAACAAGAACAATCCCAGAACCACCAGACCTACTTTCCCTGCGTGCATCGTTTCCTTCCTCGGTTCGCGGTTTGTCCATTCAATGTAGCACCGCGCCCGAGGGCTGCTACAAGTGACAAGTTCGTAAGCGAATCGAAATCAAACGAAACGACGTGAAACAGGGCTGCTTCAGATCTGCATGCTCATGGTAAAGCGGACATCCGGTTGATCAGGTACGGCTATGGCATCTGTGGTTGTGTTCAGCACCCGCCCCAGGCTGACATCGGCGCTGAACTGCCGCGCAGATAGCCCCCATGAGAGCTCTCCCGACGTCACATGCCCCGCCTGATGCTGCTGAAATGACTCATCGGGAATCCAGCCGCGCAGAACAGAAAGACGAACACTCGACGAAAACCGGGGAAAGAACGGAACGTCGAATTCCGGGCTACGGCTACCCAGGCGCAGCCACCCACCTTCGGCTACGCTAAGTGACTGGCCATTGAAACCCGCCACCAGTCCAGACCCGGCGACCCTCAGGTGCTGAGAACCCGGAATATCGGCAGACGCCAACTGGTATTCCCCGTCCAGTCCCCATTGCCAGGCCAGTAACTCTCGGTCAAGCGATGCACTGAGAACCATGCGCCCAAACTGCTCTTCACGCCGCCCCTGTTCCGAATCGGTCGCACGCTCTATCTCGGCCTCAATACCCGTGACCGCGCGCAGTCCGCTGCTCAGGTCAAAACCACCGTACAGATTGTGATGTCCGTTCGCCTCAAACCCCACAGTCGATAACTGGTAACTGGAACGATGCACTTCATCCGTTCTTCGGGTCCAGTACTGGTTTACGGAAGAGTATCCGGCACGGCCGAGGAACTGATAGCCGAACGTAGAGAACAGGGCCCGCCTGCCGGTGATAGTCAGATCCCGGGTGCGCCCTTCTTTCTGAAAACGGGAACCGTCTGCCCTGGACACCTCTTCATATGCGGTATTCCGGAGCTCAATATCCAGATGGTTACGCCCTACCGGAAGGCCATAACTGAAGCCGAGTACTCGGCGCTCATTGCCCACCCGATAGGTCTTGGCGTCACTGTAGCGGACGCCGGCACGATGATTCGCCCAGAAAAGACCATTCAGGCCCACGTTCAGCGCCCCATCCCGATGATCGGTGTCCCGGTTGGTGCGCCCGGAAAACTTCATCTTGGAGCGCAGCCAGTGTTCACGGGTCAGCTTCAGACTGTTCTCGGGAAGCAACGCCTGCCGGCTGGTTTCCGGGGTATCACCATCGAGCGCCGTCTCTGAACCGTAGGCTGGCAGACACCAGCTCGCTGTCGCGCACAAAAACAGTGCAGACAATGAGAAGTGACGAACAGGCAGTTTGAAGATCAATGGCGGCACTCTGGAAAACCCGAAGCAATGTCAATTTCATGTAAACCCATTAATTCGGTGCAACTTTAAAAGATAGGCCGCTCTCAGGCCACCATTATCATCATAAATTTACAAATTTAATGTTACGTAAAATCATGTAGTTAAAAGCGGGAGTGAAACAATTTTCTAGGCATTTCAGTGACCCCGGACAGATCGGAACCAGTCGACAGAATTACCAGAAATCAACACTCGGAAATGAAACCCTCCAACTCAGCATACAACTTGGTTACACTTGGCACGCTTTGTGGGTAAACAAAGCGGTAAACCACCTGATTAAGGACGAACAATCATGATCAAAAAGTGCCTCTTCCCGGTTGCCGGATACGGCACCCGTTTCCTTCCGGCCACCAAGGCCATGCCCAAGGAAATTCTGCCGATCGTTAACAAGCCACTGGTGCAGTACGGGGTGGAGGAAGCCGCCGATGCCGGCATTCATGAATTCGGCTTTGTCACCGGCCGCGGCAAACGCGCCATCGAAGATCATTTTGATATCAGTTACGAGCTCGAGCACCAAATTGCCGGTACCGGCAAGGAAGGCCTGCTAACCTCTATCCGGGATCTGATCAACAACAACTCTTTTGCCTTCACCCGTCAGAATGAAATGAAGGGGCTGGGCCACGCCATCCTGACTGGCCGCAACCTGGTAGGCGACAACCCGTTCGCTGTTGTGCTGGCGGATGACTTCTGCGTGGGCCCGGAGGATGGTGACGGCGTTCTGACCCAGATGGTCAAACTGTATAACCAGTTCCGCTGCTCCATTGTGGCCATTGAAGAAGTACCGGAAGACGAAACCCATAAATACGGTGTGATTGCGGGCGAATCCATGAAGGATGGCCTCTACCGCATTACCGACATGGTCGAGAAACCGGCACCGGAAGACGCGCCCAGCAACCTGGCTATTATCGGCCGCTACATTCTTACCCCGGACATTTTCGACATTATCGAGCGCACACCGCCGGGCAAGAATGGTGAGGTTCAGATTACCGATGCTCTGCTGGAGCAGGCGAAGAACGGTTGCGTGCTGGCCTACCAGTTCAAAGGTCAGCGTTTTGACTGCGGCAGCATTGACGGTTTCGTGGAGGCCACCAACTTCGTGTACGAGAACATCTACAAGAAGGGAAAATAGAGGCGACCCGGTCCCTTTAGCGCCCCAATAGCTGCAACACCATGCGCCGGTTATCTGCACTTGCCTTGCGGAACCGGCGCAACAGCTCGATTTCGTCATCACTGAGCTGGATTCGATTGATCTCCTGCTCAAGCTCTTTCAGCGCCACTGACAGATCATCACCGTTGCTGAACGCCAGCCCCGGCAGTTCCAGTTGCCCATCCTCTCCGTCATCGTCCATATCCAGCAGACGTTCCAGAGGTGTTTCGGTTTTCAGGCAAAAATCCAGCAATTCACTAACCCCAGGGTACCCTCTCTGGCGTGCGTCCGTCGCCTCCCAGCTGCGGACACGGGCCTCGTCCACGCCACACATTTCGGCCACATCCCCCAGGGACAACTGGCCCTGCTCCCGAATACGACGCAGACGACGGTTAAAAGATTGCAGGTACCGCATGGCTCCGTGCCCCTGAAAAGTTGGCCGAAAAAGTGAATCAAACCGGAAATGTATCGTACATATAGCTTTGGACACAATCTGCCTATACTGAAACGAACAACGAACGAGCAGGTACCACATGGCAAATGACGCACTGGACACCAATAACGCCTGGGATCTGGTACTCAGCGCGATCAACCGGAGCAATATCACCCTGCCCGTGCCCGGTACTGATCAACCCGCGGTGAAGATCAACGGCAAAAGCTGGGAACTCGTTCAGCCGGCATCCGAACAGGCGAGAAACCTGTTGTCGTTGTTCCTGCCCCTGTGCCAGCCCGTCACCAATAACAGCCGGGTGATCGGCCAACTTGGCCAGAGCCTGGATGGACGGATCGCCACGGTCACCGGCTGCTCCCGGTTTATCAATGGTGACGACGGCATTACCCACCTGCACCGAATCCGCGCCCTGTGTGACGCAGTGGTGGTCGGCGCTGGAACGGCCAGCACCGACAATCCGCGCCTGACCGTGCGCCGAACCTCTGGCCGCAACCCGGTGCGCGTCGTGATCGACCGCCGGCAGCGGGTGCCTGCCAGCCACCACCTGTTCACCGACGGCGATGCTCCTACTCTGCATCTGATTGCCGGCGATTATCAGCCAGGCCAGAAAACGCTGGATCCGGACGGGGTTACAACAGTGCCTTGCCTGGGCTCCGCAGAAACCGAAGCCCCTGCTTCTCCCGAACGTATCCTGCAGGTGTTACAGGATTTTGGACTTCGCAAGATTTTTATCGAGGGCGGAGGCGTTACCGTCTCGTCCTTCCTGAAGGCGGGATTACTGGACCGCTTACACGTGATGGTTGCCCCCATGATCATCGGCAGCGGCCGGCCTGCGTTCTCCCTGCCGGAGATTGACCAGCTGGATGAGGCGCTTCGCCCAAAAGCTCAGTTGGTGAATCTTGGTAGCGATATGCTCTTTGATCTGGCGTTCGACACCGCCAAACCCTGATTACCGGCGGACAAGCAGCGCCAGGGCGCCCGGCAAACTCACCAGAAACACCGCCGCACCATAACCAACACTCAGCGCCACGCCCTGCTCTGCCGGCAGCCCCACCAATGGCCACAGAATAGCTGCCACACCTTCTCTGACGCCCCAGCCGGCCACCGTTACCGGCACCACCATGGCCAGTAGCAGCAGCGGGCACAGGGCTACCAGCACCAGCCAGGGTGTGCCGCCAGCAAATAAGTCCATGCCAGTGGCCATCAACACGAACACGGCCATGTAGGTCAGGAAAACCAGCACCGAGGTACCAAACTGCACCAGGGCATTGCGCCAACCCAGAAAGGCCCGACGCACATCCCCACTCAATCGTTGGACATAACGCCTGAACCGGGCCCCGACCCCCGTCATAAAGATCAGCAACCCCCCGAGTACCGCCAATGCGGGCAAAATCAGCCAATAGCCCAGGTCCAGGGATACGCCTGCATCACCGAACTGGCGGTTAAACTGCCCGGTCCACCAAAGCCCAAACACCACAATCAGAGCGACCGGTACCAGCACCAGCTGGCCTGAAAGGCGCTCCAGCACAACGGCATGGACAATCGCCAGTTGCTGCAAACGCTTCGCCGAACGGCTGTGGCGCCAGGCTCGATTCACATCCCCCATCACGCCCCCGGGAAGCACCTGATTCAGAAACCCGGCCAGGTAATACTCCCGAAAGGCAAAGCCAAAACCCATGGCTACACCGAGCCGGTTCGCGGTATACCGCCAGCGCCAGGCCGACAGTGCGATCTGAATCAGCGAAACCACCAATACCGCAAGGATGATCGTCGGCGGCACCATCGCCAGTCTCTCGGCAAGCTTATCGATGTCGACAAAGACGAGGACAATCCCCAGGAGCAGCAGGGTGACACACCAGCGAAATACCCCTCGCCCTAAGCCGGGAACCGACCTCTCCGGGTTCAAGCCTGCTTCGGCCATGCCAGCAGGTCCGTATGGCTCACAGTGATGGCGAGGGCGCCGGCATCCGACTGTTGCCGACGGGTTTCGAGCCAGAATTGGATATCGTTCGCCTGTTCCGGCTGCTGTTCTGTGGCAGCCTCCGCCCAGCCCTCAAGCAACATTGCGGCTAGGCTGGCCTGCTCACCCGTCAATACCCAGGGACTATCTGCCGTTTGGATGTGATAGCCCTTGTTAGACATCAGACGGCTCAAACAGGCCGTGGCGTCCGGGCCGAGCGCAGCGCCACTGCCCTTCTCCCGATGTTGATGGGCATTGACCAGAGCGCGCAGTTTGTCATCGAAGGGATGAGCAGGTTCCAGAGTAAAAAAGCCGCTGTAAGTGATGACGACCAACAATGCCGCTTGACGTTTGGCCACCGCTGCAGACAAGGCGCTCAACCAGGGTTCGGAAACCAGGTCGATCAAGGCCGAAGACGTCACCAGGTCGGCGTCTGCGGGCAACGCCGTACTGAGGTTATCTTTCGTCAAGACCATTGTTTCCAGCACAGCCGGTGCATCCAGCTTTTCAACCCGCTGAAGGGCGATCCCGGCCAGGGTTTGGTCCGGCTCAACCAGCGTCCAACGCTGGGGTACCGGTAGTCTCGGGCAAAGGTAGACAGGATTGGAGCCCCGACCGGTACCGAGATCCACAAGATGAAGGGGCGACCCCGGTTTGCTTCCCGACGCCCGACAGTCATATCGTTCGGTAAGCCATTCGGCGAGTCGGGCCGTCAGCCCCTCATCACGGGCCTGGTGATCGGCGGGCTCCCTTGCTTCCAGCCAATCCGCGGCAAATTGAACCGGGTTACGCGGCCTGCCCTTTTCCAACCCGGCAATGAAATCTTGCGCGGTTTCAGACCAGCGACGGATCTCGCACCGGGCCTGCCTGGCGCCGGCGACCAGTGCTTCAACGGCATCCGGTTCCGCAATCAGCCGGGTCAATCTTGTGGCCAGAGCCGCTACATTGCCCGCTTCATACAACTCAACCCCTGGTTTGGCGCCAGTCGAAGCCAGCGCGCCACCGTCGGAACTCAACACCGGCAGACCGGCTGCGAGGGCCTCATCGATGACCATGCCATAGCCCTCGTAGAGCGAGGGAAACACAAACAGATCGGCTTGCTGATAAGCCTTCAGCACATCTGCTTCTCCCAACTCGCCAGCAAACTCAACGCGGCTTTCCAGCCCGGATTCACGGACCAGGGCACGAACCCCCGAGGCATAATCCGTGGCTCGCCCGGCACTGCCAACCAGCCTCAAGCGCCAGTTCAGGTGTGTGAGTTGAGCAAGCGCCTGAATCAACTGATGTTGCGCTTTTCGTGGCGACAGATGACCGACACACAACAGGTGAATCGGCCTGGTGGCATCATGCCGGTTAATCCGGGGCGACTGCTGAAAAAAAGCGTCGTCGACAGCGGGCAAGGCAGTGGTCACCCGCGCCGGCGTCACTCCGAATGCCTGCAGCAGTTCCGCCGTGTAGTGACTGGTGGTAAAAACGGCGCCGACACAGGCCAATGCCGTCGTTTCCGAATGCTTGAACCAGGCCTGTTCCTGCTCACTCAGGCCGTTCTCATCCGCCAGCGGGTGATGTACCAGCGCCATCAGGTTCAACCGGCTCTGGTGCCGCTGTAAAACCTCAGGCAGGCCGCCCATGGCCAGGCCATCCAGCACGACCCGGGTTCCGTCCGGCAAGCCCGCAAGGAACCGATCCAGCGACTGCCGGGCAATGTCATCCGGTTTGGGAAACGTCCCTTCCAGGCCGATTAACTGTACCGGAATGCCCGCCTTGGCCAATGCCTCGACCAGGCGCCGAACATAACGGTAACCACCAGTGTTCTGGCCAGGGTCTCCCGGCACCACGAACCAGAGTTCAGATGCCGGCATGGTAGCTGGCCCACGCGATGTGCGACTCGCTGAGGGTCACTTTCAAGCTGACTACGCCTTTTCCGTCCTCACCCAGCCGGCCGGCGTGAATGGCCGCCGCCATGCGGTCGAACACCACCTTGGCCATGAACTCTGTGGTGGTGTTTCGTCCCGCAAACTGGGGAATATCATCCAGGTTCTTCATGTTGAATTCCGACAACACGTCCTTGAGCAACGCCGAAGCCTGACCGATGTCGACAATCAGGTCGTTGTTGTCGAGCACGTGGCGCTCGAAAGTAACATCCACCACATAGGTTGCTCCGTGAACGCCCTGTGCAGGCCCGAAGATCTCACCGTTAAAGCTGTGGGCGATCATCATGTGATCGCGAACGGTCAGGCTGAACATAGTCTCTCCCTGGGTTAGTAAACAATTCGGTGGCAGAGCGCATCGGCGCCCGGCATCAGAATATTTCCGGCGACTTGCGGAAGCTGTTCAAAGCGCGACTCTCCGCTGATCAACGCATCCAGAGCCGGCTCTGACAGCATTGAAAGCGCCAGCTCCAGGCGGCGGCGGTGGTTCCAGCGCGGCCTGCGCTCCGGCGATAGCTGGCCCACCTGGCTTGATTTCAGAGTCAGCCGGTTCGGGTGAAACGCGTGGCCCAGCGGCACGGAAACAGGCCTGTCGCCATACCAGCTCAGTTCAACCACACGGGCATCCGGCCCCGCCAGCGCCAGGGCTTTGGCCAACCCCGAGGGGTGCCCTGAGGCATGAAAAACCAGGTCACAGTCCTGGATGTCCGGCTCGGTTGTGAACGGTACGCCAAGTGCTTGAGCCACCGATCTTCGCCCTTCATTGGTATCAACCGCAATCAATTCCACGCCGGGAATGCGATTGACCAGCCATGCCACCAACAAGCCCACCACGCCCAGGCCGATCACCGCGACTCTGTCACCAATCGCAGGCTGCCCATCCCAGACTCCATTAACGGCGGTCTCCATGTTGGCCGCCAGCACTGCTCGCTCGGCTGGAACCTCGGCTGGCAAAGGCAGAACCGCGGATGCGGGCACCGCGTATCGCTGCTGGTGAGGATAGAGGCAGAATACGTTCTGCCCCAGCAGGGCTTCCGGCCCGTCCACAACCTCTCCTACACTGGCATAGCCGTATTTCACCGGAAACGGAAATTCGCCTTCCTGAAACGGTGCCCGCATTCTCTGGTATTCGTTTTCAGGAACCTGGTTGTTGTAGACGAGGGATTCCGTCCCCCGGCTGATGCCGGAATAGCGGGAACGAACGATCACATACGGTGTTTCAGAAGCGGGAAATGTCGGCTCGGGCACTGGCCCTAACCTGGCCTCCTGATACCCGGTAATCCAAAAGGCAGTGTTGTTCTCAACGTCCATGAATAGTCCATTTGATGAATGGCCGCGTACGCAAAAGCAGTCTCTCCAAACTATAGTCATAGAATGGGAGCTTGCTAACGCCACTCACAGGCTATACGGACGCAATGGCGTATGGATTCCATCAGTACCTCAATGAAAGGAAGTTTCAGCCCCATCAGTGATCTGATCCTGGGAATGCTGGGCCTGGCTGGCGTTTCGTTTTTTCTGACCAAAGCCTTTGATCTGCCAACCGGCTTCTGGTTAATCACCTTTGCGTTCTATCTCGGGCAAAGTGTCCTTGTCCTCCGGCACTGGCGTTGGAGAGCCGACTTCGGCTGGGCCAACCGCGCCACGCTGCTGCGCTCGGTTCTGGTGCTGGCACTGGTTGGCTGGGCTCCGTTCCTCGGTGACCACTCCTCTTCAGCAGCCTCACCCGCGCTCTGGAGTTATGCGGTTATCAGCCTGATCGCTCTGTTGTTGGACGGTGTCGACGGCAAAATCGCCCGGGCAACAGGAAGCCATAGCGCCTTCGGTGCCCGTTTCGATATGGAGCTGGACGCGCTCTTTATCCTCGGGCTGTGCGTTGCCACACTGGCTCTGGAGAAAGCCGGTAGCTGGGTACTTGCCCTGGGCCTGATGCGCTATCTGTTCATATTGGCCAGTTGGCCGCTGCCCTGGCTGAATAACCCGCTGCCAGACAGCTTCCGACGGAAGACCATCTGTGTCTGGCAGGTGGTCACACTGATGGTCGCCGTTGTGCCCATTACCCCTGCATTGTTCGCCAGCCTGACGCTCGGGCTCGCTCTGGCGTTGCTTGCCTGGTCCTTTTATCTGGACGTGCGCTGGCTCTACCAAAGGAGACAAAATCATGAAACTGTCATTTCCTGAAGCTCTGACAACCTCAATCCTGCTGGCCACCGCTACCAGTGTGTCTGCAGAGCCGGCTAAGTTCGAAGTGGACGAAGAGCACTTTTCCATGAGCTTCGAAATCATGCATATCGGTTATGCCCCGGTGATGGGCATGTTCCGGGATATTGAAGGCCAGTTTGAATACAACGAAGAAACCGGAGAACTGAATTCCGGGAAGCTGGTTTTCAAAGCCAGCAGTGTCTTTACCAACCACGATAAACGGGACGACCACCTCCGCAAGCCCGATTTTCTGGACGCCAGCAAATACCCGGAGATTACCTTTGTGGTGAGTGACTTTGAAAAAACCGGTGACAATACTGGCGTAGTGACCGGCGACCTGACCTTGCTGGGGCAGACCCGACCGGTCGATGTGAATGTCACCCTGAACAAGGCCGCGGAGTATCCCATCGGCCATGAAGACTACACCCTGGGCATAAGCGCGGAGGCTGTCATCAACCGCAGCGATTGGGGCATGACCTACGGCCTGGAAAACGGGCTGGTGGGAGACGAAGTGCGGCTGCGCTTCGGCTTTGAGGCCATCAAAGACAGTGGCTGGTTCTGACTTTGAGAACCGCCTCTCAAAACGACACAAAACCTCCGCAATTCCGGCCTAAATTTTTGCCGTTTAGGACAATCCAACCCTATGGTTAAAAGTTAACCCAACCATCAACAACAATAACGGGGTCTGACAATGCCGTACCGGGCATTAAGCCTAACCCTGGCCATCACCGCCGGTGTGGTCGGCACCGTGTGGCTGCTCTCTGCCGAGAACGAGGGCAGCTTCCGGGGCCTGCTGCAAGACACCAACTCTTCCGCGCCCCAAATGGTTTCTAACCAGGATACCGTAGCTCCGGCCACACCTGCCGGGCCTGTTCCCGAGCCACCCCCTGAAAATGCGCTGGGCTTCATGCTGGCAAGTGTTGCAGAGGAATACCAACAGACCATTCGGTACCCGGATTATTCGGTGCCGCTGACCAAAGCTCAGGCAGAGGCTTACCAAGGCAACCGCTACCACCCGGTCGTGCTTCCGCTGGAGGGCGATGGCAGATTTGTAGTGACGCTGGACAAATTCCGCTTCAGCCAGGGTGAGCCGATTCTGGTGGTAGCGTCCCTGAAAGGTCGCCAGGTGTTCGGCCAGTCTCTGTCCGCCACCCTGGAGACCGCCGTAGAGAGGGACCGGGTAGCCTCTGCCGAGCTGGAGAATGCAGACCCCGGTTATTACCAGGGCACCGTCAGTTCTGATCATACTCCCGGCGAGTACCGGTTGATTGTGGAAGCCCGGGTAGACGGCAAGCCCGTTCGACATGTGTCTTCACTGACCATCGAACCCGATCTGGGCAGCTTCGAGGGTCTGGAGACTGCCTATGTGTCTGGGAACGACTTGGTCATCCCTGTGCGCTTCGACCCGGAACAGTCCGGATATTACGCCCTCTCTGCACAGCTCTACAGCGGCGAAACCCCGCTGGCCCAATTGCAACAGGAAACGTCTCTGGGCAGCAGCTCTTCCGTCATTCGCCTGAAAGCCCATGGCAGCGTGTTAGCCAATCGCGACATTCAGGGCCCCCTGCAACTTAGGCATTTGCAGATACGCCGGTTACCCGCCACCCCGGGTGACCGCACCGATTACGCCTTCGGCCCCGAGGAAGGCTATGAATTTTCACCGCCGGATCTGGACGGCCTCCGAGACCAGCCGGCGATGAATCCCGAATCAGAGCAACGGGCCGCCCTGCTCCGGCAGC
This sequence comes from Marinobacter sp. W-8, assembly GCF_044342215.1. Taxonomy (NCBI): domain Bacteria; kingdom Pseudomonadati; phylum Pseudomonadota; class Gammaproteobacteria; order Pseudomonadales; family Marinobacteraceae; genus Marinobacter; species Marinobacter sp. W-8. The sequence continues at coordinate 1,657,899 of NZ_CP172297.1, read as the reverse complement.
TGGCGGACAAGTTCTGATAACACCACAACAATAAATCGGAAAGAAACGGAGCAACCAATGACAATGAAAAGAAGAGGATGCCTGACGAAAACCGCCCTCGCGACAGCGCTGGCAGGCGGTCTGTTTGCCACCGGCGCAAGTGCGCAGTTGGCCGGCCATAACGTGATTCTGGTTCACGGCTTCATGATGGATGATCTGTCCAACCCACCGGCCAACTTCCAGGAAGTCCAGCAGGCCGGCGAAGATAACTGGCGGGAATACTGGCTGAACCGGGCCGAAGCCCGTATCGACTGGGCCAGCAATGGCCGGGTAGAAGGTCAGATCGCCCAGCAGGCTTTTCAGCAACTGCGGCAGATCAGTCAGCAAGGGCTGTGTAATGACTACTGCGTTGTTGTTACCCACTCCACCGGCGATCTGGTAACCCGCCATCTGCTGGAAAACCAGGCGCGCTGGCTGCAATCGGAAGGCCTGCAACCGCTGAAAATCCTGGCAGTACTGGACATGGCCGGTGCCGGTGGTGGAACGGAACTGGCCGACCTGGCCGTGAGCATTGCCTACAACGACAGCTGGTACAACTGGCCGGTGAAACAGGCAGTCAAAGCCTTTACCGGCATTGACCCGGAGCCGGATAATCTGGGTGTGGTCAACGACCTGCAGACCAACGTTGCCCGCAACCTGGCCGTCAGCCCCAACAGCATTCCGCGCCTGCGGTTCGTTGGCGGTGGCTCATCCTACGGCGGCATCACCAAACCCTTTATTGATGGCACCGACGATGGCGTGGTTCCCACCCATTCAGCCTGCGGAGCAACCAGTGCCAGCGGCATTGATTCCTGCTCCAACAGCATCAGCCTGGCCGGTAAAGTCAGCGGACAGAACGGCCCGTCCGGGTTGTATTACAACCACTACCCGGTGCTGATGAGCGAGGGCGCCAACCATGGCGACGTGATCAATACCCAGACCGACAACACCGCTGTCCCCGTGGTGAACAACACCACTCTGAACGGCCTGCGTGTGGACTTTGCCAGCCGCACCTACAATCGGCGTGCGTGGTGGCAGTTCTGGGGCTCTGGCGACCAGTACATTGAAGTGCCAAACTCCAGCCAGACCAGCCTGTCCAATCTTGTATACACCACACTCAACAACTGATCGATCGTTGTTGCAAAGGCTCAGGGATGAGCCACTCCCTCGGTTTTCGCTGCTATCTTTTTTAATTCGCAAACTATAGATTGAGCCCTCTGATTTCTATTGATGCCGGTTCAATCATGTCTGACGCCCACAAATCCGATCTTTACCTGGTACTCGTTACCCTGCTGGCGGCGATTGGCTGGATGCTGTCTAAAGAGGCGGTTTTAATGATGCCGCCCCTGATGTTCATGGCGGCTCGCTTTCTGATTGCCGGCTCCTTTCTCGCCCTGCTGGCCTTACCCTCACTGTTAAGGCTTAGCCGGGACCAGCTACTCCGAAGCCTGGGCGTGGGCTTTGTGTTCGGCATTGCCATGACCTGCTGGATCATGGGGCTGTATCACACCGACAGCATGGGCGAAGGCGCGTTTCTGACCAGCCTGGGCGTGGTGATTGTCCCGATCATTGCCCGTACAGTATTTGGCGAAAAGCAGCCTTTGAGCACCTGGCTGGCGATACCGATTGCGGTGGCCGGTCTGGCGCTTTTGTCCCTGGAAAACGGCTTCAGGCCAGACCCGGGGCAGCTCTATTTCGTTCTGGCGGCAACCATCTTTGCCCTGTACTTCACGCTCAATACGCGCGCCGCCAACCAACGCATCGTGGTCGACAAGCAAGGCAAAACGGTGGAGAAAAAGAAAGTGCCGGCACTGCCGCTGACGGCCATTGCCCTGCTTACCGTTGGGACCGTGACCTTGGCGGAGTCCGCCATCAGCGAGCGTTGGACTCACACACTGACCAACCCCGAACCCATGCTCTATGTCTGGGTACTGGCCAGTGCCTTGATTGCCACAGCGGGACGTTTTCTATTGCAGACCTATGCCCAAAGTCTGTCGGTGAACAGCCACGGTGTAGTGATACTGGTACTGGAACCGGTGTGGGTTGCTGTCTTCGCGGTTGCCTGGTTCGGCGAGACCATGACCCTGCTGCAAATGGCCGGCTGCGCGCTGATTTTCGCCGCACTTCTGGTCAACCGCTGGAGCGCCCTGCGCCGCGCCATCAAAGCTCTGATGAAAGCGAAAAATCCCCCGCAAAGAGGTTGACCAGGGGAACCGAAATCCGTATATTTCCACCCCGTTGCAGGACAGGACCATAGCTCAGTTGGTTAGAGCGCTACCTTGACATGGTAGAGGTCCGCGGTTCGAATCCGCGTGGTCCTACCAATCCTGCTAAGAAAGTCAGTTACTTACGGCCTTCGTGAGAACTGGCTTTTTTTATTTCCCGAAACTTTCCCAATATTTTCCCGAAACAAATTCCTTATACAGTAGTGATGAGAGGCCCGAAGGCCCCTCACCAAATCACCCTACACCTTTGCAGAAAGCGCTTCGGCCATCGCACTTAACAGTGCGACCAAAACCTCCTCCCCGCACTCGTAAGCCAACCGAACGATCACCTCCAAAACCTTGGTAACTCGCTCCAAACAGACCACTGCATTCTGCTCGGTTGCATAAGTCAGGGTTTCACACAGCGCTTTAACGTTTGAAATATCCATATTTATTAGATACCTATTTGCAATTAACAACTAAATAGGCACACGAGGGCTGAAAACCGGCGTTTCCTGCGGTATTCTTACTGAGCGGTATGACAGTCGGCAAACTAAATATCGCCCAGAAGCCAGGCCCTCGTGGCCTGGTTTCTTCTATCTGAACTCAATACTTCTTCTACATGCCTCCACCTCCCGCAAATAGATCCAGTTTTATTCCGTAGCCGAACAATTACGGCAAGGCATAAATTAAAACACAGTTTTACCCCCGGTTGAGGGAGGTGCCACCATTCGCGTCATATCGTATTTTTGATAATCCGCACCTCTACGATTAGAGCACAAATCCAGAAACACCCAAATCTGACCACTCGGCCTATTGAAGCACAGCGGCGAGACTTGGGTGTTCCGAGAAGTGGGGTAAACTGGAGGGTTTTTGTTGAGCAAAATCTGCCCATTGGGAATCGAACAATGAGAATCACCACCGCCATGCTCCAAGAGCTGGAGCAATCCATTGCCCCTGACGCCAAAGCAGAAATCCGGATCTATGCCGGCGGGTGTGATATCCGTGTTCGCTGGGATAAAGGCATGAAGGAAGTGAACCAGAATCTGGGCGCAGTGCAGTTGGCCCAGATCGAGGAATACAGGGAAGAAAAGATGCGGCGGGTTTGGGATAGGCTGATTGAGAAGTTCCAGGGGCTGCGGGATCAGGTCAGTTAAATCGCGGTCAGGGAATACATCGTTATTTCCTCCCCTGCCCGGCCGAAAAGCTCATCGATTACGTCATCATATCCGCTCAGCTTCTGAAAATTGAAGCGGTTATCCGGCAGCAGAACAGGATCGGCATCAGGATCCTGAATCCAAACCGACACTGCGGTTCTCCCCCGAGAGCGAATGCCGCAGCAATCCCACATGCCCTCTGGCGTAGCGAACCAGGAAATACCCATCTCCACGTTCGTGGTTGTGCCGCCGTCCGGCGCCGGCAAAACATAGGGAGCCACTACCCAGTTGCTCGAAACCGTTTTGTTAACGATCACCGGCACCTCGAAAAGAATGTCGCCGCCGAAGGTCCCGAGGATCACTACGTCCGTCTCAGACAACTTATTTCCACTCATCTCGTAGCGGATTTCCCCCTGAGATCCGAAGCCAGGCGATCCACTGCCAGAAGCCGAATCAATGAACCGACGATAGCGAACGGTGGCAAATTGGAAGCGCAGATCGATTGAGTAGATATTAAGCAGCTCCGAATAGTCGCTACTCGAACTGACAGATGACGAGCCAGTCAGACTCTCAGCGAGATCCCAGTTTCCGGATTCATTTGTCACGCTGTTGGCAGCGTCTGGCAGATCCAGAATCAGCATGCCGTCACCAGTCACTAGCCGATGGCTCCCCACGTAGTTCGTCGTGGAGTTCAGGGTGTGGGATTGACCCTGCTCATTCGGGCTCACATCGGTTCGATAATACTCACTGTAGCTAACTGATGAATTACTGGTGTAGCCCTGAGTCTCGTAATAGGCAATCTTTTCTGCATCGCCCACATAGTCGGCATAGATCGGGCGCAACAGGTTTACCCGGGTACCGGAAGTAGTTCCACCCGCGGAATTGAACTGGCGATAATTTGAGCCCCAGCTGTCGCGGGAGTCATATAGCTGAGTTTCCGTTGCAGAACCATACACTGACCAGCGGGCCACAAAGGTTTTGTTGCCGGGTGCAAAGAAAGATCCAAAGTCCCTGGCCTCGCTGAAAGTCCATACGGCACGGTCACCGGATGCGTTGAAATACCAGTCTCCAACACTGTAATACGTTCCGGGTATAGAGGTGGGACTGAAGGCCTCAAGTAGTTGCGGAGTACCCTGAACTTCTACAGTTTCGGAGAGAGGCACTGCCCAAAACTGGAATTCTTCATTGCTTTCGTAGCCATCGGCGACCACAACCATCAACTCAAGGCTTTCACCGAACCTGCGGAGCGCAGCACCACGAACATACTGATGGCCACCAGGGAGAGTGGTAGTCGTCAGAAGCACCCGTCCCTGGTAATAAACCTTGTCGGATGGCTTGGTTCTGGAAAGCCAGCCTTCAGATGGGAGCCGATCATAATCAAAAGAGTTGAAAGCGCGAGAAACAGGGCCATCCCAAGAGAGAATGTCATCCTCGCCAATTCCCAGCCAATTTCTCCGCCCGTGCAAGCTCTCATTGCCCTTGTTGATTGTCCAGCCTGTGCCTTCCGGGCGCAGAAACCAACTTGGATTCTGCCCCATATCCGTTCCCAGCGGCGGATTAATGGGCGTGCCATCTTCTTGAAAGAAAGGCTCCCCCCACCAGCGACGGGGGTTTCCGAGCCCGCTCGGGATAAAGGCAAACCCGATGTTCCCGCAGCTTTTGGGGTTCTCGGCAAAGCCAACCACCAGCGGCCCGCTTTTGGTGAACCGCACCAGCACCCGGTCATCATCCTCAAACGCAGCGCCGTTGCAGTCCATGTACTTGATCGGCACACCTTCCAGAACACGCTCCTGATTGATCGACAAGCCCTGTGCCGAGGACGTCGCTTCATCCAGCTCCACCCTGCAGGTGTCAGACTCAATATTAGAGATCGTGCCAATGCGGTATCTCGGCATCCACTTCTGAACACCCGGGAGAATCGCCGCGTTGAAGTACAACTGAATGCCAGACTGAGCGAGGCCGGGGAACATGGCTCCATCCCGAGCAGGATCGTACACGCCCTCGCCATCGTAGCCGGGCTGGATGACAACGCCCTGCCCGCCCTCATCGTTAACGTCAACCAAGCCAACATCGCCGGTCAGGTCCAGGGTGTAGTCAGCGCACCACGCGTCCAGCTCCCGGCCTTCCGGCACAGACTCCAGCTGGTTGCGGCGCTTCAGGATGGCCAGGTTCTCAGCAATGAGCTCAGAAACACGCAGCTGGGCCTGCCTGGCGGCAGACTGCAGCGACACCAGTTCGGCCTGCAGTTTGTTGATTTCTGCCCGAGCGCCCTCCACGCCAGCACTGTAATCCGGGATAAGCAGGTCGATATCCCGGACTTTATCCTTCACTGCGTTTTCGGCCTGCAGCAGCTCAAGCTTGGCCGTCGGCAAATCAATTGCCAGCTGTGCAATGCGCTCAGAGAGTCGGGTTACTTCCTGCTGTATCCGCTCAACCGCCAGCTTCTGGCGAACACGATACTTCCCCTCGCCAATGTGGCTGATGATCTCGCCCTTGCTCACCGCTCGCCAACCTCACAGAATTTGTCCGCTTGTGTTACGTAGTAGTTGATGTAATCGGCCCGGAACGTTTCGTTCAGGGCCGTCACCGTCATGCCCGGCTGCAGGAAAAGATCGATATCACAGGTCACACGACGCTTTCCGTTGGGCTTGCTGATCATGCGAACGCCAGTGAGTGTGCGACTACCAGAGGAAAGCGGCTTCCCACGCATGTATCCGGAGACCATCAACGTGAGTGAGCGCCGGCCCTGATCCGGGCGGGCCATATCAAACTTGGCACGCAGGATTTCTTCGTGCCGCGTCACCCCGCCAGCCAATCGGTAACCCTTCTCAATCACCAGTTCGCCATTTTGGCGGGCGTCGATATCAGCAAGATACCGGTCAGCGGCTGGGATCACTGCCTGCACGTATGACGACCGCCCGCCGGCTTGGTTGGTGGCTTGCCAGCTTGATATGCCGCCGATGTGCAGATCGTCCAAGCTGTCAGCCGCGCCGGTAATGACCAGCCGATAGACTTCCTGCAACTGGATGGCCGGAATTTTGGATAGCCAGTCCTGATACCCGGAGCCTGTGGCTGCCAGGTCGAAAACTGCGCTTCCGGCCGCCGTGAAACTGCTATCCCCGGCGCCGGATGCAGAGAGCTCTAGCGCGGCGACCCCAAGCCCGGCATCCGTCCAGATCCCCGTACCGGCTGCGGAAAAGGACAGGGCGGCAGAGCCGGTGCCAACGTAAGGGACAGACCCGGCGCCAGATGCGGCAAAATCAAGAACCGCAGCGTTCACCGGGTCATTTAGCGAATTGAGATCAATGTCGCTAATGGCTGGCGCAGCGGCGGAAATCAGTGTGAGGTCAATATCGTTAAGCGGGGGGGTAGCCATTACACTATCGTCCCAATGTCGGAAACGATATAGGGGCCAATCACTTTGACGCTATTGGCCACTGGCTCAAAATTTGTTTCATTGATCGAATCCGTGATCAACACAAACCAGATTTTTTCGGAGCCGGCTAGGTCAACGCCTTGGTCAGACGTAAATACAGAAAGGAGCAGATTGCCGGAGCCCGAATCGACCGGGACACCGCTCGTTTGCCCTGCTTGTCCCGTTTCAGTGATGTATCTAACTGACCCGCCTATGGTCCCAGGCTCGTATCCCGTGACAGTCAGATCAAACTGCCAGTACGCCATCACGCACCCCCAACGGTCACCGTCAGAGAACTTACCGCCACCGGAGTTCCGGCCACGATAGACGCACTGTTGAACTTGATCTCCCCACTACCGGAAGTGTCCGATATCGTGAAGTAAACCGCTTCGCCGCCATCCCGATCCAGAACGCGACACCAGCCCGCATCACCCGTTGCATCGGCGCTGCTGTCGTCAGTGATGGTGTCGAAGGTAATAACCCCACCGGATTCGGTGCCCACAGTGGCGGTCAACGTGAGCGTGGCCAGCAGTGTGTCAGAGATCGTGCCACCCATCGCCGGTATCGTGCCGGTGTAAATCTCCATCACGGGATTCGGGTTTGTGGTGCCGGCGGCCATATCGGCAATCAGATCCTGAGCAATAGCAGAGCGGCGGGTAGTCGTGATCTTCATTCATCAATCCTCTTTTCAACCAGAATCTGAATTTGTGCCTCGCCGTTGCGAAGCGAGAACGGCCCGGGCGCACCGAGAAAGCAGCCTTCCTCGGTGGCCACAATCAGGCGGCTGTAGGTTTTGGCCAGGCGGCGAACGGTATCAACCACGGCTCTATCCGTGGCTGGCCAGCTGATATTCAAGGTGCGGTCCGCATCGGAGTAGCCGAAATCGGGAATGGCCGCTCTACCATCGAGCGTGGGAACGCGGCTGTTCCGGCGCTCGAAATCCGCCAGCCCGTCCGGGTCAACATCGGTCAGCCACACATGGCCATCCAGATCAAACAGCGGTGCGGTTATGGATACATTCATTGGCCAAGCCCCAGCAGCATTTCTTCACCTTCGGCGTTCACTTTTGCCTGCAGTTTTTCAAGGATTTGGAACCAAATGGCTTCCAGGTGCGGCTCAAGGCCATCGGCTTTTATCGTGAGCTGAGACTCACCTTTACGCAGCTGGCGAGTCTTTTCCTGCATCCAATCCACTTCAGCTTTTGTCAGATCCTTCTGCATCTTCAGCTGTTCATCGCGGAGCTTATTTTCGTTTTTGATCTGGTCGGTCAGAGCCCACTTCTCACGAAAACTGTCTGCCTCTGAGAACATTCCGAATAAATCACCCACCAAATTTGTTGACGACTCGAAGCTGGTCGAGATGCCCTCTATCAGCGCCTCCACCTTCTTGGTGTTTGCCTCTACTTCTGCAATGTCCAGAGAGACGGATGCTTCAATATTCTTAATCCGTTCATTACTGGCAATCTTCTCCATCTCAATACGGAAGTTTTCAGACTCCTGAACAGCCTTCTCGGTCTTTTGGGCGTTATCTTCCATCGCCTTTCCAGACTTGATAACCCCACCGCTCCAACTATTTACCTTGCCCGTAGCTTTGTCGTACCCAAGCACCAGCGTTTCGTTGTTGTCAGCTAACTCTTTTGTCGTACGGCTTATGTTGCCGAGTGCGTCGCCGTTTGCGGTGGCCTTGTATGTCAACCGCTCAATGGCCCCCCCTGAACGAGTGAGCTTATCTGTAGTACCGTCTAGCGCTTCATCCAAACCATTGTGCTTATTCGCTGCACTAACCAGTTCGTTGGCATAACTCTGCCAGGCGTCTTGCGTCTCCTTGGTTGCCACGCGGGTTTTAACCAGCTTTTCCGCTAGGCTTTCATTAATATCACGGAGATCCTGGGTGTCTTTGGCCAACTGTTCCTGCACATCGGAAACCGGCTGCATGGCCTCTTTGATTTTTTCCAACTCATCAGAGTTGAATTGGTCATACAACCAGCTTCCAATCGAGGTACCGAACTTTTCTTCCAGGGGTTCAATGACGAACTCATTGATCAGCGTGCCAACGCCGTAGCCGCCAGCCAAAGCAAGCCCTATAAGCCCGCCCTTTCCAGCAACCGAAGCAAGAGCTTTTACGCTGTTCAGGTTGCCGATCAGCGCCTTGAAGCCCTGCGCACCAGCCAGCGCCGTGAGCCCGGTGCCGATGGATTCCAGCCCGCCAGCCAGGCCACCGATGGCCGGAAGCACGGTATCAATGGCTTTGCCCAGCCCCAGCAACTCACCAACGCTGCGCTTGGTGGTGTCGTCCAGGGATTCGAATTGCTCAATGCCGGTGCCGATGGCCTGGAACAAAGGTTCAAGCCCGTCCGCGATACCAGCAGAAATCTGAACCAGCGCGGTGAACGCATCCACCACCCGCTGCATGGCAGACTGCAGGCCTTCGACCGTGGACAAATCCACGTTGCCGAACAGGCCAGTAAACAGGTCATCCAGCTCATCGCCAAGATCACCGAACGAATCCAGCAGACTGGAGAGATCCAGCCCCGCCAGAGCCTCCGGGAAGTTGGCGGCGATGGTCTTCAGCTTCTGGTCGATATCCTGAGCCAGCCCTTCCAGACCGTTCAGGATCGGAGCGAACACCCCATCATCCAGACGGATCTCAGAGCCAAGGCTGTTAAAGATGCTGGTGATGGATTTGACGATACTCTGGGTTTCGTCGGTCAGATTTGAGCCGTAGGCGATAAGTGCGGAGTTGAGGTTATTCTGCAGGGTCTGAACAATCCGGCCCAGGTCAGCGCTCAGTTCACCGGCAGCGGTACCGGCAGCACCGGCGTTGGTCTCAAACGCTTTCAGGTTCTCGCCGAACTTATCCGCGGCGTTACCAGTAAGGGCCAACACCGGGGCCAGGGCTTCAACAGAGCCGAACAGTTTGGCAATGGTCTCTGTGTTGCCGCCAGTGGCCTCTGCCACTTCCTGCAGGACACCGGAGAATCCCTTGCTTTCGAGAGCCGCAGCGTTGAACTCAATTCCCAGGTCGGCAGCAACGTCCTGCGCTTCCTTGGTGGGCTTCAGCAACGCCGTGATGGCGGCCCGAATACCAGTGATCGCCTCCGCAGTTCCGGTGCCGGTTTCTGCGGTAATGGTGGCAATGGCCGCCGCCATTTCATCAAACGACAACCCGGCAGCAGCAGCAATCGGAGCCAGCCGACCGATGGTTGAAGCCAACTCCGGAATGGTGGTTTGACCCAGCTGAACGGCTGTGAAAAACGTATCTGCATACGCCCCCGCCTCATCGGCTGAGGCGCCAAAGGCGTTCATTACACTCACGAGAGCGGTCGTGGTGTCGCCCAGATCGGCCTTGCCAGCAATCGCCAGCTGTTCAGCCGCTGCAATCAGCTCCAGCGAGTTCTTGTAATCAACACCTGCAGAGATGGCGCCATAGGTGGCGTTGGTGATTTCCTGCAGGGAGGCGCTGGAAGTCTCGGAATAGCGGAGAATCTGCGCCTGAAAATCTTTCAGGTTGGCGGCGGGCTGGCCGATGATGGTGGCGATCTCGGCGAACGCGGTATCGAAGTCGTCAGACAGCTTCACGGCGAAGGCGGTGATACCCACGCCAGCAGCGGCCAGCGCAAGGTCCAGCTTCACGATGCTGTCGGTTATGCCCGCGAGAAAGCCGGTGACGTTCCCGGTCTTATCCACCAGGCTGTCCAGGTTGCGGCCAACGGAGCTGATCGCGCCGCCGGTGTTATCCACGCCGCCGAAAATCAGCTCAACCGTTTTCTTGAGGTCTGCCATGGTTTCTCCACGCAAAAAACCCGGCGCATGGCCGGGTTTCTGATGTTCGATTTATGATCTAATTGCAGTCGCGTTCCGCTTGTCGCTCTGCGGCTCTCAGCCTCGCCTCAAGGCGGTCTTTCTCCGATTGCCGGTAACCCTTTCTGCCAAGTTCTCGCAGCAGAATTTTGTATTCTTCAACTCGCTCTCGCTCATATTTACAGGCCCAGCTATCCTCTGGACTTTCGTAAGAAGCCGATCCGCCCGCCGCTGCTTCGCGGCGATCAACCTTGCGCTGCAATTCCTCACGCTTTCGTTTCAGCTCTAGCCGTTGGGCTCGCAGCTCCAGGTCTGAGGATGCAGAGTTTCCCTTGCCCATGGCGCCCGGAGAGCTTTCCCGGATGTGAACAGATTCGTGCTGGCCAGCCGGCGGCTGGGTACCAAAGTGCGTAACGCCGTTCTCATCAGTCCATTTGTAAACCTGGGCAACGGCGGAAAATGAGAGTGTGGCCAGAAGTAGGGCAAGAAAACGCATGGGGCGTACCTCCATGTAACGGTTGGTAAAACCCTAGCATACTAACTCTTGCTGTGCGCCTCCAGCCACCGGCGCCACAAACACATTTCGGTTTCCGTGAGATAGCCCTCTGGAAACACATCAGGCCGGATCTCAAACAGAAACCGGCTGTTGCGACTCGCCAGGGCTAAGCTTGCCTGGATGCCGGGGTCTTTCCAGAGGGCTTGCGCTTTACCTGGGCAACCTTGCCCTGTCCGGTCAGGCTGTAGATCTGGTTGGAGAGCTCCAGAAAGTCCGTGGGGTAAGCATCCGCAATGCGCACCACATCCTGAATCTTCAGCTGGGGCTCAACCACCGCCATCTGCACATGGGCCAGTTTCTTTGCCAGGGCTTGCGGAGTGTCATCACCCAGGCCGAGACCGTCCAGCAACGCCTGGGCTTTCTCAGCCTCAGAGCCTGCCAGCCGTTCGGCAACCTTCACCAGCAACTTGCTGTTGTCAGCTTCCTGATCTGCCCGGGCCAGCTCGTCCGCCGTCAGGCCGCGAACCTTGAACACCACCGGCACAGGCTGTGCCTGATCACCCTCGCCTTCATAGCCGCCAAATCCGCCAGCGGTAAGCCCAGCCAGGGGAACTTCCTGTTCCCGCGGCTGAAACTTCGCCTTGCGAAATGCAGCAAGGTCGAAATTGCTCACAGTGCTACCTCTTTGCCTTTCTCATCCACGTTGATCGTACAGGCGGCCACAATGTCGCCACCGGCCGGGTAGGTCCGGGCAATGGACAGAACACCTTGCTCAATGAAGTGCTGCGGGCGGGTCTTGTCCGGGTAGAACCGGAAGTACAGGTTCTGCCCCTGAACGCTGGCGATGGTGTCGCTGATGCCGTCTGTCAGGTCAACACTGAAGCTGGCGTTGTTCAGGCTCTGGGAACGGGTGTTCTTAACCCGGGTGTATGTCTGTTTACTGGATGAGGAATATCCCACCTCAGAAGGCACGAAGTCGTAAGCGTCGAACGCCTCGATGAACTCCGGTGTAGCGAAGCTGGCGAACACGCCCTTGGGAATGTCACCGGTGTGGATCTTCGGCAGCGCGGAGCTGAACTGAACAGCGCCGTTGATGGAGTCGATGGTTGGGATCGGGAATACTGCGCTCTCCTGGTGGCGGTTGACCAACTGGAAGATCTCGCCCTCGGTGACCGGGCCGGCAGTGTCGCTGCTCAGGCGCACCTGGCCAAGCTCGATAGAGCCAACCGGAATCAGCGGAGGGCCGCCAGCCGCGCCACGGGTTTCCACGAAGCTGGAACCCTCAGTACCAGCCACGGCGGTAACGTCGCCGGCAGAATCACAGACAATGCTGTTGATCATGTGTGTACTGGTGCTGGCCCGGGTAACGGCAACGCTGGCTTCTGCAGCAACCGCCAGCTCCTGACCACTCACGAACGCCGTGAACGCAGCAACCGCCACCGCATCATTACCGCTGGCCGGGGTACAGTCCGCGCCAGTGATCACGCCATCAGGCCGAACCACCGGGGCAAAGCCAGCGGCCTGGGACCACAGCTCTTCGCCGGACTCAAACAGTTGAGCATCGCCCGAATCGGTCAATGCAGTCATGGGAAAGGCATTCTGCCCGCCTTCAAATTCGAGCAGCGCGTTGTCTGTAGACATACGGGTTCTCCTGGTTTTCAAGCGCCACCGGGCGCGGGGTTTGTCTGATTGGGGTTATTGCTGGTAGGGGCTGGTATTGCTGGTTTGGTAGGTGATCTGGAAGGTCACCTGAATAACCATTTCAGTTTGGCCAGAACTTGGCGAATCAAATGCGGAATCTAGGTAGCTGATGTCTTTACACAGGCCACCGAGCGTGTGGTCTTCGCTCAGTGCATCGTCCAGCAATGCTGCGAGCATGCGATTACCCTGAATGCTGGAATTGACAGTCTCATCCCGAGAAGCAAGCTCCCCAACGTTAACCGTGAGAGTTACTTCGTACTTCCTATATTTCACTTTCTCTGCCGTTTCTATTGGGTCCCATAGCACCCGAACGGGAAGGTCGCCTTCGTTCACAAGCTGTTCAGCGCGTGCAGCGCCCAGCCTCGTGGCGAACGCCTGAACGATTTGTTCACGAATGCTGTCTGGCATCAGTAGCCCCTCAGAATGGCGTCAATTTCTTTTTCGAACTGCTGCATCTGATAAACAGAGAATTCATCACCAATCGCTTCCTTAACATCGGTGAAGATCTGCGAAATGGAGGGACCATAGAAGACCTTGATCTTTCCCCCTCGTGGGCCTGGCGTGCTCCGCCTGCCAACGATTGCAACCCTCCCGCTGGATTTAGGGAGAACCATGTAAAACGGTTTCCCCTCAGTTTCACTGCTTCCTGCGAATAGCTTGGCTCCGCCGCTCGGATCAACCTTTACTCGGATTCCTCGAGGTGGAACAGGAGGTGGTTTCAACCAACTGACTTTGTCACCGGATATAGACGCATTAGTGGAGAAACGGGAGAGAAGAACCCCTTCTGACGGCGTTACGATCTTGGCGGTCAACTTATTCTGCGAGGCCTTCATAATCTGCATCTTGCTCTTAACATAAGCAGCTTTGAGCGCGGCCTGACGCCGGATCTCCGCCGAACTCTTCGTACCTGCTTTGGAGACCGTTTTGTTCAGACTGCGGGCAAGCGCCTTCGGCACACCAGTGCTAAGGCCAGCCATCAAGAGTCGTACGGAATTAACGCTTGCCTTATCAACTTGAACTTCCATTTACCCAATGCCTCGTCACGTAGCCGTCATCGGTGATCATCCCGTCAAACGTCCAGGTGGTGTGCCCGGTCCATGTGGGATCTGTGATCACAACCTTGTGCTTGCGCTTGGGTCGCGCCACGTAGATCTTGCGGATTTCCAACTCGTCCCGGTTGGCCGGCATGTTGGTTTCAAACGCCTGGCGTTGCTCAACCTGCAGATCAATGATCACCCGCACAGGAAACGGCGGATTGGTGCCATCGTCGTACATCGCATCCATGGCAAACTGGTCATCAACGGCGGCCTCAAGCCGGGCCGCCATTGCATCGAACTTGCTCACGGTTATTCGCCGGAGCCTTTGTCGTCACCTTCTCCATCGCCTTCGCCGGCGCCGCCGGAGGCATCAGGAGCGGTACCGGAGGCCAGCACCGGGCGCTGTCTTTCGTCACCATCGTCTTTGATCACGCGCACGCAGTCTTTGTACTTCTTCAGTTCTGCAGCGGTCATCTCGCCTTTGGTACCAGCCTTGATGACGATCTTCTCACCCGTCTTTTTGTCGCGGTCTTCCACACGTTTGATGAACACCACGTTGGTCTTTTGGGCAGCCATGTTTCTCACCTTTCAGGTTTCAGTTCAGAAATAACAAAGCCGGCACTGCGCCGGCTTCATTCGTTGGTTTCAGTGGCCCCGCTTACGGGTTGGGCAGAACTTTCGCGCACAAGGTCGCGTCGATCCGGCGGAGGATCGGCAGCGGGCCGGACTGAGTCATGATGTACTCATGGCCAGGGTCATCAGTGGTGAAGTTCTTCGGATAAATATCCGCTTCCTGGTACTGGGCGTTGGCGTCCAGAATCGCACCATAGGCACGCACACCACGGGCGCCTGCAGCGCTGACGATCACCACATGGCCATAGGGAATGAAGTACTGCTTGTTACCTTGTGCATCCTTGTACCAGCCCTTGTATTCCCAGAGCTCGGGGCCTGTTTCGCCAAACCGGCCACGGTAGAAGGCATCGGTTTCAGCCGGCGCCATTTCGAAGGTGGTTTCCGAACCACGGCGGGTGCTGGCCAGCTCTTTGAACTCTTCGTTTCGGATAGCCGCGTTGAAGGTGCCCGGGCCATACAGCACGTGAGTGGCTGGCGCTTCCAGCAGGTCAAACCAGTCGCCAATGTCTTCAGCAGGTTTGGCGGTGGTCTGGTCCCAGGCACCGGCGCCAGCGGAGATATCAATGGTCAGGTTGGGGTCACGGCGGAAGTCCAGCAGGGACTCCGGATACTTCGGGCCAGAGCACACCACCTGACCGGTGCGCAGCACTTCTGCCAGCATCCACTCTTCACGCCGGCGGATCTTCTTACGGTGGGTGGCCAGCAGGTCTACGCGGATGGCGTCTGCCCGCTGTTCGGGCGTCAGCGGCCCATTGAAGCCTTCACCGGGGCGGCGTTCCAACACGCGGGAAGGATCAACCACGTCTTTCGGTTTGAGGTACGGCGGCACAAACTTCCGCAGTTCTCCGCCAGGCTGTTGGCTCACCTGGCCGGGAACATAGGGGCTCACGAACGGAGCCAGTTTGAAATCTTCATCCCAGGCATCAAAGGCGATTTCTTTGGCGCCAAATGTCACGAACCCCGGGCACAGCAGGTTCAGCAGGAACGGAAAGAACGGGTCCAGACGGCGGGTAGCGTCCAGCAACTCAGTGGTGCTGTAGGTCATGGGGTGATCTCCTCAGATCTGGTTATTCAGGTGATGCAGGTAACGCAGCGCTACCGAGCGATCACTCCGGGGTTACAAGGGAAATAGGCGTGCGGTCGAAGGCCGCCAGTTTCTGGGCTTCTGTCCAGCTGGCATCAAAGCTCACCTGGGTTTTGTCCAGGTCTCCGCCTTTCACATACACGGCCGGCTTGGCGCCACTGGTGGCATCGCAGTCGTGGTTCATTGCGCCAATGGGGTTCTGGGAACCATCAGAGGCAGACTGGACAGACTTCACCAGTTGGCCGGATGCGCTCACACGGCCGATGACATCAC
Organism: Marinobacter sp. W-8; assembly: GCF_044342215.1. NCBI lineage: Bacteria > Pseudomonadati > Pseudomonadota > Gammaproteobacteria > Pseudomonadales > Marinobacteraceae > Marinobacter > Marinobacter sp. W-8. The sequence continues at coordinate 1,642,081 of NZ_CP172297.1, read as the reverse complement.
CGCGCTGCAGATTCTGGCCAGAGGCCACTTCGCCGCTGTCGAAAGCAATCAGGCCGCCCAATACGAAAGGCGCCGGCTGGTAAGGCACATAAGATGAGCCTGCGTAAAGATCAGACATCGTTGTTTCCTCTCGGTTAAAAACAGGGTCTTGAACTACCCGCCCGGGGCGGCCGTTCGAGGTTAGTGGACTTTCTTACCAGCGCCGGTGGCAGCCTGGTACGCAGCGGCCAACTTGGCACCGCCTTTCAGCTCGCCGCCTTCGGCGCCAGAAACGGCATCCGCACCAATCTGCGGCTGTTCGGTGTTGCCCATGGCAGCACTCAGCAGGCCGGTGGGCGCTGCGGCTTTCTGTTCGCCGGCATCAGCAGCAGCCAACGCGGCCTTGGCGTCGTCCACAGACATCTGGGTTTTGAACGCCAGGTGCTGGGCCAGCTTGGTTTTGCCCTCGGCTTCTTCCGCCTGCAGGATTCCGGCAATGCGGGCCTGTTCGTTGGCGGCCGCATCGGCGGTCAGCTTGGTGGTATCTACGGGCTCCGCCTGGGTGGTGGAGGCCTCCGGGGTGGCGGCCGGTGCAGTGGCCGCCGGCTTGGTCTGGTTTTCAACCGTCATGGTGCTTACTCCGATTTTCTGGGTGGTTTGGATGTAGTCAGAGAAGGCGGCCAGCATGTCGTGGCCGTTGATGAGCTCGTCCGCAAATCCCACTTCGATTGCGTCTTGCCCGGTATAGATGGCCGCCTCGGTGGCAAGCACATCCGATTCAGACAGGCCGATCTGGCCCGCCACCATGGCCGCGAACTCGGCACGGATGCGGTCAGACTCTGCCTGGAAATCCCGAAGCACCCGCTCCGGCAGGTTTTCGTAGGGGTTGCCGTCCACTTTGAAGGCGCCGGAGTGGATCAGGGTTACGTCAATCCCGTTGGCCTTCAGCTGCTCTTCAAAGCTGGCATGCATCATCACCACGCCCACGGAACCGGTGCGGGCTGTGGTTGTGGTGTAGCGATAATCGGCAGCGCTATGGATGGCCATGCCGGCACTGCAGGCCATGTCGTAGGAGATGGAGCCGATGGGTTTCACGCCCCGCAGCTCGGCGATGCGTTTGGCGGTGTCAAAGCAGCCGGCCACTTCACCACCAGGGGTATCCAGGTCCATCAAAATGCCCTTCACGGTGGTATCCGCCAGGGCTTCCTGTATGCGGGCAATGATGCCGTCATAACCGGTCATGCCGGAGTACGGCCGCAGGTGGCCAAACTTGTGCACCAGCGTTCCGGACACCGGTACCACGGCAATGCCATTGATCACTTCATAGGGCCGGTTGCGGGGGCGCTCTGCCTCGAACGCATCCGCCCGCATGCGCAGCTTGTCCTGGGATTCAATCAGGCCGAACTCATCTCGCAGCGAGGCCACACCCAAACGTGGCGCCAAGGCCCCAAGGAATACCCGGGCATAGCCAGGCTCCAGCAACAGCGCCTGGTTCAGTACACGGGCTGCAATGTTGTGGTTGTGCATAGGTTTTCTCCGGGCATAAAAAACCCCGCCTGGGCGGGGTTTGTATTTGGTAGCAGGGGCTGGATTCGAACCAGCGACCTTCGGGTTATGAGCCCAACGAGCTGCCTCTGCTCTACCCTGCTGAAACTTAAACGGCGGCAACCTCCGGCTCTTCCTGTTCTGGAGCCAGCGATAAAGCCTTCACCCAACTGGGTGGCGGCAATCCGGCAGCGCGGCGCTCTTCCATCTCGCGCACCTGCTGGGCAAACACTTCCTGGTAGTCTTCGCCCATCTTCGCCAGCTCTTTCTCGTAGGTGGATAGGCCGGATTCGATCAGCAGGATGGATTCCTTCACTTCTTTGAGGCCGTCGATGGCCATGCGGCCGGAGCCAATCCACTCGGCATTGCACCAGGAAGCTTTGGCTTCCCAGAAGCTGCGGGTTGCGGTTCTCGGAAGGCTGATGATGCCGCTGTCCAGCGCTTCTTCCAGCCAGAGGGCAAACACCATGCTGGCCCAGCGGCTGGCGATGATCTTTCGGCGGCCCATGTAGTAGCGCCATCCTTCCATCATGCTGGCCCGGGCGCTGCTGTACGTGGTGCGGCTGTAGTCTTTGGCCAGGGCCTCATAGGGCACGTTCAGGCCGGCGGCAATCCAGCGGATGATGGAGGATTCCAGTTCGCTGAAGCCGTTATCTGCGTTGCTGCTGGTGGTGAACTTCAGCTGTTCACCCGGCATCAGGTGCGGGATCTTCACACCGTTCAGGCGAATGTCCGCGCCTTCGTGGTAGTCCGCCAGCGTGGCCATGTAATCGGTGAGCTTGTCGGTACTCATGTCGCCGCCGATGATCTCCATCGCGGCTTCACTGCCCAGCTCACTCTCAATCACCGCCGCATACATGGCGTTCACGATGGCATTCTGCAGCTTGGTCTGCTGGAGCTTGCCGAGCTGCGGCAACTGTTCCATCACGCTCAGGAACTGGTTGGCGCCACGGGTCTGGCCATCGCCTCGGGGCTCGAACACGTGCAGGAACTGCTGCCGGCCCCAGCTGGTTTCACGGTTAACCGGGGTCCAGGTGTCGCCCAGCCCATTGCTCAGGCCATAGCCATTGGTGGCGGTACCGCGCACCCAGTAGCGGCGGGCGGCCCCGAACCGGTCTACTTCCACCCCTCCCCGCAGGTTCTGGCTGTCCGGTTTGTTGTTCGGATTGCAGATCCGGTGGGTGTTCACCAGTTTGATGGCGGTGTTGAACAGCGCACCCGGGCGGCGTTCAATCCACTCGGCGGTACCGGTGGCCTCACCCACGGTGCTGTGGGTGGCCACCACTTCCCGGATCATCATCGTCAGGGTGCGTTTACGCTCTGCATCCACCCAGCAGTTAATGGGGTCTTCGGCGTATTCCGTAAACGCGGCCTCCACATCTGTGGCAAAGGCACGGGCATCTGCCTCGCTGATACCCAGTGCCTTCCAGCGGGGCTTGTAGCTCAGCCGGAACAGGTGCCCAACGATGTTATCCACGTGCAGCTGCACGCCGTTGCTGGCCAGGCCGTGGTTGCGCACCAGGTCTTCAGCTCGAGCGTTGCCGGTTCTCAGGCTCGGCAGCAGGGCCGCGTCTGCCGTCTGGGGGCGCGGGTTCCAGCGGCGCATCTGACCCCCAAATCCAGCACCGGCACCGCTATACCCGCTCTCCGCCTTCGGGATCGGGCGGCCCGCCGTATCGATAAAGGTGATGTCAGGCGCTTTCACCAGCTCACCCTCCCCGGCCGCAGGCGACGGCCAGCGCCACCGGTCTGGCTTTCCAGGCTGGCGATGTAGGCGGCCAGGTCTCGCTTGTTGGTCTGGGAGAATTCCACGGTTTTACCATCCCGCTGAATACGCACCACGGCCTGCCCCAACAGGAGGTCATGGTAAGCCGCGCGGGCTTCTGCCAGCTTGGTATCAGCACTCATTCGTTCATTCTCCGGGCGATGTCAGCCAGGCTTCTGCCTTCCGGCTTGGATTTCTGAGGTTTGGCCTGAGTGGCCTTCGGCTTGTTCGGAGCCACCGGCGCAGGTGCAGCAGGAGCCAGCAAGTCGCCCTGCATCAGCTGGGCTTCCAGGGCATCCCACTGGTCTGGCTTGCGCACGTGCACCTTGAGCGTTCGGGCTGCATGAAGGGCGTACACTTCACAGTCCAGGCCCTCGTTGCGCACACCCGCCTTCGGCTGCCAGGTCTTGCGGCCGCCGCGCTTGCGGTCTGGTGCTTTGATCTCGGCGGTGATCTGGGTGTAGTAATCGTCTCGAACGCCGCTGTACCAGTGCATCCGGCCCGGGCCGTTGCCAGTCAGTTTCAGGCGGGCATCAATCAGGTCTTTGGCTTTCTCGGTACCAACCATGAACACCGGCAGGCCGTAGCGGGAAGCCTTGGTGGTCTTGTTGTTGGTGTCGATTTTCTTGGCCGGGGTGACGATTTCTCGGTTCAGGTTGTTACTTTCACCCTTGATGGCCATCACTTTCACGCCCCGGCCCCGCCGGCTGCGAACGTAGTGGTACACGGCGTCGTTGGTCTGGCCATCGGATGAGTCGAAGCTGGCCGCAGATACCTGCAGGTTGAACCCCAGCTCATGCCGGTATGCGCCGAACACGAACTTGTCCAGCTCATCCCACACCGGGTCTGCTTTGTCGGTGCAGCTCTGAGCGGCGTAGATCTCGCCCCAAAACACCAGCCAGCTTTCCTCACCACGGCCCCAGGCGCGGACGATGATTGCCAGGCGGTCATGCTGAACATCCACGCCAACCGTTAGCACCAATCCACCGGCCGGTACCGTCAGTTCCTGGTAGTCCTCTGCCCGATCCCGCAGGGTGTCGGTGTCCGGTGCATCCGTTCGGTATTCGTAAGACAGCCCAAGGGTGTTGTTGACGAAGCCGATCATGTAGCTGTCGTCGCCCTGGTTCAGGTGGTGCTCAGCCTTCAGGTATTTCTCAACCAGGAGCGCCAGCTTTGAACCGGGGAATGGGCTATAGAGTTCGTTGATGTAGAAGCCGGCCACACCGCGAAACGGCTTGTGAGCTTTCCAGTAGCCCTTACGCACGTTGCGATTCTTGTCGACATCCCGCCACAGAACGCCGCAATGCGGGCAAACGTAAACCGCCGTTTCTGGCTGAGACTTGCCAAGGATCTCATCCGGTACCGGCGCATCCCGTTTCCAGTCCACGTTATCCCAGCTGAGCACGTGCTCCTCACCGCACTCATGGCAAGGCACCATGAACATGCGTTGATCGCTGGAGTTGAACGCCTCATCAACCCGGGACAGTCCCTTAACCGTGGGCGTGCCACCGAAGATGACTTTCCGGTATTCGTAGGTTTTGGCACGCTCTTCCAGCAGGTTGATCGAGTCACCCTGCCCCTTCACGTTGGTGTTACAGTCGTCCGGCTCTTCAACACAGACCACCGGGGCGGAAAGAGACTTCACGTTGTCCGGCGCGTTCGAGGCCACCAGGGCCAGAAAGCCACCGGAGAATTTCTTGAAGTCCGTCCGGTTGCCGGAGCTGCGTGAAGTCGACACATCCACCAGCGGTGTCAGCACCGGCGTGGCCTCTACCATCGGCACGAATTTCTGATCCAGGTACTTCCGGATCGTCTTGTCTTTGGGGAACAACAGCACAATCGGGCACGGGTCGTTATGAATCCGCCGGCCCAGGTAGTTGTTCCAAACGCCGTCCGTCCAGGCCACCTGGGCAGACTTGCGGCAAACCACCTTCTTCACCGCCGTGTCATCCAAGGCATCCAGCATGCCCGGCACCCACGGGGTAAGATCCGTGGAGTATTTGCCAGGCATAGGGCTACTTTCTTGCGCCAGATACCGGTGCCGGTTAGCCCAATCAGCTGAGCTGATCTTCTCCGGCGGCTCGAACTTGGCCAAGCCCTGCGCGATCACCGCGTCCAGATTCGCCGCCAAGCGCTGCCAGTTGTCGGAGGACGGATCGAGAATGCTCATTCAGTAGCTCGATATCGAGATCGATGTCGTACAGCGTGTCGATCTCTGTCTTGAGTTTCGGGTTGCCGGTCAGCAGTTCACTGCGGATCGACAACGCCACGGATTCCAATCGAGCCCCTACCAGTACCGCCGGCACCAGTTCTTCAAGATCTTTCGCCAGGGCCAGTTCTTCACGGTCCCCTTTGATGCGTCCCAACCGCTCACGGGCAGACTCACGGCGGGCACCGTTAACCGCCCGCTCCATCAGCCACTCGTGAACGTCTTGCGTGTCGTACTCATTCGCCTGGCCACGGCCACCGGCCTTGGCTATCGGGAAGGATGGGTCTTTCTGATACTCGGTGAAGGTTCTTTCAGACACGCCAAAGATTTCAGCGAGCTCTCGTTTGTTAACTCGCTTACCCATCGATAACTACCTGATTCAAAACCAAGGAAGGAAGGCCAAGGGCGCCCCAAGTCTGCGAAAAAACCGCGAGTCTGCGTCCCCTCAGTGCGGCCCCCTCCAGGAAGGACCCGCACCCATTCTGAAATCCCCTACGCGGTCACCGTCCACTGGGTTTGGGCACTGGCAACGCAACGGATGGCAGACACTGCGTTGGCCATTAGCTTCTGAGTGGCAACAGTCACATCGCCGTCAGGCCAGGGGGTTCCGGTAATAACGGTGCCAGCCTCGATGTCTTCAATGGGGGCCTGGGTAAACTCGATGCGTGCGTCACCTGCGGACGGGACAACCGTAACCATCAAATCACCAATACCTGCCGGCAGAATAAGCCAGTCACTGGACTCAGCATTCAGAGCCTGATCATGGCGGAAACGCTGCCGGGGGATAGTACGGTTGCCCAAGTGCTGCTTGTCGCCCAGATCTGGAGAAAACGGGATTGCCATGTGAGTCACCTGAATAGTTCAGTGAAGAGTTCTTCTGTCGGATCGCGGAACAGCTCACTCCATAAGCCTTCACCCTCAACCACCACGCTGCCATCCGAAACGGTTATGGTCCGGTCGAACTGATAGGCCTGGCCGGTCTCCGGAACAAACACGCCCAACGTGACCGTGGTTACACCGTTAGCCACCGGGGTGGCATAGCTTGCAACGTTCTTGTGGAAACCATCGTCAGCTTCCAGGGCATTCCAGTTGATGGTGACCACAGAAGCGTTGGCATCAGCGATCACCTTCCACTCATAGGGCTGAGTGGTTGCATAGGCATTGGGATAGCTCAGCGAGTTTTCGCTGTACTCCGCCTCGGTCGCTGGGTGCGTCAGCTGGTCCCGGTCGTAGCTGTTGGCGTAGGCAATGGTTGCGCCGGCGGTGGTGCCATCCACGCTGACCACCAGATCGGCCGTGTCATCGTCTGCGATCAGGGGCGCGGTATAGCTGTACACGCCCGAGCCTTGATCTGTGAGCGTGCCAACGTCTGTACCGTTCAGGGTCGCTGATTCCGGCGCTGCTGAGTTGCCGGACAAGGTGAATGTTGCTGTTTGGCCTTCTGACGTAATGTCGTCTGCGGCGGTGATTGTGTGGCCGGACGTTATCCATGCACTGTTGGCATCGGTAAAGTTGACAAGCGTGCCGTTTTGACCGGCCATCCCGCTATCTACTGCAACAGTTCCGGACGTTGAATTAAGCTGATAATCACGGCTATTAGCGGCACTATCAATATCAACCAATTGCAGTCTTGAGATTACGCTGCCGCTCGGCATAGGCAGGTTATACGCCCCGCCAAACTCATTTATTGAGTAGTCAGACAAACTGGGTAGCGATACGGAACCTTGTGACACCCCATCTCGAAAAAGCTCCAGCAATCCTGTGGAAGATCTAAACCTTAGCTCCACCTCCACATCAACAGCAAACGGCGCCGCCAGAAAATTTAAGTATGTGTACCCCCCGTCTGATCTTATCTGAACCCTCGGGTTAGTTTGCAGCGCAGCCCAGTCAATGCCGTCAACATCATTACCGCCAAAAATCCGCTGGGCTTCGTTGTTAAAATTTCCGCTGATTATAATGTTAAAGTTTCCGGAAGTGCTTACCCACTCCGGTATTTGGATCGTTCCCGAGCCATCAAACTGAACGCTCACTCCTGAATCCTCCCAACGAGTGCCGCGGTGTCGTTTTCGTCAACTACGAAAATCCGGGCTTGAGCCAGCTCTGCTTCGGTAAACGGTAAAGCGTTCAGCTTGGCTTCGATGCTGGTATTCCATGAGTTGATGGGACAGCATTCTCGCTTTGCACACTGGTACAGATCGTCATTACCGATGCCGATCTCAACGCGACGGCGCGCTCCGCTGCCATCTGTCGATGCGTCGATGTAAATGTCAGAAAGTCGATACTCGTTGTTTGGTATGACGTGCAGTCGATCTTCTTCAAAACCGAAATTCGTAATGGCAACGCCCGACGAAGGCCATCCTACGGTTGGAGGGTCAATCAAAGCGCCCGGATTGGCCTGCTCGGCAAAACCATTGAGGTTCATTCGCAGTTCGCCGTTTATTCGGACTCGCTTGATGTAGTCCGTGCCTAGCCGAGCTTGGTCTTTCGGCGCTCGAACATAGTATTCGTGCAGCTCCCACTTACCAACCTCGAATCGAGCTTGCGGTTTGCCGTCAACAAGGCTCCATTTGTCATTCGATATTTGCCCTTGGAAGCCTGAAAACGTCCACGCGTTCCAATCCTTACCGGCAGATGAACCATCATCCTGAAGTCTGAGATTCTTGTTGACTGCGTTCTTCCGGCGATAAACCGGATTGCCAGCAGACGCAGGTGACGGCAGAGCTGGCAAGAAATTGAAGACCGTCCCTGAAACGACAGGCTCTTGCTGAATACAATAATGCAGCTCGCCAGTATCCAGAACGATGTATAGTTCTTCCATGCCGCCAACGCTGTTGCCAATGTATGCGTTTGAGGCGGATATAGTCGCCATAGTCGATCCGGCTGGTAGAGCATCCACAAGCGCCATCGGTGCATCTATGTCGCCATCGGTTCCAAAGTATTTTTGGAAGCGCCAGTAACGAATGTACGATTCCTCGGCATCTTTTTGCGATGATGGCCAGCCCGCAAACCCCTCTTTAGTGGTTCCCACCCCGTAGTTTTCAAAGCTCCCAGAATTAGGGCCCGTCTCTAGTTGATACCCAAGGGGGCGGCCTAAGCGAGCAGCCGCTTGGCGAAGCCTCCAAGCACCCATGTGGACACCCGGAGTTCCCAGGAAAGCGTTGCCGCTCCCTACCTGTAAAGGGTCGCCATCGTTTGCAGTAGGGGGGATGCCATCATACTCGGTGCCGTTTGCCCAATAGCGATCAATACGGTCAAAGTGTCTTGGCGGGGATTTCGTTCCGAAGTCCTGGCCCGAAATCGTCAGCGTTTCTAGATCTCCAACAGTGCCAGTAAGGGTATATCCAGGCTCCGCGATAAACTGAAGGCCATTTGAGCCGCCGGAATCGGCCCCATCATTTAACGGCAACGACAATTCCCTGGCCGCAACGATACTGGGCGGGAAATCAGAGGTCAGCGTCATAGCGGGTAGTCTCTTCCAAATACGACAAGGTGGGTATGTTTCTTGCTGAGGGCACTGGCCACCTACTAATCAAGCAAGGAAAGCAATATGAGAGCGTTAATAGCCCTTTTGTTTATTTCAGTACCTACTTTCGCTTCAGCAGCACTGATAACTCACAAATTTGATGTGCGCCTAGTGGAGCACAATTCCCACAACATTCTTAAAACGGCAACCATCACGCTAGATGGCGACACCGAAGCGTGGACGTTAGGTCAAGCTTCAATAGACATTGACGGAATGACTTTAGTCAGTGAGGCTAAACAACAGCTTGGGAGAGATAGTTGGCGTTACGCGTCATGGAGTACCAGCTGGGATCCCGACCCTATCAAGTTCACTTTTACCAATGATGATTGGTCGTTCGTCTGGTATGACAATTGGACTGAAGTCACAGCCAGACAAGATGAAAACCCAATACTCGCTTTCCCAAGAAGATATACCGCCCACAGTTGGGAGTGGTATATGGATGGCCCTGGCACACAGTCGATCGGCGGCCGGATGTTCATAACGGAGCATCACGGCTGGACATACAAGGTACCAGAGCCCTCATCATTCGCCCTACTTGGCCTTGGCCTCGCGGCACTTGCCTTTAGGCGTCGATCCGCTTAACAGGTATACATACAGTGTTTCTGGGCCGAACCCAGCTATTTCGGCCCAGAGCACGGAGACTGCTGTCCAAAAGCTTTACAGCAGCCCTCAGCGGGTGCTCTCCGCATTCATCTCCTGCACTTTCTCAGCCTGGTCTTTGTCCCAATCCAGAACGTCCAGCTTGTCGTCATTACAGGCCGTGATCGTGTCTTTCAGAACTTCCACGTAGTCCGGGCAGTAATAGATTGCATTAACCTCCGGCCCGGGCGTTGGAGTCGGTTGCAGGTACTCCACTGGTACCGGCTCCCGAACGTACACGGTTCGGGTCAAGTACTGTGTCTCGGCGCATGATGTCAAAAACAGCATCAGGCCAAGGCTGGTTAACGCAGTCCGGAGCATCTTGCATTGCCTCTTTAAGTTCTTTGCGCACCTGGGCCAGTTCGTGTTCGCGCTTTGCAAGGCGCTCCTGGCGTTCCAGGGCTTTCTGATCTCGCCATTCAATGGCAGCGGTCAGGGAATTGATAGCCAGCAGGTTCTCGCGGCTGGCATTGGCCGCCTGGCTGAGTAACTGGCTTTGGTGAGCGTTCTTCTGCAGCAGCTGCTCCCGGTCATTCCAAAGCCACCAGAACGCACCAGCAGCAACCACCACCAGAGTGCCGATAACCGGCAGCAGGTATGGGGCTGCTTTGGCCTTGAGGGCTTGCAGGATCATTTCTTCTGCCACTCAGCGACGGCATTGCCGCCGTAGTAGTACAAAAGGTTCACGGAGAACACCCAGGCCAAGGTTTCAGCCAGTGGAAGCATGGCCTCCGGCACCCGGTTGCCGAACATGCCAATCAGCAGAGCGGTCAAGCAGGCCAAACTGAAATAGGCCATCAGGCGGCGGTGATACCACCACTGGTTCGGGTTCGGATGACTATCTGCCATTGCTGCGGCTCTGGTATTCGATCAGGCGATCAAGCTTGGCGTTGATCATGCGGAGATCGGTTCGGAATTCGTCGTACTGGCGTTGTGCGCTTGCCTGGTCTGAAACGCGGGCTTCCTGCAGGTGCTTGATGTTCAGTTCTGTTTGACTGATGCGGCTCTCCTGCCCAGCCAGGTACCAGATACCCCACAGCACGAAACTGAACGTGGTCAGGATATGGGCAACACCAATACCCTTATCGAGGTGCCAACGGTCTGAGCGGTCAGTATCAGGCATCCGTAGTCCTTAGAAGCTGATTCGGTGGTCAAACCACCCGAAAACAAAGGATTCGTTGCGTTCGCGCACCTCGGCAAGCTCTATATACCGGGTGCCCTGCAGGCAGTTCAGCGCTTTCATCAGAACGTCTTCGCCAGTCCTGCCCCGGCGGTCCAGGTAGTCCTTGAGTGCACCAAGGGTGCTGTTCCCGATCAGGCCGTCTACCGACAGGTCGCTGTAGTGCGTGCCCTGGCTGTTCAACGCGTTCAGGCTGCGCTGCAGGAACTGACCAGCCCAACTGATTCCCATGTTGACGCCGGTATCCAGCAGCTCTTCGGCAACACGCAGACTGAGCATAGAAACCCGGTCGAAGTTGGGGGCTGTCCAGAATTGGTCTTTGTAAATCTTAACGGCCAGGGCCCGTGGCATATGACGCATCTGGCCATCCCAGCCGTGCAGGCGTGCAACCTTCTCTGTGATGCCGTACATGGTGGGTCCGCCCTTGTCGTCAGGGTGATCCACAAACGCCCCCTCGCGCTCGATGAGATCATCGATCATGCGGTTCAGCTTGTTCATGGTTGGCCCCCAAAAACAAAAATGCCCTCCAAAGAGGGCAATAAGGTGCGACGACAACATCAACAGAAGGTCCCAAGCCCAAAAAACAAAACCCCAGCCATCTCTGACTGGGGTTCTGCGGGCTCTTTGGTGTTCAGCGCGTACTTCTGCGACTGTACGGTAATCAGCCTATATCCGTGCATGCATGCTGTCAACCTTAAATGTACTTTCCGTACATCTCAAATGAACAAGCGGCCATCCACCCAGGCCTCAGCACTCCGCAGCAGCACCCTCACCTTCTCCCGCCCCATGTGCACATCCAGACCAATCATGCTGTAGTCCCAGCGCCGCACGTAATAGTTCACCAGCACCTTGCCCATGTTCGGCTCACGGTGTTTCAGGCTGGCCACGGCCCGGTCAACCGCCAGGGCTTCATCATCCGGTACCGTGCAGCCACCACAGCCAGCGGCCAGCTTCACCGCCGAATACCCCAGACTGGGCCCGCCACTGCGTACCCACTCGCCCCACTCCTGCAACCGGTTTTTGGTGTCTTCCAGCATTTCAGAACTCCCCATTCCCGTTTTTCTTGAATGTGCACCCCATGTGCAGGGTTAAAAACAAACCCTGCACGCTTTTAGCCTTACTCCCCCAACGTCTGTGCATAGTGTGCAGGGTGTGCATAGTTATTTCCTCGCGCGTGGAAAAAAACAAAAAATCACAGGGCCTGTTAACCCCGGCGTACTCACCTGCACACGTACACGCCCGCGCGCGCGTAACAACCCTGCACACCCTGCACACCCTGCACAGTGCCCGCGCCCCAAGGGCTGAGAACGTGCAGGGTTTGTTTCCAACCCTGCACATACCCTGCACAACCGTGAACGTACTGGCCCTATGCATCATCAATCCGGCTCCACATTGCCCGCTTTCATGCGGAACTCAGCCACACAACCGCCCAGGTGATCTGTCTTCGACTTACCCGCCGGCGGCTCCTCCATCACAAACATCATCGCCTGGTGTTCCACCCCGGCCGTGCGGAACCGTTCCCGGGATTTCGTCAAACGGGAAGAGAAGATCGTGATCAGCTTGGTCTCCGTCAGCGGCCGGTTACCCGTCTCCGAACACCAGCGCCGGTAATACAGGTACACATCCCGCGTGGTGCAACTATGGAAAGGAATATCCAGGTCGCCCGCCTTCCAGTCCCGAAAGAACACCTCGAAGTTCGGCAAAGAGAACTCCACAATGCGCTCCCGGGCGCGGGTCTGGATCGGCTTGGTATGCGGGTTGAAATCCCCAAGGGGATAATCCAGCAGCAGCTGGTAGAACGCCGCCGGCCCGCCGTTATCCAGCTCCCGGCTTACCGCGTGCTGCAGCTCCACACTGAGCGTGTGCCTGGGCCACACCACCAGGAATCGACGGTCTGAGGGCTCCAGCGGGAACGGCTGAATCTCGTTAGAGAGAAACACCCCGTTCATGTGGTTGGCTTCCTCCCAGCCGGAAACGAACTTACGTTCAATCCGCTGGGTGGTACCGGTGATCATATGCTTGATCGTGCCCATCTGATTGTGTTTCTCAGTGCGGGACAACACCTCCTCAAACACCGCGTACAGCAGCCGGCTGCGCCAGTCCGTATACTGGGATTCCAGCTGATGCTGCCCAAGCACACTGGCATAGCGGCCATAGATGGTGGTCATCACCCGCCCGAAGAACAGCGATTTACCGCTGCCCTGCACATCCGAATGGAACAGCAGCGCCGTATCCAGCTTGGCACCCACATGCTGCAACGGGTAAGCCAGCCAACGCAGCACCCAGTCCAACACCTCATCATCGCCGTTGCACAGGTGATTCAGCAGCTCCAGAATCGCCACGCAGCGTGAATAGCCATCCCCTTTCGCCAGCTCATCCGGCGCCAGGGGAATGCCCGTAAAGGTGTTGATGGTCTTGTCTGGGTCTGAGGTCTGGGTTGGATCGAAAACAATGTCTTCCTGGAAGCGGAACTGCCGTTGCGGGTGTTCGTTCCAGCGGCTGAATTCATTAGGCATAAGCGCCTTCAACGCCTCCAAGGTAACCACATCCTGGTATTGCCGGTCCCACACGTTCTTCGTGGGGTAAATGTACACAAAGCGCTCCAGCATCCGGTTCAACGGGTCGTTATCCGCGCTTTCCGCCACCCGGCCATTCACTTCCACCCAGGTGGTGGTTTTCCGGTTCTCGTGGTTCAGCCAGGCGTTGAACACCTTGGCGCCCAGCGTGGCCTTCATGCCCGCCTGCTTGTACACCGTCTTGCTGTACTGGTCGAAAACCTTGGTTTCCCCATGGATCAGCGCATAGCGCTTGAGGGCGTTCTCCAGCGGGCCGTCCTCCCCCGCTCCCCCAGTATCAGAGGGGGCCGGGGGAGATTCTTCAGGTGGTTCCGAATTCACAGGGCCAGCTTCAATGGCCGCAAGAACCTGTTCCCGAACAGCCTCAAGCCCCTGCGCCTTATGAAGATCGTTAAAATCACTCAGCGCCATGAGCGTTCCTCCGGGAACGTCGGCAGCACCCAGACACCGCCCACGGCCTTGGCCGCCGCCTGGGCTTTATCCCGGCCCGGGTTCTTGCCCTGCTCCTGTTCCGTTGCCTGGTCGTCATCCCCTGCCACGCAAATCACCGCATTGGGCATAAACTTGCGCAAGGCACGGGCCACCGGCACCAGGTTCCCGGCATCGAAGGCCACCGCCACCGGCAGGCCTGTCGCCATATGCACACTGGCACCCGTGGCGTAACCTTCCACAACCACCACTGGGCACTCCGCCTGCGGTACCGGCGTAAGCCAGTGGAAAGAGCCCTCTTTGGGCGTGCCGGTCAAAAACTTCTTATCCCCTTCGGAATCGATGAACTGAACGCTCACCAAATCCAGCGCGAACAGCTCCGGGCCATCGGTGGCCACCGGCTTGTATACCGGCACAACCACACTGCCCCGGCTGAAGCGAAGGCCAAAGGCGCGTACCTTTTTCGTATCCAGGTACTTGCTGGGGCCTTCCTCCGGCAGCTTGCTCCATATCCGCCGGGCCCGCTCCTTGCACTGCCGTGCAGCCGCCTCAGCCTCTTTCCGTGCCTTTTCCTGTGCCTGTTTCCGGCGCTTCTCATATTCCGCCCGGTCTGCTTCCGTAAGCGAACCGGCGGGCATGCCCACCTTCCGCTTTTCATCCGCCTTGTAGTTGCCAAAAGCACCCGCCAGGCCGATGCCGCCAGAGCTCAACCGGAACTCATGCACCACATACCAGCCAGATTGCTTTTTGCCTTTATCCGCACGGGGGAAAGAAACAGGAACCCGGACCAACTTGCCGGACGTATCGAGGGAATCGACCACCAGGCCGAGGTTACGCATTTGGGAGAGCACCGCATCAATGTCCATGGCGGCCTCCAGGAACAGGTAAAAATCGCATGGAAAGAGCCCTTCTATCCAGTATCCGCGTGGTTACTTATGCAACGTCGAGGTCAGAGTCATCATTAGGCCCAAGACCAAACACCTCGGGGCGCATTTCGTAACGGGTGACATCGCCACCGCACGCCTTCTCCAGTTTCCGGCAGTACTCCGCCGGCACCTGAGTCCAGAAACGCAGCGATTGACGAGACACCCCGCAAATCTCAGCGATTCGAGTCTTGGTCCTGATGTTGGGGTGAGCTTTCAAGCGCTTAATGATGTCTTCAAGCTGCACGAATCTGGCCTCAATGAAATCAAGTTCCCTGTACTTTATGTCAAGGGCAGATTTCTATGCAACCAAAATTCACAAAGCTATGATTCGGCCATGTCAATCCAACCTTTCATTTCAAGGCTGAAAGAAGCCATCGAAGAGAGCCCATCCAGCCAGGGCACTATTGCCGAACACGTTGGTGTTTCAAGGCAATCGGTAACCAACTGGAAGACCACAGGCCAGATCTCTATCGAGAACCTGAAAAAGCTGAGCGAAGTAACCGGCTTCCGATACGTTTGGCTGAAGGAAGGTACAGGCCCGAAGCGATTCACCGATCCAGACCAGAACGATGCAGAGTATCACTTGGCTGAAAAGGTGATCAGAGAAGACCGGCCCGATGCCGGCTATCTTGGGGATGAAGTATCAGATCTGATTAAGAGCATCCGGTATGCCCTCGCTAACAAAAAGCTCACACCGGACGCCGTAAAAGCTTTAACCCATTTCTTCAATACACTGGTTAACTCGAAGTAGCATTCTTCACTGCAGTTGCCCAGCACTCCTCAGAGACAATAGACACACCCTTTCCTGAATCTCTCAGCTCTACAGCCTTTTCAATTTTCCGGCCATAGGATTCGTGAATCCACTGGTCACTAACCAGTGTGCCAATCACCAAATAGTCAACGGCACCAGAGACAGAGCCTCCAGCCTGACCACCCAAACCTGCAATCAAAGCCTCGCACTCTTTGCGGGTACCAGAGGCGAACTTGCCGGTGAGGACGAAGCGCCGGCCCTCAAAATCGAGTTCAGGCTGAGGATTACACAGTGGAAGTGTCGAGGCCGTCTTTCCCTCGTTAACGTGCAGCCCTGTTATGTCCATCAAGAGCCCCAGCAACTCCTGCTCTTCATCGGAATCTAAAACACCGTCTTCCAGGTATTCCTCTAATCGGGCGAACAGTACGTTGGCCGGCCACTGGGTAATCAGCTCCGGATTCTTTGCCACCCAATTTCGTAGGAACTCCGCTTCCTGCTGAACCACCGACCCATCAGCTAATACGCCCTCGCACAGGCCTATAAGCTGATCGACTTTCCTATCCGTCAAGCGCTCAGAACTAAACCGTTTGTTCAGCGGCTGTCCGTTTTCATCCCTCATATCAGTCTCCTTTTTGCACCTTCCTAATTAATAGCCACCCTCTATAGAAATTCAAATCAAGTTAGATTTATATCAACGTCAAGCGCTTTACAGATTGTACAGTCGAGCGCTATTCTGCCTTTACTGTTTGTAAAGGGTAGATTGACATGCAAACCTTCACCGCCACAGAATTCACAGCCTGCAACCTGAACCATCGGTTCACCAATGCCGAGCTTGAAACCCTCGCGTGGATGGCCGAAGGCAAAGAGAACAGCGCCATTGGCCTGCTACGCGGCCACGGCGAACCCGGCGCTAAGAAGCTGGTGTCGTCTGTTCTGCACAAGCTGGACTGCAACAACCGCTGCCTGGCCATCGCCCGGGCATTTTCCGGCGGATACCTCAAGGCAGCCAACGCCACCAAGCAAATCGCCAAGGCCGCCAAGCAGAGCGCCCTTCAGATGGTTGCTGGCTTCCTCATCATCGTGAGCGGAGTAACCGCAGGCACCGGCACCGGCGATTCATTCCTTCGCACAGCCAGCAGCCGCAGCCAGGGCACCTACCGCGTGCGCTGGGAAGAAGTGCTGCCGGCAAACCATGGGGGTGCAGCATGAGCCAGCAAACCACCCCGCTGCACGAAGCCGCCCGCATGCTCAATCTCGGGCCGCAAAAACTCTACCGCGCCCTGCGTGCCCGCAAGGTGCTGAATAACAACAACCTGCCCTACCGCTGCTACGTGCAACGCGGGTTGTTCACCACAGAACTCAAGCAGTACCAACACCCCACCCTGGGCCAAAAGCTGTACGCCACGCCCCACGTTACCGACGAAGGCATCAAGTGGCTGGCCCAGCAGTTCGAGGTGGAGATTGCCAATGCCAATAAACAAGCCGAAGGAGCAGCGCACTAATGCACAACGAAACACGCCCAACCACCCAACAGCTACTGGCCAGCTGGCAACTCATCTGGCAGCGCAAGCTCAACGGCAAGCCTGCAGAAATGAAAGACGCCATCACCAGCCACGTGCAGCTGTTCCCGAAGGGCAACCACGCCGAGGCCGAAGCCCGCACCAAGCGCACCATCGCGGCCTACAGCGGAGACCCGAACGCCATCCGCGCCCTGATCAAACGTGGCCAGGCCACCCTGCGGAGCCTGTAAGGAGACCGCCATGGCAACGCTGACCATCCCAGACAACGTGCCGGTAGCCGAGCTGAAACAGGCGCTGGCCGCCATCGGCAAGGGCTTGCAGTACCGCCCGGAGCCGGAACGCAAACCCACGCCGGAGGACCAGCCCCATGGCGTACACCCTCGCGCTACTGATTCTCAGCCTGTTGTCCGTCTGGCTGATTACAACCACCAACGTTGAAAGGACGCACACCCATGAACTCGAACAGAACCGCATTCTCTGCCAACGCACAACAACCTGGCTCGTGCTCCAGCTCCCCGGCTGGCCGCGCCGAATTCCCATCGCAGTTCGTGAGTGGCGGGAACCGGCCGGAACAGGAAAACCGACTCACCTGGCTAGACCTTCACACCCGGCCACCAGCCGTTCGCCAGGCGCTGATCACCCTGCTGAACGAAGCCATGAAAGACACCAGCGACGCCAAACGGGCCGGCCGCTTTCTGTTGTCCCTGTGGAGCCCCGGCCAGTACCACCAGGACCTGAATGAACTGGGGTTCTTTGAGCGGGAACTGAACTTTGCCGTGCGCCACCTGCTGAATTTCATCATCGCAGGCCAGGCCAGCATCCGGCAGCTGCTCACCCGCAGCGAGATCGAGCCGGTAATGGCCGCCTGGGGAGACACCAGCCATGACTGAACACAAAAGCACCGTAGACCTCAGCCGGGAAGAGCTGGAAACGGCGTTCGAGGAATTGACCGTTCACTTCGACAAGACCGTTCGGCACCTGGAACACGCCACCCGTTTACTGGCGCGACAAGGCATCGAGCAGGCCCAGTCACTCGCCTGGCTGAAAGAGATCCGCCACGCCGCCGGCGCCACTGCCCCGGGCATCAGCCACCGGGAAGTGTGCCTGCTGATCCGGGACATGCGCCAGAAGGCAATGGAGGTACAGCACTAATGCCCCGCGCCTGCCTGACCAAAACCCACAACCTGGCAGCGCTGATGCGCCTGTCAGACCTGGAACTCAGGATTGAGATCCAGACAGCCACCGCGGCTGACCCCCTACAGGCCCTGCACCTGTGCCACGAACTGCTGGCCGCCCAGCGTTACTACCCCACCCGCCGGGGCCTCAGTGCTCTGGTGGGCCGGGAGGTAGAGAGGATTGGCAAGCAACTCACTCACCAACCGGAGATAGCCCAGTGAGCAACAGCAACCGGGGCACAGACCTGCCCCAATTCATTAACGATCTGGATGGCGGAGTATTCGCCGAGAAGGTCTCCCGAGCGCTGAGCGACGTAGCCGCCGGCGTGGTGGATTTCGACGACAAAGGCGAACTCACCATCAAGCTCAAGCTTGCCCGCATTGGCAACAGCTACCGCGTGGGCATCAAGCACGCCCTTATCTACAAAGTGCCCGAAGCCAACGGCAGCTACACCCAGGAGAACACCACCGAAAGCGTGATGCACGTGAACGCCGGTGGCCGCATGAGCATGTTCCCCGAAAACCAGCACCAGATGTTTGGCAAGCGGGGCGAAACCCTCCCACACGAAGACGACAAGGAATAACCGATGACCACCGAATTACTGAACGACAGCAGCGCCCTGCACGAATACACCAAGATCGTGCAAGTGGAGGCCATTCAGAAGTTCCTCCAGCAACAGACTGAAGGCAGCACCATCGCCCTGCCCGAAGGCGTCAAAGTCGCCGATCTGGAACAGTACCTGGAAAACCGCCGCCGGTACCGGGGCACCATGAGCACCAACCTGATCAGCGAATTCGTGGAATACGTCAAAGGCACCGTCGACGGCTACAACGAATTCCCGGTCGACAACTTCCCCTGCTTCATCAACCCCCAGGCCATGCGCGCCATCGCCTTTTTCAATCTGGGCGATGTCGACAACCCCGGCCACGGAGACCACCAGGCCAAACTCAGCCTGCTGAAAACCGAAGCCTTCCAGGAACTGCTCAAGATCAACGGTGACCGATTCGACCAGCGCCGCATGGCCGAGTGGATGGAAGACTGGATTGACCACCTGCAAACCTTCGGTGAAGACGGCACCAAAGAGCTGTCACTGGCTGCCTCCGTGGCCGCCATCCGCCGCATCACCATCGGCACCACTGCCGAGAGCACCCGCGAAGAACAAACCTTTGGTACTCGCCAGAGCGCCATGGCCGAAGTGGAAGCCAAGCACAAAGACCAGCTGCCGGCCTTCCTGAAGTTTACCTGCGAACCCTACCAAGGCCTGCAGGAGCGCACCTTCACCGTACGCCTGAGCCTGATCACCGGCGAAAAGCCCCAGATCAGCGCCCGCATCGTGCGCCTGGAAACCGCCCAGGAAGAAATGGCCAAAGAGCTGGAAGAGAAACTGCGCTCCGGCTTTGAGGATTCCGAAGTACGCACCTTCGTAGGCGAGTTCGACCACCGGTAACCCACGCGCCCCACGGGGCGCATCCGAGAGGGTTCTGCACCAGAGCCCTGCCGGATGCACAAAAGGAGAACAGCATGAGCGTAAAACAACTAGCCGCAGACATGGCCCGGTTCTGGTTACAGGACAACGCCATCATCATCGACACCGAAACCACCGGCCTCAGCAGCACAGACGAGATTGTAGAAATCAGCGCCCTCGACTGCGAAGGCAACGTGCTGCTGGACACCCTGGTGCGCCCACTGGGAGACATCAGCTTTGAAGCCCAGCGCGTGCACGGCATCACCCTGCAAGACACCGCCGGCGCCCCAACGTTCGACCAGGTACTGCCCGATCTGGCCGGCATCATCCACAACCGCACCGTGGTCATGTTCAACGCCAACTTCGACACCCGCCTGATCGACCAGAGCGCCCGCCTGCACGGTAAATACACGCCACGCATGAATGCCCATTGCGCCATGCACAACTACGCCCGATTCCACGGCCAATGGGACGACAACCGCAACCAGTGGAAATGGCAATCACTGGAAAATGCCGCCTGGCAAATGAACATCCAGGTGAGCGGCAACGCCCACCGCGCCCTCACCGATTGCCGAACCACCCTGGCACTCATCCAGGCCATGGCCGACTACCGGCCGAACGCGGCTTAAAGCAGGAGTGATAACTATGGAAGCCACCCAAGACAAGGCCAGCGTGCAACAAATGGCAGCCGGCCTGCACGAGAAGGCCTGCGAAATCCTCCGGCTCAGTGCCCTGATCTCTGAACTGGGCCTGGCCCATGCCTTTGTAGACATGAGCGGCCACGTGCGCCGGTTTACCGCCAGAACCCTACCAGCGGACACCCAATACAACAGTGGCAACGGCTACACCTACCTCAACAAGGTGGATGTCAGCCTGGAATTTGAAGACCTGTACCCAGCCAACCCGGCGAAGATCTACCACCGCAGACTGGCCAAGATGTCCGAATACACTGACTGGCTGAAACAAGTTCTGGCAGAGGGCAAAGTCCTGAAAACCGAGGATCACGCAGCATGAGCATCGAACCCTGCACCAAACAAGACTTCGAAGAAGGCCTGCGACAAGACGAATCCCCGCAACCGGAAACGCCATATCGCGGAGCTGCCAAGGCGTTCAGCAACACCGAATACCAAAGCGCCCGGCAAATGCTCGACATCTACTGTGGGGTAGAAGCCCGAATGACGGCCCTGATCAACACCAGCGCCAGCGATTGCGCCATCACCATGGACAACCGCGCAGAACGGGACCCCGTGGACACCATCGGTGAAGTCACCCAGCTCCTGGTAATGATGAACCACAAAGGCATCGAGAAGAAATCACACCGCCAGGCCATGCTGCGGGCCGCGAGGAAGGCGTTGAACAGTATCGGGGAGGTGCCCAATGGGTCAGAAAACCGGGATTGAGTGGACCGAAGCTACTTGGAACCCAATACGACGTTGCTCTCGAGTCAGCGAAGGATGCCGCCACTGCTACGCGGAAACCGTGGCCAACCGATTCAAGGGCCCCGGTGAACCCTATGAGGGACTCATCGCCAAAGGTGGCCAGTGGAATGGAGAGGTGAAGCTGCTCGAGCACAAACTGGCTGAGCCATGCCGCTGGAGCAAACCGAGGATGATTTTTGTGAACAGCATGAGTGATCTGTTTCACCCAGCAGTGTCGTTCGAAACCATTGCCGGCATCTTTGGAATCATCGCCGCCGCCTCATGGCATACGTTCCAGGCGCTCACCAAGCGGCCAGAGCGGATGTTTGAGTTCTTCCAGTGGATTGACCAGCACCCGGAGCGAAAAGACTTCGACAGCCCTCAAGCACGATCCCAGCTTGGAACAGATCATTGGATTCCGTTCTTCCTGGCCCAGAAGGCCTCCGAACTTCTGCCCGATGGCGGTGCCGGCTTAACTGTAGACATCAAGGGCTGCTGGCCTCTGGACAACCTTTGGCTTGGCGTGAGTGTTGAAGATCAGGCAACAGCAAACCATCGCATACCGCAACTGCTGAACACGCCGGCCGCTGCCCGGTGGATCAGCGCCGAGCCTCTACTCGGCCCAGTGGACCTGTCTTCCCTGCCATATCCAAGCAAAGTGAGCGGCAATCTTCATTGGGTAGTCGTTGGTGGAGAATCCGGCACACACGCCCGCCCAATGCACCCAGACTGGGCCCGCAATCTTCGCAACCAATGCCAATCCGCCGGAGTGCCGTTCCTGTTCAAGCAATGGGGAGAGTGGTTGCCAGTCCTTGGCCAATCGGAAGGCGTGCCCATTCGAGGAAGAACGCACTCCTTTGAGGACGGAACGTTTATGGGCTGGGTTGGCAAAAAACACGCCGGACGCCGCCTCGATGGCCGTATCTGGGACGAGTACCCGGAGACCACCCAATGATCACCGCCCGCCTGAACCGCCTGATCAAAGCCTACCGAATCGCCAAGGCCCTGATTGGAGACGCCAACCGTGGCCTGGCAATCCCCGGCACCGTGTTCCGCTGGTGCCACAAAGTACGCCAGGCGGTCTGGGCGGAAATCGAACTGGTGGTGAACCACCTCAACCCCACCAACAAAAACACAGTGGAGACCCAGCCCATGGCCACCGAAACCGGCGAAAGCCCAGCATCCACCAGCAAGCGCGCTGACGACAGAGCAATGAAAGACATCATCAGCGCCCTGCAGGACGGTGCACATCTGCGCATTCACACCACCGTTCGCCGAGCCGCCATCGAAGGCCTGCCATACAAAGACGCCCGAAACGGCCGCACCATCAGCGCCAGCCGCTGCAAACGCCTGGCCCGCGAAGGTGTGATCACAGAAGTGGCCATGGACCGCTACGCCATGAACCCGGATTTCGAACTGAAGGCCGCCCAATGAACACCGAAGCTGCAACCCCAAGGCCCTGCCCCTTCTGCAACAGCACAGACCTGGACACAACCCGCTGGGGCCACGGCGGCCACTACATCGTCTGCAACACCTGCAGAGCCTACGGCCCGGATGCAGACACCGGAATTAGCTGGAACGACCGTAACGGCCAAGCGGACAAGGGAGAAAAGCCGTGAGCGACATCAAAACTGCACCATGCGCACGAATCCCCATGGACCCGAGAAATAGCCGGCCCCTGGTAACCAACCAAATGAAGGCTGATTGCATTGGTGAGTTCGAATTCACCATTCAGGCCGCATGTACTGCCTGTTTCTACCACGAACCCGATGAAGACTGCGAGGTGTGCCAGGGCGGTATCGAGTACGAACAGAAAGTTACCGTGCCATGGACCACCTGCAAGCAGATCTACAAGCGAATGGCAGAAATCGCCATTAAATCTGGTGGCCTGTGATGCAATCCGTACTCCAACCCAAACTACCCAACAACCCAGCCTGGCGCGCTTTCCAAGTCGCCATTGAAACCGATTATCCCGCCATCGGCTTCTACCACGCCCGCCTTGATCTGTACGTCATCAGCGCCGTGGAAGTTGCCGAGCAGGAAATCGGCCCCGAATACCACCTGTCCATCAGCAAAACCAAAGGCCCCTTCTCCCAGCCCCGGCGCTGCTCACTAACAGAGGCAAAGCTGGTGTGCAAGCAATTCGGAATGGAGGGCTCCAAGGAAGACAACCACAGCAGCATCATCCGCAACTACTGGATGCCGGTGAACGAAAGCCTGATCGGCATCGAGTGCGAGTGCAAAGACCAGGAAGCCGTGATCCGTGAAGGTGATTTTGAGTGGCGGCCACTGACCCAGGCCAATGCAGACAGGGCAAAAGCTCTGCAGGGAGGTGAGTGATGCGAGACCTGATAGAGAGAATGCGCAGTCTTGAGCAAGACCACACTCCGGACGGCTGGCCTGCAGTGCAAATGCGGGAGATTTCTGCGCTGTGTGATCTGGCGGAGCGCGCCGAGGCGCAGGTGGCAGCGACGAGCCAATGCATCGGGCCAGGCAACGGGTGCACCTGCAACCGATGCGCCGAACAGTGCACCTACCCCGGCTGCAACTGCCCCTTCGACATGGGCCCAGACCACCAGTGCCTCCGAGGCCTGCCCGTAATTCGCAAGTAGTGAGGTGACCACTATGGCAAAGCTCAAACCACTGGAAAAATGGCGAGAAGAAACCTTCGAAGAACCAGGCCCATCCATGCGTGTGGTTTACAAATGGGCCAATGAAGGCCACATTCCCGGAGCGCGTAAAATCGGCGGGCTCTGGTTCGTAGATCCGGACAAATCAAAACAGACCACCGGTAATCCCCTGGTAGATAAGGTACTGCAGGCAAACTAATGGCACCCAGAAGGCGGCTCAAAAAGAACAAAGACCTGGTGGCGAACCTGTACGCCAACGTGAAAAACGGCGTCACCTACTATCAATACCGCCACCCCGGCACCGGCCAGTACCATGCCATGGGCACCAACAAGCCAGAAGCCCAGGCCGCCGCGCGCCAGCTCAACAGCATACTGGTGAAGGAAACCGACCTGGTGGGCGAAGTGCTGGGCACCGCCGGCAAAGACATCAAGCACCTGATCGGCCGGTACCGAAAGGAACTGCTGCCCACCAAGCGCCTGGCCGAAGGCACACTGAAGATTCTGGAATACCGCCTCAAACGCATCGAGCGCGATATTGGCACCAAACAGATTGACGAAGTGGACGTTCAAACCATCGCCAAGTACCTGGACGACAACTTTGAGCGCGACGCCTACATCAAGCACCGCGCCACGCTGATCGACCTGTTCCGCTTTGCCATTATGAAAGGCCTGTACCCTGCCGACATGAGCAACCCGGCAGAAATCACCTACGCCAAATCCGAATACGAGAAGAACCGCCGCCGGCTTACCCTCGAACAGTTCTGGGAGATCCACGCCCAGGCGGAACCGTGGATGCAGCACGCCATGGAAATCGCACTGATCACCCTGCAGGGCCGCGCCGAAGTAATCAATATGAAGTTCGCAGACTACAAAGACCAGGTGCTGAAGGTCATCCGCCAGAAATCCAGCAAGCACGAACACTCACACCTGCTGATCCACTGCCCCCAGCTCGAAGAGATCATCACCAAAGCCAGGCAATCCAATGTGCCCAGCCCCTACATCATCCACCGCAGGCCAGAACGCAAGGTGGACGCTGAAGGTCGGGAACACTGGACCCAGCTCACCCCCAACACCTTCACCGCCGAGTTCCGCAAAACCCGGGACAAGTGCGAGTGCTTCAAGAAAATGCCCAGGGAACAACGCCCCACCTTCCACGAGATCCGCGCGCTGGGCTCATGGCTCTACAAGAAACAGGGATTCGACAACGAAACCTATATCCAGCCACTCATGGCGCACGCTGATCCGAAGATGACGGAGCACTATCAGCAGGGGCATGAGCAGGTGTGGATGCGGGTTGAGGCGGGGTTGGCAATTACCCCAGCTGCAAGACGTAGCTATTTGGGCTGAACGGCTTCGTACAGTTTCTGAGCATCAGATATCAGCTCGTCCCACCCACGAGGCGAAGTAACAACCCCAGCATGAAAAGGGCTTCCCGGGGATACATTTTTTTTAACGGTGGCCGTATAGCGATTGAAATGAGTAACGATCGCCGCACTTCGCCTTTCACCAAGCTTTCGAACAATAACTGACAAATCATTTTCTGGAAGAGCACTCACTACAACACGACGCTCAAGGCTTTGTATGTGACCCCGTAGCTTGTCCCTTAGTGGCTCAGTGGCCTCGTTAAACTCCTTACGTCTATCCCGCCCCAGTGCCATTTGATTTCCAGCAACCAGCCCGATCAAGCCCGTAACAAGCCCAGATAACACAACATCAATCATAAAAATCCGCCTTAT
The DNA here is from genome assembly GCF_044342215.1 of Marinobacter sp. W-8. Classification (NCBI taxonomy): domain Bacteria; kingdom Pseudomonadati; phylum Pseudomonadota; class Gammaproteobacteria; order Pseudomonadales; family Marinobacteraceae; genus Marinobacter; species Marinobacter sp. W-8. The sequence continues at coordinate 1,616,614 of NZ_CP172297.1, read as the reverse complement.
ATGACGCCGAAGCTGATTCCAATATACAGTATCTAATGCCTTGATTTCTAAAGTGTGCAAAGTATGCAAAACAGGCGGGGCGCGCAAATACAGGAAACTTTAAATTTCAAAGGCTTGCATAGGCTAGATGGCTTATATTGACATGGTAGAGGTCCCCAGTTCGAATCTGGGTGGTCCTACCAATCCTGCAGAGAAAGTCGCTTACAGCTTTGCTGGGCGGCTTTTTTTGTGCCTCGTATTTCCTGCAAGGTTTTATAGAGGGCAGACCAGAAGCCCGCCCTCCTCCGGTCAGAAGTACAGAACCACACCTATTTCACTGCAATCCTCATAACTCTCGACAACGGCACCATCAACCCAGACCGCAACTGCCTTGGCGGTACCTCCGGCACTGCTACCAAAGCGAACCTCGGCCTCACCGTTGCTGGACAGTTTTACAATCCCGGACACCGGGCACTCCAGGTTGGAGGAAAACTCCACCGGATCCGGAGTCTCCAGCTTCATGTAACCACCAATCGCCGAGCCGACAATGGTGGCGCGAACCGCGTATTCTGAGTCTACGTCCGTTCCCGAGTCCCGATTCTGAGCGTCGGCAATGGCGACGTACCGGTTACCCAGCATCATCTCGTATCGTTTGATATCCCGAACGTAGCGCCAGCTCGTGACTCCACCATTTTCATTCAGATAATCGCTCAAACGAAGTGCGCCACTGAAACGAAGCGACTCACCTGTGCGCTGAATTGTTCCGGACAGATCGTCCCTGTAGGAACTCTTCCAACTGGCAGCTGTTTCGGTTTCATCGATCAGGGCGCTTTCGTAGAAGGTGGTGCCACTGATTACAACAGGGCCATGGGTCGGGGTATCCAGTACGCATCTGTAGAATCGGGTGGTCTCCTCCAGGGAGTTCTCAGTCTCGGTCCAGCGGATTTCCAGGTTACCACCACCCGCACATGGGTAAGTGCCCTGCTCCAGGACCGACATATCTTGAATAGCCGACGTGTACTCACCAATAATTGACCACCCCAACGCAAGATCGTCACGGAGGCTTATCAGCCCTTCGGCACCGCTATCGCTGGTTATCGATACGGATTTTTGGGCAAAGTTCATGTTGTCGTAGCTCAACTGCGGCCCAGTTTGCTCCTCGGGAGAATCATTCCCCCCACCCCCGCTTCCGCCACCACAGGCAGATAAAAGAAGTACCATGGGCAGCACAGGCCCCCATCCAATACGGCTTAACTGGATCATGTTCTTTCCTTTTTTCTTATGATTTCAGGCTTATTCTTCAGGCATCATCACTGCCAGTCCTGAAGCGACAAGGTCTGCGCGCTCCTGGTTGCGGCGTGATGAAAAAGACGGGATATCATTGGGAGGAATTGCGCACTCGTAGCGGCGACATCCGGTGTCGTCTAATCCATGTCCGGGCAGTGATGTCTAATCATGCGACATATCGTTAGGTCGCGAAAGGTTCAGGCGGGGTCAAACTCAAAAGTCGTGGACTGGTTCATGGTTCTGGCGCTACCAGCTATCCCCGTCTTTTTTATCCTTCGCCTCCTGTTCCGCTTTGCGCTGACGAATCTTCTCCAGCTTTTCTTTGGGGATTTTCATATTGGCCCCATCTCGCAGTAAAAGCAGGCTTCCGACAATCATCGCGAAGGCGGCGAATATAAACAGCCAGCCAATCATTGGCATGTCGATATCTCCTTGAGGTGGCTTTTAATCAGTGTACACCCTCAGCGCTTGCTGTCATCAATGTGCCTTGAGGTACAAGCGCCTTGTCGATACTTTCCCCGCTCCGTATTATTGCCGGCAATCATCTTGGACCTCCTCCTTTCGGGCAAAACTCCAATGCGCAAACAGTTTGATGTCACCGTAGACCAGAGCACGACGGCTGTGGATGCGCTTGCAGGCGCCTCGGGCCTGCCCAAGCAGCGCATCAAGGATGCCATGGCCAAGGGCGCGTGCTGGTGGACCCAGAAGGGAAAGCAGGTGCGTTTACGCAAGGCCAAGCGGGAACTGAAACCCGGCACCCGTATTCAGCTGTTCTACGATGATCAGGTGTTGGCGCGCAAGCCGGAAACACCGACGCTGCTCGAGAACAAAGGACGTTACAGTGTCTGGTTCAAGCCCCACGGGCTGTTATCACAAGGGTCTCAATGGGGCGACCACTGCAGCCTGCTGCGCCTGGCGGAAATTGAACTGAACACACCCTGCTTTCTGGTACACCGCCTGGATGCCGACGCTGCAGGTCTGATGCTGATTGCCCATGATGGCAAGGCCGCGGCGGCCCTTTCAGAATTGTTTGCCGGACGGGCCATGACCAAGCTCTACCGGGCACGGGTCGCCGGCAACCTGATGGCAGATGATCTTCGCCTCGACACGCCACTGGATGGCAAGGACTCAATCAGCCGCGTGACGACACTGAGCCGGGATGAGGAATCAGACACAACGGACGTGGAGGTACGAATTGAAACCGGCCGTAAACACCAGATCCGTCGACACCTGGCCGGCATTGGTCACCCGATTGTCGGAGATCGGCTGTATGGCACGGCCAATCCGGCCGGCCTGCAACTTACCGCTGTTGAGCTGGCCTTCCAGTGCCCCCTCACCCGTAAACCCCAGGTATTCAGGCTTCCGGAACAGCGACCATAAACAAATAAGGCCAGCGTCTCGGCTGGCCTTATTCATACGCTATAATGGACGCTCAGGCGTTGTAAAAATCCCGATACCAGTCCACGAAGTTGGCAATGCCCTCTTCCACTGTGGTAGACGGCTTATACCCCACATCGTTGATCAGGTCATCGACATTGGCGTAGGTTGCCGGCACATCGCCCGGCTGCAACGGCAGCAGATTCTTCTCAGCTTTTTTGCCCACCCGCTCTTCAATAATCTCGATAAAACGGGACAGCTCCACCGGGTTATTACTGCCGATGTTGTAGATTCGGTAAGGCCCCTTGCTGGTACCCGGGTCCGGCTGGGCACCGCTCCAGTCGTCGTTCGGCTGGGCTACGTTGTCCAGGGTACGGATAACGCCTTCGACGATATCGTCGATGTAGGTGAAGTCCCGCTTGTGATGCCCGTGGTTGAACACATCGATGGGCTCACCGGCCAGGATCTTTTTGGTAAAGATAAACAGCGCCATATCCGGCCGGCCCCAGGGGCCGTAAACGGTAAAGAAGCGCAGCCCGGTGGTGGGCAGGTTGTACAGATGGCTGTAAGTATGGGCCATCAGCTCGTTGGCTTTCTTGGACGCCGCGTACAGGCTCAGCGGGTGATCCACGTTATCGTGCACCGAGAATGGCATGGTCTCATTGGCCCCATACACGGAGCTGCTGGAGGCATACACCAGGTGCTTGACCTCGTTATGGCGACAACCCTCAAGGATGTTCATGAAGCCGACCAGATTGGCATCCACATAGGCATGAGGGTTCTCCAGTGAATACCGGACTCCGGCCTGGGCTGCCAGGTGCACCACCCGTTCGGGCTTGTGTTCACGAAAAACCGCTTCCATGGCCTCGCTGCCGGCCACGTCCTGGCGTACTTCGGTGAAACCGGGCTTGTTCAGCAGCCGGGCCAGGCGTGCTTCCTTGAGATTGACGTCGTAATAGTCGTTGACGTTGTCCACGCCAATCACTTCATCGCCACGATCGAGCAAACGGTGAGCAAGATGCGAGCCGATAAAGCCGGCGGTTCCCGTAACGAGGATTTTCAAGATCTGTTCTCCATGAAAAATGGCGCCCGAAGGCGCCTTTTACTGTCCTGGTCAGAACGCCACGCCGACACTGGCGAAGGGTCCGGACATTTCCACATCCAGTTTGTCATCATCGTCTTCATAGTCGATAGACATCTGGCGGTAACCGGCCCGCAGCTGCAGCATGGCGAATTCGTACTGGCCATAAGCGTTGAAGTCGTGCAGGGAGTCGCCACTGTAGCTGATCACGTTGCCCTCAGCACCCACAGACACGCCGGTGAACGGCAGGTCAAAACGGGCGGCGAGATAGCCCATGGGAACGACGGCGTCGACGGAGGTTTTGCTGACTCGACCGCCGATGGCGGTATCACGTAACACTAATTCCCCATCAAAATTGCGAGCTGTCAGGCCCAAATCCAGATTCACCCAGTTATCAAGCACTTCGTAGTACAGGGTGACGTCCAGTTGGTCAATATCCAAATCGGAGTTTACCTCAGCCCCCGTATTCACCCCGATACCATCAAAGCCTTCCGGCCCAATCTCACCACGCCCACTCTGGGAAATACTGGTGTAATTCAACCGCACGTTCGGCAGCACCGGGATCGGATGCTCGAAAAACGCCGTGAAGTTCGCGTTGCTGTCGCTGTCGAGGTTGAGATCCTTTTCGATATCAACGGCCGAGTCCTTGTTGACCACTTCGCCGGAGAAATCGGAATCCCAGTAGCTAACGTTGGCACCAACGCCCAGTACATCAGCATTGGCCAGTGGCGCGGCCAGGGCCAGAGAGCCACCTACAACAATCATCAGTTTACGCATAACGCACCCGTTTTTGTGGTTGTATTAGCCGGTCAGTCAAACTTTATGCCGAGACGACGACCAACTTCTTCATAGGTTTCAATCACTTCGCCAAGGCCTTGGCGGAAGCGATCCTTGTCCATTTTCTTGCGGGTCTCCTTGTCCCAGATGCGGCAGCCATCGGGGCTGAATTCGTCACCCAGAACGATCTGGCCACCACTGCGACCAAACTCCAGTTTGTAGTCCACCAGCAGCATGCCGGCGTCGTCAAACAGTTTTTTCAGTACGTCGTTGACCTTATAGGTCAGCTCTTTCATCCGGACCAGCTCATCGGCTTTGGCCCAGCCGAAGCTGACTGCCAGGGATTCATTCACCATGGGGTCGTGAAGGGCGTCGTTTTTCAGGAAGAGCTCAAAGGTGGGTGGGTTCAGCTCCTGACCCTCTTCCACTCCCAGGCGACGGCACAGGCTGCCCGCAGACACGTTGCGCACCACACACTCAACCGGGATCATCTCGAGCTTCTTGACCAGGGACTCGGTATCAGAGAGTAGCCCTTCGAAATGGGTAGGTACGCCGGCCGCTTCCAGCTTTTCCATGATGAAGGCATTGAACTTGTTGTTCACCATGCCCTTGCGGTTCAGCTGTTCTTTTTTCTCTCCGTCAAAGGCAGAGGTATCGTCACGGAATACCAGAACAAACCGCTCGGGATCATCCGTGCGGTAAACCGATTTTGCCTTGCCGGCATAAAGCTCTTCGCGCTTTTCCATTACTTTCTCCAAACGGCCGGTGGCCTCGGCCACCCCGTTAATCAATACAGATGTTCAAAGAGTTGGGTGAGCAGATCTGCTGAACTGCGTTCACCCTCGTAGCTGTCGTGCTGCTCGGCGGTAACGCTCATGGCGTCGGCACCCTGCTGAATCCGGATTGTGTGGGTGTGGACCGGCTTTTCAGCATCGCTGAACCACGAGAACCAGCCCGGACTGCGCTCGTCTTCCGTGCGGAAATCCACCTGCAACCAGCCTTCACTGCGATTCAGATCCAGTACCGGCAGCCCCATCTCCTCCAGGGACCGATTGACCTCTGCCCAGGTGCGGCCGAAATCCAGTTCCACCCGAATGGCAACCGCTTCATCCTGTTCCGACTGCAAGCGCACGAGCGGCTCGGATACCATGCCTGAGGCCGCCCGCGAGAAGGATTTGTTGTCCTCACGCTGTTTGAGAAAATCCCCCAGCTCGGCCAACAGCACCCGTTGTTGTTGCTCGAAGGTTGCATCGGTCACCGTGCTACTGTCCCAGGGCAGAAGCTCTTCCGGAGCTTGCTCCAGTTCCAGAATACGCACGCGGATTTCGGTGGTTTTACGCCGAATGCCAGGGGCCAGGCGGGCCTGCATCACCACCTTGGGTTCTGCGGCGGTCGGATTATCGGCGAGCCCCAGCAGTGTACGGCTGCGCTTGCTGAAGTTCGCCAGTTCACTCTGAATAATCCCAAGTTGAGGACTGTCATGGGCAATGCCCAGGCCGCTCTCATTCATCCAGGCACTGACCACGGGCCAGAGTCGTCCTGGCACCTCATTGACCAGCAGCCAGATACGGCCGTCCAACTCTTCAATCACATAGTTTTCGTCCAGAATCTCGGATGTCATATCTGGCGGACGGGGAATCGACGACGGGTAAAGATTGCGGGAATCGGCCGTGTTGATCGACCGTATCGGCATGGTCTCGCTCAGTCGGGAGCTGTCGAGACCTTCAGGCACCTGAATCGGCTCGCCTTCCGGCGCGTTGACATAGCCTTCGGAACGATCATTTATGAAACTGCAACCGGCCAGGGCACTGGCAAGTACCAGCGCCGAAACAGGTCTAACGAACAAAACGGTTTTCTTACGGGCTCTTGCAGGAACCTGCATCGGGTTACTCCGGTTAACGGTAACGGTGGCCTCAGAGAACACCTGAGGCCTTGAGCGCGTCTTCCACCTCGCCGTGGAACTTTTCGCTGAGCGGCGTCAGAGGCAGACGAATGCCCTCACCGATCATGCCCATGCGGTAAAGCGCCCATTTTACCGGAATCGGGTTGGCCTCCAGAAACAGCTTGCGATTAAGCGGCATCAGCAGTTCGTTCAAGCGGCGGGTTTCGTCTTCGTTGCCCGCAATGGCCGCTTCACAGAGCTCAGCCATGGCCTTCGGAGCGACGTTGGCCGTTACCGAAACATTACCTTTAGCGCCCGCCAGCATCAGATCTGCCGCCGTGGCGTCGTCACCGGAGTAAACCGCAAGGCGTCCATCCAGGGCTTCGATCAGCTCGGCGCCACGGGGAATGTTCCCGGTCGCGTCCTTGATCCCAACGATATTGGGGATGTCGGCCAGGCGGACGACCGTTTCGTTGAGCATATCGCAGGCAGTGCGGCCCGGTACGTTGTAGAGAATCTGGCTCATGCCCGGTACCGCTTCCGCGATGGCTTTGAAGTGCTGATACAGGCCTTCCTGGGTCGGCTTGTTGTAGTAAGGCACTACGAGCAGACAGGCATCGGCACCGAGTTTGTGGGCTTCGGTGGTCAATTCAATGGCTTCGCGCGTACTGTTACCACCGGTACCGGCAATAACGGGAATCCGGCCGTTTACACGTTTTATGATGTGCCCGATCGTCCGGATGTGTTCCTCCGGATCCAGGGTTGCGGATTCGCCAGTGGTGCCCACAGCAACAATGCCATGGGTGCCGTTTTCGATATGAAAGTCCACCAGCTTGTCCAGATCCTCCCAGTGAATATCACCGTTTGGATACATGGGCGTGACCAGTGCGACAAGGCTACCCGTAATCATAAAAGCTCCGTCCGAATAAAACCGATATGGTAATGTTGGGCTCGAACTGACACAAGGGAATTAAAGGAGATGTCATGTCATCCGTAGCATTGAATCAACCCGTGCCAGAATTTCAGGCTGAGGCCACTGGCGACCAGACCGTTCGCCTGAGCGACCTGAAAGGCCGGAACATCGTTATTTATTTCTATCCGAAAGACAATACACCGGGCTGCACCACCGAGGGCCAGGACTTCCGGGACAGAATGGAAGCCTTTGCTGCCGAGGACACCGAGATTTTCGGCGTCTCGCGGGATGGCCTGAAAGCGCATGATAACTTCCGGGCAAAATACGACTTTCCGTTCCACCTGATTTCCGACAAGGACGAATCCCTGTGCAAGCTGTTCGACGTCATCAAGCTCAAGAAGCTTTATGGCAAGGAGCACCTTGGCATTGAACGCAGCACCTTCCTGATCGACAAGGAAGGCGTGCTGCGCCGGGAATGGCGCGGCGTCAAGGTAAAAGGGCACGCCGACGAGGTGCTGGAAGCCGTCAAAGCCCTTTAACGCCCTATTCCGCAATGGCTGGTGGCGGAGGCGACTCCTTCACCGGCCAGGCGGCGAAGACCGCTTTCAGCATCGTCGCCAGCGGAATCGCAAAAAACACGCCCCACAAGCCCCAGATTCCGCCAAAGAACAGTACGGCAACAATAATCGCCACCGGGTGCAGGTTGTTCACTTCCGAGAACAGAATCGGTACCAGGACATTGCCATCAAGCGCCTGAATAATGCCGTAGATGACCATGACCCAGATAAAATGGCTGCCCCAGCCGAACGCAAACAGGCCGATCACTGCCACCGGAATGGTGACCACGGCAGCGCCAATGTAGGGAATCACCACGCTCAGCCCCACCAACAGGGAAAGCAATGCCGCATAGGGCATGCCGAGAAACTTGAAGGCGACATAGGTGACGCCACCCACTATCAGGATCTCCACCGCCTTGCCACGGACGTAGTTGGCACATTGCAGATTAACCTCGTGCCAGATGCGAACCATCATTGGTCGCTGCGGAGGTAGCAGGCGGGCAAATGAGTTCACCAGGACCCGACGGTCTTTCAGAAAGAAAAAGACCAGGATAGGCACCAGAACCATGTAGATCAGCAAGGCCACAAGGTCCGGAATGCTGGAGAGCGAGAAAGACACCAGCCATTGAGTCAGGTGCCCTACTTCGGCCGAGATCTGCTGATACATGGTATTCACAGATTCAGCAGAAACCAGATGCGGATATTGTTGCGGCAGAACCTCCAGATAGGACTGCAGCTCGCGGATGATCCGTGGCGCTTCGCCGGCAAGGGTACTCAGCTGGGTCCAGATCAACGGCAACAAGCCGAAGATAAAACCCACCAGCACGCCCAGAAACACCACAAACACGCCAATCACGGCGATCAGCTCAGGCACACCCATCCGGTTCAGTTTTGACACCAGTCCCTGCAGAATGAACGCGACAATCAGGGAAGCGATGGCCGGCGCCAGCATGGCCCCGAACCAGATAATAAAGACGGTGCCTGTCACCAGCAGCAAAAACAGGATGACGGCTTCTTCGTCTGAAAAATACTTGTGGGCTAGACCGCGCAGAATTCTGACCATGAATGACTCCGGAAATTAACCGCCGCACTTTATCACGAAACGGTATTCCCCATTACTCTCCGATTGGCTGACAAGCGTATGGGCCGACAACGCCAGCCAGGCAGGTATGTCCCTCAGTGAGCCGGTATCCGTGGCGACAACCACCAATTCCTCCCCGGGCGTCATTGAGTTGAGTTCCAGCTTGGTTTTCAGCAGCGGCATGGGACAACGCAGGCCGCTGGCATCCAGGGTTCTGTCAGCCATAATCAGCATTTACCATTACGTTTCATACAGTAATCAGGCAGGCATTATGCCGCTGGTGTTACTCTATTGCATCACAAGAGTTGGTAATACTCCGGAGAACTTGCCGGCTGCCGCCTTGTCAAACGGGCAACACGAATTCGAGGCATCCTCAGACATATGAAGTACCAGAACGAAGGCCAACACCGCTCCCCCTGGGCCCTGATCGTTTTTCTGGCGCTCAGCATGGCGGTCACCAGCCCGGCCACACGCGCGCAGTCGTCAGACCTGCCAAGCATCGGCGGTAGCGGCGGCCTGATCTCCGGACAAATGGAAGCTGATATTGGCCAACAGGTTATGGCCTCCATTCGCCGCTCCGCCCCGCAACTTCAGGACCCACTGGTCTACGACTACCTGAGCGCGATCATTTATCGTCTGGTGCCGTCCGCACCGCTGGATAATCGCGACCTGAAACTGGTGCTGATTGACAGCCCGGCCATCAACGCTTTCGCCGTGCCCGGCGGCGTAGTAGGCGTAAATGGGGGCCTGTTTCTGAACGCCGCCACCGAACAACAGTTTGCCTCGGTCCTGGCCCACGAACTGGCCCACCTCAGCCAGCGCCATTTTGCTCGCCGAATGCAGCAACAGGAAACCAGCGCTCCGTTAACCCTGGCCGGCATGATCGCCGGTATCGTGCTTTCTGCGGTTACCCAGTCAGACATTGGCATTGCCGCCATCGCCGGCACCCAGGCCATGGCTGTGCAGAACATGCTGGCCTACAGCCGCTCCCACGAACAGGAAGCCGACCGGGTTGGCATGGACATCCTGGCCAGTGCCGGCATGGACCCGAGAGGTATGCCCGAGATGTTCGAAATCATGATGAGACAGAACCGCCTGCAGGGAAATCGCCTGCCGGAATACCTTTCCACTCACCCGCTGACCCAGAACCGGGTTGCCGACACCCGCAACCGGGCCGAACAATACCCTGATACCCGGGTGCAGGACGGGCAGGAATATCACCTGGTTCGCAGCCGCCTGCAGGTGCATTACAGCGAATCCCCGGAAACGGCGATAGAAACGTTCGAGGCTTACCTGGCCCGGGAAGACGCCCAGCGCAACGATGCCATTCGCTACGGCCTGGCGGTGGCTTATCAGGAAAGCCGGCGCTATGACAAGGCCGAGCAGCTAATGCGGGAATTACTGAAAGCCAACCCCGGGCGCATCACGTTCCAGGTATCACTGGCGGAGGTTCTGATCAGCCAGAAACGTTTTGCCGATGCCAGAGCACTTATGCAGGAAGCACTGGCACGCAATCCCGGTAACTATCCAATCACATCCACGCTGGCGGCCATTGAGATTGCCGATGGTAACGGAGCCGCCGCTGCTGACTACCTGAGGGAGCTGACTCGCCGCCTGCCCAGCCAGGAGCAACTGTGGCTGAGACTGGCCGAAGCCGAAGGTATGGCGCGAAATATTGTCGGCGTGCACCGGGCGAGAGCGGAATACGATGTACTGATGGGCGATCTGAAATCAGCACAGCGGCAATTGCGCCAGGCCCAGGAGAAACTGCCGGCCGGCTCCGCCGAACGCCAGGTGGTGAGTGAGCGCCTTGGTGAGCTGACTAACCGGCTTCAGGCGCGCCAAGCCGGTTAGGAATAACCCCGAAGCCTTCAGGCGTTGCCGGCAGCCTTGAGATTCATGTTGGCGGTGAAGTCCAGCATCCGGCGCAGCGGGCGCAGCGCGTCTTCTCGCAGCGCATCGTCCACATGCACTTCCTGGTCGCCATGCTCAAGCACGTGCAGCAGATTCTCCAGGCCGTTCATGGCCATCCAGGGACAATGGGCACAGCTTCGGCAGGTTGCGCCGTTGCCGGCGGTGGGCGCCTCAATCAACGTTTTGTTGGGCGCCAGCTGTTGCATCTTGTAGAAAATGCCGTTGTCGGTTGCAACGATAAACTCTTCATTCGGAAGCGTTTGCACCGCGTGAATCAGTTGCGAGGTTGAACCGACCACATCCGCCATCTGCACCACCGCATCGGGTGACTCCGGGTGCACCAGGATTGCTGCATCCGGGTACAGAGCCTTGAGGTCTTCCAGGCCACGGTACTTGAATTCCTCGTGCACAATGCAGGAGCCGTCCCACAGCAGAACGTCTGCGCCTGTGGTTTTCTGTACATAGCCGCCCAGGTGTTTGTCTGGCGCCCACAGGATTTTTTCACCTTTGGCGTCCAGATGCTCAACAATGGCCTGGGCGCAACTGGAGGTGACCACCCAATCGGCCCGGGCTTTCACCGCAGCCGAGGTGTTGGCATAAACCACGACGGTGCGATCCGGGTGCTGATCACAGAACTCGGAGAACTCGTCGGCCGGGCAACCAACATCAAGCGAGCAAGTTGCCTCCAAAGTCGGCATCAGAACCTTTTTCTCCGGGTTCAGAATCTTTGCCGTCTCTCCCATGAAACGAACGCCGGCAACGACCACGGTGGAGGCCGGGTGCTGGTTGCCGAAGCGCGCCATTTCCAGGGAATCCGCCACGCAACCACCGGTCTCTTCTGCCAGCCGCTGGATGTCCGGGTCGGTATAATAATGCGCTACCAGAACGGCATCCTTCTCCTTCAGAGCCACCTTGATCCTGGCCTCGAGATCAGCTTTCTCTGAGGCGCTCAGGGGCTTGGGCTCCGCCTGATGGGCGAGATGTTCCTGAACCAGAATGCGGTCTTGCGCTTTAGTCATCGCTTATTCTCTGATTGACGTTAACGGCCAGAGTATATCACTTCTGCCTTTGGTTTCATGATCCTGCAATGTGGGTATGCCAGGCTGCAGGATAGCGTCCGTCCTGTGGGTATAGGTGGGTTCTTGCGGGCAAAAAAAAAGAGCCTTTCGGCTCTTTTTTTCCGCAAACCCCGTAGTGACGGCTTGCCTTGTTGGTGGGTCGTGAAGGATTCGAACCTTCGACCAATTGGTTAAAAGCCAACTGCTCTACCAACTGAGCTAACGACCCCTAACTGGCTGTGCTGGCTTTTCATCCAGCGAACACGCGGCCAAAACCTCGCGCTCTGAATTTGGTGGGTCGTGAAGGATTCGAACCTTCGACCAATTGGTTAAAAGCCAACTGCTCTACCAACTGAGCTAACGACCCAAACGAGGCGCACATATTACTGATATTTTTTTGGTGATCAACCCCTTTTTTTCACGGTCGACCAACTTTTTTCACTCACCGCTCAAGATCCGTGCAAGTTGACCAGATACCGATCAACCCTGGGCGGAATCAAGATACTTCTTCGCCAACTCTGCCGCTCCTGAATCCGGGTACTGTTCGACCACGGAGTTCATCCGGCGCCGCGCCTCGTCTTTTTCGCCCAGACGATCCAGGGTCACCCCCAGCTTGTACACAGCGTCCGGTGCCTTGCGATGATCACTGTAGCGCGTCGCAACAATGGTAAAAGCCTGACGGGCCTGCTCCAGCTGAGGTTTCGCCAGATAGACTTCACCAAGCCAGTAATAGGCATTAACGGTGAGGTCGCCCTCGGGGTAGGTATCCACAAACTCGTACAGGCGGGTTATCGCCGTGTCGTAGTCTTTCTTGTTACGGATCAGGTCGATAATGTCATTATAGGTTTTCTGCTCTTCCGGTTCCGGCGAGCGATACACCCGGGCAGGCGTCAGTCTTCCACTATCGGCTGAAGCCCCCGCTGCAGCCGGCTGCTGTGCTGCACTGGCCCCGGACTCGACGGCCTTGGACAGCTCCAGTATCCGCTGATCCAGATCCACATAGCGATCCCTGCCCTGCTGTTGCAGGCGACTGATCTGGTGTTGCTGCTCTTCAACCTGACCCCGCAGGTCTCGCACTTCTCGCTGCAGCTGTTGAATCATGTAGAACAGCTCGGCCGTGGCCTGGTTGTTGCCGGCCTTACGCTGGGCCTCGGAGCTGTTGTTCTGGAATGCGGGTGTGGACGACTGTGCTTGTGTGACTCCCGCCAGGCCAAGGCCCAGCGGGATCAGCACGGCCGCCATGAGCTGTTTTCTCATGGATACGTCCGTCTAGGTCGGTTTTACTGGAATACCAGCTCTACGCGACGGTTCTGTGCCCAGGCACTTTCAGTGGAACCACGCACGGCCGGCTTTTCTTCACCATAGCTTACGGTTTCAATCTGGCCACGGGAAGCGCCGTTTACGATCAGGAAGCGCTGTACAGCGTTGGCGCGACGCTCACCCAGAGCCAGGTTGTACTCCTTGGTACCACGCTCATCCGCATGACCTTCCAGGCGTACTTGCTGACGCGGGTTATTAGCCAGATAGCGAGCGTGGGCAACCAGTACATCACGGGCGTCCGGCTTGATTTCGGACGTATCGAAATCGAAGTAGAAGGTGGTGATGTCACGCAGGGCTTCCTGCTCGGCCTGCTCCTGGGCAGCCCGACGCTCGTCATCACTCAGATCGGAAGCAGAAACGCCGGAGCCATCCGCACCACCGTAAACGGTAGAACCGCCGTCCTGATCAATCGCGGCCACGTCAGAACCGTAGGCACCCTCTTCCATGTTTTCACCGGTGGAGCTACAACCAGCAACCAGGCCGGCGGACAGGAGCATGGCAAACGCTTTTGTAGAGAAAGACATCTTCATCACGTTATTTCCTCTTTTCAGGTCTTCGTTGAATTAATTCAGTTCAGTGCATTTTCAGCGGGTAACCGGCCCCCAGGCCGGCTCCCGCACTTCGCCCTCGGAGGCTGGCAGGCTATACGCCGCGCCTCCGTCTGCGGATACCACGGTCAGTACGCCTTCCCCATTCTGACGGGTTGCGTAGATCAGCAACCTGCCATTGGGAGCCACACTGGGTGATTCGTCGGAACCGGTTCGGGTAATAACCGTCTCTTCGCCGGTCTCCAGATTGGTTCTGGCGATATGGAAGGCGCTATCGCGCTGATGAACGTAATAGACATAGTCACCCGTGGGGCTCGGCCTCGGCCTTGCGTTGTAGCGACTGCCAAAGGTAATTCGACGCGGTTCAGCACCCGGGCGTTCCATGTGATAGATCTGCGGCCCGCCGGAACGGTCAGAGGTAAAGTAGATCCCCCGGTCGGCATGGTCCCATGCGGCTTCGGTATCAATCGCCCAATGGTCGGTCAACCGCGTCAGGTTGCGGCTGGCAAGATCCATTCGGTAGATCTCGGCGTTGCCGTCGCGAGAGAGCGTCATCAACAGCGAACGGCCATCGGCTGACCAGGCCGGTGCCGAGTTCAGCCCCGGGAAGTCAGCGACCTTCTGGCGCTCACCGGTAGCCAGCTCGTGGACAAAAATGACCGGCTTGCCAGTCTCGAAGGAGACATAGGCCAGCTTTTTGCCATCTGGCGACCAGGCCGGTGACAGAATCGGCTCCCGGCTTTCCAACCGGACTTTGGAGCGCTTACCATCCACATCGCTGACCTGAAGCCGGTAACGGGTCTGCTCGCCCTCACCGGATACGGTGATGTAAGCCAGCTTGGTGGAGAACACACCGGGAGCTCCGGTAATAGCCTCATACACCCGGTCACTGATGTGGTGGCCCAGCGATCGCACGTTAGAGGCAGGAACTGCCGCCGTTTCACCAAGAATCCGCTTCTCCTGGTTGACATCAAACAACTCGTACCTGGCCTGAACCCGATCACCATTGCGGGTCAACTGCCCCACCAGCACATAGCGCTGACCCAACAGGCGCCAGTCCCGGAAATACACCTCGGAGCGCTCAGAGGGAAGGCTCAGCATTTTCGATGGCTCTAGCGGGCGAAACTCGCCACTCATGGTCAGATCTGCCTGCACGATGCTGCCTACCTTGTCCCCGGCGGGCATACTACCACTCTCTGCGAACGGTACGACGGCAATCGGAATGGCCGATCCCGCACCTTCGGTAATGCGGATCAACAGTTCCGCCCGGGCGCCCAGGGATGCCGTCAAAAACAGCACCAGGCAGGCAATAACCGGTGTCTTCAGAAAGCTACCAGAGCAACGGAATCTGCTTTTCATAAACATTATCAGCCTCAACGCGATTTCTGGCTCGGATTAAATTCAATCGTAAACTGGCGAAAATAGCGCTCAAACGTGTCACGATCATTGGGAATCGGATAGCGATTAAGATCTCGCACTGCGTTCAAGGCCGAATTATCAAAGGCCGTGTTGCCACTACTACTCGCCACTGTCACACCAGCTAACTCACCGGATGGCAGAAGCGTTATCTGCAACCTAACTGTCATATCCTTAGTCGCCGAAGATGGCATAAACCAAGCCTGAGTCAGTTTCTCCCGTATCAGTGCCTTATACTTCTCACTCTCGCTCAGCATCTGCGCTTCTCTGGCGCGTGCTGCGGCGGCTTCCTGCTGGCGGCGGGCTTCCGCTTCACGCTCCTGCCTGGCCTGGTCCGCCAGCGCTTCCAGTTGCTGTTCACGCAGGCGCCTCTCAGCCTCAAGACGTTTCCGTTCAGCCTCTTTGCGAGCTTCCTCTTCGCGGCGCTGTCGTTCAGCCTCTTCTTTCTTTCGCTGCTCTTCCTGTCGGCGTTTTTCTTCCTCGGCCCGGCGTTTGGCCTCTTCTTGCCGCTTGCGCTCTTCCTCGGCTTTCTGCCGTTCACGCTCTTTGGCTTCGGCTTCCGCTTTCTGGCGCGCAGCTTCACGCTCTCTGGCTTGCTTCTCTGCCAACTCTTTTGCCTGAGCCTCTTGCTGACGACGCTCTTCCTCGCGCTTACGGGCTTCTTCCTGAGCCTTTCGTTCCGCCTCCTGCCGGGCCTTCTCTTCGGCCTGACGCTGGCGCTCGGCTTCTTCCAGCTCACGCGCCTGCGCCTGCTTGCGCTCCTGCTCCCTGTCTGCCTGGTCCTGCTCCTCCACCACCGGTGTCGGCCTCGGCTCCGGGCTGATCAATCGAGCCGAAATGCTCCGGGGTTCAGGTTCAGGCGGCGTATTCCACGACCACCCGGCCAGAGCAATACCGAACACCAGCAGGTGCAGCCCTACCGAGACCGCCACCGGCGATTTCAGAGGTGCTTTTCCGGTACTGACGATGTCCCGCTTGTGGCCCTTCAAAATGTCACCATCATCCAATTACTGATTATCATTGGGCGCGTCGGTAATCAGGCCAATCCCGGTGGCCCCGGCAGCCTGAAGCTCAGCCATCAGGCGCACCACCACACCGTAGTCCACGTACTCATCGCCCCGGACGAGCACTTCACCGTTGCTCCGTTGGGACAGAATCTTTGCCACCTGGTTGCGCACCTCGTCCAGCGCCATCGGCTCGCTGGCGTCGTCACCCACTTCCAGGTAGTAGGCCCCATTGCTATCCACAGACACGGTGATGGATTCCACGTCTTTGTCCTGCTGAATCGGATCGGAGGTTGTCTCCGGCAGATCCACCTTCACGCCCTGGGTGAGCATCGGTGCCGTCACCATGAAGATCACCAGAAGCACCAGCATCACATCGATGTAGGGGACTACGTTGATCTCAGACATCGGCTTGCGCCGTTGCTGAGGCATCATTCCCATACCTTTCATCTCGCTACACTCCTGTTACCGCCAGATGGCAACTTATGCTGCGGCCTGATCGCTGTTGTGGACCCGGCGATGCAGAATGCTGGAAAACTCTTCCGCAAAGGTTTCATAGTTCTTCAGCAAGGCGTCTGACATGGCCGAGAACCGGTTATAGGCAATGACCGCAGGGATGGCCGCGAACAGGCCCATCGCCGTGGCAATCAACGCCTCAGAGATACCCGGCGCCACCGTGGCCAGCGTGGCTTGCTGCACCTGGGCCAGCCCGCGGAAGGAGTTCATGATGCCCCACACGGTACCGAACAGGCCAACGTAGGGACTGGTGGAACCGACCGTCGCCAGGAACGGCAGATGGGTTTCCAGGCGCTCCTGCTCCCGGGAAAAAGCCACGCGCATGGCCCTTTGGGTACCTTCCATCACGGCGTCGGCATCCCTGCTCTGCTGACGAAGGCGGGAGAACTCCTTGAACCCGGCCCGGAACACAGACTCCATACCGGAAAACGGCGTTGGCTCCGCACTCACTTCTTTGTAGAGCTGGCCCAGATCCATGCCGGACCAGAACCGGTCCTCAAATTCCAGCTGAGCCTGACGGGCTTTCCGGAAGACCTGCAGGCGCTGGAAAATCAGAGCCCAGGAGACGACCGATGCCAGCATCAGCAACAGCATGACCAACTGCACCAATATCCCTGCATTCGCAATCAGATGCCAGACTGACAGTTCCGTTTCCACTGTTCACTCCCAAGTAGTTTTGTAAATCTTTCAACAAATTATACGAAATTCTTAAGAATTTCCTGCATATTTTCCGGAAGACGCCGGGGTTTGCCGGTATCCAGTGCAACACAGGCCACACGGACGTCTGCATCACACAGTAACTGCCGATCATCCGCCCGATACACGCATTGCCGAAAGCCCATCCAGACCCAGGATGCCGCTTTCAGCTCAGCCGTAACCAGCAACTGATCATCCAGCTTCGCGGGCATCCGGAAGTGCAGATTCATCTTTTGCACCACGTAACTGATGTTGTGCTCCAGCCCCGCACGAAGCCCAACGCCCTGGCTACGGACCCACTCCGTTCTGGCACGCTCCATGTAGTGCAGGTATTTGGCATGAAAAACAATGCCACCGGCATCCGTATCTTCTATGTAGACCCGAACCGGCAGTTCAAAGCTGGCAGAGGGATCACTCAAACAGGTCGTCCTCCCGGCCGGATCTGGGCGGCACTACTCCGAAATGCTGGTAGGCATTCGACGTTACCATACGCCCTCTCGGTGTACGCACCATGTATCCCTGCTGAATCAGGAATGGCTCCAGTACGTCCTCAATGGTACCCCGCTCCTCACTGATTGCGGCCGCCAGACTCTCCACGCCCACCGGGCCACCATCAAATTTCTCGATCATGGCGAGCAACAAGCGACGGTCCATGTGGTCGAAGCCCTGGCTGTCCACCTTCAGCATGTTCAGTGCCTGGTCGGCAATATCCGCCGTGATATGGCCATTGGAGCGCACTTCCGCAAAATCCCTGACCCGGCGCAGCAGCCGGTTGGCAATCCTCGGGGTTCCCCGGGACCGGCGGGCAATCTCGAACGCCCCAGCCTCGTCGATTTCCACCGACGACAGCCGGGCCGAACGGGTAATAATATGGGTGAGGTCCTGGTGATTGTAGAACTCCAGGCGTTGGACAATGCCGAACCGGTCTCTCAGCGGCGACGTCAGCAGACCAGCACGGGTGGTTGCCCCAACCAGCGTAAACGGCGGCAGATCCAGCTTGATAGACCGTGCAGCCGGCCCTTCACCAATCATGATATCCAGCTGATAGTCTTCCATGGCCGGATAGAGCACTTCCTCCACCGCCGCACTCAGGCGATGGATCTCGTCGATAAACAGGACGTCACCTTCCTCGAGGTTGGTGAGCATGGCAGCCAGGTCTCCGGCCTTTTCCAGTACCGGGCCGGACGTCGTCTTGATCGAGACACCCATCTCATTGGCAATGATGTTGGCCAGAGTGGTTTTACCAAGCCCGGGAGGGCCGAAAATCAGCACATGATCCAGCGCTTCCTGGCGGCCCCGGGCAGCGGAGATAAAAATCTCCATCTGTTCGCGTACCGTAGGCTGGCCCACATACTCGGAAAGCAGCGTCGGACGGATCGCCCGATCATGCACTTCCTCATATTCTCCGGCCTTGGCCGATATCAATCGGTCCGATTCAATCATGGCATTATCCGCTTGCTGGGAATAAACAACATGCCCGCTGGCTCACCCTGTAAGTCAGGTTGCACCAATTGTACAAAGGGGCGATCGTGAGTCACGTTACGCTCTATACACATTGGTGTCATGGTTCTGTGGCCATAGCCGACACAAAAACGCCGGGTTGTTACCCGGCGGGAATCATATTCTTCAGGGCCAGACGTATCAGCGTTTCGCTGTTCATATCCGGGCCGGCCACCTTGCTGATCGCCTTGGCCGCCTCCTGGGGCTTGTAGCCAAGCGCAATCAATGCGGCCTCCGCCTCCTCACGTGGGTCAGGCCCAGCCTGACTCGCCATAGCCGCCCCGGCTCCAGTCGGCACATCGGGCTGAGACGGGACGAACTGCCCTTCCAGCTGCCCTATCCTGTCCGCCATTTCAATCAACAGCCTCTCGGCCGTTTTTTTGCCGACACCGGGCAGCTTAACCAGCGAATTCGCGTCCCGAGCCTCGACACAGCGGATGAATTGCTGTGCATCCAGGCCCGACAGAATGCCCACCGCAAGTTTGGGCCCAACACCGTTAACCTTGATCAGCAGCCGGAACAGATTTCGATCCAGACGGGAGGCAAAACCATAAAGGCTCTGGGCGTCTTCACGAACAGCGAAATGGGTATGAAGGGTCACTTCCTGCCCGGTCTCGGGCAGATGAAAAAACGTGGTGTAGGGAATGTCAATTTCGTAACCCAGGCCGGAACATTCCACCAGCGCCTGCCCGGGAGACTTTTCAATCAGCATTCCTCGGATTCGACCAATCAAACCGGCTCTCCTGTCGCGGCAAACCGCCGCTTATGGTTGGCGTACGCGGCCGCTTCTGACCTTACCTCCGGTCCTGGCCATACGTAATACACTCTGGTTCATATGGGCATGGCACAGGGCTATGGCCAGGGCATCGGCGGCATCCGCCTGTGGCTTTCGGGACAGCCCCAGAAGCGCCTGCACCATGTGCTGCACCTGGGATTTATCCGCTCCACCAGTACCCACCACCGCCTGCTTCACCTGCCGGGCAGAATACTCATGGACCGCCAGGCCACCGTTGGCAGCACTGACGATTGCAGCTCCCCTTGCCTGACCGAGCTTCAGGGCCGAGTCCGGATTCCGCGCCATGAACACCTGCTCAATAGCGAACTCCTCCGGGCGATACTCACCAATCAGCACGGCGAGACTGTGGAAAATGGTCTGCAGCCTTTCCGCCATTGGCTTTTCACCTACGCGGATGCAGCCACTGTCGAGGTACTCAAGAACCCGGCCTTCAGAGCGAATAAGACCGTAACCGGTGATGCGGGAGCCGGGGTCTACCCCCAGGATGATTGCCATCCGCCTGCCCTCGGAAGTGAGAGAGTCTGGCCGTGCCGGAGATGGCGCACCACCTCCGGCAACACGCCTTTACTCTTTATCTTCTGCCTTGTTGCCTTCAATGGCTTTAGCAGAACGGCGCAGACGAATATGCAGCTCCTTCAGCTGTTTCTCGTCCACCTCGCCCGGCGCCTGAGTCATCAGACAGGTGGCGCTCTGGGTTTTCGGGAAAGCGATGACGTCGCGGATTGACGAAGAACCTGTCATCAGCATCACCAGACGATCCAGACCAAAGGCCAGACCACCGTGAGGCGGGCAACCAAATTTCAGGGCATCCAGCAGGAAGCCAAACTTGGCACGAGCCTCTTCCTCTCCGATACCCAGGATACGGAACACCGCTTCCTGCATTTTCTCATCGTGGATACGGATAGAACCACCGCCCAGCTCGGTACCATTGAGCACCATGTCATAGGCGCGGGACAAGGCGTTCGCCGGGTCTGCTGCCAGCTCTTCCGGGCTGCAGGACGGCGCCGTGAACGGGTGGTGGATAGCGGTCAGATTGCCATCCGGCAGTTCCTCGAACATCGGGAAGTCAACAACCCACATTGGTGCCCACTCGCAGGTAAGCATGTTGAGGTCGTGTCCTACCTTGATACGCAGAGCGCCCAGGGCTTCATTCACGACGGTAGCCTTATCGGCGCCGAAGAAGACAATATCGCCGTCTTCCGCACCTACGCGTTCCATGATGGCCAGCGCAACGTCGTCACCCAGGAACTTCACGATTGGCGACTGCAGGCCTTCGGCACCCTTGGTCAGTTCGTTTACCTTGATGTAGGCCAGGCCCTTGGCGCCGTAGATACCAACAAACTTGGTGTAGTCATCAATCTGTTTACGGGTAAGCTCGGCACCCTTGGGCACCCGCAGTGCGGCGACACGGCCCTTCGGATCTTTGGCGGGACCTGCGAACACCTTGAAGTCCACGCTTTCCACCAGATCATCCACATCCTGAAGCTCCAGAGGGATACGCAGGTCCGGCTTGTCGCTGCCGTAACGCTGCATGGCTTCAGAATACGGCATGCGCGGAAACTCCGGCAGCTCAACATCCAGCACATCCTTGAACAGGGAACGAATCATTTCCTCGTTCAGGCCCATCAGGGTTTCTTCATCGATGAAAGAAGCCTCAATGTCCACCTGGGTAAACTCGGGCTGACGATCGGCGCGCAGATCCTCATCGCGGAAACACTTGGCAATCTGGTAGTAGCGATCTACACCAGACACCATCAGCAACTGCTTGAACAGCTGCGGCGACTGGGGCAGAGCGAAGAAGGAACCTTCGTGGGTACGACTCGGTACCAGGTAGTCACGGGCACCTTCCGGGGTGGCACGGGTCAGGATCGGGGTTTCCACATCCATGAATCCGCGGCTGTCCAGGAAGTTCCGGATGTAGCTGGTCACACGGGAGCGGAACCGCAGACGGTTGATCATCTCCGGACGACGCAGATCTACGAACCGGTAGCGGAGGCGAACATCCTCGCCCACGTCGACGTGCTCATCCAGCGGGAACGGCGGGGTGGCGGCTGCGTTCAGAATGACCAGCTCTTTGCCCAACAGCTCGACCTGGCCAGTGGGCATGTTGTTGTTCTCGGTACCCGCGGGGCGACGACGAACGCGGCCGGTCACCTTGATAACAAATTCGCTGCGGACTTTCTCCGCCAGAGCAAAACTTTCAGGGGTGTCCGGATCGACCACAACCTGAGACATGCCATCCCGATCTCGCAGATCCAGAAAGATGACCCCACCGTGGTCACGGCGGCGGTGTACCCATCCGCAGAGTGTGACTTCCTGATCGATGTGAGATTCGTTAATCCCACCGCAATAATGGCTGCGCATATCGGTTCCCGTTCGTTCTGAATGTGTTCGCGTTGAATCAAAGAATTTGGGCGGCTATAGCCGAAAAGCCGCCCATTATAAACACAATGACTTTGAAAATCAGGCGTCCGGAAACAGAATTGACACCGGATATCCGGCAGCGGGATGACTATCAAAAAACCGGGGGCTAGAATGCATGGTTTGATCGGACCATGGAGTAAGACGTTGGCCACCCGAGCGGAACAGAAACTGAAAACCCGTCGAGCACTGATGGACGCTGCCCTCGCCCAACTGAGCGCAGACCGGGGCTTTGGCAGCCTGAGTTTGCGGGAAGTCGCCCGGGAGGCCGGCATTGCCCCCACATCCTTTTATCGGCACTTCGCCGAGCTGGACGAGCTTGGCCTGGCCCTGGTGGACGAAGGCGGCGTGGCTCTGCGGCAGCTGATGCGCCAGGCCCGTAAACGTATTGCCCGGGACGGCAGTGCAATTTCCACTTCGGTGGACACCTTCATGGAGTACCTGGGTAACAACGCCAACCTGTTCCGCCTGATGCTGAGGGAGCGCACCGGCGTATCCAAGCCTTTCCGGACGGCGGTGAAAGCAGAAATCGACCATTTCGTAACGGAGCTGGCCGACGATCTTGGCCGGTTTGCCAACGAACAGAACAAACCCCTGGCGGAAGCCAGGATTGTCGCCGAAGCCATGGTCACACTGGTCTTCAATCAAGGCGCCGAGGCGCTGGATGCAACCCCGAAAGAGCGAGAAGAACTCAAGCAGAAATTGAAAACCGAGCTGAGAATGATTCTGGTGGGTTCCCAGACCCTGGCCCAGTGGCAGCAGGGTCTGGATTGAGCTACTAAATCTTAGGCAAGTTGCTCAAGTAGCGGCTGCAGCTTTGCTTTCACACTGGCTAGCTGCTCTTCTGTGTAAGGTACAGGAGGCTGCTTGCCCCACACCGGGCCCGGCCAGGCCGGGTCGCCCTGATAGCGGACAATATGATGCAAGTGCAACTGGGGCACCATATTGCCCAGCGCTGCCACATTCATCTTGTCTCCCGCAAACAGATCCATCATCCCCTCACTCAGCACCGAGGACTCCGCCAGCAATTGTTGCTGCTGTTCGCTCGCCAACTGGTAGATTTCCCGGATGCCGGATACCCGGGGCACCAGAATGATCCAGGGCCAGGTGCTGTCGTTCATCAGCAAGACATCGCAAAGACGACTCTCTCCCAGCTTGTGGGTATCCGCCGCCAAACGCTCATGAAGCTGGAACATCAACACCCTCCCCGACCATCAGACCGCTGAATGGAACTGGTTACGGCCGCGGCCAATGGCGTAGTAGATCAGGCCATGACGCTCCAGCATTTCCGGCTCGTACAGGTTGCGGCCGTCAAACACCACCGGCTCACTCAAGGTGGAGGCAATCACATCAAAGTCCGGTGAGCGGAACTCTTTCCACTCGGTGCAGATCACCAGTACGTCAGCATCCTTCAACGCCTGTTCTTTGGTACCGCACAAAGTCAGTCCGTCGTGATCTCCGTAGATGCGCTGGGTTTCCTCCATGGCTTCCGGATCGAAAGCCTGCACCTTCGCACCGGCTTTCCAGAGATCTTCCATCAGGGTGCGGGACGACGCTTCACGCATATCATCTGTGTTGGGCTTGAACGCCAGCCCCCACAGCGCCACGGTCTTGCCCTTCAGGTCACCCTGGAAGTAATGCGAGACCTTGTCGAACAGCACGTGCTTCTGGGCATAGTTGACGGCTTCGACTGCATTCAGCAGCTTGGATTCGTAATCACAGTCGCGGGCGGTGCGGGCCAGGGCCTGCACATCTTTCGGGAAGCAGGAACCGCCGTAACCGCAACCCGGGTAAATAAAGTGATAACCGATACGCGGGTCAGAACCGATACCCCGGCGCACTTCTTCAATATCCGCACCCAGCCGCTCGGCCAGGTTTGCCACTTCGTTCATGAAGCTGATCTTGGTAGCCAGCATGGCATTGGCCGCGTACTTGGTCAGCTCAGCAGAACGGATGTCCATGAAGATCATGCGATCGTGGTTGCGATTGAACGGGTAGTACACTTCCCGCAACAAATCCGCCGCCTTTTCGCTCTCGGTGCCGACCACAATCCGGTCCGGCTTCATGAAATCGTTGATGGCAGCGCCTTCTTTCAGGAATTCCGGATTGGACACCACATCAAAATCCAGTTCCAGCCCCCGCTTGTCCAGCTGGGCACGAACCGCCGCCTTGACCTTGTCGCCAGTCCCAACCGGTACGGTGGACTTGTCCACCACCACCTTGTAATCCTCCATGTGCTGCCCAATGGATTTCGCCACTGCCAGAACATACTGAAGGTCCGCAGAACCATCTTCATCCGGTGGCGTGCCAACGGCAATAAACTGAAGGGTGCCGTGTTTGACCGCCTCTTCGGTATCCGTGGTAAATAACAGGCGACCTGCCTCAACGGTGTGCTTGACGATGTTGTCCAGGCCCGGCTCGTAAATAGGGATCTGGCCGTTCTTCAGCTTTTCGATCTTGCCCTGGTCCACGTCCATGCACAGCACGTGGTGCCCGACATCCGCCAGACAGGCGCCGGTCACAAGGCCGACATAACCGGTTCCGAAAATCGTAATCTTCATGCAACTCTTCCTGAAAATTTAGAATGAAAACTGTCAGTGGCCTGCTTTCTTTTGCTGCCAGATCTTTTCCCAGGCCAGCGCGGTCCGCACAATGGTATTCAGATCATCAAAATCCGGCTGCCAGCCCAGGACACTCTTGATCCGAGTGTTATCGGCCATCAGCGCAGCCGGGTCGCCGGCTCGGCGTCCGGTTTCCTGTACCGGGAAGTCAACACCGGACTCGGTTTTCACCACATCAATCACTTCACGCACAGTGAAGCCACGGCCATAGCCACAATTAAGCACCTGAGACTCACCGCCTTTGGCCATATAATCCAGCGCCATAACATGGGCCTTGGCCAGATCTTCCACATGGATGTAGTCGCGGACACAGGTGCCGTCACGGGTCTCGTAGTCGGTGCCAAACACGCTCATACCATCTCTCTGCCCGGTCACGCACTCGCAGGCTACCTTGATCAGGTGCGTTGCCTCCGGCGTTGCCTGCCCCAACAAGCCGTCCGGGTTGGCGCCGGCCACATTGAAATAGCGCAGAATCACGTAATTCAGACTGCTGGCAGCGGCGAGGTCCATCATCATGCGCTCGCTCATCATTTTCGAGGCACCGTAGGGGTTGATGGGCGCCAGCGGAAGGTCTTCCGTCAGTACGGTTTGTTCGGGCATACCGTAAACCGCTGCCGTGGAGGAAAACACCATGTAGGGAACCTGATAGCGCTCAACCATCTTGAGAAGATTCAGGGTGTTACGGGTGTTATTGCTGTAATACTTGAGGGGGTTGGCAACCGATTCCGGCACCACAATATTGGCGGCAAAATGCAGCACCGCCTCGAATCCGTGTTCGGAGAACACCGCTTCAAGCGCCTGCTCATCGGCGAGATCACCCACCACCAACTCGCCGGCGGTCACGGCCCAGCGATAACCGGTAGACAAGTTATCAAAAACGACAATGTCGTGACCTGCCGCCGCCAGTTGACGCACAACGTGACTGCCAATATACCCGGCGCCACCCGTTACCAATACTTTCATGGAGCTTCGCTTCCCTTCCCTGAGTGTTGTTTGCGACGTTGCCGGATTTCACGGCGACGCCGGCTGAAAAATTCAGATATCACCTGACCACACTGCTCTGCCATCACCCCGGCGGAAACCTCTACCCGCCAGTTCAGGTGCGGCTCTTCCAGGGTTCGCCTGGCTGATTCCACAGCGCCGGCCTTGGGCTCCAGAGCGCCAAATACCAACCGGCTGACGCGGCTGTGAACGATCGCGCCGACACACATGGTGCAGGGCTCCAGTGTCACGTACAAGGTGGCACCGGCCAATCGATAATTGCCGACCCGGGCCGCCGCATCCCGTAACGCCCGGATTTCCGCATGGGCCGTAGGGTCACAGCCGGAAATCGGTGCATTGAAGCCCGCACCCACTTCCTTGCCGTCAAGCACAACCACGGCCCCTACCGGCACTTCACCGACAGCATCCGCCTGACTGGCCAGAGCCAGCGCCCGGGCCATCCACAATTCATCCTCAGCGGCTGTCGTCACCGTCAAACAGCTCCCAGCCGATTATTCCCACTCAATGGTTGCAGGCGGCTTGGAGGAGATGTCGTAGGTTACCCGCGAAACACCGGAGATTTCGTTGATAATCCGGTTTGACACCGTTTCAAGCAATTCATATGGCAGGCGCGCCCAGCGAGCCGTCATGAAGTCGACGGTTTCAACCGCGCGAATCGCAATGACATATTCATAGCGACGGGCATCACCCACTACACCCACCGATTTCACCGGCAGGAAGACGGCAAACGCCTGACTGGTCTTGTGGTACAGGTCAGCACGATGCAGTTCTTCCAGGAAGATCGCGTCGGCACGACGCAGAATGTCCGCATACTCTTTCTTGACCTCGCCGAGGATACGAACGCCCAGCCCAGGCCCCGGGAATGGATGGCGATACACCATGTCATATGGCAGGCCCAGCTCAAGGCCGATCCGGCGCACCTCGTCTTTAAACAGCTCACGCAGGGGCTCGACCAGCTTCATTTTCATGGTTTCCGGCAGGCCACCCACATTATGATGGGACTTGATGACGTGAGCTTTACCGGTTTTGGACGCCGCAGATTCGATCACGTCCGGGTAAATTGTGCCCTGAGCAAGCCAGTTCACATCTTTGATATTGGCTGCTTCGTCGTCGAACACATCAATGAAGGTATTACCGATGATCTTGCGCTTCTGCTCCGGATCGTTCACGCCCTTGAGCTTGGACAGGAACAAGTCTTCAGCGTCTACACGGATAACCTTAACGCCCATGTTACTGGCAAACATGTCCATCACCTGATCGCCTTCGTGCAGGCGCAGCAGGCCGTTGTCCACGAACACGCAGGTAAGCTGATCACCGATGGCTTTATGCAACAACGCCGCCGTAACCGAAGAATCCACTCCACCGGACAGGCCCAGCAACACCTTGTCGCTGCCGACCTGCTCGCGGATCTGACGAACCGCGTCATCCACGATTTTCGCCGGCGTCCAGAGTGCTTCACAGCCACAGATGGTCATCACGAAATGTTCCAGAATACGCTTGCCTTGCAGCGTATGCGTCACTTCCGGGTGAAACTGAACACCGAACAGGCCGCGGCTCAGATCCTGCATGGCTGCAATCGGCGCACTTTCAGTGGAAGCCAGCAGTTCAAAACCTTCCGGCATGGCCACCACTTTGTCGCCGTGGCTCATCCACACATCCAGCAGAGACTCACCAGCCGGTGTCAAATGGTCTGTGATGTCCGCAAGCAGCGGGCCCTTGGCACGTACTTTCACCTGGGCGTAACCGAACTCCCGCTTCTCGGAACTGGCCACCCGACCGCCAAGCTGCTCAGCCATGGTCTGCATGCCGTAGCAGATACCCAGCACCGGGATGCCACGATCAAACAGCCCCTCCGGGGCACGCGGGCCACCCAGCTGGGTTACCGATTCGGGGCCGCCAGCCAGAATAATCCCCTTGGGATTGAACTCGTTGAGTTCTTCATCGGTGATATCGAATGCCTTGATCTCGCAGTAAACCCCGATTTCACGAACGCGACGGGCGATCAACTGGGTGTACTGGGAACCGAAATCGAGAATCAGGATACGGTGGTCGTGAATGTTCTGGGCCATGGAGTCCTCGGGCTGTAAAGAAACAACGCGGCCCGGAAACCGGGCCGCGTCTGATCAGGCAAAGATTAACCGATTCGGTAGTTGGGCGCTTCTTTGGTGATGGTCACATCGTGAACGTGACTCTCACGCATACCGGCATTGGTAATGCGAACAAACTCAGGCTTGGTACGCATTTCGTCCATGGTGGCGCTACCGGTGTAGCCCATGGAAGCGCGGATACCGCCAACCAGCTGATGCACGATATTACGCATCGGGCCCTTACAGGCCACGCGGCCTTCAATGCCCTCCG
The DNA here is from genome assembly GCF_044342215.1 of Marinobacter sp. W-8. Taxonomy (NCBI): domain Bacteria; kingdom Pseudomonadati; phylum Pseudomonadota; class Gammaproteobacteria; order Pseudomonadales; family Marinobacteraceae; genus Marinobacter; species Marinobacter sp. W-8. Next base: position 1,588,510 of record NZ_CP172297.1, on the reverse strand, counting down.
GCACCAGTTTCTCGATACCCTTGCTGGCATCCTGGAAATAGCGGTCGCTGGAACCCTGGCCCATGGCGCCGATAGAGCCCATGCCACGGTACGCCTTGTAGCTGCGGCCCTGGAACAGTTCGACTTCGCCCGGGGCCTCATCGGTACCCGCCAGCAGGCTGCCGATCATGACGCAGTGAGCGCCAGCGGCAATCGCCTTGGCAATATCACCGGAGAAACGGATACCGCCGTCTGCGATCAGCGGCACACCGCAATCTTTCAGAGCCGCCGCCACATTGGAGACGGCAGAAATCTGAGGCACACCAATACCGGCAACGATCCGGGTGGTACAGATGGAACCGGGGCCGATACCTACCTTCACAGCATCAGCGCCAGCTTCGGCCAGCGCGATGGCAGCATCACTGGTGGCGATATTACCGCCAATGACCTGAACACCCGGGTAGTTTTCTTTCACCCAGCGAACGCGATCGATCACGCCTTTGGAATGACCGTGGGCAGTATCCACCACGATCACATCCACGCCGGCTTCCGCGAGCGCTGCAACTCGGGCTTGCGTGTCGCCACCGGTACTGACTGCAGCACCAACCCGCAGGCGCCCCTGCTCGTCCTTGCACGCCAGCGGATAGTCCTTGGCTTTCTGGATGTCTTTTACCGTGATCAGGCCACGGAGCTGGAATTCATCGTTTACCACCAGAACTTTCTCGATGCGGTGGCGATGCAGAAGCTCTTTTACCTCGTCCAGATCGGCGCCTTCCTTGACGGTAACGAGCTTGTCCTTGGGCGTCATGATGTCCCGCACCGGAGTATCCATGCGGCTTTCGAAACGGATATCACGGCCGGTCACGATACCGACAAGGTCATTGCCATCGACAACCGGGAGGCCTGAGATATTGTTGGCCATGGTGATATCGACCAGCTCGCGCACGGTGGTCTCGGGAGATACGGTGATCGGATCCTTGACCACACCACTTTCGAATTTCTTGACCTTGCGGACAGCAGCCGCCTGCTGCTCCACCGTCATGTTCTTGTGCATGATACCGATACCGCCTTCCTGGGCCATGGCAATGGCCAGCTCCGCCTCGGTTACCGTATCCATGGCCGCCGACACCAGCGGAATATTCAGGGTAATACCCTTGGTCAGCTGGGTTTTCAGGTCGACCTGGTGAGGGAGAACTTCAGAATATCCGGGCACGAGCAGAACGTCGTCAAACGTGAGGGCTTCTTCGGCAATACGCAGCATTGGGATCCGCCTTTTGAACATGCTAAGTTGGGAATTTCCGTGCCGCACCCGCGGCGGTGCGACAAAGCAAAATCCTTAATCGATCTATTATAAAGTGGTGCGTAAGGACAGTAAACCGCGCGGTTTTTGCCATTTGGTTGCATCTTTTTGAATTTCCGTTATTTTTGGCCATCTCTTTCGGCTATTGCTTATGAATAATCCTGGAGCCCGCCCTGTGAGCACCCCCTATCCGGACACCCGCCCACGAGCACTAACGGTCAGTGAGCTCAATCACCAGGCGCGCCACCTGCTGGAATCAAGCTTTATGCAGGTCTGGGTTGAGGGGGAACTCTCCGGCTTTTCCAGACCATCCTCCGGGCACTGGTATTTCTCGCTCAAAGATCAGAAATGCCAGATCCGGTGTGCCATGTTCCGTGGCGCCAACCAGCGCATCCGAACCCTGCCCCGGGAAGGTGACCAGATCCGGATTCGCGGCAAGGTGACTCTTTATGAGAACCGCGGGGATTTCCAGATCATCGTGGAACACCTCGAACCCGCCGGCCTGGGTGCGCTCCAGCAAGCTTTCGAGGCACTCAAAGCGAGGCTCCAGAGTGAAGGCCTGTTTGATCCGGCCCGAAAGAAACCGATTCCCGCCACGCCCAGACATATTGGCGTGGTTACCTCGCCAACTGGCGCCGCCATCCACGATATTCTGACGGTACTCAAGCGGCGCTGCCCGGCTATTCCGGTCACGCTCTATCCCACCACCGTTCAGGGCCAGGCGGCCACCGCAGATATTGTCCAGGCCATTGACCGTGCTCAACGGCACGGTCTCGCTGACGTCCTGATCATCGGCCGTGGTGGCGGCTCCCTGGAAGACCTTTGGTGCTTCAACGAAGAAGCCGTCGCCCGGGCCATTGCCGCCTGCGCCATCCCGACCGTCAGCGCCGTCGGCCACGAGGTTGACGTCACCATTGCTGATTTTGTCGCGGACCTGAGGGCACCCACGCCGTCGGCCGCAGCTGAAAAGATCTCACCCGACCAGCAGGACTGGCTCCGTCGACTGGCCGAGCAGCAGGGGCGCCTGGGCCAGTCTGCACGGCGGTTATTGCAACGACTGGATAACCAGTTGGGGCACCTGTCTGCCCGGCTTCGGGATCCTCGACGGGAACTGCTGGAAAAGGCGCAACGCATGGATGAACTAGAGCTGCGGTTGAACAAGGTGATCCGTGGCAGACTGGACCAGCAGAAGCAGAAAACCGATTACCTGCTTCAAAGGATGAGCGCGCAATCCCCACGCCGAACCCTGAAAACCGCAAGTGAACAGACCCAACGGCTCGAGGAACGCCTGACACTCGCGGCCCGGCACCTGCTGCGCCAAAAAGACGAGCGATTGCAGCACATTGCACAAACCCTTCATGTGGTCAGCCCTCTGGCCACCCTCGGAAGAGGCTACGCCATCGTCAAGGACGACCAGGGCCGTATTGTTCGCAAGGCCGGCGACCTGGAAACCGGCGATCAGATTACGGCAAGACTTGGACGCGGCTCGGTGTCGGCCCAGGTGACGGAGATCAATTCTTCGTCGGAATAGTGCCGCAGAGCCTGGCAACTACGCCTATGGTCTACTAGCCCCGGATTTCAAAGCTCCTAAAGTTGTCAATAACAACGATAAAACAACAACACGCACAACTGAGGTGGAGCACAATGAGCTACAACTCCGAATTTCGCCGGTCCATTGACCAGCGGGATGATTTCTGGCGCGAGCAGGCGCAGCACATCGACTGGATCAAAGCACCGAATACGATCTGGCGCGCCCTCGACAATGGCCACGGCGAGTGGTTTCCAGACGGGGAACTGAACACCAGCGACGTTGCTCTGGATGCCAATATCCGTGCCGGCCGTGGCGACCAGAAAGCCCTGATTTACGACTCCCCGGTCACCAATACCAAGCATTCATTTACCTACAACGAACTGCGTGATGAAGTCGCTCTGTTTGCCGGCGCCCTGCGCGCCCGCGGAGTCGAAAAAGGTGACCGCGTCATCATCTACATGCCGATGATTCCTCAGGCAGCCATAGCCATGCTGGCCTGCGCCCGGCTCGGCGCTATCCATTCGGTGGTCTTCGGCGGGTTTGCCGCACACGAACTGGCCGTTCGCATTGAAGATGCCAAGCCCAAGGCACTGATTACCGCCTCCTGCGGCATCGAAGTTACCAAAGTGATCGAATACAAACCGCTGGTAGACAAGGCCATTGAGCAATCAAGCCACAAACCGGAAGCCTGCGTGGTATTCCAGCGGCCGCAGGTCAAGGCAACCATGCAGGAAGGCCGAGACTTTGACTGGAACGAGATCGTGGCCAACGCCACCCCGGCTGATCCGGTACCCGTCAAGGCCAACGACCCGCTTTATATTCTCTACACTTCCGGTACCACCGGAAAACCCAAAGGCGTTGTCCGAGACAACGGTGGCCATGCCGTTGCCCTCACGTACAGCATGAAGCTGGTTTACGATGCCAAACCCGGCGACGTTTACTGGGCGGCCTCAGATGTTGGCTGGGTGGTGGGCCACAGCTACATTGTTTATGCGCCTCTCTTTACTGGCTGCACCACCATTTTTTACGAGGGCAAACCGGTAAAAACCCCGGATGCCGGCGCATTCTGGCGCGTGGTCCAGGACCACAAGGTCAATATGCTGTTCACCGCGCCCACCGCATTCCGTGCAGTGCGCAAGGAAGACCCGGAAGCGGATCAGTTGAGCCGCTACGATGTTTCCTCCCTCAAACGGATTTTCCTGGCCGGCGAGCGCCTGGATCCGCCCACCTATGAGTGGCTGAAGGAGCACACCGGGCTGCCAATCCTTGATCACTGGTGGCAAACCGAAACCGGCTGGGCCATTTGCTGCAACCCGGTCGGCATTGAAATGATGACTACGAAACCCGGTTCTGCAACCGTCCCCTCACCCGGCTTCAACGTTCAGGTAGTGGACATGGAAGGCAGCCAGGTACCAGCGGGCGAACAGGGCCAGATTGCAGTCAAACTGCCATTACCCCCGGGTTGCCTGATGACCGTATGGGGCGATGACCAGCGCTTCCAGAACAGCTACCTGAAGCCGATTCCGGGCTTCTACAGCTCCGGCGACGGCGGCTTTATCGATGATGACGGCTATGTCTTCATCATGGGGCGGACGGATGATGTGATTAACGTCGCCGGGCACCGGCTCTCTACCGGCGAGATGGAAGAAGTCGTTGCTTCCCATCCGGCCATCGCAGAATGCTGCGTGGTGGGCGCCCATGACGACATGAAGGGCCAGATTCCGGTTGGCCTGGTGCTGATCAAAGATGGCGCCACCATCGACCAGGACGAACTGGAGGAGGAACTGGTAGAGATGGTTCGCGAGAAGATCGGGGCTATTGCCTGTTTCCGCCGGGCCATCGTCGTTGACCGGTTGCCCAAGACCCGCTCCGGCAAGATCCTGCGCCGGATTATTCGCCAGATTGCCGATGGTGAGGAGTACACGGTACCCAGCACCATTGACGACCCGGCCATTCTGGAAGAAATCAGCGAGAAATTCGGTCGCTGATCAAAGGATCTTCCGCGGAGCCATAGAATACCCGGGGCACTCTTAACCGAGAGCAGCCCCGGGTTTCAGTATTATTACAACTCATTGTTTTTTATCAATTAAAAAACATCAGTTGATCATAAAAAAAACAATTGACGCCTTTCAAAGTCGGTCTATACTGAAAATTGCTGTGTACTTCTGCAGCGTTATTTGGCGAATGCGTTACAACGTCCTGCCCTTGGCTTTTCGTTGCCCCTTCCTCAGTGCGCTCCGGATGTCCCAGCTCGAAAGAAGGTCCCGTGAGGGAAAATTATCAGTAAGACAGGAAAGATCGATGTCCGATACCAAAACCGGCCACGTAAAGTGGTTCAACGAATCCAAGGGCTTTGGCTTCATCGCCCAGGAAGGCGGCAGTGACGTTTTCGTTCACTACAGTGCAATCAACGCAAACGGTTTCCGTACTCTGGCCGAAGGTCAGCAGGTACAGTTCACCGTAACCCAGGGCCCGAAAGGCCCGCAGGCCGAAAACGTAACGCCGCTCTAAGCCGTTATGTTAACGTCCTGATGCCCCTCACGGGCAGAAACAAGAAAGGCCGGTAATCCTGGGATTACCGGCCTTTCTGTTTGTTTAAGGGATTATCCGTTCAGGCAGTCTCGGCTGCTTCTGCAGAAATAGACTCGGACCGACTATCATCGAGCACCTGGGCTACAGCCGAGAACAGAGCTTGCAACGTTGCCGAGGTGGTATCCTCTGCCAGGGCTGCCGCACTGCAGTGCTTGCCATTGGCTGTGAGCCGTATGCATGCCAGAGCATTGGCATTGGTACCCTCGCCCAGCGCAAACTCATCATAGGCTTCAACCGCCACCGAGACCCCAAACTGCCGGGACAGTGCATCGGAAACGGCCTCAACGGCTCCCAACCCACGACCTTCAAGGGTAACCGGCGCGGCATCACCCCCAACAACCACCTCGGCCCGCACCCCATTGTCATCCCGATGCAGGTCATAGGAGCGAAGAGCCCAATCGCTGTGCACCTTCAGATATCGCTCTTCAAACAAACGGTGAATGGTGTGTGAGTCGATCTCGCCCCCATTGGTTTCAGCCTCGCGCTGAACCACCTTGCTGAACTCGATCTGCAGCCACCGCGGCAAGGTAATATCGTAGTCGCGCTCGAGTACGTAAGCGACGCCGCCTTTGCCGGACTGACTGTTGATACGAACCACTTCCTCGTATCGGCGACCGACATCGAACGGATCGATGGGCAGGTAAGCCACGTTCCAGGCATCGCCCTCTTTCCGACGGGAGAGACACTTGCGAATGGCGTCCTGATGGCTGCCGGAGAAAGCGGTAAAGACCAGCTCACCGGCATAGGGATGACGCGGATGAGTGGAAATTTCGGTGCACGCCTCCACCACTTCGGTGATTTCGGCCATGCCGGACAGATCCAGGGTAGGGTCAATCCCCTGGGAATACAGGTTCATGGCCATGGTGACCAGGTCCATGTTACCGGTGCGCTCGCCGTTGCCCATCAGGGTGCCTTCCACCCGGTCTGCCCCGGCCATCACGCCGAGTTCGGCAGCGGCCACCGCGCAGCCCCGGTCATTGTGGGTATGCAGGCTGATGCTGATGTGCTCCCGATAGCGAATGTTGTCACAGATCCACTCCACCTGATCTGCGAAGACATTGGGCGTTGCCATTTCAACAGTCGCCGGCAGGTTAATGATAACCGGTTGCCCCTGGTCCGGGCGCCAGACATCGTTGACGGCATCAATCACACTGGCCGCAAAGTCCAGCTCCGTACCGGTAAAACTCTCTGGCGAATACTGGAAGGTCCACTCCGTGTCCGGATAGCGGGCGGCGATATCCCGCACGATGGTGGCGCCGTGGACCGCGATATCGCGGATACCGTCCCGGTCCAGACCGAACACCTGCTCCCTCTGCACGGTCGAGGTGGAATTGTAAACGTGAACAATCGCCCGTTTGGCGCCCTCAAGGGCCTGATAAGTCCGCTCGATCAATTCAGGGCGAGCCTGGGTCAGCACCTGGATCTTTACATCATCCGGAATCCTGTTTTCTTCGATCAGCTTGCGACAGAAATCAAAGTCCGGCTGGCTGGCTGCCGGGAAACCGATTTCGATCTCCTTGAAACCCAGCTTGACCAGCAAATCGAATAAGCGCTGCTTCTGGGCAACAGACATGGGTTTGACCAGGGCCTGGTTGCCGTCCCGAAGATCTACAGCGCACCAGGCCGGGGCTTTCTGGATAACCTGATCGGGCCAGCGACGGTCTTTCTTGGCGACCGGCTGGAAAGCAACGTATTTGCGATGGTCAAAAGCCATGATGAAAATTCCTTCCGATATCAAACAGTGATTGGAACACACACAGTGTAAAGGCTGGAGCGAGCTATTTGGTTGCCATTTTCTGGCCGCACAACCAGATAATGCCATATAATTTCACAAATCCTTTAATAAGAGACAGAAAATGCCCGATACCGAGAAAACGCTTGTCAAAATCGACAAGCTAGACCGAAAAATCCTCGAACAATTGCAAAAAGACGGCTCACTGACCAATCAGCAACTGGCCGAGAAAGTCGGGCTATCCCCGTCCCCCTGCCTTCGGCGAGTTCGCGCCCTCGAAGAGGCGGGCATTATCGTGCGGACGGTCACCATTCTGGATCACAAAAAACTCGGGCTGTCGCTGACCGCCATTATTCTCATTGGCATGGACCGGCATACACCAGAGCGCTTTGCCGCGTTTGAGGAACAGGTGGGGGAATACCCGGAGGTTCAGGAGTGTTATCTGATCACTGGTCAGAGTGCGGACTACATGCTCAAAGTGGTCGTGCCGGATATGGACCACTACCACCACTTCCTGTTGAACAGGATAACCCGTATTCCCGGTGTTAGCGGTGTTCACTCCAGCTTTGTTCTCCGGCGCGTCATCGACAGCACCGCACTGCCGCTGGGCTATTTGTCCTGAGCCACCAGGTGGTCCAGATAGGCGCGGGCCATGGTTTTCATTTCCTGAACCAACAATACGCCCTGCTCATCCGGCAGGGTGGCCGCCAGCCGAAGAATCGTGCCGGCAGAACGGGGTAACAGCAAACTGGCTGTCCAGCGACGATCTGCCGGCAAATCAGGATACTCCTCCTGCAGACGGGCATCCAGGTCCCGGGCGTTGCTGTAGAGTTCGCGAAGGTCCAGTTGCCTCAGTTCCGGCATGGCTTCCACGCCGCTCCAGATCGCGGAATAGGCGGGCTCGGTGCTGTAGAAGTCGTAAAACAGATCAATCAGGACATCCACCGCATCGCTCAGGCTCAGTTGCGGCAGCTTGGCCCTCAGCACCTGCTCCATCTTCTCAACATGTCGCTCCGCAATAGCATTGACAATCGCCGCTTTATTCGGGAAATAGCGGTAAAGCGATGCCAGAGACATGCCGGACTGCCGGGCGATGGCCGACATACTGGTGCTGTCGACGCCCTGCTCGTGAAAGATTCCGGCGGCATGGTGCAGTATGGTGTTCACCCGTTCCCGGCTGCGGGCCTGAACCGGTCGTCGGCGGGGTGACACATCGATGGATTCGTCAGTCATTATCTGTACCTTGTGATGCAGGCTCCGTACAATAACGCCCACTCTACGACAATGAAAGGCTGTGGCGGGCATCCCGCCTTGCCAATTAGTCTGACTCCCACTTTTCTGATGACAGCGGAAGACACGATGCGAGCGAGCCGTTACCTGATAGCTACCCAGAAAGAGACCCCTTCCGACGCCGAAATTATCAGCCATCAGCTGATGCTGCGGGCGGGCATGATCCGTAAACTGGCCGCCGGCCTTTACACCTGGTTGCCGTTAGGGTTGCGCACCCTGCGTAAGGTGGAGCGAATCGTCCGTGAAGAAATGGACAAGAGCGGCGCCCAGGAAGTTCTGATGCCGGCGGTACAACCCGCCGAACTGTGGCAGGAATCTGGCCGCTGGGAACAGTACGGTGGAGAACTGCTGCGCCTGAACGACCGCCATGGCCGCGATTTCTGCTTCGGCCCCACTCATGAAGAAGTTATCACCGATCTGATCCGGAACGAACTGAAAAGCTACAAAGAGCTGCCGGCCAACTTCTACCAGATCCAGACCAAGTTCCGCGATGAGCGCCGCCCGCGGTTTGGCGTGATGCGCGCCCGCGAGTTCATCATGAAGGATGCCTACTCGTTCCATCTGAACGCGGAATCCCTGGATGAAACCTATAAGGTGATGCACCAGACCTACTGCAACATTTTCGACCGGCTGGGGCTCGACTACCGCCCGGTACAGGCGGACTCCGGTTCCATTGGTGGCAGCTCCTCCCATGAATTCCACGTGCTAGCCTCCTCTGGCGAAGACGCGATCGTATTCAGTACCAGCGGTGACTACGCCGCCAACATCGAAAAAGCCGAAGCGGTAGCACCTGCCGGCGAGCGCCCTGCCCCCGGCGAGGAACTGAAAGAGGTTCATACCCCGGGTCAACGAACCATCGACGCTGTTTCCCAGTTCCTGGGCATGCCGGCTGAGCGCAGTGTGAAAACACTGCTGGTAAAGGCAGAGGCGGATGAGAATGGTGAATCCGGCCTGGTGGCCCTGATTCTGCGCGGCGATCACACCCTGAATGAGATCAAGGCTGAGAACCTTCCCGGCATTGCCGAGCCGCTGACCATGGCAACCGACGAGGAAATTGAAAAAGCCATCGGCTGCAAGCCAGGCTCCATCGGCCCGGTCAAGCTGCCGGTGCCGGTTATCGTGGATCGCAGCGCAGCACACCTGGCAGATTTTGTCTGCGGCGCCAACAAGGATGATTATCACCTGACTGGCGTAAACTGGGAACGCGATGCCGAAATCAGCCGTGTGGAAGATCTTCGCAATGTGGTCGAGGGCGATGCCAGCCCGGATGGGAACGGCACACTGGAGATCCGTCGCGGTATTGAAGTTGGCCACATTTTCAAGCTGGGCAATAAGTACAGCAAGGCCATGAACGCCTCGGTTCTGGATGAACACGGCAAGACTTCGATTATGGAAATGGGCTGCTATGGTATTGGCGTTTCCCGCATCGTCGCGGCGTCCATCGAGCAGAACCACGACGAAAAGGGCATCATCTGGCCAGATGCCATCGCACCGTTCGAGGTAGCCATTGTGACCCTGAATGGTCACAAATCTCCGGTGGTGGCCGAGGCTGGCGACAAACTGTACGAACAGCTTCGCCAGGCTGGCTACGATGTCCTGCTGGACGACCGCAACGAACGCCCGGGTGTGAAATTCGCCGATATGGAGCTGATCGGTATCCCGCACCGCTTCGTGGTCTCAGAACGCGGCCTGAGCGCCGGAACCCTGGAATACAAGGGTCGGCGGGACGAGGAAAAACAGGATATTCCGGTTGATGAGGCTCTGTCGTTCCTGGTGAAGGCGTCGCCCAAAGGCGGCCTGTAACCCTGAATCAAACTCACCGGAAGGCTGTCTTCAGTCTCCCGGTGAGTGAACAGCATCTCCGCAGATCAGGCGTTGCCCACAATCCCCGGTTCCATCTCCAGCTCAACGCCGAATTTCTCAAGCACAGACTGGCGCACGTCATCAGCCAGGGACAGCACATCCCGGCCAGTTCCACCGGAATGATTGATCAGTACCAGCGCCTGGCGGTTGTGAACCCCCACCCGACTGTTGCGAAACCCTTTCCATCCGGCCTGATCAATAAGCCAGGCTGCCGCCAGTTTGACCTGACTATCAGCAGGATAGAACACAACGTCCGGAAACCGGGCCTGAAGCTCCCGGAACTGGGGCAATCCGATTACCGGGTTCTTGAAGAAACTGCCCACGTTCGGCAATACCGCAGGATCCGGCAGTTTGCGATGACGGACAGCCATCACGCCCTCGGCCACCGCCAGGGGGGTTAACTCAGCCTCGTTAACGTCGCCAAAGTAATCCTGAAGATCCCGATAACCAATCTTCAAAGGCGCATTACGGGACAACCGGAGCCGGATTTCAAGGATGATGTAGAGGCCCGGCCGGTGCTTGAACAGGCTGTCGCGATAACCGAATTCGCAGGCGCTTGCAGGCAGGGTTTCAACCTTCAGAGTCTGGCGGTTCAGTACCGTGACACTGTCAAGACAGTCACCCAGCTCGGTGCCATAAGCCCCGATGTTCTGTACCGGGGCGGCACCGGCGGTGCCCGGGATCAACGCCAGGTTCTCGATCCCGCGATAACCGGAACGGGCGGCGTAAAGCACAGCCTCGTGCCAGTTCTCACCGGCTTTCAACACCAGTACCGCGCCGTGATCGTCTACCTGCTCCCAGCTTCGGCCACGCAGTGCCATCCGGATGACCAGGCCGGGATAATCGCCGGCAAACACCAGATTACTGCCACCACCAAGCACCAGAACGGACTTCTCATGGTCATCGGCCCAGCAAAGCGCCTGTTTGAGCTGCGCCGCGCTTTCAACTTCCACCAGGTACCGGGCCATTGCTGGCACAGCCAGGGTATTCAACCCCTGAAGACTGGCCCACTCCTGAATCTCCAGAGCCTGACTCAAGCCAGCCGCCCCCGGATTTCATCCAGGAGACCGGCACTGGCGTCATGAATCAGATCAAGCACGTGCTCAAATCCATCCTCTCCGCCGTAGTAAGGGTCCGGCACCTCGGCCAACCGCGAGTCACCGAAATCCAGAAACAAGCGAGGCTCCGTGCCTCCATTCTGGTGCCAGACCTCACGAACATCCGCAAGATTAGCCCGATCCATCACCAGCACATAATCAAACTGATCCAGATCTTCCGCACGGAACTGACGGGCGCGCAGGTCGCTGATATCGATACCACGGCGCGCCGCGGCGGCAGTTGCCCGTTCGTCCGGGGATTTACCGATATGCCAGCTGCCGGTGCCGCAGGAATCAATACGCAGTCTGTCGAACAGACCTTGTTCCCGGGCGAGGTGGCGAAAAACTCCCTCAGCACTGGGAGAACGACAGATATTGCCCAGGCAGACAAACAAGACACTTACGCGATCAGCCATGGGAACCCCCTTTTTCCATCAGCGCCCGCAGACGGGCCAGATCCTCTTCGGTATCTACCCCCGGAGCCGGTGGCCGGTCCGCCACATCCACATGAATAAGAGCGCCATTATAGAGTGCTCGCAACTGTTCCAGGGATTCCACCCGTTCGGTGGGGGCCGGCAGCCAGGTAACAAACTCACTGAGCACACTGGCACGATAACCATAAATGCCAATGTGCCTGAAATAGCCTATGCCATCCGGAAGGTCCACATCCTGGGTGGCCGCCCCCGCGGGCCAGAAGTCCCTGGCCCAGGGAATCGGAGCCCGACTGAAATAATGAGCCATGCCCCGGGCATCGAACACCACTTTTACAACATTGGGGTTGAACACCTGGCGGGCATCGTGAATCCGCTCGCACAGTGTTGCGATGGCGGCCTCCTGGTACTGTTCAAGGTTATCGGCAACCTGATTAATCAATTCAGGCGGTATCAGAGGCTCGTCCCCCTGAACGTTGACCACGCGATGATCCGGATCCAGCTGCAGCTTCCTTGCCACTTCCTCAAGGCGGTCTGTGCCACTGGCATGATGGGGCGAGGTCATGATGACTTCTGCACCAAAACCAAGACACGCCTCCTCGATACGGGCATCGTCGGTCGCGACCACCACGCGGCTGGCGCGGCTCTCATTCGCCCGCTCGCAGACATGCTGGATCATCGGTTTGCCGGCAATCATGGCCAGAGGTTTGCCGGGCAAACGGCTGGAAGCGTATCGGGCGGGAATGACAACGGTAAATGACATGGTTGCGTCCTGCGGGTGACTCAGTGTTTGTCGAGGCGCTCGTCTGTGCTGAGGGTGCGGGCTTCAACCGCCAGCATAACCGGAATCCCTTCACGAATGGGGAACGCCATGGCATCCTGGTAACAAATCAACTCGGTGCGGGCATCGTTGAGCTTGAGCTCACCCTTGCACACCGGGCAGGCCAACATGGCCAGCAGTTTTTTATCCATGGTTCGATTCCTCGCTGATATCAGGTTGCAACTGGCCAGAGCAGGCTCTGAGCCGTTCCAGAAAATGCTGTTCAAAAGGTTCCGACAACCGGGCCTGAACCGTCAAGACCCAGGCGTTGTCCGGCGCAAAGCCATGGCACTTCACCGCATCCTTGGCCGTCATCACCAACCATTCAAGAGCACCGGACGCCAGGTCTTCGGGGCGAAAATGATGATGGTCGGGAAAGGGAACTTCATTCACGTGGGCGCCAAGGTTCCGGAGGGTTTCGAAAAACCGGCCGGGATTACCAATACCCGCTACTGCCCGTACCGGCTTGCCTTTGAGCTGCTCCGGAGACAGGGTCTCACCGGAGTTCAGGTTCACCAGAGCCGAAGGGATCAGTTCCATGGCATGGATCTCCGGATGATCAACGCCGGCAAAACTCTCTATGGTCTCTCCGGCCTCCGGAAACTCAGCTCCGTTAAGAACGACAAAGTCGACACCGTTCAAGCGTTCAACCGGCTCCCTCAGCGGGCCTACCGGAATGATGGCACCATTTCCGGTACCGCGCCGGGCATCGAATACGGCCAGTTCGATATCCCGGGGCAGGCGGTAGTGTTGCAGGCCATCATCACAGATCAACACATCACCCAGGCCATTCTCCAGCGCCCAACGGGCCCCTCGACAGCGATCCGGGTCCACTACAACGGGGCATCCGGTGGCCCGGGCCAGCATCAGGGGTTCATCACCACAGACACCCGCCGGGGTCCCGTCAGCGACCAGCAAGGGGTACTGAGAGCTTTTACCACCGTAGCCACGACTGAGAATCACCGGTTTCCAGCCGTGTTGATTCATGCACTGAACCAGGCTGGCAGTGAGAGGTGACTTGCCGGTGCCACCAGCGGTGATGTTGCCAACCACCACAACCGGAACCGGCAGCAATTCGTTTCGCGCATGCCAGGCCTTTCGGCGCCTGGACTCAGACACCGCCCGATACAACCAGGCCAGCGGTGTGAGCAGGGCAAGAGGTCTGCCCTGCCCGTACCAAAGCCGGTCAACCAGGCTGGTACTCATGCGTGCTCGCTGAACTGAATCTGATGCAGTTGGGCGTAGGCACCCCCCGCAGCAAGCAGCTCACCATGACTGCCGGATTCAACAATGCGGCCATTGTCCATAACCAGGATTCGGTCGGCCTTCTCAATGGTGGATAGCCTGTGTGCGATCACCAGTGTGGTACGGCCCTGCATAACCGTTTCCAGCGCTTCCTGAATATGGCGTTCGGATTCCGTATCCAGCGCCGATGTCGCCTCATCCAGAATGAGAATTGGGGCGTCCTTGAGGATGGCCCGCGCAATCGCAAGACGCTGGCGCTGGCCACCGGAAAGCATCACACCATTGTCGCCAATCATGGTGTCGAGCCCTTCCGGCATGCGGTTGATAAACTCGAGCGCGTGGGCCTTTTCAGCCGCTTCCATAATTTCTTCCCGGCTGCAGTCGCGCAGGGAACCGTAGGCAATGTTGGCGGCGATGGTGTCGTTGAACAGCACCACGTTCTGGTTCACCAGAGCAATCTGGGCACGCAGGGACTGAAGCGAAAACTCCTTCAGTTCATGGTCATCAATGCGGATAGCTCCCCCGGTGTACTCGTAGAAACGGGGTAACAGGCTGACCATGGTCGACTTACCACTGCCTGACCGGCCCACCAGTGCGACACTCTGGCCGGCTGGAATATCGATGGTTATCCCTTCAAGCACATTGTCGAGCTGATCCCGGTATCGGAAAGACACCTGGTCAAATGTGATGTCGCCTTTGACCCGCTGCGGGTTGTAGGAGCCCTGGTCCTCTTCCGGCTTTTCATCCATGGTCTCGAACACATCAAACGCAGCCGCCACACCCTTCTGAATCTTGGCGTGCACGGAAGTGACCTGGCGAATGGGCTTGGCCATCGTCGTCGCCGCGGTAATGAACGCAATCAGCTGACCAGTCGACATCTCACCCCGAATCTCCGGCGCAAGCATGGTCCACACCAGCGCGGCGATAGCAAAAGCCACCAGCACCTGAATGACCGGGACACTGATCGCCTGAGTAGAAGCCATTTTCAGGCTCTGTTTCAGGTTACGGGCACTGACCTCACGAAACCGCTCCCGTTCATAATCTTCGCCTCCGAAGGTGCGCACCACCCGGTATCCGGTGATCGACTCGGAGGCCACATGGGTGATATCGCCCATGGAACCCTGAATACGCTTGCTGATTCGACGAAACCGTTTGCTGGCATAATTCACGACCAGACCAATGACCGGACCGGCCGTAAGAAAAATCAGGGTCAACTTCCAGTTGGTGTAAAGCATGAAGCCGAGCAGACCCACTATGGTCAGCCCTTCGCGAAGGGTGATAGTCACCGCATTGGTCGCAGCATCCGCGACCTGCTCAACGTTAAAGGTGAGCTTCGAGACCAGACGCCCGGATGCGTTTTCATCATAGTATCGTGACGGTAAAGACATCAGGCGATCAAACACATCGTTGCGTAAGGCGTTGATCACGTTGCGCCCGACGTAGCTGATAAAATACTGGCTGAAAAACGTACCAACGCCTCTGAAGGCAAAAACACCCACGATCAGCCCGGTCAGCAACATCCGGTTCTGGTCGGACGGATTCTCGATCGCCGTGATCACATATTCCATCGCCGCGGCCATCCCGGTGGATGCAGCGGCGTAAATGATGTTTCCGAACACGGCGAGGGAGAACGCAAACCAGAAAGGCTTGACGTACTTGAGCAGGCGTTTGTAGGTGGTCCAGCTACCGGCAGGTGGCGTCTTGAGCGGCTCCGGCCTTGTCTGCATCACTGGCTTTCAGCCTCCCGCTCTGTGGTTATGCTCAGCTTGGCAAACCCCAGGCGACCGGCAACATCCATGGCCCGCACCACAAATTCATGGGGGGTTTGGGCGTCTGCAGTGATGATGAACGGCAGGCTGTTGTCGCCTTCGGCCAGCTCACTGACGCCACGCTCGAGGGTTTCCCGGCGATTGTTAACCAGTGGTCGGTCGTTCAGAAAGTACTGGCCCTCGGCATTGATCACCACATCAATCTGCCGGACCTCAGACGGAGCTGCCGGCTCTGCACTGGCTTCCGGAAGCTCCACCTGCAGATGACTCTCCCGAGTAAATGTGGTCGACACCATGAAGAAAATCAGCAGCAGGAACACCACATCAATCAGTGGCGTCAGATCTACCCCGACTTCCTGGCTTCGTTGGCGCTTGAACTTCACGGCGTTCAGGCTCCTTCAACGTCGATTTCGCGGTCTCCGTGGACCACTTCCACCAGTTTGATGGCTTCCTGCTCCATGTTGACCACCAATTCGTCTACGCGACGGATGAAATAGCGGTGACAGATCAGAGCAGGAATGGCGACACTCAGGCCAGCCGCAGTGGTGATCAATGCCTCGGAAATGCCTCCGGCCAGGTTGCCGGCATTGCCGACGCCGGCCAACTGGATTTCGGCAAACACTTTGATCATGCCGATAACGGTACCCAAAAGGCCCAACAGTGGCGTGATGGTGGCGATAGTGCCCAGGGGATTCAGAAAACGCTCCAGCTCGTGGATAACCTGGCTGGCCTCGTGTTCGATGCTTTCCTTCATGATCTCGCGACCATGTTTGGCGTTGATCAGGCCGCCGGCGAGAATCCGGCCAAGTGGCGAAGATGCCTGCAAGGCTTTCAGCTTGCGACCGTTAAGCTCTTTTTTCTTGATCCAGCGCCAGAGTTCGTTAATAGACTGCGGGGGCGCGACCCGAGAGGCCCGCAAGGTCCAGATTCGTTCCAGAATGATGGCAAGTGCCAGGATGGAACAGGCAACAATGGGCACCATCAGGATGCCACCGGCTTTCAACAGCTCGAACACGCTTGATCTCCCTGATTAGTTACAAGCCGCGCTACTTTAGCATAGCTGCCGGTGCAGGCCACACCCGGATTGTCACGGTATTTTACATTCACTCCTGGCAAGCCCCGGAGACGCTATCCAGAAAGGCTGTGTCTGCCAGAGTTCACTTATAAGCAGGCCTGAATCTGCGAACCTGAGTGTGATCTGGCCGGAGCAGGCCGTGTTCAACGGCACTGCACCACTGGCGCGGTACCGACCGGTTACTTCCGGATGCGGATGCCCGAAATGGTGCCGGTAGCCCGCTGTGTAGATCACCTGATCCGGCGCCACCGCCTGTACCCAGCGTGTTGAAGATGAAGTTTTGCTGCCATGGTGTGGCGCCAGCACCACCCGCTGCGCAACGCGGTTCTCAAGCCACTCTGGGCCGCCGCCACCGAGCATCAGTTGCTCAACCTTCCGGCTGATGTCCCCGGTCAATACGAAGTCGCTGTTGCTGGGCGGGTGGTAAACGCGTATCACGCACGAAGCGTCATTCCCGTCCGCAGGCAACGGATTTTGCCACAGCGACATCACCAGACCCGGCCACCGGATATTCCCCGGGCGACAACCTTCCACCGTCACCGGCACGCGCCCAGCAATAAGAGCAGGCTCTCCGGAAATCACCCTTTTGATCGCGAAGTGCTCAGACAACGTCTCGAGACCGCCGGCGTGGTCATTATCAGCATGGCTCAAGACCAGCAGATCAATAACCTCGACGTCCATTGCCCGAAGATTCGGCACCAGCACCGAATCGGCGGCGGAGTAGACGCCCGCAACTTCCGGCCCGGTGTCATACACCATCACCCGGCCACCGGCGCGAACCACAACCGACAGCCCCTGCCCCACATCCATCACACGGACTTCAGGTGCCCGTGCCACGGAATTGTCTATTCCTGCACCTGACCAGGGAACACTGAGCAACAGGAAGGTAACGCCCAGCAATGCCCGCCATCGCCAGTCCCTCCAGCGAATCCCCCAAAGCGCCAGCAACGCCAAACCCGCTGCCAATGGCATCGGCAGAGGCTGCATCTGTCCTGCCGGGAACCGGGCCACCAGCTCAAGCCACCACCATAGCGCCCCCAGGACAAGGTCAAACCCGGCCGACACCCAGGGCAGGAGCCACCCCCCGGAAAGAAGGGCGATGATGGACCCCAGGAACAGTACCGGCATGACGGCAAACGACACCCAGGGCACCGCCAATAGATTGGCCGCGAAGCCTGCAAGAGGTTGGCCCTGATGCACCAGCATCAACATTGGCCACAACCCGACAAAGACCGCCAACTGGGCTATCAACAAAGCCGATAACCAACCCGACGAACCCAGACGCCCTGAAAATACCGCCAGCAGCACCCCGACAGCGCCAAAAGACAACCAGAAACCCTGGTCCAGAGGCGCAAACGGATCCATCAGAAGCACCACTGCCAGAGCCAGCACAAAGGGCCGCCAGCCGCTCTGTTGTCTTGCCTTCAGCAGATACCAGCCGCCGGCAACCACCATCACCAGGGCCCGCCGGGTTGGTACGGTAAAACCGGCCAACAGCGAATAGACAAGGCAGCTGAGCACAACCACCAGAAAAACCAGAGAACGCCGGCCCTGCTCACTCAGACAACCAACCGGCAGCAACAGCAAGCCCCAGCGCGCCAACAGACCAACTCCGACCGCCACCAGACCCAGATGCAAACCAGAAATAGCCACCAGATGAATGGTGCCGGTCGACTTGAGTACCTGCCAGTGATGATCTTCCAGAGAACCCCGGTTACCCATTAGCAGAGACGCAATCAGGGGGTAGTATTCCGCTTCACCAAACCAATGCTGCAACTTCTTTGATGCTCGCCAGTGCCAGGCGTGGTACTGACATTGCAGTGCGCATACCAGCTCCGGTGCAGCAGATACCCGTTTGACGGAACCGGTCGCCCGATAACCGTGGCGGAACAACCAGTCTTCGTAGCGAAACCCTACTGGATTGAGGTTACCGTGAGGTCGCTTGAGAGAGACCTCCAGTGTCAGGCGATGGTCGGGTAGCCTGCGCCCCTCCCTGCCGTACCAGGATAGTCGGAGGACGCGGGGCAAGTTGTCATCTACCGACACGCCAGGTGTCTGCCAGTTCAAGACACAGAATCCGAATCTCAGACTGTCAAAGCTTCCCGGCGTCGGCAAATCACAGAGATAGCCGGAAACCACAATGCGCTTGGCTTCCCACTCCGAAGGCAGGCGTTCGGCCAGTCTCATATCGGCATTCCAGCCGGCCCAGACCAGCCCCAGCATCGCAGCAACCACCACGGGGCCGAGCCTCTGTATGCACTGGCATCGACAGGCCACAGCCAGCAACATTAACCCAACGAGCACAAACAGCCATGGATATGGTGGCAAGGTTGCGAGCCGATACAGTAAGATAACGCCGCAAGAGAAGGCGAGAATGCTGGCGAGTCCAACACCGAGCCTGCTGACCCGGTTGGAAACTGGGTTTTCGGACAATCCTTGTCCTCCGATTTTCGATAGCGCTGGCAGCCTCTGGGTGCCAGTGATTACTCAAAGCCAGGAAACAGGCCGAACTTCCTATGCCGAAGAAGTTCATGAAACGGTATTTGCCCACCCCTGAAAAGGTGCAGTCGATGCAATCGCTGCGTTTTCTGGGCGATATCCTCCATGAACCCAACCTGTGGCACATCAACCGGCACTGTGTTGCCAGGGCCTTCCTGGTGGGCGTCTGGTTCTGTTTTATTCCGATGCCTTTCCAGATGCTGGCAGCCGCATTCTGCGCCATCTGGTTTAACGCCAACCTGCCTCTATCCGTGGTTCTGGTCTGGATCAGCAATCCGCTGACCATGCCCCCGATGTTCTACTTCAATTACAAGGTGGGGGCCTGGATACTCAATCGGCCGGTTCTGGCGTTCGAATTCGAGCTTTCCTGGGACTGGATCAGCCACCGGTTGATCGATATCGGCGTGCCGTTGTACCTGGGTTCCCTGGTTCTGGCCACGGTGACCGCCTGCGTCGCCTACCTGATCATCCAGTATCTCTGGCGCCGCAAGATCCGCACTGAATGGCAATTACGGCGTCGCCAGCGCATCAAGCGAACGCCCGCGAGCAATCAGGCCTCCTGAACCAATCGCCCCTGCTCCAGTCGCAGTACCCTTCCCAGGCTCCGGGCCATGGTCATATCGTGGGTAACCATGATAAATGACGTCCCGGAATTATCACGCAGGTCGCCGATCAGGGCACGAATACCCTCCCCTGTGTGCTCATCCAGATTGCCGGTAGGCTCATCCATCAACACACACTCCGGGCTGTTAACCAACGCCCTGGCGATCGCTACCCGCTGACGCTCACCACCGGACAACTCGCCGGGTTTGTGCCTGAGCCGCTCACCCAGACCCACCCGTTGCAGCAGTTGCTCCGCCTTCGGGCGGGCCTGCCTGGGTGGCATGCCACCAAGCGCGCAGGGCAACATGACATTCTCAAGTGCGGTAAATTCCGGCAGCAGATGATGGAACTGATACACAAATCCCAGGTGCTGATTCCGGAACCGCGCCCGGCCTGCTTCAGATAGCTGATGAATATCCTTGCCACAGATCCGTATATGGCCTGAGGAAGGGCGATCCAAACCGCCCAGAAGGTTCAGCAAGGTGGTTTTCCCTGCCCCGCTACTGCCCACAATGGCAACCGTCTCGCCGGCCTTAACCTGAAGTGAGATGTCCGAGAAAATCGTCAGTGTTTCCGGCCCTTCACTGTAGGTGCGGGTAACCTTCTGACAATCAATCACCAGAGATGTCGTCTGCCCGTCACTCATAACGCAATGCCTCCGCCGGTTCGACCCGCGACGCACGCCAGGCCGGATAGATAGTTGCCAGCAGGCTCATGGCAAGGCCCGCACCGCTGATAATCAGTACATCCTGCAACTGGAGCTGCGACGGCAGGTAGCTGATGAAATAGACATCAGCGCTGAGAAACTGATGCCCCAGTGCCGATTCAAGCCACGAGATAAAGCCACTGATGTTCAGGGCGCCGAAAATCCCCAATGCAGTACCTGTGAGCGTGCCAAACACACCAATCACGGCACCCTGGATGATAAAGATCCTCATAATGCGCCCGGGCGTGGCGCCCATGGTTCGCAGGATGGCGATATCAGCGGTCTTGTCGGTCACCACCATGACCAGCGTTGACACAATGTTGAAGGCCGCCACAGCGACAATGAACATCAACAGCAACCCGATCATGGTTTTTTCCATGCGGATTGCCTGAAACAGGTTGCCGTGGGTGCGGGTCCAGTCCGATACGTAATAGCGGCCTCCCAGGGTCCGGGCAACCTCATTGACAACTTTGGGCGCCGCAAACAGGTCATCCATTAAAAGCCGGATACCCTCCGCGCGGCCACCGGTACGCATCAAACGCGCCGCATCATCCATATGAATCAGCGCGTAGTTCCCATCAAGCTCAGCACCAACGCTGAAAATACCCTTGACGGTAAAGCGCTTGAGCCTGGGCAACACGCCGGCCGGCGTTACCGAGGCTTCCGGTAATACCACCGTGAGTTTATCGCCTACCCCCAGTCGAAGGCTGTTTGCCATCAACCGGCCAATGATGATTCCGAATTCCCCGGACCGAAGTTCCTCAAGGCTGCCTTCGATAAAATGGTTCTCGATAATCGAAACGCTGGCCTCCTGCTCCGGCAGGACACCGTTGAGCATAACGCCCCGGACGTTGCCACCGCCGGTCACCATGCCTTGACCCTGAATGAAAGGCGCAGCCGCCAGCACCCGGGGGTAGGCTTCTACTCTCTGGTCAATCTCCTGCCAGTTCTCGAGGGGGCCGGAGGCACCCTGGATCGTGGCATGGGGCACCATCCCCAGAATGCGCTGTTTGAGTTCGCGATCGAACCCGTTCATGACCGAGAGCACGATGATCAGTACCGCAACGCCCAGCATCAGGCCAATCATTGAGGTCAGGGAGATAAAGGAGATGAAGTGATTGCGTCGTTTGGCGGCGGTGTATCGCAGCCCAATATAAAACGATAAGGGTCTGAACATGTAGGGGTGCCTGTCGCTACCTTGCGGTCCGTCGATTATTGATTCCCTGCCGGCCTCGATCATTACCTGGCCCGGAGATTTGCCAGGCCTCTTACCCGCCGTCGGGAAACTGCTAAACTGTTCTATCATCAATAAAAACCCGTCCGGAGACAGGATGCCAAGCCAGAATAAAACGCCACCGAGCGGAGACAGCCAACGGGAGCGCCGGGAGTTCTTCCGGATAGACGACCGTATCGGGCTTGAGGTACGCCGCCTGGACGACGCCCATCCCGGCGACGACCCGTTCAACAACTCACCACTGGAAGCCCTGAAAACCGAGTTCCGGAGGCTGGACCAGGACGTACGTGCACACCTGGCGAGCCTGGCTGAGCGCGACCGCCTGCTGGCCGGGCTGGTGAAATCCCTGAACAGCAAGGTCGATACGCTGGCGCGCATTATCGCCTTTGAGCAAAATCCGTTGCAACCGGAGGACTGGCAGGATGTGACCCTGAGTGAGGGCGGGCTCTCATTCAGTTGGCCCACAGCAGCCTTTGGCGCCGGGGACCGACTGGCCGTTCGAATGACCTTACCACCAGAGTTGTACCAGCCCAGAGCGATTGCCGAAGTGCTCGACATCGAGCAGGACAACCAAGGCGAGACACGGGTTCACACGCTGTTTGTCGAATTGGATGACAGCGACCGCCAGCAAATTGCCCGCCATGTGATGCGTTGGCAGATTCGACAACGACAAAAAGAGTAAGATGCTGAAAAAGTGCTGACTTTTGCTAAACTTTTCGGGATATTACGTTTTATTCATCTGCCGCAGACCGTGCGCAGTAATCAGGCATTATTGGAGAATCCTCTATGACAAACTACCGCAACGTGATGGCTGCTGCCGTTCTGGCTACCGCTGTATTCGCCGGTTCAGCGACACTGGCCCATGCCGAGGAACTGAGAGTTCCTGTGGGCAGCCAGGCCGACAGGAGCCAGATCAGCCTGCCCGCGAACGGCATGAGCGAGGATTCCGTACGTAATCGCTGGGGCGCGCCCCAGGACATCAAAGGCCCGGTCGGGGCACCGCCCATCAGTCAGTGGCATTATCAGAATTTTGTCGTCTATTTCGAAGGCAACCGCGTAATACATGCCGTGGTAAAGCAACACAAAGACTGACCGTCACCCGCATCATCACACAGGAAGAGCATCTGACCAGGGAATGACAATGCACTGGCTGCATTGCTCAGATAGAATGGCGGCTTTTGCAAAACCAAGGTGACTTATACAGTGACTTCCAGACGTACGTTGCCTGCGGAGTGGGCTCCCCAAAGCGCAGTCATGTTGACGTGGCCTCATCCCGGAACCGACTGGGCGAGGCGAATGGCCGACGTAGAGCCCGTGTTCGAGGCCATTGCCAAAGCGGTCCTCCGTTTTGAACATCTGGTGATCAGCTGCGAATTCGTGGCACGTCTCCAGCAACTTGGCCAACAACTGAATGCTCATGCCGAAGCCAACGGGTTACCCGGCCGCGTGATCACCGTGCCCGCCCCGGCCAACGACACCTGGGCCAGGGACCACGGCCCCATCACCGTGGATACCGCCGACGGCCCCACACTGCTGGACTTCCGGTTCAATGCCTGGGGAGACAAATTTCCCTGGGAAAAAGACGATGCCCTCAACCGGCACCTGGCGAACGCGGGCGTTTTCGGCAAACACCCACTGCAGCCAGTAGATTTTGTCCTGGAAGGCGGCTCTATAGAATCCGATGGCGCCGGCACCTTGCTCACTACCAGCGAGTGCCTGCTGACTCCGTCCAGAAACCCATCCATGGATCGGACGGCTATCGAGCAATTGCTGGAGGAGGTTCTCGGGGTCGATCGTATTCTCTGGCTCAACCACGGATATCTGGCGGGCGACGATACCGACAGCCACATCGATACCCTGGCACGGTTCTGCGCGCCTGATCATATCTGCTATGTGACCTGCCCGGATGTTGCGGACGAGCACTACAGCGCCCTGGCGGCGATGGAAGAAGAATTGCAGGAATTCCGTCAGGCCGACGGCACCCCCTATCGCCTGACGCCCCTGCCCTGGCCCGACCCGATTTACGATGAGGACGGCGAACGGTTGCCAGCCACCTACGCCAACTTCCTGATCATCAACGGCGCAGTTCTGCTGCCAGTCTACGATGTGCCGCAGGACGAAGAAGCCGTCCGCATCATGACGGGCATCTTCCCAGACCGGGAGATTATTCCGATTGACTGCCGCCCGCTTATTTACCAACACGGCAGTCTGCACTGCGTAACCATGCAAATTCCTGCGGGGGTGGTAACGGTATGACCAGCACGAACACCAGCTCCAACCTGAAGGTCGCCGCCATTCAGCAAACCTGCAGTCCCGACAAGAACCAGAGTCTCGCGACATCCGAACGCCTGATACGGCAGGCTGCGGCGGATGGCGCGCAGTTGATTGTCCTGCAGGAGCTGCACGCCACCCAGTATTTCTGCCAGACCGAAGACACCGCCATTTTTGAGCTTGCCGAGCCCATTCCCGGGCCCACCAGCAACTATCTGTCTGGTCTCGCAAAAGAATTAGGCGTTGTGCTTGTGGGTTCTATTTTTGAAAGGCGCATGAATGGCGTTTACCACAACACATCTGTGGTGTTCGACACCGATGGCAGCCTGGCCGGGCTGTACCGGAAAATGCACATCCCGGACGACCCGGGCTTTTATGAGAAATTCTACTTTACCCCCGGCGATGCCACGTTCAACGATGGTCGCAGTGGGTTTACACCTATCCAGACGTCGGTTGGCAAACTGGGCGTGCTGGTGTGCTGGGACCAGTGGTACCCGGAAGCGGCCCGGCTGATGGCACTGGCCGGCGCGGAAATACTGATCTACCCGACCGCCATTGGCTGGGATGTGACCGACGATCCAGACGAACAGGCCCGGCAACTGGACGCCTGGGTGACCGTTCAGCGTGGCCATGCGGTAGCCAACAACCTTCCGGTTATCGCCCCGAATCGCGTTGGGACCGAGCCAGATCCTTCCGGCCAAAGCGATGGCATCCGGTTCTGGGGGAACAGTTTCATCTGTGGCCCTCAGGGCGAGTTTCTGGCCCGCGGCAACGAGACTGACGAGTGTATCCTGTCGGTAACCCTGAACCGCCAGCGCACCGAATCCATCCGGAGAATCTGGCCGTACCTCAGGGACAGGCGCATCGATGCCTACGGCGACATTCTGAAACGGGTAAGGGACTGAAACCGGCATGAAACAGAAAATGGACACGGTCGTCAGCGCCCTTAACAAGGTACTGCTGGGCAAGGAGAATCAGGTTCGTCTGGCGCTCTGCGGCCTGCTTGCCCGCGGCCACCTGTTGATTGAAGATATTCCGGGCATGGGCAAGACCACCCTCTCCCATGCGCTGGCAAAAATCATGGGGTTAAGCTATCAGCGAATCCAGTTCACCAATGACCTGCTGCCTGCAGACGTCCTCGGCTACTCCATGTATGACAAGCAGGCCGGCGGGCTCGTGTTTCACCCCGGCCCCATCTTCGCCCAGGTGGTTCTGGCAGACGAAATCAACCGCGCGTCACCGCGCACCCAAAGCGCCCTGCTGGAAGCCATGGAAGAAAGGCAGGTATCCATTGAGGGGGAAACCCGACCACTACCTACCCCGTTCTTTGTGATCGCAACCCAGAACCCCATAGAGCAAGGCGGCACCTTTCCCCTGCCTGAATCCCAGCTTGACCGGTTTCTGATGCGCCTTCGGTTGGGCTACCCCGACCCGAAAGCGGAACGGGAGTTGCTGGAGGGCGAAGACCGCAAACACCTTACCGATCGTTTGCAGGCCATACTCCCGCACGATGAGCTGGTGGCCTTGCAGCAGGCCGTGGAAAAGGTATCCGCCAGCCCGGCTTTGCTGGATTACCTGCAACGCCTACTCGAGCAGAGCCGGCGCATGCCCGGATTGCTTTACGGCTTGTCCCCGAGGGCGGGCCTCGGCCTGCTGCGAGCCGCCAAAGCATGGGCACTGATGGAAGGTCGTAATCACGTACTGCCCGACGACGTGCAGGCCGTCTTCCCCGCCGTAGCCGAGCACCGGCTGGAACAGGGAGAATCCGGTAAAGCCCGGGAGCGGGTGCGCCAGCTGTTAACGACCGTATCGGTGCTTGAATAATCCGGGTCTGACCACATAGCAAGGTTTTATAAGCCGCATTGGCGTAAACAAATGGCAGTCCGGTCATTTCATGTTAGCCTTTTGCCAGTTTTCAGATGAGCGGTTCCTGTTCTGCCCTCGGCACGGACAGAGGAGAGCCGTCGAATACGCATACTTCATTCCAGTGAGACACAGATGAGCGAAACCCGACATTCCCGACTGATCATTCTTGGCTCCGGCCCGGCCGGCTACACCGCTGCAGTCTATGCCGCGCGCGCCAACCTGAACCCGACCCTGATCACCGGTATCGAAGTTGGCGGCCAGCTAACCACCACCACTGACGTAGACAACTGGCCGGGCGACAATGACGGCGTTCAGGGCCCCGAGCTCATGCAGCGCATGCAGAAGCACGCCGAGCGTTTTGAAACCAGCATCGTGTACGACACCATCAACGAAGCTGACCTGAACAACCGCCCGTTCCGGCTCAAAGGCGACAACGGCGAATACACCTGCGACGCTCTGATCATTGCCACTGGCGCCTCTGCCATGTATCTGGGGCTTGAGTCGGAAGAGAAGTTCAAGGGTCAGGGCGTGTCGGCCTGCGCCACCTGTGACGGCTTCTTCTACCGCAAGCAGAAAGTCGCGGTTATCGGCGGCGGCAATACCGCTGTGGAAGAGGCGCTGTATCTCTCGAACATCGCTGATGAAGTCACCCTGGTTCATCGCCGTGACAAGCTTCGGGCCGAGAAGATCCTTCAGGACAAACTCTTCGAGAAAGCAGAAAACGGCAACGTCAACATCATCTGGGATCACACCCTGGACGAAGTGCTCGGCGATGGCACCGGTGTTACCGGCATGCGCATCCGGAACACCAAAGATGGCAGCACCCAGGATCTGGAGCTGGCCGGCGTATTCATCGCAATCGGCCACAAGCCGAATACCAGCCTGTTTGAAGGGCAACTGGATATGGCTAACGGCTACATCCGGATTCGCTCCGGCCTGGACGGCATGGCCACCCAGACCAGCATTCCAGGCGTGTTCGCGGCTGGCGACGTAGCCGATCACGTCTATCGGCAGGCTGTGACGTCCGCCGGGTTTGGTTGCATGGCTGCGCTCGACGCCGAAAAGTTTCTTGATCAACAAGGCTAACTGCTCAGGAGCAGAATGACGTCGCTACCCTGGCTGGACCCTGATCAATTCTGGTTTCCTCCGGCAGAAGAAGCGCTGGAGGATCCCGATGGCCTGCTTGCCCTGGGTGGCGACCTGTCTCCGGAACGCCTGATTCTGGCCTATCGAAATGGCATTTTCCCCTGGTTCAGTGACGACCAGCCCATTCTCTGGTGGTCACCGAACCCCCGCTGCGTGCTGTTTCCCTCTGACATCCACATCTCCCGGAGCCTGCGCCGGACGCTGAACCAGCGTCGCTTCCATATCACCACCGATCAATGCTTCGGCCGGATCATTCGGCTCTGCGCAAACACCCGCGCTGAGGGCACCTGGATTACTGACGACATGATGGCAGCGTATACCGAACTGCATAAACGTGGTATCGCCCACTCCATTGAAGTCTGGAATCGCAACAATGAGCTCGCAGGCGGCATGTACGGACTGGCTATCGGCCGCTGCTTCTTCGGCGAATCCATGTTTTCACTGGAAACCAACGCCTCTAAAGTACTGATGGTGCATCTGGCCCACCAGCTCGGCGAATGGGGTTACCAGCTCATGGATTGCCAGGTAGAGAGCGACCACCTGCTGACGATGGGCGCGCGCAGTATTCCGAGAGCCGAGTTTTTATCTATACTCAGGGCATGTGTCGATCGGAAACCAGACCAGCCAGACTGGAACTTCAGCTGGCAATGGCCCAGCCCGGAGGTGAAATGAGTAATCTCAGAACGCTCGTTTTCTTTGCCACCCCTCCTCACGAATGCAGTTACCTGCCAGACCGTGAAGCGACCACTATGTTTGTGGACCCACGCGCCCACATCGACAGAAAACTCTACAGCCAGTTAACCGCACTGGGTTTCCGCCGCAGCGGCTCACATTACTACCGTCCGCACTGTGAAAGCTGTAACGCGTGTGTTCCGGTACGCCTGCAGGTAGGCCAATTCGAGCCAGACCGGAATCAACGCCGGGTGCTTCGCAAAAATGCTGACCTCGACTGCAAGCTGGTGCCAGCAGCATTCAGTGAACGCTATTACCGGCTGTATGCCCACTATATAGAGGAGCGTCATCGCGACGGTGACATGCATCCACCTTCAAGAGAGCAATTTACCTCATTCCTCGTGGAGGGGGCTACCGACTCCTGGTTCCTTGAAATGTCTCTTGATGGTGACCTGGTGGGATTGGCAGCCGTTGACCTGCTGGATGATGGCCTCTCAGCCATCTACACCGTCTTCGCCCCGGAACTGGAGCACCGGAGCCTGGGCACTTTTGCCGTGCTCTGGCAGATTGAGGAAGCCAAACGGCGGGAATTGCCGCATCTGTATCTGGGGTACTGGATAAAAGAATGCCGGAAAATGAACTATAAAACCCGCTTTAAGCCCATTGAGGCCTTGCGGGATGGCCACTGGCGCGAGATGTCGACCGACTGAGTTTTGCCAAACGTGGAGAATTCAGGCAGAATTGCGCAATTTAAAATCACCGAAAAGTATTCCGAACGAGGTTTCTACTGAATGGCGAAATCAGATGTCATTGAAATGGAAGGCGTTATTATCGACACCCTTCCCAACACCATGTTCCGCGTTGAGCTGTCCAACGGCCACGTTGTGACTGCACACATCTCCGGAAAAATGCGCAAGAATTACATCCGCATTCTGACTGGTGACAAGGTCAAGGTTGAGCTGACTCCCTACGACCTCAGCAAGGGCCGCATCGTATACCGCGCCCGTTAATCGGCCAGGCTGACATCTGAAAAGCCCCGCAAATGCGGGGCTTTTTTGTATCACACGGCTTCAGCCGGTTCGTCCTCGTAATCAAAGGTCAGCTCGTCGTCCTTGAGCTGGATGAATACATCACCGCCGTGCTCCGATAACCGACCGAACAGGATCTGCTCCGCCAGCGGGCGCTTGATCTTGTCCTGGATCAGGCGCGCCATCGGCCGGGCCCCCATGGTCACGTCATAGCCTTTTTCCGCCAGCCAGAGCTTGGCCGCATCATCAACGTGAAGCACAACATGCTTCTCGTCCAGCTGCGCCTGGAGCTCGGTAAGGAACTTGTCCACCACGTGAGTGATGGTGTCCTTCTGCAGATCGGCGAACTGGATAATGCCATCCAGTCGATTGCGGAACTCCGGCGTGAAGGTTTTGCTGATCACCTCCATGCCGTCGGTGCTGTGATCCTGCTCATTGAAGCCGATCGAGCGACGGGCCATGCTTTCAGCGCCCGCGTTGGTGGTCATCACCAGAATCACGTGGCGGAAATCCGCCTTACGGCCATTGTTATCCGTCAGGGTGCCGTGGTCCATCACCTGCAGCAGCAGATTGAAGACTTCAGGATGCGCCTTCTCGATCTCATCCAGCAGCAACACGCAGTGCGGATGCTTGTTGACCGCTTCGGTCAGCAGGCCGCCCTGGTCATAGCCGACATAGCCCGGAGGTGCGCCAATCAGGCGTGAGACAGTATGACGCTCCATGTACTCTGACATATCGAAGCGAACAAGCTCGATGCCCAGCACCTTCGCCAGTTGCTTGGTGACTTCCGTTTTACCGACACCGGTCGGCCCGGCGAACAGGAAGGCACCTTCCGGCTTCTCAGGCGCTTTCAGGCCTGCCCGAGCCAGCTTGATGGCGGTTGACAGGGATTCGATCGCCGGATCCTGACCGAACACCACCATTTTCAGATCGCGCTCAAGATTGCGCAGCAGATCCTTGTCGCTGGTGGAAACATTCTTCGGCGGAATTCGCGCAATATTGGCGACCACGTCTTCGATGTCGGTCACGTCAATGGTCTTCTTGCGCTTGTCTTCCGGCTGCAGCCGCTGCCGTGCACCGGCTTCGTCGATCACGTCGATGGCCTTGTCCGGCAGGTGCCGGTCGGTGATGTACCGGTCTGCCAGCTCTGCGGCTACCCGCAACGCCTTGTCGGTGTACTTGAGATCGTGATGTTTCTCGAAGTTCGGCTTGAGACCCTTGAGGATCTGGTAAGTGTCCTCAACGCTCGGCTCGTTGACATCAATTTTCTGGAAGCGACGCGCCAGGGCGCTGTCTTTCTCGAAAATACCGCGGAACTCCTGAAACGTGGTCGAACCAATGCAACGGAGTTCGCCTGAACTGAGCATAGGTTTAAGCAGGTTGGAGGCATCCATCACGCCGCCCGACGCAGATCCGGCACCGATGATGGTGTGGATCTCATCGATGAACAGAATGGCATGATTCTGCTTCTTCAGGTCACTCAAAAGGCCCTTGAGGCGTTTTTCAAAATCGCCACGATACTTGGTACCGGCCAGTAACGCGCCCATATCCAGTGAGTAGACGACGGCATCCGAAATAATCTCCGGCACCTGCCCGTCCACAATCCTCTTGGCCAGACCCTCGGCAATGGCTGTCTTGCCAACGCCGGCCTCGCCCACCAGCAAGGGGTTGTTCTTGCGGCGGCGAACCAGAATCTGTACCACCCGCTCAACCTCATGCTCACGGCCAATCAGCGGATCAATACGACCCTGCCGTGCCTGTTCGTTGAGGTTAGTGGCGTAGCTCTCCAGCGGACGGGAATGACCGCCCTCTTCCGCTGCTTCGTCCTGGGCAGCGTGATCCGCGCCTTCCTGGTCCTCTGCTCCCTGAACCCGGGAGATACCATGGGATACGAAATTAACCACGTCAATCCGGGCAATATTCTGTTTTTTCAGCACATAAACCGCCTGGCTTTCCTGCTCACTGAAGATGGCTACCAGTACGTTTGCTCCGGTTACCTCCTTCTTGCCAGACGACTGCACATGGAATACCGCTCTCTGCAGTACCCGCTGGAACCCCAAAGTGGGTTGGGTTTCGCGCTCACTGTCGGAGCTAGGGATCAGGGGGGTGGTGGAGTCCACAAACTCTACCAACTCTTCCTCAAGGCGCTTCAGGTCTGCACCACAGGCTTTCAGGACACCCACTGCCGATTCGTTGTCGAGAAGGGCCAGCAACAAATGCTCTACCGTCATGAATTCATGACGCTTGTCCCTCGCATTTTTGAAGGCCGTATTCAGCGTAATTTCCAGATCTTTACTCAGCATGGGCCACCCCAACGTCTGTCAGTCCGCACGTTCAATCTCGCAAAGGAGCGGATGTTCGCATTCCGAGGAATACTGGTTCACCTGTGCTGCCTTTGTTTCCGCGATGTCTCGGGTATATACCCCACATACGGCTTTTCCCTGCGTATGGACGAGCAGCATCACCTGCGTCGCCTTTTCTTCGTTCATGGCGAAGAACTTCATCAGTACGTCCACCACAAAATCCATGGGTGTGTAATCATCATTCAGAAGCACAACCCGGTAACGCGCCGGGCGCTTCAGGGCAGGCTTCTCCGGCGCAACACTGACCCCCTCATGGCGACCGGGTTGTTCATCCTCCCCCTGATTGAATACTAGTAGAGAATTCTCAATTGTCCGCATGGTTCCATATACCGGTTATTCGGTTCCTGACTTAAATGTGGATGCGTGGCAGCGTGTTTTCAAGCCAACACTGCCCACAAGCGTGCGTTGTTTATCAATACGAACATGATACCGCTTACAGACCTGCCAGAACCACCTGTTCCGCAGTATCCGGCACTTGACTCAGGCGCCGGTTTGGCCGACAGTTAATGTGCATTGTTAAAGAATGTAAACTCATACTTCATCGTGTAACCGGAAACCACAGCCAATACCGGTTTCACGTTGTTGGCAACAGTTCCGGCGCCACCAGGGCGCTGTGAATTCAACACACAAGACCAATAATAAGGGAGCACCTGCCGAGCCTCTGGAACTTGCCCGCCATACACGGGCACCAAGTACAGAGGAACAGTCAGCGCCTCCCAAAGTGACAGCAAAGGAACAGGGGAGTTCATCATGCCAAGAGGCAAAGTCAAATGGTTCAATAATGCCAAGGGATACGGCTTCATCATTGAAGATGGCTGCAGCGATGACCTGTTTGCCCATTTCTCCTCAGTCCAGATGGATGGCTACAAAACCCTCAAGGCCGGTCAGACGGTAACGTTCGACAAGAAGCCCAGTGACAAGGGCGTCCACGCCATTAACATTGTTCCGGACGAGGTTCCGTCCAGAGAGACCGGGGCAAAAACGGCATCGAATTCGTCGGATCAGGCGGCTCAATCCAGCAACAGCAACGAGAGCTACACGCCCCGTGCTGTAAACGGCTGATGCCAGGCGTTGCCTGAAGCCCTCAGCCAACGCCGGCAGCCTGCCCTTTCTTTCCTTTTCCCGCCGGTTCTGCCGGTGGGGAGGCTTCGTGCTTTTTAATCAACGGTGATTGCAGTAGTCTTGGCGCTTTCGCGCATTTCCGGCACAGGACTTCACCTATGGCGAAGCTGATTCTCTTCAACAAGCCGTTTCACGTATTGAGTCAGTTTACCGACGAGCGCGCCAGCCCTCCCAGAGCTACCCTAGCCGACTGGATTGACCAACCCGGCGTTTATCCGGCCGGTCGACTCGATTACGATTCCGAAGGGCTTTTACTGCTCACCGACCAGGGCGCATTACAGCATCGTATCGCATCGCCCACCAACAAAATGCCCAAGACTTACTGGGTTCAGGTCGAAGGTGAGCTCACAGACGAGGCCCTGCACAAGCTTCGCAAAGGTGTCGTGTTGAAAGACGGAATCACGCGGCCGGCCAGAGCGGAGCGACTTGAAACACCCGACCTGTGGCCCCGCAATCCGCCGGTGAGATTTCGACAGAATGTGCCTACCACTTGGCTGGCGCTGACTATTACCGAAGGCAAAAACCGGCAGGTTCGCCGAATGACGGCGGCGGTGGGCTACCCTACCTTGAGACTGATCCGGGTCCGCATCGGGGACTGGACCCTGGATAACCTGAAGCCCGGCGAATACCGAAGTGTTACGGTCAATCTGCCCGACACTCCCCCGAAACTATCAACCAGGCCCAAAAGGAGGCGTCACCGATCATGACCTGGAAACCCCATGCCACCGTGGCGGTGGTTGTTGAAGACGATCAGGGCCGGTTTCTTCTGGTTGAGGAAGTCAGTGGCGGGAAGGTGGTTTTCAATCAACCCGCAGGCCATATCGAGGAGAACGAGGCCATTCTGGATGCCGTACGCCGGGAAACCCTCGAAGAGACCGGGTGGGAGATAGAACCGGTTTATTTCCTCGGCATCTACACCTACAAGGCCCCCGCCAATGGTGTCACCTACTACCGGTTCTGTTATGCCGCCAAAGCCCTCCGGCACGCCACCGACAAGCTTGATACCGGCATCATCGGCCCTCACTGGCTGACGCCGGAGGAAATCCGGAAACTCGGTGACCAGCTTCGAAGCCCCCTGGTGCTCCAGTGCATCGAGGATTACCGAAACGGACGCAAATTCCCCCTTGATGTGGTTGTGGATGGACAGACGTAATCACCGGATGATGTTAAAATTCGCGCTTTTGACCGGTTCCCAGACGAAATGACCCAGAATACTGAGCCCCAATCCCCCGAGCACACCCGCGTGATCGTCGGCATGTCCGGCGGCGTGGATTCCTCCGTTGCGGCCTGGCTCCTGAAAGATCAGGGGTACCAGGTGGAAGGCCTGTTTATGAAAAACTGGGACGAGGACGACGGGACCGAATACTGTACTGCAATGACTGATCTGGCAGATGCCCAGGCTGTTGCAGACGCCATCGGCATCAAACTGCACACCGCCAGCTTCGCCGCGGAGTACTGGGACCGGGTATTCGAGCATTTTCTGTCGGAATACAGTGCCGGCCGAACCCCCAATCCGGACATCCTCTGCAACAAGGAAGTAAAATTCCGGGCATTTCTGGATTACGCCGTTACTCTGGGCGCCGACTATATCGCGACCGGCCATTACACACGCCAGCGCCCGCTCAACGATGGTAGCGGCAAGGCCCAGTTGCTCAAGGGGCTGGACCCCAACAAAGACCAGAGTTACTTCCTCCATGCCGTCTCCGGCCAGCGCATCGCCCGCACCCTGTTTCCGGTGGGCGAACTGGAAAAGCCGGAGGTTCGCCGGATTGCTGAAGAGCAAGGGTTCGTTACTCACGATAAAAAAGATTCGACAGGAATCTGTTTTATCGGGGAACGGAAGTTTACCGATTTTCTGAAACAGTACCTGCCCGCTCAGCCCGGCAACATTGAAACGCCCGACGGCACGGTGATTGGCAAACATCAAGGCCTGATGTATCACACCATAGGGCAACGTCAGGGCCTTGGCATTGGCGGTCTTGCGGAGTTTGGCGACGACCCCTGGTATGTGGCAGAAAAGGATCTCAACCGGAACGTATTGATTGCCGTCCAGGGCAAGCATCACCCACTGTTGTTTTCGCGGGGACTGGTCTCGGGCCCTGTTGACTGGGTGGCGGGCGAACCTCCGGCACAGAAGTTCCGCTGCAAGGCGAAAACCCGATATCGCCAACCGGATCAGGATTGCGAGGTTACCGTCATAGACGGTGGCGTGAAGGTCATCTTCGACGACGCCCAGCGTGCCGTAACTCCCGGTCAATCCGTGGTTTTCTATCAAGGTGAGGTGTGCCTGGGCGGCGGTGTTATTGAGCAAACCTGGCGCGATAACGAAGCTTTACCCGCAAGACTTGAGCGCCTGGCAAGTGAAGGATCTGACAAATGAGCCGCTCCCTGCATGACCAGACCCTGGCGCTGGCCGGCCTGTGTCAGGCTGCGACCCTGGTGCAGCAGATTGCCCATAACGGCAACTGCAATGAAGACAGCCTGGAAACCTGTATTCGCTCATTGTTTGCCACCAACCCGGCCTCAACGCTGGATGTCTACGGCGGCGAATTGTCTGACATACGGGAAGGATTGACGGTACTTTCAACGGTACTGGCCCAGCACGGCCAACCTCAGGACGTAGAAATCCTGCGGTACGTGTTCAACCTGATCCAGCTTGAAGCCAAACTCAAACGCTCCCCGGACATGCTGGACGTTATCGGCAACAGGATCGAGCAGGCCCGGCATACCGCCAGCCATTTCGGTTACAGTCACAGCAACCTTCTGGGCAATCTCGCCTCGATCTATGCAGATACCATCAGCACCTTCCGTTTGCGCATTCAGGTAACCGGCAACCCGCAGATACTCCAGCGTAATGAAAATGCAGACAAGGTACGGGCCCTGTTGCTGGCCGGCATCCGATCTGCCGTGCTGTGGAGGCAAAGTGGCGGCCACCGCTGGCAACTCATTTTCACCCGCAAGAAGGTCATCAGCCATGCCCGGGAGTTGCTGCGCTGATTCAGCGAGCCGGCTGGTGTATCATTAGCAGCTTCATTTTCCTGTCCCGCTTTTTCTTTGATGAACTGAGAGGTTTTCGATGGAACTCACCGCCCTGACCGCTATTTCTCCGGTCGATGGCCGCTACGGCAGCAAAGTCAGTGTATTTCGCAGTATTTTCAGTGAATACGGCCTGATCCGTAACCGGGTAACCGTCGAAATCCGCTGGTTGCAGAAACTGGCTGCCCATCCGGCGATTACCGAAGTGCCCGCGTTTTCCGCCGAAGCCAATGCGTTTCTGGACAAGATGGTCAACGAGTTCAGTCTGGCCGATGCTGAGCGAATCAAGGAAATCGAGCGCACCACCAACCACGACGTCAAAGCGGTTGAGTACCTGATCAAAGAAAAAATTGCCGACGTGCCTGAGCTGCACGCGGTGACCGAATTTGTTCACTTTGCCTGCACCTCAGAGGACATCAACAACCTGTCCCACGGCTTGATGCTGCGCGAAGGCCTGGATCACGGCCTGCTGCCGGCCATGGACAACCTGGTCGAAAAGCTGGCCGAGCTGGCCCGGGAGCACGCTGAACAGCCCATGCTATCCCGCACCCACGGTCAGACCGCCTCCCCGACCACGGTCGGCAAGGAACTGGCCAACGTGGTCTATCGCCTGCGCCGCCAGCTGATGCAGATCCGTGAAGTGGAAATCATGGGCAAGATCAACGGTGCGGTGGGTAACTACAACGCCCACCTGTCTGCCTACCCGGACGTGGACTGGGCTGCCAACGCCGAAGAATTCATCGAGAGCCTGGGCCTCGACTGGAACCCGTACACGACCCAGATCGAACCCCACGACTACATCGCCGAACTTTACGATGCCATTGCCCGCTTCAACACCATTCTGATCGATCTGGACAGGGATATCTGGGGCTATATCTCGCTGGGCTACTTCAAGCAGAAGACCGTGGCCGGTGAAATCGGATCCTCCACCATGCCCCACAAGGTGAACCCGATCGACTTCGAGAATTCCGAAGGCAATCTGGGCATCGCCAATGCCCTCTTCAGCCATTTGTCCGCCAAGCTGCCGATTTCGCGCTGGCAGCGTGATCTGACCGACTCTACCGTACTACGCAATCTGGGCGTTGGCTTTGCTCACAGCCTGATTGCCTACGAAGCGACCCTCAAAGGTCTGGGCAAGCTGGAAATCAACCCGGCCCGTCTGAACGAAGACCTGAACAACGCCTGGGAAGTACTGGCGGAGCCGATCCAGACTGTGATGCGCCGTTACAACATCGAGAAACCCTACGAAAAGCTCAAGGACTTGACCCGCGGCAAGGCCATGACACCCGAAGTCATCAAGAATTTCGTGGAAACCCTGGAGATCCCGGAACAGGCGAAGGCCGAACTGCGCGCCCTGACCCCGGACAACTACATCGGTAACGCGATCGACCAGGCCAAAGACATCTAGGCAGGAGCAACACCATGGATATGCTTGCCGGGCTGACAGCCAATGAATTTCTGCGCGACTACTGGCAGAAAAAGCCACTGGTTATCCGCCAGGCGTTTCCCGGTTTTCAGTGCCCGGTCAGCCAGGATGAGCTGGCCGGACTGGCCTGCGAGGAAGCCGTTGAATCCCGCATCGTCATCGAGAACGATGCCGGAAAACCCTGGCAGCTTCACAATGGCCCGTTCACTCCCGATCGTTTCAGCGAGCTGCCGGAGCAGGACTGGACCCTGCTGGTCCAGGGCCTGGACCACTGGGTACCGGAAATCGCTGATCTGCTCGACAACTTCCGGTTCATCCCCAACTGGCGGCTGGACGACATCATGGCCAGCTACGCACCGACAGGCGGTAGCGTTGGGCCCCACTACGATATGTATGACGTGTTTCTGCTGCAGGCCCAGGGCCACCGACGCTGGACCTTCGGCGGACACTGTGACCACAGATCGCCCCGGGTAGAGGGTACACCCTTACGAATTCTGAGCAGTTGGGACGGTGAAGAAACCGTGACCCTGGCGTCGGGTGACATGCTGTACCTGCCACCGGGCGTTGGCCATCATGGGGTGGCGGAAGACGACTGCATTACCCTGTCTGTGGGTTTTCGGGCACCTACCGTCGACGACGTACTGACCAGCTTTACCGACTACCTGAGCCAGAAGGAAAAAGCGGCTGAACATCTGGATGACCCGGATCTTCACGTTCAGGAGAACCCCGGAACCATCGGCGCCGATGTAGTCGACCGTCTCGACGCCGTGATTCGGGAGCAACTCGGTGATCGCCGCAATCTGGCCCTTTGGTTCGGGCAGTTCGCCACCGCCCCCAAAAGCATGGACATCGTCGTTCCTGCCGACGAGCCGGCTGAGCCTGATGATCTGGCCGAAGCCATCCGGGCCGGCGAACAGCTGCGCTGGAACGAAGGCTCCCGCTTCGCTTACCATGAGCTGAATGATGAGACCGCCCTGTTTGTTGATGGCGAACAGTTTCTGCTCAAGGGCGATGCCCGTCCGCTGGCCCCCCTGCTCTGTGCCCGCTCCCGCATTGATATGGCGACACTGGCGGAATTTGCCGGCGACGAAGCCTTGCTGGGGCTGTTAACTAACCTCTACAACCAGGGCTCGATCTATTTCGAGTAAGCCATGGATCTGAGATTTCGAAAATACAGCTGGCAACTGGCACCCGGGTCGGTTCGCGAGATTCGCCAGCGGGTGTTTATCGATGAGCAGAAGGTGCCGCCAGAGCTTGAGTGGGATGACACCGACGAGATTGCTGATCATTATCTTGCCGTCGATGCGTCCAACCAACCCGTGGCCACCGCCCGCCTGTTTTCCGCCCTGGAAGAAACCGGCTACATCGGCCGCATGGCCGTGTTACCGGAAGCCCGGGGCAAAGGTGTTGGAGAAACCCTGCTCAGGCACCTGATCGCCGAGTCTGCCGGCCGTTACCAGGAACTCCGGCTCTCAGCCCAGGAACATGCCACTGGTTTTTACCAACGATGCGGCTTCCACATCTGTTCGCTTACCCCCTATGAGGATGCCGGCATTCCGCACCTCGACATGCGCTGTCTGGCACCGGATCTCGCCCATCGGGCCGGTGCAGGACGCAGCAACCCGTTAATCCTGGGAGCCGATGAGGAATCCTGGCTGTTTGACCAGCCCTCATCCTTCATGAACCTGATGGATTCCCTGGTTGGCCAGGCTGGCCAGCGCCTATGGCTTTACGACCGGATTCTGGACCATGAATTCTACGACAGGCATCGCCTGCGGGAATTGGTCTCTGCCCTCGCCCGTCGCCATCGACTGAGCGAGGTCCGTTTGTTGATTCACGACGACAAGCCATTAGTGCAACGACGACACCAACTGGTAGAACTGATGCGCCGGCTCACCAGCCGCATTGAGCTCCGGCTGGTGAACGAGGACTACCCCATGGAGGATCAGCCCTTCCTGCTGGTCGACCGCCAGGGCGTGTTGTACCGACACAGCTTTGACAAGACCGAGGGCTTTGCCGATTTTTCCGCCGGCCGGCGGGTCCGGCTGATGGAAGAGGCGTTCCAGAAAATGTGGGACGCCGCGCGCCCCTCTCTGGAGTTACGCGAACTACCGCTCTGAGTGGGACACCTGAACCGCCTGAGGTGACTCGAAACTGGCCCCGAATGGCGCAAATTCCTCATCCACTTCTTCCGCCACTTCCACAATCAGTTTGCGCAGCCACTGATGGTCCGAGTTGTGCTGCAGCAGCGGGCTCCAGGCCATCTTGAGTTCAAAGGGCGGAATCTCAAAAGGCGGCACCTTAACCACCAGATTTGGATTATCTTTTTGCAGCCAGGCTGCTCTCGATGGCAGCGTGGCGATCAGATCGTGTTGTTCCGCTAGCAGCATCGCCACCTGATAATGGCGCGTAAACACGGAAATCTGGCGCTTGCGCCCCATTCTGCCCAGTGCCTCGTCCACCCAGCCCAGGCGTTGAACATCCTTCGGATTCACCCCCACCCCGACACCAAAACCGGTCTTGCTGACCCAGATATGGCTGGCGTCCAGATAGGTATCCAGTGTAAACGGCTCTTTCAGGATCGGGTTCCGGGCGTTCATCAGGCACGCAAAGTATTCCGTCCAGAGGGTTTTCTGATGAAACGACTGGGGAATCTTGTCGAAACGGTTAATCGCCATGTCCAGGCGACCCTGCTCCACATCCAGAAAACTGACGTCACTGGGCGTCAGAACATCCAGCGTGACATGCGGTGCTTCCTGTCGGATACGGCGCAACACCCGTGGCATCAGGCAGGATTCCGCGTAATCACTGGCCATGATCCGGAACACCCGCTGGCTCTCACTGGCCGCAAACGGTGTTTTTTCCTGCACCGCCTGCTCGATATCCGATAGAATCCCGCGAACCAGTGGCTGCAATTCCCTGGCCCGCTCGGTGGCCGTCATGCCTTCACTGGTTCGCACCAGCAGGGGATCGCCAAACAGATCCCGCAGCCTCCGCAAACCGTTACTCATGGCCGGCTGAGTGATGCCAAGGTGATTAGCCGCCTTGGTTACATTGCGCTCCCGCAACAGCACATCCAGGTACACAAGCAGGTTCAGATCAACGCGGG
The DNA here is from genome assembly GCF_044342215.1 of Marinobacter sp. W-8. Classification (NCBI taxonomy): domain Bacteria; kingdom Pseudomonadati; phylum Pseudomonadota; class Gammaproteobacteria; order Pseudomonadales; family Marinobacteraceae; genus Marinobacter; species Marinobacter sp. W-8. The sequence goes on along the minus strand of NZ_CP172297.1, from coordinate 1,548,705 downwards.
AAATGTCCATAGGCAGCCAGACCTCACCGTCAGCAGCAGGGTGTATTATTCATTTCCGCAATATACAGGAATCTGAAAATTCACGTAATAAATGAACCTACTACCCTGATTACAACCTGAAAAGGACGGGATAGCGTATTTCTGCTAGGCTTTCAGGGCGTTACCGAATAATATCAAAACCAATAAAACAAGCCCTCGGGCCAGACGTTCATTCAATCCGGAGCCTAACCCCACACCATGGATACCACTACCATTGTGCTGCTGCTCGCCGCGATCGTCACCGTTTCCCTGGTTATTATCGTTTTCAGCCAGATGCGGGAAAAAGCGAGGATCGAACGCGTTCGCAAAATGACGGCTCAGGAAGATGCCTACAACAAGGCCTACCGCCTGCTTACCGAGATTCCCGGCCAATACCTCACGCCAGACCTCAAACTGTTGCTGCTCAAGCGTATGGAGGATGCCTGTCATGAACTGACTGCGCTGAAGAGTGATCAGCCAGTAAAACAGTGGCTGGAGAATATTGCGCAAACCAAGAAGCAGATTCTGGAAAAGAACGACCAGCGCCCACCCGTAAAAGTCGACTCTCCGGAAAAGTCCACCTACATCAAAGAACTGCTCCAGGCCTTGTTCAAGCTGATTGAGGCCATGCACAAAGCCGGTCGGATAGACTCTGCCACCGCCAAGAAGAATCTGAAGTATGTTCTGTTTCTGGTGCACAAAACCCACGCCGACCTGCACGTATTCCAGGCCCGGGATTTCATTCGCCAGAACCAGATCCGCAAGGCCATTCACGCTTACCACCTTGCCAGCACCGAAATGGGAAAATCCCGGGATAATCCTCTGGCCATGAAAGCGGTGAAGAGCTTCCGTACCCGCATCAAGGAACTTGAGGAAATGAGCACAGAAGGCAAGATGAATGAGGAAAACCATTCCAAGCTGGACAAGGAATGGGACAACTTCCTGCAGGATGACGATACCTGGAAGAAAAAAGCGGATTACGACGACTGAAAGCGGCCCAGTCAACGCTAATGATCTCAAGGATGACGCGCCATCGTGTTTAACAGAATCAGGCAACGGCTCTCCTATCGCCTCACCCGGGACACGGTCCTGGTGGCCATGGTGTTGGGCCTGGTACTGAACCTGATCCAGATCACCCTGGACTACTTCACCGCCCGGGAATCGATGGATCGCGAAGTTCGCGCCCTGATTGAAATCAGCCAGAGCCCGGCCTCCCAGATTGCCTACAACATTGATGTCCGGCTCGCGGAGGAGCTGCTCGACGGCCTCTTGCAACACCCTGCCACCATAGATGCCCGAATTATTGACAGCGATGGCCAGACCATGGCTGCGGCCAGCCAGAGCAGCCCGGTTTCCCGCTATCGCTGGATCAGCGATCTGCTGTTTGGCGCCAGCCGCGTGTTCAATGAGGAACTGCAGGTGCCGCAATTGGCGGATCTGCCTCTGGGCCAGCTTGTTGTAACCATCGACACCTATCATTACGGCATACAGTTTCTCACCCGGGCGACCAATACCCTGATTATCGGGCTGCTGAAAAGCCTTGCGCTCTCCGGTGTACTGCTCGCCATTTTCTATTTTGTGTTGACCCGGCCCATGATGAACGTCATCAACGCCCTCAGTCAGGTGCGGGCAAGTTCTCCGGAGAAAGTCCGGCTTCCGATTCCGGAAAACCACAAAGGTGATGAAATCGGCACCATGGTGGGCATCATCAACCAGCACCTGGAAAACATGGAAGTGAGCGTGGCCAAGCTGCGATCCGCCGAAAGCGCCATGAAAAACTATTCCAGCCAGCTGGAACGGGAAGTGGAGGACCGCACCCGGGAGATATCTGAAAAGAATGAAGCTTTGCTGCGCGGTAACCGGGCGCTGGTCCGCGCCAAGGAAGACGCTGTTCGCAGAGCTCGCGCCCGGGCCAACTTTCTGGCAAGCATGAGCCACGAAATTCGCACACCACTCAACGGTGTTCTGGGCATGCTGGGTCTGGCACTGGAAAGCGAGAAAGACGCAGGTCAACGCAATCGCCTGGAAATCGCTCTGAATGCCGGTGAGAGCTTACTTGGCCTGCTCAACGACATTCTCGACATCTCCAAGGTAGAGGCTGGCAAACTCTCCCTGGAAAGCATTCCTTTCAGCATGAGAAAACTGATTGAAGAATGCGCAACCCTGCACACTCAACAAGCCCGGCGCAAAGGCATTAACCTGGTTAACGAGACCGCGCCGGATTTGCCAGAACATTTTCTGGGGGACCCCACCCGTACCCGTCAGATTCTGAACAATCTGCTCAGCAATGCCATCAAATTCACCGATGCAGGCACAGTAAAGATTCGCACCAGCTGGTCCGGGGGCAGCTTGCGACTGGAAGTCATCGACACCGGGATCGGTATGTCGAGAGAAGGGCTTCACCGGATCTTCTCACCGTTTTCCCAGGCCGATACTGACACCACCCGCCTCTATGGCGGAACCGGGCTTGGGCTGACACTCTGCAGACAACTGGTGGAGCGAATGCATGGCCAGATTCTGGTGGATTCCAAGGAAGGCGCCGGAACCCACTTTACCGTGACCCTGCCGCTTCCGGTACACCAGGGCGATGAGCCGGCGATCGAAGCAGGCGTGCTACGACGCCTGAGCGATATTGGTATTGCCATGGCCCTGCCCCAGAGCAACCCTCACAGACTGGCCATCGAGTCCCAGTTGCGCTCCTGGAACATACCGGTGCGCAGTGCCAGTCGACATCCGGAAGGAATCCTGCTGATTGATGCCGCAAATTCGCCCCGGGAAAGCCTTGCCTTTGCCAATGACTGGCGAGGAGAAGGGGTGATTCTGGCCGATCAGTCCGGAACCGCAACCAGCAATCACCCCAGACACTGCGTCGTGGCACTGCCGCTGCGAAGGGACGACCTGTTCCGATGCCTCTGCGCAGCCGGCGGACTGGATTCGGGTGGGCAATCAACACGCCCGGATCGGTCGCTTGGCACAGGCCAGCCACCGATACCGGCTCTCAACATCCTGTTGGTGGAAGACAATCAGGTCAACCAGTTGGTGGCCAGCAGCCTGTTGAAGAAACTGGGGCACCGGGTAGATCACGCGGAGAACGGGCGCAGAGCCCTTGAGGCACTGCAAAACAAAACTTACGACCTGGTGCTGATGGACTGCCAGATGCCGGTTATGGATGGTTACGAAGCAACCCGTGCTATCCGCCAGAACCCCCAATGGCAGACGCTACCCGTCATTGCGGTAACCGCCAATGTGATGCAGGGCGACCGGGAGGATTGCCTGGCATCGGGCATGAATGACTACATCACCAAGCCCTACAATCGTGACGAACTCAGGGCGGTTATCGCTCGCTGGGCTCCACTGCCTCCAGAATCTCCAACAGACTCCTGAGCTCCTGTCGCAGTGACAGCAATCGCTCCGGATCAATATCCAGACCACACATAAGTCGGCCAGGCACGTTCGCCGCCTTGGCCCGCAGCGCCCGTCCGGCATTGGTCAGCCTCAGCCGAACCACCCGCTCATCCTCGGCGAGCCGAGCCCGTTGCAACAGATCCCGCTGCTCCAGGCGTTTAAGCAGCGGCGTCAAAGTGCCCGAGTCCAGTCTTAATCTGGCCCCCAGGTCGCTGACCCGCGGCTTGATTCCCTCACGGTCCGCTTCCCACATCACCAGCATGACCAGGTATTGGGGATAGGTCAGCCCCAGCTCCTCCAGTAACGGCCGGTACCTGGCAGTCACCGCCCGGTTCGCTGCATACAGTGCAAAACAGATCTGGTTATCAAGCGCCAGTATCTGATCGTTATCTGTCATGGTCAGAGCAATTTCTCGATATCGGCGCGGATGTCGGCCGGCTTCGCCGTTGGCGCATAGCGCCGCACAACCTGACCTTCCCGGTTGACCAGAAACTTGGTGAAATTCCACTTCACTTTCTCAGAACCCATCAGACCTTTGGCCTCACGTTTCAGGAACCGAAACAGCGGATGCGTGCCGTCACCGTTCACCTCAATCTTGGCGAACATGGGGAAACTGACACCGTAGTTCAGGGAACAGAACTGGCTGATGGCATCGTCGTTACCAGGATCCTGATTCATGAACTGGTTACAGGGGAAACCCAGCACCTCAAACCCACGCTCCCCCAATTCGTCATGGAGCGTCTGCAGCCCCTCAAATTGGGGCGTAAAACCACATTTTGAGGCCGTATTTACGATAAGCAGAACCTTGCCCCGATAATCGTCCATTGAAACTTCCTGCCCTTTGATATCTTTGGCACTGAAGCTGTAAATGGTTTCGCTCGCCATGAAATATCTCTCCTGTAGTGGCCGGCTCCGGCCGATTTGTATGAACGACTGATTTACATTGTGCACAATATAATTTCCCACAACAACACCGCAAATTGTCAGTTCGGGTCAGTCTGATGACACATCACTTCAAAGACGGTCCGTAAACTATCCTGATTTGGCCACAATTCCACACAATTGCCCCTGTTACCCCGAGGCGTCCCTCCGCTAGAATAAGGCTTTCGTTCAGAACCTTAGCGAAGGACCCAGGCTCCCATGCAGAACTTTTTCAAATCCGCCAAGCTCGACAATGTCTGTTATGAAATTCGTGGCGTGGTTCTGCGTGAGGCCCGCAGGCTCGAAGAAGAAGGGCACCGCGTTCTGAAGCTGAATATCGGCAATCCGGCAGCCTTCGAGCTCGACGTGCCGGAAGAAATTCAGCAAGACGTCATCTACAACATGCACCAGGCCCAGGGCTACGTGGAATCCAAAGGCCTGTTTTCGGCCCGAAAGGCCGTGATGCACTATTGCCAGCAGCGGGGCATCACCAAAGTCGATATTGATGACATCTACCTGGGCAATGGCGTCAGCGAGCTGATTGTGATGTCCATGCAGGCATTGCTGAACACCGGCGACGAAGTACTCATTCCGGCCCCGGACTACCCGCTCTGGACCGCCGCCGTCACGCTGTCCAGCGGCAAGCCGGTGCATTACCGCTGCGACGAACAACAGGACTGGTTCCCGGACATTGACGATATTCGCAAAAAGATTACCCGTCGGACCCGGGCTATTGTGCTGATCAACCCGAATAACCCGACCGGTGCCGTGTATTCAGAGGAACTGCTACAGCAGGTTCTGGAACTGGCCAGGGAACACAATCTGATCATCCTGTCGGACGAGATCTACGACAAGATTCTCTACGATGGTACCCAGCACACATCCATTGCCTCGATGGCGGACGATGTGCTGTTTTTCACCTACAACGGTCTGTCCAAGAACTACCGGGCGGCCGGTTACCGTTCTGGTTGGATGATCATCAGCGGAGCCAAACACAAGGCCCGGGATCTGATCGAAGGCATCGACATGCTGTCGAACATGCGCCTTTGCGCCAACGTACCGGCCCAACTGGCAATCCAGACCTCTCTGGGCGGCTATCAGTCCATCAACGATCTGGTGGCACCGGGCGGGCGTCTGTACGAGCAGCGCGAGACCGCCTGGCGCATGCTGAACGACATTCCCGGGGTGAGCTGCGTCAAGCCCCAAGGGGCGCTGTACCTGTTCCCAAGGCTGGACCCCAAGCACTTCCCGGTGGTGAATGACGAAAAGCTGGTTCTGGATCTGCTGCTTCAGGAGAAAATTCTTCTGGTTCAGGGCTCGGCCTTCAACATTGATGACAAACAGCATCTCCGGGTTGTTTTCCTGCCCAGAGCGGACACGCTGTCGGATGCCATGGGCCGTCTGGGCAATTTCCTTGAACACTATCGCCAGTAAACCGGAGTCAGTATGGCAGACATTCATGTCGAGGAATTCTACAAGGACGTGGCAATCGCCCTGGTTCAGCTCTACATGTCGTTTCCCCGGCGGGTAAACCTGTTCGTGGAGGATATCGCCGGGCCAGACGAGCCCGACGAATTCGGCCTGCACAGCAAGCGCCACATGGCCTGTTTCGGCGCCCTGCTCTGGCTGTCCGAAGAAGGCCTGCTCCGATACGTGGATACCATTCGCCAGGAAGCTCTGGATCAGGCGGTGCTGACCCGGGAGGCATTTGTTCGGCTCAGCGCCCCGGCCCCTCAGGCGCTTCTGAGGGAACTGTCGGCGGTTTCAAACGAGCCCGAATTGCCGCCTTCTGTTCAGAAAGACTTGTCCACCTATATTCATCTGCTGCGCTCCGCCCTGAAAAGCGGCAGTTCGAGCCGCATAAGTCTGGCGGTGCAATCAACCTTCTTCAACGATTCAGGCCTGCAACCCGTTCATTAAATGGCGTTAAGGTTCTTGAACCGCTGAACCGGATCCACATATATCGGTCAGAAAGGCGATACGTTTCCCGGTAAGCTGATACAGGAAAAAACCATGCGTATTCTGTTGTTTCTGGCCACCAACCTGGCCGTTATTCTGGTTGCCAGTTTTACCCTGCGACTGCTGGGGGTCGATAGTTATCTGGCACAACAAGGCATCGACTACGGCTCGCTACTGGCGTTTGCGGCGGTGTTCGGCTTCGCTGGTGCGTTTATCTCGCTGTTTCTCTCCAAGCCCATGGCGAAGTGGAGCACCAAAGCCAGGGTGATCGACTCGCCTCGCACGCCGGCGGAGCGCTGGCTGGTTGAAACCGTCGCGGAGCTGGCAAAGAAAGCCGGCATCGGCATGCCCGAAGTAGCGATCTTCCCTGCTCAGCAATCCAATGCCTTTGCCACCGGATGGAATAAAAACGACTCTCTGGTGGCGGTCAGCGAGGGGCTGTTAAACCGCTTCGACAAGGACCAGATCCGGGCCGTACTGGGCCATGAGATTGGCCATGTGGCCAATGGCGACATGGTGACTCTGACGCTGATCCAGGGCGTGGTAAACACCTTTGTTATCTTCGCATCGCGGGTGATCGGCTCGTTCGTGGACCGGGTCATCTTCAAGAATGAAAACGGCCATGGTATCGGTTTTTTTGTCGTGAGCATCGTGGCAGAAATCGTGCTCGGCATCCTGGCCAGCACCATCGTGTTCTGGTTCTCCCGTCGTCGGGAATACCGTGCCGACATTGCCGGTGCCCAACTGGCAGGGCGAGGCGCCATGATCAGTGCCCTGGCGCACCTGAAAAAGGAAAGTGAGGTTCCGGATCAGATGCCGGACACCCTGCAGGCATTCGGTATCAACCGGGGCGCCCGCGAAGGTCTGGCAGCAATGTTCATGACCCACCCGCCGCTGGAGGACCGAATTGCAGCGCTACAGAACGCCAAACTGTAATTACACGAAAAAGAGCGCCACACAGGCGCCCTTCTCTTTTGACGGGTAAGACACTCAGGGCGTCAGATCTTCAGTTTGAACCCGATGGCCCTGAAGCTGTCCTGAATCGACTTGCTGCTGCCCTTCAACTGCACTTTCAGGCTCGAGCATTCCCTGCGCACCGGGTAGTCCCTGCGTAGCCTGTCAAAGGCCTGCGCCCGTTCTTCAGGATTACCGTGCATGGTCAGCCGCAGGCGGGCGTCGTCCCGGCGCGGATCGTAACAAGCGCGCAAAGCAACCTGAACGGCCTCATCTTCATCAGCGCTGCTGGTAAAGGACACTTTACTGAGGGCCGGCTCCGGCAGAAATTGTCCGGCTTTCTTGCGCACAGGCAGCCCCAGATAACGACACAAGGCCTGGTAGATCATCTCCGTGCCTTGCATCTTGCCTTCCAGGCTGTAGCCGGCAATGTGGGGCGTGGCCAGCCACACCCGGTCTAGCAGGTCCGGGTTGATTCTGGGCTCATGCTCCCAGACATCCAGCACCACTGTGGGCGAGTCCGCCTGCTGAAGCCGGGCAAGCAATGCCTCTCCGTCTATCACCTCGCCCCGGCCGGCGTTGATCAACAACTGATCCTGCCCAAGCGCCTCGAGCTCGCTGCCCGCGATCATCCGGTTGGTGGGATGGTCTCCAGTTCGCGTCAACGGCGTGTGCAAGGTTACAACGTCACACTCCAGAGCCTCGGCCAGCGGCACAAACTCCTCTGCGTGCTCTTCTTCAGCTTCCTGCCTGGGCGGATCACAGAGCTTTACCGTGAAATCCAGCCGCTCCAGCATTCGGGCCAACTCACCACCGACATTGCCCACCCCGACAATCCCTACCGTCAGGGATGACCAGTCTTCAATACCCCGCTTTTCGGCGTACAGCGACAATACCGAGAGCACATACTCTGCCACACTGACGGCATTGCAGCCTGGCGCAGCGGCGAAACCGATGCCTTGTTCCTGGAGCCAGGTCTGGTCTATGTGGTCCGTTCCAATCGTGGCCGTACCAACGAACCGCACCCGGGCACCATCCAGCAACTGCCGGTCTACCCGGGTTACCGAACGGACCAGAAGTATATCGGCATCCCTTACCTGGTCCGGAGCCAGCGTCCGGCCATTTACCCGGCGAATCTCTCCGATGTCGCCAAAAAAGGAATCCAGTAAGGGTATATTCTCGTCCGCAACGATCAGCATAACAGTGGTCTCACCAGTGACTCTCAATGACGACGTGGTCTGGGCCCGCGACCGCTGTTGCCCTGCGGCCGGCGGCCACCCCGCTTGCGGGTAATCGGCGGGTTATCCATGGCGGCTGTCAGATTCTCATCAGGCACCGCCGTCTTCAGCTTCTGGCTGATGTATTTTTCAATCTCCGGCAGGGCAAACGCGTCCTCTTCACCAGCGAAGCTCACCGATACTCCGGTTTTACCGGCACGGCCAGTACGACCAATGCGGTGAACGTAATCTTCGGCATTGTCTGGCAAATTGTAGTTGAATACATGGGTCACGCCGTTTACGTGGATGCCACGGCCCGCCACATCGGTAGCAACCAGCACCTGAATCTGTCCCTTCTTGAACTGGTCAAGCGTTTTCAGCCGCTTGTTCTGGGCAATCTCGCCAGACATCAACGCCACTTTCACACCCTGGTTTTTAAGATCCTCTTCAAGATCACGGCACTGGTCACGACGGTTGGCAAAAACAATCGCTTTCTCTACTTCCGGCCGCTTCAGGTAATTCACCAGTACCGGCAGCTTTTCGTTATCGGACACCAGGAAAACGGTCTGTTCAACTCGTTCTGCAGTCTTCTGTTCCGGCTCGATTTCGACAAACTCGGCATTGCGGGTCCACATGGATGCCAGGTTGAGGACATCCTGGTTGAAGGTGGCACTGAACAGCAGGGTCTGGCGCTCATCCTTGGGGGTACACTTGCGGATGATGCGCTTGACGTCCGGGATAAAGCCCATATCGAGCATCCGGTCCGCCTCATCCAGAATCAGGATGTCGAGCTGATCCAGAAAAACATCCTGTGAGCCCAGGAAATCGATCAATCGGCCCGGGGTAGCCACCAGGATGTCGACAATTTCGTTCTGCAACTGCTCCCGCTGCTTGTCGTAGTTCATCCCGCCAACCACAGTAACCACATTGTGGCCAGTGTAATGACACAGCTGTTCGGCGTCCTTGGCAATCTGCATGGCCAGTTCGCGGGTGGGCGCCAGCGCCAGAACACGGGGCTCGGAGGCAAAACGCTCTTTCTCGTCGATCGGAGTTTCCAGCAAAGACTGAATCGCGGTAATCAGAAAGGCTGCAGTCTTTCCGGTGCCCGTCTGAGCCTGGCCAATGAGGTCTTCACAGGCCAGGGTCCAGGGCAGCGTTTCTGCCTGAATGGGCGTGCAGTACTCGAAGCCAATTTTGGAAATGGCATCCAGCAGTCGCTTGTCCAGATTGAGGTCGCTGAAGCGTAAATCGCCGGTATGCTTTGGTTCTGATGTCATAGGGGTTCAGGTATCCTTGATTGATCGTATTCCTGCTCTGCAGTTAACAGACGGGTCTTCACTCGAGCCCAGGTTTCATCTATCCGGGCACCAGTGCTGTAAAACTGCAAGAGCGAATCGTAGAACTGCTGTGCACGGCGGGGTAATCCACAGGCAAGGTAATCGCTCGCCTGGTTGAGCACATTCAGGCGGAATGCATCTCCATCGGCAGCGCCTCCGCCGGCGAGGTTGTCGACACTGATGTGAAAGCGGAAGCCGGCCGCCAGGGAAAACAGACACTCTATGGCCTGAGGTTTCACCTCCACCTGCTCAAACGCTTGCTGCTGTTCAGGTGTTCGTCCATCCGGACAGTACCAGTATCCGTAATCGTACATTGTGCGCCGATGCTCACCGGCAATGCACCAGTGGGCAATCTCGTGCAGGGCACTGGCAAAAAAACCATGGGCAAAGACTACCCTGGCAAGACCCTCGGGCTCGCTCACAGGGAGATATTCCGGTTCTTCGCTGCCCCTGACCAGAATCGTCCGGTATGATTCCCGGAACAGGTCATTGAACAGCATGATAAGATCGTCTGGATTGTGATTCATCGGTTGGCTATTGTGCGACTTTAACGCGTCCAATACCAGTGGGAACTTTCGCCACAGCATGGTGTCCACTGGCTTCGAACCAACTTCATGCATACCAGAATCAGGAAATGACCGTATCCATGTCAGCAGTCCAGGCCTTCAGTGCTCCTACGCGAAATCTGTTCTACCATCTTTTGCTTGTGTTGGCAGTGGTTCTGTCGCTGGCGTCTCCCGGCGCCAAGGCTCTGGGGTCCGGCAATGGCAGCCTGTTTGGTAACAGCGAATTTCTGCCGGTAGATGAAGCACTACCCTTTGATTACACCACTGATAACGGGGCTGTGGTGCTGGCCTGGAATATCACCCCCGGCCATTACCTCTATAAGAGCCGCATACAGATCAATGCCGTAACTGATGGTGTACAGGTTGGCGAACCCGGCTTTTCTTTGCCGGGCACGCTGACTGAAGACGAATTCTTTGGTGAGATCACCGTTTTTTTTGATCCGGTCCAGGCCAGGGTACCCATCACCCTGCCCGACGGTGTCCGGGAAGCGGAGCTTCAGGTGACGTACCAGGGCTGTGCAGAGGCCGGGCTTTGTTATCCCCCGCAGACCCGGGACATCTTCTATTACCCTGGTGGCGACGCTGCTGAGACCGCAGCCAACAGCGTGACCTCCGATACCGGTAATGCGGCGCCCGCAGATACCTCCACCGCGACCGGCCTCGCCGGCTTTCTGTCCAGCCAGTCGATCTGGATGATCGCCGGCGTATTCTTTTTGCTCGGTCTGGGGCTGACCTTTACGCCCTGCGTTCTGCCCATGGTACCCATCATCTCCTCCATGGTCTCCGGGCGTAATACAAGAACCACCAGCCACGCATTATTGCTGTCGGGCAGCTATGTGCTGGGCATGGCATTGACCTACGCCGCGGCGGGTGTCATTACCGGCCTGCTGGGCGCCAGCTTCAATCTCCAGGCGCAGCTGCAGTCGCCCTGGGTGCTGAGTGTTTTCGCTGGCCTGTTCGTGGTCTTTGCGCTGTCGATGTTCGACTTGTTCGAAATCCAGCTACCACGTTTTATTCGGGAACCCCTCAACGATGCCAGCCATCGCCTGACTGGTAGCCGTGTCGCCAGCATCTTCGGCATTGGTGCCCTTTCAGCACTTATTGTCTCGCCCTGCGTGTCTGCGCCACTGGCCGGCAGCTTGCTGTACATTTCCACCACTCAGGATGCCGTGATCGGCGGTGTGGCGCTGCTGGCACTGGGCCTGGGCATGGGAGTTCCCCTGATTCTGGTTGCCGTTGGCGGCCGGAAACTGCTGCCAAGCTCAGGGCACTGGATGACCACGGTGAAGCACTTCTACGGTGTCATGCTGCTGGCCGTGGCTATCTGGCTGGTTGAGCGCCTGGTACCGGTCTGGTTCAGCCTGACCATGTGGGGGCTGCTGATTGCTATTACTGGCGTGCAGCTGGGCGCATTCGATGCCGCCAAGGCTGGCTGGCAGCGCACCCGTAAGGGGCTGGGGCTGGTTATGTTTGCCTATGGCCTGGCCTTGCTGGCCGGTGCCGTCAGCGGCGCCAACGACCCGCTCAAGCCGCTGGCGCCCTTTGTGGCCTCCGCGGCGCCGGGACCAGTGGCGGGCGAGCTATCACATGCCAGCTTCCAGCGTGTTGAGGATCCGAACCAGATCCGCACATTGCTGGCCAATGCCAGTGACCGGGGGCAGCCCGTCATGCTGGACTTCTATGCGGACTGGTGTATTTCCTGCAAAGTCATGGAACGCAATGTGTTCAGCGATCCCCAGGTCATCCAGGCACTGTCACCCTACACCCTGCTGCAGATCGACATGACGGACAACACGCCCGCCCAGCAGGCCCTGCTGGATGAACTCGGCCTGTTTGGCCCCCCGGCAATACTGTTCTATCAGGCGAGCGGGTCAGAGCTCAGCAACGCCCGCGTGCTGGGCGAGATGGATCGGGATCAGTTTCTGGAGCACGTGGCCAACGTTGGTCAGAAACTCTGAGTCAGGCGTCCTGACAGCGGCGGATCAGAAACAGGAATTCACCGCCCGCTTCCTGCTGGCTGAGAAGTTCGTGCCCGAGGAACTGGCAGAACCTCGGGATATCCCGAGTGGTTGAAGGATCGGTGGCCACCACCCGCAGCACCTGCCCAATCTCAACATCGTGGATGCGATTGTGCAGCATCATGACCGGCTCGGGACAGAATAGTCCCCGTGCATCCAGTTCTGCGTGATAATCATGATCGGACACGCGTGACCTCCTGCAAGTAGCGTGATTTTTCTGAATCCAGTGCTAAATTATTGTTTATAGCAGCGAAAATAAAGGGAGATTGTCATGATTCGGGTACTTATTGAACGCCATATTGCCGAAACTCTGGAGTCGGCCTACGAAGACCGGGCCAGAAAAGTGTTACAGCAGGCCGTCAGTGCCCCGGGCTTTATCTCCGGTGAGACCCTGGTCGACTGCCGCGACCCGAACCATCGCATCACCCTGGCAAACTGGCGCTCAGAGGCAGACTGGGATCGCTGGTACCGCTCTCCTGAACGCCGGGAATTAATGGCGGAACTCACCCCCATGATGGACCGGGATGAAGCCATTACCGTGCTCCAGCACAGCGATATGCCGTGAATCCGGTGATCAGTCCAGGCGCTCGATGAAGCAGGTTATTTCTTCCCGGTCATGGTAGAGGTGCCGGGCCCGGAGCCGGCAATTGAGCTCGGCCTCTGCCAGCCCCTGCAGCAGTATGTCCCGGCAGATCAGCCACTCCTCATAACGTTTCTTCATAGGTAGCTTGAGATTGAACACGGTGTAGCGACACAGCTTGCCGCCTACCCAGTCCAGCGCCAGGCGCGCTGTTTTTCGGGGCTTGTCGACGATATCGCAGACCATCCAGTCCACGGCCCGCTTCGGGCGCCAGGCGTAGCCATCAGCCCGGACATGCTCAACATGCCCTGTGGCCATCAACTCTGGATTCATGGGGCCATTATCGACCGCCGTCACCATCATGCCCTGCTGTACCAGCTGCCAGGTCCATCCGCCGGGAGCAGCGCCCAGATCCACCGCTTTCCGGCCTCCACCCAGATAGTCCAGATAGCGATCTTCAGGAATAAAGACCTTCCACGCCTCTTCGAGTTTGAGTGCAGACCGGCTTGGCGCGGAGGCCGGCAAGCGTAAACGGGGTATGCCCTGCGGAAAAGGGGATCGATTATTGGCCAGGCTTAACCCGACAACGGCCGTTTCAAAATCCAGCAACAGCAGCTCCAGGCGGTCACCGTTGGCACTGGCCGAATCCGGCGCCAGCAAGCCCGCCTCCCTGAGTCCGCGGGACAGGGGTGCCACCCATTTTCGGGCAAAGTTACCCAGATCGCGGTCTTCATTGGTTTCCGTAAGCCGGGTTTCCAGTCGTGATACCCGGCTCCCTTGCCAATCGCAGCTCCGAAGGAATTCAATAACAGCTCCCACCCGGTCTCTGGTGGGTAACGGGCAATCGCCAATCACCAGAAACCAGTCCCGCACAAAGACCAGATGATCCAACGGAATCTTTTGCATCAATTCAATGGCGGATTCGGGCCCGCCAAGGGTAAACCGCACCAGCCCTGCGTTCCTGACTGGCTGAAAGTAGCCGAACAAGCCACAAGCCGCAGCCGAATCCATCAATTCCTGACCAGCCTCGGTCTCAAAGCCCGGGCGGCACATCAGCATTATCTGTTGCATTCCATAACCTTGTTGGTGACCACTGTCAGGATTCTGACGCACCGACAGCGACAAAACTTGAACGTGTTTAACGGCAGCATTTGTTCACGCTGGCTACACTTTCTGCTTCCCAACGTACCGCCTGGTGGAAAATGCTCCGACTCTGGAACCTGCTCACGGCCTGTTTTCTGGCCACGGCTGGCCTGCTGTTCAGCGGCCAGCTTGCAGCTATGGAACCGTGTCCGGCCCTCAATGCCGCCAGCCCGGACGCCCGCAGCGCTATCAATCACCACATCTGTTTTTACTCAGCCCGCCCGGGTGAACCGGCCCATGCTGCAACAGCACCTGAGGATCTGCCAGCCGAGTTGGCGTGGAGACCAGCCCGGGGCCATGACCTGGTATTCAGCCACACCGATTCCGTGTACTGGATCCAACTTAATGTCCGCAACAGCAGCGCTGAATCCGGTCTCTGGTACCTGAAGCTTCATTACCCGCTGCTGGACGAGGTGACGTTCTGGCAAAAAAGCCGCTACCAAAGCGGTTACAGCCCTGAAGACGCCCGACCTCCGCTGGCGACCGGCGATCTCTTCCCGTTTGCCACAAGGGGCATAGATTACCGTTATTTCCTGCTCCCCGTCACACTGGATGCCGGCGAAAACCGCTCCATCCTCATCCGGGTGCATAGCAGCGGCGCGCTGAATGTGCCCCTGGGCCTGATGACACCGGGCGAGGTCATTGCGGAAAGCAACCATCTCACCCTCATACACGGCCTGTTTTACGGCGCCCTGCTGATACTGGCGGCGTTCAACCTGCTATTGTTCATCAGTGCCGGCACCCGCTATTACTTCTACAACGCCTTTTATATAATCTCGATCGGGATGTTCCTGTTCGCCATGGGTGGATTTGCCAACCAATACTTCTGGCCAGAGAGCTCAGAACTGGCGAACCTCTCCATTCCGTTAACCCTGGCCGTTTGCGCGCTGGCGATGACTCTATTTGGCTGGTCTTTCCTGGAAGTCGGCCCCGACACTCTTTCTGTCAAGGCGCTGAAATCACTGGCCACAGTTGCCGTTGGCGCAGTAGCACTGACGCTCCTGATCCCGTATACCAAGTCCATCCTGATCAATACCGCCCTGGCCTTGACCGTCATTGTGGCGCTACAGGTTATTGCCTACGTTCGCTGGCGCCAGGGATACAGGCCCGCATTCTGGTATCTGGCGGCCTGGATGGTAATGGTTGTCGGGGCACTGATCTATGCCATGGCTGCGTTCGGGTATCTTGGCGATTATCAGGCCCGGGAAGTGATGATGCAGGCGGTTCTCGGAGGCCAGGTGGTCCTGCTGAATTACGCCCTGGTGCAGCGCTGGCGCCTGCTTAACCAGAAACTGCTGGATGTGGAACACCAGGCCCGGACCGAACTGGAACTGAAGGTCCATGAACGCACCGCCCAGCTCCGCAACACCATGCGGGAACTGGAACAGGCAAATCGGAAACTGGCATCGTTAAGCCTCAACGATGCGCTCACTGGCCTGTATAACCGGCGCCACATGGATAATCTTCTACCTGAACTCTGCAGGGAGGCCCGTCGGACCGGGAACCCATTAACTCTGGCCCTGATCGACGCCGATCATTTCAAACGCGTAAACGATACCTGGGGCCACGATTTCGGAGACCAATGCCTGAAACAGATCGCGGGCATTCTGGATGAGCACGTCAAAAGGCCAAGGGACGTAGCCATCCGTTTTGGCGGTGAGGAATTTGCCCTGCTACTCCCCGGAAACAATCTGGAAGGCGCGCGCACGCTCTGTCTCAGCATACTCAAGGCCATGCGGGAAACCGCCCTTATCGCTCCGGACAAAAAGCCTTTCCATCTGACACTCAGCGCCGGGATTGCCGAACTGGGTACGGGGGAGGAGCCATCTGACCTGTTCCGAAAAGCCGATGAAGCACTCTATCAGGCCAAGGGCGCAGGCCGGGATCAAATCATGCTCGCCAATCGTGCCTCAGTAGGTGATCAGAGCACGGCATCGTCGACAAACTGACGCGTCAAAAGCGCTGCCTGCGCAATCAGGTCTGACTGTTGCTCTGGCTGCCGTGCCAGCGGCTGAAAATCGTGATTTCCGCCGTCCAGCCAGCATAGCCGGGTAAGGCCGGGGATCTGACCCTGCGCCTTCAGTTCATCCGGTTTACCGAATGGGTCCCGGGTACCCTGAACCACCAGCAGTGGAACCGCGACCTTCTCCAGGTGTTCAGTGCGCCAACGATCCAGCTTGCCCGGCGGGTGAAACGGATAGCCATAACAGGCAACGCCATCAACCCCCTTACACTCCCCGGCAGCCAGCAGCGTGGCCATCCGTCCTCCCATTGATTTTCCGCCCACCAGCAGCGGAATACGGGTTCCGAGCTCCGCCCTGGCCAGGGATACCTGCTCTCGAAACGCTTCCAGCAATACCGGCTGCCGATCCGGAGGACGTTTGCGGCCATCCTCCCGACGCTTGACCATGTAGGGAAACTCGAACCGTACATTTTCTATGCCTTGCGCTGCGAGAGCCTCCGCTAACAGCTCCATGAACAATGAATCCATGGGCGCTCCGGCGCCATGGGCCAGTATCATTACGGCTTTGGCATCTTTTCCGTAGCCTTTGGTCTTAATTCTTTTCACCAATTTTTCCTCTCGCTCTCCCGTTGCCGATCAAATTCGATGACAGAATGGATCTGGCAAGCCATTAAAGCGTCAATAAAAAGCCATTGAATAGACTTGCAACTTACTGGCCAGCCTATTGATTCCAGCGGATTTGACGGATGTCATAACTTGATCTTGATCATTGCAAAGGAATAATCGTTTCTCCATACTTGCCCCCGCATAATTCCCCATCCTGAACCCATTGGTAAGGCTATGAGCACAGTAAATGCAAACCTGACATACAACTATAAGGTGGTGAGACAATTCGCCATCATGACAGTGGTATGGGGTATTGTAGGTATGGCTCTGGGTGTGCTGATCGCAGCACAGCTGGTTTGGCCATCCCTCAACCTCGACCTGCCCTTTACTCACTTCGGTCGCTTGCGGCCGCTGCATACCAACGCCGTTATCTTCGGCTTTGGCGGAAGTGCCCTCTTTGCAACGTCCTACTACGTCGTTCAGCGGACCTGCCAGGCTCGCCTGATATCCGACGGATTGGCGGCGTTCACCTTCTGGGGCTGGCAAGCGATCATTGTAGCTGCTGCCATCACCTTGCCGATGGGCCTGACATCATCCAAGGAATACGCCGAGCTGGAATGGCCGATTGATATCGCGATTGCGGTTGTCTGGGTGAGCTACGCCCTAGTCTACTTCGGCACGATCACCAAGCGCAGCACGCCGCATATATACGTGGCCAACTGGTTCTACGGCGGCTTCATACTGACTGTCGCCGTTCTGCACATCGGTAACAACATGGCTCTGCCGGCCACCGCATTCAAGTCGTACTCGGCCTATGCGGGCGTTACCGACGCCATGATGCAGTGGTGGTACGGTCACAACGCGGTAGGCTTCTTCCTGACTGCCGGCTTCCTGGGCATGATGTACTACTTCGTTCCCAAGCAGGCCAACCGTCCGGTTTACTCCTATCGCTTGTCTATCGTGCACTTCTGGGCCTTGATCGCTACTTACGTATGGGCCGGTGGCCACCACCTGCACTACTCTGCCCTGCCTGACTGGGCACAGACCGCAGGCATGGTAATGTCCCTGATTCTGCTGGCTCCGTCCTGGGGCGGTATGATCAACGGCATGATGACCCTGTCCGGTGCCTGGCACAAACTGCGTACCGACCCGATCCTGCGTTTCCTGGTGGTATCCCTGTCCTTCTACGGTATGTCTACCTTCGAAGGCCCGATGATGTCTATCAAGACCGTCAACGCTCTGTCCCACAACACTGACTGGACCATCGGCCACGTGCACTCCGGCGCCCTGGGCTGGGTTGCCATGATCAGTATTGGCGCGGTTTATCACCTGATCCCGAAACTCTGGGGCATCCAGGCAATGTACAGCACTGCGCTGATCAACGCTCACTTCTGGCTGGCTACCGTAGGCACCGTGCTTTACATCGCCGCCATGTGGGTGAATGGCATCATGCAAGGTCTGATGTGGCGCGCAGTAAACGAAGACGGCACCCTGACCTACAGCTTCGTGGAAGCGCTTGAAGCTTCCTACCCGGGCTACTTTGTACGCTTCATCGGTGGCGCGATCTTCCTGACCGGCATGCTGATCATGGCCTACAACGTGTACATGACCGTACGCCAGAAAGACGCCGTTGCAGAAGATAATGCTGCGGTTCAGGCGGCGTAAGGGAGAGAGACCAGATGAGACACGAAATAGTCGAAAAGAACCTTGGTCTGATGATCGTGCTGATCGTACTGACCATCAGTGGTGGTTTTCTGGCGGAAGTGGTGCCCCTGTTCTTCCACAAAGAGGTGAACGAGCCGGTCGAAGGCCTGGAGCCTCTGTCCGCTCTTGAACTGGAAGGCCGGGACATTTACATCCGTGAAGGCTGCCACGTGTGCCATACCCAGCAGATCCGTCCGTTCCGGGCTGAGACTGAGCGTTATGGTCACTACTCCGTTGCGGGCGAGTTCGTTTATGACCGTCCGTTCCTGTGGGGTTCCAAGCGTACCGGGCCGGACCTGGCTCGTGTAGGTGGTCGCTACTCGGATGCCTGGCAGCGCCAGCACCTGTACGATCCACGCAGCGTGGTACCCGAATCCAACATGCCTGCCTTCCCGTGGCTGTTCGAGAATCGTGTTGATCACGGTTCCATTGAGTCCCGGATGAAGACGCTGCAGACGCTTGGCGTGCCATACAGCGACGAGCAGATTGCCAACGCAGCGAATGAGATCGAAGGCAAATTTGAAATCGAAGCGCTGGTCGCATACCTGCAGCAGCTGGGTACTGTGATTTCAGAGAAGCGGTGATCCCATGGATATTAATGAGTTACGCGGCATTCACACGCTGCTGGTAATGGCAGCGTTCTTCGGAATCGTCTGGTGGGCGTACAGCGCCCACCGCAAGAAGGCCAACGACGAGGCAGCACACCTCCCCTTCGATGACGACGAAGTCGAAAAGCGTACTCTCGAACAGGAAAAAACGGAGAAGAAACAATGAGTACCTTCTGGAGCATCTGGGTCAGTGTGATCGTGCTCGGTACCGTTTTCGGCTGCTGGTGGCTCCTCTGGGCCACCCGCAAGAGCCAGACAACCGATACTGAAACCGACCGGACAATGGGCCATTCCTTTGATGGCATTGAGGAATACGATAACCCTCTGCCGAAATGGTGGTTCTACCTGTTCGTAGCAACCTGCATCTTCGCCCTTGGCTACCTGGCTCTGTACCCGGGCCTGGGCAACTTCAAGGGTCTGCTGGGATGGACATCCACCAACCAGTGGGAAGCGGAAGTGGCAGCTGCCGAAGAGAAATATGGCGAAATCTATGCCCAGTTCGGCGACACTGCCATTCCTGAACTGGCGCAGAACGATGACGCCATGAAGATCGGCCAGCGCCTGTTTGCCAACAACTGTTCGGTCTGTCACGGCACCGCCGCTCGCGGCCAGGTGGGCTTCCCCAACCTGACCGACGACGACTGGCTGTGGGGTGGTCAACCAGACCAGATCCTGCACAGCATTGCCCAGGGTCGTAACGGCAATATGCCTGCAAAGGGCGTCATGCCGAATATGACCAATGAGCAGGTCGATCAGGTGGTTAACTACGTGCTGAGCTTCAGTGGACGCGAAGAAGATGCCGAGGCGGCCAAAGCTGGCGCCCAGGTGTTCGCACAGGCCTGCGTTGCCTGTCACGGTCCGGAAGGCAAAGGTATGGAAGCCATGGGTGCGCCCAACCTGACCGACAATGTCTGGCTCTACGGTTCCACCTATGAGTGGATCAAGGAGACCGTGATGAACGGTCGCCAGAACCAGATGCCTGCACAAGGCGGTCGCCTGACCGACGACCAGATTCAGATCCTGGCGGCATACGTTTACAGCCTGTCTAACTGAATCCGACCCGGCCAGGCTCGCCCTGGCTTGGTCTTCTCAACCCTGTATCTGCGCCCGCGGGTACAGGCTTGAGAAGATCAGCTGACCCTCCGAGGCCCGCTCCCAGCTTTACCACTCACCGGGAGGTACCCATGAGCAACGAGATTCCGGTCAAACAGGTTGACCCGAACGGCGATTCCTCCAATAACAAGAAAAAGCCAGAAACCGTCGACCTGTACGCCAGTCGACAGAAAATCTACGTCAAGGAAGTCAAAGGCTTTTTCCAGCGAATCCGGAATGTCAGCTTGACCCTGCTGATGGGCATGTACTTTCTCTTCGTTTGGCTGACTCTGGACGGGCAGCCCCTGATTCACTTCGACCTGCCCGCCCGGGAATTCCATCTTTACGGCATTACCTTCTTCCCGAAAGATTTCTTTCTGTTATCCGGCATGCTGATCATTTCAGCGTTCGGTCTGTTTTTCATCACCACCCTGTTCGGCCGCGTGTGGTGTGGCTATACCTGCCCTCAGACCGTCTGGACCTTTATCTTCATGTGGATCGAGGAAAAAGTTGAGGGCAGCCGCAACAAGCGGATGAAACTGGACAAAGCACCCAACTCTGCCGAAAAAGTCACCAAGAAATCGATCAAACACGCACTCTGGCTGTTTGTTGCGCTGGCTACCGGCCTCACCTTCGTTGGCTACTTCTACCCTATCCGTGAACTGATCGTTGACCTGTTTACTTTACAGGCAAACGGCTGGGCCTATTTCTGGGTGGCCTTCTTTACCGTCGCCACCTACCTGAATGCAGGCTGGATGCGGGAGCAGGTGTGCCTGTATATGTGCCCGTATGCCCGGTTCCAGTCCGTGATGTTCGATCCCAACACCCGCGTTGTTTCCTACGACCCCAACCGGGGCGAGCCACGCGGCAGCCGCAAGAAAGGCGTCGAACCCGCCGAAGTTGGTCTGGGTGACTGTATTGATTGCGGCCAGTGTGTTCAGGTCTGCCCCACCGGTATCGATATCCGTGACGGCCTCCAGTACGAGTGTATCGGCTGCGCCCTGTGTATCGACGCCTGCGATGAAGTTATGGAGAAGATGAACTATCCCAAGGGGCTGATTCGCTACACCACTGAGAACGAACTGGAGGGTAAAACCTCCAAACTGCTACGGCCGCGTACCTTTGGCTATGGCGCAGTGCTCTTACTGATGATCAGCGCAATAATTTTCACCATTGCCACCCGGGTTCCGGCCAAGATGGATGTGCTGCGGGATCGCGGCGCGTTGTTCAGCTTTAACGGCGAAGGACGGGTGGAAAACTCGTATACCGTCAAGATCCAGAACATGTCAGAGGTACCACAAACCTTCAGCCTGTCTGTGGATGGCCTTGAGGACATGCGCATTCTGACAGACACCACGGTGACGGTGAGCAGCGGCGAGAACCTCTCCTTGCCCACGGTTGTTGACGTTCCGCCGGAAGCGCTGGTGGACACCAATAACGATATTCGTTTCTACGCCGAATCCCAACCGGATTCCTTGATTAAACTTGAAACTGAAAGCCGATTTGTTGGTCCGAAGCCCCGCTAACAAGAGGGCCCGACAATCGGCTCTGAAGCCATAAACCGAGACAAGACCGCAATGACTGATAACGCAACTCCTGCCCCTTGGTATCGCCAGCCGTGGTTCTGGTTCCTGACCATTTTCCCGCTGGCGTCGATCATGTGGGGGATTACCGCCCTGACCGTGTCTTCCAGCATGGACAATTCGCTGGTGACCGACGACTACTCCAAACAGGGCCGTGGCATCAATATGTCCATTGCCCGTGATGAAAAGGCGGCCGATCTGAAGATGGCGGGTACGCTGAGCCTGAATGGTCGTTCTGCAACACTGGATCTGAGCACCGTGAATGGTGCCGCCGATTACCCGTATCTGGTGTTCAACCTGTATCACCCGACATTGTCTGGTCAGGATAAAACCATCCAGTTTACCCAGGTTGCTCCTGGTCAATACCGGGGCCAGCTCCTTGAGGATGTCAGTGGTCGCTGGTACTACGACCTTCAGGGGCCAGACAACGACTGGCGGGTAAAGGGTGAGGTAAGGCTTCCTTCCTCCACCCCTATACGCATTAACGCAGAAGGCGACGCCCAAGGGTGACCACCCTGAACTGCTTCCATTGCGGAGAACCAGCGGATGGCGAACCCCCGATCACCCTGGAACTGCAGGGACAGCAAAGGCATTTTTGTTGCCAGGGTTGCAAGGCAGTGTGTCAGACCATCCACCAGGAGGGTCTGACCGGTTTCTATGAGTTTCGCACCGAACCCGCCGTTACGCCAAGAGAGCTGACCCGGTCAGAACTCGATCGTATCCGGGAACTGGATCACCCCCTGGTTCAGCAAGCCTTTGTGGCACCAGTCAAGGCTGGCCAGGAGGCACAGCTGCTGATCGGCGGTATTACCTGCGCCGCCTGCATCTGGCTGCTTGAGAATCACATGAAGCAGCAGCCAGGCGTGCAGAGCTTTACCGTAAACCACACCACACAGCGGGCTCGCCTGGTCTGGGCATCGGACAAGGCACGTCTCAGCGACCTTCTGATTGCCATCCACGAACTTGGCTACACCGCCGGCCCCTATCAGGCAGACGAAGCCGAACAGGCGCTCAAGGCAGAGCACCGCTCGATGCTCATTCGTCTGGCGGTGGCCGGGATCGGTTCCTTCCAGAGCATGATGCTGGCCTTTCCCCTGTACTTTGAGCTGGTCAGTGATCTGTCCACAGATTTTGTGGATTTTTTCCGCTGGTTCAGTCTGCTGGTTGCCACGCCGGTGGTGTTCTACAGTGCTCGCCCATTCTTTACCAATGCCCGCCGGGACCTGCTCTCCCGTCATCTGACCATGGACGTACCGGTGGCCATCGCCATCGGGCTTGCCTATGGCGCAAGCGCCTGGATCACGTTGATCGGCGGCGAGGAAGTGTATTTTGAATCCGTATGTATGTTCACCTTCTTCCTGCTGCTGGGCAGATACATTGAAGTTCAGGCTCGCTATCGCGCCGGGCTGAGCGGTAATGCCCTTGCCGGCTTCCAGCCCTCCGTTGCCGCACGGGTTCTGAACGGTGAGGCAGAGATCATCGCCATCCACCAGGTACAACCGGGCGATGTGATCCGGGTTCGGCCAGGGGAAACGCTGCCTGTGGATGGCGAAATCGTTTCGGGAGAATCCACTCTGAACGAAGCCGCCCTCACTGGCGAATATCTGCCGGAAACCCGGAAACCGGGCGACACCGTGCATGCCGGCAGCGTAAACGGGGAAAACCCGCTCGACATACGCGTGACCCATGCCGGCGCCCAGACCCGGCTGTCCGGTATCCTGCGAGTTCTGGATCGCGTGCAGTCCGAAAAGCCGCCGGTGGCCCGAATGGCCGACCGCATCGCGGGCAAGTTTGTTGGCCGGGTGTTGATACTGGCACCGGTAGTCTGGGCCGGCTGGTGGCTGGCCGGGGCCGACAATGCCTTTGACATTACGCTCTCTGTACTGGTGGTTACCTGCCCCTGTGCGCTGTCCCTGGCCACGCCAACGGCGATTACATCTGCCACGGTGCGTTTAAGAAGGCTCGGCTTCCTGCCCACCCGAGGTCACACTCTGGAATCCATGAACACCATCGATACCGTGGTGTTTGATAAAACCGGGACTCTGACCCGGGGAGAGCTTAGTCTGACCGGGCAAGCGGTGTTCGGTAGCCTGGATCAGGACACCTGCATCCGGATTGCCGCGGGGCTTGAAAAGCATTCAGAGCACCCGATTGCCAGAGTATTCCACGAGCAGCCTTCGCTAACAGTGACTCAGGTGCGTAACCACCTGGGCGGTGGCTTGTCCGGGCATTACCATGGCCGGGCGGTCTACATCGGGCACAAAGCCTTTGTCGCCGAGCACACATCGGCAATTGCGCCAGAGGGTGAAGACGCCCAAGGCATGGAAATCTGGCTCGCGACAGACAAGGAATGGCTGGCACGCTTCCGGCTGGATGACAAGATACGGGACGACGCGTCACAGGCCTTGCAGGCGTTACGGAAATCCGGAATAGAGACCTTGCTGCTTAGTGGGGATCGCTCCGGCCACGTACAGCAGGTGGCTCATGCACTGGGCATTGACCGAGCCATTGGTGAAGCCTCACCGGAGCAGAAGCTGGAAGTACTGGAACAGCTTCGCGCGGACGGGCACCGGGTGATGATGGTGGGTGACGGATTGAATGACCTGCCCTCCATGGCCGGAGCCGGTATTTCAGTGGCTATGGGTACAGCGGCAGACCTGACTCAACTGAAAGCCGACGCGGTACTGCTGAATGGCCAGTTGAATTCCCTGGTCGCCGCGATTGAAACCAGCAAGCAAACCCGGAAAATCATCCGCCAGAATATGATCTGGGCGTTCGGCTACAATGTCTGCGCCCTGCCCCTGGCCGCAGCGGGCCTGGTGGCCCCCTGGCTTGCTGCCATCGGCATGTCCCTGAGCTCACTGATCGTTGTGCTGAACGCCTTACGACTCAGCCGGTCCAACAAGAGCACAGCGCATCCGGAGGCCACCCTTGGCGCACCGGAAGCAGCCTGATACCTTGGGCCATACACTTATGAACAGGAGGTTATCGTGCAGATTGTCATGATACTGGTTCCGCTTATGCTCATCCTGGTGGCGCTGGGCGTCCTTCTGTTTTCCTGGGCCGTGAAGAATGGTCAGTACGACGACATGGACGGTCCCGCTCATCGCATTCTATACGACGATGACAAGGATATGATTCCCAAGGAAGCCCGCCGTACCGAACCGAAACCCGACGGCGAGAAAGACGAAGCGGACCAAACCGACACTGATACAGATAAGGGCTGACAGGATAGCGGATGCAGCCTGAACTCTACCTGAGCTACCCCAGTGCCTTCCTGATAGGGCTGCTCGGCAGCACCCATTGTCTGGGCATGTGCGGTGGCATCAGTGCATCACTGTCCATGGCCTTGCCCGTCGGCCAGGGCTTCCGCTTTCGGCAGACCCTGCTATTGCTGGCATTCAACTTTGGCAGGATTGCCAGCTACGCCCTGATCGCAACCCTGATTGCCCTGCTCAGCACCAGCGCCGCCAACCAATGGCGAGGTGCCGGATTGGCCCTGATGACCCTGGCCGGATTGCTGCTGATCATGATGGGGTTATCCATGGGGCAATGGTGGCAGGGTATTCGCTACGTTGAACGGGTCGGGGCGCCGGCATGGCGCTTCCTGTCGCCGCTTACCCGCAAATTCCTGCCGGTGCACAATGGCCGCCAGGCCCTCGCCCTTGGCGCCTTGTGGGGATGGCTGCCCTGCGGCCTTGTATACAGCACACTGGGATGGGCAGCACTTCAACCGACCGTCAGCAGCGCCGCGCTCACGATGATGTTCTTCGGCCTGGGCACCCTGCCGTCGATGTTGGCGACGGGCTTCGCCGCCAACTGGATAAGAGGTCTGAAAAGCAACCAGAGCTTCCGCAAGCTCAGCGGCCTGCTGTTAATCCTGTTCGGCCTCTGGACGCTGCCTTTCCAGGCCCTGCTGAATCACTGACGATCAGAGATTCAGCACGTCCAGCCTGCCAAAATCCTGCTGGGGTTCGGCCGTTTGAACGGCCTGACGTTTACCGCCAAGACGCCGACCTTCCTTGAAATCATACAGTTCCGGATCGGCCAGGTGCGACGGCTCGACATTGCAAAGGGCCCGGAACATGGTTTCCAGACGGCCAGGATGCTGTTTGTCCCAGGTCTGGAACATTTCCTTGATGACCTGTCGCTGAAGGTTTTCCTGGGAGCCACAGAGATTGCAGGGAATGATCGGAAAGTCCCGAAGTGACGCGTAGCGGGCAATATCCTTCTCCCGGGCATAGGCCAGAGGACGAATAACCGTGTTGCGGCCATCGTCGCTGTGGAGCACCGGTGGCATGGATTTGAGTTTGCCGCCGTAGAACATGTTCAGGAACAGGGTTTCCAGCAGATCATCCCGGTGATGGCCCAGGGCAATCTTGGTCACACCATGTTCCTCTGCGAAATTGTAGAGGATGCCCCGCCTCAGGCGTGAACACAGCCCGCAAGTGGTCTTCCCTTCAGGCACTTTTTCCTTAACAATACTGTAGGTGTCTTTCTCGATGATGTGATACTCGATATCCATCGATTCAAGATAGTCTGGCAGGACATGCTCGGGGAAACCCGGTTGTTTCTGGTCCAGGTTCACGGCAATCAGCTCAAAACGCACCGGCGCGCTCTTCTGCAGATTGAGCAGAATATCCAGCATGGCGTAGGAGTCTTTGCCACCGGACAGACAGCACATCACCTTGTCGCCGGCTTCAATCATCGAGAAATCAGCAATCGCCTGCCCAACTTCACGGCGCAGACGTTTCTGCAATTTGTTAAGCTCCAGTTTCTGGCGACGTTCGTAATCAGAAACAGGTGTCTTTTCAGGGCTGACAGTCATTGCTTCGGGCATTCGTTTTCACGCTCACAAGGTAAGTGAGCGGGCAATTATACGCGCCACAAACCATCAGGGACAGGATAGCAACATGGATATGTTGAAATTGACTTCACCACAAGCCACGGGCAAGCGCGCGCTCAACCGTATCCGGAATCGCCACGCCATTCTCAGGGCGGCCAGAGACTGTTTCCAGGAACACGGTTACGACAACACCACCATTCGGGACATCGTCCGCAGAACCGGTCTCGCCGCCGGCACCTTCTACAACTACTTTTCCAGCAAACAGGATATCTTCGCGGCCCTGCTCAGCGATTTCCTGACCTCGCTCAACAACGACATGAGCCAGCAGCGACAATCTGCATCCTCAACCCAGGAATTTGTCTACCGGGCCTATCTGGCGCTTTACAGCGCCACCGCGAAAAATCCGGTGGTGTATGAGCTCGCCCATCAAAATCAGCGCGCCCTCCGAAACCTGTTCGGCTCAGATATTCTGGGCCTGACCATGCTGTCCCTTGAGGAAGACGTTCGCAACGCCATGACCCGTGGGCTGCTGCCGGCAGTCGATGCGGACTATCTTTGCGCCGCGTTTTTTGGCGTGGCCTACGACACCAGCATGCTGGTGGCCAGGCGGGCACATCAGAAGCCGGAACTCGCCCAGGACGAAGCCAGAACAGCGGCTGAGTTTTCCACCCAGCTGTTTCTGGGCGGCTTCCCGGCCCTGACCAGGCTTTCAAGCGAAGGCTGACTGGCATACCATGATGGCCATGACCATCTCCGCAGATAACCAGATACTCGATGACTCACCCGAAGCCCGTGGTGAAGAGCGCAGCTGGCTACAGCAACAGGTGCAGCACCTGTTGGTTGCCGTGGAGCACGAGCTGCGGGCCGCAGGCCCGGCCGGGCTATCCGAGCTGGAGCTAATTCGGGCCTTGCAGGGCGAGCGCTGGAGCCTGATTGGCACCGTCGACTTTCACGAGCCCGATCGACTGTACCCGGTGCATTTCCTGCTGTTCCACGTACTCTACCGTCTGCGCGATCAGATTGCCCTGGAGGGCGAGAGCCTGAATATCTCTCCGCTTCGGCTCAGTATCGGGCAAATGGTGACGCGCACCGAATCAACGGCACTGCCGGATTCTACCGATGCCCTGCGTGAGTTCTATCTGGATCTGTCACAGTACTTTCTCTCCGAAGCCGCCATTCAGGAAATGATGGACAACTTCTGGGCCGGCAACACCCTGTCCCGGCCCGAGCACTCGGAAGCCGCCGAGGCGGCCAGGACGCTGGGTTTCGATGAATTACCGGGGCAGTTCGCTACCGTCAAGAAGCGCTTCCGAAAACTCGTGATGCGTGCGCACCCGGACCGGGGCGGTGATACCGGAGAAATCCAACAACTGAATCAGGCCTTCTCGGTTCTGAAAGCCCATTACGCCTAAATCATCCTACGAGATCCCGTGTGTCAGGAAACAAGACCATGCTTCGAATAAACAAACTGATTGCGTATCCCCTGATCAGTGCCCTGTTGCTGGCCGGAACACAGACTCAGGCCGACCTGGTGGTTCTGCAGTATCACCACGTGGATGACAGTACACCTCCGGCGACCAGCACGTCCCGATCATTGTTTGAGGCGCAAATGAACATGATCCGGGATCTTGACCTTGACGTGGTGCCGCTGGAAGCCGGCACCAGGGCGGCACTGGCCGGCGAACACCCTGACACCAATGAAGTGGCCATTACTTTCGATGATGCCTATGAATCCGTCCATACCTTTGCTGCGCCGTTACTGGACAGGCTCGGGCTTCCATACACTGTCTTCGTCAATACTGACGCAGTGGGCGCCAAGGGTTACATGACCTGGGAGCAACTCCGCACAATGGCAGACAACGAGCTGGCGACCATCGCCAATCACAGTACGGATCACGCTCACCTGGCACCCAGACGGGGTGAACCCGAAGAGGCATGGGAAAACCGGATTACCAGCAGCCTGGACGAGGCTCAGCAAGAGCTGAAGAACCGTCTTGGCGTGGAGGAACCTCTGTTCGCCTATCCCTACGGCGAATTCGATCAAGCCCTGGAACAGAAGCTCAGCGAGAGAGGCTGGCTTGGATACGGGCAACAATCGGGAGCTATCGGACAATACTCAGGTAAAACCCGTCTGCCCCGTTTCCCCATGGCCAATGCCTACGGCCAATTGGGCAGTCTGAAAGACAAACTGATGAGCAAGGCTTTTCCGGTACCGGCCAAAGACCTGCCCGACGGGGTGTTCGAGCAGAATCCGCCGCGTTTGAGGTTTACGCCCACCGATGCCATCAGCCCCTCCCGGCTTACCTGTTTCGCGTCCGGACTCGGTCGAATCAATTTTGAAGTGGTGGGAGATAGCATAGAGGTCCAAGCACCCAAAGCCATCAATAGCCGTCGGTTCCGATACAACTGTACCCATCCAGCGGGTAACGGCAGCTTCTACTGGCTGTCCCAGCAGTGGTTGAATCTGGACGCACCGGAAGACTGATGGTCGCCATCACTCCTCAAATGTCGTGATGCCGATTTCTCCGGTTTCAACGTGTGGAATCGCTTTGGGCGTGTCGCCCGCTTCCGTCACCGTTTGCCCAGCCAGGTCTTCCGGGCGGGTGAATACCACCAGCCAGCGCTCGCCCTGGCCGGGAAACGCCGGCACCCAGCTTTCCAGATACCCGCGACGACGCCAGTTTTCCGGTTCGTAGTTCATAACCAGATCCGTCACTACCCGCACGGGCTGAAAGTCCTTGTCGAGAAATGCCAGGCTTGGTACCAGCACGCCATTGTGGGCGTAGGAACGCAGCCGCATCACAAACCCGGGGACAAAGGTACTGGATGGCAGGGCAATCAGCCGATAGGGCGAATCACCCGTGCTGAAACGGTGGCGGGGCGTGTCTTCCTCAAAATCAACACCAAACTCACGGCCTTCCTGCCACTGCAGGAAATCCCGGGCAGGCAGGGTCTGGCAACAGCTTTCGGCAAATACCCGGAAAAACGAATCCGTTTCCTCAATCCCCAGTATGGCAAAGGCGTCGGGATCATAGCCCTCAACCGGCGTATGGTCATCTACAGTGACCGGCAGGTATACGCTGGCATCGCTGAGCATGACCGGCGCCTGATCCGCCTGTTTCTGCTCTTCGGTTCGCATATCCGGGGTGTAATAGCTGACACGGACAATGCCGTCGGCATCACGCCATGTGAAATAGGGTTGCCGCTGGCCAGGCCGGATAAACCCTTTTTTCGCCAGCTCCTCACCATCCGGATAATTCTCGGTGGTGTATTCGAGGTTTTCTTCCAGCTTTGCGGCGGCGCCGCGGTCGCTGCCAGAGGCCGGCCGATAAGCCTCAGACCCGGAGGCTTCGCCTGAGATGGCGACCGGCTCGGCATCCGGCTCACTTGGGGTGACGTCTTCGCGCTGGGCGTCGGGAATCCGGGAATAACGCACCCTGCCCTGCTCATCCACCCAGGAAAAGTAGCCTTCCCGCTCGGCAACGCCGCTGCTTCCGGTCTGGCAACCTGCCAGCAACGCGAGCGCAAACACACCGACCGCCAGTCCGCTGTATCGACCAAGTCCCATCACAGCCCCCCTGTCAGGATCAGAATTTGGTTCGGAAGCTCAAGCCTGCCATCACCACCCGCAGGGAAGTCTTGATGGTGAGGTCGGCATAGGGGTTATAGATGATGTTGGTGATGTTGTCGCAGTTCACGTTGCAACTGGTGTCGGCCGGAATGGTCTCAATCGATTGCAGATACGACAGGTTCATATCAATTTCCGTGTCCTTATCCCACTTGTACCCCATGCCAATACTGTACAGGTTCGCGCCCCCGAATGGCGCCATAATCGAGCGCTGGTCGTCCGGAATAACCGAGTCCCGGATTTCCACCCCGGCCCGCAGATCCAGACGAGATGATGCATGGAACTCCACACCAAAAGCCCAGTTCCACTGGCTCTTGAAACCCAACGGCAGGCGCAGGGTATCCGAGGTGGCATTG
Source organism: Marinobacter sp. W-8 (assembly GCF_044342215.1). Taxonomy (NCBI): domain Bacteria; kingdom Pseudomonadati; phylum Pseudomonadota; class Gammaproteobacteria; order Pseudomonadales; family Marinobacteraceae; genus Marinobacter; species Marinobacter sp. W-8. Next base: position 1,518,201 of record NZ_CP172297.1, on the reverse strand, counting down.
TCCGGCGACAGAATGCGTGCCGCGTTCAGGAACTCGAGGTTACGATCAAACTGGAAATTGAAGGCATCCCACTGGGCAAAATCCGTCCAGCCCACATCCGCGTTCACGGTCAGCTTGGGATGAACATCCACGCTTATACCGGTCTGAAAATGTTGTGGGTAAACCAGATCCATGCTGACATTGCCCGCCTCCCGCGGTGCACCTGAGGGCAGGCTCAGAATGGCCGATGATATGGCGCCCAGAATAGAGCCATTCACACTCTGCCAGAATCCGGACCAGTCATCGGTGTACTGTATCTCGAACTGCCCCTTGAGGTTCATGTCGGCTTCTGAGGTATAACTGGCCCCCCAGCGGAACCAGTCCGTCGGCTCCCACATAACGCCCAGGGCGTAGGTGGGCGAGATGGTTTCCTGCAGATTCAGGCTCATGGCCCCGATATCGTCCCAGGGGCCGACATTACCGCCGCACAACGCAAGCCAGGGCTGCAGGGGCTCGTCACCGCTTTCACAGTTAAAGGCATCCTGCAGAACCTCTGCCACCCCCATCAGCAGGTTTGGCGCCCGCATGTACTGGTCCGCTGCGAAGCCGAAATGCGAGAGATGAATGCCCGCGCCGACAGACCATTCATCATTGATCTCATACCCGACGGTGGGAGACAGGTAGGTGGTCCGCTGGAGGGTGGCCGCCTGGGGCTGGTAGCGACCGGGGTCGTTTTTATCCCGGTAGAAGCCTGCGGCCATCGGCAGATAAAATGCGTTGGCGAACGTCAGCTTCGAACCCGGCGGCTTTATACTGATACCCGCTGATGGTGCAACGGCAGGGCCAGGGGGCATACGAAGAATGCCGTAACCCGGCACATAAAGCGCCACGTTGTTGGTATGACTACTGCTGTTCGCAATCGGGTCGCGCTGCTTTCCGGTTAAAGGGTCTGTTTCGAGCCCGCTGATTCCGAATATCTCGTAATCTTCGTCTGCATAGAAGTCGGCATCAATATCCAGATAGATACTAAGCAGGTTCACCTCAAGCTGGCGCCCGTCGAGCTTGGTCAGGCCCGCAGGATTATAGTGAATGGCCATCAGCCCCGGGGGATCTGCTGTAACGGCGTTACCCAGTGCCAGCGCCTTCGGATGTATCGTCAGGTTCTGCGTCATCTGTGCCTGGGCCCCGCAGGAAACGCCTGCGACCATGGCGGCGGCCAGAAGATGTCGCTTGTGACTAGCTTGTCCCATGAAATCCTTCCCCTTCCCTTGAAACGTCCTCGACTTCAATCACTCTTTGAGGCCAGAGAAATTGATGGGCAGGGATACACCCAGGGAGAAGTCCGGCGCGTCCTCCGTCAAACCGATCCCGAGGCTGGTATTTACAATGGTCATGTCACTGAGACGGGTGCCCAGGGACATACTGAGGAAGCCAGTCATCTGGTCCTGGGCCACGGCCTGGTCACCGTTGGAGAAGGTCAGCACCGTCTCGTCGCTGTAGCTGAGCTGGCCAGACACGCTGAGAGAGATGTCATAGGAAAGCGAATAAGCAAAACCCAGGGACCCGGACAGGCCAAACCCCGGCTCGACTTCTTCCAGCAACCGGGCGCCCCGAACCTGCTCCAGGCCGTCGACGGTCAGATTGTAGGTCGCACTGACAGAACCGAAGACCACGACAGGGTCCAGTACCTTCGACATACTCAGGCCACCGCCCACGGAGTAATAGCCACTGCCGGTGGACAACTGCTCGTTGATGTCAATTTCGTAGGGACTGACGCCGGTTTTACTGTTCAGGGTGCCAAAGAAGGTGGTCGACATCTTGCCAGGCACATAGGCAAACGGCTGCCAACGTCCGGTGAAGGAGATGTCGCCGAAGTCGTAAACGTTCAGCTCGTCCTGGGTGTCGTACTTCACCACCAGTGGAACACGGGTGCCGATCGTCAGGTTATCCAGTAACCCGTAATCGTAGGAAAAGGCATTTGTGAAGTTATGGGTGGCCGATGGAACAACGTCCAGATTACGCACCGAGCCGTTCGATATTGCCAGATCCAGCCGTTGGTCGCCGGTATAGGAATAATCGAACGAATAGTTCAGGGAGTGGGTGCCCTTCTTCTGAAGTGAGTAGTTCTTTTCGGCAGCCTGGAACACTTCCTCCAGCTGTTTGGTAGAATCCTCATCCCCTTCCTGACGCGCCAGTGCCTCCCGCGCCTGATCCACATTCCCTTCCTGAGCCATGGCCATGCCCGGAAGCAGCCCAGCCGCGGAAACAAGGATAAAACCTCGCACAAACCAACGATTCATCCTGACTCCCTACTTTTATTTGTTTTATTCCTGCCCGATCAAACAACCGGGAAAATTAATGACGACGGTAATGGAGCTGTTTGCGGGTATTTTCCACGCTACCGTCCGGATTATTCTTCTGGCGTTCCAGCAAGTTCTGAATGCGTCTCTCCGTTGACTCGTGGAACGCTGGAATCTGCTGCATGGCCAGCAGAGTCATTGTCTGGTCATCCACAAAGCGCAGGTCTTCCTCTTTCAACTCAAGGTTATCCAGGGGTTTGTCGCTGCCCGGGAAGACAATGAACAGTACGTTGTCGTCCCACTTCTCCTGAAACTGCGCCACGGTGAAGGAAATGTTGCCAACCGCCGGGTCAGCCAGATACACACGGCCGTCCCGGATGGTTCTCAACACCACAAAGTGCTTGAAACCGGCGTGATCAATGGGAACGATCGCCGGATGGTCCAGCTCCATAAGGTCTTCTATTTCCGCTTTGAAACCACCAGAGGGATAGCCCAGCGCTGTGACCAGGCGTTTCATATCGAGCATCGAGAAAGCGCGGCGTTCAACGATTCGCTCGCTCTCGCCGTAGTGCAGCAAGCCTTCCATCACCTGCCGTTCAGTCAGAGACCGTCCAACATAAAAATTGAGCACTGTGGTCAGGGCCGCACTGCCGCAACTGTAGTCGTAAGCCTGCCGAACGATATTGCGGAATTTCTGTTCTACCAGGGGTTCGACCCGGGTATCCCATCGAAGCTCGACAGGGCTGGCATCCACCTTCTGCTCCAGAACAATCGTGCCACGATCGAATGGCTCGACCTCGGTGGCTTCCTGCACCATGGTGAACGTGAGAATGGATCCGGCCAGCACCAGCAGCATTTTGGAAAGTCCCTGTTTTTATTAGACGTGCAACTTATCGGGTTACATGTTGTTACCGTACGATACCGAAATCGTAACGGGCTTAAAGATAACTGTGCCTCAAATCTGTCGCTGCAGAAGGGGCCTCCGGGAACCTGTATGAGAACTGGTTCAAGACCGGAGGCAAAGCCATGAAGTGACGGGAAGTGTCAGAGCGTGAATACCAGCCCCAGCAACCCGTAAGTGATGAGAGTGACGACCACAATGCCCATCAGGTTCAGGGCAAAGCCCGCTTTGATCATGTCTGAAATCTGCATGTGACCGCTGGAGAAAACAATCGCGTTGGGCGGCGTGGCCACCGGCATCATGAAGGCGCAGCTGGCTGCAATGGCGGCGGGAACCGTCAGTAGCAACGGTGACACATCCTGCGCCATGGCCAGTGCTCCCAGCAATGGCAGGAACGCCGCAGCAGTGGCGGTGTTACTGGTCACTTCGGTGAGGAAGATAATCACGGCGGCCACAATTACCATCATGACGATGGTTGGCAATGCGCCAGCCACGCCCAGGCTGCCGGCAATCTGTCGCTTGGGCTGATCGCCCATGGCTTTGAGCGTCAGCAAGGCAATACGCCGATGCAGATTCCATCGCTGCATCGCCAGGCCCAGGGTAAACCCACCAAGAAACAGGAAGATGATCGGATTGGCATAAGGTGCCGTGGCCTGTCCTATGGTGCCGAGACCAAGCGCCGGCACCAGAACAATGGGCAACAGGGCTGTGGCCGGAATCGGTATCGCCTCGGTGGACCACCAGGTCGCCATCAACAGCATCAGCCCCAACGCCGCCCAGGCATCAGCGCTCATGGAGCCCGGTGCAGGCAAGACCAGCGTTGCCACGAGGAACGCCGCCCCCAGAATCAGGCCGATTACCTGACTCTTCGGCAGCCCGGAACGGGATCCGTCGTTGCGTTGCACTTCAGCCATTGTTCATCCTGTAGTTTGTGTGGAGGTTGTCAGTCTGCCGCGCAATCTACACAAACCGTGGTATATGGCAATACCTGAAGCCGCCTGGGGTCAATGTCATTACCGCACTGCTCGCACTCGTCGCCGATTCCCTGATCAATCCGCTCAAGGGCGTGATCAATCTGCTGGAGTTCCGCCCGCGTTTCCGCTTCCAGTGAATCCACTACCTCATCGTTCTGGGTCTGGCTCGCCTGCTCTTCGAAATCCTTTTCCAATGCACCCGCTTCCCGGCGCTGATGCGCCTGGTAGCGGGACAGCCTGGCTTCAAGGTCTGCTTTCAGGGTTTCCAGCTCGGATTTTCGGTTTGCCATCGGATGTCTCCCGGATCTATCTGTTATCAGATTAACTATAGACTAGGAGATAGGGTGAAAGCCGGTTTGACGCCTGTCAAAATCATGTCATCGAAGCTGAGCTAAACTACCTGTTCCGACAATCACTACAAAGGAGTTGTAACGAATGAATCAGGATATGATCAACAAGGCCAACCGCCTCAACGAAACCCTTTTCACCCAGTTCAGCAAGGCCGCCGAGATGCAGATGGATGCGTTTCGTCGTTATGCCGATGTTGCCATGGACCAGGCCAGAAAGGTCTCTGAGGTTCGTGATCTGGATGGGCTGAAGCAACTGACCACCGACCAGGCTGAGACCCTCAAATCCCTGAGTGACCAGTTCACCCAGGACTGGAAAGCCTGGCAGGATTACTTCAGCGAAACCCGTGATCAGGTGCAGAAGGTCTTCGAACAGGAATCGAGCGAACCAGCCAAAGAGAAAGCACCAGCCGCCAAGGCCAGCGGTTCCAAATCGGCAGCCTGACAAGCAACACCAAAACCGGTCGGAATGGCACTCATTCCGGCCGTTTTTTTATTCAGAGGCAGGAGAGCCCCATGTTCGGTCTGGATTTCGTGAGCAAAACCGCCACCCATCTGGTGAAAACCTTTGAGGACAACGTCCGCCAGGGCCAGCAACAGCTGGAAAAGTGGCTCGGTGACACCGGCATGATGGAGGACACCAAACTCTCCACACTGAGCGAAATCTCGGACGCCTACCGGACCATGGCCGAGGATCTGCTGCTACACCCGCTGCGGTTCGCCAGTGCTGAAATTGATCTTGCCCGCAAACACCTGGGGCTGGCTCGCTATACCCTGACCAGAATTACCGGCAAACCGATGGAACCGGTTGCCGAGCCAGATCCAGACGACCGGCGCTTCATGGCGGAGGACTGGCACAAGCATCTGTCCTTCGATGTGCTCCAACAGGCCTATCTGATCAACTCCCGAGCCTTTCTGAACTGGGTTGAAGGCATGGAGGGTCTGCCCGGCCCGGGTCGTGACCAGATGCTGTTCTACGCCCGCCAGCTGACGAGCGCGCTATCGCCATCCAACTACCCGCTGACCAATCCCGAGGTTCTGCGGATAACCTGGGAACGCAAGGGCATGAACCTGGTGGACGGCGCCCGCAACCTGGTAGACGATCTACGGCAGAACCCGAACCTGTTCAACGTCGCCATGACCGACCGTTCAGCCTTTGAGGTGGGCGGCAACCTGGCAACAACACCTGGCAAAGTGGTGTACCAGAATGAACTGATGCAATTGATCCAGTACTCGCCAACAACAGACACCGTGGCCCAGCGCCCGCTTCTGATCGTTCCTCCCTGGATCAACAAGTACTACATTCTCGACCTCACCGAACGCAATTCCTTCATTCGCTGGCTGGTAGACCAGGGCCAGACGGTGTTTGTGATTTCCTGGCGGAATCCCGGGCCAGCCCAGAAAAACAGGGGCTGGGACGACTACATGGAGTTAGGCCCGCTGGCTGCCATTGATGCTGTCACTGAAGCGACCGGCGAGCAACAGATGAATGCCATCGGCTACTGCATTGGCGGCACACTGCTCGGAACCACGATGGCCTGGTTGGCGAAAAAGCAACGTAACCCGATCGTCAGTACCACCTATCTGACCACCCTGCTCGACTTCTCGGACCCCGGCGGCATCGGCGTCTTCATTAACGATCACTCGATCCGCGGCATCGAGCGCACCATGGAACGCAAAGGCTACCTGGATGGCCGGGCCATGGCCTTCACCTTCAATCTGTTGCGGGAAAACGACCTGTTCTGGTCCTACTGGACCAACAACTACCTCAAGGGCCTGAAACCGAAAGCCTTCGACCTGCTCTACTGGAATACCGACGGCACCAATCTACCCGCCAGAATGCACAGCTACTACCTGCGGGAAATGTATCTGCATAACCGGCTGGTGCAGCCGGATGCCCTGACGATTGCAGGCGAAGGCATTGATCTTTCCGCCATCAGCGTGCCCTCCTTCTTCCTGTCCGCCCGGCAGGACCATATCGCTAAATGGAAGACGACTTATCGGGGAGCCAGCGTGTACGGCGGCAATGTGCGATTCGTTCTGTCCGGTTCCGGCCATATTGCCGGGGTCATTAATCCCCCTTACAAGGAAAAATATGGGTACTGGACCAATAACCAATTGCCAGGCTCAGCGGATGACTGGTTTGATAGCGCCGAACATCATCCTGGTTCGTGGTGGCCACACTGGCGTGAGTGGTTGACAGCATTCGAAGGAGAGCAAGTCCAGTCCCGTCAGCCCGGGGAAGGCAAGCTTGAGGCGATTGAGGACGCGCCGGGCAGCTACGTAAAAGTTAAGGCATCGGAAGCCGGGGGTTGATAGACTTCAACATAGATGAGCAAGGGCTCAGTTTTATTGAATCCTGCGCAACAGACAGACCAAGAATAACAGGAGCGCCCATGGGGCAGCCGCTTCCGATTTCACGCATTATGCACACGGGCTTCCTGCTTCAGTGTGAGCCGGACACAACCATCGCCGATGCGGCTGCCCGGATGTCCGAAAACTCGGTCAGTTCCATTTTGATTACCGATGGCGGAACGGTTGTTGGTATCTGGACCGAGCATGACGCCCTGGCGATCGACTTTGCAGATCCTGCGAAATTCCGGCAGCCGGTGAGCACAGTGATGAGCTCACCTGTGCTGTCCTTGCCCGAGACACTGGATGCCGGTGAAGCCGCGGTTCGTTTGCGCGATACCGGAAAACGCCATTTTCTGGTGACCAACGGCAGTGGCGAACCGGTCGGGATCCTGTCCCAGACCGATCTGGCCCTCAACCAGGGCCTGGAACCCTACCTGCGTCTGCGAGAAGTGCGGGCGGCCGTACCGCGCCCGCCACTGGTGGTTCGGGGCGACCAGTCCCTGGCGGAAGTGGCCAGTTACATGCATCGCCATCATGCCGATGCGGTGGTAGTTGATTGCGGAGAAGAAGGTCTGGGGATTCTGACCGAGCGGGATATGGTTCGATTTATTGCCCGCCACACCAGCAACACCCTGGTCAACGAACTGGCAACCCGGCCACTGCTGACTGTCAACGAAGACGACCCGCTGATTCACGCCCGCGATCTGCTGATAGATCATCGTATCCGCCACCTGGCTGTGGTCAATCACCTTGGAGAGGTTACCGGCCTGATCGGTTACCACGACATGCTGGCCGGGGCTGAGCAGATGTATCTCGACGATCTTCGGGAGGCCCTGGAACAAAGGGATCAGGCCCTGGCCAAATCCCGGCGTACACTGCAACTGGCAGAGCGCGTCATCGAATCGTCTTTTGAAGGCATTATGGTGACCGACAAGGATGTCTGCATAGAATTCGTCAACCCGGCGTTCACCCAGTTGACCGGTTACACTTCCGAGGAGGTCATCGGACGCTCACCGGAGCTGCTGTCATCCGGGCGCCATGACAGCGAATTTTACCGGCGCATGTGGAACTCTCTGGACACCCACGGCTACTGGCGGGGAGAAATCTGGAATCGCCGGAAAACCGGAGAGCTTTACCTGGAACTCCTGACCATTACCGCCATCACCGATGATGATGGCAACACCACACATTACGCGGGCCTGTTCACTGATATCACGCAAAATCGCAAGAACGAGGAACAAATCCGCCAGCTCGCTTACTACGATGCCCTCACCGGCGTGCCCAACCGGCGATTGCTGGAAGACCGGCTGGATCACGCCATTCGCCATGCCCACCGCAAGGAGATGCTGCTTGCGGTGATGTTTATGGACCTGGATCGTTTCAAGGAAGTGAATGACACCCTGGGCCATGCTGTCGGAGATGACCTGCTGCTTCAGTTCACCGCAAGGGTAAAAGACTGTCTGCGGGAAGACGACACCCTCGCTCGGCTTGGAGGCGACGAGTTTATTGTGCTGCTACCGGAGATGGAACAGCTGTCCGATGTGTTTGCCGTGGCCGACAGGCTGATTGAGGTAAACAAGCGGCCTTATCAGATCAACGGCAACCATATAAACGTGGGTTCAAGCATTGGCATCAGTCTGTATCCGGAAGATGGCACGACCGTACAGGAACTGATCAACGGCGCTGACATTGCCATGTATCGCGCCAAGCGGGATGGCCGGAACCGTTACAAGCTGTTCAACCCTGAAGTCTGCCAGAGCGCCTGAGCTCTGGCGGCGCCGGCCCGCCCAATTCCTACCTTTACTGCTTCATATCAAGCCCCTACAAATTGTTACCCGAACTTCAACTTTAGTCCCATTGTTGCCCGGGCAGTATCCGCTGACACTTGAGTTGCCCAATAAACAATCAAAATAACTGTTTGCAACGCAGCCATACCAGCTGTGCTGCCGTTACGGAGGCCAACGTAAATGAGACCAAGGAACGCGCTGATCTTTGCGACTGTCCTGCTATTATCCAGCACGACCGTCCTCGCCGATACCCTCAAGATAGGTTTGAATTACCCGCAGACTGGAAGATACAAGGACCAGGGCCTTCAACAACGGCTTGGCGCCTATCTGGCGGTGGATGAAATCAACCAGGCCGGCGGCGTTATGGGCCAGCCCCTCGAACTGGTGATTCGCAATACCCGGGGTGAACCAGACCAGGGCGCGAAAAATACCGCCGAGCTGATTGACCGGGAAGGCGCGCAGATGGTTTTCGGTGGTGTCTCCAGTGCCGTTGCTATTGCCTCAGGGAAGGCTGCCAGGGATCGTAACCGCATCTACTTCGGCACCCTGACCTATTCCAATGCCACCACCGGCGCCGAGGGACATCGTTATATGTTCCGGGAGCCCTACAACGCCTGGATGACGGCCAAGGCACTGAGCCAGTACCTCAATCGCAACCACGCCGACCAGAAGTTCTTCTACATTACTTCGGACTACACTTGGGGTTGGTCGGTGGAAGAATCGGTACGCAAGTTTTCCAATACCGAAAACACCGACGTTCACCAGGGCGTAAAAACCCCCTTCCCCCGGGCGTTGATCAACGACTTCCGCGCAGCGCTGGAACAGGCGCAGGAGAGCGACGCCAAAGTACTCATGATGGTGTTGTTCGGCGATGATATGGTCCGGGCTCTGAACCTGGCCTATGAAATGGGTCTGACCGAAAAAATGCAGATCGTCGTACCCAACCTGACACTGGGGATGGTCAGACAGGTTGGCCCGACCATTATGGAAGGCGTTGTTGGTGGTGCTCCCTGGGTCTGGAATCTGCCCTATGAGAACAACTACCAGCGCGGTAAAGACTTTGTTGAGGCCTTCTCAGACCGCTATGAAATGCGCCCCTCCTCCTCCGCGGCCTCAGCCTACAGTATCGTTTACCAGTACAAGGAGGCTGTTGAACGGGCCGGCAGCACCAACACAGACGCCGTTATCCGGGCCCTTGAGGGGCACCGCTACAGCTTCCTGAAAGACGAACAGTACTGGCGCGAGTTCGACCACCAGAATGTCCAGACCGTCTACGTCGTCCGGATCAAACCCCGTGAAACCGTGGTGGCAGACCAGTTCAGCTCTGATTACTTCGAGATTATCGACTTCCTGCCCGGTGATGAAGCCGCACAAACCCGCGAAGAGTGGGAGCAACGGCGCAAAGAGGCAGGTAAGCCCACCCGCCTGTGACCGGGTCGCTTTACCGGACCGGGCAGTTTCCTGATAATCGTTCCATGGCAGGCGTTATGGGCGATTATCAGGAGCACTCAGGCAGTGGCAAATAACAAAGGACTGGTTTCAGGCAACCCTCACACTCCCCCCACTCAATGCGATGTACTGGTGGTCGGGGGCGGCGTAAACGGCACCGGAATTGCCATGGACGCCGCAGGCCGGGGGCTTCGGGTCGTTCTGTGCGAGATGAACGATCTTGCCTCGGCCACCTCCTCGAGCAGCAGCAAACTCATCCACGGCGGCCTGCGCTACCTGGAGCACTACGAATTCCGGCTGGTCAGGGAAGCACTCGGTGAGCGGGAGGCCCTGCTACGAAACGCACCACACATCATGTGGCCCATGCGTTTTCGCCTGCCCCATCAGCCCCATCTGCGACCGGCGTGGATGATCCGCACCGGCCTCTTCCTCTACGATCACCTGGCCAAGCGCGAACTGCTGCCTGGCTCCCGGTCGATTACGTTCGGCCCGGACTCACCCCTCAAACCCGACATCAGCCGCGGATTCGAGTATTCAGATGGCTGGGTTGATGATGCCAGGCTGGTGGTGCTGTCTGCTCGCAAGGCCGCTGAAAAAGGCGCAACCGTATTGACCCGCACCCGTTGTAGCCGCGCCGAGCGCCGTAACGGGCAATGGCACGCCACCCTGGACGATCACCACCGGGACAAACAGTACAATATCCGCGCCAAGGTGGTCGTTAACGCCACCGGCCCCTGGGTCAGCAGCCTGTTCGGTGAAAGCCTGTCTATGCCAGCGCCCAAACAGATTCGCATGGTCAAGGGCAGCCACATCGTCGTACCCAGGCTCAACCAGGATACCGAAGCCTACATTCTCCAGAATGCTGACGAGCGCATTGTGTTTGTGATCCCCTACGAAGACGAGTTCTCCTTGATCGGCACCACCGATGTCGATTACGTGGGCGATCCGTCGCAGGCACGGATTTCCCCAAAGGAAACCGACTATCTGCTGTCCATCGTCAACCAGTATTTCCGCCGGCAACTGTCCGCCACCGATGTGGTCTGGAGTTACTCCGGTGTTCGGCCGCTGATGGACGACGAGGGCGGCACCGCCCAGTCCGCCTCTCGCGATTACTCATTCGAGGTTGATGATCAGGACGGACAGCCCCCTTTGATCTCGGTATTCGGGGGTAAGATCACCACCTACCGGAAACTGGCCGAAGCCGTCACCGATCAGGTCAGTCACTATTTCCCCGGTGCCGGCCGCTCCTGGACGCGTACGGCCGTTCTGCCCGGCGGCGACTTCGATACCCAGGAAAAACTGGCCACCGAACTCGCGGCCGATTTCCCCTGGCTGGAAGATGCAGTGATCCATCGCTTTGTGCGAAGCTATGGCACCAGCAGCTACCACATTCTGGAAGGTTGCCAGAACAGGGACGACCTCGGCCACTGGTTTACCGACACTCTGTCGCGTCGGGAGGTGGATTATCTGATGACCCACGAGTGGGCGATCACACCGGAGGATCTGCTCTGGCGGCGGACAAAACAGGGCCTGTATATCAACGATGAACAACAGCAGGCCCTCAGCCAATACATGCGGCAAGGTTAATGACAACAACACAACTGAACCCCGAACTGACCTTCGTTGACGCCAAAACCACAGCCCCCATTGCCCCGGTGGGGCTGATGGCCAGAGAAAAGTTCAACGATTTGCTACACATCCCCGAGCCGGTGAGCCTGTTACTGGTTACTGCACCGGCGGGCTACGGCAAAACCACCAGTATTGCCGAACGGCTTGACGCCCTTGAGGCAAGAACGGCCTGGTACCGGCTGGAAGAAAGCGACAACGACCCAGGCCGCTTTGCTGCCTACCTGGCGCGAACGCTGAACCGATCCGTTGCCCCGGAGCTCTCTGTTCCTGGCCGGTTGCGGAATGCCGGCTACGATTCCCTTGAAAGCGTCCTGAGCGACCTGCTGGGCGAGCTGCCTCAGGAAGAGGAGCCACTCTACCTGGTACTGGACGATTACCACCTGATCAGTAACCCGGATATCCATCAGGCCATGCGGTTCCTGCTTCGGCATTTGCCCCCGCATCTGACTCTGGTGATCATTTCCAGGACGCTGCCGCCACTTGGCATCGCACAATTGCGAATGAAGGGCCAGATGACGGAGATCACCAGCAAACACCTGGCTCTGGACGCCGATGAAGCTCAGCGTTATCTGGAACAGCGTTTACCCTTTGAGGTGTCCCGTGAGCACATCGAACGGGCCGTACGACGGGTTGAAGGCTGGATCTCGGCACTGCAACTGCTTTCCGCGTCCTCCCATACCAGTGTTGAGTTCAGCGAGTTCGTTGATCAACTGGAACTGGGAAACCATCACATCTTCGAGTATTTCGATGAACTGGTTGGCCAGAGCCTGACCGAGCAACAGCGACGCTTCCTGCTCAGAACCTGCATTCTCGACCGTTTCAATGCCGCCATGGTCATGCGGGTGATGGACGATAACGATGGCCAGTCCCTGCTCAACAGCCTGCTGGCCATGGGCCTTTTTATCATGCCTGCGGATAACGGCGGGCTGTGGTTCCGCTATCATCAGCTGTTTGCAGTGTATCTGCGCCACCTGCTCTCCTGCACAACCCAGGAGAACCAGCGTTCACTGCACCAACGTGCAACCGATGCCTGGCTTGAGCTGAATCACGCCGAGGAAGCCGCCAGGCACGCCGTAGCGGCCGCCGACCCTGAGCGTATACGGCAAGTGCTGGACGAACATGGCCGAAAGTTCTTTACCGAAGGCCAGTTCAGCCTGCTACAGAAGTGCCTGGATGCCCTGCCCCAGTCGTTTATCTCTGAAAACCCGACCTTCACCCTGCTCCGCGCCTGGGTGGCCCAGAGTCAGTACAAATTTGATGAGGTAGAGGATTGGCTGTCCGCCGCTGAAAACCATCTGAAAGCCACCATGAGTGAAGAACAGCAGAAGGCCATCCATGGCGAATTCAGTGCCATCCGGGCCCAGGTTGCCATGAATTACGGCAATGGCAACCGGGCCCTGGCACTGGCATCGGAGGCAGTGGAACAGGATGCACGCTATCTGCCCACCTCCCGGGTGGCCGCAGCCTCGGTGATGGGCGAAGCCCTGTTCGTTCAGGGCGAATTACAGGACGCCCTGGTCCGCATGGAAGACACCGAACACATGGCCCGCAGCCAGTACGCCCACCAGAACGTGATCTGGGCGTTGTGCCAGCAAAGTGAGATCAGTGTTGCCATGGGCCTGCTGCAGAAGGCCTACAACATTCAGGAAAAGGCATTCCGGTATGCGGAAGAGAACCGGCTGAACCACCTGCCCATCCTGGAATTCCTGTTCCGCATTCGCAGTCAGATCATGTGGGAATGGCACCACCTGGAAAGCGCCGAACGCTGCGCCCTGCAGGGTATCGAGATTCTGGAAGCCCAGGGCGAGCGTTGGTTTGTCCAGAGTTACACCACCCTGGCCAAGATTGCCCAGGCCCGGGGCCGCCAAAGCCTTTGCGCCGACTACATTACCAAGATCCAGAAAATGCTGGCTGCCGGCGATTATCACCTTGACTGGGTCGCCAATGCCCACGCCACCATGCTCAGCTATTGGGACGCCGTGCGTGATCAGGATGCCATCCAGCGCTGGCTGACCATTGCCCCGGCCTTTGAGGCGGCCACGGCCACCAACCATTTCCATCAGTGTAATGGCCGCAATCGCGCCCGGGCGCTGATGAGCCTTGGCCAGCTGGCCCAGGCTGAACCCATCCTTCAGTCCCTGCGGGAAGTCGCCGAACGAACCGGGCTCAAAACCGACCTGAACCGCAACCACATTTCGATGGCGCTGCTGTACTGGCAACTGGAAGACCGTACACAGGCGTTGGAACACATGAAGCTGGCCCTTGAGTTGGCCAGCACCACCGGTGCTGTAGGCAGCTTCCTGCGCCTTGGCAAGGTTCTGATTGTCATGCTCAAGGCGCTGATCAACGATGGTCTGATTGAAGGCATGGAACTGCAGCGGGCCGAAAGGCTGATCCAGCTTACACAACAACAGCGGGATTTCAGCCGGGCGATCCGGATTTCCCTTGATGAGGCCATCATCCAGGACATTATCGACCGGCCGGATGTCCCGGAGCTCATCCGTACCTCACCTTTGACCCGGCGCGAGTGGCAGATTCTCAGCCTGATTCACGCCGGCCTCTCCAACGACCAGATTGCCGAGCACCTGAAAGTGGCCTCCACCACCGTCAAAACCCACATTCGCAGCCTCTATCAGAAGCAGAACATCAGCCACCGTTCAGAAGCCATTGAACTGGCCCGGGATCTGCTGAGCAAAATCCAGGGGGAGTAGCCCGCCACCTCGCTCCCCCTCCCTACGCCCCTCTCCTCCCCCCCACCTACGCCAACAAATATTCAGGCAGGAGGATGAAGGGGCGACGCCTCCGTCGCACCATTGATGGGGTGTTATCTGGTGGGAACTCATATCCACCCCGATAAAAAGAATCCATCACCACCAGGGTGTAAGCGAGGCAAGATGATCAGAAATCCAGACTGGTGGCGTGGCGCCGTAATCTATCAGGTTTACCCACGCAGTTTTTACGACTCCAATGGCGACGGTATTGGCGATCTGCCGGGCGTAACCGCCAAACTCGACTACATCGCCAGCCTGAATGTAGACGCCATCTGGCTGTCTCCGTTCTTTACCTCTCCCATGAAGGATTTTGGCTACGATGTATCCGACTATCGAAATGTCGACCCCATTTTCGGCACCCTGTCCGATCTGGACAAGCTGATTGCGGAGGCCCACAAACGCGGCCTGAAAATCATGATCGACCAGGTCCTCAGCCACTCCTCAGACCAGCACCCCTGGTTTGCGGAAAGCCGTCAGTCCCGCACCAACGCCCGGGCCGACTGGTATGTCTGGGCAGACCCCAAACCTGATGGATCCCCGCCCAACAACTGGCTGTCGGTATTTGGCGGCTCGGCCTGGGCCTGGGACAGCCGTCGCAAGCAGTATTACCTGCACAATTTCCTGACCAGCCAGCCAGACCTGAATTTCCATAACCCGGAAGTCCAGGAACAGGTGCTGTCGGACGTAAAATTCTGGCTTGACCGTGGTGTGGATGGTTTCCGCCTGGATGCCATCAACTTCTGTTTCCATGACCAGCAACTGCGGGACAACCCGCCCAGTATGGCTATCAAGGAAGGCTCCATTGGCGTTCGCAAAGAAAATCCCTACGCCTACCAACACCACAAGTTCGACAAGACCCGACCGGAAAACCTGCAGTTCCTGAAAAAACTTCGGGCGCTGCTGAACCAGTACCCGGAAACCACAACCGTAGGAGAGATCGGCGACGACGATTCCCTGCAGACCATGGCCGACTACACCAGCGGCGGTGACAAACTGCACATGGCCTATTCGTTCGATCTGCTGACTGAACAGCATGGCGCCGACTTCTTCCGCAAAACCGTTGATGGTATCGAAAAGAAACTCACCGACGGCTGGCCCTGCTGGGCAATCGGCAACCATGACGTTGCCCGGGTTGCAACCCGCTGGAAGGCAGAATCCAAGGAGCAGCTGAAAGCCTACATGGTCATGTTGCTGACCCTGCGTGGCAGCGTCTGCATCTATCAGGGCGAAGAACTGGGCCTGACCGAAGCGGAACTGCAATACGAGGATCTGGTCGATCCATACGGCATCACCTTCTGGCCGGAGTTCAAAGGCCGGGACGGATGTCGTACGCCAATGGTTTGGCATCATAAGGAAAGCCATGGTGGTTTTTCTGATGCCCGCCCCTGGCTGCCGGTTTATGATGAACACTACAGTGCTGCCGTTGCGCTGCAGCATGCCGAGGAGAATTCGGTGCTCACAGCCTACCGGGCCTTCCTCGGCTGGCGGCGCACGCAACCGGAGCTTCTGAAAGGTGATATCGAATTTCTCGACAGCCCGAGGGACACTCTGGTGTTCACTCGAAGCCACGGTGAACAGACCCTGCTGGTTGCCCTCAACCTGAGCAACCGGCCGGCCACCATATCCTTGCCGTCCGCGGCCGCACCGGTAGAAAGCACACCGGAGTTCATCGGCGGCCAATGGCAAGGTAACGAACTTAAGCTGGAGCCCTGGGGCAGCGACATTGCCCGGCTCTGACTGGTGACTCTACCAACAAAAAGATTGACGTTATGGCCAGTGTAACTCTGAGAAACATCTGTAAAAGCTACGACGAAACCCAGGTTACCCGCAATGTAAACCTGGATATCCAGGACGGTGAATTTGTGGTTTTCGTCGGCCCCTCCGGCTGCGGCAAATCGACGTTACTACGCATGATTGCGGGCCTGGAAGACATCACCTCGGGTGATATGTATATCGGCAACGATCGGGTCAACGACCTGCCACCCAAAGCCCGCGAAGTGGGCATGGTGTTCCAGTCCTACGCCCTGTACCCGCACATGAACGTGGCGGAGAACATGGCGTTTGGCCTCAAGCTCGCCAAAACCAGCAAGGCCGAGATAGACCGCCGGGTTCAGGATGCCGCCACTCTGCTCCAGCTCGACAAACTACTGGAGCGGAAACCCAAGGATCTGTCTGGCGGACAGCGACAGCGTGTAGCCATTGGCCGCACCATCGTGCGTGAGCCCGCCGTTTTCCTGTTCGACGAACCACTTTCCAACCTGGATGCCTCCCTGCGGGTACAGATGCGCATTGAAATCTCCCGCCTGCACAAACGCCTGGGCGCCACCATGATTTATGTCACCCACGATCAGGTGGAAGCCATGACCATGGCCGACAAAATCGTGGCGCTGGATCACGGCTGCATTGCCCAGGTGGGCAAGCCCATGGAACTCTACCACTATCCGGCCACCCGCTTTGTGGCAGGCTTTATTGGCTCACCAAAGATGAACTTCATCGACTGCCAGGTGGCTTCTGCCAGCAGCCAGTCAGTGACTGTCACCCTGCCCGGTAATCATCAGTTTGAATTGCCTGTGAACGGTCACGGTCTGCTGGAGGGCGAGAACGTGACACTGGGTATTCGCCCCGAGCACCTGACCGAAAACCAGGAGGCCGAGATGCACCTGCAAGGTGAGGTTAACGTTGTAGAGCGTCTGGGTTATCAGACCCTGGTGCACCTGGACGTTAACAACGTGGAGGGCGTGCTGACCATGCGCACCAATGGCGGCAACCCCGTTCAGGAAGGCGCACCCATGACACTGGGGCTGAATGCCAACAAATGCCATCTGTTCCGGGAAGACGGCACCGCCTGCCCCCGCCTCTATAGGGAACCGTGCATCGACTTCTAGGGCCCTGCCCGCTTCTGATTTGATCTGCAGTACACTCTCCTTGGCCGGTATTCGTTACCGGCTTTTTTTTGTGCCCCCTACCTTGACCTCACTGGTGACAGCCGGCCGCACGCCCATGTGGGAGGCCCTTTCCAAAACACGCTGTGAATACATCCCTGTACGCTCGGCTCCGCCATCCCTGGCTCCGCACGGTTTTGGAAAGGGCCTCCCACATGGGCGCGCTACATCAGGCGATAGGAAACCGGAACCAAGGGGCTGTGCACCAATGTGTTCGCCAAGGTAAGACGCTTACAAAAAAGCCCGGTCAGCAGGGGGGATAACTCTGACCGGGTCGCGAAAGATAACGCGGGAAGACGCAGGTCGCGTAAGGAAGCCGTGCGGGATCTTCCGCTACGGCCTGGGAGAGCGGGCCCTCGCGGGCCCTGGGAGCAACAACAGAGCTAGCCTTTGACACCACCGGCGGTCAGCCCGCCGACAATCCACTTCTGGCAGTAAAGGAAAATCATGGTTATGGGCAGGCCGGACAACACTGCCGCAGCCGCAAAATCACCCCACAGGTAGTTCTGCTCATAGAGATACTGCTGAGCCCCCACGGCGAGGGTCAGCTTATCGGTATCCACCAGCAGTACCGAGGCCATCGGGTATTCCATGATGGTCATGATGAACGCCAGGATGAACACCACCACCAGAATCGGCACCGAAAGCGGCAGCAGAATGTATCGGAACGCCTGCCAGGTGGTGGCACCGTCAACAATCGCCGCTTCTTCCAGAGAGCGGTCGATGGAATCGAAATAGCCCTTGATGGTCCAGATATGCAGGGCCATGCCACCCAGTGAGGCCACAATCACGGCCCCGTGGGTATTCAGTCCCAACCAGCTCACATGATTACCGATCTGATCGAACAGTGCGTAAAGCGCCACCAGAGACAGCACCGGCGGAAACATCTGGAAGATCAGCATAGACTTCAGCACAAAACCTTTACCGGCGAAGCGCATCCGGGCAAAAGCGTAGGCACTCGTGGTGGACAGCGCCAGAATGAGCACCGACGAAACCACCGCCACCTTGATGGAATTCCAGAGCCACAGCAGGACCGGGAACGGCGGCTGAGTGGTGACGCCGGCTTCATCGGTATAGGGAATCCCGAGCGCCAGATACCAGTGCTCCAGGGATGGATTCTCCGGCAGTAAGCTGCCGGAGGCAAAATTACCACTACGGAAGGAAATGGAGATCACCATCAGCAGTGGGAACAGGATAATCGCAATGAACGCCAACATTCCCAGATGGGAGGCCAGCACACGATACCTGGTGGAGCGAGGTTGAACCATTGCCATGGAAAGCTCCTTACACCTTGATTTTGGACAGTTTCAGGTTGATCAGAGACAGCGCACCCACCACGATGAAGATCGCCGTGGCAATGGCCGCTGCCAGGCCAAAGTTCTGCCCGGAATCCTGGAATGCGATGCGGTAGGTATAGCTCACCAACAAATCGGTGGTACCTGCCGGTGTGCTGGCCCCAATGATGTCAGGGGCACCGCCGGTGAGCAGCGCAATCAGGACAAAATTGTTGAAGTTGAAGGCAAAGCTGGCAATCAACAGCGGCATCAATGGCTTGATGATAAGCGGCAGCGTGATGTTGAACAGATTGTTGATTGGCCCGGCACCATCCATTGCGGATGCTTCATACAGATCCCTGGGGATTGCCTGCAGCAGGCCCATGCACAACAGCATCATATAAGGGTAACCGAGCCAGGTATTCACAATCAGAATCATCGTTCTGGCCAGAGCCGGATCACTGAACCAGTCCGGGCGGACACCAAAAAGTCCTTCCAGTACCAGATTGATCTCACCGAAGTTCTGGTTGAACAGCCCCTTGAATACCAGGATCGAGATAAACGCCGGCACGGCATAAGGCAAAATCAGCATGGTGCGATAGAACCCTTTACCCCGTATCTGATCCCATTGCAGCAGATTGGCCAATACCAGTCCCAAAGCCAGAGTAAACAGCACCGTGGCCAGGGCAAAAGACAGGGTCCAGACAAAGATCTGCAGGAAGGGGCCACTGATGCTCGGGTCAGTGACCACTTTAACGTAGTTGTCCCAACCGATATTTACGGTCCAGCCCGGCACCAGCTTCTGACCATCCGCATTCACATAGAAACCCGTGTCGTGATTGGGGAAGTAGGTTTCACCGGTCTGGTTGTTGGTAAGCGTGCCATTGTCATGGCGGGTAAACTGGGGGTGAATGGCCGCAAAGGAACGCAGGCTCGCCTGGCTCAGTTCACGGTTATCGTCGGTCACGAGTTTGAGTTCCGAGAGCGACTGCCGCAACTGGATGATGTCGCGGATCGCCAACGGCTCTCCCTCAGGCATAGCGTCTGCGGGAAACACCGGGGCCCGGGTTTCTCCGTCAGCGAGGTCCACCGGCGGTGTCACCAGCGCCTGGTGCTCACCCTCCAGATAAAATACGTAGCCGCCCTCCCTCTCGAAGGCTTTGAAATCGTAACGAACGGCTTCCGACTGGTAGGTTCGGCTCAACAGGTTCTCGTTCACCTGCTCAAAGCTCAACAGGTTACTGGCACTGTAGTTAGTGAATCCGATACCGACGGTGTACATCAGCGGGAAAATCACAAATAACCCCATGCCAGCAATGGCAGGGAAAATGTACCGGTGCGCATACAGCCGTTTGCTGACAAATACAGCCACAGCCGAGGCCGTCAGCACCAGGAACAGCATGGCAAACACGAATTCGCGCTGCACATACAGGGCCAGAATCAGGTAGAGCGCAGCGGCAACCAGAGCGGCCAGGGCGCCCCACTTCAGGAATACTCGAATCATGGAAGATCTGCTTTCGAATGCGGGAGAGGACAGGGTTTCCGTTATCATTGTAGTCAGCCCGATTGGCACCGTCGCCCGGCCGGCGACGGCAGGTTCTCAGTCACATCAGGTGTCGGGCGGGGCCTTCCCTGGCCCGTAACCCGAGCGCCGGTCTCAGCGGGTAATGCGCTGGGCGGCTGCGTTCAGGGCATCTTCAACCGGCTGGCGGCCAGAGGTCATGTTCTGGAGCGCGGGCCCCATGGATGACCAGAATGCCCCCATGGCCGGCACATTGGGCATGGGCTCGCCCAGTTGGGCATTCTCGAAGGTGGCTTTGATGTTGGGATCCGAAGAAAGCTCATCCATGAACGCCTTGTTGGCAACTGCGCCCAGAGGAACATCGTCGTTCACCATCTTCAGGCCCTTGACCGAGAGCGCGTAATTCTCCAGAAATTCCACCGCCAGGTCCTTGTTCGGGCTCGCAGAGTTAAGCGTTGCTGCCATCACACCGACCATGGGCTTGCTCGGTTCGCCATTCACCGTTGGCAGTGTGGTCACACCGAAGTTGATACCACTCTTGCGAGCATTGGCCCAGGCCCAGGGGCCATTGATCATCATGGCGGTTTCGCCCTTGTTGAAGCTGGATTCCATAGCACTGTAATCCGCTCCACGGGGCATCACACCCTCTTCGATGAGCCGCACCAGCGCGTTGGCACCGGCCATGGCACCCTGGTTATTTACGCCGGTGTCACTGACGTTAACCGAACCATCGGCATTCTCGGCGAAAATATAGCCGCCATCGGCCGCCAGCATGGGCCAGGTGAAGTAGGTATTGTTGTAATCCCACAGAATCGCCCGTTTGCCGTCCTCCGCCAGGGTCTTGTGTACGGCGGGAATGTCTTCAAAGGCCGTTGGTGGCTCCGGCAACAGATCCTTATTATAGATCAGGCCTACAGATTCAACGGCCATCGGGTAGCCATACTTCTTGCCATCCACGGTGACGGCATCCCAGGTGAATTCGTAGTTGGCGTCGATCACCTCCTGGGACGGCTTGATCTCGGAAATGATGCCACTCTGGGCCCACTCGCCAACACGATCGTGGGCCCAGATAAAGATATCCGGTCCATTGCCGGTAGCGGCAGACTGCTGGAATTTATCGGTGGCACTGTCCGGGTGAGCAACCTCAACCGGAATGCCGGTTTCTTCGGTAAACCAGTCACCGACTTGCTGCAGGCCGTCATAGCCCTTGTCGCCATTGATCCAGACAACCAGTTTGCCCTCCTCAATCTCGGCAAGAGCTGGCGCAGCCATGCCCAGGCTGGCGGCAACCACAGAAATGGCAAGGGTGCTGCGAATAAAGGTTCTACGATTCATCAGGTTATTCCTCTGTGTCTGATTACTTTTTTGTTCTTGTCCGGCCTGCCACGAGGTTGCCTGGCCGGGTCTGACGCAAATCTTTCTTTTGCGAGTCTCCGCACTGTGTTGCAAAACGGTGCTGCAGGCATCACCCCTTATATCATTCCCCGAGGCGTAGTATGGGGGAGTAGACCGGCGTAGAAAATTCCTTCTCCCGGTGCGGGCCGAAGTCTGGTTACATGGCTGCAACAACAACCAGAACCCGTCCGGAGTATCGCGCCATGCAGCCATCCTTTACAACTACAGCCCTATCCACCGTTATTGCCGCCCTTGTGCTGAGCGGTTGCACCAGTACCAGTACCAATAGCAGCACGATACCTGCAGGGCCACAGACTCGCCTGCAGGGGGATACCTTCTGCGAAGCGGCGACCACAGAACTGGTCATCCCCGTCGCCGGCACCTTTTCCGACGGCCAACGGGTTCGCGACTATTACACCGGCCGTACCGCCGTTGTCCGTGACGGCCAGGTCACCATGGCCCCTGGAGAACAGGCCGAAGGACTGGTACTGCTGGAGGCGGCCAACTCAGAAACCGGACAGTTTACCTGGGGTGGCGCGACAGTGTACTTCGCCGTCACTGACCGTTTTGCCAATGGCAACCGGGACAACGACAATAACTATGGCCGAAAACCGGACGGGAAAGACGAAATTGGCACCTTCCATGGCGGCGACTTTGCAGGCCTGGCACAACGGCTCGATTACCTGCAGGCACTGGGCGTAAATGCTCTCTGGATTACGCCACCGTTTGAGCAGATCCATGGCTGGGTGGGCGGAGGTGACCGTGGTGATTTCCGGCATTACGGCTACCACGGCTATTACGCCCTGGATTTCACCGTGCCCGACGCCAACTTCGGTACCCGGGAAGAATTCCGGACTCTGGTGCAGCAAGCCCACCAGCGGGGCATTCGGGTGGTACTGGATGTGGTTATGAACCACCCCGGCTACAGCACACTTCAGGATATGCAAACCTTTGGCTTCGGCTCACTTTACGACGGATTCGAAAAGCACCTGCCCGAGCGTTGGGGAGACTGGAGGCCGGAATCCTGGGAGAACTTCCACGCCTACCACGCGTTCATTGACTATGATCATCCGGACTGGTCCGGCTGGTGGGGCAAGAACTGGGTGCGGGCCGGCATTACCGACTACGAAACGCCGCCGAATGCGTCCATTGATGAAGTGCGTGGTTCTCTGGCTTTCCTGCCGGACTTCAAGACCGAATCTGACCAGGCCGTTGGCCTTCCCGAGTTCCTGAAAAACAAACCGACCACACGAGCCACAGAACTGGAAGACGCCACTGTGCGTGACTATCTGATCACCTGGTTAACGGATTGGGTCCGGGAATTTGGTATTGATGGCTTCCGCGTTGATACCGCAAAACATGTGGAGCCAGAAGCCTGGGCCGAACTCAAGGCAGCCGCCCAACAGGCCCTGGAGGATTATCGTCGAGCTAACCCGGGCGAGGCCCTGCCCGCGGAGGAGTTCTGGATGGTGGCCGAGGTGTTTCCACATTCCGTTCAGAAAAGCAGCTACTTTGACGCTGGCTTCGACGCTGTGATCAACTTCGACTTACAGGAAGAGGCTGCCGCCGGGGCCCGCTGCCTGCCGGCCATGGAATCGGTCTATGCCGATTACGCCAACCGCTTGAATGGCGACGATCCCTTCAATGTCCTGAGCTACATTTCCTCTCACGACACGACCCTGTTCAGCCGTATTGCCGATGGGGATCCACAGCTGCAGAAACGCGCCGCTGCGGCCCTGTTGCTGACGCCCGGCGCTGTTCAGCTGTATTACGGCGATGAATCCGGGCGCGAGTTCGGACCCACCGGTTCGGATGCGCACCAGGGAACCCGTTCGCCCATGAACTGGCAGGCCATCGATTCAGGCCAGGTAAACAGCATCCTGGAACACTGGCGCATCCTGGGACAATTCCGGGAGCGCCATCCGGCCATCGGTGCAGGCAGCCATCGCATGATCAGCAAGAGCCCCTATGTGTTTTCCCGACAATACGGCGATGACCGCGTTATCATTGCCTTTGGAGCCCACCAGCCATGAGTGCAGAACACGGCACCTGGTTACCCGATACACCCCTGATACTTGGCACGATGCGCCTTCTCGACCACCCGGAACTGCTCCGCGCCCGGACTCTTGCGGGCTGGATCAGCCATCAGGTCGACCAGGGTCTTGACGTGTTTGACCACGCCGATATTTACGGCGATGGCGCTTGCGAGCGCCACTTCGGGGAAGCGCTGGCCACAGCGCCGGGCCTGAAACAGAGGGTACGTGTGGTCACCAAGGCGGGCATCGTACCGGGCCATCTCGACACCAGTCGCTGGCAGACCAAGCATTACCGGGCGGAGGCCGACTACTTGCGGCAGGCCATAGATGGAGCCCTGCAACGATTGCAGTTGGAACAGATTGATACCTTTCTGATTCATCGTCCGGACCCACTCATGGATGCCGGGGCGGTTGCGAGCATACTGGAGCAGGCCGTCGCGAACGGAAAGATCAGCCATATTGGCGTGTCCAATTTTCTGCCGGATCAATGGCGATGGCTGCAACAGCACACCTCGCTACCACTGGTCTGTAACCAGTCCGAGCTGTCGCTGGCCCATGCCGATGCGCTTTTCAACGGCCAGCACGACGCCATGCTCTGCGACCGGCTGAGGTGGCTTGCCTGGTCACCGCTGGCCGGCGGACAACTGGCGAATGCCGTGCCGGAGGAGCTGGTGAGCGAGGCGAGAGAGCAAACCGGCCTTTGCCTTAACGGCCTGGCCGTCGCCTGGATCCGTCAGTTACCGGGTAGCCCGATACCGGTGCTGGGCTCCCTGAAACCGGAAAGAATTGCGGCGGCTTCCGCCGGGGCAGGTACATCGCTGCCCCGCCCCTTATGGTATCGCCTACTGGAAGCGGTACGGAGCGCGCCGGTGCCCTGATCGAACATGAATTACCCGGCGAGCACCTCGGCCACTCGCTCCTGCAGGGCTGGTACTACCTCCAGTTCAAACCAGGGATTCTTTCGCAGCCAGAGGTTATTTCGCGGGCTGGGATGGGGCATGGGAATGATCGCAGGCCAGAACTGCTGCCAATGCCGCACATTCTCGGTTACCGCACGCCTTGCGCCTGGAATATGCCAGGCATGAGCGTATTGACCGATCAACAAGGTCAGGCGAATCTCCGGCAAACGATCGAGCAACGCCTGGCGCCAGGCCGGCGCACACTCCGGGCGCGGTGGAAGATCTCCGGATTTGCCTGTCCCCGGATAACAGAACCCCATGGGCAGGATGGCGAGTTTCTGTTCATCGTAGAAGGTATCGCGGGTAATGCCCATCCATTGGCGCAGCCGGTCACCACTGGGGTCATTAAACGGCAGACCGGTTTCATGAACCCGTCGGCCCGGCGCCTGCCCGACGACCAGAATACGGGAAGATTCACTAAGCTGGACCACCGGCCTGGGCTCGTGCGGCAAGGCGCCGGCGCAAATTCGGCAGGCCCGGACCTGCCGGACCAGATCATCAAACGACAGTTCCGCCAGAGTTCTGGTCATACCTCGGGATTGCCCAGTGCTTCCGCAGCCCCCAGCAGACCGGTATAGGCCTCGGTTACCACATAGACTGGCGTGAATTCCAGTAACGGGCGCATGCGCCCCTTGTCTTCAAAGCCGTTACGGAACGGACTCTCCAGAAAAAACTCGAGGAATCTGGGCAGAATGCCGCCACACAGGTATACGCCACCCAGACTCCCCAGCGTCAGCACCGCGTTACCTGCGGTACGCCCAAGAATCTCGCAGAAGTGCCGAAGGGTTTCCCTGGCCAAGGCATCGGAAGCGTCCACAGCCGCTGCCGTGATCTTCTCCGGAGCATCCAGCGGCGCCGCCACACCACGGATTTCGGCGTGGGCCTGATACAGGTTCAGCAACCCTTGGCCACACAGAATCCGCTCAACCGACACCCGCCCAAACCGGGACCGAAGAATGCGTAGCACGTCCATTTCCAGATCATCGGTGGGTGCGAAATCCACATGACCCCCTTCGGTCATCAGCGGCACCCAGCCATTGCGGATCGGTACCAGACCGGAAACGCCGAGGCCGGTACCGGGGCCCATCACCAGTTTCGGCCTGCCAGGGTCTCCCGGGCCGCCACAAACGTGCACCAGATTCGCGTCCGGTACATGGGGCACACCCAGAGCCATGGCAGTAAAATCGTTGATGACCTTGAAGGCCGACCAGCCAAAGGCCTGCCGCACCACCTCAGTATCAAAACGCCAGTGGTTGTTGGTCATTCTCACCTGAGTACCGCGCACCGGAGAGGCCACGGCCAGGCACGCCTGCCTGACGGACGCCACACCCGCACGCTCCAGATAGGCGACCACCGCCTGATCCAGGTTCTCGTAATCGCGGCAGGGCAACACTTCAATGGCCCGTGGTTGCACACTGCCCTGCTCTACCAGGGCAAAGCGCGCATTGGTTCCGCCGATGTCTCCCACCAGAGAGTAGTGTTCTGCTGTCATGCCTCGTGGTTCCAGAAAAAGCTGGCGCCCTGCTCAGGGTTGCTGGCCGAACGGCGGAGCCAACCAAACAGCTCGCGCCCGTAGCCGGTATGATACCCGGACAGATCAACCTTTGCAGGCGTGCGGGCGGCCAGGTCATCATCCTTAACTTTCACGCTCAAGATCCCCTGACGAGCATCCAGAACAACCGTATCGCCGTCTTCAATGAAGGCCAGTGGCCCTCCGTCCAGCGCTTCCGGATAAACGTGGATAGCTGCGGGTACTTTACCGGAAGCACCAGACATCCGGCCATCCGTAACCAGCCCCACCTTGTACCCCCTGTCCTGCAACACCCCCAGGTACGGGGTCAGCTTGTGCAGCTCGGGCATGCCATTGGCCCGGGGCCCCTGAAAACGGACCACCACAATGCAATCCCGGTTCAGATCTCCGGCTTCAAAGGCCGCCTTGAGTTCGTTCTGATCGTTAAACACCACCGCCGGAGCCTCAATGGTATGGTGTTCCGGGGCGACAGCAGACACCTTGATAACGCCCCGGCCAAGATTGCCCTCAAGTACCCTGAGCCCGCCGTCGGGCGCAAAAGGCTCGGAAACGCTGCTGAGCACTTCCGGCATGGCACTTTTCTCAACTGCCGGTTTCCAGACGAGCTTCTCATCGTCGAGTTCCGGCATGCGGGCGTACTGTTCCAGGCCATGACCCATAACCGTATGCACGTCATTGTGCAGGTATCCGCCAGCAAGCAGCTCGCGGATCAGGAACGGCGTGCCACCGGCTTCATGGAAGGCATTCACATCCTCCTGGCCATTGGGATAGATACGGGTCATCGAGGGCACAACCGCCGAGAGCTCGGCGTAGTCGTTCCAGTCAATGATAATGCCGGCAGCCCGGGCGATGGCTATCCAGTGAATGGTATGGTTGGTTGAGCCACCCGTTACCAGCAGCGCCACCAGAGCATTGACGATGCTCTTTTCATCCACCATGTCACCCAGCCCCAGCTCTCCACCGTGGGGTTTCGATAACCGGATAACCTGTTCCGTGGCTGCCCGGGTCAGCGCGTCACGCAGCGGCGTCCCCGGATTCACAAAGGCGGCGCCGGGCAGGTGCAACCCCATCACTTCAACCAACAGCTGGTTGCTGTTGGCGGTGCCATAAAAGGTGCAGGTACCCGGGCTGTGGTACGACTTGCTCTCGGCTTCCAGCAACTCCTCTTTGCCAATCTTGCCTTCGGCGTAGAGCTGGCGAATGCGCTGCTTCTCTTTGTTTGGCAATCCGGAAGGCATAGGGCCGGCAGGTACCAGGATGGTCGGCAGATAGCCAAAACTCAGCGATCCGATGAGCAGCCCCGGAACAATCTTGTCGCAGATCCCCAACAACAGAGTGGCATCAAACATGTTGTGGCTGAGCGCCACCGCCGTGCTCATGGCGATTGTGTCGCGGGAAAACAGGCTGAGCTCCATGCCCGGCTGGCCCTGGGTCACACCATCACACATGGCGGGTGTGCCCCCGGCAACCTGGGCCACCGACCCCATACCATGGGCCGCCTCGCGGATGAGGTCAGGGAACTTTTCGTAGGGTTGATGGGCCGAAAGCATATCGTTGTAGGCGGTTACGATTGCCACGTTGGCCTTGTTCATGAATTTTAGCGTGTCTTTATCAGCCTGGCTGCAGGCCGCAAAGCCATGAGCCAGGTTGCCGCAGGACAGGGAGCTGCGGTGGGGAGACTGAGCCTTGAGGGCAGTCATACGATTCAGGTAGTCCTGGCGGCTTGACCGGCTGCGCTCAATGATTCGCTCGGTCACCTTGGTGATGATGGGATGCATGGCGATCTCCCTTGTCTGTTTTGATTATAAGCTGGCTGCATTTAGATGTAAGTTTACTTACTTTTTTTCGTGAATCCAGCTGTTCAGCGTTCATTTGTTCGTTTTTTGTTGTTATATTTACTACATTGCTCACCACAACCAACAACAAAACCCTGCAAAGGAGCCAGAATCATGACCATCCGCATCGCAATTAACGGTTTTGGCCGAATCGGCCGCAACGTCCTGCGGGCTCTTTATGAAAATAACTACCGAAACCAGATCCAGGTAGTCGCCATCAACGACCTCGGAGACGCCGAAACCAACGCCCATCTGCTGAAGTACGACAGCGTCCACGGCCGGTTCAATGGCGTGGTCAGCCACGATGCCGAATCACTGACCGTTAACGGTGACCGCATCGCCATTACTGCCATCCGCGACCCGAAGTCCCTCCCCTGGCGGGATTTCCGGGTCGATGTCGTGTTTGAATGCACCGGGCTGTTTACCAGCCGCGATAAGGCCGCCCAGCACCTGACGGCCGGGGCCCGCAAAGTCATCATCTCGGCCCCCTCGGCCGATGCCGACGCAACCGTGGTGTACGGGGTCAATCACTCCACTCTGACCGCCGATCACCAGGTCATTTCCAATGCATCCTGCACCACTAACTGTCTGGCTCCGGTCGCCGAAGCGCTCCATCGCGTGGTCGGTATCGAGAGCGGGCTGATGACTACCATCCACTCCTATACCAACGACCAGAAACTGAGCGACGTGTATCATCAGGATCTGTACCGTGCACGCTCCGCCACCCAGTCCATGATTCCGACGAAGACCGGCGCCGCTGCCGCCATCGGCAAAGTCATCCCGGAACTTGCAGGCAAACTGGACGGGCTCGCGGTCCGGGTGCCAACGATCAATGTATCACTGGTTGATTTCGGCTTCATCGCTGGCCGCGATACCTCGGTAGCGGAAATCAACGAGACCGTCCGCGAGGCGGCCCGGAACAATCCGGTACTCGGATTCAACACCGAGAAACTGGTCAGCATTGATTTCAACCATAACGCACTGTCCAGCGTGTTTGATGCAAATCATACTCGGGTACTGGGGCGTCATGTAAAAGTCATGGCCTGGTACGATAATGAATGGGGCTTTTCCAATCGCATGCTTGATAATGCAATCGCTCTTGTCAAAGCCAATCAATAACCTGAATCAAAGGACACTCATCTATGCTCAGGCGCACGAAAATTGTCGCCACGCTCGGCCCCGCCACTGACACACCGGAGTCACTTGCCGCCATCATCAAAGCAGGCGTTGACGTTACTCGCCTGAATTTCTCCCATGGCAGCGCCGAAGAGCACATGGCCCGGGCGCGCCAGGTTCGCGAAGCCGCTGCAGCAGAGGGCCGCTTTGTTGCCCTTCTGGCCGACCTTCAGGGCCCCAAGCTGCGCATCGCGCGGTTCTCCGATAACAAGGTATTCCTGGAAGCCGGACAAACCTTCGTTCTCGACGCCAGCATGGACAAGAATGCCGGCACCGCAGAGCGGGTGGGCATCGACTACGAGCAACTGATTGAAGACGTTGCTCCGGGCGACATCCTGGTGCTGGACGACGGCCGCATCGAGATGGAAGTGATGTCGGTAGACGAGCACAGCATTACCTCCAAGGTGCTTATTGGCGGCCCATTATCCAACAACAAAGGCCTGAACAAGCGCGGCGGCGGGCTGTCTGCCGAAGCACTGACCGAGAAAGACAAGCAGGACATTGTCACCGCCGCCAAACTGGGCGCGGACTATGTCGCCGTCTCATTCGTGCGCACCGCCGAAGATATGCACATCGCACGCAGACTGCTGAGCGAAGCCGGCTCGGAAGCAGGCCTGGTAGCCAAAATTGAGCGGGCGGAGCTGGCACACGACGACCAGGCTCTGGATGAGGTCATCCTCGCCTCAGACGCCGTCATGGTCGCTCGGGGCGACCTGGCGGTTGAGATTGGCGATGCCGAACTGGTCGCGGTTCAAAAGCACATCATCGCCCGCGCCCGGGTACTGAACCGGGCAGTCATCACCGCGACCCAGATGATGGAATCGATGATCACCAACCCGATGCCCACCCGGGCCGAGGTGTCCGACGTCGCCAATGCCGTAATGGACTACACCGATGCGGTCATGCTGTCGGCCGAAACCGCAGTGGGTGACTATCCGAAAGAAGCGGTAGAGGCCATGGTACGCATTTGCCTGGGCGCCGAACGGCACCCCTCAATGCACCAGTCCAAACACCGGATTCATGAGAGTATGGAGCGGGTAGACGAAGCCATCGCCCTTTCCGCCATGTACGCCGCCAACCACCTCCAGGGTGTCCGAGCCATTATCTGCATGACCGAGACGGGCGCGACCCCGAGACTTATGTCCCGCATCAAATCCAGCCTGCCAATCTTTGCGCTGTCCCGCCATCACTCCACCCAGCACCGGGTGGTCCTGTTCCGCGGCGTGCAGACCATACCGTTTGATTCGGCCCGGATTGCCAATGAGCAGACCAATGCGGAGGCGGTGGAGCAACTGCGCAAGCGCGGCGTGGTCGACGAAGGCGATCTGGTGGTGATTACCAAGGGGGATTACGTCAATGCCCAGGGCGGCACAAACACCATGAAAATCGTGCGCGTTGGCAGCGACATCCGCTAACCGACCTGCAAAAAGCTTACCCCGGACACAAGAAACCCACCACAGCGGTGGGTTTCTTTGTTACTGGTTTACAGATCGCTCAGGCTTCCGCTGGCAATCTCCGAAACCGCTTGCCAGTCTTTACCGGCAATAGCCTCTGCCGGCGTGAGCCAGGACCCACCGACAGCACGGACATTCGGCAGCGACAGATAGTCCCTGGCTGTCTGCCGGCTAATGCCCCCGGTCGGACAAAAGACAACATCGGAAAATGGCCCACTGAACGCTTTCAGCGCAGGGATACCGCCCGCCACTTCCGCCGGGAAAAACTTGAACTCCCGATAACCCAGCGCATACCCCATCATCAGTTCGGACACCGTCGAAACCCCTGGCAACAGCGGCGCTTCTGAGGTAACACCGAACTCCAGAATGGCCTCAGTGACTCCCGGAGTAATCACAAACTGCGCACCGGCCGACTCCACTTGCCGGTACTGGGCAATACTGGTAACCGTTCCCGCACCAACCCAGGCTTCGGGAATGGCTTTTCTGACCTTTTCGATGGCACGCACACCATGCTCGGTGCGCAAGGTGATTTCCAGCACCCGGATGCCTCCATCCACCAGTGCTCGACATAGCGGGATGGCATCGTCCGGGTCTTTTATCGCAATCACAGGCACCAGGGGCGACGCCGCCAGAACGGACTGCACCCGCTCGCGATGATAATCCGACAGTTGATTCATGGTGATCTCCTAAAGCAGTTAGCGATGATGGCCGGGCAAGAAACGCGGCGTCACGGGCTCCAGAACACTTCCAGACCGGGTTTCAGAAAGGCCCGCACCGGCATTGCAAACACATCATCCAGAGCCGAACAGGCCCTTCGGAGCGTTTCCAGCTTGTCCTCCCCTTTCAGGTGCAGCGCGGTATAGCGCGCTTGCGCCAGCACCGCCCGGTTCAGCGTCACTCTGCGCTGGGGCTGGGAGTTCGGCGTCATCGCAGCCACCAGGTCGGTATTGGACTCATCCATGGCTTCGGGCAATTCCGGCGCATCCGGAAACAGCGAAGCGGTATGACCGTCACTGCCCATTCCCAGAATCACTACGTCCACCGGCACAGCGAGCACGGACAGCGCCTGTCGAACCGCCTCCAGTCCTTGCTCCGGAGTTTCCCCCGGCTGCTTCAGAGCCAGGTAACGGGCTTTCGCAGCCTTGCCCACCAAAAGGTTGTTTCTGACCAGGGTGGTGTTACTGTCGGGGTCGCCCTCCGGCACCCAGCGCTCGTCTGCCAGCACGACATCCACTCTGGACCAGTCCAGCGCCACCTCGGACAACGCCTTGAAAAAGGGTAAAGGCGTAGAGCCTCCGGACACCACCAAGCTCGCCCTGGGCGCCTGTTCAAGGCGGCGGGAGAGAACATCAGCGACGGTCGAGGCCAGGGCCCGGGCCACGCGCCCGGCATTGTCGTCGGCATGGAACCCGACCCCCTCAGGCAAGCGAATGTCAGGCATCTTCATACCAGCTCCTCCCGTCCCGCGTGATCATGGCAATGGAGGCGACCGGGCCCCAGGTGCCGGCGGCATAACGCTTGGGCGGCTCGCCACTGTCTCTCCAGTTGGCGATGATCTCGTCGACCCAGCGCCAGGCGTATTCTACCTCATCCCGGCGAACAAACAGGTACTGATTCCCCTTCATCACCTCCCAAAGCAGACGCTCATAGGCATCCGGAATCCGTTCCGTTTCAAAGGTTTCGGAGAAGGTCAGCTCCAGCGGCCCCTGCCGCAGTCGCATACCCTTATCCAGCCCCTGATCCTTGGTCAGGATTTTCAGGGCCATACCCTCGTCCGGCTGTAGTCGAATAATCAGTTTGTTGTTGGCCAGATGCTTCTGGTCCGGGTCGAAAATGTAGTGAGGCGCTGGCTTGAAATGGATGATGATCTGGGAAAGCTTCTCCGGCAGTCGCTTGCCTGTACGGATGTAGAATGGCACGCCAGACCAGCGCCAGTTGTCGATCTCGGCTTTCAGGGCCACAAAGGTTTCAGTGGCACTGCCCTTGTTGGCACCCTCCTCCTCCAGATAGCCCGGCACAGGCTTGCCATTGCTGGTGCCCGCGGTGTATTGACCACGCACAACATACCGATCCATCATGTCCGGGGTAATTCGCTTCAGCGCCTTAAGCACCTTTACCTTCTCGTCCCGAATGCTGTCCGCCGACAGGTCTGCGGGTGGGTCCATCGCAATCAGGCACAGCAACTGCAGCAAGTGATTCTGAATCATGTCGCGGATCTGACCGGCCTGGTCGAAATAGCCCCAGCGCCCTTCTATACCCACGCTTTCCGCAACGGTGATTTCAACGTGGGAGATATGATTCTGATCCCACTGGGAGGCGAACAGGTTGTTGGCAAAGCGCAGCGCAATCAGGTTCTGCACGGTCTCCTTGCCCAGGTAGTGATCAATCCGGAACAACTGGTTTTCGTTGTAGACCTCGCCCAGCTCATCGTTGATGACCCGGGACGACTCAAGATCGTGACCGATGGGCTTTTCCACCACCACCCGGGTTTTCTCATTACAACAACTGGTCGCTTTCATATTGCGGGCGATCACGCCATACATTGAAGGCGGCGTGGCCATGTAGACGATGAGCTCGTTGTTGGGTTCATCCCGCCACTCACGCAAAGCCCCATAGCCTTCAGGATCGGTGAAATCCAGCAATTGGTAATCAACCCGCTGCAAAAACGTGTTCGCCACTTCAGCATCAAACTCACTGTCTTTTACATGATGCCGAAGCTTTTCAAGCAGCTGCTCCCGGACTTCTGCTGTTGTTGCCTCCGTACGTGCAATCGCCAGAATGCGACTGCCTTGCGCGAGCAAGCCCGCACGCTCCAGCTGATACAGCGCGGGAAAAAGCTTGCGCTGAGCCAGGTCACCCAGCGCGCCAAAAAGCATGAGGTCACAACGGGTATTGGTATTGTTGACCATTGGTTCCTTCTCTCTTATATCCTGGTGGCGAGCCTATTAAATTGGCACGCCAACGCCTCGATGTAGTAATTTTAAACAAATAATGACATCGTATTTTTAATATTCCAAGAAAAACCTGCCATTTATGACATTTTTACTACCCCAATTCTGACGGAAACGCGGTATAATCCGCAGGTTTTCTCTAATAACGATCGCACAAGATGCAGGGAGTATTCTTCCATGGCCGCTAACCAGGCGCACCGTGACGACAATCTGCTTGAAGACATCCAGGCCCGCCTCGATACCCTGAACAAGTCCGAGCGCAAAGTTGCTGAAGCCATCCTGCGCGACCCCAGCGCGGCCACCCGTTACAGCATCGCCGCCCTGGCGCGAGCTGCCGATGTCAGCGAACCAACCGTAAACCGGTTCTGCCGAGGGTTTTCCGCCACGGGCTTCCCGGACTTCAAGATTCGCCTGGCCCAAAGCATCGCGACCGGCACCCCCTACGTCGGGCAAAATGTTGAGCCAGACGACACCGTTGCAGAGTTCGCCGACAAAATCATGCTCAGCACCATCGCCAGTCTCGACAAGGCACGCCAGTCGCTGGACCCAAAGGCCCTGGCGACCACCATTGACTATCTGATCCAGGCCAAGCAGATCAATTTCTTCGGCATGGGCGGCTCCGCGTCGGTGGCCCTGGATGCCCAGCACAAATTCTTCCGCTTCAACATTCCTGTCATGTCTTACGATGACGCTCTGATGCAACGGATGGTGGCGGCCGGCGCCCAGGTTGGCGATGTCATCGTGCTGATTTCCTACACCGGCCGGACCCGGGAAACGGTTGATATTGCCCGATTGGCTCGCGAAAACGGCGCCACGGTGATCGGTATCACCAACCCTGAGTCACCCCTGGCCGAGTGCTGCACCACGGTACTGGGGGTAACCGCTCCCGAAGACACCGAGGTCTACATGCCGATGTCGTCACGGATTATCCATCTGACCGTCATCGACATTCTGGCCACGGGGGTCACGCTGAAACGGGGCGCGGACTTCCTGGGCCACCTGAAGAAGATCAAGGAAAGCCTGAAAGCCACCCGCTTCCCGCAGGCCTGAAGGCAATAACGTCTGCTGCCTTTTTTCAAGGTAGCAGACACTTTCCGGGAAAGGATCATCCATCTACGCCCCTCCTCCCCCTTAAAACTCACCCCCCAAATTCTTCAAGGCGGAGGATGTACTGACTCCCGCGTTACAACACCATGAAATCCGGTTTCCCAATGTCTGATTGGCAGAAGCTGCACTCAAGGGAACCGGAAGCCTGACCGGGACCTAGAAACCGGAAATTCCGCGTCCCTGACATGCAAGAATGACAAAAACACAGGACTCAAACGATGCACAATAAAAAGCCTCTCTTCGCTAGCAAGCTCCCACTGGCAGCTGCCATCACCGCAGCGGTCATGGCAACACCGGCCATCGCGTTGGACTTCCACGGCTACGCCCGGGCAGGAGCCTCCACCAATATCGGCAGCGGCGGCGAACAAACCTGTTTCGGCAGTGGCGCCAGCGGTCACTATGTAGGCCGCCTGGCTGACGAATGCGACACCTATGCCGAGCTGTCACTGGGCGACGAGCTGTTCAGCCAGGACGGCAAAACCTTCCGCGTTGATTCCATGCTTGCCTACAGTGCTGAGCCCCAGGGCAACGATTACCAGGCACTGAATGGTGGCAACAACATCAGCGGTATCGACTTCGCCAACGAAGAAGTCACCCGCAACAACGCAGACCCGTTCGGCGGCGGTGAGATTGCCCTGAGACAGCTTTATGTGTCTGCCAAAAACGTCGTCGAGTCGCTGCCCGGCGCCACCCTCTGGGCCGGCAAACGCTTCTATCAGCGTAAAGACATCCACCAGATGGATCTCTACTACGTCAACAACTCCGGCTACGGCGCGGGTATCGAGAACATCAAGGCAGGTGCTGGCCACCTGTCCGTTGCCTATACCAATGCCGACACCAGCGACGGTGAAGGCCTGGTACAGAACAACAAAGTTGACGTTCGCTACGCCTTCCCCGTTGCCGGCGGCCACACCCTTGAACTGATCGGCATCTACGCCATGGCGGACCTGACCGACCAGCAGAAAGACGCCGGCATTGAAGACGAGAACGGCTATTTTCTCACCGCCGAGCTGTCATCAGGTGTTATGGGTGGCTTCAACAAGTTCGCCGTGCAGTATGGCGCCGACTCCATGGGCTTCGCCAATGCCGAAGGCAGCAGTGGCGGGCGAGTGGATAACGGCAACGTTGCTGGCTACTTCGAGTCCAGTTGGCGCGTGCTCAATCACGGTGTGATCAAATTGGGCAATAACTGGGATCTGGGGCATTCCGTTGTCTATGAGAAAGCCAAACCCCATGATGCCGGCGCCCGTGATGGTGAGCGCCTGAGCATCATCGCCCGACCGATCTACAACTGGTCAACCGTCATGAGTACCGCGATTGAGATCGGCTACAGCGATACCGACCGCCCCTGGTTCACCGAATCCCAGGACCTCGGGAAAGTGGCCATCGCCCAGCAATGGCAGGCCGGCCCTGGCTACTGGGCGCGCCCCGTTATCCGCGCTTACGCTGCTACCTTCTTCGGAGATGAAGCCGAGGCCGCACGCGGTGGCGAAGGAATCGATGGTGACATCCAGATCGGCGCCCAGATCGAAGCCTGGTGGTAAGGCTCTAAACTCCACACGCTCTACTTGGACCTCCTTCAGGGCCGGCATTTGCCGGCCCTTTTTTTTACCCCTAACCCAATGACATCTACGCCCTGCTGTCACCTACGGCTACGCCCCGAAAATCCGGCCCCGGAGGGATGTTCTCATGCATGCTTCGCGCAACCATGAAGAAGATCCGGAGCGGATCGTCCACCAACAAAAACAATTGGAAAGAGGATGTTGACAATGCCAGACCATAAACGACTCACGGGCGGCATAGTGCTGACCCTTGCGCTGACTCTCACCGGCTGCAACTCCGGCAGTAGCAGCGACTCACCGGCCAACGGCGGAAACACTGGCGCTGACGGCCTGCTCGAACCCGGGGCCAACGAGGCCCTGCTCTATTACAAACGACCGGATGCCAGCTACGACGGCTGGGGCCTGCATCTCTGGAACGATTCAGGCGCCGGTTGTGACGGCCTGGCCCAAGGCGTAGCTACCGAGTGGGACAGCCCGCGGCCTGCTGACGGGGTCAGCGATACCTATGGCGCTTGGTACCGGATTCCCATGCGGGAAGCCGGCAATTGTTTCCATTTCATCATGCATAAGGGTGACGACAAAGATCTCGGCGGTCAGGACCACCGTTGGCACTTTGAGGCACTGGGCCAGCGGGTTTTCACAGTCAGCGGCAGCCCGGAGTTGTCCCGCACACCCATTGAAACAGACAGTGTGGCCATCACTGGTGCGAGTGCCCACTGGGTTAATGAGAACACTCTGGTCTTTGCAGAGACAGAAAACCTGCCCCGGGTTGAGCTCCGTTACGATCACGACGCGAGCATTACCGTGAACGAATCCAGTACTCTGAGCGGCGGCAGCAGCCTGACACTCACCCCCACGACCTTGTCGCCAGCGACGGCAGAAAAGTTTCCGCATCTGGCAGACTGGCCCGCCTATGAAATACAGGCGGATCACAATACCATTCGATCGGCACTGAAAGGTCAACTGATCGCGGCCGCCTGGAACAGTAATGACGAGCTCGTGGTCGCCACGGGCGTTCAGATTCCGGGAGTTCTGGATGACCTGTTCGCCTACACCGGTGAACTGGGCGCCGTCGTTGAGGGAAGTAACGTCAACTTTGCCGTCTGGGCACCCACCGCTCAAACCATGAACATTCATGCCTTTGATGACAACGGCACCCTGCTGCCCGGATATCCGGTTGGGATGACCGAAACCAACGGCGTCTGGACTCACTCCGGTAGCCGGAGCGACTTGCTGGAGATGTACTACCAGTACGAGATCTCGGTTTATCACCCGAGAACCGGCAGCATAGAGACCACGCTGGTGTCTGATCCCTACGCCCTGAGCCTGTCTCGCAACGGCCAGTACGCGCAGGTGGTGGATCTGGCCACCAGCTACAAGCCTACGGGATGGGACAACCTGAACCCGCCCGCGCACACGGCACCGGAAAACACCGTGGTGTATGAGGTTCACGTCCGCGATTTCAGCGCCACCGACGAAACCGTTGAACCAGCCCTTCGCGGCAAGTTCAAGGCCTTTACCGGGCCCGCCGATGGCAGCGTCGACAGCGTGGCACACCTAAAGGCTATGGCCGATGCCGGTGTGACTCACCTGCACCTGCTGCCGGCCTTTGATATTGCCACGGTGAACGAAGATCCGGCCCGGATCGTGGATATTGACGATAACTTTGGCCAGCTGTGCGATCTGTCCGAGACTGCCGCAAACGATTACGCCGACCAGTGCCAGAGCGGAAAAACCATTCGTCAGGTGCTTGAGAGTTTCGACCCACTGACAGGCGATGCCCAGGCTCTATACAACACGTTCCGCAGCCTGGACAGCTTCAACTGGGGCTACGACCCGGTGCACTTCACCGTCCCGGAGGGAAGCTACGCCACCGAAGCCCAGGGCCCGGCACGCATCACCGAATTTCGTGAGCTGGTGATGGCAGCGGCCAACCTGGGACTCAATGTGGTTCTGGATGTGGTTTACAACCACACCAATGCCTCGGGCCTGGCAGACAACTCGGTGCTCGACAAGCTGGTACCCGGCTATTACCACCGCCAGAATCCTGAAACCGGGGCAGTCGAACAGTCCACCTGCTGCGAGAATACCGCCTCTGAGCACGCCATGATGGAAAAACTGATGATCGACTCGCTGGTCACCTGGGCCCGGCACTACAAGATCTCAGGATTCCGGTTTGATCTGATGGGCCACCACATGCTGAGCAACATGGAAAACGC
Source organism: Marinobacter sp. W-8 (assembly GCF_044342215.1). Taxonomy (NCBI): domain Bacteria; kingdom Pseudomonadati; phylum Pseudomonadota; class Gammaproteobacteria; order Pseudomonadales; family Marinobacteraceae; genus Marinobacter; species Marinobacter sp. W-8. The sequence continues at coordinate 1,479,746 of NZ_CP172297.1, read as the reverse complement.
CCTGGCAGCGGTGCAGAGTGTCGACCCCGACACCTATATCTACGGTGAGGCCTGGAATTTCGGCGAAGTTGCCAACAATGCCAGAGGTGAAAATGCCATTCAGGCCAACATGGCCGGAACGGGTATCGGTTCCTTCAATGATCGCCTTCGGGATGCGGTGCGTGGTGGCGGCCCGTTTGATGAAGGTGCCGCCATCCGGGCCAACCAGGGCTTCGGCAACGGCCTGTTCACGCTCCCAAACGACCGCAACAGCGGCAGTGACGAAGAGAAGAACCGCCTGCTGCAGGTGAGTGACTGGATTCGGGTGGGTATTACCGGCAGCCTTTCGGATTTCAGGTTCGAGACGGCCACCGGAGAAGTGAAATCCGGTGCCGAAATCGACTACAACGGCCAGGCCGCGGGATACACAACGGACCCTCAGGAAATCGTCAACTACGTGTCCAAGCACGACAATCAGACACTCTGGGACAACAACCAGTACAAGGCCGACTATACCGCCACTACAATGGAGAGAGCACAGATGCAGGTCGTGGCTCTGGCCCTTCCTGTTCTGAGCCAGGGCATTCCTTTCCTGCACATGGGGTCTGAACTACTGCGCTCAAAGTCCATGGAAAGGGACAGCTACGATTCCGGCGACTGGTACAACGAGGTGGATTTCAGCTACCAGTCCTCGGCCTGGAACAGGGGGCTCCCGCGCCAGGATAAAGATGGCGCCAACTGGGATCTGATCACCGAAGTGATCACCTCTGCCGGCAGCAACGCCAACCCCTCGTCGACGGCGATCGCCTACACCCGCGACCAGGTCATGTCGTTACTCCGGGTACGTAAAAACAGCGCTCTGCTCCGGCTTGAAACCGCTGATGACATCAAACATCGCCTGACCTTTCTCAACACCGGCCCAAATCAGATCCCAGGCTTGATCGCCTTCAGTTTGCTGGATGACGGCACCGATGGCCTTTCCGACCTGGACCCGGCCAACGACGAGCTGGTGGTGGTCATCAACGCCAGCAATAGCACACAGACCCTGAACAATGCTCCTGCGGGCAACTTCACCGTGACGGCGGACACATCGCCCGATCAAGCCGCAAAGGCGAGCAGTGGCGAATTCTCGGTGCCAGGCCTGTCGGTTGCCGTTTTTGCCCGCTGATTGACGGGCGCTAACACAGCCAGAATGCCGAATTTTGCTTCAGATACGAAAAAGGACCCGGAGTTCGGGTCCTTTCTTTTAATCGCTTCGGTCGATCAGTTCCGCTCAATCTCGGCTGTGTTGCGAAGGTACTGCTGGTAGGCGGTGTATTCACGCTGCCCCTCCAGCTGTGCCAGGAAACGCAACAGCTGCTGGTATTCCGCACCTTCCTGATCAACCTCACCCTCGTTGACGCTGGTCAGGACAATAACAGCAGCCTGGTCAGCCGTTACAGCGCGGCCAACGGTTGGCGAGTCACCATCCGGGCGGGCCATAGAAAACACTTCCTGCACCACGCGCGGGCTCAGGCCAGACACACTCCGGCCCTGATTTTCAAACTGCTGCCATTCACCGGCACCAAGTTCGTCAGCACTGGTACCGGATTCAAGCTGAGCCACGAGCTCATCAACACGGGCTGCCAGCGCATCCCGGGTTTCGGTTCTCTCCAGAATCCGACGAATCTCCGGTTCCACATCGGCCAACGCCAACTGGCGCGGTTCATGGTACTCGCGCACCCGGGCAACGACCGATACGTTATCACCCACATCGATCAACTCGGTGTTGTAGCCACCCTCAAGTACATCTTCAGAGAACAGTTGACGTACCAGACCCGCATGATCAAAGGGTGCTGCACCTCCGTCCCTGCTGACACCTTCGACCACCCGAATTTCCAGACCCAGCTCTTCGGCCGGGCCGGCAAGATCGTCGGCAGCGTAGGCCGCATCAGCCAGTTGCGAGCGAACTTCCGCAAAACGCTCACTGGCCCTGGTTCTGGCCAGCTCCAGTCGCAGCTCTTCACGCAACTCGTCAAAGGCAGGCACATCGGAACGACGTACTTCTTCCAGTTTGATCAGGTGAAGACCAAAGCTGGTCTCAACCGGGCCAGAAACCTCGCCTTCTTCCAGCGCAAACAGAGCTTCTTCAAAGGCTTCATCGTAGACACCACGACCGGCAAAACCGAGATCACCACCTTCCTGTGCAGACACGGTATCGACTGAGTATTCCTCGGCCAGGACGGCAAACGACTCACCGTCTTCAAGACGCTGCTGGATGGTTCCGAGAGTCTCCTGCCCTTCATCACCAGCCTCTACCAGGATGTGAGCGGCACGGCGTTCTTCACGTGCGTATTCTTCGGCGCGTTCTTCGTAATAGGCGCGCAATTCGTCTTCGGTAACCTCAAGGGATTCCGCCAGTGCCCCCTGGGACAGGGTAATGTAGGCAGCATCCACCTGCTCCGGCTGACGGAACTGGTCACGGTTCTCGTCGTAGTAGGCCTGTACATCGGCCTCGGTCACATCCACCTTGTCCTGAACACTACTGCCATCAAGGGTCAGCACGCGGAAGTCACGGGTCTGGTTCTGGATGGCCAGCAAATGGGCTGCGTTCTCAGGCGCCACAACACCGGTCTGGGCGATCGCCGCGCGAATCTGGTTGACCACGTAGTTCTTGCGCATGCTTTCGCGGAACTCGGCAACACCCATGCCCAGATTGCGCACTGTGGCTACAAACCGATCACGATTGAACTGACCATCAACCTGAAACTGCGGCATCTGGGTTATCAGGGAATCGATGTCGGCGTCGGTCAGCTCCAACCCCTGGCTCTGGGCATCCTGCGTGAGCACGGCCTGCTGTATCAGCGCGTCCAGTACGTCACGGCGAATCTGATCCTCGTCCAGCAGGGTTTGATCCGGATTCTCCATCTGCATCAGGCGCTGCTGGCTTTCCATCTGTACGGTGCGCAGAAACTCCCGCTCGGTAATGTCCTGACCGTTGATCGTTGCCACTTCTGGCTCCCCAGTGAAGCCGCCGATGATGGCGTCCATTCCCCAGATCGAGAGGGAAATAATCAATAGGCCAACGATAACCTTGGCGATCGTACTCTGGGCGTTATCCCGAATATCTTGAAGCATGTTGTTCTCGAATCCCTGTTCAAGGTTCTGCTGTTGGTAGTGGTGAGGCGAGAGCTGAATGAGCCACCGTTAACACGCAAAAAGGCGCACCCTTACCGGAATGCGCCTTGAATTCTGATGGCAGTTCCCGAAACCGGGAACTGCCAGAGAAAGAACCGTTACTTAACGGCGTCTTTCAGGGCCTTGCCTGCCTTGAATCCAGGCACTTTGGAGGCCGGAATCTTGATTTCTGCGCCAGTCTGCGGGTTGCGACCGGTACGGGCAGCACGCTCTTTCACAGAGAAGGTGCCAAAGCCGATCAGGGTAACCTGGTCGCCTTTCTTCAGTGCACCGGTGATGGAGTTGGTCATGGCATCCAGCGCACGGCCAGCTGCGGCTTTGGAGATGTCTGCGGACTCTGCAATTGCATCGATCAGTTCGGACTTGTTCACACTAAACCCCTTCGATTTCAGGTTGAAGATGTTATAGGTCGGTTTATTTTTTCGCGGACGTTCTCGACTATCGCATAAGCGATGGGAGAATTCCATTCTTCAGTTTTTTTATTCCTTGCGGCATTAAACCGGTGTTCGGAATAGGCACTTACTGCGCGGGAGCCCTTGGTATTGGCTGCTTCACGGCGAAACAGTTATACCAACGGGCTCTCAGGCGTGTCAACAACTCATCCGGTGTTTAATGTGTATTTATGCGCTCTGCAGCGTCGCCGGAATCATCCGCAGCGGTCGATTTGCCAGTTTCCTTGTCAGCATTTTCCGCCCGGGGATCCGGCTGGTAGGCCAGTGCAATGTCCAGAACCTCATCGATCCACTTGACCGGACGAATCTCCAGGGACTCCTTGATGTTGTCCGGTATCTCTTTGAGATCTCTAACATTTTCATCAGGAATAATGACCGTCTTGATACCACCCCGGTGGGCTGCGAGCAGCTTTTCCTTCAAGCCCCCAATGGCCAGAACCCGACCTCGCAGGGTGATTTCACCAGTCATCGCCACGTCCGCCCGAACCGGAATTCGGGTCAGTGCAGAAACCAGTGCTGTACACATCCCGATACCGGCACTTGGGCCATCTTTCGGGGTCGCACCTTCGGGAACGTGCACGTGAAGATCGTGTTTTTCGTGGAAATCATCCGCCACACCCAGGCCGGCTGCCCTGCTCCGGACCACCGTAAGTGCCGTTTGAATGGATTCCTGCATAACGTCACCCAGAGAGCCGGTTTTGACCACACGGCCCTTACCTGGCGTCAAAGCACACTCTATGGTCAACAGTTCGCCGCCGACCTGGGTCCAGGCAAGACCGGTCACCTGCCCGATCTCGTTGGTTTCCTCTGCCAGTCCGTATTTGAACTTCTTGACCCCGGAGTAATCCTCCAGAAGATCCGGCGTCAGCGTCACAGAGGCCTTGCTGCTGCTCTCTACGTGCTCACGCACCACCTTGCGGCAGATCTTGGCAATCTCGCGCTCAAGGCCCCGCACACCGGCTTCCCGGGTGTAGTAACGAATGAGATCCCGAATAGTCTCTTCCGGCAGTTTCAGTTCGTCCTTGCGCAGACCATTGGCCTTGAGCTGCTTGGGCAGAAGGTAACGCAAGGCAATATTAACCTTTTCATCCTCGGTGTATCCGGGAATCCGGATGATCTCCATGCGGTCCAGCAATGCCGGTGGAATATCCATGGAGTTGGAGGTACATACGAACATCACATCAGAGAGGTCGTAATCGACTTCCAGGTAGTGATCATTGAACGTATGGTTCTGCTCCGGGTCCAGCACCTCGAGCAGAGCCGAGGCCGGATCGCCACGATGGTCCATGCCCATCTTGTCGATTTCGTCGAACAGGAACAGCGGGTTCTTCACACCCACCTTGGAAAGCTTCTGCAACAACTTGCCCGGCAGCGCGCCGATATAAGTCTTGCGGTGGCCTCGTATCTCGGCTTCGTCACGCACACCACCCAGCGCCATGCGGGTGTATTTGCGATTGGTAGCCTTGGCGATGGACTGGCCAAGGGAGGTCTTGCCAACCCCGGGAGGCCCTACCAGGCAAAGCACAGGCCCTTTCACCTTCTTGACCCGACTCTGAACCGCCAGATACTCCAGAATACGCTTCTTCACCTCGTCCAGGCCGTAGTGATCCCGGTCCAGGATTTCACGGGCCTTTTCAAGGTCGTGACGAACCCGACTGCGCTTCTTCCAGGGGACCGCCAGCATCCAGTCAATGTAGCCGCGCACCACGGTAGCTTCCGCGGACATCGGAGACATCATCTTGAGCTTGTTCAGCTCTGCTTCGGTTTTCTTCCGGGCCTCTTCCGGCAGACCGGCTTCCTCAAGCTTCTGCTCGAGTTCCTCGAAATCGTTATTACCCTCACCGAGCTGGCCCATTTCCTTCTGGATCGCTTTCATCTGCTCGTTCAGGTAATACTCGCGCTGGCTGCGCTCCATCTGCTTTTTCACACGGCCACGGATGCGCTTCTCCACTTCGATCAGATCAATCTCACCGTCCAGCTTGCCCAGCAGAAGATCAACCCGCTTACGAACGTCCAGAGCTTCCAGCAACTCCTGTTTCTCGGGAATCCGCATCTCCAGATGCGCGGCCATGGTATCGACCAGACGCTCAAGTTCGTGGATACCGGTCAAAGCATTGGAAACCTCAGATGGCACCTTTTTGGACAGCTTCACGTACTTCTCGAATTCGTCCATCAGAGTCTTGGTGAGGACGTCTTCCTCGCGCTCCGGCAAGGATTCCTCATCCATCAGAATGGCCTGGCCGGACAGGTAATCGCCTTCCTCGATGTCGGAAATGCTGGCTCGGGAATTACCCTCGACCAGAACCTTGACGGTGCCATCCGGCAGCCGAAGCATCTGCAGCACCGTCGCCAGGGTGCCCATGGCAAATACATCCTTCGGGCCCGGCTCGTCGGTGGAGGCATCTTTCTGGGCTACCAGCAGGATTTCCTTGCTGCCCTCCATTGCCGCTTCCAGCGCCTGAATGGATTTTTCGCGGCCCACAAACAGCGGAACCACCATGTGCGGGAACACCACCACATCACGCAAAGGAAGCAGCGGGTATTCGTGCACAGTTTCATCAGGTATACGGGTCATGGGGAATCCTCTGACAGTATTTCTTTCAGCATATCACCCAACATTGGGGCGCTGACAAAAATTGCAATCTTTTTACGATGGGAAATATCAGGGAGCAAACGATAAGGGCCTGAGATGAAAAAGGGGCGTTGAACGCCCCTTTTATGTCACCCGGTATTCTACGCCCTGTGCCCGTTCAGTCTTCGGGCACCGCCTTGGCGTGATCGCTGCTGGCGTAGATCTTGAAGGGCTCGGAATCACCCTTGATCACACTCTCGTCGATCACCACCTTGGAGACATCATGCTCAGAGGGAATCTGATACATGGTATCCAGCAGGGTCGCTTCCATTATCGACCGCAGACCACGGGCACCGGTCTTGCGCTCCATGGCTTTTCTGGCCACTGCGCGCAGGGCGTCTTCCCGGAAGTCCAGCTCCACCCCTTCCATATCAAACAGTTTCTGATACTGCTTGGTCAGGGCGTTTTTGGGCTCGGTCAGAATCTGCACCAGTGCTTCTTCATCCAGCTCAGTCAACGTGGCCACCACAGGCAGACGGCCGACGAATTCCGGAATCAGGCCAAACTTCACCAGATCCTCGGTCTCGACTTCGCGAATGATATCGCCAGTGCTCTTGCTGTCGTCCTGGCTCTTGACTGTAGCCGAGAAGCCAATGGAACTGCGCTCAGACCGTTCCTGGATAACCTTGTCGAGGCCGGCGAAGGCACCGCCACAGATAAACAGGATGTTACCGGTATCCACCTGCAGGAATTCCTGCTGGGGATGTTTGCGCCCACCCTGGGGCGGAACCGAAGCGACCGTACCTTCGATCAGCTTCAGCAAAGCCTGCTGAACACCCTCACCCGAGACGTCCCGGGTAATGGACGGGTTATCGGACTTGCGGGAAATCTTGTCGATCTCGTCGATGTAGACAATACCGCGCTGGGCCTTTTCGACATCGTAGTCGCACTTCTGCAGCAGCTTCTGGATGATGTTTTCAACGTCTTCACCCACATAGCCTGCTTCGGTCAGCGTGGTCGCATCCGCGATGGTAAACGGTACATTCAGCATGCGCGCAAGGGTTTCCGCCAACAGGGTCTTACCGCTACCGGTGGGACCGATCAGCAGAATGTTGCTTTTGCCCAGCTCGACATCACTCTTGCCCTCGCCGTAGCGAAGACGCTTGTAGTGGTTATACACCGCTACAGACAGAACGACCTTGGCGCGATCCTGGCCAATAACATATTCATTAAGAGTCTCTCGAATCTCTGCCGGCGTGGGCAGGCGATCGCTGGCCTCCTCCGGGGCGTTCTCCTGAATCTCTTCCCGGATAATGTCATTGCACAGATCAACGCACTCGTCGCAGATGAACACCGAGGGCCCTGCAATGAGCTTACGGACTTCATGCTGGCTCTTTCCACAAAACGAGCAGTAGAGCAACTTGCCGTTATCGTCGCCTCTGCCGTTTCTTTCATCTGCCATTGAAATACCTCTGTTCTTCGTTGGCCGGCGTCGTCAGTGTGTACGCCGGCCGGTAGTGATGCGATGACTTTCAGTATTATTTATTCGATACACGCTTATCAAGTATTGTATCGATCAACCCGTACTCTTTGGCCTGGCCAGGATCCATGAAATTATCACGGTCGGTATCCCGGGCGATGGTCTCGATGTCCTGACCGGTGTGCTCCGCCAGCAGCTCGTTGAGCGTGTTGCGGATTTTCAGGATCTCACGGGTATGGATCTCGATGTCCGTCGCCTGCCCCTGATAGCCGCCCAGCGGCTGGTGAATCATTACACGGGAGTGCGGCAGGCAGGCACGCTTGCCCTTCGCGCCACCCGACAACAGGAAAGCACCCATGCTGGCTGCCTGGCCGATGCAAAGCGTTGCTACGTCCGGCTTCACGAACTGCATGGTGTCGTAAATGGACATGCCAGCGGAAACAGAGCCACCCGGACTGTTGATATAAAGGTGGATGTCCTTGTCCGGATTTTCGGATTCCAGGAACAGCAACTGGGCAACCACGAGGTTTGCCATGTGATCTTCAACCGGGCCAACCAGAAAGATCACCCGCTCCTTGAGCAGACGGGAATAAATGTCGAACGAACGTTCGCCGCGCGCCGTCTGTTCAATAACAATCGGCACCAGGCCTGAGCTGGTTATCATTGTAGGGCCATCAAACGGTTTCTGCGTCATGTGCGCCTGAACTCCTTATGGACAATGGTTTGGACTCCTGCTTCAACGGGAGCCCGTTGTATTCCGGTACCCCATATACTCTGCCAGCAGATCGCCCAGATGAAAACAGCCGGACACGCCGGCTGCTTCCAGAACACGGCACCGGGCCAGAGCCCGGCGGCCATCAGCGCTGGGGCTGACCGGCCTGAACCGCTTCCTCGTACTTCATCTTCTTCTCTTTTACCTTGGCCGCGCCAAGGACAAAATCAACCACGGCGTCTTCCAGTACAGAAGACTCAACCTGGGCCTTCTGATCCGGGTTGCTGTTGAAGTGTGCAACAACTTCATCCGGCTGTTCATACGTAGAAGCGATCTCCTGGATCTTTTCTTCCACTTTTGCCTCATCAGCCTTCAGGTCGTTCTTCTTGACCACTTCCTGGAACAGCAGACCGGTCTTCACGCGACGCTTGGCCTGCTCTTCAAAGATTTCCTTCGGCAGTTGCTGGAAATCGACCTGACCGCCAAAGCGCTGAACGGCGTCCTGACGCAGGCGATCAATTTCCTGGTCAACCAGAGCCGCAGGTACTTCCAGCTCGGTGGTCTCCAGCAGACCGTCTACAACGTCGTTCTTGACCTTGTTGGATACCGCCTGCTTGAGCTCGCGCTCCATGTTCTTCTTCACTTCCTCACGGAAAGCGGCTTCGTCTTCAGCTTCGATGCCGAAACGCTTGAAGAACTCCTGATCCAGTTCCGGCAGCTGAGGCTCTTCTACCTTGTGGATAGTGATAGCAAACTTGGCATCTTTACCCGCGAGGTCTTCGTTGTGGTAGTCCTCGGGGAACGTGACGTCGATTTCCAGCTCTTCGCCGGCTTTACCGCCCACAATGCCTTTTTCGAAGCCGGGAATCATCTGACCCGAACCCAGGGTCAGGCGATGGCCTTCAGCGGAGCCACCTTCGAATTCTTCACCGTCGATAGAGCCTTTGAAGTCGATAGTCACAATGTCCTTGTTCTTGGACTTGCGCTTGACTTCTTTCATGGTGGCCTGCTGGCGACGCAGGTTATCGATCATATTGTCGATATCCTTGTCGGCAACTTCAGACACCGGCTTCTCAACGTTGATCTTGCTCAGATCACCCAGCTCAATTTCCGGCAGAACCTCAAAAATCGCGACGAACTCGAGATCCTTGCCTTCTTCCATGGTCTTCGGCTCCAGCTTGGGCCAGCCAGCCGGATTGATATCCTGCTCCTGCAGCGCCTTGATGTAGTTGTCGCGCATAGCCTCGCCAACCACTTCCTGGCGGATGCTGTCACCAAAACGACGCTTGACCACGCTCATGGGAACCTTGCCAGGGCGGAAACCGTTCAGGCGCACGGTGCGAGCAGTTTCCTGCAGGCGTTTCTGAACCGCCTGATCGATTTCCTGGGCGGGCACACCAATCGTCATGCGACGCTCGATGTTGGAGGTCGTTTCAACAGACACTTGCATGGAAGTTCCTCAAATTACAGATTCTGTAGGTGAATGAAAATTAAACCAAAATCCCGGCAGGAGCAGCTCACCCCAAAGGGACGCAAAATTAAAAGCCGGTAGTTTATCACGGTTTGCCCCGCCGAGAGAATCACCCGGCCACCCTGAATATGGGTTTGAGACGCGCCTAACAACGCAGTACGAAAACACAATGGGGACAAATCAGAAAAAAGAAAGGGTGGTGCGAGAGGAGAGACTCGAACTCTCACGGTATTACCCGCTGGAACCTAAAAGAGACACGCTTTTAGGACTCTGTTTTAAATCAGTAACTTACAGGATTTCTTCACACTGAAAATCTACATTTTTGTGTCATTTTGGCACAACTTTGACACACTTCAGGCACCCTGTTTAGCTGCTATTCCTCCTTCCTTTATATAGGTCAAATCGTGGCCATTTTCGGGGGTATTCGGTGCCCTATTCTGCCCCTCTTCGAGTGCCAAAATCGCTAGGTCTAGGTCACCTTGTGAGAGGTGCGCGTAGCGTAGTGTTGTGGTGATGACACTGTGCCCTGCTAGTCGTTGCACATGAGTTATCGGCACTCCCCGTTGTATCAATCTTGTGCAGAATGTATGCCTACATACATGGGGCACGTACTGGGGATCATTAGATAACCCTAAGTAATCTCTTCCTCTGTTCCAGAAATGAGTTAACCGGTAGTTTGTCCAATCTGGAAACAAACGACTATCCGGGGCTCTATTCTCTTTTCTATCTTTAAAAATCTCTCTTACTTTACTCACCAAAGGTACAGACCTAGCTTTACCGCTTTTCGATTCCCAAACGGTCAAATGAGTATCGGTTACGTCTCTAACTGTAAGCCTCCATAGCTCTGATAGTCGTAGGCCAGTATTAATTAAGATGGTCACAATATCTGCAACCTCTGATTGTATAGTCATTAGATAAGCAATCATTTCTTTTTCTTCCTGATCAGTTATCCATCTAATACGATGTTCTGCCTCTTTATATTTTGGTATTTCAAAATCGAAATCTTTGGGTATGTAACCTCTCTTTTTCGCGTACTTTATCATGACACTCAAAGATGAATACTTACGATTTAAAGTTGCTGGTGATACTTCCTCGTTTTCCTCCTGCATCATCACAGCTACGTCATCAATTGCTCTTTGTGAGATATGCTTTACTAGTGCATCAGCCCCTAATATCTCTACAATGGTTTTACTATTGATTTCAGCCGTTGATGTAGATTTCTGTTTACTCCACCGATTCCGCATTACTTCCTTTCTTAATTGTTCCCATGTAATGCTATCGGCTTCTTTTGCTTTACCTCTTTTCCTGTCGTCTACTGGCTCCCCTTTTGCGTGTCTTAGCTTTGCTTCTAACTCCCATCTTTCAGCTTCTACACGGGTTTTAAAGGATTTTCGATACCGCTTATCTAGAGTAATAGCCACCTGATAGCTATTACCCCTCTGCTTTATGGGCATAGTCTCTATCCCTCTGGTTTGTTGAGATTTTTAAAGAGCAATGACGCATATAACGCCATGGAATTAATTATTGCATGACACACTTTTCGGCACAAACTTAATTAGCAAAGGATCAATGCTTTAATTATCAGATATTTACAGCTTTACACGCTGGATGATCAAACAAATTCAAGAACTTACAAGGCGTTTTTCCATAAATACCCTTAGCTAAATAAGGGTAAAATTAATGTCAGAACAACAATCACGCTTAGTCATCACGATTGATGCACAAGACTCAGAACAACAAGCCAGAGATACCGCTAGAGCCCTGCAAACTCTGGATAAAGCAGGCATCAGTGCCAGTGCATCGGCAGCCAAACTAAGCAAACAATCCAAAGACACAGCAGACGATTTAGACAAGGTAGATAAATCAAGTAAAAAGACCGGTAAGAGCGTCAAAGAGCTATCCGGTTTTATGAGTACGCTTGCGGGTGTAGCAGCCGGTATCGGCTTTACATCCATGATCAAAGGATCGATCAACGCCGGGGCACAGTTAGATATCCTTTCTGAGAAACTAGATATCTCAGTAGAGACACTAAGCCGTAACGCCTATGCCGCAAACACACTAGGTATCGATCTAGACAAACTGGGTGATATCTATAAGGACGTATCAGACCGCATTGGTGACTTTGTTTCGACCGGTGGCGGGCCGATGGCTGATTTTTTCGAGAACATAGCGCCATTGGTGGGGGTGACAGCAAAAGAATTCCAGAACCTCAACAGCGCCGATGCATTACAGCTATATATTTCGTCTCTGGAAAAAGCCGGTGTAAGTCAGGATCAGATGCGTTTTTACCTAGAGGCGATGTCCGACGAGGTGTCAGCACTGCTACCACTGTTAAAAGATAATGGTAGAGCAATGCGTGAGCTAGGCGACGAGGCAGAGTCTGTAGGGGCGGTGCTATCTAAAGACTTCACGGAGCAGGCACGGGAGGCCGACAAAGAATTTAAACGCCTACAGGCGTCTATGTCTGCCCTGACCAATGATCTAACCATAGCGCTTACCCCTGCCCTTATCGACGGGGCTCAATTCCTGAGAGAGAACGCAGACACCATAGCCACCGTGATTACAGGTTTAGGGGCACTGTACGCAGGTATCAAAGCCGTAACGGCTGCACAGATAGCCTTTAACTTTGCCGTCAAGGCAAACCCACTGGTTAAGGCAATAACGTTAATCACCACTGCCGGGGCAGCTATCTACACCTACTCTCAGTTTGCAGACGATGGTAAAGAATCAACTAAACAATTAAATGAAGAAGTGAACAAACTACGTGAGAGCCTAGACGGTTTATCACGTGATCAACTCACCTCTAAGAAAGCCACTCTAACCGCAGAGCTAGAGGCACAGCAGGTAGCAGCACAAGCACTCAAGGATGAACTAAGAGAGATTCAGCAGACCCAGATAAAAGATCAATCAGGGCCTGCTAACGGTATTCTGGGCGGCACAAGCGCTAGAGCATTAGCTGATTACAGTGCTAATCAACAACGTGTTAATGAGCAACTGGAAGAGCGCCAAGCCGCTATCACTCAGATTAGCGCAAAGATTGGGGTACTGGACAAGCAGCTTGAAGCACTTGATGCCAACAGCCAGAGACGACACCAAACCAGCCAGCGTTTAACCAAGGTAGAGCAAGACGCATTAGATAAGCGTGTTGATTCTGCACGATCAATGTACGACAAGTTACGCCAAGCGTTTAACCCTGCCGGGGTAGCGCTGGATCAGTTTGATAGTCAGGTTGCTGACCTTAACTTGCTACTAGATCAGGGGCAGATATCACTAACCGATTACACACAGGGTTTAGAGCAAGCACGTAAAGAGTACAACGATGCCGCGAGAGCCGCAGACCCTTACCTGTCCCGTGTCGATGAGTTAAACGATAAGTACGTTAAGCAATCAGAAATCCTACAAGCTCTCAAAGACAAAAGAGACGCGGCTAACCTAACCGGCCCTAATGCTGGAATCATTCAGACCGGTGCAGGTATGGCCGTCAGGGATGCCGTAGATGCAGGTAAGCCAGATGTACAGGGTATTGATCCGAGCATCGGCGGTGCCTTTGGTGAAGCTAACAGGCTGCAACAGCAACAGGCACAAGTAGACATATGGTATACGCAGCGCATAGAGCAGCTACGCCAGTTTGAGAATACAAAGTCAGAGATATCAGCACAGGCCGCAGAGGAACGATTACGACTAGAACAAGAACGATCACAAGTACTGTTACAGCTAGACCGTCAGGAACAGATGGCAAGGCTACAGGGTACGGCTGATTTGTTCGGAAACCTTGCTAACATCTCCGCTACTTTCGCGGGTGACAGCGCCGGGATTACAAAGGGCCTGATACTGTTTCAAAAGGCGGCATCGATCACTAAATCCATCATTGCCATACAGACCGGTATTGCACAGGCAGCGGCTGTGCCCTTCCCGGCTAACATCCCCGCCATGGCATCGGTAGCGGCTGCTACGTCTGGCATTGTATCGACGATATCCAGTGTTGCCGCTCCTAATGCACCAACGTTCAAAGCCAGCAACTATGCCGGTACGTTTGATAAAGGCGGTAGCATCAGTGCTAACGAGTGGGGTGTTATCTCCGAGAGAGCGCCAGAGGTGGTTAACGGTGCTTTGGTCTACGGTGCCTCAGAGGTTGTGAGCAGCAAAGACACCCGTAAGATGATGGGCGGTACTAACATCAGTATTCCCGTATCTATCACCGTACAGGCTCAACAGGGCATGTCAGATGATGAGGCACGTAAGCAAGGCCGTGTAATGGGCGCAAGCTTTGAAGCCCAGATACGTAAAACGGTAATGGATATGACCCGCCCCGGTGGTGAGTTGTACAACCGCTAAATTCAATCTTGGCTATACTGAGGTAATGACTTCCTCTTACGTACGATCAAAACCATAGAGATCAAGGCAACAGCTAATGGAGGCATCAACATGGATGTGAGTCCCAGAAAAATCATCTTGTTTTTGATAGAGGCGACGACATTAGGTCTACTTCTATGGATCACAAAAGTCGCGGCTGGCGGCTTGATTCCTTACCTGATCCTAATCTTCACAATAGGTTTTGGCCACGGGATCGTAATCAAACATCAAAGGTTACTCCTAACCTTTATGGCCGACATCGCAGCAGTAGGATTACTTGCAATCGGAGTGTTGCTACCGATTGCAATAGATGCCTCGTTCCACATATTAGTAAGTGAATTTCTAGCTACAGAATTATTCAACTTTTCGTTGACTCTAATAGGTATCGCTTTGCTGATGATAACGGGAAGCTATACGGGATCAGCGATCAGAGAACGGATTGACATAGCGAGAGAAGATCCAGTTGCGCTAGTACGCTCATATCACCTTGACGATGAAGACCTCGACCAACACATCAATGTCGATGACGACGTGCCCCCTAGACCAGCAAGCCCAGCTAGAAGACCTAAAATAAAACAGGAGCATGACAAAACAATTCCTGCAAGCGCTGAAGAAATGGAGCCCCCCACCAATCATGAAAGGCACAAACCCACTAAAGACGATGAATGGTTGGTAGCAAGGCACAGAACCCGCATTGAGCTGATTAGAGGCTACGTCCATGCCCTTCAGCCAGTTTTGGTGTTTATTGCCGCTATATTCGGTGCCTATCTTACATACCTAGGCAACAAGGGTTGATCGATTTGAAAGGCCATCGTGTCTGTTAGATATATTATCTGTTGTGCATCTCTATAACCCACTGTTTTTATTATAAAAGGAAGCCATGAGACACAAGGATGTGTCTTTTTTGTGTCAAATCACCGTGAAATCACCCTGTTTTGATTCTCCCCTGCCCCATGCATTGGTGCTATCTGGTAGTCTTCTACAGAAACGCTTTCATACACTGGCTTAGAGGACAGATATGGAAATCATACCGGACAAATTTTATGCACCTGCGACCAGATCAGCCCTCTCGCTGCTAAAGGATGCTGTTGAACTTAGAAGAGATTACAAAATAGGTCAGTTCCTCAAAGCTGTTGATTATTGCTATGAGAGAATGTCAGTTGATAACAGCATCAAGATTCAGGAATTCGTAAACGAAGAAAAAACGCGGGAATTTCTTGAAGAATATGCAAGGGCTATAATCAATACACCTAGCACCATTACACTAAAAGCGTTGGCCATATTATATAGCGATTACAACAATTACGATTTCTCTCATAATTTAAAGATACGATTTGTAAACTGCATCAACGGGCTAGATGACTTAAAAGTCAACTTATTCATTAAGTTAAGTAAAATAAAAACAGTCAGAAGACTGCCAGTATGTGACATAATATCAGTATATAACGAAAACTTTGAACAACTTGATTTAGGCGTTGAAATAGACGAACTATTAGCATATAGCGAAGATTTTTTAAGGCGGGGATTAATTCTAAGAGACCCAAGGATAGAGCCGGACGCAAAGTTTTATAGACCTCAAAACGAAGATTGGTCAATCGTATTTGGTCTGAGTGCAACACAAAGACGATATGCCAGCCTTTTAGAGTTCGCCAAAAACTTGAGCACAGACCTATAAGAACTTTGATCTAATATTTACACAGCATGGAGATACAGCCCGTGTCATTGGAAGTCATTAAAACCCAGATGCGACAGTTTCTAGCATCCAAAGAGCCAGAAGTTTTAGCCGTCCGGGGTGATTGGGGGGTAGGGAAAACTTTCACGTGGGATCAGACTCTAAACGAGGCTCAAGCTTTAAAACAATCCGGCGAAGACCCTAACGCTATTGGGTTAAACTACTACGCTTACGTGTCTCTTTTTGGTATTTCCAGCCTTCAAGACTTACGAACAGAAATAGCTTTCAATAAATTAAATACAATTGATCTCAAACACGCCGAAGGTGTCAAAAAGTTTCAACAGGCATCTGGAAAATTCTTGCCTAAAATCGTCACACAGGCTCTTAAGTATGCAGGCATAAGTGCCGGAACTTTGGTTGATACCATGTTCGCATCTATGTCTAATTCAATGATACGAAATACCATAGTATGCATAGATGATTTTGAGCGTTGCGACATTCCGGAAAAGGAAACACTAGGCTTTATAAACGACCTTAAATGTAAACGCGGCTGCAAGGTTGTATTGCTTTTAAATGATAAAGTAACCAACGATTTTAAAAGCTATCGCGAGAAAGTTATAGACTACGATCTAGAGTTTAAGATAAACCCCAACGAAACCGAGAAACTACTTAGAAAAGACGCTGAAGATGATGAGCTTATAAGCTTAGTTTTCGACAACTGTCGAAAACTCAAGGTTACGAACCTAAGAATAATAATAAAGACTTTAAATTTACTGAGCCAAGCTAGAAATCACCATAATCTTGAAAATTACTCCATAGATGTTCAGCTTCAATTCATTAAAACTCTAACTTTAGCCAACTACTGTTTTTATGGGCACGATCCAGACGCACCAACAATAGAATTTCTAACTGATATTGAAACCAGACATAGCACAAGAATTTCTAGGTTGATGTCCGAAAAAAATAGAACAACTGAGGTTTCAGAAGAGGAAAGTTTAAAAGAGAAAAAATATAAAAGATGGGAAAGATTTCTAGAAAGTTACGATTACTCTACAACAGACAAATTTGACGAGGAAATCATAAACTCTGTGATTTCTGGATATATTGACAAAGAAGATTTCTCAAGCATTGCCAAAATTACTGAGGAGCTTTTCAATGAACAACTCGCATCACAGGATATACAAGACGCAATAGACTCATTCTATACCTCACTCATGGATGAAGCTCAAGAAGAAACCTTCTCAAAACACCTTAAAAATTGCATCATAGAGAATATAGAGAACGCAAGACCAAAAGATATCAACAATGCATACGTAATATTGAAACGACTGAATAGAAAGAGTTTAACTTCTGAATTTATCGATCTATATATTAAAATCTATAAGAATAGCCCAAAACACTTTTCCTTTGAGGGCTATCCACGGGGCTATGATTGGGATATAGATTTATATCCTATAATGAAAAGAGCATACGAGGACGCAATAAAAATAAAACCACCAAAAGATACCTTTAACGATCTTTTGAGAAAAAAAGACCCTATACCATCCGAATTAGATATAAAGTCACTAGAGCACTTAACCCACATACAAATAGAAGAACTAATAAGATCGAAAAGCAATAACGAATTTCGACATACTGTTAAGCTACTATTGCTTTTGAACTCACATGACACCAGACTAAATCATATCTATGACAGCACAATAAAAGTACTGCATATTATAGCTTCTGAGTCAGAGCAAAAAAGGATGCTAGTGGAACATTACGGGGTAATGATAGGTGACCCACCGAGTCAATGAAAAAAAGGGGGCTAAATGCCCCC
This sequence comes from Marinobacter sp. W-8, assembly GCF_044342215.1. Lineage (NCBI taxonomy): Bacteria > Pseudomonadati > Pseudomonadota > Gammaproteobacteria > Pseudomonadales > Marinobacteraceae > Marinobacter > Marinobacter sp. W-8. The sequence continues at coordinate 1,462,059 of NZ_CP172297.1, read as the reverse complement.
TTTGTCTTTATTCTTTCCAGCTTGCTACGGTGTCAGCCCCGTACTTTTCACGCCACTCTTTCAGCGTCTTATGGTTACCACCAGCGGTAACTACCTTTTCGCCCGTGTGAGGGTTAGTCCATGTGCTAGGAGTACGCTTAGAGCGTCCGCTAGGTGCTACCTCACCACCAATAATCTTAGCTACATCCTTTGCGTCTTTGGCGTGTTCATCCATCAGCTTTTCAAGCGCGGCTTTAAACTCTAGCTCTTTTTTCAGAGCCGGGGATGATTCCATTTTTTCAATTTCGGCTTTGAGATTTTCCAGATCAGACAGGGCATTGTAGTACTTAGCGATAGTTACGCTCATCTAATTAACTCCAAAACAATTAATGTCACGGGACTTATAGCAGAGGCATACCATAAATACAACTAACTATAATAATAAAATAGGATTACAAGCACATGGTAGACGTATTACCAGACATTGGCAGACATCCAGACTATGGGCTGTCTAGATCAACACAACACAACGTTACCCGCGTCAGGTTTGGCGACGGCTACGAGCAACGCAGACCCACAGGCATTAACCCCAGTACCAGAGTATATAACGTCACTTGGTCTCTACTGGATCAGGAAGAGTACGACATACTCTATGATTTTCTTGCCTCACGTAAGGGGGTTTACTCGTTTGTATGGACAGTGCCCGACACAGGCGAACAGGTACGCGTAGTGGCCGATGATATCAGTGATCAGTACACCGGCTATAAGACATACACAGTTACGTGCACACTACGTGAGGTGCACGAAAAATGAACAACATCATAGCTACTACCAGTCAGCAAACCGAACAAAGCCCCATCGTTACCCTGTACGAACTAAACCTGACAGACCGTGGTGAGGGTATTTTCAGGTTTTGTAATTTGATCGATTTTGATGCTCCGGTTAAGTACAACGGATACGAGTACATCCCCTTACCTATCGATGTCACGGGCTTTAAGTTTTCCGGGCAAGGTACGATATCCAGACCAAAATTAAAAATAGCTACCCTTGATCTATCGATTAGGTCATTAGTCATTAAGACAAAACTTAATGGCGTACCCTTTCGAAGAATCAGAATACATGCTGACAATCTTGATAATGGTATAGACCCTAATCCTTTTGCTACATACACAATTGATTACTACGTAGTAGATAGACGCACTCAGCACACACGGGAATTGGTCGAGTACGAATTAACAACCGAATTTGACAGAGAGGGCAAGAAAATACCGGGCTGGGACATCCTTAAAAATGCCTGTACACATGTCTACCGCTCTTACAACCCGGATACGGGCAATTATGAGTATAGCGGCACCACCTGCCCTTACACAGACAATCGGTATTATGACACGTTCGGAGTAAATCAAACCGACCCAGCTAAAGATAGTTGCGGTAAGCGATTAGCAGACTGTCAAAAACGTTTCCCTGATCAGCCCCTGCCATACAAGGGATTTCCGGGGGTAGTGAAAAGATGATGTTTGATCAATACAAAAATTACATTAAAGAAGAGACGCTTAAAGAGTATCCTCTAGAGGCAGTCTTTTTAATTACTAAAAATGGATGTAAGAAAGTAGACAATATTGCTAAAGACCCAGAGTCTAGTTTTTCAGTTAAGACTAGGGACATTGCTAACGCTCAGAAAGAGGGATTACTAGCAGTTGTTCATAGTCACCCTGACTACCCCGCTTACCCATCTCATGCGGATATGCAGACCCAAATAAATTATAAAATTCCGTTTGGTCTATTGGCTACGGACGGTAAGTCTACAACTGATCTGATCTGGTGGGGAGATTGCGTGCCTGTTCCTGACCTTAAGACCCGTACGTTTAGATATGGGGTGACTGATTGTTGGTCATATATCAGAGATTATTACAAAATAAATCTAGGGATCAATTTAAAAGATTACGCCCGAGAATGGGATTTTTGGAAAAATGGAAATGATTTATATACCACAAATCTTAATGATGCAGGGTTTTACAAGATAGATGACATTAAAAACATCAAGCCTAACGACATATTTTTATGTAATTACAGATCACGCATCCCTAATCATGGTGGCATTTACATAGGTGATGGTTTGATTAGTCATCACATGACATCACGTGATGCTATTGATATTTCCCGGCATCCATCAACAGAGCCATTACATAGACACCGTAACCATATATCAGCGGTATACAGATTCAAGGATTACAAGAATGATTGATATACATCTACACGGATCATTAAAAACAGAATTCAAAGGCAAATTTAGATTAGCGGTTGATTCCCCGGCAGAGGGGATTAGAGCTATCTGTTGTCAGTACCCAGATTTTGAGCGAAAGATCAGGTACGGGAACTGGCAAATAGTAGTCGGTGATCTAGACAGCGAAAATTACATTAAAGACGAAACCAAAATTAATAGCCGTTTTGGTCATCACGATCAGATGCACATTCTACCAGCCGCACAGGGGGCGGGTAATGCATCTACGTGGCTAGGTGTTGCTCTAATCGGTGCATCGTTTTTCATTCCAGCGACCGGGTTAGCTGTTGCAGGTATGACCGTTTCCGCTACTACCGTCGGTTTTGTTGGTGCTGCACTGGCGACCTATGGTGTTTCTAAATCTCTGACTGATATGCCCTCCTATGATGCCGGTAGCCGGGAAGAAGTGGCACAACGCCCATCCTTTACTTTTGATGGCCCCACTAACACAAGCTCTGAGGGCTTAGCTGTACCAATCGTGATTGGTGAGGTGTTAACCGGCTCTGTTGTTGTTAATGCAGGCTTGTCAGTAGATCAGTTACCGCCTGACGAGTGATGTTCTTAGTTCCTGATAAATAAAGTAAATATCAGGATAAAAAGAATGTCAGATAATCAAAAAATAATCCCTATCACTGGTGCAGGCGGTGGAAAAGGCGGCGGTAGTAGCCGTACCCCCAAAGAAGCGCCGAATACCCTACGATCAATACAATACGCGGAATTACTGGATGTGATCAGCGTTGGCCCCTGTGAAGGGCTTGTAGACGGCGCTAAATCGATCTACCTAGATGATGTCCCAATACAAAACCCGGACGGTAGCTATAACTTTGATGGTGTTGCGTGGCAACACCGGGAAGGTTACCCATCACAGGCCCCGGTGTCTGGCTTTCCAGCGATTGAAAACACCCAAGCCGTCAACATCGAAATCACATCTGCTACTAGCCCTATCCAGTCTGTGACCGACCTCAACGCGGACTCGGTACGTGTCACTCTGCGAGTACCCAGACTAACCAAACAAAATCTTAAAAATGGTGATACCAACGGCTACGAGGTAACACACGCCATCGATGTTAAAGCAGATGGTGATATCTGGCGGACGCCTCACATAGACACGATAAAGGGTAAATGTACCGTTGATTATCAACGAGCTTACCGTGTCCGCTTGACGGGTACAGGCCCTTGGCAAATCAGAGTCAGACGCACTAGCCCGGACTCTACCGGATCAAACATCGTTGACCGTGTGTGGTGGGACACAATGACCACCATCATTGATCAACGCATGACCTACCCTGATACCGCTTATGTAGCGCTACGTGCAGACGCTAAACAATTCGGCGGCAAAATTCCCAGCCGTAGTTACAAGTACCGGGGAATCATCGTTGATATCCCCTCTAACTACGATCCCTACACTCGCACTTATACCGGTGACTGGGACGGCACCTTTACTAAGGGATGGACTAATAATCCCGCGTGGATTTTCTATGCACTCGCTACTAACAGCGAGTGGGGCGCGGGTATGGGCTCCGTTGATCGTTGGTTGCTCTACCGCATTGGTAAGTATTGTGATGAGTTGGTGCCAGACGGCTACGGCGGTCAAGAACCCCGCTACACGATCAACACCGTTTTAACCAAAAAAGAAGACGTACACAAAGTACTGACCTCTTTAGCCTCCGTTTTTAGAGCAATGGTCTACTACGGCACCAGCAATGACACAGGCAGTGTCATACCCGTTGCAGACATGCCGAAAGACGTTATCGCTACCTTTGGTGCGGCTAACGTAATCGATGGGGTTTTCGAGTATCAGGACGCCTCAGAGCGCGTCAGATACAACCGCATAAAAGTTAAATACAACGATCCTGACAACAAATTTAAGCCAGCAACAGAGGTAGTAGATGACAATGACTCGCTACGCTTTGGGATCAAAGAAAAAGAGATTACCGCCTTCGGCTGTTCATCCCGTGGACAAGCTAGACGCCTTGGTTTATGGGAGATGTACACCGCAGCACATGAGACCGAAACCGTCAGCTTTGGTGTCGGCAATCACTACGCAGATTTACGCCCCGGTGACATCATTGCTGTCAACGATCCTGACTTGCAGGGTGTGCGCCTTTTCGGTCGATTAAGCCAGACAGGTACAGATACCCTAGTACTGGATGATCTACCGCCATGGGACGAGGGGCAAAACTGGCGTATCACCGTCACCCTACCGGACGGACAAAACCAGACGGCAACCATAGCCAACTATCAAGATACCATCGTTACGCTTGATACCCCGCTATCTGATACCCCTGTCGATAACGCTACATACCTACTGAGTGCGGACAATCTAGAGCCTCGCTTGTACCGTGTGCTATCCAGTGACGAGCAAGACAATCACACGTTTGCAATCACCGCGTTAGAGTACTGGCCACAAAAATTTGCAGCTATTGATCACGGCGTAGAGTTCGAGGAAAGCTTTAAAGATTTAATCCCGACTGGCCGTGTATCCCCTCCCCTGTCTATCAACATAGAAACCCACACGGTGTTAGACGGTGGGGTAAATCGTCAGATGTTAACCGTGGGCTGGACAGCCTCAGATGATCCCCGGATCGTTGGTTACTATGTATCTCACCAAGGGCCAGATGATTACGATTTTAATGACCCAATCTATACCACTGGTTATACCCATACCTTTAAAAATGTATTTGAAGGTGAACACACAATAAAAGTAATTGCTGTTGACAGCTTAGGCGACCAATCATTACCGGTACAACAATCTACCACCATCAATAACCTCTTAGAGCCAGTAAACATCAGCAATATTGATTATGATGTTGGCAACTATGAGATTAGATTGACCCCCAGAGCGACACGTGATCAACAGTATCAATTTTGGCGTAGCTTGACTGCCTTGCAGACCGGTGACATTGAGTCTAACGCAATCAATCTGGGTACGATGTCTGTATTAGTGGATACTAGACTTACTCCTAACACCACCTACTATTACTATGTACGTGCTGTTAATGCGTATGGATTTAGTGATTGGTATCCTATCAATCTCACAACGACTAAAGACCCTAGTACGATTATAGATGTTATAAGTGGTGAGATACGTAAGACTGATTTATATACCGATTTAATTAGTGATATTGACCGTGGAGTTAATGCAGATCAGGCACTGATAACAGTTGATCAACGGGTTAGCGGCTTAGAGGGACAGTATACCGTCAAAATTGATAACAACAATGCCGTTACCGGTTTTGGTTTAGCTATTGATGACAACAATCAATCATTGTTTGCAGTTAATGCAGATCGATTTGCTATATTTAATACTAATTCCGCATCTACTACCATGCCGTTTATCGTTGACGGCAATGAAACTTATATGGATGCGGCATTTATCAAAAAACTAGATGCAGGAAAGATTACCTCTGTGACCGGTAATTTCACCGAAATATTGATTGGTGATGGTGAAATTGGCATGGCTAAAATCACCGACATTCTAAAGTCAGATGATTTTGTTTCCGGTGCTTCAGGATGGCAATTAAATAAAAATGGTACATCAGAGCTAAATAATACTGTTATCCGTGGTAGCGCAGAGATCACCAGCGGTACATTAGACCCTAACATAGTAGTTGATGGTGATACCTTAGCGGCCATAAAAGCGTCTGGAATTGATGCAAAAAATACGGTTGATGGTTGGGTTAGACCGGGCACTACGCTCATCAACGGTAATAAAATATATACCGGTGATGCTTACGTAGACACTCTACAGATTAAAGGACAAGCGGTAACGTTCTTGCGGGGTGTATCTACTACCGGCTCAATTGGCGGTAGCGGGACAAGTTGGACTACCGCTCAAACCCTGAACTTTAACCATACGGGAGCGCCGTTAGCTCTATGGCTGGGCTTCGAATATGGCGGATCAACAACAGGTCAAAGAATCGAGTTTCGTATTCGTATAGTCAGCACAGCGGGGGATATTTTAGTTCCTGATAGACTGATTGCTGCTGCTAATCCGCAAGACGTAGAGTTTGGTTTATCGTTAGCAATAGTTGGCGGTTACCATGCAGCATCTTTTTATATCCCGTCGCGTGCACCAATTACCGGCGTTAGATTCCAGTTTCGATTTACTGCACTAAATTATCAGGGTGGCAGTGGATCAGTTACCAAACCATCTTTTATGTTATTGGAGGCAAAACGATGATAAAGCGATATGCTGCGTATGACGATGACGGTAAAATACTCCATGAAATTTTGTGTGGAGAGGATGAAGCAAAGCTTCAAGAACTCCCTACACTGCTTATGAGTGATGAAATAACGGCTGATCATTTTTTTGTAAAAGATGGACAATTTATAGCTAAGCAACAACTCTCATTATCGATCAATAAATCAATCATTGCCGCTGACGGCGTTGATACTATCATTATTAACAACATCCCAGTTAATACAACTGTTACATGGTTGGATAGCCAGCAAGACACTATTACTGACGGGACTTTAGAAATAACATCTGACATGGCAGGTGATTACAAAATTATTTTAGACCACCCTCACTACTTACAGGAGACAATAAATTTTGAAGCGAGAAATTAAATTAAATCCAGATAATAAACCATGTACTCTAGATGATTTAAAAAAGTATCGGGATCAGATGCAAGTAGAGCCGGTTGATACTAGTTTCGGTGTTGTTGATGCTGACCCTGAATCCCTCGCTACTATGCAATCAGTAATTGATAATTTTGATGCAATCGGCAACACCATTGATTGGACACTAGCAGACAATACGTCTGTAACAGTTAACCGTGATGATTTGCATTCGATGTATGATCAAGCATATCAGTCTATGACTTTGCGTAAAGTGGCCATCCATAACGCATACAATAAATTTAAAAATCAGTCTACCTACCCGCTTTTGAGAGATATTAAAAATTTATCGTTTTGGCTAACCAATCAATCATAAATACATTTAGATAATTAATAATATAGGTCTAAATGTGAATGATATCATTAATCGGTACAATAACTGATCCTCTCAATCAACCAATACAGACAACTATACGCCTTATCCTCAAAGGCGTAAAAAATCCCTACTACAACCAGCCTACCGACTACGTGACTAACAGTGATGGTACATACAACATCACTGTTAACTACGGAACCTATGATATCTACATAAAATCAGATAGAAAATTTTATCTGATAGCTACTGCTGTAAAAATCGATGATAGCACTGTAGCCACATCCATTAATGACCTAGTACAAAAATAATAAAAAAGGCGTCAAAGAATGGCTTATAAAAATTTTACCGGCACCTTGCGTGATGCCAATAACAACCCGATACCTTTAGCTGCAATCAAATTTACGGCTACGGCTACATCAGACGAGGTTTTACAGTCAGTAACTGCAACTGTAAAAACTGACATCAACGGTCACTATGATTTAAATCTAAATCATGGGCGCTACGAAATCAGTATAAAAACCAAAGAGAGCAAGTCTTTTTACGTATTAGTAAAAGATATTGTTATAAATTCTGAAACTGTAGAGACTGATTTAAACAGTCTGATATCTAATTTCAACGAAACTGATTTACTTACCCCTGCTCTACTAACAGAGATGCGCAATCTTGACGCATCTGCTAGAGACAGTGCAGATATGGCCGCAGCATCAGCACAAGCCGCTGCTAATAGCCTATCCGGCGTTAAGTACACCGGCACATGGGATGCAGCAACAGGACAACTACCAGACACAACAAATCTAACACAGGGCGCGATGTACGAGGTTACCGGCGCGGGTAATGTGAATGGTGTGGATTATAAAGTTGGTGACCGTATCATCTACAACGGTACTGACTGGGATCATATCGATATAGTAGTTAATGTAACGTCCGTATCCGGAAAAACTGGCGCGGTTACGCTCACTAAAGAAGATGTCGGATTATCTAATGTTCTTGATGTAGCGAGTTATAGCAAAACAGAAACCAACGATCTTTTAAACACAAAGCTTGGTAAAGATGACAATGCAAAAAGCGCTGATAAGCTAACTACACCCCGGACGATTACGTTAACCGGTGATATCTACGGTGTTGGTACGTTTGACGGATCAGCCAACATCACAATTGATAGCTCTTTGATGGCTAATGGCCACACGCATACAATTAGCACGGTTGAGGGACTAAGCGACAGTCTTGACAGTAAAATCAATGCCGTAAATGGATCAGCATCTGATCTTACACTTGGTAAGACACTTAGTGTTGTTGATTACTACAGCAGTCTCAATGCCGGGACAGGCGTTAAAATATACGCTCAAGATGGCATTTTAAAAATAGAAAGCAATTTCAATGAGTCTAACCCTTTAGATTTAACAGTAGACGGCAATAGCGTCTATCACACGGGCAACTTTGACCCAACAACAAAGGCAAACACTACCGGTACATACGATATCCGTGCTACTGCAACCACTAAAGAGGATGTCGGATTATCTAATGTTCTGGATGTAGCCAGTTATAGCAAATCAGAAACTGACACTCTCGTTAGTCCAAAACTAGACGCCGATAGACTAATTGATTTTGTACAATCCCAAGGTGACATACAGCTATCAGATGCAACCATACCGAGCCTAACCAAATTTCTAAATGAAAACGAAATTGGGTACACCCGTGGTCAAGTTCCAGACGACTACGTGTCCGGGGAGCTACGCTTAGTCGTTGACGGCCAACTATCAACACAGGTTTATCGTCCCGTGGATAGTTTTGTACCGCTGGCGGGAGATGAGGTTTTTGCGGTCAAAGATATCGTCGTCGGAGTAATCGCAGACAATCAGCCGTTGATGGAGAATTTTTGTAAATTCTACGGCTACCCGCAAGCCATTAACAGCTTGTGGGATGTAGAAGCGGCGGCAGAATTTTACAGTCAGTTTCACGGTGTTGTGTGGGGCGACGGCTACGGAGAGCCAACACACCCAGAAAATGCGGTTACCGCACAGATTGCCGCACGTCTTAAGCAGCTACGCCCTAACGTTAAGATTTTTGGCTATGTACCAATTGGCCTTGATCCAGCGTGGCCTGATTCCAACTATCCGCTTGAGACCCTTTATCAACGCATAGACAACTGGCAAGCAACCGGCGCTACACACATTTTCCTTGATGAGTTCGGGTACGATTACTACATCACCCGTGACCGCCAAAACGCACTAGTGCAGTACTGCCACGACAAAGGTATGTATGTCTGTGCCAACTCATGGTCTGCCGATTACTGTTTTTCGAATCAAAACATAATCCTAGATTGGGCTGACAACTTTGAGGGCAACCCCAATTTACTACCCAGCCTGTTAACAGATCAGGACTACATCCAGTTTGAGAACGTGCTTTATAAGTACCATCATGAACCCGGAGAAGGCTCTTATGCAGACCCTGATCAATGGGTTAACGACAATCAGCGAATCGTTGACATGTACGAGTACATGTACCAGCCACAAGCCGAGTTTAACGGACAGTCTTACTATCAGGTCTACGGCACCAAAGGCTACGCACTAGACGCAGTACTTAATTACGACAAGAAAATGTACGCGGAGAGTTACCTAGTAGCGCTAGCACTGGGTATGCACGCACACGCGGCATCTGTTGCATTCTGGGGGGCTGGATCAAGCACATACTACACCTACCCTACACCAAAGCTTAGAGCTAACAGCCGTGCAGCGTTGCGGGAAGCACAGCCATCAGATTATGCAGACACCTACATTGGCCGTGTCCGTACTCAGGTTGGCCCGGACGAAATCGAAGTTACGTGGATACAAGACGTGCCAGAACGTAATTTTGACGAAACGTCAGTAAGTGACGGCCTAGACCCCAAATTACACATCTTTGCTGTTGAGATACCACCAGACACCACGGTGTTAACCGATGGTTGGTTTACCCTCACGCTTGGTGACAGCACAGATGATGCCTACGGCTTGAGCGTGTCAGTAACAACAGCAGACACTCAGCAGACACTGTTAGATAAGATTGCTAATTACTCGTACTCAGTGCAAGTGCTAGATGTATATGACGTTACCCGCGAGACTAATAGAGTCGTTTTTACATCAAAAGAACCCCATACCGAAGAAAAAGAAACATGGTGGGTGTGGCACACAGAAGGGATGCTATCTAACACTATTGATAGCTTTACGATGATACAGGTGGGCTCTAACGGCCTTTCAAAAGATTTTCGTGAGGTACGCTTAAATGGCACCGCTGTAGATTATGGCTTTGGCCCCTACTGGCGTAGACCCCGACAAGTGGACGAAGGTTATATCTATTACGATACAACTAATCAGCGAAACATAATCTACCACAACGGCAAATGGCTAGACTTGCAGGGTAACCCCGCTGACGCATACGTAAAGTACTACAATGCGACCGAAGTTAACGACCTAGTTTTTAATGCGTCTCCAACCGAGTCTATTGTACTGATACCAGCGTCTAAGCCTGTACCTACTGGCTGGGCAATCTGCGACGGTACTAACGGTTTACCAGATTTAACCACTGCCGCCCCGGCAGGCACTGTATACATAATACATTTAACGACACCAGTATAAGATTATAAAAATGATTGACCCAATAACAACAAAAATAATAACCGGAATAATACTGCTTTTAATATCAACTATTGTCGGCTACCTCGTTTATCACAACAAACGTAAAGATAGCCGCATAGATGACATAGATAAACGTTTAAAAGATTCAGAAACTAAGATAGCGGTTATCTATGAAAAAATACAAACGATAGAGTCTACTTACCCGATTTTACAAGATATCAAATCTCAGCTTAACGATGTATCAACCTCAATACGAGTTATAGAGACTGATCTAAAAAATCTCAATAAAGCATCTGACAAAGCAGACAAAGACATAGACGATTTATTTAAGTTGCATTACCACAGGCGCGCAGATGACCCAAAATAAAAATAAAAACACTGACTATAAATCAAGAAAATTTTTGCTTTGTCTACTAGTACTGATAATTGGCACTGCCGGACTGTTTACCGGCTTTCTGGCCGGTGCGGAGTTTGTAAGCCTCTGCGTCCTGTCACTCACGATCTACACAGGCGGTAACGTGCTGCAAAAGGCAAAGGTGCACGATGATAGCGTTTAAGCCTCTCCTATCGTTCCTATTCAGGACGATGCCGCTATGGCTACCGGCTGTGCTGGCCGGGGCACTTGCTTGGTATGTACAGGATTTGCGTGTAGAGCTATCAGAGACGCAACAAGAGCTATCCCAGTTGCAGGCTAAAGCAGTCACAGACGATGCTCTACAGGCGGTTAAATCCGACATCACAGCCGTTAACGTGGCATTAGAGCGTCAGATAGCAGCCAGCAACGCGAAGGTATCCCAGTCTCTTAACACGATCCGGGCACAAGTTGAGGCTAATGGTAGCGATGTAGAGCGTATACAGATGCAACTACACCCCCGAGTCAGTGACGAGATCGATAGAGTGATCTGTGAGAGGGGGTATAAGCCATGCGACTGATTACCCTGATACTGGTGTCTGTATTGCTGGTAGGCTGTCAGACCGTCTATGTCTATCCTGACAATCCTTTTCCGGCTGATCTTGATCTAGAGGATTGTGTCTACCCTATGCGCGCATCAGATGATGATGCCGCCCTTGGTGATGCGTATGTACAAGCACTGGGACAAATTGAACTGTGTAACGGCAGGCTTGAGGGAGTAAGAAAAGCCAAAAAAGCATACATGATTCTGGCAGATTAAACGTTTATTGGATAGGATACTACAAAAGTAAATCCACAGTAGGAAACATTACCATTCATGAAACAAAAAATCTCATTTGTAATATCAGGAATTAGCGGAATTATTGCTGTTTGCATCTCAATATGGGGACTAATTGACACTCTCGACAGCTACCGAATTAAGGGAGAGCCACTGTTTTTTGCCTTACTACTTTTTGTTTTAGGGTGCTCAGTAATCTACACATCTTATACTGCATGGGCCTATGCAACAGGTGGCAAGGTTGATGGTGAGGATAACTCACTTATGGCCCTGCAACTTAAGAAGAAACGTCTATCATTAGAGAAAGAAATAAGCGATTTAGAAGAGGAAAAAAGAAAACGGGAGAATGCAGCCTCAACTGATCAAGTAGGCTAACCTTTATCAATATCTATATCATCCAGACCTGCCGATTTTAGTTTTACAATGTTTCCTATTTGCCAGTGTTTTACCTCTAATGCTTTGGTGACACTGGCAAACTTGTTACGTACCAGCGCAACACGATTGATGATCATCATTAGCTCTACTACGTCTGTCTCACCATCTATGTATTTCTCGACATCACGACTGCCTAATGTCCTATTATAATGCTCTAGATACTGTCTGTAGTGATGACTACGTGTCGCTTTAAGCTTGATGTTGTAATGCTCTAGTACCGCTTCTATCTCCTGTAACTGACTAAACCGCTTATCTGTAATTGCTGGCATCTGTCTAGCCAGCTTTTCAACGTGTCCATCAATCCCCAATTCTGATTTTGCTTGCTCAGCTTGTGCTAGATACTCACTGCAAAATCTATCAATCTGTGTATCATCCTTCTCTAATATTTCTAACCAATTCATTTTATTTTTCTCCTATCAAACAAGTATAAATATTTATGTCCATTATCCAACGGACAATTGATCCGGCCAACTACCCCGGATCATAGCAAGTAGAACAAACCTCAGAGCTTTGGGCGGCTTCTGGGGTTTTGTTCTTTTTAAAACTCCACTTTTTGCAAAGTTTTCTACATTTTTTGAATTCCACTATAAATATAATTAGATGTTGACAGATTCTGAACCTGTGATATCAATTAATAAACCTTAGAAAATTTATATCTATTAGGACAAGGCAGCATATCCCGGTAGTTACCCGATAAAAACGGTAGGGATAGCGGAACCTGAAATGTCTAGTTAGATTGACACAAAAATGATAAGGATTGATTACTTAAGTAATCGGATTAATATAGATTGACTACTTGCTACTATATTAATCTCATCAGATGATGATCTAAGCCCGTTGGATAAGCGGTCAGATATAAGAGGGGTACAGGCCAACCGCCCCCACCTAAATCGCCATTAGGTATCTAGCAAGTAGGGCTAACCCAGTTAGCACACTGCCCTAACCTACCAGTCAATCAACTAGCAACAGCCAATTAAAGGTAAATTGGTGAAAGACACACAGACGGCCAAAATCTCTGTGTAGTTAGCCGGTTAAGGCATAGGTAACCACCTCCCTTAATTCTTTTTAAAAGACGTACTAAGGGCGAAGCTATGTCTTTTAAAATGTTTCTTAAATTTTTAACACCTCCCCTCTTCTAAAAAATATAATTTCATGAGCCAATGCGAGTGAAATTATGGTGTGGATCGACTGCAAGGAGATACGCACTTATTAATATTGATTGCGTGTTATTCGCTATCGCTCTTAACCCACAAAAAATAATGGTTTCGTTGACTCAACCATTATTTTATTTCTTCCTATAAATACAATTATTAATCACTCAAGGAGAAAATATCATGGCACGACTAACAGCACAGCAATTAGCAACATTAGGCATTAAATCAAAAGATCAAAATAAAGCACCTGAGAAGCCACAGGACAGCGATACAAAAACAACTGATACCAATACATCAGATAATCAAGATGCATCACAAGACGTATCACAGAGCGCTACAGCACCGAAGAAAACCACAAGAAAAAGAACACCCAAGGCAACGACTAAGGACTAAAAATAATGATTAATTACGTGACAGTATCAGATGTAGATACATACGCACAAAATGTAGCTGACTGGACATCACTAGATACAGATACAAAAGATAAGCACGTATATACCGCTAATATCTATCTCAACAACAAAAAATTGGTGGTCATAGATGCTGACAATATCCCAGATCAAGTGGTCAGGGCTGGATGTGAATTAGCACTAATAGACATGTCAGACGGCATCTATAAAGCGGATACACCCGATGTAACCAGCGAGTCGGTTAAGTTAGGATCACTAGCCGTATCTACGTCTTATAGCAACAACACATCTGATAACAGCGCACAGCTTAATTTTGTTGATGCGTTGCTTAAGCCATATATCCCATCTGGTAACGTTTTTTCACTTAACAGGGGCTGGTAATGGCTGATTTGTATCAAAAATTTAAAGCAGGGATTGAGAAAGCAGAGAAAGCCACAGGTAAGACACTCTATAAGCCATTTGTAGCCGTCAGAGCAGGCATATTAGACCCTGTGACTGATACGACTACCCCAGCGCAGGAAATCACCGGGAAAGCGATTACAGAGAGCTATACAGCAGCAGAGATCGACGGCGACTTGATCAAGTCAACTGACTACAAGATGACTGCACTTATACCCGATCTGTCCGCGCCTCTAGCCATCGGTGACATCATTGATGGGGCACGTGTACACGATCTTGACTACCAGCCAGCAGACCCCACTGAGGCCATAGCTGTAACACTACAGATGAGGCGTCTATGAGTTGGAACATTAACCCATCAGATGCCTATCTACGACTGGCAAAGGAGACCACGGACAAGGAATTACGGGCAAAGGCACTAGTAGCATACGATTTGATCAACCTACGCTCTCCTGTCCTGAACGGTACTTACAGAGCTAGTCACATCGTCTCTATCACTCCTGACTACAGCTATGACCCGGACAAGACCACCCCGGACGATCCAGACATCATTAACTTGCCTGATACTCGCATTATCTACATCCAAACCAACAGCCCGTACGCGGAAGTGATCGAAAACGGCACGGAAAACAGAGAGCCCGTCTTAGTCTATAAGACGGCATTTGACGAAATATCTAAATAATCCCATGACATCCAGATCAAAAACCAAGGGCAACACTTACGAGCGAGACATAGCTAAAAAACTCACAGAGACCTACAGTCAGACATTCGTCCGGGTGCCCACCTCGGGCGCATTCGTGGGCGGCGTCAACGCACACAGAGCCGCAACACTAGATCAACACCAGTTGGCCGCACGTAAATCAGACGTGCAGGCCCCGTCCGGGTGGCACATCAACATAGAAGTAAAAAACTATGCTGACTTGCCCTTTCACCAGCTATTCAGGCGCTGCAATCAGTTAGACACGTGGATTGATCAATTAGAGCAAGTGTCCTGCCCCGGTGACGTAGACATTATATTTTTTAAGATCACTCGCAAAGGACAATTTGTCTGTGTTAAGCACTACCCCGGCTTAGATACATCCAACTCCCTACCTTACCGAGATTATTTTATTTTCGATCTAGACAATTTTTTAGAAAAAAATGCTGAATCTCTAAAATTAGCCTGCCTCCAACTATAAATATAATTACGTTGTCATTTTTTTGTACATTCTCCTATTCATGCCCCTTAATCGGGGCATTTTTTATTGTCTTTTTTTCAAAAATCGCATTTTTTGCAGCTTTTTGAGCATTTTTTGAATATCTAAATAAATACCAGTGATCAATTAATAAAAATAGGAGAATTAAGATGATCACACAAAAATATTTAAAAGAATGCTTACATTACAACCCAGATACTGGGATATTGACTTGGTTAGAGCGTCCTGCACACCATTTCAAAACAAAATTATCTCAAAAACGTATTAACAGTAGATTTGCTGGTACTCAAGCCGGATGTACAGCAGAGACACATAAAGATTACATCAAGCACTTTATCCGCATCGACAGCAAACTATACACAACATCTCGTGTTATCTGGTTATACATGACTGGTAACTGGCCAGAAAATAACGTCGATCACATAGATGGTGACCCTACAAACAACAGATGGGAAAACCTAAGAGACGTACCACAAGCCGTGAATTTAAAAAATAAAGCGGTGTATAAAAACAACAAATCCGGCATCACTGGCATATTGATTAAGCCAAACGGAAAATATCTAGCATACTACAGTAAGGACAACCGACAGTATCAGCGCACCTTTTCAGACTTAGATATAGCTATTGATTGGCGCACATCCAACTTAACAGACGTTGGTGGTTACAGCGACAGGCACGGGAGGACTATCTAATGTGGTGTGCGTTACTAATAATACTCTCTGCCATACTTTCCGGCTGTGCATATTTTGTTCACAAAGATCAAAAGCAGCTACGCAAAAAAATTGATCACAATATTGACTTCTAAACAAGCCCGCTTAAGCGGGCTTTTTATTATCTATAAATAAAATCAGATATTTAATAAATTAGGATAACACCAGATGACTGATAATAATGATAAAAACGATCAGTTAGCCGATAACATCACAGCACAATACATAGGACAACTAGACACTAACGGTGTGCCATTTGACCCGTCTATACACCGCACACGCAAAGACGGCGTACCGCAAAAAAGTAAATCCGGTGGCTGGGTTAAGCTAAAAGCAGACCCAAAGCCAATTAATACCAAAAAAGGGCCAAAGCCCGGTACAGCGTCTACTTACGGCAGACCACCCGGATCATACAAACTACCAACGACTGACCCAGAAGAAAAAAAGAAAAAGAAAAAAACGGGCAGACCATCCAACGCTGAAATACAGCAAGCTTACAAAGAGATGTTTAAAAACTCGGTCATAGATTACGAAGATATGCCCATGGTCAATATTTGGGCAACCGCATTTATTGGCGCTAATGGCCCTCGTTTGCTTAAAAAATATTTTTCCGGTGATCTAGACAAAGATCATCCCATCAGCCGCACTCTTAACACATTGGTTAAATGGGGCGAAAGGGAATATCAGATTAAACAGCAGTTGCTGGCATACGAAAAAGACGCAGAGCGCGGAAAAGTAGATTCAAACACTGAAATTAATTTTAATCTTAATGTGCCGTCCGATCAGTTACAGACTTATAAAAAAGACTCTGATCAAGACGATGATACAGAAAATAATAATAAATAATGAAATTTGATATAAATTTATCCCCGAAGCAATCAGAAATATTTGCACACCCTGCTAGACATAAAGTAGTTGTTTGTGGTCGAAGATTCGGAAAGTCATACTTGGCAATAGTTTGGATTATCTATCAGGCACTTAAGGCCGGTAACGGCACTGTACACTACTATATTGCGCGGGATTGGGGGCAAGTACGCCGCGTTGCATGGATACTTTTAAAACAACTCACAAAGCCAATACAAGCCCGCAAACCGTCAGAGTCAGAATTTAAAATAGTCCTTAAAAACGGCGCTGTTATACAACTAATGTCCGGCCACCGTGACAACATGGACAGTATACGTGGTGTGACACTGCATAGTGCTGTACTGGACGAGTGCGCCTTTTGTGTCTCTGATCTGTGGGATGAGATCGTAAGCCCATGCTTTTTGACGACATCAGGCCCTGTACTCTTTATCACGACGCCAAAGGGCCACAACTGGGTAAAAGAGCTATACGACAACGCCATAACTGATAAGCCCGGATGGGACGATTGGCACGGCTGGCGCTTGAGTAGCTTGGATGGTGGTCTATTCCCGGCAAGTGAGTACGAGAAAAAGCGACTTACGACAAACCCTGTAAAATTCGCACAGGAATACGAAGCATCCTTTGACGCTGTGCAAAACCGCGTCTACTCGCTCTTTGATTACGTCGATCACGTGCGCAGCAATCTTGCCAGCGTCAGCGACACTAACACCCTGCACATCGGCCTAGATTTTAATAGAACTCCGATGACGGCTGTAGTTGGCATCAAGGCCGGTCAGCAATTCCATGTGGTTGATGAAATAAGTTTAGAAAATTCATCTACCCGCGAAATGGCAGACGAAATAAGGCTTAAGTACCCCAATCACGTTATCTACATCTACCCGGATAGCTCCGGTAAAGCAGAGAGTGCTGTAGCGGGTGATACCACTAACTTTACAATTTTAAAAGAAGCAAAATATAACTATCACTTAGTAGTTGATGACAGTAACCCAAAAGTTATAGACCGCATCAACGAAGTACAAAACATGCTGTCAGATAGCGAGGGTAATGCAAGATTGTTTGTACATCCCCGCTGTACGAATTTAATTAAAACACTAGATAACCTGCAATTTAAACAATCTAAACACAGCAACGTTAAGCGTGTGGACAAGCAAAATGACCTAGACCACATGCACGATTGTCTAGGCTACGTAATACATCAGCTATACCCAATGCGCGAACAAATGACTAATTGGAGAGTCAAGGGTGTTGCAGCATAAATAATTAAAAATAATAAAAATAAATTAGGAATACCAAATGTCTAAAAAACACCCCGTAGAGACAACCCACCCAGACTACGATTATCACAGTGACGACTGGGATTTGATCGAAGATTGTATTGCAGGCGAAAAAGCGATTAAAGCAAAAGGTAAAATATACCTGCCCTCTAACCTAGTCAGTGATGCACAGTATAAAGTTTATCTGTCAAAAGCATCATTTACGCCATACGCCGAGGCTACATTAGAGTATTTGATGGGCTGCGTCTTTCGCAAACCGCCCGAAATCATACTACCTCAAAATCTTTTATATCTTAATGATGGTAAAGTATCTACCCTACCGCTTGATCAGATCATACGTAACACTACGCGTGGCGTCTTAAAACAAGCGCGCTACGCACTATTAGTAGATATGCCGGATGTACCCCGACAACGTACATTACTTGATGACATGCAAGGTAAGTATAAGCCACAGATACTATGCTATCCGGCTCAATCTATTATTAACTGGCGGGATGATGAATCACTAATAGTACTACGTGAGCAATATACAGTTGATAAAGATGATGGCTTTGGTATTGATAGAAAATATCAATACCGGGAATTGCGTCTAGAAGATGGCTATTACATACAGCGCTTGTGGCGTGAGGGTGAGGTAGTAGCGGTTTACGAGCCTAGAGA
Source organism: Marinobacter sp. W-8 (assembly GCF_044342215.1). NCBI lineage: Bacteria > Pseudomonadati > Pseudomonadota > Gammaproteobacteria > Pseudomonadales > Marinobacteraceae > Marinobacter > Marinobacter sp. W-8. The sequence goes on along the minus strand of NZ_CP172297.1, from coordinate 1,442,957 downwards.
CGCTAACGGCAAGCGCTTAACTGTTATCCCCATCCAGTTTGTGGGCTCTCGTGACAATACCCCATCAGTGGATAAATCCCCAATCCTTGGGATGGCTCAAAAAAATATAAAAATCTATCAGGATGATGCAGACATACAGCGTGTTAATCACTTGTACGCTAACCCCACTGTAGTTGTTAAGACAAGCCTTAACTACGATAACTTTTTACTTGCTAATGGCGGGAAGCCAGCAGACCCGCAAAACGGCACCCCGGCAGAACACGTAGAACCCGAGTTTGGGACAGGCAAAGGCTACTTTTTAGGCCCAGATGGCGATATCAAATTAACCTACTTACCACCTGATCAACTCGTCTTTGCTGTACAAGATCGAAAAATAAACGAGCTAATAGCGATTGGCGGAAAAATCATAACTCCGTCAGTACATAACACGACTGCCACTGAAATTAATCATAAGCACCGGGGCGAGGTGTCAATACTAGATCAATGCGTAGGCAATATTACATTAGCTATTAATACAGTCTTGCAGTACGTATGCCTGTTTACTGGTGACTCTCCGGAAAAAGTCTATGTAGATGTAAACCGCGATTACTACGAGACCCCACTTGATCCGCAAGTGTTGATGGTACAACTACAAAACCTACAAAACGGCGCAATCGGTATGACTGATTATCGTAACTTATTGCGTAAACGTGGATTAATTGAGGCTGACAGATCAGATACAGATATAGATCAGGATACCGCCCATAGCGTAGGTGGATTTGAATTAGAATAATAAATGAGCAGCAATCAATACTTATCAGATGTATACAGCCGTAGGCAAGTTTATCTAGACCGATATAACAGACAACACGCGCTTAACCTCAAAAGCTATGTTAATGACGCCTTGAGGGCGTCATTAGACTGGTACAAAGATCAAGACATCTCTGACTGGCAAAGACCACGACTAGAAGGCCGTATAAGCGGCCTGAAAGCCGTACTAGAGGAAATATATAAAACCTTTGGTGATGACTTTATCGCTGATACGGGAGAGCTAATACAGTCTGAGTTTGAATTTACAGCAGTGGCTTTAGAAAAAGCGATAGCAGGCAACTACACGGCATCAATACCTAATTGGGAAATCATCTATCAGATAGCAACAGAGCAGCCCCTACGCCTAAAAAGCAAGTTACACAACATACCTGACGCTATCGCAAAGTACACCGCACACCAACAGCGCAAGATCATTACTAGTGTACAGGCCGCAGCGGAAGAAGGCTTAACACTTGATCAAGTTAAATCCCGTCTTACGTCAGTCGGTGTAGAGAGTACGCGAGAGGCAGAGACACTAGCCCGCACGATTAACAATCACGTCACTACAACAGCTCGTAACGAGGTGTTGAGGGCTAATGATGATGTGTTAGAGGGCTGGCGACTGGTAGCCACACTGGATAGCCGCACTACTCCCATTTGTGCAGCCAAAGATAATCAGGTCTATGGATGGGACGACAGACAACCCCCGTATCACCACAACTGCCGCTCTACTATCTCCCCGGTAGTGAAACAGGAGTACAGCCGCAACATCACCGGCACCCGTGCCGCACGTGGTGAATCCGGCAAGACAGAGCAAGTTAACGCCAACTTAAGCTATGAGACGTGGTTAAGACGCCAGCCCGCAGAGTTTCAGCGCGACGTGTTAGGCCCCGGTAAGTATGAGCTATTCACCAAGCACAAATTAAGTCTAGAAAAATTTGTCGATTACAACGATGCCCCGCTGTCTATCCAGCAGATTAAGCTACGAAACAATATAGCGCTCTCCGAATAAATATAAATAACTAAAACAATTAAATAAAATTGGAGACAATAAAAATGAAATACAAAATTAGCAAAGACGAATTTGAAAAACTGAGCGAAGAACTACAAGCAATCTACACCGCTGACGGTGATGATTTTGTTTTGGTGGTTGAAGATATGCCGAAACCCGAAACCAAGCAAGACGATAGCAAGGCTAAGCAACTAGCTCAACAACTACAAGATTTACAGACTAAGTATGACACTCTAGTGTCAGAGCAGGCGCAGAAAGAAGAACAAAAAGCACAGGATAACGGCGATTTTGAAAGTCTTTATAAATCCAGTGAGCAAGACCGAGAACAACTAAAACAACGAATCAAAGAAATGGAATCTGAACGCGCAAATGAAAAACGGGAAGCCGCAATCTCTAAACTCGTATCTGATAATAAGATCATAGATGAGTTTAAACCTTTGATTTCTCGCCATTTCTCTGACCGTGTTATGTACAAGGACGGCAAGCTAGTTGTTACAGACACAGATGGTAATCCAACTGTATCTACTCTAGATGACCTCGTTGCCGAGGCTAAGACTCAATACCCCAGTATGTTTGCTGGCTCTGGTGCTACTGGTGGTGGTGCGCTTGGCGGTGATAGCAAAACTGTACATAAAAAATTAGATGAATATAGCCGCGAAGAACGCGCAAAACTGCCCGTCGAAGAACTAGAGCGACTAACCAAAGAATACGAAGAATCCTTACAGGATAAATAACTATAAATAATTAAGAACACGCATTAACAATAAAAACAATAAAGGAATCATCATAATGACTACCCGACTATCTAATGTGCAGATCGAACAGATGTACGCATCTGAGAGAGTGCTTTTAAACGGCACTAACTCTGACGATTATGCAATTTTAAACTCCCCCGCTGTAAAAATCCTAAGCGGTGTATCCAAAGAAATTACATCTACTGCAAAAGTTGTTACAACCAATTTTTGGCACAACCTAGCGCGCTCTGGCACTGTTAACACTAGCTCTGACGATCCAGCGCAGAAAGGCGCAGTTAACTCTGTGAGCCAGCGTCAGCTAACCATGGCGGTCTACCGCCCTAACTCTGGTGCGTCCGTAATGGACATGGTAGACGAAATCAAAGCAGGTGAAGCACTTGCAGAAGCCGCACGTTTCAACCGTGAAATCCTCTTAGCCAACCGCGAAGACGCAGTTATCAACGCTCTGATTGGTGCCACCTCTGCCGATCCATCCCGCGTACGCAACATTTCCCAGACTACCGGCGCATCTACTTTTAACTTTAATGAGCTAAACAAGGCTAAAGGCATTCTGGGCCACAAGCGCGGCACTCTACGCACCCTACTCGTTAATGCCGAGGGTATGTCCGCTATTCGTCAAAAACTCGCTGAAGACAAGCGCGACGTTAACGAAAATGCCGATGGCTCTATCAGCTTTGGCGGTATGCGCGTAATTGAGAGCCCATATCTACCTGAAACCAAGATCGAAGCAGGTAACCCGCTAATCGGGCAAGGTGATATCGCTGAAGGTGACGTTATTGCTACTGCTTACCTTGTCGGTGATGGTGTTGTAGGTATCGGTAACGGCACTCCTGCTAACCCATACGAGTACGAGCGTGATCCATCCTCTGGTAACGGTGGCGGTCAAGGCACTATGTGGGATCGTGAGACTTACGCTCTAACTGTTGCGGGCTTTTCATGGGCAACTACTGACGGCGTAACCTCTGCTGCTGACTATGCAGACCCTGCTAACTGGACGTACAAGCTAGATGACAAAAAAATGTGTCCGCTTGTCGGTTTCGTTTTCCGCGTCCCAGCCGCTGACGTAGTAACTGTTTAATCCCAAACAGCCATAAAAATATCTCCTGTTTTTACCCGCCTCGTGCGGGTTTTTTGTTCGCTAAATATCTCTAGCACATGGAGATATAAAAATGAAAATCGCTAAAAACTTTACACTAGAGGAATTTTTAAAATCAGATACTGCTGATCAACACAACATCACTAATGACATTGATGACCTACAGCACTTAGTCAATCTAACCGCACTTACAAACACTATCCTACAACCCACCAGAGACCACTTTAAGCAGTATTTAATCATTACTAGTGGTTACCGTAACAATCAGGTTAATCGTCTTGTAAGCGGTTCTCAGACCTCCCAACACCGCACCGGACAAGCTGTAGATTTCTACGTAAAAGACAAAAAGTCGAAAGACGTAGTTATGTACATTGCTGCAAATTATGATTTTGATCAAATGATCTATTACACAGCAACAGGGCACATACACCTATCTTACACTTTTGACTCTAACCGTAAGCAACTAATGATCAACAGAGACGGAAAACTAGAGACATACAATATCAACCACTTCTCTTTTCAAAAATTCGAAATCAAAAACAAACCACACTAACCTCGAACCTTCCAGAAATAGTCTCTAGACCTAGCGGGGCCACTCAGATCAATATCAACTAAAAGGCCATCCTCCGAACAATCGCCAATATATTTGTTAGAGCATATCAACCTAAATCCCCGACTACCTCTCAAATCGGTTTCATGCTTAAAGATATGCGAATTACCATAGACATCTTGGCAGACAGTTATAAATGCCGAAATAACCTCATCGGAAGAATAGTGTAATACCAAAAGCATTTCTTCATGAGCAGCCAATTTATGGATATCAGGATAAACCCTATAACATAAACCACTATCAAGCTGCATATACATAATTACATTTAGTGCTGTGCCAATACCCGCATTTTCTATACTAGCCTCAATAACTCCACTGGCTTCACCTTTATCAATATAGCACTCAAACATTTGAAAATTTCTATTTTTTCTTGACGCTACGTCAGACATCACTAAAACAGGTCTTACCGCTTGATGTCTTTCTTTCTGGGAACGTTCTCGTGTTTCCCTGACATTTTTGTCGAACAAATACAATGTAATTCCAATACTAAATAAACCAAGCATAAAAGGAGTATAATACCTGAGTATCTCTTTAGTCTCCCATTGAGCTAAAGTTGAAATCCCAACCAAAATTAACGTTATTGATAAGACACCAACTACACACCACCCAAGCGCAAGCCAAAATTCTTTAGCGACCTCTATCAATTCTTTGAATATTGCTTTTAATTTCATAACTAATCAGCCAAAATCCCAAAATATATAGATACGACAACCTAAATAATACCATGTTGACAAAACAAAAATCTATGAGATAAAAGAAAAAAGGAGAAAAACAAAAATGACAAACTATATAGACACAATCAAAGCACTACACAGAAATAGATCAACAAAATCACTGATACGTCAGATCATACGCTTACATAAAAAGCAATCGACCGAAGAACAAAGAGAAGAAATAGAAACACTCTTATTTGTCGTAGAAGACGAAAATACAATCTTAGAAAAACACTACTCACAGCTATTAGATGATGTGATTGATGACTCTATAAACCAACTATCCGAACCAGAGTTATTGGAGTTTTTCACTCGCTACCCTGACCCCAGATATCTAATCAAACTCAACCCGGAAAAGCTCACAGAGTCATTTAAAGAAAAATGGTTAGAGATACAAACTAATAACTATGACTATATGATCAGTGTTATCACAGCAGTACAACAACGCATAGACGTTTTAAACCGATCCCTCAATCAACACCATAAAAACTCAAACGCTTATAAAGAAGAAAAAACTTACGTAGACTACTGTAAGCAAAGAGTCAGCAACACTAGATCATTATTGATATCACTAAGATAATAGCCATGCACGAAATACAAAAACACATAGATCATCTTAAGCAGCACTGGGATAGACTCACTTACGACTCTCTACCACAAAATATAAAAGATGATCCTTTATTCAAAAAAGCCATCAACTATTTAAAACTTAAATACGGCTCTCTATCTGATCCAATCATGCTAGATGATGATTACTACATAACTCAAGACATCTATCAACACAGATCAAGGATCATAGAGGTAAGGACGGGAGAAGAAAAAGAATCCTCTGTGGATGACTTCACTCAATCAACGGGCTTAATATTTTTAGATAATCATTTTTATCTATACAGCAAAAAAGATAGGTTTTTCTATAAAGGAGAAATAACACCAGACGAAGAAATAAACATCTATAAATAGATTTAACATAAGTGTATAACTCATTTAAAATGGTGAACAAAGTTGTTAATAATTACCTCTTTCGGTGTCGTGTATAGTATTGCGTAAATCTCCTGTCTCCTGCCTCTCTCCTCACGTTTACGCTATACATAGACACCTTCTAACCCGCAACATCACAAGGGTTTAAGGCATTGTCTCATATCCAACAATCAACACCCTTTGCCATGCACCCCCACTGGTATTAATGGTTATACTTTATATTAAGAAATGAACCACTGTTCACACCTTCACACTTTCTATCAAACAGATATACCTCACTGGTTTTAAATTTTTCCCCCACTGGTGAATCAAAAATACCCCACTGGTGAAACAAAAATCCCTCATCTCATCCCCATAAAGTCACCCTGAAAAATATCCAACAATAAATAACTATAACTAAATCAGGATAATCAAGAATGACTTACAACGATTTTCGACAGATCATCACACAAAGATTAGGAGATTGGTCTAATGACACAGGTGTAAAAATCTATACAGACAACAGGAAGATGTCAGATATCACATCACCAGTTGTTAAATTAGATATTGTGTATGGCCCTACTCGTATACAGGGACGCAACACAGCCCCTGTCACCAGTCGTACAGGCAACATAGCGTTACGCATCTTTGCCCCCAAGGATAGCGGTAGTGCTGCATCGTATGAGATTGCAGAGCAGCTACAGGACATCTTTAGCTTTGTGCAATGGCTACCCAGTACACATACCTACGAGGGACAGATAGTGCCATCACCTAACTCTAACCTGTACCAACTTAATCTACTGATCAGATTTCGATACAACCCATAATTGCGCAATTAAAATAAAAATAAAGGAAATAAATTTATGTCCGATCTAAAAAAAATAGAAGTTGCTTTCCGCTCTACCGGCAGTGCAGACAACTTTAAATACATCACTTACGTAACTGAGTCTCTAAACACCTCTAACGACACCAAAGAGAGCCCGAACCAGCGTCAAAACCGCCAGCTATCTAACACCCGCATCATGTCATCTGAGGTGTCTGGTAGCCTAGATATTGCCTTTGCTCAAGACGAGTACGATAGCTTTTTAGAGTCTGCACTGTGCAGCACTTTTGATGTAAACGGTGATGTGATCATCGGAGAGGAAAAGCAGAGCTATGACATCCTCAAAATCTACACCTACGAGGACGGCACACAGGACGCGGTTTTGTTCGAAGGTATGCACGTAAACACCCTGTCAATTGAAATCCCAGAGCAAGACTATGTAACCGGCTCTATCGGCTTTGTAGGCACACACAGGACGTTTAACTATGACCTAACCGGCCTGACTATCGATCCAGCTACTAAAGGTGAAGAGTACGACGCATCTAATCAATTCGGCTCTATCGCTATCAATTCTGGCGCAATCGGTGTGATCAAAAACATCAGCCTATCAATTGATAATGGTTATCAAGCAGTTACCGGTATTGACTCACAGACACCTTTTAAACAAAAACAGGGTGACATTGCTGTGACTGGCAGTATTGAGGTAGTGATGTCTAAAGACGCCTTTGCGCTCTACAAGACCTCTATCACCAATACCCCGGCTGATATCCAGTACAGTCTAGACAATGGCTCTACTAGCTACGCTATGTCGCTACCACGCGTTAACCTTGCCGGTGATCTGCCATCTGGTAACAACACTGACGTTATCACTATGTCTCTAGACATGACCGCCACTTTTGATGCTACCCAAGGATCAGTACTCAAGATCAGCAAAACCACTGTGTAATGCTGTCAGTGACGAACTAGCCTTTGTTAGAGCTGGCCTTTGTTAAATTACTAAGCCCCTGATTATTGGGGCTTTTTTATTTCCAACAATCCCAGATTGGCACATGTGTCAGACACACTTTTGAAAACACTATGTAAATCATCACCTTACAAACTACACAATGGATACTGTATCCAACGTGTATGAAGTCTACCCATCACAGGCCCCACGGTTTAGACTGCACCAACAAGAACGGACAGACACACGCTTAAGGAGTTAGCTTGGCTATTCCCCGCCTTACCGACTTTACCGCCATGATGCACGACATAGCTGCATCGGCAAAAATTGCCACCTGCCTGCTAGTTACATCAGGTTTCTATCTACTTTCAAAAAGGTTTGAGCTGTATAGCTGGGGAGAATTACCACAGTGGGTAGACGGTATTGCTGTTGCCGTGTTGATCTACAGCGCTGTTTCCATAGTTTGGGAGGCAGTACCGCGTATCTGGAAGCTCCTAGTAAATGCAGTGATGACACCTATACGCCACTACGAAGCCAATAGACTTGATCACTATCAAAGGTTTGTGTTGCTTTGCCTTGCGATAAAACCCGCCGAATCTATGCAGATTAGAGATATGAACCATGAGGCAATAGATACAACTGAACTCGTACTCATCAACGCAACAAATGAGTTAGCTCAAAAGGGCCTCATTAGTATTAGCAGGTCATACTACGGGGACAGTATAAGACTTACTAAACGAGGGGCAGCACGAGCGATAGAAGTACAGGAGCATCACAAGAAAACCAACGAGGTTTGAACCCTAAACGCTTTAGCCCTGACAGTCTCCGATAAATAGTATCTGTGATTACTAATTATAAGGAGAATCAATCATGGCTTTAGATATTACCAACAAATCATTCCTACCAAGCGACGAAACTAAGTGGGTAGATGTGCCCAACTATCCCGGCACACGCTTTAAGATCAGACCCGCTTACACCATGGATTACAACCTTGCTCAAGCCAATTACGACAACTGGCTACAGAGACAGATAGCGCAAACCACTGACGGCTCTGATTGTGATGTGCGAGTACATCCACACGATAAGCGTAAGCTACCCCTACAGGCTGAGATACTAGCTCTACACGTTGTACAGGACTGGGAAGGTGTCGTTGCAAGTGGTGAGACCATCGAATTTACCCCTGACAACTGCACTGAACTCCTGACCAACAACCCGGACATTTACGGTTACATCAAAGCACAGGCTGAAGAGTTTGCAATAGAACTATCAGAGAAGGCTTACAAGACGCGAAAAAAGCAGTAAAGGTGCTGCACTGGCAGCTTACTGTAGGTAACCGATCTAGTAAGGATCACAGGGCACGAGAGCTACTTAGACAGATGGGGCAACAGATAGCCCCTGATCCTGACCCACCTGAGTATGACCCGATCACAGGTTACATCCTGACAGTCTATAACACTGTCACTAGGGCAAGGCGCTACGTAGATACTCAACCCCTACCGCTCTCTATGGCTGACATCAAAGCCTACTACGACACTCACACAGTGCCCTCTCTGATCAGCAAAGAGCTACTGCAACGCGTAATCATGGATTTAGATGACACTTTATTAGATCACTTGAGAGACATGCGTAAGTAATCCTGTCAGCACCTTTAACACATCATCAGGGGGTACGGGTAAAAATAAAAATATATACCCATCGTGCCCTCTCTCCCCCTCTCTAGATTTTCACTTTTAAATTTCTCACTTATTACTTTTAACCATCACGATTTAAAGTAATTTGTTGAATCTTGACAGATTAAAAAAGTGTGAGACACCTATTTTATCAAATAGGAGTCTAATACAGTGAGTGATATAATAAGAAGAAAAGAAGATTTAACCCTAGAATTATTAAAAGAGTGTGTAGAGTATAACCCTGATACGGGTGAATTTAAGTTCCTGCATCGACCGTCTTATCATTTTAAATATGACCATATTGCCAAGATGGTCAATACCAAGTACGCAGGGACTGTAGCCAGTGGTTTAAATGATCAGGGCTATCTAATAATCCGTTTGTTCCGGTATGGATACCGTGCCCATCAATTGGCTTATCTATGGATGACAGGACAATGGCCACCACCCGGATTTGTAATTGATCATATCGACCGGGTTAGAGATAACAACAAGTGGTCTAATTTAAGGCTGGCTACATTATCTGACAATGCACGTAATGCGAGTTTATCCAAACGCAATACATCAGGCGTTACAGGTGTGTACTGGGATAAACAAACTAAAAAATGGCGTGCAATGGGCGGATATAGAAAAAACGGAAAGAGACATTATTTTCAGCTTGGTAGATACGAACATAAATTTGATGCGATATGTGCCCGTAAATCATGGGAAGTAAAAGTAGGTGGCTTTACCCCTCATCATGGCACCTGAGAAGCTACAGGAGACGTTTTTAAAAGAAAGTAGAGGCTATGTAGCACTATCCCTATAAAGGCCCTCAGAAGGGCTTACAGGGCTTGCCTCTCACCCTACCCCAACCAGCCATAAAAAAAGCCCCTAGATTGTCTCTAGAGGCTTCCTTAAATCAGACCGAAAAACGTTCAGTCTGACTCTAGACCCACAGTGATTGGCAGGATGTGCTGACACTGATTGGCACATTTTTGGCACATTTTGAAATCACACTCAAAAGGCCCTGCTCTACAAAATCCCGTAAGTCTTTGATTTAAAAGTGGTGCGAGAGGAGAGACTCGAACTCTCACGGGTTGCCCCGCTGGAACCTAAATCCAGTGCGTCTACCAATTCCGCCACTCTCGCATATCCGGCGCAACTCTGAACCATAACAGGCAATCAGGGAGCTCGGAAACAAACAAGGGGAAAAGTGGGGTGGACGAAGGGGTTCGAACCCTCGACCGCAGGAGTCACAATCCTGAGCTCTACCAACTGAGCTACGTCCACCACATCAGGGAGGTGCCTGCCGGCACACTACTGCTTACTTCAACTTTGCTGGTTCGGCGAGTCCGGTACCAATCTGCGATTAACGAGATGGCGCGCCCGGCAGGACTCGAACCTGCGACCATCCGCTTAGAAGGCGGATGCTCTATCCAGCTGAGCTACGGGCGCTTGACCGTTCGCCCACCTGAATATCCAGAAAGTGGTCGGGGTAGAGAGATTCGAACTCCCGACATCCTGCTCCCAAAGCAGGCGCGCTACCAGACTGCGCTATACCCCGTTAACTGAACAACAAGTGCCTCAGCAAAGTTGGCGCGCATATTACCGGCGCCGATCGCGTCCGTCAACACGGAATTGAAAATTCCTTGCCGAGACAGCTCTATAAGCGACCACTCAAAACCACAGGAGTTCCCGACCGCTCCCTCCACATTGGCGTTAACCCTGAAGCATGAGACAATGCCCGGCCTTCACTTTCTTACGCCCAAACCGACAAGACGGAAACATGAGCGCCAAACTGATTAATGGAAAAGAAATTGCTGCCCAGGTCCGGCAACAGGTGGCCGCCGGGGTCGAAGCCAGAAAACAGAAGGGCCTGAGAGCGCCAGGCCTGGCCGTGGTACTGGTCGGTCACGATCCGGCCTCCCAGGTATACGTTGGCAACAAACGCAAGGCCTGCGAACAGGCAGGCATCCTGTCACTGTCCTATGATTTGCCGGAAGATACCTCCCAGGCGGCACTGGAAGCACTGGTTGACGAGCTGAATGAGAACCCCGCCGTTGACGGCATCCTTGTTCAATTGCCTCTGCCCTCACACCTGGACGCCGACCCGATTCTGGTAAAGATACGCCCCGACAAGGATGTAGACGGCTTTCACCCTTACAACATCGGCCGCCTGATGCAACGCAAGCCTACCCTGCGCCCTTGCACACCGGCAGGTGTCATCACTCTTCTGGACTCCATTGGAACCCCCTATAAAGGCCAGCATGCGGTTATTGTGGGCGCCTCCAACATCGTCGGTCGCCCCATGAGCATGGAACTGCTGCTCAAGGGCGCCACAACAACGGTATGTCATCGGTTTACCGACAACCTCGAGAAATTTGTCGGGGAAGCCGACATCCTGGTTGCAGCAGTGGGCAAGCCGGGCATTATCAAGGGCGAGTGGGTCAAACCGGGCGCCACCGTCATTGATGTGGGTATCAACCGGATGGATGATGGCAAGCTCTGTGGCGATGTCGATTTTGATGCTGCAGCAGAGCGTGCGGCTTACATCACCCCGGTACCGGGCGGCGTTGGCCCCATGACCATTGCTACCCTGCTGGAAAACACCCTGTACGCCGCGGACGTGCTGCACGCCGACACCTGACGCGGCATTCTTCGCATTTTTCGCATTTTTCGTTAACGGGCACAGGCCCAATAAAAAACCCCGCCGAAGCGGGGTTTTTTATTGGCGGGCGTTTTACTGCCCGTATTTGGCCTTGGCCTTCTGACGATAGGCGTGCAGCAGCGGCTCAGTGTAGCCGGCCGGCTGTTCGCGACCTTTCAGAACCAGATCCACAGCGGCCTGGAAGGCAATGCTGTCGTCAAAGTTCGGAGCCATGTTGCGGTATGCCGCATCACCAGCGTTCTGTTTATCAACAACCGCAGCCATGCGCTTCATGGTTTCCATGATCTGCTCTTCAGAGCAGATGCCGTGGTACAACCAGTTGGTCAGCAGCTGCGAAGAAATACGCAGTGTCGCACGGTCTTCCATCAGGCCCACATCGTTGATGTCAGGCACCTTGGAGCAGCCCACACCCTGGTCGATCCAGCGTACAACGTAGCCAAGGATACCCTGGGCGTTGTTGTCCAGTTCCTGCTGAATGTCTTCGGCGCTCAAGGAGGACGGATCCTCCATCACCGGCACAGTCAGGATGTCGTCCAGAGACGCGCGCTGACGGTTAGCCAGCTCTTTCTGCACATCAAACACGTTCACCTGATGGTAGTGGGTGGCATGCAGGGTAGCGGCTGTCGGAGACGGAACCCAGGCGGTGTTGGCACCAGCCTTCGGATGACCGATCTTGGCCTCCAACATACCTGCCATCAGATCCGGCATGGCCCACATACCCTTACCAATCTGGGCAACGCCAGACAGACCAGCTTCCAGGCCGATGTCCACGTTCCACTGCTCGTAGGCATTGATCCAGGCAGCCTGCTTCATCGGGCCCTTCCGGATGAAGGGACCCAACTCCATGGATGTGTGAATCTCGTCACCGGTACGATCCAGGAAGCCGGTATTGATAAACACGGTGCGCTCTTTGGCCGCGTGGATACAGGCTTTCAGGTTCACAGTGGTGCGGCGCTCTTCATCCATGATGCCCACTTTCAGGGTGAAGCGCGGCAGACCGAGAGCGTCTTCAACACGACCAAAGAATTCATTGGTGAACGCCACTTCTTCAGGGCCGTGCTGCTTGGGCTTAACAATGTACACAGAACCTTTGGTGCTGTTCTGGAATTTACCGTCGCCCTTCAGGTCGTGGATGGCGATCAGGGAAGTCACCAGGCCGTCCATCAGGCCTTCAGGAATTTCGCTACCATCTTTCAGCAGAATGGCCGGATTGGTCATCAGATGGCCAACGTTACGAACGAACAGCAGACTGCGGCCCTTTAGGGTCAGCTCACTGCCATCGGCGCCTGTGTAGGTGCGGTCGCCATTCATGCGGCGAGTCATCATCTGGCCGCCCTTCTCGAAGGACTCTTCCAGATCGCCCTTCATCAGGCCGAGCCAGTTCTTGTAGGCGACAACCTTGTCATCGGCATCTACCGCAGCAACGGAATCTTCGCAGTCCATGATGGTGGTCAGGGCCGATTCCATCAGAACGTCTTTAACGTGGCCACCGTCATCCTTGCCGATCGGATGGCTGGCATCAATCTGGATTTCGAAATGCATGCCATTCTTAACCAGCAGAACGCCAGTGGGGGCATCGGCAGCGCCGGTGTAACCTACAAAACCGGACTCGTCTTTCAGGCCGGTCACGTCACCGTTCTGCAGCTTCACCGCCAGCTTGCCGCCGTCGATGTAGTATTTTGCGGCGTCTTTATGGCTGCCGGAAGCCAGAGGCGCTGAGCCATCCAGCAGATCCCGGGCCCACTCAATCACCTTGGCACCACGAACCGGATTGTAGCCACGGCCCTTCTCAGCACCGTCTTCCTCAGAAATAGCGTCGGTACCGTACAGGGCATCGTACAGACTACCCCAGCGGGCGTTAGCCGCGTTCAGGGCGAAACGGGCATTCATGACCGGCACAACCAGCTGCGGGCCGGCCATGGTGGCGATTTCCGGATCCACATTGGAGGTGGAGATTTTGAAATCCGCCGGCTCATCTACCAGGTAGCCGATGTCTTTCAGAAACGCCTTGTACTCGGCCATGTCCAGTTTCTGGCCCTTGTGCTCGCGGTTCCAGGTATCCATTTTTTCCTGGATTTCGTCACGCTTGAGCAGCAGCTCGCGATTACGCGGAGCGAGCTCGTTCACAATCTTGTCGAACTCGGCCCAGAACTTGTCAGCGTCAATACCGGTGCCCGGAATCGCTTCGTTGTTTACAAAATCATACAGATTCTTGGCGATCTGGATGCCGCCAACTTGAACGCGTTCTGTCATCGTTGCTTGCCTCAATGGGTTTGTAGTTCCCGACTCCCCTGATGGCGCTGATAGCGCGGGGACGTTCTGATTAGAGCGCCGCATTGTACGTGAAATTCCCTACAAGGTCATTCCCACAGGTACAATGCGACATTGCGCGAATCAACTCAGTCCTGGCTCCGGCGCCAGATAGTACCCTCACGACTGTCATCCAGGATGATACCCTTCTCCAGCAGATCATCACGAATGCGATCGGCCTCCGCAAAGTCTTTGGCCTTGCGGGCATCGGCACGAGCCTGAATCATGGCCTCGATGTCCTGTGCAGTTAACTCACTGCCGGTATCCGCCTGGAAAAAGGCTTCCGGGTCCTGCTGCAGCAGGCCGAGCACAGCGCCCAGCCGCACCAGAACGGCCGCGCTGCGCTTGGCGGTTTCTTCATCACCTTCCCGACGATGATGATTGATGTCGTTTGCCACTGCGTGCAGAACAGCAATGGCGCCAGCAGTATTGAAATCATCATCCATGACCTCGGCAAAACGACGGTCGTGATCGGTTTCCGCTACATCCGCTTCTTTCGCCGGCACGATACCCCGCAGGGCATGATAGAGCTTGGTCAAAGTTCGCCCGGCTTCCGCCAGGTTGTCTTCAGAGTAATCCACCTGGCTGCGGTAGTGGCTGGACACCAGGAAATAACGCACCACTTCCGCCGGGTACTTTTCCAGAATCTCGCGAATAGTAAAAAAGTTGCCCAGCGACTTGGACATCTTTTCCTTGTTCACCCGAATGGCGCCAGCATGCATCCAGGTGTGCACAAAGGTGTGACCAGTGGCACATTCTGACTGGGCGATTTCGTTTTCATGGTGAGGGAACAGCAGATCCGGCCCGCCACCGTGAATATCGAAGGTGTCGCCCAGGCACTTGGTGGACATGGCGGAACACTCAATATGCCATCCGGGGCGCCCTTCGCCCCACGGCGACTGCCAGCTCACCTCGCCTGGCTTGGCGGCCTTCCAGAGCGCAAAGTCCGCAGGGCTGCGCTTGGCCTCCTGCACATCCACACGAGCACCGGCCACCAGGTCTTCCAGCTTTTTCTTGCTCAGTTTGCCGTAATCCGGGAAAGACTCCACGGCAAAGTACACGTCGCCATTATCGGCAGCATATGCGTGGCCGCCAGCGATCAGCTTCTGGATCATGGCAAGGATATCGTCGATAAAGGCAGTCGCCCGAGGCTCCTCATTGGGTGACAGCACGCCGAGCTTCGCCTCATCCTCGTGCATGGCCCGGATCATCCGGTCGGTCAGGTCGGTATACACCTCACCGTTTTCATCAGCCCGGCGCAGGATCTTGTCGTCGATATCGGTAATGTTGCGCACGTAGTGTACGTCGTATCCGCGATGCCGCAGATACCGAGTCACCACGTCAAACGCCACCAGCACCCGGGCATGCCCCAGATGGCAATAGTCGTAGACAGTCATGCCGCACACGTACATACGAACCTTGCCAGGCTCCAGGGTTTTGAACGCTTCCTTTTGCTGTGTCAGCGTATTGTAGATACGCATTACTTGCCTCCCTTACCCCAGGAATCCCGCAGCGTTACGGTACGGTTGAACACCGGCTTGCCAGCTTTTTCAGTCAGTTCCTGGTCGCAGAAAAAGTATCCTTCGCGCTCGAACTGGTACGGCAAGTCGGTACGAGGCTGAGCCAGACTTTTCTCAACGCGGGCACCTTTGAGTACGACCAGAGATTCGGGGTTCAGGTGATCCAGAAAATCGCCTTCCTTGTCGCTGTCAGGAGACTCGTGGTTGAACAGGCGGTCGTAAAGATTGATATCCGTCTCCACGCTGTCGCTGGCCGACACCCAGTGAATCACGCCATTGGGTTTGTAGCCCTCCGGGTTCACGCCCAGGGTATTCGGATCGTATTCGCACTTGAGCTCGACAATCTCGCCGCTGCCGTCACGCACAACCTCTTTGCAGGTCATCACGTAACCACCGCGCAGCCGCACCGCCTGGTCCGGGGCCAGCCGCTTCCACTTACGCGGCGGCTCTACCTCGAAATCTTCCCGGTCAATAAACAGGGTCTGACTCCAGGCCACTTCCCGCTCGCCCATATCCGGATTCTGCGGATGCACTGGCAGAGTGAGGGTTTCCGTCTGGTCAGCCGGATAGTTGGTCAGGGTGACCTTGAGCGGACGCATCACGCACATGGCGCGGGGCGCACGGTTGTTCAGATCTTCCCGGATAGCGTGCTCCAGCATACCGACATCCACGGTGCCACCGGCCTTGTTCACGCCGATCATGTCGCAGAAGTTGCGAATGGACTCCGGTGTGTAACCACGACGGCGCATGCCGGAAATCGTCGGCATCCGGGGATCGTTCCAGCCGTCCACCACGTTTTCATCCACCAACCGCTTCAGTTTGCGCTTGCTGGTAATGGTGTAGTTCAGATTCAGCCGGGCAAATTCGATCTGGCGCGGATGACAGGGGATGGTGATATTGTCCAGCACCCAGTCGTACAGCGGCCGGTGATCCTCGAATTCCAGGGTACACAGGGAATGGGTAATCCCTTCCAGAGCATCGGAGATCGGATGGGTAAAGTCATACATCGGATAGATGCACCACTTGCTGCCGGTCTGGTGATGATCCGCGTAGCGAATCCGGTACAGAATCGGGTCCCGCAGGTTGATATTCGGGGATGCCATATCAATCTTGGCCCGCAACACCAGCTCACCGTTCTGGAACTTGCCGTCGCGCATGTCCCGGAACAGCTGCAGGCTTTCCTCTACCGGGCGATCCCGGTATGGGCTGTTCTTGCCGGGCTCTTTCAGGGAACCCCGATATTCGGCCATCTGCTCCGCATTCAGGGCACAGACATAGGCCTTATCGTTCTGAATGAGCTCTTCGGCAAAGGCATAGAGCTGATCAAAGTAATCCGACGCGTAACACACCTCGCCGGCCCACTCATAGCCCAGCCACTCCACGTCCTGCTTGATAGCGTCGATATACTCCTGGTTTTCCTTTTCCGGGTTGGTGTCGTCAAAGCGCAGGTTGCACTCACCGTTAAAGGTTTCGGCAATGCCAAAGTTCAAACAGATCGATTTGGCATGACCAATGTGCAGATAGCCATTGGGCTCCGGGGGAAAACGGGTGACCACCTTGCCGGTGTGCTCCCCTTTGGCAATGGCGTCTTCAATAAGGCTCTGGATAAAGTTGTGGGCTTTCTTCGACTCGGCGCTCATACAATCTCTGTTAACAGGGAATGAATCATGGGAGCTGTCCGGATGCTCCGTTTAAACCGCCTATTATACTCACAAATCCACGCCGGACTCATGCACCGGACGAAACTCTTGAGTACAATAGCCACTTTCAACATTCCGATCCCAAAACACAGGAAACCCTGATGATTCTGCTGCAGACAAACTTCGGTGATATCAAGCTGGAACTGGACTACGAAAAAGCCCCGGAAACCGCCAAAAACTTCGAACAGTACGTTCGCGACGGCTTCTACGATGGTTTGATTTTTCACCGCGTTATCAGCAACTTCATGATTCAGGGCGGCGGTTTTGAGCCAGGCATGACGCCGCGCAAAACCCGCGAACCTATCCAGAACGAGGCTGATAACGGCCTGAGCAACATGGTCGGCACCATTGCCATGGCCCGCACCATGGACCCCCACTCCGCCACCGCCCAGTTCTTCATCAACGTTGAGAACAACGGCTTCCTGGACCACACCGCCAAGAACGCAGAGGGCTGGGGCTACTGCGTATTCGGCAAGGTGGCCGAGGGCATGGATACGGTCAACAAGATCCGCGCCGTTCGCACCACCATGCGTGCCGGCCACCAGGACGTCCCGTTTGAGGACGTAGTGATTGAAAAAGCCGAGGTTCTGGAGGACGCGTGACCACGCTGTTTATCTCGGATCTGCACCTGGAAGAATCGCGCCCGGATATTACGGGTGCGTTTCTGTCCTTCCTCAAAGACAAGGCTCTGGGCGTTGAGCGTCTTTACATTCTCGGCGACTTTTTTGAAGCCTGGATTGGAGATGACGAGCGCACCCCGCTGCAGGAACAAGTAGCGGCGGCCTTGCGGGAGGTGCGGGACACAGGCACCGATATTTACCTGATGCACGGCAACCGGGACTTCCTCATTGGCGAAGATTTCTGCGCGCGCGCCGGCGCCACCCTGCTGGATGATCCGACGGTAGTGGATCTGTATGGCACACCTGCCCTACTGATGCACGGTGACAGCCTCTGCACGGCCGATGTGGAATATCAGAAGTTCCGGGCCAACATGCGTAACCCGCAAACGGTGAAGATGCTTCTCTCCCGCCCACTCAAAGATCGTCAGCTGATGGCACGGCAACTGCGGGAAATCTCCATGGCGAAGAATCAGGGCAAGGCTGAGACCATCATGGATGTGACCCCCGAGGAAGTGGTGAAAGAACTGGAAGCCCATGACGTCCAACTGATGATTCACGGCCATACCCATCGCCCCGCCATCCATGAACTGGAAGCCAATGGCAAGCCCGCCCGCAGGATTGTATTGGGAGACTGGGATAAGAATATCTGGTGGCTGGAAGCTCGCCCGGGGCAGGAACCCGAGCTGCTCAAGAGGCCTTTGTAGCCATCGTGTCGGTGATGGGCTCCCGGTAGGTTTCCAGCCGTTTTAGCCAACCGGGCAGCCAGCGCTCCCGCTCAATCGGATTTTCGGCATTTCGAGCGCGGCGGGTCAACACCTCCCCCGCCGCCACCCGGAAAGCATCAAGGGTCGATTGCCCCGGCTCCGGATCCATGGCGAGGAGCACCTGCAACAACCCCCAACCCTCACCTTTGTAGCGCTCGGATTCAGCAAGCCCTTCACCTTTGAAATTGACATAATCCATCAGCGCATAGACGCCACCCGGGGTAGCGCTCAACTCCTCAAGATAACCCTGAACAACTTTCTGACGATGATCGGGAACCTCATCCAGAATAGTGCCCAGCGACTGCTGGGCGCGGCGAAAGATGAATTCTGCCTGCAAACCCTGAGTGCCTGCCAGAAACTCCCGAAGTTCGGCAACGCGGACCGAATCCTGCATCTGCATAAAGGCCGCGCGATCCGGCCAGGGAGCATCCAGAGGATCAAGCGCGCGCAACCAGTCCGGCACCGACGCCTGGCGCTGATTCATGTAGGCAATCAACTGCGGAAAGCTCTCGACAAAACGGCTGTCAACCCCCTCCGGATACCAGATGAAGTGCCCTATACCCAGGGACGGGAAGGCTTCTCCCTCGTTCCAGTGCACGAGGCACTGGAACCGCCCCGCGCATTCATTCTGGAAAATCCTCTGGCCGACCCAGTCCAGTTGAGCCGGCTCCAGGGCCAGGGAAATATCCACATCCGAAACCGCCCGCCGGGAGGAACCCGATGAATCATCGGGCGCACCCTGCTCTTCCCCGGAATCACAGCCGGCCAGCAGCAGAGAGCCTGCCAGCGCCATCGCCAGACAAGAAAGCCTTGAGGTCACAGCTCCTCCATTGACGGCACCGTTACGCCGTATCCTTGACCTTATGTTCAGCCAATTCTGCCTTGATGGCGTCAGGGATGGGAACAGACTTTTCATTTTCGTAATCGAAGTGAATCAGTGTCGCGACACCACGGGCGATCTGCTTGCCATTCTGCCAGGCCTCCTGAACCACCTGGAACGAGCTGTTACCAATGTTGCCCACGCCGGTTCTGATCTCAACGGGCATGTGCCAGTAACTCTGGGCCAACAGGTCGATCTCCAGCCGGGCAATGATCAGCGGCCAGGTTTTTACGTCCAGCGACGGGTGGAAAATCCGAAATATCGGAGTACGTCCCTGTTCGAACCAGACCGGCAGGGAGGTATTGCTGATATGGCCAAGCGCATCGGTGTCACTGAAGCGAGGCTGAATGTCGAGGGAAAACATGGGCATAGTCCGCTGTGAAAGAGCGCAAACTATACACACAAATTTTGTCGCAAAAAAAATCCTGTGGCGTTAACCACAGGATTTTTCGCTAGTACTTTAGTCGCAGTTACTGCTCCACAAAAGCCCGCTCAATCACATAGTGGCCCATGTCGCCACCACGGGCTTCTCGGAAGCCCATGTTATCGAGAATGGCGCAGGTGTCCTTAAGCATGCTCGGGCTGCCACATATCATGAAGCGGTCCTGTTCCACGTCGAAGTCCGGCAGCCCCAGATCCCGGGTGATCTTGCCGGTCTCCATGGCATCGGTCAGCCGGCCCTGGTTGCGGAAGGGCTCGCGGGTAACGGTCGGGTAATACACCAGCTTGCCACTGACCATTTCACCGAAGAACTCGTTCTCCGGCAGTTCTTCAATCTCACTCTGGTACGCCAGCTCGGAGATGTAGCGCACACCGTGGGTGAGAATCACCTTGTCATAGGCTTCGTAAACTTCCGGATCCTTGATGATGCTCATGAACGGTGCCAGCCCGGTGCCGGTGCTGATCAGCCAGAGATTTCGGCCCGGCAGAAGATTATCCAGCACCAGCGTACCCGTCGGCTTGCGGCTGACGAGAATCTCGTCACCCACTTTGATCTGTTGCAGGCGCGAGGTCAGCGGGCCATCGGGAACTTTGATAGAGAAAAACTCCAGCTCTTCTTCATAGTTCGCACTGGCGATACTGTAGGCGCGCATCAAAGGCTTACCGTCCGTCTCCAGACCAATCATCACAAAATGACCATTCTTGAAACGGAAGCCGGGATCCCGACTGGTCTTGAAGCTGAACAGCGTGTCGTTCCAGTGGTGCACACTGGTTACGGTTTCTTTCATCAGGTTGCTCATGGGAGCCCTCGCCTATTAACGTCAGTCCATCAGGAATTGAGGATAGTTTAACCTTTTGCTTGAAATCGACAAAACGGGCTGTTTTCATAAGGCTATTCGATTTTTCCGATAGATAATTTCCACCGGAAGACACATCATGAAATACAGCTTTCGTCAGCTCGAAGTTTTCCTGGCCGCCGCCCATTTCCAGAACATCACCCGGGCTGCCGAATCACTGGCCATGTCCCAGTCCGCCGCCAGCAGCGCCCTGAAAGAACTGGAAAATCAATTCGATATCCAGCTCTTTGACCGTGTCGGCAAACGGCTGCAATTGAACGAGCTTGGCCGCCTCTACCGCCCCAAAGCCGAGGCCCTGCTGGCGCAGGCCACGGAACTGGAACAGGCCTTCAGTAAGCATTCAGAAGTCGGTGCCCTGAAAGTCGGCGCTACCCTGACTATAGGGAACTATCTGGCCGTAGGCGTGATGGCCAAATACATGAATACCCCTACCCGCCCGAAAGTTTCACTCGAGGTGGCCAACACCAGCGCCATCGCCCGTCGGGTTCGGGATTTCGAACTGGATATCGGTCTGATTGAAGGCGAACTGCAGTCCCCGGAGCTGGAGGTGATTCCCTGGCGGGAAGACGAACTGACGGTATTCTGCTCCCCATCCCACCCCCTGGCCCGAAAACAGGCTCTGACCGACGAGGACCTTCGACAGGCGGTCTGGATTATGAGAGAACAGGGATCTGGCACGCGACAGAGCTTTGAAAGAGGGATGCACGGCCTGTTACCAGACCTCAACATCCTGCTGGAACTGGAACACACCGAGGCCATCAAACGGGCGGTCGAGGCAGACCTGGGCATTGGATGCCTGTCAAAAGTCGTCCTGGCCGATGCCTTCAAGCGCGGCAGCCTGGTCCCCCTGAGTGTGCCCGACTATCGGAAATTCGACCGCCAGTTCTACTTCATTCTGCACAAACAGAAATACCGCAGCGCCGGAATCGCCCGCTGGATGTCACTTTGCCAGGAGCTTCAGCCTGCCGAAACCGGGCCGCTGTGAAAGCGGAACTCGGAATCCGGGGATTCGATCAGCTTTTGCTCGATGGCCAGGAACTCCGCGACGCGGTCATCCACCGGGCCACCATTGGCCTGCTCGGCCAGCTTCAGGTAATCCTGGTAATGACGCGCCTCGGATTTGAGCAGGCTGCTGTAGAACTCAGCCAGTTTTTCATCCAGCGACGGAGCCAGCGCGGCAAAACGCTCACAGGATCTGGCCTCAATAATGGCACCGACGATCAACACATCGACCAGCCGCCCCGGATCTTCTGTTCGCACCGCTTCCCGCAGGCCGGCGGCATACCGCGCCGGTGACAGGTGGGTATAGGTAATTCCGCGCTTTTTCATGATCGCCAGTACCTGCTCGAAGTGCCTCAGTTCCTCACGGGCCAGACGCGACATCTTGTTCAGCAACTCGGTGTTATCCACGTATCGATACATCAGACTCAGCGCCGTGGACGCCGCCTTCTTTTCACAATGCGCATGGTCGATCAGCAGCAGGTCCTGGTTCGCCAGGGCGCTGTCAATCCAGGTTTGCGGGGTACGGCACGGAAGGAAATCGTGAATTTCTTGCAGGGCGTCGTTCATATCGGGGTTCAGGCTGAAAATTCGGGAGGCCGGAGTATAACGCACTTAGCAGATTCCTCCGACCTCTGTCCAACTTAACTTTATAAGGGGTTTCCTATAGAATGCAGCGCCAGATCAAGGAGTCTCTGAATAAATCCTGAAACCCCATCAGTGATTTGAGGCGTTATTCAGAGGCTCCTGCGGCCTTTTCGCCAAAAAACTCCCGCCGGGCATCACGCCCACAGCGCGGAACATTCCAACTGATGAGGGTCCATATCGTGTTAGAAGCCTATCGTGAACACGTTGCCGAACGTGAAGCCCTGGGTATTCCTCCCAAGCCCCTGAACGCCGAGCAGACCGCTGCCCTGGTTGACCTGCTGAAGAACCCGCCGGCCGGTGAAGAAGAAACCCTGGTTTACCTGCTGGAAAACCGCATTCCGCCGGGTGTAGACGAAGCAGCCTACGTTAAGGCTGCTTTCCTGTCTGCCATCGCCAAGGGTGAAGCGTCTTCCCCGCTGGTCAGCAAAGAATACGCTGTGAAGCTGCTGGGCATGATGCAGGGCGGT
Organism: Marinobacter sp. W-8; assembly: GCF_044342215.1. Lineage (NCBI taxonomy): Bacteria > Pseudomonadati > Pseudomonadota > Gammaproteobacteria > Pseudomonadales > Marinobacteraceae > Marinobacter > Marinobacter sp. W-8. The sequence continues at coordinate 1,419,736 of NZ_CP172297.1, read as the reverse complement.
TACAACATCGAGACCCTGGTTGAGCTGCTGGACGACAGCGAACTGGCCGAACTGGCCGGTGAGCAGCTGAAGAAAACCTTGCTGATGTTCGACGCCTTCAACGACGTGAAGGAAAAGATGGACGCAGGCAACGCCGTTGCCAAGTCTGTGGTTGAGTCCTGGGCCAACGCCGAGTGGTTCACCAACAAGAAGAAGGTTCCCGAGAGCACCAAGATGGTGGTGTTCAAGGTTACCGGCGAAACCAACACCGACGACCTGTCTCCGGCTCCGGATGCCTGGTCCCGCCCGGACATCCCGCTGCACGCCCGCGCTGCCTATAAAATGGAACGTGACGGCCTGAAGCCGGAAGAGCCCGGCGTAACTGGCCCGATGAGCCAGATCGACGAAATCAAATCCAAGGGCCTGCCCGTTGCCTTCGTTGGTGACGTAGTGGGTACCGGTTCTTCCCGTAAGTCTGCCACCAACTCTGTTCTGTGGTTCTTCGGCGAAGACATCCCGGGCGTGCCGAACAAGCGTGCCGGCGGTGTCTGTATCGGTAACAAGGTTGCCCCGATCTTCTTCAACACCATGGAAGATGCCGGCGCCCTGGTATTCGAGGCCCCGGTCGACAACATGAACATGGGCGACGTGATCGAAATCCGCCCGTACGAAGGCAAGATCCTGAACGAAGCCGGTGAAACTATCTCCGAGTTCAAGTTCAAGTCTGACGTTATCCTGGACGAAGTTCAGGCCGGCGGCCGTATTCCGCTGATCATCGGCCGTGGTCTGACCAACAAGGCCCGCCAGGCTCTGGGCATGGGCGCTACCGACATTTTCCGTCTGCCGAAGGATCCTGAAGCTGGCGACAAGGGTTTCACCCTGGCCCAGAAGATGGTTGGCAAGGCTTGTGGTCTGCCGGAAGGCAAAGGCGTTCGTCCGAACACCTACTGTGAGCCGCACATGACCACCGTAGGCTCCCAGGACACCACTGGCCCAATGACCCGTGACGAGCTGAAAGACCTGGCGTGTCTGGGCTTCCAGGCAGACCTGGTGATGCAGTCCTTCTGTCACACCGCCGCTTATCCGAAGCCGGTTGACGTTGAAATGCAGCACACCCTGCCGGACTTCATCCGCACCCGTGGCGGTGTTTCCCTGCGTCCGGGCGACGGCATCATCCATTCCTGGCTGAACCGCATGCTGCTGCCGGACACCGTAGGTACCGGTGGTGACTCCCACACCCGTTTCCCGATGGGCATCTCCTTCCCGGCCGGTTCCGGCCTGGTGGCATTTGCCGCTGCAACCGGCGTTATGCCGCTGGATATGCCCGAATCGGTTCTGGTTCGCTTCAAAGGCGAAATGCAGCCTGGCATCACCCTGCGTGACCTGGTACACGCCATCCCGCTGTACGGCATCAAGCAGGGCATGCTGACTGTTGAGAAGAAGGGCAAGATCAACGAGTTCTCCGGCCGTATCCTGGAGATCGAAGGTCTGGAGCACCTGACTGTCGAGCAGGCATTCGAACTGTCCGACGCCTCTGCTGAGCGTTCCGCTGCCGGTTGTACCATCAACCTGTCGGAAGACTCCGTGGCTGAGTACCTGCGCTCCAACATCGTTATGCTGCGCTGGATGATTGCTGAGGGTTACGGCGATCCGCGTACCCTGGAGCGTCGCGCCCAGCAGATGGAAGAGTGGCTGAAGGATCCGAAGCTGATGCGTGCTGACAAGGACGCAGAATACGCCCACGTGATCGAAATCGATCTGGCTGACATCAAAGAGCCGATCGTGTGCTGCCCGAACGACCCGGACGACGCCAAGTTCCTGTCCGAAGTGGCTGGTGACAAGGTAGACGAAGTGTTCATCGGTTCCTGCATGACCAACATTGGTCACTTCCGTGCCGCTGGTAAGCTGCTGGAGCAACACAAGGGCGCCCTGAGCACCCGTCTGTGGATGTCTCCGCCCACCAAGATGGATCAGCAGCAGCTGATGGAAGAAGGCTACTTCAACACCTACGGCACCGCCGGTGTTCGCACCGAGATGCCGGGCTGCTCCCTGTGCATGGGTAACCAGGCACGTGTAGCACCGAAGTCAACGGTCCTGTCTACCTCTACCCGTAACTTCCCGAACCGTCTGGGTGATGGTGCCAACGTGTACCTGACCTCCGCGGAACTGGCTGCTGTGGGCGCGGTACTGGGCAAACTCCCGACTCCGGCGGAGTACATGGAGTACGCCAAGGACCTGAACAGCATGTCCAAAGAGATCTACAAGTATCTCAACTTCGACCAGATGGAAGAGTACACCCAGAAGGCGTCTGAGGCTTCCGTAGCCTGAGATCTTCTGAGGTAGCCTACCTCTGATCTGAAAACGCCAGCCTTCGGGCTGGCGTTTTTTTGTGTCCCGGTAAACCAAAACAATTGCTACCCAGGGAAATCTGCGCCTGTACTACGCCGGCGTGGGGCGGGTATGTCTTTTCTGCAGGGAAAAAGATGTCTGAGCGCAGCGAGTTATTTTTCCCGGAAGAAAGGACATACCCACCCCGCGACCCGCCCCCAGAACCCGAATTCCTGCACAAAAAAGGGCTCCCCGCGGGGAGCCCTTATCAGAACACTGATTGTTACCAGTGAATTCTGTTACCGCTCGATGTGCTGGTACTCACCGGCATCGGAAGTGGCCAGAGTCACCACAACAATAGCGATAAACGCAGCAATGAAGCCCGGGATAATCTCATACACACCCGGGCCGCCCATGAACTCACCGTTCCAGCCCAGAGAGATCCAAATCATCACCGTTGCTGCACCTACGATCAGACCAGCCAGCGCGCCTGCACCGTTGGTACGCGGCCAGGTCAGGGCCAGGATGATCAGAGGACCGAAGGCAGCACCAAAGCCCGCCCAGGCGTTACTGACCAGCCCCAGAACCTGGGAATCCGGATCAGACGCGATAAAGGCTGCCACCAGGCCAACCGCCACAACACAGGCCCGGCCAACATTGACACACTCTTTATCCGTGGCTTCCTTGCGCAGGAACAAACGGTAGAAGTCTTCGGTCAGCGAGGCGGAGGAAACCAGCAACTGACTGGAGATGGTACTCATGACTGCCGCCAGCAGAGCGGCGTACAGGAAACCGGTAATCAGCGGGTGGAACAACAGATCTGACAGAACAATGAAAATGGTTTCCGGATCAGCAACGTCCAGACCATTCCGCACAGCGTAGGCGCGGCCAAACACACCCAGCGCGATCGCGCCAATCAGGGAGATGCCCATCCAGGACATACCGATGTTACGGGCAGTCCCTACCTCACCCACGGTACGGATAGCCATGAAACGCACGATGATGTGCGGCTGGCCGAAATAGCCGAGCCCCCAGGTAACCGCCGACAGCCAGCCAATCACCGTGAGCCCTTCCGTCCACGACAGGAGGGTTGGATCCACACTGTTCAGGGTCTCTGAAGCCTGGGCGAAACCACCACCGCCTTCGCCGAACAGCACCACTGCAGGCATGATGACCAGAGCGAGCATCATGATGCAGCCCTGCACGAAGTCCGTCATGCTCACCGCGAGGAAGCCGCCGACCACGGTGTACGCCAGCACCACACCCAGGGTGATCACAATACCGGCGGCATAGTCGCTCATTCCACCGAAGTTAAAGATACCAGCGAAGGCGCTTTCAAACAGCTTGCCGCCGGCAACCAGGCCAGAGGCGGTATAAACCGCGAAGAACAGCACGATAACGATGGCGGATACTGTCCGCAGCGGCAGAGCCTTGGTTGGGAAACGGTTGGCCAGAAACGCCGGGATGGTGAGTGCATTGCCATAATGCACGGTCTGCTCCCGCAGCCGGGGTGCAACCACAACCCAGTTAATGAAAGCACCAACAAACAGACCGATACCAATCCAGGCCGAGGCCAGACCGGTAACATAGAGGGCGCCGGGCAAACCCAGCAGCAACCAGCCACTCATGTCTGATGCGCCGGCTGACAAAGCCGCAACTTTAGGACTGAGGGCACGGCCCCCCAGCATGTAATCCTCAGCAGTGGCTGATGATGTGCGCATGGCCCAGAGGCCAATTACGATCATCAGGGCGAAATACGCAAATAGACTGATCCAAACTCCAATAGCCATATGGCTCCTCCGGTTTTATGAGTCGGATAAGATCCGCTCGATTGGCACAACACCAGATCAAAGATCGGCACTGTGTGCCGTTTTTTTGTATGTCTCGGATTCGTCAGACCTGTAGCAAGAATCAACTTGCCGGGATTCCTCATTGAATATAGCTGATCGCCAGATCTTTGCGACCAGCCAGCTCAGCTCCGGAGCCTCGGTCCTCGGGCGATATAAATTAGTATTACTACGGATTCGAGGCTTACAAAATCCTACGATTATTTTGCAGAATCCTACGGGACTGACGTCAAAACCTACGAATCCGTGCCCGAATCAGGCCACATGTTCATTAAGCTGTAGCCTCGAGGGTGTAATACCCCGGTGTTTTCTGAGCGCGTTGGTCAGCGCACTTTGCGATGAAAAGCCCGTGCGATAACTGATTTCAGAAACCGAAAGCGAGGTCGAGGAAAGCAGCCCAACGGCCTGATCGAGGCGGGTCTGCAGCAGAAACTGATGCGGCGTGGTCCCGGTAACCTGACGAAAAATTTCGTGAAACCGGCTCACACTCAGGCATGCGACACCGGCCAGATCCTGAACGGTTATCTTGCGGTGAAGATTGCCGACGATATAGCGGCGGATGTCCTCGGGGTTGAGACTGTTTCTGTTACTGGAAACGGGGGGCCGGTCGACGATGCGCTCAGCCATGCAATGAAGAATACTGGCGGCGAGGTGCTGATGCAGCGCCCGGTTATCCGGTGAACGGTCGAATTCACCGGCGGCAAACTGAACCAGGCCTTGAATACGGTTGTCCATCTGCACCGTACGGGGCTTCTCAAACAGGCGCATCAGTTTGTCGTAGTCTGAGTGTAGCGGTGTCGACAGTGCTGCACCGAACGGATCGACATTGATGACCAGCACGTGGTTTTGCTGATCGCCGCAATAATCGTGGCGCGCCTCTGTAGGTACCAGACAGGCTTTCCAGGTGTCGAGGCAGGCGCCGGATCCATCAATGCTCAGCTCCGCCTGCCCGCGCACACCCACCACAATCTGGTGGTGTTCATGGTGATGCTGTTGGGCAGCCGTGGGTAGCTTCAAAAGTTTCGCATTGAGCATTACTACTGAAAGCCGTTATCGAGAATGTTCCTCAATTAAAGCAGAACATTACAAAAAGTGCACGAAAACACCGGGATTCGCCAGCGATCTGTCTGCTGTCAGTCAGAAACCGGCAGTTTTGCCAATGCGGTCAGGAGAGCTGACACACTCTCGGATACCTGCTCGAGGGGTAAGGCGGCGTTTACCACATGGTAGCGCCCGGGCATTTCCGTCGCGCGCTCCAGATAGGTTTCCCGTATCCGCTGAAAAAATGCCTGCGCCTCCTGCTCAAACCGGTCAAGCTCACCGCGCTTTCGAGCACGAGCCATACCGGTTTCCACAGGCGCATCCAGCAGGATAACGTGGTCCGGACGCACCTCGCCCTGAACCAGAGCCTCAAGCAACGCAATCCGTTCTCTGGCGACGCCTCGGCCACCACCCTGATAGGCGAAGGTAGCATCGGTAAACCGGTCACAGAGCACCCACTTACCGGCGGAAAGTGCCGGGAGGATTCTGTTATAGAGGTGCTGAGCCCTGGCGGCAAACATCAGCAGCAGCTCGGTGGTTTCGTGTACTGGCTCTTCTCTGGGGGCGAGCAACAGCTCACGAATGCTTTCTGCCATGGGGGTACCACCTGGCTCACGGGTAACAATGTAGTCAATGCCAAGTCGATCCAGGGTTTTCGCAGCGTTATCCAGCTGTGTCGACTTGCCAACCCCTTCGGTACCCTCGAATGTAATGAATCGCCCTCTGGCCAAAATCATTGCTCTCCGTTACTGCTGGTTTCAGAACCCGGGGCCGGGAACGAACGGTAATCTTCCCGACGGTTCAGCTGGAACTCACGCACGGCTTTCTGGTGTTCGGCAAGCGTGCGGGAAAACTTGTGGCTGCCATCACCCCGGGCGACGAAGTACAGGGCATCGCCGTCATCCGGATGCAACGCAGCGTGAATGGACTCTCGCCCCGGTAACGCAATGGGCGTTGGCGGCAGGCCATCAATGCGATACGTGTTATAGGGTGTCCAGGTACGAAGGTCACTGCGGCCAATCCGGCCCCGGTACTTGTCCCCCATGCCGTAGATGACGGTTGGATCCGTCTGCAGGCGCATACCCTTCTGCAGGCGCCGGACGAACACACCGGCCACCTGTTGTCGCTCGCCGGCCACTCCGGTTTCACGCTCCACAATCGACGCCATGATCAGTGCCTCATAGGCGTTGTCGTACGGAAGCCCTTCCTCACGGTTCTGCCACTCTTCCTCAAGGACCTCGGTCATGATGTTGTAGGCCCTTTTGAGAATATCGAGATCGGTTTCACCACCGTGAAACAGGTAGGTATCCGGGAAAAACCAGCCCTCGGGATGCTGCCCTTCGGCTCCCAGAGCCGCCATGATCTCCTCATCCGTCCAATCGGTGCTCTGCCTGGTGAGCCTGTCGGTGCGCGCCAGCGCTGCCCGCATCTCGGCAAAGGTCCAGCCCTCGATAAACTGCACGGACCAGAGCTTGACCTTACCTTCTACCATCTGGTTGATCATGTCGACCGGGGTCATACCAGAGGTGAACTCGTAGTCCCCAGCCTTGATCAGGGTCTGCTCCGGGTTCAGGCGCCCGTGGATTCGCAGCCAGAGCGGATCATCCACAAACCCTTGCGCAGTCAGTGCCCGCGCCACTTGGCCAAACGCCGTACCGGGCTCAACAGAAAACAGGGTCGGCTCGTCAAGGACAACCGGATTCTCAAGCGTTTTCAGCCCCTGCCAGAGCCAGAGACCACTGCCGGCAACCGCCAGGACAGCAAGAGCAACAATACCTACGAGAAGCTTTTTGAACACGCGCATCAATCCGGTCGCTTATGGGGGTCACAAATTGTCGCAAGCCGGTTGTCCAGAGGCAAATCATGGCCCGCCAGATTGCGAACCGGAACAACTCCAAGCACGCTATTGGTCAGGTACAGACCCTGGCATTCGCGGCCCAGCAGGTCCTCCACCTGCAGTTCACATTCCCGGAACGGCTCACCCGCCGCGAGCAGGCATTCGATCACCTTTCGGCGCATCACACCGGAAACCGCCAACGAGGCCGCCGGAGGTGTTCTCCAACCATCAGGGCCATGCAGGAATAAATTGGTTCGGGTACCTTCAACCACATGCCCTGCCGCGTTGGTCATCAGCAATTCAAACGTTGGATCCTTCATCTCACGGGCCGCCATGACCTGCTCCAGCCGATTGAGGCTCTTGATGCCAGACAGGAGTGGATTGACCGTCAACGGTACCCGGGAAAAGTCCACCATAACCCCGGTTTCGGGCGGTAGCGGAGGAAGAACAGAATGGAAAAGATACAGATGGGGGCTGACATCAGCTGCCGGCCGGTATCCGCGGCCACCGCTGCCGCGGGTTACCACCAGTTTGAGCACCCAGTGGCTGATGCCATGAATGGCGCCATAGCGCTTCATTGCATTGGCAACCGCTGACTCCAGTTCGGGCCGACTCAGACGAATACCCAGGCGCCCGGCATCCCGCACCAACCGGTCAAGGTGATAGACCAGCAAAGGCGCGGAATCCCCGTTCACCCTGATGGTTTCGAACAGGCCATCTCCATATGCCAGCCCCCGGTCACCAGGGAGCAGGCAGTCGTCGTCTGCCCAGTAGAGCTTCAACACCCGGGCTCAACCCTCGTAGCGGCTGACGATCAGGGTCCCATTGGTGCCGCCAAAGCCGAACGAATTCGACAACGCGACCTTCACATCGGCATCTCTGGATTTGTGTGCCACAAAGTCCAGATCACAACCTTCATCCGGATGATCAAGGTTGATGGTGGGCGGCAACACCCCGTCCCGGACTGCCAATACCGAGAATATAGCCTCAACTGCACCCGCGGCGCCCAGCAGGTGTCCGGTCATGGATTTGGTGCTGCTCATGGCCAGTTTTTCCGCATGGCTGCCAAACACCGATTTGACTGCAGCCACCTCAGCCACATCGCCAACCTGAGTAGAGGTTCCATGGGCATTGATGTATCCGACCTGGTCCAGGCTGATGCCGGCATCGCGGATAGCATTCTGCATGGAGCGTGCCGCGCCCTCACCATCGGCCGGGGGCGCCGTGATGTGGTGGGCATCATCGCTCATGCCAAAGCCGATAACTTCGCCGTAAATGGTTGCTCCACGCGCCCTGGCGTGTTCCAACTCTTCCAGAACCACAACGCCGGCACCATCACTGAGCACAAAGCCGTCGCGGTCACGGTCCCAGGGACGACTGGCCTTTTCCGGCTCATCGTTGCGGGTCGACAGGGCCCGGGCGGAGGAAAATGCCGCCACGCCGCTGCGTGTGGTCGCCATTTCAGAGCCGCCGGCCAGCATGACATCGGCATCGCCGTAGGCGATGGTTCTGGCGGCATAGCCGATATTGTGTGTTCCGGTGGTACAGGCGGTCACGATCGCAATATTCGGCCCCTTGTAGCCGAAACGGATCGCCGCATTACCGGAAATCATATTGATGACGGATGCCGGCACAAAAAACGGCGAAACCTTGCGCGGGCCGGCCTTATCCATCTGAAGAACGTTCTTTTCGATGTATTCGAGGCCACCGATACCTGAACCTATGGCAATCCCTACCCGCTCCTTGTCGAGCTTGCTGTATTGCTCAAGGCCGCTGTCATCTACCGCCTGCTGCGCTGCAATCAGACCATAGTGAATAAAGGCATCCAGCTTTCGTGCTTCCTTGCTGGACAACCAGGGCTCCATATCAAGATCCTTGACGGCACCGCCAATGCGAGTGGTGTACTCGGACGCGTCAAAGCGGTCAATCAGTCCGATGCCACTGCGTCCGGCACGAATGGCTTCCCAGGAAGACGTCACATCATTCCCCACCGGAGAAAGCATACCCATTCCCGTGATGACAACCCGTCGCTTGCTCATATCCCCAATCACCCGATTGTTCCGTGTCTGATGGTTCACTATTGGCCAATATCCGGCCAATAAAAAAGCCGTCCTTCAATAAGCCCAAAGGACGGCTTTTGCCTGGCTATCTGATTCGCAGGGTATCAGGTGTGCGCGACGATGTAGTCGATCGCGTCCTGAACGGTGCCCAGCTTTTCGGCCTCTTCGTCAGGAATCTCGGTCTCGAATTCCTCTTCCAGGGCCATAACCAGCTCAACAGTGTCCAGTGAGTCAGCGCCAAGATCCTCTACAAAAGAAGATGTGTTCTGAACTTCGGACTCTTTCACGCCCAACTGCTCACATACAATCTTCTTAACGCGCTCTTCAACTGTACTCATAATGTCCTCACTTTATGTGTCAACCAAGCAACTCTATGGCTGCCAGTTTAGTTTAAACCCTACCTGCAAACAAGCAGGGATTCTGTCAAACATGTTGTGCGACAAGGGGTTGCACACCAGCCCGGAACGGACTTAACCCATGTACATGCCGCCATTCACATGAATGGTTTCTCCGGTTACGTAAGCGGCGCCTTCCGATGCCAGGAAAGCCACCACAGCGGCAACCTCCTCCGGCGACCCCAGGCGACCAGCCGGTATGATTTCCAGCATAGCCTCACGCTGCTTATCGTCCAGTTTTTTGGTCATGTCTGTGTCAATAAAACCAGGTGCCACGCAGTTCGCCGTGATACCGCGGTTAGACATTTCCTTGGCCAGGCTACGGGTAAAGCCTTCAACACCGGCCTTAGCCGCACAGTAGTTGCCCTGCCCGGGATTCCCCATACCAGCTACCACCGAGCTGATATTAATGATTCTGCCCCAACGGGCTTTCGCCATACCGCGCAAGACCGCCTTGCTGGTGCGATAGACGCTGGACAGATTGGTTTCCAGAACCTCAGACCAGTCGTCGTCTTTCAAGCGCATCAGAAGGTTATCACGGGTGATGCCGGCATTATTGACCAGAATCAGGGGCGCACCTGATTGCTCGGCAAGCTGCTTGAGGCCAGCCTCGATGCTCTCGGGCTCTGCCACATTCATAACAATTCCATAGCCACTGAAACCCGCTTCTTTCAGGCCATCGGTAATGGCCTGGGCGCCCTCGGCACTGGTCGCGGTACCCACCACTTCGGCTCCCTGCCGGGCAAGCTCATGAGCAATGGCTTTGCCAATGCCCCGACTGGCGCCGGTTACCAATGCAACTTTGCCTTCCAAAGACATAATTCACTCCGTGTAATCAGGACTGACCAAAGGCCTTAAGGGCTTCAGCCAGAGAATCAGGACTCTCGATACCGTGAACCGGCAGAGAACGATCGATACGCTTGATCAATCCGGCCAGCACCTTGCCGGCGCCACACTCAACAGCCACACCCACCCCTTCGGTGGCCAGTCGCTGTACCGAGTTTGTCCACAGCACCGGAGAGTATAGCTGCTTGAGCAGATTGGCTTTCAGGGCCTCCGCATCCCGCGCCGGCTCGGCATTGACATTCTGAACTACCGGAATGACAGCATCGTTAAAGCGGATATCCTCAAGAGCTTCCGCCAACTGTTCCGCCGCTCCCTTCATGAGCGCACAGTGGGAGGGAACCGAGACCGGCAACGGCATGGCCTTGCGGGCACCTTTGGCTTTGCAGGCTTCAATGGCCCTTTCAACGGCCGCTGCGCTACCGGCAATAACCACCTGGCCCGGCGCGTTAAAGTTCACTGCGGCAACCACATCACCCTCAGCAGACTCCTCACACGCCGACACCACATCCGAGTCCTCAAGACCCAGAATGGCCGCCATACGCCCCTGCCCTTCAGGCACGGCATCCTGCATCAGTTCACCGCGCAGCTGAACCAGCTTTACAGCTTCAATAAAATCCAGACTTTCCGCCGCCACCAGGGCGCTGTATTCACCCAGACTGTGGCCAGCAACAAAATCCGGCCGGGGGCCGTCAGATACACACCACTGCCGCCACAGCGCAACACTTGCGGTCAGCAGAGCAGGCTGAGTAACCATGGTTTTATTGAGCTCTTCGGCGGGGCCATGCTGACAAAGATGCCACAGGTCATAGCCAAGAACGTTGGACGCCTCGTCAAACGTTTCGGTGATCATCGGCCACGCTTCAGCGGCAGCAGATAACATGCCGAGTGACTGGGAGCCTTGTCCGGGAAAAACAAACGCTGATTTCATAAGCGGAATCTTATCGTCATTGAAGGGTTACTGAAGATTAGCCAATAGTACACTCAGGGCCAATTATCCGCGAATAAGAGCCGGGATGCGGGACGACTTTAGTCGCGCTCCCGGTAACGAGGAGGGATCATAACATCAGATCATCGAGTCTTTCGTTGATCCTTCGTGGCACTTCCAGCTGAACCTCACGAACGGCCTGCCGGATCGCCGCCAGCATCGCCCGCTCATTGGCGTTGCCGTGACTCTTGATGACCACACCCTGCAACCCGAGCAGACTGGCGCCATTGTGCCTGGAAGGGTCCATCAATTGCAGAAGTCGCCCGATAATCGGCCTGGCCAGCAAGCCCACAAAACGACCGTACATGGAGCGTGTGAATGCCTGCTCCAGCAATTCGATCAACAGGCCGGCAACCCCCTCTCCGGTCTTGAGGGCTATATTGCCCACGAAACCGTCACACACTACAACATCGGCGACATTGCGAAAAAGGTCACTTCCCTCGACATAACCGATGTAGTTGATGGTGTCGCACTGGGCCAGCATGTGTGATGCGAGCCGGACCTGTTCATTACCCTTGATTTCTTCCTCACCGACATTCAGCAGTGCCACCCGTGGCTCGGACTGGCGGCAGATAGCGGATGCCATCAGGGACCCCATCAGGGCGTACTGGTAGAGATTCTCCGCTGTGGAATCGACGTTGGCACCAAGATCCAGGACATGGCAACGGCCACGCAGAGAGGGGATCAGCTTTGCGATGGCAGGACGTTCAATCCCGGGATACATCCGAATGATCGAGCGACCGAATGCCATCAGCGCACCGGTATTTCCGGCACTGACACAGCCCTGCGCTTCTCCGTCCCGCACGAGACTGAGCGCAATGGCCATAGAGGAGTTTTTCTTGTGGCGGAGGGCATGGGAAGGCCGCTCATTCATACGAACTACGTCGGCAGCCTCAACAATGCGAATACGGGCATGCCCCTCATGCAACAAAGCCTCGAGCTCGCTCCGGATTCCCACCAGAACAAGACTCAAGGCTTCGTTTTCACGCACTGCTTCCAGCGCAGCATGGACGACAACCGCGGCACCGCGATCACCGCTCATAGCATCAATGGCAATGGTGACCGGCGTGTTCACCACTCGTCCATGCGGCACAGGTCAGAAGAAATTCCCGACGAATTACTCGTCGCGAGCCTCAACTACCTGCTTGCCACGGTAGAAACCGTCTGGAGACACGTGATGGCGACGATGAACTTCACCAGTTGTTGCGTCGGTAGACAGAGCAGCAGCACTCAGTGCGTCGTGTGAACGGCGCATGCCACGCTTTGAACGAGTTTTGCGATTTTGCTGTACAGCCATGGTTATGCTCCTGACCTATTTTCGAATACGTTAATGCTTTGTCGTCTTAAGTCCCGCCAGAACACTGAACGGGTTCTCTTTTCTTTGCTCTGTCTCGGGCTCTTCGGCAGCCTCGGGCTCTTCGAGCGCTTCAAGATCTTCTTTTGCCGGACACTCCTCCCGCTCGTGGAGCGGAAATGGCGGCAGCACCAGAAGCAACTCGTCTTCCACCATTGCCCAGAGATCGGCGTTGAAATCTTCTACCAGAAATGGCTCCAACGCTTTCGGCAACCGCTGCGCCTGCTCATCACTGATGACCAGACCGAGATCAAAACGGGATTCCAGAGTCACCTGCATGTCACCCATGCAGCGCTGGCATTCCAGAATGACCGGCGCAGACAACTCACCCGACACTATCCGGCGACGCTCCCCATCCCGATAGAAAGACAGCTTTACGCTGCACTCACCATCTTCTGGCAGTCCCGGCACAGCTTCACGAAAACGAGAAAGCCCCCTGAAAGGAATCACCCCTTCAAGCGTTGTGTTCTGCTCTGCCAACTTGTTCGGGTCGACAGATCTGGGCAGTTCGACGATCGGCGCTTTGGACATAGGCGCGCAATTTTAGGGGCGAGACCAGCCTCTGTCAAAGACTTAATCGACTTTCTACCGGGCCTTTCGCCCGGAATAGGGGTATTTTACGATATCAGCCCGAAAGAACTCCCATATCCAACCGACCGGACCTGAAACCCTATGCTTCCTCCCAAGCTGCTACTGGCCTCTTCCTCACCCTACCGAAAGCAATTGCTGGCCCGGCTCAACCTTGCGTTCGACACTGCCAGCCCCGACATCGACGAAACACCCATTCCAGGAGAAGCAGCCGAAGCCCTGGCCGTCCGACTTGCAGAAAGCAAAGCAAAAGCTCTCGCCCCGCGCTTTCAGGACCATATCATCATCGGCTCCGACCAGGTGGCGGCATTACCGGATGGCAGCCTGCTGAGCAAACCCGGCCGCTACGACACAGCAAAACAGCAATTGATGCGAAGCAGTGGCAACCGGGTGCGCTTTCTCACCGGTCTGGCCGTTCTGGATACCCGAAGCGGCAACCTTCAAACGCACTGCGAACCGTTTGAGGTGCACTTCAGGGACTTACAGGAAGAGGAAATTGAAGGCTACCTGCAGAAAGAGCAGCCTTACGACTGCGCGGGCAGCTTCAAGATGGAAGGTCTTGGCATCGCCCTTTTCAGCCGCCTTCAGGGCGACGACCCCAACAGTCTGATCGGCCTGCCGCTGATTGCGCTCACCCGTATGCTGAGAGAACTGGGCATCAATCCATTGCTGGACTGATGCCCGAGGCAACTTATCGGAGCTCCAGTCGTGACTCCATCAACCGGGTTGCGACACCTTCACCAACGGCCACCCCCAGCTGATCCACAAACTCCTGAAAAGGAGAGCGGCTGCGACTGTAATCGACAAGCTCCTCTTCGCCCACCAACTGGCGCGCGACCCAGGATGAACTGCCCAGACCATCTACAAGTCCCAGCTCTACCGCCTGCTCACCACTCCAGACCAGACCACTGAACAGCCGGGGATCATCCGCAAGGCGATCGCCCCGCCCCTGTCTGACCGCTTCAATGAACTGCTTATGGGTGTTTTCAAGCACGCCTTGCCAGAACGCAACATCTTCCTCCTGCTCCGGCGAGAACGGGTCCAGGAAAGCCTTGTTGTCGCCTGCGGTATAAAGACGACGATCCACGCCAATCTTTTCCATCGCCTCAGTGAAGCCAAAACCACCGGCCACTACACCAATCGACCCGACCAGACTTGCCCGGTTGGCGTATATCTCATCGGCTGCTGCGGCAATGTAATAAGCGCCCGATGCGCCAATATCAGAAATCACCGCGTAGATCTTCTTGTCGGGATACTCCTCCCTCAACCGCTTGATCTCATCATAGACATAGCCGGACTGCACCGGACTGCCACCCGGGCTATTAATCCGCAGCACAACCGCCTTCGAGCTCTCGGCCTCAAACGCGGCACGCAATGCCCCGACCAGGTTATCTGCGCTGGCCAGCTCATCAGCAGCAATTGGGCCATTCAACTCTACCAGCGCGGTATGGCTCCCCACTGTGGCCCCGACGCCTTCTCCGAATGGAGCACGAATCATGAACAGCAGCGCAAACAGATATCCGAACGTGAGCAGCTTGAAGAAAATACCCCAACGACGGCTGCGCCGCTGCTCCGCCTGCAAGGACATCACCAGCTTTTCGATCAGACGCCAATCACGCCCCGTCTCCGGCGGCATCGACGGCTTCCTGCCGCCAAACAAGCCACCTCGGGCGCCCCGGGCTTCTGGCTCAACGGGCTTATCACCCCACTCCGACTGCTTATCCGAATCCCACTCGCTCATCCGTATTCCTTACTTGCAACGTCCTACTATTAGCGCAGACCCAACACCTTCCGGAGGTCCGCCACTGAATTCACCACTGCATGGGGATCATAGGTCTCAAGCACATCCCGTTTGTGCACCCCCCATTCCACACCAATCGAGGGCATACCAATACGCTGAGCCATCTCCAGATCGTAACGGGTATCGCCAATCATCACAGCCTCTTCCGGTTCATAGCCGTAGAACGCCAGAATTTCCTCCAGCATCAACGGATGCGGCTTGGACCGGGTTTCATCCGCACAGCGCGTGATATCAAAATGCGACCCCAGACCACTGGAGGTCAACGCCAATTCAAGACCCCGCCGACTCTTGCCAGTCGCCACCGAACACCCACGCCCGGAACCCCGGAGATCGGCAACCACATCGGCCATGCCGTCGAACACATTCTGGGGCGTGGTCACCTTCTTGAAGAAGTAACCCGCATAACCTTCACGGATACGAACCATCTCCTCACGACTCAGCCCCGGGTACAGCTTCTCCAGCGCCTCAATCATGCCCAGACCAATAATGTCGCGATAGGCCTCTCGCTCCAGCTCTGGATACCCCAGCTCCGTTGCTGCCTGGTGCAGGCTGTCAGCGATATGGTCCACTGAATCAATCAGCGTTCCGTCCCAGTCAAAAATAACGACTTTTACCTTCATTAAGACCGCTTCCCGCTTCGCTTGGTCAATTCTTCGAGCACCCCGGAAAAGGGCCCGTCGTATACTGCTTCCAGCCGCATGGGCTCGCCCGAACCCGGAAGCGAAAACTCAAGAGCCCTGGCGTGCAACATCAAGCGCTGCCCACCAATGGCCCGGAAAGCTTTCAGGCTCGCATCATCCATATACTTGTCATCGCCGGCAATCGGATGACCCGCCCAGGCACTGTGTACCCGAATCTGGTGAGTCCTGCCGGTCACCGGCGATGCCTCAACAAGACTATACCCCTGAAATCGCTGCAAACAGGCAAACAAAGTCAGGGAACTCTTGCCCTCCTCACTGACCCGAACCCGACGCTCGCCATTAGGCATCTCAAAACGCAACAGCGGCTCAGCAACACGATCAACATTTTCCGGCCAACTTCCGACCACCAGAGCGTGGTAATACTTGCGAATCCGCTTCTGCCGCAGCTCATCCTGCAAAAACCGCAGAGCAGAACGCTTTTTAGCCACCATTACCAGACCAGACGTATCGCGATCCAGACGATGAACCAGCTCCAGGAACCTGGCTTCCGGCCGGGCCGACCGCAACACTTCAATCAAACCGAAACTCAGTCCGCTTCCGCCATGAACCGCTATACCGGAGGGCTTGTTCACCACCAGCATTTCATCGTTTTCGAAAACGACCGCAGCCTCCATAACCCCCTGCACCCGACTGCCGGGCTTGGGCTGCTCCGCCCTGGCTTGCTGCACCAGCGGCGGAATTCTGACCACATCCCCCGGATTAAGACGGGTATCAGGCTTTACACGCCCCTTGTTTACCCGCACCTCACCCTTTCTGACAATGCGGTAGACAATGCTTTTGGGCACCCCCCGCAATCGTGCAAGCAGGAAATTATCCACCCGCTGCCCTGCCATATCCTCATCAACGGTAATCCACTGAACCTCTGTCGCCACCTTTCCCGGAACACGATCAGTCCCCGTTTTTACAACGGCCTTTCCGACTTCACGGACCTTCCCACTGGAGGGGCGACGACCCTTTGTCTTACGGGAATCGGGGGAGCGCGACATGTAAACCCTTGCGTTGATGAATTGCGGCATCGTATGGCCGCCCCTGCATACCGGGACGGACGCAACTGAGGAGTTGCCTGCCCACGCCGTACCTGCTATATTCCGGCGTGCTCTGCCGTTTGTCTACGGCCTGACGAACTCTGGTCAGAAGCCGGAGCGGCTGCAGTATACCGATACTGATTAAGAGTTTGAACGCTGCAAAACCAATCATTAACGGATGCAGCGGGAAACAGACTCCCGGAATCACAGGCCAGACCGAGAAAGGCTGTTACCTGCTCCGGGAGAGGAAAACCGACTGGAAAACCGTCGGGCGACATCGCGAAGAATCATTGCCACGCAAACCCGGGCCGTCCAGCAAACCAATACGACGTGAGACCCAGGGGTTTGTGTGAACCTGAAACGGATATTATGCGTCAACAGACTCTCACCCTATTCGACCTCGACCTGCCCACCGGCAGGCGGGATGTCGGCGGTGGTCTCAGACACCCAGGATTGCACCCCATAAGGGTATGATCCGTCTGGCCGCCGGCCTGCCTGCTGTAAAGGGCCCGCGGCACGCACATCCTGCTTCGCTGATGCGAATCCCCCCGGTTTTCTGTCACCAACAAACGACAGGAACCCTTTCTTTCCATGAAAAGAATGCTGATCAATGCAACTCATCCCGAAGAGTTGCGCGTCGCGCTGGTTGACGGCCAACGGCTGTTCGACCTTGATATCGAATCCAGTACCCGCGAACAGAAAAAGGCCAACATCTACAAGGGCCGCATTACCCGGGTAGAACCCAGCCTTGAAGCGGCTTTCGTTGACTTTGGCGCAGAGCGCCACGGCTTCCTGCCCCTGAAGGAAATCTCCAAAGAGTATTTCAAGAAATCGCCCGGGCAGATTGAGGGCAAAATCAACATCAAGGATGTTGTCTCTGAAGGTCAGGAAGTGATCGTTCAGGTCGACAAGGAAGAGCGTGGCAACAAGGGCGCCGCCCTGACCACTTTCATCTCCCTGGCTGGCCGTTATCTGGTGCTGATGCCGAATAATCCCCGTGCAGGCGGTATCTCACGCCGGATTGAAGGCGATGACCGAGCCCAGTTGAAAGAGGCCATGAACGGTGTCCAGGTGCCGAAGTCCATGGGCATTATTGTGCGTACTGCCGGTATTGGCCGCACCACCGAAGAGCTCCAGTGGGACCTCGACTACCTGGTACAGTTCTGGGAAGCCATTACCCAGGCGGCTGGCGAGCGCAAAGCGCCTTTCCTGATCCACCAGGAAAGCAATGTCATCATCCGCGCCGTGCGCGATTACCTCCGCCAGGATATCGGCGAAGTCCTGATCGATGCCGATAACGTTTACGAAGACGTGTTGAGCTTCGTTCGGGCGGTCATGCCCACCTTCGAGAACAAGATCAAGCTGTACAAGGACGAAATCCCTCTGTTCAGTCGTTACCAGATCGAAGGCCAGATCGAAACGGCGTTCCAGCGCGAAGTGAAACTGCCCTCCGGCGGCTCGATTGTCATCGACCCGACCGAAGCCCTGGTGTCCATTGACATCAACTCATCCCGGGCCACCAAGGGTCAGGATATTGAAGAAACGGCCCTGCAGACCAACCTTGAAGCGGCCGAAGAAATCGCGCGGCAACTGCGCCTGCGGGATATGGGCGGCCTGATCGTTATCGACTTCATCGACATGACGCCAGCCAAACACCAGCGGGAAGTCGAGCAGAAGATGCGTGAAGCGCTGGAACTCGACAGGGCCCGCGTTCAGGTTGGCAAGATCTCGCGTTTCGGCCTGCTGGAAATGTCACGCCAGCGTCTGCGTCCCTCACTGGGCGAGACCCGCAGCGAGGTTTGCCCACGCTGTGAAGGCCAGGGCACCATCCGGGGTATCGAATCTCTAGCGCTGAGCATCATGCGCCTGATCTACGAAGAATCCTCCAAGGAGAAGACCGCAGAAGTACGAGCCATGGTGCCGGTTTCTGTGGCCACCTTCCTGCTGAACGAAAAACGCAAGCAGCTGGCCGACATTGAAGCCCGTCAAGGCGTAGCGGTTGTGGTCGCACCTGTGCCCAACATGGAAACGCCGCACTTCGAGATTCTGCGCCTGCGTCAGGACGAAACCTCTCCAGAGCATGTCTCCAGCCATCAGGTAGCTCAACAGTACAGCGAGCGCGAGGAAGAGGCAGCCGTAGAAGTTGCAAGTGCCGAGAAACCGGTGCGCGAACAGGCCGCCGTGAAAGCTATCCGCCCCTCTGCGCCAGCCCCAACACCGACAGCCGCTGCGCCAACGGCTGCTGCTGAGCAGGAAGAAGGCCTGTTCCGCAAACTGGGCAAGAAGATCGCGTGCTTCTTCCGGGGCGAAGAACCGGAGCAGGAAGCCAGCCGCGACACCAACCGCAATCGGAGTGAAGAGCGTCGGAACCAGGCGCGCCAGGATCGCCGCAAATCCCGCGTTGCCCGCGATGACCAACGCTCCGGCGGCAACCGCAGCGGCAACGATCGCCGCCAGGGTAGCCAGCAGAACCGTGGCGACGACAACCGGGGCCGCAATCGTGGTGGCCGTGGTGACGATCAGAATCGCGGTGAACGCGGTGGCCAGAACCGTTCCAACCGGGACGACCGCTCTGGCGACAGCAAGGGCAACGACAACCGCCGGGACAACCGCAAGGACTCACAGGGTCGCGGCCAGAACCGGAACCGTCCCCAGCGTGACCAGAAAGGCCCGCAGGACAACCGGGAACAGCAGGAGTCCCAGAAGGGACCTTCCAACGACAAGCAGGGCGGTGACGACAAGCAACGCAAACCACGCCGGCAACGTAACCGGGACGGCTCCCCCGCCGAGACGCCGGCATCTACGCCAGCAGCACGCAAAGCGGAACGCAGCGAGAAGCACCAGAAAGATACCCAGCCGGAAAAAGCGGCTGACAAGACTGCTGCTGTGGACGCTAAAGCCAGTGAGCCGCACGTAGATAAAGCCGAGCAAGCGGCCGCAACAACGCCTGAAGCCAAGGCTGCGCCAGAGAGCCGCAAGCCTGAACAACAGGAAATGGCCGAGAAGCCGGAGACCAAAACCGAACAGGCCGAGCAAAAAGAGGCTCCGTCAGCAGAAGACAAGCCTGAAGCAAAGGATGAGAGCAGCCGCAAAGAAAAGTCTGACGGCCGCAGAGGCCGCAGCTCCGGCCGCCAGCGCAAGCCTCGCTCTGCGGACAGCGCCGAAAAATCCGATGGTGCTGAAGACAAGGGTGACAAGGAGAGCTTGACGGCAGAAGCCGAGCAGAAACAGGCTGTCAAGCCTGAGTCTGCCGAGCAGGTAACCGGAAAAGACGCCGAAAAGCCTGCAGAAAAAGCCAGCGCCGAACCTGCCAAAGACGAGGAAAAAGAACCGGCGAAAGCAGAGCCCAAGGCACCCCAGCAAGCCAAGGCTGACTCACCGAAATCGGCTGAGCCCAAAACCGGTGCAGCTTCTGACCAGAAGCCTGCCGAGGGCAAAACCGAGAAAGCGCCGGAACAGAAGGCCGAGACCGAGAAACCCGAGCCAAAAGCGGAGACCGCGCCGGAAAAACAGGCCGAATCCGCCAGCGAAAAACCCGCTGACAAACCAGAGCAGCCTTCGGAGCCTGCAAAAGCCAAGCCAGCTCCGGCTAGCGAAAAGCCAGCGGAGCAGAAAGAAGAGGCTCAGGAAGCCAGTGCCCCGGAAGGTATCCCGGTGACTCCGGGCCGGGCCTATAATGACCCAAGAGAGGTCCGCAAGCGCCAACGCGCGGCCGAAGAAGCCAAAAAGGCAGAAGAGGCCAAGCAGGCCGGGAGCAACTGATCATGCTGAGCAACTCGGACATCGAAGCGCTGGAAGACATTCTGTTCGCAGAACCCTGGGGGGATCATGCCCTGGACTTTTTCGGGTTCCACGGCGTGGTGTGTGCCAGCGTGATCGGGCCGGTCAGCCTGAAGGCGGAAGATCTCTTCCGCCTTGCCACCGGCACCGATCAGCTGCCGGATACCGGCATTCCTGACACCTTTACCCATTGTGTAAATGAGCTTGCACGGGATATGGCCCACGCCCTGGATATGGGCCAGCCACTGGAGCTGCCGGAGCCAGAAGACGGCGACCCGATGAACGCTCTGGAAAACTGGTGCGCGGGCTTTGTCGATACCTTCCTCGAGCACGAGGAGGCCTGGCTTCAGGCTGCGGATGAGGATGAAGTGGCGGACCTTATGGTGCCGATGCTGACACTGTCCGGCCTGTTTGAGGACGAGGACTTCCAGAAAGTCCGGAATGACGAGAAGCTGTCAGCCAAGATGGCAGAGGCCATCCCGGACTCTCTGACCGATCTCTACCTGCTGTTCCACGCACCGGACTGAAGCCTCAGGCTTCAATCGGTTGCCGAAAATGATGCCAGACGGGCTCCAGCCCCTCTGGCATTTTCATTATGCGCCCCAGCTCACACCAGGGAGCTCCAGGGAAGTGAAAATCACTGCCCTGCGAGGCCCAGAGTTTTTCCCGCCGCGCCAGCTCGGCCACAAACCCCAGATCGCCACTGGACTGGCCTGATACTGACACTTCAATGCCCTGCCCTCCGGCACGGCCGAAATCCGCAGTCAGCGCCCTTAAACGGGTTGCGGTAAGACGGTATTTTCTGGGGTGGGCCAGCACAGCAATTCCGCCGGCCGACACAATCCATTGCACCACCTCCGACAACTCTGGCCAACACGCCTTCACATCCCCGGGTTTGCCTGTACCCAGATACCGTTTGAACGCATGCGCCACCTTGGGTACGACACCGTCTTCTACCAGTACCTCGGCAAAATGCGGGCGCCCGGGCACCTCCCCTCCGGCCACTTTCGTCGCCCGCTCAAGGAGCTGGTCCACGTTCAGGCGGCTTAGCCTGTCGGCTATCATCCGAGCCCGCTGCCAGCGGTTCTCGTTCTGGCGCTCAAGTGCGGCGAGAAACGCGGGATCACGTTCGTCAAAATCGAGCCCGACCACATGAATGGTATGGCTACGCCAGACACAGGAAAGCTCCACACCGTTAATCAGGGACAGGCCGGAACCTGACGCCGCGCTTCTCGCCACCTCAAGGCCAGCGATGGTGTCGTGATCGGTCAACGCCAGATGGCTAACCCCCTGCTCAACGGCTCTGGCTACCAGAGCCTCGGGAGACAGCGCGCCATCGGATGCCGTGCTATGGCAATGCAGATCAATGCACGTTCTGGAGTCTTGGGGTATAGTCACGAACATTCCTGATTAACGAAACGGGCACCAGTGTAGCAGCCTTCAGGCAGTGCCCCTAACCTCAGCTGATCGCAGACCGGAGAACCCATGTATTACGCCATCATCAGCGAAGACATTGCCAACAGCCTGCCCCTGCGCAAAGAAGCCCGGCCTGCCCACCTGGCCCGACTGGAACAGCTCAAGGCCGAAGGCCGGTTACTGGTAGCTGGCCCCCATCCGGCCATTGATTCGCCCGATCCGGGCGAAGCAGGCTTCAGTGGCAGCCTGGTCATCGCTGAGTTCGAATCGCTGGAGAAAGCTCAGGCCTGGGCCGATGCCGATCCCTATGTCGATGCCGGCGTGTATGAAAAAGTAATCGTCAAACCCTACAAGGTAGTGCTGCCCTGAACAAAGCGGCCGCCAGCATGAGCGGATTGTAACGCTCAGGTGCTTGAATAGCGGCCACCTTGTGACAGAATTGCGGGTTTAAATCATCAGTAATATCACTATCAGGGAACGTACTCCGTGACACCGCTCCGTCTCCTTTTCAGCCTTGTGCTTATTGTCAGCTCCGTTTCCGTTGCGCAGGCGCGCACCGTCTGGGTCGATGATCAGCTTTACCTGCCTGTGCGCTCGGGCGCTGGCAGCCAGTACCGGATCATCGAAAACGCGGTTCCCAGCGGAACGCCACTGGAAGTTCTCGAGACCGGTGAGAGCTATACCCGCGTACGCACCCCGAAAGGCACCGAAGGCTGGGTATCGAGCCAATACCTGAGCAATGAACCCATCGCCGCAGACCAACTACGAAGAGTCAGCCAGCAGCTGGATGCGGCACGGGCCGAGCTGACCGAAACACGGCAGCAACTGGCAACCGTTACCGAAGAACGAAATTCTCTGCAGAATGCCGAGAATAATCTTTCCAATCGAGCGGAAGACCTGCAAACTGAACTACAACGCATCAAGAATATTGCCGCTGACTCCATCAATCTTGAGCGTCGTAACCGTGAATTGCGCGAAGAAAACCAGAAACTGCGGAATGATCTGGAAGTACTGACAGCGGAAAACGAGCGTCTTGAGGCCAGCAAGGAATCTGATTTCATGCTTCTGGGCGCGGGCCTCGTGTTTGGCGGCGTACTGCTGGCCCTGATCATTCCCATGCTCAAACCGACAAGAAAAACCGACAACTGGGCGTAAAGGTGATGAAAGATTACTCTGAGAAGCGCGACTTCCATCGTATGCAGGTGAACAGCACCATCACGATTATCGGCAACGATGGTGAAACCCACACCGGTATCTGCCGGGATCTCAGTGCCGCCGGTATGCAAGTAGCAGTGGAACGACCGTTCAGGATTGGCGAAGAGCTGAGAACCCGAATGGAGTCCGCTGGGGATCAGTTCCCGCCCCTGGAGACGCTCGGTGAGGTGGTGCGTTGCGAGCCGGATGGTGATGGTTATCTGCTCGGAATCAACATCATAGAAGTGACCCAATAAAAAACGGCGGCCCAAAGGAGGCTGTGTGAAAACAGCCTCCGAAGCTGGCAAAATAACCGCGACATGGCTCGCGGTTATTTTTTATGAGGCATCTTGAAGGCACCCCTCGAAGTCAGGCGCTGTTGCTCCCACCCAGCGTTGAAGATTATGTCCCCGAAGATCACCCGGTTCGCGTCATTGATGCGTTTGTGGATTCACTGAATTTGTCAGAGATGGGGTTCAGGAAAGCTCAGACGGCTCATACCGGCCGCCGCCCTTACCACCCCGGCGATTTGCTCAAGCTTTATATCTACGCCTACCTCAACCAGACCAGCAGTACCCGACGGCTGGAAAAAGAATGTCATCGCAACCTGGAAGTGCTCTGGCTGATGAAGCAGCTGGCACCGGATTTCAAGACCATCGCGGACTTCCGTAAAGATAACGGTGACGCGGTCAAGAAGGTGTGCCGGCAGTTCATTGTGTTCTGCAAACAGGCAGGACTGGTCAGTGGCCAGTTGGTGGCGATTGATGGCAGCAAGTTCAAAGCGGCCGCCAGTAAAGACCAGGCTGTTACCCGCAAGCAGCTGGAGAAGCAGCTGGGCAAGCTGGATCAGAAAATTGATCGTTATCTCGCTCAGCTGGCGGCATCGGAACAAGGTGATGACGCCGATCTGAACCGTGACAAAGTATCCGAAGCCTTGGCTTATCTGGAAACCCACAAGGCGGAACTGCAGGATGAGCTGAAGACGCTGGTCGATGAGGATAAGACTCAGCTCTGTCGTACAGAGCCGGACGCCAAGCTGATGAAATCTGGCCGGGAAGGCACGGTGGTGGGCTACAACGCGCAGAATGCCGTTGACGAGGAATACCAACTGATCGTTCACCACGACCTGACACAGGCAGGTAGCGATAACCAGCAACTGAAACCGATCGCCCAAGAGACCCATGATGTACTGGAGGGCAGACTAGAAACCCTCGTTGCCGATGCCGGCTACTCCAACGGTCAGCAGATCAAAGAGCTTCAGTCTTCTGGGTACGATGTGGCAGTGCCATCGAACCGGGCGGTCAACAATCAGGGAAACGGCGAGTACTTCCAGAAACGTGACTTCACCTATTTGCCCGAAGAGGACGCTTACCTCTGCCCTGCTGGAGAGCGGCTGCCTCACAAGACGGTGAGCAACAAGGATCGTCTGCATCTGTACGCACGTTCAGGCTGCAATCAATGCCCGCTCCAGAGCCAATGCACCAAGGCGGATAGACGCTGGGTCACACGCCACTTCAATGAAGAGGCTCTGGAGAAAGCAACGAACGCCGCCACACCTGAGCGGATGATCCGTCGGATGGCTACCGTTGAGCCGACCTTCGCTACACTCAAGAGAATGCTGAATAAAGGGAGATTTACCTGCTGGGGTCTGAGTTCTGCCAGTAGTGAATACAGTCTGGGGGTGCTGAGTTACAACCTGATGCGGGCGATCAACGTGCTGGGCGTGAAGGGGATGCTGGCAAGGCTGGCTTGAGGCGCTTAGGCCTCTTTATTGCCTGTAAATATAGGCTGATTGAAAGCAAAAATGCCCCGGACGATGTCCGAGGCATTTTGCGGGCCTGCTCAGAAGCTATGTAAATCGTGTTTTTACACAGCCTCCAAAGGCCGCCGTTTTTGTCTGTGCCGAGGCCGCAGCTTAAACCAGCGGCTTCTCGGAGACGATGATGCCGTTGTTATCGGCATACACGTACTGCCCCGGCTTGAACGTCACACCGTGAAAAGTCACGGGGATATTCAGATCACCGATACCACGCTTTTCAGTCTTGCGCGGCACGGTACCCAGGGCCTGAACCCCCAGATTAGTCTGTCCAATCTCATCTACATCACGGATGCAGCCATAGATGATCAGGCCAGCCCAGCCGTTTTCCGCGGCTTTCTCGGCCAGCATATCCCCCAGCAGAGCATTGCGCCTGGACGCGCCACCGTCAACCACCATCACGCGGCCGTTACCGGGCAGCCCAACCTGCTCTTTAACCACTGAGTTGTCCTCAAAGCACTTCACGGTCACAATTTCGCCGCCGAACTGGCGCACGCCACCGTAATTATTGAAGCCAGGTTCGACCACCTGCACTTCCGGAAATTCGTCACACAGATCCGGAGTAATAATCTTGCTCACGTTGTCGCTCTCCTTTTCCCAAGTGTTGGTGATCAGTCGATCTTCTCGTCGGCCAGGAAGAACCAGGTATCGAGTACCGAATCCGGGTTCAGAGACACAGTATCAATGCCCTCATCCATCAGCCACTTGGCCAGATCCGGATGATCTGACGGGCCCTGACCACAGATGCCGATATACTTGCCAGTTTTCTTGCAGGCCTGGATAGCGTTGGACAACAGCGCCTTCACCGCATCGTTACGCTCATCGAACAGGTGGGCAATAATGCCGGAATCCCGGTCCAGACCGAGCGTCAGCTGAGTCAGATCGTTGGAGCCAATGGAGAAGCCATCAAAGTGCTCCAGGAACTGCTCCGCCAGAATGGCATTGGCTGGCAGTTCACACATCATGATGACCCGCAAGCCGTTCTCGCCGCGCTTCAAGCCGTTTTCCGCCAGCAGGTTCACCACCTGCTCTGCTTCACCGACAGTCCGTACGAACGGCACCATCACTTCAACGTTGGTCAGTCCCATTTCATTGCGGACCTTCTTCAGAGCCCGGCACTCAAGCTCGAAACAGTCGCGGAAGGTATCGGAGATATACCGGGACGCACCGCGGAAGCCCAGCATCGGGTTCTCTTCGTCCGGCTCGTACAGAGTGCCGCCAATCAGGTTGGCGTACTCATTGGATTTGAAGTCGGACAAACGCACAATCACCTTCTTGGGTGCGAACGCCGCTGCCAGGGTGGAAATACCCTCCACCAGCTTGTCCACGTAGAAATCCACCGGTGAGGCATAGCCGGAAATGCGCTTTTCCACGGTCTGTTTGATGTCACGGGGCAGACCGTCGAAGTTCAGCAGCGCTTTCGGGTGCACGCCGATCATGCGGTTAATGATGAACTCAAGGCGGGCCAGGCCCACACCTTCATTCGGCAGCGCCTGGAAGTCAAAGGCGCGGTCCGGGTTGCCCACGTTCATCATGATCTTGAACGGAATGTTGGGCATGGAGTCCACGGTATTCTCACGCAGCTCGAAGTCCAGGGCACCCTCGTAGATCATACCGGTGTCACCTTCGGCACAGGAGACGGTCACGTCCTGACCATCCTTGAGCACCTCGGTGGCATCGCCACAGCCCACCACCGCCGGAATGCCCAGCTCCCGGGCAATAATGGCCGCGTGACAGGTACGTCCGCCACGGTCGGTCACAATGGCGGAAGCCCGCTTCATCACCGGCTCCCAGTCCGGGTCGGTCATATCGGTAACCAGCACGTCACCGGCCTGTACCCGATCCATTTCGTTAATGCTGGTGATGATCTTCACCGGGCCACTGCCGATCTTGTGGCCGATACTGCGGCCTTCTACCAGCACTTTGCCGGTTTCTTTCAGCAGGTAACGCTCCATCACATTGGCAGCAGCACGGCTCTTGACCGTTTCCGGGCGGGCCTGAACGATGTAGATCTTGCCGTCATCACCGTCTTTGGCCCATTCAATGTCCATCGGGCGCTGGTAATGCTTTTCAATGATCATGGCCTGCTTGGCCAGTTCTTCCACTTCCGCATCGGTGATGGAGAAACGGTTTCGGTCTTCCTGCTCTACCTTCACGGTTTCAACAAACTTACCCTCGCCAGGCTCGGAATGGTAAACCATCTTGATGGCCTTGCTGCCCAGGTTACGGCGCAGTACCGACGGACGGCCGGCTTCCAGGGTCGGCTTGTGTACATAAAACTCGTCAGGGTTCACAGCGCCCTGCACCACGGTTTCACCGAGGCCGTATGAGGACGTAATAAACACGACATCGCGGAAACCGGACTCGGTATCCAGAGTGAACATAACACCGCTGGAAGCGGTTTCACTGCGAACCATCTTCTGGATACCGGCAGACAACGCTACCAGTTTGTGATCAAAACCATGGTGCACGCGATAGGAGATCGCCCGGTCATTGAACAGCGAGGCAAACACCTCTTTCACCGAGGTACGAACCTGCTCCAGGCCCACCACGTTCAGGAAGGTTTCCTGCTGGCCGGCGAAAGAGGCATCAGGAAGGTCCTCCGCGGTGGCGGAGGAACGCACCGCGACAGCCATCTGGTCATTACCGGCCTGAAGCTTGGCATAGGCTTCTTTCAAGGCGTTATCCAGAACTTCCGGAAACGCGGTGTCGATTACCCACTGGCGAATCTGGGAGCCAACCCGCGCCAGTTCGTTAACATCGTTAACGTCCAGGGCATCCAGGGTTTCATCAATGCGGTCTTTCAGGCCATCGGTGGCCAGGAATTCCCGGTAGGCGTGTGCAGTTGTTGCAAAACCGCCAGGAACGGTAACACCTGCATTGGCGAGATTACTGATCATTTCACCGAGGGAGGCATTCTTGCCTCCAACCCGGTCTACGTCGGACATTCCCAGGTGGTCAAACCAGATAATGTAATCTTCCAAAGCGTGTCTCCCTTGAGTCTGTGTAGCGCGGAGTCTCGAATCTGGCGTGTATGATACTGTAAGCTGCGGAAATTACCTAGGGAGGCAACCAAAGACTCCCGGGAACAAGTTCAAACCAGACCGGATACGACCATGAAAAGAACGGCGTTTTTTATCTCTGATGGCACTGGCCTTACGGCAGAAGCGCTCGGCCATGCCCTTTTGGCGCAGTTTGAGAAAATCGAGTTTGAGCGGGTTACCGTGCCCTATATCGACGACGAGGAAAAGGCCCGCGATCTTGTCAGCCGCATCAACAAAGCGTCGGAAATCGACGGTGAACGGCCGCTGGTGTTCGACACCATCGTTAATGGCAGTATCCGGGAAATCATCAGTCGGGCCGACGGCTTTATGGTGGATATCTTCGGCACCTTCCTGAATCCCCTGGAGCAAGAACTTAACTCATCTTCCTCCTACACCGTGGGCAAATCCCACTCCATCAATAACGCGGGCAGCTACGAGCGCCGGATCCACGCAGTCAACTTTGCGCTGGACAATGACGACGGTGCCCGCACCCGGCATTACGACGAGGCCGACCTGATTCTGATCGGAGCATCCCGCAGCGGTAAAACGCCCACTTGCCTGTACCTGGCCCTGCAGTATGGCATCAAGGCCGCCAACTATCCGATTACCGAAGAAGACCTGGACGACCAGAAGATGCCCGCAGCGCTCCGGCCCCATAAGGAAAAACTGTTTGGCCTGACCATCGAACCGGAACGCCTTGCCACCATTCGTAACGAGCGCCGGCCAAACTCCCGCTACTCGTCGTTGCAGCAATGCATGCATGAGATTGAGGAAATCGAATTAATGTACAAGCGGGAGCGGATTCCCTATCTGAATACTACGGCGTATTCCGTTGAGGAAATCTCGACCAGAATCATGGTGACAACGGGCCTGAAGCGGCACCGCTGAGGCAGGAAACCCGGCAGAGAGCCAATGGCCCTCTGCCAGTCAGATCAAAGTTCCTGAATGTCCATGCCAAGCCCTTCCACAACCGCACGGTTGTCGGGGCTTGTCACCACTGCCACATTGGCCTTTTCAGGCGCAAGCCAGGTCTTGGCCACGCGCTGAAGCTCGTCCAGAGTGACACCAAGAACCCGCTCACGGAAACGTGCTCGCTGCTCCGGCGTGCGCCCGAACAGCTTGTTGTGGTAAGCATGGCGAGCCGCTCCGGCTGGCGAGCGGGGCCGGTCGAGTTGGCCGATCACACCCAGAATGGCCTCTTCCAGAGCCTGATGCTCATGCGTTTCCCCGTGCAACCAGTTCAGCGCCGCATCGAAGTCGTCGAGGGTTTCCGCAAGGCGGGGATCCCGATAGGAGAAGAACCGGAAAACACCATTCACGCTGTCCTGGCCAGCACCGCCACCGTAGGCTCCACCTTTTTCGCGAATGGCCCGATGCAGGTAACCATTCCGGAGGAATCCACCCAGCACCGTCAGCGCAGCCGCATCCGGGTGATCCACCGCAACCGTTGGGTAGGCTTTGCCGCAGAAGTTAACCTGGGTAGAAGTCAGCCAGGCCTCCCGGGTGTTATAGCTGACCGGCTCCATGGACCAGTCGCCCTCACCCTCTGCAGACACTCCGCTCCAGCAGGAGCCCAATTCATCCAGCATGGGCGCCAACTGCTCGTCCTCACCAATCAGCAGGAACTGCCGGTTCTGGCTGCGAATACGGTTGTGCAGCGCGGCCAGCTTGCCACAGAAATCGGCCAGACCGGCTTCATTTTTAAGCTGCTGATCGAGTTCCTTCGTGCCGCGAATACCAG
The DNA here is from genome assembly GCF_044342215.1 of Marinobacter sp. W-8. NCBI lineage: Bacteria > Pseudomonadati > Pseudomonadota > Gammaproteobacteria > Pseudomonadales > Marinobacteraceae > Marinobacter > Marinobacter sp. W-8. The sequence continues at coordinate 1,389,958 of NZ_CP172297.1, read as the reverse complement.
CCAGACCACCCAGACGGTACGACAACCAGGCACCGGAACTGACGCCCTGAGCCGCTGCGCCCATGGCCAGGGCATGCCCGCTGCCCGTCACCGCCTGCTCACGGCGAGCCCGGATCTGGGCAATGATCTCACGAACACGCTCTTTTTCGTCAAAACGGGCCCCGGTGTAGACATCCTTCAGCAGGCGGGTCAGCGCTTTGCTGTTGCGGCTCAGCGCCTTGCCACTGAAAATCAGATAGCCGGCCATGGCCTGAACATCATCAATCTGCCCCTTGGCAGTAAAAGAAGCGCCGATGCCGCCGGATTCCGCAGAAATACGATCCTGCATTTGCAGGTAATCCAGCTCTCCACACCCCACTTCGGAAATCAGAGTGGTGTAATAAGGCAACAGCAACAGTTCGTCTTTACTCAGAGCCGGCAGCGGTAGCACCACCTGCTGATACACCAGGCCATTAGTGCCACGGGAATAAACGGTCGCACCGGTTTCGGCATCGTACCGCCCCTCCGGCTCCGGCATCTGCAGCGGTACATCTTCCAGCCCCACTTTGGGCAGTATGGAATCGTCATCCTTGCGCATCTGGCGCTCTTCCAGTGCCTGGGCACGCTGCACAATATGGCTGATGTCATCGTCGGACAGCTCCGCCTTGCGCCGGGCGAGGGTTTCCTTGATGGCCTGCTGACGACGGCCTTCGAGTTTTTCATCCGGGCGCAGGGTCAGGGTTACCCGGTGCGGGTTCTCCAGCAACTTGCGCCGGATCAGCCCGGGCACATACTCGGGATCCTTGATTTTTTCCCTCAATGTGGCCAATACCGGCTCGAGATCCAGCAGTTCCACCGGATCACCACCATGAACCATGGGGGCAATCGCGCTCATGATCAGTTGCAAGCCGTAGGGGAACTGGTCTCCTGCAATCTCCCGCTGGTGCAGTTCCAGCTGATGCAGGATGGCCTCGAGGCGCTCCTGGCTGACACCGTCATCCACCACCTTCTGCAGCGTAGACTCAATCAGCTGTTCCAGATCCGCCCGGCGCTCCGGCTCGCTGCCCTCAATACCGCAAACGAAGGTCATTTCCCGGTTGGAATCCTCCAGCCCGCACATGGGAGACGGCGCATGGCCCAGGTCTGTGGTTTCCAGCGCCCGCATCAACGGCGATGCGCTGTTTTCCAGCAAGACGGCAGACAATAACTGGCCTTCAAGATTTTCCTGCAGGTCGAAGCTGTGGCCCAGCAACCACCCCATCACAATGTGGGTCTTGTTGTCGGTGCCCTCACCTTCATTTACCGCATAGCCCTGCTCTACCCGGACCGGCGCAAACATGCGCTTCTCGTCTTTCACCGGCAGTTCAATATCCAGTCGATCGAACCGTTTCAGAGCCAGTTCTTCAAACTTTTCATGGTGTTCCCGCGCCGGGATATTGCCGTAGGTCGCAAAAATCGCGTTGCTCGGGTGGTAGTGGTGGCGATAGAACTTCACCAGATCGTCATAACTCAGATCGACAATATGATCCGGCTCGCCGCCGCTGTTGTAGTGGTAGGTGGTGGTCGGGAACAGATGGCTGGTCAGGTTCTGCCAGAGCTGGGAGGTGGGTGCACTCATGGCCCCCTTCATCTCATTGTAGACCACACCCCGGTAGACCAGATCGCTGGATGGGTCATCCGGCTTGTCAAACTCCAGGCGATGACCTTCCTGGGCGAAATCCAGCGGGTCCAGCTTGGAGAAAAACACGGAATCCAGGTACACCGACAGCAGATTGTCGAAGTCCTTCCGGTTCATGCTGGCAAAAGGATAAGCGGTCCAGTCGCTGCTGGTGAACGCATTCATGAACGTGTTCAGGGACCGGCGAATCATCATGAAGAACGGATCACGCACCGGATAACGCTCACTGCCGCACAGGGCGGTATGCTCCAGGATGTGGGCGACACCGGTCGAATCCATCGGGAACGTTCGCAGGGCAACGAAGAAGACGTTCTCGTCGTTATCCGCCGCCAGGTGAAGATGGCGTGCACCGGTCTTTTTGTGGCGATACTCCTCAACCTCCAGGTTCAGGGTGCCGATCCGGTGACTGCGAAGTTTCTCAAAAGCCGGGTGGATTGCGTTGTCAGTCACTGCTGCCATTAAATAATCCTGTGTATAGAACAATTGGAGAATTACAGGGTAACACGTAGTATCGGATATCATGCACGGAACAGACTCAACAAGGTAGCCTGCCAATCCATGACAGACCGCAGCCCAGACAAATCCCATATCGACGCCCCGGAAGTTGCCGCCTGGTGGGCCGAAAGGCGCCAGTATCTGGAGCGAATCCGCAAAGTTCCCGAGATTCGACAGCGATTCTGGCGGGAAGTTGCCATCTACCTGTTACGGCGTGTGCTGTGGTCTTACGGCTTCTTCCCCATCTTCATTGCCTTCTGGCTACCCTTTGTGCTGGCCAGCTTCAACCCGGTGGTCATGGCCGGCGACCTGATCCCTTTACTTCAGGAGTTCGTCAACTCCAATCCGGAAGAACAGGCCACGACCATCAGCACCCTGATGATCGCCTGGCTGTCGATCGGCTCCTTTTTCCTGATTTTCGATTTTGTGCTGACCCCGTTCCGGTCACCCTATCAATATGAAGCCGATGTATACATGAAGTCCTGGGAGCAACTTAACCATGATCAGCTTCCGGACAAAGTGTGATACGACCGGCATTCTGATCAAGTTCAGACACTTTCTGTTACATAACGTTGCAGACAGTGGTTAAGATGAATCCATAACAAAGCATCCGGAACACTTGGATCACGAGGTTTTGTCATGGTCGATTTCAGGCCGCTGCTGTTCATCAATGCACTTGCGCTCATGCTTCTGGTTACCGCCGGATTCGCATCGGTTCGCAAAGATCTGGATACCACCGAGACCACAGCTCCGGCTCTGGCGCAAACCGTGGAGCATGCCACCGCGCCGGAAACCTCAGCCGCGACAGCACCCACAACCCGGATTGAAGCCGAAACACCGGCACCTGAGGCTGAAGAGCCACTGTTTGCTGATACCCGCGAGACACCATTGGCAGACACTCCGGAGACGCCGCAGCCCGTCGATAACGCGCTTCAGGCCACCGGCGAACAGACCGAAACAGCAGCAAACAGCGAACCGTTCACCGTTGAACCAATGCCCGAAAACCCGGAAATGCTGGCCATGGCCGAACCGGTTTCGGCTATGCGTTCCCAACGCGACGTGCCGGAGACAAAACCGGCGCCCGAGCCTCCGAAAACCGGCACCCTGGTGTTACGCTCCAACGTGGTGGGCGATCAGGTTACGATCAACGGTAAATCCTATGGCGCCACCCGCCTGGACCTGGAGCTGGACCCCGGCCGCTATGACATCACCATCGAAAAGCCAGGATACCAATCCTGGAGCAATTCAGTGGCACTGGAAGCCGGCGACGAACTCACGCTGGTCGGCAAACTGGAAGCCTTCACCACCGTAAGCTACAGGAATGGTGAATGGCGCGGCGGCGTCACCACTGGTGATGGCACCTGGGAAGATAGCACCGGCCTGCGTTATGAAGGCCACTTCGTGGACGCCGAGTTTGATGGTTCCGGTACCGCCTGGTACGCCGATGGAAGCCGCTACGAGGGCGACTGGAAACAGGGCGAACGGCACGGTGAGGGGCGCTGGCGCTCCGCAGACGGCACGACTTATACCGGCCAGTTCCAGAACGATCAGTTCCACGGCAAGGGCACGCTTACCCTGGCCAACGGCGACATATTGACCGGAAACTGGGAGCAGGGCCGCATGAATGGCCATGGTTCCCTGACCACTGCCGATGGCATGCTGTACGTTGGTGGCTTTCGGAATGATGAATTCCACGGCCAGGGCGCCCTCACCTACCCGGACGGACGCTCCTACGAGGGCGAATTCTCCAACGGCGAATTTCATGGCAAGGGCTCTGAAGTCTTTGCTGACGGAAAGAAATACGATGGCCAGTACATGGAAGGCAAGTTCCACGGCAAAGGCCTGCTGCGCAACCCTAACGGCAGCTCCATCGAGGCTACTTTCCGCCATGGCGAACCCTATGGACAGGTTCGCCTGACAACCGCGGCCGGCGAAGTGTTTACCGCCCGCACCACGGAACCCGGTGTCTGTTATCGGGAAAAGAGTTATCGGGCAACCCAGTGCCCGCAACTGGAAGGCTGGTAATCACCCGGTCGCAGCACCCACGCGTTTGCAGTAACAGGTTGAGGTAGTGACATGGCAATCAAAAATGCTCTGCTGGTGGACGACTCCAAAGTTGCCAGGTTTGCGCTAAGCAAACTGCTAGAGAGTCGGGACATGGAAGTGAACATGGCGGGATCAGCAGAAGAAGCGCTGGATTTCCTGAAGAGCCACGACCGGCCAGACGTAATCTTTATGGATCACCTGATGCCCGGCATGAATGGCGTGGAAGCCACCAAGGCCATCAAAAACAACCCGGAAACGGCCGGTATTCCGATCATCATGTGTACCTCCAAGAAATCCTCGTCCTTTATGGAAGAGGCGCGCAACTTTGGTGTGTACAACATCCTTACCAAGCCGCCTCACAACGAAGGTCTCAACCTGATGCTGGAGCAACTGGCCAGTGACGTCGAGCAGGGGAACGTGCCAGAAGCACCTGCTGAAATGAACGGCCATGACCTGCGCGAGTCAGATGAAGAACCCATGGACTTTCCGGAGGATGCCTCTGTGCAACTGTCGCCAAAAGCTGAAAGCAGCCTGAACGGTCACAGCGCCCCGAATGTGGTGCCTCTGACCAGCGACCTGATTGAGCAGATTGCCCGCTCGGCGGTCAAGACTCATATCAACAACCGGCTGCATGAACTGCTCAGCTCTCTTTTCGACGAGCAGTTCGATCACCTCAAGCGTGCGCTGGATGAAACCCGCAGCAAGCAGGAAGCCACTATCGAGGAGCGCCTGGAGTCACTCAGCAAGATGCTGGATGAACGCACCCGCAACCTGCGCGACGAAGTGGCTGCCGAAGTGAACCTGAACCTGGGTCGCGAACTTACCTCCCTGAAAAAAGAGCTGTCCAAAAACGCCGGGTTCACCTCGGAGCACATGGCAGAGCTGAAGGATCACATTACCAGCGTACAAACCATCGATACCGAGTTCTGGCAAACCCTGCAGTCGGAAGCCATTCAGCAGGCCCACGAGATTTCCCGGGAGACCGCCGAGGACATTGCCCAGCGCACCATCGATCTGTACGTGTCTCAGCAACGCTCGGCCAACTCGCGCATCTATACCGTTGGCCTGGCCATCAGTCTGGGTATTTTCAGCGTAGGAATCGCCTGGTTATCCGGCCTGTTCGGCTAATTGCCCACGGACCTGCCGCCAGTCCTGAGGGGTGTCAACGTCCTGTTGCACCCCGGCTATGTCAACCGGGCAGGCTCCGGCCCGGTTCAGAACCGCCCCAGCCCCCGCATCGCCTTCCAGCGATAACAGATCCTCCCAGAGCACTTTTGGAATCCAGGCTGGCACACCTACCCGCTTGCCATAACTGGCTGCCCAGGGCACATCAGGCTGCCGCCGGGCATTTGCGGACAATCGCCTGAGCCCTCCCCTATCCAGCAAGGGCTGGTCTGCCAACACCACAAACACGCCCAAAGCAGTGGGAGAAAGCGACTGCAGGCCGGCAATCAACGACGTCGACAAGCCCTCACGCCAACGCTCGTTAACTACCCAGCGCGCCGGTTGCCGATCGCAGCGAAAACGCACCAGAGGGTAACCTGCGCCAGCCACCACCCACGTCTGCGCCGATAGCTGCCGCGCCTGACCAATGGCGTGCCCCAGCAATGAACCGCCATCAGGCAGTTTCAAGACCTGTTTGTAGCGCCCCATTCGTCTCGCTTGGCCAGCTGCCAGCACTAATGCCGGAAACTGCGGATCCTTGCTGCTATGATTCGCGTTTATGATGCGCCCCCTGAAACTGCTGAATGCAGCGATTTTTGCTAGAATTCCGCCATCATGCAACCTGACCACACCGGACCCTCCATGAACCATCTCTTTGTCGACAACCTCACTGTGATTGATTTCGCCTATCTGGATCCCGCTCGAGGACTGGTTGGCGAAAGCTGGATTGCCGATGTGGTGCTGGGAGGAGAACTGGACGACCAGGGCATGGTCTTTGACTTCAGCAACGTCAAGCGCACCATTAAACGGGTGATTGACGAACGGGTAGACCACCGGTTGGTGATTCCCCGGGGCTACGAAGGCCTGCAATGGAACGAGGACGCGCCCAACACCTTCCGATGGGCACTCACTGGCGGCGGCCACATCGAGCATAGCTCACCGGACGAAGCCGTTGTCTGGCTGTCCTCAGACCGGGTCGTGCCCTCTGCCGTGGCAGCCCTGTTGGAGAAAGAGCTGAAAGCCGTCCTGCCCGGCAATGTTATCTCCGTCGACATCAATCTGCGCGAAGAAGTCATCGAAGGCGCTTACTACCACTATGTTCACGGCCTGAAAAAGCACCTGGGCAACTGCCAGCGCATTGCCCATGGGCATCGCTCCCCGATACGCATTGACCGCAACGGACACCGGGCCTATGACCTGGAAGAACGCTGGGCGAAGCTCTGGCAGGATATCTATGTGGGCACGGAAGAAGACGTGGCTCGCCGGTTCGTGGGCGAGGATGGCATTGGCTATATCACCTTCGAGTATGAAGCCAACCAGGGAGAGTTTGCCCTGACACTGCCTGAGCACCGGGTATACATGCTGGAAACGGACACAACCGTAGAGCTGATTGCCGCCCACATTGCGGACAAACTGAAAGCGGAGTTCTCCGGAGAGGAAATCCGGGTAAAAGCCTACGAGGGAGTGGGCAAAGGCGCTATCGCCATACGAGCCTGAACCGGCCATCCGGGATTGGCGCCCTAAACGGCGCGAATCCCGCCGACCATTCGTTCAGACACAAAAAAACCGCCCGAAGGCGGTTTTTTTGATGGCTATCCGGTGGACTAAACCGTCAAGCCTAATTGGCGTCCCCTAGGGGGTTCGAACCCCTGTTGCCGCCGTGAAAGGGCGGAGTCCTAGGCCACTAGACGAAGGGGACTAGAAATTGGTGGAGCCAAGCGGGATCGAACCGCTGACCTCAACACTGCCAGTGTTGCGCTCTCCCAGCTGAGCTATGGCCCCTCAACGGATGCGTATATTAAGGATCCGCCCTTGGGGCGTCAACACCCGATTCCGCTTTTTTTAAAGTTTTTTGAACATCCCTGTTCGCATCGTTCAATTAACCAACAAACCGCTCATCAAACACCCAGAGCGGCGTATTCCTTCTCCACTTTCTTGGTTTCTTTCTTGGAAAAGCCCCCCATAACCTCAAGGGCATGACGCAAACGGGAGCGGGTCATGTCCGGGCCAAGCAACGCCATGGAGTCCATCACCGACCAGGAGTTGGGCGTCCCGGCAATGGCCACAAAGATCGAGAACATGAAATCGCCCATCTTCAGGTCCATGGCTTTCGCCAGCGCCTTGATGTCGGCAAAGATAGTGTCCTTGCTCCAGTGGCGCTGAGCTTCCAGTTTCCAAAGGGCAAACTGCAGCACGCGCTTGATCTGGCCTTCATCCAGTTTGTTATGGGCAAAGTCCTCCGGTTTCAGGTTCAGCATGCCGCTGAACATGAACTGGGCCATAGGGGCAACGTCAGAGAACACCTCTGCCCTGCCCTTGATGTGCGGCACCAGCGCTTGCAGGTCGTCACGGTTGAACCACCACTGGTGCATGCGCTCCATGAATTGCTCGTCGCTCAGCTCATCGCGAATCCACTGGCCGTTCAGCCAGCGCAGCTTCTCCACATCAAACACCGGGCCACCGAGGGACACACGCTGGATATCGAAGCTCTCAATCATCTCATCCAGAGTGAATTTCTCACGCTCGTCCGGCATGGACCAGCCCATACGGCCCAGGTAGTTGGTTACAGCTTCCGGCAAGAAGCCCATGCGCTCGTAGAAGTTGATGCTGGTGGGGTTCTTGCGCTTGGACAGTTTGCTCTTGTCCGGGTTGCGCAGCAGCGGCAGGTGACACAGCTCCGGCATGTCCCAGCCGAAGTACTGGTACAGCAGCTTGTGCTTGGGCGCGGAATTGATCCATTCCTCACCTCTCAGCACGTGGGTAATGCCCATCAAATGGTCATCAACCACGTTGGCCAGGTGATAGGTGGGCATACCATCAGACTTCAACAGAATCTGGCAGTCCACCTGGGCCCAGTCGATCTCGATGGTACCCCGGAGCATATCCTGAATTTCACACACGCCTTCATCGGGCACTTTCATACGGATAACGTACGGATCACCCGCATCCAGACGGCGCTTCACCTCGTCTTCCGGCAACTCCAGATCGCCCTTGATGCCAGGATTCAGGCCCTGAGCCTTACGCTCTTCACGGATGGCATCCAGCTCTTCCGGTGTACGGAAGCAATAGAAAGCATGGCCGGCGGTGACCAGGTCTTCGGCATACTGACCGTACATGTGCTTGCGCTCAGACTGGCGATACGGGCCGTGGGGGCCGCCAACGTCGGGACCTTCGTCCCAGTTCAGGCCCAGCCACCGCAACGCAGTCAGAATATCCTGCTCGGATTCAGCGGTACTGCGGGCCTGGTCGGTGTCTTCGATGCGCAGAATGAACTGGCCACCGTGCTGGCGAGCAAAGCAAAGGTTAAACAGGGCCACGTAGGCGGTACCAACGTGTGGATCGCCGGTGGGCGACGGGGCAATTCGGGTGCGTACTGTCATGAAACCATCCTGAAAATAAGTGGCCGATTTATAAAGGGCGCATTATAGCGACCATCCTGCGGTTTCGCATGGGCGGCTTTTGCATCCGCGACAAATATTGTTATATTATAACGTTTCACGCATATGCAGGATTCGATACACCATGCCGCAGAAAATCACCCGCCTGGCCATTGCACTCTCAGCCCTGGCTATCGCAACACCCGCCGCCGCGACCAATGTGGTTGCGTCCATTAAACCCGTTGAGCTTCTGGTCAAAGCCGTCGCGGGTGACAGCGTAGAGGTTTCAACGCTGGTACCACCCGGTTCCAGCCCCCACAACTACAGCATGAAGCCCTCTCAACGGCGTGCCCTGGAACAGGCGGATGTCATCTTCTGGGTGGGCCCGGATATGGAAACCTTCCTCAACCGTCTGCTCGGTGGCAAGGAGTTCGCCGGGCGGGCGGTGGCTTTCCTGGAGAACGAAGGTGGTGAATCTGAGCACGACGAGCATCATGATGAGCATGACCACCATGGGCATGATCACGAATCCGAAGCCCATCACCACGATCACGGCGACGGCGAAGACCCGCACATCTGGGTAGACCCGTTGCTGGCGGTGGACATGGCGAAAGATATCCGGGATGCACTGGCCGAACTTGAGGGCGCAAACCCCGAGCAGCTGAATGCCAACCTGGAGCGTTTTCAAACCGAACTGCTCAACAAAGAGCAGAGTATTCGTGCGAGCTTTGCAGGCCTGGATAACGTCAGCCTGTTCGCGTATCACGATGCCTTTACTCGCTACGCCGAGCACTATGGGCTAACGCTGGAAGGCGTTCTGACCCTGAACCCGGAACTTTCCCCTGGCGCCCGACACATCGCCGATGTTCAGGCCAAGCTCGAAGCTGCCAATCACCCGTGCCTGCTGACCGAGCCCCAATTCAACCGCCAGTGGTGGCGTTCCATTACCGAAGGACTGAACGTCACCTTCAGCACCTGGGACCCGCTGGCAACCGACATTGAATCGACACCGGCAGGCTACATCGAGTTTCAGCAATCTGTGGCCGATGCGGTTCTCAAGTGCTTACCAGAGCAGGCTCAGTAGCACCGGAATAGAGACCATCGCCAACAGGGTTTGCCCGCTGATGATCCCTGCCATCAGCGGCGCATCCCCACCAAGCTGGCGCGCCAGAATGTAGGCCGACGTGGCAGTAGGCAAGGCTGCCAGCAGCACCGCCACCTGCACCAGCAGCCCTTCCAGCCCGAGCATCCAGGCCAGGCCCGCCGTCATCAGGGGAAACGCCACCAGTTTCAGGGCCGACGACACAATAAATGGAACCGAACCGCCACGCAGGGCACTGAGCTGCAAGCCAGCCCCCACGCACATCAGCCCCATCGGCAGCGCCAGATTGCTCAACGGCTCCAGTATGCCCGCCAGCAAGGGATGAAACCCTACCTGAAAATAGCTCCAGAGCACGCCAATGACCGAACCGACGATCAACGGGTTGGTGACAATCGCCCGAATCACCGCCGCCAGATTGATTTGCTCTCGCCCTGCTACCAGAGCGAACATCAGAATACACAGCAGGTTCAACAACGGCACCATAAAGGCTACGGCGATAGCCGTGAGCGAGAGCCCATCATCCCCCAGGAGCATGCCACCCGCGGCCAGGCCCACGTAGGAATTGAAACGAATCGCACCCTGGTATACCGATGAAAACACCGGCCCGGACCAGCCCCAGAGCCACTGTGCAGCCACCAGCACCAGCGTCATAGCCAGCAGCATGGCGACAATCAGCATCGCCGTATCACCGTAGGCGGAAGGAGGCAGCCGGGCCTGCCCAAGCTTGAACACCAGCATGGCAGGAAACAGCACGTAATAGGTGAAGCGCTCCGCACGGGGCCAGAAATCACCTCCGGGAAAGTCCACGCGGCGCAAGCCATGGCCCAGCATGATCAGCACGAAGACAGGAATCAAAGCCTGAACCACCATTGGCATCACCACCTCCCGACAACCAGACACCAGCCCGTTCACAGGTGCAAGACACTAGCACAGATCTTCGGCAAGTTCGCAGTTGCCATTTCCCTCACCCGGGGGTAGATTCAGAGTTTCTTCAACTCTAAAGGCGAAGTGCAATTCCCGTGAACACTCTGCGTTCAGGCAATTACACGATTTCTCTGGCACTGCGGTCCTCCTTCGGGAACACCGGCAGGGCTGCCATCCGCCTCTGATTTCGCTGAATCCTCCTCTTCCCCATCCGGATTCAGCGCCTAACCAACAATCGATTGTTTACCTGGAGATTCCTATGGCTGAATTGCCACCTATCACTGTTTCAGAAGAAGATTACAACCGCCTCAGCACCTTGCTTGAGCGGGTCGCCGGCCAGTCTGACGTGGCCGACGGGCTGGAAGACGAACTCAGCCGTGCCGACATGAAACCGCTGGCCGACATGCCGGAGGGCGTGGTGACCATGAACTCCCGAGTGCGTTTTCTGAACGAAGACACCGGCGAGGAGCACGAAGTGGCGTTGGTATACCCCCATGAGGTAGGCGACGCCGATCACAAAGTCTCGATACTGGCACCGGCCGGTGCCGCCATGCTGGGGCTGAGCATTGGCAGCAGCATCGAATGGCCCATGAAAGGCCGCAAGCCCATCCACCTGAAAGTGATCGGTGTTACCCGAAACCCATAAGTACTTTCCTTTACAAATATCAGGACTTGATATTTCTCCAAAGGCAGAACGGCCTCCGGTGGTAGCATTTCATCAATGCTAACCGACAGACCAGGAGGCCGTATGGCAGAGCAGCACCACGAAGACTGGGACCCCAGATCAGCCGAGGTTCAGACGGACCAGATCCGCGCCTACGATGCCATGCGCAAGGAATGCCCGGTAGCCTGGAGTGATTACCAGCAGTGGACGTTGTTTCGCCATGCCGATGTCATGCGGGCACTGGAGGATCATCACACCTTCAGTAACGCCGTCTCCGCGCACCTGTCCGTACCGAATGGCATGGACCCGCCCGAACACACCCCTTACCGCAAGGCCATCGAACCCTATTTTGCCCCCGAGCCCATGGCACGCTTTGAACCGGTATGCCGGGATGTTGCCCGGGCGCTGGTGCAATCCCTGAACAAAAACAAGCCGCTGGATGTGGTCAACACTCTAAGCCGCCCCTTTGCACTACAGATTCAGTGCGCGTTTATGGGCTGGCCGGATAGCCTGCATCAACCGCTAGCCGAGTGGGTGATGAAAAATCACCGGGCAACCCTCGCCCGCGACCGTGCCGCCATGGCCGACGTTGCTAAAGAGTTTGACGGGTACATCCGCGACCTTCTGAACTCACGGCGCCGGACCCAGGAGCCCGCACCAGATGATGTCACCACCCAATTAATGCGTGAGCAAATCGATGGCCAACCCATGACCGACGAAGAGCTGGTCAGCCTCCTGCGCAACTGGACAGTCGGCGAACTCGCGACCATTTCTGCGAGCATCTCGATACTGACCAACTATCTGGCCCACCACCACGAGTTGCTGAACAACCTTAAGGCCGCGCCAGAGCAGCTCCCCGAAGCCATTGACGAAATCCTGCGCATGGACGCCCCACTCATTTCCAACCGCCGTGTGACCACCCGAGAGGTCGAGATAGGTGGCAGAACCATTCCCGCCGGCGAGAAAATCACCCTTCTCTGGGCATCTGCCAACCGGGACGAAGATACTTTCGGCAACCCGGACCAGTTCTGCCCGCACCAGAACGCCGCGAAGAACCTGCTCTACGGCGCTGGCATTCATATCTGCCCGGGCGCACCGCTGGCGCGAATGGAACTGAGAGTTTTCATGGAAGAGTTGTTGAAGCAGATCGACACTATCGAACCAGTGGCAGGCGAACCGCCTGAGCGGGCGATGTTCCCTACGGGCGGATTCAACGCTCTGCCGCTGGTATTCCGGTAAATGCCACACTGAAAAACAGAAAAGCCGCAGCGGAGTAACTCCGGTGCGGCTTTAAAGTACGCTGGGATCAGTCTTCGATAAACACCAGGCTTTCATCGGAGCCCGCGGCTTCCAGGCGCCCCAGAGGCTGCAGATCCAGCCCATGCTCTCGGGCGATGGCTTCAAAGGCTTCCCTGCTGTTTTCAGCTACGCTGACCATCAAGCCACCGCTTGTTTGCGGGTCGCAGAACAGCAGCTTGTCGGCGTCTGTCATGCCGGAAACAGCCTTACCGAACGCCGCAGCGTTGCGGTGGGTGCCGCCCGGAATGCAGTCGGCATCAATGTACGGCTGCAGGTTTGGCAGCACCGGCACGGCCTTGCGGCTAACCGTGGCCTTCAGCCCGCTACCCCGGCAGATTTCCAACAGATGCCCGGCAAGACCAAAACCAGTGACATCAGTCATGGCATTGACACCATCCACCTCGGCAAACGCTTCGCCAACCTTATTGAGGGTTGCCATGCTCTCCACCGCCACGGCCAGGTCTTCAGGAGTAACCTTACCTTTCTTGGAAGCACTGGTGAGAATGCCAACGCCCAGTGGCTTGGTGAGATACAGCAAATCGCCCGCCTGAGCAGTGTCGTTGCGGATAATACGGTCAACAGCTACCTGGCCAGTCACCGCCAGCCCGAAAATCGGCTCCGGTGAGTCGATGCTGTGGCCACCAGCCAGGGCAATACCCGCCTCGGCACACACTGCGCGCCCACCATCGATCACCTTGGCGGCAATTTCCGGTTCCAGCTCATTGACCGGCCAGCCCAGAATCGCGATGGCCATCACCGGCTTTCCGCCCATGGCATAGACATCGCTGATGGCGTTGGTGGCAGCAATGCGGCCGAAATCGAACGGGTCGTCCACCACCGGCATAAAGAAATCGGTGGTACTGATAATGCCAAGGCCGTTACCCACATCGGCAACCGCAGCATCGTCTCGGCTGCTGTTGCCCACCAGCAGTCGCGGATCATGAAATTCGGGAGCGTCAGTGTGAAGGATGCGGTCCAGAACGTCCGGAGCAATCTTGCAGCCACATCCGGCACCGTGGCTGAACTGGGTCAATTTGATGGACAAAGCGTCTTCCTTCTTTCGGTTGAGCAAGTCGGTTATCGTCAGGATACGCAACAGTCTACAATGCAGCTCACTCTCCGGCCACCAAATGCGTAGGAACCACCATGACCACCCCGAACAACCAAGGCCCCGCGACTCGCATCATCCACAATCGCCGCCATAAGGATGCCTTCGGCAGCCCCTACTCGCCGGTTTACAACACCACCACCTACCGGTTTGAGAATACGGCAGCCCTACTGGATGTGATTGAGGGGCGAAGCGACGGTAACCTGTACACTCGCTGGGGCACCAACCCGAGCATTCAGGAACTGGAGCAGGGACTGGCCGGGCTGGAAAACGCAGAAGTAGCCCTGGGGTTTGCCTCCGGTATGGCGGCAATTTCGGCCACTCTTCTGGCCCATGGCCGTAACGGAATTGTGTGCGTGGGCGATCTGTATGGCGGCACCCAGGAACTGCTGAAGAATCACTGCCAGGCGCTGGGGATTCCAGTGACTTTCCTGTTCCGTGAAGAGCAGAACCAACTGGCGGAAACACTGAACGAACCGGGCAAGCTGGTCTATTTCGAAACCCCGGCCAACCCGAACATGGCGATCCTGGACATTCGCGCCATCGCTGAAACGGCCCATCAGTGCGGCGCGCTGGTGGCGGTGGACAATACGTTCGCCAGCCCCATCAACCAGAAACCGCTGGAACTGGGCGCAGACCTCGTCTTGCACAGCGCCACAAAATACCTGGGTGGCCACAGCGACCTGACCGCCGGTGCCCTGATGACCTCTGCAAGCCTGGCAAAACCCGTGGTCGCCTGGCGCAAGAACCTGGGCCAGCTGATTGCCCCGGAAACCGCCGCCCTGCTCTCCCGCAGCTTGCGCACGCTGCCATTACGAGTGCGCCAACACAACGAGAACGCCATGGCAATCGCTCAAGCGATGGAACAACATCCGAGAATCACCAAAGTACACTACCCGGGCCTGCCTTCCTTCGAAGGCTACGACCTGGCCAAACAGCAGATGACCGGCTTCGGCGGCATGCTCAGTATTGAAGTGGACGGTGGCCAGCAGGCAGCCGAAAAAGTGGCGGACTCCCTGAAAGTCTTCCTGCTCGCCACCAGCCTGGGCGGCGTAGAAAGCCTGGTGAGCCAACCGAGCGCCACCAGCCATCACGGCCTGAGCCGGGAAGAGCGCCTCAAACGGGGCATTGGCGATGGCATGCTGCGTCTGTCAGTCGGGCTCGAGGATGCAGCCGATCTGGATACAGGACCTGAATGATGCCCTTACACAAGGGTGTTAACGCCCCTGTAGCATGAAGGTTTCGTACTCAAGTTCATCGAACTTGCGGGACAGCAGCGCCAGTCCAACCAGAGCTGAGACCAGGGTAGCCGCCGCATAGCCGTATCCGTAAAAGGCGGCGCCCAACTCAATGGTGATCAGTGTGAATACGATATTGGTACCGAGGAACAGGGCGCAAAGAATCAGGTTTATCCCCCGGGCATCGAGATAAAACAGTACATTCTGTATCGCAAGAAGAATCAACTGCATGGCCACCGCAATCAGGAAAATGTGGAACAGTGGAAGGTACAGTGTGGAGATACCCAGGGCAGAGAGAATTTCCTCCCCCCACAGGAACAGAATGATCACCGTCATTCCCTGCACTTTGATGATCTCATAAATGCCGTTTCTGGCGACCAGAACCATGTCATCCCGAAACCGGTTGATTCGCTCCAGGGTATCGCCCTCACGAACGGCGTTATAAAACCGGTCGTATGCTTCGGAAAAATCGGTTTCCATTCGCACCAGAAAAACCGCCATACCGGGGATGATCGAAAGGTAGGCAAGAAAAATGGGAATGTCATAGATAATCGACGCTCTCAAAAGCCCGATAATCGGCTCTGAGGTTTCCGGCACAAACCAGAAGATCAGCTTGTCGGCCCATACCGCAGCATTGAAGAGCAGCCCGGTAAAGATCAGGGTGGGAAAGATCTGGGCACGCCTGGTGAAGTCAAACCGGATGAGCGTGGTACCCGGATACTGGCGGATGATGGTGTAAAAGAAACTGAAAAACAAAAGGCTGTGGCCCAGCAGCAACCCCAGCAAAAACCCTTCAATGCCGAAATCACGCAACTGCACCGAGGCAACGATAGCAACCAGATACCCAAGCGCGAAGACAACAACAATACGACGATAGGACTTCATGCTGGAGAGAAAAATGGTAACCGGCCAGAGGTTACACAGCACCACAAAATTCGCCAGCATCAGGAGCCGGTATAGATAACTGGTGCCCGGCATAAACCAGATAGCAGCAACAACGCCGAGCATGAAAGACGCGGCGGTTGAAACCCAGATAACCCCCATGAGGTTGGGCAGTATCAGGTTACGCTTGGACTCGTAGAGCCTGTCTGCGACCCAGCGCGTGAAAACGTGCTGAAACACCCCGGAGAGAATCAGCGAGAACGCCATCAGATAGGTGACCGACACCAGAAACTGGACCACGAATCCCTGATTTGCCTCGAGCGCAAAACTCAGGACCCCGATGATCATAACCCCGAGTACCGACAGCACCCAGGGCCCCGAGCTGATGATGCCCGCCAGACCATAGGCACCCAGGAGGTTCACAAAGCTTTCCCGCCGGAGTATTCGCCTCAGCTCAAAACCGATACCCGCCACTAACGCTCTCCCCCACTCGCCGGATTCAACGACGCCTCATAGAGGAGGCGGTATTGATCGAACATACTGTCCAAAGTGTAATAGCGTGACACCCGCTCCAACCCCGCGGCCTGGGCTGCCCGCCAGGCCTCACTATCCGTCAGCAGATGAATCGCTTCCCTGGCTGTCGCTTCAGGGTCGGCGATCGGAACGACAGCGCCCGAGGCACCCAAAGCCCGATCCTCATCACTCATTCCCTCAATGAGTTCACGGCAGGCGCCGACATCCGTGGCAAGGCACGGCAGCCCCGCGGCATTGGCCTCAAGTATGACCAACGGCAACGCCTCGGAGATCGAGGTAAGCACCATCAAACCCAGTTGGGGCAAAATCTCGCTGACATTCTGAAAACCCAGGAATTTAACGCGGCCTTCCAATCCCAGGCTGGTCACAAGATTGCGACACTCAGCGACATAGGCGGGGTCTTCATCCTCCGGCCCGACGATCCACCCTTCAGCCTCGGGCACTTGCTCCGAGACGCTTCTCATCGCCCGGATGAAGGTTTTAATGTCCTTGATCGGGACGACGCGGCCAACCAGCCCAAGCACCTTGGGAATGGCCTCCGACCGCTGCTCCCGTGGTTCCCGGAAACGCTCAGGATCGATCCCGTTCGGGATAATGCAGGTTTTTTCCGGCGAAGCCCCGTCCTGGTGCTGGCGAGCCTGGTTACCGGAATACAGCGAGACAATGCTGTCGGCCTTCTGGTAAGCCAGCCTTCCCACCACCTCGAAGAAGCGTATCCAGAGACGCCGGATATAGCCCAACTGGTCGTTAAGTGCCGCACTCACCTGGTCCTCCGGATCGTCAATCCATTGTGCCTGGGATAGATCGATCTTTCGTTCTTTGGTGTAAATGCCATGCTCACTGATCAGGTAAGGTATACGGTATCGGTCGCTCACCATTGCACCGAGGAGACCGGCATACCCGGTTGAGATAGAGTGCACCATCTTTACCCTGGGCATGTTCTTCGCAATCTCTGCCAGCGTAAACAGCGGCGCGTGCATCGTTCGGATAGTCCAGAAATAGTCAACAAAAGAGGGTTCGGTGCAGTAGGCACGGAAACTGTCTTCAATGACCTGCCAGCTCTCCCGGCTGTACAAAAAATCCTTGCGGGTAATCCCCCCGGTCTCACCCAGGTCTCTGAATACCTGCGTGAGCACCTCCTCGGGCACCGCCTCATTGGCCTTGAAACTCTCGTGCAGCCGCCGCTGACTCTGGAAGGCCCGCTTGTTTCCGTCCCTCGGCCTCGGCTTTTCCCGAACCTGGGTGTCCATCAGGTAGTGGCACTCCAGATGGGTGACATTATCCGGCAGGGTGTATTGCTGCTTTCCGTAATGGCTGGGATCGCCCCCCAGAAAAACCAGGGCAAACCGGTATTCCGGAAGTCCCGAGATCATCTGGTGTACCCAGGAAGACACGCCTCCCCGTATAAACGGATAGGTGCCTTCTAACAGCAATGCGATGTCCGCGATATACGGCTGCTTTCGTTTGAACAAACTCATAACCAGGCTTCGAGAAGAGGAGTGATCGCCGGATGATTGTGACCATGGGCGCACCGGGCCAGATAGAACCTGACCCGCTGGTAGTCCTTGGCCAGAAACGCGATTTCAGCAAGATAAGGCAGGATGTGTTCCTGACGGGCGCCATTATCAATAGCGAATTCGAAGGCATCACGTGCTTCTTCGGGCCGCCCCAACGCCAGTTCCACCCGCCCCAGGAGCTGCCAGTCCGAGGGCTCGTCATAGGTGGCAACCAGTTTCACCAGGAGGTCCCGCGACTTTTCCAGGTAGTACTGCCTGAGACTGCCCTGAGCCAATCCAAGATAGGCGGTTTCCCACCAGGTTTGTGCCAGACGGCGATTCATGCGCTCGAGCGCTTTCGGGTCAGCGGCTTCCGTCACCTGGCTCTGCAGGCGCTCAGCCTCCTGCACCAGTGCCTTTTCCTTCTGCTCCAGCATGGAATACGCCAGCAGCCGGACATCATCAACCGGATCCTTGAGTGCCTCCCGGAGAATATCAACTCCCTCCCGGCCTTCCATCTGTCGGCTGGCCAACAAAGCTTTCAGGCGTTTACCCGGATCACTCGCCTCTCTCAGAACCTGGCGCAAACCACCCTCGGTATAGACAACCTGACTGCCCATATCGGTAGGCCGGAAAGGCAACTCAGGGATGGGCACCTGCTGCCACGGGAGTTCCCGGTTCGAGCGCGGGAGATACAGCGCGAGCAGAATACCGACAAACACGCCAAGACTGCCCACCAGGGGAATCGCAAACTGCAGCGAAAACAGAAAGACTGCGGGCCGCCAGCGCTGTTTTCGGTAACGTTGAGGCATGAGGACCAGCAGAGCAAGCGTAAACACCACGCAAGACAAAGCATGGGCAACGACATAACCACCCACTGCCCGAACCGAATCCTCACCGGTAAACAGTGCAACCGCACCACCCAGTTCTGAGACCAGTCCAAACGGTAACAACCAGTAGCTAGTCAATCGCGCCACCCTCACGAGACAGCCACTCTGCGACCTGAGCTTCCGTCTTTACCACCAGTGACTGCTGACTGGCAAAATCCCACAGTGAACGGCCCGCATTTTCCCGGATATCCAGTTCCAGTCGATGCAGATACCCGGCAAGCCCCAATTCATCGGTCAGTGGCATCAACAGGACCACGCTGGGGCTCTCGTTCGCTCGGTTAACGGCAATCACATCAAGCCCCCGCAGCAAGCCGGTCATCCTGTCCGCGAGGGTTGCCAGATCCTGCTCGTTCACCTGCAGCTTAAGCAGCACTGAAGGCAAGCCAAAGGCCTCTGCATCTCTGGCTGCGCGACGCGCCTGGGAACACAGGCTCTGCCATTCATGAGAACCTGCCATCGTCTGATCCCGTTGGCACAGCATATCCGCCATATGCCCGGCAAGAATCGCCATCAAACGAAGCGTCCGGTTCTGGAAACTGAAGAATGGAATGGACTCCACCACACAGAGCGCCACCAGGTCATCGGTAGAACTAATGAGAGGGATCACAACCAGCAGATCGGTATCCAGTTTTTTCAGGTGTTTGCGGAACTCTGTCTGCACCGACACCAGTGTTCTTTCCTGCATGGCATATCGAATCAGCGGATCGGACTCCGAAACCGCCTCATAGTCACCAACCGTTGCCAGCGCCTTCGGTTGAATGTTTCGGTTTCCTTCCACTGCCAGTATGGCGGCCGTCTGGAGCTGGCCGTATCGAGCCAGAACCCGCAGCATCAGGGCCGCGCTTTCTTCATTCAAACCCTCAGAGCGGGTCTGGGACAGTTCGCCATACAGTCGTCTCAGTGCTTCCCGCAGGCTGCCGGAGCTCCCGGCTAACTGTTGCTCGAGACGATCATGGGACACCTTCATCAGGTAGAAGTTGCGAGTAAATTCTTCCAGGCGCTGGAGACTGTATTCATTAACTGCGTTGGCCCGGCGCAACTGGCGTTCCCAGTAGTCCCGAAACTCCCCGGCCAGCAGCCCACATGCCAGCATGCCGGCGGCCCATCCCCATGGGTAGGCCGTGGCAGCGGCCTTGTCATAGTGCCACCCGGCCACAAGCAGCACCAACAGACTCGACATCAACGCCGGGAAAAAGCCGTAGCGCAGGCCGATCAACAAGGGCGCCAGAACCGGCCACGCAAACGTATTGCCAACGTGGAGCGGGTCGTCAGGTCGCAGCCAGAAGCCTGCCGCGAGAAACAGGCCTGTGACCAGAACGACTTCCAGCCATTTCAGCCAGCCATGCACCTCGGTGGCGTGCCCCGGTTGTGCCACTGTCGTAGTTGCCCGGGTGTCCTGCATCAGTATCAGTCTTCGCCGCGAACCAAAGGCATGGCATCAATGAGATCCTGAAGCACCTCACGCCCAACCGTTCCGAGACTCTCCCGCCCCCATCCCGTGCGAGCTGCTGTTCCGGACCAGACGATAGCGTTACTGCCAGAGCGTCTGACAATCATTGTCACGCCAACCGCCGGTTCGCTGTCGAACCCCGCCTTATAACGCCATTCTTCCACCGTTCCCGTGACGATCAGATCAGCCCCGTCCCGATCCGCCATGTCCATCGCTTCAGCCTGACGAGCCTGACTCTCATACATCAGTGGGTTCTGGTCTTCGGGCAAGTACAGCTCTACCCGGCCAGCCCCCTCCGCGCGCAGAATGGCAACCGCGATACTGGCGGCCCGATCACCAGCCTGAGGGGTCTCCGAGAGATTCACAAAAGGCACAACCGCCACTTGCTCCGCCAGGCTGACAGGCGTGTCGCCCGATTCAGTGATCAGGGTAGAACAACCGCTCAGGGCGACAAACAGTAGCCCCAGCAGCAGAGGTCGAAAAAGAATCATCGGTTTTCTCCCGCAGTTTTGAAAAACAAGGTATAGGTAACACGTGCGTCCAGCGAGCTGGCTCCACTCAGACTATCCGACGCATAGCCGGCAGATAGTGCGATCTCGTCATCCCCGAATAGCGACCAGCTTACACCGCCGCCAAGCCCGTACTCGACGGTATCGGTGGAAAGAACATAGCCGGTGTTCACATCCAGGAACCAGCCCGGCTGAGCCTGTTGCTCGAGCAATGAGTGAGGTGAATGCTCTTGCCACCGCATACCGACAGACAGGCGCTCGTAGTGTTCGGTGAGCAATTCACCGGTCTGGAGCGGTCGTTCAAACAGCGATTGCACTGAGCCTTCCAGGCGTTCTAGTCGATTCAGATCCTGCAGCACATACTCCGCGCGCACACTCCAATCCGGATAACGGCGAGCCAAGAGATGACTACCGAATACCTCAAGCCGCTGCCCCTCCGCCACGCTACTTTGCGAACCGACATCAAATGACAGTGATTCTAACCGCGCCCCAACGGTCGTTCGACTGTCTGGCTGGTAAAGGCCCTCAAACGAAGCGCGATCCCTGGAAACCAGCCACCAGGCTTCTGCCGAATCGGTCGAACGCTCCCCCGAATGATACCCCACTGCCATCTGCCACCGGCCCAGTGGTTGGAACCGGGCCTCAAACTTTGTACGCAATTCATCGCCGTCAAGACGCCCCACGTGCCCAAGCCCAGCCGTAAACAGCCAATCTGTGGCGTTATTCTGAAGTTCGATCATGGCCTCCCTGGACGGTTCGGGAGCCTTCCTGAATCTCGTGTCGTCGCTGGCATCAACGCGGGCCGCTCGCCCGGTCAGCCGATAGCGTTCCGAACTGTAGTCCCAAGCGCCGAACCAATGATTCACAGCCATGTCGCTGATGCGCTCCTGCTGCCAGCCCAACTGGGCAGCCCGGTTCTCGGAACCAAACACCGGTTGCACCCTGTATCCGGAGGAAAGCTCATCAGGGCTTCTTTGCCGTGACGGGGTTCTTGGCTCGACGCGTCGAGGAACCTGTCGAGCGGCAAGACGTCTGAGATGAAAAGCACTCGCCTGATCGCCAAGACTCTGGGCGAGACCCGCCTGCTCCTCAAGGGCGCGGGGCTCAACGGCATTCTCCGTTCGCCACTTCTGTAACCAGTACCTGGACCGCTTATCCTGACCAAGTGCCGAGTATCCATACGCAAGCAACGCATACTGTCTCTGCCCGGATTGCGATGACAGTTCTGTCAGAATGGCATTCAGCTTATCGCTCTCGCGCTGAGGTTCTGCCACCAGCAGCCAGCCCCACGCGCTGAGGATGTCCTCGCTTCCAGGATTCAGACGCAGCGCCTGTCGATAGGCCTTCTCTGCGTCATCAGCCTTGCCCCGCTGCTCAAACAGTCGCCCCCGGAATGTCCAGTAAAGGCCATCCTGACGGTGGGCCGGGTCTGACCGCCACTGTGCCAGCGTACGCTCCAACGCCTCCCACTGCCCCGTATTCGCCTGTGCATCGGCAAGAATGGGAATGTAACGGGCATTCCCGGTACGTTGAAACCGGTAACGGGCGAGTTCCGCAACACGCTCATAATCCCCGAACTGCGCGGCCAGGCCGATCAGCCGATCCGCCACACCAGGTCCATGCTGCCGCCAGGAACCAGCCATCAATTGCGAATACTCAGCCCGAATCTTGTCGACATCCCCCAGCATAGTCAGAAGATCCAGCCGCATCAGCTCTGCCTCTGCAGCGAAATCCGGATTCTGGAACGATACCGACAGGGTTTCGAACGCCCGCTCTACGCGCCGGGTTCGCCAATACAGATTGGCCAGAACCAATCGATCTCCCTCACTGAGCACATCCTGCCGCTCAAACAGGGCAATGGCGTCGAGATAACGATTGTTGTTAACGTACAACTGATACAGGCGGTCCTTGAACCCAGCGACGGAGGGATACTTTCGCTGTGCTTCCTCAAGAACCGCAACCGCCTTGTCCAGTTCCACCGCTCTGGTATAGGCATCACCAAGCACAAGGTAACCATCGGCCCCAAGCTCACCTCTTGCCCTCGCCGTCTCGAGAATTTTCACCAGTTCAGGCCAACGAAACAGTTCCTGAGCAAGCGCTGTTGCGCGCTGCATTGCCTCGGGGTGACCGGCAGAAAGATAAAGCGACTGCCAGCGGGCCAGGGCTTTCTCCGGCTGCCCTCGCCACTCCCACACCCTTGCGGCCCAGATTCGATCCTCAACCACGGCCGCCGGCATCCCGGCAACGCGCTCAGCCGTCATTGCCCCCTGGGCCAGATATCCCTGGCCCAACTGCAGGGCTCGCAAACGACGGAGTTCGGTGATATCGGCCGTATACTGTCGCATCAACGACTCTAGCCATTGTCGTTCGAGACCGTCTTTGCCCGCCAATCGGGCCAACTGAATGGCCTCTTGCAGTCCCTCGGCTCCGGGAGACATCAGATTCCGAGCCTGAAAGGTATCCAGCGCGCGGACGGGTTGACCTGAGGCAAGGTATAGTCGCACCAGTTCCCTGGCCGCTTTGTCCTGCTCCTCAGCGGGTAGCTGGTCGATAATCCCGGCAAGGGTTTCCGCAGCGTCTGCCGGGTCCCCGGCAGCGACCTGAGCATGTCCTAGCGACATCACTAACCACAACCGGTCTTGCCCCTCCGATGATGAGATCAACGTCGGCAGCAAACTCAATTGCTCATCCGGCGTGAGCCAGCCTAGCACCGTCTCGACGCTCCTGTGTACGCGGGGATGGGCACCTGCGCCCCCAAGCAGCCGCTCAACCAGAACCAGCAGGTCAGCCTTTCGCTCAGCGCGGGTAGGCTCATCAGTCGCAGCCGCCAGTTTCTGAATGGCCAACGTCAAGGCCAGCTCCACGGCTTTCGGCGACACTGTCGGCTCATGGAGCAAGGGGCTCAACGTTGCCATGGCCTGTTCGGATTCACCAACATCCGATTGCATCTGGGCAAGCCGATAGCGCAACTCTTTATTATCAGAATCAGAATTCAGCAACACGGTGAGGTAAGCCAGGGAGAGCGCATCCGGCTTTTCAAGGCTGCCGATCTGGTCAAAAAACGCCTCCCGCGGGTGTACTACGTACAGCAACGCAATGGCCAGCACGCCCATCACCGCCAACGCCTGAACCCCGAACAGATTGGGACGGGAAGAGCTTCGCCTCACTCAGCTACACTCCACCACAACGTTCGACACCACTTTACCGGACAACCTGAAAGCCACCGGGCTCAGGCGGGTGGCAGGGTGCTCACTTACCACTCGACAGGATTCAGCACCACCAAAACGGAACTCCACCGGCACATGACCATTTGCCGACACAGTAACGCGCGAAGTCGCCCCGGAAGCCTGATCGCGCTCCCAACGGGTCAACCTGGCATTGGCAGACTCCAGATATACACCCTGAGGGGCGACTTCACTCACCGCCAGCGCTGCGCCGGGGCCTGTGAGGTGAACGTAATGCCGCTGACCATGCCTGATGAAGCCGGCAACACCGGTGCTTTTTTTCATATCCGGATACAGAGAATCGGGCAGTGTTACGGTCGTTGGCGTGTACACCCCTTTCCAGCGGTATACGCCATCGTCATCCCTGGTCGTAACGCTGTAATAGCGGGCCTGGACCCGCGTGGCGTATTCGCTCAGGTATAGCGGCGAATTTGGCTTGTCCAGCGCATGCTGATAGACCTCATGAAGCGCCTTGATCGATTCCGGGTAGGTGCCGGAGTAAAAGTGATAATAGATCCCGCTGGGTTTCAACCGGTATGGGGCATCCAGCAGGTCGAAGCTCTCCCGGGCGTTACGATAACCATAGAACGGGCCTGTCCATAGATCAGTGTAGACATTTTCGTTCAGCACGGGCGCATGAACCTGTAGCTCATCCCCCACCAGGCGGGCATCCGGCCAGACCGCCGCGAGGGTAGAATCATATTTCAACGGCCGGGTATTACCACCGTTGACGTTGACCAGCCCCAACTCCCTCACCATTCGCAACGCCGTTTTACCGGGCCGGGCATCACCACTCCACAGAAAGACACGAACCGCTTTATCGGCAGGCGTCAGCTCGTTAACAAAGGCCACCGAACCCGGGATTTCACTTTTTAGATCCGGTTCGTAGCCCGGCACTTCCATGGCATATCCGTAGGCGGCCTGTTCGGCCGTCGGCGCTTCCCCACCTTCCATCATGCGCCAGAAAAACGGGTGACTGAACGTATGAGAAGCCACCTCGACATTCGGCTCCCGGAAGATCTGCCGCGTAGTCTCCAACGCCTCCCGACTCTCTGCCGGATAGACCCCGCGCTCCGAGACTTCCGCTTCGATGACGGAAACCGTATGGGGAATGGGATAGTGGCGGATGATCTTGTCCAGGATCACCTTGATGGCTTGCGGGGTTCCAGGCAGGTTAGCCCGGGAAACCGCTCCATCGCCGTCGATGTGGGCCGTGACGATGCGTCGACCGGCTTCCGTCGTTGCATCCACGCCAGGGTGAATCTCCGGCTTCAATGCATTGGCCATAAACCGTACCGGGTCAAACAGCCAATACGCCGCATTGTCTGGCCCTGGCTCAAACAAAAACGGACTCAGCGCAACGCCCCCTTCCGGGCGAATAAATACCGGGGAGTAGGATCGCGCGTTCTTGTCCTCAATCAGAATCCATGGTTCATAGGTATCCATGGCGGGCGGCATTGCCAGAGGAACCCGCGCCGGCAGACGATTACCTTCAAACCTGCCAACCGTCTCCTGAAGTGCAGAAACCTGCAGCATCCCCTCCGGGACCCGCATGCGCTGGCCAGAAACGAGTCGCTGACAGGCAGGAGCTGCGGGCATTAACCCCATTAAAACCAATGGCAACTGGTCTTGAACACTATTTCCCAGCCACTGGCACAGGCGGCTATGAGCCGTGCCCGCTTCCCACCAGACAACCACGCCGTGATACCGGTCGAGCACGGGTTCGGATAAAGGAGGTTCCAGAGCAGAGCGGTATACCGGTACAAACCCGAGGTATTCCAGAACAACGCCCAAACGGCTGTGGGCCTGACTCTGATCCGCTTGCAGCGGCGGCAGGTCATGCAACACCAGCACTTGTCGGCGTATCGTCTCTGGCGACGTCGGGCCTAATCGATCCAGCGCCTGGTTACTGACCACCGGCAAAAGGCCCCGGTCACGGAGACGATGGGCCGTTTCTTCAGCCAACTGTGGCGTCGCTGTGTAATCAATGGCAATAACGGGCTTTTCGGGATATCGCGCCGACCATTCGGCAATACGAGCATCCAGCCATTCCCGATGCTCCTCAGGAACCGGGCGATAGCGACCCGACTCTGGATCAAAGCCCTCGAAGTAGGACTCGAACGCCAGCGCATCCACCTGATCAAGCGCCCGGGCTGGCAGATGAAAGCCACGGTTAATAACCATGACAGCTTCAGGGTACCTATTTCGGATATCGGCGATCAGATCAGCCTGCGCTTGCGCGAAGCTCAATGCGTCTACCTTGCCGGCCTCCACCATCAGGTGACTATCGAGCGTGTCGAGAAAAACCCCTTCAAAGCCTCGCATCAACGCCGGCACAACGCGCTTATCCACGAGAAACCGCCGGACTTCGGGTTTGCGGATATCCAGAATCACGCTCCCCCAGGCCTTATTGCGACCAACGATCCAGGCTGGATCTACTTGCGGGAAA
Source organism: Marinobacter sp. W-8 (assembly GCF_044342215.1). NCBI lineage: Bacteria > Pseudomonadati > Pseudomonadota > Gammaproteobacteria > Pseudomonadales > Marinobacteraceae > Marinobacter > Marinobacter sp. W-8. Next base: position 1,363,450 of record NZ_CP172297.1, on the reverse strand, counting down.
AGCGCGTGAGATTTGGCAATCTCGTCAACCGCAACGTACGCCAGGGGCGCAGTGCCGCCCCGGGAAAGCAAAGACAGCCGGGCATCTGTGGCCTGATCCGGTTGCAACACCAGCCAGTCGTAGGCAAACAGTGGCCCTATCGGTGACTCGTGGCCATAGTAAAAGCCAACATTTCTCGGGCTCTCGGCGGATAAAACCGGCACATGGAAAAGGAGTGAAAGAACCGTCAGAACTCTGAAAAACGTCATGGAGGCAGCGCAACCAACAAACCAAACAGGCAGCAAAGAAAGAAGGTGCCTAGGGTACCATGGGCTTGACAAAGGTCATACATCAAACGGCCAAAAAATGATCACCCGCATCAACAACCTACGAATGCGACGACCTGCTGACAAGATAGTCGGCCAGCGTTCGCGTCCAGTACCCCGGGAGCAGCTTGTTGGTAAACCAAAGCCCCCTGGCCCGCCAACCCGGAATGATCATAAACCGACGGCGATCGATACCTTTGCGGATCTGCGCCACGGCAACATTCAAAGGCAAGGTGCCGGCCATCAACTTCAGCGCTTCGGTTTGCCTGGGGCGATTCAAGCGCTCCGCCTCTACCATCGGCGTTTCCACTTCCGGAGGGCACACCACAGAGACATCAATGCTCCGCGTTGCCAGCTCGATGCGCAACACCTCAGCTAACCCCACCACTCCGTATTTGGAAGCACAATAAGCCGCGTACCCGTAACAGCCCACCAAGCCGGCCATGGAAGCAACCATCACCAGGTGCGCCCCCGCTTTCATATGGGGCAGCACGCCAGCCACCACATTGCGTGAGCCCACCAGGTTGATGTTGATCACCCGGGCATAGGCATCGTCGTCTATGGCTTCGAAATCGGCCGCAATGGCAATACCCGCGCAATGAATAACCAGGTCTGGCGGTGAAGACTCCGCCGCGGATGCAAAGGCCTCTCTCACTCCACCCGGTTTGGTTACGTCCATGGCGAACGACCGAACGGATGCCGGCTTGGCTATGGCCGCCAAAGCCTGCACTGCGGATTCCGTGGGCTGAATATCAAACAGGGTAACCGCCGTTCCTGAACGCAGGTAAGTCCGCGCCAGTTCCAGGCCGATACCACTGGCACCACCGGTGATGTATACCTGCTTCTCAGAATGCTTGTGTGCCTTACCACCTGTCATACCGCACGCTCCGCAAATCGTTATTATCCCGCCAGCCTACTCCCGGCCACTACAATCCTCCATGCCTTCAATGCCGGCCAATGCCCCGAGTTTGGCTATTGACGCAACGGGGGCCGGTGTGATGCCGCCATCGTCCTATTTCCCGGGCCACGCGTTTATGAAACACTCTACCCCTTTCACGGACTCTCACAGAACAAAGGACGCAACATGGCTGTAAAATCCGTTGCCCTGGTGGCGCACGACAACAAGAAAAAGGAACTGGTGGACTGGGCAAACGAAAACCGCACCCGGCTTGCCCCGCTGCGCTTATATGCCACCGGTACCACCGGCCGGCTACTGAGTGAAAGCCTCGGGCGAACAGACCTCAACTGCCTGCTGAGCGGACCTTTGGGCGGCGACCAACAAATCGGCGCCAAGATTGCCGAGGGCGAAATCGACCTGCTGGTGTTTTTCTGGGACCCTCTCGAGCCTCAGCCCCACGACCCGGACATCAAGGCCCTGCTGCGCATAGCCGCCCTCTGGAACATCCCCGTAGCCTGCAACCGGGCCACCGCAGAGTTCGTGCTGACCTCTGCCTATATGACCGACGACCAGCACCAGCCACAGAAGCCGGACTTCTCGGAATACACCGGTCGCAAAGTTCAGTAACCGAAAAAAACAAGCATCGACAAGAATAGGAACTAGTATGTCGATAGGCCCTTCAATGGAGCAGAGGGGAAATAGCGTGCACCTTAAAAACCTGTTTTGCGCAGGGATTCTGGCCGGACTCAGCCAATTACCCGCTGCGCTCACCGCGAGCGAGCGACCAGACGAAGTGCGCATTGCCGTTATAGACGACGTGCCCAGCACCACCGCCGCGGTCCAGATACTGGAAACCGCTTACCTGCGGCTGGAAATGAACATGACGACCCTGGTCGCCCCTTCTCGCCGGGCGTTGCTGATGGCGGATAGCGGCAAACTGGACGGCGACCTGTTCCGCATAGAAACCGTAGCCGACGGCTATCCGAACCTCGTCAGAGTGGATTTTCCACTACTCAAGGGCAAGCTTCACGTGGTGGTGCGTAACCGGGAAATTCAAGAACTGCCCGAATCCCACGCAGACGACCCACTGAAAGTAGCCGTGCGCCGGGGCATAATAATCGCCGAAAATACCGCCAAAGCGTTGGGCATGGAACCCATTCACGCAGAAAGCTATGAACAGGTGCGAACACTGCTCGAAATGCGACGGGTTGACTTGGCCTTCGTAGCCAGCATCGAAGGCATTACACCCTTGGTAAACTCTGAATGGCATCACCTGCACATATTGCCAGAGCCAGTAGCCAGCTTTACCCTCCACCACTACCTCAATCGTCACCATGTCGAACTTGCCGAAGAACTTGCCGAGGTATTGGCACAACTGGAGCAAGAGGGAGTTAGAGACCAGATACTCAGAACCGTTCGGGGCCAACAAAAGGACGAGGAGTGGTGAGGGGCCTTCACACGAGTTTTGGAGAATACAAAGAATGACATCATCAAATCGCCATTCATTACTGGCAGCACTGGATATCGAAAAACCCATCATCCAGGCCCCCATGGCCGGCGTTCAGGATTATCGCCTGGCAGCGGCAGTTACCAACGCCGGCGGCCTCGGCTCTCTGCCCTGCGCCATGCTCGGCCCCGATGCACTGAAAAAAGAACTTCAGGCACTGAATGAAGCCACCCAGGGTGGCCCCTATAACCTCAATTTTTTCGCCCATACACCGCCCACCCCGAATGACCCGCAGGAGGCCGGATGGAGGCAGGCACTGGCGCCCTATTACCAAGAATTCGAGATAGATCCAGCCACCATCAGCAACGGCCCCGGCCGCATGCCTTTCAACGAAGAATCCGCAGCTATTGTGGAAGCCTCCCGCCCGGCAGTGGTGAGCTTCCATTTCGGGCTACCAGAACCGGCATTGCTGGATAGAGTCCGGCAAGCCGGGGCAAAGATATTCTCTACCGCCACGACTGTGGAGGAAGCCATCTGGCTGGAACAACACGGCGCAGACGCAATTATCGCCCAAGGGCTGGAAGCGGGCGGTCATCGAGGGATTTTTCTTACGAAGGACATGACTACACAAATGGGCACCTTCGCCCTGTTGCCTCAGATTGTGGACGCCGTGAACATTCCCGTTATCGCGGCCGGTGGCATTGCAACTGCAGAGGGAGTACAGGCCGCGTTGAAGCTTGGCGCAGCGGCAGCGCAGATTGGCACGGCGTTTATGCTGTGTCCCGAGGCAACCACCCGCCCCCTGCACCGGCAGGCACTCAAAAGCCCGCAGGCCAGGCACACCGCCCTGACAAACCTGTTTTCCGGCGGCCCCGCCCGGGGCATTGTGAACCGGATAATGCGAGAACTCGGGCCAATATCAGATCTCGCACCGGCATTTCCACTGGCAACCAACGCCATCGCGCCGCTCAGGGCAGCGGCTGAAGCTGCAGGCTCTGGCGATTTTTCTCCATTGTGGAGTGGGCAGAATGCGAGTGGGTGCAGGGAGGTTTCGGCTGGGGAGTTGGTGGAAGCGCTGGCACCATAAGCCAGCCTTGAAGCGCCACAGCAATCACATACCCAACCACTCTGCCAGTTGAAGATTGGTCTTAAGGCGCAAACGTTGCTGCAACATCCCCTCAAACACGCTATCGATCGTGCGGCTCGCCCCGAGAAGTGGCAGTGACGCCTCTGCTTCCGAGAAAAACTGCGGCTCGCGCTCGGTGCCGATGATAACGTGCTCCCACCATTCAATTACTCTGGGGCGGGCCTGTTTCAGTAATGAATCAGCCGGTAGTTTTTCTGACTTTGCCGCATTGGCAGTATGAGAGGCCGGCAACAGGTTCCAGAGATCATTATTGTTCCAGCGAGACCAGGGAAAACAGTGGTCGATATCGTATCGAATATGGGAAAGATTCCTGGCTGTCCACACGCACTCCACCGGTCTAGCAGAAAGCTGTTGCTCTACCAGTTTGCGCACCACAGACGTGTCACGCCGCCCTTCTACCCACTGCAAAGCCTGATGATAGGTCTCCGTTGTATACCTGGCTTCCCAGCTACCCATCAGATTGATCCATTCATTTACGATGGCCGGTTCCACCCAGCAGGCATAGCGGCTAAAGGTATCCCAAAGCGTGGCCGGCACGCGAAAACGCCCGAACCGGGCCAGGGTCTCCTTATCCAGACGGACAGCCTCATTGCGAATCGTCAGCCGGCTGGTTCCACCCTCAAAGATCTGACGGTTGGTGCCCGGCCAGGTGGTGAAGTGGGCGGGATTCTTGAGAATGTTCGAAGCTGCCAGTTTGATTGCCCGCATAACCACGGGAGCAACCTGCGCAGACAGAGACAAGCCGACTCGAAAATCCAACGGCGACAGTTTACCCAGCTCGTAGAAATCGTCGCCGGCAAAACCCAGCCCCCGCGAACCCGGCGCCTGCCGCAAGTGATGCTTTAGCACCAACGGGTGATAAAGCATGATCCAGAACAGCCCCACTGCCCCAAGTGGCAGCTCTACCCAGTCATCCGAGCGGTTAAGCACCAGCCCCGGCGCACTGTCTGCCATGCGCACCAGGGTTCGCAGCAAGCCCAATTTGTACGTGGAGGATTTGTTGTCGTTGATGATGATATGCCGCAGCGTGGGCAATGCTCCCGTACCATCATCCGGCAGACGGTATACCGCGGTTTCCCACCACACATCTTCGCGTTTCAGCTGATCCACACGCGGCATATCCGGCAAAGGCACCGGCATAACCGCCCGGTGGCGGGCAAAACTGTCCAGCTCGGCCTTCGAGACTTCGTAGAACTGGCGCTCACCATCACCAGGCCCATGGCGCAGCGTGATAACCAACATACCGGACGGTGCCAGCAGCTCCGTTAAAATCCGGAACGCCCTCTCCCTGGAAGTTGGAGGAAGATGCATCCACACCGCCGACACCAGAACCAGATCAAAGCGGTAACTGAGTTTGCGGATCTCGCTCAGATCAGGCAGAGCATCATCCACCCACTGGATGCTCCGGTGAGCTGTTGCGGTTTCACCCAGGCGACGCAACTCCGCCGCCGGTTCCACTGCCACCACATCCCAGCCACGTTCGGCCAGGGCAAGTGCATCCCGGCCGCTTCCGGCACCTACGTCCAGCGCCAGGCCGGTTTTCTTGTCCAACTGGGGGAGCCAGTGGCTATGGACCTGTTCGAAGGTCAGGGACTGGTATTGGGTGAAGAATTTTTGGGCGTTCTTGTTGTAGGGACCGTAACTCATGCCACCGCCAGCTTGGCCGCCTGTTGCCACATAAAGTTTGGCATCGGCGTTCGTAGCTTCCAGGTAATACTCATGGGTTGCGAACCGGTATGAGACACGTAATCCACCTCTCCGTAATTCACAAACCCCATGGTGCGGCCAAATTCGTCTTTCGCCTGCTCTCTTACAAACATGAACAAACGCTTGTTGATGGCTTGGTGTTGAATATAGTCCTTCCCTTTGCCACGGTCAGGCCGGGAGCTGTTTTGCGACTGCCAGTGGAATAACTGCTCATTGATGGCGTAGTCGTGGTACATGGTGGTTGGGGAGAACTGCTTTTCGTTTTTGTCCAAGGTGACAAACAGCAGCTCAACATTTTGATCCTGAATGACATATACACCTTCCCTCGATGGTGGCTGGTGCTCGAAGGTCATGGCGCCAAAGCCAACCAGAATCTGCTCTCGGGAATAGCGGGCGTGCAATCGTAACGGTACTTCCTGTAACTCCGGCATGGCCGGCTGTTCGTGCTTGGTTTTCGACAGTTTCCAGTCGAGCACGTCCGCCAGCTCCTGCTCCAGCCCCAGCTTGCTGAGTGCTGCCAGGCTTTGTGCCAGCGAATCAAACTCCAGCTCCGGCCCGGCTTTCTGCCAGAAGTCGTAATGGCACATCAGGGCTTGGCGATTGCAGGCGTCGTCCCAGTTAAACCCGGCCAGGCATAGCTTCTTGAGGAACAGCAGATACTGGTGATCGTCGCAAATCAAAATCCGGTTATAGATGGCCTTCCTGGCTAGTTTGAACGGCGAGTCATCGGCTACGTCTTCGTCTTTCGCTTTACTCACCAGTTCGGCCCAGCTGCCCCGTTTGTAGAGCTCGTTCAAGTCGATATGGGGATGATGGGTTAAAAAGTTCTTCAGTGTGAGTGGCTGAGTGGAGTGCTGTCGGAACTGCCGAACAAGAGATACCAGCCGCTTCATGGTCAGCGTGGCTTGCCGGATGTTGCTCAGCACCATTTCCTGGGTTTTCTTGGTGAGCTCAATTCGGCAACCCAGTGGTGCATGGGGAAAGCCCTGCTTCAGTTCCTCTGTAATTGAGCGTTCTGACTTACCCACCAGTGCTCGGAATTTATTGGCAAAATCATACTCAGGCCGGGAGTTGCCCACGAAATCCAGAACCGTGCAGCAGTCTTTGTCGTCTGCCAAACGCAGTCCACGGCCGAGTTGCTGCAGGAAGATGGTCAGGCTCTCGGTGGGGCGCAGGAACAACAAGGTGTCCACTTCCGGAATATCGACGCCTTCGTTGAAGATGTCGACCACACACAGCACGTTGATTTGCCCGGAACGAATGGCTTGCTGCTTTTGTTGGCGTTCGTGGCTGTTGTCACTGGTGAGCACATCGGCCCTGATGCCGTGAAGCAGAAGTTGCTCCACCATGAAGGTCGCGTGTTCACGGCTTACACAGAAAGCGAGGGCTTTCATGCTGGTAATGTCGGTGACGATTTCCCGCAGGCTGCGCAGGATCTTGTCTACCCGGCTCTGGTTGTGGGTGTAGAGATTGGTTAGCTGAACCACATCGTAACGGCCACGATTCCAAGGAATGGCGCGCAGGTCGGTATCGTCATCTATGCCGAAGTATTGGAAGGGGCAAAGGTGGCGGCGGTTGATGGCTTCCGGCAGCCGGAGTTCGGCGGCAATCACGCCGCCAAAATCACTGAGAATATCGCCACCGTCGTGCCGCTCCGGAGTCGCGGTCAGGCCCAGCAGTATCTCAGGGGAGAAGTGCTCCAGCACCGCCCGGTAACTGGATGCGGCGATGTGGTGCACTTCGTCGATCACGATGTAATCGTAATAGTCTTCGGTCAGTTTCAGCTGGTCCAACTGGTTATTCAGGGTCTGAATCGACACGAACAACTGGCGGTAGTGCTCAGGCAACTGGCCGCCCACCCAAAGTTCACCAAAGGCATTGTTTCTCAGAACGCCACGGTAGGCTTCGCGGGCTTGGCGCAGAATTTCTTCCCGGTGCGCCACAAATAGAAAATGAGCGTTTGGTTTTGCTTTCAGGAAGCGCTGAAAATCAAAAGCCGAGATCAGCGTCTTGCCAGTGCCGGTGGCGGCCACCACAAGGTTACGGAAACGCTGGTGCACGTCCCTTTCCACGTACAGCTGCTCCAGAATGTCTTTCTGGTGGGCGAACGGCGTGATTTCGAAATAGTGGGAGATGCCTGGAGCATCCAAGCCTTTTTGCTGCTTCAGGGCTCTATTGAGTTTTTCGGTACTCTCAGCCTGACCATCGAACCTCTCAAAGTCTTCCGAAGCCCAATAGGTTTCAAAGGTGCTGAGAGATTTGTTGATGATGTGGGGAATTTCCTGAGAGGTGATTTTCAGGTTCCACTCAAGGCCGTTGGTCAGCGCCGATCGGGATAGGTTTGATGAACCAATGTAACCGGTGTGAAAGCCGGTATTCCGGAGAAACAAATAGCTTTTGGCGTGCAGCCTTTCACGCTCTGTGTTGTAGCTCAGCTTCACTTCCGTATTTGGCAGGCTCGCCAGATACTCAACGGCTTTGGCATCCGTTGCCCCCATGTAGGAGGTGGTGATGATTTTCAGCTCTCGGCCACTCGTGGTGAAGGCTTCCAGCTCTTTCCGGAAAATGCGGATGCCGGCCCATTTGATGAACGACACCAGCCAGTAAATCTTGTCTGCCGACAGAATTTCGCGTTTGAGTTCCGATTCCAGCGACAGGCCAGCATTGCTGCCGGAGAACAGCTCGCTTTGGGTTAGACCGGTAAGCGGGAAGATGTCTTCAACGTACTGTTTGAGGTTGGCTGCAACCGGGTTTTCCAACTCGTACAGAGCCGTCAGGATCTTTCCCTGGCTATTGAGCAGGTTCTCTTCCAGAAAGCCTTCGTCTGAAATCTGGCTCTTGAGCCACATCAGTAGCTGGTTGGAGAGTTCGATTTGTTCCTGAAGCCGATCCTCTCCCGACGGCACGGCTTCAATGGCAAATTCCATAATGTTGGAGAGGAATCGTGACAGCCACACCGAGGCTTCGGCGCTGTTGAGCTGGCGTTCACCAACGTAGAACTTGTCTCTATCCAGTCGGCTTTCAATGAGTTTGGTGATTAGCTGCTCGTAGATTCCGGTTTGTTGCATCAGGTACTGTCCATGTTGATGACGCCGATCAGTTCGACACTAAGACCGCCATCATTACTTGGTTGCTAACGAATTCTTGAAGAAACCTTAGCCTCAGGCGTTCCGATATCCAAGGACTTCCGAAAATTTGATTAAATACAACGCCATTACGATCAATCAGACGTTAGCCAACCAAGCCGCCCCTCTAACCCCACTGGAATCCCCATGGAGAGCTCTGGCCACAGGCGTATCACATTCACCACCAAACACATAGCTGGACAGCCTTCCGGGCAGTTCCCGATAGATCTGTTCAGCATTACTCATGCCGCCACCCAGCACGATGATGTCCGGGTCCAGCACGTTGATAACGGCGGCCAGGCCCCGGGCCAGGTGCTCCAGGTATTGCTGCAGGGTGTCGGTGGCTTGCGAGTCGCCATTTCGTGCGTTTTCAACAATGGTGTGAGCGGGCAGTTGCTGTCCGGTGCGCAGTTTGTGGGTGAGTGACAACCCGGTTCCGGAAAGAAAGGTTTCGATGCAGCCATACCGGCCACAAAAGCAGGGGCGCTGTTGCAGTTCAGTTTCCGGTGTCCAGGGTAGCTGGTTATGGCCCCATTCGCCGGCTACACCGTTGGGGCCGGTCAGCAGCTGGCCGTTCACGCTGATGCCGGCGCCGCACCCAGTGCCCAGTATGGCGGCGAATACCGTGTGGTGGTTGCGCCCGGCTCCGTCTGTGGCTTCCGAAAGCGCCAGGCAGTTAGCATCGTTGGTCAGGGTTACCGGCCGTTGCAGGAGTTCACGCAGATGTTGCTGCATGGGCTGGCCGTTCAGCCAGGTGGAGTTGGCGTTTTTAATGCGGCCGGTTTTGCCCGAAACGCTGCCAGGTATGCCTATGCCCACACGTATTCCGCTGGTGCCGGCGTGGGCTTCAGCCTTTTGTACCAGGGCGTGGATGGTTTGCAGGGTGGCTTGATAGTTGCCGACGCTGGTTGGTACCCGTTGGCGGTAATGCTCCTGGCTTTGCCGGTCCATCAGGATGACTTCGGTTTTGGTGCCACCCAGATCAATGCCTATCAGCCAATTGCTTCCCATGCCGCACTCTTTGGTCAACGGTTTCCCAGAAAATACGGTGTTATGAGCGGAAAGGGAACCCGGTATTTTTATGCGCTTTCTTTCTGACAAAAGCTCAGGTTATTCATAAAGCTCTTAACCATTATCGAAAATCCCTGTTTGCTTTGATATTCGTCAGTGCTTATCATCCCGCACCCTTTAACGCACCAATTCAGGGCATGAACAGGCAGTATGGGACGCAGGAACGAACAACTCCGCTGGCAGCTGGCCAAAGGCCTGGTTCAGGCGCTGCACCTGGAGCGCCTGGCGAGCAAGTACAGCCGTACCACGGTGATGGCGGTGTTCAACCTGGTTAATGGCGGGTTCAGTATTGCTTTGGTGTCGTTTGTGGCGCTGGTTACGCAGGAGGCTTTCATTTTCCCCTCCCTCGGTGCCACCGCTTTTATTCTGTTCTATGTGCCCATGGCGCAACCGGCGTCTCCCAGAAATACACTCTGCGGGCACCTGATTGGCGCACTGATGGGCTTGCTGGCTCTGTACATTTTCGGGCTGCAGGGGCAGGCTTCGGCATTCATGACCGGTGTTGATCTGCCCAGGGTGGGTGCGGCGGCGTTGTCGCTGGGGCTTACCAGCTGCCTGATGGTGGTGTTTCGGGTGGCTCACCCTCCGGCCGGTGCCACGGCACTGATCGTTTCCCTGGGCCTGATGCCCAACCCGGCGCAGTTGCCAGTGCTCATGGCGGGGGTGGCGTTGCTGTTGGCCCATGCCTTTGTGATGAACCGGCTGGCAGGTATTCCCTATCCGCTCTGGTCGGCCAGCACGGGTTCCGCTCCCATTCGGCAGCAGGCCCCAGCGGCCGATTGAGACTTACTTCTTCACCCATTTGCCGTTGATCAACACAAACTGGCCTGAGGGCGTTTTTTCAATGGCTTTCTGACCGGCCACGGTTTCAACCTGTGTCACCGGAATGTCGTGTTTTTCAGCAATGCGGGTGTATTCATCCCGGCGGGCCTGGTTAATGGCTTTCACCACAGCCTGGGCATCGCCTTCTGCACGCACTACGTCCAGGTAGCCAGTTGGCGTTTCCCCCACCAGACCCTGCTGTTTAGCCGTGTCCAGTTTCTGTTTCGCTTCTTCCAGTCCCATGGCCAGCGCCGGTATTGCTATGGCGAGCGCCAACACAAAGGCGCCCAGTTGTATCAATCGTTTCATATTCAACCCCTTGGTCAGCCGTTGGCATTGTCCGGCGCTGCTCAGAACAGCCCCTGTTCGCTGAACAGTTCGTCTACTTCTTTGTCCACCTTTACGTAGATCTCGTGCTGAATCTTTACGTTCAGGTTGACGGTAATCGGTTCTTTTGGTGCCGCCATCTGCACAGTGGGTGTGCACGCAAATAGCGCCAGCGGCAACATTAAAACCAGGAATGTTCTGGCCGCCAGTGGCCGGCACCAACGCCATAGGTTTGTCATGGCACTGCCTCCTGCCCGGATTGTTGTAACCGTTCCCGAACCCTTTCGGTCACGGCTTCGTTCACTCTGCCACTCAGCTGAAGGCTGGTTAACAGGGCGGGGATATCCTCTTCAAGATTGATGTTGAGCACAACAGGCTGCCCGCCACGGAGATCCGGATTCTCGCCTTCCAGCCTCAGGCCGAGTGCTAACCTGCCCTCTTCATCGTAGTCTATCGTGCTCTCCAGCACCGAATAGTGAAAGTTTTGCAAAGCTTGCACTACCAGCTCCATGGCATCGCTGCTGCCCAACATGGTCTGCAGTCGCTCGGCCGGCATGATGAGCTTGCCGCCTGGAGATATCGCTTCCAATGCGCCCTGGTCTACTCTCACACCGGCGTCGGTCACCGCGACCGGAATCCTGCCCGTTAACCTGCCGGTGCCGGAGAAGCCCTCTGCCGGATACACCTGCAGCAGTCGCTCCAGCGAAAGATCATAGACATCAATGGGAACATGCCAGGGCCGATTCGAGAGATCCACAGTGCGCGGCGCTACGCGAAGCCGGCCACCCAGAAACTCGGCTGTCGCCTGCTGAACGGCAAGCTGCCCCCTGAGCGGCGCAGCCAGGTTGGCTTCGTAATCCGCCAGGAGCTGAATCGGCCCAATACCGATTCCGGAATCGACTTCGCCTATCCGGATGTCTCGTAGGGCGGCGGTCAATGTGTCCGCTTCCAGGGCAAACATCAGGCGTCCGTTCAGGTTGGTGACCGCCGTGCGGTCTATTACCCCGGAAACGTCAGCAAGGTCTAGCCAGGCATCCACCGCCAGCGGTTCATTGGACTCCACCCCGAGATTTGCCTGAAGTGTTAGTTCACCGCTGTCCAGGGAGAGCAATTCCGGCCAGTTCAAGAGGGTGGCCGCAAGCGCCTCTCCTGCGTTCTGCGCAGCCATGGCCGCGCGGATGTCGGCTGTAAAGTTGCTCTCCGACCCGCTACGCAAGACGAGATTGGCTGTCAGGCCAGAGTTGGCATTCAGCGTCCCTTCAAGCTCCAGATCTGCCAGCGTTCCGCTCGCCTTGCCCTGAAACCACCAGCGTTGGGGCTTCAGGCTCGGGTGGCGGATTTCCGCTACGTCGATGCGCACATTTCCGGAGATGCGGGTGCGTTCCGGCATAGCACCCGGGGCGCCAAGATCAACGGTTACTTCGGTATCCGCGAGATCCAGTTGGACATCAATTAACTCTACGGCGGTGTTTCCGGATTGCCGGGCAATGCGGGCTATTGTCAGCCGGGAACCCGGGCGGAAGGTAACGTCAACCTGCTCATTACTTGCCTCAACGGAATTGACGATATCTGCGTGAATGCCAGTCGCTTTCCAGCCTGCTATTTCGTAATCGGGCAGGGCCAGGTCCATCCGGCCTTGCTGGAGCGAGAACGCCCATGGCGTGGCGTTTGCCTGAGAGAGTGTCAGGGCACCCGCCACCACAGCAACCAAACAGAACCAGAGGGCCCGAAAGAAGCTGGCTGGGGATCTTGGCGAGCGCGGCATCATCCAGTCGTTCCGATAAATTGGATTGCTCCATGCAGGTATAGAGAACCGGACTTAGGATACTACGGAGGCAGGGCTGATCATATTTCGTGTTAGACTCCACTCCGAATTTTTCTGTATCCGGAATACGATGACTTCTGAGCAAGCCACCACAAAGGCCCTGTCCCGTCGCTTCTGCGTCGCCCCCATGATGGACTGGACCACCCCGCACTTTCGTTACCTGGCCCGCATCCTCAGCAAGCGGGCGCTGCTTTATACGGAAATGGTCACCACAGGTGCGCTCATCCATGGCGATACCGAGCGCTTTCTGCGCCACGATGTTTCAGAGTATCCGCTGGCGCTTCAGCTCGGCGGCAGCGACGCTAACGAGTTGGCCCATTGCGCGCGGCTGGCGCAACAGTTCGGATTCAGCGAGGTTAACCTGAACGTGGGTTGCCCCAGCGACCGGGTGCAGAACAACATGATCGGCGCCTGCCTGATGGGTCATCCAGACAAGGTAGCAGAGGGCGTGGCCGCAATGATTGAAGCCACCGACCTTCCGGTTACGGTAAAGCACCGCATTGGTATTAACGGCCGGGAATCCTGGGAGGAGCTGTGCGAGTTTATTGAAACCGTGTCAGCAGCCGGCTGCAAAACGTTCATTGTGCATGCCCGCATCGCCGTTCTTGAAGGCTTGAGCCCGAAGGAGAACCGCGATATTCCACCCCTCAAATACGACTGGGTGTATCGTCTGAAACAGGCCTATCCAGACCTGGAGATTATCATCAATGGCGGCATCAAGACCTTCGAGGACTGCCATGAGCATCTGGCCCACACCGATGGCGTGATGCTGGGGCGAGAGGCCTACCACAATCCCTGGTTGCTGGCCGAGGTAGACACTGAACTATTTGGTGAGCCACCGGCCGTTACCAGCCGCCATGAGGCCCTCCGGGCCATGTTCCCGTTCATTCAGCAGGAACTGGACCGGGGCGTGTACCTCACCCACATTACCCGCCATATCATGGGCCTGTTCCTCGGGCAGCCGGGGGGACGGCAGTTCCGCCGTCACCTGAGTGAGAATGCCAACAAACCCGGCTCCGGGCTGGAAGTGGTCGAACAGGCGCTGGCGAAAGTCAGAGAACCGGAACCCAGTTTGGAAACCTGATTGCCACCATACCTTTTGTTGTCTTGTTACTGTCGTAAGCTGCCGTTATTGTAGGAGTTAAAAGGGCATTGTGGATGAATGCCCGCATAACACCGAACCATCGGGATGACAGGACGAATGAACAGCAAACTCGAACAGCTCAAAACCATGACCACTGTTGTGGCCGACACCGGCGATATCGATGCCATCCGGCATTGGCGCCCGGAAGACGCCACCACCAACCCTTCTCTGTTGCTGAAGGCCGCGGCCTCAGAGGCGTATCGGCCCATGCTGGAAAAGGCCGTGGCCTATGCGGCCAAACACGGTGGCTCGGATGCCGAACAACTTACGGTCGCAACCGACATGTTGGCAGTGCTGGCTGGCAAGGAAATTCTCGGGCTGATTCCGGGCGTGGTCTCCACCGAGGTAGATGCCCGGTTGTCCTTCGACACCTCCGCCACTCTGGAGCGTGCCCGCCGCCTGGTGGACTTTTACGACCGCCAGGGCGTGGACACTAACCGTGTTCTGATCAAGATTGCCTCCACCTGGGAGGGTATCCGTGCAGCAGAGCAGCTTGAGAAGGAAGGCATCCGCTGCAACCTGACGCTGCTTTTCTCTTTTGTGCAAGCAGTGGCGTGTGCCCAGGCCGGCGCCCATCTGATTTCACCGTTCGTGGGCCGTATCCTCGACTGGCACCTGGCCAGCTCCGGGCGCGACAGCTACCCGGCCGAGGAAGATCCTGGCGTACTTTCGGTTTCACGCATCTACAATTACTACAAGGCCAATGGCTTCAACACGGTGGTCATGGGTGCCAGCTTCCGCAACACCGGCGAAATCGAAATGCTGGCCGGGTGCGACCGGCTCACCATCAGTCCGGCACTGCTGCAGGAGCTGAAGGATGATCAGGGCACTCTGGCCAGGAAACTCAACCCGGAGACGGCTTCCTCGCCCGACAAGCCGGGACAGATTAACGAGAAGCAGTTCCGCTGGGAATCCAACGAAGACGCCATGGCCACCGAGAAGCTGGCTGATGGCATTCGCCGTTTTGCGGCAGACCAGATCGAACTGGAGCACCGGGTTCGCCAGCTCGCGCAGGCGGCCTGACATTTGTTGAAACAAAGTAACTGACCATGATCGAACGCCTGAAGAAACTGTTTTCCGTTGCCGAGTCGGAACCGGTCAAGCCGGATGCACACCAGCTGGCCGTGGCGGCCACCGCCCTGATGGTGCAGCTGTCACGGGTGGATAATCAGGAAGATGAGCGGGAACTTAAGACCATTGTGGACTGCGCGGTGAAGGCTCATCAGATTACCCGGGAAGAGGCTGAGGAAATCCTGAACGATGCCCTGGCCCACGCCGAGGACGCCACGTCGTTGTATCAGTTTACCGGGCAGATTAACGATCATCTGGATCAGCAACAGAAGCAGTCCCTGTTGGAGAGCATCTGGCGGGTAGCCTTTGCCGACGGCCGTATCGACAAATACGAGGAACACCTTATTCGCCGAATGGCAGACCTGCTGCATCTTAATCATCGCGAGTTCATGCAGGCCCGTCACCGGGCGGAAGAATCCGCATCCTGATTCAAGGAGATTCCATGTTAGCCATTCTTCACCCCAACACCGCGCTCGATAGTGAAGCCTATCGCCAGACCATGGAATACCTGGAAAACCTTCCGGGCGTCAGCATCCGGGTACACGAAATTCAGGGTGCCAGCCAGCGACTGACCGAAATCTACCTGCTGGGCGACACCAAATCCCTGGAAAAAGCAGAAATTGAAGCCCTGCCGGCGGTGGAACGCGCCATCCGGATTTCTGAGGATTACCGGATTCTTGGCCGCCACAAGGATGACCAACGCCAGAGTGGGTTTACTTATAATGGCGTGGAGTTCAGCCAGAACAACCTGAACATTTTCGCCGGCCTTTGCGCGGTGGACGTACCCGAGCATGTGGAAATGATGCTGCAGGCGCTGGAAGACAACGGTGAGGTATGTACCCGAATGGGTGCCTACAAGCCGCGCACCAACCCTTACTCCTTCCAGGGCCACGGCAAGGGCTGCCTGCCCTGGGTGTTCGAGAAAGCAGGCAAGCATGGCATCAAGGTGATTGCCATGGAAATCACCCATGAAAGCCATATCGAGGAAATCGACACCTGCCTGGAAAAACTCGGGCGGCCAACCGGCGTGATGCTGCAGGTAGGCACCCGCAACACCCAGAACTTCGAACTGCTGAAGGCCATTGGCCGGCAGAGCACCTATCCGGTGCTCCTCAAACGTGGTTTCGGTATCACCCTGAATGAATCCCTGAACGCAGCCGAGTATCTGGCCAGCGAGGGCAACGCCAACGTCATCTTCTGTTTACGCGGTATGAAAACCGAAGCCGGCCTGCCCCACCGCAATATGGTGGATTTTGCCCATGTGCCTGCGGTAAAACGCCTGACCCGCATGCCGGTATGTGTGGATCCGTCCCACTCCGTGGGCAGCCGGGACCAGTCACCGGATGGTATTCTGGATGTAATGCACGCAACTGCACAGGGCGTCATTGCCGGCGCCAACATGGTATTGGTGGACTTCCACCCGAAACCGGAGAAAGCTCTGGTAGACGGCCCGCAGGCGCTTTTGATGAGCGAATTACCGGCCTACCTGGAAGATATTCGCCTGTGCCACGAGACCTGGAAGAAACGCCAGGCCATCTACCAACGCCTCAGGGAAACTACAGCAGAATGATCGTTTATGGTCACCGTGGAGCCAAAGGAGAGGCTCCGGAAAACACCATGCCTGGCTTCATCCATGCCCACCGGCATGGCATCCGGCATTTTGAGCTGGATCTGGTGCTGTCTAAAGACGGCATCCCTGTGCTGGTGCACGACCTGACCGTGGACCGCACCACCGGCCAGAAAGGCAGTGTCGGCAAGTATACCGCCGCCGAACTGGCCGAGATGGATGCGCGCCGCAATACCAGCTCATGGTCCCGGAAAACCGGCATTCCCTCGCTGGAGAATCTGCTCGATCAGTTTGATGACATTGAGCACCTTCAACTGGAAGTGAAAAAGGATGCACGGCACAGGCTGAATATCCTGTGTAATCGCCTGACCGAGATCATCCAGCGCCGGGATTTGTACCAGACGGCGGCCATCACCTCGTCCGACCCCTGGTTTCTGCGAGAAATCCGGCGGCGCGACAAAAACATACGCATCGGCCTGGTAGCCGAGCGCAAGTTTCCCAAGCCACTGAACCTGGCTACCCGGCTGGGCTGCGAATATTTCTGTGTGAACTGGAAAATTCTGACCAAAGGTATGGTCGAGACGGCACATCGGCGGAACATGCATGTGTCTACCTGGACGGTAAACCGTATCCACGACATGTTGCTTCTGGAAGAGATGGGGGTCGACAGTATTATTACCGATTACCCCACCAGCACCCGCATGTTCTTCGATAACCGGGCCAAGGCCGTGTTGAACCTGCCGATACGGGAAACCGCACCAGAGCCCGCCTGAAGCAAGGCTCTGATGGACAACGGCCTGATCAGAAGATCCGGTTCAGGCCGTTCAGGGCAGCTACCCGGTAGGCTTCCGCCATGGTCGGGTAGTTGAAGGTGGTGTTGATGAAATAGTTCAGGGAATTGGCCTCCCCTTCCTGGTTCATGATGGCCTGGCCGATGTGAACGATCTCGGCGGCCTGGTCACCAAAGCAGTGGATACCCAGAATTTCCCGGGTTTCCCGGTGGAACAGAATCTTCAGCATGCCCACGGCTTCACCGGTAATCTGCGCCCGCGCCAGATCCTTGAAGAAGGCCTGGCCAACATCGTACGGCACCTTGGCCTCAGTCAGTTCCCGCTCGGTTTTACCAACAGAGCTGATTTCCGGGATGGTATAAATGCCGGTAGGCACGTCGTCCACAAAGCGGAAATACTCATCCTGAGTAATGTCAGACGAAGCGGCTCGCCCCTGGTCGTAAGCGGCACTGGCCAGGCTCGGCCAGCCAATCACATCGCCGGCGGCATAGATATGCTCGACTTCCGTGCGGTAATGGTCGTCTACCGCCAGCTGGCCCCGGCTGTTCGGTGTCAGGCCCACGTTCTCAAGGCCCAGATTCTCGGTATTGCCGCTGCGGCCGTTACACCACAGGAAGGCATCGGCCCGAATCTTCTTGCCGGATTGCAGCGACAGGACCACCCCGTGATCGTCGCCTTTGACAGATTCATACTGCTCGTTGTGGCGAACCAATACACCGTTGTTACGCAGGTGGTAACTCAGGGCATCGGAGATCTCATCATCCAGGAACGACAGCAAGCGACTGCCCGGGTTGATCAGGTCTACCTTGACACCCAGGCCCGCAAAGATGGATGCATATTCTGACCCGATGACACCGGCACCGTAGATAATCAGGGTCCGCGGGGTGTGGGACAAATTCAGGATGGAGTCTGAGTTGTAGATCCGATGATGACGGAAGTCGACATCGGGCGGCAGGTAGGGGCGGGAACCGGTGGCAATGATGGCCTGTTTGAAATGGATGGTTTCCACCGATTTGTTGCCACGGATTTCCAGCCGGTGCTTGTCGACAAATGCGGCACGGCCGTTGATCAGATCTACCCGGTTACGGGAATAGAACTGGGTGCGCAGCTTCACCTGCTTGCCAATCACCTTCTGGGCATTCTGCAAGACCCGCGGGAACGAGAACCAACGAGGTTCGCCAATGTCCCGGAACATCTGGTTGGTGTTGAAGGTGATTATCTGCTTGACCGAGTGACGCAGTGCCTTGGACGGAATGGTGCCCCAGTGGGTGCAGTTACCGCCAACGGTAGGTTTATCTTCAATGATGGCGACGCGCCTGTTGTGCTTCGCCGCATTCATTGCCGCCCCTTCCCCCGAAGGACCGGCGCCAATAACCACCACGTCGTAATGATGCTCTGCCATGCGCGCACTGACTCCTTATCTACACTCTGAGAGCGTAGCTATAGTTATTAATGTATTGTTGGCCGGGAGCGGTTACTTGTCGGCCTTGGTGGCATCGTATGCCAGGTCTTCCGCTTTTACTGGCTCATCGGAGCCGCTCCGGCTCTCTTCGCATTTCTGGGTATTACCGCCGCAAATCTCACAGGATGTGCTGATCCCGAGGGCACCAATACCACCGCAGGTTCCGCTGATCGGCTTGCGACCGAAAATCACACCGATCGACATACCGGCAATCAGCAGCACCACAATAAACAACACCAAAAGAAAGGTACCCATTACTGCCCTCCTTTACTGGACAAGGTAAGACGAGAACGCCGGTGTTTGATGGGTTTCAAAGCCGTTGTCTCCCCTCACAATAAAAAATGCGGGAATGTTTTCACGGGTTGCCAGGCCCATCGCCTTGTCAAAACCCATTACATTAAAGCCGGTTGCCAGAGCATCTGCCGTCATACAGTCTTCTGCAATAACCGTAACCGAGGCCAGTCGATGACCAATAGGCTTTCCCGTCTCAGGGTCTATTGTATGGGAGTACCGCTGGCCGTTCGATTCGTAATAGTTACGATAATCGCCGGACGTCGCCATGGCCTGAGCATCCAGCGCCACCACACTATTTACTGCCCGGCCCTGCTCTATCGGTTGCTCAATAGCCAGACGCCAGGCGGTACCGTCCGGCTTGCGTCCATTGGTACGCACTTCGCCGCCCACTTCCACAAGGTAAGCGCCAACACCTTCACTGTCGAGGTAACGGGCCACCGCATCCACGCCATAGCCCTTGGCAATACCCGACAAATCAATGTACTGGGGCTTATCGCTGCGAATGGCACTGGCCGATTCATCGAACTCCAGGTGCTCCCAGCCGGTGCCGCCGAGTACGGCATTCAGTTCATCATCGGAGGGAATCTGTTCAGGCCTCGCCTTGGGGCCAAACCCCCAGAGATTCACTACCGGGCCAATGGTCACATCAAAGGCGCCGTCAGTCAGTTCAGCGATCTCTACTGACCGCCGGATAACCTCGAACAATGCCGGCGAAAGCTCAATCCACTCCGATTGGTCCTGCAGACTGTTCAGCTGAGACAGCTCGGAATCCGGCTTCCAGGTCGACATGGTATTGTCCACCTGATCCAGCGTACTCTCGATGCCCTTGGCCAGAGTCTGAAGCCGTTGCTCATCTTCTGGCAATACGACGTTAATGTGATAGGTCGTCCCGAAAATCCCACCAGAGATCTCCCAGACTTTTTCCTCTTCCTGAAACGAGCAACCCGCCAGGGTGGCCAGAGCCAGCGCCATAAAGACGCTGACCACGGCTACCCTGGCGGGTCGGAACATGCGGGATGTCATGCGGTCTGATTAACCTCCGAAGTCATCCAGCATGATGTTCTCGTCCTCTACACCAAGATCTTTCAACATCTTGATCACAGACGCGTTCATGATTGGGGGTCCACACATGTAGAACTCACAGTCTTCCGGAGCAGGATGGTCCTTCAGATAGTTTTCGTACAACACGTTGTGGATAAAGCCCGTAGGGCCGTTCCAGTCATCGGTTGGCAGGGGGTCTGAAAGCGCCACGTGCCACTCGAAGTTGTCGTTCTCTGCAGCCAGACCGTCGAAGTCTTCCACATAGAACATTTCGCGTACGCTACGCGCACCGTACCAGAAGCTGATCTTGCGCTTGGAGTTCAGGCGCTTGAGCTGGTCGAAGATGTGAGAACGCATCGGCGCCATACCGGCACCACCACCGATGAATACCATTTCCGCATCGGTATCCTTGGCGAAGAACTCACCAAACGGTCCCATCACGGTAACCTTGTCGCCCGGCTTCAGGTTGAACACGTAAGTGGACATGATACCCGGCGGATGGTCGGTACCAGGAGGTGGCGTGGCAATACGGATGTTGAACTTGAGAAGACCTTTTTCTTCCGGGTAGTTCGCCATGGAGTAGGCCCGGATGGTTTCTTCCTTGTTCACGCCCTTGTAGCGCCAGATATCGTGCTTGTCCCAGTCTTCGTGGAACTCTTCCTCGATGTTGAAATCCTTGAACGGAATTTCATACGGAGGACACTCCAGCTGCACGTAACCGCCGGCGCGGAAGTCCACTTCCTCGCCTTCCGGCAGCTTCAGTACCAGTTCCTTGATGAAGGTGGCCACGTTGTGGTTGGAGATAACCTCACATTCCCACTTCTTCACACCGAAGAACTCTTCAGGCACTTCGATCTTCATGTCCTGCTTCACAGGAACCTGGCAGGACAGACGCCAGCCTTCTTTTTCTTCGCGGTTGGTGAAGTGTGTCTTTTCCGTGGGCAGCATGGCGCCACCGCCGTCCAGAACCTTGCACTTGCACTGGGCACAGGTACCGCCACCGCCACAAGCAGAGGACAGGTAGATGCCGCTATTGGCCAGAGTACCCAGCAGCTTGCCGCCCGCGGCGGTCTTGAGCGTGTGCTCGGGGTCGTCGTTGATCTCAATGGTCACGTCACCGGTGCTTACCAGCTTGGAGCGGGCTGCGAGGATAACCGCAACCAGCGCCAGAACGATAACGGTGAACATGACCACGCCGAGAATAATTTCTGTATTCATGGTCTCGCCTTTTCGTTAAACCGAATCACCGGGTGAATTACAGTGAGATGCCTGAGAACGACATGAAACCCAGTGACATCAGACCAACGGTAATGAAGGTGATGCCAAGGCCACGCAGTCCGTTCGGAACATCGCTGTACTTGAGCTTTTCACGGATACCCGCCAGAGCAATGATGGCCAGAGCCCAGCCAACGCCAGCGCCGAAGCCATACACCACACTTTCCCCAAAGGTGTAGTCACGCTCTACCATGAACAGTGACGCACCCATGATGGCGCAGTTAACCGTAATCAGCGGCAGGAACACACCCAGCGCCGCGTACAGGGCCGGAATGTATTTATCCAGCACCATTTCCATGATCTGTACGATCGCGGCGATAACACCGATGTATGTCAGCAGGCCCAGGAAGCTCAGGTCCACATTCGGCAGACCGGCCCAGTCCAGAGCACCTTCACGCAGGATGGTGTTATAAAGCAGGTTATTCACCGGTACGGTGACCGTCAGTACCACCACAACGGCGATACCCAGACCAGTCGCCGCTTCGATCTTCTTGGAGATGGCCAGGAAGGTACACATCCCCAGGAAGAACGCCAACGCCATGTTTTCAACAAAGATCGCCTTAAGCAGGAGGCTCAGATAGTGTTCCATCAGAAGGCCTCCTTGACGGTATGGCGAGACAGCTTGTAGTCAGGCTCTTCTACTTGCTCCGGCTTCCAGGTACGCAGGCCCCAGATTGCCAGGCCGATGATGAAGAACGCACTCGGCGGCAGCAGCAGCAGGCCATTCGGTACGTACCAGCCGCCTTCGTTAACGACAGGCATCAGGCTTACACCGAACAGCGAACCGGCACCCAGCAGCTCACGGAAGAACGCCACGAACAGCAGAATAACCGAATAACCCAGACCGTTACCGATACCATCCAGGAAGCTCATCAGCGGCGGATTGGTCATGGCGAAACCTTCCGCGCGGCCCATAACGATACAGTTGGTGATGATCAGACCAACGAATACCGACAGCTGTTTGGAGATTTCATAGGCATAGGCCTTGAGGATCTGGTCTACCACGATGACCAGGGAAGCAATGATGGTCATCTGCACGATGATCCGGATGCTTCCCGGAATCTGGGTTCTTACCAGAGAGACCGCCAGGTTGGAAAACGCGGTAACGGCTGTAACCGCCAGACACATGACGATACTCACGCTCATGCTGGTGGTTACCGCCAGCGCCGAACAGATACCAAGGATCTGAAGGGCGATCGGGTTGTTACTGAAGATTGGTTCGAAGAGAACCTGTTTGGCTGTTGAGCCTGCCATGATCAGACCTCCCCTTCACGAAGTTTTTTCAGGAACGGGGCGAAGCCGCGCTCACCCATCCAGTAGTTCACGAGCTGCTCGACACCACGACTGGTCAGTGTGGCACCAGAGAGCGCGTCAATCTTGTGTTCCTTGTCCTTGGCATCGGCGCTGACCCCACCTTTCACCAGACGGATCTGGGGTTCGGTCGGATCGTCACTGTAGAGTTCCTTGCCTACCCACTGCTGTTTCCAGCGCGGGTTATCAACTTCACCACCCAGGCCCGGCGTTTCCGCGTGGGCGTAGAAACCCAAACCTTCAATAGTGTTGAGGTCACCTTCAAGGGAAACGAAGCCGTACAGGGTAGACCACAGACCGTAGCCGTGAATCGGAAGCACCACACGAACCAGCTCGCCGTTCTCGCTCAGGGTGTAGACCTTGGCAACGTTCGGACGACGCTTGATGCCAGCTTTGTCTTCAGACGACGGGATGTTGGTCGACATCTCCGGATCGGAAGCAGCCTTGTACATGTCGTACTTCATGGGATCCTGAACACCCACAGCAGACGGCTCTACAAAATCGCCCTTGTCCAGGTCGACCAGGCGGACATCGAAGCGTGCAAACGTCTCTTCAATGTCCTGCGCGGTTGAGCCTGGCTCAAGCATGCCGGCGGCAGAAAGGATGTTGGTTTTGATGTCCAGATTCTGGTTCTGGATCTGCGCGGGACGGAGCATGACCGCAGCCGTGGAAACCACAACCGAGAACACAATACTCAGTACCAACGCCACCATCAGGGTTCTGGAGACGGTATCTTTTGCTTTAGCCACGAGCAAGCCTCCGTTTGATGTTGGCCTGAACCACGTAGTGGTCCATCAGCGGCGCAAACAGGTTAGCGAACAGGATCGCCAGCATGATGCCTTCCGGGAAGGCCGGGTTGATCACACGGATCAGCACCGTCATCACGCCCACCAGGATGCCGAAGCACCAGCGACCGGTGTTGGTCATGGCGGCAGATACCGGATCCGTTGCCATGAACATCATACCGAAGGCAAAGCCGCCCATAACCAGGTGCCAGTGTGCCGGTACGCCGAACATCGGATTGGTTTCTGAACCGATAAGATTCAGCAGCAGCGACATACCGATCATGCCGATCAGCACACCACCGACAATCCGGTAGGAGGCGATCTTCATGGCCAGCAGGATCAGACCACCAATCAGAATGGCGATAGTGGAAGTTTCACCCATGGAGCCCTGAATGGTGCCCACAAAAGCGTTCATCCAACCAATCTGGGCTTCCAGTGCTTCGAGGCCACCAGAGGCAGCCCAGCTCAGGGCCGTAGCGCCACTGAAGCCGTCTACCGCCGTCCAGACGGTATCGCCAGAGATCTGCGCCGGATAAGCGAAGTACAGGAAAGCACGGCCGGTCAGTGCCGGGTTCAGGAAGTTCTTGCCGGTACCGCCGAACACTTCCTTACCGATAACCACACCGAAGGTGATACCCAGCGCCACCTGCCAGAGCGGGATGGTCGGCGGGCAGATCAGCGCGAACAGAACGGAAGTGACGAAGAAACCTTCGTTCACCTCGTGCTTGCGCACGGTCGCGAACAGGACTTCCCAGAAGCCACCTACAATAAAGGTAACCGCGTAAATGGGCACGAAATAAGCCATGCCATAGACGAAGTTATCCCACAAGCCAGCGCCAGCTCCGGTTACCGCCAGTGCGGTAATGAATGCCTCACGCAGTCCACCGTCGGCAATCATCGCATCCGAGTTGGAAGCCAGGAAGTTGTTGGCCTGGAAGCCAATGTTCCACATGCCGAAGAACATGGCCGGGAACGTACACAGCCACACCGTGATCATGATGCGCTTGAGGTCTATGCCGTCACGCACATGAGCGGTGGTTTTGGTCACGCTCGCAGGCGAATAGAAAATGGTATCAACGGCTTCGTACAGTGCGTACCAGCGCTCGTACTTGCCGCCTTTTTCAAAGTGGTGCTCGATTCCATCGAGAAACTGTCGGATTGCCATCGTATTAGCCCTCGATCTCGATTCGGGTCAGGTTCTCACGGAGAATCGGACCGTATTCATATTTGCCGGGGCACACGAAGGTGCACAGCGCCAGATCTTCTTCGTCCAGCTCCAGGGCACCCAGTTTCTGTGCCATTTCAGTGTCGCCCACAATCAGAGAGCGCAGCAGCTGCGTTGGCAGAATATCCAGAGGCATCACCTGTTCATAGGCACCCACCGGCACCATCGCACGCTCACTACCGTTGGTCGTGGTCGTGAAGTTGAACAGCTTGCCGGGATTGAGCTTGGACAGGTAGATGTTCAGCACGGAGAACTTGTTGGGACCCGGCGACAACCAGCCCATGAACTCGCGTTTGCTGTGTTCTTCCAGAACAGTAATCTGGTTAGCGAACCGCCCCAGGTAAGCACAGGGGCCATCACCACGACGGCCACCGAACACGGAACCGGAGATGGCACGGACTTCACAGTCTGTGGCAACCTCCCCGTCAAGAAGTTCCGGCAGGCTGGCACCCAGACGGGTACGGACCAGGCGCGGCTTCACAGCCTTGGGTCCACCAATAGCAACAATGCGCTCGACCGGCACTTCACCGGTTTCGAACAGCTTGGCGATATCGATCACATCCTGGTAGTTGATAGACCAGACAGTCTTGCTGGCCGACACCGGATCCAGGTGATGGATATGGGTACCGACATTGCCTGCCGGATGCACGCCATCGAACTGGTGCACTTCAATATTGTCAGCCTTGGGCACGGCAACGTTAGAGCCGGGCTTGCCAGTCACAAACACTTTGCCGTTGGTGAGGCGGGAGATAATAGTCAGGCCCTTTTCAAAAGCCTTGCTATTTTCGCCAATGATAACGGTGGGGTCTGCCGCCAGCGGATTGGTGTCCATAACAGACACAAAAATCGAATTCGGCGCAGAGTCGATTTCAGGAACCTTGCTGTAGGGGCGCGTACGGAAAGCTGTCCACAGGCCAGACTCTACCAGGTTATCAACTACCTGCTGGCGTTCCAGGCCGGCGAGGTCGGAATCGCTGTAGCGGGCATAGGTTTCCGCATCGTCGCCATCAATTTCGATCACGACAGACTGGAAAACGCGACGCTCACCGCGATTGATTTCTTTCACCACGCCTGCAGCGGGGGAAGTATAACGAACGCCTTCGGTCTTCTTGTCCGTGAACAGCAGCGTACCGCGCTTGACACGGTCTCCCTCTTTCACAGCCATCGTCGGCTTCATGCCGTGATAGTCAAAACCGATGAGCGCCACGTGGCGAACCGGCTTGCCGTCAGTAATGGTCTGTTCGGGAGCGCCGCTGATGGGAAGATCCAGGCCTTTTTTGATCTTGATCATTAGCCTCATCCAATCATCAGAAACTATTCTGTGGATTTGTAACGCCCGGCCCCTGCGGCCCTGGTTTCCTGTCCGGATTGCGCCGAACGGCTGCACCTTGAGGTTCAAATGCCATAGCAGTTGCTGCTGTTTGCCATTTGACGCAGGAAAAGATGAGAAACGGGGTGCCAGACATACCCAAAATCGCGCCAATTATAGAGATTAAGGAAACCTATTTCCACCGGTAACAAAAATGGTTTTGTACGGCCAAAGTAACAAAAAACCCCGGCAGCTGGCGCTACCGGGGCTTTCTGCCAATCAACTGCCGAGACCGGCCTACGACTTTAGTCGCGGGCGCGCTTCGGGAAGATCGGATAGGTTATGCCGGCCATCTGGTTCACACAACGCACAACCTGGGCGCTGTAGCCGAATTCGTTGTCGTACCAAACGTACAGGATCAAACGCTTGCCATTGGCGATGGTAGCCTGGGCATCGACGATACCGGCATGACGGGAGCCCACGAAATCGGTGGAAACCACTTCCGGAGAGTTCACAAAGTCGATCTGCTTCTGCAGCTCGGAGTGAAGCGCCATATCGCGCAGATATTCGTTTACCTGCTCGGCATCCACATCGCTTTTCAGGTTCAGATTCAGGATCGCCATGGACACGTTCGGTGTCGGCACCCGGATAGCATTACCGCTCAGCTTGCCTTTCAGCTCCGGCAGTGCTTTGGCAACGGCTTTGGCCGCGCCGGTTTCGGTAATAACCATGTTCAACGGGGCGCTGCGGCCACGACGACTACCCTTGTGGTAGTTGTCGATCAGGTTCTGGTCGTTGGTGTAGGAGTGAACGGTTTCAACGTGGCCATCCTCAATACCGTACTCGTCATTGATGGCCTTCAGTACCGGAGTGATGGCGTTGGTGGTACAGGAAGCAGCAGACAGGATCTTGTCTTCGTCGGTGATCCAGTCGTTGTTGATGCCATAAACGATGTTCTTGATGTCGCCCTTGCCCGGCGCAGTCAGAATCACTCGACTGACACCCTTGGACTTCAGATGCAGGCCAAGGCCCGCTTCATCGCGCCACTTACCGGTGTTGTCGACCACGATGGCGTTGTTGATGCCGTACTCGGTGTAGTCCACCTTGTCCGGGCCATCAGAATAGATCACCTTGATAAAGTTGCCGTTGGCGATCAGCGCAGAGTTCTCGGCATCAACCGTGATGGTGCCATCGAAAGGACCATGCACGGAGTCACGTCGCAGCAGGCTGGCACGCTTTTCCAGATCGTTGTCAGCACCACCCTGGCGAACAACGATCGCACGCAGGCGCAGGTTGTTGCCGCCACCGGCTTTTTCAACCAGGATACGCGCCAGCAGTCGGCCGATCCGGCCAAAGCCGTAAAGCACCACATCCTTCGTTTCTTCCTTGGCATCCTTGGCCGCCTCTTCGGCGTACTTGCCAACCACCGGGCCGATTTCCTTTTTCAGGAACTCGGTGAGGTCACCGCCCTCTGCCTTGAATTTGACCGCCAGCTTGCCAATATCCACGTGAGCGCGGCCAAGCTCCAGCTTGTCCATCGCCTCGAGAATGGGCAGCGTATCGTGAACAGACAGCTCGCTGTCCTCAACCTGACGCACAAAACGATGGGCGCGGATGATATCGATAACAGACTGGTTGATGATCGCACGGCCGTATACGGACGTAACAACGTTGTTTTTACGGTACAGGCGGCCGATCAACGGGATCATCGCTTCTGCGGTAGACTCCCGGTCAGTCCAGTTGGACAGGTGCTGGTTGATCTGTTCGTGACTCACGGTTGGAACCTCGTATAGCACTGGAAATAATTTGGGGCGCACATTATCCAACTTAAAAGGCGATACGGCAAATAGCCGTTTGTCTGCCCCGACCATGACACTGTCACAACCGGGCGATAGAATAGCGCCGCCCCGGCAAATGATGCATTTATTCAGGAGAACGCTTGCCCCATGACCAAAGGCCAGGCCCACGCCCCGCTTATCGCCCCCGCTGCCCCTGAAAAGGCTGCCGACCACAGAAAATGGGGGCAACTGAATGGCTGTGCCGACGCCCTGGCCATCTGCGAGAGCGCCCGCGCCCACAAAGGTCTGACACTGGTCATCACTCAAAGTACCAGCGAAGCCATCCAGCTGGAGCAATCCATCCGGTTTTTCCTGGGGCTGCCCACGGATGAAGACGGCGCCATCATTACCTCCGATGGCATTGAGCTATTGTCGCTTCCGGACTGGGAAACACTGCCCTACGATCTGTTTTCGCCACACCAGGACATTACCTCGAGGCGGATTCGCTCCCTGCACCGGTTACCCGGCACACGCCACGGCATTCTGGTAGTACCGGCGCGCACCCTGATGCACCGGCTTGCCCCCCCAAGCTATCTGCAGGGCAACACCCTGCTGCTGGAAGTGGGCCAGACCCTGGATATCGACAGCTGGCGAATGCAACTGGAGGCAGCCGGTTATCATCATACCGACAACGTGTATGAACACGGCGAGTATGCGGTACGAGGGGCCATCCTCGACATTTACCCCATGGGCTCTAACCTGCCCTACCGCATTGATCTGTTCGATGACGAAATCGAAACCCTCCGGACCTTTGACCCGGAAACCCAGAGATCCATCGATAAAACCGAACGCATCGAACTTCTGCCGGCCAACGAATTTCCCTGGCACAAGGAAGCCCGCTCAGGCTTTCGCAATCGCTGGTTTGAATATTTCCCCAATGCCGACAAAGACGCGCCGGTTTACCAGGATGTTACCCACGGCATCACACCGCCTGGCATTGAGTACTATCTTCCACTGTTTTTCGATGCAACCGCCACGTTATTTGATTATCTGCCGGGCAACACTCTGGTGTTTACTGCCAACGGCCTCAATGATGCCGTCAATGCCTTTGATGCGGAAACCCGGGCCCGTTACGAAGACCGCCGCCACGATCGACTGCGCCCTATTCTGCCCCCCACCGAGCTGTTTCTGCAGCCGGATGAAGTGTTCGGGCAACTCAAACACTACCCGCGCATTACCTGCAGCAGTCAACCCGAAGACGGCGCGGGCGCCAGCAACTGCGGTACCGAATCTCTCCCGGATGTCGCCATGGACGGGCGCGCCGCTGATCCGGCAGGGCGCCTCAAACGGTTTATTCAGGAGTTCCACGGGCGCATCCTGATCTGCGCTGAATCGTCCGGGCGCCGGGAGGCGCTGATCGACAACCTGGCCGATCACAAGCTCAAGCTGGCAACCGTGCAGAGCTGGTCGGAATTCCTCGAAAACGAGAGCACCACTCTGGCCATCACCATTGCCCCACTGGAACAGGGCATGGTATTGCCCGACCAGAATCTGGCACTGATTACCGAAACGGCGTTGTTTGGCGAGCGGGTGCTGCAGCGTCGCCGGCGCCAGAAACCAACCGAAACAGACGATGCCGGCTACCGGGACCTGTCTGAACTGAGAATTGGCGCACCGGTCGTGCATATCGACCATGGCGTGGGGCGCTACAAGGGGCTGGAGACACTCACCGCCGGCGGCCAATCCGACGAATTTCTGACCCTGGAATACGCCGGCGGCTCCAAACTCTATGTACCGGTGTCCAGCCTGCACCTGATTTCCCGTTACGCCGGCACCGATGAGGAACACGCACCGCTCCACAAGCTCGGAACGGAGCGCTGGAGCAACGCCAAGCAAAAAGCGCTGGAAAAGATCCGCGACACCGCAGCAGAACTGCTGGATGTTTACGCCCGCCGGGAAGCCCGAAAAGGCTTCCAGTTTGAAGATCCGAAAGAGGCCTATCGGGCCTTTGCCGCCGGCTTTCCGTTTGAGGAAACGCCGGACCAGCAGGTAGCCATCGAATCGGTATTCGAGGATATGACCAGTGAGCGCCCCATGGACCGGCTGGTGTGCGGCGATGTCGGCTTCGGTAAAACCGAAGTGGCCATGCGCGCAGCTTTTCTGGCCACCTGGTCTGGCAAACAGGTGGCCGTGCTGGTGCCCACTACCCTTCTCGCCCAGCAACATTACGAGTCTTTCCGCGACCGGTTCTCGGACACGCCAGTAACGGTAGAGCTGCTAAGCCGCTTCCGTAGCGGCAGCCAGACCACCAAGGCCATCACCGCCATCGAAGAAGGCAAAGCAGATATCGTCATTGGCACCCACAAGCTTCTGCAAGGCGATATCAACTTCAAGAATCTGGGGCTGGTGATTATCGACGAAGAACACCGGTTTGGCGTTCAGCAGAAGGAAAAACTGAAATCCCTGCGGGCCGAGGTGGATATGCTGACCCTCACCGCCACACCGATTCCCAGAACCCTGAACATGGCCATGGGCCATCTGCGCGACCTGTCCATTATCGCCACTCCCCCGGCCCGCCGGCTGTCGGTGAAAACGTTTGTGCGCCAGCGCGACGACGCCATGGTGAAAGAAGCCATTCTCCGGGAGATTCTGCGGGGCGGTCAGGTCTATTTCCTGCACAATGATGTCGCCACCATCGAGAAAACCGCGGAAGATCTTCGCAAACTGATTCCCGAGGCGCGGGTGGGTGTGGCACACGGCCAGATGCGCGAGCGCCAGCTGGAACAGATCATGTCGGATTTCTACCACAAGCGTTTCAACGTACTGGTGTGCACCACTATTGTGGAAACCGGCATCGACATCCCCAGCGCCAACACCATTATTATTGAACGAGCAGACAAATTTGGCCTGGCGCAGCTGCACCAGCTTCGGGGTCGCGTGGGAAGGTCTCACCATCAGGCGTACGCCTATCTGCTGACACCACCGCCAAAGGCCATTTCCACCGATGCCAGGAAGCGGCTGGATGCGATTTCCGAATCCCAGGACCTGGGCGCAGGCTTCATGCTGGCCACCCACGACCTGGAAATCCGGGGCGCTGGCGAGCTGCTGGGTGAAGAACAGAGCGGTCAGATCGAAAGCATCGGCTTTACCCTCTACATGCAGCTGCTGGACGAAGCCGTAAAAGCGATTCGCGACGGCCGCACGCCCAACGCCGAGCTGCCTCTCAGCCATGGCACCGAAATGAACCTGCGCATTCCGGCCCTGATTCCCGACGACTACCTGCCAGATGTCCACAACCGCCTGATGCTGTACAAGCGTATTGCCAGCGTGAAGGATCGTGAGGCATTAAAAGAACTTCAGGTTGAGATGATTGACCGCTTCGGATTATTACCGCCCCCGGCCAAGAACCTCATGCGCCAGGCACAGCTACGCTTGCAGGCAGAGACTCTGGGCATCGTGAAAGTGGATGCCGGCAAGGAATGGGTGCGGCTTGAGTTCGGGGCAACGACACCGGTCGACCCTCTCGAACTGGTTAAAAAAGTGCAATCCGCTCCGGATCGATACCGGCTCGAAGGCGCCAACAGCTTTCGCTTCCGGCTGAATGATGACTCAACCGATGGTAAACTCGACGCCATCGCAGCGATGCTCGAAGAACTGGCGCCCGACAAGGCCCCGGCAAAGGCATCATGACAAAAAAGGATTCAGGTGGAGTAACGCCCTTGCAAGCTCACATTTTATGCTCCCGGCAAACCCTGGCCAGTGCCGCGCTGTTCGCCTCAGTTGCATTCACACCGGCAACCCTGTGGGCCCAGGGCGCTTCAGGCAATGTCCCGAACGACTACTACCGGGCAGAGCTGGTGATTTTACAGCGCCTGGTGGACCCGGCCGGCATTGAAGAGCAGATGACGAACAAGTCGGTGGAACCTGTCGAAGCGGCCGGCAAAACCCTTTGGGTGGAGCAGGAATCCGGGGAGCGGGTAACCGAACTCAACCTGGTACCCCGCAACCAACTGCACCTGGGCGAGGCGGCCAACCGGCTCGAGCGAAGCGGTAACTACCGGGTATTGGCGAGTGCCGGCTGGTATGAAGCCTTTCCGCCCGACTACGAGGGCGAACCTCTGCGTGTCGCAATCGGTGACTGGCTGGCCGAGTCCGGCCAGCGAGCGGTGGAAGGCCAGATCACCATTGACCGCCAGCGCTACCTGCACGTCAATGTGCAGCTTAACCACTGGGCCGTCAGCGACGATCCCGAGGCTGTGCCAGCAGAGCCTGAAACACCGCCTCAGACCGAAGCGGTTGCAGAATTTTCCGATCAGGACTCGGGCAATACACTTGATAGCGAAACCGGTGGTTCAGCATCAGAAGGCACCGGTACCGCTTATCAACTTCGCCCGGCACCGGTAGAACTGGTGACCTGGATTCGTGAAACGCGGCGGATGCGCAGTGAGGAAATCCACTTCATCGACTCCCCCACCGTCGGCGTCCTGGTTTTCTTCAAGAAGATCGAGGGGTAAGCGCAAGCTGCCCCAGACTTGCCATGGAACGCTCCAGAATCTGACGAACGCCGGACATGCCCTGGGCAATCGCTTCTTCAATCTCGGCCATGGTAATAATGTGGTCGGTTTTACCCGCAGCCCAGTTCACCACCAGCCCGAGGCTGACGTACCGCAAACCCAGCTCTGCCGCCAGCACGGCCTCAGGCATGCCGGTCATACCAACGATGTCACAGCCATCCCGCTCCATCCTGCGGATTTCCGCTGCCGTCTCCAGCCTCGGCCCCTGAGTCGCGCCGTAGACCCCAAAACCGGAAAATGACAGCGCCGCCGTCCGAGCGGAGTCAATCAACACCTGCCGGGCATCCTGATCGTAGGGCCAGGTGAAATCAATGTGGGTGACCTCGTCCAGCTCGCCCTCGAAGAAGGTGCTGGATCGCCCCCAGGTGTAGTCAATCAACTGATCGGGAATGACAATGTGGGCCGGCCCCATGTTGGCGTGTATCCCACCAACCGCATTGACGCCCACCAGCACCCGGGCGCCGGCATCGTGCAGCGCCTGAATATTGGCCCGGTAATTGACCTGATGAGGTGGAATCCGGTGCGGGTTGCCATGGCGCGCCAGAAAGATCACAGGCTGATCGCCCAGTTGACCACGCACCAGCGCAGAGGAAGGCTCTCCCCACGCAGTTGTGACCGTCTCCTCTCCGGTGATCTGGAGATTGCTCAGGCTGGTCAGGCCCGTGCCACCGATAATGCCTACCGGCACTTTGCCATTGGTTTCTGTCATTCCCCGTCTCCGGATTCTGAATCGGCTTCGCCATAACCGCCGTCATGATCGACATTTTTTCCGGATTTTCCGGAATCGGCGTCCTTGTCGGCAGATTTATCGTTTGAATCCTCACGTTTCGAGGAATCGCGCCCGTCGACCCGCACACCATCCGGCAGATGCAGCGTGCGTGTCGGGAAGGCCACCTCGGCGCCATGGTTTTCGATGATGTCACTGATTTTCAGTAACACATCTTCCTTCACCTCATGGAAACGCACCCACTGGGTGGTTTTGGTAAAGGTGTACACCATGATATCCAGTGACGATGAATTAAACGCCAGAAAATTAACGATTAAGGTCTCGTTGGCATCAATCTCTTCATGATTCTTCAGCATCTCCCGGATTTCGTCCACGATGGTTTTCATGGAATGCACATCGGCATAGCGAATGCCGATGGTCTCGTAGATCCGGCGATTGGTCATACGTGATGGGTTTTCCACTGCAATAGTGGTAAACGCCGCATTGGGGACATAAAGCGGGCGCTTGTCGAAGGTGCGAATGGTGGTCAGTCGCCATCCGATATGCTCAACCGTACCCTCAATGCTCCGATCCGGGGATCGAACCCAATCCCCCACCTTGAACGGACGGTCCAAATGGATAATGAACCCACCGAAAAAGTTCGCCAGGAGATCTTTCGCGGCAAAACCAACCGCGATGCCCCCGACACCACCAAACGCCAGCACGCCTGAAATACTGAAGCCCAGGGTTTGCAGGGCGGTCAGCGCGGCGGTAATAATCACGACCGCTCGCGACAGCTTGCTGATGGCATTGACCGTGGTGTAATCCATCGGCTTGCGCATCTTGATCGGAGAGGTGAGGATGTTCTCGAACTGTTTGATCAGCCGGATAAAAAACCAGACCACCACCCAGACAAAACCGATCTGAAGCAACGTTCCGTTGGCCTTGAAGACCTCAGCCTCGGAAAAATGGTGTGCCACTTCGGCAGCCCAATACACCCCCTGGAGCCATACGAAAGCCACGACAGGCCGACGGACCGCGTGCAGAATAGCATCGTCCCACAGGTTATGAGTGCTGGCGAATTTGCGCTCCAGCGCAGAAATCACATGACTGGCAATGTAGGCAACCGCCGCCGTACCCAGCACGAGCAGGAAGACGAGCACACCGGCCCGCCAACCCTCAGACAGCAACCCGAACTGCTCTATCCAGCCATTCAGTACACCCAAAACTTCGCCAATCATCCTGTCCCTCTGAATTATGCGGGTTAATAGATACTGACCGGGGTTCCCGCTGGAACCCGGTCAAAAAGCTCAACAATATCGGTATTGCGCATCCGGATGCAGCCATGGGATCTGGCAACCCCCATAGGTTCACTGTCCGGCGTGCCGTGGATATAGATAAAACGACGAAAAGTGTCTACCCCCGGCCCACGGTTTCGCCCCCATTCACAGCCACAAAGCCAGAGTATACGGGTAAGAATCCAGTCGCGCCCCGGATTCGCCGATGCCAGACTCTGGCTGTAGATCTCGCCAGTGGGACGGCGCCCGCGATACACCGTATTTAATGGCTGCCCTGCCCCGATTCGGGCGCGGACATAATGCTTGCCAACAGGGGTACAGCCACTGCCGTCGGCCTGGCCGGGGCCATTCAGGCCAGTGGATACCGGGTAGCGGGCAATGATATCACCCGATTGAGTAGCCAGTTTCAGGAACTGATTGGCGATATCAATGGACAGGGTAACCCCGGGGGGCTTGTTATCGGGCATTGGTAGCGACTTCCCTCCGGCTGCGAACCAGAGGGAAGACTACCCGAGGCGGGGGAGTTCAGGCAACCGAAACGCCTGAAGCGGTAGGCGGCACCAGCATTTTGTCTGTCGCCTTCATGCCTGCGGCCAGGAACGGCACCAGGCGTGCGGCAATTTCCTGAACCGTGGTTTCAACGCCCAACTTGTTTTCGAGAATATCAATCAGGGCATCACTGCTGGACATGGTGAAGGCCGTCGCCCCAAGCATGAACTGAATGCGCCAGTAGCGATCGACCGAGGACAATTCTGGGGTCGCCTCTTTCAGCAACCGCATGAAGCGACCGAACGGCTCACTGTACTCCTGTTCGAGAAACTTGCGTAGGTGGCCCTGGGACTGGGTGTAGGCCAACCCCAGCAGGCGCATGAAGATGGAAATGCCTTTCTCGTTGCGCTGAGGCATACGTACGGCGCTTTCAGTGAGCGCCCAGAGGGTCTGGTTCAGCGTGGGCGGCTGGCCATCACAACGCTCTTCGAGTTCATCAAAGGCGGCTTCCAGGGTGGCCGAAAACGGCGTCAGGAACCGGGCGAACACGGCGTGGATCAGAGCATTCTTCGACCCAAAGTGATAATTGACAGCGGCCAGATTTACCTTAGCCTTACCGGTAATCATACGAAGCGATGTTTCCGAGAACCCACGCTCGGCAAACAACTCTTCGGCAGCGTCAAGAATGCGGTCAACGGTATCAGACTGCGCCATTTTGTTGTCAGAGCCTCTAGCAAACGTCTGTTTGAAACATACGTTTGAAGGTCTGTCATGTCAAGCTCGGTGTTCAGGAACCGCCGCCACTGCCTGCCAACCGCGGTCTATCGCGTCCTGATTGCCGTCGAAAAACGCTTGCTGGACTTTGCCGTAGGCTTTTTCCGCCTCAAGCAGGTATATAAGGTACAGACGAACATGTTCTCGTCGGGCGAGGTAACGCGGCAGCACCCGCTGCTCCGAGAGCCTGAGCAATTCACTGAAACGGGTATGGCGCAGTGCCGGGTTGTACTCTGCCATCCGCGCGCACTGCCAGATCAGCCCTTCCTTGCCCTCGAGGTGAGCCGCATGTTTACGCGCATCCCGAAGCATGCGCTGCCGCCGTATGATCAAATCCATATAGGAGGGCCTGGACGTGTAGATCCGGCGAATGAACGGCACACCCAGCAAAAGAATAATCACGAAGGCACCAAAGCCGCCACCGGCCACCCAGGCCGGCACAAAGCCGGTCAAACCGCTGAGGAAAAACGTCGCGGCCACAAGGGCACTGAAAATCCACAGATCCCGGCTGCGTCGCGCAGCAGCCATCGCATAGTTATCCGGCCAGTCCGACATGGCCAGCAGGTTAAAGTCCATCAGCAGGACCCGGTCACACTGCCGTAGCATAAGACGCAGCTTGCGCTGTCGCGACTCCGCCAGCGCCTGCTCGATATCCGGGTTCTCCGACCCGGTCTCGGCCGTCCGATCCTGCGATTCCTGCGCCTCGGGCTGCTCGCTGCCGGATTCAGTATTCTGGCCCTGGTCATCATCAGCCTGCAGGGCAGCGGTTCTTTGCGCCGCATTGAGGGCTGATTCCGGTGTTGCCGGCACCGGATCAGCGGCCCGGCCGGGGCGAAGCACCGCTCCGGATGCGTTGGCCGGATCTGTCTTGTCTACTGCTGTATTTTCCGCCATTGAGGTCACTGTTCTTCAGGTTCTTTATGCAAGTATCGACCTTTACGAATAATTCTTGAATGTCGGCTTTGCCGGCATACGCGGCTTGCAGGCTTCTTGGCAACACTGACAGGCACCGGTATGCTTGCGCCAATCAACGGGTTTCAGGAGATTATGTATGTTTACCGGTATCGTTCAGGGCATTGCACGGGTCGAAAACGTGATCGCGGCACCGGGCCTGAACACCTTCGTGATCGAGTTCCCGGAGGAGCGGGTTCAGGGCGTGACCATCGGGGCCTCGGTTGCCATCAACGGTACCTGCCTGACGGTCACCCGCCAGGAAGGCCACCGGTTGTATTTCGACGCCATGCAGGAAACCCTGCGACTGACCACCCTGGGCGACCTGAAACCCGGCGACGAAATCAACTTCGAGCGCGCTGCCCGAATCGGCGATGAAATCGGCGGCCATCTGCTCAGTGGCCATATCCACACTACCGCAACCATCGTCGATATTCTGCGGCCGGAAAACAACGTGACCCTCTGGTTCGAACTACCGGAAACCTGGGCGAAGTACATCTTCCCCAAAGGCTACATTGCCATCAATGGCGCCAGCCTGACCATTGGCGAGGTGGAAGGTAACCGCTTCAACGTCCACCTTATCCCGGAGACCCTGCGTGCCACCACATTCGGAAAGGCCACTAAGGGGCAAAAGGTCAACATCGAGATTGATAGTCAAACCCAGACCATCGTGGATACCCTCGCGCGCCTCGGCTACGATCGCCCGGCGACGGCCTGAGACTCACACCGCGCTATTCCGGGCTTCGAACACCACGAATTTCGGGCTTGCAGCTCTCTGTTCAACGCTGCTGAAGTATTGTTTCAGGGAACGGTGATACCCCAGGTGGCGATTACCCACCATCAATACGCGACCGCCCGGCGCCAGATGCCGGGCGGCATCCCTGAACAGTCTCAGTGCGATGTGATCGCCTACCACGCCACCCTCATGGAAGGGTGGGTTCAGTAGAATAAGCTGATAGTCAGGCAAATCATCTGCGATGCCGTCCTGATGCCATAAGTGCACGCAATCGCCGCCCTCATACCGGCTCAGGTTATGCTCAACACTGGCAATGGCCTGGCTGGATACGTCACTGAAATGCACTTCGGCGCCCGGCCTGCCGGCAAGCGCAGATAACCCGAGCACGCCATTTCCACACGCCAGATCCAGAATCCGCCCGGCCGGGGGCACTCGACTAACCGCCTGAGGAATCAGCGGTAACAACTCCCGCGTGCCAATATCCAGCTTATCTCTGGCAAATACTGCGGGCAGCGCCTCGACCGGCCCGGGCAATCCTGCCACCGGGTAGCCACGCCATTGCTCCTGCCATTCCGTCAATGTGGCCGAGCCACCGCGGCACACCACTACCCGCGACTTTTTACGGGCAGGCAACACCTGTTCGGTGACCACCGCACTGGCGAACACATCAACACTACGATCGGGCAGATGCTTGATCATACCGCCCGCCAGTATGCGCCCGTCTTCCGCCAGCACGCTGTTGAGCCACCGCAACAACCAGGCCAGATAACCGGCCTGGCGGGGAATACGGAGCAGCACCAGATCAAAGGGCCCTGAGGGTGGCCGACGCCAGTTCAAAACCGCGGGGCAGTCGGGCAACGCCGGATTGAGCGAAGCGTTCGTCAACAGGGAGTGGGCGAGCGTCGCGCTGTCGGCAACTGTCTGCGGCTGATAGCAGGCAAGCCCGAGGGTCAGCGCACCAAACTGGTCGTCCACCACCAGCACGCGCAAACCGTCTGCCAGATAAGGCTCCGCAGCCGACAACAACAACTCGTCGGCAGCGTCCCAGGCGCGCAGCCCAGCCGTTCCGCCAGGCCGGATCAGGCGGAGTTCACCGGCAGGTGTCTGGAGTCTGGCAGTTGTCATTTTGGGCTTCCGTTGGCAGCTTTCGGGAGAATAAACACTTTTAGGCTGTTTATTCTAGAAATTAAACCTAAGTTAGGGGTGTTCACGCCGAACACCCTTTCCGGTCATGCCCCAGCCCTGACCCGGCTGGCCGGCCGCATTTTTCCGGACAAGATCTTTTGCCCCTTACCCCAGGGGCTTTTTTCTGTCTGTTTTTCAGCCCGACTTTTTCCGAAATGCCCGGTAAACGGTAAACCGCCGGTCCTGCGCAAGTTTCTCAACCGGGCCGATGTGTTGTCGAATCAGGGCTTCATACGGCAGAAAACTGTTGGCCACCAGCCTCAGCTCGCCGCCGTGCGCGAGATGCGCGGCCACCTGGGCCAGGAACTGCTCGGTCATGGAGGTATCGGTTTTTACACCGGTGTGGAAAGGCGGGTTGCTGATCACGGCCGGCCATTTGCCTTGAACGGCTGCCAGGCCATCGGCGGCAAAAATCTCACCGTTTACTCCTGCCTTACGGTAACTTTCCCGGGCACAGAACACGGCCTGCGCCTGAACATCGGTCCCATCTACTCGAATCGGCTTCTTCCCCGCCAACTGATGAAAACCATGCAACCAGGATCCGATAACGCCTGCACCGCAAGCGAAATCGAGCACGCGATCGACACCCAGGGGTGACTCAGCGAGGGTTTCCAACAACATCTGGGTGCCATCGTCCAGTCGACCCAGGCTGAAAACGCCTGGCAAGCCGGCAACAGAGAGCGCCACGCCAGCGCAGGAAAGCTCCGTCCAGCTGAGCCAGTCAGTCAACCGGAATTTGGTCAGGGGTTGGGTATTTCTGCCGCACCAGACCTGGCAATGGCGGGCGCTGCCAACCTTTACAACCTCCCCGGCAACGACAGAAAACTGCTTTATGGCACCAGCAATGCCTTCCTTCTTCTCGCCAATAACCACCAGTGCCGCACCTGGTTTGCCGAGGTAACGGGCCAAAGCCAGCCGGAGCTCACACTCAGCCCGGGCTTTAGGCAAAAATACCACCACGGTATCGCAAGAGCCCTGCTGCTGCCGATCTGGCTCGTAACCAAAACAGCCAGCCCAGTCAGTGTCATGGAACAGGATTTGCCAAAGACCGGCGTGCTCGGTCATCGCGATACCGGGAACCGGGCATCGGGGCAAAAGCGATGCATCCGAGACGCCTAACAGCGCTGGGCGTCCATTCAACAGATGCGCATTGCGGAGCAGAACTTCGTGGGTATTGGGCAGTGCAGACATGGGTAGCGGACCATTGCCAGAATCATGAGCCGCGTATGCTAACCGGAAAAAAGCCCCGAGTCTGCCCTGTGGCATCAGTCGGGGCTGTCGCTATCGGGGTCGGCCTCTGGGGCCGCCCGGGAAGTGCCAGGTATTATTTGTAACGTGCAACCGTACCCACACGCAGGGCGTCTTCAGGTGACATTCCCCAATCTTCCGGGGTGCGTGCTTCGGTGCGCTTGGCCTCAGCCCTTGCGCTATCCATGGCAGAACTTTCGTTTCTGCGGGTTCCCAGTGCCTGCAGGGCTTTCTGCATCAGTTCTTTCATGGTTTACCTCCCTTACTGCTTACAGTCGCCACTGTAACAGACGCGGAAGGTCACTACTGTGATGACGCCACGGGTCAGGAAGTGACGAGCATCACGATTTTTTGACAGATTTTGACATTCTTTGCGTTATATTTTTTGACGCCCGGAGCGAACCGGTCGTTCGATGAGCTCATCCAGGCTGGACTGACGAATCCTTTCCCGGTCGGCCTCGCTGGCGATCGACAGCCCCATGTCCCTCAACAGACCGTCGGCCACGTCGTAAACGAAACCGTGCACAGTCAGTGGCTGTCCGCGACGCCAGGCTTCCTGAACAATGTTGTTCTGGCACACATGCCCCACCTGCTCCACCACGTTCAGCTCACACAGGCGGTCAACCCGGTCCTGTACGTTCGGAATGGCATCCAGTACCGACTGGTGCCGGTCACGCACGTCCTGAACATGGCGCAGCCAATTTGAAATCAGGCCAAAGCCTTCGTTCAGCAATGCCGCGCGCACGCCACCACAACCGTAATGCCCCACTACCAATACGTGTTTGACCTTCAACACTTCGATGGCGAACTGGAGCACCGACAGGCAGTTGAAATCTGTATGCACAACCACGTTGGCCACGTTTCTGTGCACGAAAAGCTCACCGGGGAGCAAGTCCACAATCTGGTTCGCAGGTACCCGACTGTCGGCACAGCCGATCCACAGGTACTCCGGTGCCTGCTGGTTCGAGAGCCGGTCAAAGAACTTCGGGTCCACCGACTTGATGCCATTGGCCCAGGCCCGGTTCTTGTCCAGTAGATGTTTCAGTGGTGCCATTATCTTGTTGCTCCTGCCATTGATTCCCGCTGCGGGATTGAACGGGAATCAACGGCATAACGCAATAGTCAGTTGGTCGTTACGTCTTCCGGGCTCTGATGCATGGTGCTTTGCGCCAGGTCCAGCAGCTCCCGCAGTGCGACCGAGAACATGGCGTATTCTGGCTCCCTTACGCCTTTGAGTTCCGCCAGCATCGCGTTCCAGCGATCAATCATGTGCTGGTTGCGCTGCTCCCAGGCGTTCACACTATCGGTGACTTTCTCGGGGCTTTCAGCGCTTTTCAGCACACCGGTGGTCAGGGCCCGTTGCTGCCAGTCCAGATCCTCGCGGAAGCTTTCCCGCGCCAGGGCCTGCCAATGGGAACTTGGCGTCAGCGCTGCGATGGCGTTAGCGAACCAGGTCAGGTCGAGACGATCACCCAGATCGTAGTACAGGTTGGCCACGGTCTTCAGCGGCATGCCTGTGGCTTCCTGTGCCTCGATAATGCCAAGGGAAGAATACAGATAGCCGGTACCTGCCAGTACTGAAGCCAACTCCTTCGGCAAGCCGGCAGCCACCAGCTCGTCATTGCGTTTTTCCCAGTTGGCACGAGCCTGGTCACCCAGATATTCCGGCAGGCCGGAGGTAATGGCCCAGACGCTGTCGGCAAACCGCTCCATGTGACTCTGGATATTGAGCTCTGCCCGGCGATTACGAAGCAACCAGCGCACAGCCCGACGCATCAGACGCATCAGATCCTGCATCAGCTCCATCTGCAGATCCGCGGAAACGTGGAAATCCAGCGCTTCAATCTTGTCCCACCAGCTGTCGATGCGGAACACATCCCGGGCAATAATCCAGGCCAGGGCAATGGAGGCCGCGTCCGCCCCGGTAGACTGGTTCAGGCGCTCCACAAAGGTAATGCCCATGTGGTTAACCATGTCGTTGGCGATTTGGGTTGCGATGATCTCCCGTCGCAGCTGGTGTTCACCCAGCTCTTTCGAGAAACGCTTGGTCAGATCCCGCGGAAAGACCTTGTACATCTCACCCGCCAGCAGAGGATTGTCCGGCAGATTACTGTCGATCAGCACCTGTTTCAGATCCCCTTTGACGTAGGAGATCAGCACCGACAGTTCCGGCCGCGTCAGCCCTTTCTTGGCCAGCTTGCGCTCTGACAGGGTTTCGTCATCCGGCAGGAACTCCAGTGCCCGGTTGAGTTTGCCTTCGCTCTCGAAGGTATTCATCAGCCGACGATACTCTTCCAGCCGGGTGGCGGCATCCTCGCTGGCGATACTGATGGCCTGGGTCTGACGGTAGTTGTTCTTCAACACCAGCGAGGCAACATCATCAGTCATTTCCTCCAGCATGATGTTGCGCTGCTTGCCAGTCAGATCGCCCATGGCTACCGCCCGGTTGAGCAGGATCTTCATGT
This sequence comes from Marinobacter sp. W-8, assembly GCF_044342215.1. Taxonomy (NCBI): domain Bacteria; kingdom Pseudomonadati; phylum Pseudomonadota; class Gammaproteobacteria; order Pseudomonadales; family Marinobacteraceae; genus Marinobacter; species Marinobacter sp. W-8. The sequence continues at coordinate 1,321,297 of NZ_CP172297.1, read as the reverse complement.
TCACTTCATGGTCAGAGCAGTCCACGCCGCCCGAGTTGTCGATGAAGTCGGTATTCAGGCGACCACCCTTCAGAGCGTATTCAATCCGCCCCATCTGGGTGAAGCCGAGGTTACCGCCCTCGCCTACAACCTTGCAGCGCAGCTCGGCACCATTGATCCGCAGGCCATCGTTGGCCTTGTCGCCCACGTCGGAGTGGCTTTCACCGCTGCCCTTCACGTAAGTGCCAATACCACCAATCCAGAGCAGGTCCACTTCGGCCTTGAGAATGTGACTGATCAGCATATTGGGCGGAACGCGGTCCGCCTTGATGCCCAGCAGCTTTTTCATTTCCGGGCTGACCGGAATGGACTTGGCATTGCGGCTGAATACGCCGCCGCCCTTTGAAATCAACTTGCTGTCGTAATCGGTCCAGGCGGAACGCGGCAGTTCAAACAGGCGCTTACGCTCCTTGTAGCTGCGTTCGGCGTCCGGGGTCGGGTCAATGAAGATGTGGATGTGGTTGAAGGCGGCCACCAGCCGGGTTTTTTCCGAGCACAGCAGGCCATTACCAAACACATCGCCCCCCATGTCACCGATGCCGATGGCGGTAAACTCATCCACGGCCGGGTTGATGCCCATCTCACGGAAATGCCGTTCCACGGAGACCCAGGCGCCCCGGGCGGTAATGCCCATTTTCTTATGGTCATAACCGTTACTGCCACCGGAGGCGAAGGCATCTCCCATCCAGAAGCCATATTCCGCGGCCAGGCCATTAGCGATGTCGGAGAAAGTGGCGGTGCCTTTGTCAGCCGCCACCACGAGGTAGTGATCGTCTTCGTCATGGCGGATGACCCGCTCCGGCGGCTGGATGCCGGAATCCACCAGGTTATCTGTGATATCCAGCAAGCCCCGGATGAATGTTTTGTAGGCCGCAATACCCTCTGCCTGGAATGCCTCCCGGTCAGACGGATCGGGCAGACGCTTGGCAACAAAGCCACCCTTGGCCCCCACCGGCACAATCACCGCGTTCTTCACTTGCTGCGCTTTTACCAGGCCCAGGATTTCTGTGCGGTAGTCCTCGAACCGATCCGACCAGCGCAAACCACCACGGGCCACTTTGCCACCACGCAGGTGAACCCCCTCCACACGAGGGGAATACACAAAGATCTCGAACATGGGTAATGGCAGCGGCATGTCCGGAATCTGCGACGGGTCAAATTTCACACTGATGTAGGGCTTGGGCCGGCCCTCGCCATCCGGCTGGTAGTAGTTGGTGCGCAACGTCGCCTGCATCAGCTCCAGATACAGCCGTAGCACGCGATCCTCACTGAGGTTTTCCACCTCATCCAGGCCGGCGTTGAATTCGATTTCCAGTTTCTGCTGGGCCGCCTCGCTTTTACCCTTACTCTTGAAACGCTCAGGGTTGAATCGGACCTCAAAGTATTCCAGCAGGATCCGTGTCAGGTTGACGTGATTCACCAACGTGTTGGAAATGAACGTCTGACTGTTGGAGAACCGGATCTGGCGCATGTAGCGGGCGTAAGTACGCAGCAACGCGATCTCACGCCAGCTCATGTAGGAGGACAACAACAGGCGGTTAAAGGCGTCGTTTTCGGCTTCACCGTGCCAGACCCGGCGGAACAACTCTTCGAAAATCGGGCGAATACGGTGAATATCCACCACGTTCCCAGTGTGGGACTGCAGGGTAAAGTCATGAATCCAAACCGTTTTACCCGTTCGATCAATCACCTCAAACGGGTGCTCGCCAATCACCCGGAAACCGAGATTGTCGAAAATCGGCATCACATCCGACAGTGGCAGCGGCTCGTCCGGATAAAACAGTTTGAAATGCAGCGTGTTCTCGTTTTCTTCCAGGGCCCGGTAGAAGCTCATGGCCAGATCATCGTCGCGGGCAGAGGCAGTGATGTGCTCCAGGTCGATGGCCGCCCGGCGAGGTGAAAACATGTCAGTGTAGCTGGCCGGGAAACCGCCTGCCCAGACGCGATACAGCTCATTGCCCTGCTCTTCGCCATAGGCTTCGCTCAATGCTTCGTAGAGGCCGTCTCGCCAGGACTGGGCGAGCTCAATAACCCTGTCGCGGATTTCAGCCAGCGGCAACTGGCGGTTTTCCACCTGCGGCACCCGGATGGTGAACTGCACCCGGGCCAGCACCGATTCGGAAAAGTGCGTAACAAACTCAATGTCCTCAGCCTCCAGGCGGTCCAGCAACACCTGTTCCACCTTCAGGCGTAACTCGGTGTTGTAGATATCCCTGGGGAAGAAGGCCAGGCAGGTCACAAACTGGCCGTATACGTCCTCCCGCATGAACAGCTCGATGCGGCGACGCTCCTGGATGTAGAGAATGCTCTTGGCAACGCGCAGCAACTCATCGGTTTCGATCTGGAACAGCTCGTCCCGCGGGTAGAGCGTCAGGATCTGTTCCAGCTCCTTGCCGGCGTAATCGTCGGTCAGGAAACCGGACCGCTTCATCACGCTCTGGAACTTGCGCCGCAACAGCGGAATCTCGTCAGGCCGCTCGTTATAGACCCGAGCGGTGTAAAGACCGAGGAAGCGGCGTTCGCCCACCACTTCACCCTTGCTGTTGAATTTCTTGACCGCGATGTAGTCCGGATAGGCCGGCCGGTGCACGCGGGACCGCTGCGCCGACTTGGCGAAGATGAAGATGTCATCAGAACGGGTCATTTCATGGCGGGTACGCTGTGGCAGTTCATTCAGCCGGACCCGATCCGGGCGTTCGTTGTTGACCCGCAGGATACCCAGTTCCGAGTTCTCTACCCGGCGCACCACCATGCCCTGTTTGTCCTTGGCAAAGTCGTATTCGTCGTACCCCAGGAATGTGAAGTGATCATCTACCAGCCAGGTCAGAAAAGCCCGGGCTTCTTCCTTACCTTCCTCACTGATCCCCGCCGTGGTGGCATCCAGCTCCTTGACGATCTCGCTGACCTTACCTTTCACGATCGGGAAATCACCCACCGCAATGCGTACCTCGTGCAGCACTTTCTGCAGTGTCTGTTCCAGGTCGCGAAGATCTTCCGGAGCACTGTGTCGGTCGATTTCAAGCACGATAAACGCTTCGTAGCTTGCGTCCTTCGATGCCTTTTTGGTGGTGTGCAGTTTCTTCAGCTTGCCATTGTCATCCCGCTCCACTCGCAGGATAGAATGCTGAATGGAGTGGGTGCCGATTTCCCGCTGATTGATGGCCATGCGCAGGGAATCAATCAGGAACGGAATATTGGGATGGAGAATGAAAACAACGCTGTGGGTAGACTGCCAGCCGTCACTTTCGAGGTCCGGGTTGAACACCGAAACCGGGGTTTCATCGGCGCTGCGTTTTTGCAGGAACTGCCACGCCGCCAGTACGGCACCGTAGGTATCCGAGAAGCGGCGACTGGCCAACTCCTCCAGAGGAATATGAGCGTAATGCTGTCTGGCAAAATCCGCGATCTTCTTTGCCTCGGTTTTTGCAATCTTTTCTGAGAACGCATCGGCCAACTGTTCGAAAAACTGATCCTTGCTGGCGATTGTCAGCGCATTCATATCCGACCTCTGGTTTGTGTGAAAGAAACGTAATCAGGGTATCGTCACATAAGCATAGTCAAACCCTTGATTTTTGCCGGCCAGACGCCAAAACTGCGGCAATCACTTACGCAGGCATTCATACATCAAGAGCAGTTATTTTCATGTCGTTACAGCAAACGTTCGGTGATCTCAGAGCACAGCTGGCCAAGCGTATTATTGGCCAGGACAAACTGGTCGACCGGCTACTGATTGCCCTTCTGGCCGATGGCCATCTTCTGGTTGAGGGCGCGCCGGGGCTGGCCAAAACCACCGCGGTGAAAGCACTGGCCGACCATCTGGAGGGTGACTTCCACCGGATCCAGTTCACTCCGGATCTGCTGCCTTCCGATGTCACCGGCAGCGAAATCTACCGCGCGGAGACCGGCACCTTTGAATTCCAGCGCGGCCCCATTTTCCACAACCTGGTGCTGGCCGATGAAATCAACCGGGCACCGGCGAAAGTCCAGTCGGCCCTGCTCGAGGCCATGGGCGAACGCCAGATCAGTGTTGGCATGAGAACCTTTCCCCTGCCCAAACTGTTCATGGTGATGGCGACCCAGAACCCGATTGAACAGGAAGGCACCTACCCGCTGCCGGAAGCCCAGCTTGATCGCTTCCTCATGCATGTGGTGATTGACTATCCCTCTGCCGATGCCGAGCGTGAGATTCTGCACCTTGCGCGCAGTGACTACCGTCAGGGAATCCCGAACGTAGACATTCGTCTAACCCAGGAACAGGTGATGGCCGCCCGGCAGGCGGTTTCGGATATCTACATGGCGGAACCTGTGGAGCAGTACCTGCTGGCGTTGATTCTGGCCACCCGCGATGCCGCGACCCTGGACCCTGAACTGGCTCGATGGACCGCCTTCGGCGCCAGCCCCCGCGGCACTATCGCACTGGACCGATGCGCCCGGGCACTGGCCTGGCTCGATGGACGGGATTACGTGACACCGGACGACGTCCAGACCATGGCTTACGATGTGCTGCGCCACCGGATTCTGTTGACCTTTGAAGCCGAGGCCGAAGGCATGACCGCCGATTCCGTGTTGCAGAGGCTGATCGACCGGGTGCCGGTTGCCGCCTGAGGTGTTGCTGACAGGAGACCATCACAGCGTCATGGCAGATTTCAGCCCAGCCACTCTCATTACTCTGCCGGAGCTGGTGCGCCTGCAGGCAGATGCACGAGCTCTGAAGCTGCCATCGGTAAAACCGGTCCGGTCACGCCAGGCCGGGCTACGCCAATCACGGCAGAAAGGGCGCGGAATGACGTTTTCCGAAGTGCGCCAGTACCAACCCGGTGATGACATTCGCAGCATAGACTGGCGGGTAACGGCCCGGCGCCAGGCACCGCACACCAAGCTGTATGAGGAAGAGCGGGAGCGGCCTGTATTGTTGATTGTGGATCTCGGGCCGACCCTGTTCTTTGCCAGTGCCGGCGCCTACAAACAAGTCCGAAGTGCCCAGGTTGCGGCTCTGCTGGCCTGGCTGGCACTCTGGGCGGGTGACCAGGTGGGGGGTCTGGTGTTCAATGACCGGGATCTGGCCGTGCTGCGGCCCGCCCGGCGCCGAAAGTCCGTCCTGCGCCTGCTGGATCATCTGGCCAACCACCAGCACCAGGGCAAAACACCGCCAACCCCCGCAACGAACGCCAGCCATGGGCTGGATACGGCACTGGCAGAAGCCCGCCGGGTCACACACACTGGCTCCCGCGTGTTTATCATCAGTGACTTCATGAATATCACCGAGCAGACCACCACCCTGCTGGGCGCCATGAGCCGGCACAACTCGGTCAGCGCCATACGGATTCAGGATCCGCTGGAAAAGGCCCTGCCTTCATCCGGCCGGTTTGCCGTTGCTGGCCCGGACGGCCCGATCTGGTTTGATGCTTCAAATCCTCGCTTCCAGCAGGCTTGGCAAGACAAAATCGACGCTCATGAGCAACGTCTGGCAGACTGTTTTCGGGCATCCGGCGTGTTTTCCGCAACTCTGTCGACCGGAGAGGATCCGGCCACGGCCCTGCGCCTGCTGCTGGGCCCGGGAGGTCGCATCGGATGAACCCTCAGGATCTCCTGGCACAACTTCGTGATATCCAGTTGCCAGCTACCGGTGGTTGGTGGCCGCCGGCTCCAGGCTGGTGGCTGCTGGCGATACTGGTTATTGTCGGCGCACTGGCACTTGCCTGGCTGTGGCACCGTCAGCGTCAGAAGCACCGCTGGAAACGCAGCGCCCGGACCGAACTGCAACAGCTTGAAAGCAAGGCCCGGCCGACGCCGGAATGGTTCGCAGCGCTCAATGCCCTGCTCAAACGTGCGGCACGACAGAGCCATCCGGAAAAGCATCCCGAGGCCATGACCGGGCAGCAATGGATCAACTTCCTCCTGGAAACCGCGCCGAAAGACCGCATCGCCTCCCGGCCCGTGGTCGAGGCCATGGTTACAAGCACCTGGCAACCCCGGCCCGGCGCACAGACTGAACAGGCACTGGCGTTCGCCAGAACCTGGCTGGAGGCCCAGTCATGATCAGTCTGGCTTACCCGTGGGTGCTGTTACTGGCATTACTGCCGCTGCTGCTTGGCAAACGCAAGCAGCAGAGCGAACCGGTGGATGCCCCGGTCATTCCGGTCGGGCACTGGTTATCCGGAATGCCGGGCGTAAGCTCCCGGGGGAGATCAACGCCGCTCTGGCGCCAGCTGTTGTTATTGCTGGGCTGGCTGTGCCTGGTGGTCGCCCTGGCCCGCCCTCAGCATGTTGGCGAAGAAATCCAGATGCCCGTAACCGGCCGCGATCTGATGTTAGTGGTCGACATTTCTCCCAGCATGGACGAACAGGACATGGTGCTTCAGGGCCGCAGCATCAACCGCTTGCAGGCGGTGAAACGGGTGCTGGATGATTTCATAGACGAGCGTGAGGGCGATCGGCTGGGGCTCATTCTGTTCGGCACCGAACCTTACGTTCAGGCGCCACTGACCTTCGACCGGGAAACGGTACGGACCCTGCTGTTCGAGGCAGGCCTGGGCATGGCGGGCCGGGCTACCGCCATCGGGGACGCCATCGGGTTATCGGTGAAACGTCTGCGCGAACGCCCCCAGGAACAGCGAGTGGTGATCCTGCTGACAGACGGGGCAAATACCGCCGGCCAGGTCAGCCCGGACAAGGCCACGGAAATTGCCCAGGCAGCCGGTGTGCGGCTTTACACCATCGGCATCGGCGCCGATACCATGATCCAGCGCGGGCTGCTGGGTTCAAGGCGAGTCAATCCCTCAAGGGACCTTGATGAGGAACTGCTCACGCGCATGGCAGAACAGACCGGTGGCCGGTATTTCCGGGCCCGAAGCCTGCCAGAGCTGGAAATGATCTACGACAGCATCAATCAGCTCGAACCGATAGAACAGGATGGCCAGTTCTACCGGCCGGTGACAGAACTCTACGCCTGGCCCGCCGGCATGGCCGCCGGGCTTTGGCTTCTGTTAATTGCCCTGCGACTGGCATCCAACCGTTATCAGCAAAACACCGCTACGGAGGCTGGCCATGGCTGACTTCCATTTTCTGCGCCCCTTGTGGTTAATTCTGTTACTGGCGGTTCCAGCCCTGTTTCTGGCCCGACATCAACTTCGCCAGGGTGAGACCGGATGGGCCCGATACATCCCCGCTCACCTGTTACAGCCCCTGATTCGTTCCCGGGCCAACGAAACTACTGGCACCACCCGATCGCCCCTGTTGCCCCTGAGTCTGGCTCTGGTTCTGCTCGCAATTGCCCTCGCCGGGCCAAGCTGGCGACAGGCACCGACTCCCCTGAAACAAACCCAGGACAGCCTGGTCATTCTTCTGGATCTGTCACTTTCGATGCTGGCCACCGACGTAGAACCGGACAGGCTGACCTTGGCCAAACGCAAGGTCCGCGACATTCTCGAGCAGCGAAAAGGCGGTTTGACGGCGCTGGTGGTCTACTCCGGCGACGCCCACACGGTAACGCCACTTACCGGCGACACCCGCACCATTGAGGCCATGCTTAGCGTGCTGGACCCCACCATCATGCCTGCCCAGGGCAACCGCGCCGATCTGGCCGTGCGTCAGGCGGTCGACCTGCTGGACCAGGGCGCACCGGGCCAGGGTCGCATACTGCTGATCTCCGAGGCGGTACCGGAACAGCAATACAGTGCAATCCGTCAGCAACTGGCAGAGACTCCCTATCCCCTGAATACTTTGGTGGTGGGCACCCGCGAAGGCGGCCCCATCCCCCTGGCAAAGCGCGGGTTCATTCGGGACAACGGCAGGATTGTCATCAGCCAGGCCGAACCAGACTCCCTGGCCCAACTGGCCAACATCAACGGCGGAACCAGCCACGAACTGACCCTGGATGACCAGGATATTCGCGCCCTGGCCCTGGAGCCATCACAGACCGACGAATGGCAGAACGAACAGGACGGCATGACCGTTAATCGCTGGCAGGACGACGGCTACTGGCTGCTGTGGCTGGTGCTGCCGTTACTCATTCTGGGCTGGCGTCGGGGAGCCTTTGCCATTCTGGCCTTCGCGCTGATTCCGCTGGCAGGCGCTCCGCGCCCGGTTCAGGCTCTGGACTGGGGCAGCCTGTGGCTGCGAGAAGACCAGCGTGGGCCAGATCTTATCCAGCAGGATCCGTCCAGGGCCGCTACCATTCTGGAGCAGCCGGGTTGGCGCGGCTCAGCGCTCTATCGCGATGGCCAGTACAGTGCCGCCGCGGAAGCCTTTGCCAATCAACCGGGGGCCGCCGGCGACTACAACCGGGGCAACGCCCTGGCCCGGGCCGGCCAACTGAAAGAGGCCATTGACGCCTATCAACAGGCACTGAAGCAGCAGCCGGATTTCGAAGATGCGCGCTTTAACCAGCAACTGGTTGAGCAACTCCTGAACCAGAAACAGAAGTCTCAGGGCGAGGGAGAAAGTGACAACAACCAGGAAAGCAACGATCAGAATTCCGGACAGCAGAATGGCTCCGGAGGCCAGGGCAATGACAGCCAGGACAGCGCCGGACAGGATTCTGCAAACAACAATGGCGAGAATCAGGATCCCCGGTCTGGCGAGCAACAGCAGCCCTCCGAAAACGGCGAGAATTCACGGGATGCCGCCGGAGAGCCACAACCGGAAGATGGCACACAGGAGCAGCGGAATGCCCAGGCAGGCCCGGACGGGCCTTCCGGAGAGGGGCAGAGTGGTGCCAGTGCGCCCGCCGAAATATCAGAACAACCCCTGAGCCAGGGCCAGGAGCAGTGGCTGCGGCGCATACCGGATAACCCCGGCGGGTTACTGCAACGCAAGTTCCTGCAACAGTACCAACAACGACAGACAACACCCGATGAGGGCGACACACCATGGTAACGCGCGTTATCTCCCTTGCCGCGACACTTCTTTTTTTGTTTCTGTCAGCCGCCAGTCACGCTGCCGACAGACTGGTGGTGGAACCGGATCGAACCCAGCTCTACGAAGGTGAGGTACTGACCCTGACCGTCAAGGGCTCCATGAAAATCGACATTAATCTGAGCAATCTGTTCAGCTTCGATCTGTCACAGTTGCCTTCGCCAGATATCGAAAAGGTGGAGCCGGATTTCGAAATTCTGGCCCGCAACCAGCGCTACAGCGTGCAAACCGTCAACAACGAAATGGTGGGCGAAATAACCTGGACCTATCAGCTCGCCCCGACCAGCACCGGCACACTGACAATCCCCGAACTGACGTTCAAGAATTCCGTTTCCGACCCGGTCGACATCGAGGTTATTTCCGGCACACCGCCGGATCAACCGGCGGCCACTCGTGACAGCTTTATCGAGCTGTCCGCAGACAAGGCGGAAGTGTACGTTCAGGAACAGCTGGTACTGACCATACAGTTGTTCTTCTCCGGCAACCTGATCCGGGGAGAGCTGTCAGAGCCTGAGCACCCGGACGCTATCATCGAGTCACTGGGCAAACAGCGTGAGTTTACCCGCTATCGCGACGGAATCCGGTATCGGGTGGTTGAGCGGCGTTACGCGATCTTTCCCCAAACACCCGGCACTCTCAGCCTGGAGCCCATCCGGTTCGAGGGCCAGGCCAGGGATGCCTCTGGCCAGCTGCGCTTCCTGCGTGACCGGCAGCAACTCTATGACGTTCCGGTCAAACCCGTACCTGCCGGGTATCCGGACAATCAGCCCTGGTTACCAGCACGAAGTCTGACCCTGAGCGACGAAGGCCTGCCGTCTACCCAGGAACTCGCCGTCGGCAGCAATCTCAGCCGGAAAGTGACTCTGCAGGCGCTAGGATTGCCCGCAGAAGCCCTGCCGCCTATATCCCGGGAGCTACCGGACGCCATCCGCAGCTACCCGGAACAGCCCCTGCGCAATACCGAAACCACTCCAGAGGGACTTCGCGCCACACTGCAGCAGGTGACCGCCCTGGTGCCCGTCCAGGCGGGCGAAACCACCCTGCCCGCGGTTCGAGTACCCTGGTGGAACACCGAGACCGACCAGCTGGAGGAGGCCGTGTTGCCGGAGCGCCGTTTCCGGATAACCGGCGACAATGCAACCGCCGCCCCGCCCGCGCAGACACCGGACGATTCTGCGGCGCCCGCGGATTCACCGGCAACCCCGGATACAGCCCCTGGTTCAGACGCCTCCGGCAACACTTTCTGGCTCTGGGGTACGGTTCTCTTTGCGGCGCTTTGGCTGCTGACCCTTGCGCTCTGGTGGCGGGCTCGCCAAACCTCAGCGCCCGGCCACAATGAGCCGGAAGATGACAGCATCAAGAACGAACGTCAGGCGTTTGAAGCACTACTGGAGGCTGCCAGACGAGGCTCCGGGGAGACGTCAACGCTGTTGCTGCGCTGGGCCCGGCTGCGTTTCCCACAGCACTCGTTTGATTCCGTTTCAGATCTGTTCAAACTGACAGAAGACCGCTCGCTGAAAATTGCCCTTGATCGTTTTCAGGCGGGACTGTATTCGGGTCAGCACCGTACCCACGTTGAGAATGCGAGACAGCAACTGCAACGGGAGCTGGAAAGCCTGCGCCGGAACACCGCCCGGGACAACGAAGCGTCATCACCCGACCTGCCGCCGCTGTATCCCGCGTCTCTCTCGCGCTGATTCCGGCCCAGAAAAAAGCCCGTCGAAGTGACGGGCTTTTCAAATTCAGTTGGTCAGTTCCTGGTTAATCACCAACTCCACAGGTGGTTCCGCTTCCACCGGGGGCAGCACCTCTGCCTCAACCCGGCCTTCCCAGTCTCCCGGCTGCGGATTAACACTGCCTGAGCGGCTCAAACGGGCGACCACCACCACATCTTGCTGGGCAGAAATCGCAGATTCAGGGGACATGGCATAACGATCATCCAGCCGGATCTCGGCGGGCAAATCGCCAGCTGTCATCCTGGCAACAGCAACCGGCGCACCGCCCGCCGCAGCCGCTGGCCGCGCAAAGATGAACAGCACGGTATTGTCAGCCACTTGCTGGCGCAAACCTTCGTCCAGCGATACCCGTAAGGACACGCCCGGTCCAGCAGCCTGCTGAGGCTCGGATGCAACCTGGCCCGGCGGGGTTTCGCCCAAGCGCTTGTAGGCCTCCTCGATACCACCACGGATGGCCCCAAGCTGCGGATGGTCCGGTGCCACCTCGGTAATACGCTGCCAGTATTCAATGGCTTCCCGGTAGTTTTGCTGGCCGAAGGCATTGATGCCCATCAGCCCCAGTGCATTGACCTCGTCCGGGTTCAGGGCCCGGGCAGCCGCAATGGCATCGATCACCGCCGGGGTCATCTCGCCTTCACTGGCAAAATAGTTGGCCTGAGCTGCTAACCCCAAAGCTACGGCGCTGGCGTTCCGATCTTCAGACACCACATCGGCCAGACGACGATAGGCCTCAGCCGCTTGCTCATAGCGCTCAAGACGCATGTAGGTCTGCCCCAGCATTGCCCAGCCATCGGCGTTGTCCGGACTTTCCTCAAGCCGCTGGCGCAATTGGTCCGCCAGTTCCGCCATGCGGGCCGTCTGGTCGCCCTGAGTGGCGTCCATTTCCTGCATGGCAAGGAACTGTTCCACCTGATCCATGGCGCCCCATTCCTGGTAACCAAAATAGGTGCCCACCGGCAAGACCAGGATCGCCAGCAAGGCGACAACCATGGCGCTACGCCGCCCGGGCACACGCCGCTGGGTAACGGGTTCTTCCGGTACATCATCGAGCATGGCGCCCGCCAGCTCTTCCTTTAGCTGCTTGTAGCTCTCGTCATCCAGTATGCCGGCCTCGAGCTCGTCCTCCAGCTCTTTGAGCCGGGTGCGATAGGCCAGCAGATTCTGATTTCGCAGATCCGCCTCAAGGCGGGCCCGGGGTTTATGAAAAAAGACTGGATAAAGCACAAAGGCCAGGGCCACCAGAATGAGTACGGTCCCGGCAATCCAGAAGGTATCGGTCATGGAAATATCGTCACGTCTCGAAATGAATGGGAGTTATCGGCGGTCAGCCTTGTCACTTTGACTGGCCAGAATCTGCTCTGCCCGGGCCCGGTCTTCCGGACTCAGGGGCGGCTCGTCTTCTCGCCTTCGGGCACGCCACACCACACCGGCCACAATCAGAAAACCTCCAATGGTGGCAATCGCCGGAAAGGCCCAGAGCAGGATGGTGCGGTTATCCACCGGTGGCTTGTACTGAACAAACTCGCCAAAACGATCCACCAGGGCACCGACGATCTGATCGTTGGAGGCACCGTCCTGCATCATACGGTAGACCTCATCCCGCATATCCTTGGAAATGGGCGCATTGGAATCGGCGATGTTCTGGTTCTGACACTTGGGACAGCGTAATTCTGAGATCAATTGCTGATAACGCTGCTCTTCAGCCCGGGTATCGAAGTCATAGACTTCTGACACCTCGGCAATTGCCGGGCCCGAGAGCACCATCAACACGGTTAAGAAAGCGGGTAACAAACGCATCAGCTGTTCCCCCGGGCCTGAGCGATAACCGGCAAGAGCACTTCTTCCCAGACTTTCTGGTTCACAACGCCTACGTGGCGATAGCGCACCACGCCCTCTGCGTCGATAACAAAGGTTTCCGGCGCACCATACACGCCCAGGTCAAAACCCAGGGTTCCCTTCGGGTCGAAGATAATGGTCTCGTAGGGATTACCCAGCCGGTTCAGGAACCGGAAGGCACTTTCCCGCTGATCCTTGTAGTTCAAGCCCACAATGCGAACTCCCTGCTCCCGGGCCAGATACATCAGGTATTCATGTTCATCCCAGCACGAGGGGCACCACTCGGCCCATACATTCAACAAGGACACTTCGCCCTGGAAAACTGAGGGATCCAACTGAACCTCCGGATCGTCCAGAGACTCCAGGCTGAATTCGGGAACGGGCTTGCCGATCAGCATGGATTCCAGTCTGGTGGGGTCCTTGCCCAAGCCGGCAAACAGGAATACCCCCACGCCGACGGCAATCACCAGCGGCAGGAACAGCAATACCCGCTTCATGAGGACGCCTCCGCCACTTTACCCGGCGCTGCCGGCTCGCCGCTTTTCACGGCTTCCTCATCGCGCACACGAATACGGTAGCGCTTGTCGGCAATCGCCAGGAATCCACCAATGGCCATCACCAGGGATCCGAGCCACAACCAACGCACTAACGGTTTATACTGCAACCGGATAGCCCAGGCATCTCCACTGATACGCTCACCGATGGCCACAAATATATCCCGGAACAGGCCGGCATCAATGTCCGCTTCGGTCATCACACTCATGCCAACCGGATACTGCCGCTTTTCCGGATGCAGGTCAGTCACGAGCTCCCCATCCAGGTAAACATTGAAGCTGCCATACTGGGCGGTAAAGTTGGGGCCACGACGCTCACCGATGTCGGTAAAGACTATCTCGTAATCCCCCACCATGGCGCGGTCACCGGGCTGCATGCGCACGTCGCGCTCGATGCCGTAGTTGGAAACCACCGTCGCACCGGCCATCACCATGGCAAGCCCCAGGTGGCCAAGTACCATGCCCCAGTAACTGCGGGACTGGCGCTTCAGGCCGTACCAGCGCCCTTTGCGGGACGCGGATTTATCCCAAAGGTCCCAGGCGGTGGCTACAGTCACCCACATGGCGGCAAACACACCCAGGAAGGCCCAGGGCGCGAACCCACCGTAACCGATCATCACCGCGGCACTGGCAATCAGACTGACGGCCAGCGGCCACAGCAGTTTGCGGGCCAGCCAGCCGCCGTCGGTTTTCTTCCAGCGCGAGAAAATCCCCGCGCCCAGCAGCAGGCCGGTTGCCACCGCCAGCGGGCTGAAGGTGGTATTGAAGAACGGCTCACCAATGGACAGCTTGCCCAGATCCAAATAATCCAGCACCAGCGGATAAAGTGTGCCTATGGCCACCAACAGGGTGGCGGATACCAGCAAGACGTTGTTCAGGAGCAGGAAGATTTCCCGGGACAGGGAACCATAACGGGAGCGGACATGCACTACCGGCGCCCGGAAGGCATAGAGTGTCAGACTGGCCAGAATGGTGATGCCCAGCAGGGCCAGCAGGAAACTGCCTCGCTCCGGATCCGACGCGAAGGCATGGACGGAGGTGAGCACACCGGAACGAACCAGGAAGGTACCCAGCAGGCTCAGTGCGAAAGTGACAATAGCCAGCAACACGGTCCAGCTCTTGAAGACCCCGCGTTTTTCCGTGACTGCCAGCGAGTGCATCAAGGCGGTACCCGAAAGCCAGGGCAACAGGGAGGCATTTTCAACCGGATCCCAGAACCACCAGCCGCCCCAGCCAAGCTCGTAATAAGCCCACCAGCTGCCCAGGGCGATGCCCACCGTCAGGAAGGACCAGGCAACCGTGGTCCAGGGGCGCGACCAGCGAGCCCAGGCCGCGTCCAGTCGGCCGTTGATCAGTGCCGCGATGGCAAACGCAAAGGCCACCGAAAAACCAACATAACCCATATAGAGCATGGGCGGGTGCATGATCAGGCCGATGTCCTGCAACAGCGGGTTCAGATCCTGTCCATCTGCCGGTACGTTCGGCAGCAGACGGTCAAACGGGTTGGAGGTCAGAATGATAAACAGAAGGAAGCCAACGGAGACCATGCCGAGAACCGACAACACCTGGGAGACCATCACCGACGGCAGTTTACGGCTGAAGATGGCCACGGCAAGCGTCCAGCCTATGAGCATCAGTATCCACAAGAGCAACGAGCCCTCATGGCCGCCCCAGACTGCGCTGAACTTGTAGTACCAGGGCAACATGCTGTTGCTGTTATTGGCCACATAGGCCACCGAGAAGTCATCCACCAGAAAGGCGTGGGTCAGGATCGCAAACGCCAGGGCGGTGAACACAAACATGCCGGACGCCAGTGGCCGGGCAAATGCCTGCAGGCTGTCACGCCCGGTCAGAGCGCCCGCAAGCGGCACCACGGAGAGAAGTACTGCCAGCAGCAACGAGAGAATCAGTGCAAGCTGTCCGAGTTCCGGATACATCGGGTTTCTCCAACGTCAGAAATGAATTGAGCGCTCAGTACGCCGTGGTTTCAGCGGCTTTTTCCACATCAGCAGACTTGTGCTGCCCCTTGGAAGAGCGCTCCAGCGCCTCGGCCACTTCCGGTGGCATATAATTCTCATCGTGCTTGGCCAGTACCTGATCGGCCACGAACACGCCCTGTTCATTCAGCCGCCCCATGGCCACCACGCCCTGCCCTTCCGCAAACAGATCCGGCAGTATGCCCTCATACTGTACCGGCACCGACGCCGCATAGTCGGTCACCCGGAAGTTCACCTTCAGGCTGTCGGAATCCCTTGCCACACTGCCCTCTTCAACCATGCCACCGGCCCGGATCCGGACATCAACCGGCGCGTTACCCGCTGCAATTTCCGTAGGATCGTAAAACAGGTTGATATTCTGTCGGAGTGCATAGGTGGTCAGGCCTACCGCAATGGCAATACCGGCCACCAGAAAGAGCACAATGGTCAGTCGTTTTTTTCGGATCGGATGCATGGATTACCTGCTGTTTATTCCTGGGAAACTTCGACACGGGCGAACGTAGCAGCCTGCTTTGGCCGGGCGCTGGTGCTGTTTTCCTGCTGCTGGTAGCGGCGTTTGCAGCTGGCCATAACCGCCTGATGGTGCCGGGACGACCAGACCATCAGGCCCACCAGCAGAACGGCGAACACGGCATAACAGGCCCAGACATAGGGACCATGGCCTTCCATTGCGATAAATGCGGAAAATGAATCAAACGCCATTGCTCAGCCTCTCCCCGCCATCACCAGCTCTTTCACCCAGCGGGTTTTCTGCTCCCGCATAACAATTTCGGTTTTCATGCGCAGGCACGCCAGCCAGCCAAACAACAGGTAAAGCCCAAGCACAGAAAGCAGCAACGGAACCCACATCTCGACGGGCATTGAGGGCTTCTCGGTAAGCTTGAACGTAGCCGGCTGGTGCAGTGTATTCCACCACTCCACGGAGTATTTGATAATCGGGATATTTACCACCCCCACCAGCACCAGCACAGCCACCGCCCTGGCAGCAGATTTTTCATCATTGATGGCCCGGTCCAGGGCGATGGCACCGCCATAGAGGAAAAGCAGAATAAGCATGGAAGTCAGCCGGGCATCCCACACCCACCAGGTTCCCCAGGTAGGCTTACCCCAGACGGCGCCGGTAAATAGCGACAGGAAGGTAAACACCAGGCCAACCGGCGCCACGGCCTTCACGAAGACATCCGCCAGTTTCATGCGCCAGACCAGCGTAACCACGGCGGCGGACGCCATCATGATGTAGATGGATTGGGCGAGAAAAGCGGTGGGAACGTGGATAAAAATAATGCGATAGCTGTTGCCCTGCAGGTAGTCCTTGGGAGCAAACGCCAGGCCCCAGATCAGGCCGGCAAAGAGCAGAATGATACCGATCGCCAGCAACCACGGCATAAACCGGGTTGCAATCCCGAAGAACCATTTGGGAGAACCCAGTTTGTGAAAGAATTGCCACATCAGTTGGTCACCATCTTCACTGTTATCGTTTGGTTGGTTGCCGGTCCCAAAGAACCGATCAGCTGTTCGAAAGACTGATTCTCAGGGCCGCTGCCGAGGCGAAAGGCGACAGTGTTACCGCCAGAACCAGAAACGCGCCCATCAGAGCCAGGTATCCGCCAACCGGCGCGCCTTCGGCTGCCGCTGCTACTGTGCCGGTACCAAAAATCAGCACGGGAATGTACAGCGGAATGATCAGCAGTGACAAGAGCACGCCCGCCGAGCGCAATCCCAGGGTCAAAGCGGCGCCGATAGCTCCGATCATGCTCAGTACCGGGGTGCCAATCAGCAGCGTTAGACACAGAATTGCAATAGAGTTCCCGTCCAGGTGCACCATCACGCCCAAAACCGGCGCTAACAGCACCAGTGGTAAGCCCGTTAACACCCAGTGTGCGGCTGTTTTGGCCAGCACCAGCAGAAACAGAGGCTGGGGCTGCAGTACCAGCTGTTCCAGTGTTCCATCGTCAAAATCGTGACGAAACAGGTGGTCCAGCGACAGCAACACCGACAGCAAAGCCGCTACCCAAAGGATACCGGCTCCGGACTGTTTCAGAAATGCCACCTCCGGGCTGACTCCCAGGGGAAAAAGGGTTACTACCATGATGAAAAACAGCAACGGGTTCAGCAGATCCTGCCGCTGCCGGAAAGCCACCCGGACATCCCGGGCAAATACTGCCGCCATGGCGGCTATCGGGCCGACCGATTCAGACACAGGTTTCAATGCCGGCCGCCGATCAACGTTCATGCACACCTCCGGCGCCCAGAGTGATGCGTTTCATACCCGGCATCTGGAGTTCATGGTGGGTCGTTACCAGCACCGCACCACCTTCCGCGGCGCGTTGCTGTAGCAGAGACTCAATGGCACGGACACCGTCTGCATCAATCGCGGTAAAGACTTCGTCCAGCAGCCAGAGCGGTTCGTCGGCAATCAGCAGCCTGGCCAGCGCCACACGACGTTGCTGCCCGGCAGACAGATTCCGGCATGGTACGTTTTCAAAGCCTGCCAGCCCGGTACCTGCCAGCGCCTGAACCAGCACCTCTTCGCTCACCTCCCGACGGCCGGCCATCAGGGCTTTCAGGTTCTCGACCGGTGTAAGCAATGGTTTGATGCCGGGGCGATGGCCGATGTAAAGGGTATTCCGAAGGAAGGACTCCCGTTGCCGGGCCCTGGGCTCGCCGCACCACAGCAACTGGCCCGACCAGGCATCGTTCAGGCCAGCAAGAATTCGAAGTAATGTTGTTTTGCCGGTACCGTTGGGGCCCTCGACACGGGTAACCGTACCGGGCAGTATGGAAAAGGACAGATTCTGGAACAACAGGCGCTCGTCCCGTTCACACTCAAGATCTATCGCCTGTAGTAACGGCTCGGACATCAGGGCTCCGTTTCAGAGCGATGGATGCGCAGCAGGCATCAGGTGCATGTAATGAAGGACACACAGGTGCCAACATGAAATCAGGGCAATCACTGCCAGCGCGGCGTATTATAACGAAAGCGCCAGCATATTACTCTTGCCCGACATCAAATCGACACTAATGAAACTGAACGGCGGACAACCACCCATTCCCCAGAAACAGCCCGCACCGGACCAGACCACCCGGAGCCCGGGCAAGGCTAACCCGGGCACCAGCACGGAGCCCGGCGCTGCGCTCTCGGCCAGACAACAACTGGCCCAGTTACAGCTGGCTGATCGGGAGACAGCGTTGGCCAAAGTGGCCGAGATCCTGAGGCAGAAAGGCGGCGGCCATGAGCTGTTGCTGGAACTGCGCGGACAATCCCTGAAAGTCGCTGCCGGCAACCAGCCACCGGATCTGTCCGTGGGCGATCTGATCAAGGTCATGCGGGCCGGTAACGAATTGCAGCTGATAGGCAAGCTGGCGCCGGGCCAGGAGAGTGCCGTTGCCCGGGCCCTGGCCCAGCGACTACCCTGGCAACAGAGCCTGCAGGGTGGTCTGTCACAACTGTTCACCGCCCTGAGCCAGGGCCTGAAATTGCCGCCCCAACCCGGGCAATTGCCATCCGCCACCAGTGCACAGCCTCTGCCAGCGCCCGCGCAACAGGCCCTGCAAAATCTGTTCAATCAGTTACCCAAGGCAGACGCTCTGACTCCGGGCGCCGGCAAGGCCGAGTCCATGGCCACGCAGGTACGGCAGTGGTTGTCTGAAAGCGGCCTGTTTTCCGAGGCTCGATTGTTACAGGCCGGCCCTTCCGCCGCCAGCCAGCCGGATCTTAAACTGGTACTGGCAAAGGTGGTGTCGGCTCTGCTCGCCAGCCAGAACCAGGGGCCAGAGCAATTCAACCGGCTGACACCCCTGGCCAGCCAGGATTTGCTGCAGGCACCATTGCAGTTTCCAAGAGCACCAGCGCCGACCGCCTCTCAGAACACGGGGGAGCCAGCCACGGTCGGGCAGACCCTGCGCCTGCTAGCCGGCATGCTGAACCGGATTACCGTAAACCAGCTGCACAGCCAGACGCTGAATGCCCGGGCCGGCGCCGAACCGGGCGTGCCCGTGAACACTCTGCTGATTGAACTGCCATGGTTAACGCCGCAACAGGAACCCCGAACGGCGCAATTACGACTGGAACAGTACTCTCAGGAGAAGGACGGCAGCAACCGGCCGGAACGGGCCAGCGCCAGTGAGTGGCGGTTGTCCCTGTCGATGGATCTGGACAAGGCGGGCCCGCTGCATTTCGATGTCACTTTTCGGCCTCCGTCCGTGAGCGCTCTGGTCTGGGCGGAAAACCAGACCACCCTGAGAACCGTGCATCGCGAGCTGCCACTGCTGCGACAAAGCCTGAACGACCTCGGGCTGGAAGTCACCGACCTGGACTGTCGCAGGGGCAGCCCACAGCAGATGCAAACCCGGCTGGAACACCGACTGGTGGATACCAAGGCATGACCAACACATCACAGGACAACATCCCGGCCGCTGTCGCCCTCAAGTACGACGGTGAACGTGCACCGGTTATCTCCGCAACCGGCACCTGGGAGCTGGCCGAGGAGATTATCCGGATTGCCCGCGACAACAATGTCCCGTTGTACGAGAATGCCGAGCTTGCCGGCATTCTGGCGCGTCTGTCGTTGAATGAAGAGATTCCGGAAGAGTTGTACCGGGTGATCGCGGAGATTCTGGCGTTTGCTTTCCACATCCGGGGCCGGACACCCGGAGATGCCCGGCCGGAGGAAAAAAACCCATCAGTGGATCAGGGAACGTAGCGCCCAGGCCTGCTGCCAATGCTCACCCTTGCGCGGCGCAACGGCGGTATCGAAGTAGTGCTTGAGGCGCCGGCGGTCTTCTGGCTGATCTTTCAGCGCCGAACCAATGACGTGGTGCATCATGTGTTCTACGGTCATGGCGCCACCACCGTAATACCAGGCATTCAAACTGGCCGCATGGGCCACCGATACGGCCTCGGCGGTAGACAGGGCCGCCCCCGCCAGCCGGTCGGTGCTTCGGCCGTCCAGAGTCTGCCCGTTTCGCAGCTCGTGGAAGATGGTCACCAGCACTTCCACCACCGGTTGCTCCAGGGCCACATCGATTCCAGCACGCCGGTTGGCTCTGGCCACTTCCCTCAGAACCACATCGATCTCATCATTCAGGTGCCGTATCGGCCGGATTTCCTCAAAGTCCATCCGCCGTTTCAGAGCCGCACTCATGCTGTGCACGCCCTCATCCACACTGTTTGAGGTGGCCACCAGGTTAAAACCTTCCCGCGCCAGGATAACGCCGTCTTCCCCCGGCAATTCCGGAATCACCACAACTCTGTCGGACAGTACAGACAGCATGGCATCCTGCAGCGCCTGCGGGCAGCGGGCAATTTCTTCAAAGCGCACCAAACGCCCCTCCATCATGCCCCGCAACAGCGGTGTTGGCACCAATGCCTTGCGGCTGGGGCCCTCGGTGCGAAGCAGAGCTTCGTTCCAGCTGTAGAGCAACTGGCTGACCTGGCTGATGGCGCCGCCCTGCAAGGTCAGCGTGGAATTCCCCGAAATGGCCGCAGCGAGCAGCTCCGACAGCCAGGATTTGGCCGTACCCGGCTCCCCCACCAGCAAGCATCCCCGGGACGTACACAGGGAAATGATGATCCGGACCACCATAGCCCGGTCGGCGACAAACTTACGCTCTATACCCAGTTTTTCATCGCCCAGCAGAAACTTCTCGACGCCCCGGGGCGACATCAGCCAGCCAGGAGGCATCGGGCCCGGATCCATGGACATCAGTTTGTCCAGCTCCTCGCGATAGGTTACCTCTGCCGGCTCGCGCTGGGCTGCCTTGTTGTTGGATATGGTATTTTTCATCCGATACTCCTGCGACCACCACGAACTTCCGGAGCCATGCGCTCCCTGGGCAGAATGCGGGGCAACTCAGCCAGCGGAATGATGCCCTCAATGACATGATCCAGGGCACTATCCCGCATGGTCACAAGGCCGGCATCCAGCGCTCGCCATCGTAGCTCCCCGATGGGAGGCTGACTGGAGATGGCATTACGGATATCCGAGTCCACCTCCATGTACTCCACAATCGCAACCCGACCCTGGGTACCCCGGCCGTTACACTTGTCGCAACCCTCCCCTTCAAAACACCGGAAATCCGCCGGCGCACCGTCCGGGAAAACCTCCGCCATAATGGCAGGATCGGGCCTGGCCGGCTTGCGGCAATGCTTGCAGATTCGCTTCGCCAACCGTTGCGCAATCACTGCCAACAATTCGCCGGCGATGGAGTTGGGATGAACGCCCAGGTCGTAAAGTCTCTGCAAGGAATCCACGGCGTCATTACAGTGCAGCGTGGAGAGTACCACGTGACCGGTCTGAGAGGCGCGAATGGCTTCCAGCGCGGTCTCCTGATCCCGGATTTCACCGACAAGGATGACATCCGGGTCTTCCCGAACAAACGCCCGCATGGCATCGGCAAAACTGAATCCGATTTCAGAACGTACCCGGGTTTGCTGGATGTTGTCGATGGAGTACTCGATGGGATCCTCCACGGTAATCACCTTACGGCGACCATCATCAGCCAGGGTCTGCAGGCCCGCATAGAGTGTGGTGGATTTACCAGACCCGGTCGGCCCGACCACCAGCACCAGACCCGCCGGGTTATCCAGCAGGCGCTGATAACGGGAACCAATGGCCGATGACATCCCCAACTCAGCGATGGTCATTGCCCGACCGGTTTGCGGCAACAGACGGATAATCGCATTCTCACCGTGCAGTGAGGGCTGGGTCTGGATCCGCAAATCGTAGGAGGTGTCTCCGAGCTGCAGCCTGGAACGCCCACCCTGAGGCAACCGGTGCTCAGCGATATTCAACTCCGCCCGGAGCTTGATGACGTTGATAACGCCACGAATTTCCCGGGCAGACAACTGGTATTGCGGTAAATCGTGCAGATCGCCATCCACCCGCAAGCGAATACGCACCCGGTTCTCATACTGTTCGATATGAATATCGCTGGCCTTCTCGCTGACGGCATCCAGCAGAATAGCCTCATACACAGACACCAGATACGGGCTGATGTGTTTGTTGCTGTCCTTGCCGAGCAGATCCTTGCCCGATGTATCCGGTTTTTCGGTGCTGCCCACCGACACGCCATGCTCCGCCACAAAGCGGCTGCCCTTGACAGTCAGATCCAGCGCCGACCAGATCCGCCGGAAGTCCGTCGGTGTCACCAGCAGACAGACAATTCGATGCTTGGGTGTCAGCCGTTCCATCTGATCGGTACGTGCATCCGGGTCGTCGGTGACCACGGTCAACGTGCTGTCCTCTTCCGACACCGGGATCACGCGGGAGAGATCCAGAAAGGTTCGGGAAAAACGCCGGAACAGGTCCGTATTCAGATGACTGAGTACGTCATCACCATCGGTAAACGTCATGCCCCGCTGCTGGGCAAGAGACCGGTAGAGATCAATCTCTTCCAGATTCAACCGGCGACGCAGGACATCCAGTACCCGTTCGTTTTTGGTCGCCGCCTCGGTGCGGGCATCCGCCAGTGCCGCTTCGGAGACCGCGCCAAGATCAATCAGAATCTGTTCAGAGTTACGGTTGAAATCCACCCAGCCCAGGGTTCTGACCCGCTCCAGCTTGTCGCCCCTGCGCTGGAACATGGCGACACTGGGCACCGGCCCCGCCCGACCCTCCAGGCACACCAGGTTCCCGCCCTCGCGCAGGTTCGGCAGAAGCGCCTTGGGGTCCTGGATGAAGGTCGTACACAGAATCAGGTCACAGGGCGCGTCCAGTTCCAGCCCGGTATCTGCCGAGGCCTCAATGACATCCACATTATGGACGCCGTGCTTAAAAAAGCGCTCGCGGGCTTTCTCCACCAGCGCCGGGTTGCGGTCAACATAGACCACCCGGTGAGCCAGATCCGCCAGCACGGCGGTCACATAACCTGAGCCGCCCCCAACGTGCATGACGACCTGGTCAGGCTCGATCTCTGGCATCAGGCTCAGCAGGTGTCGAACCGTTTCTTCTCTGGGGATTGAGTGGCCGGTGATGGAGGGGACGAGATCGGCACCGGAAACGAAATCGGGGCGGGAAACAACAGCGAGGGCCTCAACGGCCCTCTGATAGAGCTTCTTCATTCAGCAGCATCCGATAAAACGCCGGATCAGGCCGCCTGTCGCCGCTTCAGGGCAGATACCAGTTCGGCCTCCGGACGGGAAATTCCGCAGGTATTCATAAGATCGTCGATATCCGCGCCAAGATCAACCAGTCGCGCGGCTTCGTCGTAGGAAATTCGCAACGGATCATTCTGCCGCATTTCTTCCAGAGTGTTCTTGAGCTCATGAATCTGCCGCTCACAGGCTACCAGGCGCTGCCCCACGCCGAGGCTGCCACTGGTAGTGGCATGCAGTTCACGGCCAAGGGTATCGCAACGCTGCTTGACAGAAGCCTGTAAGGCCCGGATACGCCGGCCATGGATAACACCCTGAACCAGAACCAGAGTGATGGCTGCAGCGGTCAGGCCCCAGGGGAGCCAGGAGGGAATGGTGAAACTCATAATGGACGTCTCCGTTGTTGGTGACCCCGGGAGACGTCCATCACTGCG
This sequence comes from Marinobacter sp. W-8, assembly GCF_044342215.1. NCBI lineage: Bacteria > Pseudomonadati > Pseudomonadota > Gammaproteobacteria > Pseudomonadales > Marinobacteraceae > Marinobacter > Marinobacter sp. W-8. Next base: position 1,297,690 of record NZ_CP172297.1, on the reverse strand, counting down.
CTGTGAAAAGCCGGTTACAGCGACGCGATTTCAGCCCACTCGTGGTCTGACAGCATCTTGTCGAATTCGACGAGAATGATCAGCTCGCCGTTCTTGTTGCACACGCCCTGGATGAACTTGGCACTTTCCTCGTTCCCCACGTTCGGTGCAGTTTCAATTTCACTGGCCTTGAGATAGACCACCTCTGCCACAGAATCCACCAGAATGCCCATCACCTGGCTGGACGACTCCATGACCACAATCCGGGTGGCATCGGTCACTTCCGCGTCCGCCAACCCGAACCGGCGACGAGTATCGATGACCGTAACCACGTTACCCCGCAGGTTGATGATCCCCAGCACATAATCCGGGGCTCCGGGAACCGGCGCGATTTCCGTGTAACGCAGCACTTCCTGGATCTGCATCACGTTGATGCCATAGGTTTCGTCATCCAGGCGGAAAGTCACGTACTGCAGTACCTGATCGTCCTGGGCCTGATTTTGCTGTCCGCTCGGGGATGCCATAGCACTCTCTCCTTCTCGGCTGCCCGGCGGGCAACCTGATCGTCAAAAATTCATCATCAGTGCCCAATACTATAGTTAAGGGCACAAACCGTGCCAGCCTCACACGGTTTCATTGAGTAACGGACCTGTTTAACTCAGATCCAGATGGTGTTCACGCTCTGCCCGCACCAGCAGATGCGCCATGGTGCGCACATCGATCAACGCACACATGTGGTCAACCACGGTGCCCGCCAGCCAGGGGCGCTTGCTGCGCGCTGTGCGCCAGCGCACTTCATCCGGCCGCAGCGTGAAAGACTGGGCCACATCGTCACAGGCCAGCCCCCACTCACTGTCATCCAGCCGGATCACAAACCGATAATTGTCCCGGGCACCAGCCGGTACCCGGCCAGCCATAATCCACTCGGCGGTGTCCACAACCCGCAGGTTGTGGTCCCGATCCGGCCGTATCCCCATGTACCACCGGGGACTGCCAGGAATTGGCCGGATCTCTTCTTCAATACGATGGATGGCGCCCAACAGAACCAGCGGCACCGCCAACTGCAGCCCGGCCACCGTAAAAATCAGGCACTCGAACGGCTCTTCCGACCAGTCCGGGCGCGCCGGTGGCACCTCGCCATCGTTGCCCGGGGCCGTGACCGGCGCCTCCGTCTGAACCGGCTCCGGCGCTTTCTGTTCCACCACAGGTGCCTGAACGATTGGGCGAGGACGGGCTCTGGTGACAGGCTTTGCTTCGGTTTTTACCGGTTTCGGCGGCTCCGGTTCCGGTTGCGCCACTAACGGCTCCGGCTCAGGCTGTATCTGTTCTTCCTGCAACGCAGTGCTGGTGGCGGTATGCAGCAATTCATCCAGATAACTGGCAATGGCCGCTTCCGACGCAGCCAGTTGCGTCATTTTTCTGTCAGCCATGCTGACGCTCCTTCACGGAACCGGTTCGCTTCAGGAGGTCGTCCAACAAATGATCGTAGGCCCGGACACCGTGGGTTTCCGCATCCAGTTGCGAGGGAATAACCCCGGCCTGGCTGGCATCCCGGAATTTGGTATCAACCGGTACGGCGAAACGCCAGAGGGTATCCTGATAGGTCTTGCGCAACAGATTAAGGCTCTTGACCGAAGCCTGGGTCCGGCGATCATAGAGTGTGGGAACGATCATGTACGGTAATTCGTTCTTCTGGGAGCGCATGATCATTTGCAGGGTGTGCAGCATTCGTTCCAGGCCTTTGATGGCCAGAAACTCGGTCTGTACCGGAATCACCAGGTACTGGGCAGCGGCCAGTGCATTCACCATGAGCACGCCCAGTGACGGCGTGTTGTCGAGAATCACGTAGTCAAAATCATCCCACAACTGGGCCAGGGCACGGGAGACAATCAGCCCCATACCCTCAACGCCAATCATCCGACGCTCCAGGGTGGCCAGTGCAGTACTGGCAGGCAGCAGCGACAGCCCGGGGCAACCGGTATCGGTGATCAGTTGCGCCGGCAGGCCTTCAGGAACCTTGCCCTGATGCTGAAACAGGTCAAATACGCTGTGGGCGATGGTATCCGGGTCATAACCAAACCAGCTGGTCAGCGATCCGTGCGGATCCAGATCAACCACCAGCACACGCTTGCCACGTTGGGCCAGCAGTCCGCCCAGGGCGACCACAGAGGTTGTCTTCCCCACTCCACCTTTTTGATTGGCTACAGCCCAGATACGCACGTTATGTTCTCCGGTAACGGCTCAGCTTGGCGTCATGCGCCGGCCTCTGTTCAACTTATCGGCAAGGATACGGGTAACTTGAAAGCCGAATCGATGGTTTTACGGCAACCCCTTGCCGATTCGGACGATGAACAACAGGTAATACAGGAAGTGTGCCAGCTCAGCCATACGCATCTGCCACCTGCAGGTGATCAGCGCACCGCCCCCCGGATGCTTGCATCCCGGGAGATCAGCAGAACCACCCGGCGGTTACGCCGCCGGCCCTCCTCGGTGTCGTTGCGGGCCACGGGCTGGTATTGACCATAACCCACCGCTGCCAGGCGCTCTGGCTCAATGCCCTCCATCATCAACATCCGGGCGACAGCCGCTGCACGGGCGGTCGAAAGTTCCCAGTTGGACGGAAAGCGGCTGGTACGAATGGGTTGGTTATCGGTAAAGCCTTCCACCTTGACCGCATTGTCGCGGTTGCGCAGTACACTGGCGATCTTTTCAATGACTTCAAAAGAGTCGTAATGGGGCTCAGCATCACCACTGCCAAAGAGCATGCTGTTCGGCAGATTGAGTTCAATCCACTCGCTGCTGGTTTCCAGACTCACCACCCCCTGATTGATCAATTCGTCGAATTCCATGGCAAGCTGGTTGGCCATGGTTCGCAAAGCCTCGGTGCGACCCTCGGCATCCAGTTCCGGATTACGGGGCGCCTCGGTAACCGGCGGCTGAATGACATCTTCATGCTGTTGTTGCTGCGCCCGGACCGGCTGGCCGCCCACGGTGACCGGTTGCAATGAGCGCTGCGGGGCGTTAAAGACACCGGTGAAGGTTTCCGACAGCACCTTGTACTTGCCCTCATTCACGGACGATACCGAGTACATCACCACGAAAAAGGCAAACAGAAGCGTGATGAAATCCGCGTAGGAAATCAGCCAGCGTTCCTTGTTGTGGAGATCATCCTGGGGTGGTCTGCGACGGCGCATAGGAAGCCCTGGCCCGGAATTACTGCAGGAAGCCCCGCAGTCTCAATTCGATGGATTTCGGGTTTTCGCCCTCGGCAATGGCGATAATGCCATCGATCATCATGTCCTCATAACGGGTGCGTTCCTTGATGATGCCCCGCAATTTATTGGCCACCGGAAAGAACAACAGGTTGGCCAGGGCAACGCCGTAGATGGTCGCCACAAAGGCCGTGGCGATGCCGCCACCCAGTGATTGGGGATCTTCCAGATTGGTCATGACCTGAATCAGGCCCATCACCGCGCCAATAATACCGATCGTGGGGGAATACCCACCCATGGCCTCATAGACTCTAGCCGACTCCAGATCGCGCTGCTCCCGGGTTTCCAGGTCGACTTCCATGATACTGCGAATGGACTCGGGCTCGGCACCATCAACCAGCAACTGCAGCCCTTTCCGGGCAAACGGCTCGGGCTCTCTCTCCGCAAGCCCTTCCAGGCCCAGCAGGCCCTGTTTGCGGGCTTTGACGCTCCAGTCGATGACCTTGCCAATGCCATCTTCCAGCGAGATGTAGGGCGGAATAAACACCCAGCGAACCTGACCGAAGGCACGCTTGAGCATCGGCCAGGAGGTTTGCAGGATGGTCGCCGCCAGAGTTCCGCCCACCACGATCAACCCGGCCGGGCCGTTGAACAGCGAACTGACAGCGCCTCCTTCCAGCAGATTGCCACCCAGGATGGCCACGAACGCCAGGATGATTCCAAGCAGGCTCAGAATATCCATCAGCTCACACCTTCAACCAGCCGCGCGCCAATATCCTCCAGCGCCAGAATCTCGTCGCTCAGTCCGGCTTTGGCCACAGCCATCGGCATGCCATAGATGACGGAGGATTTCTCATCCTGGGACCAGATCACGGAACCGGACTGCTTCATCATCCTGCAGCCTTCCTTTCCGTCGGAACCCATACCAGTGAGGATCAGACCCAGGGTTTTGCCTGGGAAGCTCCTGGCCAGAGAGCCGAAGGTAACATCCACACAGGGTTTGTAATTCAAGCGGTCATCGCCCGGAAGAATCCGCACTTTCGCCTGCCCGCCGCGACTTTCAATCATCATCTGCTTGCCACCGGGCGCCAGCAGGGCCAGCCCCGGACGAAGCACGTCGCCGTCCTCGGCCTGGCGCACCTCAATGCGACACAACTTGTTGAGCCGCTCGGCAAAGGCCGGAGTGAAACTGGCGGGCATGTGCTGAACCAGCACAATAGGCGCGGGAAACGAAGCCGGTAACGCCGTGAGCACCTTTTGCAGTGCAACGGGGCCACCGGTGGAAGTACCGATGGCTACCACACTGTAGTGCCTGGCAGCCGTTTTTCTGGCGGGTTTACGAACCGGCTCGGAGGCCGCAGGGTCTTTACGGGGTTCCGTCGTTACCGGGCGGTGCAGGCGCGAACCGGCGCGCTCGGATGGTTCACGGCGAGGTTCCGCAGCCGGTGCCGCCGGCCTCGGGGCCACAGGCGCCGATCGGGCACCCGGGCGACTACCGGCCACATCCAGAATACGCTGGATAAGGATTTTCTGAAGTTGACTGGTGTCCCTGGCAATTTCCTCGAAGTTCTTGGGCAGGAAATCCACTGCCCCGGCTTCCAGGGCATCCAGGGTAACGCGGGCACCTTCATAGGTCAGGGACGAGAACATCAAAACCGGGGTGGGATGTTTGCGCATGATCTCGCGCACGGCAGAGATGCCGTCCATCACCGGCATCTCGTAATCCATGGTGATCACATCGGGGCGCAGTTTTTCTGCCAGCTCGACACCTTCCCGCCCGTTGGTGGCGGCGCCTACCACTTTAATCTGGCCCGAGGCCGTCAGGATTTCCGTCAGCCGTTTGCGAAAAAAGCCCGAATCATCCACGACCAGGACAGAAACTGTCATCCATTTCTCCTACACAATCCCGGAAATTCCTGCTCAGCCGTAGTGCTGCAGGAGGCTCGGCACATCAATAATCAGGGCGATACGGCCATCACCGGTGATGGTGGCGCCGGCCATTCCTGGCGTCCCCTGTAGGGCCCGGCCCAAAGGTTTGATCACCACCTCTTCCTGGCCAATCAGCTGATCAACGACAAAGCCGACCTGTTTGGTGCCCATGGCCACAATCACCACGTGCGCATTCTCCGGCTCGGCCTGACCTGCCGCACCGTGCACCAGCCAGCGCTTGATATGGAACAATGGGAACACTTTGTCCCGCACGACAATGCACTCTTTGCCGTCGACAATATTGGTCTTGGTCAGGTCCAGGTGGAAAATCTCCACCACATTCACCAGCGGCAGCGCGAAAGACTGGTCACCGAGCATGATCATCAGCGTTGGCATAATGGCCAGGGTCAGCGGCACCTTGATGATAATGCTGGTGCCCTTGCCCTGCTCGGACATGATATTGATCTGTCCATTGAGCTGGCCGATCTTGGTTTTCACCACATCCATGCCGACCCCCCGACCAGAGACATCGGAAATCTGGTCCTTGGTGGAGAAACCGGCCGCAAAAATCAGATTGAAGCATTCGTTATCGGTAAGGCGGTCTGCCGCATCCTGATCGTACAGGCCCTTCTCGACCGCCTTGCGGCGCAGGACATCAGGATTCATACCGGCGCCGTCGTCGACAATGGACAGCAGAATATGGTCGCCTTCCTGCTCCGCCGACAGAGTCACGGTTCCAGCGCGAGGTTTGCCGGCCTTTTCCCGTACGTCCGGTGCCTCGACACCATGATCCACGGAATTTCTCACCAGGTGCACTAGGGGATCGGCCAGAGCTTCAACCAGGTTTTTATCCAGGTCGGTTTCCTCACCGTGCATGACCAGATTCACTTCTTTCTTCAGACTGCGGGCCAGGTCGCGCACCACTCTGGGGAAACGGCCGAAAACTTTCTTGATCGGCTGCATCCGTGTTTGCATGACGGCAGCCTGCAGATCCGTGGTCACCACATCGAGATTGGCCACTGCCTTGTGCATGTGTTCGTCTTCGCTTTCGGAACCCAGACGCTGCAGGCGGTTACGCACCAGCACCAGTTCGCCCACCATGTTCATGATGTCGTCCAGGCGCTTGGTATCAACCCGAACCGTGGTTTCGCCCGCTGGTGCGGCCTCACGGGCAGGTGCAGGCGCAGGGGTCGGCTTGGCAGCGGCCTTGCTCTCGGCTTTGGCTTCCGCTTTCTTTGGTTCCGGGGCTGGTTCGGCCTTGCTTGATGGAGCCGGCGCAGGCTTGGGCTCACCTGCGGCAGCCCCCGCGCTTGGGCCTGCCCCCTTGCCATGCAGTTCGTCCAGCAGGTTCTCGAATTCGTCGTCGGAAATCAGATCGGCGTCACCGGATGATTTCTCCGAGCCACCGCTGGTGTCGATATCTGCCTTGGGCGCTTCATCTTCCGCAGGCGCGCCGGCAAACTGGCCCTTGCCGTGGAGTTGATCCAGCAGGGCCTCAAATTCATCGTCGGTAATCTCATCACTGTCTGAGCCGCCGGCGGATTCTGCCGGGGTGCTCACCTGCTCGTTGCCGACCGGTTTCTGGCCATCGGATTTTTCATCCGCCAACGCGTCCAGCAGCTGCTCGAACTCTTCGTCAGTGATATCGCCCTGATCCCCTTGCTGTCCGACATCCGCAGACGACGGCTCCTGTGCCGGGGTTGGTGCTTCCACCGCCGGTGCATCCTCGGACTCGGGTTTGGCGAGTGCATCCAGAGCTTCAATCAGTTCGTCCGGCGCGGGCGTCGGTTCTTCCCGGTTGCGGACTTCTTCGAACATGGCATTAACGTTGTCCAGCGCCTCCAGCACCACGTCCATCAGGTCCGGTGTTACCTTGCGCTTGTGATTCCGGAGAATATCAAACACGTTCTCCGCAGAGTGGCAGCAATTAACCAGTGCCTCCAGCTGAAGGAAGCCTGCGCCCCCTTTCACGGTATGGAAGCCACGGAAAATGGCGTTCAGCAGATCGCTGTCATCGGGATGCTGCTCCAGATCCACCAGCTGCTCCGACAACTTTTCGAGTATCTCGCCGGCTTCTACCAGGAAGTCCTGCAGGATCTCTTCATCAGCATCTAACGCCATGCGTCACCCTCTTTATTATCAGAATCCGAGACTGGACAGCAGATCGTCCACATCGTCCTGTCCCGAAACTACATCTTCCCGCTCATCGGCCTTGATCTGGGGCCCTACCCCTTTTTCGGCCGATTCTTCTTTTTCTTCAATCTGATGCACTGTGCCGGTCAGTTGATCAACGTGGCTGGCCATCACCACCAGACCAAGAAGGTTGTCTTCCACCTCTTTCACCAACGCGGTGACCTTCTGGATAACCTGACCGGTAAGATCCTGAAAATCCTGAGCTAGAAGGATTTCCGACAGGTTCTGGTACAGACTGTCGGAGTCTGTCGTCAGGCCAGCGAAGAACTTGTCGATGCGACCGTAAAGCTCCCGAAACTCCGCAGGCTCCATTTCACGACGGCGCAGACGCTGCCACTCATCCCGCAGGGCAACCGCTTCATCCCGCATGGCGTGAGCCACCGGCATGCTTTCCTCAACCAGATCCATGGTGCGGTTCGCCGCCTGGCTGGTCATCTGAACCACATAGGCCAGACGGTCAGAAGCGTCGCTCATCTTCGACAGCACTTCTTTCTGCTCGGCATTACGCGGGTCTATCTGGAAGTTCCGGATTGCCTCATGGAGGCTGCGGGTCAGTCGCCCCACTTCCCGGTACAGACTCTGATCGCGAACCTCGCTCAGTTCATTGATCAGGGTCATCGCCTTGGCATAATTCCCGGCGTTTACATTCTCAGCCAGGTCGGAGGCCTGCTTTTGAAGTTTCTCCGCCACCTCCGGATCAAGGCCCTGATGGTTCTGTTTGGTATCACTCATGGCGAGCCATCCGACCTCTGGTTACTGGATTCGTTCGAAGATTTTCTCGATCTTTTCCTTGAGCACAGCTGCCGTAAAAGGCTTGACCACATATCCGTTCACCCCGGCCTGAGCCGCGGCCACGATCTGGTCCCGCTTGGCCTCTGCCGTTACCATCAGAACCGGCAGGTTCTTCAGGTTTTCATCAGCACGGACAGCCTTCAGAAGGTCAAAGCCCGACATGCCGGGCATGTTCCAGTCAGTCACCAGGAAGTCATACTTGCCGCTTCGGAGCATGGGCAACGCGGTGTTGCCATCGTCTGCTTCATCCGTATTGGTGAAGCCGAGATCTCGCAGCAGGTTTTTGATGATGCGTCGCATTGTGGAGAAGTCATCCACAATGAGAATTTTCATGTTCTTGTCCAATGGGACCTCCAGTCAGTAACACCCGGAATTCATTCAGCCTTTTGGAAGTCTAGCAGGCTGCTACCTTAAGCGCTTATTGTGTGGTGTTTGCGCACGTTGTAAAGCATCGTTTACCAAAAGCTACACAGCTTGCTGAAAGCGAAACACAGCACCTGGCCGATCAGTCGTTGTCACCATCCCGCCACTCGGCCAACCGGCTGCGAAGTCTCAACGCCGCCTGGCTGTGAATCTGGCTTACCCGGCTCTCACTGACCCCAAGCACCGCACCGATTTCCTTGAGGTTGAGCTCCTCCTGGTAATACAGGCTCAATACCAGTTTTTCACGCTCAGGCAACTGCTCAATGGCGTCTGCGAGACTTCGCTGGAAAGCGCCTGAAGCAATACCGTCCAGCGGATTATCACTCGCTTCTGCTTCTTCTATCGGCAGCTCGCCGGATTCATTGAGTTCATCAAGACTAAAAAGTCTACCGCTGTTAGCGTCGGCGAGTGAGGCATGATACTCGTCCAGACCAATGCCAAGCTCTTCCGCTACTTCGGCATCCTGGGCCTCGCGCCCGGTACGATCTTCCACCTGTTTGATAGCACTGGCGATTCGCCGGGCGTTGCGATGCACTGAGCGAGGCACCCAGTCGCCTTTGCGGATCTCATCCACCATGGCGCCGCGGATGCGAATCCCTGCGTAGGTTTCAAAGGTGGCACCTTTGCCGGAAGAATAGCGCTGCGCGGCCTCCAGAAGGCCAACCATACCAGCCTGCATAAGGTCTTCCAGCTGCACTGATGGCGGCAGCCGGGCCATGAGATGAAGGGCGATTTTCTTGACCAGCGGCGCATGCTCTTCGATCAGGGCTGAAGGGCTCCTGGCGCCGGCCTGATGGTAAATTCCCAGATTTTTCGCCAATGTCATGTATCCGGTTTTCTTGTAGGACTGGATTCAGATCAGACTTCGACGAGCCGCTCCACGAAGAATTCGAGATGCCCCCTGGGAGAGGACGGCAAAGGCCAGCTATCCACTTTTTCGGCCAGAGCCCGGATAGCCAGCGAGGCTTTCGCCCTCGGATAGGCATCCAATACCGCTTTCTGTCTTTGGACGGCTTTCTTGACGGCCTCGTCGTAAGGCACGATACCTACATATTGTAGTGCCACATCCAGAAAACGCTCGGTGACCCGGGTCAGTTTTTCAAACAGATGGCGGCCTTCCTGCTCATTGCGGACCTGGTTTGCCAGGATACGGAAGCGGTTGGTGCCATAATCCCGGTTCATCAGTTTGATCAGCGCGTAGGCATCGGTAATGGAAGTAGGTTCGTCGCAGACCACCAGCAGAAGTTCCTGCGAGGCCCTGAGGAAGCTGACCACCGATTCAGAAATACCTGCGGCGGTATCCACAATCAGGACGTCAATCTGGTCGCCCAGCTCACTGAAAGCGTTGATCAGGCCGGCATGTTCCATGGCGCTGAGCTGGGTCATACGCTGGGTGCCGGAGGATGCCGGTACAATCTTGATACCACCAGGACCATTCACCAGCACGTCTTTCAGATCACAATCGCCGCTGAGTACGTCTTGCAGATTTCGATTAGCGGTAATGCCGAGCAACACATCGATGTTGGCGAGCCCGAGATCCGCGTCCAGCAAGACAACCCGGCGCCCCTTCTGGGCCAGGGCGATACCGAGATTGACCGAAACATTGCTCTTGCCGACACCGCCCTTGCCGCCGGAAACCGCAATCACCTGAACCGGATGTGGTCTGCTCATACTGTTATCAGTCTCTTACTACGTTCTTGTACGGGCACGCGTGCCGGTGTTTTATTGTGCCGCCAACGAGGCTCAGGCACCTTCGGCGACTGCCTGCGCGCTCTGCACGGCCTTGAGCCTTTCTACGCCCAAACGCACCAGCGGGATAGCCTCCGCCCTCTGGAGATCTTCCGGTATCTTCTGGCCATCGGTGTACCAGGCCACCGGCAAGCTGGTCTCCATAACGAATCCGAGCGCTTCGCCCAGGGTCAGGGCTTCATCAATCTTGGTCATGATGCAGCCTGCAAGGTTTGCCATCTTATAGCAATGCCACACGGATTTCATGATACGTGGCTGACTGGTCGCGGAGACCACCAGATGTGTACGGATATTGTGATCGCTGCGAGCCAACTCCGCCAGTTGTTCCTGGTAACCACGGTCGGCACTGGTCAGGCCGGCAGTGTCAATCAGTACCAGATGTCGATCCGACAGTTCATCAAGAATGTCATCCAGGGAATGGCTCTCATCCACCACCCGCACGGGCACATTCAGGATGCGGCCGAACACAAACAGCTGCTCATGAGCGGCCACACGGTAGCGGTCGGTGGTCACCAGAGCCAACGAATCCGGGCCATGCTCCAGCACGTAGCGAGCCGCCAGTTTGCCAATGGTGGTGGTTTTGCCAGACCCGGTCGGCCCGACCAGGGCATAGATTCCCCCGGCATCAAGCCAGTCTTCGCGACCGGTACGAACGCCGGTCGCCAGCATTTTCAGCGACTGCTTCCAGCCATCTTCCAGGCGCCCTGCCCGGTGCCGCCGGGACAGAGAGCCGGCCAGCTCCGCGCCCAAACCGAACTCCTGCAGCCGTTCGGCCAAGCGTTGCTGAACTGCGCTGTTACCGGCCAGCGTGGCAGTCGCAGCCTTACCACTGACCAGATCACGCAGAGAGCTGATTTCGGCACGCATACTGGCCAGTTCATCGGCATAGCCACCGGCGCCAGATTCGCTACCCGCAACTGGCTTTGTCAGCGTTTCAACACTGGGACGTGACGCCGGAAAACCGGCCGTCTCGAAAGACAAGGACGACGCCACGCCACCTGAGGCGCCACTTCCTGCGCGCTTTTCCCGAACCTCACGAATGCGACTGCGGGACCGGTTCAGCTCCTCTTCCAGCCGACGATGCTGCTCAGCCTGCATCTCTGCCAGGCGGGAGCCGTTGGTGGCTTCAACCGCTCTTTCACCCAGACGCTGGCGCGCCATGTTTTCGTCGTAGTCGAGTGCCGTCACGATCTCAACACCACCATCAACCCGGCGGTTAGACAGAATAACGGCATCCGGCCCCATTTCGTGGCTTACCTGCTTCAGGGCCTCAGCCATGGACTGCGCAAAAAACCGTTTTACTTTCATGCTGTTTCATCCTCCCACCGGCAAGCACTCTGGCTTTCCGCGATGCTCCGTCGGTTTATTGACCCACAGAAGCGACTATCGTGATCTGTTTGTTATCCGGGATTTCCTGGTAAGAAAGCACATGCAAACGCTCTACCCCGTAGCTGGCAAACTTCGCCAGTACTGGCCGCAAGGGCCCTGAAACCAGCAGGATGGCGGGCTTGCCGAGCATTTCCTGGCGCTGCACGCTGTCCTGAAGGGATCGTTGCAGCTTTTCCACCATGTTGGGCTCAAGCACCAGACCAATGTCATCCTGACCGCCGGATTGTTGACTCTGCTGTACAGACTTCAGCAATAACTGTTCCAGGTCTGGATCCAACGTGATAACCGGGATTTCGGCGTCGTTGCCACAAATACTCTGAACAATCATCCGGCGCAGCGCCTGGCGGGCTACCGTGGTCAATACTTTCGGGTCCTGACTCTTCGGATGCACGTTCACGATGGCCTCAGCAATGGAGCGCATATCCCGCACCGGCACTTCTTCTTTCAACAGGTTCTGCAACACTTTCAACAGGATGCTGATGGAAATGGTGGTCGGCACCAGTTCCTCCGCCAGCTTGGGCGAAATCTTCTCCAGCTGGTCCAGCCACTTCTGGGCTTCCTCGTGACCGATCAATTCATGAGCGTGTTTCTGCAGGATCTGGTTCAGATGTGTCGCCACCACGGTGCTCGCATCCACCACGGTGTAACCCAGCGTCTGGGCCTGGTCTTTCCTGTCGGATTCAATCCAGATGGCGTCCAGGCCGAACGCTGGATCCTTGCCGGCAATACCTTCCACCTTGCCGAACACCTGCCCCGGATCAATGGCCAGCTCCCGCTCCGGGTGGATCTCGGCCTCGGCAATGGTCACGCCCATCAGGGTAATCCGGTAGACGTTCGGCATCAGATCCAGGTTGTCGCGAATGTGCACCGAGGGCATGAGGAAGCCCAGATCCTGCGAAAGCTTCTTACGAACCCCTTTGATCCGACTGAGCAATTGTCCACCCTGGGATTTGTCTACCAGCGGAATCAGGCGGTAGCCCACTTCCAGCCCGACAATGTCCACCGTGGCCACGTCATCCCATCCGAGCTCGCGGGTTTCCCCCGGCGCCGGCAGTGCCTGCCCCTCGCCACCCGGACGATCCGGAGAAATTTCCGCACCCTGCCGGGCAGCACCACCGGCCATGCCGCCGCGGCCAACAAAACCACCTTCATCCTCAACCGTTTGCTGCTGTTTCTTCCAGATAAACCAGGCTGCACCAGCGGCCAGCAAACCAAGGCCGAGAAACGCGATGTGGGGCATCCCCGGAATCAGACCCAACAGGATCAGGATACCAGCAGCAATGCCCAGCGCCTTGGGTGCACTGAACATCTGCTGAATGATCTGACCGCCCATATCCTGGCTGGAGGTAACCCGGGTAACCATGATGGCGGCAGACGTGGAGAGCAACAGCGAAGGAATCTGGGCAACCAGACCGTCACCGATGGTCAGCAGCGCATAACGCTCCATCGCCAGACCAAAATCCAGACCATGCTGCATCATTCCGATAGCCACACCACCGACGATGTTGATGGCCAGAATCAGCAACCCGGCAACGGCATCGCCTTTCACGAACTTCGAGGCACCGTCCATGGAGCCGTAAAAATCGGCTTCCTGGGCAATTTCCGAGCGACGTGACTTGGCCTCGTCCTGGTTGATCAGGCCGGCGTTCAAATCCGCGTCAATCGCCATCTGCTTGCCGGGCATGGCATCCAGGGTAAAGCGGGCACTGACTTCAGACACCCGGCCAGCACCTTTGGTGACAACCAGGAAGTTGATGATCATAAGGATGGCAAAGACCACGAGACCGACGGCATAGTTACCACCAATCAGGACTTCACCAAAAGACTCGATCACCTTACCGGCGGCATCGCCACCCTCATGGCCGTTCAGCAATACAATCCGGGTGGACGCCACGTTCAGGCCCAGGCGCAACAGGGTGGCCACCAGCAACACCGTGGGGAAGGAAGCAAATTCCATCGGCCGCATGGCGTACACACAAACCAGCAGAATGACGATGGACAGGGTGATATTAAAGGTGAAGAACACATCCAGCAGGAACGCCGGCATTGGCAGAATCATCATGCCAAGCAGCCCCATCAGCATCAGGGGGATGCCGAGGTTCCCCCGCGTCAGGGATTTGACGTTGTTAAGGACTAGCGCTCTGTCCATGCCGGGTCTGTCTCCACGTATCTGTGCCTGCGGGCATTTTCCGGGTCGAAAATCTGACACCAGGGGTCGCTTTCCGGGTGGTATCGCAAGAACCGTACCAGCCCTTGCAAAATTTGACGTCTGCGCACCGTTCAACGCCTGACGCAGCGGCCCAGATACGGTATCCTTTCGCCATTTGCACTATCCCGATTCAAGCCAGAAACCCGAACACACAGGTGACCCCATGCCGATCCACGAAGTGAAGCACCCTCTGATCCGCCACAAGCTCGGCCTCATGCGCCGCGCCGACATCAGTACCAAAAACTTCCGAGAGCTGGCACAGGAAGTTGGCGCGCTGCTGACCTACGAGGCCACCAAAGACTTCAACCTGCAGGAAAAAACCATTGAAGGCTGGGCCGGCCCGGTCTCCGTGGAGCAGATTCACGGCAAGAAGGTAACCATTGTACCGATCCTCCGAGCCGGTCTGGGCATGCTGGACGGCGTTCTGAGCCTGATTCCGGTGGCCCGGGTGAGTGTGGTTGGCCAGATCCGCAACGAAGACACCCTCGAAGCAGAAACCTACCTGGAGAAACTGGTAGGCGAGCTGGATCAGCGCATGGCCCTGATCATTGATCCGATGCTGGCCACCGGCGGCTCCATGATTTCTACCATCGATCTGCTCAAGAAAGCCGGCAGCACCGAAATCCGGGCGCTGGTTCTGGTGGCCGCCCCGGAGGGCGTGGAAAAGGTTCTGGAGAAACACCCGGACGTGTCCATCTACACCGCGTCGGTGGATGAGCGCCTGAACGAGAAAGGCTACATTCTGCCGGGGCTGGGCGATGCCGGCGACAAAATCTTCGGCACCAAGCAGAAGGACGTCTGAGCATGCAGGACCATAACAACGATCCGGTCTGGAAACAGGCCATTGCCGGCTCCCAGATGCTGCTGGTGGCCTTTGGCGCCCTGGTGCTGATGCCACTGATTACCGGCCTGGATCCCAACGTCGCCTTGTTCACTGCCGGCCTGGGCACCCTGATCTTTCACATTGTCACCGGTGGCCAGATCCCGATCTTCCTGGCATCATCGTTCGCGTTCATCGCGCCGGTGCTGGCCTCCAAAGGCCGCTTTGGCCTGGAAGAAACCCTCGGTGGCCTGATGGCCGCAGGCATTCTGTATATCATCCTGTCCGGGGCGGTTCGTCTGCGCGGCACCGGTTTCATTACCCGGCTGTTGCCTCCAGTGGTGATTGCACCGGTCATCATGACCATCGGCCTGGGGTTGGCTCCGGTAGCAGTGTTTATGGCTACAGGCAAAACCGGTGACGGCCAGACCCAGCTGGTGCCCTATAACACCGCCATCTGGATTGCCATGATCTCCCTGGCCGTGACCATCATCATGTCGGTCTGGGCCAAGGGCATTTTCCGGCTGATCCCGATCATGTTCGGCGTCCTCGTGGGGTACGTTCTCTCCGCCATCATGGGCATTGTTGACACCACTCCCATCCAGCAGGCTGAGTGGCTGGCGATGCCAAACTTCGTAGCACCGGCGTTCAGCTGGGGCGCTATCCTGTTCATGATTCCGGTCGCCATTGCACCGGCCATCGAACACATCGGCGACGTTCTGGCCATCGGCAACGTTACCCGCAAGAACTACCTGGAAAAACCGGGCCTGCACCGTACCCTGCTGGGTGATGGCCTGGCCACCAGCGCTGCTTCGCTGCTTGGCGGCCCGCCCAACACCACCTATTCCGAAGTGACCGGTGCGGTGATGCTGACAAAGAACTTCAACCCGAAAGTCATGTGGTGGGCGGCGTTGGTTGCCATTGTTCTGGCGTTTGTCGGCAAGTTCGGCGCCGCGCTGCAGACCATTCCGGTGCCGGTCATGGGCGGCATCCTCTGCCTGTTGTTCGGTTCAATCGCAGTGGTGGGTTTGAACACCCTGATCCGCCACCAGGTGGATCTGTCCCAGTCCCGTAATCTGGTGATCGTGGGCGTGACCCTGGTCTTTGGTATCGGCAACATGGCGCTGGGCCAGCTGGAAGGCATCGCCCTATGCGCGGTAGTTGCCATCATCCTTAACCTGATCCTGCCGGGCGAACGTGAAGCCTGGGGCAAACGGATTCACCAGCACGAATCCAGCTGACCCCGCGGAAAGCAATATCCTGCCTCTATTCCGATCCCCGGAATAGAGGGCTTCAGATATCGCGCCGCATATCGGGCGGAATCGGGAAGTCCGGCATGCCGGGCTTCGGCCCCCGGCCCTTGCGGAACTGACGCAGCTGGAAGACGTAGGCCAGCACCTGAGCAATGGCCATGTACAGGCCGTCCGGAATCTCTTCACCAATATCGGTATTGTGATACACCGCCCGTGTCAGTGGCGGTGTTCGCAGGACCTCGACCTTGTTCTCCCTGGCAATTTCCATAATCTTGAAGGCCACCTCGTCTGCCCCCTTGGCCACCACCACTGGCGCGCCCATGGTTTTCTGATCGTACTTCAATGCCACGGCATAGTGGGTCGGGTTAGTAATCACCACATCGGCCTTGGGAACGTCCTGCATCATCCGGCGCTGGGCCATCTCCCGCTGGAGCTGGCGAATCTTGCCTTTGACCTCCGGCTTGCCCTCGGTGTCCTTGTACTCGTCCTTGACCTCCTGCTTGGTCATACGGAGCTTTTTCTGGTGATCGTAGATCTGGAAAGGCACGTCGATGGCGGCAATGGCAATGGTGGCGCAGGACAGGAAGAAGAAACTCCAGCCCAATGTCCACAGTACATGCTCCATGGCCGGAACGGTGGGCTCTTCGGCGATGGCGAGCAGATCTTCGGTGCGAAGGTTCAGAATCAGGATGGCGACCGCCATCACCAGGCCCACCTTGGCAATCGCCTTGACCAGCTCGATCAGGGAGCGCATGGAGAACATTCGCCCCAGGCCCTTGATCGGATCCATCCGGTTGAATTTCGGTGCGATGGCCTTGGCACTGAACAGCAGACCGCCGATGCCAATGGAGCCGGCAATGGCGGCAATCAGCAACATCACCAGTATCGGTGACAGCGCCCAAGCCGCCTCTTTGGCTGCCAGTATCAGCTGAACACTCATATGCCGGGTATCAAAAATCGCAGAGCGCTCGATCACGAAGGAGTCGCGCATGATGGACTCAATAGATGCGCCAAGCGACGTACCAAAAATCAGAAGCCCACCAGCACCGGCCAGCAATACCGCCATGGTGGCCAGTTCCTTGGAACGGGCCGTCTGGCCTTCCTCCTTGGCCTTCTCCAAGCGTCGGGGGGTAGGCTCTTCGGTTTTTTCCTGACTGTTGTCGTTCTCTTCGGCCATGGTCAGGGTTGCCCTTGCAGAGCACGCATGAAATCGAACGTTTCCCGCGTGTACTGATCGAAGTGTGGCAGGAAATTGGCGTGTAAGACCCAGATAGCAAACAATCCAAAAATCAGGCCAATCGGAAAGCCGAGGGCGAAGATGTTCATCTGCGGTGCTGCGCGTGTCATCACACCGAAAGAGATGTTCACAATCAGAACCGCAGTCACCGCCGGCAATGCCAGCAACATGGCGGAGGCAAACATCCAGCTTATGCGATGAGCCAGCGCCCACACACCACCCTGCCCCAGCCCCTCCATGCCGATAGGCAGGGTATAGAAGCTCTCGATAAACACCTCGAAGGCCACCAGATGGCCATTCATCACCAGAAACAGCAGAGTAATAGTGATGGTGTAGATCTGTGCCAGTACCGGCACGTTAACCCCGTTGGCGGGGTCTACCATGGAGGCAAAGCCCAGGCCCATCTGCATGGCAATCATCTGCCCCGCGATCACAAACAACTGCCAGAGTGCGGTCAGGGCGAAGCCCAGGCCAACGCCAATCAGGATCTGCTGCAGCGTGATGACGACCGCGTCGGCACTGAGCGCTTCCACCTGGGGTACAGCAGGAATCATGGGCGCAATCAGAATGGTCATCAAAAGGGCCAGTCCCAGCCGAACACGGGCAGGTACCAGCTGGGTACCGAAGATGGGGATGACCATGAGGAAGCTGGCCAGCCGGAATAAGGGCCAAATATGCTGCCCCACCCACTGGCCAATCAGATCCGCACTGAACTCCGCCGGCAGCATGGGCTCAGCCGATCAGATAGGGAATGCGGGAGATCAGCCCGTTGGCGTGGTCCAGCAGGGTGGTCAGCATCCAGGGCCCGGCGGCAATGATCACGATCAGTGTGATCAGAAGGCGAGGCAGGAAACTGAGGGTCTGCTCGTTGATCTGGGTCGCCGCCTGGAAGGTACTGACCACAAGACCAATCACCAGGCCCGGCCCAATGATGACGGCAGACAGCAATACAATCAGCCAGAGCGCCTCTCGCAGTATGTCAATAACCGTTTCCGGAGTCATAATTGCCTCCTAGATCCCGTAGCTGGCAGCCAGGGTACCCATGATCAGGGCCCAGCCATCCACCAGTACAAACAGCATGATTTTAAACGGCAGCGAGATGATGATGGGCGACAGCATCATCATACCCATGGCCATCAGTACGCTGGCCACCACCATGTCGATGATCAGGAACGGAATAAACAGAATAAATCCGATCTGGAACGCTGTCTTCAGTTCACTGGTGACAAACGCCGGCATCAGAACCCAGAAGGACACGTCCTGCGGTGTTTCATACTGAACATCGGCAATCCTCATGAACAGCGCCAGGTCGTCTTCCCGGGTCTGTTCCAGCATGAACTTGCGAAACGGCTGACTGGCCAGTTCCACCGCTTCCAGCGAGGTAACCTCTTCCTGCAAATAGGGTTGCAGACCCACCCGATTGGCTTCTTCCAGTACCGGCTTCATGATGAAGATGCTCAGGAACAGCGCCAGCCCAAGCAGAATCTGGTTGGAGGGCGTGGCCTGCAACCCCAGGGCCTGACGAAGAATGGCAAAGACCACGATGATCCGGGTAAACGAGGTCATCATCATGAGCATGGCCGGCAGGAAGGTCAGCGCGGTCATCAGCGCCAGGATCTGCAGGGTTACCGAGTATTCCTCAGTGCCGTTCTCTCCGGGTTCAACAGTAAACGCCGGAATGCCCGGCAGATCAGCCTGGGCCAGGGCGGGAAGGCAAAGGCCGGCAATCAGGGCAAACCAGGGAAAACTGCGTTTGAGAATGGCCACCACCATGACGTTAGTCTTTCCTTTCCGGCGCTGACCAGGATTTGCCGATCATGGACTGCAGCTTGCGGGCGAAGTCACTGGAACCGGCAGTGCCGGCATCCACCACCGGTTCATCAAATACATGCAGGGTTCTGATCGTGCTGGGTGTGATACCAAGCAGAATCTGCTGCTGCCCCACTTCCACCAGCGCGATACGCTCCCTGGCGCCGATGGCCAGTACGGACACCACCTTGATGGCATTGTTGTTCATACCGGTCATACCGCTCATCCGCCGGATCAGCCAGGCACAGCCGTAAATGATGGCCACCACCGCCAGCAGGCCGGCTCCCAGGCTCAGTATCGTCGCCACAGTATCCGGGGCACGCCCGCCCGAGGCCGCGGTATCTCCCGCCTTTGCCGCTTCCTCAGCCAACAGCGGCAACGGTGCCCAAAGCAGCAACCAGCCAGTCAGTCTTGTCATATTATTTCTGCAGCCGTTTGATTCGCTCGCCCGGGCTGATCACGTCCGTCAACCGGATACCGAACTTCTCATTCACCATGACCACCTCACCGTGGGCGATCAGGGTGCCATTGACCAGCACATCCAGTGGCTCGCCCGCCAGCCGGTCCAGTTCGATCACCGAGCCCTGGTTCAGCTGGAGCAGATTGCGTATCGGAATCTGGGTGTTGCCCACTTCCATGGAGATGGTGACGGGGATATCCAGGATCACGTCGATGTCCGGAGACTCGCCACCACCAGCGCCCTGGTCCGCGCCAAACTCCTCCATGGGAGCGGTGCGCACGTCCTGGTGCTCCGCTTCAGGTTGATCGTCGCCACCCTCAGCCTCGGCCATAGCCGCTGCCCACTCGTCTTCCCGGGAGCCCTCTGCATCGCCAGACTCGTCCATTGCCGCTTCCCACTCGGCCGCCAGCTTTTCGTCTTCGCTGAGTTCCTGCTCGTCTTTCTTGTCGTCGTCAGCCATTGCGTCCCACCTTCAGTTGTTTCTTTACCTTGGGCAACTTGGCCCGGTCGTGAATCCTCAGCGCCAGCTTACCGTCGCGGGTGCCCAGCGTTGCCTTGTAGATTGGAATACCATTGGCGGTCACCGTCAGGTGCTCGGGAATTTCTACCGGAATCACATCGCCGGCTTTCATCCGGGCAATGTCGCGCAAAGAGATGCGGCGCCGGCAGACGGTGGTATTGATTGGCACATTGACCTCTTTGATGTCCTCCTGCAAGGCGTTTACCCAGCGTTCGTCGACATCATCAATATCACTCTGCACACCCGCATCCAGCACATCGCGGATTGGCTCGATCATCGAGTACGGCAGTGCAAAATGAAGTTCGCCGCCTCCTCCATCGAGTTCAATATGGAAGGTACTGACCACCACCACTTCGCTCGGGCTGACGATGTTGGCCATGGCCGGGTTGACTTCCGAACTGAGGTATTCGAATTCCACCTGCAAGACCGCATGCCAGGCTTCTTTCATGTCGTGGAAGACCTGATTCAGCACCATTTGCACAATGCGGGTTTCGGTAGGGGTGAATTCCCGGCCCTCGATCTTGGCATGGCGACCCTCACCACCGAAGAAGTTGTCCACCAGTTTGAACACCAGCTTGGCATCCAGCACGAACAGGGATGTACCGCGTAACGGGCGAACCTTGCACAGGTTAAGGCTGGTGGGCACATACAGGGTATGGATGTACTCACCGAATTTCATGATCTGGACACCGCCGGTGGAGACATCGGCATTGCGGCGGAGAAGGTTAAACAGACTGATACGGGTATAGCGGGCAAAACGCTCGTTAATCATCTCGAGCGTTGGCATGCGGCCACGGACGATCCGATCCTGGCTGGCGAGGTCGTAGTTCTTTACGCCGGTATCATCGGTCTCTTCATAGGTATCGATGTCACCATCATCCACCCCGTGGAGGAGGGCATCGATCTCGTCCTGTGACAGTAAATCCTGCATACCTGTTCCTGCCCCTAACTGTTGGTTATCCGCCCGGTACGATTACTGAACCACAAAATTCCGGAACAATACCCGGTCGATTGCCGGCTCCCCTTCCTGCTCCAGCACCTGATTCACGGCCTGCAGCATGCTGTCGGCCAGCGTCTGACGACCTTCCGGCGTTTGCAACTGCATGAAATCGCTGCTGCCCAGCACCATCACCAGCTGGCTGCGGATAAGCGGCATATGAACATCAGCGGCAGCCAGTGCTGCAGGATCCTTGGCCTCAAACGACACATAGACCTGGGCATAGCGCTGGCGACCCTGCGCCTGAACGGTGGTCACCAGGGCTTTCTCGATATCGGTATAGCTGCTGGCAACAAAAGCGGGTTCGGCTGAAGTCGTGGTTTCGCTGTCCTCTGCGCCGGGCAGTCCGCCACCCAGGAACCAGAGTGTCCCGACCACGGAAAGCCCCACCGCCAGGATAATGATGATCACCAGCATGATGATCAGTTTCAGCTTGCCTTTTTTGGCAGGCGCTTCGGTCGCAGTATTTTCGGCCATAACACTCGCTTGTCACTTTTTTGGCGTCCGGGAGGCTCCGAACAACCTTTCTCTGGTGTGATGCAAAGGCCGGGCCAGACAGCCCATCCCCTGTTTTCAGAACCGCAGTTTAGCGTTGCCAGAGGGGATGGGCAAAGAAGTCGGAAGACAGCAGGCTGAATTGTTCAGAAATCATCCGGACTCAGGCAAAGACGTCCACTTCGCCCCGCCAGCCCAGATCAAGCTGGCCGGTGCTCAACGACTCTGCATCAGCATCGTGGCTGGCCAGTGATGATCCACCAGAGGAACGACCATCCCCCTCACCGGCCTCACCACTCTCGCCACCGGCCTGCTGACCGCCCTGGTCAGAGACATCAAACTGCCCGAGGGATAACCCTTGCTCACCCAGCATGTCGCGGAGCCGGTGGGAGTGCTGTTCGAGCTGCTCCCTCACCACCGGGTTGGCCGCGTGCACGGTGACACTGGCCTGATCATTGTGGACTTTCACCTTGACTTCCATCGGCCCCATATCCGGAGGCGTCAGATGTATTTCGGCAACCGACATATTGCGGGCGGTCAGCCAGCTCAGCTTGCCCATGACCTTGTCGCCCCACTCCGCCTGTCCAACCGGGACATCCACCGAGGTGGTGTAGCCCCGGAGCGGAATGTTGGCGTCCGCCGCCAGTTTTCCGGGCTGTGCTGCGGTTTCCATTACACTCTGGAATCTGGGATTGGAGAGCAGACTGGTCGGATCAACGGGACGGGCGCTCTCAGCGCTTGTCGCACCGGCAAGCAGGTCGGTTAGCTGCATGCCCGGAGCCAGAGCGGTGCTGCCTCCCCCGACAGATGTTTGCCCCGGCAGGCCCTTGATCAGTCCGGAAGTGGCCTGAGTTCCTGTGAGCGCCATACTTGAAGCCAGGCTCTCAGGCCCGCCCGTACCGGCTTGGTTGGCGGCTGCAGGATACAGCGACTGAAGATTGGCAAATGTCAGGGGCATCAGCGGTTCGGCAACGACCAGGGCATCGTCTGCCTCAGTATCGCTGGTATTGCTGGTGTCACTGGCCGAGGAAGGACGGGCCGGTGAATCGGAGTCCGCTACCTGCGTTTGGTCAGTGGGCGTATCGTTTTTTTCTGGCCGGGCACTGGAGGCTTCAGCTTTCTCATCAGCCCGGTCGGCTGTCTTGCGTTCCTGCGCGGCATCAGGCTGATCCCGACGTTCGGCGCGCTTGGCATCCATCCGCTTCTGCTCGGCCCTGGACAGCTCGTCAAAACGACTGTCACCGGCCTCCGGGTCCTTCCGGCCCTGCGAATTCGCTGCACCGACCTCTGGCTGACTCGTTTTCGCCGGTGCCTGGGGAAGTATGGTCTGTTGCATGGCAACCTCTTGCCGCTTTAGATCTCAGGTAGCCCCTGTTCGGAGCGTCTTCCTGCGAGCTGCAAAAGCGGTGCCAAACCTTCACACGGGCTGACGTTCAGGCCTCCTGGCCAAAGTTCAGCAAACGCTGGGCTACCTCCGAAAACTCGGCCTCAATCCGTTCAAGCACTGCAGGGGCCTGTTCCAGAGTGGCGTCATTGCCCAGTTGCTCGGCCTCAAAACACAGTCCTCCGAGCCTGGGAGCACCGATATTGATGCAACTGCCCTTGAAGCTGTGCGCGGTCTTGGCGAAGTGCTCCGGATCGGCCGTTGCCAGCGCATCTCTCAGGTCGTCAATGCGTGAACGGGAGTCTGCCAGGTAGGTCTGGATCAGGACATCAAACTCGTCTTCCATCACATCCTGCAGTTCGGCCAGCGCCTCCACGTCAAGATGGGGTTTGTCGTTCATTCGCTATCCTCGTTTGTCGGCACTCAGGCGCCACTGATTATGGCCGCGTCGGGGAACCACCAATCATAGACGATTTCCACGCGATTGCCCCGGCCGTGAACCTTGAGATTTCGCGTCATACGCCGGAGGATTTCCAGCCCCCGGCCCGCGTATCGGCCGGTTGAAGCCGCCTGCTGTTGCATCACTGTGTCAGAATATTCAGCAAAATCAAAACCATCACCACTGTCTTCACAGACAACGGTAAGGGTACCTCCACCCTCCCTGGGCTGATGCTCCAGAGAAAACCGTATGAAATGCCCATCAGTGTTACCCAGTCTGCGTGTTCGCTCCTGGTAATAACGACTGAAACCGCCCGGTGACGTTTTCCACTCTGAGGACAAGGCCAGCACACCGTGTTCCAGGGCATTGTTGTAAAGTTCCGACAACAGCGTGTAGACCTCGCCGCTTCGGCTCCTCAGACCGGGCACTTCCATACAGACATGCAGTAAAAGCGGCAGTGGGTTGAAGTCTGCCAGGGTCTGTTCCCGCAGCTCATAGATGCAGTGCCAGTCCGCCGGCCCGGTCAGCGCCGATTCCGGAATCTTGTCCGGCATTGCCTCGGGCGCCTCCGCCCGGACCATTTGCAAACAGCACAGCGTCAGGTCATCGGCCAGCTCTGGCTTACCGGTATGCTGTTGCATTCTCGCCAGCAGGGCCTCGAACGGCTCCTGCCCTGTTTCCAGCCCGGCCAGCACGCTCAGGACACCTTCCTCGCCCAGACTTTCACCCGCACTGTTGGGCGCCTCGGGGAGCCCGTCGGTCATCATCACCAGCCAGTCGCCCGGTGCCGCATCCAGCACGGTCATGGAGGCCGAAAACTGGTCCGGCTCCCGGACACCCAGCGGCAGATGCCGGGACGGAATGGCGACACGGTCGCCTCCGGCACGCAACAGCCAGCCATCCGGCAAGCCACCATTCCAGACACGCAGGCTGTTGTGTTTGAAGTCAGCCTCAACCATCAAACCACAACAGAACATGCCTACCGGCAGTATTCGCCGAAGCTTGCGGTTAATTTCCCGGAGGACATCCGGGGCGCCAAAGCCTTTGGCCGCCATCCCGTAGAAGATTTCAGCAACCGGCATGGCGCCAATGGCGGCAGGTAATCCGTGCCCGGTGAAATCACCCAGAAACACCAGAGTGCCGCCCCCGGGGCGCTGAGCAGCAAACAATACATCACCGTTGAAAACCGAGAGGGGGGATGCATGGTGGCGGATGTTGGGGGCATCCAGACAACCGGTATGGGCAATGTTATCAAACACCCGCCGCGCCGTGCGCTGCTCGTCCAGCATCTGCTGATTCTGGCGCCGAATATGGTCACGCTGGTCCGACAATGCCTGGTGCAACCCCCTCATACGATTAAACGCGTTAATCTTCGCTTCCAGAATCACGCGATTGTAGGGTTTGACGAGAAAGTCGTCGCCGCCGGCCTCAAGACACCGGGCCAGATCACCCGCCCCCGACAGGGAGGTGAGAAAGATGAGCGGCACCAGGCGCTCGCCTGCCAGCACCTTGATTTGGCGGGCGGCTTCCATTCCGTCCATCCGGGGCATCAGGGCGTCCAGCAACACCAGATCCGGCTGGGATTCCCGGAACAGTTCCACCGCCTCGGTACCGTCTTCGGCCTCAATCACGGTATGGCCCAGGCGGCTTACCAGCCGCGCCAGAATCAACCTGTCGCTGGCACTGTCCTCGGCAAGAAGTACCTTCAAGGGAATCGCCTCAGCGAATGCTGAACAACTGCTCGAAGTTGGAAATGGAGAGAATTCGCCGGACATCGCTGTTGCAGTTCTCGATTGAGATGCGGGCGCCATCTCCGCCGGCATGATCCCTTAACAGAAGCAACATGCCCAGAGCAGAGCTGTCGAGGTAAGTGGTGTCTGAAAGATCAATGACGTAGTGGCTGACGGTGGGTTCGCTGTGCTCGTAGGCATCCCGAAAGGATTGATGGGTACTGAAATCGAACCGACCCTCCACGCAGATCGTGAGGGTCTTGCCGTCATCGCTCCGGCGTGTCTCTATAGGCATTCCTGAACCTCCCGGCACATTCCACCAATGACTTTCCTTCGCTGCCAGCCATTGATGGCAAGCTTATCTGGTAAAGGATAGTCAAATAAACGGAAATTGCATCCGGGTTATCTGATGCAGATCACCGGGGACTACAATTATCGCTGTCGCCGGGCAAAGGCCCGACCGGCAGCTTCGTCCGCCAGTTTCTGGTCGCTGAGATCCCGCTCCCGCTGTTCCTGTTGCCGACAGGACTCAATGTATTTTTCCATACCACGGCGACGTTCCCAGGCCTGTTGCCACTCCCGGCGCCTGGCTTCAAACACCTGTTCCGCCTGTTGCAGCTGCCGCTGTTGCTGGGCAATCACCTGGTCCAGCTGGGCGATAAACGCCTGCCAGGCCTGCAGCCGCGCCACAGGAACAACACCCTGCTGGCTGGCGCGGATCTGGTCACGATACTCCTGCTGATACCGCTCCAGGTTTTCCACCTGTTCTCGGTGCGCCTCCACCTGCTTACGGGCTTCACCAAGGCGCTCCAGAGCTTCCTGCTCTTTTCGCTCTTCAAGGGAGAGGACAACTTCAAGCCGTTTCGATCGCAACATCAGGCATTATCCCGGTTGCCGGCGGGATTCGGCACCGCCGTCTTTCTTCGTTCCGGAGAACGCCGTTCGGGCACCACCGCCAGCAGCTGCTCAATCGCCTCCGTAAGGGGAGCACTTTCATTCAGCCCCTGCTGCAGAAACTGGCTCATATTGCCTATGTGCTGAATGGCAAAGTCAGTCTCCGGGTCGGAACCTTTCACATAGGCACCCACACTGATCAGATCACGGGCCTGCTGGTAACGGGAGTAAACCTGCTTGAATCTCTGGGCCCGGGAGAAATGCTCAGAATCAGTCACCTGGGGCATTACCCGGCTGATAGAGGCCTCCACATCAATCGCCGGATAATGGCCTTCTTCCGCCAGCCGCCGGGATAAGACGATGTGACCATCAAGGATGGCCCTGGCTGCGTCGGCAATGGGATCCTGCTGATCGTCGCCTTCCGTCAGAACGGTATAAAACGCGGTAATGGAACCACCGCCGGGTCGGCCATTGCCTGTGCGCTCAACAAGTTGCGGCAGCTTGGCAAAAACCGAGGGCGGATACCCCTTGGTCGCCGGTGGTTCGCCAACGGCCAGGGCGATCTCCCGCTGTGCCTGGGCGTAGCGGGTGAGAGAATCCATTAAAAGAAGAACGCGCTTACCCTGATCGCGGTAGTATTCGGCAATTCGGGTGGTGAGCATGGCAGCGCGCAGGCGCATCAACGGCGAGTCATCTGCCGGAGCGGCTACAACCACGGAACGAGCCAGGCCTTCATCGCCGAGAATGTCCTCGATGAATTCCTTGACCTCCCGGCCCCGTTCACCAATCAACCCAACCACGGTAATGTCAGCATCCGTGAACCGGGTCATCATTCCCAGCAGCATACTCTTACCGACACCACTGCCGGCAAACAGGCCGAGACGCTGCCCCTGCCCTACGGTCAGCAACGCGTTGATTGCACGGATTCCCACATCCATGGACTGACGCACCGGAGCCCGGTTCAATGGGTTGATGATGTCGCCGGTCAGCTGCACTCTGGCCTCTGCCTGCAACGGTCCCTTGCCGTCCAGCGGGTCGCCGGCACCATTCACCACTCGCCCCAGCATTTGCGGGCCCACCGGTACCCTGCTGGCCGAGGCCAGAGGAATCACCCGGGCTCCGGGCTTGAGACCTTCGATGGCGGTCAGCGGCATCAGGTAAACCTTATCTTCCTCAAACCCCACCACTTCCGCTTCAACACTGGTGGCGCTATCACCCTGAATCAGACAACGGTCCCCCACCACCATCGGGCAACCCACGCACTCCAGCGTGAGACCCACCATGCGCGTAAGCCGGCCAGACAATTCTGGCGCAGGCTCGTCGCTGATGGCCCCCTGAAGCTGCCGTAACCGTTCAGCCAGGCGTGATGTCATCGTCCTGGCCCTGGTCGTTGAATTCGTCAGACTCGGATTCTGGTGGTGATGTCATGCCCGAATCACTCAGCACATCCCGGTGAAAATCGGTCAGCTCCCCCATACTGGGTGCCAGCTCCTCCTGATCCGGACCGGCAGGCTCCGCCAGCTGTTCTTCCAGCATACCCTGAACCACCCGCTGGAAGCGCTTCTCCACGGTGTAATCCACCAGACTATGGCGCGATTCCACTTTACAGCCACCAGGCATGAGAGAGTCGTCCTCAATGAGGACCGCCGGTGATTCCAGGCGCTCTGTGACTTCCCGTACCGGTTCGATATCGTCAGGATGGATATGAATGCGGAGATTGTCAGCGGTCGAAGGCAGCGAAGACAGCGCCCGACGTACCACCTGGCGAATCTGCGAAGAATCAATACTGAGCTCACGGAAGACCACCGCCCGTGCCAGCACCGTGGTGAGGTTGACCAGCACCGATTCCAACTCGTCCTCATGGCGCTCTATGGGCAATAACAGCTCACCCATCAGATGCTCCAGCCGTTCCATCCGGGAGGCAACTTCCTGGCGCGTCTGCTCTGCTGCCTGCTGCTCTCCGTGACTTCGGCCCTCCGCCTCGCCAGAGGCGTAGCCGTCTTTGTGCCCGTCAGCACGTCCCTGCTCAAAGCCTTCAGCGTACCCGGCCTGGCGGCCCTCCTGAAAACCGTCCTCGCGGGCAGCCTGGCGAATCTCTTCCAGGTCGGCCGCGGTCAGCGGCTTGACTTCCTCTTCCTCGACAACCTGGTTTCCGCGCTCATCAAGCAGGGGCAATTCCCACCGTTCCCAGGCGGTCATCTGTTCTTTCGGTATGCGCTTGCTGTCCTGATCGGAATCTTTCATCACATCATTTCTTCGCCACTACCACCCAGCGAGATCTCGCCGGCTTCAGCCATACGGCGAGCAACGGTGATAATGTCTTTCTGGGCCGCTTCGACTTCGCTGACCTTGACCGGCCCCTTGGCTTCCAGATCATCCTGCAGCAACTCCGCAGCACGCTTGGACATGTTCTTGAAGATCTTCTCCTTGACGGCTTCGTCGGCACCTTTGAGCGCCACCACCAGCACCTCCGAGGAGACCTCTCGAAGCAGCGCCTGAATACCCCGATCATCAATATCCTTGAGGTTATCAAACACGAACATGAGGTCTTCAATGGTGGACGCCAGATCCGGATCCATGTCTTTGATGGAATCCATCAACGAGCCCTCAATCCCCCGATCCATGAAGTTCATGATATCGGCCGCTCGCTTCACGCCACCAATCCGACTGGTCTGGGAGGCTGCGCCACCAGAGAACTGCTTCTCAAGGATGTCGTTCAGTTCCTGCAGGGCCTGTGGCTGAATGCTTTCCAGCGACGCCACCCGCATCATCACATCCAGTCGCACTTTTTCATCAAGTGTGCCAAGAATTTCAGCGGCCTGGTCCGGGTCTAGGTAGGAGATAACAATGGCCTGAATCTGGGGATGCTCGTAACGGATAATATCGCCCACAGCCCGGGGCTCCATCCACTTAAGAGTATCCAGGCCGGTGGTATTGCCGCCAATCAGGATTCGGTCAATCAGGCTCGCGGCCTTGTCATCACCCAGCGCCTGAGTGAGCATCGCCCGGATATAGTCGTCATTACCAACCCCCAAACCGGTCTGGCCGCCGACTGCATCCACAAACTGGTTAAGCACGTAGGTGACGTCGTCCTTGCTGACGTCTTTCATCTGCGCCATGGCAACGCCAACCCGCTGAACCTCTTTCGGCCCCATGTGCTTGAGCACCTCCGCAGCGTCCGCTTCACCCAGAGACATCAGCAGGATCGCTGCCTGCTCCACTCGCGGAATCTTGCGCTGCGGCTTTTTCGGGGCATCCCCCTGCAACTGGCCGTTTTCTTCAGTCATCGACGTTCACCCACTGGCGCATAACCTGTGCAACCCTGGCGGGATCTTCCGCAATCAGGCCTTTGAGTGCATTCAACTGCCTATCATAGCTGTCTGTGGCGCCCGGCAAAAGCAGGTCATCCTGAGACGACATGGCATCGCGTAGTGCCTGCCCGCCTTCGATATCAGCAAGGCCACCATACTCCCCCTCTTCTCCGCCTTCACCACGCTCGCGGCGGCCGCCACCGGACAGCGTCTTCAGGGTGGGGCGCAGCAAGCCAAGAACCAGAATCAGAATGACCAGTCCTGCCAATACCTGCTTCATCAAATCCCAGAACCAGGGCTGCTCCCAGAAGCCCGGAGCTTCGAACTCCACCGCTTCCTCAGGGGCAAACGCGGTATTCATGACGGTAACGCTGTCTCCTCGGGACGCGGAATAGCCAACCGCATCACGCACCAGCATGCTCAGCCGTTGCAGTTCCGCCTCTGGCCAGGGTTGATAACTCACCTCGCCGGTTTCCGGGTCGACCACTTTCATGTCATCCACGGCAAGGGCCACGGTCACCCGCTTGACCGCACCCAGCTCCTGACGGGTGTAGCTGACGGTACGATCCAGTTCATAGTTCCGGGTGGATTCACTCCGGACATTCACCGGCGGAGCTGCAGGAGCGCCATCTTCCCCTGGGGCGGCAGTGGCCTGCTCCGGAACCGTCGCAGCCCCTGGCGGCTGATTGGCCAGCGCACCGGGAATGCCACCCTGGGCTCCCGCCACACGCTGCTCAGACAACTCGCGCTCACTGCGCACCGCCTGTTGCTCCGGATTGTATAACTCCTCGGCACGCTCGACCGCAGAGAAGTCGAGGTCGGCGGTGACTTCCGCGCGGTAACGCCCTTCCCCGACAATCGGGCCAATCAATGAGGCGACACGGCGGGTCAGCCGCTCTTCAACCCTGGACGTGTATTCATACTGGTCTTTCATCCGGTCTGTTTCGGCCTGAACGTCATCGCCCGTCAACAGATTGCCGTTCTGGTCAACCACAGTCACCTGATCCCGGTTCATCATCGGAATGCTGCCTGCCACTAGGTTGACGATGGCCCGAATCTGCTCGGGCTCCGGACGACGTCCCGCAAATACTTCAAGAAACACCGAGGCGGTTGGCTCCCTGGCATCCCGGATAAACACCGAGCGCTCTGGAATAGCCAGGTGCACACGAGCATTCCGGACACCGCGCATGGCAGCGATGGTGCGGGCCAGCTCGCCCTCCAGTCCGCGCCGGTAGCTGATGGTTTCCATAAACTGGGACGTTCCCAGACCACGTTCCTGGTCCAGCAACTCATAGCCCATGGTTTTCTGGTCGGTCACGCCCTCTGCGGCGAGTTTCAGGCGCGCGTTGTATACCTGCTCAGACGGCACCAGCAGCGCTCCGGTGCGGGGGTCCATCTTGTAATCGATACCGTTGCTGTCGAGGATGGTGGTCACGTCCTGCGGATTGTAGGCAGACAGATCCCCCACCACCGGCTGGTAATTGGGCTCCTGGGCCCAGAGCACCACAGCCACACCCAGCGCCACGCTGGCGGCCAGCCCCACCATAAGCCCGACCTGGCGGAGCAGATTCAATCGGTTGAACCCGAGCAAAAGATTGCTACGGCTCTCGGGAGTATCACTCTCCTGGGTAGCCGGCAGGTCAGAGGCGGCGGTTTCCGCGGGTACGCTTGCCATGCTGTTGCTCCGTTATCAGATCGGCATATTCATAATGTCTTCGTAGGCCCGCACAACCCGGTTACGCACCTGGGTCAGCGCCTCGAAAGACACGGAAGATTTCTGGGCAGCAATCATTACCCGGGTAATGTCCACATTCGGATCGCCCATTTCATAGGCCGTCCTGAGTTCGCTGGCCTGACTCTGGACCTCGTGCACATTGTTGACGGCCTTGCCCAGCATATCGCTGAAGCTGGGAACTTCCTGAGTTTCCTGAACCTGTCGTGGGCCATCGATGCGGCCACGTACGGACTGATCCTGTTCAATCCTCTGGTTCTGCATCATCTGGGTACGCAGATTCCGGATCTCAGACAGAACATTGTTTATGTCGGCACGTTGAACCATCACACTCTCCCGGCGGCCCCGTCGGGCCTGTACTTGTTGCTGACTCAAATGAACTGAAAGCAAGCAACAGGCCAGAAACGGTTAAACCATTTATTTCAACGGGTTAATAAAGCATTTCACAGTGGAAGGCGTCTACGTGACAAAGAATTGACAGGAGTGAAACCAGACCGAAAAAGAAGACCCGGCAGGCGGGTAAAAAAACGGCACCCCGAAGGGTGCCCGAAGGAATATAAGGTCGACAACAAAGGCCCTGACTCAGGCCATGGCCAGCTCCGCATCAAGATCGATACCGGCATCTCGCATCTGGGCCAGTTTGTAACGAAGCGTTCGCGGGCTGATGCCCAGCTGCTCCGCTGCCCGGTTGCGCCTGCCACGTTCTTTCTTGAGGGTCTGGATAATAATACGGAACTCCTGTTGGCGCAGATCATCTCCGAGTGAGCCAATCGCCTCATCAGCCGCTGAATCCGCTTCCAGCCCCGCCTCGGGGTCTGGCACGTCAGCCGCAGGGACCTCCATGGACCTGGCGGAAATAGCCGGCTCGGCGGGTGCACCAAAGTCAGAGGCACCGGTAATCCCAAGCTCCAGACAAAGATCGCCGGCGTGGATTACATTACCCTGATGCAACACCAGCGCCCGCTGAATGGCATTGTCCAGTTCCCGGACATTACCCGGCCAGGCATGAGCCATCAGTGCCTTACGGGCATCCTCGGCCAGGGTGATGCCGGTCAGCTTCATCTTGCGGCAATGCTTTTTCAACAGTGAACGGGCGAGGGGCAGAATATCCAGCGGCCGCTCCCGCAGGGGCTGCCACCGCATCGGGAACACCGTCAATCGATAATAAAGGTCTTCGCGGAACTTGCCCTCGCGCACGTAGTCCGCCAGATCACGGTTTGTGGTCGCCAGCACACGAACATCCAGCTGAATGGTCTTGCGACCACCGACGCGCTCCACTTCCCGCTCCTGCAATACCCGCAGCAGCTTGGACTGCAAACCAAGATCCATTTCGGAAATCTCGTCCAGCAGGATGGTTCCGCCATTGGCCTGCTCGAATTTACCTGGAGAGGCTGCAACGGCACCCGTGAAAGCACCTTTCTCGTGACCGAACAGAATGGCTTCCAGCATATTCTCCGGAATAGCGGCACAGTTGATCGCGACAAACGGCTCATCCGCTCGGGGTGACTGCTGATGGATATAGCGGGCCAACACTTCTTTACCGGTACCACTCTCACCGGAAATCATCACTGTGGAATCACTGGCCGCCACTTTCGCGGCCAACTGGAACATGCGTTTACTGACCGGATCCTCAGCCACCGGCTCATCGCCAGCCTTTTGGCGGCTTCCGCCCACGACCCGACTGACCGCTTCCACCAGAACCTGAGGCTCAAACGGCTTGACCAGATAATCGATGGCACCGGATTGCATGGCAGACACCGCGTGGCTGATCTGGCCGTACGCGGTAATCAGCATCATGGGCAGCCCCGGATACAAGCGCTGAACTTCCGCCAACAACTCATGGCCGGACATGCCGGGCATATTTACATCGCTGACCACCATATCGACCGGCGCCCGGGCCAGGCTTGCCAGCGCATCTTCAGCGCTGGCCGCTTCCCGCACCTGGAATTTCGCCAGTTCCAGCGTCGTTACCAAAGCTTCGCGCAGGTCGTGGTCATCTTCCACAATCAGAATCTGGGCCTTTGCCATGCTATGCACCTCCAACCTGTTCTTTAAAACCGGGCTGTCAGAATAGGCAGCCGAACTATCGCGTCGGCGCCTTGCTGTCCGGGGGATGAAATCGAAAACTCGCCCTGATGGGCCTTGACCACAGCCTGCACCACGGCCAGCCCGAGGCCGGTGCCATGGGACTTGGTGGTGTAGAAGGCTTCCATAATCCGACCTGCCTCACCAGGCTCGAACCCGGGCCCGTTATCGGACACCCGGATTTCCAGGCGGCCAGAGGTAGCGGAAACGACGATTGAAACATCGGCTGCCCCTGCCTCCAGACTGTTATTCACAAGATTGGTACAGGCGCCGACCAGGGCATCGCGATTGCACATCAGCCGGCAAGGCGTCTGCACCTGGTTGTCCAGGGTCACCTGCACACCTGGCGCAAGCTTGAGTCCATCAACAGCAGACTCGAGCGCTTCCACCAGGCGCGACGAATCCAGCTCTTCCGCCAGTCGGGTTTCACCGCGGGCGAAGATCAACATGTCACGAACCTGCTGTTCCAGATGGGTCAGGCGGGACATCAGCCGGGAAGCGCAACGTTGACGTAGCTCCTCATCGAGATCCGGCTGGCTCAGATGGCCACCATAGAGAATGGCAGCAGACAGCGGTGTGCGAATCTGGTGGGCCAGGGACGCAACCATCTTGCCCATGGCAGAGAGGCGCTGGGCATGAGCCAGTTGCGACTGGAGCTGGCGCGTTTCAGTCAGATCGGTCAGCAGGATCAACTGACCCGGCTGATTCTCCATGGTACGGATCTCAATGCTGACCCGGCGACCATCCTTCAGGGAAACTTCATGGCCATCATCGTTACGGGGTGCAAAACAACGGCGGATAACGTCAATCCAGCGCTCGCCCTCAAGCGGCTCGCCGAGCAAGGCAATGGCGGCCGGATTGCTCTGGCTGACGGTGCCATGTTTGTCCAGTACAACCACACCCGCAGGCAGGGCATTCAGCAAGGTAGAAAGCCTGTCCGCCAGCTGTTCTTTCTGCTCCAGCTCCTGCTGGCGCTGTCGTGATTCATAAGACAGCTCACCGGACAGCTGATTCACCCTTGATTCAAGGGTGCGATAGGAATCGGTAATCTGGCGAGACATGCGATTGAACAGCTCAAGCGCAGAATCCACAGCCTCATCGTCCTGTTGTGGAAACAGCGCTGTCACCTTGTCGTTGACATCAGCCGCGGCGTTGGCATCCGGCTGTTGGCGGGACTCCATAACGACATGTGCGTGGCTCATAACCTTTCCCCCTGACAGGCCCGGCGGGGCCATCAATACTTTCGTTCGGAAAGGTTAAAGCTAACAGCGTGCCAATTATGGTTTATTCTTTATTTTCAGATAGTAACAAAACTTCCGAAACCCGGAGTGACGGATTATCGTCGGCCAGAAACAACGATGGCGTCGCAGGTTACAAACCTTTGACGCCATCTCAAGCCAGCCACCTCAGCGACTTCAGGCTTCTTCCGAGTCGTCCCTCAGCCCGTACTTTCGTACTTTCTCCACCAGCGTGGTGCGCCGTATCCGCAGCTTCTCGGCAGCGCGGGCAACCACACCGCTGGCTTCATCCAGAGCCTGCTGAATTAACTGCTTTTCAAGATTGGAGAGATAGTCCTTCAGATCGATGCCATTCACCGGCAGCAACGCCGGCGCATCCAACCCCACCAGCCCTGGTATTGACGAGGGCATACCGGAATCCTCTACCGGACGATTCTCGTCGTAATCGTCCACATAGCGGAACTTCTTCGGCAGTTCCTGAACCCCGATCACGCCGTAAGGATGCATGATGGCAAGGCGCTCCACCAGGTTCGCCAGCTCACGGACATTGCCCGGCCAATCATGACGACACAGGCTCATGATGGCCGCCGAGTTCATCCGCAATGAACCACGCTTCTCTTTCTCCATCCGGGAAATCAGCTCGTTAATCAACAGCGGAATGTCCTCCACCCGCTCCCGGAGTGCCGGCATTTCGATGGGGAACACGTTCAGCCGGTAGTACAGATCCTCCCGGAAGTCTCCGGATTCAATCATGTCCTCAAGGTGCTTGTGGGTCGCCGCAATCACCCGTACGTCGGCGGTCTGGGTGCGATTACTGCCCACTTTTTCAAAGGTGCGTTCCTGTAGAACCCGCAGAATCTTCACCTGCATGTTCAGGGGCATATCGCCAATTTCATCCAGGAACAAGGTGCCGCCTTCCGCCATCTCGAAGCGCCCCACCCTCGCCGTGATGGCACCGGTAAACGCGCCTTTCTCATGGCCAAAGAGCTCGCTTTCGAGCAGCTCTGCCGGAATCGCACCACAGTTCACCGGCACAAACGGCTTGTCGCGCCGCGAGGAATGGTAATGCAGATTGCGGGCAACCACCTCCTTGCCGGTACCGGATTCACCGGTAATGAGAACGCTCACGTCCTTGTCAGCCACCTGCTCCATGAGCTGACGCACCTGCTGGACTTTCCGGCTGGTTCCCACAAGGCTGCGGAACAGCTGCACACCACGCTGCTGGCCGCGCTGCTGGTTGCGGCTGAACTGGTCCCGATAGATCTGTGCGCGGTACAGGGAATCCACGAACTTGGTGTAGTTCAGCGGCCATTCCATCCGCGCAATCACTCGTGCCGCATCGTCCTCTGACAAACCCTTGAGCTCAGGGTCGCCAACCAGCAACACTGGTACACCGGTCATGGCCCGGCACACCTGCTCTATGGCGGAACAGGCGCCGGATTCGGTGCCGTTGACGACCGCTACCGAAACACTATCCCAGGCCTGATCATCGTCACTCGCCAAAAGCGCCAAAGCCTCGTCGCCGGAAATCACCTGCTCTTCACCGACAAACTCCAGAATGGTGACCAGATCTCGCTGTCTGGTTTCATCCTCACTCAGCACCAGCACTTTGTTATTTTTGGACATTCACAGGAATCTCTTCATGGATTTGTGCGGTATTTAAGACCGTATGTCGGCCCGAGTCAATTTTATGACGCTATCTTTGACGATTCGAGGAGACGTTCTGATAGGTTTTGGCGGCGTTACGGTTCTGGCTGACCCCCTTCAATGAGGCTTTCGCCTCGTCGCGGGCCTTCACAGCGGCGGCATCGGCCTCGGCCACAAAACGATTCAGCGCTTCCAGTCGCTCACGTACCAACGTGGCGTCGATTCGGGCCTGTTCAAGCTCAGCCATCAACAGCTCCACCGTTGGCCGAACCCGGGCATTAAGCTGGCTCAACTGCTCCCAGTCCTGGTTGTCCAGGGCCTGCTTCAATTCGTGTTGGAGCTGATCCAGATCGGAAAGGAGGGTTTCAGGGTTGGCCATCAGCAATCTCCAGGGTTTGCAGGACAGGCTGGCCAACGGAAGGGCGCCATCGAACAGCGATGGCGCCACGCAAGTGGACGGTTAGCGCCGAGCAGCGCGACGGGCCGCAGAGGCTGTGAACTCGTTACCACGATACCCCGGCGCAAAATTATAGGCGGGGTAACCGTTGTCCAGACCATCAATGTAATAACGGTTAGCCTTCAGATCATACGTCATTTCCATGGTGGTCCAGAAGACCGGCTCGCTGTAGTAGCTGATATTGTGAGCCTCCGAAACGCGCCAGAGCTCGCCTTTCTCGTTGTATTCCTCGGAGACCAGAATCTGCCAGCTGTCCTCGTCAATGTAGAACACACGGCGCTCGTATATGTGACCGATACCGGTACGACGCTTGGCCTCTACCACCCAGACCCGGTGCAGCTCATAGCGGGCGAGTGTCTGGTTGATGTGGTTCGGGCGAATGACATCCTCAGGGCGGACACTGGAATCGTGAAGCTTGTATCCGTTGTAGGGCACCAGCAGCTCCCGCTTGCCTTTGAGCTCCCAGTCATACTGGTTCGGAGCGC
Organism: Marinobacter sp. W-8; assembly: GCF_044342215.1. Classification (NCBI taxonomy): domain Bacteria; kingdom Pseudomonadati; phylum Pseudomonadota; class Gammaproteobacteria; order Pseudomonadales; family Marinobacteraceae; genus Marinobacter; species Marinobacter sp. W-8. The sequence continues at coordinate 1,260,822 of NZ_CP172297.1, read as the reverse complement.
CGTTATACATGTCTTTCTGGTCAACCGAACGCAGCGACGAGGAATTCGGCAGGTCGGTTTCATAGGCCAGATTCGGAGACCGACGCAGACGTCGGGAGCCGGCATCGTAACGCCACGCAAGACGAGGTGAACGCACCTGATCCAGGGTTTCGTGCACCAGGGTGATGGTGCCAGCCAGAGTGGTCGGGGCGATGGTCTCGGTTTTCAGATAGAAGATCTTGTTGTCGATATCCGCAAGATCTGCGCCTATCTGGCTATAGGCGAAGAAATAATCATAGTGGTTGACCACCGGGTTGAAAGAACCGTCTTCCTGAGGAGTGGCTGAAGCACTTCGGAAGGACACTTCCTCACCACGGTACCGGAGAATGTGGTTCCAGATCGCTTCCAGACCATTCTGCGGAATGGGGAACGGGCTGGTCATGATGGTGTCTCTTACCCCGTTGCCGTTGTCCAGCAACTCGGCGGTCAGGGCATTCTGACGAAACTTTTCGTAAACATGCTCGGGAAACGCCGCTGTCCGACGGGTTTCATACACCGGCATGAAGAATTCCGGGCCATATTGCTCCAGCATGCGGATGTGGCCGTCCGACAACTTGTCCCGGTAAAGGTCCAGGTTATCCCCTGTCACCACATAGAGGGCCTTGTCGCCAGGGAACGGATTAACTTCTACAGATCCCTCACGCCAGTTTGCCGGTGGCGTCGCAAGCCCACCATCCCAGGCTGGAATAGTGCCTGCCGCGTTACCCGCGCGCTCGGCACCAACCGGCGTCAACTCATTGTTCAGGCGCGCTGCTTCAGCTTGTGTTACTTTTGCCAGCAGCGGACTGGACGCCCCCATAACAGCAACTGCGATGGCAGCAATTAATCGGTTTCGCATCCTCAACCTCCAGCGTGAGTCACATGAGTGGTCAATACTCACCCAATCTGACGCTCTTTTTGCCAGTTTCAAACGCCCGTTTCAAGTGGTTGTTTGTAGTTTCTTGTGAAACGGTATTTCCACAAAGCGGACAGAGCGAGAAATAAACAGCCAGAAATGGTAAACTCCCAAAGTTTTACCGGCCCTGTTTCTCTGATTTTTCGTTCGCAGGTTTCTTCATGGCATCTCAATGGCATTCTCTGGTTTCGCAAAAGCTGTTTCTGGCCAAAACGTTACTAATCCGGGTTGAGCAAGACGAAGCAGCGACTGCGCCGGAACGAGAAGCCCAACTGCAAGGTGCCATTGAGTTGTTGCTGCGGGCTCGAGAACTCCTGCTGGTAATGATTGCCCGATGCCACCAGAACAAAGTCGACAGACCGGCCTCCATCGACGAGTTGGAGGCGCTGTTTCCCTATGCGATTGCGGAAGGCGGGATGTTGAAGGAACTGGCTGAAACACCAGGCAGCTGGTGGCAACAGCTGAATCAGTTGGAGACTGCCGCTGGAGAACCGCCCAAGACACGGAAAACCGTGACGGAAGAAAACATCATTGCGGTCTCGGCAGATCAGGGGCCAGATCGGTCCGTTCAGGCTCTGAACAAGATACTGGCTGCCATGACCGTATTGACCAGAGAGATAGACGAGCAACACAGCGAGTGGTAATCCGCCTGCCGGAGCCAATCCATTAACATACGCTGACAGCAGATATAGGTTGAATGAATGTCACCTTCTTTTTTTGAAATTGTACAACTCGCCGACGGCGACTATGCGCTCCGCCGGATTGATGATGACGCAGCTCCACTTGTGCGCATCTCATTCTCGGATGAAGCCAGAGAAATGCTGGAAGACAGGGACATGAACGTCGCCAAGGCGATGATTGCCGCTGGCATTGAGGCCGCTGGCAACATCAGCCACGACATTGACTGGGAAGAGGACGAAAGCGAGTTCGCCGACAATCAGCCCCACTACACCTTGCACTGAGCACCCGTTATCTCTGGCGCAACACCACACCGTGGCTATTGCCCTTGGCTGATGCCTTTTGCAAGGTTTCCAGCGCTGCACGGCCCAGCTTGTGAGTCCAGAGCACAACGGCATGGCAGGTTCCTGCGCCCAGTGCCCGCTCAGCCAGCTCTTGAGCCGGGAATTCTGTCGTTGACCGCAACACCAGAATCTCACTGGCCACAATGCCGTGCATTTTCTGCCACTTGGCCACCAGGGACTGGGGAGGATCAATCCACGCCAGCCAGCGTTTCTCCTGGTTCAGTTGTGTGAGCATTGGCAGCAGGAGCTGGAAGTTCTCTACCTGCTCCTCCGGAAGGATAATCTCGGTAACGTTACCACCGAAGCCAGAAGCTGAACGCCGCTCCGAACCAGACGTTGCCGTCCTGGCAGCTGGCGCCCGAGCGCCAGAGGAAACCTCGCCAGCCGTAACAACAGCTGCCGGCTGAAATGCCATGTTCTGAGTGAAGCTCAACTGTTCCATTACTCACCTACCTGCGCCATGCGCTGCCGTATACGGTATTCAGTGAAGATCGGAGCGGCGGATAACGCCTACGCCGAGACCTTCAATAAACAATTCCTGCTCCGCGAGATCGACTTCAATCGGAGCAAACTCCTCATTCTCTGCAATCAGCCAGACCTTGTTGCCTTCCCTGCGGAAACGCTTGACGGTGACCTCCTCTCCGACACGAGCGACAACGATCTGACCGTTATGGACATCCTGGGTACTGTGCACCGCCAGTAAATCACCATCCAGAATCCCGATGTCTTTCATGCTCATCCCCCGTACCCGCAAAAGGTAATCTGCTGAAGGAGAGAAGAAGCCCGGCTGCAGCGTGCAGTGATCTTCAATATGTTCCTGCGCCAGAATCGGGCTTCCGGCGGCAACCTGCCCGATGACAGGGAGGCCCAGATCTTCTTCGGCCTCCGGCAGGCGAATGCCCCGGCTGGCTCCCGGGACCATCTCGATGGCGCCTTTCCTTGCCAGAGCCCTCAGATGTTCTTCCGCCGCATTGGCGGAACGGAATCCCAGCTCTGCGGCAATTTCAGCCCTGGTGGGCGGGTAGCCGGTTTCATCCACGTAACGTCGGATAATGTCCAGCACCTGGGATTGTCTTGCAGTCAGTTTCATCAGTCGGGCTCCGGAATTTCGATCCTGTTTTTTTATACAGTGAACTGACTATATACAGTGTTTTATCCAGTGTAAAGCCCTCTCCGTTTCGTTTCCTTCCTGTAACGGGCGACCAACAGCCTGTATGTTATGGTGACGCAAACCAGACACAGGGAAGCCACACACAACCATGACCGTACACGACCGCTGCAAGATGCCGGAACAAACGACAAACCGGGACGGCCAGGAACGAAAAGTCGGGGTTGAGATTGAACTGTCCGGCCTGACCTACGAGGCCCTGGTCCAGCATGCTGCCCGACTGCTTGGGGGAGAGCCTGAGCTGACATCCCGTTATGTCACCCGACTGGATACGGACGCCGGGGCTTTCACCATTGAGCTGGACTCTGATCCTATCAAAGACCTGGATCTTGCCGACGAGCGGCTCCCGGAATCCATTCGGGAACTCGGCAACCACGCCATGGACGTCATTGATTTTGCCGCCGAGAAGATTGTGCCATTAGAGATTGTGGGACCACCGCTCGCAATGTCGGCTCTGGGCATGATCGAGAATCTGGTAGACGAGCTGCGAGACCTGGGTGCTGAAGGCAGCCGAGAGGCCATCTACTTTGCGTTCGGGCTTCAACTTAACCCGGAACTGCCCGATCTTGAACCCGAGACCCTGGTACGTTATCTGCAGGCGTTCGCACTGCTGTATGACTGGCTCAAGTCCCGGCATCAGCTGGATATCAGCCGGAAGTTCACCACCTACATTGAGCCCTGGAGCAGTCGGTATACCGATAAACTGATGGCAGACGATTACCGTCCTGACCTGGACACGCTGATGAGGGACTACCTGCACTACAACCCGACCCGGAACAAGGCATTGGATCTTCTGCCACTGTTCGCTTATCTGAACGAATCACTGTTGTCCGAATACGTTCAGGATCCCAGAATCAAGAGTCGTCCCACCCTGCACTACCGGCTGCCGGATTGCGACATCGACAACCCGAAATGGCATTTCTCCTCAGTCTGGAACGATTGGGTAGTGCTCGAGCAACTTGCCAATAACAGCCCGGATCTAGACGCCCTGCGGCAGGAATTCCACAGAGCCCGGAAGTTCAGTTTCCACAATCTCACCCACTCCTGGCGTGAGACCACCGATGACTGGCTGCATCAGCACGGCTATGTCTGACCGGGAAACTGAAACAGACGTTCCCGGCCTAACCATTGGCATCAGTGGTCCGGCCCGGCGAAGCATGGCTCACCGGTTGATCAGCCTGGGTCTGCGCCTGCACGGTGCCAGAACCCATTACATACGCCCGGGCGACCGAACCAACGTGGAACTGCTGGACGGACTGGTGCTTTCGGGCGGCACCCACGTGCATCCGGGTCGCTACGGTCAACAACCCCAGGTGACGGCCAGGTATGATCTGAAGCGGGATGCTACCGACACCGAGCTTCTGCAGCAGGCGGAGGCGATCAATATTCCGGTGCTGGGTATCTGCCGCGGCGCACAGTTTATCAACGTCTTTCACGGCGGATCCCTGTGCCAGAATGTCACCCCGCTACGGGTACATACCCGACATCGCCCCTTGTTACTGCCCCTTCAAACGGTTCGCCTGGTGCGGGGTAGCCGGCTGGGAGGGCTGATGTACAGCCACGTGATTGGCGCCAACCGCATTCACAGCCAGGCCATCAAGCGCCTTGGACAGAATCTCAGAGTGACGGCCGTGGACAACGACCTGTTTGTGCAGGCCATCGAAAACACCGGCCGACAATGGTTGATGGGAGTGCAATGGCACCCCGAATACCTGCTTTACCACACCGGGCACCGTCGCATCTTCAGCCACTTTGTGCACGCAGCCCGGGCCCGGAAACTGGAACGACTGGATAACCGGGAAGGCCCGGAGTTCCACTCATAAGGAGAATGACCATGATCAAACGTCGACTGCCACTTGCGCTCGCCGCCGCCGTCACCGTAATACCCGCGGCAGCCAGTGCCGGAGAAGTGAGCCTGAATGGCGAGGGTATTGTTCGTTACGAACCAGACAGCGCCAGACTACAGTTCTCAGTCACGGCCGAGCACCCGGATGCCGCCAAGGCCTCTGAACAGGTGTCCGACACCATGGACGAATGGCGCCAGGCCATTGCGGCCTATCGTAATGAGCTGGACGACTATTCTGATGCCGATCTCAGTGTTTACACTCGCATGCTTCCTGTACGGGAACAAGGCCAGGATCCCAAGCGAGTATCGGTGGCAAGCCAGACCGTCAGCTTCTCGATCAACGATCTGGATCTGCTGAATCCGTTGATTGGTGAAGCCAACAAGCTGGGGCTGCAATATCATCTTGGCAGCCACCAGTTTTTCCACTCAGACGAGCAGGGGCTGGAACGCGAAGCTCTGGCACGGGCCATTGCCGATGCCAGAAGCCGCTGCGAGTTTGTCGCCAAGCAACTCGAGCAACGTTGTGGCGAAGTGGTCAGTCTGAATGTGAACGGCGGCCATCGTCCGGTACCGATGATGCAAGCGGAATCGAAAATGGTCGGTGACGCCGTTTCAAGCGTGGGCCCCAGGGAAATCCAGGCCACCGTCAGCGCCACCTTCGAGCTGGACTGACCTGGCCACTCAGAAGTTCCGTGTATAGAAAATATCCAGTGAGGCCGCCAGACCACTGGCGGCCTCCAGATAGAAGTAGCGGCCCAAATCGTAGCGCAGGGCTACCGTGGTAATGGGTTCAAATATGCCAACACCATAACGAAGGCTTAGTTCGTCTGTGATATAGCCGCTCGCCACCACGGAGGCCTGCTCCCCTGAACCCTCCGCCTCCAATGTCAGGTTACGGATACCCAGCTCGTTTCCAATACCTTGTGTGATCTTGCTGGCCTGGGTAAGACCCAGTGACAACGCAGCCCGGCTCATCTGCCCCTCATCCCCCTGGCCCCGGGGCGGACGACCAAGAATAACGTACGACAAGGCATCACTCTGCGGCATCGACGGTTCCGAGAACACTTCCGTTTCCGGCTCATCCACCGGGCCGGACAACCGGATCCCGGCGACCACCGTATCAACTTCACGGACTGCCTCAATGTCCAAATACGGTCGGGTCAGCGCACCTACAAAGAGAATCCGTGCCCGGCGCAGGTCCAGTTCCTGGCCAAAGGCTTCATAGCGACCATTCACTAACTGCAGCGCACCCCGCGTATCCATGTTATTGCCAATGCGCAACGTGCCTTCGAGGTTGCCGGTGACACCAAACGCGGCAAACGACACCTCATCCTCACCGACCACCACAGTGACATCCATGAGCATGGACCGAATGGCAGGTTCTTCCCGTTCGACACCCACGATGACTTCATCCTCGGAAACCGACACCGCCGATGGGGGGACGCTCTGGACTTCGATTTCGCCTCTGGGCACCTCAACGCGGCCGGAGACCGACAGCTCGCCAGATTTGAAGGCAATATCCAGATCCGGTGCCACCTCCAACCGGGCATAAGGTTCCAGCGTCACCGGTAGCCGTTCGCCTTTCAGGTTGATCGCGACCTGCGGCGACTGTGCCCACTCCAAGCTCCCGGAGACCTCGCCCTTACTCCGATCATTGCTTTTCCAGCGCCCGTTGATATCGGCCGACTGCCCCCGAAACTCAAGCACTACGAGCAATTCCTCCAGTGGCAGGGGAAGGCCAGGATCAAACACACGCCCTTCACTAAGCACCAGCTCGCCGGTGACGTCGGGCTTCATCAAGGGACCGCTCAAACGACCACTGCCATTAACCCGCCCCTGAATGTCTTCAATACCGGTAAAAGCCGAGAGGAAGGCAAGATTAAGAGCCTGGAGCCGGAATTCACCATCAACCGTGCGGTCACTGGCCAGAGGATCCACCGCAAGATCCAGGTCAAACTGGCCAAGTTCCGGGCCGCTGAAATCCAGGCTGACATTGGCCTCATCCGGTTTAAGATTAGCCTCAACCACTAGCTGGTCATGAGTGATGGGCTGCCAGTCGTCCAGTACCAGAACCCCGAACTCGCCGGCGCCGGCATCAATCCGGATAGTGCCATCGGGACCCGCATCCGTGAGTGTCAGGGCAATGTCTGCATCTATGGTCGACTGCCACCGGAAAGTCTCTGGAAACAACGGCGCCAATGCACTGGCAGGGAAACCTCGCACTTCATAAGCAATGCGGGAGTCTGGCCACAATCTCTGGTCAGCCGCACAGACCGAGCTTTGCTGCCAGCGCCAACAGTGACTGCCAAGCTCAAGAGCCCCGGCCACGTAGGTAAGATCCGCTCTCGTATCCAGCTGCCAGACATGCCCCGGCTCTGGTACTGAAATCTGGCCACGGGCCAGCTGTCCGCGCCAATCCGGCAGTTGCTCTCCCAGCCCGCCGTCGAATTCCAGCTCAATCGAGGCTTCGGGATGATCGGCTTGCACAGCCAATGTGTGGCGCTCCCGGGTGCCGCTGAGCGAGGCCACAACTTTGTCCAATTCCTGACCAGCCAAACGCAGCTCAGTGCCGGACAACTCAAGGTCAATCTTCCCGTCACCGCCCAGGCCTGCTTCAAGCTGCGCTTCGGTAATCAGGAACTGGTCCAACCAGGCCAGATTGCCCGCCGTCAGAGAAAGCTCACCTTCCGGAGCTTCCGGCGAGCCAGAGAGCCGAAGCCGTCCGGCAACCTCCCCAGCAAGATCGGCCAACAACTGTTGCGGTGCGGCAAGATCAAAACGCAGGTCGCCCGCCAGGGATTCGCCATACCGCCCGCTGCCCTCAAGCCGGTTATCCCCAACAGCAAGGGCCAGGTTCTGCACAACCCAGTCCTGGCCCTGAGTGGAGAGCTTTCCTTTTGCCTGCGCTGGCTGCTGCCGCCATTGGCCGCTGAGGTCGATATCGGCGAATAACTCGGGCAGTGCCCCGTCCCGCAACTGACCTCTGGTGGCCACGGTTCCGTTCAAACGTGCTTCCAGCAGCGGCACCCAATAACCCGGATTGAATCGATCGAGCTCAAACTGCGCCTCCCAGCCCAGAGGCCCGGAAAACACCAATTCTGCCTGGCCGGAAAGCGCGCCAGCACCGGTGGTCATATCCAGTTGGCTTAGGGTCACCGACTGCAGGTCGCCCACCAGCCGGGACGTGAGTTCGGCCTCCCCCAGGGGCCCGGCCACGGAAGCGTCCAGCTCCGCCTGATAACGGCCCTCACGGTACTGAACCTGGCCATCCAGACGGTTCAGTGCAACCGGTGGAGATTCCAGACCCGGAATCAGGCCATACCAGGGAAACCCGTCCAGGGTTATGTCGGCATTGGCATCAATACCATCACGCCATGAAACATTGCCGTTCGCGCCGAAGCGCCCTTCGGAATTGCCCTTCCGATCCCGGGCGATCATCGAAACTTCAACGCCGGAAGCGCCTTGGAGGGTCACCAGACCCTGAACTGACGCCTCCACCGGCCCGGTGGACGCCGGCAGCATTGCCCGGGTTCGGGTATTGAAACCCCGAGCCAGGCTGCCATCGAGTTCCAGCCGCCATTGGCCCAGCGTCAGGGTTTCGGGTACCGAGCTGTGCGGCAGAAATTCCGGCGACTGAAGCTTCAGGGTAGCCGGCAAATCGGCATCAAGCGGATCCATCTCCCCCTCAAGGCGGGCATCGAGGTAGCCTCTGCTGGCGCCTGCCACACGAAGATCCCGGGCGCTGCCGGACAGATCCAGGGCAACCTGCCAGTCGTCTCCGCTCGGTGGTGGCAAGGTAACGTTGACTGAAAGATTCAATGGCCAGTCCCGACGCATCTCGGCTCGGCCATCGGCGGTCACCAGAATATCACCGCGTTCATACAGAAGGTGGTCAATGTTCAGGGTGGCACCCGACGCCCGGGAATCCAGCTCGACCCGATTCCAGACCAGGTTGTCATTTACCGTTAGTGCCCCGAGCCGGACTTCACCGATATTCACACCCAGGGGCAGATTGACGGAAGGCAACTGGATATCACCTCGTGGCTGATCAGCCTGGTCGGGGGATTCCTGCACAGTAACCGCGATACTGGCCGCCTTGAGCGTGTCCAGGCACACCGTCAGCTCAAAAAGGCACGACGGTGACCAGTCAATTTCCGGTTCGCTCACCTGCACGCCCACACCATAGCCCTGCCAGACCAGTTCGTCGGCACGCCACTGCCCCAGCATCGACCCTTCGGCCGCTTCCGTCCGCAGGCCGGGCACCTGTTCTATAACCCAGGCGGTTCCGGTCTCACTGCGCAGGGCCAGTAAAACTGCAACCACCAGCAACAGGGGCACCAGCAGCAACACCAGCACAATGACCAGCGGCCAGAACCACCAGTGCCGGGTTTTTCGGGTTTCCGGTTCGGCATCCGGGGACTGTGTATTTCTGGATTGTGTCTCGGTCACAGCTCCGGCCCCATGGAAAAGTGAATCCGCCAGCCACCGCCAAGCTCCTCATTCAAACCCCTGGCAACATCCAGGCGAAGCGGCCCCACGGGGCTGACCCAACGAATCCCCACCCCAACACCGGTCGCCAGCGGATCAAAGACATCGTTCACGGCATTACCCTCATCCACAAAGGCGGCCACACGCCAGTTCCTGGCAAACTCATACTGGTACTCAGCACTCCCCACAATGAGATATCGACCGCCAACGGCCACACCATCGCTGTCCTCCGGTGAAAGCGTCTCATAACCATACCCTCGTACGCTCTGGTCACCGCCGGCAAAGAACCGGAGAGAGGGCGGCACATCGGAAAAATTGTTGGTGGCAACACCGCCAAAGTTGAACCGGGCAAGAAAACGATGGTTGTCAGCCAGGGTGTACAGACCTTTGGCAAGCAGATTGACATGCAGAATATCCGCATCTGAAAGCACCGCCCGGTGGGCCCCGGTGACATCCAGCTGTAAACGGAAGCCCCGGGACGGATCCAGTGGCGAATCCGCCTGCAGCTTTGAATAGCTCACACCCGGCAGAAGCAGGCTGGAGGTCCCTCGCTCACCGTCACCAATGCGAAAGCGCTCGCCTTCCCAGCGCATCGACAACACCTGCATCCAACCGTTGTCCAGTTGATGGTTCCATTGCTGACCGAAGGTCAGGCGTTCGGACTCAACGTCTTCCACATGTTCCCGCTGATACCCGGTGCCCAGACGGATGGAATCGGTCATGGGCGGGTCAAGAGGCAATTCGTACCAGCCACTGACACTCTGACGCAGCTCAGACAGCTCGGTGTCCGCCCCTCTCTTGTGTCCCATGGGGTTGATATAGTGCTCGCGCCAGTTACCCCGGAAACGCGGCCCCACATCGGTCGAGAACCCGACACCCGCAGAGACCGACCTGGGAGGTCTTGGGGTCAGACCGATATTCACTGGAATAACACGATCCTCGGCCTGGGAAGGTGAGGCATCAATGTCGACACCGGAAAAATACCCACTGTTGGACAGATCCCGGTTAAGCCGCGCCACCTTGTCGGCATGAAACGGCTCACCCGGCTCTGTGGTCACAAATTGCCTCAGCAACTGCTCCTCAAAACCATGGCCTTCCAGAAACGTGACGTCGCCCAGCTGATAACGTTCACCGGTGCGATAGGTGAGCAGAATATCTGCGGTGTTGGCGTCCGGATCAACTTCCAGCTTCCGGGTCTCGTACTCGCCGTCAAAGTAGCCCAGGCGCCCTGCCCGGTTCTCTATCGACTGCCGTAAACCGTCGTATTCACCATGATTCAGAATGTCACCCTCCCGAGGGCGCTCCGGAAGGTCTTGCACCAGGTCGGGATCGTCTTCCCCCGGACCCTGAATTTCCACACGCCGGGACCGGACGCGCACGGGCTCGCCGGGAACGATGGTCAGCACCAGCTCCGCTGGCGCTTCACCCTGTTCATTCACTTGCCAGCGAATGCTCGGGTTGTAATAACCCAGAGCCCGGACTGCTTCTTCCACCTGAGAGACGGCGCTGGAAGCATAGCGGCGAAGTCCGTCAGCGGTTCTGTCCTGCACCTCACCCAGCAGGATTTCCGCGTTCTCCTGCAATTGGTCGTAATCCCCCTCGACCTCTACCCGAACCTGGTTGGCAAATCCCGAGCTCGCCTGCCATAACAGCAACCATATCACTGGCCTGATCGCTGCTTGAATGTGAGTCCCGAATAACCGCATCAAAGGATGGCTGCCCTGACCAGATAAAGTGAATGTTCCCTGTCACAGGGGCGAGAGTTTACCCGCAAGACCGGGGCGCTATCCATGCCCGCCGTATTAAGATTAGCAGCATAACGCCATTGCTGTTGCCACCGTCAGCCTCGTACCTGTTCCAGAAATAGGCTAACCTGTCAGACACTTATAGAGCCATAGACAGGTCCTACGGATGCTTCATGTAAACCGCGAAAACCTGAAATCCAGTCATCAGTTGATCTGGCTCCTGATCGACTTTCTGATGCTTGGCCTGTTGATCATCAACCTTTCGTTCATCATCTGGGATTCCATCTACAACTTTGTGGCTGTGCAGAATCTCCTAAAAGACTACGCGCCGGCACTGCAATCTGCCTACCACCCCATTCATGAACGCTTCATCTTCTACGACCTGATCTTCGTGGCCATTTTCCTGAGCGAATTTGTACTGCGCTGGGGTTATTCAATCAGGGCAAAAGTCTATGACCGCTGGTACTTCTATCCGTTCATCCACTGGTACGATCTGGTGGGCTGCATTCCGGTTGGCAGCCTCCGGTTTCTGAGAATCCTGAGGGTGATCTCTATTATCTACCGGCTGCATCAGTACAAGATCATCGATTTCACCAACACCCGGCTGTTCCGGTTCGTTAATTTCTACTACGAAGCATTCATGGAGGAGTTGTCTGACCGGATTGTCCTGAAAGTACTCAGCGGTGTTCAGGAAGAAGTTCGGCGGGGCTCGCCTCTGTTTGAGCGTATCCAGCAGGATATTCTTTATCCGCGGCGGGAAATGTTGTCAGACTGGATTTCAGAGCGGGTGGCAGTGGCAGCCAAGGAGGGTTACGTACCAAATCGCGGCGCATTGAGGGCCTACCTGGAAAACCGGGTAGACCAGGCCTTGAAGCAGAATCTGGAGCTATCCCGATTGAAATACCTGCCAGTGGTGGGGCCAACCATCCAGGATACGCTGGAGAATGCGGTGGGTGATATTGTCGCCAATGTGATTCACCAGATTCTCGAAGACCTGGCCTCCACTTCTAACCATGCGTTTATTGAAGATATCGTCAACGTATTCCTGCCCGAACCTGGCCAACAACAGGAAGAGGCCGAAAACGAAGCGCTAATCAACCTGATACTGGAGGTGGTCGACGCCATCAAGGACCAGGTCCGGGTCAAACACTGGCGCGAGAATCTGCCCTGACAGGAATTGCTCTTTACTGTGGCAACCCATCGATGACCGCCTGACAGACCTGTTCCTGATTCATCCCCTGGCCCTTGATGGTCAGGTCCGCGTAGCGGGTATAAAGGGCGAAACGCTCTTCAAATAACGCTTCCAGAGACTGGTCGGGCCGACGGGAGATACCGCGGAGACTGTAATTGCCGATACGTCTTCGCACCTCATCCAGAGAAATATCGAGAAACACCACGGTACCCTTCTGCCTCAGGTGTGTCATCGCGGCCTCACTGTACACCGCGCTACCACCCGTGCTGATGATCTGACCTTCAACCTCAAGAGCCAGCAGTACCTGCTCTTCAATCCGGCGCAGGGCCAGATACCCGTCCTGGTCAACAATCTCCTGCAGCGTTCGCCCGGCCTGCTGCTGTATCAACAGATCGGTATCGACAAACCCCAGGCCCAGGCGTTTCGCCACCAGCACCCCGACGGTGCTTTTGCCGCTGCCAGGCATGCCGATAAACACCAGATTTCTGCGCCCGGTGGTCATGCTGCTTCACGAGCCTCTGCCGAACGGCAGGCCGCCGCGGTGAACAGCACATCGGTTGAGGAGTTCAATGCGGTTTCGGTGGAATCCTGAACCACACTGATGACAAAACCAATGGCAACCACCTGCATGGCCACTTCCGTGGAGATGCCAAACAGGCTGGTCGCCAGCGGAATCAGCAGCAGCGAGCCTCCAGCCACGCCGGACACCCCGCAGGCCGCAATAGACGACACCACACAAAGCAGCAGTGCGGTCGGGAAATCCACCGGAATACCCAGGGTATTCGCAGCCGCCAGGGTAATCACGGAGATGGTGATGGCGGCACCGGCCATATTGATAGTGGCACCCAGCGGGATGGAAATAGCGTAAGTATCCGGGTCCAGCCCCAGCCGGTCACACAGGTTAAGGTTAACCGGGATATTGGCGGCGGAACTGCGGGTAAAAAAGGCCGTGATGGCACTGCCTCTTAAACAGGCAAATACCAGAGGGTAAGGATTCTGGCGGGTGTGGAGGAAGACAATCAACGGATTGGTCACCAGGGCCACAAACAGCATACAGCCAACGATGACCCCAAGCAGACGGCCATATTCCAGCAGCGCGCTTATACCGGCATCGGCCAAGGTGTTGGCAACCAGGCCGAATATTCCCAGCGGCGCAAACCGGATAACGGCCCGGACAATGCCGGAAATTGCATCGGACAGGTCGTTCACCACTTGCCGGGTGGCGTCACGGCCCTGACGCAGCATAAGCCCCAGACCAACCGCCCAGGCCAGAATGGCAATGAAGTTACCCTCCATCAGGGCATTGACTGGATTGGTCACCGCGCTCAGCAGCAGGTTGCGCAGGATCTCGACTACCCCGCCGGGTGGGTTACCACTGACTTCCGGAAGCTCCAGCGTGAGTTCCGTGGGGAAGACAAAGCTGGCGATCACCGCTACCACAGCCGCCACCAGCGTACCGATCACATAGAGCAGCAACACCCCACGAATGTGGGTTGGCTGTCCCTGCTGGTGATTGGCAATGGCTGCCGTCACCAGCGCAAACACCAAGATAGGCGCAACCGCTTTCAGGGCGGATATAAACAGTTGGCCAAGCAGAGAAACCGATTGGGCAGTATCAGGCCAAATCACGGCCAGCAAAACGCCGGCAATGATTCCGATGGTAATCTGGGGTATCAACCCCATCTGCAGCAGGGGGCGTACAACGCCAAGTCGCCGGGAAGACATCTTTGGGCTCCTTTTGCTTGGTCAGAAAGGGGCATCACCCGGCAATAATGGCCATGGGAATAATCTGCCGCCCAGAAAGCAAAAAAGGCAGATCAGTGAAGGTAACTGACCTGCCTTTTTCTTTTTTGGTAGCGGGAGCTGGATTCGAACCAACGACCTTCGGGTTATGAGCCCGACGAGCTACCAGACTGCTCCATCCCGCATCAAACTTTTCATTAATCAGGTAGAGGCCCGATCAACGTGGCGCGAATACTATAGCTCTGGCCGCCAGCTGTCAAAGAGGATTTCGGTTATTACCTATCCCGCCCGGATCAGCGTTCCAGAATTGCCGTCACGCCCTGGCCGCCAGCGGCGCAGATTGAGATCAGGCCACGACCACTACCTTTCTGCTCCAGCAGCTTGGCCAGCGTGGCGACAATACGGCCCCCCGTGGCGGCAAACGGATGCCCCGTGGCCAGACTCGAACCCTTCACGTTCAGCTTGTCGCGATCAATGGTGCCCAATGGTTTTTCCAGCCCCAGGCGCTCCCTGCAGAATCCCGGATCTTCCCAGGCTTTCAGGGTAGATAAAACCTGTGCCGCAAATGCCTCGTGAATCTCATAGAAGTCGAAATCCTGAAGGGTCAGGCCTGCCCTTTCCAGCATCCGGGGTACGGCATAGGCTGGCGCCATCAGCAGGCCCTCTTTCTTGTCGACGAAATCCACAGCAGCCACTTCGGAGAAGGTCAGCCAGGCTTTGACATCCATGTTATGGGCCTTTGCCCATTCTTCGCTGGCCAACAGAACCGCTGAGGCGCCATCGGTGAGCGCCGTGCTGTTGGCCGCGGTCATGGTGCCGTTTTCCCGATCAAAACAGGGCTTGAGGGCGGCCAGTTTTTCCAGCGTGGTGTCCGGACGCAGGATATTGTCTTTATCGAGACCGGCCATGGATGTGATCAGATCGTCGAAGAAACCCTCACCGTAGGCTTTTGCCAGCTTCTGATGGCTTTCCCAGGCCAGGCGATCCTGATCTTCCCGGGCGATGCTCCACTCTTTGGCAGTCACCTGACAATGGTCACCCATGGACATGCCTGTTCGGGGTTCACCGTTTTCCGGAATTTCCGGTACCAGATGGCCTGGCCGGAAGCGCCCAAGAATTTTCAGACGCTCCTTGGTGGTCTTGGCCCGGTTGAGATCCAGCAGGATCTCCCGGAGCCCTTCTCCCACCCCGATCGGCGCATCGGACGTGGTATCGGTGCCGCCAGCAATTCCGCACTCGATCTGACCCAACGCTATTTTGTTCGCCACCAGAATCGCGGCTTCCAGCCCGGTTCCGCAAGCTTGCTGAATATCGTAGGCCGGGGTTTCAGGTGCCAGACCACAGCTGAGAACCGATTCACGGGTAAGATTGAAGTCCCTGGAATGTTTGATCACGGCGCCCGCGACCACTTCGCCCATTCTCATGCCGTCCAGATTAAAGCGATCCACCAGCCCACGAAGCGCCGAAGTCAACAATTCCTGGTTACTGATCTTGCTGTAGGCAGTATTGGAGCGGGCAAACGGAATACGGTTACCGCCAATAACGGCAACCCGTCGAATGCCCTGGCTTGCCCCTTTCACGGGTACTGAGGTTTTCTTTGCCTGTGCCATCGCTGTGTTTCCTTGTGAGTCAGATGATTCTGTTTCGGTTCACCGATACTGTTGATGAGTCTAGCGCCTGACGGCAGTCTCTCATTGGCAACTCTGACAACGCACAACCTGCGTTCAGTCAATACAATAGCTGGAAGATTCCTTACCCTTTAGGCTAATTTGCAATCAACCAGATACACAAGGAAGAAAACATGTCTGACCTCTACCTCAAACTCGTGAATACCCCGGTGGGAAAAACCGCCGCCCAGTCTCTTGGTTTGCCGTCACCGGCCCCGCTGAAACGTCTCAAGCGGGTGGATCAGCCCTTTGTTGAGGGCGATGTCCTCATTGGTGCCGGCAACGGTGCCCGCGCCATTGCCACCCTGGGCAGCATTGTTGGTGCCAGCCCGGCCACGCTGCACCACGCCTCCGGGCCGGAAACCCTGGCTGAATCGGCCAAGGCAAGCCCCAAAGCCCGGGCACTGGAGATCACCGGCGAGGTCTCCGGTAAGTTCTCGGCGCTGATTTTTGATGCCTCCGGCCTGCAGAAACCAAGCGAACTGCGCGCCTTGTATGACTTTTTCCACCCCACTATCCGAAAACTGGCGGCGAATGGCCGGGTTCTGGTGATTGGCCAGGACCCGCACACCTGCCGCAAGGCCCCTCAGGCTGCAGCACAACAAGCGCTGGAAGGCTTTGTCAGGGCCGTTGGCAAAGAGATCGGCAAAAAGGGCTCCACCGCGAATCTGGTGTGGATCGCACCTAATGCCGAAAACCAGCTGGATTCCTCGGTTCGGTTCTTCCTGTCGCCACGCTCAGCCTATGTCTCCGGGCAGGTGGTCCGCATTGGCAAAGCCGACGAAGCCAAAGCCACCAATCCGGTCGCACCATTGTCAGGCAAAGTGGCCCTGGTGACCGGCGCATCCCGAGGCATTGGTGCCGCCATTGCTGAAACCCTGGCCAGAGACGGCGCAACCGTCATCGGGCTGGACATCCCGCCGGCACTTGAAGAACTGCAGAAAGTAACCGGTGCCCTGAAAGGCAAGGCGCTGGCCTGCGACATCACCGATGAGAAGGCGCCAAAGCTGATCGCAGACTTTATCGAGAAGGAAACCGGCGGTGTTGACTTCGTTATCCACAACGCCGGCATCACCAGGGACAAGACTCTCGGCAACATGCCCGAGCACTTCTGGGATATGACCATTGCCGTCAACCTGACGGCGGAAGAACTGATTGATGAGGAGCTGGCTGAGCGCAAACTGATGCGGGACAACGGCCGCATTGTCTGCATTTCTTCCATCAGCGGCATCGCCGGAAATTTCGGCCAGACCAACTATTCCTGTGCTAAAAGCGGCGTGATTGGCTATGTCGAATCCATGGCCCGCCATCTGAAGAACGGCATCACCATCAACGCCATCGCACCGGGCTTTATCGAAACCCAGATGACTGCTGCCATGCCGTTTACCATCCGTGAGGCCGGTCGACGCATGAACAGCCTGTCTCAGGGTGGACAACCGGTAGATGTGGCCGAGGCTATCGCGTGGTACTGCAACCCTGCGTCTGCGGGTGTGAACGGTAATGTGGTTCGGGTGTGCGGTCAGTCTCTGATCGGCCGGTAATTCAGAGCAGGCAATTCATGGAGGAGGCCGGCCAGGGAATACCCTGCGCCGGCCATTTTTTGCGACGCGCCAAGCGGCTAACATTTTCTGCGGACATAAAAAAAGCAGACCATATTGGTCTGCTTTTTAAAATCTGGTGGGTGGTGCAGGGATCGAACCTGCGACCCTCGCCTTGTAAGGGCGATGCTCTCCCAGCTGAGCTAACCACCCGGGATAAGGTGGCGGAGCGGACGGGACTCGAACCCGCGACCCCCGGCGTGACAGGCCGGTATTCTAACCAACTGAACTACCGCTCCGCATCGATTCAGCCTTGCTGAATCACAACTCTGCTTTGAAAGTGGTGGGTGGTGCAGGGATCGAACCTGCGACCCTCGCCTTGTAAGGGCGATGCTCTCCCAGCTGAGCTAACCACCCACTTTCGCTGCCTTACTCTATTTCAGGCTCAAAACAGTCACTTGCTGCGCTTGGCGCTTGCTGAGTCAGCCTTGCTGTCTCAACCAAGTGAGACGCGCATTTTAAGCATTTGGCTCACTGTGTCAAATGTTTTTCCGAAAATTGCTGAACTTTTTTCCGAGGCGCTCTCAAATGGACATTTATTGATCAAAATCAGAGCGTTGTACTGCCTTGCCCTGCCCGGGAAAGGGGCGTATTTCCGCAGACTTCTGGCCCGCCTGCTGCCCCTTGCTTCTCAGAGCCAGTTCACTCACCCGCGCCCGGCGTTCGCCCGGCACCGCCTGGCTGGCAAGCGCCTGGTTAAGTTCATCCAGGCGTTGGCGAGCCTCGCGCCAGGACTCCTCGAGCAACGGACCTACCTGCCCGGCCAGCTTGTCAATACGCAGCCGAAACGTCTCTTTGAAGGACATTATTTTTATCTCTTATCACTACACCACCTCCAGTGTAGACAGTGCCTAGAATATCCACCAGCCTCCCGATTCCGCCTCTTCCCTGCGCTCGCGCTCAAGTTCCAGCTGGGCATACTCCTGCTCCAGTGCCTCCAGTTTGCGGTCGGTTTCCAGCGGCACCGTTGGCCCGCCACCGAATGGCCAGAACCAGGAGGTTTCCTCATATTTACCTTCCTGCTGCAGGCGCTCAATCTCCAGTTCGCGCTCCTGCTCCAGAGCCAGCTTCCGCTTCTCGTAGTCGGTGTCTTCGTTAACCTCGACAATCGACGTTGCCGCATGGTTCGGCGCCAGCAAGTCGCTGTTCAGGAACAGCGTGGTCACAATTTCATCGGACTGCATGGCATATTCTCGGGTAACCAGCTGCAAATCCCCCGAGGCCAGCGGGTGCTCCGGATCCAGATCCGGATGCGGTCGTGCAGGCTCCGTCAATTCGTTGTATCTCAGGTAGTAAATCTTGCCGGGCTCCACCTTCAGGGTGGCATCCGCAATCAGGCTCAGACTGAAGGAATTCAGGCCTTCAAGCCCAAGCAATGGCCGGCGCATGGCAATGTGACGTTCGCCGGGACTCACTTCCAGCCAGGTAAAGCTGTTATTGCGGATATTGAAATAGTGTTTGTCGTCAATATAGACACTGGGAGACTCAATCTCATCCGCCGCCCACTGGGAGTGGGTGCGGTAGAAATACAATAAGGCATTGTTCTGGTCCCACTGATCGGTGTCGATATGCACGAAATCATGGCCAGACACCGGATGCAGAAAGCCACCCACACTCTTGCCAATAGACTGATAAACGGTGCAGCCAGACAACACCAGAAAGCATGCCACAACAACGGCACTCTTAACGAAAGGCACTCGGATTTTCATTGTTATGCACTCTTCATCCCTTATCGAGTAGGGACGATCATAACAACTGGCCACCACAAGAAATGAGAGCTACCGCAAGGGATGAATACAAACCGTTACATTCATCCCCTGCAACCACTACTGTCCTGAGCTCGATGCCCTGAGCTGATTGACCTCCTCCGACAGACGCACAAGCCGTGAGGTAAGCTGGGCACGCGATGCATCAATGGACTCAACGGTGCGGGCCAGTTCCGCCAGTCGATTCCGCAGTGCCTGAACGTCACCGGCTCCGGCCAGCCCATCCGTTCGGGCCTCGAGGGAGGTCAGCCGGCCTTCAATACCGTCGATACCCAGTTTCTGCTCCTGCTCAAACCGACGGATACGGCTCTCCACCACCTGATCGATGTCGCCAATCTGCTGACTTAGCCTGGTCAGCTGCGACGTCGCCTCACTATTTGCCTGCTCAAGAGCTGCCACAGAGGTCTCCAGCTTCCGGCTCAATTGAGCGATATCTCCAGCCAGCGTTGTACGAACCTGTTCGACCGTAGTTTCCAGGTCCGACACTGACTTTCCGGTCTCGGCCAGATTCTGATCCAGCGCCGAGAGCCGCTGGCCATGCTCCTCAAGCTGTTTCCGGTTACGCTCATTGGCAACTACCCAGAGCTTGCGGATCTCGCTGTTGGCGGTCTCTACCTTTTCAGCATTGGCCGCTATCTTTTCCTCCAGGGAAGCACCGCGCTCCTGCAAGGATTCCCCGGTTTCCGAAAGCTCACCCTCGAAACGGGCCAGCGCCAGCTTGCTCTGCCGGGCCCAGTAATCCGCCTCTTCCAGTTGACTCTCCAGCGCGGCGATGCGCTGACTCTGGCTATACCACCCTGCGCCAGCCGCCACGGCAAGCCCCAAAATCGCTCCCCAGACAAGAATTCGTCCACCACGACCACCGCCTCCGCCAGAGCCCGCAGCTGCACCAGGAGACTTGGCTTTGGGAGCCCCGCCCCCAGGCTCACGCTCCTTACTGGTACGGGGCTTTCGCGCTTCCCCGGCGCCAATCGGGGGTTCTGCTCTCAGCTCATCTTCGTCCGGGCGGATGGATTCCATTACAGCTCCTGGAAATGGATGGTTTAATTGTATAAACGACGATAATACCTGCAGTTACGGACAGGTTAAAATGAAGGCTTTTAAAGAAAGCGCTCCGGCACCCGGACGCCCGGGCTTGCCGTGTTGCACGGCAACTGGCCAGAACATACAATGGCCGGCTTTCCAATTATCACAGGACTGTTGCTTATGCAGCCGCTTGTTGGACTCATCATGGGCTCCAAATCTGACTGGCCCACCATGGAACACGCTGCCGATATGCTCGACAAACTCGGCGTGCCCTACGAAACCCGGGTTGTCTCCGCCCATCGCACACCGGATCTGCTTTTTGATTACGCCAAGACCGCGGCCGATCGCGGCCTGAAGGTCATCATCGGTGGTGCCGGCGGCGCAGCGCACCTGCCGGGCATGGTCGCCTCACAAACGTCTTTGCCGGTACTGGGCGTCCCCGTACAATCAAAAGCACTGAACGGGCTTGATTCCCTGCTCTCCATCGTTCAGATGCCCGGCGGCATTGCTGTCGGCACCCTGGCGATTGGCAAGGCCGGCGCCACCAACGCGGGCCTGCTGGCAGCACAAATCGTTGGCACGTTCGACGACAAGGTTCGCCAGGCGGTGGAAGACTTCAGGAAAAACCAGACCCAGACGATTCTGGATAACCCTGACCCCAGGGATCAGTAGCACCAATCCAAAGCCAGGTGAGCGGGCCGGGGAAGACTTTCCAAAACTGTTGAGGGCCAAGGACGGCCCGAAACAAGCGCACAGGGATGTGCTCGTAGCGTGTTTTGGAAAGTCTTCCCCGGCCCGCTCAGGCACCGAAGCAGCTTTCTTTTGATCAGGAGAACCAGATGAGAATCGGTGTACTAGGAGCCGGCCAACTCGGGCGCATGCTGGCCCTTGCCGGATACCCCCTCGCAAAGGAATTTGTGTTCTACGACATGTCCGGCAGCCCCAGCGCTGGTCTGGGGGAAGTCATTGTGGATCGCGACGGCAGCTACCTGGACGACTTCCTCTCCCGCGTCGACCGCGTAACCTACGAATTCGAGCACCTGCCTGTTGAAGTGGCGGAGAAGCTGGCCCAACACAAGCCGGTTCACCCCTGCCCCCGGGCGCTTCAGGTTTGCCAGAACCGGGAGGCAGAGAAAACCCTGTTCGGCCAGCTTGGCATTCCAACGCCGGAATGGAAAATCGCCGATAGCGCTGCTTCCCTGAAAGCCGCGGCCGAGGCACTTGGCTGCCCGGTGGTAGCCAAATCCATCACTGAGGGCTACGACGGCAAAGGCCAGGCTGTCCTGAGAGATCCGGAACAGGCAGAAGAAGCCTGGACGGCCATCGGCCATCCCAGGGTAATCGTTGAGAAGTTCGTTAACTTCAAGCGCGAAGTGTCCATCATCGCGGTTCGCGGCGAGGACGGCGATGTGGCGTTCTACCCCATTGCCGAGAATACCCACCACGAGGGTATCCTGCGTTATTCAATTGCCCCGGCACCCGGCCTGCAACCCCACATCCAGCAAGATGCCGAAAAGTACATCAAGGCACTACTGAACGAATTGAACTATGTGGGCGTATTGACTCTGGAGCTGTTCGAGACCGAAGACGGCCTGGTCGCCAACGAAATGGCCCCCCGGGTTCATAATTCCGGACACTGGACCATTGAGGGTGCCATGACCAGCCAGTTCGAGAATCACATTCGCGCGGTCAGCGGACATGCTCTGGGCAATGTTCAGGCACGCGGCCTGAGCTGCATGATTAATATCATCGGCGAGCACGGCGACATTGAACGGATACTGGAACTGCCCTACGCTCACCTTCACCTCTATAATAAAGGGGAGCGCCCCGGCCGCAAGCTAGGGCACGTGAACATTCTGGCAGACAGTTATGAAGAGCTGGTCTGGCGGGTCCGGAACTGCGCACAGTTTCTGCCCGGCAGCCCCGAGTTTAAAAGCTCTCTCACAACAAGGGGTTGATTTAACTCAAACCGCCCTTATATTGCGAGAGTGTCAACTCACATAAACAGAGAGAACCAGGGAGAACGACCTCATGGCATTTGAACTTCCCGCACTGCCTTACGAAAAAAACGCACTGGAACCGCATATCTCTCAGGAAACCCTGGAGTATCATTACGGCAAGCATCACAACACCTACGTAACCAAGCTGAACGGCCTGGTTGAAGGTACTGAGAATGCCAACAAGTCTCTGGAAGACATCATCAAGAGCGCCAGTGGCCCGCTGTTCAACAACGCAGCCCAGGTATGGAACCACACCTTCTACTGGCACTGCCTGAGCCCGAACGGTGGTGGTGAACCCACCGGCGCCGCCAAAGAAGCCATCGAGAAGGCCTTTGGCTCCTTCGAAGACTTCAAGAAAGAATTCAACGACAAGGCCGCCAACAACTTCGGTTCCGGCTGGACCTGGCTGGTGAAAAAAGCTGACGGCAGTGTTGCCATCGCCAACACCAGCAACGCCGAAACCCCGCTGACCGGTGCCGACAAGCCGGTACTGACCGTTGATGTCTGGGAACACGCCT
Source organism: Marinobacter sp. W-8 (assembly GCF_044342215.1). Lineage (NCBI taxonomy): Bacteria > Pseudomonadati > Pseudomonadota > Gammaproteobacteria > Pseudomonadales > Marinobacteraceae > Marinobacter > Marinobacter sp. W-8. The sequence continues at coordinate 1,238,109 of NZ_CP172297.1, read as the reverse complement.
ACTACATCGACTACCGGAACAGCCGCCCGAACTATCTGGAAGCGTTCTGGAACCTGGTCAACTGGGATTTCGTGAACGAAAACCTGGCGTGATCCAGCCAGATCAGCGGTCAGCATTAACTGGCTAACCGTTGCCCGAACGCCCGCACGGGAATCCCTGCGGGCGTTTCTGTATCTGAATGCGACGAAACCGAAACAAATCGATACACGCATCCGCAAGAAACTCTGAAAAAATCGGCCATACTCCATGAAGTTGAAAGGAATCTGAACCATACTGTCATGTGCCGCGTGATAGATCCTGTCGCAGGGTCCGACAGAACCAATCAGACAGATGAGCCAAGAACAGCGGATGCATAAAACCTTTGAAGTAGAGAACCACCTCGGATACCGGATTCTCAGATGGGTACTGCTCGTCGCGTTGCTGAGCGGTATTCTGATGAGCGCCGTACAGGTGGTGCTGGATGCCAAGCGGGTATCGGCTGAACTGGAACGCGACGCGGCCCAGACCCTTGCCATGGTGGAAGACTCTGCCACCCAGGCTGTATTCTCCATTGATGATACCCTTGCCCAACAGGTGGTGGACGGCCTGTTCGCCCTGGAACCCATTCACATGGCCAAAATCACCCATCCCGATGGTGATGAACTGGGTGATCGGCTACGCCCTCTGCAGGACTCTGCGTTTCGCCCTTTGACCGATCCGATTTTCGGCCAGGTTCGCGAATACCGCGAGCGCCTCACCCGGGGCAGCAATCCTGATCTTGTCTACGGCTATCTTGAGGTTCACTACGACACCGCCCCCTACGCTCGAACCTGGCTCGGCCGAGCACTGGTGACGTTTGCCTCAGGCATCGCCCTGGCACTCATTCTTGGCATCGTACTGTTCGTGGTGTTCCATCTGCTGCTGACCCGCCCGCTGCTGCGCATTGTGCAGTCGGTCAAAAAGGTTGATCCGGCACATCCGGACGATCGTCTGGTGTCGATTCCGGAAGGACACCGGGCCGATGAGCTTGGCCTTTGGGTTAACGCCACCAACAATCTGCTTGTGGCTATCGGCGACACCCAGAAAAAACATCGTGAAGCCGAAGACCGGGTCACCCGCCTTGCCCGCTACGACACACTGACCGGCCTGCCCAGCCGGGATGCCTTTATGGAAGATCTGCAGGGCGCTATCGAACGGGCCAGAGAAGGGCACAGCTCGATCGCGCTCATGGTCTGTGGCATTGATGACTTCAAATCCGTCAATGAACAGTGCGGTTTCCGTACCGGGGACACCATCCTGCAAACCGTCGCCAGTCGCCTGACCGCCAATCTTTCCTCAGACAGATTCAATGTCGCCCGGCTGGGCAGTGACCAGTTTGTCATCGTTGAAAAGCACCTGCGCGATGGCTTCCAGGCAGCAGAAACCGCCGAGAAGGTCCTGGCCACCATCGGGTCGCCGATCAATTCCGGCAACCACCGGATTTCCATGACCGCCACCCTGGGGATTTCCCTGTTCCCGTCAGATGCCGACCAGGCAGACCGCTTGCTCCAGAGTGCCGAGCAAACCATGGCACTGGCGAAACAAACCGGACACAACCACTTCCAGTTCTATGTAGCCAGCATCGACCAGGAAATTCGCGAACGCAAACAGATGGAAAAGGACCTGGCCCAGGCCCTCGCAAACCACGAGTTCCACCTGGTCTACCAGCCACAGATCAATCTGGAGACCCGGCGCGTTATTGGTGCAGAAGCACTGCTGCGGTGGGAACACCCTGAACACGGCATGATTCCCCCGGATCTTTTCATTCCGGTAGCGGAAGCGAATGGTTCCATCGTCGAGATTGGTCAATGGGTCCTGGATCAGGCTTGCTGGCAGGCCGCTCGCTGGGCATCCGAAGGTACTCACCTCAGAATCGCCGTGAACCTTTCCGCCGTTCAGCTACGCCAGGAATCCATTGTTGACGATATTCTCAACACCCTGAAACGTCATAATATTCCGGCGGGACGCCTGGAACTGGAAGTGACCGAAACCAGCTTTATGACCAACCTCACCGATGCGGTCGCCAAGCTGCATCGGCTGCATCGGGCCGGCATCAGTATTGCGGTTGATGATTTCGGCACGGGCTATTCATCGCTGACCTATCTGAAGCAGATGCCGGTACAGCATCTGAAGATCGACAAGCAGTTCATTCGGGACCTGCTGATCAACGAGGAAGATACCCGAATTGCCAACACCATCATCGACCTTGGCAAGAGCCTGAATCTGACCGTCGTCGCAGAAGGTGTGGAAACAGCAGAGCAGGAGTATTACCTCAGCCAGCGCGGCTGTGCACTTGCCCAGGGATATTTCTTCTCCAAGCCCTTGTTACCCAGAGATTTTGAGAATTTCGTACAGACTTTCCACGCCCGGATCGTGGAAAATAACGCCTGAACCTTTAGCCCTTAGGAGTAGTCATGGGAACGACTGTCATCGGTCTTGTCGTAATCGCCGTTGTCATCCTCTACCTGGTGTTTATCTACAACCAGCTCGTCTCTTTGCGCAACCAGTTCAAGAATGGCTTTGCCCAGATTGATGTCCAGCTTCAGCGCCGCCACGATCTGATCCCCAACCTGGTGGAGTCCGCGAAAGCCTATCTGGACCATGAAAAGTCCACCCTGACCCAGGTAATGGAAGCACGCAATAACGCGGTCAGCGCCCAGAAAGATGCCGCCCGTGACCCAGGCGACAGCACCAAGATCCAACGCCTTGGCAGCGCCGAGAACCTGCTCACCAAAGCCCTCGCCAATTTCTACGCCGTGGCCGAGAATTACCCTGAGCTGAAAGCCAACGAGACCATCCAGCAACTGATGGAAGAACTCTCCAGCACCGAGAACCGTGTCGCGTTCGCGCGCCAGGCGTATAACGATGGCGTGATGAACTACAACATCTTCCGCGAGAAGTTCCCTAACAATATCGTGGCCGGCCTGTTTGCGTTCAAGGAAACCGCCCAGCTGCAGCTCGAATCTCCAGAGGCCCGCCAGGCTCCGAAAGTCAGTTTCTGAGGCCTGATTCATGGCGAGCCCCGGTTTCTTCCAGCGCCAGGCCAATGCCCGGCGCAACACTGGCCTGTTGGTCGTTCTGTTTCTAACCGCAGTCACCCTGATTACTCTGGCGGTCTGCCTGGTGGGTTACATGGTCACCCGCAGCCAGACCTCAGCCCTGCCCTTCCATTACTGGCTGCTGTCCAGCCACGGCCTGACGACCGCCGGTGCGGTGGTCGCGCTGATTGGCATCGGTTCCCTGGTACGCTGGGTGGATCTGGCCGGAGGCGGCACCCGGGTAGCACGAATGGTGGGCGCTCGGGCTATTGATCCGGACACCCGCGATCCGGAAGAACGCAAACTGCGCAACATCGTCGAAGAGATGTCTATTGCCAGCGGCGTGCCGGTACCGGAACTCTACGTGATGGACCATGAAACCGGCATCAACGCCTTTGTCGCCGGCTATACCCCTGGTGAAGCGGTGATGGTGGTCACGCATGGGGCCCTGACACAGCTGAACCGGGACGAACTCCAGGGCGTGGTAGGCCACGAATTCAGCCACATCCTCAACGGCGATATGCGCATCAACGTGAGGTTGATCGCCCTGCTGGCCGGCATCCTGATGATCGGCCAGATTGGCCAGTTTCTCCTGAGAGCCGGCTTCTACAGCAGTGGACGCAGCCGAAATCGGGACGGCCGGGCACAGGCTGCCATGGGGCTGATCGGGCTGGCCTTGATGGTGATCGGCTATGTCGGCGTGTTCTTTGGCCGGCTCATTCAGTCGGCCGTCTCACGCCAACGGGAGATGCTGGCCGACGCGTCATCCGTTCAGTTCACTCGTAACCCCGAAGGCATTGGCGCCGCCCTGTTCAAAATCGGGATGAAAGGCGGGTATCTGGACACTACCAGCCATGCCAGCGACATGAACCACATGTGTTTCGGCGAGGCAGCAAGGATGAAATTCACCTCCCTGCTGGCATCCCACCCTCCCATTGACGAACGAATCAACGCCATCCAGCCAGGGCTGATGGCACGCCTGCGCAGCAGGCTACGGGATACCGAACCGGGCTCACGCTTGCAGGGACAAGGCCGCAATCCGGATAAGGCAGCCATTGGAGACCTGGTGAGCCAGGTAGTCGAACCCGCTCAAGGCACCCGAAAGTACAGCCTATCGCCTCTGGCGAGCTCCCTGACCAACGAATCTCCGACGGCAACCCCTGCGCTGTCCAGCCGCGTTGGCACGGTTTCCGCGGACAGCGAGCGCTTCGCCAGCAGTCTCCTGAAGAAACTGCCATCGACCTTTCGCAACCTGTTATATACCCGTGCTGGGGCCGTTCAGCTTTGTTATGGCCTGGTTATTTACGAACTGACGGACCCCGAGCAAACCGAGAGGCTTGCTCTCATACCAGAGCACTCCGTGCTGGGCGCCCAACCCGAGTTGCTTGGTAAACTACTGCCATCCCTAAAAGAACTTGGCGAACGCGCACGTTTTCCAATGCTTGAACTGGCCATGCCGGCGTTGCGAAAGCTCGATCCGGAGGAGCGGGACACCCTTCTCGCAAACATTCAGACGCTGGTTCAGGCGGACAACCGGGTGACCCTGTTCGAACTCGCACTCACCACCTTCCTGTGGCGGCATCTAGGCCGTGGCTCCGGGCAGGTCGTGCCCGTAAAATACCGAAGCTTCCGGCAAGTCAAACCCGCCATTGAGCAGGTGCTGAGCCTGTTCGCCCGGGCCGGCACCGAAGCACCGGAAAAGGCTCAAGCGCTCTATCAGGAGGCTATTTCCGGGTTCGGCAACGGAAACGACGAAACCATGCACAGCAAGATCACCATGCAGAACCTTAGAGCTGCTCTGAATGTTCTCAGCAAGCTCTCACCACTGCTGAAGCCTTCCATTATTGATGCCTGCGGACATTGCATCAGTCACGACGGAAAGGTGGAAGTTAAGGAATACGAATTAATGAGGCTGGTGGCGGATCAGCTGGACTGCCCGATGCCGCCACTCTGAGAGCACTCGAAGCACCGCCCCAGTCCTGCTCGCCAGGGCGATGATCAGACAGCGCGGTTATCCACGCTGTCTCGCCCGCACAACTGCCTACTGCCGGCGCCCTTCAAACAGCATATCAACCGACGGATCAGATTCTTCCTGCGGCAAGCCAAGCTTTTCCCGCACTTCCAGGTTCACATCCCAGAGGCGGTTGAACTTTTCAGTGGTCGCCGCCACAGCATCTGCCTTGCCCAACATAATCGTGGGGCGTAGGAAAACCAGCAGGTTGCGCTTAACGCGGGTCTCGGATTCAGAAGAGAACAAGCGACCAAGCACCGGGATATCGCCCAGCAGCGGCACCTTGCTCTTGCTGACCTGGTAATCGTCCTTGATCAGACCGCCCAGTACCACGGTCTCACCGTCATCCGCCAGCACGGTGGTTTTAATCTCACGTTTGTTGGTGATCAGATCGGATGCACCATCAACGCTGGTTGTGGAAATGTCCTCGGTCGTTTGCTCAACCACCAGACGCACCAAGCCATCGGCACTGATCGTAGGCGTGACTTTCAGCGACAACCCCACATCGCGCCGCTCGATGGTGGTAAACGGGTTGGTGGTCCCGTCTCCGGTCACGGTAGACTGGCCAGTACGGAACGGTACGTTCTGGCCAACGATAATTTCAGATTCCTGATTGTCGAGGGTAATAATGCTGGGCGTAGACAACAGGTTCGCCGCGGAAGAAGAGGACAGTGCCTGAATCAGTAAGCCCCAGGTAACACCATCCTCATCACGCTGCCCGGCACCGACGGTCAACCCGCCGGCTAGCTGCGGAATAGTGTCACCCACCAGAGCTCCAATCACGGAGTTCAGGCCAACCATACCCTGGCCACTGGTCAGGTTTGTACCCAGCACCGGAAATGAACCTGCAGACTCATCGCCAGCCGCCAATTGCACCCCGAGCTGATCGCCCAGCTCATCACTGATTTCCACAATGGCCGCTTCAATCATCACCTGGGCACGGCGCACATCCAGCTGTGCCACAATCTGCTCGGCTTCCTGCATCAGGGAGGGGTCCCCCCGGACGACGAGAGCATTCAGCCCTTCGTCGGCAAAGACTGAAAAGCTGCTGCCCGGATTCCCGGCAGAGCCACCCGAACTGCCGCCAGCGCTACCCTCTTTCACTACCTCACCCATCACACCTTTGAGTATTTCGGTCAGGGTCTTGGCATCGGCATGACGAAGACGAATCACCTTGGTGGTTCCGCCACTGGCAGACGGTTGGTCCAGTTGGAGAATCAAACCGCGCATCTTGTCCCGAAAGGTTTCGTCGCCCCGCAGAATCAATCGATTGCTGCGCTCGTCGGCTGTCACGCTGTATTTGCGTGCGGCATTCTCACCGCCAACGCGGCCAAGCTCTTCTGGTGCCAGCTCCTGCAGCAGGGTCACCATGTCACCAACCCAGGCTTCCTGCAGCTGAATCACTTCCACTTCGTATTTAGAGGGGCTGTCCAGTTCCCGAACGATCTGTTCAATGCGAGCGATGTTAGAGGCATGATCACTGACAATCAGGGCGTTTGCCGCAGCCACACCCGCCAGATGGCCGTATTTGGCGACCAGGGGACGCAGAATCGGAACCAGTTCCAGGGCGTTGGCATTATCAATCTGGATAACACGGGTAATCAATTGCTCGGAAGGCGTTTGCGGAAACCTGTTCAGGTTCTCTGCAGACTGTTTGGCATCGACCTGCTGGACAATTTTGACGACTTCCTCTCCGGGGATCGCAGTAAAACCGTGCACATTCAGCACTGCCAGGAAAAGATCGTATATTTCGTCCTTGTTCATGGGGGCACTGGACAATACCGTGACCTTCCCTTTAACCCGGGGATCCACCACAAAGCTGTAGCCGGTTATGTCTGCCACCTGGGTGACGAAGGCCCGAATGTCCGCATCCTTGAGGTTCAGCCTCCAGGTTTCTTCCTGCGCCTGCGCCAGCGAAGCCAGCGGCAATAAAAGCGCGAACATGATTGCCTGGAGGAGGTTGATCTTGTGGTTATACATCTGGCGATATCGTCCTGTTATTTTGAGTACCCTGTCAGCGCCATTGTTCGGGTATGGCGTAACTGACCGTCAGCAGGGTTCCGTCACGTTCAATTTCTATATCCAGCTGCGGCTGGCTGCGCCAACTGTCCAGCAACTGCTTGTCCTGCTCGATGTCGCCCAGAGGCTGACCGTTCACCGAGGTAATGATATCTCCCGGACGCAGATTCACGGCGTTCAGCATGGCGTTGGAGCCATCATACACATACCCACTGCGATCCTCTGCAGGCTGCAGACCGTAGGTTGCCAGTGCAGCCACGCCTTCACTGTCCAACCGCGCTCTGGCGTCTTCCAGGTAGGTATCCGGCGATTCTGCCGTTTGCACCGGCTCTTCCGCAACCAGCGCTCCGGTCTCTATCTGTTCCTCAAACGCCAGGGATTCGTACCTCCCCCCCCTGCGTAGCAGAATTCTTCCAGCCTCGACCTCCGCCAGCTCAGCGTTGCCCGGTAACTGGTCGCCAACCCGATAGTATTCGGTTTCGCCGTTACTTCCGGCAACTATAGCACCGGAGTCCTCCGGACGCTGCCCGACAAGCACACCTTCCAGCCTCAGGCGCAGCCCGGTTTCCGGTGCAGAGCGGCGCACCACGTCGGCCACACCCACCTGATTATCCGGCCTCCCGAAGAACTCATAACCGGCGATCGGAGCCTCTGACACTCGGCTACGGACCTCAGCGCCGGCAGCCGTCTGCCCGAAGATTTCCGGTACAGGCCGGTCGTTCCAGGCAATCAACCAGGTTAGTTTCGCCAGCTCTACCGCAAGGTAAAGCACCAGCGCAAGCAACAGCAGATTCGCCAATGTACGCGAGAACCGCTCCTGACGCCCCACCGACAGCTTCATCATATTACAGGCCTCCGGGCAGCAATGGCTGCCGGACCCGGAACACTACGTCACCCGGCCTTGCAGAATCTGGCCAGGGCTGTTGCGCCAGATCGACCATGCGCTTGTACACCCGCAGTTCCATCATGCCATCCCAGAGTATGCTGGCATCAGCCGCCGGCCCGCTTGCACCCTGCTCTGCCACTACCAGTGAAACGCCTCCGTCCACGGTGTCCAGATCTGCCTGCATGGGAGGAAACACGGCCTGGCCCACCTGATTGCCCATCGGCCAGGTAACCCTGCCACCATCCCAGCGCCCGAGCCCGTCTGCTGACTTCAGGCGACCGTCTGACCAGGACATCTCGAAGCGATCCACAGACACGGTTCCCTCAATCATGGCGCCACCGCTCTGGCGTATCAGTTGCTCGAACTCGGCAACCGCTATCAGCCCATTGGCACTGACCTCAAAATTACCCTGCCAACCGGCACGGGCAACCCCTTCCACGCGGGATTGTGATGAAGACACGGAAAATTGCAGCGGTAATGTCACCCCGGACAGCGATGGCCAGCCAAATTGCCATTCCAGGCGTGCCGGAAAACCAGCCACAACAACCCCTGCGGCCCCATCCCAGAGACGCCCGGATACCTGCTGCACCCGAACCTGCTCTGGCAGCTGCACCTGGGCCGAGGCCTGCTGCCAGAGCCAGCCAGCCGGAACCAGAACAATCAGCGTGATCCCGTAAACCAGCAGACCGAGCAACAGCAGCAGAACCACTTTGCCAGGGCCGAGAAAGGATTTTGGTCGGGATTCAGTCATTGCAATTGGCACATTTAAAAACCGGTAGCCGAGTCTAACAAAGCCATTGGGCAAGTTCATGACAAAAAAACGAAAAACCCCGCGCCAGTGTGAACCAGCGCGGGGTTTTCAGGGGTAGATCGGGCCAGGCCTCAGAAACTGAGACCTGTTCGGGATCTGGCCGGCATTACATCATGCCGCCCATGCCTCCCATTCCGCCCATGCCACCCATATCCGGCATACCACCGCCGGCTTTCTCGTCTTCCGGCTCGTCTGCAACCATCGCCTCGGTGGTGATGATCAGAGAAGCGACAGAAGCCGCTGCCTGCAGGGAAGAACGGGTTACCTTGGCGGGATCCAGGATACCCATTTCCAGCATGTCGCCGTACTGCTCGGTAGCAGCGTTGAAGCCGAAGGAACCTTCGCCTTCTTTTACCTTGGCAACCACCACAGAAGACTCACCGCCTGCGTTGAATACGATCTGACGCAACGGAGCTTCCATGGCGCGACGCAGAATGTTCACACCAGCTTTCTGCTCGTCGTTGATGGCGTCTACCTTGTCCAGAGCCGCAATGGCGCGGATGAGGGTAACACCACCACCAGCTACGATGCCTTCTTCAACGGCAGCGCGGGTGGAGTGCAGAGCGTCTTCAACGCGGGCCTTCTTCTCTTTCATTTCAACTTCAGAGCCGGCGCCCACTTTGATGACGGCGACACCGCCAGCCAGCTTGGCGACGCGCTCTTGCAGCTTCTCTTTGTCGTAATCAGAGCTGCTGTCTTCGATCTGCTTGCGAATCTGCTCAACGCGAGCGCTGATATCAGCCTCGGCACCAGCGCCACCGATGATCGTGGTGTTTTCCTTGGTCACGTTGACACGCTTGGCAGTACCCAGGTCATCCAGAGTGGTGTTTTCCAGGGTCAGGCCGACTTCTTCGGAAATCACCGTACCGCCAGTCAGAATGGCGATATCCTGCAGCATTTCCTTGCGACGGTCACCAAAGCCAGGCGCCTTCACAGCGTTGACTTTCACAATGCCGCGCATGTTGTTGACCACCAGAGTAGCCAGGGCTTCGCCTTCGATGTCTTCAGCGATGATCTGCAGCGGCTTACCAGCCTTTGCAACCGCTTCCAGCACCGGCAGCAGTTCGCGGATGTTGGAGATCTTCTTGTCAACCAGCAGGATGTACGGGTCTTCCAGCTCGGCGGACATGTTGTCCTGGTTGTTGATGAAGTACGGGCTCAGGAAACCGCGGTCAAACTGCATGCCTTCAACCACGTCCAGCTCGTCTTCCAGGCCACGGCCTTCCTCAACGGTAATGACGCCTTCTTTACCGACTTTTTCCATCGCGTCGGCGATGATTTTGCCGATGGTCTCGTCACCGTTGGCGGAGATAGTACCGACCTGGGCGATCATGCGGCTGTCGTCGCAGGGCTTGGCCATTTCACGGATAGCTTTAACAGCTTCGGCGGTACCTTTGTCGATACCACGCTTCAGGTCCATCGGGTTCATGCCGGCTGTCACGGCCTTGATACCCTCATTCACGATGGACTGGGCCAGTACGGTCGCAGTCGTGGTACCGTCACCAGCAGTTTCGTTGGCCTGGGAAGCGACTTCCTTCACCATCTGCGCGCCCATGTTCTCGAACTTGTCTTTCAGCTCGATTTCCTTGGCCACAGATACGCCGTCCTTGGTCACAGTCGGAGCGCCGAAAGACTTCTCCAGAACCACGTTACGACCTTTGGGGCCCAGGGTTACCTTGACCGCGTCCGCCAGGATGTTAACACCTGCTACCATGCGCTTACGGGCGCTATCACCGAATTTAACGTCTTTTGCTGCCATGTCTTCTATTCCTGTTCGTTAAACCGAAAATTGAACCAATCGGATTAATGAGCGTTCGTGCCTATCGCTGTTGCGATCACTCAAGCACGCCGTAAATATCGTTCTCACTCATGATGAGCAGCTCTTCACCGTCAACCTTCACGGTGTTACCGGCGTACTGACCGAAGACCACGGTGTCACCCACCTTGACCGCCAGTGCACGGGTTTCGCCGTTATCCAGAATGCGGCCATTACCCACAGCGATCACTTCGCCCTGGGAAGGCTTTTCTTTGGCATTACCCGGCAGCACGATGCCACCCGCAGTTTTCTCTTCTTCTTCCTTACGGCGTACGACAACACGATCGTGTAGCGGACGAATTTTCATTGCTCTGTTTCTCCAATAGTCAGATTAATGTGGCAATGACAATTGCATGTTAAAAATGTCTGGCCGGAGACCCGGACCCGACAAATTGCCCCGGCATCCAAGCCACTGATAGACAGCGGTTTTCAGCCTGAAGCGAATCTGTGCTGTGTTAATGGGGTTGAGCGAAAGGTTTTCAACACCCGCAACGAAAAAAAATTTACTTTTTTTCCTGCTCATCCTGATCAGACTGCCCCTGCTGGAGCTGGCCCCTATCAGTCCGGGTCTGATCCTGGTACTCGCCTTCAATGATGTTGCCGTTGGCATCACGATCGAATGGTCGCTGCTGGCCAAATGGGCCTTGCCCGAAGGGCCCTGCACCGCCTCCGGCGCTGAAAAAGAAACTCCGGCCGTGATTCTGCCCCGACACCGTCATCCGCTTCAGCGCCTGCGATGCCAGCCAATGTCGCGAGCCCGGCAACAAACACAGAAAGCCGAAGGTGTCGGTGATAAACCCCGGCGTGAGCAACATGGCGCCACCGACCGCAAGAATCAGCCCCTCGGCCACTTCTTTTGCCGGCAACTCACCGCTGTTGAGCCGTTCATTCGCCCGCAACAAGGTCGCCAGCCCCTGCTGGCGCAGCAACCAGGCCCCGATTACAGCCGTCAGAAACACCAGCCCTACCGTATTCAACACGCCGATAACGCTACCGACCTGAATCAATACCGCCAGTTCGGCAATGGGCATAACGATGAAAAGAAAAAAGAAAACGGGCAAAATGCCTCCCCATAAAAACGATGCAGACACACAGAGAACGTAAAACACCTCTGAACTTAATTAGGGCAAACCATGAAACTTCAAGATTCTGTTATCGCAATCACTGGTGGCGGCCAGGGCCTCGGCCGCGCAATGGCTGAATACCTGGCAGCCAAAGGCGCCAGGCTGGCACTCATCGACCTGATGGAAGACAAGCTGGCTGAAGCCGCTGAGGCCTGCAAACTGGCCGGTGGCGACGCCAAAACCTATGTCTGTAACGTCGCCAAAGAAGAAGACGTTGAGGCAACCTTTCAGGCAATCATCAATGACTTCGGCCACCTCAACGGCCTGGTGAACAACGCCGGCATCCTGCGCGACGGCCTGATGGTGAAATTCAAGGACGGCAAGCTCGAGAAGCGCATGGAACTGGCCCAGTGGCAGTCCGTGATCGACGTTAACCTCACCGGCGTTTTCCTGTGCGGCCGGGAAGCGGCCACCCGCATGATCGAAAACGGCGACCAGGGCGCGATCATCAACATCGCCTCCATCTCCCGCGCCGGAAACATGGGCCAGAGCAACTACTCCGCCGCCAAAGCCGGCGTATCTGCCCTGGTGCCAGTGTGGGCCAAAGAACTCGCCCGCTACGGCATCCGCTGTATGGGCATCGCCCCAGGGTTTATCGAAACCGAAATGACGGCCTCCATGAAGCCCGAAGCCCTGGAGAAAATGACCGCCGGCATCCCCCTGAGACGCATGGGCAAGCCAGAGGAAATCGCCTCGGCGGTAGCATTTATCTTCGAGAACGACTACGTTTCTGGCCGCATGATCGAGGTGGACGGCGCCCTGCGCCTGTAACCCGGCCAATTCCGGAGCTCTGAATGAACGAGTCCGAAAAAGAACCGACAAAGGAGCAGAAAATCTGGCAGGTAGTGGCCGCGATTCCGAAAGGAAAAGTGGCCAGCTACGGCCAGGTAGCCGCCATGGCCGGCCTCGGACGCCAGGCGCGTTTCGTTGGCCGTGCCCTGGGCAAACTGCCCGCCGGCCACTGCATTCCCTGGTATCGGGTTATCCGGAGCAATGGCCAGATCGCTTTTCCTGAAGGCACGGAAACCTGCCAGCTTCAAACAGAGAAACTGAGGCTGGAAGGGGTGGAAGTGTATAAAGGAAGGGTAAAGATGAAGGACTTTCAGTGGCAGCCTTGAGCCGAACGCCCAAGGCTGCCACCGGACCAACAAAGACTCAGATCAAACCGCCTTGGCGGCAATGATCTTGTCGTGCCACTCAACCGGGCCGGTCTGGTGCACGGAACTGCCACGGGAATCCACGGCTACGGTTACCGGCATTTCTTCCACCTCAAACTCGTAGATGGCTTCCATACCCAGCTCTTCGAAGGCCACCACCTTGGCGCCCTTGATGGCCTTGGAGACCAGGTACGCAGCACCACCCACCGCCATCAGATACACTGCGCCGTGCTTCTTGATGGCGTCGATGGCAACCTGGCCACGCTCGGCTTTACCGATCATGCCGGTCAGGCCGGTTTTCTCCAGCATGGTGTCGGTGAACTTATCCATACGGGTGGCGGTGGTGGGGCCTGCCGGGCCAACCACTTCTTCGCGAACCGGATCAACCGGGCCCACGTAATAGATGAAGCGACCTTTCAGATCCACCGGCAGCTCTTCGCCGCGCTCGATCATATCTACCATCTTCTTGTGGGCGGCATCACGGCCGGTCAGCATCTTGCCGGACAGCAGAACGGTCTCACCCGGCTGCCAGTCTTTCACGTCTTCCGGTGTCACGGTGTCCAGGTTCACGCGGCGAACATTCTCACCCACTTCCCAGGTGATTTCCGGCCAGTCGTCCAGGCTCGGCGGAGTCTGCAGGGAGGGGCCAGTGCCATCCAGCACAAAGTGTGCGTGGCGGGTAGCGGCACAGTTCGGGATGATCGCCACCGGCTTGTTGGCCGCGTGGGTCGGGTAATCCTTTACCTTCACATCCAGAACGGTGGTCAGGCCGCCCAGACCCTGGGCGCCAATGCCCAGCTCGTTTACCTTCTCGAACAGCTCAAGGCGCAGCTCTTCAGCGCGGTTGGAGGCGCCACGGGCCTGCAGATCGTGAATATCGATCGGATCCAGCAGGGCTTCCTTGGCCAGTTCCATCGCCTTCTCGGCGGTACCACCAATACCGATACCCAGCATGCCAGGCGGACACCAGCCGGCACCCATCTGCGGAATCATTTTCAGAACCCACTCCACTACGGAGTCAGACGGGTTCAACATGGCAAACTTGGACTTGGCCTCAGAACCGCCGCCCTTGGCTGCAACGTGCACTTCTACGGTGTTACCCGGCACCATCTTGTAGTGAATGATGGCCGGGGTGTTGTCCTTGGTGTTCTGGCGCTTGCCGTCCGGGTCTGCCAGCACAGAGGCCCGCAGTACGTTGTCCGGATGTGTGTAAGCGCGGCGAACGCCTTCGTTGATCACGTCGTCCAGCGCCATGTCGCACTCGAACTTCACATCCATACCGATGTTCACGAACACGGTAACGATACCGGTGTCCTGACAGATCGGGCGATGGCCCTGGGCGCACATGCGGGAGTTAATCAGAATCTGGGCCATGGCATCCTTGGCCGCCTGGGACTCTTCCTTCTGGTAGGCCTCGTACACGGCCTGAATGAAATCCTTCGGGTGATAATAGGAAATGAACTGCAGCGCATCGGCTACGCTTTCGATCAGGTCGTCCTGGCGGATCACGGTGGTCATAGTGGCCTCATCAGCTTTCTGATTATCGGAAGTATGCGGAGCCACCAAAGCAGCCCCCTGCTTATATAAGGAAGCGAGAGTTTACCAGAAATTCGACTCAGCGGTTGATGCGACAGAAGGCGCAAATGCTATGTAGGCCAGCGAAAATAGCTATGACGGTAAAACCAATTCGCAACAATTTGTTAAAACAGGCATTACCCGGTCACTGGAACTCGACAAACCGCGGAGCGGCCACTATTTTTGATTGAGGGCCACTCCAAGGGTGCGAGGAGGGTTTCCAGACGCAGAATCACACTTTTGGCTGATCAACACTTGCTACTCTGTCGCTATAGTCGAAGCTACAGAAATTGGCTTTTAAGTGCTGGCTACAATTTCAGACAACCAACAAATCAGAAAAGGCTGTGCGCGGAATCCTGGGGCCGACCGGTTCCGTCAACGCCGAATATAACGACACAACAACAGGAAAAGGTTCCACCCATGTTCAAGAAAACTCTAATAAGTCTTGCCGTGGCTTCTTCCCTTGGGTTGACGGGCTGTTTCAGTGGCTCTAACAGTGGGGGTAATGATAATCCCAAGCCGCAGTATGCCGGTGATGCCCTGAATACAACATACCCGCTGTTCAACCCGGCCAAGCGCCAAATCCCGACACCGACCGACCTGAGTTTCTCAGGTTCACTGGATGGAACGTTCAAACTGGATTTAACCGAAGACTCCAGCCCTGTTGAAATCGCTCTCGATAGCCTTAGCGGTGCGTCTACGGTAGATCCCATTACCATCAAGACCAGTGGCCAGATCGACAAATCATCGCTAAAACCAAATCAGAACATCTTCCTGATTCCGCTCAAGTATGCGAGCGGTGACCCGATTCAAGGTCTTTCTAATCAGGAACCGCCAACGGTTGATCAAGCAAAAGCGGCGAAAACGAAATTCATTGTCGACGTTATCAATGTTGATGACTCCACAGCGATCAGAATTAGTCCCACTGAGCCGCTGGCTCCCAACACTCGATACGTTGTAGGGATTACTAAAGACGTCAAAGACACGTCCGGTAAACCGATCGGTCAAGACCCGGTCTACGCCAATATCACAGGCGAAGGCACAGACAATGATCCGAACTTCGGTCTAGTTAACGCTGCTCTCGCTCCGATACGCTCTTTGGTCAACAACCTTTGGGAACCGATCGTCACCAAATTCGTAGCTTTTAGCTCCAATGGCGCAAGCACGCTGTCAGCCGATGACATCGCCATGAGCTATAGTTTCACCACATCAAATGATGTCATGGTGACTCGTTACATCGCTTATCCGGAGAACTGGCTGCGCGACCAACTCGAGGGTTTTGTTCGGGTATCGACTGCCAAGAAAGTTGTTGGCGCTGCAAGGTTTGCATCGGGTGAAGATCTCGAACAGGAAGAGCCCAGTCCTTTAACAGGCTTCCAACAGTGGGACCTAAACGAAGATGATAGCATTGACGCGAAAGACTTCGATGTTAATGGTGATAACTCTGTAACAACTGCAGATTTTCTTTTTGCAAATTCGGATCCGAGTGATTTCGGATTTGAGGACGTGAACGCTGCAGTTAAAGCGGCCATAGCAACATTCAAGCCCTCAATCGCTTTAAAAAATCAATTGCTTACACCCTGCGACCAGCCTCCGGTGCAGAGCGGCAATCTGTTTGATGATCAATTGAACTGCGTAGCAAGCGCTCTTCTCACGAACTTCCTAGGCAGCCCGAACGCCGAGCCTGCCGCAAGACCTATCGGAAACACCTGGTCATCTTCTAGGGCTGATGCGAAATCCGCGGTGCTCGCAAGCATTGAAGGCTCCAGTATCGTAGACATTTCAGAGAATACCATCGAACTCCCCTACTACCTGGGCCGGCCAAAAACACCAAGCGAGCAAATCCCGGAGTTTCTCGCAGGAGCTCCGATTCAGACGTCCTCGTGGGTCGCAGACAAGACATACGCATCAACAATTGTGAACGCTCTAGGTCTGCCGCTGGCTCAGGGAAAAGAGCTAAGCCAAGCCGTAACGGCACGCTTCCCATTCCCCCAGGAAAGCGGTGAGACTCTAATTGAAGTCCCATTGCTGGTCATTCACCCTAATAGCTTAGACCTGAACAACGCTTCGGCTGGGGATATAGACGATGTCGTTATCTTCCAGCATGGGATTACAACAGACCGCAGTGCCGCGATGGCTTTTGGAACGGCTCTGGTCGCTAGTGGTTTGCAACAAGGTCGTAACATCGCTGTTGTTGCGATTGACCAGCCACTGCATGGCGTGGCGCCAGCAACCAGAGAAAAGCGTGAAGATCTCGCCGAAACGCTGTTAACAAGTACGGTACTGAGAGTGATTGGTGTCGCACCGGGAGCCACGCCAACTCAAGAACAGCTACTGACCGCTGAGGCATTTGCGACCGCGTTTGCTCCGGCACTTGCAACCGACCTAATTACCTTTGAAGCCCAACTTCAAGCTGTAGCATCGGACAATACCAATGATGCTCAGCCAATCGCCGCGGGCTTGCTCAACGCGCAGCTCGACGGAACCCGGGCACTGTTGGCAGACACCGTTCAAAAAGCGGGAAGCACAATTCCGGGCTTGGCCCCAGCCTCGAAGGAAACGGGGGTTGTCGAGTCAGGAGTAAACGAACGACATTTCGGCTGGGGTAGCAATGTGGATTTCGACCGGTCCGTTGATGCAGGACCTGCAAACTCACCATGGGCTGCAATGAAATTCCCTACAAATCCAACCGACCCTGTGGCTGACGCAGGCGAGTCCGGAGACTTGTTCATCAATTTGGGCAACTTCCTGAATAGCCGTGACAATCTGCGCCAGGGCGTTCTTGACCTTCTGAACTTGCGAGCATCACTGCCGGTGGAAGTTGGAGCCTTTGCTGACGCTGACACCAAGTTCCATTTCGTAGGTCACTCACTGGGTACTATTAACGGTAATGCGTTTGTTGTGGCTGCCAACTCCGGTGACCGCCCGGATCTGAGAATTGAGAACAGTCACCTGATGACACCGGCTTCAGGCGTGGTAAGAATGCTTGAAAACTCACCGTCCTTTGCACCAACCATCCTCGCCGGGTTGAAGCAAACAGACTCTGATCTGACCCAGGCAAGCAACAACCTACAGTCGTTCTTCACAGTATTCCAGGCCGCTATCGATACCGTTGACCCGATCAACACAGTCGACCAGCTTCGGGATTCCAGAACACTGATCTCGCAAATGGATGGTGATCGCACCACGATAAATGCCGCTTGGAACACCTATTACGACGATAGCATTTCCAACTGGAAAGAGGGGTACAACGTTTTTTCAACAGACGCCTTTGAAGCATACGGAATCGACATAGATTCTCAAAGTCCTGCACCGCTGGCAGGCTCTGAACCCCTTGCAGCATGGCTGTTGGCCGGCGACTTCGGTAATAACGAACTGCCAGCGATTACCCGTTACGAAGAGGGCACCCATAGCACACCGGTGCTTCCTCGTTCAGAAGTTGCTGAACCAGCCAACTTCGGGGAAGCCCAAAGCTTTGCGGAATTGGAGTATGAATTCCTCAAAGACCGCACACTGCCTCTCGAAGAGAAGACTATCGTAACAGCAGCGAACGCTGAGAATACATTTAAAGGACTGGTGGGTGAGACTCTAAAAATGATTCTGACGACACCTGCTCCATAAACCCACCAAACGGTACGATAATTAGAAAACCCGGCTCCAAGCCGGGTTTTCTATTTCTCAGGCAAACTTTAAGGGCACACCCAACTGCCTCTGCATCTCCCTATCCCCCCGATCCCTTTCAACAACCATCCCCCTCGCCTTCATCTGCGGATGCTCTGCCGCCTCCTCAATCGTCAACACCGGCTCCACACAGGCATCCACTTCGGCAAACACCTCCTGCCACTCTGCCAGTGAACGCTCCGCGATCTTTTGTTTGATAGCGACTTTCAGCTCCTGCTGATGTTCAGGCTTCTGGCTCAGGGCATAGCTTTTCAGTTCGCCCAACCCAAGGGTGTCGCACAGGCAGGAAGAGAATTGTGGTTCCAGGCTCCCGACAGACAACCAGCGACCATCCCTGGTCTGGTAATAGTCATAGAATGTCCCACCATTGAGCATGCTGCTTTCGGGCTTCTGAGGCTGTCCGCCTGCCAGGGCAGCAGCACCCGCCATGGCATTCAAAGCGAAGGCGGCATCGGTCATGCTGATGTCGATAAAGGCGCCCTCACCGGTTTCCTGGCGTTTGATGACAGCAGCAAGGATACCCATTACGGCATGATGGGAACCGCCGGCCACATCGGCAACCTGAATGCCCATGGGTGGCGGGCCGCTGTCGGCACGGCCGCAGTGGCTGGCAACACCGGAAATAGCCAGGTAGTTGATGTCGTGGCCGGCTCTGTCTTTATAGGGGCCGGTCTGACCATAACCGGTAATGGCGCAGTAGATCAGTTTCGGATTGATGGCTTTGAGTACCTCATAGCCTATCCCGAGGCGATCCATGACGCCCGGGCGAAACTGCTCCACCACAATGTCGTAGTCTTGAACCAGCTGCTTGACCTTTTCAACACTCTCTGGCTGTTTCAGGTTCAGCTGCAAGGTTTGCTTGCCGCGACTGAGGTAGGAAAAGGTGGTGCTGAATTTACCGTCAAACGGTGGCATTACCTTGGCCAGATCCACGCGATCCGGAGCTTCAATTCTGAGCACTTCCGCGCCCATATCGGCGAGCATCATGGTGGCGTAGGGTCCGGGCAGCAAGGTACTGAAATCCAGAATTTTCAGGTTGGCGAGCGGGGCTGCCATAAAGCATCTCCTTGTTTTTGATCGGCGGCAATGACTCTGGCTCATGCTGACGGGTTTTGCAGGCCGGGCCAACTACCGGTTCCTTCATTCCTATTGACCGTTTCTTCCATCCGTTGGCAAATCATGGGCTTGCAATGTTGAGCCGGGTACTTATGATGAAGTTCTTTCTTTCTTCTGGCTGCCTCTATGTCAACACTGACAGTCTCACGACATTTTGTTGAAGCTTCCCTGTCAGGCGCCGAACGCCTGGGCCTGGACAGCCGTGCTTTGCTCCAGGAGGCCGGGATCTCGCCAGATCTTCTTCGCATTGAAATGGCAAGGGTGAGCAGTGATCAGTTCAGCAAGCTGATGCAGGTAATCTGGCAGCGCACTGGCGATGAGTTTATGGGCATGGGGCCACGCCGTGCCCGCTCCGGAACGTTCGCCACCATGTGTGCGTTGGTGGTCGGTTGCCAGACGCTGGAAGAGGTATATCAACAGGCCTTCCGGTTCTCTCGGCTGTTCGAACCGATGGTTTCCATGGAGCTTGAAATCTTCGGTGACCGTGCGCGCCTGGTCACGCGAATTGAAGGCAGCATCCACGACCCGGACTATTTTCTGCGCGAGAGCATTCTGGTGATCTGGCACCGGCTGGGCAGCTGGCTTATTGGCCAGCCCGTGGAACTGGAGAAAGCTGAGTTCGATTACCTGAGGCCAGATCACGGGGACGAATACCGGCACATTTTTCATTGTCCGCTGGCGTTCGAGTCCGACTGTACGGCATTGACCTTCAGCAAACGTTTCCTCTCCGCCCCGGTGATTCGGGACAAGCCGGAAATGCGACAATTCCTGAAAACCTCCCCGGCAGACCTGCTGTCACGACCGGATGAGAGCAACACCTGGACCGGTCGTATTCGTGGCCTGATTGGCCGTGACTTCTCCAAACCCATGCCGGATTTCGACTGGATAGCACAAGAGCTGCACACCAGCCCGCAAACCCTAAGGCGCCGCCTGAAGCAGGAGAACACGTCGTTTCAGGAGATCAAGGATCTATTGCGGCGGGATATGGCCATCTACTATCTGGCCCATCCGGAGATGCCCATCAACGATATTGCCGAACGGGTAGGCTTTACCGAACCATCCACCTTCCATCGGGCCTTCAAGAAGTGGACGGGGGTCACCCCGGGCGCCTGGCGGGAAGGCGAACGGGGCGATCTGGTCTGAACACCCGGCCTTACGAACTTCCCTGCTGCAGGTTCCGGATCAAGCGCCCCAGAGTTCGGGCAATGTCCCGGGCCTGATCGCGATTCTCCGCCAACTGGAAAAGCCGGGAGCCGTCCCGCGGATCATAAACCCAGCAGGCTCCGACCACCGGTTCACAATCCCAACGCAACTGAGGATTCACACCGAATACCGACAGAGACAGGGTTCTGCGAACGGTGGTGCCATCGGGATTGCGCTCGATGTCCTGAATACTGATATTGCCATCATCCAGAGCCACCTGGTACTGGCGATCTGCTGGCCTGTCCAGGCGCACCACCGTTTTGTCACGCCGCCAGCCAGCGGTCTCAAGCAGAGTATTCAGATGGATGACCAGAGCCTCCCTGTCCGAGCCTGCCAGATACAGCTGGCGCAGCGTCTTCACATCCTGTTCATTCGCCGGCTCAATCACGGCCACGGGCTCGTTGGCATTGGCCTGCCCTTCGGCCAGAGCGCGAACACTGGCACGGCTGGCCTTCTCTATGTCGGTAATCAGCTTCAGGCTTTGCTGGTAATGCGTGCCCTCTGCCCCGACCCGGGTAATGTATTGCTCCAGTGCTGAACGTGCCTCATTCAGATGATTGGCCTGCAACATGGCCCGGCCGCGATAGTAGTAATACTCGGCGGGCTTTTCTCCCTCCATGGCCTGAAGGCGGTTCAGGTACTCCCCTGCCTCACTCCAGTTCTCTGCTGCAACGGCTTCTTCAGTCGCCAGCATCAAGCGGCGAATCTCGTGTTCCGGAGCCAATGCCTGGGCGAATCCCGCCTGCAGGGCAAGAACAGAAGACAACACCAGGCCCGCAAATGCCTTGTGACCAGGCAAACGCCTTTTTTTCATGGATGACAACATACCGCTACTCCTGTTGGTCCTCTGCACGGGCTTTCCCGGCGTCCGTAGGCTCCCTGTCGATGGCAGGCGTATCTCCCGGCTCATCGGCGTCTTCAGAATCGACCTCGGCCTGATCCACTATCGACTTGGGCAACTCTTTTTTAACCCTGACCCCCAGCTCCACAAACCGATTGGCCTGGGAAATCAGATTACCACGGCCCCGTGTCAGGGTATTCATGGCATTATCGTAGGTGCCCTGGGCCGTGTGTAACTGGCTTCCCAGCTTTTCCATAGCCTCGACAAACACCCGCAGCTTGTCGTAGACCGCGCCGGCGCGATCGGCAATGCGGCGGGCATTCTGGCTCTGGCGCTCATAACGCCAGATATTCTCAATGGTTCTCAGTGTCGCCAGCAGGGTGGTAGGCGTCACCACAATAATCTTTCGCTCAAATGCTTCTGCGAAGAGATTCTCGTCCTGCTGGAATGCTGCCACAAATGCCGGCTCAATGGGCATGAACAGCAGCACGAAATCGGGAGAATGCAGCCCGTTGAGCTGACTGTAATCTTTCTCGCTCAATGTACGGATGTGATTGCGAACCGCCTCAACATGCTGCTTCAGCGCCGCAGCGCGCTCTTCCTCCTGATCTGCGGTCACCCACTGCTGATAGGCCACCAACGATACTTTGGAATCAATCACCAGATTTCGCTGATCCGGCAAATGCACGATGACATCGGGCCTCAACAACTGATTATCTTCGTCCCGGTAACTCCCCTGGGTTTCGTACTCGACCCCTTTGCGCAGGCCCGACCGTTCCAGCACCCGCTCCAGGATCAACTCACCCCAGTTGCCCTGAATTTTCTTGTCGCCTTTGAGAGCGCGGGTCAGATTGGCGGCTTCTTCGGTAATTTGCCGGTTCAGCTCCTGCAACGATTTTATTTCGCTGCGAAGCGCCTGGCGATCCCGGGTTTCCGTGGTGTAGACATCCTCAACCCGTTTGCGAAAATCCTGCAACTGGTCACGGAAGGGGTTGAGCAAGGAGTCCAGGCTGGTTTTAGATTGCTGACTGAAGCGCTCACTTTTCTGGTCGAAAATCCGGTTCGCCAGGTTCTCGAATTCCTGCTTCAGTGCGTCGCGATTCTTCTCCAGCAACTCCAGTTTTTCCGAGGCATTGCGGCGCTCTTTATCCAGTGTCACCTGCTGCTCGCGTAACTCGACCTTCAACTGGCCTAACTGTTCGGAGAGTGTTTCAGCCCGCTGCTGGTATTGACCGCTTTCATTTACCAGTTGCGCAACCCGGTCCTGTTTTGCCGCCAGCTCCGATTCCAGAGCCGCCAATCGGTTTTCCAGGTTGGCAGACTGCTGTCGCCAGTGCTCGATGCCCTGCTCCAGCTGCCCAGAGCGGGCTTTCTGCTCCTCCAGTGCGGTCTGCAGATGTTCAACTTCCTGTTCATGCAACGCCTGCACCTGCTCGCTATCTCTCAGTTGCCTGTCCCGGGCGTCCAGTTCCTCGCGCAAGGCAGACTCGGTGGCTTTATCCTGACGCCGACGCCACAGCAGCCAGATCATGCCCGCCAGACACAAGGCGGCACTCGCCACCAGAGCAAGGAACCAGCCTGCCAGCCATTCCGGACGTTCAGCCATGGTGAGGGTAAGCGCATCTAGCACCAGCAAGTTCTCCTTGAGTCTTGATTGGTAGAATCAGGGCATGGCCCTGGGATCAAAGCCTGACAGTCTACCGCAATGCTCACCCTTTTTTCTCGTTGGCGGAACGGGGCCACCAGGCCGGCATCGACTGTTTGGCATTTATCAACATTGCGCCAATCCGCCTATGGACGCCGAGCGTAAATTCCTCTACAACGGTTAAAAAGCACTCAATCGAAGTGCAAAAGCCGTAAATGGAACGCTGACTGGCAGGCCGGAGCGTGTTCAAGGAATTGTGGAGAAAATTCGGGTCCGACTTCCTGCAGGCTACCTGCGTGGAAGACGAGCAGGCATTGTCTTCGGAGAACCAGGGCCCGGGGGGCAAGCATTTGCGCGTCTTGCCGCACATTACCCACACTGGCGAGTTCCACCTTGAACGGCTGACCCAGTTGCTGAAAAGCCGTTATGGAAAGAGCCTCACGGTGCCGACCGACACCACCTCCAGCGACCGTGCGCTCAAAGAAGTCATTTCCTTTGCTGCTCGCATTCAGGACCAGGATATTCAGCGGGAGCTGCTACTGTTCTACCTCAATTGTTCCCCAGTCATCCAGGAGTACCTCAGATCCGAGACGCCGCTGGGCCAGGGGCCCTTCCTGGGCCGGTAAAGATGCGCCTTAACCATCTGTAAAGTCACCACACAGGTACGTTGTAGTATACTCTCCCGCCTGATTGACAACACATCCAATGGCTGAGGCATCCATTGCCAATAATTCTCACGGCCGGTTCAGGGGATATTCATGGGGTCCAGGTTTTCGCAAACCCGCTCATTCTTCGCAGTTGCCCTAACAGGGCTGGCTGTCGCACTTTCCGGTTGCGCTTCCGATCGCTATTTCATGGTGCCGAAAGAAAATATTGAAGAGGTGCGAGCCTCGGTCCAAAGCCAGCGTGCAACCCTGGTTACCATGGAGCAGAATGCCAGTGTAAGGCACGAAAAGCTTCTGCAGCAGAATCAGGATTCTACCCAGACCATTCTTCAAGCCATTGCCACTCAGGTTGAAAAGCCATCGTGCCCACCACCAAAGGCGGCACCTACCTGCCCCGCTTCCCGCGAAGATAAAGGCCGGGCGGATCGCCTAAAAGGCAAAGTCGTTGTCGGTGAGGTCGAAAAGTTTTTCCTGGCTGGCCCCGACCATGTCTATACCGCCCGAATCGACAGTGGCGCGGAAACCTCTTCCATACACGCCCGCAACGTTCAACGTTTCGAGCGCGACGGCAGCAACTGGGTGCGCTTTGAAGTGCCGGTTCCTGGCACCAAGGAGGCCGAATGGGTTGCCATGGAGAAAGAAATCTCCCGGCGCGTGAAAATTATCCAGTCCAGTGCCGATGAGTCTGAACGACGTGTAGTGGTGGAGCTTCAGTTTGCCATTGGCGACCACCAGCAAGTAGCTGAGTTTACGTTGGCCGACCGGACAAATCTGACTTACGAAGTCCTGATTGGCCGCAACGTATTGCGAGACGTCATGTTGATCGATGTCGGCAAGGAATTCGCAACAGAGCTGCCCGAATCCTACCTTGAACAAGCGGCAAACGGAGAGGAAGAATGACGGTACGCTCCCGGGTCCCGTTTTACGTGTTTGTCTTCCTGTTGATTGCGGCAGGGATAGCGATCGCCACCTGGCGCCATCTGGAACTGGGTATTCCGTGGATGACCGGAGAACAGCGCCCGGTATGGATGATTGAGGCGCGGGTCGATTTCCAGGGCCAGAACAGCCCGGCTGAAGTGAGTCTGCACATACCGGAGCAGCCGCCCGGCTTTCGCATTCTGACGGAGCAGGCCGCCTCACCCGGCTACGGCTTCTCAATTCTGGATAGCAACAGCGGGCGCAGGGCCCAGTGGACAAAACGAGATGTCGCCGGCCCACAGACTCTCTATTTCAAAGCACAGTTTGTACCGGATGAAGACGCGATTCATGCTCCGCCAGCGCGTAAACCCCGAGCATTGACGGTTTTCTGGGAGGAGCCCCAGGCCACCGCCGTAAGAGAACTCCTGAGCCAGGCTTCCGAGCGCTCCAGCTCACCCGAGAGCATGACCCGAGAGCTGATCCGCCTGATGCAGCCGGACAACCGCACCCAGAACACAACACTGCTGGTATCCGACGACAACTATCTGCAACTGCTGGTAAAAATGCTGAATCACGCCGGCATTGCTGCCCGCACCGCCGACGCCCTGAAGCTTGAGGATGCCCGGCGCCGCCAACAGCTGGTGCCATTCCTGCAGATATACAACGGCAAGCGCTGGCTTACCTTCGACCCGCGCACCGCAGAACAGGGCGTACCGGAAAACCTGCTGCTCTGGCGACAGGGGTCCGACTCCCTGCTCGATGTGGTGGGCGGCGACGACTCCCAGGTGAGCTTTTCCATGCTGCGACAGACCGTACCGGCGCTGCAACTGGCAACGCTTGAGTCCAATGCCAATGGGTTGAGTGTGCTCGGCTTCTACCAGTTACCAATAGAAGAACAGAGCATGTTCCGAATGCTGCTGTTGCTCCCCATCGGCGCGCTGATTGTTGCCTTCATGCGGATTGTCATCGGCATCCGCACATCGGGCACCTTTATGCCGGTCCTGATTGCCGTGGCGTTTGTCCAGACCACCCTGGTGCCGGGGCTGATCGCATTCTTGTCCGTCGTAGCCATTGGCCTGCTGTTGCGCGGTTATCTTTCCAGCCTGAACCTGCTGCTGGTATCCCGCATATCGGCCTTGATCATCCTGGTGATCTTCATCACCGCGGGGCTCAGCATTATTGGCTACCAGATGGGCTTTAACACCGGCATGACCGTCACCTTCTTCCCAATGGTGATCATCGCCTGGACCATCGAGCGTATGTCCATCCTCTGGGAGGAAGAAGGCGCCCGCGAAGTGCTGGTGCAGGGATCAGGCAGCCTATTTGTGGCCATCTGCGCCTACCTGGCCATGAGCACTCCGCTGGCTGGCCACCTCACCTTCAACTTCCCGGAGTTACACCTGGTTATTCTCGGGCTGATCTTGCTGATGGGTCAGTACACCGGCTACAAGCTCAGCGAGCTCAAGCGGTTTACCCCGATGAAGGCCTACGACTGATATGGACTGGATCTCTCCACGCAGGCTGAAAAATCTCGGGATGCTGAACATGAACCGGCGCAATGTGGATTACATTGCCCGGTATAATGATCGCTCGTCCTACCCGCTGGTGGACAACAAGCTGAAAACCAAACTGGCGGTGAGCGAATACGGTGTAAAAACCCCCAAGCTGCTGCAGGTGGTTCGCCAGCAACACGAAATCTCCCATTTTCGGGAAATGGCGGAGGATCTGGCCGGTTTCGCCATCAAACCAGCAAAAGGCTCTGGCGGCAAGGGCATTACCGTGATTACCGGACGAGATGGCGACGACTTTATCAAGGCCTCCAGCGCCCGCATTTCCGTCGCGATGCTGGAGCGTCACCTCACCAACATTCTGGCTGGCCTGTATTCCCTTGCCGGTACCCCGGATGTTGCCATTGTTGAAAACCTGGTTCAGTCCTCCCCGGCACTCGCCAGGTACTCCTTCCAGGGCGTACCCGACATCCGGATCGTGGTGTTTCAGGGATATCCCGTCATGGCTATGCTCCGGCTGGCAACCACCGCGTCCGACGGTAAAGCCAACCTGCACCAGGGGGCTGTTGGCGTCGGGCTGGATATCGGCTCTGGCCAGAGCCTGAACGCAGTTCAGTTCAATCGGCCGATTACCCTGCACCCGGACACCGGACTGGCTCTGGAGAATATCCGGATTGAAGACTGGGAAAACATGCTGGAAATGGCAGCCCGATGCTATGAGGCCACCGGCCTGGGATATATGGGGGTAGACCTGGTGGTGGACGCCAACGAAGGCCCACTGCTGCTCGAACTGAACGCCCGACCCGGTCTGGCCATTCAGATGGCCAACGGCTGCGGCCTGCTGCCCAGGCTCAACGCGATCGAGAGCCTCAAGCGCCCACATTTCAGCCCCAGAGAGCGAGCGCTGTTTGCCATGGAAAGCTTTGCCCGGCGCTGACGATCAGTGTTTGGGCATAAAAAAACCGGAGCAGGTGTAGCTCCGGTTTTTTGTTCAGACCCGCTGATCAGGAGGTCAGCTCACCCCTTTGCAGGAGCAACTTCCTCTCATGGGTGAGGCCTTTCAACAAGCCCCAGGTCATCAGCAGAAGTATTGCCGTGAAGGGCAACCCGGCACTGATGGCCACGGCCTGGATCGCGCCCAGAGCGTCTTCGCCACCGCCGAAGATCAACGCCGCCGCAATGGCGCCTTCCATGACCACCCAGAACACACGCTGAGCCGTCGGGGCATCAGTTTTGCCGCCAGCGGTGATACTGTCGATCACCAGTGAGCCAGAATCCGACGAGGTTACGAAGAACACCAGCACCAGGATAATACCGACGAACGACACAATGCCGGTCCAGGGCAGCTGCTCAAACATCTGGAAGGTCGCCAGAGAAACCTCGGTCAGGCCTTTGTCTGCGAGCACACCAACGCCTTGTTGGATCTGTTCCAGTGCCGTGCCACCGAAACCACTCATCCATACGGTGGTGATCAAGGTCGGGATAATCAGAACCGCAGTGACAAACTCTCGTACTGTCCGGCCTTTTGAAACCCGCGCGATAAACATACCTACGAACGGTGACCAGGAAATCCACCAGGCCCAGTAGAATACAGTCCAGCCCTGGAACCACGCCTCGTCTTCACGACCAAACGGATTACTCAGCGGCACAAGGTTGGCCACGTAGGTGGAAGAGGTTACCCAGATGGTCTCCAGAATGGTCATGGTCGGGCCGGCGAAGATCACGAAAAACAGCAAGATGCCTGCCGTCGCCATGTTGATGTTACTGAGCACCTTCACGCCGCCGTCCAGGCCACGCAGCACGGAAATGAGCGCCAAGGCCGTAACGCCAACAATGATAGCCATCTGCACATTGGTGCCAGAACCTACCTGAAACAGGTAATCCAGGCCGGAGGCAGCCTGCTGGGCACCAAAGCCAAGTGACGTGGCCAGACCAAAGATGGTGGCCACAACCGCGAGGACATCAATGATGTGCCCCGGCCAGCCCCACACCTTGTCTTTCAGCAGTGGGAAAAACGCGGAACGGATGGTCAGTGGCATGTTCTTGTTGAACGCAAAGAACGCCAGAGACAGGGCCACGATGGCGTAGATTGCCCAGGGGTGCAGCCCCCAGTGATAAAGGGTCGCCCCCATTGCCAGATCACGCGCTTCGGGAGAGTTGGCAGCCACATTGAAGGGAGTTTCATACCAGCCTGTATAGTAGGCCACCGGCTCGGCCACGGCCCAGAACATCAGGCCGATCCCCATCCCGGCTGCGAACAGCATGGCAAACCAGGACATGGTTGAGAATTCGGGCGTTGCATTCTGTCCGCCCAGCCGGATCTTGCCTACCGGCATGAAGATCAGCGCAAGGCTGACAACCACAAAAAGGTTGGCGCTGAGCAGGAAGAACCAGTCAAAACTGGCAATAATGTCCCACTTGGCCCCATCAAGAGTCTCCTTCGCCGCGGCCGGAAACATCAGGGTTCCGATAACAAACAGAACCACAATGATGGCCGCTACCGGGAAAACCCAGTTATGAAGATCCAGGCCGAACGGATTGATATTATCCTGGCCTGCGACGTAATCCGTCTGATATTCGTCTTTCACTACCTCGCCCACGTTGGCGCCTCCTGGTCTGGTGTGATCACTGAATATGCTGAGTGAATGGATAACGCAATGAACAATCATTCATACGTTACAAGCCGGTCATTTTATTACTTTGAACTCAAAACATCAAAAGCAAGAAAAATGCCTTTTTTATCTACATCAGCATAGCCCAGATTTTGCAGAGGCAAAGATTGTTCCCTGAAACAGGTCTACTACCCGGACAGGTGACGTAGTTATACTGCAAGGTTTCGCCGACACCCGCCCGACAGCAATCAGAGGTATTCATGGAAAAAACCACCACCTTCCCTTTGCGCTATTCTGCTTATGTCCTCAGCATCGCCGGACTGCTGGTGTCGTTACCGGTAACGCTTTGGCTTGGAGCAGGCTATCTGTTTCCGGTGATTTTTGGTGCGCTCACAGCCCTCGGAACCTGGGATTTACTGCAGCGAAAGCATACTGTTAGCCGAAACTATCCCATCATGGCCAACTTCCGGTATCTGTTTGAGTCGATCGGCCCGGAGATCAGGCAGTACTTTATCCAGTCCGATACGGAGGAGCGGCCCTTCTCGCGGGAACAGCGCACTATTATCTACCAGCGGGCGAAGAACGTGCTCGACAAGCGACCATTCGGCTCACAGTTAGGCATGTACGACGAGGGCTTTGAATGGATGAACCACTCGCTCACCCCAACCCGACTCGACAGCAGTAACTTCCGGATTTTGATCGGCCGAAACTGCGACAAACCATACAGTGCCAGCGTGTTCAACATCTCTGCCATGAGCTTTGGCTCACTTTCCGCCAACGCCATTCTGAGCCTGAATACCGGCGCAAAAAAAGGAGGCTTCTACCACGACACAGGGGAAGGATCGATCTCCCGCTACCACCGGGAACCCGGCGGAGATCTGGTCTGGGAAATCGGTTCCGGCTATTTCGGTTGCCGGCATCCCGATGGCACGTTCAATGCCGAGATGTTTGAAAGGAACGCCACACTCGACCAGGTGAAAATGATAGAGGTCAAACTATCTCAGGGGGCAAAACCGGGCCACGGTGGTATTTTGCCTGGAGCAAAAGTGACCCCCGAAATCGCCGAAGCCCGAGGCGTTCAGGTTGGCGAAGATTGCATCTCCCCCGCCAGCCATTCCGCCTTCTCCACCCCCATTGAATTGCTGGAATTCCTGGAAGAGCTGCGAAGCCTCTCCGGAGGCAAACCGGTCGGCTTCAAACTGGCCATTGGCCACCCCTGGGAATGGTTTGCCATCGTTAAAGCCATGCTGAAGACTGGCAAAAAGCCCGATTTCATCGTGGTTGATGGCGGTGAAGGCGGCACCGGTGCGGCGCCACTGGAGTTCATCAATCGGCTTGGCATGCCCATGACCGAGGCCCTACTGCTGGTTCATAACACCCTGGTGGGTACCCACCTGCGTGAAGACATTGCCATTGGCGCCGCCGGCAAGATTACCTCCGCGTTCAACATTGCCCGTACACTCGCCCTGGGGGCAGACTGGTGCAATTCCGCGCGAGGCTACATGTTTTCCCTGGGTTGCATCCAGGCGCTGAACTGCCATACCGGGCGTTGCCCCAGCGGGGTGGCGACTCAGGATCCGCGTCGTGGCAATAAACTGGACGTGCCCTTGAAAAGCGAGCGGGTATTCAACTTCCACAAGAACACTCTAGATGCCCTGCAGAATCTGCTTGAGGCCTCGGGTCTCCGGCATCCCTCTGAGCTTGGCCCGGAGCACATCGTTCGCCGCATCTCCAAAACCGAAGTGCATAGCTATCTGGACCTGTTTCCGTTCCTCGAACCGGGAGCACTACTGGAAGGCAAAACCGGCCTTCGGGTGTTGGATAAGTACTGGGAAAGCACCCAACCGGATACCTTCGAGCCGCCGGAATTCATCCTGGCGCTGCGGGAGACCAAGTTACGTTGATTTCGAGAGAAATTCGCCAGCCCGGTGTTTATTTTTAGTTTGGGCTGGTGTAGACTTCGCTCCCGCTAAGCCACTGAGATAAACCTTGTTTCTCGGCGGTTTGCAGTTTACGGGGCGTAGCGCAGCTTGGTAGCGCACTTGCATGGGGTGCAAGGGGTCGTAGGTTCAAATCCTACCGTCCCGACCAGAATTCCCTACACAAAGCCCGGGCCGAAAGGTCCGGGCTTTGTCGTTCTATCAGGCAGCGACCGCCTGCCCACGCTTCTCCCAGGGGTATTCCCGAATCGGCAGGTGAATCAGTGCCGACAACGCCCCGACGCCCACACCGATCCACCACACCAGCGTGTAGTTATGGTAGAGGTCGTAGAGGGCCCCACCCAGCCAGACACCAAGAAAACCGCCAAGCTGGTGCGAAAAGAATACCAGGCCATAGAGCGTGCCCATGTACTTCAACCCGTAGATGTGGGCAACCAGGCCAGACGTCAGCGGTACCGTTGCCAACCACAACGAACCCATCGCCACCGAGAAGAGCACAACGCTTTCAGGAGTAATGGGCGCCATGATAAAGGCGGCAGAGACGATTGTCCGTAACAGGTAAATCGTCGCCAGAAGGTACTTGCGCGAGTATCGGTTACCCAACCAGCCGGCCATCAGTGTGCCACCGATATTGAACAGACCGATCAGAGCAATTGAGATGGCGCCGAGCCCGGACGCTGACGTTACCCCCAGCACGTAGATCAGGCTGTCTGGCGTAATTGGCCCACACATTTCGGTTATAAACGCCGGAAAATGCGCGGTGATGAAAGCCAGTTGGTACCCGCACGAGAAAAAGCCGATAAAAATGAACAGGAAGGAGGGGTCTTTCACCGCTCGCTTCAGCACCACCCCCATCGGCTCATCGGTCGATACCGAGGGCGCCGCCTTGGGTGCCCGCATAAACAGAAGGGCAAGCATCGACACCGTAATGAAACCGGCCAGCACCATGAACACGCTTTGCCAGGGCATCTGGCTCAGCAGCGCCTGCGCGACGGGCGGGCCAATGATCTGCCCTGCAGAACCGGCAGCGGTTGCAATGCCCAGCGCCATGGAGCGATGCTTTTCCGGGGCAGAGCGCCCTACGACAGCGAGAATGACCCCGAATCCGGTTCCGGCAATCCCGAACCCAACCAGCATTTCCAGAAGCTGGTGCTGGCCCGGGGTAATGGCGAATGCCGAGGCAACCAGCCCGACCACGTAACAGATACCGCCCACCAGGATAGCTTTGCGATCACCGTAGCGTTCAGCAAAGGCACCAAAGATGGGTTGCCCGATTCCCCAGAACAGGTTCTGAATGGCGATGGCCAGAGAAAACGACTCCCTTGGCCAGGCAAATTCCAGGGCAATCGGCAGTTGAAACAGACCAAACGAGGCCCGCACGGAAAAACCAACCAGAATAATAATACAGCCTGCGACAAGTACAGGGTTGATAAGTCGATCGTAGGTGCCGGAGGCCGTGCCAGACATGGTTACAGATTCCCGGAGCTGAACAGTCGGTGCGCCATAATAAGCGCGAAGCCAATGAGTATACCTGAAGCGGCGAAAGCCAGTGTAAAGCCGCTCAGTTCAAGTAGCAGGCCAAAGAACAGGGGCGCCAGAAAGTGCACCGCCCGGTTTGCCATCAAACGCATACCCAATGCCCCTGCGCGCCGCTCACGTTCCACAGACTCCGCCAGGATCACCATGGATAAAGGCTGGGTAAGGCCGGAACCGATACCGACCAGCATGGCCAGGGCAGCCATCAGCAGCAACTGCTCAGACGCCCCCAGAAAAGCCAGGCCAGTGGCAAGGGTACCGAGCGAGAGCAACACTGTCGGCACGCGGCCCCCGGCGAGCGCAATAATGCGCGCCATAAACGGCCGAACCAGCATGGAAACGCCGGCTCGAAGACTGACCAGAACTCCAATAATCAACGGGCTGATGGCCAGGCTCTCCAGATACACCGGCAGGTAGCTGCCGTAGACCCCGAGCGCGAACATCCCCAATACCGTGACCAGAATCGACAACTGCACCCCGCGGTTACTGCCGACAAGCTGCCATTGCGCCCGGAAGCCCGCCTGCTTTCGGGTAACGTGAATACGTTCCCTCGCCTGCCCGGTCAGGCGGAGTATTACAACGCCCGAGGCCAGCGCAAACAGAGCCATCACAAGGAACACGTACTGGGTACCAGAAGACTTCAGCACAACACCGGCCAACAGCGGGCCGATAACCTGCCCGCCCGACAGCCAGGTGGCATACCAGCCAAAGTACTGCTCCAGCCTCGGCCCGGTGCCCAGGTTGGAAATGATGGTTTGGGCGGCCAGAACCATCTGGAGGTGAGCCAGCCCCACCAGCAACTGACCAGTCACGAGGCCCGCATAGCCATACCACGCATGCATCGATAGCAAACCTGCCACCATAATGCCCGCCCCGGCCAGCAGCGTGGCCCTGCCACCAAACCGGCTCACGATGCCGCCCAGGGGAATAGCCAGGATCAGCGGCAGCAGATACTGGGCGCTTAACACCGCACCCAAAACAAGCGGAGACGCGCCAAGCTGAAGCCCATACACAGGCACCGCCACAATCAGCATTGAGTAGACGACAAAACACAGCGTCAGTGACAGACAGACCGCGAAGAAATTTTGCGAGGCCTCAGAGGCTCGCCCGGAAGGGTCGCGGTGGCTGGAATGGTTGCTTTGCAAGTGGATGCCCGATTCGAATGATGCAGCTAAAGCGGGCTATGGTAACGCGAATGGCTCGCAACAGAAATGCGAGGAAAGGAGAAGCCGGGGGAAGCGATCCCCCGGCCCAAGCCGGCTTTATTCAGCCGACGCAATCAGGCTGGCGTTACCGCCGGCCGCTGTGGTGTCGATACACAGATGCCGCTCAATCACGTAGCGCTGATCCAGCTTGTGTTCTGTGATCACCGGCAACAGCGCGCCCTCACGCTTGCACAGCGCCATGCGGTACTGCTTGAGCAGAGGCTTCTCGGCTACGCTCACCACCGCTTCAAAGCCGGTCAGGTGGCTCAGAGCGTCCGGATCAAGCATGCCATCGCTAGCCACAACCGGAAGGCCCGCCTTGATGGCATCGGCCAGTGCCTTCTCGGCGCCCGGTGCAATCACCACCACCTTGTTACCCTGCGACAGGGCGGTGCCGGCCTGCTCCAAGGCAGACTCGGCGTCTGGTCCAAGGCACAGTACCAGACCGCGACCATGGCAGGACAGATGGTTCTGCTCGCCAGTCGGCCCCGGCATTTCCTCGTACCCCTCGTCCAGAGGCGCCGGCACCTTGCCGAAGAAGGGAACCAGCAACGCCTGGCGGCCTTCTGCCTCCGGTACCTCCACTTTAGCGAGCTTATCGATCAGCTTCTGGGCCTTGTCAGCACTGAGCACCTTGTCGCTAGACTGGGCCGGCTTTTCAACCACCTCACCGCGCAGGAAGCGACGCACGTATTGCGGGCCACCGGCCTTCGGCCCGGTCCCAGACAGCCCCTCGCCACCGAATGGCTGGGAGCCGACGATGGCACCAATCTGGTTACGGTTCACGTAGGTGTTACCCACCTTGATACGACTGGCAATGTGCTCGATCCGGCGGTCAACGCGGCTATGAATACCGAAGGTCAGGCCGTAGCCCTTGGCGTTGACGGCATCAATCACCTTGTCGATGTCCTTGGCTTCAAACGTAGCCACGTGCAGAACCGGGCCGAAAATCTCCTCTTCCAGTTCTTCAATTCCGCTCACCTGAAGCACTGCCGGCGATACGAACAGGCCCTTCTCCGGTACGTTCAGTTTCTTGAGCAGCTTGCCCTGCTGCTCGAATTTCTGGCAATGGTCGGTAATCTTCTTGCGGGCATTTTCGTCGATCACCGGGCCCACATCGGTCGACAACTGCCACGGATCACCAATACCCAGTTCCTCCATGGCACCGTAGAGCATTTCCAGCAGATTATCGGCAATGTCCTTCTGCACATACAGCATACGAAGTGCAGAACAGCGCTGACCGGCACTCTGGAAGGAGGATGCCAGCACGTCACGCACCACCTGCTCCGGCAACGCGGTGGAATCCACAATCATGGCGTTCAGACCACCGGTTTCTGCCACCAGCGGTGCATCCGGCTCCATGTGTTCGGTCATGGCCTTGTTGATCCGCTGTGCGGTCGCGGTTGAACCCGTGAAACACACACCGGTCACCCGGGCATCTGAGGTCAGCCCGGAACCCACGGTGGCGCCGGTACCAGGCAATAGCTGGATTGCAGCCCGGGGGATGCCCGCCTGATGCATCAGCTCCACGGCCCGGAAGGCCAGCAGCGAGGTTTGCTCTGCCGGCTTGGCCACCACCGCGTTACCGGCCGCCAGGTTCGCCAGAATCTGGCCAGTAAAGATCGCCAGCGGGAAGTTCCAGGGCGAGATGCAGCACATCACACCACGGGCTTCGCCGTCATGCTTGTAACGGATGCCTTCGTTGGCATAGAACATGGCAAAAT
The DNA here is from genome assembly GCF_044342215.1 of Marinobacter sp. W-8. Classification (NCBI taxonomy): domain Bacteria; kingdom Pseudomonadati; phylum Pseudomonadota; class Gammaproteobacteria; order Pseudomonadales; family Marinobacteraceae; genus Marinobacter; species Marinobacter sp. W-8. The sequence goes on along the minus strand of NZ_CP172297.1, from coordinate 1,203,060 downwards.
CCACGGCCTCGCGAATCTCGGCCACGGCATCCAGCAGGGATTTACCGGCTTCTCGGGTGGTTAGCGCAAACAGCTCGTGCACGTTCTCTTCGTACAGGTCGCCGACCCTGCGAATCATGGCCGCACGCTCTTCCGCCGGTACCGAAGACCACTGCTTGAAGCCCTCCTGAGCAGCGTCCAGAGCTGACGAAATATCCGCCTCTGAGGTATAGGTGATGTGACCGACCAGGTCGTCCGGGTTTGCAGGATTCCGCACCTCAACCACTTCGTCACTGACAGAATCCACGGCCAGTATCGGGCCACCTTTCCACTGATGGCTCTTGTAACGATTACGACCTTCATCAATCTCGGCCACCGTCACCGGATCCGTAATATCCCAGCCCTTGGAGTTTCGACGCTGCTCACCAAGGATTTTAGACGGATGCACAATCGCTTTGCTGGACAGGTTATGGCCAAGGCCCACCACCACATCAATAGGGTCTTTGGCGATTTCTTCCGGGGTGATGCTGGTATCCACAATCTGGTTAACAAAGGAACTGTTGGCACCGTTCTCCAGCAACCGGCGAACCAGGTAAGCCAGCAGGTCTTTGTGGGCACCCACCGGCGCGTAGATCCGGCAGGGCACACCACTGTCCTCCAGAACCTGATCGTGCAGGGATTCCCCCATACCATGCAGGCGCTGGAACTCGAATTTATCCCGACTCAGATCCTTGGCCAGTTCCAGTACCGCTGACACCGAATGGGCGTTGTGGGTGGCGAACTGCGGGTAGATACGGTCGGTCATGCCCAGAAGCTTGCGAGCACCAGCCAGGTAAGCGACGTCGCTGCAGGCCTTGCGGGTGAAGACCGGAAAGTCTGACAGGCCCATCACCTGGGCACGCTTGATCTCGGCATCCCAGTAAGCACCTTTAACCAGCCGCACCATGATGCGACGATCCAGCTTTTCAGACAGCGCATAGAGCCAGTCCAGGGTCTGTGAGGCGCGCTTGCCGAAAGCCTGAACCACGACACCAAAGCCTTGCCAGTCTTTCAACTCCGGGTCGGACAGGATGGCTTCGATCACATCCAGGGAAAGATCCAGACGATCCTGCTCCTCGGCATCAATATTGAAGCCCATGTTGGCCGCCGCCGCCTTCCTGGCGAGCTTGAGTGCCCGTGGCATGAGCTCACTCATCACCCGCTCTTTGTGCCCGTACTCATAGCGCGCCAGCAGCGCCGAAAGCTTCACCGAGATCCCCGGATTCGTTCTTACATCGCCTTCGCAGCGCTTGCTGATGCTGTCAATAGCGTCTGAGTAGGCCTGGTAATAACGCTGGGCATCGGCATCGGTGCGGGCGGCTTCGCCCAGCATGTCGTAGGAATAGGTATAGCCCCGCTCTTCCTGGGCCTTGCCGCGGTCCTGCGCCTCTTCAATGGTGCGGCCCAGTACAAACTGGCGCCCCATTTCCTTCATGGCCTGGCCCGCCACGGTGCGCACAACCGGTTCGCCCAGGCGCTTGACCAGCTTGCGCAAGGTATCCCCCACGCTCTGGCGCTCGGAATCCTTCAGCAGGTTGCTGGTCATCAGCAGGGCCAGGGTGGCCGAGTTGATCATTCCGGACTTGGCCTTGCCCACATGGGCGCCCCAGTTACCCGAGGTGATCTTGTCTTCAATCAGATCCTGGATGGTGAGATTGTCGGGTACCCGCAGCAGAGCCTCCGCCAGACACATCAGGGCCACACCTTCTTTGGTGGTCAGCCCGTATTCGGCCAGAAACTTTTCCATGATGGTCGGGCGGGCGCTGTTGCGCACATCCCGCACCAGCTCTGCTGCCCGGGCCGAAATGGCCTTGCGGGTTTCATCCGACAACTGGGCCTCAGCAATCAGCCGGTGGATCACTTCGTGTTCATCTGCCAGGTAGTTTGCTCGGATCGCCTGGCGAATGTCGTTGAGCTCCGGTGCCACGGATTGCTGAAGACTCATGGTGTACCCTCCTGATTGTTTGAATACTGACCGCATTTTAGCGAAGCAGGTACATGCAATTAGCCTGTTCAGCTGAAAAATAGATTATTATTTTCCTTTTTTAATATCCGAAAAATTATCTATAAGCCTGCACTTTCGCTAATATTAGACGTTTCGGCCTTTTAAAAAGATTCCATCCACTATCTCAAAGGATAGCAGCCATGGCAGATCTCGACAGAATCGATCTTTCCATCATCCGGGAACTGCAGAAGAACGGCCGCATTACCGTGACCGACCTGGCCTCCCGGGTAGGTTTATCAAAGACTCCCTGTCAGGTACGTATGAAACGGCTCGAAGATCAGGGGTACATTACCGGCTACAGTGCCATGGTGAACCAGACCAAGCTGGGGCTCTCTCATATTGCGTTCGCCCAGGTCACCCTGAATGACACCAGCAGCAAGGCACTGGCGGCCTTCAATGAGGCCGTCCGGCAAATCTCGGCGGTGGAGCAGTGCCATATGATGGCGGCGAATTTCGACTATCTTCTGAAAATACGTACACGCAACATGGCCGAATACCGGCAGGTTCTGGGAGAACAGATCTCCAGCCTGCCCCACGTACTGCAGACCAGCACCTTTGTAGTGATGGAAAACGTTAAAGACCGAGGACAGTAAGATGCGGATCGTTGTTGCCCCCGACTCTTTCAAGGAATGCCTCTCAGCGCAGCAGGTTGCCTCTGCCATCGCCCGTGGTTGGCGCAACGCTGCCCCGGAGGATGCGATTGTAGAAATCCCCCTCGCCGATGGGGGTGAAGGAACCACAATGGCCCTGACAGAGGCTCTGGGCGGGCAACTGCATACGGTGGCCGTCACGGGCCCGCTGGGTGAGCATATCGAGGCCCGCTTTGGCCTGGCCAATAACAACGAAACCGCCGTGATCGAGGTAGCTGAAGCCAGTGGCTTGCATTGTGTACCCGCCGGGGCCCGTGATGCGCTCCGGGCAACCAGCCGTGGTACCGGAGAGTTGATTCTGGCAGCCCTGAAACACCGGCCGAAAACATTGATCATGGGCCTGGGAGGAAGCGCCACAACGGATGGCGGCGCGGGCATACTGCAGGCTCTGGGGGCGCGCCTGCTGGATAACCAGAGCGAGGAAATCGGGCCCGGCGGTGCAGGCCTGGCACGACTGGCCACGGCGGACCTTGAACCTGCCATTCGCAGACTCAACGGCATCCAGTTGATTGTGGCCTGTGATGTTACCAATGCGTTGCTGGGCCCGGAGGGAGCGGCAGCGGTTTTCGGGCCGCAGAAAGGCGCCAATGAAGACGACGTTCGTCAGCTGGACGCCAATCTTGCGCATTTTTCCCGTCTGGTTAAGGCGCAGGGCCTGGACATTGCCAGCTTTCCCGGCAGTGGCGCGGCCGGGGGTATCGGTGGCACGGTCAAGGGTATTCTGGGCGCCCGACTCCAACCGGGAATAGAGCTGGTGATGGAGGCCGTCAAACTGGAGCAGCATATCCGCAACGCGGATCTGGTGATCACCGCGGAAGGTGCCATCGATGCTCAAAGCGCCTTTGGAAAAACGCCGGCCGGCGTGTCCAGACTGGCACATGCCTGCGGTGTACCAGTGATTGGCCTGTGTGGAAAATTAGGGGCTGAACTGGCTCCGCTCCATAGCGTTGGGTTAACAGCGGCTTTCTCGATCACCCCCGCGCCCATCACCCTGACGGAAGCCTATGGCCGGGCAGAAGCGAACCTCGAGAAGTCTTCAGAACAGCTGGCGCGCCTGGCGCACAGTTTATCACGCAGGTGAAGCGGTTTTCCGTAATCCGGTGAGTTCTACCCGGCCGCGGGCCAAACGAACCTGGCCCCGGCGTTCAAGCTCTTTAAGCAGTCGGCTGACCACTTCCCTGGCCGTTCCCAGCTCCACGGCCAGCTCCTGATGGGTAATATTCAGTACACTCTGACCAGCAGCCGCACGGACCTGAAGCCACTCCTCCAGACGCTCATCCATGCGGTGAAACGCTACTTCTTCAACCAACAACATCAGATCGTCAAGACGACGGCCATAGGACTCCATAATCCCCAGCCGGAACTCTGCCGACTGATCCATCAGCCGATCGAATAATCCGCGCGGGATAATGGCGGCTTCTGCCTCATCTTCAACGATGGCTTCAGCCCGGTAGCCACGCCCCGTCATCAGACAGCCAATGGACAACGTGCAGATATCGTCAGCGCCCATACGGTAGAGCACGATGCTGTGGCCAGATGCTCCGGTCATCTGCACCTTGATACTGCCATCCAGCACCAGGGGAAGCCCCCGGCAATGTTCTCCGGCACTGAACAGCACCTGCCCGGGAGGGAAACGCATGGCCTGGAGACCCTCCAGGGCATCTTTGCGCAGGGAGTCGTGTAGTGTGTCGAGAATACTGTGCCTGGCCATTCCGCATTGCCTTGTATCGAAAGTCGTCTGCCTGTGTGACTTTATCACTGAACCCGGCCAATAACAGGCCTATAGTCAAACCATCATCCGACATCACACAGGAGAGACCAAGATGACGGTAAACATGGGTTCCGCTGATCGTATTATTCGTGCCATCGTGGGTGTTGTCCTGCTGGCCCTAGTCTTTGTTGGCCCTCAGACACCCTGGGGCTGGATTGGCATTGTACCGCTGGCCACAGCACTGGTGGGTAACTGCCCTGCCTATTCCCTGCTCGGCATCAAGACCTGCAAAACAAGATAGGCCTGCAAGCTCCAGAAACACAAAGGCCAGAGCAGCTCGCGCCACTCTGGCCTTTTGTCGTTCTTCAATGCAGACAGGCTTACGGCTGCCTCAACGCACCGGCGTGTTCAGCACATCCAGCACTTCCTCAAGCTCGGTGATCATCTGACGGATCAACTGCCTGTACTGTGAGGTATCATCCTTCACTTCGCTGCTGCTGAGCTTCTGTTTGGCACCACCAATGGTGTAGCCCTGATCGTACAGCAGGCTGCGGATCTGGCGGATGGTGATCACATCCGCGCGCTGATAGTAACGGCGATTGCCCCGGCGCTTGACCGGCGACAGCTGCGGGAATTCCTGCTCCCAATAGCGCAACACATGCGCCTTGACCGCACACAGCTCGGCTACTTCACCAATGGTGAAATAACGCTTGCCCGGAATAACCGGGAGCTCATTGTTATGACTGGGTTCCAGCATACGCTTCTACTTTCTGCTTCAGTTTCTGACCTGGTCGAAACGTAACTACGCGCCGTGCACTGATGGGAATTTCCTCACCCGTTTTCGGGTTCCGTCCCGGTCGCTGCTTCTTGTCCCTGAGATCGAAGTTGCCGAAACCCGACAACTTCACCTGCTCGTTGTGGCTGAGTGCGCCTCTGATTTCGTCGAAGAAAGCTTCCACCATTTCCTTGGCTTCCCGCTTGTTAAGCCCCAACTCCTCGTACAAGCGCTCTGCCATGTCCGCTTTCGTCAAAGCCGCCATCTGTCAACTCCTCAGTGTTGCCCCCAACTCTTCTTTCAGGGCATCGATAACCCCATTGAAGAGCGAATGCACTTCGTCCTCGTTAAGCGTGCGTTCAGGATGCTGCCAGAACAGGCTCAAAGCCAGGCTTCGGTTACCCTCACCCAGGCTTTCACCTTCATAGACATCAAACACACGCAACGCCGTGAGGTGCTCGCCAGCATGTTTACGGGCCACATGTTCTACCTGGGCGAACGCCACATCGCTCCCGATAATGATAGCCAAATCCCGGCGAACTTCCGGGAATTTTGAAATATCTTTGAAATTAGGCACATAACCGGCAACGATCGAATTCAAGAATAGCTCAAACATCAGGATCGTGCCATTAAGTTCAAGATTTTTCTGAACTTGTGGATGCAGTGCACCCAGCCAGCCCACATGCTCGCCATCCCTCAACAGTTCCGCCGTCTGGCCCGGATGCAGCGCAGGGTGCTGGCTGGCAATAAAATCAACCTCGATGCCAAGCAGTCGGAACAGGCTTTCCAATTCCCCTTTTACATCAAAGAAATCCGTGGTTCTGCGACCGTTTACCCAGTTTTCGGGATTCTGGTTACCAACCACCACCCCTGCCAGCATCGGCTGCTGACTGATGCCATCGGCATCCTGAACGAATCGCAAACCGGTCTCAAACAGGCGAATACGGGGCTGCTGCCGGTTCTGGTTGTAGCCCACGGTTTTAAGCAGGCCGCTCCACAGCGTCGTGCGCATCACCGAAAGATCCGACGAGATGGGATTGGCCAACGCAATCCCCTCACGTTCCGGATCCACCAGCTGTTGAACCTTGGGATCAACAAAGCTGTAGGTCACCGCTTCCTGGTAGCCATGGGCGACGAAAAAGTTACGCACAGCAGACAGCGGCCGAACCGCTTCTTCCCGGGCCCGCAGCCCAAGCGAGCCGGTTGGCTCGGTGACCGGCAGATTGTTATAACCAAAAATGCGACCGACCTCTTCGATCAGGTCTTCTTCGATGGAAATATCCGGCCGGAAGCTGGGCACACTGATACGCCAGCCGTCTTTCAACAGCTTGTCGATGTGCAGGCCAAGCCGGCTGAGAATCTCTTCAACGGTAGTGCGGTCAATTCTAAGCCCCAACACATCCGCCAGGCGCTGCTCACGCAGATCAATCACCCGCGCCTTTGGCAGGTGTTCCTTGCTGGCCACTTCGACAATTTCGCCGGGCTCACCCCCGACAATAGCCATCAGCAGACCGGTTGCCCGCTCCATGGCATCCCGTGCCAGCTCATAATCCACGCCCCGCTCAAAACGGTGGGAGGCATCTGTATGCAGGCCATATTGACGAGCCTTGCCGGCCAGCGTGATCGGGTCAAAATAGGCGGATTCAAGCACCAGATCCCGGGTTTTCTCACTCACCCCGGAATGCTCGCCCCCCATCACACCGGCAATGGCCACTGGCTTCTCGTGGTCGGCAATCACCAGCGTTTCCGGAGTAAGCTCGACCTCCTGACCGTCCAGCAATACCAGTTTTTCGCCCGAGCCAGCCATGCGCACAACAATCCCACCTTTGATCTCATCCCGGTCAAAGGCATGCATGGGCTGGCCCAGTTCCAGCATGACGTAGTTGGTGACATCCACCGCCGCATCAATGGAACGGATACCGGAACGACGCAGCTTCTCCTGCATCCAGAGCGGCGTTTCTGCCTGCAGATTGACGTTTCTCAGAACACGCCCCAGATAACGGGGGCAACCCTCAGGGGCTTCCACCCGGATATCAGGCACTTCCGAGTGCACCGCTTCCACGTGCGGAATGGAAGGCGCATTGGTGACCAGGCTGTTCAACACGCCCACTTCCCGGGCCAGGCCCTTGATGGACAGACAGTCGCTGCGATTCGGGGTCAGATCCACATCAATGGTGATGTCATTCAGCTTCAGATAGTCAACCACCGGCTGCCCAACCTCGGCATCCTCCGGGAGCTCCATCAGGCCGTCATGGTTATCGGACAAGCCCAGCTCGGATTCCGAACACAGCATACCCTCGGAGGGCTGCCCCCGGAGCTTGGCTTTCTTGATCTTGAAATTGCCGGGCAGCACAGCGCCCACCTCGGCAAAAGGCACCTTCAGCCCGTCGCGAACATTGGGGGCACCACAGACCACCTGCACGGTCTGCTCGCCATTGCTCACCTGACACACCCGCAGCTTGTCGGCATCCGGATGGGGCGCAACGGAAACGACCTCACCCACAACCACGCCGGAAAATTCGCCAGCCACGGCCTCAAAGCCGTCGACTTCTAGCCCCGCCATGGTGATCTGGTCCATCAATTCCTGAGAGCCAATGTTCGGGTTTACCCACTCGCGCAGCCACTGTTCACTGAATTTCATTATCCTGGTCCTGTCCTGATTCGGTTGATTCTGAGCCTGTTACGCCAATTCCTGGTGTCGTATCAACGGAACTGACGAAGGAAACGCAGGTCGTTTTCGAAGAACATACGCAGGTCTTTTACTCCATAACGAAGCATGGCCAGGCGCTCAACACCCAGACCAAAAGCAAACCCGCGATATTCCTCGGAATCAATACCGCAATATTCGAACACTTTCGGATGCACCATGCCGCAGCCCATCACTTCCAGCCACTTGATGCTGCCATCCGGCTCACGTCCCCATTCAATATCCACTTCCGCCGATGGTTCGGTGAACGGGAAGTAGGAGGGACGGAAGCGAACTTTCAGATCCCGCTCAAAGAAAACCCTGAGGAATTCCTCCACGGTGCTTTTCAGGTCCGCGAAGCTGACATTCTTCTCCACCAGCAGACCTTCCACCTGATGGAACATAGGGGTGTGAGTCATATCGGAATCACAGCGATAGACCCGTCCGGGGCAGATCATGCGGAACGGCGGCTTGCCTGCCTCCATGGTCCGAATCTGTACCGGTGAGGTGTGGGTACGGAGCAAGGTACCCGGATTGAAATAGAAAGTATCGTGCATGGCACGGGCCGGGTGGTGCCCGGGAATATTCAGAGCTTCGAAGTTGTGGTAATCGTCTTCGATTTCAGGCCCTTGCTCTACGCTATAACCGGCACGGGCAAAGATTTCCTCAATGCGCTGCAGGGTGCGGGTTACCGGATGCAAACCACCCAGGTCCTGCCCCCGCCCCGGAAGTGTTACGTCAATGGATTCCGCCGCAAGCCTGGCTTCAATGGCCGCTTTCTCAAGATCTGCCCGCCGTGCGTTGATGACTTGCTCCACCTGCCCCTTGGCTTCATTGATCTTCTGGCCGGCCGCCGGGCGCTCCTCCGCAGAGAGCTTGCCCAGAGTTTTTGCCTGCTGGGTAATCACACCCTTTTTGCCGAGGTATTCCACACGAATTTGATCAAGCGCCTGCAGGTTGTCGGCCTTTTCTACGGCATTCAACCCGTCCTGAACCAGTTGCTCCAGGTTTTCCATTGACCCTGCTCCAAACCAGAAATGGGGTAGGTTAAAACAAAAATAGGGGAAGAGCGTGCCCTTCCCCTATCAGAAGGCGCCGTCATGAAACATGGGGCGCCCGGATCGATCAGCAATCGATGAAAGAGCTTAAGCGATCACAGGGACGCTTTGGCCTTCTCAACAACAGCGGCAAACGCCTGCTGTTCGTTCATGGCCAGATCGGCCAGAACCTTACGATCGATTTCAACATTCGCCTTCTTCAGACCAGCGATCAGACGGCTGTAAGACAGACCGTTTGCACGGGCGCCAGCGTTGATACGGGCAATCCACAGAGCGCGGAATGCACGCTTACGGTTGCGACGGTCACGGTAGGCATACTGACCAGCCTTGATAACCGCTTGCTTGGCAACGCGGTAAACACGGCTACGGGCACCGTAGTAACCTTTGGCCTGATTGAGAATCTTCTTGTGACGACGACGTGCTACCACGCCACGCTTTACACGAGCCATACTTTAATCCTTCTACCTTTACTTTCTAAGGAATGATTCGCGCGGCTGAATCAGCACGCGGTCATGCGCTTGATAGACGCTACGTCCGACTTGGCGATGAGCTTGGTACCGCGCAGCTGACGCTTACGCTTCGGGCTCTTCTTGGTCAGGATGTGGCTGGTGAAGGACTGCTTGTGCTTGAAGCCAGTGGCGGTCTTCTTGAACCGCTTGGTAGCTCCGCTCTTGGTTTTCATCTTCGGCATTTTTAAAACTCCGCATTCTATTTTGGATAAACAATTGTGCCCCTGAACGACAAATCCCCCGCTAATGCGGGGGACCCGTCACGGGATCAGGTTCACTTCTTCTTACGGGGTGCGATAACCATGGTCATCTGCCGGCCTTCCATTTTCGGCCGCATCTCAACCTGGGCTATTTCTGCCACATCTTCCTCAATCCGCTGCATGAGCTTCATACCAATTTCCTGGTGTGCCATCTCACGTCCACGGAACCGGATTGTGATCTTGCCGCGGTCCCCGTTCTCAAGGAAACGTACCAGGTTGCGTAGTTTGACCTGATAATCCCCTTCTTCCGTTCCTGGTCGGAACTTCAGCTCTTTGACCTGCGTCTGCTTCTGCTTTTTCTTGGCAGCCGCCTTGGCCTTTTTCTCTTCAAAGATCTTCTTGCCGTAGTCCATTATCTTACAGACGATCGGATCGGAATCCGTAACCTGCACCAGATCCAGGGTCGCCTCTTCCGCCATACGCAGGGCGTCTTCGATCGGAACAATCCCGACCTGATTGCCTTCGGCATCAATCAGTCGGACTTCAGTTGCGTCAATATTCTCATTGATAGGCGCCTTGGGTGCGCGCCCACCCCGATTCGCTCGCTGTTTAATAATCAGATCTCCGTTTTGGTTCTACCTTTGCGCTCGACGTCAGCTGCAAGCAGCTTTTCAAAATCGTCGACCGACATGGTTCCCAGGTCTTCGCCCTTACGTGTCCGGACGGCAACGGCGTTGTTCTCGATTTCTTTATCGCCAACAACAACCAGATAGGGAACCTTATTTAGAGTATGCTCGCGGATTTTAAAGCCGATCTTCTCGTTTCTCAAGTCAGCATTAACCCGATAGCCTAAAGAATCCAGTTTTTTGGCCAGATTCTGACAGTAATCACGCTGTTTATCGGTAATATTCAGGACAGCAACCTGTGTCGGTGCCAGCCAGGTTGGGAAAGCACCCTCGTACTCCTCGATCAGGATACCGATGAAGCGCTCAAAGGAACCCAGTACAGCCCGATGCAGCATAACCGGCGTTTTGCGCTCGGAATTGTCGGCCACATACTGCGCCCCCAGACGACCCGGCATCGAGAAGTCGACCTGGATGGTACCACACTGCCACACCCGACCGAGGCAATCTTTCAGAGAAAACTCGATCTTGGGGCCGTAGAAGGCACCTTCGCCCGGCAACAGCTCCCAGTCAACCCCTTCACGGTTCAGCGCCTGCTCGAGCGCTGCCTCGGATTTGTCCCAGACTTCGTCCGACCCGACCCGCTTTTCAGGGCGGGTGGACAGCTTGTAAAGGATTTCACTGAAGCCGAAGTCTGCATATATCTCGTGCAACATGGCAATAAATGCAGACACTTCTTCCTGGATAGCATCTTCCTCACAGAAGATATGGGCATCATCCTGGGTAAAACCACGCACCCGCATCAGTCCATGCAACGCGCCAGAAGCTTCATTCCGGTGGCAGGAGCCAAACTCGGCCAGGCGCAGCGGCAGATCCTTGTAGCTCTTCAGGCCCTGATTAAACACCTGCACGTGACACGGACAGTTCATGGGCTTGATGGCGTAATCGTGCTTCTCGGACTCAGTGGTAAACATGTCGTCCTTGAACTTGTCCCAGTGGCCGGACTTTTCCCACAGGGTCCGCGACACCACCTGAGGTGTCTTGATCTCCTTGTAGCCATGCTTATGCTGCTGGGCACGCATGTACTGTTCCACCTCCTGATAGAGGGACCAGCCATCCGGATGCCAGAACACCATACCCGGGGCTTCTTCCTGCATGTGGAACAGGCCCAGCTTCTTGCCAATCTTGCGATGATCCCTTTTTTCAGCTTCTTCCAGGCGGTGCAGGTAGGCCTTGAGGTCTTTCTTGTTACCCCAGGCAGTACCGTAGATACGCTGCAGCTGCTCATTACTGGTATCGCCACGCCAATAGGCACCGGCCACCTTGGTCAGCTTGAAGGCCTTGAGCTTACCGGTGCTGGGCACGTGAGGACCACGACACAGATCGATGAAGTCGCCCTGACGATAGAATGACAGGTCTTCCTCTCCCGGAATGTCTTCGATGATGCGAACCTTGTACTCCTCGCCCATCTCGTTAAACAGCTTGATCGCTTCGTCCCGGGACATAATGGAGCGGGAAACCGGCAGATCCTGTTTCGCGAGTTCTTCCATACGCTTTTCAATGCGCGCCATGTCTTCATTGGTAAACGGGCGCTCATATTTGAAGTCGTAGTAGAAGCCGTTCTCGATTACCGGACCGATGGTGACCTGGGCGCCAGGGAACAGCTCCTGAACCGCCATGGCCATCAGGTGAGCAGTGGAGTGGCGAATAATATCCACGCCGTCTTCATCACGCTCCGTCACAATCGCCAGCTCTGTATCGTTTTCAATCAGGTGGCTGGTATCCACAAGCTTTCCGTTAACCTTTCCGGCCAGGGCCGCTTTGGCCAGGCCCGCGCCAATGTCTGCGGCAACGTCGTGTACGGTTACGGGTTCAGCAAAACTGCGATGACTGCCATCTGGCAGGGTAATGACGGGCATGATGATCTCCTCGTGGTTTCTCAGCGGTGATCTATACCAAAGATCACTTGGTTGCCGGACTGCGCGACACAAACCGCGAGCCGGATTTGAGGGCGAGTCTAACAGAAAAAAACCCGGCAGCAACGCCGGGTTTTTACGGAGCCGAAGCCAATCAGGCCGGCTGGGGTTGAGCATCCTCCCGTGCCTTGCGCCTGAGCTGTCCGAAAGCGACCAGGCCCAACAGTAAAAGTGCCGGGATAAACATCAACTCTTTTGGTGGCCGCTCCAGCTCAATCTGTACTGCATCAATGGTCCAGCCAAACTGGATACCGGCATCTTCCGCGGCACTGCCAAAGTTGACGAAATCCACCACCAGATCACCGCCCTGCTCTGACACTTCCAGGCCTGCACCCGCCAGGCGCTCCTGCGCGGTTTCACCTTCAGGGATCTCAAGCTCGACGTAGGTGGTGACATCACTGCCATCCAGCGCCATGCCTGACACCTTCAGCACCACCTCACCGTCAGCAGGCACATCCGCCACATATTCCATAACGGCTGTCCCCGGCCGTTCTTCGTTCGGCGGATAGATCATGTCCCACCAGAAACCGGGCCGGAACATGGTGAAGGTAATCAGCAACAACAACAGGGTTTCCCACTTCCGGCTCCGGGTGAACCAGAAGCCCTGAGTTGCCGCCGAGAACACCAGCATGGCCGTGACGGCACTGAACACCGTAACCAGCAGATCAAACCAGCCAGTCAGGCCAATCAACAACAGCTGCGTATTGAAGATGAACATGAACGGCAGGATGGCGGTTCGAATATCGTAGGTAAAACCCTGGACACCCGTTCGGATCGGGTCTGCCCCTGAGATTGCGGCCGCCGCGTAGGCGGCCAACCCCACGGGCGGCGTATCATCCGCCAGTATCCCGAAATAGAACACGAACAGGTGCACCGCAATCAGCGGAACGATCAGGCCATTCTGGGCCCCCAGGGTTACGATAACCGGAGCCATCAAGGTGGAAACCACAATGTAGTTGGCGGTTGTCGGCAATCCCATCCCCAGAATCAGACTGATCACAGCAGTGAAGATGAGCATCAGCAGCAGATTTCCGCCAGACAGGAATTCCACGAACTGAGTCATCACCAGGCCGATACCGGTCAGCGTCACCGTACCAACTACGATGCCGGCCGTTGCTGTCGCAACGCCGATACCCACCATGTTCCTGGCGCCGGTCGCCAGCGAATGGAACAAATCACTGATGCCGCCGGTGAACTCAGAAACCAATCCGCCATGCTTGCGGAAAAAGGCCTTCAGTGGCCGCTGGGTAATAACGATAAAGATCATGAACAAGGTCGCCCAGAAGGCAGACAGCTGGGGCGAAAAGCGTTCAACCGTCAGACACCAGACCAGCACCACCACCGGCAGCAGATAGTAGAGCCCGGTTTTAACCGTGGGCCCCACCTCCGGCAACTCGGTCATCTCTTTGTTGGGATCGTCTTCCTCCAGCTCCGGGAATCGGGTGGCGTATCCAACCAGTCCCGCATAGATCAGAACCAGAATTGGCCCGAGCACCCAAGGCGCAGCCTCACCCAGCACCCCTTTGGTCCAGCCAACCCCGTAATAAACCGCGAAGGTCAGTACGATCAGGCCAATCAGAATGACCACCCAGTTCAGCATGCGCTGGGCCAGGGTTGGACGATTCAGCCGCTCTACCCCTTCCATCTTCAGCTTGCAGGCTTCCAGATGGACGATGTAAATCAGGGCAACATAGGAAATCAGTGCCGGCAGAATGGCGTGCTTGATCACCTCGAGATAGGAAATCCCCACGTACTCGACCATCAGGAAGGCCGCGGCCCCCATGATTGGCGGGGTAAGCTGGCCGTTGGTGGACGCAGCCACTTCAACCGCGCCGGCTTTGGTTGCCGGGAAACCGACCCGTTTCATCAGGGGGATCGTGAAGGTACCGGTGGTCACCACATTGGCGATGGAGGATCCGGAAATCACTCCACTCAGGCCACTGGAAACCACCGCCGCCTTGGCCGGGCCTCCGCGCATATGCCCCAGCATGGCGTAAGCCACCTTGATAAAGTAGTTACCGGCTCCCGCCCGCTCAAGCAAGGCACCGAACAACACAAACAGGAAAACAAAGCTGGTAGATACCCCAAGAGCAACCCCGAATACCCCCTCGGTTCCGAGCCATTGGTGGGAAGCCAGCTTGTTCAGACTCACGCCTTTATGAGAAATCACATCCGGCATGTAAGGGCCGGCCAGTGAGTAGGCAATAAATACCGCCGCAACAACAGTCAGCGGGAGCCCAAGGGCCCTCCGGGTAGCTTCCAGCAGCAATACCAGGCCACCCAACGCCACCCAGAGATCCATGGTGGTTGGTGCCCCCGGCCTCTGCGAAAGAGCATCATAAAAAACATAAAGATAGGAAGCCGCAAATGCAGCAGCCAAAGCCAACACCCAGTCATATATGGGCACCTTGTTGGCATGCACCCCCTTGATCATCGGGAATGCCGAGAATGCAAGAAACACCGCAAACGCCAGATGGATTGAGCGCGCTTCGGTGGAATTGAATATTCCGAAATTCAGAATGAACGGCAGGGGTGATGCAATCCAGAGCTGGAACAACGACCAGCACACCGGAACGATGAACAGGATGACCGCTGCAGGCCCGGTCAGCGCCCGGCCTCCGGTTTCGGTCTGCAATACCTGTTCTACCTTGCTGGCATCCACTCCCGCCCCGGTACCGGGGTCATTCTTTGCCATAGAATGTTCCTGTGATGGGAAATAACCTTACTGAATCAACAGAGCGGGCCTCAGCCCGCTCTGTTGACATGCCTGGCCGATCAGTCGATCAGGCCAGCCTCGCGATAGTACTTGGCCGCGCCCGGGTGCAGCGGCGCACTCAGGGCATCAGAGACCATTTCTTCTTTCTTCAGGTTGCCGAAGGCAGGGTGCAGACGCTTGAAGCTGTCGAAGTTCTCGAACACGGCCTTGACCACTTCGTAAACGACATCTTCCGGAACGTCAGTTGAGGAAACGAACGTAGCAGCCACACCAAAGGTGGTTACATCTTCGTCGGAACCACGGTACATGCCACCCGGAATCACTGCCTTACGGTAGTATGGGTTTTCCTTGATCAACGCTTCTGTCGCCTTGTTGTCAACGGCAACAATTACACTGTCACAGGACGTGGTGGCTTCCTTGATGGCACCGGAGGGGTGGCCAACGGTATAGAAGAAAGCGTCAATGTTGCCATCGCACAGCGCCTGGGACTGCTCGGCAGCCTTGATCTCAGCCGCCAGCGAGAACTTATCCATAGTCCAGCCCATTTCATCCATCAGCACTTCTGCTGTGGCGCGCTGGCCAGAACCCGGATTACCCACAGACACGCGCTTACCTTCCAGGTCTTCAAAGGTCTTGATGCCGGAACCTTTGCTGGCAACCACGGTGAACGGCTCAGGGTGCAGAGAGAAGACCGCACGCAGCTTCTCGTTCTTGCCCGCATCTTCAAACTGGCTGGTGCCATTGTAGGCGTGGTATTGCCAGTCGGACTGGGCAACAGCCAAGTCCAGCTCGCCCTGGCGAATGGCGTTCAGGTTGTAAACGGAGCCACCGGTACTCTCAACCGAGCAACGGATACCATGCTCCTTGCGATCCATATTCACCAGGCGACAGATAGCGCCACCCGCCGGATAATAAACGCCGGTAACACCACCGGTACCGATGGTCACGAAGCGCTGTTCCTGCGCGGAAACCGCAGAGGACGCGGCACCCAGGCTCACGGCGGCTGCAACGGCAAAAGCGGACGCTTTGAGTTTCAGTGTCATGTGTGCTCTTCCTTTTCTTGATAGTTATAGTCGATTACCCGCACGGGTATACGGGCAAACATCCGGTTCGTTCTAGAACATAGAACACTTCTGGCCATAAATAAAGGAAGGATTAGCACGCTAACCAGCTGACCTATCAACAAAAAAGCCCGCACAGGCGGGCTTTTTTGCTGGTTCAGGGCGATTTTCAGGACTTCGCAGCCCGTGCTTTCGCCAGCATCTTGTCCGGGCGAAGCAGGAATCTCGCCAGGGCCGGCAGCAGCCAGATTGCCCCTACCATGTTCCACAGGAACATGAAGAACAGCAGGAAGCCCATGTCCGCCTGGAACTTTATCGGAGAGAATATCCAGGTCACAACACCAAGACCCAGAGTCACACCGGTAAAGATAACCGCCTTACCGGTGGAGCGCAGGGTTTCATAGTACGCCTCCTGCAGCGTCTTGCCCTCCAGCAGGAACTTTTCAAGTTTGCTGTAGATATAGATACCGTAGTCCACACCGATACCCACACCCAACGCAATCACCGGCAGCGTGGCCACCTTGATGCCGATACCGGACACCGCCATGATCGCCTCACACAGGATGGAGGTCAGGCCCAGCGGAATCACAATACAGGCCACAGCCCTGATGGAGCGGAAGGTCAGGAAGCAGAGCAAACTCACTACGCCATACACCAGCAGCAACATCATGTCCTTGGCGTTCGAGATCACCTCGTTAGTCGCCGCTTCGATACCGGCGTTACCAGCTGCCAGCAGGAAGGTATGCTCCTCGTTGCTGTTGGCATCGGCGAACTGTTCGACCCGCTCGACTACCGTTTCCAGAGTTTCCGCCTTGTGATCTTCCAGGAACACCAGAACCGGCGTGAGGCTGCAGTTGGTATTAATCAAACCTGCCGGCGCGTCACGAATGGAGGCATTGATGATGGTCTGGTTGCGGGAAATCTCGTACCACTTCCAGTTACCCTCGTTCAGAGCCTTGGTAACCAGCTTGGAGACATCAGCCAGGGAGGCGGAGCTCTGCACACCCGGAGTGTTCTGCAGCTCCCACTGCAGACTGTCCATGGCCCGGAGTACGTTGTACTGGGTACATTGTTCTTCCGGGGTCTTCACCATCACCACAAGCACGTCTGCACTGGTGGAATAATTGTTGATGATGTAGGCGTTATCCTTGTTATAGCGGGAATCCGGGCGCAATTCGGGCGCACCCTGGTCCAGGTCACCCACTTTCAGGTCCTGCTTGTAGTACATGCCCAGCCCCAGGCCGATCACCGCGATCAGCAGGGAAATCGGCGCAACCCCCGGATGGGAGAAGTAGGACATGACCCGCCACTTGCGGTCCTGCTTTTCACCATGATTCTGAACATGCTGGACACCGCCTTTGGAGATGCCGATGTAAGACATGATCAGAACGTGCAGCACCAGGTTGGTGATAATGACGAACGCCACACCCAGACCGGCCGCCACAGCCAGATCACGAATAACGTCGATTTCGATAAACACCAGCGTGAGGAAGCCGACAGCATCAGAAATCAGCGCCAGCATGCCCGGAATGTAAAGAGCCCGGAACGCCAGACGTGCTGAGGTGACGGCATCGAAACCTTTGGCCGACTCAACCGCCATGGCATTAACGATCTGAACACCATGACTGATACCGATCGCGAACACCAGAAACGGCACCAGTACCGAGTATGGATCCAGGCCATAGCCCAGCAGCCGCAGGGCCCCCAACTGCCAGAACACGGCAATGATTGAGGTAAAGATCGGCACCAGTGTTCCGGCGATGCAGCGGGAATACCAGAACAGCAACAGCGTGGTCAGCAGAATGGTAATGCCGGCAAACCAGGCAATGGAGCCGATGCCCTCAATCAGGTCACCGACTTTCTTGGCGAAACCAACAATGTGAATATTGACGTTCGGATTCTGTGCTTCGTACTTCTCCCGGATCTTCTCTTCCAGCTCACGGGAGAATGCTGCGTAATCCAGAGCCTCACCAGTTTCCGGATTTTTCTCATACAGGGGCGCATACACAATCGTGGATTTGAAGTTGTCTGATATCAGACGACCCACTTCGTTCGAACGCAATACGTTCTGGCGCAACTGCTCCAGGCTCTCCCGGGAGCCATCGTAGCCATCCGGAATAACCGTACCGCCCTGGAAGCCCTGCTCGGTAACCTCTACCCAGCGAACGTTCGATGTCCACAAGGTTTTCAGGCCGGAACGGTCCACCCCATTCAGATAGAACACCTCATCGGTGATCTGCTTGAGGGTTTCCATGTATTCGGCAGTAAAGATGTCGCCTTCTTCCACGGCAACCGCAATCCGGACAAAGTTACCCAGGTTGTCCAGGTCGTCCCGGTGATCCAGCATATTGACGATGTACGGATGTTCCAGCGGAATCATCCGCTCAAAACTGGCATCCGGCTGAATTTTGATGGCGTTGTAGCCAAGAAACAGCGTCAGCACAAAAAAGGCGACCAGGATCAGCGCCCGGTTGTTGAAAAGTAAACGCTCAAGGAACGGTTCCGCCTTGGGCGTTGTCAGGTAATGTTCACCCCTGTCATGCATCGGGTCAGACATTAAAAAACCCCTCTATCCATTAATCCGTTGATGCCACACCAGGGCGTTAATTCAGGTTCCGGCCGCGAGCGTCGGTAATCTCAACACCGCCTTCGCCGACCAGCAATAGATTGGTTCCCGGCAATGGAACCACACCCATGACACCTTCCCGGTCATTGCGGAAGTAGGGGCGGAAGCTTTCACCATTGTTGGTGCTCATCAGCACTGCGCCGCCATTTCCCACCAGGGTAATGCGTCCATCCTCGGCCACCGCCGCGTTATTCAGGGTGGCGCCGCCCTCATTGGGCACCATGGTCCAGCTACGGCCAAGATCGGTCGACAGCAGAGTGTTGCCCCGCAAGCCGAACGCCAGCACCTCGTTCACCCGTCCGGTTCCGGTGACGCCAAACAGGGAGCCATCGTATGGGCTTTCCCGCTTCTCCCAGGATTCGCCGCCGTCAACAGAAACGTGAATCTGACCAGCTTCACCGACCACCACCAGCGCGCCACCCGCTACCTCGGTGATGCTGTTGTAGTGGAAGTTGGTTGGGTTATCGAGTTTCGGCGCCCAGTCTTCCCAGGTCTGCCCACCATCCTGGGTTCGCAGAATCATGCCATAGGCACCCACCACAAAACCGTGGTTCTCGTCTTCGAACCAGACATCAAGGAACGGGTTAACCGGCCCGATTTCCATATCTGCCTGGGTGTTTTCGAGGGCGAAGAACAGATCGTCAAGCGCCCACTCCAGGTCAGCCTTCTCTTCTTCCGGAGCCTGTTCAATGCGCTCTTCCAGCTCAGCAATCTGGTCTTCCTTGCTGGCAATCACCAGCTCGGCGGCCTGAATACCATCGAGCTGCAGCTCCCAGGTCTCCCCGGAATCGCTGGAATGCAGCACAACACCGCTGTGGCCAACCACCCAGCCATGCTGCTCGGTGCCAAAATCAACGGCGGTCAACGTGACCGCCACCGGCACCTCGGCCTGCGTCCACGACTGGCCCTGATCGTCGGAATAGATTACGTGCCCACGCTCACCCACTGACACGATTCGATCGCCTGCGCGGGTTGCGTCGGTCAGTAGTGACTGGGGAGCCAGTTCTGTTGGCCTCGCCGGTGTCTCGATAATATCCGCGAGTGCAAATGCCGCTGGAGCTGCCAGTGCCATAGAGAGGCCAAGGCAGGCAGTTCCCAGTGTCTCGCACATGAACCTTTTAGCCATTCAGATTGCCTTTACGTTGGTTAAATCCTGATGCGCCTGCTGCACGACTGGCAGCAGCCTTCGCAAACAAACCGGCAGACCCCTGGGCCGCCGGTCGACATCCTGCTTGTGGCCTCAGGCGCCGGATCAAACCGGCGCCGAAGCCTCAGCGTACGCTTCGCCTGCGCAAAGAAGCTGGCGAGAAGTACCGTGTGTTTGGTACATCATTGGTAAATACACGGGTATTCGGCTCTTCGGTATCCAGACCCAACACGTGATATCGACGGGCCTGGAGATCGTGATACACATCAAGCACCGTCCAAACTCCCGGCAACTCGTAGTAGTTCTTGGGAATACCCATGGTCACACGCCAGAGATTGCCGCGACCGTCATACTGGTCGAGCAATACGGTGTTCCAGCTGTCTTCATCCACATAGAAGCGACGCTTACCATAGATGTGACGCTCACCTTCCTTGAGGGTCGCTTCGACCACGTGCACGCGGTGCAGCTCCCAGCGGGTCAGATCAGGATTGAGGTGGGACATACCCAGAATTTCAGAGTAAGGCGTTCCCTTCTCACCGATTCGGTAGTTGTTGTAGGGAATGTAGATTTCCCGAACACCTTCGTAATCCCAGTTATAGCGGTCCATGGCACCATTGAAGATATCGGTGTCATCAGCGGTACGCAGGTTATCAGAGGCCGCAATCGGTGAGTCGTAGCCCAGGTTCGGAGCACGGCGGACACGACGTTGACCAGCGTTATAGCCCCAGCCATTGCGCGGATTGATGATCTGGTTCAGGGTTTCGTGAATCAGAATGGCGCCACCGGCAAGACGGGGTGGCGACTGAGTGAACGACAGATAGTAGAAGATCACGTTGTCCAGATCTTCTTCACCACCCTCAGGGTTGTAGAAGTTGAAGAACGCTTCCTGCTGAGAGGTCACCAGGCTGTAGTCGCCGTTGGTCTGAACCGCCACCTCACTGGAGCGCCGGGTGACAGAAACACCGCGCCAACGGGTCAGGTGGTTCCAGATTACCTGCCAGGCCTTTTCTTCGTTATTGCCGTGAAGAATCGGGAAAGGATAGCCACCAAAGGCACCCTCAATACCCTCTGCCTCACCCACAATCTCGGCATTCACCGCGTTCTTACGGGTGTTTTCAGCCACCCATTCGGGCACCGCGTGGGTGCGCCGGGACTGATACACGGGTATGCGGAAGGTGGTCGGGTAGGTTTCCAGCATCGCCCGGACGCCATCGGTCAGATACTCGCTGTACTGATCCATGTTGGAGGCTGTTATGGTAAACAGCACTTCGTCGTCGGGGAATGGATTGATATGGTGCTGCCCGCTGCCTTCGTAGCCAGCCGGCGGCTCCGTCAGGCCGCCATCCCACGCCGGAATGGTGCCGGCATCGTTACCGGCCTTGGGTGAACCGAACGGGGTGAGATCCTGGCCAAGGCGCGCTGCCTCGGATGACGACACTGCCGCCTGAAGTGGCGAAGCAGCAAAGGACAGAGCCAGCAACCCGCCAAACAAAACGTTTTTGTTGTATCTCATTGTGCAACCTTAAATCCGTCTGGAAGCCTCTGTGGGCCTTTTTGTTATCGTCTGATGCAATCGCAGACTTTCTGACAGATTAGCCGATCCGGCAACATTGTCTATCGACCGAAAGTGCGATTTTGTATCCGGCTGTGACGACGGCTTTACAATCACAGCCAGACAAAGGGCCCCACGGCATCAGTCGCGGGGCCAGGCTCCGGCGTCAGTCTGCCAGGCTCTTGTGCACTACTTCATACACGTCTCTGGACAACTCGGCTTTATCGCGAATCCGCTCCAGTGCCGATTTCATCTGTTTGCTATACCCGGGAGCGAACTTCCGCCAACGGGTCAGCGGTGCCACCAGTCGCGCCGCAATCTGGGGATTGCTGTCATCCAGTCGGCATACCTGCTCGGCAAGGAATTCATACCCGCTGCCGTCAGGATTGTGGAATGCCGCCAGGTTCTGGGCCGCAAAGGCACCCACGACAGAGCGCACCTTGTTCGGATTCTTCCAGTCAAACGCCGGGTGATCGAGCAACTGCCGTATCTGCGGCAGCTGACCTGCACGATCGCTGGAGGCCTGCACCGAGAACCACAACTCTACCACTTGCGGGTCGTCGCTGAATCGCTTGTAAAAGGCTTCCAGGGCCTGTGTACGATCTTCCGCGAAATCAGAATTCACCAACGCTCGCAGTGCGCCGAGCCGGTCAGTCATGTTATCAGCACCCCGGAACTGCTCTTTGGCCAGCGCCAGCGCTTCCTGATCACCAATATGCAGCAACCAGCCCAGCGCGGTGTTACGGAGACTGCGGCGGGCAATGGCCTCGGGCGTCAGCTGGTAATCGCCCTGCCCGGCGTTACGCTGATAACAGGCCATGAGTTCATCCCGCAGGCCTTCAGCCAAATAACCAAGCACCTTTTCACGGGCCTGGTGAATGGCAGCAACATCAGCCTGCTCCGCCAGCTCAATGAGATAGGCCTCGGAAGGCAACTGCAGCATCTTTGCCATCAGAGCCTGATCCAGCTCGCTGTCCTGCAGCAACGACCGATAGGCATCCACGAGGCGCGGCTCCACCTCGGCAGACTCAAACTCTCCCACCAGAGACTGAATCACATCCACGGCCAGGCGCTGGCCTGCGTCCCAGCGGTTAAAACCGTCCGGATCATGGCTCATCAGGAACAGTAGTTGTTCCCGCGTCCAGGGGTAGTGCACCCGCACGGGGGCAGAAAAATCTCTCAGCAGAGAAGGTACCGGGCGCTCCGACAGGCCCTCAAACTCAAAGCAGTGTTCCGCCTGGCTCAGCTCCAGCACCCGCTCCAGAGGCGCTTCGCCACTCTCACCACTCAGCTTCAGGGGCAGAGGCTGCCCGTCGGCGCCCAGAAGGCCGAGCGCAAATGGAATATGCTGCGGCTTCTTGCCGGTCTGGCCTGGCGTGTCAGGAATACTCTGGCGCACGGTAAGCCGATAGATACCGCTCGACTCGCCGTACTCATCAGACACCGAAACCACCGGCGTGCCGGCTTGCTCATACCATAGCCGGAACTGGCCCAGGTCCCGCCCGGAGGCGTCTTCCATAGCGCGAACAAAATCATCGGTGGTGACCGCCTGCCCGTCATGGCGCTGGAAGTACAGATCGCTGCCCTTACGGAACATCTCGTCACCAAGGAGGTTGTGGATCATCCGAACCACTTCGGCACCCTTTTCGTAGATGGTCAGGGTATAGAAGTTGGAGATCTCCATGTAAGACGCCGGGCGCACCGGGTGGGCCATGGGGCCGGCATCCTCAGCAAACTGTGCTGTGCGCAGCAGGGTGGCATCCTCTATTCGTTTCACAGTCGGCGATCCCATATCGGCAGAGAACTGGGAATCCCGGAACACCGTAAAGCCCTCTTTCAGGCTCAGCTGAAACCAGTCGCGGCAGGTTACCCGGTTGCCGGACCAGTTATGGAAGTATTCGTGGGCGACGATGGCCTCGATACGCTGGAAAGCGGCGTCCGTGGCGGTCTCCTGACTGGCCAGCACGCACGAAGAGTTGAAAATATTCAGCCCTTTGTTTTCCATGGCGCCCATATTGAAGTCGTCCACCGCCACGATCATGAAGATATCCAGGTCGTACTCCCGCCCGTAGACATCTTCGTCCCAGCGCATGGAACGCTTGAGGGCATCCATCGCGAAATCACACTTCTTCGCGTTGCGGGGCTCGACATACATCCGCAGATCAATGTTGCGGCCGGAACAGGTGGTGAAGGTATCTTTTTTCTCCACCAGGTCTCCGGCTACCAGGGCAAAGAGGTAAGCCGGCTTGGGGAACGGGTCTTCCCAGGTGACAAAATGGCGACCGTTTTCCAGCTCGCCGTTATCCACCGGGTTACCATTGGAAAGCAGCACGGGATAGGCGCTTTTGTCTGCCTCGATACGGGTACGGAAGCGTGCCATGACATCCGGCCGGTCCGGATAGAAGGTAATGCAGCGAAACCCTTCCGCCTCGCACTGAGTGCAGAACATACCGGAGGACTTGTACAAACCTTCCAGCCGGGTGTTGTTCTGAGGTTCGATCCAGGTCACTACCTGCAGCTCGAATTTTTCCGGCACCGAGGGCACGACCAGCGCATCGCCACGGTCTTCGAACTCACCGGTGCGTAGAGGCGAGCCATTCAGGGCAACCGATTCCAGTTGCAGACTATCACCGTGCAGAAACAGAGGGGCAGCGCTCTCCCCGGAGTCCGGGTTGCGGCGCACAGTCAGGGTACTGTGCACACGGGCGCCGTCTTCAAATAATTCGAAACGCAGATCCACCTGATCAACCAGATACGCAGGAACCTTGTATTCACTCAGGTAAATGGTTTGTGGCTGGTTGGTTCGCATTCATACTCTCCAGAGAAAAGACATGGCGGATTCAGTCAAGAACCCGGAACCGGACTTCATAGCCGGTAAACTTGCGGATATTGATTACACCGGTGTCGAGCATCAGATACTGGCCTTTGATACCTTCCAGCAAGCCTTCCACTTCCGGCGTTTTGTCCAGATTATGGGTTTTCACCTTGGCCGGCCATACCTGAACCGGATAACCCAGCCCAAGTGTGGCTTCGTCCACAATTCGTATGCTGTCTTCACCATGCTGCGCCCGCAATTGCGCCAGGTCGTCTGCGATCAAGTCCAACAGGCGCTCACGCTCCTGCACCAGATCCAGCTCCGGCACATCACCCTTTAGCATGGCTCGCCAGTTGGTGCGGTCGGCCACGTGGTTCTTGCACGCCACTTCCACCAGACCAGACAGGTAACGGCTGGCGACCCGCAGCATCGGTATCGCCGTTACCGCCCCCTGATCAATCCAGCGGGTCGGTACCTGGGTGGCCCGTGTTATACCCACTTTCAAGCCGCTGGAATTGGCCAGATACACAACATGTTCAACCATGCAGTTGGCCTCGCCCCACTCCGGCTCCCGGCAGGTACCCAGGTGATAGTGGCATTTTTCCGGGCTCATGATGCAGCTGTCGCAGGCGGCCAGCTTTCGGAAACACGGATAGCAGTAGCCCTGATTGAAACTCTTTTTGGTGGTGCGATCGCAATGAATACAGCGAATCACGCCATCAAAATTCAGCCGGACCTTATGACCAACAAGGTCATTCAGGGTAATGCGGTTGTCGCCGATGGCCAGGTTATAGGCCACCGGGTCGCCGGCCTCGGCCGGCATCTTACGAAGCCGGCCGGTTACATCAATGGATTCGCTCAAACCTTGACCTCAACAAACTGATCGGGGTCCACATCGTTGTTGCCCTGGCGATCTTTGCGGAACTGAACAGACGGATCGCAAGCGGTACCGGCTTTCTCGCCACGGTCCAGGTATCCCACTCGCTGTTCTTCCGGCACGTTGTGCTTCTCTTCATAATAAATCACCGCTTCCAGGCTGATAGCACGCTGCTCACGGGTCAGCGCGCGACCATCTGGCCATTTGCCAAGCTCAATGGCCCGTTTCAGGTTGCGGTAAACCGTCGGGTCCAGCCGCTCAATCAGTTCTTCGTATGTCATTCCCGCCTCCTGAACGTTTCTTCATATAAAAAAATGCCAAGACCGTTTGACAATTAAAAATGATAACGATTATCATTAATTCACCAAATGACAACGGTCGTATCATTTGGTCTCTCTCATCAGGAGCTAAAAGCTCTTTTAACAGCCTCACCTTTTGGTGGGGCTTTTTTTTGTTTCAGCGTCGGTATCGACGAGGAGGCATGATCGCCGCCATCGCCAACCCGGCCAGAAAACCGCCCAGGTGTGCCTCATTGGCCATGCGACCCACGCCAATCATCTCCGGCACTGGCGTAAAGCCAATGATCATCCACACCAGCGCAAAGGTCACGAGTGCCGGCGGGAATTGGAAACGCGGCAGTCTTCGCTGGCTCAACCAGCAATAACCGAGAATACCGTACACCACCCCCGAGAGCCCGCCGAACAGCGGGCCGGACACCAGATACTGTAGAAGATTGGACGCCAGACTGGTGGCCAGAAACAGTCCTACCAGCCGTGCCCGGCCGTCCATCCATTCGATCTGACTGCCCAGGAACCAGAGCATCACCGAGTTGAAGATGATATGGGTCCAGCTGAAATGCAGGAAATCCGGCGTCAGCAGCCTCCAGACCTGGCCTCCCGAAAGGGTGATAGAGAGCGCTTCCAGGCGCCCTGCCAGTGTGCTGAAGGTATCCCAGCTGAACGGCCGGGGGTCGACAATCATCATAGCGGCGGCAAAATTACTCTGCCCCATGCCGGTCAGCCATACCATCACCACGGCAACCACGATGACGCCAATGACAAAAGGGGCATGACGGGGCGCCGGCTGCCAGCGGCCGCCAGGAGTGATCGGAGAAGACGACGGACTATCCAAGACTACCTCTCTGGTGTTAGCGGGCGACACTATCTTCGCTGGTCGGGTAATCGGGCTGCTCCGGCCGGTCAACATCAACCCAGACAAATTTGTCCGAAGAGAGCACCTTTTCCCCATCAAACCGATAGGCCACCAATTTGCCATACTTCACGGCGCTGAAATCAATACACGCCACATTGTGCTTGAGCGGAGCAGGGGCACCCTCCATCCAGTAATGCCCGACAAACACCGGCGGTGCGTCCAGTGGATAGGTAATCAGCTGCTTGCGCTCCTCCTCGCGCAAAGTCCTGCTGGCCACCTCCGGCGGCAGCGGGTCCGGCTGGAACACCACATCTGCATAGGTTTGCGGGTCGTCTGCCCAGAACTTGGTACGGAAGAACTGCCGGACGTAGCCATCCCGGCCCGTAATGGACATCCCTTCCGGCAGGCGCAGGTCAGTTCCGCGCAACAGGGTATCCATCACCTGCCCGGCAAAGGATTCGATGGCCGCCGAGGCGTGCAGGAAATCCTCGTCGATACAGGCGCCGCCCTGGCTCTGGCGGAACTGATCAATCAGGGTCTGATCCCAGCAGGCATGCACCACGCGGAAGCCATCCTCATCAATGAACAGCGGAATGCTATAAAACCACTCCAGAAATTCGTTCCATTCATGTGGATACGCATCAAACTGCTCAAGGGTTTCCTTGATCAGCCGATCGTGGCGGGCATTGTGTTCCCTCAGAAATTTCTTGCCGCTGCCTGGCCGTGCCCGGGTGCAGTAACCCAGTGCGTTGTACTCGTGGTTGCCCATGACAATTCGGGCAAAGCCGTGTTCCACCATGTCACGCACCAGGTGCAACGCTTCCCGGATTCTCGGCCCACGATCAATAATATCGCCGATAAAAATGGCCTGTCGGCTGGGGTGCTGGTAAATGCCGTTCCGCTTACGATACCCCATCTGCTCCAGCAATCGCTCCAGGGTATGGGCGCAGCCGTGGATGTCACCAATAACGTCGTAGCCGCGATGTGCGGTTGTCTTGATTGCCGCCATGATCAACTCGCTGCTATTTCGCTTGCCCAGCCCAGCTTGTCCCGGCAGGTCGCGTAAAAATTGTGATCGGTGGGATGAATCAGACGGATCTTGAATGGTTTTTTGGTGATTCTGATGATATCCCCCGGGGCACAGGCAATGTTCATCTGACCATCGAAGCTGACCTGTGGATAGGTCTCATTGGTTTCGCCGATCACCAGTTTGATCTCGCTTTTACCATCCACCACGATCGGCCGACTGCTCAGGGTGTGGGGGAACATGGGCACCAGCACCACCGCATCCAGCTTGGGATGCATAATCGGGCCACCAGCCGACAGAGAGTAGGCTGTAGAGCCGGTCGGCGTCGCCACAATCAAACCATCTGAACGCTGGCTGTAGACGAAATGACCGTCGATAAACAGATCAAAGCCAATCATGCGCGTGGATTTGCCCGGATGCAGAACCACATCGTTGAGTGCCGAGCCATACCCCAATGGCTGGCCATTGCGCTCAACGTGACCATCCAGCAAAAACCGGGACTCTTCGATGTAATCGCCCTCAAGAACCCGGGCCAGGCGCTCTTCAAGATCTGACGGCGAGATATCGGTCAGAAACCCCAGTCGGCCGCGGTTCACGCCAAGAATCGGAATCTTGGACTTGGCCAACTCCCTGGCGGCGCCCAGCAGGCTACCATCGCCCCCGACCACGATCACCAGATCACAGATCTCACCCAGGAGCTTCTTGCTGGCCACCTGCAGACCATGGCCCGGAATCATGGTGGAAGTGTCTTCCTCGATGATCACATGGTAATTGTTGGCGGTAAGGTACTGCTTGAGCTGCCGTAAAGATTCCACCACCTTGACGCTACCCATGCGCCCGACGATGCCGATATTCCTGAACTGGTCCATGAAGTGTCCCGTGGTCTCTGAATGAAACAGGAAACAGTTTAACGAAACTCGGGCAGATTCTGAAAAAAGATACCGATCAGGCCTTGTGCTGGTCGCAGCGATCGTCCTGTCCGGGCTCGAATTCGGCAGGCTGGGTCACGCGCATGATGGGCTCGCCACAGGCTTTGCCTTCGTCATCAACATGTTTGCATACGGGGTGTTCATAGTGGGCAAGCCATTCCCGATAGGCTGGCTCATTCATGCCACAGCGCTCTGCGGCATAGGCCAGTGGGTTCCCGAAGTAAGTGTCGATGTCTTCGTAGGGCAAAGTAATATGCCCGACACCGGGGTGGTAGGCCACCAGGAATACCGCCTGGGTGCGCAGCTGCTCCAGCAGGGAATCTTCCGGAGGCTGGCGATGGCGGAGTTCATGGTTCTCCTGCTCCAGAGCCACGATCTTGTCGTCACGCAATTCCAGCTCCCGTTGTTTGCGCTCCAACTGTTCCCGCAACAACACCGTCTCGGCATTGGCGTTGGCATCTTCCCTGCCTTGTTCGGCACTGCCCTCCGCCATTTTCTCCTGCATGCTCAGGTATTGCTCATTGCGCTGGGACAGGCGTTTTTTCAACTGCTCGTTGGTCAGTTTCAGGCGTTCGTGTCGCTGCTCCAGGTCCGCCAGCTCACTGCGCAGCCCCTGCATTTCATTGCGATGCTCACGCTGAAGGTCAGCCAGTGAATCCCGATGGACGCTCTGGAGCGTCTTGATTCTGAGCCGTTGCTCGCGGAGGACCTGAGCCAGACGCGCGCGGTCACGGCTACCATCGTCACTATTCGATTGCGGAGTCGGTGCCGTGAGTACCGGGATATTCTCTTCTTCGGGCTCGATCTTCTGAAAACGGAGAGTATTGGCGTCAACCGCCTTGCGAATGGCCTGAAAATGGTTGTTTCCGGGGGTCATGTCCGGGTCCCAGAGTTCATTGGCAAACTCCGGATCCGGACACTGACTACGACACACCAGCCTGATAGGGCCGCCCCCCATGTTGGGGCCTTTGGCGCCCTGCTCTGCCAGCGCTTCAATGGGGACGTTCCAGTGGCTGTCTGCGCGCCCCTCCTCATCAAACCAGATGCGGAAGAACACCAGAGAACGCACCTTCAGATCGGTGCTGAGATTGACGAGAACCGCCCGGACATCAGTCTCGGCCAGGTCTGACAGACCAACATAGCCATCCAGGAAAGCGCCAAATTCCGACAGTCTCATCTGCCGGGCAACCTGGCTACCGTCCATAAAAAATACCGCCGAATAACCTTCAGCGGCCTGGCTGGCATTTACCATCAACCTTCTCCGTGCCCCGGGAATCTCAGTTCCGGACGCCCGCCAGCGCCCTTTGGTTCCAATTCAAACACTTTCCGACATAGTCTAGCCAGACAAGTGCCGAAGCACAGAGAAAAACTGCAACGATTTGTGATCAAATCTCCGCAGCGAGCCGGCTACCCTGGTTAATGGCCCGCTTGGCATCCAGCTCCGCCGCCACATCGGCGCCACCAATCAGGTGTACCGGAATGCCCGCTGCCTCAACACCGGCCTGCAGTTCGCGAAGCGGCTCCTGACCAGCACATACAATGATGGTATCCACCGGCAGGATCTTGTCCTCACCCTGCTCTGCGCCTTTCGGCGTAACCGTGATGTGCAGACCTTCATCGTCGATCTTGCGATAAGTCACCCCCGGCACCATCTGAACATGGCGATTCTTCAGCGAGGTTCTGTGAATCCAGCCCGTGGTCTTGCCCAGGTTCTTGCCCACTTTGGAGGCCTTACGCTGCAGCAGATAGACCTCGCGAGCCGGTGCCGGCACTTCCGCCGTAACGCCCTGGATACCGCCGCGATGCTCTACCGACAGGTCCACGCCCCACTCCTTCATGAAGTGTTCGGTATTCAGCGAGGGAGAATCGCCCTTGTGGACAATAAACTCGGACACATCAAAACCGATACCACCGGCACCGATCACCGCCACTCGCTGGCCCACCGGCTTGCGCTCCAACAGGGCGTCGAGGTAGCCGATAACGTTCGGGCGATCAATGCCCTCGATATCCGGAGTGCGGGGTTCCACACCAGTAGCCAGAACCACTTCATCGAAACCACCCGCTTTGAGTTCCTCGGCGGAAACCCGGGTATTCAGACGTACATCGACCCCGGTCTTGTCGAGCATTTTCCGGAAATAACGCAGGGTTTCGTAGAATTCCTCCTTGCCCGGAATACGCTTGGCCACGTTGAACTGGCCACCGACTTCGCTGCCGGCATCAAACAGGGTCACCTTGTGACCACGCTCCGCGGCCACGGTGGAAAACGCCAGGCCCGCAGGGCCGGCACCGACTACCGCGATGGACTTGGGCTGCGCCGCTTTAACGTAAGCCAGCTCGGTTTCATGGCAGGCCCGCGGGTTGACCAGGCAGGAGGTCAGCTTGCCGCTGAAGGTATGATCCAGACAAGCCTGGTTACAGCCGATGCAGGTGTTGATCTCGTCGGCACGATCCTGCTCCGCCTTCAGCACCAGCTCAGCATCGGCCAGGAACGGCCGGGCCATGGAGACCATGTCGGCATCGCCGTCCGCCAGGACTTTTTCGGCGACATCCGGCATGTTAATCCGGTTGGTGGTCACCAGGGGAATGCTGACCTCGCCCTTCAGGCGCGCTGTTACCTTGGTAAATGCAGCCCGGGGCACCGAGGTGGCAATGGTCGGTACACGGGCTTCGTGCCAGCCGATACCGGTGTTGATGATGGTGGCCCCGGCTTTCTCGATTTCCTTGGCCAGGTGAACCACTTCTTCCCAGGTGCTGCCGTCTTCGATCAGATCCAGCATGGACAACCGGTAGACAATAATGAAGTTCTCACCCACCCGCTCACGGACCCGGCGCACGATCTCCAGCGGCAGACGGATACGGTTTTCGTAGCTGCCGCCCCACTGGTCGGTGCGGTGGTTGGTGTGAGCGACGATAAACTGGTTGATGAAGTAACCTTCAGACCCCATGATCTCGACGCCGTCATAGCCGGCCCGCTGCGCGAGAGCGGCGCAATTCACGTAATCTTCGATCTGCTTCTGGATACCGGCTTCGTCCAGCTCCCTGGGTTTGAAAGGGTTGATGGGCGCCTGAATAGCAGAGGGCGCCACCAGCTCCGGAGAGTAGGCGTAGCGGCCAGCATGCAGAATCTGCATACAGATCTTGCCACCTTCGCCGTGAACCGCCTTGGTGATGACCTTGTGCTTGTCGGACTCTTCCTCGGTATTCATCTTGGCCGCATGCTGGAATACCGCACCTTCCGTATTCGGGCCAATACCACCAGTCACGATAAGACCAACGCCGCCACGGGCGCGCTCAGCGTAGAAAGCAGCCAGGCGCTCAAAACCGTTTTTCACTTCCTCAAGGCCGGTGTGCATGGACCCCATCAGGGTACGGTTGCGTAACGTGGTAAAGCCCAGATCAAGAGGCTTCAGAAGATTCGGGTATTTGCTCTCGCCGGAAGCAGTGGTCATGAAATTCTCCTCATCTGATCAGGTATCGGGACATCCGCCCATTTGTTATGGGCATAACACTACCGACCCTGCTCTGCGCCAACAATATCCAAAAATAACATTTGATTATCCCTGAACAACATCAATAATAGACCCATGATCAAATCCCGAATGCCGGCCCGGAATGCTCTGGGCGATATCAGCCTGCTCTACGTGTCCGTACTACTGCGGGCCGTTGCTGCCGAAGGTGGAGATGCGGAACAGCTGAAAGCACGGTTCCATCTGAGCGCTCCGGAACAGGCGGCCGTCGATGCCCGTATCAGCATTCCCAGATTCATGCGACTGGGCCACGCCGCTATCAAAGCCACGGGGAATCCGGCGCTGGGGCTGCGCATGGGGGCGCTGTCACGCCCGGTCGACGCCGGCATCGCGGGGCTCGCCGCCGAAACCGCCGGGACAGTCGCCGGGGCACTTGAATTGCTGGTGCGATATTCACTCCTCACCAGCCATAATTCCCGCGGGGCTCCCAGCTTTCAGCGCGCAATGAAAACCGTGAGCTTCTATTCCATTCGCCCCTACAACCAATACAACTATTTTGTCGTGGATTCTGTGCTGGCCGCCTGGACCCAACTGATTCGACATATGACCGGCCGCTACGATGTACTGGAGCGTGTCCGCATTGAGTACCCATCCATTGGCCAGGACGACCTGTTCGAGAGCTGGTTCCGATGCCCCGTGGAATTCGGGGCTCCGGCAAACGATATCCGGATCAAGGACACAGTCTGGGAGCTGGTACCGGCACAGGCGCAGAAAGGCATGAACGAGAAACTGGTGAGCCTGTGCGAACAGGAACTGCAGCGAATCCAGCGAGGTTGGCGGATTGCCGATCGCGCTCGTCATCACATGGCGCCGCTGCTGGTGGGAGGCAAGGTGTCACTGGAATCTCTGGCGGCCAAAATGGGCCTGACAGCCTGGACACTGCAACGACAACTGGCCGAAGAAGGCAGTGGATTCCGGCAATTACTGGACGATACCCGCCAACAACTGGCATGGGATTACTTGAAGGAAACAGACAGCTCGCTGGCAGAAATTGCCTGGCTGCTCGGCTTTGCCAACCCACCGGCATTCCACAAGGCATACCAGCGATGGCATGGCATCAGCCCGGGCGAACATCGAAAGATTCTGAGGATTAAGAAAAACTGAGAAGACTTCAGGGGAGGTAAAAATGGCGGAGCGGACGGGACTCGAACCCGCGACCCCCGGCGTGACAGGCCGGTATTCTAACCAACTGAACTACCGCTCCGCGTAGCTGCCTGAGCTGTCTTGCGACTGCTCTGTGACAACGAGGGCGCATTATAAAGAGGCCCTCGTTTATGTCAACGATTTTGCCAAACTTTTTTCAGATTTGCCTGAATCGCCACTTACATGGCATCAACCATGGCATCCTTGCCCTGGGCGGTCTTGCGGTATTCAATCGGTGTCATGCCAGACCAGCGCTTGAACGCCCGATAAAACGTGCTGGGTTCGGAAAACCCGGTCAGGTAGACGATCTCATCGATGGACTCATCGGTGGTGGCCAATAACTGCCGGGCCAGACGATAGCGGAAATCCGCCAATACCTGATTGAAACTGGTCTCGGCCTCGGTCAGCCGGGTGCGCAGGGTCCGGGGCTTGATCCCCAAACGCTCGGCCACGGCATCGAGCGTGACTTCGCCGCTATCGAGCAGCTCAGCAATGATGCGCTCCACCTGCCCGACAATGTCCTTCTTCTCGAGCCGCGCCACCTGCTCACTGGCGAAGCGTTCATGCAGGGCCAGCAACTCGGGTTCAGCGTGGGGTGAAGCATGGGAAAGCAACTCTGCCGGGAAATAGAGCCGGTTCTCTTCCGCGCCGAAAACCACTTCACAACCCACAACCTCACGAACATGGTCCTGGCCCTGATCCCGGTCATGCTCGAACTCAATCCGGGATGGGTAGAAATTGCCGTCGGTAATGGATTTAAAAAAGGTAATCAGCCCCTGAACAAAACACTCATTGAAGTGCTTGAGACGACGAACATCGTCAGAGGCGGCATCCAGAACCATGCAGGCTTCATCACCATCCACGAAGAAATCGGTGTTGGCGGCATCACTGAGCAAGCGCTGATAATTCTGGGCGCGGCGCAATCCCTCGCCAAATGTTGGACTGCTCAGGAACAGGTATTCAAGCACCTGCCCCTTGTAGGCGGGGAGCAATGGCCCGAGGTGCAAGCCAACATCAGGATCACCGGAAACATCCTCCACCGCCTGCCAGAAATAGAGCTGGGCGCTGTGGGGAGTCCTAAGCTGATCCGTGTATACATACTGCTCGTTAACGCCAAGGCGGCTGAAGATGGCGTCGGTATCAATACCTCTTCGCTTCATCGCCTCGTATATCAGGCGTAGCATCACGCCTGCATCACGTAGTTCCTGCATAGTATCCCGCTTTTTTATTTATTGGTTACTACTTTGACCCGCCGGACAGGGCCCGGAGCACGCCAGGTCAATGCCAGATCTGGCCGGGTTTGCCAGACTTTCGTCGTACATTAGAGCATATCAGGCCACAGACGCACAGTTGTACCAGAAATTGGCAATGCCCAGAATAAAACCACATTGCCATCAAGACATGCACATGGACGCCGGCCCCGGGCCGACCAAGGAGAACGCTACGATGTCCGCGCCACTGGTTTATCACCACACGCCTCCTGCCCTCTTGCCTCTGTACGGCAGGGCACTGCTGCCGAAATCCGGAACGAACAACCCGGAAGCGGTGCAGATTCCAAGACTGGAGGCCAGCCTCCTGGGCGTTACCACGGACACCCCTGCACTCCGTGATTATCTGAAAATCTGCAGTTTTCATCCGAGAACCCGGCTGCCTGTGACCTGGCCGCATATCCTGGTGTTCCCCCTGCATCTGAAACTGCTGACCGAACCCGCATTCCCGCTGCCGTTGCTGGGCCTGGTGCATCTGAGAAACAGCATCACCCAGCATCGCCCTCTGGCCGCAGGCGAAAACCTGGACCTCAGGGTTATCCTGGGCAACCAGCAACGCACCGACCGGGGGCTGGAATTTGACCTGGTGACGGAAGCGAGGGCCTCAGGGCGCCTGGTCTGGGAGGAAGTCAGCACCAACCTGTTCCGGATGGCCAACGGACACAGTAAAGCCGGCTCAAAACCGAAACCGGAGCTGGAAACCTATCCATTCTCCGAAGCGATCAAGGCCCCGGAAAACCTGGGCCGGCAATACGCCAAAGTCTCGGGGGATCGAAACCCGATCCACATGCACGCCCTGAGCGCCAGAGCCTTCGGCTTTCCACGGGCCATTGCCCATGGCATGTGGAGCAAAGCACGGGCATTGGCGCTGCTGGAGAATCAGAAGGGATGGAAGGATGGCCCGGTGCGGGCCAGTTGCCAGTTCAAGAAACCCCTGCTGCTGCCGGGAAACGCGATGCTCAACTGGCAGACAGGAAAGGATGGCTGGGATTTCCAGTTACTGAATGCGAAAGGCGATGCCCCGCATCTGACCGGGCGCATCGACTGGCTGTAGCGCTTATTCCTCCGGAGCGCAGAGTTCTCCTTCGGCTCCGGAAACAGGCAGGGTAAACCAGAAGCAGGCGCCACCATCGTCCGGTCGCTCGTATCCGATTTCGCCGCCCTGAGCCTGAATCAATGAGCGGCAGGTGGCCAGCCCGATGCCCATACCCTCGTCCTTGGTGGTATGAAACGGATGAAACAGTTTCTCTTCGGCTTCCTCGGCGACGCCGATGCCATGGTCCCGCACCTGAACCCGGACACAGTGGTCGCCACAACGGCGGGCGCTCACTTCAACCGGCGTTGCCGCGCCGGCACTGCGGGTGGCTTCCAGGGCATTGCGTATCAGGTTCAGGGCGACCTGCTGCACCTGTATGGGGTCGGCCAGCACATCCGGCAGCGAATCCTCTACCTGTACGTCGATGCCACCTTCGTTGTTGCGCATGTCGACCTCGGCAAACTGGCGGGTATCCTCCAGCAAACCGGGAACCGAGAGTATTTCCTTACCGGTGGCAGGTTTTTTCATGAATCGCCGGATCCGGCGGATGATTTCGCTGGCACGATGGGACTGAGCCTCAACCTTGTCCAGGGTTTCCTGCAGCAAACCCAGATCCGGTTGCTCCTTTCCCATCATACGCTTGGCCACACGGGCGTAATTGGTGATGGCCGTCAGTGGCTGATTGACTTCGTGGGCAAATCCCGCCGCCATCTCACCCATGGTGCTCAAACGGGAGGTGTGGGCCAGTTGATCCCGCTGCTCCTGAACCATGGCCCGGGCATCCTCCAGTGCCTGCTCGTTTTCCAGCTCGGTGGTGATATCCCGGAACACCACCACCGCACCGTGGAGTTCTTCGTCATCCAGTTTTGGCGTTGAGCGATACTCCGCGGGGAAACCGGAACCATCAGCCCGCAGCATGCGGATATCGCGCTGATTCTCGGCCACACCTTGCCGGCAGGTGGCCATCACCGGCAAGTTGTCTTCCGAATCCGCCGCAGTCGAGAAATGCAGTTCAAAAAAACTTTTGCCGATCAGGTCCTCAACCGGACAGCCCATGATCATGCCCGCGGCGGGATTGGCAAATTCAATGATGCCATTCTCGTCGAGGCCGTAGATACCCTCGCTGATGGAGTTGAGAATCCGTGCCTGATCACCCTGGAGCTCGCGGTTCCGAGCCTGCAGCTCTCGCTCAAGGCGGATCACCTGGGCATGGGTTTTCACCCGCGCAATCACTTCCTGGGACTGAAACGGCTTGGAAATGTAGTCCGCGCCACCAAGAGAGAAACCTTTTACCTTGGCCTCCAGATCATCCAGTGCCGACAGAAACACCACCGCGCAGTCGGCCGTTTGCGGATCGGCTTTCAGGCGCTCGCACACCTCATAGCCGTCCATTTCCGGCATCATGATGTCCAGAAGGATGACTTCGGGGTGGTGCCGGTGGGCAAGGTCCAGTGCTTTTTCGCCTTCGTTGGCGATCAGCAACCGGTAGCCTTTGTCTTTCAGGGTCTCGTAGAGGACTTTCAGGTTCTGCGGGTTGTCGTCCACCAACAGAACCGTCACCTCGGAGTTCTCACTGACAGTTTCAGTCATAGAAATACGGCCGGTTAAAAACGTTCGGACATGATGACGGTGCCGGCCGTCCTAGTCGATAAGGTCCTTTACGGACAGGACCATACGTACCAGATGGGCCAGGGAATGGGTGCCCATTTTGTGCATGACGCGGGAACGGTGAATCTCCACGGTACGCTGGCTGATCTCCAGCTCAATGGCGATGACCTTGTTGGCCTGGCCGGCAATCATGCGATCCATGATCTCACGCTCACGGGGCGTCAGGCTCTTCACCCGGCGGATGATTTCCTGTTTTTCGTCCAGGGATTTACGCTGTTCCCGATCCTGCTCCAGGGCCGCCTCGATTTTCTCCAGCAGAGCCTCTTCACGGTAGGGCTTCTGGATAAAATCCACGGCGCCCTCTTTCATGGCGTCCACCGCCATCGGCACATCGCCATGACCGGTGACAAAGATGATGGGCAAAATCGAATGCTTGTCGTTAAGCTTCTTCTGCAGCTCCATGCCATCCATCCCGGGCATACGGATATCCAGCACGATGCAGCCGGCCATCTTGTCGGAATAGTCCTTCAGAAAGGCATTGGCGCTTTCGTAGGTTTTCACCGGCTTGCTATCGGATTTCAGCAACAACTCCAGTGAATCACGAACGGCTTCGTCGTCCTCTACCACGTACACAGTTTGCTGGATATCAGTCATGGATCTGTACTCTCCTGTCCGTTTTATTATGGTGCCGGTCAGTGAATGGACGGATCTTTATGATCGTCCCGGGCGTGTTCCTGCCGCTCATGCTCGCGCATTTTTTCGAGCCGTTGCTGGATAATGCCAAAAACACTCTGCTTGGGGTACCTGCCTTTATCATCGGCTTTACCCGCCGGCTTGCCCAGTAACAGTGTAATCGCCTCTTCCACCCGGGCAACCGGGTACACCGCAAACCGCCCTGCCCGGGCCGCCTGCACCACTTCGCTGTCCAACATCAGGTTCTGGACATTGGTGGTTGGAATGATGACGCCCTGGCTGCCGGTCAGACCACCTTTAAGCTCACAGGTGGCATAGAAGCCTTCCACCTTTTCGTTCACGCCACCAATCGGCTGCACCTCGCCAAACTGGTTAACAGAGCCGGTAATGGCCAGATCCTGGCGCACGGGAATGCCGGACAAGGCCGAAATCAGCGCACAGAGTTCCGCCAACGAGGCACTGTCGCCATCCACCTCGCCATAGTTCTGCTCGAAGGTCAGGCTGGCAGACAGGTGCATGGGATCGTTCACGGCAAAGTGGGAAGCCAGCCAGGAACTCAGAATCATCACGCCCTTGGAGTGGATATTACCGCCCAGCTTCACATCACGCTCGATGTCCATGACTCCGCCATCACCATAGTAGCAGCTTGCGGTCACCCGATTGGACAAACCAAACTCGAAGCCACCGGTGGACAATACCGAAAGTGCGTTGACCTGGCCAACGCAGGTGCCCGTGGTGGTCACCAGAGTGGAGCCGTCCCGCATGGAATCATAGAACTGATCACGGATGCGGCTGCTGCGGTAACGGGCACTTTCCAGCGCACGCTCCACATGCACCTCAGAAATCAGCTTGGCACCAGCCTGGCGGGCCCAGAAATCCGACTCGCGCAACAGATTGGCTATGTCGGCAGCATGCAACGACAGCCTGTCCTGATGGTCCGCCATACGGGCACTGTGCTCGATAATGCGGGCCACCGCCTTGTTGGTGCAATGCAACAGCTTCTTCTCAACCACCAGGCTGGAGATGAACTTGGCGTACAGCAGCTGGCTTTCTTCGGTACGGTACATCTCGTTTTCGAAATCCGCCGTTACCCGGAACAGCTCGGCAAATTCGGAGTCGTATTCCTGCAGCAGCATCCAGGTTTCCCGGTCGCCGAACAACACGATCTTGACGTTCAGGGGCACCGCTTCCGGCTCAATGGAAATGGTGCCAGACAGGGTCAGCTCCCGCTCCAGGGAATTGATCTGGATAGATTTCGAACGCAATGCCCGCTTCAGGCCATCCCACACGAACGGCTGCTCCAGCACCTTGATGGCGTCCATCAGCAGATAGCCACCGTTGGCCCGATGCAGGCTTCCGGACCGAATCAGGGAGAAGTCGGTAAAGACCGTGCCCTTGTAGGTCACGTTTTCCACGTAGCCGAACAGATTGTGATAGGTGGGATTATCCTCCACCACCACCGGTACTTCATTGGTTTTCTGGTGCACCAGCACGTTGATCAGGTAGCGCCGGGGCATTCTCTTGTCCAGCGCGGCCCAGGCGATGGCGGCCTGCTCCTCGTCGTCTTCCAGGAAGATATCCAGGTTATCCACCAGGTCTTTGCGAACTGCCTCCAGGTAAGCAACCACATCGGGCTGCTCACGGTATTTCTCCACCAGCTCGTCAATCTGATGGCCAGAGATACCTTCCAGGGTCTCCTGGTTCAGGGCCTGCTGTTTGTCGGCATACTCCTGTTCCCAGTCCGCCATTTTCCGCAGTGCCTGGCGCAGCTTTTTCTCAAGCTTGTTGATGACATCCTCGAATCTGTCCCGCTGCTCTTCTGTCAATGCCTGGAAGCTTTCTGCTGTGTGAGGCTCGTCACCATTCATGGCCACCAGGCGGTAGCCACCGGGGGTGGTCACCGTCAGGCTGACCTTTTTCCGTTTGGCCTGGGCCGCCACTTTGGCCAGCTCGTCTTCCTGCCTCTTGCCGTAATCATTCTTCAACTGCTCCGAGCGTTCCAGAAAGCTGTCGCTGTCAAAAGTCTGGGGGATCGTTTTCACCAGCCGGGTCATCAGCTTTTCCATGTCCTGCTTCAGCTGGGTACCCATACCTCCCGGCAGCTGCAACAGCTTGGGATTACGCGGTTCCTCGAAGTTGGCGACATAACACCAGTCATGGCTTTGCTGCAGCGTGTCCACATGATGCTCAAGGTAACGCAGCATCATGGTTCGCTTGCCCAGCCCATTCCGACCCACGGCATAGACGTTGTAGCCGCCATGGGGCATGGCCAGGGCGAAGCGCACGGCCTCCTGGGCACGGTTCTGGCCCACGATTTCGGCCAGGGGCTCAAGTTGCCTTGTGGTCTTGAATGGCAGGTCTTTGAGGACGCAGGCTTTATACAGCTGATGCAGGGGCAGAGACTTCAAATTGGCTTCCCGTAACGGTCAGTTTTGTCGGATTTCAGGCCCGCCATTGT
The DNA here is from genome assembly GCF_044342215.1 of Marinobacter sp. W-8. Lineage (NCBI taxonomy): Bacteria > Pseudomonadati > Pseudomonadota > Gammaproteobacteria > Pseudomonadales > Marinobacteraceae > Marinobacter > Marinobacter sp. W-8. The sequence goes on along the minus strand of NZ_CP172297.1, from coordinate 1,163,214 downwards.
AGTGCCTGGGGGCGGGTCTGTCGCGTACCTCGTCCGGTTTTATCGAAAGGGGCCAGAGCCGACAGCAAGTGCCAACTTGGTCACAAATCCGGCCGTGGTCATTTTTCATGCAAGCCGTCGATTACTACACTTCATCTCCCGGACGGAATCCGGCCACAACAAGTACAAGACACGTGATGACTGAAAACATGACGAATAATTCTGCAGATCGCCGTATCAAGGATCGTTTTCCGGCGTCCTGCCTGAGAGTACAGCTGCGTGAGCGCGGTTTCTTCGGCCGCGGCAAGCAGCCTGTGGCAGTTACCTGCCTGGACATGAACCGTTATGGTATGGCGGTTCTCTGCCCTCGGCCGGTGGATGTTGGTGTGCGACTGTTCCTTGATATCGAAGGCAAGTACATCAGTGAATCCCGGGTCGGCGCCCGGGTTATCGCCTGCCAGCCCTACCAGGCGGGATATCGGGTCAGTCTGCAGTTTGCCTATTGCCTGGACAAAAATGCCTACTCACGAACGATGGACAACGCACTGTCCCGTATTGAAGGCTTCTACAACCGCTACGCCAGTTGATCAAATCAGGCCGGCGTCAAGGCTGGCCGCCACTGCCATACCCAACTCGTAACACTGCTCTTCAAACTCGGGCCGGAATTCACCCCGGCATACCAGTGCATCCTGCACCAGCTTCCAGCGCAGCCCTGTGGTTATGGTCTCAATAGCTCGGCGGGTCCCGGTACCATCATGGCCGGCACGGATATAAAAGGCAAAAGGCAGGCCCTGGGTTTTCTCCAGGCAGGGATAGTAGCTGCGGTCGAAAAAGTCTTTCAGGGCGCCCGACATGTAGCCGAGGTTTTCCGTGGTGCCCAGGATGATGGCGTCGCATGCGAGGATGTCTTCGGGGCCAGCTTCGAGAGGCGCCTTTACCACCACCTCTACCGCTTCGATGTCCGGATTACGAGCGCCATTTTCGATGGCGCTCCGTAATCTCAGGGTATTCGGAGACGGGGCATGAGCCACAATCAGCAGTCGCTTCATGTCTCGCCTCCCTATCTCTCTCTCTTTTTAGAATTTACAGCAGTTCGCCATTGGCTTCAGCAGGAGCCTCCGCCGTCTCTTTCTTGACCGGCTTGGGCATCAGCTTGTCACGCACTTTAGCCTCGATTTCATTGGCGATATCCAGGTTCTCTTCCAGGAACTTACAAGCGTTTGCTTTGCCCTGGCCGATTTTGTCGCCGTTATAGGCGTACCAGGCGCCGGATTTGTCCACAAAGCCTTCTTTCACGCCCATGTCGAGCACTTCCGCCATGTGGTAGATGCCCTTGCCGTACATGATCTGGAACTCCGCCTGCCGGAACGGCGGCGATACCTTGTTCTTGACGACTTTTACGCGGGTTTCGTTGCCCACCACCTCGTCGCCGTCTTTCACCGAACCGATACGGCGAATATCAAGGCGCACAGAGGAGTAGAATTTCAGGGCGTTACCACCGGTGGTGGTCTCGGGGCTACCGAACATAACGCCAATCTTCATACGGATCTGGTTGATGAACACCATCAAACAATTGGCGTGCTTCACATTACCGGTAAGCTTGCGCAGTGCCTGTGACATCAGGCGAGCCTGAAGACCCACGTGGCTGTCGCCCATTTCGCCTTCAATTTCCGCTTTCGGGGTCAGCGCCGCAACCGAATCGACAATGATCACGTCCACCGCGTTCGAGCGCACGAGCATGTCGGCGATTTCCAGCGCCTGCTCACCGGTATCCGGCTGGGAAACCAGCAGCTCATCAACGTTAACACCCAGCTTTTCCGCATAAACCGGGTCCAGTGCGTGCTCGGCATCCACAAAGGCACAGGTTTTACCCTGTTTTTGCGCTTCCGCGATAACCTGCAAAGTCAGCGTGGTTTTACCGGAGCTCTCCGGGCCGTAAATCTCAACGATCCGGCCGTAAGGAAGACCACCAATGCCCAGAGCAACATCCAGCCCAAGAGAGCCGGTGGATACGGCAGGAATCGCCTCACGGGGCTGGTCGCCCATCTTCATTACGGCACCTTTACCGAACTGGCGTTCGATCTGGCTCAACGCTGCGCCGAGTGCTTTCTTGCGGTTATCTTCCATTCTTGCAAACCCTCGTTACCAGGGCCGCTCAACCTTGTCGGCCAATGCGGCAGAATCCGGAGAAAACCTGAATAGCCATCCAGTGTTTTCCTGTATATTTGAACAGTATTAAAACATATGGCCAGAAGGAGACCAACCCCCGGAAAGGTGAAAATCCTCACAGGGTTTCGACAAATCCGGTAACTCCTTCTAATACATACAAAACCGACTGCCGGCGCACCTGATCCCGATCGCCATCGAAATGCGCTACCCGGGCTTCGGTGTTGTCAGCCCGGCTGCCCCAGGCAAACCAGACCGTACCAACCGGCTTGTCTGCACTACCCCCACCCGGCCCGGCAACACCGCTGACAGCGACAGCGATATCCACGCCTGTGGCACGTATGGCACCTGTCACCATCTGTCGCACCACCGGTTCACTGACCGCCCCGCACTGCTCCAGAGTATCAGCCTGTACGCCAAGGATGGCCTGCTTCGCGGCGTTACTGTAGGTCACCAGACCCGCCATAACATAGGCGGACGAACCCGCTCGGTCAGTCAGCACCTTGGCCACCCAGCCACCGGTGCAGCTTTCAGCGGTAGCGATGGTCATCCGCCTGCGCTTAAGCGCCGCCGCCAGCGCGTCACCAGCCTTGGCCAATTGTCCGTCGGTCACATTCATACGGTTCTCCCGTTTCCTATAATGCCCGTCGCCAGTCTCAGGCTCCGGGAAAACTGTCAACAAATCCGCGATCAATGCGGTCTTTCCACTTCCAGACCCAGGCCCCCGAAAACGTCAAGGGGCCATAACTACCAATCGCCGTGCAGTCTCCCGCCGCCAACAGGTACAACGAAAACCTGCGCGGATAGAAACGCACCAACGGTTTACCCGATATCGCAGCCGCAAGATTGCGGGCCAGTATTGGCCCGGCACGAACCGCGTGTACCCCGGAACGGTCCAGCCGTTGGTCAACCCGGCTACAGGCATCTCCGGCCACAAACACATTGTGGTGAGACGTGCTGCGATGGCTGGCGTCTACCCTGACAAAACCGGCTTCGTCTACGGCCAGGCCGCTGGCTTCCAGAAAGGGCAGAGCCCTGCCACCGGTAGATACCAGAACCGCATCGGCCCGCATTCGTCGCCCACCAGCCAACCGGACCCCATCAACCACCGGTTCGCCATACTCCTCAACAATCTCGACACCGCAGCGCATCAGCGCCCGCCGCACCAGGCGGCGAAAGCGGGGACGAAAGCCCGGCACTACACCATTGCTGCCGGCCACCAGAACAACGCCCGCCTGGTCGCAGTCCGCTGATCGCCGGGCCAGGGCCATAGCGATCTCCGCACCTCCAGCGCCTCCACCAAGAACAACAATGCGCGGGCGCGCTCTGGCGCGCAGGGATCTTTCGGTTGCCGGCCAGTCTTCAGCAAATCGTTCGACGGGCTTAACACCGAGGATCATGCTGTCCGGCTCGTTCAGCACGGCACTGTCACTGGCCGATCCAACATCGACAGAGAGCAGATCGTAGGGCACCCGTTCACCACTTGCCAACACGACCTCCTGCTCGGCTGCCCGCAATTCAACAGCCCGATCGAGCACCAGCCTGCCACCGGCGGCGATCACCGTGGGCTCGACCAGGACACGACACTGATCGAAGCGATAGTGCCCGGCCAGCCAGCCCGGGATCATCCCGGAGTAGTACTGCCACCGGGACGGTGACACCACCACCAGCTCAGTTTCCGGCAACGGCTCGCGCGCGAACTGACGCAACGCCACCATGTGAGCGTGGCCGGCACCCAGCAAAACCAGTCGTTTCATAACCTCATCTCCCGCCTGCCATGCTCACCACCCCGAGCTCTGATATGCTCCTCTCAGGAGGCCACCAAAATCCATGTTGCGACACCCAATACGCGAAGAAGATCCCCGGATGGCGATCATCGTCCCCGTTCTCAACGAGATCGACGGTATCGAATCACTGCTGAGCCACCTGGAAATCTGGCGTCAGCGGGGCGCCGAAATCATTGTGGTGGATGGCGGCAGCGACGACAAATCGGACAGTCTCATTGAAGCGAGGGGGTTTCCCCTGATTCGCTCTGCCCGCGGACGCGCGACCCAGATGAATGCTGGAGCACGCAGCAGCCAATCGCCTTTCCTGATATTCCTGCACTCGGACACCCGGTTGCCGGAGCATGCGGACACGCAAGTAATGACTCACCTGGCACGCTCAGAAACCAGCTGGGGCCGTTTTGATGTTCGTATCGACGGCCGCTCCCGCCTGTTGCCGATCGTTGGCGCCATGATGAACCTGCGCTCAAGACTGACCGGCATCGCCACGGGCGATCAGGCCCTGTTTATGACTCGAACCCTGTTCGAGCAGGTCGGAGGCTTTCCGGAACAACCACTGATGGAAGATGTGGAAATCTGCAAACGCCTGAAACACATCACGCCCCCGGTGTGTCTGAGTGACAGAGTGGTCACCTCCGGCCGGCGCTGGGACCAGCGCGGCGGCTGGCGGACGATCTTTTTAATGTGGCAGTTGCGCTGGGCCTATTGGCGCGGCGTTCCCGCAGACCAACTGGCAGCCCGTTACCGATGAATCAGACACGTATTATTGTTATCGCCAAAGAACCCCGGCCCGGAAAGGTAAAAACCCGCCTGATCCCGGCGTTGGGCGAGGCCGGTGCCGCCCGGCTGGCAGACCGCATGCTGCGGCACACTCTGGCGCAGGCCCTCGACGCCAATATCGGCCCGGTGAAGCTCTGTGTCAGCCCGGATCCTGCGGCAGAATACTGGCAACAGTTGGACCCTGGTGACCGAGCCATCCTGTCTTCCCAGGCTGACGGTGACCTGGGCCATCGCATGGCGGAAGCCGCCAGAAACGCCCTGACAGCCGGTTTGCCGGTGATCCTGATCGGAACGGACTGCCCGGATCTTGACGCCAACCGACTGAGGCAAATGGCCGGCAAACTCCAGAACCACGATGCTTGCCTTTGCCCGGTCGCCGACGGCGGCTATGCCCTGCTGGGGCTCCGGCGTTTCAGCCCGACCCTCTTCACGGATATTCCCTGGAGCACCGAACAGGTGGCCGCCATCACCCGACAGCGTCTGGCGACCCTGGGATGGCGCCTGGCAGAGAGCGAGACCCTGCACGACGTCGACGAGCCAGCTGACCTGCAATGGCTGGCGACAGACTATCCCGGGCTGATGATGTCCTGAATGACTGACCGGCTGCCGACACCTCCGGACCGTGGTACCATCGCGGGTTTTGGTATCCCGAACGGCGTGCCACCGACCTTGCCGATGTTTACCCGGAAGAATTGAGGAACTATGACGGACCTGTCCAAGCACACCCCGATGATGCAGCAGTACCTGAAAATCAAGGGAGAACACCCGAACGAGATGGTGTTCTACCGCATGGGGGACTTCTACGAGCTGTTTTACGACGACGCTAAAAAAGCCGCAGAATTGCTGGACATTACCCTGACCGCCCGGGGCCAGTCCGGAGGTAATCCGATTCCCATGGCAGGGGTACCCTTCCATTCGGCCGAAGGCTACATTGCCCGCATGGTTCGCGCGGGCCAATCGATCGCCATCTGCGAGCAGATTGGTGACCCAGCCACCAGCAAGGGCCCGGTGGAACGCAAGGTCGTGCGGATTGTCACTCCGGGCACACTGAGTGACGAGGCCTTTCTGGAAGACCGCCGCGATAACCTGCTGGCAGCCATCTACCATCACAAAGAGCAGTTCGGTTTTGCCTCACTGGATATTTCCAGCGGCCGGTTCGCGGTGTCGGAACTGGAGAGCCTTGAAGCCCTTCAGGGTGAGCTTCAGCGCCTGCGACCCGCTGAAATCCTGATCAGCGAGGATTTTCCCTATACCGACATCCTTGAGGGTTTCACCGGCGTACGCCGCCAGGGCCCCTGGCTGTTTGAATCGGACACCGCCCTCCGGGTGATCACCCAGCAGTTGCAGGTACGCGATCTCACCGGCTTTGGCTGCGAAGACCTGACCCTGGCCGTTTGCGCTGCCGGCTGCCTGCTGCAATACGCCAAGGAGACCCAGCGCACGGCACTGCCACATATCCGAAAACTGACCCGCGAACGCCGGGAAGACGCCGTGATACTGGGTGCCGCCAGCCGCCGGAACCTGGAAATCGACACCAACCTGATGGGTGGCCAACAACACACCCTGGCCTGGGTGATGGACCGCACCGCCACCGCCATGGGAGCCCGGGAGCTCCGACGCTGGCTGAACCGTCCACTTCGGGATGTTGAGCGCGTGCGCCAGCGCCAGCAGGCAGTATCTGCGCTGCTGGACGGTTTCCACTATGAGCCGGTGCACGATCTGCTGAAACGGGTGGGTGATATCGAACGGATTCTGGCCCGGGTTGCCCTGCGTTCTGCCCGCCCCAGGGACCTTGCGCGCCTGCGCGACGCTTTTCATGCCCTGCCAGAACTGCAGGAGGCACTGAAACCGGTCAACTCACACCATGTCGTGAAGCTGGCCACCGTCATCGGTGAATACCCGGAACTGGCCGACCTTCTGGAACGCGCCATCATCGACAACCCGCCCGTGGTGATTCGTGATGGCGGTGTAATTGCCGAAGGCTTCGACGAAGAATTGGATGAACTCCGCAACATCAGTGAAAACGCCGGCCAGTACCTGCTGGATGTGGAAACCCGGGAGCGTGAACGCACCGGCATTTCCACCCTGAAAGTGGGGTACAACCGGGTGCATGGTTATTACATCGAAATCAGCCGGGCGCAGTCTGACCAGGCGCCGGTGGACTATATCCGCCGCCAGACCCTGAAAAACGCCGAACGCTTCATCACCCCGGAACTGAAAGAGTTTGAGGACAAGGCACTGAGCGCCAAAAGCCGTGCCCTGGCCCGGGAAAAAGGCCTGTACGACGATGTCCTCGAAACCGTGGCCGAACAGCTGGCCCCGCTACAGGACGCCGCCCAGGCCCTGGCCGAACTTGACGTGCTGAGCAACTTCGCCGAACGAGCCACTTCCCTGCGCTTCACCGCGCCGGAATTTACCGACCAGCCAGGATTTGATGTGGAGGAAGGTCGGCACCCGGTGGTGGAGCAGCTGCTCGACGAGCCGTTTGTGCCCAACAACCTGTTGATGGATACCAGACGCCGCATGCTGGTGATCACCGGCCCGAACATGGGCGGTAAGTCCACCTACATGCGCCAGGCCGCCCTGATTGCCCTGCTGGCTTACACCGGTAGCTTCGTGCCTGCCAACCGCGCCGTGCTTGGCCCGGTGGACAGGATATTCACTCGCATGGGCTCCTCGGATGACATAGCCGGTGGCCGCTCCACCTTCATGGTGGAAATGACTGAAACCGCCAATATCCTGCACAATGCCACCGAACACAGCCTGGTGTTGATGGATGAAGTGGGCCGCGGCACCAGCACCTTCGATGGCCTTTCGCTGGCCTGGGCCACGGCCGAGCACCTGGCAAAGTACATCCGGTGTTACACCCTGTTCGCCACCCACTACTTCGAGCTGACCCAGTTGGCCGATGACCTCGAACATGCGGTTAACGTGCACCTGACCGCCACCGAGCACGACGACTCCATCGTGTTTCTGCACAATGTGCACGATGGCCCGGCAAGCCAGAGTTACGGGCTGCAGGTGGCAAAACTGGCCGGTGTACCCCAGGATGTGATCCGCAACGCCAAAACCCAGCTGGCGCATCTGGAAGGCCTGGAAGCAGGCAGCAACCCGTCGCCGGCGCCCGTGAGCGTTAATGAGCCGGAACCGGCTACGCCATCTGCGGCTAAGACCGCCAGTGTGGATCCAGTGTACCAGGGCGACATGTTTGCCGTGGCCGAGCCGAGTGTAGTGGAACAGGCTCTGGAGAAGCTCGATCTGGACGGCATTACCCCTAGAGACGCCCTGAACCAGCTTTATGAACTCAAGGAGTTACTGGCAAAATAACAGCATTCTGCGCCAAACTTGATCTGGGTAATAACGATATAGCAGGCCAACGCTTGCGGCAGTGTGGGGGGCTCCCTACAATATCGCTCCAAATTATAAACGGGGCCGGGTAACTGACAGGCTCCTGATGAGACTGAATCTTCTACGAACCAGGGATCTGACTATGGCGTTTATCGTTACTGATAACTGCATCAAGTGTAAATACACCGACTGCGTGGAAGTCTGCCCCGTGGACTGCTTCTACGAAGGCCCCAACTTTCTGGTCATCGACCCGGACGAGTGCATTGACTGCGCCCTGTGCGAGCCAGAGTGCCCGGCCGAGGCCATCTTCTCGGAAGACGAGCTGCCGGCAGGCCAGGAAGCCTTTGTTGAAATCAACGCAGAGCTGGCCGGCAAGTGGCCCAACATCACTGAAAAGAAAGACCCGCTGCCAGATGCCGAAGAGTGGGACGGTAAGCCCGACAAACTCAAGTACCTGGAGCGCTGAGGCCAGGCCGCGCGCAAACGAAAAAGGCCGGAGGCATCACCTCCGGCCTTTTTTGATTGGCCCTGATGCGTTTCAGCCAGCGGCCGCCAGCAGCTTTTTCGTCGCTGCCGAACGATAGAACGGTTCCAGCCTGCGCCGCAACAGCGCTTCCAGATAGCCCTCCTGCCGGAGCAGATCCACCAGCGGCAAGCCCACCGCTTCAAGTTCCGTGACAATCACTTCCCGCGTGACGCCGATATCCGCGAGCAGGTTCATCACCGGTTGGTTACCATAACGGGCATACAACCCCTCCACTACTGCCTGAACGCAGCCCTCAAAATACGGGGTCTGGCGGAAATGCAGCCAGAAGTCATAGCCCAGCACCACAAATTCCTGCAGCTGAACATCACCCAGTCCGTCCTGCAGATCCTCGATGGTTCGGTCTTCGAGAGACACCCAGGCCGCCATGACTGTGTCACGCAGTTCGTCATCACTCAAAGCCTTGTGGAGGAACTGCTCACTTCGGGCAATCAGGCTCGGCAGGCTGTCCGAAAGCCAGGCCTTGATGCGGCGTTCAAAGGTCTCATCCAGCCCCGGCACCGCCTTGTTAGCCATTTTCTTGCCGAACTTCATCATCGAGCCCACCCCGGGTACTGAGCGGGTAATCAGATTATCCTCGTAGAGGTAGTTCACCAGCCCGTGATAGACCACATTCGACACCAGCTCCTGATAAACCGGGTGAGCCATAATCTCACTGATCACCCGTTCCCGCTGATGGCGCAACTCCAGGGCTTCCTCAACAAACGCACTGGCCTGCTCACGGGACAGAATATCGCCCAGTCTGGTCTGGCTCTGAACCGGGGCCTTCAACACTTCGGTTGCCAGGTCCGCTGCCAGCTCCGGAATGCCGGCATCCAGCTCCATGCTCACCACCACCCGCCGGATCAGGCCCATAATCTGCTCGGCACTAACCACACGCTCCAGGGTCACGCTATTGGCATACTCCAGCAGTTCGTCCACTTCCTGATGCAGGAACTTTTTCAGTTTGGCGCCTTTCAGGGCATTCAGCTCGTGCCGAACGTGGGCTTCAAGTAATTGGTCCGCCAGGGATGAGGTGGTCTCGGTCATAAGCCTGTTTTCCTTTGCCAGGTTTTCTTGTCTGGCAAAGAGGCTAACACGTTCCGGCGTATGGCGGGTTTGCCCGAACTACACCATCAGGCGTGATACAGGGCCAGTCTGGCGACCGGCCCGTTCGATTTACTGAAAATCACTGAACTCGTGAGGCTCGGCGGCCAAAGCCAGGCAGATACTGCCCGGCCCCACATAAATGGCACTGGTAATACCCATCTGGGACAACAACAGCTCAACGCCGTTCTGCTCACACGCGTCCCGAAGGCGATTCAGGCCCGGCAGATCCTCGATCTTGGTCCAGCTCAGGCCACAGGAAAGGCTGACATACGGCGTCAGCAAACCCGCTTCCACCCGGGCGACCGCGTAATTCATCACCTTCTCCACAGCCATGTCGAAGTTACGGGTCTTGGCAACCGGTTTGCCTTCCACACCCTGCCCGAAAATCACCGGGATGATGTTCAGCGCCTTACCCAGGAAAGCCGCTACCGCAGACACGCTTTTGTCACCTCGGCGCCGGGCGCGTTCACGGATGTAATGCAGATCCCTGGGAATGACACAGGTGTAGATTTTGTCGGTGAAGGTTTCCACTTCATGGCGAAGCGCATTCTTCGATACTTTCTGCCCAATCAGCTTCAGCGTGTGAGCCGCCAGCAGCCCCTGGCCGGCAAATATCTGTTTGCTGTCGATCACCCGCATGGAAAATTTGCCATCCCGGCCTGCAGCCTTGCGCGCCTCTTCATAATGCGCCATCACAGAGTTCATGGCTTCAGATGCGTTCTGGTAAATCAGGCTCCGGCTGCGGGTAACAGTTTCGCAGATAGCCACATCAAATTCGGTGACAATTTTTTCCATGAAAAGATCATGAATCTGCTCGGCGCTGAACGCCTCCGTTTCCGCCTGGTGCCCCTTATCGAGCAGGCCGCTCTGATAGAACTCCTGGGTACGGACAGGATCGTGGTTATCGATGTAGGTCTGGCCATCAATTATGGCCGTGACGGGCAGCACAAACAGGTCGTGTTTGCGGGCGAATTCATAGGGTAGATCACAGGCGCTATCAACGATCAGACCAACTCGCATGCTGAATGTCTCCGGGTTCGGGCGCGTCCTCTGGCGGGTACGCCCTTTCTTATGATTATTTTGCAGCGCCCCAGTGTTACACAGGCTGATGAAAATTTCAGCAACCCGGGAACCGGATCAGGCTTCCAGTTCCCTCAGATTGGCTTCCAGCAAACCGCGATTGTCCTGCTGCCACGGATGAAAATCCCGCCGGAAATAGGCCAGAAAATCCGGCAGGCACTTGCGCAGAACCCCCGGCTTGCCCCACAGGAAATTCAGACCGCCCAACCAGGTTCTCAGGCTCCAGAGCTTGCCGTCGGTTTTCAGGAGGCTGCAGGTATTAAGGAAGGTGTAGCGGAAGAAATTCCAGGTCACGAACAGGAACACGATCCGGCGAAGCTTGTCATTGCCGATACAGGCACGGTATACGTCGAAGGCCACCGACTTGTGTTCGGTTTCCTCAATGGCATGCCAGCGCCAGAGCCTCTTCATGGTCGGAGTCGCCCCTTCCATCCACTCCGGATGACTGAGAATGGCGTTGGCCAGAACGGCCGTGTAGTGCTCTGCGCCACAGGTTCCGGCCAGTTGGCGACTCGGCGGCAGGCGCCCGACCCACTCCATATGTTTGCGGAACCGTTCGTCCAGGGAATCAATATCGTAGCCCCGGGCTTTCAGAGCCTCGTTGTATTCCTTGTGCTCGCGGCTATGCAGAGCCTCCTGGCCGATAAAGCCCTTGATCTCCTCTCTCAGCTTGGGATCGGTAATCTGATCCCGGTAGAGTCGAACCGCATTGATAAACTGCTGTTCGCCATCCGGAAACTGCAAGGACAAGGCATTGAAAAAGGCCGTTCGAAAGGCATCGTTACCATGCCAGAGCGTTCTCAGTTCGGTACGAACATCGAACCGCAGGTGCCGGGGTTTGACCGTGACACCATCGGGCGTGGAGCTGATCGTCATGGCAGCCTCCTGTGGTCTGTTTGTTGTTATCGGGAGTTTGACTGCGGATAGTTTTTAACCAACTGGATCAGTTTACCCCCAGGTAACCGCAAACCGGAAGGCATACCTCACGAAAAAAAGACGCTTTGTCACAATATGACAACTTGTCAGAACCCCGGACAGAAACAAAAAAGGGAGGCGCTCAGGCCTCCCAAGGACACACAGTGGGTAGATGCCACCGCCGAACACGGCGGCATCAGGTTCAGTGCTCGTTGACCGGCTCCACGCCCGGTGCTTCCGGATCTGGGGTAAAGCCGAGAATGTGGGTGCGCTCAATCAGGAAGTACAACACCGCACCGGTGGCCAGACCCCAGCCTGCACCGTACACGGCCAGTACCACGCCCATGGTGCCGGCAATACCGCGCTCGGTGTTGTTCTCCAGCTGCTCCAGGCCCACCATCAGACAGATGTAGCCGGTCAGCAGCAGTGTCAGCGACAGGGCAATCGGCAGCACCGGCTGGAAGAAGCTCACCAGCGGCAGTACAAACAGCGCGATAAAGCCGGTAATCCAGAAGGTGCCACCACCGCTGTAGATGGAGTCCATGGCATTACGGCCATACTTGTAGCGCTCGGCCATGGTGGCGGTCACCGCCGTCCAGATCGGACCAGCCAGGCCAGGGTAAGGCGCGAAGAATGCGTGGCCGCCATTACGGATAGCGGTCACCAGGTGCACGCGGTCCACGCTGTTGTCGATGTCTTCGTCTTTGCGCAGGTGGTCGACACGGTTCATCAGGGACTGACCCACCACGATGTCACCGAAGGCAATGACGTAGGCAATGACTGCGGTCGGAATCGCATACAGGAATACATTCAGATCCGGGAAACCAACGCTAAACGGCAGGTAGTTCCACAGCTGGTCGAACGCTGGCTTGGTGATCCCCCACTCCACGTTTGGCACATCGTATTCGCCGGTGGCAAAGCCCACCAGAATGGCCACCACCATGCCCGGCACCATGCCGTAGTTGGCAATCTTGCGGGCCAGCACGTTCTTGTCGACAAAGCCTTTGAACGAGACCGAGAACATCAGATACAGACACACCAGACCACCCACGATCAGGGAGATCGGCGTGTTGGCCAGGCGGCCGCCGGCCTCGATTTCACCCATCAATGCCGCAATACCGGCACCGATAATGATACCGCCCTTCATGGAGCGCGGAATCCAGTTAACCAGTTTGCTGCCCAGACGGGTCACGCCCAGAATCAGGAAGATCAGGAACACCAGGAACTGCAATGCAAACAGCGCCTGGATGGCCTCAGGACCGGGTTCATAATCGGAAAGGAACAGCAGCACCACCGGAATACCCGGGGTAATCCAGCCGGGCACCAGAGGCACACCCAGCAAGGCTGGCAGCATAAAGCCGATACCGCAGATCACCACGTAAGCAAGGGCCACGTCGTAGGGAACACCGAGATATTTTTCCAGCAGCGGAATCATGGCCAGACTGACCACAAACATGATCAACGCCTGCACCATCTCCGCGAATTCCCAGCGGTAATGTACAAACGGAAGACGAACTTTGAAGGGACCAGCAGGCCAATACGGCTGCTCTTCACCGTTTTTTCTGTGGAACATTTGCATAAAGAAACCTCCAGACACCGTGTTTCAGGCGCCAGCCAGTGTTGTTTTTGTGGAGAGGTATGGCTGCGCCGGCAGGCGCAGCCGTTAAAGGATTCAGTTTAGGTCTTTGGCCTGGTCCCTCAGTACGAACTTCTGGATCTTGCCGGTTGAGGTTTTCGGCAGCTCCGTGAAGACCACGGTCTTGGGCACCTTGAAGCGGGCCAGGTGCTCGCGGCAGAAGTTGATGATGTCGTCTTCAGACACATCCCCGGCTTCCGGCTTCAGGGTGATGAAGGCACAGGGGGTTTCGCCCCACTTCTCATCAGGCCGGGCAACCACCGCCGCTTCCAGTACGGCCGGATAACGATAGAGGGTATCTTCCACCTCGATGGTTGAGATGTTCTCGCCACCGGAGATGATGATGTCCTTCAGGCGATCCTTGATTTCCATGTAGCCGTCTTCGTGCCACACCGCCAGGTCGCCAGTGTGGAACCAGCCACCACGGAACGCCTCTTCCGTGGCGGTCGGGTTTTTCAGGTAGCCCTTCATCACGGTGTTACCGCGCAGGAAGATCTCACCGATGGTTTTACCATCCTTGGGGACTGGCTGCATGGTGTTGGGATCCGCCACCATGGTGCCGCCCAGCGTGTGGTAACGCACACCCTGGCGGGCTTTGATCTTGGCGCGATCATGCAGGGGCAGCTCGTCCCACTCGGATTTCCAGGCACACACAGTGACCGGGCCATAGACTTCGGTCAGGCCATACACGTGGGTAACCTTGATGCCCATTTCTTCGATGGAACCAATCACCTGGGCGGGGGGCGCAGCGCCGGCAGTCATGGATTTCACTTCGTGGTCGATGCCCGCCTTGGCTTCCGGGGAGGCATTCAGCAAGGCATTGAGGACGATCGGGGCACCACACATGTGGGTAACCTGATGGTCACGAATCAGCTGCAGAATCTTCTCCGGGTCTACCCGGCGCAGGCACACGTGGGTACCGGCCATGGCGGTAATGGTCCAGGGGAAACACCAGCCATTGCAGTGGAACATCGGCAGCGTCCACAGGTACACCGGGTGCATGTCCATGGACCACACCGCCTGGTTGCCCAGCGCGTTGATGTAGGCACCGCGGTGGTGGTACACCACGCCTTTGGGATTACCGGTGGTGCCGGAAGTGTAGTTCAGGGAAATGGCATCCCACTCATTATCCGGGAAACTCCACTGGAACTGCGGGTCCCCTTCCTGCAGGAAGGCCTCGTAATCCAGATCGCTGACCTGAACGCCCTCACCATACTCCGGGTCGTCCACGTCAATCACCAGTGGCTTGTGCTCCAGATGGCGCACCGCATCCTTGATCACCTGACCGAACTCCCGGTCAGCAATCACCACCTTGGCTTCGCCATGCTCCAGCATGAAGGCGATGGCTTCGGCATCCAGGCGAACGTTCAGGGTATTGAGCACGGCACCGATCATAGGAATGCCGAAATGGCACTCCACCATGGCCGGAATGTTCGGCAGCATCACGGCAACGGTGTCGCCCCGGCCGATTCCACGGCCTTTCAGGGCAGATGCCAGGCGCAGACAGCGGTCGTAGGTTTCAGCCCAGGTGCGGCGGATAGCACCGTGAATGATGGCCGGGTAATCCGGATACACACTGGCCGTGCGCTCGATAAAATCTATGGGGGATTGAACAGCGTAGTTCGCGTCCCGGGGCTCTAGGCCCTGGTCAAAAATCGACGTCATTGGCGTGGTCCTCTAACTCGAATGTTGTTCTTATGGCGTATTCAGAAGAATCGCTAAATCAGCTATACTCAGCATTGCCGAAAATGGTAGACCACAGCAAAACTACTAGAAACTCTACCATGGTATTATGGGAATACTTCTATAATATATGACAAATCCCAACAATCCTCGACAAATCAGTCTCCTGCTGGACAGCGACCCGCAACCCACGCTGATTCTGGCAGCCGACGCAACGGTATCCGACTGCAACCGTGCCACCCGTGAGTTGCTCACTTCCAGTAAAGCACCTTCACCGGATACTTTGTTGCCGGTAAACACTCCGGCGCTGGTGCAGGCGGCCATCAGCCAGGGCCGGGCCATTGAGGATGTGGAGTCACGGTTCAGTGATCGAATCGTTCTGTGGAGCTTTATTCCCTTGCCAGAGGGCACGCAGGTTCTGGTGCGCGGGCGCGATGCCACCAACGACATTCTGGATCAGGAGCAGGCGGTCCGCTCCAACCGGCTTTACCGCCTGATCACTGAAAACACCACCGACCTGATCTCCCGCCATGCCCCGGATGGCCGTTTTATCGACGCCACGCCCGCCTCCTGGCGGCTTCTGGGATACTGGCCCGAAGAGCTGCGCGGCAAAGCCCTGGAAGACGTTTTCCAGGGGGAGAATCTGGCCGAAGAGCTGGCACAAACCCGCCACCGCCTGCGGGAAGACGGCTACGCCACCCTCACTCTGGAACTCCATCACCGGGACGGCAGCCGCCGCTGGTTCGAAATTGCCAGCCGGGCCATCCGCGAGACATACACCGGTGCCGTAGTTGAAGTGATCAGTGTCTCCCGTGATATTACGGCCCGGGTAGAATCGGAAGAGCAGAACCGCCGCCTGGCAGACGAGCTGGCCCACACCGCCCGCCTGGCCACCCTGGGCGAGCTCGCCTCGAGCATTGCTCATGAGATGAACCAGCCGCTGGCCTCCATCGTCAATTTCGCCAGCGCCAGCCAGCGTTTTCTCAAGGAAGCCGACAAGCATCCGGACCGTCTGCTGAAAGTGGACGACGGTCTGCAGAAGATCGTGCATCACGCCAACCGGGCCTCGGAGGTCATCAAACGGCTGCGAGCTTTCCTGCGCAAGGGCCAGAAGCGCATGGCACCGGTCTCGCTCAACGCCGTCATCAGCGACGTGGTAAAGCTGTGCCAGTGGGAAGCGGAAAAAAACGGGGTCCGGTTGCAGGAGTATCTGGCGGCCGATTCTCCTGTGATTACCGCAGACCCGGTTCTGCTGGAGCAGGTGTTGATCAACCTGGTCCGTAACGGCATAGAAGCCAATGTCGAAGCCCGCGGCGAAACCGGTCGACTGTCCCATATCGTGGTGACCACCTGCATCAACGATCAGCGCGAAACCCTGATCCAGGTCACCGACGAGGGTACGGGCCTGGATGACGAAGGCATACGCCAGATGTTCCAGCCGTTTTTCACCAGCAAACCCAAAGGCCTGGGGCTCGGGCTTTCCATGAGCCGTTCCATTATCGAAGGTTTTGGCGGCTTTCTCGACGCCATACCCGCCGAAACCGGCGGGCTGTCATTGATCTGCCGGTTCCCGCCCAACCAGCACCGGCTCGCCCCAAATCGCAGCGCAGATTTCGCACATCCGCCAGGAGAAAAACCCTGATGCCAGACACGCACAACACGGTCTACGTGGTCGACGACGACGCCGGCATGCTTGAATCCACCCAGTGGCTGCTGGAGTCAGTGGGACTGAAAGTGAAAGCCTACAGCGATGGCCGCCAGTTTCTGGATGCGGTGGAGGACCAGCGGCCTGGCTGCGTGGTTCTCGATATCCGTATGCCGGGGCTGGGGGGATTGAACGTACAGGAAGAGTTGCAGAAACGAGGCCTGGACGTGCCGATCATCTTTGTGTCCGGCCACGCCGACGTGCCCATTGTGGTACGGGCCTTCAAGTCCGGGGCTTTTGACTTCATCGAAAAACCATTCAACGAACAATTGTTGCTGGACAGCGTGCAACAGGCCCTTCAGGACGCCGACGATCCCGCACCAAACGCAACGCCTGCTGCCGGAACCGAAGCATTGATTGCCAGTATGACCCGCCGGGAGAAGGATGTATTCCTGCCCCTGGCCCAGGGTTACACCAGCAAGGAAATTGCCGAGCAGCTGGATGTCAGCGTCAAGACCATCGACCTGTACCGGGCCCGGGTGATGAAGCGCCTTGGTGCCGAGCGCCTGCCAGACGTGACTGGCCTGGCCATTGCCGCGGGTCTGTTGAACCCGCTCGAACTCAGGCAGCCCGCTCAGCCGGACTGACGCTGGACTTCGTGGGCCAGGGAACCAAGTCGTATCACCGCGGTCTCCAGCCGGTCTGTCCAGGGATTGCCACCATTCAGTCGCAGGCAGTTCTCGAACTTGTTGGTGGTTGAGAACATCAGCCCCGGTGCCACGTTGATGTTTTCAGCCCGGGCGCGCCGATACACGTCAGTACCGGACACACCGTCCGGCAGCTGCACCCAGAGCACAAACCCACCCTGTGGCCGGCTGACCGCCGTGCCCTCCGGGAACGACCGGGCCACGGACGAACGCAGCCGTTCGGTCGCCTCCCGGAAGTGTTGCCGGGCACCGCGCAAATATCGGTCGTAACCGCCCTGCTCCAGAAAATGCGCCACCGCCAGCTGTGGAATGGACGAGGTTGCCAGATTCACGAAATATTTGTGCTGGCGGGCACTGGCCATGTGTCGGCCGGGGATCATCCAGCCCAGTCTCAGGCCCGGTGAAATGGTTTTGGAAAAAGAACTGCAGTAGATCACGTTGTCTGCGCGATCAAAGGCCTTGGCCGGCCGCGGTCGTTCACCGGTGTGGTAAAGGTCGCCATAGATATCGTCTTCAATCAACGGCACATTGGCAGCCGCCATCATGGCTACCAGCTGCTGTTTGCGCTCGTCCGTCATCCGGGCACCCATGGGATTACTGTGGTTCGGCACCACCACACAGGCTTTCAGAGGCCACTGCTCCAGGGCCAGCTGCAGGCCCTCCAGACTGATGCCATCAGACGGATGGGTCGGAATCTCAATCACCCGGAGCCCCACCACCTCCAGCGCCTGCAAGATACCCGGAAAGGAAGGCGACTCCACCGCCACAATGTCACCGGGCTGGGTCACAGCCCGCAGGGCCAGAATGATGGCTTCCTGGGCACCGTTGGTGGCGAGCACATCGTCTGGCGAGATCGGCACGCCGAGGCTCGCCATGCGTTGGGCAATCTGCCGGCGAAAGGATTCCTTGCCAGGGAAGGCGTAGTCCAGGGTTTCCAGGCCCCGCCGGGCAGCCCACAGGGTGCTCTGCTGGATCTGCCGCAGCGGCAGGTAATCCGGGTGTGGTATGGCTGTTGCCAACGGCACCATGCGCTTTTGCTCATCCGCGCACAGACCCAGTGTCATTTCCCGGGCAGACACCGGCAGCGGTTGGCTGCGTTGTTCCGACATTCTGGGTTCCGGCACGTCCCTGGCAGGCAACCTTACGAAATAGCCACTGCGCTCCCTGGCCTGCAGATAACCACGGGCTTCCAGCGTCTGGTGGGCCTGAAGCACTGTGGAAATGCTGACACCAAACTGACGGCTGAGCACCCGAACCCCGGGCAAACGCTCACCCTCCCGGTAAACGCCATCCCGGATCAGCCCCTGCAGCTGATCTGCCACCTGGTTATAAAGTACGCCCATGGTCATCTCCCTGTTTGCAGTGGGCCAGTCAAAATCTATTGCAGCAGATCCGGCGCCAATTCAGGCAGTACAGATTGGCTACTTTTCGGCCAGCACAGTTTAGATTATAGGTCATCTGTACCGATTCAATGCATGGTTAACTGAATCTGTTATGGCGACACGGATAAGCGAACAATAAAGCCATCCACTGAAGAAGGAGTTTCACCATGGCACAGGTACAGAAAACCCACGAGCGTTTTGATCAGCAACCGGAAAGATCCAGAGCCAGTCAGAAGGATCTGTTCAACCTTGCCGGTGCAGACGCTACTAAAGGCAGCGGTCTTCACCTCAAAACCATACAAGGCCTGGCCCGGGAGGGCATCCAGGTAGTCCCGGCCGGCCACAACCACTGGATTCTCACCGGCAACCGCCCGCTGCCGGAAGTCCACTGCTACAGTGAGCAGGAATTACAGCGCTTCGCCCGTTCGCCAGCCAGACATTATCTGACCAACCTCAGCAGGGAGAACCTATGAACACCACACCGATTTATCAGGTCGATGCCTTTACCAACACCCTGTTCGGCGGTAATCCGGCGGCCGTTATGCCGCTGGACCAATGGCTGCCAGACGAGCGGATGCAGGCAATAGCGCTGGAGAATAACCTGTCGGAGACTGCGTTCCTGGTGCCGTTGCCAGAGTCTGACCGGGCGGATTTTCACATCCGCTGGTTCACCCCTGCGGTGGAAGTACCGTTATGTGGCCATGCCACACTGGCCTCGGCGTGGGTGGTGTTCAACCGGCTGAGCTGGCCGGCCGACACCGTGCACTTTCACTCCAAAAGTGGTCCATTGGCCGTTACCCGCCGGGCAGAAGGCTGGCTGGAGCTGGATTTCCCGAACCTGCCCTTCGAGTACAGGCCAACGCCGGCGCTGATTCTGGAGGCTTTGCCCGGGGCGCCGGCCGAGTCTTTCTTCGTGCCTAACGACACCAATTACATGGTGGTGCTGGGTTCCGAAGACGAGGTACGGAACGCAAACCCGGATAACCGCAAGCTGGCCGAGCTGGGCAACCAGGGCCTGATTGTGACCGCCCCGGGAACGGACTGTGATTTTGTCAGCCGCTATTTTGCTCCCGGCGCCGGTATCGACGAAGACCCTGTGACCGGCTCCATCCACAGTGTGTTGGTGCCCTACTGGGCTGAGAAGCTTGGTAAAACCGAACTCAGGGCGCGCCAGGTTTCTGCCCGCGGCGGCGAACTGCGCTGCGAGCTCCGGGGCGAGCGGGTGGCCATTTCTGGCCAGGCAGCCTTCTACATGGAAGGCTCCGTTCACCTGCCGTGAGGCTGGTATACTGCCCGGCGTTCTTCACCAACGGCGGGTAGTATCATGGCAGGTTCATCCTCAGCGTATGACGTAATCATCATCGGCGCCGGCGCAGCAGGGCTGATGTGTGCGGCAACCGCCGGCTACCGGGGCCGGCGTGTGCTGGTACTGGACCATGCCAACAAACCGGGCAAGAAGATCCTGATGTCCGGCGGCGGGCGCTGCAATTTCACCAACCTGAACAGCACACCCGCCAACTTCCTCTCGGACAATCCCCATTACTGTATCTCAGCGTTGAAGCGGTACACTCCCCAGGATTTCCTCGAACTGGTGGATCGACACGGCGTCGAGTACGAGGAGAAAGCGCCCGGTCAGTTGTTCTGCCGGGACAGCGCCAAAGACGTCCTCAATGTTCTGCTGACCGAATGTGAATGGGCGGGCGCGGAGATCCGACTGAAGACCCAGATTCAGAAAGTACGGGAAGCGAACGGTGGCTATCAGGTTGTGACTGGCAGCGGCGTGCTGAGCTGCGAATCTCTTGTGGTTGCCTGCGGCGGCCTGTCCATTCCCACCATGGGCGCGACCGGATTCGGTTATGAGCTTGCCAGAAAATTCGGGTTGAACATTCTGCAGACCCGGGCCGGGCTGGTGCCCTTTACCCTGCAACCGGAGCTGAAACAGCAACTGGCACCACTCTCGGGCGTCAGTTGCCCTGTGGGTGCCCACTGCCACAACCAGCATTTCCGCGAGCCCATGCTGGTGACGCACCGGGGGCTGAGTGGCCCGGCCATGTTGCAGGTGTCCAGCTACTGGCGGCCGGGGGATGAGGTGCACATCAACCTGTTGCCCGGCCTGCGTATTCAGGAGGACCTGCTGGCACTTCGCAGGCAAAAGCCGCAATCCACTCTGGCGCAGTATCTCAACCAGCATCTGCCCAAACGTTTTGCCCAGGCATTTAATGAACTTCAGGGCTGGCAGGGCCCACTTCAAGGCTGCAGCAATCAGGACATCGAGCAGATTGCCGAAACTCTGGGCAACTGGACGGTGAAACCTGCCGGCACCGAGGGTTATCGAACCGCAGAAGTGACCTTGGGCGGAGTTGATACACGCCAACTCTCTTCCAAAACCATGGCGGTTCTGGACCGGCCAAATCTGTTCTTTATTGGCGAAGTGGTGGACGTGACCGGGCACCTGGGTGGTCACAATTTCCAGTGGGCCTGGGCGTCCGGTGTGGCTGCCGGCAACGAGGCCTGAGCCCCGCTACAGGTACTTCTCGATAGGCAGCCACGACAGCATCCGCGACATGGCCCGGCGCCAGAAACCCACCTCCGGCTCGTGCTGCACCTCCTGCCCCTCTGACCGCCATACCAGTTCATCCTGGCCGTTCAGTTCAACCCGCCAGCTGTTCCGGGGCTCCATGGCGTAACGGATATCGTCCGCCACGGCACCGGCGAGCTCCTGACTTTTGATCACCAGCACCGTCTCGCCATTGAGATAGATGGAACGCAGATTCACGTTAAAGGAACCGATAAACAGGGTTTCCCGATCAAACACCACCGCTTTGGAATGAAGGCTTACCTCACCGCCTTCACAGGCTGCACTGGCGGCCACCCAACGTTGGCATGCAGGGGCATCCGGTCGTAATTCGTGTAGCTCAATACCCTGCTCCAACATCGCCCGGCGCCACCGTGCGTATCCGGAGTGGTTGGTAACTAGATCATTGGTGGCCAGCGAATTGGTCAGGGCGGCAACCTGTAAACGACCTCTGCCAATGTCGCTCATGGCACTGAGCTGATGGTCAGTCAGGATCAGATACGCCGATTCAATAAGAATCTCGGACCGGGCACCGTCCACCAGGTCATACAGGGTTTGCGCGGTTCGCTGGGGAGCCTCTGCGGGGGCATCCGGGTCTTCGGGAGGCGGATCAAACACCAGTTCGGCGGGTGCGGAAACGGTGTTGGCAAACAAGGTCTCCAGATAGGTTCTTGCCGTTTGCCGGTTTCCTGGGGGCTCGATCTGGTAATGCCGCGAGGCGGCAGATTCAATCAGGACGCTGAGCTTCGGTTGTGCCTGTTCAGGCTTGGGATAAAGCTCTACCAGCGGCAAGGTCCAGGGACTGTCCCAGTAGGCCTCAAAATTGGCGGTCATGTCCTCAGCCAACGGCCCCAGCACCAGAACATCGCGGTCCCGGAAGTTCAGTGTCGGATGCTGATCGAAGTACTCATCCCCGATGTTCCTGCCCCCGGCAATACCCACAAGACCATCCACCACAAAGGTTTTGTTGTGCATGCGCCGGTTGATGCGATCAAAGTCAGTGATAAACGAGAGCCAGCGACCGAATCCATCCCGGGACCGGGATGGATTGAATATACGCACACGGATATTGGCATGGGCATCCAGCAGGGCGAACAGGGATTCCTTGCCAGCAACATTAATGTCATCCAGCAGCAGGCGAATCACCACCCCGCGATCAGCGGCCGCAACCAGACGGCTGGCCAGGTAACGCCCACTGTCATCATCGTTCCAGATGTAATACTGGGCGTCGATGCGCTGGTTGGCGGTCTCGATCAGAGCAGCCCGGGCCAGAAAGGCATCCTGGCCTGTGTTCAGCAGCTTCACCGCCGGCAGCCCGGCGCCGACCCGCTCCTGGCTCTGCGACTGCAGAAAAGCGTCTGGCTCCGAAACAACCGGTATTGCCGGCCCGTGTTCCATGGGCTTGATTCCTCCTGCACAGCCAGCAAGAACGACCAGGGATATCAGGGTCAATAACCCTCTGATCATCGGTTTCCCTCCCCGGCTGCCTGTGAGCAATGGTTGTTCCTTATCTGAGAATAACCAGCGGTTTGTGCGCGGTTTTCAGCATGGTGGTTGTCGTACTGCCCACCAGAAACTGGCGGATTCGCGAGTGGCCGTAAGCGCCCATCACCAGAATGTCGATGCCGTGCTCTTCCTGATAGGCATGCAGCGTGGGCTCCACATCGCCGGCCCGGATAGCCAGGGTGATCTCCATGCCGAGGCCTTCCAGCATTTTTTCCGCCTTTTTCATCTGCTCCCAACGATCGGCCGTGTCGGCTCCAACCATGACCAGGTGCAGGGGCATACCCCGTAACACCGGGCTGGCCGCAATCATGTCAATGCCCTTGAAGGCCGTCGCGGAACCATCAAAGGCCACCATGGCACTTTTCGGCTCGCGGTATTCATCCGGCACCAGCAGAATCGGCCGATGCACACTACGGATCACGGTCTCAAGCTGGCTACCGATGTGCACATCGCGATCGGAACTGCTTTCACCGTGCAACCCCATCACAAATAGCCGGGTTTCTTTTTCCAGCGCGGTCAGGGCCTCGGCCAGGTTGTCATGGCGCTGGCGCTTGACCGTCTCGCCAATACCCGCGGCTTTTACCCTGGCCTCTGCTTCGTCCAGCATGTGGTGGCCGTGTTCCAGGGCAAGCTTGGAACGCTTACGGTCCAGCTCCGCCAGCTCATCCAGCAAATGCTCGCGGCTGCCAAGGCCGATGCTGCCAGCCAGATCCGGCTCGGCCGGATACCGTTCTTCATCCAGAACATGCAGCAGCATCAGCGGCGTGTCCATGTGGCGGCTGGCCCAGGCGGCGAAATCGCACACTGCAGGGGCGGCTCTGGAGCCGTCAATACACGCCACAATTCTCAACTTGTCTGCCGTCATAGCTGCCTCGCCTTGCGCCTGATTCTGGCTGTTATTATTGCTGCGAATGTCAGAGTTTTCTTTGGTCTGAGTCATATCAGTGCCCCATCAGCTGGTCAACGGCGTCGGGCTTGTCGTGCACCCCGAAGCGGTCAACGATGGTGGCACTGGCCTCATTCAGGCCAATCACTTCCACATCCGCACCCTCACGGCGGAACTTGATCACTGCCTTGTCCAACGCGCCTACGGCGGTAATGTCCCAGAAGTGCGCGCGGCTGAGGTCTATCACAACATTGTCCACCGCTTCCTTGAAGTCAAAGGATTCCAGGAATTTTTCCGAGGAACTGAAAAACACCTGGCCCACCACGGTATAGCGACGGGTGTCCGTTGCCTCGTCCAGCTCGGAGCTCACCAGCATGTAATGGCCAACCTTGTTGGCGAAGAACAGGGCCGCCAGCAGCACACCGGCCAGTACGCCGAAAGCCAGGTTATGGGTGGCGACCACCACAATCACCGTCACCAGCATCACGATATTGGTGGACAATGGGTGCTCCCTGAGATTACGTATGGAATCCCAGCTAAAGGTACCGATGGAGACCATAATCATCACCGCCACCAGGGCAGCCATCGGAATCTGCACCAGCCACTTGTCGAGCACCAGCACCAGAATCAGCAGGAAGACACCGGCCGTGAGCGTGGACAAACGTGTGCGACCACCGGATTTCACGTTGATGATGGACTGGCCGATCATCGCGCAGCCGGCCATGCCGCCCAGCAGGCCGGACCCGATATTGGCGATGCCCTGGCCCTTGCACTCGCGGTTACGGTCGCTGGTGGTGTCCGTCAGATCATCGACAATCGTCGCCGTCATCAGGGATTCCAGCAGGCCCACAACAGCCAGGGCAATGGAGTACGGCAGGATGATCATCAGGGTTTCAAGGGTCAGTGGTACCTCTGGCCACAGGAAAATCGGCAGGGTATCCGGCAGTTCACCCATATCACCCACGGTGCGAATATCAAGCCCCATGACCATGGCCACAATGGTCAAGCCGACAATGCAGACGAGGGGCGAGGGAATCAGTTTGCCCACGGTGGGTATCAGCGGAAACAGATAGATAATGGCCAGGCCTGCAGCGGTCATGGCATAAACATGCCAGGTCACATTGGTGAGTTCCGGCAACTGGGCCATAAAAATCAGGATGGCCAGAGCGTTCACAAAACCGGTCACCACCGAGCGGGACACAAACCGCATCAGGCCGCCCAGTTTCAGATAGCCAGCGGCAATCTGGATCACACCGGTCAGCAGGGTTGCCGCCAGCAGGTATTGCAGCCCATGCTCTTTCACCAGCGTCACCATCAGCAGCGCCATGGCGCCGGTGGCCGCCGAGATCATTCCCGGGCGACCACCTACAAAGGCAATAATCACGGCAATACAGAAGGACGCATACAAGCCCACTTTCGGGTCAACCCCGGCAATGATAGAGAAGGCAATCGCCTCCGGAATCAGTGCCAGCGCAACCACGGTTCCGGCGAGCAAGTCGCCGCGGATGTTCGAAAACCAGTTCTGCTTGAGTGCGTTTGTCATGGTCAGGGGTGTCGCTTTCAATTCCTGGGGATATCAGATCGGGGCCGCGAAGGGTACCAGAAACCGTCCTGAAAGTATGGCCATCCCGACAGACCGGGGGTGCCGCCGGGGCCGCTAATTGCCTAGAATGCGTTTAAATAATCTTTTTGGTGACAAGTACATGGATGATGTAGCAAGCCAGTTCCTAAACGCCAACCAGACCACCATCAATCTGGCCGTGGCCTTGCTGCTCGGAGCCATCATTGGCCTGGAGCGGGGCTGGGATGCCCGGGAGCAGAAATCCGGGGAACGCATTGCCGGTATCCGCACCTTCTCACTGGTCGGGCTGTTGGGCGGTATTGCCGCCGTATTGTCGGAGCAGATTACCCCCTGGGCCTTTCCGGTATTGCTACTCAGTGTAGTGGCCATGGGGCTGGTGGCCTACAGCGAGCGCCTGGAACACATCCGCAATTTCAGCATTACCGGCATGGTCGGCATGTTACTGACCTTCTGTTTTGGCGCCGTTGCCGTGGCGGTGGATCCGGTGATCGCCACCGCTGCTGCGGTGGTCACCGCCATCATTCTGGACAACAAGCAAGAAATCCACGGCTGGGTACACAAGCTTCAGGCCAGCGAACTGGACGCGGCCCTTAAACTGCTCTTGATCTCGGTGGTGATGCTGCCTCTGCTACCAAACGAGGCTATGGGACCGGGTGGCGTGCTCAACCCCCGGGAAATCTGGTGGATGGTGGTGATGATCGCCTCCATCTCATTTGTCGGTTACTTTGCCATCCGGGTGGCCGGAGCCCGCAAAGGCATTCTGTTCACCAGTCTGTTTGCCGGGCTGAGTTCATCTACCGCCCTGAGCCTGCACTTCGCCCGGCAATCGGCGAAGAATCCCGACTTCAGCCCGCAGTTTGCTGCCGGCATCCTGATTGCCTGCGGCACCATGTTCCCTCGGATTCTGGTTTATTGCCTGGTCATCAACAAGGCACTGCTACCCAGCCTGATCTGGCCGGTCGCCATGATGACCGCCCTCCTCTACGTGCCCGCGCTGATTATCTGGCGCCGCAACGCCCGGCAACTGCAGGTGAGCCAGCCCACCATGAACCAGAACCCGCTGGATCTCTCTTCCGCGCTGGTGTTCGGTTTCTTGCTGACCGCCATTCTGTTACTGGGGGAATTCCTCAAGAATGCCTTTGGCGATGTCGGCATTTACGCCCTGGCCGCCACCTCTGGCGTGGCGGATGTCGATGCCATCACCCTGTCTCTTACCCGGATGTCCAACGATGGCCTGGGCATGGATGCAGCCGTGCTGGGGATTGTCATCGCGGCAGCGGTGAATAATCTGGTGAAATCGGGCATCGCCTGGAGTATCGGCAACCGACAAACCGGTCTGCTGGTGGCTGGCCCGATGGTGTTATCTCTGGCCGCAGGCCTGTTGGTGGCCTGGCTGCAATAAGGCATCAGCCAGCCTTGCGGAAGGTCAGATTGTAGCGGGCCGAGCCGGTCACCGGGTGTTCACCGGCTTTCAGGGTCAGTACACCGTGGTAGCGCAAACGGGCCGGGCCGCCCCAGACCACCACGTCGCCGTGCTCCAGCAGAATACGCGCGGGGCGGTCACTGCGCTTAAGCCCGCCAAACTGAAACACAATGGGCAAGCCCAGGGATACCGACACAATGGGCCAGGAAAAGTCTTTTTCATCCTTATCCTGATGCAAACCCATTTTGGCCCCTGGCTGATAGCGATTAATCAGGCAGGCATCCGGGTCAAAGCCGGGAAATCCCGCTTCCCGGGCTGACTTGCAGGCCAATGAGACAAAGCTTTCGGGCATGGCCGGCCACGGAAGCCCGGATAAGGGATCCTGAGGCTGGTAGCGATACCCTGTCTCGTCAGTCACCCATCCCAGGGGGCCGCAACAGGTCATGGCGGCCGACATCTGATGGCCACCCGGCGTTTTCATGTGGCGAAACGGCGCCTGTCGCGCCACCTGTTCTATATCTCGTATCAAGGCTTGCTGGTGCTTCACGGCATGGCGCCGTAGCACAACCACGCCCTCGTCAAAGGCTTCCATTGTCGGTTGATCGTTCAACCCGGAAAACAGATCTGGCGTCATAAGCCACTCGCTTATCTTCTGAAATCAGAATAACGCCCGCAGAGCGTCTACACTTAGAGAACCCTTCATCCGTCGTTGGATCCCGACGCTGTGAGACAGACAAAACCGCCACACAACAAACAGTCCGCCCGGGTATCACTGGCATTCCTGATAGCCTCTGCCATTACCCTGGGAATGCTGATACTGGCCATCACACTGGTGGCCCAGAGTTATCGGGGCATGGAACAGGCCAAGGTCACCGCTGCCGCCGCCACTGCCCGACAGCTGGCTCTCAGCGTGGACGATCGTATCAATGCCATTACCCAACCGCCGGCTACGGCGCTGGCCTTGTTGCGGCACGACCCACTCACCCGGAGTTCCACCCTTGAGCAACGACGGCAACGCCTGCCGGTGATTGCCGATGTGCTCACCAGCAGCGATATTGTCAGTGCGGTATACGCAGGCTATGACAATGGCGATTTTTTCCTGTTCCGTAAGATTCGCAGTTCAGGCTCACTCCAGTTTCCGGACGCCCCCGCAACCAGTCGCTATCTGCTGCAAAGCCTGGAATACCAGGGCAACCTGCGCAAGGGCATCTGGCAATTCTATAATAGCGACCTGGAACTGCTCGAACGCCGCTCGCTGCCGGATTACGACTATGATCCCCGCCAGCGCCCCTGGTATCAGGCAGCCAGGGCCGGAGATTCACTGCAGCTATCAGCGCCCTATGTGTTTTTCACCACCCAGGAAACCGGGCTGACCCTGTCTCAGAGGGCCGCCAGTATCCCGGGTACCGTGCTGGGTGTTGATGTCACCGTGACCGACCTGGGCTCGCAACTGGCGGAGCTGAAACAGACCCCAGGCAGCCGGCTGGCCATTGTCAGCGCCTCCGGGGAACTGCTTGCAGACGCCGACGGTAACACCGAGCCCGATGCCGTGATCCGCCAGGTGCTTGAGCCTGGCACCAACCGGGAAATCCGCCGCTTTCAGCAGCAGGGCCGTGACTGGTATGGCATGGCCGAGCGACTTGGAACCCTGCCCGATGAAGCACTCTCCGTGGTTGTCGCCATTCCCTCGGATGAACTGCTGGCCGATGTCTGGGCTGCCCTTGCCCGCCAGACCGCGATCGCCGGAGCCATTGCCCTGCTGCTGTTGATACTTGGCTGGTTTATGGGGCGCCAGGTGGGCAAACCCCTTGAACGTCTGACCGACCGGGTCAGCAGCCTCTCCCGCTTCCGCTTTGACACGCCAATCCGTTCGGAGTCGCATATCCGGGAAGCCTCAGAGCTCAGCATTGCCCTGGATGACATGGCCCGCACCATCCGAAGCTTCCAGAACATCGCCACGGTGCTCAACCGGGGCCAGGATCTGAACCAGTTGTTACGCGACATTCTTGATCAGATCATCGCCATCGTCAGCCAGGAACGGGGCGCGATTTACCTGTACAGCAGCCATGAACATAAGCTCGACCTGGCGGTTAACCGCGGTCTTGAACTGCCCGCCAGCCTGCCAGCCATCAACCAGGCGGCAGACGATAACGAGATCATTCGCCAGCTAAGAAACCACATATCCGGCCACCCGGTGTTTGCCATCCTGCGTAATCGACGCAAGAAACTCATTGGTGCGTTGATCATCGAAATGGAAGTGGGCGACCACACCTACCTCAGTGATGACCTGATTGTTTTCGTGGATGAAATTGCCGGCTCCGCCGCAGTTGCCATCGAAACCCGTGAACTGATCGAAAGCCAGCAGGCCCTGCTCGATGGGTTTATCCGCCTGGTGGCCAGCGCCATTGATGCCAAGTCGCCCTACACCGGTGGTCATTGCGAGCGGGTACCCAAGCTCGCCCAGATGATCACGGAGGTGGCAGAGCAGGCATCGGAAGGGCCTTTTGCCCATTTCCGCATGAACGAAGACGAACGTTACGAATTTCACCTGGCGGCCTGGTTGCACGACTGCGGCAAGATCACCAGCCCGGAATATGTGGTCGACAAAGCCGTAAAGCTGGAAACCATCTACAACCGCATCCACGAAATCCGGGCCCGCTTTGAAATCCTGCACCGGGATGCCGAGGTCCGTTACCTTCAAGCCTGCCTGAATGGAGAAGACCCGACCCAGGCTGCCCGTTACAGAGATGAGGCCCAGGCAAAACTGCAGGCTGACTTTGGCTTCCTGGCAAACGCCAATGTGGGCAGTGAGTCCATGTCGGACGAGGATGTAGCGCGCATTCGCCAGATCGGAGCCCAGACCTGGCAACGCCATTTCAGTGACCGGCTGGGCCTCTCCGGGGATGAGCAGCAAGCCCTGGCGGATTCTCCGGAAGCGGCACTGCCCGCCACAGAGCCACTGCTGGCAGACAAACCCTGGCATATTCGCACCTGGGGCGACCGGGTGCCTCCGGTCCAGCGGGACGACCCGCGCAATCTCTGGGGCTTTGACATGAAGCTGCCTGAGTATGCCTACAACCGGGGAGAACTCCACAATCTGACCATCCAGTACGGCACCCTGACGGAAGAAGAGCGCTTCCGTATCAACGAACACATTGTCCAGACCATCTGCATGCTGGACGCCCTGCCCCTGCCAGACCGTCTGGCCCGGGTGCCCCGCCTGGCCGGCACCCACCACGAGCGTATGGATGGCAAGGGCTACCCCTTCGGCCTGAGCGGTGAGGACATGAGCATTCCAGAGAAGATCATGGCCGTGGCAGACATCTTCGAGGCGTTGACCGCCGTGGATCGCCCCTACAAGCAGGGCAAGACACTGTCTGAAGCGCTGAATATCATGGATAACATGACCCGGCAGGGCCATATAGACCGGGACGTATTTCTGCTCTTTGTCCGCTCCGGCACCTATCGGCGCTACGGTGACCAGCACCTGAAGGCCGAGCAGATCGATACCGTGGATGAAAGCCTGTTCATGAAGCCCTGACCAAAAACACGTATATTCTCAGGACTGTTTACTCAACGAAGGATAGAGAATGCTGTTCGCAATCATTTTTGGTGGTCTGATCGGGTATGCCGTTGGTCGATTCCCCGGCTTTCTGGTTGGCGCAGCCATTGGTGCGTTCCTGTTCCAGCGCATGAAAAGCCGACTGCTGGGCAAGCTTCAGGGGCTGCAGGCCAGTTTCATCGAATCCGTATTCGCGGTGATGGGCGCCCTGTGCAAGGCCGATGGCGTGGTCTCACGGGATGAAATCCAGATGGCAGAGGCCATGTTCATTCGCTTTCGCCTGAACGAATCCCAGAAAGCCATGGCCAAGGAAGCGTTCAACCGGGGTAAAGCATCGGACTTCGACCTGGATGCCGAACTCCAGCGCTTCATGCAGGCTTCTGGCCGCCAGCCGGTGCTGTTGCAGATGTTTCTGCAGGTACAGGTGTCTGCGGTTGCCGCAGACGGGCAGGTACATCCGGCCGAGCACGAAATGCTGGTTCGTATCGCCCGTGGGCTGGGGCTGCCGGAAAGTCAGGTCGACCAGCTCGAAGCTATGCTGCGTGGTGCCCATGCCGGCCAGGCGGGCGGTACCCGCAATTATTCCAGCAGCCAGCAGATCGATGATGCCTACAAGGTTCTTGGCGTCTCGCCAGAGGCCTCAGACGCCGAGATCAAGCGCGCTTACCGCAAGCTGATGAGTGAAAACCACCCAGACAAACTCGCCGGACGCGGCTTGCCCGAAAGTATGCGGGAAATGGCGGAAGAACGAACCCGTGAAATCAGCCACGCTTACGACGTGATCAAGGAAGCGCGGAACAAAGCGTCCTGAACCGGGCGGTCAGAACCAGCGGGGCACTCGTTTGCAATAGGCCTCGTACTGTTCACCAAAACGCCTGGCCAGGGCTTTCTCCTCCTCCCTGGCCTGGCGCATGATTACCAGCAAGCCAGTCACCAGACACACCAGCGAAAACACACTGGGCAACGCCAGAAAGAACCCCAACTGCCCCGTCATCACCGCCAGAAACAGCGGGTTTCGGCTGCGACCAAAAGGCCCCTCGGTCAGCAAATGGCCACTGCCATGGTGGTCATCAATGCCGGAACGCCAGTCCTCATGCATGTAGGCCTGCAGGTAATTTACCGAGGTGTAGGAAACCAGAAGCAAAACGGCGCCAGTCAGTAATACCGGCCAGTGGTACAGCATGGGGATAACGCCCAGCCAGGCATCCAGATCAACCCAGATCCTGGCCAGGCAAATCAGCAGGATCGCAGCCCGGAACAGGTTGAAGGTATGACGATGCCACCAGGTGGCCGTCCCGGTCTTGCCATAATTGATGTGTGAGAAGCCCAGTCGCGAATACAGGCCGAGTGTACGGGCGGCAAACTGCAGGCCAATCATCAGGAAAAAGACGCCGAGGAAAACCCGGACAGCAGGCTCAATCAGATCCATTATTCATTCTGGTTCAGTAGGTTGGCAACCAGCTTACTGTGCTTGACGCTGCATTGAAAGAGACGGGACGCAATCCTTACAAACCCACCTTTTGCACCTGTTTTGTGACGTCACACCTGAAATGACATATCGTCACGTTTAAGCCTGGGTTATGTTAGTAAGCCTCTGTTTTTGCATTCAGGAGCCGCCATGAATCAGCCAGCCAGTACCCGCTTCCATTGTTTCCGCAACGACGCGATGGCCGACAACGACGCCACCGCCCTTGCCGAACGGATTCGTTCAGGCGAAGTTTCGGTACAGGAAGTCACGGCGGCGGCGATTGAGCGGGCACGGCTGGCAGCGCCGGTGATCAATGGTGTGGTGGCCGAACGTTATCAACCGGCGCTGACGCAGAGCCAGCGCCCGGGCGCCCAGACCGGCCCTTTTGCCGGCGTGCCTACCTATATCAAGGACAACACGGACGTTGAGGGCTTACCCACCGGGCACGGATCACAGGCGGTTCCGCCCCGGGTGGCAAGCAGAACCAGCCCGTTTGCCCAGCAGATGCTGGCTCAGGGCTATGTTTGCCTGGGCAAGTCCACACTGCCGGAATTCGGCTTTAACGCCTCAACTGAGCCCGCCCAGGGAGACCCGACACGCAACCCATGGAACCTGGACTATTCCTGCGGCGCTTCTTCGGGCGGCGCTGCCGCCCTGGTGGCAGCCGGTGTGGTGCCCATTGCCCACGCCAATGACGGTGGTGGCTCGATCCGCATACCGGCGGCCTGTTGCGGATTGGTGGGCCTGAAACCGACGAGGGGGCGCGTCGTGGACAATGATGCCGCCCGGGATTTGCCCATCAACATCATCAGTGATGGCGTCGTCACCCGTTCGGTGCGTGATACCGCCGGCTTCCTGGCGCACGCAGAGTCCTGGTTCAAAAACCGGAAACTCCCAGCCATCGGGCATGTACATGGTCCCTCTGGCCGGCAACTGCGCATTGGCCTGGTTCTGGACTCCATCAACGGCCACCCCACCGATACGGAAACCCGGCAAACCGTTGAGCAGACTGCCCGCTACCTGGAAAAGCTCGGGCACATTATCGAGCCCATGGATGTGCCGGTCGCCAGCTCATTTCCGGATGACTTTGCGCTTTACTGGGGGATGCTCGCGTTCGGTGTAAAAGCCCGCGGTAAGAAGCTCTATCACCCGGATTTCGACAAATCCCGAGTGGACGGCCTGACCAATGGCCTGGACAAAATGTTCCGCCGCCAGTTCTGGCGCCTGCCCGCTGCCATCTGGCGGCTGAAACGGTCCTGGCACGATTATCAGAGGCACATGAATGATTATGACGCGGTGCTGACGCCAGTACTGGGACACACCACTCCGCCACTGGGCCATCTGAACCCCGGCGTACCTTTCGATACCCTGTTCGAACGGCTGACCCGCTATGTGAGTTTTACGCCGCTGGCCAACGCCACAGGTGCTCCGGCTATCGCCTTGCCTATGGGGGAAAGCAGCCAGCACCTGCCCATTTCGGTGCAGTTTATGGGTCGGCATGGCGATGAGCGAACGCTACTTGAAATTGCCTACGCGCTGGAAGCCAACCACCCCTGGCCCACTCTAAGCCAGGCAGCCCGGTCAAATCAGGCCTGACAGACTGCCTGGTCCTGCCCGGCCTGGGTGTTTGCAATCACCCTGTTGCGGCCCTCCGCCTTGGCCTGGTAAAGCGCGTCATCGGCACAAGCGAATAATGCCTTGGTGGCGTCCGCCTGGCTCGGCGCACAGCTGCACACACCGATGCTGACGGTCAGGTGAAGCACCTGATCGGACACCCGGAACGCCATTTTCTGGATATCCTCTCGGATTCGCTCAGCCACTCGAAGGGCACCGGCTTCCGGCGTATCCGGCAATAACACAACGAACTCCTCACCGCCGTATCGGGCCGCCAGATCCTGCGGCCGGGTCACGTGTTGTTTGATGCAGTCCGCCACCATTTTCAGGCAGTCATCGCCCACCAGGTGGCCGTAGGTATCGTTGAAGCCCTTGAAGTGATCAATATCCACTATCAGCAATGACAGCGTTTCCTCGAATCGATAGGCATGCACCACGTCGGACTGAAATTTCTGGTCGAAATGCCCGCGGTTTTTCAGGCCGGTGAGGGGATCGGTCGCGCTCAGTTCCAGTAATTGCTCGTTCAGGATTTCCAGGTCACGGGTCCGCTCCTGCACCCTTTCCTCCAGCAGTGCGTTGGCTTCCTGCTGAATACGAAGCGATTTTTCCTGGGCCAGTCGGGCCTTGCGCTCCTCCCGTAACAGCTTCTGCTGGGCGGCAAAGGACTTCTTCTTTTCCCGGTTCAGTCGGTCCGCCAGGGCAATGGACAGCAGAATCACGCCAAGTGCCGACCCCACCTGTGTGGCGTTCTCAGTCAGCAGATTGCGTGGCAACATAGTGAACTTGCTCAGCGCCAATACGATCCCGCCAAACAGCATGAACACCCAGGCCACCGTGTAATAGCGGGCAGCCGGGTCCTTCTTGATCCAGCGCACCACGCTGAGCATGAGCATGGTGGAACAACCCACAAAAGCCACCAGGATGGTGGGCAGAATCATCCAGCGATACGGAATCAGCAAACCGGCCGCCGCCAGCAAGCCAGCCGCCATAATCATGGCCCAGGTCCAGCGGTTGAGCCAAGGGTGGTTCTGCCGGGTAACACTGATGAAGCGGATGCTGAAGGCGCCACCGAACAGCACCACCAGGTTCAGGAAAACAATAATGGACTGGTCGTTCCACCAGATTGCTTCCGGCCACAGATACTGAAACGCCACACCATGCAGCGACGCCAGAAACAGTGGCATGGCCGCAATGTAGCCCACATAGTACAGAAAACTGCGCTCTCCCACGGCCATGAACACGAACAGGTTATAGAGAATCATCACCAGGACAATGCCGTAGTAGATGCCCTCAAACAGGCTCCGGGCCTGCTCCGCCGAGTAGAAGGCATCCTGATCCCAGAGCGTCATCGGCACCTGCATGGAGCTGGTGGTGTCCACGCGTAAATAGACCGTGGTGGTGGACTCCGGAGGTAATGGCAGGGGAACAATGAAATTGCGGTGGTGAATCGGGCGATCGTAGAAGGGATGTTTGTCGCCCAGCAGCAAGGGCTCCTGCATGCTGCCGTCGACTTCCCGATAGACTTCAACGTGGTCCAGAACCGGGTAGCCAATTTCCAGAAAATTGCTGGCTTCGGATTTCAGAGTATTGGTCAGCTCGACGCGGAACCAGTAGATGTCGTCGCCATAGCCAAGACTGACGCTGTCGCTCCCGTTCCGGGTCCAGGCCTGCGCCGGCAAACCACGAACGTCTTCGACCGACCGGGCGCCCTCTTCCTTCCAGTAGTCGACGAAACGGGAGAGCTCCAGTCGCTTGGAGAACGGGCCCCATTCCACCGATTCGGCACTCGACAGCGACGGTGCCAACAAGCAACACAGCAGACTGAGTAAGACAAAGAGCCTTGGCATATGGGTCTCTGGCGTCAAGCGCCTTTGTTATTGGTTATAAGCCTACAAAGGAGTATGCACCAAGGTGAACGAAGCGTCTGCCGAGGGTACTATTTGTCGCAAATTGACATAAAAAGCTACACAAGTTGGCCTGTTCGGAAACGCTCCGCTATTGCGGCAGTGGAAGGTCGTCCCCGTCAAAAATTGCCAAAACCTGCAAGAAACTGCGCTCAGGGTGGGCCTTCAGACACAGGGGTTCATCGGTTACCGGATGTCTCAGTCGCAACTCCGTAGCCGCCAGCATCAGGCGCCCCTGACCGAAACGCTCGGCGAAATACCGGTTGTGCCTGCCCCGACCGTGGTTGGCATCGCCAATGATCGGGTGGTTGATGTGTTTCATATGCCGGCGAAGCTGATGTTTCCGGCCGGTTTCGGGCTTCAGTTCCACCAGGCTGTATCGACTCGTGGGGTAACGCTCAATCGCCACGGGCAATTCGGTCGTCGCCAGCCGGCGATACCGGGTGAGCGCGTCACGAACCGGTTGCTCCTGGCCTTTGAGACGTCGGTCTTCCGGCTCTTCCCGGAGCGGGTGGTCGATCACCCCCTGCTCCGGTGCCCAGCCCCTGACCATCGCCAGATAGGTTTTGCTCACTGCACTGGCCATCATCGCCAGACCAAGCGTACGCGCGGTTTCCGGATCCCGGGCAAACAACAAGACGCCCGAGGTGGGACGATCCAGCCGGTGCACCGGGTATACATGCTCACCGCCATTCATGGCCCGGGCATACTGCAGGGCAAACTCGGTTTCGTGCTTGTCGATGGGACTGCGATGCACCAGCAATCCGGCTGGCTTGTGCACGGCCAGCAGCCAGTCGTCCCGATAAATTTCAGTGAGAGGGTTCAGCACTTAACGCTCCCTCAATCGCCCGGCCAGATCTCTGACCCGCTGGCCGGTGCGCTCTCCCAGAACCAGCAGAGCGGGCGTCAGCAGCAATGTCAGCAGAGTCGCAAAGGCAAGGCCCCCGGCGATGGCACTGGACAGCTGGGTCCACCATTGGGTGGATGGTGCCCCCAGACCCAATGACGGCTCCAGCAGATTGACATTCACCCCCAACACCATAGGCATAAGACCAAGAATCGTGGTGACTGCCGTCAGCAACACCGGCCGGAAACGCAGACAACCGGTCTCCAGGGCTGCCTCGTAGGCGGCTTTGCCTTCCCGCTTCATCTGGTTGAAGGTATCGATCAGGATGATGTTGTTGTTCACCACGATACCCGCCAGCGCAATAATTCCCATGCCCACCATCACCACGCCGAAAGACTGACCGGAAAACAGCAAGCCCAGAAGCACTCCGGCGGTGGACAACACAATCGCAGACAGGATCAGCAGGGTCTGGTACAGGGAATTGAACTGGGTCACCAGAATCAGCAACATCAGGCCAACCGCCACCAGGAAAGCGGAGGTCAGGAAGTTTGCGGCCTGCTGCTGATCCTCGTTTTCACCGGCAAAGCGCACGCTCACCCCCTCCGGTGGTTCCGGCATCTCAGCCTGCAGGGTTCGCAGCAGCTCGTCCATCCGCCGGCCGGGCGCAATATCCGATTTGATGGTGATCGTGCGCTGGCCATCCACCCGCACGATCGAGCCGGTCTTGTCGCCTGGCTCCAGGTCCACGAATTCAGACAGCGGCACCTGACCGCGGGGGGTGTTCAGTGTCTGGCGCTCCAGGTGATCCAGCTCCCGCCAGTTGTTGGGCACCCGCACCGCAATGTCCACCTCATCGCGAACATCTTCCGGCCGGTAGGTGGCCAGCACCAGGCCATTGGTTACCAGCCGAACCGCACTGCCGATGCTCAACACATCGGTACCGAATCGAGCCGCCGCCTCACGATCCACATTCAGGCGCCACTCGATCCCGGGCAGGCTCCGGTCGTCTTCAATATCGACAAAACCACCGAGTTCGCGCATGCGGTTCTCAATGCTGTCGACATAACCATCCAGCTGTGTACTGTCCATACTGCTGACCTGCAGCTCGATGGGCTTGCCTTCAGCCGGGCCGCCCTCCTGCTTGCGGAACTCCAGTTCAATGCCGGCAATGTCGGCCGTACGTTCCCGAAAGTCTTCCAGAATATCCGTGGCAGTGCGGCGGGTGTACCAGTCCGTGAACTGGAACTGCAGAACGCCGATCACATCCGGCGCCATCTGGGAGCTGGTGGTCACCATGGAGCGCGCATACAGGGCCTTTACCTCCGGCATATTATGCAGCCGAGACTCCACTTCCCGCACAATGGCATCCCGTTCCCACACCGACAGATCGCCACGAGCCCGCACCTGAACCTGGGCCGAATCCGGCTCGACACTCGGGAAAAACTCGACACCGTGGTTAAAGCGCCCATAGGCGGCGTAGATCACGACAATCACCACCAGGGTGCCAAGCAAGGTCAGGCCCGGGCGCTGCAGAAGAGCGGCCAGCACCTGTCGATAGCCCCGCATGAAACGCCCTTCGCTGGCATCCTGATGGTGCCGGCGACCGCCGCTGACACCGCCCATGACCGGCAGGAATACCAGCGCCATGGCAAGCGAGGCAATCAAGCAGATCAACACAGTCATCGGCAGGTATTGCATGAACTCGCCCACCACACCGGGCCAGAACAACAGCGGTACGAACACCGCGAGCGTCGTAGCGGTCGAGGCAATGACCGGCCAGGCCATGCGCGAGGCCGCTTCTACCCAGGCGGTCTTAACCGGCTGACCGTCCGACAGGTTCCGATCGGCCAGCTCCGAAACCACAATGGCACCGTCCACCAGCATGCCTGCTACAAGGATCAGGCTGAAGAGCACCACAATGTTGAGCGTCAGGCCCATACTCCAGATCACCAGAATGCCGGTCAGAAACGCCCCGGGGATGGTGAGCCCCACCAGCACCGCAGAGCGGGGCCCCATGGCCGCGATCACCACGATGATCACCAGCACAATGGCGGTCAGCACGTTGTTGAGCAGATCAGAGAGGATATCTCGCACTTCCTCGGACTGATCCATGATGAAGCGTATATCGAGGGTCTCCGGCAACCGGGGCCGGGCCTCATCAATCAAGGCACGAATCTGCTCAATGGTCTCAATAATGTTGGCACCGGAACGTTTGGAAACTTCCAGTACCAGGGCCGGCTCCCCGTTGATGCGGGCGAACCCGGTGGGGTCTTTGAAAGTGCGCTGCAGCATGGCCACATCACCGAAGGTAACCACGGTGTCTCCGTCTACTTTCACCGGCATGGACATCACATCTTCGATGGTTTCGATCACCCCTGGCACTTTCAGCGCCATCCGGCCATTGCCAGTGTCCAGCGAGCCGGCAGCCACCAGCTGGTTGTTCCGGGTAACCAGTGAGGCAAGCTGATCAAAATCGATGCCATAGCTTTCCAGCACCTGGGGATCCACCACAATTTCCAGCAGATCCTCCCGATCACCGCCAATTTCCACCTCCAGCACTTCCGGAATGGCTTCAATGGCGTCCTGAAGACGGCGCGCAATGGTGATCAGTTCGCGTTCCGACAGCGGGCCAGACAGGCCTACCGACAACACCGGGAACAGCGACACATTGATTTCATTCACCCGGGGTTCGTCGGCTTCCTGTGGTAGCTTGCTGCGGGCGGTATCCACCTTCTCCCGGACATCCTGCAAGGCCTTGTCCGGATCAAAGCCGGCGTCGAACTCCAGCATCACCGAGGCATGGCCTTCCGAGGCGGTACCGCGCATTTCCTTGATGCCTTCAAGCGAGCGCAGCTCCTGCTCCATGGGCCGGACCAACAGGCGCTCAGCGTCTTCCGGGCTGATGCCTTCGAGCGTCATCGAGACATAGATCATCGGAATGGTGACGTCCGGGTTCGATTCCTTGGGAATCACCTGGTAGGCCGCCATACCGCCCAACAGCAGGAACAGGAACAACAACAGCGTGGTGCGGCTTCGGTCCATGGCCGCGGCGATCAATACTCGCATGGCGGTCAGCCCCGCTGGTCTGAGGTGTCAACAGGGCGCACCTGCTCACCCGGCGAGACAAATCCGGCGCCCCGGGTAATCAGGCGGATCTCCGGCGGCAATCCGGCAACCCAGGCACCGTCGGTCGAGACGCTCAGCAACCGTACGGTTTCGAACACCACCCGGTTATCAGCATCGACAAACTTCACGCCGGGGCGACCGTCGTCATCCAGCCCCAGGTAGGCAGGCGATATGAATGTGGCCTGTTGCTCCGGCAGTTGAATGCTCAGGCTGGCGGAGCCGCCCGCAGCACGCCTCAGTTCCGGATTTTCCACCACCACTTCCACCGCAAAACTTCGGGTGTCTGGATTGGCAGCACTGGCCACAAAACTGACAACGCCGGCCAGCCGGGAGCCGTCCAGCAGTTGTATATCGACTGCCTGCCCCGGTTGAACCAGCGCCGCCGATTGTTGGGGGATCTGTCCGGTGGCTTTCAGGCGGTCTATCTGTACCAGCTCAAACAGGGGCGTTCCCACCTGCACCAGACTGCCTTCGTCCACTTCGCGACGATTCACAGTAGCATCAAACGGTGCGATGGGCTTGAGGTGATTCAGCGCCAGTTCAGCCGCAGCGAGTTCTGCTTGAGCCGCGGCGAGTTCACTCTGCAGACGCAGTATTTCAGTTTCGGCGGCCAGATTGCTGGAACGCAGCTTCCGGGCGGCGGCCAGATCCGCTTCCAACTTGCGAATACTGGCCTGCCAGCGCTGTACCACCGTGTCCCGACCATCCATCGACAAGGTCGCAAGCACCGTACCCACTTTCACCTGCTGCCCCAGCTCAACGTTCAGTTGCTCAACGGTGCCGGCCACCCGGGCACTGACCTGAACCGACTGCCAGGGTTCCAGTTGGCCCTGAAGCTTCAGGGCTGGCTGATAAGCCCGCGCGCTGACCGGTGTTACCTCAACCCGGGTGACAGATACCTGTTCGGAAGCCGGCGCCTCCGGCGCCTCTTCACTGGCGACTTTTACCTCACCCGTTGCCATCCATACAACCAATAAGACGATGACCAGAAGGGATAATCCCAGGGAGCTCCATTTTGCTCTTGTCATGCACCACTCGCCGTGAACAGATTTGGTTTGAGAAAGCGAAAAAGCCGGCACCGGTTGAATTTCCGGAAATAAGCCCTTGCATCCGCCTGAAAACGTGGGTTAGATTCTACACACATTGTTCAACTCAATTCAGAGCAGATTGTCGATTTCATGAATCTCAACGCAGTTATGGTCCTTGTGAAGCTAGTCCTGGTGGTCGTGGTACCGTCCGGGGGCTTTTGCGTGGACAAGCGGGTGAGATAGCGACAACCTGACAACGACACCAGAAACCCCCGGCACCGCAAGGTCCCGGGGGTTTCTTTTTTGCGGCAAAGAAAAAGGGAAAAACGACCATGAACGGCTCACAGCACATTCTTGCAGCGTTCCACCGCCATAACATCAGCACGGTTTTCGGGTATCCGGGTGGCTGCATCATGCCCCTGTATGACGCG
Organism: Marinobacter sp. W-8; assembly: GCF_044342215.1. Taxonomy (NCBI): domain Bacteria; kingdom Pseudomonadati; phylum Pseudomonadota; class Gammaproteobacteria; order Pseudomonadales; family Marinobacteraceae; genus Marinobacter; species Marinobacter sp. W-8. Next base: position 1,122,524 of record NZ_CP172297.1, on the reverse strand, counting down.
CTGGTGGATGACGTGGGAATGGAGCATGTGCTGTGCCGCCACGAGCAGGCCTGCGCCCTGGCGGCAGACGGTTACGCCCGGGCCAGTGGCCAACTGGGGGTTTGTATTGCCACCTCCGGCCCCGGCGCCACCAACCTGATCACTGGCGTTGCCAACGCCTACATGGATTCCATTCCCCTGCTGGTGATCACCGGGCAGGTCCCCTCCGGATTGATTGGCACCGACGCCTTTCAGGAAACCGACATCCTTGGCATGACCCTGGGCATCGTCAAACACAGCTACCTGGTGGATGACCCCGAAGACCTGCCGGGCATTCTGGAGGAAGCCATCGACCTGGCCCAGGCTGGCCGCCCCGGGCCGGTATGGATTGATATTCCCAAAGACATTCTGTTGTCCGAGATTGAGGCTCCAGCCCCGGCCTGCACCGAGGCACCGCCAGCACATTGCCCGGAGATCAGCCCGGCCCTGGCCATGCTGAGATCAGCCAGGCGGCCCCTGCTCTACAGCGGTGGTGGTGTGTCTCTGGCCGGAGCCGAAGACCGTTTTCGTACCTTTGCCGAAGTCTCGGGGCTGCCGGGCGTGGTTACCCTCAAAGGCATAGGCAACGCCGGCCGAAACAACCCGAATGATCTGGGCATGCTCGGCATGCACGGTTCCCGGGCGGCCAACAAGGCGGTTGACGAGTGCGACCTCCTGGTCGTCATCGGCGCCCGGCTGGATGACCGAGCCACCGGCAAGCTGGACGGGTTCGCGCCTAATGCCCGGATGATCCATATTGATGCCGATGCCGCCGAGATCAACAAACTGCGGCCGGCAGACCTGTCTCTGCGTGGTGACCTGAACGCCATTCTGGCGGCATTGACCGATGCCATTGCGGCTGAGCCACTGGCTATCGACGCCTGGCAGAAACAATGCCGCACCTGGCATACCACCGGAGGCTTTCGCGCCGCAGATAACGAGGAACCGTTGGCACCCATTACCGGCCCCGCATTCATCCGTCAGCTTTCCGGCATCACCGGCGACGACACCGTCATCGCCTGCGATGTTGGCCAGCACCAGATGTGGGTTGCCCAGTATTACCAGTTCGCCCATCCACGCCACCACCTTACCAGCGGAGGCCTGGGCACCATGGGCTTCGGGCTTCCGGCGGCCATCGGCGCCCAGTTCTCGGACCGAACACGCACCGTCATCAACGTGACCGGTGATGGCTCGTTCATGATGAACGCACAGGAACTGGCCACCATACGGCGCTACAACCTGCCGTTGAAGCTGATCATTCTGGACAACCAGTGCCTGGGCATGGTTCGTCAGCAACAGGAACTGTTCTACAACAACCGCGAAAGCCAGATCGATCTGGACGACAATCCGGACTTTGTCGCCATGGCCCGGGCGTTCGATATCCCGGCCCTGCACATTGAGCGGACCGACCAGATCCGCCGCGGCATCGAAACCATTCTGGCTTACAACGGCCCGATGCTGCTGCACGTTGCCATCAGTCGTGAAGAGAACGTCTGGCCCATCGTCAAAGCCGGCGCCAGCAACAAGGAAATGATTGACGAACCCCGTAAAACGAACAGCCGCAAGGAGCAGGTAGCATGAAGCCGAATCATGAAAGCGCCAGTCAACGATATACCCTGAATTGCCGCATGAACCAGGAAGCGGCAGCTCTGGAGCGGCTGTGCCGGGTGGTGCGGGTACGCGGCTTCCGGATTTCCAGGATGGCCATGGAATCAACTGGCGATACCCTCGACATTGCCCTCACGCTGGAGGGTTCCCGGCCAGTTGCTATGCTTCAATCTCAGCTGGAGAAACTGCATACCGTTGCCGGAGTTGAACTGGTCTCCGATACCATGGCACGGTCGCGATCGGCTTGAAACGACGGAGAGGGATAACGCATGACAACCGATAAACGACGCCGACACTCGGCACCGGTGGTAGACGGTATCAATAAATCCGCCAGCCGGGCCATGCTCCGGGCGGTAGGTTTTACCGACGAGGATTTCCGCAAACCCCAGATTGGCATTGCCTCCACCTGGAGTAACCTTACGCCCTGCAACATGCACATTGACGGCCTGGCCCGGGAGGCCGCCAAGGGTGCCGACGGAGCCGGGGGCAAGAGCCTGATCTTCAACACCATCACTATCTCTGATGGCATCGCCAACGGCACCGAGGGCATGAAATATTCTCTGGTGTCGCGCGAGGTGATTGCCGATTCCATTGAGACCGTGGCCGGTTGTGAGGGCTTCGACGGACTGGTCGCCATCGGTGGCTGCGACAAGAATATGCCCGGCTGCATGATGGGCCTTGCCCGGCTGAACCGGCCCTCAGTCTTCGTTTACGGCGGAACCATCATGCCCGGCGAAAACCATACCGACATCATCTCCGTGTTTGAGGCGGTGGGCGCCCATGCCCGCGGTAACATGGAGCTGATCGAAGTCAAACAGATCGAGGAAACCGCGATTCCCGGCCCAGGCTCCTGTGGCGGCATGTACACCGCCAACACCATGGCCTCCGCCATTGAGGCCATGGGCATGAGCCTGCCAGGCAGCTCCGCCCAGAACGCCGTTTCCGACAGCAAACTGGCGGATTGCGAAGCCGCGGGCGCCGCGGTACTGAAACTGCTGGAAGCCGATATCAAGCCCTCCGACATCATGACCCGGGAAGCGTTCGAGAACGCCATCACCGTGGTGATCGCGCTGGGCGGTTCCACCAACGCCGTGCTTCACCTTCTGGGTATGGCCAGTACCGTGGGAGTGGAGCTGTCACTGGACGATTTCGTACGCATCGGCAAACAGGTACCGGTCCTGGCAGACCTTCGCCCCTCCGGCCACTACATGATGTCCGAGCTGGTGGCCATTGGTGGCATTCAACCGCTAATGAAGATGCTGCTCGACCGGGGGCTGCTGCATGGGGACTGCCTCACGGTAACCGGCAAGACCCTGGCAGAGAATCTCGAGACCGTGGTGCCCTACCCCGAAGACCAGCAGATTATCCATGCCTTCGATAACCCCATCAAAGCCGACAGCCATCTGCGTATTCTCTATGGCAACCTGGCTCCGGAAGGCTCGGTGGCGAAAATCACCGGTAAGGAAGGCACGCATTTTTCCGGTCGAGCCCGAGTGTTTCACTCTGAAGAGGAAGCCCAGGCGCGCATCCTGGACGGCACCGTGGTGGCCGGCGACGTGCTGGTGATTCGATACGAAGGCCCCAAAGGCGGGCCCGGCATGCGGGAAATGCTCAGCCCCACCTCGGCGATTATGGGTAAAGGCCTGGGCAGCGACGTGGCGCTGATTACCGACGGCCGCTTCTCCGGTGGCAGCCATGGTTTTGTGGTTGGCCATATCACACCAGAGGCCGCCGTGGGCGGGCCAATTGCGCTGGTGGAAGACGGCGACACCATCACCATTGATGCCGTGAGCAACTCGATTGTGCTGGAAATCTCTGACGCGGCAATGGAAAAGCGGCGCAAAGCCTGGACGCCGCCAGAACCGCGATTCACTCGGGGTGTGCTGGCCAAATATGCCCGTGTGGTGAGCTCTGCATCTACTGGGGCGGTAACAGATCTGCCATAGTGGGGCTTGGGTTCCCAGCCTTCTCGTCTAGGGGCAGGTACGGGGGTATGGGGTATTTTTTCTTCGGGAAAAAGAACTCGCTTCGCTCAGACACCTTTTTCCTGTCAGAAAAAATACCCCACACCCCCTACCGACGTGCAGAGCAGATATACCCCCCACCGACGTGCATCACCGCTATACCCCTAATGCCCGTCGGCGCGGGGTGGTTGGTGGATTTTTCGCCGGAAAAAGGTGTCTGAGCGAAGCGAGTTCTTTTTCCAAAACAAATCCACCGGCCACCCCGCAAGCCCGCCCCTGAGCTGACAGGCTACAGGGGAAATAAGCCGATCAGATCAGTTCAATAGCCACAGCCGTACCCTCACCCCCGCCGATGCAGAGCGAAGCCACGCCGCGCTTGAGCCCGCGCTGTTTCAGCGCATTGATCAGGGTGACGATGATCCGGGAGCCGGAGGAACCAATCGGATGCCCCAGTGCACAGGCACCGCCGTGCACGTTGACCTTCTCCGCAGGAAGCTTCAGCTCATTGATCGCCGCCAGAGTGACCACGGCAAAGGCTTCGTTGATCTCGAACAGATCCACATCATCCACACTCCAGCCTGCTTTCTTCAGCACCTTTTCGATGGAACCGATAGGCGCGAGGGTGAATTCAGCCGGTAAACGGGCGTGAGTCGCATGCGCCACGATGCGGGCCTGCGGGGTCAGGCCCCGGGCATCGGCTTCGGCAGCGGAGGCCAGTACCAGCGCGGAAGCTCCATCACTGATGGAGCTGGAGTTGGCGGCGGTGACAGAACCGTCCCTGGCGAACGCGGGTTTGAGATGTGGAATTTTCTCCGGTTTGGCGTTGCCCGGCTGTTCATCGGTATCCACTTCGGTGTCACCGCCCCGGCCCGGGACGGTTACCGGTACGATTTCGTCCCGGAACCAGCCGTTTTCGATGGCCGCCAGGGATTTTTGCAGGGAGCCGATGGCGAATTCGTCCATGGCCTGGCGGGTGATGTCGAATTTGTCTGCCGTGCGCTGGGCGAATACGCCCATCAGGCCACCCTCGTAGGCATCCTCCAGACCGTCCAGGAACATGCTGTCGAGCACCTGGCCATGGCCCATGCGCATGCCGGCACGGGCTTTCGGCAACAGGTACGGTGCCTGGCTCATGTTTTCCATGCCGCCGGCGATCATGATGTTATTGGTGCCAGCTTTGATCTGGTCGTGAGCCATGATGACGGCCTGCATGCCGGAGCCGCACATTTTGTTGATGGTGGTACAACCTGAGCTGTCCGGGATACCAGAGGCCCTTGAGGCCTGGCGAGCTGGTGCCTGGCCCAGCCCCCCGGGCAGTACGCAGCCCATGATCACTTCCTGGATGTCTGCCGGCTGAAGGCCGGAGCGTTCAATGGCTGCCTTAATGGCGACGGCACCCAGGTCCGGTGAACGTGCCGTGCTCAGGGAGCCCATCATTCCGCCCATGGGGGTTCGGGCGGAGCCTGCTATAACGATGTCATTGTTGTTCATTGAATCTGGTCTCCATGTTGGGAGTCAGGTTCGATCAGGGGGATACCTTTCCGAGACACGCTGTGAATACATCCCTGTACGCTCGACAAAAGCCATCCATGGCTTTTGACGGTCCCGGAAAGGTATCCCCCTGCTCGAACCCCATACATTTCAGTCGCCTTCAAAAAGAATTAGCGCTGGATTCAGGAGGTACTATCTTCCGAGTACCGAGCGAGCAATGATTTCCTTCATCACTTCCGACGTGCCGCCATAAATCCGCTGCACCCGGGCATCAATAAAGTTCCGGGAAATCGGGTACTCCGTGGTGTAGCCGTAGCCGCCAAACAACTGCAAACAGCCATCAGCAACGCGGCACTGCATCTCGGTAGCGCTGTACTTGGCCATGGACGCCGTGGGGGCGTCCAGCTTGCCCTCTTCGTATTCCCGAATGCACTGGTCCACAAACGCTTTGTTGATACGGTAATCCGTTTCCATGCGGGCAATTTCGAAGCGTGTGTTCTGCAACTGGCTGAGCTTCTGGCCAAACAGCTCACGCTCCTGGGCGTACTGGATGGTCATGTCCAGCGAGCCCCGGGCCGCTGCCACACCCAGCGCTCCGATCACCAGTCGCTCTCGGGGCAGTTCGCGCATCAGGTAAACGAAACCCTGGCCTTCCTCACCCAGCAGAGCCGAGGCGGGTATGCGCATGTCGGAGAAAAACAGCTCGGAGGTATCGCCAGAGTGCTGGCCAATCTTGTCCAGGTTCCGGCCTTTGCTGAATCCTGGCAGCGAGGTATCCACCAGAAACAGGCTGATCCCTTTGGCTCCGGCTTTGGGATCGGTTTTGGCGGCGACGATCACCATATCGGCGTGTTGACCGTTGGTGATGAAGGTCTTGGAGCCATTGAGGATGTAGTCGTCGCCGTCTTTTACAGCGCTGGTGCGCATGGCCTGCAAGTCGCTGCCGGCGCCCGGCTCGGTCATGGCAATGGCGCCCACCGCCTCACCTGATACCATCTTCGGCAGCCACTGCTGTTTCTGCTCTTCGTTGCCGATATGGCTGAGATAGGGCGCGACAATGTCGGAATGCACCATCACGTTGGTGGAAAGCGCACCGAATCCCAGCCGGGCAAGCTCCTCACCCACCACGACCGAGCACTGGAAGGGTGCGCCGCAGCCGCCGCAGTCTTCCGGCACATCGACGCACAGCATGCCTGCATCGCCCAGAGTGTTCCAAAGCTCCCGTGGCACAATGCCGCTTTTTTCCCAGGCCTCGTAATGCGGGGCCACTTCGGTTTCCAGAGCCTTGATCACAGACTCCCGGAAAAGAGCCAGTTCTTCCTGATCGACAGGGTTAGTCATATCACTCACCTGTGGTTACCGGTTCGCTTTTGGCGAACGCCATTACAGAAACCCGCTTTTGGCAGGTTGTTTCAATGTCACTTTGGCGCCATCCGCAGGGCACAATCAAGCCGGATGACTTCGCCATTCAGGATCGGGTTGCGCACCATCTGGTCCACCATCATCCCGAACTCTTCAGGTTTACCAAGGCGTTTCGGGAAAGGCAGCGTGGCTGCAAGGCTGTCCTGCACTTCCTGGGGCATACCCGCCAGCATTGGTGTCATAAACAGGCCAGGAGCAATGGTGTTCACCCGAATCCCTTCACGGGCCAGCTCGCGGGCTGCCTGCAGGGTCAGGGACACCACACCGCCTTTGGATGCGCTATAAGCAGCCTGGCCAATCTGGCCTTCGTAGGCAGCAACTGAGGCGGTATTGATGATGACACCGCGCTCGCCGTCACCGTTCGGTTCCCGTTGCGCCATATCGGCAGCCGCCAGCCGCAGGATATTGAAGGTGCCGATCAGATTAACCTGGACCACCTTGCTAAAGCTTTCCAGCGGCATCACACCTTCACGGCCCAGAATCTTGGCCGCCGGTGCAATACCCGCGCAGTTCACGGTGACACCGCAGGGGCCGTGAGCCTCTCGCGCAGCAGAGACAGCTGCCTCAGCACTGTCGGCCGAAGTCACATCGCAATGCAGAAAGATGCCGCCGAGCTCAGCCGCAACCTTTTCGCCCTGCTCCTTGTTCACATCAAGAATCGCAACCTTGCAGCCAGCCGCCGCCAGAGCACGGGCAGCGCCCTCACCCAGACCGGAGGCACCGCCTGTTACAATTGCCGGCACATTCTGGAATTCCATCGGGTACTCCTTATTAACAATGATCGAAGTCTGATCCGCGGGTATCCATTCGGACCACAAAAACACTTTACGTTTACGTAAACTTTAACTAACCTTGGTGAAAAAAGGAAATCCGTCATGAGCGAAAAACGAACTTTCAGCATCAGCGAGCTTTCCCAGGAGTTCGATGTAACCACCCGGAGCATCCGGTTCTATGAAGACCAGGGGCTGCTCAAGCCCTCCCGGCGTGGGCAAACCCGGATCTTCAGCACCAAGGACCGCGTTCGCTTGAAGCTGATTCTCCGGGGCAAGCGCATGGGCTTTTCCCTGGCCGAAACCAAAGAACTGTTCGACCTCTGGGACGAAACGCTGACTGGCAATGAAAAGCAGCTGCTGAAGATGCTGGAAATCCTCAGCGCAAGACGGGAACAGCTGGAACAGCAGAAAGAAGACATCGCCATGGCAGAGATGGAAATGGACACCGCCGAAGCACGGTGCCGCGAGGCCCTGACCGAACTGCAGAAGAAAAAGGAAGAGCAGGGCCTGACGACGAACACCAAAGAAACCGCTGTCAGCAAATAGCACCTGGCAGCCAACGGATACCCGACGTTAAAAACAAAAAGGTAGCAATCGATGAAATCACAGTACTCAGAGCTCAATTTCGGCCTCGGCGAGACCCTGGACATGCTCCGGGAACAGGTGAACAACTTCGCCGCCACCGAAATCGCCCCGCGGGCCGAGGAAATCGACAAAAACAACGAATTCCCCATGGACCTGTGGCGCAAACTGGGCGACATGGGCCTGCTGGGCATTACCGTCAGCGAAGAGTACGGCGGCTCCGACATGGGCTATGTGGCCCACGTCATCGCCATGGAAGAAATCAGCCGCGCCTCGGCCTCCGTTGGCCTCTCTTACGGTGCCCACTCCAACCTGTGCGTGAACCAGATTCACCGCAACGGCACCGAAGAACAAAAGCAGAAATACCTGCCCAAGCTGGTCACCGGTGAACACATCGGCGCCCTGGCCATGTCCGAGCCCAACGCCGGCTCCGACGTAATTTCCATGAAACTCCACGCCCGCGACGAAGGCGACCACTACGTCCTCAACGGCAACAAAATGTGGATCACCAACGGCCCGGACGCACACACTTACGTTATCTACGCCAAGACCGACCCGAAAGGCGGTTCGAAAGGCGTTACCGCCTTTATCGTAGAGCGCGACTACCCGGGCTTCAGCCGCCACCAGAAACTCGACAAACTCGGAATGCGCGGCTCCAACACCTGTGAACTGGTGTTCCAGGACTGCAAAGTTCCCAAAGAAAACGTCCTGGGCGGCGTGGGCAACGGTGCCAAAGTCCTCATGAGCGGCCTCGACTACGAACGCCTCGTCCTCTCCGGCGGCCCGCTGGGCATCATGCAGGCTGCTATGGACGTGGTCGTCCCCTACATCCGAGAGCGCAAACAATTCGGCCAGGCCATCGGTGAATTCGAACTGGTACAGGGCAAAGTCGCCGACATGTACACCTGGATGAACACCGCGAAATCCTACGTCTACATGGTGGCCCAGTCCGCCGACCGCGGCGAAACCACCCGCAAAGACGCCGCCGGTGCCATCCTCTACTCCGCCGAAATGGCCACCAAACTGGCCCTGGACGCCATCCAGCTGCTGGGCGGCAACGGCTACATCAACGAATACCCGACCGGCCGCCTGCTGCGGGACGCGAAACTCTACGAAATCGGCGCTGGAACGTCTGAAATCCGACGGATGCTGATCGGTCGCGAGCTGTTCCTGAACAAGTAACGACGCACAGAGTCCAGCTCCAATTGTACGACTAGGGCCTGGAGGGGTGTCGTTCCGAAAATTTCGGAGGCCATGGATGGCCGGAGAGAAGCGCACATGGATGTGCTCGTAGCGGTTTTCGGAACGACACCCCTCCAGGCCCGTGCCCCCAACCCGAGGGACCACGGAACATGACGATACTCCAAAGCAAAATCAACCCAAGGTCCGACGAATTCCAGGCCAACCACCAGGCCATGCAACAAGCCGTCGCCGACCTCCGGGAAAAAGTCGAAAAGATCCACCAGGGCGGCGGCCCCGACTACCAGAAGCGCCACACCGACCGAGGCAAACTCTTGCCTCGCGAGCGCATCAACACCCTCATCGACGAAGGCTCCCCCTTCCTCGAAATCGGCCAGTTCGCCGCCTACAACGTCTATAAGGAAGAAGTGCCCGCCGCTGGCGTCATCGCCGGCATCGGCCGCGTCTCCGGCACCGAGTGCATGATTATCGCCAACGACGCCACCGTCAAAGGCGGCACCTACTTCCCGCTGACCGTGAAAAAGCACCTGCGGGCCCAGGAAATCGCCATGGCCAACCGCCTGCCCTGCATCTACCTGGTGGATTCCGGTGGCGCCAACCTGCCCCAACAGGATGAAGTCTTCCCCGACCGCGACCACTTCGGCCGCATCTTCTATAACCAGGCCCGTATGAGCGCAGACGACATTCCCCAGATCGCCGTCGTCATGGGCCTGTGTACCGCCGGGGGCGCCTACGTACCCGCTATGGCCGACGAATCCATCATAGTCCGTAACCAGGGCACCATCTTCCTGGCCGGCCCACCGCTGGTAAAAGCGGCCACGGGTGAAGTGGTCAGCGCGGAAGACCTGGGGGGCGCCGATGTGCACTGTAAAATCTCCGGTGTGGCCGACCATTACGCCGAGAATGATGCCCACGGCCTGGCAATCGCCCGCCGTTGCGTGGCCAACCTCAACCGCCGCAAACCGGTACCGGTTGAGGTCCAGAAGCCCCGCGCCCCGCTGTACGATCAGGAAGAAATCTACGGCATCGTCGGCACCGACCTGCGCAAGCAGTTTGATGCGCGCGACGTCATCGCCCGCATCGTTGACGGCTCAGAATTCGACGAATTCAAGCGTTACTACGGCTCCACCCTGGTGACCGGGTTTGCCCACATCCACGGCTACCCAGTGGGCATCATCGCCAACAACGGCATCCTGTTCAGCGAATCCGCCCAGAAAGGCGCGCACTTTATTGAACTGTGCTGCCAGCGCAACATACCGCTGCTGTTCCTGCAGAACATCACCGGCTTCATGGTCGGCCAGAAATACGAAGCCGAGGGCATCGCCAAACATGGCGCCAAGATGGTGATGGCCGTGGCCTGTGCCAACGTGCCCAAGATTACCGTTCTGATTGGCGGTAGCTACGGTGCCGGCAACTACGGCATGTGTGGCCGCGCCTACAGCCCGGACTTCCTTTGGATGTGGCCCAATGCACGCATCTCAGTGATGGGCGGCGAACAGGCCGCCGGCGTACTGGCCCAGGTGCGCCGGGAAGGCCTGGAGCGTAAAGGCCAGAGCTGGAGCGCCGAGGAAGAAGCCGAGTTCAAGAAGCCCATTACCGAAACCTACGAACACCAGGGCCACCCGTACTACGCCAGCGCCCGTCTGTGGGATGACGGCGTGATCGACCCGGCCCAGACCCGGGAAGTGGTTGCCTTGAGCCTGTCTGCCACCCTCAACCGGCCCGCCAAGCCAACGCGCTTCGGCGTGTTCCGCATGTAAAGGAGCGCAGCCATGTCACAGCAAGACACAGCGGTTCTGCTGCACCAAAGGGGCGATGGCGTCTCGGAAGTGGTGTTGAACCGCCCGGACAAACGCAATGCCTTCGACGACGTGATCATCCAGCAGTTGATTCAGGCACTGGAACACGTGGACCGGGATGAGCAAACCCAGATTGTTATCCTGCGCTCAGAGGGCAAACACTTTTCCGCCGGTGCCGATCTGGGCTGGATGCGCCGCATGGCGGACAACACCCGCCAGGAAAACCTGGACGACTCCCGGGAACTGGCCCGTCTGATGAACACCCTGAACCACCTGTCCAAGCCCGTGATCGGCCTGGTGCAGGGCGCGGCCTTCGGCGGCGCGGTCGGCCTAGCGGCCTGCTGCGACATCGTGCTGGCCACTGAAAAAGCCAGCTTCTGCCTGAGCGAAGTCAAACTCGGCCTGATTCCGGCCGTGATCAGCCCCTATGTGGTGCGAGCCATCGGCGAACGTCAGGCCCGGCGCTACTTCCTGTCGGCGGAAGTCTTCAGTGCTCAGGAGGCGCAGCACTACGGCCTGGTTCACCTGGTGTGCGAAGACGAACAGGCCATGCACCAGCGTTGCGACGAGCTGCTACTGCAACTTGCGCTGAACGGTCCCGAAGCCATGAAAGCAGCCAAAGAACTGGTCTTTGCGGTCAGCCACAAGACCATCACCTCCGAAGTGATTGACGACACCGCGCAGCGCATCGCCGATATTCGTGTGGGCAAAGAAGGCCAGGAAGGGCTCAGCGCTTTCCTGAACAAACGAAAGGCCAGTTGGATTCCGGAGACACAATAATGTTTAACAAGATCCTGATAGCCAACCGGGGCGAAATCGCCTGCCGGATCATCCAGACGGCCCATCGAATGGGCATCCGCTGCGTGGCGGTCTATTCCGAAGCCGACGCCAACGCCCGGCACGTGGCCATGGCCGATGAGGCCTTCTACATCGGCCCTGCCCCCAGCTCTGAGAGCTACCTGCGGGCCGACAAGATTATCGAGATTGCCAAAGAAAGCGGTGCCCAGGCCATCCACCCGGGGTACGGCTTCCTGTCTGAAAACACCGACTTCGCAGAAGCCTGCGAGGCCAACGGTATCGTCTTCATCGGCCCGCCCTCTTCCGCCATCGCCGCCATGGGCTCCAAGTCCGCGGCAAAAGCGATCATGGAAGATGCCGGTGTACCGCTGGTGCCGGGCTACCACGGCAAGGACCAGTCGCCGGACCTGCTGCGGGCTGAAGCCGAAAAATGCGGTTTCCCGCTGCTGCTGAAAGCGGTTGCCGGCGGCGGCGGCAAAGGCATGCGGGTGGTCGAGAACATGGCCGAATTCGACGATGCCCTGGCCGCGGCCCAGCGCGAGGCAAAAAATGCGTTCGGCAACCCGGACATGCTGATCGAGCGCTACCTGACCCAGCCACGCCATGTCGAAATCCAGGTGTTCTGCGATCAATCCGGCAGCGGCATCTATCTGGCCGAGCGTGACTGCTCCGTGCAGCGCCGTCACCAGAAAGTTCTGGAAGAAGCTCCGGCTCCCGGCCTGAGTGAAGACACCCGCAAGGCCATGGGTGAAGCGGCCGTGCGCGCGGCCCAAGCCATCAACTATGTGGGTGCCGGCACCGTTGAGTTCCTGTACGACGTGGACGGTTCCTTCTTCTTCATGGAAATGAACACCCGCCTGCAGGTCGAGCATCCGGTTACCGAAATGGTCACCGGCCAGGATCTGGTGGAATGGCAGCTGAAAGTGGCCTGGGGCGAGCCCCTGCCGCTGCCCCAGGACCAGGTAAAGACCCGTGGCCACGCCATCGAGGCGCGTATCTACGCCGAAGATCCGGATCAGGACTTCCTGCCAGCCACCGGAACCCTGCGTTACCTCAGCACTCCGGATGAGTCTGCCCACGTGCGGGTAGATACCGGCGTGACCGAAGGCGATGAAATCAGCATCCACTACGACCCGATGATCGCCAAACTCATCGTGTGGGACGAGACCCGCGAACAGGCGGTCAACCGCATGGTTCAGGCCCTGGAGCACTACCGTATCGCCGGGCTGAAAACCAATATCCGGTTCCTGCACGCGGCGGTGGATGCGCAGCCATTCCGCGAAGCCGAACTGACCACCAACTTCATTGCCACTCACAACGACCTGCTGTTCCCGAAATCCAGACTGGATCTGGACAAGGCACTGGTGCTTGCCGCTGGATTCATTCTGGAGCAACGCAAATCAGCGGAACCGGTTACCGGCGATCCCTGGTCGCCGTTCGGCCGCAAGAACAGCTGGCGCATGAACTCCGAATACGCCCAGCCTCTCACCCTTCAGGTGGGCGACGATAAACACGAGCTCAAGATCCTGGAACGGGATGACCGCTACCAGGTGTTCGTGGGCGGCAGCGTGTACCACCTGAACGCCAAACTGAATGACGATTACCTGCAGGCGGTGATCAACGGCCACCGGCTAAGCGTGCACGGCAACCTGCACAACGAGGAACTGGTGCTCTTCTACGAGGGTGATACCTTCAAGTGCACCGTATACCGGGAAACCTACGGGTTTGAGGAAATGGCCAGCGAAGGCAGCCTGGCGGCGCCCATGAACGGCTCCGTGGTGGCGATTCAGGCCAAGGTAGGCGACAAGGTAACGGCCGGCCAGACGCTGGTGATCATGGAAGCCATGAAAATGGAACACGCCATCAAGGCACCCGCCGATGGTGTGGTTTCCGAGATTTTCTACGCCGAGGGTGACCAGGTGGCCGAGGGTGCGGAACTGATCGCCATCGAGGAGGCAGAATAATGGCCTTTCCGAAGCGGGTTCGGTTGGTGGAAATGAGCCCAAGAGACGGGCTTCAGAATGAGCCCGGCGATGTGATCGCCACCGGGGTCAAAACCGGCCTGATCGACCGGCTGGCCGATTGCGGTCTCAGCCACATCGAGGCCGCCAGCTTCGTATCACCCAAATGGGTGCCGCAAATGGGCGACGCGGCCGCAGTGATGGCCGGCATCACCCGTAAACCCGGCGTTCGCTACTCGGCCCTTACCCCGAACCTGAAAGGATTCGAGGGCGCCCTGGCGGCCGGGGCCGATGAAGTGGCGGTGTTCGGTGCGGCATCGGAGTCTTTCACCAAAAAGAACATCAACTGCACGATTGCTGAGAGCCTCGAACGCTTTGCGCCGGTGGTCGAAGCAGCCCGCAAACACGGCATCCCCGTGCGCGGTTACGTGTCTACCGTGATGGGTTGCCCGTACGAGGGCGATATCCAACCGGCACAGGTGGCCACTGTGGCCAAGGCCCTGTACGACATGGGCTGCCACGAAATTTCCCTGGGCGACACCATCGGCGTGGGCACGCCCCTGAAAGCCAAGCGCATGCTCGAAGCCGTGGCCGCCCATGTGCCCATGGACAAACTGGCGGCGCATTTCCACGACACCTATGGCCAGGCCCTGGCCAACCTGTACGCAGTACTGGAAGAGGGCGTAAGCGTGATTGACGCCTCTGTGGCCGGTCTGGGCGGCTGCCCTTATGCCAAAGGGGCATCTGGCAACGTAGCCACCGAAGACGTGCTATACCTGCTTAACGGCCTGGGCATCGATACCGGCGTGGATCTGAACAAGCTGGTGAAAACCGGCGACTGGATCTGCGCGCAACTGAAACGCCATAACGGCTCTAAAGTGGGCCAGGCACTCGGGGGCCTGTGCCAGTAACTTTCCAGCCCTCAACTACAAAAACAATGGAGGCAGAGACATGAGCAAGACTCTCCCAAGTTACACCAGTGGTATCGCAGAAAAGCCACTGCTGGGCATGACCATCGGCGATATGCTGGATCGCACCGCCCAACAGTTTCCCGACAACGAGGCCTTGGTTTGCCTGCACCAGGACATTCGCTGGACTTACAAAGAGTTCGTCGACAAGGTGAACGAAGCTGCCCGGGCGTTCATGGCCATCGGCGTCAAGCGTGGCGACCGCGTGGGCATCTGGTCACCCAACCGCTACGAATGGACCGTTACCCAGTTTGCGACCGCGAAAGTTGGTGCCATTCTGGTGAATATCAACCCGGCCTATGGTGTACATGAGTTGAACTACGCCATGAATCTGGCGGGCATCAGCGTGCTGGTCACCGCCGACACCTTCAAGACCTCCAACTACCGGGACATGATTTACGAGCTGGCCCCCGAACTGAAACGCAGCGCACCGGGTAAGCTCAAAGCGGACAATATACCCGACCTGCGGGCCGTGATTAACGTTCATCCAGACCAGCACGACGGCATGTGGACCTGGCAGGATTTCCTCGGCTTCGCCGCAGAAGTGCCGGAAGCCGACCTCGCCAAGCGGCAGGATCAACTGCAGTTCGACGATCCCATCAACATCCAGTTCACCTCTGGTACCACCGGCAACCCCAAAGGCGCCACACTCACCCACCACAACATTCTGAACAACGGCTATTTTGTTGGCGAAAGCCAGCGCCTGACCGAGAACGACCGACTGGTGATCCCGGTACCGCTCTACCACTGCTTCGGTATGGTGATGGGCAACCTGGGGTGCATCACCCATGGCACCGCCATGATCTACCCGAGCGAGGGCTTTGACCCGAAAACCGTACTCCAGGCGGTCCACCAGGAAAAAGCCACGGCCTTGTATGGTGTACCCACCATGTTCATTGCCGAGCTGGCCGACCCGGAATTCGACAGCTACGACCTCTCTACCCTGCGCACCGGCATCATGGCAGGTTCCATCTGCCCCGCCGAAGTAATGAAGAAGGTCAACGGCAAAATGCACATGAAGGAAGTGCAGATTGCCTACGGCATGACGGAAACCAGCCCGGTTTCCACCCAGACCAGTTCCCTAGACCCGTTCGAGAAGCAGGTCACCACCGTGGGCCGCACCCAGCCGCACCTGGAAACCAAGATTGTCGACCCGGGCACCGGCAACGTCATGCCCCGAGGAGAGATTGGCGAACTGTGTACCCGCGGCTACAGCGTGATGCTGAAGTACTGGAACAACGAGGAAAAAACCCGCGAAGCCATCGACGATGCCGGCTGGATGCACACCGGCGACCTGGCGACCATGGACGAGGATGGTTACATCCAGATCGTGGGCCGCATCAAGGACATGGTGATCCGCGGTGGTGAAAACATCTACCCGAAAGAGATCGAAGAGTTCCTCTACACTCACCCGGCCATTGAAGAGGTGCAGGTAACCGGTATTCCGGACGAGAAGTACGGTGAAGAGCTGATTGCCTGGGTGAAACTGCGGCCCGATGCAGACCCGGTAACCGCAGAGGACCTGCAGGCCTTCTGCAAGGGCAAGATCGCCCACTTCAAGATTCCCAAAAACTACAAGTTTGTGGATGCATTCCCGATGACCGTGACCGGGAAGATCCAGAAGTTCAAGATGCGGGAAATCTCGATTGAGGAAATGGGACTGAAGCAATAATCGAATACCGCCCAACCCCAGGAAACCCGGCCACGGCCGGGTTTCTGCTATCTGTGAAACCTAATGCTTGCTCATACGCTGGTACCGGTAGGGCTCACCCTCTTCATTCTGCAGTTGATAATCGTAGGCGGCCTGGAGCCCGGTTTCGTCTTCCGTCTCCTCCTCCGGTTCCTGCTCCAGATAGCGCGGGTATAGAGGTGAAAACATGACCACGACAATGCCAATGGCGCAGAAGAACCCAAAGGCATCGGCATAGCCCACCGGCCCCATGGACAGCCGCCCCGGCCAGAAAAAGAACCGTGGGCACCGCGACCATCACCCCCACGCTGGTACCAGCATTCATCACCGAGCTGACCCGGCCATGCATCGAGCGCCGCACCAGTGCCTGCATGGCCGCTGTCAGGGCAGGCATCATCAGGCCCGTGCAGATACCACAGGCAAATACGCCCAGCCCCAGTGACAGGGCACCGGCCGACTGACTGATCAAAGCCAGTCCGACTACCCCAAAAACGCCGGAGGCCATCGCCGTATTCCGGGCGCCGAGACGGTCGGCACACCAGGGCGCCACCACCGACGCCAGTGCAAAACTGATCAGAGGGAGTGCACCGATGATACCGATCACATGGGGCGACAAAGACAGATCCGCACGAATGGGCGGAATGAACAGGCCGAATGCAAAGCGCGCAAGGCCGAAGCTGATCGCAATCAACCCTGCGCCCAGTAATGCGAATGCTGTGCTTGAGGGAAACCTCATGCCACCTCCGCTAAATGAAAAGCATGGTGAACCATGTATTCAAATGTCAGCGTAGTCGCCAACCTCAACCAGCGACAACTTTGATTTACTTCCCACCATTCCCCTGCTGAGCTCAAACACTCGGTAAAGGCGCACGCCGCTCGCTTTCTGGATAGTTGCCGATAGCCGTTGTCGATTTCGACCATTCCCAACCGACTAGACTCATAGACACAAACCAAACGTCCAGGAGGGTTATTGCCATGACACATCCGAGAAATACCATTTGCCTCTGGTTCAACGGCCAGGCTGAGGAGGCCGCCCAGTTTTATACCAGCATCTTCCCCGATTCCTCAGTTGGCAGGATATTGCGCGCACCCGGGGACTATCCCGCCGGATCCAGGGGCGACGTCTTAACGGCCGAATTTACGGTGCTTGGCGTTCCCTGTCTTGGGCTCAACGGCGGCCCCGCCTTCCAGCATAACGAGGCCTTTTCTTTCCAGATTGCGGCTTGGGATCAGGAAGAAACAGATCGCTATTGGCATGCCATAGTCGATAACGGGGGCGAGGAAAGTGCGTGCGGATGGTGCAAAGACAAGTGGGGACTTTCGTGGCAGATAACCCCCGTGGCCCTTACTGAGGCGATCAATAACCCGGACCCCAATGTTGCCAAGCGTGCCTTCGACGCCATGATGACCATGGGAAAAATCGATATTGCTACTATCAAAAATCTCAGTGGAGGCTAGAACGGGCTACAACATTCTATCAAGTGTTTCCAAGCTTTCAGGCCCGCCGGCCAATCGCACACACCGAGCCGATTCTTCTTCCCAGGATGCAGCAGACTCTGTGTGAAGATGAACAGATATCTTCGACGTAAGAGTCTCTTCCAACAACCCAGCAGGAATCCAGATCATCCCGGTGTCCCTCAGACTATTAGGAACCGGACTGCCACAGACCGAGCAAAAATCGCTTCTGAACCCACTGGGCTTCTTGTAACTGCGTATACCACTCTCACCGGAAACCCACCGAAAGGCATGCTCATTTACAAAAGTTGCGGCATTCGCCGCCGCTCCAGTGGCTTTTCGACAGAGCGAACAGTGGCACTGATAGAGGTTTCGGATTCCCTCTGTGATTTCAAACTTTACACTTCCACAGAGACATTCGCCTTTCATAGATCATTCCTTTCGCCAGCTACCCCGTTCCCGGACTAATACCTCATCTCGGTTACGTATAACTTCAAGCAATCCATCCTGATGCACGTAGTACGTGGTATTTCCATTCTCAAACTTATACCCGAGAAAACGGCAGGGAGTATCGCCGTCGGCACAGAGTGTGTGCCAGGAACTCCCTTCCAGCATGATGCTATTTCCTGTTGCCTTGCTTGTACCGTGATAGGTCATTTGGTTGCACGAAACCTCGCCTTCAGCACAGCGTGATTCTATATTGATGATGAAGCTGCCTGTTTCCAGCTCCGCCGCCGAAGCCGAGAACGAAAGAAGAGCGATGAAAATGGGGTGATTCACCCTGAAGCTGATAGTCATACCTCTCCTTGGCAATTGGCGCCTGGGCGCTCCGTTGCCTTCGCGAAAACGGGGACCAAAGTATCCGGTGGAAACCGCAGGCTTGAACGACTGGTTAACTGGCTCCGCCGTTGTAGCAGGATCGTAGCACCTTATGACGGTGCTCGAAAACGAACCGAAAAACAGGTCCCAGGACATATGCCAGCAGCGGCAACCGACACTGAAACTCGACGGTATCGATGACCCGGCATGATACCTCGTTTCTATGGAGGTCCCGTCGATGGTGCCAAATTTTGTTCGTTAAAGAGCTTGATGCCTCGGAAAAACCTCTTTGGCGATCAATGGCTTGAAAAAAGAACGTATGTCGATCAATAGGCAGAATACCGAAAAGAAGTATCCAGCTTGAAAAGAGCACCTTACCGGTGGGCCATTCAAAGATTGATTTGCTGGACCACTCAGAGGGAGCCGTCATACGGATGAATGGGCTTAATTCTCTATTCACCCCTTGTATCCTGAGCAGCCCATCTGCATCTTCAGGACTGATTTCAAGATTGCTCGATACTTCAAATTTCATGAGGTATTCCTTGACAGTTAGCGAAGCACAGCGGCGCTGACCTGCACCCAACTTTCCTCAATCTACTCATAACGCCCCCAATCACGCGCTTGTCGCATGGATTGCATTGTTAAGGCTCCCGGATCAAAATGTACCAATTATTGGTACTAGCGAGGTGGCATCATGCAAAAGAACACCAGCATCACTTTAGGCCAACATTTTGATGCGTTCATTGCAGAACAGCTCAAAAGTGGCCGATACAGCTCAACCAGCGAGGTCGTTCGTGCCGCATTGCGCCTGCTTGAGGAGTCTGAAACCCGCCTGACTACACTGCGTAAACTGCTCAAGGAAGGCGAGGACAGTGGTTTCGAGGATTACTCCTATGACTCTTTTATTCGTGAACTGGACAACGAAGGGCGCTGATGCCAAGTTTCAAGCTTTCCAGGAAGGCCAAAGCTGACCTCAAATCTATTGCCCTGTACACGGAACGTGAATGGGGGCGAGATCAACGAAACCACTATGTTCTCCAGTTCGACCAATGCTTTCACCTACTGGCTGACAATCCGAACTTGGGGCAAGCTTGTGATGAGATAAGTCCGGGCTACCGACAGTACACTCAGGGGAGCCACATTATATTTTATCGGCTAGCCACCGAGAGCACTGTCGAAATTATCCGCATCCTACACAAACGCATGTTGCCTGAGGGGCATCTGCTTTAGGGCGTAACGCCGATGTGCAACGGCCCTACAGGGGCGTCCGGTGGAGGCCGAAGGCCGGAACGAACTTGATTGACTTGTTACAGGGCATTGGTCAGCTCCTGAATTTGGCGCCTACGCAGGGCTTCGTAGTCTCCGAAAACCTGGTGGAAACGATCCTTTCTTACGAAGGGAAACTGGAGATGGTAGTGACGGCTAAAACCCTGTACGTGACGAGTTTCTTTGCCGTAGATCGGGTTTTCGTCACACCACTCATTGTTAACGCCACGCACGGTAGCTCTGTAAACACTAATGGTTTGATCTTTGATATCCACGATGTAGGTGGCAAACGCACCTTTGATCAAGAGATAACCTTTGCATGACGACTGCTCAACAAACTTTGAGTGATCGGTTTGTCCAATCATGACCGGGACATCCCTAAACGTCTCAATTTCACCGAAATTGGTTTTGATCGTCATGCCGTAGGCATCACAACCCATCCGGAATTCTCCGAGAGGGTTAAGTTCAATATCCTCGACTACTGCTTCCCTTCTCATGAATTGCTATGCAAGTCCCTGTAACGCCCGCAGCATGCGCGGCTTTGAAATGGAGGCGAAGCCGCAATGAAAAAGACGTCGCCGTGCCTGCGATTGATACTGATTGAGCCTTCTCCCCAGCCCTGCGGTTACCCGCTAAGCTGGAAGGCGACCAAGCACTACAAGGGAGAAGACTCAATGAACTTTTACCATAGCACCCATCGCCATTATTGTGGAATCGATCTGCACGCCCGTAGTCTGTACGTCTGCATCATCGACCAACAGGGCGAGGTCCTTCTGCACAAGGAAATCAAAGCCCAGCCTGAACTTTTACTCGCCCTGCTCGAACCTTTCCGTGATGACCTGGTCGTGGGTGTCGAATGCATGCACTGCTGGTACTGGATATCAGACCTGTGCGAAGAACACGGCATCAACTTCATTCTGGGCCATGCGCTGTACATGAAGGCGATCCATGGCGGCAAAACCAAGAACGACCGTATTGATTCCTTCAAGATCGCCATGCTCATGCGCGGTGGCAATTTCCCATTGGCTTACGTCTACCCCAGGGAGATGCGGGCCACCCGCGATCTATTGCGCCGCCGTACCCGCATTGTCCGGCATGGTGCCATGCTCAAGGCCCACGCAGTGAACACTCTGGGCCAGTACAATCTGCCGCCCAGCAAAGCCAACCTCAACAACCCTGGTGGCCGATCACAACTGACCGCCGCTTTTAGCGATCCAGACGTTCAGCGCAATATCGATCTGGACCTGGCCATCGTCGACTGCTATCAGCACGAACTCAAAAAGCTTGAGTGGCACCTGGAGCAGCAAGCCAAGCAACACGACCCGGCATCACTCAACGTACTGAAGACCATTCCTGGAGTTGGTCGCATTCTGGCCCTAACCATTCTCTACGAAGTCGGCGATATCCAACGTTTCGAATCCGTTCAGAAGTTCGCGTCCTACGCTCGCCTGGTGAAGTGCAAAGCCGAATCCGCCGGCAAAATCTACGGCACTCAGGGCAACAAGATCGGCAATGCTCATTTGAAGTGGGCGTTCTCAGAAGCGGCGGTGCTGTTCATTCGTAACAACGACAAGGCCAAACGCTACGTCGAAAAATTGCAGAAGCGCATGAACAAACCCAAGGCCCTATCCGCCTTGGCACACAAGTTGGGTAGAGCTGTGTACTTCATGCTCAAAGACAAGAGGGTGTTCGATGAACAACGGTTCTTGAGAGGTTAGTCACGCCACGGGCTGAGCAAGACGTCTAACTGGATCAGAAAGGATGACACCGAAGACCGCAAGTCTGCTGACTGGTACACCGATACCCAAGCGGTTTTCTGTCACCGATGTTGAAGCCAGAGCGACTTGATTAGCCAGCCCGTGGGCGTGCCTTAATACCATGAGCCAGTGCGCTTACACCGGTCCTGAGCCTGACACTAACTGGAGCCATGCAGCCCGTCGTTTGAATAGTGCCAGTGACCGGTTAACCGATGAATGTCTGGTGCCCCTGACCCACTGATGGAACGACCGGTCAGGCAGTGGCCTAAAGCCACGTAAGAGAGCCCCTATATGTGTTTGCTGTAAGTGCCTGACAGCTCCGCGAGACTGACGAAGCAGGCGTTCTCGCTCATGGATTTAGGTTGGCCGCTGGCGCGGCCAAAAAAATGACTCTTGCCTATTGATTCCGAGAAGGCTCATATGTGTTATGACTTGCGAAGTTCGCCTGCTCCCTAGCCGGCCGCTGCCTAAGAAGACACTTCATGGCCATCGAAATTTTTAATGTGACGATCACTATAACTTTCGGGATTCATTCGGATCTTCGTGGCCAATGACACCAAAGCCTCTCGATTTCGGTTGTCATATTCGGTGACCTCGGACTCAGACAATTGAATGTCCACGGAGTACATCGCCACTGACCCACACAGAACCGTGAAAAACAGCTTCCCTTCATCTCTGAATAACATCCAGTCCCATGGACTCGACTCTAAAACCTGCACAAAGACCTCATAGAGTCATAACGCTTAGTTCAGCTGCGGCCGCTGCGCAGCAGTGGGCGTCGGCTGGAACGTATGGTTAGAGGCTGTGCTTGAGGTCATGTAGGTCCACCGGCCCCGGGCAAATTATTGATTGCTCGTTGCCCTTCTGTGCAATGAGCTTAAAGCTCGACTTCTCGGAGTCACTCTCAATTGGCCGAACTCCATCTAGCACACACAAAACTCCAAACAAGGTAGCATCTGCTGCATCTCGCATGGCTCTAGCCACCATGTTGCGGTCAGCGGACGATAAAGATTTGTACCACTTAGACATCTGAACAAGCGCTGGATCGGGTTTGCGTCCCGGTGGTGACTCAAAATCTTCAAGACACCCTTCAACAGCTAAATCCCTGCAATCGCGTTCAAGTGCTCTTACGAAATACTCAGGTTCCATATTGCCTCTAACGCCGCCAGCATGCGCGGCTACGGAATGGAGGCGAAGCCGCAATGTAGTAGGCGTCGCCGTGCCTGGCTTGGTTAAATGCCGTACTCACGCTCCACCCTTGCCACACGAACCCGAAAGCTGGAGTACCATTTCTCATGGCCAAGTCGCTGAGCTTCTCGATGCTCTGCGTTCTTTTTCCAATTGGTGATGGATTCCAGGCTTTCCCAGTAAGAGACCGTGATACCTAAATCCTCCCGCACAGACTCCATACCCAAGAAACCTGGTTGGGATGCCGCCAACTCGACCATCCTGTCTGCCATTTCCCCGTAACCGTTGTC
The DNA here is from genome assembly GCF_044342215.1 of Marinobacter sp. W-8. Taxonomy (NCBI): domain Bacteria; kingdom Pseudomonadati; phylum Pseudomonadota; class Gammaproteobacteria; order Pseudomonadales; family Marinobacteraceae; genus Marinobacter; species Marinobacter sp. W-8. The sequence goes on along the minus strand of NZ_CP172297.1, from coordinate 1,099,475 downwards.
ACCCTCGGTGCGATGGCTACTGAAAATGACCGCGTAATACGGCGGCTCAGGAGTTTTGGCTAGCTCTGACATAGATCCCTCTAGGCATTTAACGCGAAGGTAACCGGCGCCGGAGCGCCAGCGGAGGGAACCAAAAGCGGTACGCTTTTGGCGTCCGGTTGACCGGCTAGTTAGTGGCAGGGTGTTGACGCTGCCGGCTCCCTGGCACTGACCGTGACGGCCTACTCCGTTACCTTGCACCGGCTTACGCCGATACGAATTGTTTGAAACCACCACCAATCCAGCGGTGGATGAACCTGACCTCAAAGGTATCAGATCCTCACTGAAATTTCGGCGAACAGCCCAAAACGACCAACACCGATTTTGCTACCAACGCCGTTGACAATTAAAGCTGCCAAACCGGACGCGGATTTTGCTGGCCTTGGTGCTCCCCAAACTGCCGGGTTTAGCTACCAAAGCCCGGCACCAAGGCCACTGGCACACAGCCACCAAAAAGACCGAGGCCTTTGCCATTAACACTGAAGCATTTAATGGTCGTGCGCAGCATGGCCTTTAAATGTGGGTTGGACTAAGCCGCTGCCACTAATGCCAGCACACAATGTATAAGGGTAAAGTAAATTTTGAACGGATACCGGGATGGCGGTTCAGGCCCGCAAAGGTACTCTGCAGAAGTGCTTATCGTCCTGATGGTCCCCATAAAATGCCTCATCCCTGGGTGGTTTGGATCAGCCTACCCCTCTGTCTCTTTCATTGCCAGCCTCAGACCGAGTCACAACCCAGCTCCTCAGGAACTGTAGCACCCACGGGAAGCCGCCAGGAAATGCGGCTAAACCGTCACTCTACCAACGGCTCTAAACCGGGGAATCTGCCGAACCATATGAACCACACCGTCCTCGCATCGAGGGCACGGCCAGCTGCGTTGGGACTCCGAGCCATTCTTGACTTCAACATCGACCTCGGGTGGCTTTTGAAGGGCCTGACGAATGGCCGTCAGCTTGCGACGTCGGGTTCGGTTACTCAGATAACCAAAGTGACGAATCCGCATAAAGCCCTTGGGCAGGATATGCATGAGGAACCGTCGAACAAATTCCGCCCCTTCCAGTTGCAGGCTCTTCTGGCGCCCTCCTTCCCGGTAGTCCACATAGCGGATCATGATTCTGCCGCCGTCCTGTGACAACAAACGACCGTTACTGATAGCAATGCGGTGGGTGTAGCGAGCCAGGTAATCCACCACCGTCTCCGCCTGATTCAGACAAGGGCGGGCGTAAACCACCCAATCCTGCTGCATCACTTTTTTGAGTACGTCGTCGATGGCTTGAGGCTCCGTGAGTCTGTGCAATTCGCCGGTTCTGACCGATCGTCTGAGGGACGATACCATGCGGCCGCGAAAGCGGCGGGACAAGGCCCTGACGGGGAACAGATATTGATGTTTAGCCTCATGCCATTCTCCGGCCTCTGTGAGCACCCCGCCCGGAATCAGGCAATGCAGGTGAACGTGGCGACTCAGATTCTGCCCCCAGGTATGGAGCACGGCTGTCATGCCCAACTCACCCTGCAAGTGTTTGGTTGTATGGCCAAACTGACTGAGCGTATTCCAAACTGACTCAAACAGGCGACGGTAAACCACTTCCGGGTGCACCTGAACCCAGCCATTCAGGGCGTGGGGCACGGTGAACACTAGGTGGAAGTAGGGTACCGGCAGTAGCGATCGACGCTGGCGCTCACACCACTGTTGGCTAGCCCGACTCTGGCATTGCGGACAATGCCGGTCCCGGCAACCGTAGTAATGCACGGTTCGTGCTTTGCAGTGATCACAACGCATTTCCATACCGCCCATCCGGGCTGTGCGGCAATCCATCAGTCGGCTGCACACCTTGCGACGGTGGCGGTCCAATGAGTCGGTCGAGAGGAACTGGGTCAGTGCCGACTGGACCGTAACTGAACCGGCCATCACGCACCTCCCAGATCCGCGATCAAGTCCGCAGGCGAACGGTTTTGTGAGGATATTCCCGGCAACCAGTGCAGGTAGCGCTCCGTGGTGCGCAGATCACTGTGCCCAAGATATTTCTGTAACTCGTTGAGCGGTACACCATGTTCCAGCTGATGGGTCGCATAGGCGTGGCGCAGTGCGTGTATCCCTCCGCGTCTTTGCACGCCGCTGAGTCGCTTGGCGTGACGATAAATCTTCTGGGCCGTGGTGGCGGTCAGGTGCTGACCAACCAGTACTTCACTCGGAAACAGCCAGAGTACGGGGCGGCCAAGGCACCAATACGCTCGCAATACATCGAGTAGCACGTCAGTCAGGGGCACCATGCGATCCTTACCGCCCTTGCCCTGATGGATGTGAAGCAGGTGGCGCTCCCCGTCGATGTTCTTCACTTGCAATGCCACGGCTTCACTCACTCGCAAGCCGCAGCCATACGTGATCAACAGCAAGGCCCGATGCTTGGGGTTCTTGGTGGCTCCCACTATCCTTGCAACGTCCTGACGAGTCAGTAACTCAGGAATGCGCTGTGGTCGCTTGGGCAGCACCAGGTTCACGTCGAAGTCTGCCCAATGCAGCACCTGCAGATACAAAAACCGAATGCCATGCAGGTAAAGCCGACAACTGGCCGGCGCCAGGGAACGTTCCTGGACGAGGTAATTAAAGTAGGTCTGCAGATCCCCGACCTCCAACTGGTCCGGGGATCGACGATAATATCGAGCCAGATCCGCGACTACATAGAGATAACTCTTTTGGGTCTGCGGGGAAAAACCATGCTGACGCATGGTCTGGATCATAGCCTGACGTAAGGGGGTCATGGCGGCATCTCCTCTTTGAAAAGCCCACTTGGGCCATTCAAAAGTATCCTCCAATCACCTCCATTCCGGGGAGTTTCTCAGTATCACCGCTACCGCGGAGCGGTTTAGTTCAACAGCTAATTATACGAACGCGTTCGTATAACACGCATTCGTATAACTCCAAAAAACGCGACTCTCAGAAACCCCAGCTTCACCAATAAAATCAGCAGATTACCTGAATCCACCACGGCTACCGCCGGAGTTATACGCCCGTGTTCGAGCCACCCCTGCTCCAGATTGGGGGCGTATAACTCCGCACGCCCCGATATTCCTTTTCAAACTTATCAGAAGGTTAGCAACATTTCCCGGTACCTTCCCGGAGTTTTGCGAACGCGTTCGTATAACTCCGGGCTGAATGTTGTTTCTGGCTGGTTTGGCACGGGGGAATCCTGCAATACTTGGGCTTTACCCTCACTGAAAGAGACGCCTTTATGCACGCGCCTTTCTGGCTGACTACGGCTTTGCTGTTTCCGGTGTTGCTCTATCAGGGCAAGCGCACCCGGCGGGTGACGCCACGGCTGCCAGAGGCCACTGGGGATTGCGCAGGCCAGTACGGCGAGGGAGAGCCCGTTTTTCGGTTGCTGGTGCTGGGCGAGTCCACTGCGGCGGGCGTGGGGGTTGAAAGCCACGCCCAGGGTCTGGCAAGCCAGTTGGCGTTGCAGTTACATCAACGCACCGGGCTCTGTATTGGCTGGTCTACCTTTGGGGTGAATGGTATTCGGCTGGGTGCGCTGCTTGATGCGCTGGGCTCCGCCGACTTGCCACCGGCAGATGCAGTATTACTGAGCATGGGGGTAAACGACACTACCGGTTTCACTCCACGGTTCCGGTTTCGCCGGCAACTGATTCAGCTCCGCGAAACCCTGGCAACCCGGTATCAGGCGCCCATTACGTTGCTCAGCGTGCCGCCCATGGACAAATTCTCGGCCTTGCCGGCACCCCTGCGCCAGGTTATGGGATGGCGGGCGCGGCAGTTGGACAGGGTGTATCAGGTGCTTGCGGCAAGGAACCCGGACGATTTCCGGTATCTGGGTTACCCCACGGTGTCAGACCCTGCCCTGCTCGCCCGGGACGGCTACCACCCGAGCGACAAGGGCTACCGCGCTATCGCGCAGGCGTTGGCCGAACAGGACTGGGGGCTGCCGCCCCCGTAACTCATCCCAGGTTCTTGCGCATGAATTTCTGCAGCTCGCCCACAATCCCGCTGCGGAAGGCCAGTACCGTCAGCACAAAGATGCCGCCGAGGATCGGGTCTACCCAGTCGCGCAGGGGCCCCTGGGACAGCTGGTATTCAATGTTCACCACAAAGGTGGCGCCCACCACCGGCCCAAGCAGCGTACCCATGCCGCCCACCAGAGTCATCAGGATGACCTCGCCCGACATATGCCAGTGGGCATCATTGAGAGACGCCAACTGGAACACCACGGATTTCATGGAGCCGGCCAGGCCCGCCAGCGCGGCGGAGATCACAAAGGCCAGGATCTTGTAACGATCCACGTTGTAACCCAGCGAGACCGCCCGCGGTTCGTTCTGCTTGATGGCTTTCAGGATCTGCCCGTACGGGCTACTGACAATGCGCTGCACCAGCAGATAACAGGCGATAAACACCACCAGCACGAAGTAGTACATGTTGAGGTTGTCTTCGAGGTTAATCAGACCAAACAGCTCGCCCCGGGGGATGCCGTGCATGCCGTCTTCGCCGCCGGTGAATTCCGACTGCACAAAGAAGAAGAACACCAGCTGTGCCAGCGCCAGGGTCACCATGGCAAAGTAGATGCCTTGCCGGCGGATCGACAGTAACGCAAAGGCCAGTCCCAACAAGGTGGCCGTGGCGGTACCGGCAATGATGCCCATCTCGGTGGTCAGGCCGGAGAAGTTACTGAGCAGGTAGCCCGTGGTGTAACCTCCGGTGGCCAGGAAGGCCGCATGGCCGAAGGACAGCAGGCCGGTAAAGCCGAACAGCAGGTTAAAGGCCACCGCAAACAAGGCAAAACACAGGATCTTCATCAGGAAGACAGGGTACATCACGAAGGGCGCGGCCAGCAGCAACAGCAGCAGCACGCCGTTCACCATCAGTTTCTTGCGGTCCTGGATCTTTTGCTGCTCGACAATGGCTTTGTGGATATCGACAGGATTAACAGGCTGGTTCATGATTATGCCTCCTTACCGAACAGGCCGGTGGGTCGGATCATCAGCACCAGGACCATCACCAGGAAGATAACGGCCGAAGACGCCGGCGGGTAAAACGTTTTGGTGAGGCCTTCGATCACGCCCATCAGGATGCCCGTGATAATCGCCCCGCCAATGGAGCCCATGCCCCCGATCACCACCACCGCAAAGACCACGATGAGAATGTTGGCCCCCATCACCGGAGTTACCGAATAAATGGGTGCCGCCAGCACACCGGCGAAGGCGGCCAGCATGACGCCGAAGCCGTAGGTCAGGCTCACCAGCCAGGGTACGTTAATGCCGAAGCCCTGCATGAGCTGTGAGTCTTCTGTCCCCGCCCGGAGGTAGGAGCCCAGCTTGGTTTTCTCGATGATGAACCAGGTGCCGAAACACACTAGCAGGGCCACTACGATGACCCAGGCCCGGTAGTACGGCAGGAACATGAAGCCGAGGTTGATGCCGCCTTTGAACATGTCCGGCATGGAATAGCGCAATCCGGACACGCCGTAGATATTGGTGAGCACGCCCTGGATGATCAGGGCCACCCCGAAGGTGAGCAGCAGGCTGTAGATATGATCCTGGCCGGCAATGCGCCGGAGCAGGAAGTATTCGATGAGCATACCAAACGCGCCAACCAGTACGGGAGCGACAAAGAGCGCGACCCAGTAATTGACGCCCAGCAGGTCAAACAGAACCACGGTGACCAGGGCACCGAGCATGTACATGGCGCCATGGGCGAAGTTGATGATCTTCAGCAGACCGAAGATAACCGCGAGGCCAAGGCTTAACAGGGCGTAGAAGGCGCCGTTGATAATCCCGATCAGCAGCTGGCCAGACAGCACAGCAAGGGGGACGCCGAAAATCATGGTCATGTTGCTAACTCCACAAGCAGCGCAGACGTTGTTTTTGTTGGGGTATTCGTCCGGGCGGGTACCCGGCGCCGGTCGCGCTTGGAGACCGGGCACCGGGTAATTCCCCGTTGCTTAGTTCACCAGCTTGCACTTGCTCTCAGAGAGCGGGCGGTAGGCTTCATCCGCCGGAATGGTCCGCAGGATCTTGTACAGATCCCATTCATTCTTGGACTCCGCCGGAGTTTTCACTTCCGCCAGGTACATGTCATGCACCATACGGCCGTCTACCCGGATTTTGCCGTTCTTGGCAAACATGTCGTTAATGGGTGTATCCATCATCTGCTTGCGCACGGTCTGGGCATCATCCGAGCCGGTGGCAGCCACCGCATTCAGGTATTGCATGGTGCTGGAGTAAATGCCGGCATGAACCATGGTCGGGCGCACACCGGTTTCTTTCATGAAGCGATCAGACCACTCGCGGGTTTCATCGTTCATGTCCCAGTACCAGCCGGTCGTCAGCTGGATGCCTTGCGCGGTTTCCGCACCGAGGGCATGGACGTCGGTAAGGAACAGCAATAACGCCGCCAGTGTCTGGCCCGCCTGGGTTACCCCGAACTCACTGGCGGTGGTGATGGCGTTGGTGGTGTCTGCACCGGCATTCGCCAGGCCGACCACATCCGCTCCCGAGGCCTGGGCCTGGAGGATGAAGGAAGAGAAATCCTGGGTCGGGAACGGATGGCGCACGCTGCCCACAATCTCGCCGCCGTTGGCCTCAACCACGCGGGTAACATCGGCTTCCAGGGCGTGGCCGAAGGCGTAGTCTGCTGTCAGAAGATACCAGGTCTTGCCGCCTTCCTTCACCACAGCGCTGGCCGTACCATTGGCCAGCGGGTAGGTGTCGTACACATAGTGAATGTGGTTGGGCGTACAGTGTTCGTTGGTGATGCTGGAAGCGGCAGAGCCGGAAACAATGCCCAGCCGGTCGTTTTCTTCCAGAATCTTGCTCACGGCGATGGACACCGATGAAGCCACCATACCGGCCACCATATCCACCTTGTCGTTTTCCACCCAGCGGCGAACGGTACTGGAAGACGTGTCCGGGCTATTGCGGTCGTCGGCACTCACCACTTCAATCTTGGCGCCATTGACGGTGCCGCCAAAATCCTTGATCGCCATTTCCAGGGCAGTCAGGCCATTGGGGCCGGCCAGGTCTCGATAGGTACCGGACATGTCGGCCAGGTAGCCAATTTTTACGGTGTTGTCCGAGATTGCCGCTTGGGCACCACTGGCCATCAGAGCTGATGCAACGGCTGAGGTCAGAAGCTTTTTCATCATTGTCATTGTTGTTTCTCCGCTACTGTCTTGCGTTGGTTCGGGTTGTTGTTGCTCTTATTACTCTCGTTCTATCCGGGGTCAGACCCCCAAATAGCCATCCAGCACCGACTGTTTGGCACTCAGTTCGTTGGCGCTGATTTCTTCCACAATCTGGCCGTGCTCCACCACGTAATGTCGGTCGGCCAACGGCGCGGCAAAGTGGAAATTCTGCTCCACCAGAACAATGGTCAGGCCCTTGTTCTTCAGGGCTATCAGGACTTCCCCCAGTTTCTCCACGATCACCGGGGCCAGGCCTTCGGTGATTTCATCCAGCAACAGCATGTTGGCGCCGGTGCGCAGAATGCGGGCCATGGCCAGCATCTGCTGTTCGCCACCAGAGAGCTTGGTGCCCTGGCTGAAGCGGCGTTCATAGAGGTTGGGGAACATGGTGTAGATTTCTTCCAGGCTCATGCCACCGCTGCGCACCACTGGCGGCAGGGTGAGGTTTTCCTGCACGCTGAGAGAGGAAAAAATGCCCCGATGCTCGGGGCAATACCCGACACCCAACCTGGCAATATGATGAGGCGCGCACTGCATGGTTTCTTCGCCGTTGATCATGATGGAGCCCGTGCGCCGGCCCACCATGTTCATGATGGCTTTCAGCGTGGTGCTGCGCCCGGCGCCATTTCGGCCGAGCAGTGTGACCAGTTCGCCCCGCTGAACCACCATGTCGATGCCGTGCAGAATGTGGGATTCGCCATAGAATGCGTGCAGGCCGGAAATGCGCAGCTGCTCGTATTCGCGGTCCGGATTCTTGCTCATTGGGCCGCCTCCACGTTTTCGCTGGCGGCGGCCTGTGACCCCCGCTCGCCACTGCCATCACTGCCCATATACACCTCACGCACACGCGGGTCGGCGGAGACCGTCTGGTAATCGCCTTCCGTCAAGACTGCACCCTGGGCGAGTACGGTGATGCGGTCGCACAGTTTGCTGACCACGCTCAGGTTGTGCTCCACCATCAGTACCGTGCGACCCTGGGCGGCCTTGCGCACCAGTTCCACAACGCGGTCAACGTCTTCCGAGCCCATGCCCTGGGTGGGTTCGTCCAGCAGCAACAACTGGGGTTCCATGGCCAGGGTGGTGGCCAGCTCCAGCGCCCGTTTGCGGCCATACGCCAGCTCTACCGTGGTGGTATTGGCGAACTCGGCCAGGCCAACAGACTCCAACAGCTCCATGCAGCGCTCGTTGAGCTTGTGCAGGGAGTTGCCGGATTTCCAGAAGCTGTAGGAGGAGCCCTCTGCGGTTTGCAGGGCCACGCGAATGTTTTCCAGCGCGGTCATGTGGGGAAACACGGCAGAGATCTGGAAGGAGCGAACAATGCCTTTACGGGCAATGGCGGCGGATTTCAGGGGAGTGATGTCTTCGCCGCGGTACAGAATCTGCCCGCGGGTGGGAATCAGGAACTTGGTCAACAGGTTGAATACGGTGGTCTTGCCGGCACCGTTGGGGCCGATCAGGGCGTGGATATCCCCCTGACGGATCTGGAGGTTGACGTCGTTAACGGCGACAAACCCCTTGAATTCCTTGACCAGGTTACGGGTCTCGAGAACGTACTGTTCACTCATGAGCCACTTCACCTTTTGTTATTGTTGTATTTCGCAACTAGCACACAGATTAGATTTACGTGCACGTAAACGTCAAGAACTAATTTTGTTATTTCTCGGGCGGTATGGAATAGGTCATGGTGGAGTGTGCCACCGGGTCTTCCATGCCATCGGAATAGACGAAAACCTCGCCCACGCCCATGGTGCGCCCCACCTTCAACAGGGTCGCCCGTGCCCGTATCGGCGCATGTGCCACCGGCTTGCGAAGGAAGTTGATGTTCAGGTTCGTCGTCACCGCCAACGGCACCAGGCCAATCCGGCTGAGCAAGGCTGCATACATGGTGACATCCGCCAGCGCCATCATCGCAGGCCCGGATACGGTCCCGCCCGGGCGCAGGTGATCATCCTCCACGGCCAGGGTCATTTCCGCCCAGCCGTCACCCAGTGCCTCCAGGGAGCCGTATGCGGCCCCCTGGGGGAACTGAACCTCGAGGAAGTCTTTCAGCTCCTCGAAGGTCACTTTCATGCCGGCACCTCATCCTGGGCCCGGTTGCGCAGCACGAAGCGCTGGATCTTACCACTGGGCGTTTTCGGCAGTTCATCCACGAATTCGATCTCGCGCGGATAGGCGTGGGTGGACAGACGACGGCGAACCAGCTCCTGCAACTCCTCCTTGAGTGCCTGCTCGTCCACCGGCTCCTGGCCAGCTTTGATCACAACATAGGCTTTGATGATCGAGCCGCGCTTTTCATCGGGCTTGGCCACGACACCGGATTCGGCAACAGCGGCGTGTTCCAGCAAGGTACTTTCGACATCGGCCGGCCCCACGCGGTAGCCTGCGGTGGTGATGATGTCATCGTCCCGGCCACTGAAAGAATAGCCGCCATCGCCATGGCAGATCACCATATCACCGGTCAGGTAGTAGCCGTTCACGAACGGGTCTTTCTCACCCCAGGTGTAACCATCGAAATGGAACAGTGGCGAGGCTTTGATATCCACCGCCAACTGGCCAATCTCGCCGGCCCCCACTTCTTCGTTTTTCTCGTTCAGCGCCACCACCCGATGCCCGGGCGATGAGTACCCCATGGAACCCTGGCGAATGGTGTGCTCCAGGCCATGGAAGTTGCAGCAGGTCATACCGGTTTCTGTCTGGCCATAATGATCCTTGACCGGGCAGAAGTGCCGGCGGGCAATCCAGTTCACCACTTCCGGGTTCAGCGGTTCACCCGCACTGCTGCACACCCGCAACCCCAGATTCTCCCCTTCCGGCAAGACCTGATCGTTGGCCTTCAACAGCCGATACGCCGTGGGCGCCGCCGCCAGGTTGGTGATCTTGTACTTGCGGATCATGTCGTAGGTAGATTCGGGGGTGAACGGGTTGGGGTTGAAATGCGTGGCGTGGCCCATCAACAGCGGGCCCGTAACGGCGTAGTACAGACCATAGGCCCAGCCGGGGTCAGCCACATTCCAGAACACATCGTCGTCGCGCAGTTCAATGGCGTACTTCATGTACACATAGAAGGCCAACAGGGCTTTGGCGGGCACCGCCACGCCTTTCGCTTTGCCGACAGTACCGGAGGTGAACATCTGCAGGAACGGATCGCTGCCGGTGATCATCACCGGCTCACACTGGTCTGACTGCTGGTCCAGTACCTGCTGGAAGTCTGCAACGTCCTCGCCCGTGGCGGCGGCGTTCACGCACAACACCGGCGGGCAGTTGTTGACGTCATTGAGCTTGGGATAGTTGTCCGGATCGGTGACCACCAGTTTGGTGCCGGCTTTTTCCAGGCGGTATTCAATGGCCCCGGAGCCAAACGCGGTAAACAGCGGCTGGTAAACCGCACCCAGGCGCAAGGTGCCGGCAATCACGATCAGCAGTTCCGGGCCCCGTGGCAGCAGGCCCGCTACCCGGTCACCCTTTTTGACACCATGAGACTTCAGGTAGTTGGCAAAGCGGGCCGAGGCTGCTTTCAGCTCTGCGAAGGTAAGCACGCCATCACCACCACCCACTTTCTCGTAAAACAGCGCAACCTTTTGCGGGTCGGAAGCCCATTTATCACAGATTTCGTGACAGACGTTCAGGCCACTGTCCAGGCGCCCGTCCAGGATTTCCGCTTCCAGTGCGGCCGCATCAAAGTTGTCATACACCTCGTTGTAGTGCGGTAGGCTCATCGTACACTCCATTTGTTGTCGTTGTTGGTTGCACAAGATTTAGTCAGGTTTAGCATAACCTTCACTTTACGTAAAGGTAAACTTTAGGCTAAAAAGAAAGGGCGACCTGCCATCGCCCTCCCCTGCTTACTCCGGTTTGTACAGCCGCAGAATGCTGGAGAAATCCAGCTCTCCGTTGCCCTGCCCAGCATGCAGCTGGAACAGGTTTCGGGCCAGGGAGCCCATGGGAATCGACGCCTGATTGGTCACCGCGTTGTCGAAGGCCAGGCCCAGATCCTTCGCCATCAGGTTCACCAGGAAACCGCCCTGATACTCGCGGGAGGCTGGCACACCCTCCATCACCCCCGGCCAGGGGTTATAGACATTCAGTGCCCAGTTACCGCCAGAGCTTTGTTTCATGATTTCCGAGAGTACGGCAGGGTCCAGGCCATTTTTCGCACCCAGGGCCAGGGCTTCGCTGGTGCCGGCCATCAGGATCGCCAAAAGCATGTTGTTGCAGATCTTGGCCACCTGCCCGGCACCATGGGGGCCGGCGTGGAAGATATTTTTACCCATGCCTTCCAGAATCGGCTTGGCTTTCTCGAAGGTACTCGCGTCGCCGCCACAGATGAAGGTGAGCGTGCCGGCTTTGGCACCACCCACACCTCCGGATACCGGGGCATCGATAAACGCAAGCTCTCGCTCAGCCGCCTGTTCGGCGACGTTGCGGGCCGTTTCCGGGGCAATCGTGGAAGAATCGATCACCAGCGTGCCGGCTGGCAATGCAGCCAGCAGGCCATCGTCACCCAGGTAGACCGCCTCCACATGCTTGCCGGCCGGCAGCATGGTGATCACGCATTCTGCGCCCTCGGCGGCGGCTTTGCCGGAATCCGCCGTGCGGGCACCTTCGGCCACCAGGGCCTCAACTGCTGGCTTGGACAAATCGAACACGGTAACGTCGTGGCCGGCCTTGAGCAGGTTGGCCGCCATTGGCGCACCCATGTTGCCCAGGCCGATAAAGGTAATCTTGGCCATGTTGCTTCTCCTTGTTGTTGTACGGGTCATCGCTGCGCAAAGGCAGACTACTGGCTGAAAAATCCGTTAACCCAGGCGCTGTCCACTTCACTGAGTGAGGCATAGCGCCAGCGGGGCTGCATATCCTTGTCGATCAGCAATGCCCGTATGCCCTCGGCAAATTCACCTTTCTTCAGGCTGTTGTGGGACATCACCAACTCGTTGTCGAGTACCTCTTTCAGGCTGTGCAGGCGGCTGCGGTGGTAGTGCTGCCACATCAGGGCCAGGGAGGTCGGAGACGCGGCCTTCAGCCCCTTCACCGATTTGCCGAGCCAATCTTCCCGAGCCCCCAGCTCATCCAGTTGCGCCACCACCTGCTCCAGAGAATCGGCATCGGTGGCCTGCTGGATGTCTTCAAAATGCTCACGCACGGGAGACGCGGGTAAGGCCTCACGGCTCTGCTGTTCAAACTGCCGCAGCACTGCACTCACCACCGCCTGCGCATCCGCTCGTTGCCAATCCGCCGCTTTCAGGGCATCCACAACCTGGTCTTTCAGACCATGGGAGATAAACCGGTCGGCCATGTTCACGAACAATGCATCGGCGCCGTTCATGCGGGCACCGGTCAGTCCCAGAAACAGGCCCGTGCGCATGGGCATGCGGTTCAGGAACCAGCCGGCACCGATATCCGGGTACAGGCCGATGCTAACTTCCGGCATGGCGAGCTTCGAGTGCTCGGTCACCACCCGGTGAGAAGCACCCACCATCAGACCAATACCGCCACCCATCACGATGCCGTTGCCCCAGCAAACGATGGGCTTCGGGTAGGTGTGGATCTGGTAATCCAGCTCATATTCCTCGTTAAAGAAGCGCTCGCCCTCCGCCAGCTTGCCCCGCTCGGTCATGGCCCGGTACAGCGAGACGATATCGCCGCCAGCGCAGAAGGCTTTGTCGCCCTCGGCTTCCAGCCAGACAGCCTGAACCTTGGGATCCTCGGCCCAGCGGCTGAGCTGGGGCTTGAGCAGGCTGATCATATCCATCGACAGTGAGTTGAGATTGCGCGGCGTATTCAGCCGTGCCACGGCAATCAGCTCACCATCAGCGGTTTTCCATTCTTCAAATACGATTGGTTGATCACTCATAGCGAATCCGGGTTATCGGTTTTTCCAGTCGGGCTTACGCTTCTCCAGAAACGCATTCACGCCTTCTTTCTGGTCTTCGGTATGGAACAGCTCCACGAACAGTTCACGCTCCATGCGCCAGCCGTCGCTGTGGCTGCGACCGTCGCGGGCGCTCATCACCAACTGCTTGCAGCGGGCGATGGACGACGGGCTCTGCTTACAGGCACCTTCCGCCAGTTTCAGGGCGGCTTCCAAGCCGTTGCCGGTGGGCACCACTTCTTCCACCAATCCGATTTCCAGGGCCTTGGCGGCGGTTACCCGTTCACCACACAGAATCATGCGTTTGGCCCAACCCTCACCTACCAGCCAGGGCAGGTTCTGGGTGCCGCCGGCACAGGGCAGCAGGCCAACGCTGGCCTCCGGCAGTGCCATCTGGGCATGCTCTTCTGCAATCCGGATATCACAGGCCATGGCACATTCCAGGCCACCACCCATGGCATAACCGTTTACGGCGGCAATCGATACGCCACGGAACGCCGTCAGCGCTGCGAACGCTTCACCGAATCGTTGCGCCATGTCGTTGGCGCGAGCCCGGTCGCCGTCGGCGAAGGTTTTCAGGTCAGCACCGGCGGAGAAAAACTTTTCCCCCTGGCCAGTCACCACCAGCGCGAAGATGTTCCGGTCGGCGTTGAGCTCTTCCACGGTCGCCTTCAGCGCGGCAAGGGAATCGGCCGTCCAGGTGTTGGCCGGCGGATTGGCGATGGTCAATACCGCAATGTGGCCGCGTTTTTCCAGTTGAATCAATTCACTCATCACAAATTCCTCGATAGTCCGTGGCCGGTTACTGGATCGCTTCGGCAACGCCGTCGTCCAGCAGCCGGCGGGCAATGATCAGGCGCATGATTTCGTTGGTGCCTTCCAGAATCTGGTGTACCCGCAAATCCCGAAGGTAACGCTCAAGCGGGTATTCCCGGATGTAACCGTAGCCGCCATGCAGTTGCAGGGCTTCGTTGGCCACCTCAAAGCAGGCGTCGGTGGCGAATCGTTTGGCCATGGCACAATGCAGCGTAGCCTCCGGGTCGCCACTGTCGAGTTTGCACGCACCCAAACGCACCATCTGCCGGGCAGCCACCAGGTTGGTAACCATGTCCGCCAGCTTGAACTGCAGCGCCTGGAAGGCCGCCAGCGGCTTACCAAACTGCTGGCGCTCGTGCATATAATTCCGGGCCCGGAGCAAGGCAGCCTGGGCACCGCCCAGGGAACAGGTGGCGATATTCAGGCGGCCGCCGTCCAGGCCCTTCATCGCAATGGCAAAGCCATCGCCTTCATTACCCACCCGATTGCTGGCAGGCACGCGAACGTCTTCCAGGGTAACCAGGCGCGTGGGCTGGCTATGCCACCCCATCTTTTCCTCATTCTTGCCGTAGGAGACACCGTCGGCATCCGCTGGTATCACGAAGGTAGAGATGCCCTTCGAGCCGCTGTCGGCGTCTCCGGTGCGCGCCATCAGAACCAGAATATCGGTTGCGCCAGCTCCGGAGATGAACATTTTGCTGCCATTGATCACATAGCTTTCACCGTCCCGAACTGCGCGGGTGCGGAGACTGGCAGCGTCGGAGCCGGCACCGGGTTCAGTCAGGCAATACGAAGCCAGCCATTCACCACTAGCCAGCCTGGGGACAATTTCCTGGCGAAGATCATCAGAGGCGAAACTTGCCACCATCCAGGTGGCCATGTTGTGGATGGTGATGAAGGCGGCGGTGGACGGGCACGCTGCCGCCAACTCTTCCACAATCACCGAGGTATCCAGGCGAGACAAGCCCATACCACCCAGGGATTCGGGCGTGTACATGCCCATAAAACCCATGGCTCCGGCTTCTTTCATGACATCGACCGGAAAAATATGCTCGGCGTCCCACTGGGCGGCATGGGGCGCCATGGATTTTTCAGCGAAGGCTCGGGCAGCATCCCGAAACGCCTGCTGGTCTTCAGTGAGATTAAAATCCATCGTCGGGCTCCTTGGTTGTTACGGTCGGGGCTTCCACTGAAGAAGCGGAAAAAGGGGCCGGTGGGGGAACCGGCCCAATAACCTCACCGACAACGAGATTAACGAAGCTGGATGGAGAAGTTGGCCTCGGATGAGGTCGCCTCACTGGAGAACCAGCGAGAGGTCACCGTTTTCGTCTCCGTGTAGAAGCGCACCGCCTGTTTGCCGTAAGCGTGCTGATCACCGTAGAACGAGCCCTTCCAGCCGGTGAACGAGAAGAACGGCAGGGGCACCGGAATGGGAATGTTCACACCCACCTGGCCCACATCAATCTCGTGCTGGAACCGACGCGCCGCGCCGCCATGACTGGTAAAGATGGAGGTTCCGTTGCCGTACGGGCTGGCGTTGATCAGCTCGATGGCATCACCAAGGCTGTCAACATTGACGCAGGACAGCACCGGGCCAAAGATCTCTTCGTTGTAGATATCCATGTCCGGTGTGACTTCACTGAACAGGGTTGGCCCTACCCAGTTGCCTTCCGGCAACCCATCGACGGTGCAGCCACGGCCGTCCAGCAGCAGTTTGGCGCCCTGGGCTTCACCGGTGGCGATCAGCGATTCAATGCGGTCTTTGGCCTTGGCACTGATCACCGGGCCATAGCTGGCACCGGAATCGTTCCAGGCGCCGGGGCGCACTTTCGCCATGGCCTCTTTCAGTTCCGGAATCCACTCCTGGGCAGCGCCCACGAAGACCGCCACAGAGATCGCCATACAGCGTTGGCCTGCGGCGCCTACCGAGGCACCTACCAGGGCGTTGATCACTTGTTGTTTGTCCGCATCCGGCATGATCACCATGTGGTTCTTGGCGCCGGCGAAGCTCTGCACCCGCTTCATGTTGCGGGTACCGGTTTCGTAGATGTACTGCCCGACCGGAACGGAACCGACGAAGGACACGGCCTTGATGGCCGGATCAGTCAGCAGGGTATCAACCTGCTCTTTGGCCCCGTGAACCACCTGCAGTACACCCTTGGGTGCGCCGGCCTGCTCAAACAGCTCGGCCAGGCGGGTTGGTGTCAGCGGGTCCTGCTCCGACGGTTTCAGGATAAAGGTGTTGCCGCAGGCAATGGCCATGGGGAACATCCACAGCGGGATCATGGCCGGGAAGTTGAACGGCGTAATGCCGGCACACACCCCCAGAGGCTGGATCCAGGAATGGGTATCTACCTCGCGGGCCACGTTCTCAACGGTCTCGCCCATCATCAGGGAAGCTACGTTGGCGGCGTGTTCCACCACTTCAATGCCGCGCCAGACATCGCCTTTGGCGTCGTCAAAAGTCTTGCCGGTTTCCTGGGACAGGATCTCGGCGATTTCGTCGTGATGTTCTTTAAGCAGCGCCTGATAACGCAGCATCACCCGTGCTCGCTCAGAAACCGGGGTTTCTTTCCAGCTTTTGAACACTTCACTGGCGTTATCAATCGCCTGACGCATCTCGTCGGCAGTGGCGCAGGGCACCTGGGCTATCACTTCGTTGGTGGCGGGGTTGGTCACGTCGATCCAGTTCTGGGTCTGGCTCTGAACGAATTCCCCTGCAATAAACTGAGGTACTTTTTTCATGATGATGTTCCCTGTTTGTTGTTATCCGGGATGAGCCGGCCTACCGATAACAAGGCAGATCCGACGATGATTTGAAGAAAGACTAGCACGCGGATTTACGCTTGGTGATTGACTAAATTTCGCCCATGATGGATTATTTTTCGATGAATGAGATCGCAGCCAAGAAACCGGCCACTCAAACCTCACAGTGGCCCGTGCCAGCCGACAGTGTTCGCTATGTGGTGCCAGAGCCTATTGTGCGGCTTTTGGCGGCACATCCGCTCACCCGGGAGCTGTATCCACTTGCCTTCGGGCATTATCGGAGAGCGGCCGGGCATCACATGCATAGGGAACACCACCGTGATAATCTTTTGATCTATTGCACGGACGGCAAGGCCTTTCTGAACGTCGCCGGCGTGCCCCTCACAGTCGAGGCCGGCGACCTCCTGCTACTGCCCGCCGGCGCCAGCCATCGGTACACCGCCGACCCGGACAACCCCTGGACCATTCACTGGGTTCACTATACCGGCCCCCTGGCCGAAGACTTTGGCCAGTACATGGGCTTTGATGACAGCACCCGCATCCGGCATCTGGGCAGACAGCCCCGGTTACTGGTGGATTTCAACGGCCTGCTGTCGGTGCGGCAGACGGGCTTCCGGGCCCGTGGGTTGATCCACGCCAGCAATCGGCTACGACAGTTGCTGGCCGCCGTACCCATCAACGCCGACGAAACCAGCCAGGCCCGACAGGCCGAGCTGGACTCCTTGCACAGCTTCATGCGGGAGCATCTGGAGGAACGCCTGACCCTGAACCAGCTGGCCGAGCTTTCCGGCCTGTCTCCGGCTCACTTCGCCACCCGGTATCGGGAACAGACCGGCACCTCGCCAATCCAGCACTTCCTGCATCTCAAAGTGGAACGGGCCTGTGAGTTGCTGGATACCACCAGCCAGAGCTTCGCCGACATCAGCCGGCAACTGGGCTATGACGATGCCTATTACTTCTCACGGCTGTTCAAAAAAGTGATGGGGAAGTCGCCCACGGATTACCGCCACACAGCGCGGCACTGAGCATCAGCGCCATGGATACGCACAAGCACCCACTCCATCCGGTAAAAATTTTGTAGCGCAGACCGTATTCTCGTGATAAATATCGCGCGAATACGGTCGGATTCCCCACCACCGTTTCCAGGATAAGCCTCAAAGGAGTCAAAAGGCGGCACCCCGGTGTTTTCGCAAACACCTGCCACCTCCGGCCACCCTCAGCAGACCTGCACAACACCGCGTGCGTCCTGCACGCTTTGTATCCATCCCTTTTCAGTGAGGGACACCATCCAATGTTGAAGTTGTGTAAGCCACAGGCGCTTGCCGCCGCTGTTGCTATGTCTCTGGGTGCATCTTCGGTTTTTGCAGCCGGAGAAGTGCGTGTCTACAACTGGTCTGATTACATCGCCGAGGACACCCTGGCGAAGTTCACCGCGGAAACCGGCATCAAAGTTGTTTACGACGTTTACGACAGCAACGAAGTGCTGGAAGCCGCCCTGTTGTCTGGCCGTTCGGGCTACGACCTGGTTGTGCCGTCCAACCACTACGTGGCCAAGCAGATTTCTGCCAAAGCCTTTGTCGCGCTGGACCATGGCCAACTGCCGAACATGACCAACCTGAACCAGGACCTGATGACCCAGCTGGAAAAGGTCGACCCGGGTAGCCAGTTCTCCCTGCCCTACCTGTGGGGCACCAACGGTTATGGCTACAACGAAGGCCGCATTCAGGAGATTCTGGGTGACACCGCACCGACCGACTCCTGGGCTCTGGTGTTTGACCCGGAAGTGACCGGCAAGCTGGCCGCCGGCGGCTGTGGCATTGCCATGCTGGATTCCGGTGAAGAAATGGTGCGTGCCGCCATGGCCTACATCGGCCTGGACCCGAACAGCAACAACGCCGACGACATCAAAAAAGGCGGTGAAGTGATCAAGGCTGTGCGCCCGAACATCACCTATTTCCACTCTTCCCGTTACATTGGCGATCTGGCTAACGGCGACCTGTGCGTAGCCGCCGGCTACTCCGGCGACATCCTGCAGGCCGCTGCCCGCGCGGAAGAAGCCGAGAACGGCAACGTCATCCGCTACACCATCCCCAAGGAGGGCGCGGTGCTGTGGTTTGACATGATGACCATTCCGGCCGGCGCGCCGAATGTGGAGAACGCCCACAAGCTGATGAACTTCCTGATGCGCCCGGAAATCATCGCCGATGTCACCAACTACGTGTGGTACGCCAATCCGAACAAGGCGGCCGATGAGTTTGTGGAGGCAGAAATCCGTAACGACACCAGCATCTATCCCACCGATGAGGTGATGAAGAAGCTGTACATCATGGAAGGTCGGCCTCAGGACGCCCAGCGTCTGATGACCCGCACCTGGACCAGCGTGAAATCCGGTCGCTGACGGTGGCCGTGACCAACAATACCTCCGCGCAAGCGGAGGTACTTCTCAGCATCAAGGGCATCTCCAAGAGCTTTGACAGCACCCTGGCGGTCGACGACGTCAGCCTGGACATCCACAAGGGCGAGATCTTTGCCCTTCTGGGTGGCTCCGGCTCTGGCAAATCCACCCTGCTACGCATGCTGGCGGGCTTCGAGACCCCGGATTCCGGCCGCATTGTGCTGGATGGTCAGGACATCACCGCCCTGCCGCCGTACCTGCGACCCACCAACATGATGTTCCAGTCCTATGCCCTGTTCCCGCACATGACCGTGGAGCAGAACATTGCTATGGGTCTGAAACAGGACAAGCTGCCAAAGAACGAAATCACCGACCGTGTGGCCGCCATGCTCAAGCTGGTGAAGATGGAGCCCTACGCCAGGCGCAAGCCGCAGCAGCTCTCAGGTGGCCAGCAGCAGCGTGTGGCCCTGGCCCGCTCGCTGGCAAAGCGACCAAAGTTGCTGCTGCTGGACGAGCCGATGGGCGCGCTGGACAAAAAACTGCGCACCGAAATGCAGCTGGAACTGGTGGATATTCTGGAGAAGGTGGGCGTGACCTGCCTGATGGTCACCCACGACCAGGAAGAAGCCATGACCATGGCCAGCCGGATAGCCATTATGTCCCACGGCCGGATCGCTCAGGTGGGTTCGCCCATTGATATCTACGAAAGCCCGAACAGCCGCATGACGGCGGAGTTTATCGGCTCCGTGAATATCTTTGAGGCGAACATTCTGGAAGACAATTCCGACAGCCTGTCTCTGGCCAGCGAGCTGCTGGACGCACCGGTGTTTATTGACCGCGGTGTAACCACGCCGGCGGAAACCACGGAAACCCTGATCGCCCTGCGCCCGGAGAAGATCTACCTGACGACCGAGAAGCCCGAAGGCGATAGCAACTGGAGCTGCGGCACGGTGGACAATATTGCTTACCTGGGTGACATCACGTCTTACTACGTGAAGCTCGCCAGCGGCAAACGGGTGCAGGCCACCATGGCCAATGTGGAACGCCGTGGTGAGCGGCCCACCTGGGGCGACCGGGTCTATGTATCCTGGGAAGCCTCCAGCCCTATCCTGCTCTGGAACTGACGCCATGACCAAGAAGCTTCTGGCAACCCCTCTGGCGGAGCGGGTGCGGGCGGTGGTATTTCACCGGCGGGTCGTCTTCGGTGTGCCCTTCGCCTGGTTACTGCTGTTCTTCCTGCTGCCGTTTGCGCTGGTGCTGAAGATCAGCCTGACCTCGGCGGTGATAGCCATTCCGCCCTACGAGCCGGTGTTCCGATGGGTGGAGAACACCCTGTCGGTGGTGGTGAACTTTGGCAATTATCTGTTCCTAGCCTCCGACAGCCTGTACATCGCCGCCTATTGGGGCTCGGTGAAAACCGCGTTTCTGGCCACCCTGTTCTGTCTGCTGATCGGCTACCCCATGGCGTATGCCATGGCCCGCGCGCCGAAACACTGGCAACTGGTGTTCCTGCTGATGGTGATGCTGCCGTCCTGGACCTCGTTCCTGATCCGCGTGTATGCCTGGATGGGCATACTCGGTAACCAAGGCCTGCTCAACAGCTTTCTGCTGTGGCTGGGCCTCATCGAATCACCGCTGAAAATGCTGAACACCAACTTCGCGGTAATTCTGGGGATCGTCTATGCCTACCTGCCGTTCATGATCCTGCCCATCTACACCAATCTGGTGAAGCTGGACATACGTCTGCTGGAAGCGGCGTCGGATCTGGGCTGCCGCAGCCTGACCACCTTCTGGGCCATTACCCTGCCGTTGTCCAGGGCCGGAATCCTGGCGGGCTCCATGCTGGTGTTCATTCCAGCCGTGGGCGAATTCGTGATTCCGGAACTGCTGGGTGGTCCGGATACCCTGATGATCGGCAAGGTGCTCTGGGAAGAGTTCTTCAACAACCGAGACTGGCCGGTGGCCTCTGCGCTGGCAATCGTGATGCTGGCGCTGCTGATGGTACCCATTGTGTTGTTCCACCGCTTCCAGGCCCGGGAGATGGAAAAGAATGGTTAGGTTAAAAGCCCATGGTTTCTCGAAGACCATGCTGATGCTGGGCATGCTGTTCCTGTATCTGCCCATGGTGGTGTTGATCGTCTACTCGTTCAACGCCTCACGGTTGGTATCGGTATGGGCCGGGTTCTCCACCAAATGGTACGGCGCCCTGCTCGCCAACGAACAGATCCTGTCGGCGGTGTGGATGAGCCTGCGCATTGCCTTCTACTCCGCCAGCATGGCGGTGTGTTTGGGCACCCTGTGCGCGTTCGTGATCACCCGGTTCAAGAAGATGCGCGGGCGCACGCTGCTGTCCAGCATGATCACCGCTCCTCTGGTAATGCCAGAGGTGATCACCGGCCTGTCATTGTTGCTGCTGTTTGTGCAAATGGCCCAACTGATCGGCTGGCCGACGGATCGTGGTATGGCCACCATCTGGATTGCCCATACCACCTTCTGCAGCGCCTACGTGGCTGTGGTGGTGAGTGCCCGCCTGAGAGAAGTGGATCGTTCCATTGAGGAAGCCGCCATGGATCTGGGCTGCACGCCGCTGAAAACCTTCTTTGTCATCACCCTGCCGGTCATCGCTCCGGCACTGGTTTCCGGCTGGCTGCTGGCATTTACCCTGTCGCTGGACGACCTGGTGATTGCCAGCTTTGTGTCTGGCCCGGGAGCCACCACGTTGCCGATGGTGGTGTTCTCCTCCGTTCGGATGGGAGTGTCGCCGGAGATCAACGCGCTGGCGACGCTGATTATCGCGGCGGTGTCTGTGATTGCGTTTATCGCCTGGCTCTGGATGCGGCGAGCAGAAAAACGACGACTCAGACCACACTAGATTTGTGGCGACTCGATAGTATGTGATGCAACCCATCACACTCCACCATCGGGTCGTCACAGTTCACCACAATGTCGGAACGGGCAATCACATAACCCCTGCCAGTGATACTGTTCTTGACCACCTGATACTCGCCCTCGGTTTCTACCGTGGTGAATTCACCGATAAAACCGGTGTCTCGAAGGGAAACGGTTTCCAGTTTATCGCCCGGCTGGATTCGGCCTTCGTAGTTCATCAACGCAAGCCTGGCCGAGGTGCCGGTACCGGTAGTGCTACGACAGATCACGCCGGGGTGGACGTAGGTAGCCGATCGTGAGCGGAAATAGCCATCGGCCACTTTTTCTTCCGGCCCCATAAAGTGCAGAAATGGCAGAGGCCCGACATCACCCAGGGTGTAGTGGGAAAATCCACGGGCAGCCTGAATGACCTCGACAATGGCATACGCGGTGCGGGCCAACTCCCGTTCCTCATCAAGGGTCAGGTCAAAGCCCAGTGATTTTGCATCCACCAGGGCATAGAACCCGCCACTATAGGCCACACTGTAGCCAACCTCGCCAATGCCCGGCACGTTAATACTGGTATTATAGGTGTGGATGTAGCTCGGCAAGCCCTCGCAGGTGACCGCTTCTACCACTCCGTCATGAACAATAGCCTCAATGTTTACGAGGCCCGCCGGCGATTCCAGCATGAAATGTTGCTTGCCCTCCTGCTTTGGCACTATGCCAGCCTCGAGGACCGCCGTCGCCGTACAGATGGTGTTGGAACCCGAATAGATGGGGTATCCCATCACCTCCATAATGATGTACCCAACCGCCGCCCGGGGATCGGTGGCGGGGACCAGCAAATCCACGGACATTTCGGGAATACCATAGGGCTCCTCCAGCAGGAGTTTGCGCAAGCCGTCAGCATCGTCCCGGAGGTACTCCATCTGCGCCCGCACGGTGTCGCCGGGCAAAAGGTCAATGCCGCCGGTAACAATGCGGCTGACATCAGCCCCGGCGTGGGTGTCCATTAATTGAATGGTCAGTTCCGGCTTCATCAGTCTGCCTCCACCGCAAAAGGTTGCCCGTGTTCCTGCCACTGGGCATCGGGAACAATCACGATTTTTCCCAGGTAATTGCTGCCACGGTTCATGAAGTACTCCTCCGCGCGGTGCAGCTCGGACAACCGGAAAGCACCGTGCAGTACCGGCTTCAAATCACCACTCCGGATCCATTTCATCAGCTGTTCTGCCTCTTCCCGGGTGCCATGGGACACACCGAAAATCTGCACCTGGTACAGATAGATGCGGGTCCAGAGAATTTCGCTGATGTTTCCGCCACTGGCCCCGGCAATACTCAGCCTCGGATAGGTGCTCCGGGCATTCATGTCAAAAATCATGGCGTCGATGAAACGGTCCGTCATGTCGCCGCCCACCAGGTCCATGACCGCGTCCAGCGGCTTGCCTCCGGTTTCCGCCTTCACCCGATCGACAAAGCTATCCATGTCAGTTCTCTCGAGAACGGCCTCGGCGCCCAGCTTCAGCAATGGATCAGCCTTGTCCTTCTGGCTCAGGGCATAGGGAATGGCACCGATAATCCGGCAGAGCTGAATCAGTGCCGTACCCACGCCACCGCTGGCACCGGTAACCAGCACGCGTTCACCAGCCTGAATATTGGCGGAGGTAAGCATGTGGTAGGCGGTCTGATAAGAACACATGCCCATGGATGCGAGCTCGGCGTCGGCCAGGTCCGGATTGGGAATGTGATGGAACTGATCGGACGGTAAAGCGACATACTCGGCGTATCCGCCATCTGCGCCATGCCCGTAATAATCCGGCGTGAGATTGATGTCTGTGCGGTTGTCCGCATAGATGTTGAAGTCCAACAAGCCGCGTTCGCCGATACGCTGTTCACTGACACCCGCGCCCACAGCAACAATACGACCGACAATATCGGCCCCCTGAATGCGCGGGAACGTGAGCGTAGGCTTGCCGCCCATCTGGAACGACGTCATTTCCCCTTTTTTAGTGGGATATAGCCCCTCACGGGCTTTGCGGTCTGTGTTGTTCTTGGCGGTGGCAGTTACCTGAACCAGCACCTCGCCTTCCCTCGGCTGAGGTACCGGTACATCCTGATACATGAGCTGATCAATTCCGCCATGGCCTTTCAGAACCATCGCCTTCATTGAGGATGGGATCATCGGCAACAGACCCTCCTGTTCTGGTGAATAAACTACTCAGACAGAATAGGAAAGATCACCGGGTGTGTCAGGGCCTTTTACGGATATCCATTAGACTCAAACGGTTTACCGAGCGATTACCCGATAAACCGGCCTTAACCGCGGAATCTGCTTGAGGACCACCTGGATAACCGTCATCAAGGGCACAGCAAGGAGAACCCCCACTGGCCCCCACAACCAGCCCCAGAAGAAGATCGAAACAAAGATGATCACGGGGTTGATCGCCATCCGGAAACCATGAATCCAGGGCTCAAGGAAAAATCCGACAATCGTGGTGAGCACAATGAAGCTGATCGGAGCAAGCACCATCATCCAGAGCACGTCCAGGGAAATGGCGGAGACTATGGCCAACAGGGTGATGGTAAGCATGTTACCAAGGTACGGAATAAACCGCGCAAGGCCTGCAATCAGGCCCCAGACGGCCGGGTCTGGCAGGCCGATGGCCCAACAGATCAGGCCGGTCAACACGCCAACAGACGTGTTGGACAACCCCAGCACCGCCAGATACTGCGCAATCTGATGCTGGGAATCGTGGGTGATCCTCAGCACTGTCTTGCGCTGGGACCGGGGCAACTGCTTGACGAAGTTGCGAATCAACCGGTCGCCGCTGACCAAAAGGAAATAGGTTAATGCCAGTGCCAGCGCCAGCCCAGCAATGCCGTTCCGAGCCTTGGACATCAACTGACTGCGCCAGGAGTCGGTTTGCAATACCACCGTGGTGGGTTTGGTGCCCTGATCTTTGGAAAGCTCCTCAACCGATTTTTCGACCTGCTCGGCAGACTGACTGACCTTGTCGATCTGGCGCATGATCTCACTTTCCCCCACCAACAGGCGAGACAGTCCCTCCGGAGCCTTCTGGGCCCACTCCAGAGCTGGCGTGGCGACCGCGGCACCCAGCCCCAGAATTCCAGCAAGGACCGCCAGCACCAGAACCAATGCGGATACCACACGCGGTAAATGCCAGCGCAAGTAAGCCTTTTTGACCAGAGGCGCCAGTAACAGGCTGGTCAGTACCGCCAGGATGATCGGGAGAACAATCTGATGAGCAATATACAGGGTGTATAGAATACCAAGGATGAACAACCCGTAGATTGGCGTGGAGAGATCCGCGAACGATCGCGAACCTGTGCCATTCGTTTGCGGGGATTCTGTCTTCTGGTCATCCATGGGCCGTTATACCTTGTCGGAGTGCCGCTCAGGGCACAGGAGTTTCGCCAGCGCAACAATCTGGAGATTAGCAACACAGTGTAGCGTTTACAGGAAGCACCCGCATTATCAAACAATTACCAAATGCATTTGAGGAAACTGAACCATCCGCGCCCAGCACACCGTATACCTTCGGGATAAACAGCTGACAGCGGAGAATCCATGGCACCGCGTTACGATACATTGTTCTACGATGGCTCCTGCCCCCTGTGCGCGCGTGAGATACGCACCCTGCGAAGATTGCAGACCGGCAACCTGATCTTTGCGGATATTCACGAGCAAAACCCGAGCAACCAGCAACTCCCCTCCCGGGAGCAGCTGCTTCGTAGGTTGCATCTGATGAGCTGGACCGGGGAGTGGGTAACGGGATTGCACGCCAATGTGCGAGCCTGGTCGCACACCCGATTTGGCTGGTTGTTCAAACCGCTGCTGTGGCCGGTGATTCACCCGATTGCCAGGCGGATTTATGAAACCTGGGCCGACAAACGGTATGAGCGTAAATACATTTGTGCGATGGGCCACGAAAACTCGTGCCCACCGGGAACCTGAGGCAAAAAGGCTGCTAGCTGGCCAGCTTAGGCAGGAATGAGGTATCCACCCAATAGCGATTGAGATTGGCCTCATCGACCAGCACGGGCACCGTTTCCTGGTGAATATGATTACTCGGATCGAACCACAGGTTATCGCTTCGGAATACATGAAGCTCACCGGTTTGCGGATGCTGCCACTGGCAGACAATGCGGAACGGGTTACGACCGTTTACGGTCAGACTGGTGTTTTGCTCAACCGACGAAAATATTGCGAGCACCTCGGTGCCGTGATCTTTCAGGTAAGCCTGTGAGCGGCTCTTCTTCCAACCAAACAACAGCATCCCGCCGCCAATGGCGCCAAACACGAGCCCCATACCTCCAAGAATCATGGGCAGCCCCCACAGGGAGAAGAAACTGTTGATTCTGGCGCTCTCCGGGGCCGAAGGCTCATAAAACACAGACACCCTCTCACCGCGACTGAACGACGGCGGATTTGAGCCTGAGCGCGACCGGAACTCGATCTCCCGACCACGGATATCCTCGAAAACGACCACCGGATAATAGGTAGTTGAATCGCTGGAACGCGAGCGCTCCAGATCAATGACCGTGCCCGTGGCTTCCGTAGCTCGCTCGATAAATGACACTGTACTGCTGTAACTCATCACCGCACCAACAAGCATACCGGCGCCAATGAGTGTGAAGACGTATTTGAGGATATTCAGGGTTTTCAATGGTTCAATCCTTGTGTTTTGGGTTCTCTTTCCTCATACCAGCTGACCGATTTCGGCCCCGTCGGGAACGAGAGAAGGCATTTGGGGCTCACGCCCCTTCAACATATTTGCCAGACGCCGCTCTCGTACCTTGTGAACGGAGGGATCAAACCTGAGTACCTTGAGGGGCACCGGGTCACCCTCCTGCAACTTGTCGAACGTCGCCAGCTTACTCAGATAGAAGGCCCCACTGTGATTTTGGCCATCAAACTGAAAATCAAACTCAATCATAAGGTTACACTGATAATGCCCTTCCCCCTGTGGCTCATTTCGATGATCGTATTCCTGATGAAACTGACAATCCGCTTCTTTTTTGGTCAGTACGCCGTCCACCTCTACACCGTGCTTCCGTAGCAAGGCCTGGCCGTATAGGTAGCTGGTACCCGAGTAAGTTATGACGATAGCAAGCAGAACCAACCCAGCGCCCATCAATGCGAAGAAACCTCCCGCAATCATGGCCCCCCAGTCGCCAAAGTCGACGTAGAAAATGCCACCACCCACAGCGGTGGTGATTATTCCTACGCACAGCATGGTTAGCATAGTGCCTAGGTCAGTTTTTATTGCTGACCACAGGAGCGGCCAATCTATGTGGTTTTTTCTGAGCATTTTTCTGGCGCTGGGAGGTTAGTTAATGGGTTGAGGCTGGTTATCAACGCAGCGAACCATTGGCTCTGCTGAGAAAAGACCTACCGGGGAAGAGTTTTGCGCATTCTTTCATGAAGCTCGTCCAGCTCCTTCTGTTTTTGCGCCATGTAGTTTTCTTCGATATCGGTCAGGCGGGTTGTAGGGCCCTTTGGATCCAGGCGTTCTTGGACGACTTCAGGCCAATGTTTCCTTGACCTCTTTCGATCAACCCTTTGTATGAATTCCATACCCAATGCAACCGGAAACAAAAGATAGGAACCAATCCATTCGATAACCGTGCTTCCCGAAATTCCATTGCCTTCCTTTCTCTCCTGGCCTAAAAAAGTTCTCGAATCCAGAATCAAATCGAGAAATGAAACTTGCCCAGATTCTAACGTTTCCTCAATGAACCGGCTCCTGGATTCCGTCCTTCGTCCGGTCTCATCAAACCAAGGGCCAATGGTCATGAAACAACGCAGATATTCCCATATACCAACCAGCGTTGACAGCCGCTTACCTGCAGAAATACCCGACAGGTTCAGTGCAACT
The DNA here is from genome assembly GCF_044342215.1 of Marinobacter sp. W-8. Classification (NCBI taxonomy): domain Bacteria; kingdom Pseudomonadati; phylum Pseudomonadota; class Gammaproteobacteria; order Pseudomonadales; family Marinobacteraceae; genus Marinobacter; species Marinobacter sp. W-8. The sequence continues at coordinate 1,071,623 of NZ_CP172297.1, read as the reverse complement.
CGGTTGCGGGGATCTCCAAATTTTTGAAGAATAATCTCCAGGTTTCCATGGACAATAGATCCGGAGTATTGATTAACCATTCTATATTCATAGGCTACGGCCTCTATGCTTTCCCATACTGCATGGTAAAGCTCTCCTTTAAGATCATAATAGATCTCCTGTGTGCGCCTATTGAATACTATTGGTAGCGACGGCGGGCGAGTGCACTCCCAAGCCGCCGGCATTAGTATCCCCAGAATTGAACACAGCAAAAGCCACCAATCTGAACTCAAAGCGTTTCCAAACCCAACGATCAGGAGAAAAAGTACTACACCGTACCCACCTACAAGAAAACCAAAGCCAGTGAGCATGCCTTTACTCTCGGCACTGCCCGTTCTCAAAGCCAGATAGATCTCATTTTGCGTCTCAATAAGACTCGGCTTGGATGGCGAATGACCACTGCGAGCACCACTGTTTAATACCCGAGCACTCGATGAGCTCCCTATCTTATTAACTATCGAATCAAATAGTTTTTTTGCATCCTCAATCACCAGATATCAACCTCTATCGGAGGCATTTCAAGACCAGGCTGAGGGCGATAGATCAGCTCCCCTGAAGTCCATAGATCGGGTCATCAGCGTGACAAACCTTTCTGTATGTTGCGGTGGCTGCGGCGTGCTCACGGCTACCTTTTTCGACCCAGGAGCCAGATTTTCCAAGTCTGGGCGAACCTAATACTGGGTCAGGATCAAATTAATCGATGGGCTTTGCGTGATTAACAACGCAGCGGAAGCCTAGATAGTAGGAGTTCAGGCTTCTTCCCATTCTCCCGTAGACCGTCGCATTGCCGCCAACATGATCACCCAATCCCGCCAGATCTCTTACAACCCTTTTATCCGCATGTTCGTTGCTCGGCTGCTTTGCTACAGGATTTTTGGCCGGGAGATGATCATAACCGGAATAGAACCAGTCTTTCGTCCATTCCGCCACATTCCCGGTCATATCATGCAAGCCCAGGGGACTCGGGGGGTAAGAGCCGACCGGGCGCCTCTCCACATCGATTGATGAGTGAATCAACACATTACCGGAAACTGGCTGCATCGGGTCGATGGCATATGAGGGGCGTTGAAGATACTTATCTAGCTCCACTTCAGCTGTATCGGTTGCGAATGCGATGGCCTGACCCCGATTCCGGGCCGCGTACTCCCACTGAGCTTCGGATGGGAGGGAAAAGGGGAGCCTCGTTTTCTCGGCCAGCCACAAACAGTAGTTTTCTGCTTCCTGGAAATTCGGACTGCGGGCAGGTTTGTGTTTGTAATTTGGCGAGGCAGGATCATCATTTGAGGTTATGGGCAACCTCACAGCACGTTTGAAGCCCTTTTCAACCGTGTAGTCGCCCGCTCGCCCCACATCCTTTAGAAACGTGACGAACTCCCCCCAAGTAACCTCTGTTTTGAGAATTGAAAAGCTCTCCAGCTCCACAAGCTTTGGCGGTTTGTTGTCATCGGAGATCGGGTTAAAAAGCACACCCGATTCGTTTCCGACATCTCCCAGCCAAAACTCGCCGCCTTCGACAAAAACCAGATTGTTTTTGGCATTCTGGAGTACCGCTTCAATTTCAATTTCTGAGGGCGCCTTCGGTGATGAACAAGCGGAGATTAAGGCAAGGCTGAGCATCGTGCTGACAAGCCTTATTTCCAAAGTTTTTGCTTCCCTGTCATCAAACTTTCTTTCTAGTCCAAGCATGCCAACTCAGAGATATCCAATTTGTTGATAAAAGAACTATCTTGGCAGGGTTTTACGCATCCGCTCATGAATATCACCCAGCTCTTGCTGTTTTTGTACCATATAGTCTTCTTCGATATCGATCAGTCGGGTTGTTGGGCCGTTTGGATCTAAGCGCTCTTGCACAACCTTCGGCCAACGATGTCGGGCTTTTTTTCTATCAATCTTCTGAATGCATTCCATTCCAAATGCTGGCAGAAGGAGCATGTAAGAAGTCAACCAAGAAAGAAAGGCGGTTCCAGAAACACCATGGCCCTCTTTACGCTCTTGTCCCAGTGTTCTTCTTGACTCAAGTACAAGGTCAAAAAAGGAAAGTTCGCCAGACTTCAAGCTTTTGTCTATGAATAAACTCTTAGACTCGGTCCTATTGCCATTCTCGTCAAACCACGGGCCAATCGTCATATAACATCTTAGATATTCCCAGATACCGACCACGGTTCGCAGGCGCTTGCCCGCTGGAACCCCTGATAAGTTCAGCGCTATCCGGTCGTCAGGGGCACCAAATTTCTTAAGAATGATTTCCAGATTTCCATGAACAATGGAACCTGAATACTGATTGATCACTTGGTATTCGTAGGCAACAGCCTCTATGTCGCTCCATTCTGCATGGTAGAGTTCACCCTTAAGGTCGTAATAAATCTCCTGAGTACGCCGATTAAAAACTATCGGCAGTGATGGTGGGCGGTTTATCTCCCATATTGCAGGACCGAAAATAACTAAAACTGAGAGTAAGAAAACCCACCAATCTAGATTGGAGCTATAAGGCGCTCCAAACAGATTGGGCAGCAAAACAAGAAGTATCCCAACTGCACCCACGAAAAAACCCACGCCAGTTAGAATGCCTTTGCTTTCTGCACTGCCTGTTCGTAAAGAAAGAAACACGCAATCCTGTGACTCTACAAGACCTGGCTGCGACGGTGCGTAGCCACTACTTGATTTGCCATTCAGTAACAGTACATTCGATGATGTCCCGAATTTACTAGCTACCGCGTCAAATAGCTTTTTCGCGTTTTCAATCACTAGATATCAACCTTTATCGTTGCCGGGCAGAGGACGATAGTGATCAGGTGGAAAACCAGTCACGATGTAAACGACCATCCTTCAAACGGTACATCGAAAGACCTAAGCGAAGATCCTGCCCACTGGCGTCTTTCACAAACCCCGAGTGTAAGGCCCTTGGCGATACCGGTCTTCCACTTACCCAAATAAAAACGATCGATTCCGAATATCCCCAGAAACATGACAAAAACCATTGCGATAAGGCGATTCTTTTGAGTTGTTCATGTTTTCCTCCGTGAAAACACTGGATTGATTAACTAACCGATGGGTTGAATTGGTTCCTTGAAAGCAAAATGCCTATATGCCGAATATTGGCAAATAATGAAGTATTGGTATGCCTACCAGAAGTTCTTCAGATCTTGCCCGCGCCTTGGCTATTGTGTCGGAATCCAGATCGCTCAAGCTGCGGTCGATGCTGTATTTAACCGATGGATTACCGGTTTCGCGATGCAGGGCCAAGAGAACTGCCAGGCCTTCAATTGGTCGGGGTTCGGGGTATTGAATCCTGTTCTTCGCACCATCTGGCCCCGTAATCAGGACCAATCCATATTCATGAAGAGCATCAAAATAATCCGTCTGCCCCATACGTTCGACCCACTCAGTCGCCTCATCAAACCGACCGTCGATACTGTATTCTGTAGCGAGTTTGAAGATCGCCTTAGGGAACCCCTGCTCCGCAGACGCCTCTAACCACTTGAGCATGTCTGCTCGACGGCCAGCTTCGGTCCAGTAAAAGCCCATATCCTGCTCTTCAAGCAAGATTGCCACCCAGTATTGAGAAAATGCGTGACCTCCTTCGGCTGCTCGCTGAATCCAGCCCCAAGCTTTTCCCTTATCGCCAGACACCCGATAAACAGAATAGGCTTCCTTCATTGCTTCAAGGTCACCAGCTTCAGCTTTGGGAAGGACCAAATCCAGCGCACGCTCCAGCCACTCCTCGCGGTCATAATCGCAATTTCGAAGCGTTCCGCAGAAGTTGCCTTTCCGAGCTAGCCTCAACATGGCGTAAACGTCTCCACCTTCTGCAGCCTGGCGAAAAAACTGTTCAGCCTCTTCCGTGATGTAGGTGTGGTTACGACGGAGGATGTTGCCTGCATAGTAGGCCGCCTCCACATGTCCTAACTGAGCTGCCTCCTTGAATTTGACGAAGGCGTCAGGGCTGTAATACTGCTGATAGAGTAAATAGCCTTCCTTAAACAAAGCGTCCGCGTGCTGATGTGTTGTGCCCTGTGTTGATATAGGCCATCCCAAGCTGACCACCAAAGCCAATACTAGATGCCGAAACAGCCTCATTATCCTTAGATCCCAAACTTAGGCAGGTAGTAGATGACGGGAGCATCCACCAGAAGCTCTTTAGACCGAGCCTCCGCTTTAGCCATGATTTCCGGCGTCAATTTGTCACGGTAAACTTCGATCATTTTCAGCGGGGCGTCTTTGCCAGTTTGACGATGAAGGGCAAGAAGAATCGCCGCCCCTTCCACCGGCCGAGGTTCAGCGAAACCGTAACCCGACCCTTCGCCATACAGGGATTCAGCGTCAGGCCCAAACAGAATAGCGGCTCCTGACTCTAGAATGGCATCGTAGTAATCGGTTTTACCCATTCTCTCTACCCAATAACGCGCTTCCTCAAGTTGCCCACCATCTCTAAGTTCCAAAGCCAATTTTAACATTGCCTTCGGGAACCCTTGCTCTGCCGAAGCCTTGAGCCACTTGAGCATATCTGCTCGGCGGCCACTGTCAGTCCAGTAGAAACCTCTCTCCTGTTCATCCAACATCACTGCCATCCAGTACTGAGCAAAAGCATGGCCATTTTCAGCAGCACGTTCGACCCACTCAAAATCCGCAGTTCGATCCCCTTTGATCGCATAAGCAGACGAGAGCGCCATCATGGCTCCAGTATCCCCGGCTTTCGCTCGGGGAAGAGCCGCATAAAACGCTCGATCCAACCACTCTTCGCGGTCATAATCGCAATTTTGAAGCGTTCCACAGAAGTTGCCTTTCTGAGCCAGCCTCAACATGGCGTAAACGTCTCCACCTTCTGCAGCCTGGCGATAAAACTGTTCAGCCTCTTCCGTGATGTAGGTGTGGTTTCGACGGAGGATGTTACCTGCATAGTAAGCAGCTTCCGCATGCCCTAATTGAGCTGCTTGCTTGAATTTTCCGAACGCATTGGGGCTGTAATATTGCTGATAGAGCGTATAGCCTTCCTGAAACAAAACATCCGCTTGCTTCTGGCTTGTTTCGCTCTGGGCTGACAGGGGCAAGCTCAGCCAAACCACCAAAGCTAACACTACAGGCCAAAGTACCTTCATCTTCCTTATAGTCCGAACTTAGGCAGGTAATGAAGAATCGGCGTATCAACCAATAATGACCCAGACAGAGCTTCGGCTTCCGATATAACCTCACTATCTAAAGTGTCTTTGTACTCGTCTATTGCCCGCTTCACCTCCGAGCTGCCTTTTTGGCGATGTAACGCAATTAACATAGCCAGGCCTTCGATGGGCCGGGCTACCGGATATCGGAACATGCCATCCGGGCCATCCAGCATGATCAAACCATAGTTAAAGAGCGCATCGAAGTAATCAGTTTTCCCCAAATGATCAACCCACTTGTTGGCCTCCTCGAACCGACCGTCTTCTTTTAACTCCAAAGCCAACTTCAAGATCGCCTTAGGAAAGCCCTGTTCTGCCGAAGCCTGGAGCCATTTGAGCACATCTTCGCGGCGACCATTTTCGGTCCAATAGAAGCCCCTATCCATTTCGTCCAGCATGACCGCCATCCAGTATTGAGCAAAGGCATCATCATTCTCGGCTGCCCGCTTAACCCACTCAAAATCCTTTTCCGGTTTTCCTGCAACTGCATAGGCTGCGCCAACTGCCATCATAGCGTCAGTGTCGCCAGTTTCCGCTCGAGGGAGGGCTGTATCTATGGCAAGCTCAATCCACCGTTGTCGATCGTAATCACAATTTCTGAGGGTGCCGCAGAAGTTGCCTATTTGACCAAGCCGCAACATCGCATAAACCTCCCCTCCCTCAGCAGCCTGAAGGTAGTATGCTTCCGCTTCCTCCGTGATATAGGTATATCTTCTGCGGAGAATTTCGCCCACATGATAAGCGGCTTCTGCGTGGCCGAGGTTTGCGGCCTTTTCCAGCGGAGTAATAGCAATAGCGCTATAACGTTGCTGAAAAAGCGTGAACCCTTCTTGGAACAATGCCTCAGCCTGCGCCTTGTCCGTTTCCGCCCAAACAGGAAAAGACCCCATGAAAAACAGCAGCAAACAGCAAGTTTGTTGAATCAGAAACCTCGGCATCACTTAAGCTTTCTCCCATATGTGGAGGCTGAATTTCTTGAGAAGTGTTTGATACTGCTTAAGTCGCCGTTGATCAGCAGGCTCAACAATTTGTTTTCCCATAAACTCATCCAGTCGAGCAATATTATTCCGAGCGACCAGCAAACTGTCTCCTTCAGGTTTAGCACCATGAGTGTTCATACGAATGATCGACTCTTCAAACTGCCTCTGAACTCGGTTAGGAGTTTGGTCGCGGTAGGATTCTGGATTAACCAGCTCTGCTTCGCTCATCCACCTGAAGCACTGATGAATTGAAACTTGCTGAAGTTTAAGCATTTCATCAGGAGACTTACGTCCATCCTCGCCCTTATATTCGGCAGGCTCGGACACCAAATTGTGCAACATCGGCCCTATCGCCTCGGGCTGTAAGCCCAAGAACCAGGACTTGTACTCATCCAGTGAAATTCGTGGTCGGTCATCAGAAACAACACCCCCACCCTCAGCAAGTGCGATGGCATCAGTGATTCTAACGGCCACGACACCAGCGTTCTCACTCCTGTAAAAATCGCTATAGACCTCTTGCACAAAGTCATAGCTCTGCGCAGCCAGGAACGAAATTTTCAATGCCGTTGAAAGGCAGAGGTTCATCAGTAGGCTCATATATTGAAAGGCATCTGGATCAATCCAGTAGATTTGGCGAAAACCGTTCTCGTGGAGCTCCTGCTGCAGCAAGCGCATCCACAGCGGCAGCGTGTCATAGGCCAATTCCACCCCGATAGACGCACCCCCGCCAATCCCGGCAATCACCTTACCCTTACCGTATAACACCAAGCGCTTATTTCTTAGGCCGATCCTGAAATCGACGTCGGCTCCAAGCCCAGTCGAGCCAACCAGTTCTCCAGTCACAAGGCCCACGGTAATCCACTCGGGGACCTCCTCACCCAACAGCCTCCACGTCTCTTTTTTCCGCAGGCGGTCAGGAATCGCCCACTTTATTTCAGCGCGGGCCAGGAGGCCTGCCTGAGCACCGGCAAAGGCATTCAACTTAACGCCTTCAACTCCATTCTCGTAGTTTTGTTTCTGCCCTGTTTTTCCATGGCCGGCGCCAGAGCCTTTATCCCTTCCGGTTTCTTCACGATAACGACCGGTAACCCGTAGCCCCTCGCCTTCAACGGCCTCAACACCAAGGGAGTGACTCAGCAAAATGCCAGCGCCGACAAAACCCCAGCATTTAACATCCAGACTACAGTGAAACCGTCCTATTTCCAGATGGCTTTTGCCCGCGTCGGTGTAATACGGAACGGTGATGAGCTCTGCATTGTCCGGTTCGGGCAGCCTCATAGAAATGATATCCATCTGCCCCTGACGGTATGTCAGGTTGGCGCCCAAAGAAACGTCTGTCAGCTTATAGCCAGGAACAATTCTCCCCTTCTCGTTCCTTCCGAAGTTTACATCTGGAGATAAACCCGCCTCACTCAGCACTTCAACTTTAACGCTATTCTTCAACTCCCCGCCGAGGTCACCGGCAATACCGCTCAGAATTAGACGAGTAAACTGACCAGCGTAGCTGTCGTCAAAGCCCATCAAATGTCGCTGAGCCTCTGACTGAAATATAAGACACCGCAGATGGGCGCCCCAGGCATCCATCTCATCCTGACTTTGGAGCGCCAGAACTCGCTCTCCCGCAAGCGCATTAAAAAATCGTTCTGGCATAAAAAGTCCGTTGGCATCGAACCAATGCTCCCGCAATGGGTACTTTTTGGCACCCAGCTCGGTGAAGATTTTATCCAATGCGTCGTCCTGATCAGGTGCTTGCGCCAACTTGATGGAGTTAGCCAGATCAAAGCGCGTTGCAGGCTCAACATCATCTTCCGGATTGAAGTTGGTATTCAGATAATCTTCACTGCCAGGAATGTTATCGATGGTAAAATGCCGGACGGTTGGCCCACCTTTCGGTAAAGAAAACTCCCGAAGCGGGATGCCAGGACGAACCAGTGACTTGTGAGGGCTAGGTTTGAATTCCGACGGATTCCACATGAACATGCGGGCCGGCACTAACGCCTCTGCTCTCTCCTTTGCTTTGCACTTTAGTTGCTCCTGCTGTTCCTGGCAGGCTTCGATTCTGGTCTGAAATTTCAGTAGCGCGGGCGCGGGAGCGGGGCCGTTCATTCCAAGGACCCTTAGCCAGGCATAACCATGCTCTTTCATGTCCTCAGTCAGGCGTTCAACATCCCATTCAAGTTGCTTGAAGTTCCCCAGCTCCAGAATCCCGCCCGGGACGTCCCCCTGGCCATTGGCCAAGGCATACTCAGGTGTAGCAATACCGATATTCGCCAACTTGAGCACGGCCTCTGAGTACTTCAGCATCTTGCCTTCGAGCGCGTTCAACTCCCTAAGGTACTTTTCAAGTTTTTGCACATCCAGCGTTTCCCGCCCCTTCTCGTATGCGACAAGCTCCCGGTTCAGGCGCATGGCATTTATAAAGCGGTCTGTTTGGGTGTCATTACTGAACGTGTCTTCCTCAAACGCTTTTCGTGCGTCTATGTAGTCACTGAGGAGGTCCTGGATTTTTCGCTGCTCAGGGGAGTACAAATCGCCCCCAACCACATCAAAGCCTGCCGCCTTTGCTGCATCCAGGCCCTCTTCTCTTAGGTCTTCCAATCTTTCCCGACGATCCATGATCCTGTCGCGGATATCATCTCTTCGTTTATTCAACTCCAATTGCTTGGTATGCCACTCCACTTTTAAGGCTGACCGCCTGCGATAGAAAGCTTCATCCGTAACTAACGACTGCACTTTTGCATGATAAACAACTTCAGCTGCCTGAATGTCCGCATCGAGCCTTTTCAAAGCGCGTTCATCTGCCCGATTTTCATCATGCAGCCTAGCCCACTCTTGCTGTTCAGCAGGCAGCAAAAAACTTTGCGCAGTTGCCGGTAGAAAGAGGTTCGTTAAACCTGCATCTTCAAGCGCAGCTAACCGCTGTTCAGCGGTTTCTTTGGAAGCTGCAGCTTGCAGCCGATCTGCACTTACTTCGATTTTGTCTAACACGCCCTGCGGAACCAACCAGAAACTACGCTGGCCCGTAACGTAGATCACCGTCGCAAACGTTTCGTCTTTACAAGGCTGGGCTTCGCAGTGCGCCGAAGTCTGGTCAGTGTCCGAGAGTGCCGGAGGTGGTAATTCGTTCTGTTTGACGAGCGTTCTGACATCCTGGTCAATCAACATGCTTTACCGTCCTTGTTCACATTCGAGTTGGCTGAGAATCTGCAGTGGCGATCGCCCGCTGTTCCCCGCAAGGTGCTGCCAATGATCCGATTCCATCAATGGGCCTTTGACCTTAATGGCCATCCGAAGCCACCGTTCAAAGTCTACCTGGGTAGACAAACCCGCCGACCTTGCGGCACTCACCTCATTCAGGGCAAATCCCTGCGCGTCTTTAGAAGGAATATGCTCGCCATACGTTTGTGCCATGAAGAGGGCAAACTGACGGGATCGGGTATCATCCACCTGTCTTATCTGTTCACTTGTGATCGAGAGCGTTCTCGGTGAATCAAAGCTCTCGCTTTGCTGCGATGATACAAATTGCCACCATTGCCGATGGTGATGCCACATCCACTTGCTGCTGCCCCCCAGCATCTGGTGGTGCTGGTTTGACTCCAGGACTTCAAACAAAGCACCAACGGCTCTAGGGTCGTAGAAACGAAATATGGATGGCTTACCATCCTGTTGCACGGTAATGATTGATCGGAGATGGTCCGCCATGGCCTCCAAATCCATATCAGGCGCCGAGATCAATATCCCCAGATATTCACTCTGATAACGTTCGATCAGCGCTTCGCGAAAAACCGGCGAATGTCTGAGATCAATCAGTATCGGGCCTTTTTTCCAGAGTTCTGCCAACTGGGTCTTCTGATATAGGGGGTCCCAAGGGATTTCGGCATTATCGAAATAGCGGTACATCCAGCCGAGCAGAGATCCTTCATCTTTTTGTGCCAGATCCAGAATGGCAAAATCCGCTATTTCTTCCGAGAGAGGCTGCTCCGCAACGAGCTCCATGTTATCCATGAGTGATAGCAATCCATGCTTTTAAATAAAAAATATCGCTTATTGATCTGATTTCATTTTCTCGAAGGTTTCATCATATAGATCCAGCCATCATGCATCTCCCAGAGCTCGCCATCCAGAACTTCGAGGTTTAAGAATGCCTCGCCGCTGGTATCCCCTTCTTCATAAACGTGCAGGACTTCTATAACCTCCCGTTCCAACCCATAGCCGTAAAAATTACTCCAGCGATTAGCACTGATTTCTCCCTCTCTCTGCGGTGGGTAACAGGCAAATTCGTACAAAGGGTCGGGAATGGATACATCCCTGACTTCAAACAGTTCTGGCTCAAGCAGAAGCTTTTTTCCAATTCGCTCCTCAGCCGAAGACTCAGAGGTAAGGCCTCCGCCGTACTTAACCACTTCATGGATAACATAAACGCCGTATAGCTCGTCCAAAGACCGACCCGAGCATGTTACGTTATCTTCGTTTGGGTTAACGGCAAAACAGCCCCCCGAAACGACCCCAAATAAGAGGACTACAAAAAACCTGATCATCGGTTACCCCAATCGCAAGCTACCATTGTTTATATATACCCTTTGAATAAACATCCCACTCAGCATTTCGCCGATTTATCAAGCCACGACTGACCGCACCCTGGGAACGATTCCAAGCTTTCCAAGCACTCTCAAGGTCTGGGTACGACGTCGAGGCTTCTGAATCATTAATCAAAGTAACAGCAGATGAGTTTGAAAAGCCTGCTATCCCTATGTTGAATGCAAGCATAACGGCCGCGTCAAATTGATTCTGCGTAAGGGGTACGGTAACTTTCTCGTTGACAGCTCGTACAAACGGCTCAAGATCTGACTCGAACAGGGCGTCCGCTTGATCAGCAGTGATACCGTTCTCGTAGATGGACCATTCGCTCCTTGCTATCAAATGTCCATACCCAATAGTCGCCCCTTTAACCCAAGAGGTAATACTCTCACCAGTCTGGTCATCGTAGGTAGTCAAGCGAAGCTCCTCTACGCTTTTCAGAAGCTCCTTTCCTTTTTCACTTAACGCCATTGTTCCAGAGCTTGATGGGGCCGGTGCTTCTCTACTATCCGTTTCATTATTTGCCATAACGTCCTGACCATTATCCTCTTTGGTAACGGAATCTTTGGTCGTTTTTTCTGCGGACGCGCCTTCGATAGTATCTTGGCCGTGATCATGAACCATGCACCTGCCTTGGCTATCTAGCTCACACCCGGCTATAAATGCACTCCCAGCTTTGGCGGAGCGAGATAGCACACCATTCGTCAATCCCGCAATGCCTGAATCGGCACCCGCTTTGGCTTGGCCAAGATTTGTTGTCGAAATCGACTCAGTCATGCCGTTCCTTCGCATTCCTGCGTCGACTAATGAGGCAGAAGAACCAGCCGTCGATGACTCCACCGCGAGCATTTCAGGAATATCTGGAGCCTTCACCCCAACCCCGGTACCACTCCCGGGCCCACCCCCGGAATTCATCCGCACCAAAGGCCCAGACACTGTCACCCCACTTGGGTCTACCTTCACAAAGCTGCCACCCGCTTTCAGCGTCACCTCGGCTCCGGCTTCGATCACTATTTTCATACCCGCCTTGTGGTGGATTTCGGTGCCGGCTTCCACCAGCTGGTTTTTGCCCTGCTTGCTGTGATGGCTGCCGTTTACGGTGAGGCTGTAGTCGGCGCCGATGCTCTCGCGATGTTCGCCATCTGTGGTGTGGTGGCGGTTGCCTTTGGTGTGGCTGAAACGATTGTTTTCCACCGTCAGGTGGCTGTCGTTCCTGATGACTTCGGTGCGATTGTTTTCCGTCAGCAGGTCGAGGTCTTTCTGGGCGTGCACGTAGATCTGTTCTTCGCCCGCTTCGTCTTCAAACCGCAGTTCGTTGCTGCCCTCACCCTTGTGGGTTTTGGTCTTCAGGGTGGTCCGGGTTTTGTGTTCCGGCAGCGCGTACGGCGGTGTGTTGGTGGCGTGGTAGGTTCTTCCGGTGATGATGGGCTGATCCGGGTCGCCGTCCAGGAAAGACACGATCACTTCGTGGCCGATTCTGGGCAGGGCCATAAAGCCGTACTGGCCTCCAGCCCAACCCTGGGCCACGCGCAGCCAGGCGCTTGAGTGTTCGTCGTTCTTGGAATAGCGGTCCCAAGGGAATCTTACTTTTACCCGGCCGTACTGGTCGCAGTGGATTTCTTCCCCCTCCGGGCCGGTGACAATGGCCATCTGCGGGCCGTCCATCATCGGCTTGTGTTCACACAGGGGCCGCCAGGTTTTGTCCGCCGGGATGGCGCTGAAGTCGTTGTGGTAGCTGGTGGGTTCGCTGCCGCCCTCTTCTTCCAAGGCCTGGGGCTGTTTGCCGGTGTGGGTAATAGCGGTGAGCAGCCATTCCCGGTTCAGGGTCTGGCTGTCGTGGTCCTGTAGTTCCACTTTGGCGCCGGGGGTGAAATCCGGGCGGTTGCTTTTGCCGTTGGCCATGGATGCGTCGTTTCTGAGGGCATCCAGTTTGTTCTGGGTGAACGGCTGGCCGCTGGCGTCGGCTTTGTAGCGGCCGGGGTAGTCATAGTGCTGGTAGTCTTCCCGGTGGTTAACACCGCCAGCACTTTGTTCATGCATCAGGGCGTAGGCGGGGTTCTTGAAGGTGTAGTCCTTCATGGCCACGGAGGAGGCTTTCACCCGTTCTTCGTAGGCAAACTGGAACACGCAGGCCTGTTGGGTGCTGCCGCCGGCTTTGGTGTTGCAGGTGACCGGGTCCAGTTTCGGGGCGTCGCCGTGGTGGTCGGCAAGAATCAGTGCTGGTTGTTCTTCACCATCCACGCTGCCGTGCTGGTAGCGGTAGTGCCAGCCTTCTTCGGCGGCCAGGCGTTCCAGGAACTGCAGGTCGGTTTCCCGGTGCTGGACGCAGTATTCCCGTTCTTCCGGTGGGCGCTTGAAGTCGAAGATGGAGTCCACAATGCCCCGCTCTTCGAGCAGGGTACGCACGATGGCGTCGGTGGTCTGGGTCTGGAAGATGCGGCTGTTGTGCATCAGGCCCAGTCGCCACAGGGGTGGCTGGATGACGACTTCGTAGCGGGTGCGGCGGTGGCCGGTGTCGCCCCGCATAAATTCGTTCACCACGCCGGTGAACCGGCGCAGGGGCTGGCCGTCCTGCCACACAACCAGGTCTACCGGCTGTTCCAGTACGTCGGCGGCGGCCACATCCGGGTCGGTGCTGGCCAGTTGCAACCGGCCATGGAACAGATCAGACAGCTGTTCGGTCAGCGCGAAGCCGACAACGACAAAGTGGTCCGAGGGGAATTCGCCTACACGGGCGGTGAACTGCAATCCGCTTGCCTGGGGCATGACTTCGATCCCTGAAGATTATGTTGAACTGACTCATCCTGAGCAGTCCCGATTATAACCACCAGCCTCCGGAATACCAACCAACAAACCGATGGCCTGTTTTAACCAGTTCTCAGTGATGAAAACCCGCGCCTGCGACTTTTGTTGAACCCGGTGAACGGTTAACCTTGAACACCGTCTAACAACAAGAGCAGCACCATGGCACAGTACACCATTGAAATTGATGAAACTTTCGATGTCCCCAGGCGCAAGGCTTTTGCCGTTTTTGCCGACCACCACCGCTTCGGCAAACTGGTCGGCGCACCGGTCAAGCGCATCAAGGACAGCGACCAGGCAGACCCCAACGGCATTGGCTCGGTTCGCAAGATCGGCATTGGCCCGCTGTCTCTTGAGGAAACCGTACTCGGTTTTGAACCCGACTCTCTGATTGAATACACCATCAGCAGCATCAGCCCTTTGCGTAATCACCTGGGACGTATTCTGTTCTCCGATGCAGGCGAAGGAAGAACCCGTATTCAGTACTCCATCCGTTTTGAGGATATTGTTCCGTTTACCGGCAAAGCGGTTCAGGTCGCGCTGGAAAAGGGATTACGCCGTGGTATCAAACGCCTGCCGTCAATGGCGTAAGCCTGTGGGAGCGCAGGCAACAATCGGTAACTTGATGAATATCAGATAATTGACCTGAGGCAACAATTTATATTTGTCAATTCTGTACTCTCCCGCGCAGTTTGCAATATCCGGCCATCGGGCTATAAGTGTGCCTGAAGCCGAAGACCCTACTGCTTTGCGGGAGACAGAAATGGCGGCAGCACCGATTGTTCTCTTCGACAACGGACACCACAAGTGCCTGATGTTCGATTCCCTGGTCACTGGCGAAGGCGTTCAGTCCAACCAGTTCCTGATTGTTGATGGCAAACACGAAGCCCTGATCGACCCCGGCGGAGATCTGACCTACACCCCACTCTCCGTCGCCGCGTCCAAGTACATGAACATCCGCGATATGGACTATGTCTTCGCGTCCCACCAGGACCCGGACATCATCGGCGCCATCGACCGCTGGATTGTTCACACCCGGGCAAAAATCGTTACCTCAAAGCTGTGGGCGCGCTTCTTGCCGCACCTGGTATCCAGCTACGTCACCAACCAGCTCAGCGGCAGCGTCTACGACCGCATCGTCAGTATTCCTGACGGCGGCGCCAATGTGAGGTTCGGGGAGACTTATCTGCAGTGCCTGCCGGCGCATTTCATGCACTCGGTCGGTAACCTTCAATTCTACGATCCGGTCTCAAAAATCCTGTTCTCAGGTGACCTCGGCGCGTCCATGGGCGGCGAAGACGACCACGAGCCGGTGAAAGATTTCGACAAACACATCCCGAACATGATCGGCTTCCACCGCCGTTACATTGCTTCCAAGAAAGTCTGTCGTCTTTGGGCCAACATGGTTCGAGACATGGACGTGTCGATGATCGTGCCCCAGCATGGCAAACGCTTTGAAGGCCCGGTGATGATTGATCGCTTCCTTAACTGGGTCAGCGATATGGATTGTGGCATTGATCTGGTATCCCAGGACAACTACCGCCAGCCGGTGGAATACGTGTAACAACCCGGTTCCGCAGGGACGCGGAACCACCTCCCGGCAAAAGCTGCGAAATCAGGCCTGTTGCAATCCGCTCAGGTTCAGTAAAATCCGCCTTTTCACTGAACCCTAGAGGCAGCGAATATGGGCAGAGCCTACCAAAACCGCAAAGAATCCATGGCCAAAACGGCCGCCGCGAAAACCAAGGTTTACAGCAAGTACGGCCGCGAGATCTACATGGCCGCCAAGGCTGGTGGCATCGACCCGCAAGCCAACCTTTCCCTGCGCGGGCTGATCGAGCGGGCCAAAAAAGACCAGGTGCCCACCCACGTTATTGAGAAAGCCATCGACAAAGCCAAGGGTGGCGCGGGCGAAGACTATGCGCCGGCCCGCTACGAAGGCTATGGCCCCGGCAACTGCATGGTCATCGTGGACTGCCTGACCGACAACCCGAACCGCACCTTTGGCGATGTTCGCCTGGCATTCACCAAAACCAAGTGCAAGATCGGCACCCCGGGCGCCGTGGCCCACATGTTTGATCACTGCGCCATCTTTGCATTTGCCGGCCAGGATGAAGAAGCCGTACTGGAAGCCCTGATGGAAGCCGACGTGGACGTTACCGACATCGAAAGCGAAGATGGCAAAATCACGGTATTCACCCCGAACACCGAATACGCCAAAGCCAAACAGGCTCTGGAAGCCGCGTTTGAAGGCATTGAGTTCGATGTGGACGAGATCCAGTTCCTGCCAAAAACCACCACCGTGGTAGAAGGCGACGACATCCCGATGTTCGAGAAATTCCTCGACATGCTTAACGATCTGGACGACGTACAGAACGTATTCCACAACGCAGAACTGCCGCAGGAATAACCTCTGCTGGCAAAGTGTAGTCAAAGCGGCGCGACAGGGCGGAGGTAGCAGGCGTGGAAAAGCCAAAGGCTATTATCCTGAAAACAGGCTCAACCTACCCGCAGATACGGGATCAGTTTGGTGATTTCGACGCCTGGTTCCTCCGCAACCTCAACGGTGATCTTGACGTTACCGTGCTGGATGCCGTGCAAACGCCACCCACGTCTGCTCCCAGCGACTGGGCTGGCATCGTCATTACCGGCTCGCCGGCAATGGTCAGCGACAAAGCGCCCTGGAGCGAAGAAACCGCCCGCTGGATAAAACAGGCCGTCGAGGCCAGGGTTCCACTTCTCGGAGTCTGCTATGGCCACCAGTTGCTGGCCCACGCTATGGGTGGCAAGGCGGACTACCATCCGAAAGGCCGAGAGACCGGGACGCACACCGTGCGATTGCTCGACAGCGCCAGTTCAGACCCCCTGTTCAGTCAGTTGCCGGCAGAATTCCCCGCCCACCTGACCCACAAGCAATCAGCACTTGAACTCCCTCCGGGCGCTGTACTGCTGGCCAATTCGGCCTTCGAGCCACACCAGGCGTTCCGGGTTGGCGACCATGCCTGGGGCGTGCAGTTTCATCCGGAATTCACCGAAGCCATCATGAAAGCCTATCTCGAAGTCCAATTTCCGGACATCATCGCCGAAGGCCTGGACGCCCAGAGTCTGCTGCAGGGCGTGCGCCCCGCCCCTGATGCCAATCACTTGCTGAAGCTTTTCGCTGAGTACCTGAACGCCCGCGCAATGACCAAATAGTCATGGAACCCGAGCGGCTGTGTGAACGTTTTGTATGTTGAATGAGTACAGATCGCTATCTACTGTACTCGAATACAACAGAGAAAGGAGCCTCACATGAACGGTATCAGAAAGCACTTGAGAAAGTTCTCACTGACCATGGCCGTACTCCTCGCGTTTACGACCACCTTCTCCATGTCCGCCAACGCAGGCATGGTGGGTACCGGTGAGTTGATCCAGCAACAGCAGGTCGATCTGGACCGGCAACAACTGCTGGAAATGCTTGAAGATCAGGAAGTGAAGGCAAAACTGCAGCAACTGGGCGTGACAGAAGCCCAGGTTGCGGAGCGCATCCAGAATCTGACGCCGGCCGAACTGGCCGAGTTCGAGCAACAACTGGCCGAAGCACCAACCGGCGAGGGGGTTGTCGGCATCATTGTTCTGTTCCTGGTGGTGTTCATCATAACCGATATGCTCTGCGCGACGGATCTGTTCCCCTTCGTGAAATGCATTCGCTGATTTGTAATGCTGAAAGCGAGCAGGTTTCCTGAACACACTACGGCCGTCATTCTGGCGGCCGTCGTTCTGCTGGCAGGGTGCGCATCCACCCCGGACTGGCCAGATACCACGCCCCGTAGCGCTGAATCAGCAAGCTCTGCCACACTGCTTGAGAGTGTTCCCTTCTATCCGCAAGAAAAATACCAGTGCGGTCCGGCATCGCTGGCCATGATGCTGAACGCACAGGGGCTGGAGACCAATCCCGATATTCTGAAAGAACTGGTCTATCTGCCGGGCAAGGAAGGCTCTCTGCAAGTGGAAATGGTTGCGGGTGCGCGGTCCCACGATATGCTGGTATACCGTTTACCACCAGAGCCCGAGGCAGTGCTCGCCGAGGTTGAAGCCGGCAATCCCGTTCTGATCATGCAGAACCTGCGCCTGGGCTGGTGGCCTCAGTGGCATTTCGCCGTGGTAGTCGGTTACGACACCGAGAGGCAAGTCTTGATTCTGAACACGGACACCCGGCGCCATTATGAAATGCCGTATAAAGTGTTTTACAACACCTGGGCCAAGGCCGACCACTGGGCTACCGTCATTCTGCCACCGGATCGGATACCCGCCACCGGTGAAATGCTTCCATACCTCCGGGCGGCCCACGATCTTGAAACAACAGGCCATACTCTCGCAGCTCAGCGGGCCTACGAAACGGCAATATCAAAGTGGCAAGAGCAGCCGACACCACTCATGGCAAAGGCCAATCTCCAGTACCAGCTAGGGCGTCATCAGAAGGCCGCTGAAGGCTTCCTGGAAGTCATCAACAAATTCCCGGAGTTCTCTGAAGGCTGGAACAACCTCGCTATCGCACTGAACGATGCAGGGTGCCCGGCTCAGGCTCGAAAGGCCTCGGCTTGTGCGGCCACGCTTGCACCGGACCGGTTTGAGTCAGCCGGCGATGACATCCTGTCCAAAGGGGCAAATCCGGAGGGATGCCTGGCGATCCCCTCCTGTCCATCAGAAACGGATTAACAACCGGTCAAACCGGTTTCCTCAGTAGTACAACATCTTTCGCCGGTATCTCAAGATCCCAGCCGTAGTTCTGCGCCAGCCAGTCAAAGGTGCACTCCCGGTAGAACACCACATGCGTCGGGTCACGCCGGTAGTGCCAGTTGTCAAAACGGTCGTCGTCGGTCTGAAAACAGGTCATGATGCCAATTAAGCCGCCAGGCCGTAACAGGCGATCCAGCATTTGGAACACCTCGGCCGGCTGGTAAAGGTGTTCGACGACTTCCGTGCAGGTGACAAAGTCATACCGCTGCGTCAACAGCCGGTCGTCGGGATAGAAGAACGGATCGTAAAGAGCCACCGCCAACCCGGCCTCTTCCAGCATCTTCGCTAATGCCGGACCGGGCCCGCATCCAAAATCCAGGCCGCAGGCGCCAGGTTCCATACGTGCCAGCAAGGGCTCCGCGAGTTTGGTGAGAAACCGCCGGTAACCCGGGTCAGACTCGCTATTCTCGTGCAACTCGTAAACGGCCCGCTCCCGGTCCTCAGCCAAACGACACTCCGGGGCCATGACCGTTGCCTGACACAAACCGCAACGAAGATAGCGCTGATCTCCAATCGTCCGAAAAGGCGCCAACTGCCCGGTTTGGCAAACCGGGCAGTGCGATTGAAGACATTCCTTAGGCTCCGGCTTTTCAATCATGCACTTTCAACCTGACAAAAGTTTCATTGTCATATCCGGCCATGTGGCAGGTTTGTGACCGGCTACGTAAAAGCCCCCCTTTCCCGCTGCCTATACTGCCGCAGAGTAGAGAGGAGCCGGATAGTACCTCTTGAATGATACCAACAGAACAATTTAAGGCTAAGTGCCAGGAAGCCCCCGGCTCAGAGACAGGAACATGGAAACGTCATCCGAACTTGCACTGGAAGTGCCGATCGTCTCGGCTCGTTATGCCCGCCGTTTTGTCCGTTTTATGGAACATCGAGGCGTAAAGCGGCATACCATTCTTGCCAATACCGGCATCACCGACGATATGCTGAATAACCCGGACGCCAGCTTGTCCATGCATCAGGTCATGGATTTGCTGCGACAGGCGGACTGGCTGATGACCGACGAACGCGCGGCGTTCGAATTTGGCCAACAACTGGACCTGCCCAGTCACGGCCTTCTCGGGTTCGCCATGTTGGGCCAGGAAAATCCGCGACGCCTGGTGAGCATGATCGTCCAATACCTGCGCGTAGGCCTGCCATTGATGGACATGGAACTGGAATCGACCGGCTCCATATTCCGCATCCGGCTGATCGATACCTGGGGCGTGGAGGACTTGAGACCCTGCCTGACCAAAATCTATATGGGCAGCATTCACCGTATCTCCTGCCAGGTTTGCAGCAACTTCAACTTCCAGTTTGATTTCCCGTCGTCTGCCTCGCTGGAGGACTGGCAACTCCTGGCCCCTGGATGCGAGTTCGAATTCGAGGCACCGGTTGCTCAGGTCACCATGCCGTTGAAGGGCTCACCAGCCCCTAAAAGTGAGGCTAACCTGGAGTTTCTGGTAGCCCGCACCCGATGCCATCGAAAACCGGGCAATCTGGAAGCCGACGAGACCGCCATGCAGGTTCGCGAACTGATCATGAGCCAACCCGGCCGCCCCTGCACCACCGAAAACATTGCGCGGCGCCTGGATATCAGCCCGCGCACCCTGCGCCAGCATCTTGCCAGCGCCGGCACATCGTTCAGGGAATTGCGGAACGAAATTCGCGAAAGCTTCGCCACCCTTTATCTGAAAGACACCAACGTACCGTTGGAGTCCATTTCCGAAAAACTGGGGTTCAGTGACCAGGCCGGTTTTACCAAAGCCTATCGTTCCTGGACGGGCACAACCCCTGGCGACGTTCGGCGGCAAGCCCGGTCAAAAAAGTGAACACAGCTCACTTTTCGTTTTGACACCGTTCACGGTTTAGACAATCCCTTCGCCTCTCTCCGCTTTGAACAAAAACGGTGCCGCGACAAGCAATGACCCGCGGCACCCTCTCCCCGTCTAATAACGCTGCACTCATACGTGAACACGTATGGCAAAGGGATCTTTGCAAGTCCGATTGAGCAGTCCTTATCGGTGTTGTCTGCAACCCACTACAACAAATAACGACGTACAGAGGACGAACTCATGAAACTCAGGAACCTCAATACGAGTGTCCGCAAGCTCGGCCCCGCGATTGCCGCGGCGGCTTTGATGGCGGGGGGCGCAGGTAATGCGTCTGCCGAGCAGGTTTCCCTGGAACTGGCCTTTGAATGCCCGTTCCCACTGATCGGCACCCAACCCATTCGCGCCCAGATCAGCGCCGATATACCGCCGGTCGCTACCGTTGGACAACCCACACCGCAGTTTCAGGTTGACGCCATTACCGTCGTTAATGACGACGCACGCACTGGTTTGAAGCTGGTCAATTCAGAGACCCTCGAGGGGGTTGCCACCAGCATCAACGAAATCGTGACGGTCAACCGCACGTTTGAACAGATCGTAAAGCTGGACATTCCGCCAACCAACATTCCGTCCGAGACCGGAGAGTTTAACGTTCCCGCTGCAGGCACGGCTCCCGAGGTGCTGTTCACCGATGATGATATCGGTGAGGCTGAAATTCGCGTCGGCTCCCTGTCCCTGGATCTGATTGCTCGCACCGCCAATGGTGACATAGCCCCGGCGCCTATCGGCGAGATCACCACAGACTGCGTGCAGCTTCCAGACCAGGACAACCTGCTCCAGACCGTTCTCGTCGAAGGCGATACGGTTGAGGCGCCCCGCATCAATGTCGGCGTTGAGGAGCTGGCCTTTGGCAACGTTCAGGCCGGTCTGACCGCTACGCAAACCGTTACCATCTCCAACACCGGCAATTCGGATCTGGGCATCAATGGCATCTCCATTGGTGGCACAGATTCCACAGTGTTCACACAAACCAATAGCTGTACCACCATTGCACCCAGTGCCTCCTGTGATGTCGACGTAACGTTCGCACCGTCCACGGAAGGTACCCGCAACGCCACTCTGACCATCCAGTCTACCGACGCCGAAACACCGTCTGTGGACGTTGGGCTGACCGGCCGTGGAGTCCTGGCACCGGTTCCCGAAATCGGCGTCAATCCGGAGTCCATCGACCTTGGCCGGATACTCCTCGGTGAATCCGCCAGTGCGGAAGTGACCGTATCCAACAGTGGCAACGCTGCTCTGCAGATCGACAGCATTGCACTGGAAGGGGCGAACGCGGCCGACTTCACCCAGTCGACAGACTGCACCACCGTCGCGGCCGGCGAGAGCTGCGCTGTTCAGGTAGCCTTTACCGCAGCCTCGGTAGGCGTGAGCAACGCTAACCTGGTGATCCGTTCCAGCGATTCCGAGAATCCGGAGATCCAGGTTCCGGTCACTGCCGAAGCGTATGAGCAGACCGGAAATCCGACCCTGGAACTGTTGCTGGGCCTTGAAGGCTCAACCCTGATCAAAGCTACCGACGGCACACTGCCCCTGACTGGCAGCATTGCCACACTCCTTGATCTTGCTTCTGGCACGTTCGAAGCGGACCTGGATGTTGAGCCAACCTCTGGCAACTTCTCCATCAAACTCCTGTTCAGCAAGATCCACGCATCTGCAAACGTTGAGTTTGAGCAGGCTGAAGTAACCACCGGTTCTCTGGTCGACGGCAAGCTGACGGCGAACTCTCACCTGTACGTGAAGGTGCCCAAGGTTGCCATCAAACTGTTCGGCCTGCCGGTGAAGATTGGTGGTGGCGAAGAGTGCCAGACCAGCCAGCCAGTTGATATCCAGCTCACTTCCGTTGAAGGCTCCAACTTCTCGCCTGCCACCGGCGGCGCGGTAAGCGGTGTCTATGAGCTGCCAGCACTGGAGAACTGTGGCTTGCTCACCAGCTTGCTGAATCAGTTCATGACAGGCCCGGGCAACACCATCGATCTGGAGCTGACTCCAGAGTAGTAAGAACTTCCGGCAATGCCGGAGGCGGGTCCATGGTCAGCGCAGCTGGCCGTGGACCTCATACGCAGTAAAAACAAAATCAAAAAAGGAACAATGCAATGAAAAGCCTGAAAAGAAATCTGCTAGCACTGGCTATCATCGGCGCGCCGTTTGCCGCGCAGGCAGAGCTTAAACCAATCGACGATGCTCAGATGGGCAGCATCACCGGCCAGGCCGGTGTCACCATCGAGCTCGAAACCAAAGTAAACATTGGTGAATTCAGATATACCGATGAGGGCTCTCTCGCCATCAAGGACATCAGCATCGGCGGTGCTGGCGCCGGCTATGAGGATGAGATGTTCAAAGACATCGAGGTCGGCAGAAGCCTGGCCTTCAAGGATTACACCGACCTGATCGATAATATCAAGATCGAGATCGACGTTGCCCCGGATGGCGACGCCATCATCAACGTACTGCCAATCACCGCGGCCCCGGTCGATTTTGGCGTGACAACCGGTGAATGGAGCCTGCAAGGCAACACAGACTCCACCCTGCTGGCAAGCAACTTTTCAATGAGGGGTATCTTCAACAAGGTCGGCATCACGGTGGATACCGCGACCGACAAGCTGACCCTGGACACAAAGGTCGGTATTTCCGATCTGGATATCGATGTCGACTTCCTCGCGATCGGTATTCGTGACCTGCAGCTCACCAAGAATACCTATCTCGAAAAGGTTGCTGACAAAGCAACTGGCGGCAATGGCCCGACCATTCTGGATGCCGCCGCGGATATCGTAGTGGAGGTCTACAAAGACCAACGCTTCGGCAGCTCAGACGATTCCCTGGCGATTGATCTGCAGCAGTTTGACGCAGACATGAAGATTGGCCAGGTTCTGGTGGGCGGAACCAGCATCGGCTCCCTGACACTGGACAACCTCTCTGTGCAGAACACCCGCATGAGAATCTACGGTCACCAGTAATGCACCGAGGGCCTATTCCGGGCCCTCACTCTGCCAACCCGGCGGCGCGTTTCATTTCCAGATCCAGATCGTTCTCTGCCAAAGGCTCTGAACTGATCAATTCAATCCTCGATTGTTCTCCCGGCTCACAGGGCTGAACGGTCAACGCACCTTCCACCTGATTGATCACGCGCCAACCATCCAGGGTATGCACGACGGCCTTGAACCGCACCAGACGTTCGTCCATCGCCGTTGCCAGTAGAGACGCCTCCGAGAATTGAATTTCCGGGTGGATGCGCCAGCCCAGGCTGTAATGCCCCTGACCACGGTTGGTCATCCGCTGCCAGGGCTGCTCGTCCAGAGACGGTGCCGGGGGGCGAAGATCAAGTGCAGCAAGCTGTTGATGAGCATCCGGGCTGGATACCGGCTGACGCTCCATCTCACCGTCCAGCCACTCGGGCGCCAAATGCCCCTGGCTTGTTGTGTAAACGGCACGCTTCGTCAGGGGCAGTGTGGCAACCCAGTCTTCAAACGCCGAGAGTTGCTGTGCCGTGCAAAGATCCGATTTGTTGGCGACCAGAATATCGGCAGCTTCGATCTGATCCCGGAACTGCACATTCTCAAGCACTTTCGGGTTCTCGAGTTTGCGTGGATCCACCAGAGTAATCACCGGCCCCAACGCCAGGACATCCTGATAATGCTCTCCAGTCAGGGTATCGAGAATCTGGGACGGATGGCCCAGGCCCGTGGGCTCAATCAGCAAACGATCCGGCTTGGCTCTGGCAATCAGCTGATTCAGGCCGATCTGCATGGGCAGCCCCGCGACGCAGCACATGCAGCCACCTGGCACCTCGCGCACCACCGCCCCCTCGGTCTCCAGGATGGCACCATCAATGCCCACCTCGCCGAACTCGTTCACCAGTACCGCCCAGGTTTCCCCTTCCGGCTTCTGGCGCAGAAGGTCCAGAATGGCAGTGGTTTTGCCAACGCCAAGGAACCCGAGTATCAGGTTGGTGGGAATCGGGCGGGGAATGCTGGACATAATTCTGGCCTCAAAAACGTTATACTATAACAACATTGACCAGGCCGGGCTACGTCCCGACTAAGGAGGAGTTAATGCCAAGACTGTTCTTCGGGCTGGAAATTCCTGAGTCGATCAAGACCAGCCTCTTAAAGGTAAAAACTGACATTAAAGGTGCCCGCTGGCAAAGCAAAACCCAGCTTCACCTAACCCTGGCGTTTCTGGGAGAGGTGGAGGCCGAACAGGTAATCCAGGCTCGGGATAACGCCAGAAAGGTGACCCATACGCCTTTTAAGCTGGAAGCCGCCGGGTTGGGTTGCTTCGGCAAGGAGGAGAGCCCGAAAATCCTATGGGCGGGAGTCTCCCCCGAGGCAGAACTGAGGGGACTGCAACGCACCCTTGCGCAAAGGCTCATCAACGACGGCTTCACTCTGCAGAATCCCTCATTCAAACCTCACATCACACTGAGCCGCTTTCGGGATGGCGCAGGCTCGGTGGCCGGACTGATCGAGCGTTATCGGAGCACCCGGTTTGGCAGTTGGTCGGTTCAGGACTTGGCGCTGTTTGAAAGTACTCCAGGCCAGAGCGGCTCTGTCTATACCGTGCTGGAACGCTATCCGTTAAACGCCTGAAGCTTCAGGATTGCTCAAGCCGGTTTGCCTCGTAGTCCTCAATCAAGGCTCTGGCGAGAACCCAGTCTTCGTCAGCGACATGCACGTTGGTAAAGCCGCTGCGCCGATCTCGCCCAGCGCGCCCTGCAGATAATGTCCGCCTACGTGCGCCTCTATGTGATTGGCACGCAGCAGGCCAGCAATGATGTGAGCTTCGGTAATATCCCGGGCCCGATAGGCTATTTGCAAAACGGAGCACTCCTATATGCTTAACGCTGTTTCGACTATAGTCGTCCACATGCCCTGTGTCTCGCGCCCCAAGGATTGTCCATGCTCTGGTTTCTGCTCGCTGTCGTTACTCTTGTTGTCCTGATCACACTGCTGATCTTCCGGGTAAAGGATCTTTCCGAGTACGACGGCCAGGACTGGGTTATCAAGGAAGTTGCTCCAAACCCGGCTCATGATGAGGTCATAGAACGCATCAAGGACATGGGGCGCGCCTCCCGTGGCCTGAAAGGCAAAGCCCGGCTGATCGCCCTCCGCAATCACCTGGATAGCCTGGGTGAAGGCGTGGATATCGAATCGGACATCCGTCATCAGGATCATCCGCGTGGAGAGTGGATATTGGCGCCCGGGGCAGATCCCCGCCGACGTGTGCTCTATATTCACGGCGGTGCCTGGGCTGCTGGCAGCCCTCGAAGTCACCGGGCGATTACCGACCGTTTTTCCCGGATTGCCAATGCTGCCGTTTTTGCGGTTGACTACCGGCTTATGCCCGAACACCGGTTCATGGATGGCATTCGGGACTGCCGCCAGGCCTATGCATGGTTGCTGAATCATGGCCCGGATGGCGAAGCGCCTGTCGACTTCATGGTGGTTGCCGGAGACTCAGCGGGCGGCAGCCATACCCTGTCACTGCTGGCGTGGATTCGCGACAATGGCCTGCGGCAGGCTGATGCCGCCGTTGCCCTGTCACCCTCCACGGATCTCACGCTTACGGCGCCGAGCAATCGCGAAAATATTCGCACGGACCCACTACTGGGCCCGGTGTTTGGTGGTTTGTCCAAAATCCCGCTGCCCGTGCTGTGGTGGGGAACACTTGCCGCATTCAGAATCTCTCCCACCAACCCGGTTGCATCACCTCTGCGGGGTGAGCTTAACAAGCTGCCACCCGTGCTTATCCACGCAAGCACCACGGAAATGCTGCTGGACAACGCCACGCGTTACGCCGCCAAAGCAAAAGTCCAGGGTTCACCGGTGGAGCTTCACACCTGGCAGAACATGGTGCATGTATGGCACATCTTCACGCCACTTCTCCCTGAGGCAGACGAGGCATTCGACGACATCGCGGCTTTTCTGAAGAAAGTGGAACAACCATAGTGGGCTGGTGCCGGCATTACTCAGCCGGCTTTCGCCTGACGTACAGCACCTTATGGACTCGGGCAACGACCGTTCCTGCCTCATCCACAACGTCGACATACCACTCCGGCAGGTACTTGTCGCCATCGGCGGTGGCTTCGCGTATTTCATCAAGACGCGCATCAGTCAGCTCGAAGCGGGCCTTGACCACGCCCTTGCCGGGGCGGATAAAATCAATACTCGCGGACTTGTCCCACACGATGTAATCGTTGCCCAGTCGGCGCATCAGCAACAGCATATACATTGGGTCAACCATGCTGTAGAGAGATCCGCCGAAGTGCGTGCCCACGTAGTTGGTGTTGTACCAGTGCTGACGCATTTCCACCGTTGCAGAGCTGAAGTCATCAGCAATGTGAGTGACTTTAATACCCGCCCCCAGGTAAGGGGCGAAAGTAGAGAGCACTCGGCGCAGAGCGCCGGCACTGGCAAACCAGCGGCGAATGGTTGAATTCATAGGAACATCCAAACGGTTGAGAATCAGCCTGAAAACTGTGTAGCTGGCTATCTTCTTACAGCCACACTGCATTTTCAACGAAAATTCATACGACCGTTTGAATTATTTAGACTGGAAACATCAAGGTTTCACGCCGAACCACTGGGGATAGTTCAGCAGGCAGTACAGTGCGAGCATGTCATAAACCGCATGCCAGACCATCACCATGGGCAAGCTGCCCCATACCAGGTAAGCGCCACCGAGAATCAGGCCCAGACACGTCGCTACCAGAAAATAGGTAAACGACACGTAGTGCACCAACCCGAACAACACAGAGGCCGCCAGCAAGGCTGTCCAGGGCCCGGTATGCTGCAGTAGCCAGCCCTGCACCGCTCCACGGAACAAGAGCTCTTCCCCCACCCCAGCGAGCACGCACAAGGTCAGCAATACCGGCCAGCGATAACTAGCCGCGAAACGGTAAAGGGCCTGCATTTGCGAACCAAGATCGTCAGGGAACAGCCAGGAGAGCTGAGTCAGCAGCAATAGCACAAGGTAGGTGGTGCCAGCGCCCAGGATTCCGTACAGCAGGATTTCCAGCAGATTCAGGCCATTCAGCATTAACGGAATATCGAACAGCCAGATCGCGAGCCAGCCTACCAAACCAATACCGCCCTGAAACAGCAGGGCGGCGGTAGTGGATATAGTGGCGCGACCTTGGGCCATAACTCAGTTTTCGAACAGGCCCTTGACCGGGAACAGGTCGTCGTAGGCGGGCGCCTGCTTCTGGGCCTTGGCCTGGAAGGATTTCATCATGTCCGTGGGGCGGAACATGCCAGACTGCCATGTGGCCATGTAGCGGAGGCTGTCTTCTACGCTGTGATCGCGACTGAAATTGATCATTTCCTTGCAGCCGGTCACCGCCAGCGGTGAATTGGCGGCAATCTGGGCGGCAATGGCCATAACGCCCTCAAGCATCGCTTCCTGAGTCTCGTAGACCGAGTTCACGAAACCCAGGCGATGGGCTTCTTCAGCACCGAATTTGCGGCCCGTGTAAGCCAGCTCACGCACCACGCCCTCAGGCATCAATTTAGGCAGCCGCTGCAGCGTACCCACATCGGCCGTCATGCCCAGCTCGGTTTCCTTGATGGTGAAGTAGGCATCGGCTGTGCAATACCGGCTGTCCGCCGCACACACCAGGTCCAGAGCCCCACCAATGCAGCCCCCGTGCACGGCCGCCAACACCGGCAGACGTACTTTCTCCAGAGAGCTCAGGGTATCCTGCAGCTGCAGTACTACTCTTCGCAGGTTCTCCGCCATTCGGCCAGGGTCGCCACTCATGGGCACGGATTTCGGATCCGAGAATACGCCCAGATCCATGCCTGCGGAAAAGTGCTTTCCAGTGGAGGAGATCACAATCACCCGAGCATCGGTGTTGGCTTCAATATCCTGAACGCAGCGCGGCAGCTCCAGCCAGAATGCCTTGTTCATGGTATTGAGCGCCTCGGGGCGACTGAACTGAACGTGGGCGATGTGGTCTTTTACTTCGATATTGAAACTTTCGTAGTTGGCGAGTTCAGACATGATGGATCCCGTATCATCTGAGAGCATGGTTTCGTATTATTAGGGTGCACATTACCGCGAAACGAGGCACGATGGAATTCACTTTCCTTGGCACATCGGCCGGAACACCAACCCGGTCACGCAACGTCACCGGCCTGGCTCTTTGCCTGTCGGGGCCCAAACCCTGGTATCTGGTGGACTGCGGTGAAGGCACCCAGCATCAGTTGATGCGCACACGGTATTCGGTGATGCAGTTGCGCGCCATGTTCATCACCCACATCCATGGTGACCACATCTTCGGGCTACCGGGATTGCTTACCAGCGCTTCCATGCTGGGTCGCACCGAGCCTTTGGACATCATTGCGCCGCCACAGGTACGCCGGTTTATCGATGCCGTCATCGAAAACAGTGACTCCAGCCTGAGTTATCCGTTGAACTTCATCAACTCCGAAGCGCCGGATTTTTACTGGCAGGATGACCATTTGGGCGTTACCAACGTGGCGCTTTCGC
The DNA here is from genome assembly GCF_044342215.1 of Marinobacter sp. W-8. Taxonomy (NCBI): domain Bacteria; kingdom Pseudomonadati; phylum Pseudomonadota; class Gammaproteobacteria; order Pseudomonadales; family Marinobacteraceae; genus Marinobacter; species Marinobacter sp. W-8. The sequence goes on along the minus strand of NZ_CP172297.1, from coordinate 1,042,922 downwards.
ACCGGGTACCTTGCCGGGCCTACGTATTCACAGAGCGGAACCTGGAACGTCAGCTCCAGAAGGAGAAACTGGTTGCTGATGGCATCGAGCCTGGCCCTGAATGGGGCGACCTGCAGAAAGGCAAAGATGTTCTACTGGATGACGGGCGCCTGCTGCGTAGCGACGATTACACTCACATTCCCAGAACTGCGCGAAAAATCATTGTCGGCGGTGACAACGACACCCCGGAACTGCTGAAAGATGCCTGCCAAGGCACCCACGTATTGATTCACGAGGCCACCTACACCCAGGATGTCGCAGACCGGGTTGGCCCCTGGCCCCAGCACAGCTCGGCGCAGCAGGTGGCCCGGTTCGCGCAGGCGGCGAAGCTGCCCAATCTGGTACTCACCCACTTCAGCTCCCGCTACCAATCGGCCCCGGGTGGTACGCCGCATATCAATCAGCTCGCCGCCGAGGCTTTGCAGCATTACAAGGGCCACCTATTTCTGGCCCGAGATTTCGACACTTACCGGCTCGAAAAAGACTTCCAGCTGCACAAACTCAACGAAGGCTGATCAATCTGCCTTATGCCCGGGAGGCATTACCACCCATTCGGGGTCTTCAAATTCACCCAAAGGCCGGATCTCAACAAACGGAGCGGCGCTTTTAATAATCTCAGCAATCCTGGGGTCCTTCCGGGCATCCATGGCATCCCGGTCGGCCTTGCTGTCCCAACGGGCGATGGCAATCAGTTTGTTCGGCTCACCAATCTTTCGATGTAGCTCGGTACCACGGGCACCGGGCGCCTGCTGAATCAGCTCACTGGCCCGGACCCAGGCATCGGCATACTCCTCGGCAGAGTGCCCGTCTTTCACCGTGACCTCAAAAATATACTTCATCGCATTCTCCTCACTCCTATGGATCTTCGTGGTTCGCTGAAGCTTGCGGTAGACTGGCCGGACATTCACAGGGAAGTCACCAATGTCCGCACCGCTTGTTTTTACAGTTATCGCCATCGCCCTCATTGGTGGTTCGCTGTTCTATTTGTTTTTCTACCGCAACTGGCGACGCCGACGCGAACTGCAACAACCGTTCCCTGCACTCTGGAGGCACCACCTTCAGGAAAACGTGCCGCTCTATAATCGGCTCTCCGACAGCCACAAAACCCGGCTGGAGAATCTGGTTCAACTCTTTATCTCGGAGAAGGAATTCTACGAATGTGCCGGTTTTGAAATCGATGACCGGGTGCGAGTGACCATTGCCGGTCATGCTTGCCTTTTACTGCTTGAACGCGGGTTTTACGAATACGATGACGTTAAAAGCATCCTGGTCTATCCCGATATCTACCGGGTACAGGACACCGAGAGCGATGGCCTCGTGGTCAGCACCAGTGACGAAACCCGGGCCGGAGAGGCCTGGTCCCACGGCCGGGTGATTCTGGCCTGGAGCCAGTGTGAACAAGCCATCGCCAATCCCCATGGCCCGCACAATGTGATTCTCCATGAATTCGCCCATCAACTGGACTACCTGGATGGCACCGCAGACGGCGCACCACCACTGAGTGGCGATGAGGCGGAGCGCTGGCAGAAAGCCATGACCGAGGCCTGGGACCACCTGCAACACCGGCTGGAACACCACCACAAACCCTGGCTGGACCCGTACGGCGCCACCGAACCGGCCGAGTTTTTCGCGGTGCTGACCGAGGCCTTCTATCAAAAACCGCAGCACTTGAAGCGTGAACAACCTGACGTTTACGCTGCCCTGTGCCGTTTTTACCGGATCGACCCGGAGCACATGCGCGCCCACAAGCCTTGACGATCAGCCGCCAAGGCCGTCTCCCTTGACGCCGAGACGATCCAGGTACAGATGCAGCTCTTCCTCGCTGATATTCACGTATTCCAGTACCCGGCCATAGAGCATCACGGTCGGCACATTGCGGCCGCCCAGCTCCTTCTGGGTCTCGTTCAGGACGTAAAGTATCGTCCGTTCCGTTTTTGTGAGACCATCCCGCGCATCGGGGATTACCTCGTCTACTCCGCGTAAACTGCTCATATTTCTGAATCCGGTAAGCTGCCCATGGAAATCAAAGTCAATTATCTCGACAACCTGAGGCTTGAGGCCAAGTTTGACGATTTTACCGTCGTCTCAGACCAGCCCGTCCGCTACAAAGGCGATGGCTCGGCGCCCGGCCCGTTTGACTACTTCCTGGCCTCATCTGCCATGTGCGCGGCTTACTTCGTAAAGGTTTACTGCAACGCCCGGGATATTCCCACAGATAACATCCGCCTGTCGCAGAACAACATTGTAGACCCGGAAAACCGCTACAAGCAGATTTTCAAGATTCAGGTGGAACTGCCGGAAGACATTTCGGACAAGGACCGCCAGGGCATCATCCGCTCCATCGACCGTTGCACGGTGAAAAAAGTGGTGCAAACCGGCCCGGATTTCCAGATTGAAGTGGTGGAAAACCTGGACGAAGACGCCCAGGCCCTGCTCACCGCTGCCCCGGGCGGCGACGGCAACACCTATATCGAGGGCAAGGATCTGCCCCTGGAGCAGACCATTGCCAACATGACCGGCATCCTCTCGGATCTCGGCATGAAGATCGAGATTGCTTCCTGGCGCAACATCGTGCCCCACGTGTGGTCTCTGCACGTGCGCGACACCGCGGCCCACATGTGCTTCACCAACGGCAAGGGTGCCACCAAGGAAGCCGCCCTGTGTTCGGCCCTGGGTGAGTTTATAGAGCGGCTGAACTGCAACTTCTTCTACAACGACCAGTACTTCGGCCAGGACATCGCCAACAGCGAGTTCGTGCATTACCCGAACGAGAAATGGTTCCAGCCCGGCCCGGAAGGCGAGCTGCCGGACGGCATTCTGGACGACCATTGCCTGGCCATCTACAACCCCGATGGCGAATTGCTGGGCACCCACCTGTATGACACCAACTCCGGCACCCCGGAGCGGGGTATCTGCAGCATTCCCTACGTGCGCCACTCCGATGGGGAAACCGTATATTTCCCCTCCAACCTGATCGAAAACCTGTATCTGAGCAATGGCATGAGCGCCGGTAATACCTTGCAGGAAGCGCAGGTGCAGTGCCTGTCCGAGATCTTCGAACGGGCAGTGAAAAAAGAAATCATCGAGAACGAAATCGCCCTGCCGGATGTGCCGGACAGCGTGCTGGCCAAGTACCCGGGGATTGTCGAGGGCATCAAGGCCCTGGAGGAACAGGGTTTTCCGGTACTGGTGAAGGATGCCTCTCTGGGCGGTCAGTTTCCGGTGATGTGCGTCACCCTGATGAACCCGAAAACCGGCGGTGTGTTTGCTTCCTTCGGTGCTCACCCCAGCTTCCACGTTGCCCTGGAACGCAGTCTGACCGAGCTGCTGCAAGGTCGCAGCTTTGAAGGTCTGAACGATCTGCCGGCGCCCACCTTCAACTCCATGGCGGTGACAGAGCCCAATAACTACGTTGAACACTTTATCGATTCCAGCGGCGTGGTGTCCTGGCGGTTCTTCAGCGCCAAATCCGACTACGATTTTGTGGAATGGGATTTCTCAGGCAGCAACAAAGAAGAAGCCGACACCCTGTTCGGCATCCTCGCGGACATGGGCAAGGAATGCTACATGGCGGTGTTCGAAGACCTCGGCGCTCCGGTCTGTCGAATCCTGGTGCCGGGCTATTCCGAGGTGTATCCGGTGGAAGACCTGGTGTGGGACAACACCAACATGGCCCTGGAATTCCGCGAAGACATCCTCAATCTGCACCGTTTGAATGAAGACGAGCTGGCCGATCTGGTACAGCGCCTGGAAGAGGCCGAGCTGGATGTATACATGACCATCGTCACCCTCACCGGCATCGAATTCGATGAAAACACCGTGTGGGGCCAGCTCACCATTCTGGAACTGAAACTGCTGATCTACCTGGCCCTGGGCGAACTGGAAGAAGCCCAAGAACTGGTGGACATGTTCCTGCAGTTCAACGACAACACCGTTGAGCGCGGCCTGTTCTACCAGGCCATGAACGCAGCCCTGGAAGCCACGTTGAACGAAGAACTGGAGTTGGAAGACTACCTGTACAACTTCCGCCGGATGTTTGGTGACGAGGTAATGGATGCCGTCGTCGGCTCCATCAACGGCACGGTGCGTTTCTACGGCCTGGAAGAAACCGGCATGGACCTGCGCGGCCTGGACCGGCACCTGAAGATGATCGAGAGCTACAAAAAGCTGCACGCGGCCCGGGCCCGCAAAGCTGGGCGGTCAGCCTAATCGGCGGGCGCCCGCTCGCCGGTGTGCACCACCTTCTTGCCAATCACCCGGATTGCACCCGGCCGGCAGGTTGCCCGAAAGGGCGTTTTACCGGCCACGTCGCCATCCACCGTTACCGTCTTGGCGCGGGTGGTTTCTACGTGGCACCACTTGCCCTTGATCTGGATGACGGTACTGGTTCGGCGCGGCGTCTTGCGGTTCAGGCGCACCATCAGAAATGCAAGTAACAGCTGCGGCAACGGGCGCGGTTTAACGGCAATGACATCCAGCAAGCCATCGTTCGCAGAGGCCTCCGGTATTTCATGGCCGCCACCGAAATAGGCCCCCGTGGCAACCGCAATCGATAGCCAGCGACCACCCAGATTAGAGCGATCAGTACGAATATGGGCGTGGAACCCCCGCTGGGCGCCCAGTTGTCGGAACAGTGTGGCAATGTAACTGAACTTTCCAAAAAGCTTTTTGGTGGGTGAACTGGCCTGCCGTGAAGGCAAAGTGCCCAGGCCAATATGGGCCACGTTGAGATAGATGCGGTCATCAAACTCCGCCACATCAATCATCTCGGTGCTACCGTCCGCCACCAGACGGGCCACCTCTGCCGGTTCAGACGGAATACCCAGGTTGCGAGCAAAATCATTAGCGGTTCCCGAGGGAAGAACCGCGAGAGTCGCGCCGGTGCGCAGGCAAAGACCGGCCACACCGTTCACAGTGCCATCCCCACCCGCGGCCAACAGTACGTCGTTGCCAGTCACCAGGCGCAGCCACTGTTCAGCCTCATCCAGCCTGCACTCGGTTACGTTCTCGATGCCCTGCTCGCGCAGATAGGGCAACCAGAAATCCGCATTGCGGCCACCATCACCGGAACCGGGGCTATCCACCAGCCAATACGCCATACCATTCCCTCTGGAGAAAGAAACTGTCCCCTTCATTTGATAGCATGGCTGATCGATTTCTTCATGCAGGAAGCATTACCGTATGGCAACGCGCATTACTCTCCATTACTGCACCGGCTGTAACTGGATGCTGAGATCCGCCTGGATGGCGCAGGAACTGCTGACCACCTTCGACGGCATGGTCGACGAGCTCACCTTGAAACCCGGCTCCGGCGGCATCTTTGAAGTCTGGGTAAACGATACCCGAATCTGGTCCCGTAAGGAGCAAGGGGGCTTCCCGGATATCAAGCAACTGAAACAGCTGGTGCGGGATCAGATTGCCCCGGAGCACTCACTGGGGCACTCAGACAAGCCGGTGTAGTACATCTACGAGGGTGGCTACCCGCTCCCGCATCTTTTCGCTACCATACGCCACCCTCAAAACGCCCGCCCGCTGCGCCAGGCCCGTCTGCAGCTGCTGTTCGCCAGAGGTGATCCAGTTGACTCTGCAGAGGCTTTCCCTTGTCCATCAATGCCTTATATACCGACTTGTCGGGCTACTACGATCTGATGTGTGCCGATATCGATTACCCTGCCCAGAGTCTTGGGGTACAGCGGTTACATCAGCTATTCGGCAATGGCGGCAAGCGTCATCTGGATCTGGCTTGTGGTACCGGGCCGCACATCCGGCATTTCCTGAACCTTGGTTACCAGTGCGAAGGGCTGGATATTAATCAGCCCATGCTGGATGTAGCCCAACAGCGTTGCCCGGAAGCCGTCTTCAGTGTTCGGGATATGTGTGACTTCCGGTTCGATGATCCATTCGATCTGATTACCTGCTTCCTGTATTCAATTCATTACAGCGATGGTATCGAGAAGCTTCAGGGCTGTATCGAGAGCGCCTACCAGGCGTTATCGGCCAACGGATTGTTCTGTTTCAATGCCGTCGACAAGACCCGAATCAACAACAATCTGTATGTCAGTCACTCCGCCCGGCACGATGGCAGTGACTTTACCTTTCGGTCTGGCTGGCATTATGTCGGCGCTGGTGAACGGCAGTCGCTCCGGCTTAGCATTGATCGCACCACCAATGGCATCAGTGAATCCTGGCAGGATGAGCACCCCATGGTGGCACTGAGCTTCCGGGAGCTGGCCACCCTGTTACAGCCCTGGTTCGACGTGACCATCTTCGAGCACGACTACGAACGCATCGTGCCCTGGGATGGCGAATCCGGAAACGCACTGTTTGTCTGCGTAAAGCGTTGAGCGTTACCGGATTTCGCTGAGAAGAATAGTGGTTAGTGCTTCATGCCGGCGTGGTCGTTCATCGCCGGGGCACCGTCAAGGGGGCGCACCATCAGTTCGACATTCAGGTCTTCCGCGCCATCAAAATCCAGTCTTACCGGAATTCTCTCACCCTCAACCAGCGGCTCAGGCAGCCTTTCAAGCATCAGGTGATAACTGTGAGGTTTTAACTCCACGGTGTTGCCGGCGGGTATCAGAAGACCACCATCTACCGGCTGCATACGCATGACACCCTCATGCATGGAAGTTTCGTGAATCGAAACGTTGCCGGCTCTAGGGGTTTCTGCGCCCACCAGGATGATGGCCTGTTCACTGTGGTTGGTGATCGCCATATAGCCCACGCCCATGGGGGTACCCGGCGGTGTTGGCCGGCTCCAGGGGTGATTGATCTGTATCGGATGGCTCTGGTGGTCGTTACCGTGTGCGTGATCGGCGGCAAATGTGGCCGGGGCGACCAGGGCTGCGCCCAATGCCAGAGCAATCAGGGGTTGTTTCATTCGGCGTTCCTTGTTTTCTGACAAATATCACTACTGTAGCGGCCGGCTGCGACCACTTCAAAGCCATCAGGAGCGACGAATGGTCGCAGGGGTATTGTCCGTGTTCGCCGTGTCACTGAGCATCTGGCGAATGTCTGCCATGGCCACCGGCCGGCTGAAACAGTAACCCTGGAAGCGCAGGCAGCCCATTTTGATCAAGGCCTGGGCCTGAGCCTGCTCTTCTACACCCTCAGCGATCAGACTCATGTTGTGGCTGCGGGCGATGGCGACGATGCTGCGCACCATATTGGCGGCTTTTTCATCTTCAACAATACCGTCCACAAAGCTTTTGTCGATTTTAAGCTCATCCAGAGGTAACTGACGCAGCAGGCTGAGGGAAGAATATCCGGTGCCGAAATCATCCATGGCCAGGCGTATACCGTGGCTTCTCAGGTCGCAGATAGTTTGCAGCACCTGATCGAAATTGCCCATGAACAGCGTTTCGGTAATCTCCAGAACCAGAGAGGACGGCGAGACATCGTGGGTTTTCAGGGCGTTGAGTACTGTATCCACGAAGCCTGGCTGGCAGAACTGAATCACTGAGATGTTGATGGCCAGATCCAGCGGCTGTTGCACCTTGTCTATCAGGTGCCGGAATTCCCTCAGGCTGGTGTCCAGCACGAAGTTACCCAGAGGAATCATCAGACCGCTTTTCTCGGCCACATCCACGAATTCTGCCGGCGAAACGAATCCCAACTCTTCATCCTGCCAGCGCACCAAAGCCTCCAGACCAATGGTATCGCCGGCATCGTTCACCTGCGGTTGGTACACCATATAGAGAGCATGAGAGGCCAGGCCATAGCGCAGCCTCTGTTCCACGTTCAGCCGCCGGAGATAAGCGGTTTCCATTTCTGCCTTGTAGACGCAGACGGCATTCCGGCTTTGTTTGGCCTCATACAACGCCAGGTGGGCACTACGAATCAGCTTGCTGAGGGAGTCTCCGTCTTCGGGGTACCGGGCCACCCCGACACTCGCCCCCACCTGCAGACGAAGCCCGCCCACTTCGAAGATTTGGGCCAGATCTTCTACCAGTGCCCGGCAGGCATCGGTCAACGAGGGGATGTTGGTATTGGGGGTAACGATGGCGAATTCATCGCTCCCGAGCCTCGCCAGATCGTCGTGTCGTCCCGCCAACCGCTCAAGTCTTCGCCCGAATTCCACCAGGGTGTGATCCCCGTACTCCAGCCCAAAGCGGTCATTGATGCCACTGAAGTTATCAATGTTGATCACCACCAGACTGAACGGCCTCGCCTGAGAAAGCCTGCCTTCCAATCGATCCAGGAGCCCGGCGCGGTTTAACAGGCCGGTGAGATCGTCATGTCGAGCCCGGTACAGCAACTCTTCCCGACGCTCTCCCTCGGCACGATCAATAACCCGGAACAACAGGTAGAGCAACCAGGCACCCAGCACAAAACCAATCACGTAGGTTACGAGGGTTCCCATAAAATCGCGGTAAAGAGGGGCAAAACGCGTCTCGGACACTGTCCAGATCTGATACCGAGCGTCGAAGGTGGCGGCTATCAGATAATCTCGCTGGTCGCGGGTCATATGAAAAGAAACCGCCTCCGGACTGGCCATGATATCCGCCATGGTCTTTCCAGTTCTCTCCTCGAAATCACGACGCTGTGCACTCAAACGCTCCTCGTTAATCTGCAAGGCAGAATATCGCTCAGGTGTTGCGCCCTCTCGTGACATAAACTGGACGTATTTATCTGCCTCCCGAAACAGGATGACACTGTCTTCGGGACCATCGTGCAGATCCTGCCCAAGAACTAAACCTTCGGCACCAATCTGCAGTCCGGCGGTCATTACTGCAACCACAGAACCATCGTCCGCTCGCAACGCCTTTCGTATCGGGATTAACCAGGCACCAAGCGCATCCACATAATAAGTACGCCCTACCACCATCACATCCGACTCAAGGGCTTGCCTGAAACCTTCTGCGGTACTGGGGTTCTCCAGGAGATTGGGCAGGCGGCCGGTGTCCATATTGGTGCTGATACGAACCAGCGTGCCGTCCGGGCGAGCCAGACCAAAACCAACGAGGGCCGGGTTAACCGAAAGGATACTGTCCAATAAAGGCGTTTCCCTCCGCTCTTCCAGCGGTTCGCCACTGTCGAGGAGTTCGCGCCCCACGACATCAAGCACCAGCTCCTGAGTCCGGAACAGACTGTGAACGGATTGGGATATGAGCTCAGCTCTGGACAATTGATGCGCAGTTTCATCAGACAGGGTCTCCTGCCAGCGCTGCTGGAGAGACACCCCTAAAAGCGCAACGCCGACGATTACGATCAGAAAATACAGCGTCCAGATATTGCGTTTCAGAGCCGCCAAGTAGTCAGTCCATTTGTCCCGGTGAATGGGTTAATTTCGCTAACCATGATTATAGGATGACGTTGCAAATACGCACCCTGTTTTGACACAACCTTACCAAAAAAGATGATGCCAAAAGGAACTTTGCCGTCGTTATCCAGACAATCTGTTCATCTGGCGTTCATGCCGGATAGGTTTTACTGGGGCTAGTATTATCATCAAAGCCAACGGCAACCAGCCAGGAAAGGAGCCAGACAATGAACGTAATGTCAGTGCTGAACCAGATCATGAACCAGGCCCAGGGCGGTCAGTCCCGCCAGGGCAGCCAGGGTGGAATGGACGTAAACCAGATGATGGGCAACCTTGGCAGCCAACTGTCCGGAGGTAAAGGCGGCAGTGGCATTGATGTAAAAAGCCTGTTGGGTGGCGGAGCACTGGGATTGATGCTGGGCTCCAAGCGTGGCCGCAAAATGGGCGGCAAGGCACTGAAGTATGGCGCCCTGGCCGGCGTCGGCGTACTGGCATGGAAGGCCTATCAAAACTACCAGAGCAACAACCAGGGCCAGGCACAGCCCGCCCCGGTGCAACAGGGCCAACCCCTTGAGCAGTTGCAGGGAGCCGACCAGGAGCGTCGTGGGCTGGAAATTCTCCAGGCCATGATTATGGCCGCCCGTGCCGATGGCCATATCGATGCCAATGAAAGGCAACTACTGACTCAGGAAATCGAGCGACTGGGCCCAGACGACGAACTCCAGGCATGGATCCAGCAACAATTCGATGCGCCACTGGATGCCAGTGCTCTGGCACGCAACGCCGATTCGCCCCAGGCCGCCCGGGAAATCTACGTGGTCAGCGCCGTGATGATTGACGAACAGAACCCGATGGAGCGTGCCTGGCTGGAACAGCTGGCCGGTGCCCTGAAGATAGAACCCAATCTGGCCAAAGAACTGGAACAACAAGTGCTGGCTGCCAGTTAATCAATCACAGCAGACGGCACCGGACTCCCCGGTGCCGAATCCAAGTCAGGCCTTCTTAACAAACTCCGACTTGAGCTTCATGGCCCCCACACCATCAATCTTGCAATCAATGTCGTGATCGCCATCTACCAGGCGAATGTTCTTGACCTTGGTTCCCACCTTCACCACCAAGCTGGAACCCTTCACCTTCAGATCCTTGATTACGGTGACGGTATCGCCATCCTGCAGCTCATTGCCATTGGCATCACGAACCACCTTGCCTGCTTCAGCCGCTGCCTGCTCGGCCTCCGTCCATTCATGGCCGCACTCCGGGCACACCAGCTGAACGCCATCTTCGTAGGTGTATTCAGAACTGCACTTGGGGCAAGGGGGCAACTGAGACATTATCATTTCCTGTTAACTGAATGAGCACAGGATTATACCACCACTCAACATCATCAGTTTCCCGCCACCTCGAGATCTTCTGTATATCCCTTCTAAATCTGCCTGTTTGATAAAAATTTGATATTCCTCTGACCTTTTCTTGACCTGCCCCTCACTAACCTGACACCTCACAGAAATTTCTGACCGGCACCAAGAGGTTAGGCATGAAATATTGGCAGAGTGTTTTTTTCGACAGGTATTTCCACAAAGCTGGCTTCTACGTTACCAATACCGCTCGACGGTGTATTCCGGCAGCTAAGGCACAACGCTTTAGTGAACAAATTTAACGAGCTCCCGCTTCAAACTCAGGAGAAGCTCAGGCAACGCGCGCACTATTACAATCGCTTGAGCGAAAGGTTTGAACCAGCACCTTCTTCAGAAAAGGTAGGACGTTTCAACTTCAAGGGAAAAAGCAGCGCCTACTGCCATGACTTCCAGAATCTGATTTGCGGATTCCCTGCTCAAGCCCAAGTGAGTTACCGGTTTGGCGACGTCACTGAGGTCCCGCCATTTCCGACTTTTGTGAAAAGCCGTCCTATCAGCCGCAACAATGGAAATTCGGTGTTGTTGAAGCTGAACTCCGTCAGGCATTATCGGTTTATACCGGACCTAATACCTTTCGAGGATAAGATTCCCCTCGCGGTCTGGCGCGGCAAATCTAACAACCCGCTCAGAATCGAGCTGGCAAGCAAGTATAAAAAACATCCACTCTGCAACATTGGCTGTATCCGACACAAAGAACCCTCGGTTCAGGACTATCACCGTGAGTTTCTGAGCGTTAGCGAACAGCTCCGATATCGATTCGTGTTAAGCGTGGAAGGTGTAGACGTTGCAACAAATCTGAAATGGATTATGGCTTCAAATTCTCTTTGCATGATGAGAAAACCTCGCTTTGAAACCTGGTTCATGGAAGGCACTCTCAAACCAGGCGTGCATTATGTAGAGCTCATGGATGACTATTCAGACCTCGCTGATAAAATCGATTACTACAATCGGAATCCGAGCGAAGCCATGACCATCATTGCCAATGCCCAGGCTCATGCAGCGATGTTCCGAAACCACGAGGAAGAACAGATGGTTGCGATGCTCGTTATTCATAAGTTCCTTGAATTGAGCGGCCAGTTGGACCATCAAAACGAAACCGCCGTTTCGGTCTCTACCCCCTGGATTCAGCAGCCATCCTTAGCAGGAGGGAGAAAGAGTGCAAACACGCGTATTGATCGTTGAGGATCAAACTGCGCTTGCTGAAAACCTGATAGAGTTCTTCGGCGACGAACACTATTCGCTCGATTTTGCTGCCGATGGCTTGACAGCACTCCACCTCCTGGCCCATCACGCCTACGATGTCGTTATTCTGGATGTGATGCTGCCGGCGATCTCGGGCTTCGAAATCTGCCGACGAATCCGAGAAGATCTGCGCAACAACACACCAATCATTTTCATGACGGCAAAGGGAGCTTTGACCGACAAAGAGGAAGGCTTCGCGCTGGGAGGTGACGACTATCTGGTCAAACCATTTGCCCTGCGGGAACTCCAGCTTCGAGTAGACGCATTGGCCCGTCGCAAGGGCTCTGCAGCTCAACAACTTCAGGCAGGACCACTGGCCTACGACCCGGAAACGCTTGAACTTCAATATCAGCAAAAGGGCAGCTTGACGCTGTCCGGTTCATCATCCCGCATCTTTGAGGCGCTGATTCGAAAGCACCCGCGATTCGTTACCTACGAGGAACTCAGCCAGGTAGTATGGGGAACAGATAACGGCGACACGCATACCCTGCGCACACACGTTTATGCACTAAGAAAAGCCCTTCAATCCGCATTTGGACAGTCACTGATTGGCACCGTTCACGGTCGTGGCTACCGTCTGGAACTTCAATCGATATCTGAGAACGCGGTTTCACGATGAAGAAATCCTTCTCAAGCCGGGTTTTCCGAACCATGGTGGCTATTGGGATCCTCAATGCCACGATCACGTTATTGTCAATCGAAGCAATTTACGAGGACATCGAAGATACCAGTCTGACAATCGGTTTAGAGGAGGAGCGCGCATTCTTCGAGAAAAAACTCGACCCCAAGCAGATCCAAAGCTGGCAAACCGCTCTGCTGACAGTCATGTACGTCCCTGACGATCAACCTTCACCGGCACTTCCGCACATGTTTTCCGGACGTTCGGAACCTTTCGCGTCGGAAGTGGATATCGACAATGAAACCTATCTAATCTCCATCGTTCGCACTCGGGCAGACACTGGCGTTATCTATCTCGCGCAGGACATTACAATGCAGGAACGGCGTGAGGACATGATGCAGAGCATTGGTTACATCATATTTACAGGCATCATGGTACTGCTGAGCTTCGTCCTGGCCCGCATTGGTACCACACGGGTCATCACACCATTAAAGACTCTATCCCGACAGATTCGTAACATCCACCCCGAGCAATCGATTGAGCCGGTAACGCTGTACTCGGCCGACGAGGAACTGATAGAGATTACCCAAGTACTCAACAATCTTCTGGAAACGCTGGCAGCCTACCTTCAACGGGAAAAGGCTCTGATCAGCTTGGCAAGCCACGAACTGAGAACTCCGATTGCTGTGATATCCGGCGCTCTCGATGTCATTGATCATCGAGGCACGTTAAGTAATGAGAACCAGAAAACAATTGCCAGAATCCGACATGCAACGGAGAAAATGCAGGCAGATGTGGATGCTTTGCTGCATCTCGCACACCCGGCGGGACAACTAACCTCTGAGCCCGTGAACTTGGCAAACAGTGTTCGTGGGGTTCTGAACGAACTCGAAAACAGCAAAGATACAGCAATTCAACGAATCTCTGTTAACTGGCCAACTCAAGAAAAACTTATAGAGGCGGACCCCGCGTTGGTGCGCATGCTGATACGAAATCTGGTCCAAAATTCCTTGCGCCATACCGATGGCCAGGTGGGCATATCTCTTGACGAATACAATTTGACAATATCGGACCAGGGTCCGGGCCTGCCCGCTCACATCGTTTCGCGTCTTCAGACACAATCGCCCCTGAACGAAGTTCCCGATGACGGTTTGGGTCTTTTTATCGTAAAACTGATCTGTGAACGCCTTAACTGGCGCCTGGATATTGAGAACGACAACGCCTCCAGTGCCGGCATAGTGGTCTGGTTCGGTAATCCGACTTGAATCACCAAACTACCCGCCCCCTACACCTTCAACGCTCTGGACTGACTCTAGCCAGAATGTCCGGGCTGTCCGACAACGGCAACGCCAGAATCACCCCTTCATTCGAAGCCGGAAAAATGCCCGTCAACGCCGTCACATTCACCTGGTGCGACACCATCACAACGGGCGCGCCCTGCCCCAGGGCATTCACCAAGTTGATGGTTTCACGGGTCTGTTGCGGGCCGTCGCCACGGTTGCGAAAAAATGAATTCAGAGCCGGCCACTCAGTCACTGGCCCCATATTCATTTCCTGAGCGGTCTCAGTGCATCGACACCACTGGCTGGAAAACACCCTCGCCTCAACAAGCGATTATCACCGCGGCCAGACGGCGTGTTCAGGGATGGCTTCCAAAAAATTTCGGAGGCCATGGATGGCCGGAGAGAAGCGCTCAGGGATGAGCTCGTAGCGGTTTTTTGGAAGCCATCCCTGAACATGCCATGCACCATCGCCTCGACACCTCCCCAGCCAACCTCCAAGGGCCTATTAGCCAATACGCGGAACCAAACTAACAGGCTCACCCCATGAAAGGTTAAACTGACCAACAGCCAAACAAACGAAGGAAAACCGAAATGCCAATCTGGGTCGACGCCGATGCCTGCCCTGTTCCCATCCGGGAAATTCTCTGCCGTGCCGCCACCCGCTGGCAAATCCAGACCACCTTCATCGCCAACCACGCCATCAGCCTGCCACCAAGCCCACACATCAGCCGCCGGCAAGTCCCCCACGGTTTCGACGTTGCAGACAACGAAATTATGGACCAGATGAGCAAAGGCGATCTGGTGATTACCCAGGACATTCCCCTGGCCGCCGAAGCCATCGAAAAAGGCGCAGACGTCTTCAACCCACGGGGGCAGGCCTTCACCAAGGAAAATATCCGCCAGCGCCTTGCCATGCGTAACTTCATGGAAGAAATGCGTAACGCCGGCCAGGTAACCGGCGGGCCGGCCCCATTCAGCCAGGGAGATCGAAAAGAGTTTGCCGACCAACTGGACCGATGGCTGCAAAGAAACGCACGCAAGTGAAAATGATTCTGTTTTAATAAACAGAAGAATCCGCTACCCTTCCCGCCTCTGACAACCAGACAGCAGAAGGAAGCGGAACATGACCACACGCGCCCAGCACACCAGCAGCTTTGCCGCTCTCGGCCGCCTGCTTCGATACGCGCGTGGTTACCGGCGCCAGATCATCGCCGCCACCACCTGCTCCATCATCAACAAGCTCTTCGACATTGCCCCGGAAATACTGATCGGCGTCGCCATCGATGTGGTGGTGAACCAGGAAGAGAGCTTCGTTGCCGGCCTGGGCTTTGAGACTGCGCAGGAACAGATCACCATCCTGGCGGTGCTCACCTTCTTCATCTGGGCTGGCGAGTCGCTGTTTGAGTACCTGTTCCAGATTCTCTGGCGCAACCTGGCTCAGCGACTGCAGTCCGATCTCCGACAAGATGCCTACGAACACGCCCAGCGTCTGGACATGAGCTTCTTTGAGGCCAACAGCTCCGGACAATTGGTAGCCACCATGAACGACGATGTAAACCAGCTGGAGCGTTTCCTGGATGGCGGCGCCAATGCCATGATTCAGGTAGCGGTTACTGTAGTGGCTGTGGGTGCCGTATTCTTTGTGCTGTCGCCACTGATTGCCCTGTTGGCGTTCACACCGATTCCCCTGATCATCTGGGGTGCCTTCTATTTCCAGCACAAAGCCGGCCCGCTGTACGCAGACGTAAGGGAGAAAGTAGGCGACCTGTCCAGCCGCCTGGCCAACAATCTGGGTGGCATCGCCACAATCAAGAGCTTCACCGCCGAACAGCGGGAAGCCAAACGCCTGAAGGACGCGAGCGAAGCTTATGTTGATGCTAACCGCCGCGCCATTCGTATCAGCTCCGCATTCATTCCGGTCATTCGAATGGCCATTCTGGCCGGCTTCCTGGCCACCTTTACCGTTGGCGGCATGATGGCGCTGGAAGGCAGCCTGAACGTGGGCGCTTACGGGGTGCTGGTGTTCCTCACTCAGCGACTGCTCTGGCCCCTGACCGGGCTGGCGGAAGTGATTGATCTGTTTGAACGGGCCATGGCCAGTACCCGACGGATTCTCGATCTGCTCGCCGAACCGGTCAACGTCCGGGATGAAGCCGGCAAGTCCCTGGAACAACCCGTTCGCGGAAAGGTTTCATTCAACCAGGTGAGCTTCCGTTACGCTGGCAGTGGCGCGGATATACAGGACATTACCCTGAACGTTCCGGCAGGCAATACCCTGGCATTGGTGGGCGCAACCGGCTCCGGCAAGTCCACGCTGATCAAACTGTTATTGCGATTCTATGACCCCGCCCATGGTGATATCCGCATTGACGGCCAGCCCATTCGAGAGGTCAGTCTGAAGTCCCTGCGCGATGCCATTGGACTGGTCAGCCAGGATGTCTATCTGTTTGAAGGCAGCATCCGTGACAACCTCGCCTATGGCAAACCGGAAGCAAGCGAAGAAGAGATCATGGAGGCCGCTCGGACTGCCGAGGCCTGGTCCTTCATTGAGGGACTACCGCAAGGTCTGGACACCCCCGTCGGTGAGCGGGGCATTCGCCTCTCGGGCGGCCAGCGTCAAAGGCTGTCCCTGGCCCGGGCGCTGCTGAAGAATCCCCCCATTCTGGTTCTGGACGAAGCAACCAGTGCCGTGGATAACGAAACCGAAGCTGCCATTCAGCGCTCACTCAAGCACATTGGTCATAACCGCACCGTCATTATGATTGCCCACCGGCTTTCCACCATTGTGGATGCGGACACCATTGCCGTGGTCGAGAATGGCCGGATTGTTGAGGAAGGCGATCACGACAGCCTGATACGCAATAACGGAGCCTACGCCGCGCAGTGGCGCGTGCAAACAGGTCAGGCGTGAGAAGGTAATTCTGTTCACCACTTATCATTGATAGGTATTCGCATTTAGATTATCCTGCCAGCCACAGAAACAGGGGAATCTGAATGTCCGCGTTTTTTGATGTCCGCGATCTCGCCGTTCACATTGGTAGCACGGCTATCCTTCATAACATTAACCTGGCCTTTAACGAAGGCCAGGTGACCGCCCTGCTTGGCCACAACGGCTCGGGGAAATCCACTTTGTTAAAGACACTGGCCAGGCAGATTCCAGCCAGTACCGGTGATGTCAGGCTTGAGGGTAACGCTGCGAAAAGTCTGGGCGCCCGCGCTTTCGCCAGGATTGTCGGCTACCTGCCCCAGCACCCGCCGGGCACCGATGGCCTGACGGTCCGGGAGCTGATCGCGCTGGGCCGCTACCCCTGGCGAGGCCCTCTTGGCCGCTACAGCGATGCGGATTATGCGCTGATTGATCAGGCTATCGCAGACACCGACCTCAAACCTTTTGAACACCGCTCTGTCGACACTCTCTCTGGTGGCGAGCGCCAACGCGCCTGGATTGCCATGTTGCTGGCACAGCAAACACGCTGCCTGCTGCTGGACGAACCCATCTCCGCCCTGGATGTAAAGCATCAGGTAGAAACGTTGCGCCTTGTTCAGCGCCTTGCCCGCCAGCGCGAATTGACCGTGATTGTGGTACTGCATGATGTCGATCTGGCCTCCCGCTTCTGCGACCGGTTGGTGGCCCTGAAAGCGGGCCAGGTGGTGGCCGATGGCACTCCGGCAGAGATCATGGACAGCCAGATTCTTGAGTCCATCTACAGCGTTCCCATGGGCGTGATGGAGCGGGCGCCGGGGCAATGGGTTTCCTATGTCCATTAACACGAAAGCCATGATGCTCGGCGCGCTGCTCTTTCTGCTGCCGATCGCAGGAACCGCCCAGACCTGGCACCACGAAGGCGGCACACTAACCCTTGAAGAGCCCCCTGAACGCATTATCGCGCTGAACTGGGCCGCCACCGAGACGCTGCTATTACTGGGTATCACCCCCGTTGGCGTGGCAGACAAAGCCGGCTATCACACCTGGGTACAGGAGCCGGAACTGCCTGACAGCGTCGCCAATGTCGGCACCAGGGTCGCGCCCAGCCTGGAGGCAATCGCAGAACTGAAACCCGACCTGATCGTCACCAGCACCGAAATGGCTCCCGCGGCCGAACTGTTGGAGCGGATTGCGCCAACCTACGTCATCAGCGTGTATAAAAAAGACGCCCGACCATTCGACAGGGCCCAGGAAATGCTAATAACCCTGGGCGAAATCACCGGCCGGATCGACCGGGCCGAATGGGTACTGGCCGATATCGAACAGACCTTGCGTCAACAGAGGGAGCGCCTGAAACGGGCTGGCATTACCGAGAAGCCGGTTGCCCTGGTGAACTTTATGGACGACCGCCATGTCCGCATCTATGCCCCCAACGGTCTGTTCCAGACTGCCCTGGAAAACCTTGGGCTTACCAATGCCTGGTCAGATCCAGGCAACTACTGGGGGTTTTCAGCCATAGGCCTTGAATCTGTGGCAGATGCACGAAACAGCCGCATCGTGGTGATAGAGCCACTGGTTCCGGGCCTGGCTGACAGTCTGGCTAACAGTCCCTTCTGGACCTACCTGCCACCGGTACAGAACGACGAGATCTACCGGATTCCCGCTGCCTGGCCTTTTGGTGGGGTTTATCCGGTGAAGCGCCTGGCCATTGCCCTGACCAACGCTCTGATTGAAGGGGGCAGTGACAATGTCCGCCGTTGAATCCGCTCTGCACACCGTCAGTCGCCCGACGATTCCCGCCAGGCTTCCGATTGCGGTCGCGCTACTCTGGCTTACCGCTTTCAGCGCCAGCGCCTTACCCTGGTTCGACCAACTGCACTTTTCACAGCTTCTCGCCGCATTCTGGACCTTTGATGGCAATCAGTACGCCTCCGTTCTGGCCCACTTCAGCTGGGCACCGAGGGTCTCCATCGCGATACTGATTGGCTGCGCACTGGGATTGGCAGGAGCTGTTACCCAACAGGTACTTGGCAACCCATTGGCCTCACCCACTACCCTCGGGGTCGAAGCCGGAGGACAATTCGGTGTTACCTTTGCCACCCTGTTTGCACCAGGTTTGCTGGCTTTCAGCCCTGATCTTGCCGCAGTAGCCGGTGGCTTGCTCGCCATCGGCCTTGTAATAGTGCTGACATGGCGGCTTGGCTTCTCACCTGTCACCGTGATTCTGGCCGGGCTGGTGGTTACCTTTTTTCTCGGCGCCATCAACATGGCCTTCCTGCTTCTGAAAGGTGAGTGGCTCGGTAATCTGTTTATCTGGGGCGCGGGATCTCTGGTACAGAATAACTGGGCCCCATTCTTTGATCTGCTTCCCCGGGTGCTGGTTATTGCAGCGCTCATGCTGGCCCTGATGCGCCCGCTACAGCTGCTTCAGCTTGGTCAGGCCTCGGCAGATTCGCTGGGGGCAAAGGTGTCGTTGCTTCGCGCCGCTGCACTTTTCCTGGTGGTGCTTATGAGCTCCGTGGTGGTGAGCCGGGTTGGTCTTGTCGCATTTGTTGGCCTGGCAGCACCAGTATTGGCAAGACTGCTGGGCGCCAGAACACTGACCGAACGGCTGTGCTGGAGCACACTGGCTGGTGGCGGCCTGCTGTTACTGGCGGATACTCTGGCCCAATGGGCGACTGCCTGGGATGGCGGCTCGCTGGTGCCGACCGGTACCACCACCGCTCTCATTGGCGGCCCGGTTATCCTTCTGGCACTTCAGGGGTTCCGAAACACTCACCATATGCCTGACCAGGGCAACGGACCTGCGGGCTTTCTGCCGCGCCGCCGAAGCCCGCTGTTGGTTGCCGGAACTCTGTGCTCTCTGTTAGCCCTGACGATCATTCTTTCCATGAGTTGGTCTCCGGGTCTTGAAGGTTGGAACTGGACCCCGTTGGCGCAGTGGACAGACGCCTGGGTATGGCGAGGCCCAAGATTGATGGCTGCCATCCTTGCGGGCATGGCTCTGGGTATGGCCGGCACCCTGATTCAGCGGATGACCGGCAACCCCATGGGCAGCCCGGAGCTGCTGGGCATCAGCGGCGGTGCAGCGTTGGTGATGGTGGTTATGGTCCTGACAGGGCTTGAGATTGGCCGCCTTGGCCAACTGGCGGCGGCCACGGCGGGTGCCTTCGGCGCTCTGGGCCTGTTACTGTTGCTGGCCCGCAAGCACCAGTTCGCGGGCAACCAGCTGTTGCTTGGCGGCCTGGCACTGTACGTTTTCATGGATGCCGGCCTGAGACTGGTGATGGCCTCTGGCGGCACCGTTGCAGCACGCCTGCTGAACTGGATGTACGGCTCCACCTGGCTGATCTCGGAATCCGAAGCCATCGGTTTACTGGCACTGGTGGTAGGCCTTTCGACCTTGCTCTTGCTTGCCCTGCGACCGCTCACACTGCTGCCCCTGGGCGAAACATCCGCCTCTGCCCTGGGACTGCGGGTGCCACGGGCGCGACTTCTTCTACTGGTGCTGGCTGCCGTGCTGACCGCGGCGTCGACTGTAGTGATCGGGCCATTAAGCTTCGTCGGGTTGATCGCCCCGCACCTGGCCCGGGTACTGGGACAACAGACCGTGGGCCGGCAAATGCTGGTCGCAGCCCTGGCAGGGGGCCTACTGCTTTCACTGGCCGACTACCTGGCCCGGGTTCTGGTGTATCCCAATCAGCTACCCGCGGGGCTGCTGGCCGCCCTGGTCGGCGGCTTGTACTTCTTGTGGGGGCTAAGCCGTCATGGTCGCGGCTGAGACAGCAACGCAATGGCTGACGGATTACCACAATCTGTTGGCCCGCCACGGCCTTGACGCTACCACTCTGATGGACAGCGCACTGACACCCGCCAACCGCGAACAGCCCGCGTTGTTCTCCCTGGCCCAGCTACTGGCAAATCCAGACCTTCTGCAACAACAGGTCCTCAAGGACTATCAGGATGCCGATCATCCGAGGCTCCGCAAGGCGCGGCTTTCTGTCCTGCACCAGAGCCTGGCACTTCAGATTATCGGACCATTGGTGATCCGGCTGTTCAGGGATGGCAGCAGTGCTGCACTCGATCCCCGGCGGGTTTTCCTGTGCCCGACAACATCAACACCAGCGGACCCGTCTCGCTGGCAATATGCGGCCAGTGAACAGGAGATCCTGGAGCCTGAGGCGTTCATAAGAATTCTCAGTGAACAGATGCAAGACTGGTACGGTGTGTTCCGGCAGCATTTCGGGGTTAGTCCAGGGGCCTACTGGAGCAGTGTCGGGCTGGCGTTGGGTGCGCCCTATTCGGTGGTGTGGAACCGGGTTAATCCGGCAGAGTTGTGTAAACAGGCCGGTAGCTGGCTGGCGCAGTTCAAATGCGAGGCCAACCGATACATTGACTGGATTCCGGCAGAATTCAGCCAACAGTGGTGTGCCATCCCTCAGCGCAAAGGGTGCTGCCTCAAATATCTTTTGCCCGGAGGCGGCTATTGCGGAACGTGTGGGATCTATCGGAAAGAGCGGATCAGCTAGCTCCGAGCATCGAAACCAGTATCACTCCCAACGCAATCAATCCTATGACGGCACCTGAACCTGCCGCCAGCTTCAATCCATCGAGTATTTCCTGTTCCAGATTCATGCTCACTCTCCTTGAGGCTTGATCAACAAAACCGGGGCAGCCAGCGCAGCGCCGACTGCCCCACCCTGTGATTAATACACCCAGGAAACGGTCAGGCTGGCATTGGCCGGCTCACCGTAGAAACCCTGGGCCGAGGCACCAAATTTCTTCAGGCTCTCGATGTACTTCTCGTCGGTAACGTTGTTTACGTTCAGGGTTGCATTCCAGTGTCGGGCGAAATCATAGCTTGCCATCAGATCCAGCACCGCATAGCTGTCCTGCTCTGTGACGATGGTCTCACCAGCATTCGGGCCGGTGGTAGCAACACCCTGTTCCTGGGTGATCTCAGACTGCCAGCGTACCTTGCCACCAAGCTTGAACCCTTCGACCCCAGGCACCTTCCAGGTAGCGCGCAACTGGGCTAGATGCTCCGGCACGAAGGACTTGGCCCCTTTACCATCCTTGTCCTCAATATCCACATAGGTATAACCGGCGAAGAGCTGGATTCGGTCGGTGAGATCACCCACTATTTCGGCCTCCACACCCTGGCTGGTCAACCCATCCACAGCGGTGTAGTAAGAATCATTGGTTCCGGAGAACACTCCTTCTGCCTCGGCTACGTTCTTCTGCTCAGTCTGGAACAAAGCAATAGTGGTGTTCACACGGTCGTTCTGAAACTCACTTTTCAGGCCCAGCTCATAGTTGACCCCGTCAATCGGATCCAGTCGATCGCGATTGATGTCCACTTCAGTCTGGGGAGTGAAAATCTCGGTATAGCTGGCGTAGACCGAATGATCGTCATTGATGTCATAGATCAGACCTGCGTATGGCGTTTCCACTGCATCGTAGCTACTTTCCTTGGTCGCTCCGTAGCTTTCGCCCTTGTTATCCAGCCAGGTCAGACGGAGCCCGGTAATGGCGGTAAGTTGATCGGTCAGCGACCAACGAGCGGCAGCATAGGTGGACGTTTCGCGGTCGGTCCAGTCAGAGCCCGAAGGAGCATAGACCAAGTCTGGCTTGGCAAAATTGCCATCCCAGTCATTGAGAGGAGGCAGCGGAACGAAAACACCCTGTGTGTAGTTATAATCGAACCGCGACTCATCTTCGGTTTCTGAACGGGACCAATTGACCCCAACCACCAGTTCGTGAGTTCTATCGGCCAGGGTGAAGGGGCCAGTGGCATACGCATCGACCACCCATTGTTCCACATCCAGGTCGTATTGACTTGGATAGGCAAACAGCCCCTGGCCGGTTTGCCGATCCGGAGTCCCGAACTGATAGAAAAGCTCAGAATCACTTTCATTCTCCAAACGGAACACCGTGCCCGTGGCTCTCCAGCCACCAGCAAGCTCCTGACGCAATTCAACAAAGCTGTTGTGCTGGGTGTTGTCCCAGTAGGACCAGTCTGACGCCGTGCTGGTTGAACGCGCAAAATCCGTCGCTGAGCCATCGGAGTAGAACAAAGGCAGCGCACCCCACAACGGACTGTCTGTATCAGACGTCTGAATGGCGTGGCCAAGAGTTAGCAACGTGGTATCGGTCAGGTCTGCTTCCAGCACCCCGTAAAACATCTGCTTTTCGTTGTTATACCGGTCAAGGTAGGAGCCTTTGTCCTCATAACCGGCAACCACCCGGCCGCGCACCGCACCGGATTCAGACACGGCACCGGAAACATCACCGACAATCCGTTTTTTGTCCCAGGAACCACCAGTCACCGCAACCGAGGCATTGGCGTCTGCGGTTGGGCGCTTGCGGATAAAGTTGACTGTGGCGGCCGGGCTGCCGGAACCGGTCATCAAACCGTTGGCGCCCCGAACCACCTCCACGCGATCAAAGAAGGCTGTGTCCAGCTCACCCTGAACGTTGTCATATACCGCCGGCATGCCAACACCGTCGTACTGGAAGTTATTGATATCGAAACCACGTGAGGTGTAGTACGTGCGGTCTGTTTCCACCGACTCTACGGTGACACCGGTGGTGCCTTCCAGAACATCGTTGATGTCGTTCTGGGCGAAATCGTCCATCTGTTCGCGGGTAATGACCGTGACGGCCTGGGGGACCTCCCGGTGTGACAGCTCCATCTTCATGGAGGTTGTGCTGGCACCGCTAATGTAACTCTCCGTCGCTTCCGAGGCCACCTGGCCACGGCTTGCGGTAACATCCAGGGCTTCCAATGCCTTCGGTTCGCTGCCCTGCGCTGCTGCCAGTCCTGGCAGAGTCGCACACATCATGGCAGTGATCAGGGTTTTTCTTCTAAATCGGGGCTCCGGATTCAGAGACATCTAACGGCTCCTTGGTTGATTAAGACCATGTCATTTTTAAACCCCACTATGTTAATGCGAATGGTTTCGATTTGAAACACCAAATGCAAATGATCTGGGATTATCACGAAACTCTATATCTCCAGAGGCTCGCATCGGCCGCAATACCACGACCTGCTATGGTTATTGCAGGTGCTGAAGATCTCTAAAAACAGCAGAGAGGCGGAGACGGATATGTTCAAGCGCAAATTCTGGAAGTGGAGCCTGGCCAGCTTACTGGTCTCGGCAGCCCTGGCCACACAGGCAAACCAGACCTTTCAATCCGAAAAGGCAGACTTTCATCTGGAAACCGTAGCCGCGGGGCTGGAACACCCCTGGGCCATCGCTTTTCTGCCCGACGGGTCTGCACTGATTACTGAAAGGGAGGGCCGTTTGCGAATTCTGGAAAATGGGCAACTTCGCAGTGAACCAGTCAAAGGCCTGCCGGAGCTAGTCGTTTCGGGCCAGGGTGGTCTGCTGGATGTGCTGCTGCATCCGGATTTCGAGACTAACCGGCTGTTGTTCCTTAGCTACGCCCATCGTAATCGCGAGGGCATGACCACCCGGGTTGCCCGGGCAACTCTGGCTGACAACTCTTTGCAAGATGTCGAGGTGATCTTCGAGGCTCTTCCCCGCTCAAACACCAGCCGGCACTTCGCAGGCCGGATGCAGTTTGATCGCGACGGCAATCTATACATCTCAGTCGGTGACCGGGGTGAAATGGATCGTGCCCAGGATACCGCAGACGATGCCGGTGGCGTTCACAGAATCACCATCAACGGAGAGCCCGCCAGTGGTAATCCCTTTGCCGATCGGAGCGGCTTCAACGCGTCTTTCTTCACCTATGGCAACCGCAACATTCAGGGCATGACCTGGCATCCACAAACCGGTGAGATCTGGAGCCATGAACATGGCCCCCGGGGAGGCGATGAGATCAATATCCTTCGCGCGGGTAACAACTATGGCTGGCCCAAGGTCACCTACGGTATTGACTACTCGGGCCTTCCGATCTCCAGCCGCACCACAATGGAAGGCATCACGGAACCGCTGCATTACTGGGACCCGTCCATTGCGCCCTCTGGTATGGCGTTCTATACCGGAGAGCTGTTCCCGCAGTGGCAGGGCGATCTGTTTGTCGGCGCCCTGAAGCTTCAGAAACTGGTACGATTGTCCCTGGACGGAGAACAAGTAACCGAAGAGGAAGACCTGCTCACCGACCTGGGTGAGCGTATCCGCGACGTGCGCATGGGGCCGGACGGTGCACTCTGGCTGCTGACCGACTCCGATAACGGCAAGGTATACCGGATGGTGCCGGCGGATTGAGGCTCAGTGCGGGTCGTTGGTTCTTTCGGTTTTCTCGAACTGCGGCAGGTTGTCGGTGATCTCGAACCAGTCAGATTTCGACCCCACATAAACATGCTGGGCCGCCTTTTTTCCCAGCGGCTCATTGATCACGCCAATTCGCAGCCTGAGGATGCCAGGAATAGCGTCGACCCGGCTGTAAAGAGGGCTTCCACAACGGCTACAGAAGGCCCGGTATTTGCCGGGCCGGGATTCAAATTCGGTGATCCGGTCCTCACCGGCCGTAAATCGGAACCGGACAGCCTGAACCGGCGCACTGGCTGAAAAGGCACTGCCATGATTGCGGCGGCACTGGCTGCAGTGGCACAGCGCCACGGGCCCTATTGGGCCATCGTATTCAAACTGGATATCGCCACAAAGGCACTGGCCGGTATACATAACACTCCTGACTCCGCGAAGACTCACTGTTCGCGCAGATGATACCGGCTGGCAGCCGGATTAGCAGCCCTGGTTCCGCAAACTCGTTACCCGTAGTTTTTTTCCAGATAAGCAAGAATGCGCGCCGATTCAAACAACCCCTCCCCGCTATTGGGATCTTCCAGGTAGGGCACCTGCACCCGGCCATGTTGCTGGAAAAACGCGTCCCGCTTGCCGCCAGGAATGGGCCGATACGGACCGGGTTTGATACGCTGCCGGGCCGGGCCGGCTTCGGTCCAGTGTTCCTTGCCCAGATTATGCAAGGTGTACGGAATCTCGTTTTCGCAGAGTCGTTCCCGAATCAGGCGCGAGAACGGGCTGCCCTCGAAACTCCACAAGTGAAGCCCCTGCTCAGGCCGCCGGGCTGGCCGCGCCCGCATCCCGCGAAGCTCACTGGCCCCGGAGCCTGCAGCGCCGAGTGCCGGTTGCCAGGGACGGCCCTGGTAGTAGCGCGGCACGGAACGATGCGCATACTGGCGGAACAGATACTCGATAATCGCCTCGGATTCATACAGCACTTCGCCGGTGTTCTGGTCATGCAGCAGGGGAAACTGCTGTTTGCCCCCCAGGGTCTCGGCTTCCGGGCGGAATACCCGACCACCCTTCGGGCAGGGTCGAATCTCAACGTCCAGATGCAATGCCGTCAGCACCTCACGAACACGTCGGCAGTATGGACAGGCTTCAATGTCATAGAGAACCAGCGGCTTCTCAGGTTGCGGAACAGCCTTGATAACCAGGCACCCGCGCCAGGCTGCAAAAGAAGAAGTGGCAACCGATTCCAGCACATTCACCTGATGCTTCAGCGTTTTTAACATGATCGTTCCCTTGTTTTCGTCATTTTCTGCATTGTCCCACAGGAGAATCTGTGCCCATTGGCCCGCAGGCCCCTGTGCCGGCGTCATACTAACTCACTGATTCTTCAGGCCACTTACTCGATGTCACAAAAACTCAATATAAACAAAGACTCTACTGCCATTTTTTAACGTCATGTATAGCTTTTCTGCATAGTACATACGCACAGAATGGGCTATTGTACAAAGAGAACACAACAACGGGTTCCGGTCATGAATACTCAGGGGTTGCAGGCAGGCAAAGGTCTTGCCACAGGCAGATTTGCGTCAGGAGCAGTGGCGCTGGCCATCGCGTTGGCCAGCGCCCCGCTCGGCCAGGCTTTCGCTCAAGAACAGACCTCTGCGGAAGAGGCCTTTGCCAGCTCCCGTCACTGGGCCAGCCAGATCCGAAGTTACGCCAGCAAATCCCTGAACAGCGATGAAGCTCTGAGTGTTGCCGTTATTCCCCTCAACGGCCCCGGCATTGAGCAGTATGTAAACGCTGACACACTGATGAGCCCGGGCTCCATCATGAAGCTGGTAACCACCTATGCTGCCCTGGAACTCCTGGGCCCTACCCACCACTGGAAGACCGATTTCCTCACAGACGGCATGATGGTGGGCGACAGCCTTGAAGGAAACCTCTACGTGCGCTTCGGCGGCGATCCCAAACTGACTCTGGAACGGCTCTGGAGCACCCTGCGTGAACTCAAGAGCATGGGCATTAACCGCATTGAAGGCGACCTGGTACTGGATGGCAGCTATTTCCGCGTCGACGGCGGCTTCCCGACGTTCGAGGATAACGGCGACAACCCCCACGCGCCCTTTCTGGTGGAACCCTCCGGCTATCTGACCAACCTGAATCTGCTGCATTTTCAGGTACGCGCCGATGAGCGTGGAACACAGGCCTGGACAACCCCGGATCTGGGCGAAGTCTCCATTGATAACCGGGTAACCGCATTACCGGAAGGTCCCTGCCCTGCTCGTAGCCGCTTTGACTGGGAGCCGGTATTTCATGAACACCATCAGGTAACGGTTCGGGTAACCGGGCAGTTACCGCAAGGCTGCCGCAGCACCACCTACCTGTCTCTGCTACCGCACGAACGGTACTCCGCTTCCGTGATTCGCTCTGTGCTGTCGGACATGGGCATTATTGTCAGCGGTGGCGACCGCTTTGAGAGCACACCGGAAGACGCCCGGCTGATCATGCGCACCACCTCACCTGATCTGGTTTCCATGGTGCGAGACATCAACAAATGGAGCAGCAACGTCATGGCCCGCCAGATGCTGCTGACCATTGGCGCCGAGTTCCGCAAGGAAGATGACAAAGACGACCGGGTAGCCGGTATCCGCACAGTGTACGAATGGCTGGAGAATATGGGCATCAACACCGCAGGCATGGTGATTGACAATGGCGCCGGGCTCACCCGCCATGGTCGCATCACGGCCCGGCAAGGCGCCCAGATACTGCAACAGGCCTGGGACAGCCCCTACGCCTCTGACCTGATGGCCTCCATGCCCATTATCGCCATGGACGGAACCATGGCGCGCCGGCTTCGCAACACCGGTATGGATGGCGAAGGCCGAATCAAAACCGGTTATCTGGAGAATGTTCGCTCAATCGCGGGGTTCACCCGGGACGATAACAACACCACCTGGGCCATTGTCGGTATGGTGAACAACGATCCGGCCTGGAACGGTCAGGCGGTTCTGGATCGGGTACTCTACTCTCTGCATTTCCGGCCACCGGTGGGGGTGACCCTATCTCAATCTGCCGATGAAAATCCGGCATCTTCTATTCAATAAGCCAGTATAAAAAGGCCGGCAACAACAGCCGGCCCACTACTCATGCTTTGAACAATGGCACAGTAGTTCATCTACTAGTCGACGGTATAAATCACCTTATCAATCACATGAATCACGCCGTTCGACGCTTCAACATCGGCTTCGATGACGGTACTTCCCTCGATAATCAAAGCGTTGTTTTGGATGTCAACATTCAAAGTGGTGCCAGCCAAGGTAGGTACTGTACCGCCGTTCGAAGCGTATGCAGTGAGAGAACCGACCGAACTGCCGGCAATAATATGTTGCTCTAGAACTGTCGGCAGATTTTCATCTGCCAGCAACTGCTCTGGTGTGAGATTCAATTCCGATAGTAAATCCCCAAAAGCATCATCTGTCGGCGCGAACACAGTTAGAGTCGCATTCTCATTCAAAGCTGCCGCTAGCAACTCGGAAGCGCCATCAGTCTTAAGTGCCGCCAAAAGCGTTGTAAACTCGGCACCTTCTCCAGCCTCTGCAAGCGCCGTCACGATAGCCCCGATTGTTGCATCTGTATCACTGAGATCGCTCGGAGGCGGAAGCAGTACTTTGTCAATAAGGTGAATAACACCATTGGTGGCGTCTACATCAGGCCCCGTTACTCGAGAGGTGTTGACGTATAGCACGTCTTCACCGCTTTCCTGGGAGATCGAAAGCGCGACGTTTTCACCGTTCACTGTTGGAACGAGGTTTTGTGGGACCGGGCTTTGCGCGACGCTAATCGCAGCGGCTGCCTTCACTTCACCCACGGACGTTGCAAGGACATGGTAGGTAAGAACTGTGTTTAATAACTCTGTGTTGGCTAACAACTCTTCCGCCGTGAGTCCCAAGTCGTCCAACAGGGCTTCGAAGGCCGCATCTGTCGGTGCGAACACCGTTAACTGGTCATCGCCACCGAGCAGTTCCGCGATGGATGGGTCGGCCTCAAGAACGGCAGCTTCCAGAATCGTCGTGTTTGCATTCTCAACAGCGATTTCCAGGATGCTTTGCGTTGCAGCCTCGGTAGTGCCGTTATCATCGTCATCAAGCCAACAACCGGATAGCATGACACTGCCCGCTAAAACCATGGGTAAAGCGTATTTTGCTTTCATTTTTCGTGCCTCGTCTGGAGGGTTGATTACCAGGTTAAAGTGGTTCGAACCTGCACTGATTCAGTCCCTGACCAGTGTCGAAAGCAAATTACGGTAAGGCGAGAGAAACGGATTTACAGTTTTTTACATTACAGCGAACAATTGTAAGGTGAACTACAGCGATACAGTGCCTTTATCAGTCTGGCCGGCGTTCTTTGGAAAACAATCGGGCCATGGTCCAGTCCGCCATTTTGCCTGCCATTGGTGCGATAAAGCTGACCAGCGGGAAGACCACGGCCCAAGCGACCGCAAATGCTGCGGCCCAGCGATGGAAAAATCCGTTAATCAGGCCGGTGTTGATCAGGGTAATAATCCCGGACATCAATAGCGACATGATGCCGGACATGTAAAAGGCAAAAACAAACTGGCGCACACGCGTTTGCTTGTAACTGGACATGTTTTCCTTCCCGGTTTTAACGTATGGAACACTGCCGAATCCAATCAGGCGACCGCAGCGTAGGAGAAAAGACACTGCCACCGATGCTGGATCGCAACATCTTAGTGAGCATGCAACATTTTTCCATACGGCTTTTTACCAAGGAGTACAGGTAGTGGATGCCCCAACGCCCGGAACACGCCGCGCCCGCTGGATCGTCGGGCTGGTGTTATTGACGTTTTTGGCGGGCTGCAGTCAGACGCGCCTGGCCTACCGGTACGCCGACTGGGGCGTCGTCTGGTGGGTGGAGGATTACATCAGCCTGACCGGTGAACAAGAAGCTCAGTTGAGTCAGGATCTGGAAGCGCTCAGACAATGGCATTGCTCGGCAGAGTTGCCCCGTTACCAGCAATGGTTGGCAGTCCTCAAATCAGATCTGGAGGAAGGGACGCCGAGCGAGGCCACGGTTCTGTTCCACCAGGAACAACTCATGGACTTCTTACCCGAATTGTTGGAACGGGCCACTCCGGTAGCCGTCAATCTGCTGTCTTCTCTATCGGATGAGCAGGTAGCGCAACTAGCCGACAACATGGCGAACAAGCAGCAGGAGCTGGAGCAGGAAATGCTGGAGGGAACACCCGCTAAAACGGCACAGGCGCGCTCTGAACGGACTATTGAACGCATTGAACGATGGCTTGGCGACCTGAATCAGCAACAGCGGGCCATCGTCGAAAGCTGGTCAGCGGATCGTGGCCGGCAAACGGAAATCTGGTTAGCGGGGCGAAGAAACTGGCAATTAACATTGCTAGACGTACTGGAGCAACGAGGCGAGCCCGGCTTTGCTGACCAGGTGAAAGAGCTGATGGTTCACTCAGAGCGTGCCAGAGGCGCGGAGTACCAGGCCATGCTGGCCGAAAGCCGGGTGGCCATGGCCGGTTTGATGCACGATCTTCTGCAGGCTGGAGATACCCGGCATCAGGATCACCTGCTGGCCAGGGCCAGTGAGCTGAACGGAGATTTCGCAGCGCTCACCTGTAGTTAGAAACCGATTGCGATACCAACGAAAAAGGGCCCGATGACTCCGTATCATCCGGCCCTTTTTGCGTATCGATCAGCTTTTAAACCGTCAGGTAACCACCGTCCGCATTAATGCAGGCACCAGTGGTATAGCTGGAAGCATTAGATACCAGATACAGCACAGTACCGGCCATCTCGTCCGGATCCGCCACGCGCTTCATCGGAATGTGGGCCATGGCCTGTTTCTTAATGGCCTCGTTGGTGGTCAGGGCACTGGCAAACTTGGTGTCCGTCAGGCCCGGCAACAAGGCATTCACCCGCACATTCTGCTGGCCCAGCTCCATGGCGAAGGATTTGGTCATGGAAATCACTGCGGCCTTGGTCACCGAGTAGATGCCCTGGAAGTGGCCAGGGTTTACGCCGTTAACCGACGCCACGTTCACAATGGAACCGCCGCCGTTTTTCTTCATCAGCTGGGCGCCACGGGCACACATGAAGAAGTAACCACGGATGTTCACATCCACGGTTTTGTGGAAAGCACCCAGATCGGTGTCTTCAACCGGGCCAAAATACGGGTTAGCCGCGGCGTTGTTGACCAGGATATCCAGTTTGCCGTGCATTTTGGCGATGTGCTCCCACACCGCTTCAATCTGGTCCATCTCGCCGATGTGGCAGGCGAAGGCTTCGGCGCTGCCGCCGTCTTCACGGATGCTGTTGGCCACGGCCTCACAACCGTCAATCTTGCGGCTACTGACAATCACGTGAGCACCGTAATGAGCCAGCGTACGGGCGATACTCTCGCCGATACCGCGGCTGGCGCCGGTTACCAGGGCGACTTTGCCAGTCAGGTCGAACAGGTTTTTGTTGCTCATGGAGTTCCCTCAGCTTATCGGAATGTCACCAGGGCGGGGTCTTCCGCTTCCAGGTGGCTATAGTTGTTGAATACGGCCAGGCTGCGCCGGGGGCCGGAATACAGAATACGGGACACGCTGGTATTGGCGATCACGTTGTTCATTTCCAGCGCCTTGTGGTCTGACAGTTCCAGCAGGCGCTGGGCAATGACCGCAATGGGACCGCCAGAGGTAGACACAATCACATCGGCGCCATCGGCCAGGTTAATCAGCTGATCCAGTGCATGGCCAACCCGCTGCCGGAATCCGTGCCAGGTTTCGCTGTATTCCTGGTCGAACTCGCCGCTCACCCATCGGGCCACCGCCTTCTCGAAAGCCTGCTGGAAGGCTCTTGCAGGTTTGGGAAAGCTGGCGAGGTCCCGCGCCATCACCTGTTTATCCGCCCATTCCGGGCGCAGGCGCTCCACCACTTCCAGATGATCAAACTCGTTCAGGCCTTCCAGCACCTGCATATCCGGCAGGCTGACACCGTAACCGGTAGTGATCGCCTCCACCGTTTCCCGATGGCGCTGCAGGTTACCGCCAAAAACAGCACCCGGCTCCACCTTGCCCGCCAGCCAGCGGCCCAGAATCCTGCCCTGCTCCCAGCCTCGCGGCGAGAGCTGGTCGTAGTTTTCCTTGCCGAAACTGGCCTGACCGTGGCGCACCAGATAAATCGTGGCCATTACAGGGTGCTCTCGCTAATCAGGCGCTGGCACCGTTTCTCCAGATAGTTGGCGGCGTGGCCAAAGGCAGCGAAGCGCTTGTCTTTGGTCTGGCCGTGATAGAAGCGGTAGTAGATTTGCTGGATGATCACCGCCAGGCGGAACAACCCGTAAATTTCATAAAAGTCGAACTTTTCCGCCCGGAAGCCGGATTTCTCCATGTAGTAGTCCACCACTTCTTTACGAGTCAGCATGCCCGGCCGGTGCGTGGGCTGGCGCCGCAGCATCTGGAACGGGCCTTCGTCGTCGGCTTCGATCCAATAGGCCAGACTGTTGCCCAGGTCCATCAGCGGATCACCAATGGTGGCCATTTCCCAGTCCAGCACGCCAATCACTTCAAACGGGTTGTCCGGGTTCAGCACCACATTGTCGAAACGGTAGTCGTTGTGAATAACCACCTGAGCGATGTCATCCGGCATCTTGTCGTTCAGCCAGGCCATGACTTCTTCGAAGTCACCGACATCGTCGGTACGGGCCTTGCGGAAGCGGTCGCTCCAGCCACCAATCTGCCGCTGAACGTAACCCGAGCCCTTGCCCAGCTTATCCAGACCAGCGGCCTTGGCGTCCACCGTATGCAGATCCACCAGCTTGTCGATCACGTTCAGGCACAGTTTGCGAGTGTCTTCGAGGCTCAATTCCAAATCCTTCGGGAAATCCTGGCGCAGAATGATGCCCTTGAGGCGCTCCATCACATAGAAATCACACCCCAGCACGCTGTGATCGTCGCAAATGGCAACAATGTTGGGCACATAGGGATAGGCTGGCTTCAATGCCTCCATCACCCGCGCTTCCCGCAGCATGTCGTGGGCGGACTTGGCGATCTTGCCGAACGGCGGCCGGCGCAGCACGTAGGACTGGTCGCCATAATCCACCTGATAGGTCAAATTGGACGCACCACCGGGGTACTGCTTGATGCTCGGCTGGCCTTCCAGGCCAGGAATGGCCTGCTTCATGAACTGGTCGACGGCGCTGATATCCAGCTCTTCGCCTTCACGGATGTCTACGGCCTGGTCGATCTGTGTCATTCAATCTCTCCTGTGATGTGTTCAGGCGTTCGCCTTGCTACCCATCTTGCTCATCCAGCGCTTGGTTTCCTGGTGCATCAGCCAGTCAAACGCCCAGGGTGCGTGGCGCTTGAGCATCCACATGCGGCGCTCTTTGGCGTGGGGCAGTACCCAGAAGTCTTTGTCTTTCACACTGCGGAAGATATCCTCGGCCACATCTTCGGCGGTGATGCTGGAGCGCTTCATAAGCTTGTTCACGTTCTGTTGAATACCGGGAATATCCGAGCGCATGGTGCTGGCCAGGTTGGTCTGGAAGAACGCCGGGCACACGCAGCTGACGTGAATGCCGGAATCACGCAATTCCTGGCTGAGGGTTTCCGACAGGGCTATCACCCCGGCCTTGGAAACATTGTAGCTGTCCATCAATGGCGCCAGCATAAGCCCGGCCATGGAAGCCACATTCACAAACGCACCGGAGCCTTGTTCCTTGAACAGCGGGGTAAAGGCTTTGCAGCCGCGCACGACGCCCAATACGTTGATGTCTAGAATCCATTCCCAGTCACCGATGGTGGTGTCTTCAATGGAGCCTGCGGAGGCAACGCCGGCGTTGTTCACGACTACGTCCACTCCACCCCATTTCTGGACCAGGTCATCACGGACTTTCTCGAAGTCGCTCAGGCGGCGTACATCACATTCAACAAAGTATCCTTCGCCACCGGCCTGGTTCAGTTCCGCCTCAACGGCTACGCCCTGCTCCGGGTTAATGTCCCCGATGCAGACTTTGGCCCCTTCTTTGGCATACCGCAACGCAATCGCCCGGCCCAGGCCACTGGCCCCGCCGGTTATAAATACCCGTTGTGTCATCGTTGTTTCTCTCCGTTATGTTTTGGAGTTCCTGTTCTTTTTTACCCCGGAGTAAGAGTTGGTACCGGAGGGGCTGTCCAAAAACCGCTACAAGCACATCCATGTGCGCTTCTCTCCGGCCATCCATGGCCTCCGACATTTTTGGACAGCCCCTCCGGTACCAACTCCCATACCACTGAGCATGCTGTTCTGACAGCCCTCTCCTGAGCACGCAGGAGCCGGTGGGCCGGGGGTTCTGAAAATTTGTGGAGCCATGGATGGCGGAACACAAGCGCCACATGGATGTGCCGCCAGGAGCGCTTTTCAGAACCCCCGGGCCACCGGCGCCCACCTCCGCACTCAGAGGCTAGAGGAGTAAAACTCCAACGCCCGACTCAGGACTTGTACTTCCGAAGCTCCAACCGCGCCACCATAGCCCGATGAACTTCATCCGGGCCATCGGCCAACCTCAGAACCCGAGCGTAGCCGAACAACGCCGTCAGCGGGAAATCGTCGTCGCTGACACCAGCCCCGCCGTGAATCTGAATCGCGTCATCCACTATCCGCTGAAGCATCTTCGGCACCACCGCCTTGATCATGGACACTTCCTGCAACGCGCCCATAATGCCCTTGGTATCCAGGGCCCAGGCACATTTCAGGGTCAGCAACCGTGCCTGTTCGATGTTCATCCGGGCATTGGCGATGATGTCCGGATTGCCACCCAGCTTGGCGATTGGCCGGCCGAAAGCTTCGCGGGTCATGGCGCGCTTGATCATGATCTCAAGAGCGCGCTCGGCAGCCCCGATGGCGCGCATGCAGTGGTGCACGCGGCCGGGCCCCAAACGGCCCTGGGCGATTTCGAAGCCGCGGCCCGGGCCGGCGATGATGGCGCTTTTGGGCAAACGTACGTTGTCGAACAACACCTGGCCGTGGCCGTAGGGCTCGTCGTAGGCACCAAAGACCGGCAGCATGCGCTCGATGGTGATGCCCGGGGCATCCAGCGGAACCAGCACCATGGAGTGGCGGCGGTGCTTCTGGGCGTCCGGGTCGGTTACACCCATGAAGATGCCGACTTTGCAGTCCGGGTGGCCAATGCCGGTGCTCCACCATTTGCGGCCGTTGAGCACCACTTCGCCACCTTCCACGGTGGCGGTGGCTTCCATGTTGGTGGCATCGGAAGAGGCAACGGCCGGTTCGGTCATGCAGAAGGCGGAGCGGATTTCGCCACTCAGCAGTTTCGGCAGCCATTCGGCTTTCTGTTCTTCGGAGCCGTAGTGGATCAGCACTTCCATGTTGCCGGTGTCCGGCGCGTTGCAGTTGAAGATTTCCGGGGCGATGAAGCTGCGGCCGGTTTCTTCGGCAATCAGGGCGTAGTCGGAGTTGAGCAGGCCACAGCCGTACTTGTCGTCCGGGAAGAACATGTTCCACAGGCCCTGGGCCTTGGCTTTTTCTTTCAGTTCTTTGATGATCGGCAGCACCACCCAGCGGTTATCCTGAGAGGCAAGCTCCTTGTGATACTGCTCCTCAATGGAAAAGATCTCGTCACGCATGAACTGTTTCACGCGCTTGAGGTAATCCTGGCCTTTCTCGGAAATGTTGAAATCCATGGTGCAGCTCCTCGTGCTTGCCCGCGCCCTTGCGGCGCACTTTCAGTCAGATGGCAGACAGTCTAGGAGCCAATGCATTATTACGCGACTGAATTGTTCTTATCATTTATCATTAACCATACTTATTCAGAACACGGACACCCATCATGGCCCTGAATCGACTGGACCTGAACCTGTTGCATGTTTTCGACACTATCTACCGGGAAGGCAGCCTGACCCGGGCCGCCAAAGCCCTGCACCTGACCCAGCCGGCCATCAGCCATTCCCTGGCCCGGCTTCGGGATCATTTCAATGATCCGCTGTTTACCCGCCAGGGTAACCAGATGGTGCCCACCCCCCTGGCCCGACGGTTTCTGGAATCCATGCGCCCGGGGCTGAACCAGATCCAGAGTGCAGTGAATCAGTTTCACGCCTTCGACCCCGCCAGCCAGCGTAAAACCTACGCTCTCGGCCTTCGGGATGTTCTGGAATCCACCTTTCTGCCTCAACTGATTTCAAAACTCGCGCCCTATCCGGACATGGAGGTGCAGAGTCAACGGGTGGCAAGACGAGACATGGAAACGCAACTGGCCGCAGGCAAGCTGGACTTTGCCATTGATGTGTTACTGCCGGTGAGCAACCAGACCAGCCATGAACTGCTGAGGCAGGACCGACTGGTGGTCTTGGCGCGAAAGGGTCACCCGGTTATCGCGCAAGGGCTGGATATGGCCAGCTATCTGGAGGCCCGGCACATTCTGGTGTCGTCACGAGCCGAGGGCCCGGGTATTGAGGATTTCGAGCTCTCCCGCCACGGCGCCCAGCGCACTATTCGCCTACGCTGCCAGCACTACTACGCGGCCTGCCGGGTGGTGGAGAGCTCAGACCTGTTACTGACGATGCCGGAAACCTACGCCCGGATCATTGCCCAGAACACCGACATCGAAGTGCTGGCGCCGCCGGTGGAGATGCCGTCGATTGATGTGCATCTGTATTGGCACAAGGCCTATGAACAGGAACCGGCGCTGGTGTGGTTTCGGGACTTGCTGCGCAACCTGCAAAAGGCTCAATAGGCTCCGACCAGCATCAGAAAGCCGAAGAAGCCAGCCGCAGTAATCGCCAGAGATACCGCCACGATACCGAAGCCCCACCAGATGGCCGCGCCATCGGCAATATCGACACCATGACCGCGCAGGGTGCGATAGAACGCCCATGGGCCAAGCACGAACGCGCCCACGACGGCAAACACCAGTCCGATGGCGATTCCGGCAAAGGTCCAGGTAGCCAGTACAGTCGCGCGGTCCGAGGTCTGGTCGGTCACGCCATGATGTTCCAGAAACTTCTTGCAGAAGAACCAGACCAGGGCAAACAAGGCAGCCACAAAGACCAGGCCGCCAATCAGGGTAATCAGGCGATAGAGCACGGAAACATCCTGTTAAGAGTCAATCAGTCGGGAAACACCGGCTCCGGCAGACATTCGAATCCCGGTTTGGCGAACAGGTAGCCCTGGTAAAGGGCAATCCCTTGAGAACGAAACCAGAAGTATTCTTCCGGCGTTTCCACGCCCTCCGCCACAATTCGGCCGCCAAGCTGGCGCATCATGGTGATGATACCTGAGACCACTGCCTGCTTGTTGGGTTCCGCATGAATGTTGCGAACCAGCCCCATATCCAGCTTCAGCAAATCCGGCGGGCTCGAGATCATCAGGTTGTAGCGGGAGTAACCGGCACCGAAATCATCAATGGCGGTGCTGAACCCCATGCTCTTGTAGGCCTCGATGATGGAGGTTAGGTGATCAACCGAGGTCATCTCCTCACCCTCTACCACCTCGAAGATGATCTTCCGGGTGTCGAAATCATAGGTCTTGGCGGCCGCCAGCGTGGTGCGAATGCAATATTCTGCCTGATAGACCGCGTTGGGCATGAAGTTGATGCTCAACATGGCCTTCATATCAAGCCGCGACGCCAGCTTCACCGCCTTGACCCGGCATATCTGGTCGAACGCGTACTGGTTCTGGCTATTCACCTTATCCAGCACAGTCATGGCCCCTTGCCCTTCGGTTCCGCGCACCAGCGCCTCGTATGCAAACACCGTTTTATTGGTGGCATCAACAATAGGCTGGAAGGCAAAGCTGAACGAAAAATCCAGGCCATTACCACAGGCGCACTCGTCGCAATGGGATTCATCAAAAAGAACAGAGGGTCTATCCACAGAAGCTCCAGAGCGGCTCGCTCGAAATGAATTCGGGTGGAACTGTAAAAGAATCAATCACATTCAACTATAGACACCATCCGCAATCGGGTAAAACGAAAACTCGTTATACCACCCATAGTCGGGTGGCATCTGCCGGCTGCGGGTCTACACTGGTTTTGGTGTATTTAATCAGTCAAGTCGCTCTTGCAAGGAGGTTCATGGATGGCCCAGACCACCCGTATTGCAGTAACACCCGGAGATGGTATCGGCCCGGAAGTGGTCGCGGAAGCCGTGCGCTGCCTGGAGACACTGCGATCCAGGCACAGCCTGCCACTGGAATGGACCCGTTTTCCATGGCCTTCTCACGCCTGGCATGAAGAACACGGCGAATCCTGGCCCGCAGATGCCCTTGAGCAGCTCAAGGCCTACGACGCCATATTGCTGGGCGCGCTGGGAGATCCGGGCCCCATGCACGACCCGGAGCGCTATCTGTTACCGGACAGCATTTCGCTCGCGCCCCTGCTGGACATGCGAAAAGGCTTTGACCAGTGGGTGTGTGAACGCCCGGCACGACTGCTCCCCGGCGCTCGCCAGTACCTGAAAGATGACCGCGCCAAGGACATCGATATGCTGGTGATTCGCGAGAACAGCGAGGGTGAGTACGTCAGTCAGGGTGGCCGGCTGCGCCCGGGATCGCCCGACGAAGTGGCCACCCAGATGGAGGTGTTCACCCGCCGGGCCACTGAGCGCATTATACGGTACGGCTTTGAACAGGCTCGTAAACGGGCCGGAGAACGTATTCAGCAAGGCCGCACCCGCAGCTTCCGGACCCTGGATGGCAAGACCTGCGAAAGCCAGGTATGCCTGATCACCAAGCGCAATGCCCTGCGCTACTGGGGTGACATGTATACCGAAGTGTTTGAGGAAATCAGCCGGGAATTCCCGGATGTAGCCACCCATCACGAACTGGTGGATGCCGCCTGCATGAAATTTGTCTCCAGCCCCTGGGCCTTTGACGTAGTCGTAGCCAGCAACCTCCAGGGCGATATTCTGACCGATCTGGCCGCCGTGATCTCGGGGGGCATGGGGGTAGCTCCGTCCTGCAACCTGAACCCGACCGACCCGGACATGCCCTCCATGTTTGAACCGACCCACGGTAGCGCGCCGGATATCGCCGGCCAGGGCATCGCTGATCCAACCGCCATGCTGTTTACCACCGCCCGCATGCTGGACTGGCTAGGCCGAAAAGATCCGTTGCTGGCCCAGGCCGGGCAGGAACTGTTCGATGCGGTGGCCGCGGATCTCGCAGAGAAAGGCTCTGAACAACGCAGCACCCGGGAAATCGGGGATGCTATTTGTAAACGCCTTGGGGCCTGACTAGGCTGCAAAAGAGGTATTCCATTCACTTCGGGAGGTGTCCATGACCGACCACAAAGGCAAACTGTCCCCCCTGCTCAAGCAGGCTACTGGCATCACCGCTGCCAAAGGCGAAGGTGCCTATATCATTGACCCTGAAGGTCGCCGTTACCTGGACTTTACATCCGGCATTGGTGTCACCAGTACCGGGCACTGTCACCCGAAAGTGGTGGAAGCCGCCCAGAAACAGGTAGCCACCATGATCCATGCCCAGGCCACCACAGTCATGAACCCGAGACTACCTGAACTGGCAGAAAAACTCGGCGCCGTGACCCCTGACCCGCTGAATGCCTTCTTCTTTTCCAATGCTGGCACCGAAGTTGCCGAAGGTGCCATCCGCCTGGTGCGCCAGGCCACCGGCCGCCCCAATGTGATCGTATTCCATGGCGGCTTTCATGGTCGCACCATGGGCTCACTGTCCATGACCACCTCCAGCGTGGGCCTGCGAGCCGGCGTCAGCCCGATGATGGGGGGCGTGGTCGTCGCGCCATTCCCTCATGCCTTCCATTACGGCTGGAGCCTGGATGAGGCCACGGACTTCTGCCTGAGAGAGTTGGATCGCATCTTCGTGACCTATTCCGCCCCCAAGGAAACCGCGGCCATGCTGATTGAGCCGGTTCAGGGAGAGGGTGGCTATGTGCCGGCCAACGCTCGTTTTATGCAGGGGTTGCGGGAGCGCTGCGACAAGCACGGCATCATGCTGGTGTTTGACGAAGTACAGGCCGGGTTCGGCCGCAGCGGCAAGTTCTGGGCCCACGAACACTTCGGGGTAACACCCGACGCCATCATGATCGCCAAAGGCCTGGCCAGCGGCTTCCCCATTTCTGCTCTGGCGGCTTCAGAAGAAACCATGGCCAAGGGCTGGCCGGGTTCTCAGGGCGGCACCTATGGCGGCAACGCTGTAGCGGCGGCTGCCGCCATAGCAACCATCGACGTGATTCAGGAAGAGGGCCTGGTGCAGAACGCCGATGCGATGGGCAAACGCCTGTGGGACAACCTGCACAGTTTGAAAAAGGACTACCCGGAAATGGCAGATGTCCGGGGCAAAGGCCTGATGGTTGGCGTGGAGATGCGCCGCGGAGACTGCCCGGACGGAGAACGCGCCGGCAAGATCCTGAAAGAATGTGAAAAGCGGGGGCTGCTGATGCTGCGGTGTGGCCCATACCAGGAGATAGTACGCTGGCTGCCGCCGCTGATCGTCAACCAGCACCAGATTGACGAAGCCACCGGCATCTTCGAAGAGGCACTGAAAGCCACGGCCTGAGCCATAGGCCGGTACCAGCAAGCAGAAAGGCCGGGAGGAACGTCATCCACCCGGCCTTTTTTGCTTCCACTCACCGCAAGGCAGGATCTGGCCTTACTGATCCGCCATCACAAACTCCAGTCGTCCCGGGGCTACCCGCACATCCATCGGTACCATCCCGAACATGCGCTGGGCGAAATCGGTTTCATCCAGACGATACACCGGCATGGTTTCCAGCATCTGAGCCACCGCTCGCATGACATTGTCGGTGATGGGTGCCAGATCCCCTTTGAAGAAGGGCGAGTCAATCGAGCTCTCCAGCAACTGCAAGCGGCGGATATACACAGCTTTCTCCTGGCTGTCGTATACCGGCGCGCCCTCCACTTTCAAAGCGAGGTCCACGGGTAACTTGGCCATCAACGCATTCAGGGCTACCTGTCCACGCAGGTCGATCACCGCTACGTCCCGACCATCAGGCCCAAGGGTAATATCAGCGTCATCCAGGCTGAGACTGAGAGGCGACCCACTCTGCAGCTGTTTTCGATCAAACTCCGCCACCACATCCTTCAGGTGACCCTCAATCTCACCCTCGGAGATGGCGTAGGGCGAAAGGCTTGCGCAGCCGCTAGCCGTCAGCACAACGAACAGAGACAGCAGCCAGGCTTTGGCGTGATTCAACATGATTGGATTCCCTGCAAATTGGTCGGCTTTTATCCTGCGCCAGAGCGCCCTGCACCGCAACTGACTGGCATTAACGATTGGTCATGCGCTTACTCATTCTCGGGGCGGGCATCCACGCTGACGACTCGCCCCTCTTCCAACTGGACAGTCAGAACAATGGGCTGGCAGCACACCTGACAGTCCTCGACATATTCCTGCTCAGGCACGGTCGGGTCGACGCTGACATCCAGCGTCTCCCAACAGTAGGGGCATTGAATCAGGACCGATTCCAGAGCCGACATGCCAGGCCTCAGAACTGCTGCTTGGCCATCCAGGGGATGATCCGGTCGAAGGCCTCTTCCATACGCTCGCAGGTAGTGGAGAAACTGAACCGCAAGGCGTTGGTGCAGTGCTCACCAAAGGCGTCCCCCGGCACCACGCAGACACCGGTTTCCTTGAGCATGCGCAAGGCCAGATCCGAACCATCCACGTGGGGCGGCAAGTCCGGGAAG
Organism: Marinobacter sp. W-8; assembly: GCF_044342215.1. Lineage (NCBI taxonomy): Bacteria > Pseudomonadati > Pseudomonadota > Gammaproteobacteria > Pseudomonadales > Marinobacteraceae > Marinobacter > Marinobacter sp. W-8. Next base: position 1,001,200 of record NZ_CP172297.1, on the reverse strand, counting down.
GCGAAAAAGGCACCACCGGGCTTGTAGCCGGTCAGGTAAGGGGTTTGATCAATCAACTCGACAACCTTGTCCCGACGCTCCCGGTAGATATCCACCATGTCCTGAACGCATTGCTGGTCGGCCGTCAGCGCCGCCACGCCGGCAAACTGGGATGGGGTATTGGCCACTGAGGTGGTGAACATATGGTACCGGCGCAGGGATTTGATCGCTGCCTGGCTGGAAATGACCCAGCCCACGCGCAGGCCGGCCATACTGTAGGTTTTGGAGAAACTGCTGATGCACATGATGTTGTCCAGGTCCATGGAGCAATTGAGGACACTGGCAAAATCATCGTCATCAAAAATCAGGTGGTCATAGACTTCATCGGCGTATACCTGGATACCACGATAGGCGCACTCTTCCAGAATGGTCTCCACGGTGCTGCGAGGATACACCGCCCCGGTGGGGTTGTTCGGGTTGTTCAGGATCAGCGCAAAGGTGCGGGAGCCCATGGCCCGAATCACATCGTCCGGATCCAGCTGGTGGTTGTTCTCGGCCCGCGTGGGAACAAACTTCACCTCACCCCCGGTCATCCGGATCAAAGGTGCATACAACAGAAACGATGGGTCTGTCACGATGAACTGCCGCCCGGGTGCCGAGGTGGCCGAAATGGCGAGATACATGGCCTCAGTCGCGCCGCTCGTTACCAGGATGTTGTCACGGGTGAGCTTGCGGTTGTAGCGCTTGCCATAGTAATCCCGCAGTGCAACCAGCAACTCCGGCAGGCCGGCATCCATGGTGTAACCGGTCTGGCCGGCATTGAGCGCATCAATGTAGGCGTCGATAACATGTTTGGGCGTGGGCAGATCTGGCTGGCCGATCGACAGATGAATCACATCCTTCATGGTAGATGCCATATTCACCAGGCGACGAATCCCCGAAACAGGAATGGCCTGCATGGCAGGGTTCCAACTGGCCTTGGTCTTCCGGTACTTCACTTTACGCGGCTTGGTCTGGCCGGTGTCCTTGTTCGCGGATTCCGCCATAAGCACCTCCTGGGGGACAGGGTAAATAAAAGCGTACCTTTGCAGGTTAGTCAGGAAAGAGGGGGGGTACAAGCAAGCGGGACTAAAGGATAACCGAACCCCTGAAAAACCGGTTCCGGCCGCCTCAGGTTGACCAGCCCACAACCGCCTACCAGACTAGTAAGACAGTCGTTATTGAGTGCACCATTACCGGAGGTTACATGACAGATTCACGCAAACCGGTCGTTACCGTTCTGACAGCACCGGGAGAGCCGGCACCGCCGGGTATAGAGGCGGTCAAGGCCCGGGCTGAAGTACGCTTCGCCTGCGACGAACCCACCCTGCGTGAAAGCCTGCCCGGTACCGATGTCATGATGGTCACGGACTTCCGTACCGAAGCCCTTGAAGCGGCGTGGCCCTGTGCTGACAAGCTGCAATGGATTCACGCCACCAGCGCGGGGGTGGATGCGCTGATGTTTCCCGCCCTGATCAAGAGCGATGTGGTGGTCACCAACGCCCGCGGCATTTTCGACCGCACCATCGCCGAATACGTACTCTGCACCATTCTGATGTTCGCCAAGGATTTCCCCCGCTCCATCCGGCTGCAGATGAATCAGGAGTGGAAACACAGAGATACCGAACGGGCCGAGGGCAAACAGGTACTGGTGGTTGGCGCTGGCTCCATCGGCCGCCAGATTGGCCGGCTGGTAAATGCCATCGGCCTGCACGCCCACGGTATCGCCCGTACCCCGAGGCATGATGACCCGGACTTCGTGGCGGTGCATGGCAACGACGAGCTCTATGAGCAGCTCTCACACGCAGACTTCGTGGTGATTGCGGCGCCGTTGACGCCACAAACCGAAGGCCTGTTTGATGCCAAAGCCTTTGCCGCCATGAAAAAGACCGCACGCCTGATCAACATCGGCCGCGGCCCGATCGTCAATACCGAAGCCCTGCTCAAGGCACTCGACGATGGCGAGATTGCCGGCGCCGGACTGGATGTTTTCGAAGAGGAACCACTGCCCTCAGACCACCCGCTCTGGCAGCGGGAAAACGTGATCATGACCGCCCATATGGCCGGTGATTTTATCGGCTGGAAGCGGGCGCTCACCGATCAGTTCCTGGAGAACTTTGATCGGTGGCACAAGCAGGGCGAGCTGTTTAACCTGGTGAACAAGGAGCTTGGTTACGCCGGGAGTTAATTCAGATTGGCTGCTGAGTACTCTGATTGTAACGGCAGCAAATCAAACACCCGGCCCTCGTTATTGGGATCCACCAACTCCGTCGGGGATTTGTACACCCTCGGAGTGGTGTACAGCATCCTGAGCGCGGTGCCGTGAGGCATGGCCATATAACGCTCCGGCTCGTTTTCCTCCAGCCACTTGCGAACCCTCGGCGCCATGTTGTGGGCCATTTTCGGAAAAAAGTGGTGTTCAATATGGTGGCTGAATCGGAAATGCAGGCGGTCCAGCACCGGATGGCTGCGCAGGCTCATCGAGTTATCCAGCGGGTTATTGGTGGCGGTCTGTGGGCGCAGGAAGTGATTGGTGAGGATATAGCCCTGACCCAGCGCGTTGGCCACCATGAACGGAATCAGCACCGTAAACAGCGCGAGCGAGCCAGAAACCGCAGCCAGCGCCAGCCAGCCCCCCAGGCACAGAAACACCTGCGCGATGGCCTTCCGGCGATCAAACCCCTTGAACTGCTTGCGGCGTTTCGCCTGAATCCACAGCACCAGCTGGGCGTGGAAGGTGAAGGAATAGGTCAGGAACAGATAGCTGTACCAGGTACCCGAACCCGGAGCCAGCTTGTGAAACTTCTTCTGGCCTGGATTGGTCTTGTAACGACGCAGCGTGCCGAAGCTGTCCGGGTCCGTATCGCCGGTATTGGTGTTACCGTGATGCACGACATTGTGCCACTTGCGCCAGAACTCCGGCGGCACCAACAACGGCCCAAATCCCAGCCAACCAAACACATTCTGCCAGCGCCGGCTCATGCCCAGAGCACCATGCAGCACCTCATGGGCCAACAGCGCCTGGCAACCAATGGTGTGCCCCACCAGCAACGCCAGCCCCAGATTGGCGTACCACGGCAAACCCGCCATCAGGATAACGGCCAGCCCACCCCAGATAATGGCCTGCAGAGGCAGAAACCAGATTACCCGCCAGGTCTGCGGCTTGAACGTGTCAGCGGGAAGTTCCTTTTTCATGCGATCCCGGAGTTCCCGTTCGTCCGGTTTTCCGAAGACAGCACTCACACTTGTTTCGGGTTTCACTGCTGCGTTCATCTTTTACCTGTCACCATTTGCTGTTGAACACACCCACCATGCACCAAACTTTCAGCGCACACTTGTTAGCCGAAAACTACAACAGAAAACCCGATAAAACAATGGCCAAAGAACGAGAAAGGGAACCCGCCCATAAAATGGATAACAAGCGTATCCCGATAAGCAATCACCAAAGCATGATGACGCAGGTGGGGAGGCTTTCCCTGGGATGTCTTTGGCCATGGATGGCCAAAGAGAAGCACACATGGGTGAGGCAAGCGATTATGAAGCGAAGCTTCATGCGCAGCAGAACGACGGCAATCCATGATTGCTGGCTGGACCCGCTTGCGGGTGCTCGTAGCGGTCCCAGGGAAAGCCTCCCCACCTGAGGCACAGCACCAGCCCCGAGAGCTACAGAACACAAGCAAGCCGAAAACAAAAACGGGAGCCCAAAGGCTCCCGTTTTGAAACAAACTGAAAAGCTAAAACCTCAACTCCCCGAAAGCGACTGCTCCGAAGGATCCAGCTCCATCTGCTGAATGGCGATCACCGCCTGAGTCCGGTTACGAACCCCAAGCTTGCGGAACACCGCCGTGATGTGAGCTTTGATCGTCGCCTCCGAAACATCCAGATCGTAAGCGATCTGCTTGTTCAGGAGCCCTTCGGCCAGCATCCCCAACACCCGGAACTGCTGCGGTGTCAGCGACGCCAGACGCTCAGAGAAATCCGTGGTCTCAGCCTGCATACGCTCAATCTTGTCGGCGACTCCCTCCGGCAGCCAGACATCCCCCTCCAGCACCGCCTGTATAGCCTCGGTAATGGTTGGCAAAGGTGCCGATTTGGGAATAAAGCCGGAAGCACCGTAATCAATCGAGCGGCGCATCACCTGCAGATCTTCTGAACCGGACACAACCACCACAGGCAAACCCGGGTACTGGCCTCGCATGAACACCAGACCCGAAAAACCATGGGCACCCGGCATGTTCAGATCCAGCAGGATCAGGTCCGCGTCCGGATGCGACTCTACCGCCGCCTGCAGCGCCTTGATGCTGTCGACCTCCACCGTCTCGGCATCCGGCACCGCCTGATTGACCGCCTGTTTCAGTGCTGCCCGAAACAGCGGGTGATCATCAGCGACGATAATTGTTTGTGTCATTCAACAGATTCCTCACAGGTTAGTGCCAGCAGCGGGGCGTTACTTGAACGCCCGACTGCTGATCAGCTCATCCACTACGCCCGGATCAGCCAGAGTGGATGTATCTCCAAGCTGATCGTGCTCGTTAGCGGCAATTTTACGCAAAATCCTGCGCATAATCTTGCCAGACCGGGTCTTGGGCAGTCCAGGTGCCCACTGAATCACATCCGGCGAGGCAATCGGGCCGATTTCCTTACGCACCCACTGTACCAGCTCTTTCTTGAGCTCGTCGCTGGGCTCCTCGCCCTGCACCAGCGTTACGTACACGTAGATGCCCTGCCCCTTGATGTCATGCGGGTAACCCACCACGGCAGCTTCTGCCACCTTGTCGTGAGCAACCAGCGCACTCTCAACTTCCGCAGTGCCCAGTCGATGGCCAGAGACGTTCAGAACGTCATCCACCCGACCGGTAATCCAGTAGTAACCGTCCTCATCCCGACGGGCACCGTCACCGGTGAAGTACATACCCTTGTAGGTGCTGAAGTAAGTCTGAACGAAACGCTCGTGATCACCGTAGATGGTGCGCATCTGGCCCGGCCAGCTGTCGAGGATCACCAGGTTGCCTTCGGTCTTGCCTTCCAGGATGTTGCCTTCGTTATCCACAAGCGCCGGCTGAACGCCGAAGAACGGCAGCGTCGCGGAACCAGGCTTCAGATCCACCGCGCCAGGCAGCGGAGAAATCAGGATGCCGCCGGTTTCAGTCTGCCACCAGGTATCTACGATCGGGCACTTGCTGTTACCGATTACGCGGTGATACCACTCCCAGGCTTCCGGGTTGATTGGTTCACCCACAGAGCCCAGCAGTTTCAGGCTGCCGCGGGTGGTGCCGTCCATGCAGGACTCACCCTGCGCCATCAATGCGCGGATAGCGGTCGGTGCAGTATACAGGATGTTGACCTTGTGCTTGTCGACCACCTGCCCCATACGGGAACTGTCCGGATAGTTGGGCACGCCCTCGAACAGCAGGGTGATGGCGCCGTTTGCCAGCGGGCCATAGAGAATGTAGCTGTGGCCGGTTACCCAACCGAAGTCAGCGGTACACCAGTAAACATCACCATCGTGATAGTCAAACACGTACTGGTGGGTCATGGAGGCATAGACCATGTAGCCACCGGTGGTGTGCAGAACGCCTTTTGGCGCGCCGGTAGAGCCCGAGGTGTACAGCATGAACAGCGGGTCTTCCGCATTCATTGGCTCTGGCTCGCACTCGGCCGAGGCGTTCTTCATCAGGTCTTCGTAACGCAGGTCGCGGCCTTCGGTCCAGGGCACCTGATCGTTACCGGTGCGAGACACCACGATCACCTTGTCGACCTTGGCGTCGTCCTCGTGCTTGAGGGCGGAATCCACGTTCTTCTTCAGCGGGATGGCACGGCCACCACGCAGACCTTCATCTGCGGTAATCACGAAACGGGATTTGCCGTTCACAATCCGTGCGGCCAGAGCTTCCGGAGAGAAGCCACCAAACACCACAGAGTGGATCGCACCAATACGTGCGCAGGCCAGCATGGCAACGGCAGTTTCAACGATCATGGGCATGTAGATGGTAACCACATCACCCTTCTTGACGCCCTGATCCTTGAGCACGTTGGCAAACTTACAGGTCTCTTCGTAGAGCTCCCGGTAGGTGACATTCCGGGATACCGAGGGATCGTCCCCCTCAAAGATGATCGCGGTCTGATCGCCCCGCTGTTCCAGGTGACGGTCCAGGCAATTGGCCGAGGCGTTCAGGACACCGTCCTCGAACCATTTGATGGACAAGTTATTGTAATCGTAGGTACTGTTCTTGACCTTGGTGAACGGCTTGATCCAGTCAATACGCTTGCCATGCTCGCCCCAGAAGGTATTCGGGTCCTCTACGGACTGGCGATACATTTCCTCATATTGCGATTTGCTGACCAGTGCGCGCTCGGCGACCTCCGGATTTACCGGATATACCTGCTTGTCAGTCATTGTGCTCCCCCTTGATCTGAGTCTGTTGTCATTGTCGGTTTTTAAATTCAGGGTGGTCGGGCGTTTTTCGCCCGCAAGACAGATGCCTGTAGTTCAACATGTGTGCCACCGCACAATGAATTAGACTAACGTCCTAAGATGCCCGGCAATTAGGGGCAACCTGCTCAGAAATGCAGCGATAACGGCAGTGACGGGCCACTACCAGATAACTCTCTCAAGGATAGTTGGCCCGCAGGAAATGGCCAAAACAGAAGGAGGAATCCGGAGCAGAAACGCTTTCCTGCCCCGGAGAAGATTTTCAGGCAGCTTTTTTGCGCTGGCGCGCGGTTTTCAGGCTGTACACCTTTCGTTCTTTCAGGGCATAGCGATTGAGCCCGGCCAGGTGAATCTTGCGCAGGTAGAGCTCCCAGTCAATCAGGCGGGCATCCACCGGGAACAGCCCTTTATCGACCTCACCCATCCGGTTCGCCAGCGCCATCAGCTCATCGTTCCGGAAGATATAATCCGGCGCGGTGTAGAAACCAAAAATGGTTGCCAGCGACTGGGTGGTATCCAGATTCCTGAGCATTTTCAGGTCCCGGGAATTTCCCAGTAATTTGAGCACACGGTCCGTCAGGGAGAGCGGTAAGCGAACACCACTGATCACCAAATCAAACAGCGCCCGGTTAACCGCCAGAAACGGCTTGCTGGGCTGCCCGTAGAACAGGTGATCGTAGGCAGCGTAATTGGCTTTTGATTCCGCCATGAGATGATCGATGAACTCACCCAGGGAGATTGGATTGCCGCCCCCGCTGCAACATTGATAGATGCGACGTCGACCGGGTTCTCCAAGAGCTTCCGCCAGGGAAAGGATGATGGAGTTGGCCACCAGGTCCACTGGAATCACATCGATGATACCGGAGCGTTTGCCCGGGAAGAGGGTGACTTTTTCCCGTGCGTAAGCCAGGATGATGGCATCTGCCACCTTCACCCCCTCAATCCAGCCGGGCGCTGGTTCCTCCAGGGCACTTTCGATAATCGAAGGACGCAGAATGGTCAGCGTGCGCCCGTTTAACGCCTTCATCAGCAACTGTTCGCCCAGCCACTTGGTAAAGGTGTAGGTATCGCTCCAGCCATAGCGGTTGGCTTCCCGAATCCCCAGGTCCACCAGCTTCTTCTCCAGCACTTTGCCGGAATAACGGGCCTGAACGTCTTCAATTTTATCCTGAAGCAGGCGAACAAGCTCTTCTATCTCATAGAAGCCGTCCGGGGAACGCGGCACGGCCTCGCCTGCCGGCTTGATCACCGATTCGGTGACCTGCCCCGAGTTCATGCCATTGACATAGCAGGTGGAGACCTGCAGGACCGCAAGCTTCGGATTCAAATCCACCATGCCGGCAATATTCCGAAGGCACAGGGTGTTGATGGCCAGAGCCTTGTCGAGCTCTTCACGGAAATTCACGCTCGCGGCGGAGTTGATCACCGCATCCAGTTCGGTGGCGAGTTTGCGATAGTCTTCCTGCCCTATCCCGAAACCCGCTTCGGTCACCTCACCGGTCACGCAGTGAATGCGCTCTTCCAGAAAGGCGTCAAATGCCTCTGAATCGGCCTCGCGAAGACGGTCAAACACCGAGGACGTGGCAATTTCTTCCAGGAAACGGGAACGAGCATCCGGGTGCCGTTTATTGCCCCGGATCAGCAGGTAAATAGCGCCGATATCAGGCACCGCCCGAATCAGCTTTTCGAGGACCACCTTGCCCAGAAAGCCGGTGGTACCGGTGATCAGAACCCGCTTGCCGCGTAGCTGTCCGAGCACCTTTGATGATGAAGTGTCAGCGTGATGTACCTGCTGTATTGCCATGATAGAACTCCTTCTCTGAGATCACTAATGCCGATCTGACACCGGCCAGTACTGTGCGGGCGGGGCACATCCCTTTCCCCGTCGTCACTGATTCCCTGTTGCAACCGCCTGTCAGAGTGCCTGCATATTGCGGGCCACGAGCCACGATATCGGTCAATTCTCACACAACGAACGTGACAGCACGGTGACAGACTGCAAAATTACGACACAAAAAACGCTAATAAAATGACAATTAAAAAGGCACATGGATCGACCCTGAAACGGCTGCCTCATGAGCCCGTTCGGTCTTTGCCCGCCAGCGCCCGCAACAGGTCGTCTAGTGAGACATTGGCCGGTTTTTCCCGCAGGGCGCGTACCAGTTGCTCCTGCTCACCAAAACTGACCCGGTCATACAGAGGCCCCTCAAGGCTGTGATGAACCGCCTGAGAGGGGGGCTGGTCACTCGGCGGTGGCGCCAACTCATCTGACAAATGCCGCAAATGACGAGCAAGACTGGCGCGATCGCGAGTCGGCAGCTTATCCCAGTTCATGGCGGCGAGACTGGTCTGAATGATCTCCACCGTGTCGGCATCGGGACTGCGCCCCAACAGTGCAAACAGCCGGGTAAATGCTTCATATCTGAGCATGACATCATCGGGTACCGATATCATGGCCTTCTCTAATTGTGCGATCAGATCCAGACAATGCTGCCGGCTGCTTTTATCCGCCCCACTGTTCTGACCATTACCTGCGTCCGCCTCAGTGGCGCGTTTGGCGGCCCGGTACCAATAAGCGGCGATCCCCGCCTTTCTTGGGGGCAGTCGGCCAACATGAACGTTCAGCATCTCGGCCAGGGAGTGAAACTGCCGACAGGAGGGGTCCGAAGCCGGCAGCACCGTCACCGGCATCTGGTCCAGCACTGACTGACGCAGAGTTTCATCACGCCAGAGCCCGCCCAGATAATGCAGCGACCACTGCAGATGGCGCTGACAGGCACCATTAAAACGCTGAAACACAGAGCGCGCCTGACTGGCCCCCTGCGCCATATTAACGATCACTGCCGGAGTCCGGCGGTAGCCGCGGCGTTTGAGTACCTTCATCAGAGAAAAAGCGTCGGTTAGTGAGGCCGGATCAGGCGTGACAACCAGACAGGCCAGCTCGGCAGCAGCAATCATATGCAAGCCCACCGACTGTAAACCCGACGCCGTATCGATAATAACAGTGTCGTAGCGGTTCTCAAGCTCATGCAGGGCTCGCAGAACGGCCAGACCGCCCTGCTCCGACATCTCCATACAGCTCTGCACACCGGATGCACCGGGGATCAGATCCAGCCCGCCGTATGTGGTCATGATAATATCCTGCATGGCACATCGCCCCGCCACCACATCGGCAAGGGTGCGCTGAGGATAGGCACCTACCATAATGCTGACGTTGGCAAGGTCGGTATCGCCATCCAGCAGAAGCACCTTCTGGCCCTGCTCGGACAGGGCAATGGCCAGGTTCAGCGCCACCGTGGTCTTGCCAACACCACCCTTTCCGCCCGTAATGGCGATGGTTCGGGTCTGGCGCGATTTTTGCGCTGGGTTCTGGCTTTGTGTCTGCTTGGGGACTTCCATGAAAAACAGCCTGGACGCTTAAACTTGTCACTATAAGCGACATTTTAACCTGTAAAAAGGGTACACATATCACAGACCGGATGACAGATTGCTTAAAAAAGCACCAATAAGTATTTAATAGTGACGGATTATTGTCTAAGCTCAGGGACCAACAAGAAGAATGAACACCCTGTCATATTATTTCAATTCAGAACAGGGAAGCTTGCGCACGGCCATTAGCGGACCGCGCAGGACCAAAGGGGCGTGCCATGACTACAGCGACGGATATTGCGTCAGATCTACAGCTGCCGAGCCTTCCGGAGGTTATCCTGCGCGCTCTGGACGCCTGCCATTCCGGTCAAAGCTATCGCGAAATCAGTCGTATCGTTTCTGCCGACACCGCCCTCGTTACCCAGTTACTCGCCCTCACCAGTTCCGCGCTCTACCATCGGGGAGCTCCCAGCCATTCTGTTGAACAAGCCTTGTTGAGACTGGGGACCCGAAAATTCCAGACGCTGCTGCTGACGTCCGCCCTGCGACAGCTGATGTTCGAACTTGGAGGCGATGAGTGGCAACAACTGAGGGACTTCTGGCGGCACTCCCTGACCACCGCATTGACGGCCAAGACGCTGGCTACGCTGACCCGCTACCCGGAACCGGAAGAGGCCTTTCTTCTGGGGATGATGCATAACATTGGCGAGCTCATTGCGATCAAAACACCCTGCCCCGAACGCAAGCAACAGATATTGAACCAGCAGAACGACATCGCCGCCGGGCTGGTGTCCTCCTGGGGGCTGGGCACAATGGCTGTCGATGCCATGCGCTATCAACAGGCCTTGCCCGGACAACTGAGGGATGCCGGGCACCTGGTCAAGGTGGTCAGTCTCTCTACCCGGCTAGCTCTGTCTGATGCCGTAGGCGTAGGGGCAGCGGCCACCATTTTCGGGTTGCAGGAAGATCTGACCCGTGAGATCAACAAGAAGATCGGCGAAGAGGTTGCCAGCGTGGCCGCATCCCTCGGTATCCCTCTGGATACTGACTACGATGCCCGCGAGGCCAGACGTCAGCTGAACCAGCGGCTGCTGGAACACACCATGGTGCGAACCGCGCTGGCGTTGCCAGCCTCTGGCCCGGAAAACCTCTCCACACTGGTGTCGGAAGCCGCCAGCAGCCTGGCACTGATCACCGGTCTCCCCGTGCTCTGCTTCAGCCGGGAGGGTGAGGATCTTAGGCTGCGTTCAGGCACCTGCCGGCAACTGCCCGAGATGTCCGTTAATCCAGCCTACGGCGACAGTGCGCTAACCACTGCTCTGAGAACCGGCACCACCACAACCATGGATCAGGCCGAACCCACCGTGCTTGATCAACAGCTGTGCTCCCTGCTGGCCGCACCCTCACTACTGGCGCTCCCCGTTTCAACCGGGGACAGTGTGTTCGTGATTGGCATCGACGACCAGACAGTGGCGGGTGCGCGCAACCTCGGCGAGTTGTTCACCCGGGAACTCTCGGCGGTTCTCAAGCTGTCATCTGCCGATCGCCTTGGCTCGGACCAGCAAATGGTGAACGATCGTCTGCGCCGACAGGTACACGAGGTCAGTAACCCGCTCACCATTATCCGCCAGTACCTGTTCCAGCTGCGCAGCCGGCTCCAGGATCCAGATGTTCAGGATGAGCTGAACATCATTCAGGAAGAACTCGAGCGTGCCGGCAACCTGTTGTTGCAGATCAGCCAGCACGCGGCCGAAGCAACAGGCTCCGACACCGATCTGAACGAAGAACTGACCGGTCTGGGCAGAATCCTTCGGGATAGCCTGTTCCATGACGATCACCGGGAGCTTCACCTGCACCTCTGCAAAGCGGACACTCAAGTACAGGCAGCCCCCTCTGCGGTCCGCCAGATCGTCCTTAATCTGGCCAGAAACGCAGTTGAGGGCTTTGGAGAGCGGCCCGGAACCGTCACGTTGAAAACCACGGCACCCCTGTTTCAGAACCGGCGACGCTGGGTTGAGTTGCAGGTCACCGATAACGGTCCCGGCATTCCGGAGCCATTGCAACGCCGACTGTTTGAACCGGTCAACAGCACCAAGGGAGATGGCCATAGCGGCCTGGGGCTGAGCATTGTTAAACAACTGATTGATGACATGGAGGGCATCATTGCTTGCCACACCGGCCAGGAGGGCACGGCCTTCCGGATACTGCTGCCGGCGGCAAGTCATAACGATAACGACACCGACTGACGACGAAACCACGGACACACAGCCATGGCAAGCGAACAGACCACAGAGTCCTCCAGCCTTTCACGACGCTCCAGTATCCTGGTGGCAGACGACGAGCCACGCCTGCTCAAAACCCTGGCCGACCTCCTCCGGAGCCGGGGTTTTGAGGTGTCAGAAGCCCACGGTGGGCGACAGGCCTGTGAACAGCTTCACCGGCAAGCCTTTGATCTGGCCCTGCTGGATCTGAACATGCCAGAGCTGGACGGTTTCCAGGTAATGGCGGAAACCGGCCGGCTGCAGCCGGATTGCGGTGTCATTGTGGTCAGCGGAGAGTCGTCTTTCAGCACCGTCAGTCGGGCCCTGCGCCGGGGCGCACTGGATTACATCCGTAAACCCTTTGACCCGGAAGAATTGCTGGCAACTGTGGAAGGGGTTCTGGGCAAGCAGTCGCTTATTCGCGCCCATGAGATGGTTCAGTCCCGGCTGGAGAAATCCGAGGCTCTGCACCGCTATATCGTCAACAGCTCGCCGGACATCGTGTTCATGCTCGATGAAACCGGGCATATCTGCTTCATCAACAACAAGGTCGAAAGCCTGCTCGGCTATCAGCCCTCAGAGCTCTGCGGGCAGCATTTCCGCCACATACTGGACGACCGGGACGTGGCCCGTGGCACCTATGCTCTGCAGGGCCCCAACATCTCTGCCGATAATCCCCGGGTGCTGGAGGTCCGCCTGAAAACCAGGGGCAGCCGCAAGGCCACCCGTCATTTCGAGATCACCGCCTTCCCGGTAGACCCACAAACCTGGCCCCAGACCGGCAAGACCCAGGGCGGCTGCACCGGCCAGCCAGCGCGTTATTATGGCATCGCCCGCGATGTCACCGAGCGCAAGGAGGCCGAGGCCTTCATCAATTTCCAGGCTTACCACGACCTGCTGACCCGGCTGCCGAATCGGGCTCTGTTCAAAGACCGGCTGGAACTGGCCATCACCCATGCACGACGCAGCCAGCAGAAACTTGCCGTGATGTTTCTGGATCTGGACCGCTTCAAGGTGGTTAACGACACGCTCGGACACGCCATGGGAGATCGCCTGTTGCAGGCGGTCACGCATCGACTGGAAAAGTGCCTGCGCCGGGGAGACACCCTGTCCCGCTTCGGGGGCGATGAATTCACCCTGTTATTGCCGAGCATTCACGGCAACGACGACGCAAGGAACATTGCCCGTAAACTGATCAACGCTCTGAAAGCGCCGTTCCAGCTGGGAGACCACGAGGTCTTTGTGGGGGTCAGTATCGGGATTTCAGTATTCCCCGAAGCCGGCGAGACCATGGATCTGCTGATACAGAACGCCGATATTGCCATGTACCACGTGAAAGCGCGGGGTAAAGATGGCTATCGCTTCTATTCCGACAGCATGAGCATCAACACCGCCAACCGGCTGAGCCTGGAACGGGATCTTCGCCTGGCACTGGAACGCAACGAGCTCCGGGTGTTTTACCAGCCTCAGGTATGCTCCCGTTCCAACCGGGTGGTGGGCCTGGAGGCCCTGGTGCGCTGGCAGCACCCGGAACGGGGACTGCTCTACCCCGGGGATTTCCTGCCCCTGGCAGAAGAAACCCGGCTGGTTGGCAAACTCAGTGAACAGGTTATCGATCAGGCCTGCCGCGACGTGGGCCGCTGGATCAGTAGCGGGCATTCCGACCTGCGCCTGGCGGTGAACCTCTCCCCCAGCCAGGTGGAGCACCCCAGATTCGTCGAAACCCTGATGAACCGGGTGGCCGCCCACAACTTCCCGGCCGATAACCTGGAAATCGAAATCACAGAAAATGTGATCATGAATGATCTTGAACAGATCAGCCGCAAGCTCAAGGAGCTGGCCGCCACCGGCGTGCGCATCGCCATCGACGATTTCGGTACCGGCTATTCCTCGCTCAATTACCTGCACCGTCTACCGATTCACACTCTGAAGGTGGACCAGTCCTTTGTTAAAGCCATACGCAGTGGCGAAGACGGAGCCTGCATCGTCAACGCCATTATCGCCATGGCACACGGCCTGAAACTCGAGATTGTGGCCGAAGGTGTGGAAACCGACGACCAACTTGCGTACCTGAAAAGCCTCGGCTGTCACCAGGTTCAGGGCTTCTTCTACGGCCCCGCCCGACCCGCCGCCGACATTACACGGTTGCTGGCCAAAGATGGTCTGGCCTTCGCACATACCGGCTAAAACGATTATCGATTGTCTGACACTCAGAACCAAAACATTGACCCGGTTTGCAAAGTGTATCCTTACGTTACTTTGTGTATCCGGAAATGCGCAGTACTGCACATCTTTCAACCTACCCCTTCTCTAAGCTCGGTTTATCAGTAACCGATCACCGGAATGTCCGACAGGCTGTCGGAGCAACAATCACAATAACGGTGGCGGACAACCAGGGAACAAGAAGAAGGCAGCAGTCATCATGCGCGACAAGTACAAGTATATTGGCCCCGTCTACGATTTTCTCAGCAATCTCTACAGCGGCAAGAACATCCATCGCTGCAAGACCGCCATGCTGGATGTGGAAACGGTAAAACCCGGAGACCGCATTCTCTTTGCCGGCGTCGGCCACGGCCGGGACGCTATCCGAGCCGCAGAGCTGGGAGCGGATGTAACGGTGGTCGATCTGTCCGAAACCATGCTGCGCAAATTCGCCGATGCCCAGCATAAAGAAGCGCCTCATCTGACCATACGCCGCATCCACAGCGACATCATGAAGGTGGATGAGTTCGAGCAATATGACATGGTGGTCGCCAACTTTTTCCTGAACGTGTTTGACGAAGACATGATGGTGAAGGTGCTCGAGCACCTGATTCGCCTGGGCAAGGCCGATGCCAGAGTGGTTGTCGGCGACTTCTGCTACCCGACGGGCAACATCCTGTCCCGCATGTTCAAGAAACTCTACTGGTACATGGCGGTGTTCATTTTCTGGCTGTTTGCCAACAACGCCTTCCACAAGATCTACAACTACCCCGAGCACATGCAGCGCCTGGGCCTGCAGGTAACCGAGAAGAAGCACTTCAAGCTTCTGCACATGGACTGCTACTGGTCCATCCTCGGCCGAAAACAGGCCTGAACCCCTGACACCAAAAACAACAACAGGTTATCGGGAGCGTCATCATGTCAGACCAGATTCTTGCACTGGACCGTACCCAGGGACTCACCGACGGACAGTTTACGTTTTCAGAGCGGGTGAACTACCTCAAGCAGTTCGGCGTGCACTCACAGTCCTTCTCGACTCTGCAGCCGGGGATGCAGTACTTCGATGTTGAAGGGATGGGCTACGTGGCCTACATGCGTAAATGGGGCGGCACCTTTGTGCTGTCAGACCCGGTTTGCGCACCCGAGAACTTCCCGGTGATTCTGGAGCGCTTCCACCAGAAGTTTCCGAATGCCTGCTACATCCAGGTCTCCAAACCGGTGGTGGATTTCCTGCATCTACGCTTCGGGCTCTACGGCACCCAGTTTGGCAGCGAATCCCGCATCGACCTGCGCAAATGGTCCCTCAGCGGCAAGAAAAAGCAGATTCTGAGAACCGCCCTGAACCAGGCCGAAAAGAACGGGATCACGGTGAAGGAGCGTTTCAGTGATGACCACACGCGGGAAATATCGGAAGCGTGGATTCGCACCCGAAAATGCAAGAGCAACGAAATCCGTTTCCTGATTCGCCCGATGGAAATGGATTATCGGGAAAACGAACGCCATTTCTACGCCTATCAGGATGGCAAAGCCGTCGGCTTTATCTACTTCGACCCGATCTATCGCAACAACGAAATCATCAGTTATGTGCCCAACATCTCCCGCGCCAACGCGGATTTCCGTCAGGGTATCTTCTATACCCTGATGGCCCACGCCATGGATGTTTTCAAGGCCGAGGGTGTGCCATTTCTGGACCTGGGCCTGATACCTCTGTCCCTGGACAAAGCCACGGAGCACCAGGAAAGCCGGCTGCTCAAGAAGATGCTCCACGGCATCTATGAGAAAGGAAACTTCCTGTACAACTTCAAGGGGCTGGAGTTCACCAAATCACGCTTCCGCGGCGATGGCTTCAAAACCTACTGCTGCCACAAGCGGGCTATTCCAGCTCTGGAATTCCTCGCCATGTTCAAACTGACCCGGTTGCTGTAACGCCGGGCCAGTGACCGGCGACCATCACCACCGGGATGCCCATTTCCGACATGAACGGGCCCAGGTCTTCCGGCGCATCACCAGAAAAGCAGGCACTGGTCACCACAGCCCCGGACTGGTTAGGCGGTGTCTGCGCACAGGCCAGGTCACCGGCCTGTTCAAACCACCAGGCCACGCGGCGGGCAATCGCCTCGCCAGACTCCACCCAGTGCATCACCTCCGGTAACGCCTTGCGCAACCAGGGCAACAGTAACGGGTAATGGGTACAGCCCAGAACCACCGTGTCGACACCGGCATCCCGCAGCGGCACCATGGCCTCATCCACCTCCACCTGATTCGGCGCAGAGCCGCCAACCAGCTCCTCTGCCCAGCGCACCAGGGCCGGATGACCAAGGCGGAATACCTCACAATCCCGGGCAAACTCCTGAATCAGATCATCCAGATAGGCGCGTTTCACAGTCGCCGGTGTCGCCAGAAGGCCTATGCGGCGATTGGTGGAACAGGCCGCCGCCGGTTTAACAGCCGGCACCACCCCCACCACCGGCACATCAATGGCGGCCCTGAGCTCGGGCAAGACAACGGTACTGGCGGTATTGCATGCCACCACCACCACATCACAGGGGAATCGGGCCAGGCACTGCCGTATAAGCGTGCAACAGCGCTCGATCACCACCTGTTCGGGCTTGTCGCCATAGGGAAAGCCGGCATTATCAGCCAGGTAAACAAGCTCCGCACCGGGCAACGTCTGGTGGATACAGGCGGCGACACTCAGGCCACCGACCCCGGAATCAAACACCAGCACCCTCGGGCGACGGTCAATCATGGTGGTTACCACCATTGCCGGCAGTAATCTCTGCTTTCAGGGCATTGATCAATCGCCCTGCTATGGTGGTTTCTGGCGGAACCGGAGGATGTTCATCCACCGTAAACCAGCCAGCATCCGCCAGTTCGTCTTCCTGCAACCGCAATTCACCACTCTCGTAGTCGGCAAAGAAGCCCAGCATCAACTGGTGAGGAAATGGCCAGGGCTGCGACCCCTGATAGCGAATGTTGGTCACCGCCAAGCCGGTTTCCTCCATCACCTCCCGGGCCACCGCCTGCTCCAGATTCTCGCCCGGCTCCACAAAACCAGCGATCAGACTGTAGAAGTTGCGGGTGACCCGCGCGGATTTTGCCAGCAGGAAGCGGTCGCCCCGGAGAATAACGGTAATGATGCAAGGGGCAATACGCGGGTACCAGGGGATGCCACACCGGTTGCACCAGCGCGCCCGTTCGCGGGGATGGGCTCCGGTTTTCTCTCCACAGCGGCCGCAGTAACGATGGTCCTGCCACCACTGCCAAACCTGATAACCGGTACTGAGCAGATCCACCGGCGCCCCGGGCGTAAGCAGCATAGCCTCACGCAGGGACAGCGTCTGCATGCCCGGCACACCGGTGTCCGGCAGCATGGTGACATACAGAGGGCGCCCCTCCCAGGCGCCCAGGGACAGCGCCTCCGGTCGGCTGCCACCCATTTCCGGGCCACCCCAGCGAAGGAACCAGCCATCCGCCGGCTTCAGAATACTGTTGCCCGTGAACGCCAGCAGCAGATCACCCTGCTCCGGCGAGGCCTCATTCCACCCGGGTACCCACTGTGCCTTGTCGTCTGCCATGCCCTGCCTTTCCTGCTGCCTGAATACCAGTCCCGAAATGTACCACATCACATTCATCACCAAGAATTAGTGCACGACTTTCCGCTACCGCCCCAACCCGTTAAACTTGGCGCCTGTTTCCAGGACCGGAGTAACCGTTTATGCGACTTTATCAGGGCATTCGCAGCCTGATCCTGTCTCTTTTCCGAAAGATCCTGTTTTTATGGGTCAGGACTGATGTCAGTGGCAATACCCTGGAAGCCCTCGGGCTGGACCCGGACAAGCCCGTCTGTTACGTGCTCCAGTACAGCTCGCTGTCGAGCCGGCTGGTGCTGGAGCAGGAAGTCATCCGGGCCCGGTTGCCGGGAGCCACAGATACCTTGCCGGTCAAAAACGGGCCCTCGCATTCGTTTTTCTTCCTTTACAAACGCATTGGCGGCCTGTTTCGGGGCGGCCGGCACAAGCCGGTGCCTACCCGGGAATTTACTGATCTGGTCCACTTCGGGCTGGAACATCCGGATCAGGACGTCCAGATTGTGCCCGTCTCGCTGTTCTGGGGCCGCTCACCCGACAAGGAAAAGTCCCTGGTCAAGCTACTGCTCTCCGACACCTGGTCGGTGGCGGGCCGCCTGCAGAAATTTCTGATTATTCTTGTGCATGGTCGCAACACCTACGTGCAGTTCAACCAGCCGCTGTCACTCAGGCAGGTGGTGGACGAGTATCGCGACAACGAGCAGAAGGCCAACCGCAAGCTGGCGCGAATTCTGCGAACCCACTTCCGTCGTGTACGCCAGGCGGTGCTGGGGCCGGATTTGTCGCATCGACGCACCCTGGTGGAGGGGCTGGTACGCACCCAGGCGGTCAAGGAAGCCATCCGTGAGACTGCTGCGAAGGATGATATCCCGCCGGAGAAGGTCCGCGCCAAGGCCTACAAATACGCCGACGAGATCGCCGCCAGCATGTCGATTGTCACTATTCGCTTCCTGGAACTGGTATTGGCCTGGCTCTGGAACCGGATCTACAACGGCATTGCCATCCACAACATTGGGGTAGCCAAGGAAGCGGCACAGGACAACGCTGTGGTCTACGTACCCTGCCACCGCTCCCACATCGACTACCTGCTGCTGTCCTATGTGCTCTACAAAAACGGCCTGATGCCGCCCCACATTGCGGCAGGCATTAACCTGAACATGCCCATCGTGGGACCAATCCTGCGACGTGGTGGCGCGTTTTTCATGCGCCGCAGCTTCAAGGACAACCCACTCTATGCCACCGTGTTCAACGAGTACATGCACGTGATGTTCACGCGAGGCTACTCGGTGGAGTATTTCGTCGAGGGTGGCCGCTCCCGGACCGGCCGCATGCTGCCGCCACGCCCGGGCATGCTGTCGATGACCGTTCGCAGCTTCCTGCGGGATCACCGCAAGCCCATCGTTTTTGTACCGGTGTACATCGGCTACGAGAAAGTCATGGAAGGGCGCTCCTACCTCGGCGAGCTGCGCGGGAAAAAGAAACAGAAAGAAAGCATTTTCGGTCTCGCCAAGACCGCTCGCAAACTGACCAACTCGTTTGGTCGCGTTGCCGTCAACTTCGGTGATCCAATCCACCTGGACAAGGTGCTGGACGACGTTCACGAAAGCTGGCGCCACGAAGCCTATGACGCCGAGTATCGCCCGTCCTGGCTGAACCAGGCCGTTGATAATCTGTCCCAGCGTGTGGCCAGCAACATCAACGCCTCGGTGGCCGTGAACCCGATTGGCATGACGGCCACCGTTCTGCTGGGCACTGAGCGGCTGGCGATGGATGAGGGCCAGCTGATCCGCCTGCTGGACAAGTATGCTGACCTGCTGCGCGCCTATCCCTATGCCGAAACCATTACCCTGCCCGAAGGCAGCGGCCGGGACTGGATTGCCTATTGCGAGAACATGGGGCTGATTACCCGTCAGCCCCAGAAACTGGGCGACATTATTGCCCTGGAAGGCTCGAACGCCATCCTGATGACTTACTACCGCAACAACATCCAGCATCTGTTTGCTCTACCAGCGCTCATTGCCAGCCTGTTCGAGAACAAGGCCAGCCTGAGCCGGGAAAAGATCGTTTTCCTCACCAGCGTCGCCTATCCCTACCTGCAGTCAGAGCTGTTCCTGCAGTATGACCAGGAAAAGGTAGACGCGGTGATCAACCAGTGGATTGACGTGCTGGTGGACCAGGGCTTGCTGATCAGGCTTGCGGATGAGCGCCTGGGACGGCCCGAGGAAGGTACCGAAGCGATGCTGCGGTCGCGGATTCTGTCCCGCTTCATCATCCAGACCCTGGAACGCTATCACATCACCCTGGGCATACTCAGAAAATATGGCTCCGGCAACCTGACGGCGGCGGAGCTGGAAGAACAGAGCACCTTGCTGGCGGAAAGGATGTCGATCCTATTCGGCCTGAACGCACCGGAGTTCTTCGACAAGACCCTGTTCCGGAACTTCATAGCCAATATGCAGAAAAACGGCGTTCTCACAACCGATGAAGACGGTCGGCTGTGCTATGGCGAGGGTCTGGATGAAGTGGCTGAAGACGCCCGTCTGGTTCTGAGCGTGGAGAAGCGACAGGCTATCCAGCAGGTCACCATGCTAGACGCCTGACAGATCGCTGCGGCACTGTCAGGCCGGCAGCGCCCGGATCGGATAGATGTCGTAGCGACTGCTTTTACCCTCAACCCGCGCAGCCGGCTCCGGTCCGGCGATCGCGGGTGCCTTGCGGGGGCGTTTGACCACCACCCGATAGCGGGCACAGCCGAGCGCGGCCTCCAGTAGCTGGCTGGCGTCGTCATCATCACCCACCACCTGCCGGAACACCTGCATTTCCTTCTTGACCAGCGCAGACTTGTCCCGATGCGGAAACATCGGGTCCAGATAGACCACATCGACGGCTTCGGGTCCTGCCTGGTTCATCCAGTCCAGTGAGTTGCCAGAGTGCAGCGTCATTCGCGCCACAATCGGTGCACAAGCCTCATTCAGGCTAGCCCGGTACAGGCCATCGGCCAACAGGGCATGAATGATCGGGTTACGCTCGAACAGTGTCATCTGGCACCCCAGGGAGGCCAGTACAAAGGCGTCCTGGCCGAGGCCGGCGGTGGCATCAAGCACCTGCAACGGAGCCCGGGTTTTCTGCATACCCACGGCGCGCGCCACCAACTGGCCAGCGCCACCACCGTGCTCGCGCCGGTAGCCCATCTTGCCACTGACAAATTCCGCCCTGACTGGCCCGGGCGCACCTTTACCGGTTTGTTGTAACGCCAGCCCATGCTCGTCCATGAACAATAGAAGACCGTAGTCCCGAACCTGTTTGGGGGCGACCACGCCCAGCCAGTCAAGCCCCAGCTCGGTGGCCAGCGTACGGGCTACGCCCGGTTCAGCCAAGGGGCTATGAGCAACGGCCAGGATGTGACGGAGAGACGAGGAATCCGGAAGCTCGGTGTGAGAGGAAGGCGACGGCATCAGACCAGAATATCAATTCCGCTCAGCACGCTGCCGCTCTCAAACTCCTGTCCGGCAGCGGCAACGCCGGCAAAAGCCGACAGCGCGCGGGCGGCAGGAAGCGGCAATTCATCTGCGCGGAAACGTTCAAGCCGGGCATCTTCCGCCGCGCGCCGGGCTTCGACACGCCGGCTGTCCAGTTCCGGGCCGGTACCACCGGGCTGTGCCGGATTACCGGGGGCGGTATCCCGATCCTGACGGGCGGTATTGAGCTGGTTGCGAACATCACCCGTGGCAAGTGCCTGGGGGTCCGCCGCCGGGGTGCGGGATACATCCGTGCGTTCCCGGGCCGGGGAGTTATTACCCGCCTGGTACAACGAAGGATTTGAGGGATTGATGCCGCCAATCATAACGCACCACCGGGGTGAGGATTCAGAGTCGTCATCGCATTATGGAGGATCTGGTGCAGAATGCAAAGACGGCGGTTGGAGCGGGGTTCACTCCCGACCGGGCAACTTCTTCCAGGCCACTTCGTCCCGGATATACACCGGTTGTGCCTGCTCTGCTGGCACCGCCTGCCCGTTCGACATTCCCTGTTCGGCCAGCTTCGCCACCTGGGCCGCTGCCGGCAACAACGTATCGTCAATGGCTGCGAGGCGTTCAACGAGTTCACCGGGCATCTGCTCTTTCAGGGTCCAGCCCTGACCGGCGCCGTACCAGTTGCCACTGGCATCCGGTGGCAGAGTCACCGCGTCAGGCGGGCAGACCCGCTCCTCGCTCAGCAACACTGGAAGCCCCGCCTCACAGCGGAACACGCCCCAGTAAACCTCCCCCATGCGGGCGTCAAAGGCCACCGCAATGCAATCACCCTCCTGCAGGGCGTGCGTTTCGATCGCCGCGAGCGCCACCGCCGCCAGGGACGACACTGGAACCACGGGGATATCCAGCCCCCAGGCCAATCCCTGGACTACACCGGTTGCAATCCGCAGCCCGGTGAAAGAGCCTGGGCCCCGGGCGAACGCCAGCGCATCGAGATCGGTTGGGGACAGGCCCTGCTCCGCGAACAATTCGCGAACCATGGGCATTAACAGGCGAGTGTGGCCCCGCGGAGCCACCTCGAATCGCTCGGTCACCCGGCCATCCAGCCAGAGTGCCGCGGAACAGCCCTCGGATGAGGTATCCAGTGCCAGAAGTTTCACAGAATCACGCCTCCTGGGCTGAGCCGGTTTCGATCACTTCAGTTGGGACAGAATCTGATCGCGAATACTGTCGAGGCTGCCAACGCCTTCAACGCGCACATACCTGGGTGCATCGGCCGGGGCCTTCTCTGCCCAGCTCTGGTAGAAGCCCACCAGCGGCGCTGTCTGCTCATGATAGATTTTGAGGCGCTTGCGAACGGTCTCTTCCTTGTCGTCTTCACGCTGGATCAGCGCTTCGCCGGTCTCATCGTCTTTGCCTTCTACCTTGGGCGGATCGTATTTAACGTGGTAGATGCGGCCACTGCCCTCGTGTACACGACGGCCAGACAGGCGGCTGACGATTTCTTCGTCTTCAACCGAGATTTCGACCACGTAGTCGATGGCGATACCCTGGTCTTTCAGGGCCTCAGCCTGGGGAATGGTGCGCGGGAAGCCATCCAGCAGGAAGCCGTTCTTGCAATCTGGCTGCTGGATACGCTCTTCAATCAGGGCAATGATGATGTCATCAGACACCAGGCCACCAGACGCCATAACCTCTTTAACCTGCAGGCCCAGCTCGGATTCGGCTTTGACCGCAGCGCGGAGCATATCACCCGTGGAGATCTGGGGGATCTCGAAACGCTCGGTAATAAACTGGGCCTGGGTGCCCTTACCTGCGCCTGGCGCGCCTAACATAATGATTCGCATAACGTTGTGCTCCCATTGCTTTATATTATCGTTTGAAAAGTTATGGCAAAGACCTCTGCCTTTGCGACAACCTCTCGACGGCTCCGGACCGTGTATCCGGCGCACACGCACAAAAACGAGGCAGCATTATACGAACTCACACCCGGCAGAGAAAGTCGACCTCCGTATCATTGTCCGAAAGCCGGGCTGTCAGCTGCCTCAACGGCCGCTGCAGGGCTGGGAATAATCAGGAAGCGAGGGAAGACGCCAACACGTCCAGATCGGAAGCCACCTGGTCCATGTCGCTCTGAACCCGTTCCAGCACATCCGCCCGGAGCCCAAGGCTTTCAACCAGTGCCGGCAGGTCGTCAGGATTGAGTTCGTCACCGATACCACGCTCCTTGAGCATGGCATTGGCCAGCTGCACCATCTGGACATATTCCTCGTGCTCGCCATGGTATCCGATGTGCTGGTGCATGCCGGCGGCTTTGATCACGGCTTCCGGCAGCTGCCACAGCCGGTGCAGAATACCGCCAATGGCACCATGACCAACAGCCAGAATATCCTGGCGCTCACTGTGGCCAAACACTTCCTGCTCGAGCGAGTGCATGCTTGCCTCCGGGTTGATTTCCCGCAGAGCATTGAGCTCTTCAAACTCCGATGGAAACAGATGGCCCACCAGCAGCAGGCCGAAGTTGTGCAGCAATCCGCACAGATAGGCGAGCCCCTTGTCGCGGCCGGAATAGGCGGCGAGGTTCTGGCACAGGAACGCGCAATAAAGCGAGTGGCGCCAGAAATTATCCATGCCGAGCATGCCTCCGCGGGGCACATCAAACGCCCGCACCGAGGCAATACCCAGGGCAATGTGGGCAACCCGGTCAAAACCGAGGACCCGGGTGACCGCTTCCTGTACAGAGTTTATCTGGCCGGGGTAGTTGAACAGCGCTGATCGGGCATAGCGCATGATCTGCGCGGTCATACTGGGGTCGAATTCGATCAACTCGGCCAGTTCTTTGGCCGTCGCTTCAGTATTGGCGGTCAGCCGCAGGATTCGCAATGCCAGGGCCGGCATTGGCGGCAGCCGATAAAGCTTTTGCAGTTTGTCTGCCACGTCTTCCAGAGTCAGGGCTTCGCGATCTTCCACGCCCTGACCACGAATAACCAGATGTCCCTGCCGGGCGCCAGCCTGGGCCAGACGGAAGGCCCGGCCGTCCATTTCAACCAGGCTGTGGTCCGTGCCACCGGAGAAGATCACACTTTCGGCTGTCACTACATCTTCATCCACCAGAACCGGCAGCTCCCAGGCGGCTCCGATCGGAGGTACGAATCCGGCGTCACAGTCCCCGAACAACCGGGAAGTCTGGCGCGCCGTCAGCGGCTGCAGGCGCCGACCGGTGAACTGGTGCACGGCATCCATATCAAGCGTGCTGTCAAAACGGTGTACCACCATAACCACCCCATTGATATCGATCAGCAGGGTCGCCTTGATAAAGTCATGCTGGGGTTTACCCGAAGCAAGCACCGCCGCGTCCAGATTGGCAACGGGCTCCGTTTCCAGTGGCTGGTAGGTAATGCCCTTGCGGGCCAGAAAACGCGAAAGCCTCTCCGACAATGCCAACGGGGGTAACTCCTTAAAGCAAATGGGCCGGGGCTGTCCGGCCCCGGCCTTATTATGCACCTTAACCGGTATTTCGCATACCGGCAGAAATTCCGGCCATGGTCACCTTCAGCGCCCTCTCGACCAATTCCGGCACCTTTCCAGCCCCCTCGCTTTCCCGGTCACGCCTGAGTAATTCTGCCTGCAGATAGTGCAGCGGATCAGTGTAGGGATTCCGGACTTTCATTGAATGGGCAAACACCGGCTCCTGCTCCAGCAGAGTCTGTTGCTGTTTAAGCTCCAGCAGACGCTCAATGCAGCCCTGCAAACGCTGCCTCAGGCTCTGGCCAAGCGCCAGCAGGTGCTCGTCCTCAACCAGGGTCTGTTCGTAATAGCTGGCAATACGCAAATCTGCCTTGGCGAGGACCATTTCCAGCATATCCACATAGGTGCGGAAGAACGGCCAGCCCTGCATCATCTCCCGCAGCTCTGGCAGGCGGTCCGCCTGGGCCGCCTCTTCGAGGGCAACATCACTGCCCAGCCAGCTGGGCAGCATCAACCGCATCTGGGTCCAGGCAAAAATCCACGGAATGGCTCTCAGGCTTTCAACGCCCCCTGTGGCCTTGCGCCGGGCCGGCCGGCTGCCAAGGGCGAGTTTACCCAGAGCCGTTTCCGGTGTGACCTGGCGGAAGTAAGGCACAAAATCGGGATTCTCACGGACCACCTCACGGTAGGACCGCAGCGAACGCTCGGTCAGCCAGTCCATCACCTCGCGCCACTCATCCTTTGGCACAGGTGGTGGCGCCAGGGTCGCCTCAATCACCGCGGTGGTGTACAGAGTCAGGCTCTGCACCGCCAGCCTCGGCAGACCAAATTTAAAGCGGATCATCTCGCCCTGCTCGGTAATCCGGAAGCTGCCGTTCACCGAGCCCGGCGGCTGGGACAGAATCGCCCGATTCGCCGGACCACCGCCCCGCCCCACGGTGCCGCCGCGGCCATGAAACAGTGTCAGATGCACTCCATACCGATTGGCCACTTCGGTCAGCTTCTCCTGGGCCTGGTACTGGGCCCAGGCCGCCATCAACTGGCCGGCATCCTTCGAGGAGTCTGAATAGCCGATCATCACTTCCTGGCGCCCGCTGCAGTATTCCCGATACCAGTCCACCTCGTACAGGGCCGCCATACTGTCGGGCGCACCCTTGAGATCATCCAACGTTTCGAACAGCGGTACGACGCGCATGGGGAACGCCATCCCCGCTTCCCGCAGCAGCAAAATCACGTTTAAAACGTCCGAGGGCTTGCTGGCCATGGAAATCACATAGGAACCCAGGGCTTCCGGTGTCTGGCCAGCGACCACCTCGCAGGTTGCCAGCACCTCGCGAACCGGCTCGGAGGGTTGCCAATTCCGGGGCACCAGGGGGCGCCGCCCTTTCAGTTCCTTGACCAGAAACGCCTGGCGCTCCTGTTCCGACCAGGACAGATAGTCACCCAACCCCAGGTAGTCCACCATCTCTGCCACCGCCTCGGCGTGGCGTGAGGCCTCCTGGCGGATATCCAGTCGGATCAGTGGCAGGCCGAAGGTATGAGCCCGGCGAATGGTATCCAGCAGCGGACCATTGGCAATGGCTTCCAGCCCGCACTCCATCAGGGAGCGATAGCACAATTCCAACGGCCCGGTGAGATCTTCGTTCTCGAACAGAATGCCCGAATCGTCTGCCGACTCGCCCTTGACGCTGGCTTCTGCCCAGTCCCGGGTCTTGATCAGGCGCTCCCTCAACTGGGCCAGCACCTGACGATACGGCTCCCGGGAATCTCCCACCTCGGCCCGCAATTCATCGCTTGCCTGCCACATGGAAAGCTCTGCTCTCAGCGCCTGGATATCGCGCAGATAGAGATCTGCGGCCATCCAGCGACCGAGCAGGAACACTTCCCGGGTCACTTCGTGGGTGACATTGGGGTTGCCATCACGGTCTCCCCCCATCCACGAAGCAATACGGATCGGCGACACCTGCAACGGAAGCCCCTGACCGGTCGCCTCCGACAACGAGGTATCCAGGCTACGGAGAAATTTCGGCAGCGCCTGCCAGAGACTGTTCTCGATAACGGCGAAGCCCCACTTGGCCTCGTCCACGGCGGTCGGCCTTTCATGCCGAATCTCGTCGGTATGCCAGGCCTCGGCAATCAACAGCGACAACCGGTCAACGATTTCCTCCCGTTCACCGGGCATCAGGTCGTCATGATCCAGCCTCGACAGGCAATCGGACATTTCATCGTACTTGAGGATCAATGTACGCCGGGCCACTTCGGTGGGGTGTGCGGTGAGCACAAACTCTATGCGTAAATCTACAACCTTCCGATGCAACTCTTGCGGGTCTATCCCCCCGGACTTCAGCCGATCAAACACGTCCCCCAGAGATTCCACCATCAGATCTGACGGATGCCCCTGCTTGCGACGAATTCCGTGGTACTGCTCAGCGAGGTTGGCAAGGTTGAGAAACTGGTTAAAGGCTCGGGTCACCGGTAACAGCTCATCATCGCTGAGCTGGCCCAGGAGCTTCACCAGGCGTTGTCCGGAACCGCTTTCCTGGCGCCGGTCAGCCTTGGCAGCGGCGCGGATTTCTTCAATGCGGTCGTAGCAGTCCTGTCCGGGGAATCGGAGTATGCTCTGGCCAAGCAGATCGCCCAGCAAACGTACGTTTTCTCGAAGATCCGGGTGCAGTTCGGTCACGGCAGGTTCCTTCTGAATTGACGGAAACAATCTAAACTTACGATACTAGGGAGCACTGCAGAAAGTCTATTGACGATTCAACCACTTCGCTCAGGAGCTGACATGAAAGTGACCGAACTGCCCCAGCATTGGGAAAAGGAAAAACAGGCCCAGGAGCGCAGCCATGAATACAACCTGCGCCTGCCTCTGGAAGATGCCGCACGGATTGCGGCCCTGGCGGAACTCTACCCGGACCGGAGCGAAAGTGAGATCCTGAACGACATGATTGCCGCCGCTCTGGACGACCTGATCAGCCAGGGCCCGCTGAAAGACCGATTGGCAGAACAGAAGAAGTCGTAATACAAACAACAACGCCGGGCTGAGCCCGGCGTTGTTGTTACAGAATCTATGGCAATGGGTGTTGGCAACCGTCAGGCAACCGACTCCAACTGGCGGGCCTTGAGGCGCTTGATGTGTTTCTGGCTCAGGGCAACGAATTGCGGCGTCAGGCCTTTGTCCTCATAGATTTCAAAGCCATCCTCGTCGTAAGCCACAACCTTCTCACCCTGAACGTAGGGGAAACTGGTTTCCAGCTCGTCGAGAGCGGCGGAGATCAGATCCCGCATCAGATCCTGAGTGGACTTCATCGGATACAGTGCCGCAAGCTTCTGCAAACGGTCATGATGCCGGTCAGCCAAAGACAGATAGGCGGCGTCCCGGGTCAGTCTTCCACGGCCGTGTTTATCCCAGTGCTTGACCAGATCTTTGATCTTCATGGTGCCTTCACTCCTGCATCTTGTTTGATGGCACAACGCACTTTTTCAGTGCGACTGTTCCCGGAAGTGTAGACGAAGAATGACAGGCCGGTGACGGAAAATTGGTAACGGATTGTACCTATCGGTGACGGTTTCCAGTTCCGCTTCCCTACTCCTTTTCCACCCCTTTCACGCTCTGCCACACGGCATCCAGCGCTTCCAGGGTTTCTTCATCCAGATTACGACCTTCTTTTTCCAGCACCCGCTCAATGGCACGGAACCGGGCATCAAACTTGTGATTGGTTCGCTTCAGGGCCTGCTCGGGATTTACCTTCAGGAAACGTGCCAGATTTACGCAAACAAACAGCAGGTCACCCAGCTCGTCCTCAACCGCATCCAGATCTCCGGTACCGGCCTCGGCCATTTGCCAGGCTTCCTTCAGCTCATCGATCTCTTCGTGAAGTTTGTCGAACACCGGGCCGATATCCGGCCAGTCGAAGCCATGCCGAGCCGCACGCCGTTGCAGTTTTTCCGCCCGGGCCATGGCCGGCAGAGTGCGGGCAATACCGTCCAGACGGCTGGCCGGAGTCTCCGCCACCGGCTTCTCAGCGCGCTCCTCGGCCTTGATGCGCTCCCAGCTTTCCTTGATCCAGGCTTCATCGGGTCGATTATCCGGATCGATACGGCTCTCCAGTGTGCCCCCCGGAAACACGTGGGGATGGCGCCGAACCAGCTTGCGAACCAAGTGGTCAACAATGCCATCAAACTCAAAGTGTCCGGTTTCTTCTCCCATGCGGGCATAGAAGATGACCTGGAAAAGAAGATCTCCCAATTCGTCTTTCAGATGTGGGAAATCCTCCTGCTCGATGGCATCAGCGACTTCGTAAGCTTCTTCAATCGTGTGAGGCACGATGCTGGCAAAGGTCTGTTTGGTGTCCCAGGGGCAACCGGTGTCCGGATCCCGGAGCCGGGCCATCAGGTATTTCAGATCTTCGATGCTGTAACTCATCCGCGCTTCCGCCTTACGTCGATGATGTTCGGCAGGTTCCGAATCTGGGCCAGCAGCCGCGCCAACTGCTCCAGGCTGGAGATTTCCACCGTCACCCGCATAGTGGCCGTGTTCTCGTCTTTGTTGGTCACGGTGTTGAGAGACAACACATCACTGCGGGACGAAGACAGCACCTGGGTGATGTCACGCAGCAGACCGGATCGATCGTAGGCCTCAATTTCTATATCCACCGGATAGACCGCCGCGGGCTGCCCGCCCCAGTTCACTTCAATGATGCGGTTCGGTTCAAATTCCCGCAGGTTCAGGAACGTGAGGCAGTCCTGGCGGTGCACGGTCACGCCGCGGCCCACGGTGATGTATCCCCCGATCGGGTCGCCGGGCAGCGGCTTGCAACACTTGGCCACCTGGGTTTTCAACTTGCCAACACCGAGTATCTGGATATCGGATTCAGTATCGTAGGGCTTTTTCCGGTTCGGGGTCAGCTTAAGATCCAGCTGTTCAGACCGGGGCTCCAACAGTTGCTGCGCTACGTTGGCCACATGGGTGGGCCGCAGATCTCCCGCCCCGATAGCGGCAAACATGTCATCGGTGCTGTGGTAGTTGACCTTGGACGCCAGCTCTTCCAGATCCACATCAAACAGCGACAAGCGCTTGAACTCATCCTCCAGGATAGCCCGGCCGTCAATGACGTTACGGTCGCGGTTCTGCTGTTTGAACCAGTGCGTCACCTTGGCTCGGGCCCGGGAGGTCTGGATGTAACCCAGGCTCGGGTTGAGCCAGTCCCGGCTGGGGGCCGGGTTATTCGAGGTCAGAATAAACACCTGGTCCCCGGTCTTGAGCGGGTAAGTCAGCGGAACGATGCGGCTGTTCACCCTGGCACCCCGGCAGGCATGACCAATTTCGGTATGCACGCGGTAGGCAAAATCCACCGGTGTGGCGCCCTGGGGCAGATCCACCACATGGCCTTCCGGCGTAAACACGTACACCCGGTCGGAAGCCACATCGGTTTTCAGATGATCCGCCAGGCCGGAAATATCGCCCAGTTCCTCCTGCCACTCCAGAACCTGGCGCAACCAGTTGATCTTGGCGTCGTAGCCGGTGGACTTGTTCCTGGTATCGGTGCCCTTGTACAGCCAGTGGGCACACACACCCAGCTCCGCTTCCTCATGCATGGCATGGGTGCGGATCTGCACCTCCATCACTTTGCCCTCCGGGCCGATCACCGCCGTGTGAAGTGACTGGTAACCGTTCTCCTTGGGGTTGGCAATATAGTCATCAAACTCGTTGGGAATATGGCGCCAGAGGGTGTGCACAATCCCCAGCGCGCCATAGCAATCACGCACTTCCGGCACCAGAATGCGCACGGCACGGACATCGTATACCTGGGAAAAATCGATTCCCTTACGACGCATCTTCCGCCAGATACTGTAGATGTGCTTGGCCCGCCCGCTGAGCTCGGCCTTGATACCGGAAGCCTTGAGCTCGGTTTGCAGGGTATCAATCACCCGGCGGATGTAGCTTTCACGGTCCAGCCGTTTCTCATCCAGCAACTTGGCGATTTTCTTGTACGCGGAGCCATGCAAGTAGCGGAACGAGAGATCTTCCAGCTCCCATTTGATGTGGCCGATACCGAGCCTGTGCGCCAACGGAGCATAGATGTCGAAGACTTCCCGGGCCACGCGCATGCGTTTTTCTTCCGGCGCATCTTTCACTGCGCGGATAGCGCAGGTGCGCTCTGCCAGTTTGATGAGCGCCACCCGAACGTCATCAATCATGGTGACCAGCATCTTGCGGACATTGTCCAACTGGCCTTCGCTCTGCCCCAGGACATTGCCCTTGAGCGGATGATGGATGGACGAAATCGCAGCCATCTGCTGCACGCCGTTAATCAGCCCCGCCACTTCATCGCCGAATTCCTTGCGAACCTCTTCAAGCGGCACCCGTTCTTCACGCACCGCCCGATAGAGCACGGCGGCAACCAGGCTGGCCTGATCAAGATGCAGCTCTGCCAAAACCTGCGCCATTTCCAGACCGGTCCGGAAACTGCTGGCTCCGGGCGCCCACAAACGGTCTTCCCTGAACGCCTGAACGGCGATCTGGGCGGCTTTCTCACAAGCCCGCCGAAGCTGATCCGGATCCTCGAGATGAGTCTGTTCAGCGATGTGCTGCACGCAGCGGTCTATATCGACCTCGCCGTCACCGCTGATCGAATAGTCTTCCCGAACTTTTACCATGGCAGAGCTTTACCCATTTGTTTTTCGGTTATTCTCACGGCCATCCTGGCCGTTCCGTTGCATACCCCCGAAACCCGGTCAGTCTGCGCTACGCTCAAACAACGCAATGGACTCAACGTGGGTGGTATGGGGGAACATATCCATCACACCGGCCTGTACCAGCCGATAACCATTGCGCACCATCACCCCGGCATCCCGCGCCAGGGTAGCGGGGTTGCAGGACACGTAAACAATGCGGTTGGCACCGAAAGCAGTCAGATACTTACAAATCTCCTCCGCGCCTGAACGAGGTGGATCGATCAGAATCTTGTCAAAACCCTCTTTTGCCCAGGATTGCCCGGTGAAATCCCCGTGCAGATCTGCCCCGTGGAATTCCACATTGGAGAGATCGTTCAGGCGGGCGTTTTCACGGCCGCGAACCACCATGGCATCGTCGCCTTCCACACCCACAACCTGCCCGCCCTTGCGGGCCAGTGGCAGTGTAAAGTTGCCCAGGCCGCAGAACAGATCCAGTACCCGCTCTCCGGGCTGGACGTCCAGCCACTCGACCGCACGGTGTACCATATTGCGGTTGATGCCGGCGTTCACCTGGGTAAAGTCCATGGGATGGAAGGCCATGGTGAGGTCAAACTCATCCATACGATAGGTCAGGCGTTCATCGTCCCGCCCGCCGGATTCCGGCCAGATCCGGTGCACGGTGTCCGGGCCCTTGGGCTGCAGATAGATATGCAAGTCATGGGCCTGACCAAAGGCGATCAGCTTTTCCCGGTCGTCCGGCACCAGGTCATCCATGTTCCGGAACACCATGGCAGCCGTATCATCGCCACAGGCCACTTCTACCTGGGCAATCCGGTCAAATGCCGCCATGCCATGTAGCAACTCCCGAAGAGGCTCGATTCGCTCACCGATCCGGGGATCCAGTACCACGCAGCGGTCAATGTCGGTCAGAAAGCTGTTGCGCTTCTCCCGGAAACCAACCAGCACCGACTCCCGGGCCTTCACATAACGTACGCCCAGCCGCGCCTTGCGACGATAGCCGAGGCTATCCGGAGAACGCATCGGAGCCACCCACTGCTCCGGTTCAATGCCCCCAAAGTGGGCAAAATGCTCGCGCAGGGTATTTTCCTTGAACCGTATCTGGGCATCGGCGCTCATGTGCTGAAGACTGCAACCACCGCAAAGATCGGCAAACTCACAGGGTGGCTGCTGGCGGTCAGGGGCTGTTTCCAGCACTTCGGTTGTGCGCAGCTCATCAAACCGGCTGCGGGTGCTGACCATTTTGGCCATCACGGTTTCGCCCGGCAGGGCTCCGTCAACAAACTGGGTTTTGCCATCAGCGCGGGCAATGCCCCGGCCATCGTGGCTCAGGGTCTCGATTTCACAACGCACGGGCTCCTTGGGCAGAACCTTGCGGCGACGCTTACTCATATAAAATTCTCTTGATTGGGGGCCACTCAGGCGCCGGGAAACACACCGGTGGAGAGGTAACGGTCTCCGCGGTCACAGATAATGGCCACGATCACGGCGTTTTCAACCTCACGGGACAATTTCAGGGCCGCTGCAATGGCGCCGCCGGAGGACACACCACAGAAAATGCCCTCTCGCTCGGCCAGTGCCCGCATGGTGTCCTCGGCTTCCTGCTGGCCAATATCCAGAACCTGGTCGACTCGGCTGGCATCGTAGATTTTCGGCAGGTAAGCCTCCGGCCAGCGGCGAATACCCGGAATTGACGCCCCATCCTCTGGCTGCAGGCCGATAATACGGATATCGGGATTCCGCTCTTTCAGGTAACGGGACACGCCCATGATGGTGCCGGTGGTGCCCATGGAGCTGACAAAGTGCGTAACTCGCCCGGCGGTCTGCTCCCAGATTTCCGGGCCCGTGGTGTGATAGTGGGCCGAAGGGTTATCGGCATTGCTGAACTGGTCCAGAACCTTGCCCTTGCCCTCGGCCTCCATTCGAATGGCCAGATCCCGGGCGCCTTCCATGCCCTGCTCACGGGAAACGTTCACCACCTGGGCGCCGTATGCACGCATGGAGGCCCGGCGCTCCTCACTCAGGTTATCAGGCATGATCAGCACCATTCGGTAGCCCTTGATGGCCGCAGCCATGGCCAGCGCGATACCGGTATTGCCGGAGGTGGCTTCAATCAGGGTGTCCCCGGGCTTGATCTCGCCCCGGCGTTCAGCCTCCTGGATCATGCTCAAAGCCGGCCGGTCTTTCACCGAACCTGCCGGGTTGTTCCCCTCCAGTTTTGCCAGGATGACGTTACTGGTGTCTCCCGGCAGACGCTGCAGACGCACCAGGGGTGTATGGCCGACATAATCTTCAATGGTGGGGAAAATCATATTGATACCCTGTGATACACTTTCGGATTCGAATCATACGCGTTATGGCCGCCTTGTCCCAATACAGCTTGTCGCTATATCCATGACCTGCGGCTATAACTGTTTCCGGGATAACGGCCACGGTTATATCATCGCCGTTCAGCTATGCTGACAAGGAAGTATCCACCAGCAGGCGTTCTCTGCCGGTGGACAAGGTAATTTTACAGGAACACGGTATGCGACGTTGGGGCATTCGCAAGAAAGTACTGGTGGTAACTCTGGTTCCCACCCTGCTCACCACGCTGTTGTTAGGGCTATTCTTTACCTACAGCTGGGTGAACAACATTGAGAACCTGCTGAAGGATCGCGGTGAGTCCCTGTCCCGACAGCTTGCCGCAGGCTCTGAATACGGCCTGTTCACGGCCAATCGCAGCCTGCTGAGCAGCCTCTCCAACGCCCTTCTTGAAGAACAGGATGTTCGCTCCATCACCTTCTATGGCAGCGATGGCCAGCGCATGCTTCATACAGGCCCGGGCAGCGCTGAAACCGTGGCGATGGCACCGCTGGAACCCAACCAGCCGATCCGGTTGACCCACGACAGCAGCACTCGTTTTGTCACGCCGGTTCACCTTCAGGATCTGATGATCGAGACCATGCTGGACCCGGACGCCCGCCAGTCTGCGGCGAAGCGCCAGGCCCCGCTGGGCTGGGTTGCCGTAGAGATGTCCCACGTCCGCACGGAAAAGGAAACCTACAAGGCGCTGCTGATCTCGCTGCTGCTGGTGATCGGTGGTGTCCTGCTCAGTCTTGCCATCGCGCTGCGGCTGAGCCGTGCCTTTACCGATCCGGTGTTCCAGCTCAACGAAGCCGTAGCCAAACTCAAGGAAGGCAAGCTCGACACCCGGGTTTACACCAGTGCCGGCCCGGAGTTCGAACAGCTGGAATCGGGGCTCAACGATATGGCCTCGGAATTGAGCAAGGCCCAGGCCGAAATGCAACAGAACATTGACCAGGCCACCGAAGACCTGCGGGAGACCCTGGAGACCATTGAAATCCAGAATATCGAACTGGACTTTGCCCGCAAGGAAGCACTGGAAGCGAGCCGGATCAAATCCGAGTTCCTGGCCAACATGTCACATGAAATCCGGACGCCGCTGAACGGCATCATCGGCTTCACCGAACTGTTGCTGAAAAGCCCACTGCCCCGCCAGCAGCGCGACCACCTGAACACCATCCGCAAATCCTCGGAAATCCTGCTGACCATCATTAACGACATTCTGGATTTCTCCAAGATCGAAGCCGGCAAACTGATCCTGGACCGCGTGCCGTTCCAGCTCCGGGATATCGTTGAGGAAGTGATGGTCATGCTGGCACCGGCGGCCCACGCTAAAAACCTGGACCTGGTGCCACTGGTCTACAACGATGTACCGGACAACATCATGGGGGATCCGCTGCGGGTCAAGCAGGTGATCACCAACCTGGTGAACAATGCCATCAAGTTCACCCAGACCGGCGAAGTGGTATTACGGGCGAGTCTGGAAGATGAAGATACCGAGCATAACCGGGTCACACTGCGCCTGAGCATAACCGATTCCGGCGTTGGTCTGTCACGTGCCCAGCAGCAGTCACTGTTTAACGCCTTCAGCCAGGCCGATGCCTCCACTGCCCGGCAGTATGGCGGTACCGGTCTGGGGCTGGCCATCTCCAAACGGCTGGTGGAAGAAATGGGCGGCAAGATCGGCCTGGAAAGCGAACTGGGCAAAGGTTCCACGTTCTGGTTTACCCTGACCCCGGAACTGTCCTCAACCGGCGACAGCTCCAGCCCCAAAGAGGCGCTCAGGGGCGAGAAAATCATCTATCTCGAACATCAGAAAACAACCGGACTGGCGGTGGAGCACCTGTTACGGGATTGGGGCGTGACCGTTGAGCGGGTTGCCTCGCCCGGGGCACTCCAGGAACAGGTAGAAGAGGCGCAACGGCGGCAGGAAGGCTACGCCGGTGCCATCATCGGCATTACCCGTCACCTGCTCAACTCCAGCCAGTACTGCAATCTGGTGCGCTCGCTGGAAGTGGAACGCGACTGCCGGACCCTGCTGCTGACGCCCACTCTGGAAACCCACGACACGCCGCTGTCAGGCCTGGCCAGCGGCCACCTGACCAAGCCGGTCTGCCGGGATGCCCTCTACGATGAACTGCTGCTGCTCATCCATGGCATTCAGTCGGGCAACCGAAGCACGCCGGAAGCCGCGCTGCCACTGCGGCAGGAGAGTGGTTCCGGCACGCCCCGCATTCTGGCGGTGGACGATAACGAAGCCAACCTGAAACTGGTGATGACCTTACTCAATGACTGCCGCCTGGAAGCCGAAGGTGCCTCCAGCGGGTTCGAGGCATTGACCAAGGTTCGTCAGAAAGCCTTTGACCTGGTGTTCATGGACCTGCAGATGCCGGGTATGGACGGCGTGGAAACCACGGCCCGCATCCGTGATCTGGACAGCGGCTCACACCACACCCCCATTATTGCCCTGACTGCCCACGCTCTGGCGGACGAACAGGAACGGCTGGCGCAACAAGGCTTCGACGGCTATATGCCCAAGCCGATCAGCAGCAGCCAACTGGTGGAACTGATTCGCGAATACACCGGCTACGACTGCACCAATAGCGCCGACCGCTTCCGGATCTCCGAAGTGCGGGATACCCGCCGAACACTGCGGCCGTCAAACCGCCGGATGCAACAGGACTGCGTCAGTGTAGAAGAGAGCATTCAACTGGCGGCGGGCAAGGCCGATCTGGCGGAGGAGCTGTTCAGCATGCTGCTGGAGCAGTTACACACCGATATCGACCGGGTTCAGGCGCTTTGGCAGACCGGTGACAACGAGCCCCTGCTTGAGTGCGTGCATAAGCTTCACGGGGCAACCCGGTACTGCGGCGTTCCCGAGCTGCGCACAGCCGCCAACCGGTTCGAGACCGCCCTGAAGTGCGAGGCACCGGATCGTGAGCTGTTGAAAGATCAATTGATCGCGGCCATGGAGCGGCTGCAGATCTGGAGTGAGCAGACCGACTGGCAGCAACTGTTCCGGGAACAGCAGCGCCAGCCGGAAACCACCTGATTGTTGATCAGGCTCTGGCCCGGTGAAGAATCGCCTTCATATCCCGTACGGCGTCTTTCAGGCCGGTAAAGACGGCGCGGGCGATGATCGCATGGCCAATGTTCAACTCATTGATACCAGGGATAGCGGCCACCCGCTCGGTGTTGTGGTAGTGCAGACCATGGCCGGCGTTCACAATCAGTCCCTTCTTGCGGGCATAGGCCACAGCATCGGCAAGCACTTTGAATGAGGCTTCCACCGCTTCAGGTTCCTTGGCCTCGGCATATTCACCGGTGTGCAACTCCACGACCGGCGCACCGCAGCGCACCGCCGCGTCGATCTGTACCGGGTCCGGATCGATAAACAACGAAACCTCGGCGCCGATTTTTGCCAGGCGATCACAGGCCTTGGCCACCCGCTCTTCCTGGCCATCCACATCCAGGCCACCCTCGGTGGTGAGCTCTTCGCGTTTTTCCGGCACCAGGCAGACACATTCCGGCCGCACCTGCTCGGCGAACGCCAGCATGGCGTCGGTCACCGCCATTTCCAGGTTCATTTTGGTCTGCAGCACTTCCCGTAACAGCAGCACATCCCGGTCCTGGATATGCCGCCGATCCTCCCGGGGGTGAATGGTGATGCCATCGGCACCGGCCTCTTCCGCCACCAACGCCGCCTGCACGGGGTCCGGGTAACGGGTGCCCCGGGCCTGACGCAAGGTGGCCACATGATCAATATTCACTCCAAGCAGGACTCGGGTATTCATGATTCTCTCCCAGATGACGGATTCGAATGACTGAACAGGGAACGGCTGTGCAGCGGCCTGCCCTGCAAAAGGTAATCCACCAGCACCCGCATGACGCGCTTGGCGGTTTTACGGGGCGCTTCACTTATGAAATCGCCGGCCGCCAGTGCCAGCAATGCCTCACCCGGCAATTGGCGCAATGGCAGCTCGGGCGCGAGATTGGAAACGATCCCCTGGCCCGGGTCGTAGCCATAGAGCTCCCCCGCCTGTACAGACATACCGGTATCCGTGGTTTCGTCCCAAGCAAAATCGTAGCCCAGCGAGGCGGCGAACGCCCGCTCAAAACGCCTCAGTAAAGGCTCGACATCGTCCTGTGAAGACAGATCCGCCAGGGCCTGCAGGGTTTCAATATAGCTGGCAAACAACGCGGGGGAGGGATCGGCCACCGGTAACACCCGCTGAACCAGTTCATTAATGTAGAAACCACTGTACAGTGCACGGGGTTGGCTGACCGCTGGCGCGCTGCGAACTTCCAGCTGCACCAGGGTTTTCAGCTCGCTCTTGCCGGTCCAGTCCACTAATAACGGCTGGAACGGCTGCAATTGGGCCTTGAGCGGGCTTCTGGTGCTGTTGGCGCCGCGGGCAACCACACTCATGCGGCCGTGATTCAGAGTAAACAGATCCACCAGTAAGGCGGTTTCGCGCCAGGGTCGCCGATGGACCACATAAGCGGGCTCTTGCTGCACCGCGCCCTTCATGGCGGCCTCAGAAATCGCTCATGCCCAGGCTTTTCAGAGCCCTGTCGCTGTCAGCCCAGCCTCGCTTGACCTTGACCCAGAGCCGGAGCATCACCTTGGACCCGAACATCCGCTCCATATCAACCCGGGCTTCCTGACCGATACTGCGCAGGCGCTCACCCTTATCGCCAATGATGATTTTCTTCTGGCCTTCCCGTTCGACCAGAATCAGTGCCGAAACATGCAGGGTATTGCCCTGATGCTTGAACTCTTCAATCTCCACTGCCACGGAATACGGCAGTTCAGCGCCCAGTTGGCGAGTGATTTTCTCCCGGACCATTTCGGCCGCCATAAAGCGTTCACTGCGATCGGTGATCTGATCATCCGGGTAAAAGTGAACACTCTGGGGCAGAAAGCGGCCAACAGCCGTTTCCAGCGGTTCCAGGTTGGTCTCTTTCAGTGCCGAAAGCGGAATGATCTCGGCAAACTCCCGCTTTTTAGACAGAGTCTCCAGATGGGGCAGCAACAGCTCCCGCTTCTCCAGCTTGTCGACCTTGTTGACCGCCAGGATAACCGGGCACTTCACCCTGCTCAGCTTCTCCAGCACCATTTCATCAGCACTGGTCCACGCCAGTTGATCGACAACAAAGACCACCACATCCACGTCGATCAGAGCCGATGTGGCCGCCTTGTTCATATAGCGGTTCAGCGCCCGGGGCTCATCCTCATGCATGCCCGGTGTATCGACATAAATGGCCTGTACCGGGCCCTCGGTCTTGATGCCCAGAACCTGATGCCTGGTGGTCTGAGGCTTCCGTGAGGTGATGCTCAGCTTCTGGCCAAGGATGTGATTGAGCAGTGTGGACTTGCCCACATTCGGCCGGCCGACAATGGCGACGAAACCACAGCGGCTTTCCGGGTTTTCCGGGCGGGTAATATCGGTCATCAGGAATTCTCCACACCCAGTTGCTTGAGTGCATTTCGGGCGGCCTGCTGTTCAGCAACACGTCGACTACTGCCAGTGCCGGTGGTTTTACGGTCCAGCGAGGGCAAGGCGCAGGAGACATGGAAAGTCTGGTTGTGGGCCTCGCCGTCAACAGAAATCACTTCATAGCGCGGCAACGGAAATTGCCTGGACTGCAGGTACTCCTGCAACCGGGTTTTCGGATCTTTCTGGGTGTCCTGAATATCCAGGTTTGCCAAGCGCTGTTCAAACCAGCGTAACACCTGAGCCCGACAGGTATGAAAGTCGCTGTCCAGATAAATGGCCCCGATAATGGATTCCACGGCATCGGCGAGTATGGACTCACGGCGGAAACCACCACTTTTCAGCTCTCCCGAACCGAGCCTCAGATACTGGCCCAACTGAAATTCACGACCGATCTCGGCGAGGGTAACCCCCTTGACCATACGGGCCCGAAGCCGGCTCAACTGCCCTTCCCGGGCCTTCTCGAAATGAAGATACAGATATTCGGCGATCACCATGTTCACGATGGAATCGCCCAGAAACTCAAGACGTTCGTTATTCTGGTTGCCAAAACTGCGATGGGTCAGCGCCAGCAGAAGCCGCTCCGGTTCCTTGAACTGGTAGCCAATGCGGCGCTGAAGTTGGTCTAGGTCTGGTTGTGAACTCACTGGCCCTTAAACTCATACTCGTGCTGGAAGTGCACAACGGTGTCCACGTTCCGGAAGATGTTATTGCGAACCTCGTAATCCACCTTGATCACGACCAGTTCGCCATTTTTTTCAACGGAGATGTTCTTTGGATCAAAACCGTCAACGTTATTCACACTCAGGCGCTTGTTGATCAGGCTGCGCACCTGCGCCGGGCCCATCTGTGACAGGCCTTCGGTACCATCCAGGCTTTCCAGCGCTTCCTGGATGGTGAAGTCATCCAGGTAGGCCGGCCCGATCTTGATCGCCAGAGTCAGCAGGCCACCGAAGAACAGAGCCATGATCATCATCGTCAAAGCGCCGCCCTGCTGCGTGTTCAGGCCTGCGGGATAGTGTCTTCTCATCGTCTTTTACTCCGGAACCATCAGAATTATTGGATGCCACCCACCCGATCAAAAGATGGCAGACTTGTCAGTGATTTCCAGTGCATCCAGATGGCAAAGGCCTTGCCCACCACCATCTCATCCGGCACCGTGCCCCAGAAACGGCTGTCGTTACTGTTGTCACGGTTATCGCCCATGACAAAGTAATGGCCTTCAGGAACAACCCATTCCCCCTCACCGGAACCGCTCACCCGGCCCATGGTCAGGTACAGATCATGCTCAACCTCACCCAACTGTTCCCGCCAGCGCTCCATGGGGGGCAGACGCGCGACGAAATTCCGGGGCACCGGCTCGCCATTAATGAACAGCTGCTTGTTGCGATAACGAATATGATCGCCCGGCAGACCGACAACCCGCTTGATGTAATTGGTGGCGCCATCCTCAGGATAGCGGAACACCATGACATCACCGCGTTCCGGGTCGCCGATCTCAACGATCTTGGTGCCGGCCACGGGCAGGCGCAGGCCGTAGGCATACTTGTTGACCAGGATAAAATCCCCCACTTCGAGGGTCGGCAACATGGAGCCTGAGGGAATCTGGAACGGCTCGATCAGGAACGACCGAAGCACCAGCACCACCGCCAGCACGGGGAAAAATGAGCGGCTGATATCCACCAGCCAGGGTTCCCTGTCCTCGAAGTCCTCGGCTGATTCTTCTACGTTGCCGCCCTGCTCTGCGCCGGCCAGGCGACGCTTTCTCAGGAAGAGGACGTCCGCCAGCCAGACCACGCCGGTCGCGAAGGTGAGGACCACCAGTACCAGTGGAAAATCAATGTCCATCCAGGTGCCTTTTTAGTTATCCACTTTCAATACAGCAAGAAACGCTTCCTGAGGCACCTCGACATTACCCAGCTGCTTCATGCGTTTTTTACCTTCCTTCTGCTTCTGAAGCAGTTTCTTTTTACGGCTGACATCGCCGCCATAACACTTCGCCGTTACGTTCTTGCGCAGGGCCT
This sequence comes from Marinobacter sp. W-8, assembly GCF_044342215.1. Lineage (NCBI taxonomy): Bacteria > Pseudomonadati > Pseudomonadota > Gammaproteobacteria > Pseudomonadales > Marinobacteraceae > Marinobacter > Marinobacter sp. W-8. The sequence goes on along the minus strand of NZ_CP172297.1, from coordinate 959,822 downwards.
TGACCGTTACCCGGGAAACCACCTGGGTACCAATCGCCGCCTGGATGGCAATATCAAACATCTGGCGCGGGATCAGCTCTTTCATCTTCTCGATCAGCTGGCGCCCTTTGCGGTGGGCCAGGTCCCGGTGCACAATCAGCGCCAGGGCGTCGACACGTTCACCGTTGATCAGTACATCCAGGCGCACCAGGTTGGCATTCTGGAAACGGACAAAGTGGTAATCCAGTGATGCAAAGCCTCGGCTGGCCGACTTGATCCGGTCGAAGAAGTCCATCACCACTTCCGCCATCGGCAGCTCGTAGGTGAGCTGTACCTGTGTGGACATAAAGTGCATGTTCTTCTGCACACCGCGCTTTTCTTCGCACAGAGCAATGACATTACCGAGATGCTCCTGGGGCACCAGGATGTTGGCCTCGACAATGGGCTCACGCATTTCTTCGATGGAACCAATATCCGGAAGCCTTGATGGGTTGTCCACCGACAGGGTCTCACCCTGCTTGGTGACCACTTCATAGATTACCGTCGGCGCCGTGGTAATCAGATCCAGATCGTACTCTCGCTCCAGCCGCTCCTGAATGATTTCCATGTGCAGCATACCCAGGAAACCACAGCGGAAACCGAAGCCCAGAGCATCCGAGTTCTCGGGCTCAAAGAACAGCGAGGCGTCGTTGAGGGTGAGCTTTTCCAGGGCATCCCGGAAATCGTCATAATCATCGGCGCTGACCGGGAACAGACCGGCGTAAACCTGGGGTTTGACCTTCTTGAACCCAGGCAGCATCGGGGTTTCTTCTGCGAACTTCTGGTGCACTATGGTGTCACCCACCGGCGCACCGTGGATATCCTTGATTCCCGCAACAACGAAACCGACGTCACCAGCTTCAAGCACATCGGTGTCGGTGGGCTTGGGATTGAAGACACCGACCTTGTCGGCGTTCCAGGCTTTCTTGGTGGACTTGATAACGATCTTGTCGCCCTTGCGCAGCACACCCTCGGTCACCCGCACCAGTGACACCACGCCCAGGTAGTTATCAAACCAGGAATCAATAATCAGTGCCTGCAATGGCGCGCCGCGATCACCCTTGGGGGGCGGAATCTTTTTGATCAGATCCTCGAGTACATCCTCAACACCCAGCCCGCTTTTGGCACTGCAGCGCACGGCATCGGAAGCGTCAATGCCGATAATGTCCTCAATCTCCGCCGCAACCCGGTCGGGCTCGGCCTGGGGCAGGTCCATCTTGTTCAGGACCGGCACCACCTCCAGGCCCTGCTCGATAGCGGTGTAGCAGTTGGCCACCGACTGGGCTTCCACACCCTGACCGGCATCCACCACCAGCAGCGCCCCTTCACAGGCGTACAGTGAGCGGGACACCTCGTAGGAGAAATCCACGTGGCCCGGGGTATCGATGAAATTCAGTTTGTAGGTTTCCCCATCTTTTGCCTTGTAATTGAGCGTGACGCTCTGGGCCTTGATGGTGATCCCGCGTTCCCGCTCCAGATCCATGGAGTCCAGAACCTGTTCGGCCATTTCACGGTCTGTCAGGCCACCGCAGATCTGGATAAAACGATCCGCCAGCGTCGATTTACCGTGGTCGATGTGGGCAATAATGGAAAAGTTACGGATTCGGCTCAGTTCAGTCACAGACAATGATTACTCATATAAGACGTAGGATTGAGCCCGGAGGGGCCGCTACCGGGATCCGGGAACGGCGTGATTTTACCGGTTACAGGCCGCCATTGCCATGATCAGGAAATAAGCGGCTTCTCGTACTGCCGGATCAGGAATCCGATCAGGGCATCTTCGTCCAGCGGATAGCTGAACAGATTGCCCTGGCACTGGGCGCAACCGGCGGATTTCAGGAACGTCAGCTGCTGCAGGGTTTCCACCCCTTCCGCCACCACCGTCAGGTGCAGCTTGTGAGCCAGGGCGATCACTGCCGACGCCACGTCGGTGGCACTGACGTTGTAGGGAATGTCGCGAATGAAGCGATGATCAATCTTGATCACATCCAGCGGCAACTGCTGCAGCGCCACCAGGGAGCAGGAGCCGGTACCGAAATCATCCAGAATCAGGCACACGCCCAGATCGTTCAGGGACACCAGCAATTCCCGCAGCATTCTCGGGTCTTCATTGAGCAACTCCGCCGGCATTTCCAGCTCCAGCCGCTCGGGAGATACTCCCGTCTCGGTAATCACCCGCCGGATCATGTCCAGGAAGCCGGAGTCCGTCAGCTGACGCACCGAGAAGTTCACCGCCATCTTGAGAGACTCGAACCCGGCCCGCTCAAGTGCCTGAACCTGGATGCAGGCTTGTCGCAGAGCCAGCTCACCCAGGCGGATGATCAGCCCGGTTTCTTCCGCCAGGGTGATGAACTGCTGGGCCGAGACCAGGCCTTTTTCCGGATGGTGCCAGCGCAGGAAGGCTTCCACCCCGATCACCCGCTGACTGGCAAGATCCACTTTCGGCTGGTAGTGCAGCACGAACCGGTCGCCATCGAGTGCTGTGGCCAGCTCTTCCTGTTGCAGCAGGCGGCGGGCAGCCTGGATGTTCATAGCCGGGGTGAAGAACTGATAGGTATTGCGCCCCAGTTCCTTGGCGCGGTACATGGCCAGGTCTGCATATTTCATCAGCGCACCGGCATCCTCACTATCGTGAGGGATCATGGTGATCCCGATGCTGACGGTCACACCCACCTCATGGTCATTCAGGCGAATACGCTGACACAGGCGCCTGAGGATGTTTTCCGCCACTTTGCCGGCGGCTTCGGAGCCGCTGATCCGGGACAGCAACACCACAAATTCGTCGCCACCGAGCCGGGCCACGGAATCTTCCTCACGGACACAGCCTTCCAGCCATTGTGCGACCTGACGCAGGAGTTCGTCACCGGCATCGTGCCCCAGGGTATCGTTGATTCGTTTGAAACCGTCCAGATCAAGGAACATCAGGGCTGCCGCCTCGCCACTTCGGCGGCTGCGACGAACCACGTGATTCAACCGATCCCGGAACAGCTGCCGGTTGGCGAGTCCGGTCAGCGGATCATAGAACGCCAGTCGGTGCAGCTCAGACTGGGCCGCCTTGAGCTGGGTAAGATCCCGAAGGCTCAGAACCACACCGTTGACGCCAGGCACTGAGAGCATCGCGGTGAAGGTGCCTTCCATATCACGCCACTGGCCATCGGCATCACGCACCCGGGCACGCACCACCGGCATCTGTTTGCCCGGTGAGGCCATGGACTCTTCAAAACCTCTTTGCAGGTGCGACCAGTCATCCATGTGCACCAGCTTCTCGAATTCCAGGGCTTCCACCTTGTCCGGATCGAATCCCAGGATGTCACGACTGGACGGGCTGGCATAAAGCGGGCGCCCACGACGATCCATGACCAGGGTGACGTTGGCTGCGCCCTCAGTGATGGCGCGATAACGGCCGGCGCTGACCTGGGCAATCAGACGGGAGCGAATCAGGGCCAGCACGAACAGCCAGAGCAGCAAACTGATGGCCAGACCAGAGCCGAGAACAATGGGGGGGCGTGGGTCGGCGGCGAGATAATCAAAGGCTGGTGTGGAACGGGTCTGCAGCAGCCATTCCCGGCCACCGTGTCTGATGGTCTGGCTCATTTCAAAGCTGAATTCGTTGTCCAGCGATCCGAGATTGGAGCCATACATCAGCGTATCTCGTGCCACCACCCCGCTGTCGTAGATGCGCACATCCAGAAACGGCGATATCAGGCCAACGATACCGTCGATCAGGTTGTTCATCCGGAAGGCACTGAACACGTACCCGGCCAGCATCATGCGGCGCTCGGCCCGGATCTCCGGAATCTCACCACCCTGGAAGACGGGGTAATACATAAGAAAGCCGGCCTGATCCTCGGCCACAGACTCCTGCACCAGCACAACCTTGCCGGTAACCGTCGGGATAGCGTCATCCCTGGCCTGCTCCATGGCGGTCCGGTGGATGGGATCGCTGAAGGCGTCATAACCCAGCGCCTTGCGATTACGCTCGGTGCCTGGCTCCAGATAAACCATGGGATAGTAGTAGGGCCCCGTCCCCAGCGGCTTGACCAGGTAATTGTACAACCCCTCCGCCCGAACCGAGGCAATGTGGTCAGCCATTTCACGAACACCAATACGCTCAACGTAGCCGATACCCTCAATGCCCGGGTAGTAACGATTGATATCAACGTTGTCGACGTACTCTTTCCACTGATCGCGTGTGACTTTACCGGTCACCGCAAACAGACCGGCACTGCCAGCCAGAACCTGTTCGTAATTGAGCAAGCGTTCTTCGATGGCGGTTTTGAGCTGCAGGGATTGGGTGCGGAACCGGGCCTCGGTGCGATCTTCAACCAGCCGGATGGAAACCTGCCAAAGCAATACCGTGGCGACCACAGACACCAGGAACACCACCCAGGCGATCCAGGAATTGCGCAGCTTCAGCAACTGACGGAGGGGAAGATCCTTTTTGGTCATCATCGTGTTCGGCCCATTCCATGACCCGGTTTATTGTCGATTCCGGCGAGTATAACAAAAGTGTTCTTGAACCCACAGTTTGGCCGGCCGTTGGTGCAGATGTGTGTACGTCTGTTTGGTCGGTGCTCCTGACACCATTGGGAATTCCGCCTGGATTCCGGACTGATGAGAACGAGCGAACTTAGCCGGCATAACTAAGGAGTGAGCGGTTCAGCGATTGGAGGCGATACAAACTGACGCTACGGTCGCAAAGCGAACGTTTAGATTTGGCGTAGGCTCGGGGATAAGCGGCGACGTATGATGCCGACCGGATCGGCCCCCTTGCTGGTTGCCATAACCGACCCCGGCAGAGAAGTTGGCTCTCGTAGATAAGCTCACGACGTGTTTTCCTCTACGCCCTTATAAAGAGACGTAATGAGCGGGCACTTCACGTCACCCTGCTCAGTGCAACATGCCTGCACCAGCCCCTCCAGCGTTCGCTCGATACGCCGCAGACTTGAAATTTTCTCACGCACCTTGGCGAGCTTCTGTCCGCCCAGTACCCGTGCTTCATCGCAATGGGTGCCGTCTTGCAGTGTTAGCAGTCCTCCGATTTCATCCAGGCTGAAGCCCAACCATTGGGCCGTTCGAATGAACTGAAGACGCGCCAACGCCTGATCGTCGTAATGGCGGATGCTTCCATAGGGTTTGTCAGGCTCTGCCACCAGTCCCCGGCGCTGGTAATAGCGGATGGTTTCCACTCCGATATTGGCGGCCTTGGCCAGGGCGCCAATGGTCATTGAACGTGGTTTCTTGGACATAGGGGGTTGATTCCGTAGCTGACTACGGGAGTAACCTTATCTCAGTCATCCATCTCATGAAAGGAGCCAACGTAATGTCTGAGCCCAAATCCGGTCGCGGTTCGCTGATCGCAGGGGGCGTTGCCGCCGTCCTGGCATCCGCCTGCTGTCTTGGTCCCCTGGTTTTAATCGCGTTAGGAGTTTCAGGCGCCTGGATCGGCAATCTGGCCGCCCTGGAACCCTATCGGCCCTGGTTCATCGGTGCGGCACTGGTGGCCATGGTGTTTGCCTGGCGCCGGATATACCGGCCTGCACAGGATTGCCAGCCGGGCGATGTTTGCGCGGTGCCGCAAGTACGCACAACCTACAAGGTTGTTTTCTGGATTGTCGCGCTGCTCATTCTGACTGCGCTGGCGTTCCCTTATGTTTTACCCCTATTTTACTGAGAGGCATAGCACCATGAAAAAATCACTGATCGCCACAGCGTTATTCCTGTTCGTTAGCCTGCCGGCCCTGGCAGCACCACAAACCGTCACCCTGTCAGTCCCTGGCATGACCTGTTCGGCCTGCCCGATCACCGTCAAGGCCGCTCTCAACCGGGTGGAGGGCGTGACCTCTGTGGATGTTCGTTATGAAGAACGCGATGCGACGGTCACCTTCGACGACGAGAAAACGACCGTTGAGGCACTGACGCAAGCCACCACCAACGCCGGCTATCCGTCCACGCTGAAACAATCTCAGGCAAAACAGGAGTAACCATGGCAAACCCCAAAACCCTGTTGCGGGTGAGCGTCATCGGCACGGTGCTGGTCGCCCTGTGCTGCTTTACCCCAATACTGGTGGTTTTGCTGGGAACCTTAGGCCTGTCAGCCCTCACCGGCTATCTCGACTACGTGCTTTTGCCCGCACTGGTCTTTTTTATTGGCCTGACCTGCTATGCCGTCTGGCGTAAAAAGAAACACGACGCCTGCTGCGATAGCCCTTCAACCAAGGAGTAACGTTTATGAGTGACAACAACCTGCACATTGCGGTGATTGGCAGCGGTGGCAGTGCCATGGCTGCGGCCCTGAAAGCGACGGAGCGCGGTGCCCGGGTGACGCTGATTGAGCGCGGCACCATCGGCGGAACCTGCGTCAACATTGGTTGCGTACCGTCCAAAATCATGATCCGGTCGGCGCATATCGCCCACCTTCGCCGGGAAAGCCCGTTTGACGACGGACTGAGTGCCCAGGCACCGGTGGTGGATCGTTCAGCCCTTCTGGCTCAGCAACAGGCCCGGGTGGAGGAGCTGCGCGAGTCCAAGTACCAGAGCATTCTCAATGACAATGCCGCGATTACCGTCCTCAAGGGCGAGGCGCGGTTCGTGGACGAGCGCACACTGACGGTTACGCTCAACGACGGCGGCGAGCAGACGGTGCACTTCGACCGGGCCGTTATCGGCACCGGTGCCCGGCCCGCCGAACCGCCTGTTCCGGGGCTATCCGAGACGCCCTATCTCACGTCCACCAGTGCGCTGGAGCTGGATCACATTCCCGAGCGCCTCGTTGTGATTGGTGCCTCGGTGGTGGCCATCGAGCTGGCTCAGGCCTTTGCCCGCCTTGGCAGTCGGGTCACCATTCTGGCCCGCAGCCGGGTGCTGTCTCAGGAAGACCCGGCGGTGGGTGAAGCCGTGGAAGCGGCCTTCCGTCGCGAGGGCATCGAGGTGCTCAAGCAGACCCAGGCCAGTGAGATTACCCACAATGGCCGGGTGTTCACCCTCCAAACCAACGCCGGCACCCTGGAGGCGGAGCAACTGCTGGTGGCCAGTGGCCGCACACCCAATACCGAGAACCTGAACCTGGAGGCCGTCGGCGTGGCTACCGAGCGCGGCGCGATCCGGATCGACAACCACCTGCAAACGACCGCGTCCGGCATTTATGCAGCCGGGGACTGCACCGATCAACCCCAGTTCGTCTACGTGGCTGCCGCCGGTGGTAGTCGGGCCGCCATTAACATGACCGGCGGTGACGCCAGCCTCGACCTCAGCGCCATGCCCGAGGTGATCTTTACCGATCCACAAGTGGCCACCGTCGGTCTGTCCGAGGCGGAGGCCCAGGCTCAGGGATACGACACCGACAGCCGCACCCTGACCCTCGATAACGTGCCCCGGGCCCTGGTTAACTTCGATACCGGGGGCTTCATCAAGATGGTCGCTGAGCGTGGCAGCGGACGATTGCTGGGTGTCCAGTCCGTCGCGGGCGAAGCCGGTGAGCTGATCCAGACGGCCGTCATGGCGCTGCGTGCGCGTATGACCGTGAACGACATTGCCGATGAGCTGTTCCCGTACCTGACCATGGTGGAGGGGCTCAAGCTCTGTGCCCAAACCTTCACCAAGGACGTGAAGCAATTGTCGTGCTGTGCGGGATAAGACGGTGCCGCCAATGTATAACATGGATGAGATCGTGGAACGGCTGGGTCTGACCGGCGAAAGGGAAGCCGCGCTTCATGTGACGCTGTTGCGCGAGCTTGCCCTGGGACAACCGGTCACTGTTGAGCGGCTCGCGAAGTCGCTCAACTGGACGACTGATGAGGCAGAGTTGGTGCTGGAAAAACTGCCCTGCGGGACCATCGAGTACGACGGCCAGGGACGGCTGATCGGCTCCGGCATCACACTGCGAGAAACCCCGCATGCATTTGTCATCAACGATCGGCCCCTTTACACCTGGTGTGCACTGGATGCCTTGATGTTTCCAACCGTTATTGGCGAACGGGCGCAGGTGCAATCGCGTTGCCCGCAGACGAACAACCCGATCAACATGACGATTACGCCACAGAGAGTGGTTTCGCTTGAGCCGGAGGACGCGGTCGTCTCTTTAGTGTCGGTGGCCGCATCGGGAGACATTCGAAGTGCGTTTTGTTGCGATGTCCTTTTCTTTGCCTCTCGACAGGCCGGGGAGGCCTGGGGGCGAGATAAACCAAGCGCGCAGCTGGTGACTGTGCAGGAAGGTTTCGAACTGGGACAGCGGATTGCGCACCTTATGCTCGACAGAGCAAGGCGTTACCAACATGACCTTTAATACCTGAATGTTCGATACCAATCTTGAACGTAGGTCAGCACCCAGGAGCTAGGCCATGTCATTTCCAAAGCGTTCCGTCGCTGCACCCTGTCTGTGCATCAAATCAGGAATTATCTGGACATGCGATTGGTGTATTCCTGTGGTGCCTCACCCGAACAACCGGACATGCACCCATTACACTGGCGATCGACGTGCCAGAACCGTGTGTCCGCCCGTTCCATTGCCGGGGTCTTGAAAGGCGATTTTTGCCCGTTTCGGGGAGTGAGAAGACCGGTAATTGGGGATGCATCGAATGTTCGCTTCTGTTTAGCGACGGGAGGAGCCTGTAACCCGAGGGTGATCATCGACCGGGGCTTGCAGCGTCAGAGGCATCCAAAGGGACCAAGGACACAAGTTACGCACCTAGATCTCAATACTCTCAGCTATCTCCAGAGCATCCTCGACCTCGACACCAAGGTACCGCACGGTGCTCGACATATTCGTGTGTCCCAACAGCAACTGAACGGCTCGAAGATTTTTGGTCTTCTTGTAAATCAATGTCGCTTTGCTACGTCTCATTGAATGGGTTGCGTAGACGGAAGGGTCAAGTCCAATGCTCGTAATCCACTTTTTGACAAGACGGGCGTATTGGTGAGTAGTGATATGGTCGAACTTTCGCATCCGGCTCGGCCACAAATAATCCATCCCTGAGAGTCCACGCAACTCGATCCATGCTTCGACCGATTCGCGCGTCTTTTTGGTTATCTCAAACTGAACAGGCTGACTGGTCTTCTGCTGGATGACTTGCGCCCGGTCCAGAACCTCACCGTTTCTGGAAATATCTCGAACCAATAGCTTTACCAGATCGCAGGATCGGAGTTTGCAGTCAATTGCCATGTTGAACATCGCCAGCTCGCGGATGTTCTTTGCTATCTCTAACCGAATACGGATAGCCCATATTTGTTCGAGTTTGAGCGGCAGCTTCTGGCCGACGAGCTTCCCTTTGTTCCAGGGAACTTTGCTGGTAGGAAACGTCATGACGTGGCCCTCTTCGGAGGGTAAGGGCCTTTAAGTATGGCTCAAAAGATTGTTCTCTGCTGGCCAACCTGGTCGCAAAGCGAACGTTCAGAACGGGCGATCAAAGACTTTTCACAGTCCTCCGTTTGGGGCATAGCGGTTTCACGCTCGGTGGGGGTAAGTCCACAGCTTTTTTAGGAATGTCCGCAGTAACGGGGTTGAACCCGATCCAGCCGCTACCCAATACAGTTATTCAGTCCAATGCGCAATTTTGTCCAAGAAATGCATCTGTGCTCAGCCCTATACTACATCGTAACCTGTAGACGCTTCCTGATGCGTAGAACGGTGAGTTGTTATGAAGCAAGACAATCTATTCCAATATGCTAAAAGCCAACACCTTGATCAGGTAACTGCATTGCAAGCCGAGATGAGGGACTTTTCTTATGGGAAACATGCTCATGAGGAGTATTCGTTTGGCGTAACACTGGCTGGCCGTCAGGATTTCTTTGCCAGTGGTTCGTTTCATCGCAGCTACCCAGGAAATATCATCATCTTCAACCCAGGTGAGGTACATGATGGTCATTCAGGTGTGGATGATGCACTGCTGTACCGCATGCTCTATATACATCCTGACCAGTTGGAACCAATGCTTCGCAGTGCAGGTGTAAAGCAAAGCAGTGATTTCCGAATCAAGGATACCCTGTTGGATGATCCGTTGTTACGTCAGCATATTCTCAATATTGCCTTGTTGATTGAAACTCACGCCGAAAGTGAGCTTCAGCAAGAGTGCGAGCTTTATCAGTTGGCAGCACGTGTCGCGGAGCGTCATGAAAGCCTCGCCCTCGATAACAGCGGCCGAAAGACCGACAGCCTGCTGCTTCGAGCCCGAGATTTTATCCATGCGAATATCCAGACAGATTTATCTCTGGATGAAATAAGCCAACACGCAAGCCTCTCAAAATACCATTTCCTGCGCATGTTCCGGCAGCAATTTGGCATGACGCCACACCAATATGTTCTCAATTGCCGAATCAACCGTGCTCGTGAAGATCTGGAGTCAGGCGTCTCGCTTGATGACGTTGTATTTAACTACGGATTCAGCGACCTCAGTCACTTTAACCGCCGGTTCAAACCGATCTACGGCACCACGCCAAGAGAATATCAGCAACACTTTCTCAGCGGTTGATCTAAACCTCGTTACTAAAACAGCAACGATTGGGCAACGTCGTTAATCCCCAATTTCTTTTTCTAATTCCAGGGTATTCACTATGATTGAAATGCTAGCGTACGCGTTTGGCATTATGTACACACCCGGCCCGTCAAATCTTTTAAGCCTGAATGCCGGTCTCAATTCTCAGGTCGGTCCTACCTTACGCTTCAGTATGGGTGTTGGGTTCGCCATGCTGCTGCTATTCCTTGTCTTCGGATATACCGGATCTTGGTTGGTGAACCCAAACTACCAACTATTTATCAGCTGTGCCGGCAGTCTCTATATTGCCTACTTGGCGTACACGATCGCTCAAGCCAGCATCAACCCCTCTTTAGAGAACTCCACAGAACAGTCAAAAGCCCCAGCTAGCAATTTGAGTTTCAGAACCGGGCTAGTTATGCAGTTGCTCAACCCTAAGTCCTACATTGCTATTTTGCCTATCGTGACCGTGCAGTTCCCAGCGGCGGAGATCGCTGGCAGCTCGATTTTGATCTGGTCATTACTGTTATCGATTCTAGCGTTCGGTGCGCCAAGCGCATACCTGCTGATCGGTGCACGTCTGGGAAAAAGGATTAGTCAGCCACACTATTTTCGTTTCCTGAATTTGAGTATGGCGTTGTTGCTGCTGTATGTGGCAGGCGATATTGCCTATAACGATGCATACTTGAAATGGGGATAGTTTTTTTTAAAAACTGACGAAATAATTCAATAGCTCAGCAAATAAAAACACTGAAGGAGCAACCATGAGCCCTTTCTCACTACCAGACGCCTTCTATCATCAGCAAGATGAGGGGCGCTTCCTGCCCACCGAGGCAACAATCGGCCCATGGTCATCACTCACCCAGCACGGCGGCCCTCCCATCGCCCTGATCTCCCGTGCTCTTCGTTCCTATCCTGCACCGCCCGAGTTAGAGATAGCCCGAATAACGGCTGAGATTCTAGGGCCTATTCCTGTCGAACCCTGCGAAATTACCGTCAGGACCCTACGGCCTGGCAAGCGAATTGAACTTCTTCAGGCTGAAATGAGGTGTAATGATCGAACTATCCTTTTGGCCCATGCATGGCTGCTTGAGCGTCAAGCCAATTGTCTAGAACCAGTGCCAGATCCCTTCACTCCCCCCGATCTACCAGAGGAGCAACCCCAGCGCTACTTCAGCGGCATGGGGCCCTTTCCCTACGCCCAAGCTATTGAGTGGCGCTTCACCGAAGGCTGCTTTTCTAGGCAAGGGCCGGCCACGGTGTGGGCCCGCCCAAGAATCCCCTTGGTTAAAGATGCAACCCCGCATAGCCTCGATGCGCTGCTATTGATGCTGGACTCGGCCAACGGTATCAGCGCCGAACTGGATATCAACAGCTGGAGCTTCGTGCCTGTCGATCTCACTCTGAATATGCACCGACTCCCTGAAGGTCCTTGGGTCGGGATGGATGCTCGGACACAAATCGATTCCGGAGGGGTCGGCGCAGTCACCACCTCAGTTTTTGATACTCAAGGCGCTCTAGGACGAAGCCTCCACACGCTCTTTGTTCGCCCTCTCCGTTAGTCAGCAGCAATTCATTTAATATATTGGGTATACGGATTTAATGGTTGATGGGGTACCTTCACCCCACCAACCTGATACCACCCTCAGATGGTTGATAGATCGACCCCGTAGTTGAGTTCCTCTGCGAAGTCCGGCAGTCCGTAACCGATGGTTTTCTTGTAGAACGGAGAGACCTTCGCAGTCGGGGCCTTCTTCTTGTGCTTCGTGGTGTAGAGCATTCGTGCCCGCATTACCTCAAAGGAGTAACCACGCCCTTCACGGTTCTTGTCCTTGGCCAGTCGGTTGATGGACTCCGTGTAAGCGTTGGTGACGGGAATGTCCGTCTCGAAGTAGGTCATGATCTCTTCGCGCCAGTTACCCACCGCCCTGACCAGATCGCTCCAGACCTCCTTCTGCCCCTTCGGGATGGTGGCTATCCAGTCGTCCAGGGCGGCTTCTGCCTGGGGTCGTGTGGTGGCGTCCCAGATGCCGTAGAAGCGTTCCTTGTGCTCGTAGGCGGCCAGCAGTTGCGGGAATGCGCCTGTCCAGCTCTCCATGATGAGGCGTTCCCGGTCTGAAACTTCGTGAGCGCGTTTCAGCAGGATTTTCCGGTCTCCCTTGAGGGTTCGACTTTGGGAAGGCTTCAGCTCCTTTCTGAGGCCCTTGCGCACCTTCTCCAGGGCATCGTTGGCCATGCGCACCACATGGAACTTATCGACGACGATACGGGCCTGTGGCAGCACCGCCTTCACCGCTGCCCGGTAGGGATTCCACATGTCCATACTGACGATCTCGACCTTCTGCCGGTCTTTCAGCTTCATCAGGTAGTTGGTCACCACGTCCTGACGGCGGGAGGTCAGCAGGTCGAGCAGGGTTCGCTCTTCGATGTTGGTCAGGATGCAGCGGTAGCGCTTGTTCAGGTACAGCTCGTCAATGCCGAGAATTCGGGGCGTCTCGAAACGGTGCCAGCGCCCCAGGAATTCTGCGCGAGCATTGAATATGTCGCGTACCGTCTTCTCGTCTAGGCCAGTCTGTGCAGCTACAAAGGTGTAGGGATGGTTGAAGGACTCTTTCTCCACGTATTCATGCAGCCGCAGCGTCATGCGGAAGCCGTCTACCATCTCCGGTAGCTGGGGCCTGAAGGTGGTCTTGCAGGCCCGGCAGGTGTACCGGCGGCGGATCACCCAAAGGGTGACCCGCTTGCCGTGGATGGGCAGATCAAGATAGGGAACATCACGTTTGCCGAACCGGACGAACTCACCCTGCACGCCACACTTCTCGCAGGCGATGGGATCGGGCGCATCCACCTGGAAATGCATTTCGTCGTCGGTGGATTTGCAGCCCAGTACCTGGTACTCAGGCAAGTGCAAGATGTTGTCGGGCAGCCTGTTCACGCAACCTCTCTATAAGGCGATTAAAAACGTGCTCTAATTAAATATCTCCTAAAAGCTGTGCCCTGGGCCTGGAAAGTCACCGTTTACAACGTCATTCATAAATGCTTCGGCCGCCTCGCTTAATAACTTATTCATTTCCGCATATTGTTTTACAAACCGTGGAAGTCGCCCGTTACGTAGCCCAGCCATATCCTGCCAGACCAAAACTTGAGCATCACAACCATTGCCAGCACCGATCCCAACTGTGGGAATGCGCACAGCCTTGGTAATAGCCGCCCCAACCTCAGCCGGTACCATTTCTATTAGTACGGAAAAGGCTCCAGCCGTCTCGAAAGCCTTAGCCGTCTCTATTAATTGTTGCCCTCTGTCTTCTTTGCCTTGCACCCGGTAACCTCCCAGTTGATGTTCTGCCTGAGGCGTAAAACCTATATGGGCCATGACCGGTATTCCAGCGCTTACCAATTTCTCTACCTGTGGAAGCATGTCTAACCCACCTTCCAGCTTGACCGCGTGAGCACCACCTTCCTTCATAAACCGTACTGCGGTATGAAAGCACTGCTCAGGTGAGCCCTGATAAGAGCCAAAAGGTAAATCCGCAATCACTAGCGGGCGTTGAGTGGATCTCGTAACAGCTCGAACTAGAGGAATAAGTTCGTCGACGGTGATTGGCAATGATGTGTCATATCCAAAGACATTATTAGAGGCCGAGTCTCCGACCAATAAAACGGGAATCCCAGCCTCTTCAAAGATGGCCGCAGTGTACATATCATAGCTGGTAAGCATGGCCCATTTTCGGCCTTGTTCTTTCATTTCCTTAAGGTGCCGGATACGAACCTTGGCAATATTGGTGGTCGGATTTTTTCCGTAAGGGGAAATCTGTTCATCCATCTTAGTCTCCTCAGGTTTTCTGAATTATTGCTTCGGCCATAATCAGGAGGGCAATGCAAGTCATTGCCACTCCAGAGAACCGGCTCACTCGCTTGGCGGCAGCGGGTCTAGCCTTAAGAGTTACCTGAGAACCGTAACCAACGAACAAGTAGACAATGCCACAGCTAATTACATGGACAATCCCCAGCGCCAGCATTTGTGTTGACAGGGGCCATGGACTCTTCGGATCGAAAAATTGTGGAAGTAACGCCAGAAACAATAAATACACTTTGGGGTTCAAACCACTAACGCCTATGCCTTTCAGTACCCACTGCACGGCTTTATCTGGAGTGTCAGTAAATTCCGTGGCTGATGTCGCTGGATTGCGAACTAGACCAATCCCAAGCCATAGCAGGTAACTGGCCCCTGCAAAGGTCAGCATGGTCATTGCGAGGGGTATATTCATTACCAAAGCGCCTACACCAGCGGCAACCAAGCCGGTAGCTGCCAAATGACCAAGCAACATGCCGCCAACAGCTGGCAAAACCATTCTGCCGCGAATACCCGCCGAGATGGCATACGCCCAGTCCACTCCAGGGGTGATAATGAACAGGAAAGAGACACCCCAAAAGGCCGTCAGAACACTCAGAGACACATTTAATCCCTCATCACGGATAAACGAAGAGGGAAGGATATCCTTGTCTTGATAGAATGTGCTTCCAATCTATACTAAATATAGCATTATAATTGGGAGATAATTTGTGATGGATGGCTTTGATAAGAAGATTCTTGCTGAGCTTCAACTGGATGGAAGGCTAACAGTGACAGAGCTAGCCGAAAGAGTCGGTTTGAGCCTGTCACCTTGCCACCGCCGCCTGAAGGCTCTGGAGCAGTCAGGTGCGATACAAGGTTATCGTGCACAACTTGACCCGCTGGCCCTCGGATTTAATTTCTCGGCATTGGTGTTTGTGACTATGAGGGATGGCAACCAGAAAAGCGTGGCCAGATTCGAGGCTGCTATCGTCGATATACACCAAATCATCGAAGCAAAGCGACTATTCGGCGATCCAGACTACATGTTGAATGTGGTGGTAGAAGACCTAGAGGCTTTCCAGAAGCTTTATGACGATAAGCTTTCGGCTTTGCCTGGTGTACAACGATTGACTTCCACCTTGGTCATGAAAGGTGTGGTCCAGAATAGGGAGCTTCCATTGTGAGGAATGGGGATGCACCTTTTCTTATCGGAGCAACAATTTAACATCCCAAGCAACCAGTTAATCCGTTGGGAAAGCTGTTACGCTGAGCCTAACGACTTGATGGAGTCAACCATCAAATCCGTATACCCAATATATTTAGCTTAAGACCTAAACGAGAGTTGGACTGAAATGCGACCGTTGGTCGCAAAGCGAACGTTCGGGTTCGACCCAAAGAGCCTGGCCCTGCCCCCGCTTTAGCTCCACCCAGAGTTGGAAGAATCAGGCTCCAATTGCTTCTCTCTTCTTCGTGAAACCGCATGTTTTTTGGCGTAGTCAGACTTTGTCTTTGCTTTGCAGAGGGCGCTTCGGTTTCTGGCTAAAATTTAAGCGAATCAAGTTCCGCAATCAGCTTTTTTGCTGGCTCGGGATTTGTGCTGCGGTAATGAAGCAGCTTGCCTCGAAGACTTGTATAGCTTTTTTGAAGTGTTTCTATGCTGGAGGTTTGGTTTTGTATGTCTTGGCGCAATTGATTAAGTTCGGCCCTGAGTCGTCCTTTCTTGTCTTTTCCTCCGGATGGCCGACCCGAGTTGACTATAAGGTTGTTCGCAATTTGTTGTTTATTGCGGTCCATGACCTTTGTTTTTCTTGTCTTTATTTGAAGTCCTTTTGACAGAAAAACCTTTTGAGCGGTCCGGATGGCCCAAGACTTTTCCTGAGAGGAGAGCTTCCTCCGCCTCGATACAATTATGTCGTCCACATATCGAGTGTATTGAAATCCTCTGCTTTCTAACTCTCGGAAAATGTGCGGTTCGATGTCCCAAAATGCGAGATTCGCTAAATAGGATGAGACTGGGGCGCCCTGAGCTAAAAAGCCCGACCTAGTGCACAGTTGCGTGAGGACTTGAGAGGGTGCTTCACCGAACTTAAATAGCTGATTCCAAATACGGAATACTAGCTCGTCTGAGATGCTTGGAAAGAAATTGGTGGCATCAATTGTTAATACCGTTCCTTGCCCTGCATGCCTAACTGCGTTTTTAATGTAGCTCGATCTTGGTAATGAACCGGTTAAATATTCGGGGTAGCGGCAGCGCTTGAGAAAATGGGCATTAATCCGCTGCTGAATAACTTTCAGGGGAGGGTTAAGGTCGAAGAGTTCTCTTGTTGTTCCATCAGGCTTTTCGATCCTGTCGTGTAGACGGAAGTATTGATCGCTTGATCTAGCTATTTCTACCAGTTGTTTCTCTGGATACTCTAGCGCCATAGATAAGGCGTGAACGGTTGAGATGCGCTTAGCTGGATACGAGGGGGTTGTCCTTCTCGGCCTGTGCCTGGATGAGTTTCGTGGCGACAGTGCGGAGTTCATCTTTCACCTCAAGCGACATGTTTGGAAGCTCGCTGTCATCAGACGCAAGAAAGAGAAGAATGCTAGAGGGCACTCCTAGCGCAGAGGCTATATCTTCTAGCTTAGAGATAGTCGGCTCCCTTTCACCTTTTATGATTAAGGTGAGATAGGAGGCTGACAAGTCCGATTCCTTTGCAAGCCTGCTTTTAGTTATGCCCCTTAGTTTTCGGCATTTTTCGATAGCTAGCCCTATGTTCACGAACAATCCTCAATAAAGTTTGAGACCTGGGGTGCCTCATCGTCCGTTTCACTCGAAAAACTTCGCAATTTCCGGGTAAAACTTAACGAGGACTCCCAGGGCTAAAATACAGCGCTTTCTGAGAAGTCCTTTCCGGGCTTCCGATACCTCCTTGCCATGAGCCTTTTCAATATCGGCAATAAGCAAGTCGATTTCTCGCTCGGTTTCGGCACTACATTTCAGCTTCCCATTCAGCTCTTTTCTAAGACGCTTCAAAAGCGCCCGAGTTTGATTAAGGTCGTGCATAGCACTATCTCCGTGGTTGCGACGCAGGATTGCGTCTGCCCCCCAATTTCCGCATTCTGAGTCGCTGCCGTGAGATGCGCAGAGAGTGAAGGAAGCTGAAATCCCAGGTCTCTACTTCGAAGCGTTAATGGCTTCGCGTTCTGCCCCCCTTCCTGCTTCGTGGCGCTCCGCCTCGGGACGGTTAGCCGGTCGGCTGCGTGGCGCTCCGTTACGGAACGGCCAACGTTGTGGGGTGGACTTAATGACCTCGAAAGGTCAAGACTCAGTTTTTGGAGATATCCTTAATCTCTTTTAGAGCTGTTTCCGGGTGAATCACCCGTCCACACATAGAAGATAAAACTTTCGCGGCCCATCTGTCAATAAAAATTTACTCACAGAAAATATTGATAAGCTTTCGGGCTCTCTGCGAATGCTCAAAGAATCAGAGGTTAGCTCTGGCGCGCGCAGCCTCAAGCGTATATTCGAGCGACGGTTTTAAAAAGTCTGTGGACTTCTCAACTTGGCGCAGCGCGGCAAAAAAGGTCCGCTTGCAAATGTTCGCTTCTGTTTAAAGACTGGAGCTGGCAGAGTCTGCCGCAGCCAGGGACCAAGGAGACAGGTTACGCATTTAGATCATACCAAGAGGCTCAAGGAACTCTTCAAGCATAATCTCTCCCGGATGAATAGGACGCATACCTACAGTAACCATTGCGCGACCTCCTCAGTGATAATCAACAATCTCGACAGTTTCCACCCCATCGTCTGTCCCGCGGAAACACACTCGCCACTGGTCATTGATAAAGCTGCTGCGGGGGTTCGGGTTCAGATTAAGCACTAGGCCGGCCAAAGACGGGCCTGTCCGCTTGAGCGCTTTCTTGGGCGTCGGACCGTTTGAGCCCGCTAATTTCCGCCATGATCCTTTCAATCACCTGTGTTCGCACAGCAGGGTTGATCCCGTCTTCTGGGTAGCACCTCACCAGATCAAGATGACTTACGCCTTCATGAGCATGGAACATGTGGTTTTCGATCCGCTGCGAGGCTCTGCTCCCAACAGCTTCGTTCATTTGGTGATTTCGATCGCAGCCAAGCAGGTCTCCCTGCGAAAAGAAATTAAGGCATACATCAACATTTGTTGGCACGTTGCGAGGTTCGAAACCCCAGCGTCCTGGAAATACTCGCCCCAGCCCTCCGGCGGCAATGCTCACGAGCAGCGCAACATCTACACCTCGCCGCTCAAGCTGCCGAGCAACCTTGACCGCCTGGAACCCGCCCTGACTGTACCCGAGTATGACAATACTCCGCCCCTCGCTACGCGATGCTTGTAAGTCATCTGAAATCGAATCAACCGAGTGCATGTGACCGTAAAGTGTCACATCTGACAGGCCCCGACTTCTAAGGTAATGCAGCAAGTTCCGTTGCATCAGCCGTCGGGCCATGAAGCCGTAAATCACCGCAACTCTTGGACCAGAATAGCTACCGCATTTTTTTGGTCGGTCAGGAACCTGCAACCGTTGGACCAGGCCCATAAATTTACTATCCAAGAAGCATCCCCTTGCAGTGCCTAAAAGCCTTTTACGGTAGTTCATCCAAAGCGGACAAACCAAGGTTTAAAAACCAAAAGCCCCCGGACGCGTCCTGACACGCCGGGGGCCCAATCTTACTTGGAATGTGGTTATTAACTCAGGGCTTCATGACCAGGTAGATCGCCCGCCCCTGCCTTACAATCCGGACCGAAACCGCCCGGTTTTCCGGCAAGTCGCGGATCACCGACCGGAAGTCCTCCACCGAGCGAATCTGCTGGCGGTTGATCTCGGTAATGATGTCCCTGGCACGAATACCAGCCTCAAACGCCGGGCCACGATCTACGCCAGCGACTACAACACCGCCTTCCACGCCGATGGAGCGAGCAGTCTCGGGAGCCAGTGGCTCAACGGACAACCCAAGCGGTGCGCCCGCACTGTTGTCGCGGCTACCGGTGGAGGGCTGGGCAGCGTCATCGCCGTCTTCCGGCAACTTGCCAATTGCCACGTCGAGGGTGATTTCATCACCACCGCGCAACACCGTCAGGCGCGCCGATTCACCTACCGGTGTGCGGCCAACCATGGGCGGCAGGTCAGAGGACAACTGAACATCCTCGCCATTGTATTCCAGCACAATGTCACCGGCCTCAAGGCCCCCCTTCTCCGCCGGTGAATCCGGCATCACTTCGGCAATCAACGCGCCGCGGGGACGGCGCAGCCCGAAACTCTCGGCCAGATCCCGATTCACTTCCTGAATAAGCACGCCCAACCAACCCCGGGCGACGGTACCTTTGTCACGGAGCTGGCGGAATACGTTCATGGCATCGTCAATCGGAATGGCGAACGACACCCCCATGAAGCCGCCGGAGCGGGTGTAAATCTGGGAGTTGATGCCCACCACTTCGCCTTCCAGGTTGAACAGCGGGCCACCCGAGTTACCGGGGTTAATGGCAACGTCGGTCTGGATAAACGGCACGTAGTTCTCGGATGGCAGCGAGCGGCCCAGAGCACTGACAATGCCCGCCGTCACCGTGTAGTCAAACCCGAATGGCGAGCCGATGGCGAAAACCCATTCGCCGACTTTCAGATCCCGGGAACGTCCAACGCTGACCACCGGCAGGTCTTCACCATTCTCGATTTTGAGAACCGCCATATCCGAGCGGGGATCGGTACCCACGATAGTGGCGGAGAACTCGCGGCGGTCATTCAGGCGCACAATCACTTCATCGGCACCCTCAACCACGTGATTGTTGGTCAGTACGTAACCATCCGCTGACACAATAAAGCCGGAGCCCATGCTCCTGCGCGGCTGCTGCGGCCGAGGGGAACCACCAAAAGGAGACTGCGGGCCGCGGAAAAAATCCTGAAGGAAAGGCGGCAACTGCTCCAGTTGCCTTTCATCAAAAGGGAGCCCATGGAAGCCAGAGCTCTGGCTGCCCGGATCCGTCGTGGTACTGATATTCACCACCGCACTGGAGTTATCTTCTACCAGTTCAGTGAAATCCGGCAGGCCTCTGGCTGCGACGCCCTGGCTCCAGAATACCGACACCATGGCAGCCAGCATCAGCAGAACGCCCAGCATGGCACCGGGCCTGGCCAGGGAAGGCATACGGGCAGCTTCTATATTTTTTTCTGGCATGTAGAACCCCCTGATTTTACTTGCGTTTATAGAGCTATTCTGGGGCTGGGGCGTGAATTTTCAACTTAAAAAACGGTAGGGATCATGGACATGTCGAGGATGGAATTGTCTTTATCCTCAACAACCGCGGCTGGTAGCGATCACCGGCCCCGGCCTGCCAACGCTGCACCAGCCAGAACCCGACGCCCAGGCCTGCCACCGCTCCGGCTATGGCGCCCAGGTCTGACCCCGCAGCCCAGTTATGAGCCATCACACTGGCAAGCACCATCAGCACCAACGGCAAACCGTAAATAATCAGCGAGGCATTCAGCAGCGACTGTTCATCCAGCCCGATGACCACTTCATCCCCCACCCGGGCGCCCACGGAATTATCTACCAGTACCTGGTTCGCCCGGCCACCGGAGACCGCAGCCAGGGCTCGCTGCCCGCAGCCCGAGCGGGCCGAACAACTCTGACAGGCACTGGTTCTTATCGTCTGAACCCAGACCTGATCACCCACCAGGGCCACGACTTTACCGGTTTCCGTGATCATGACCCGGACAGCTCAGCTACGAAATCATCATCCACTTCCACGGCATCTGCCACCTTTCGTGCAGTGCCCGGCGGAATTTCACCAACCACCGCTATCAGGAAGGGGCGATCAGAGACCATGACTTCGCGCATGTAGATGGTGGTTGCCCCTATACGGGAAGCGCCTGTCGGCATTTTCAGCCGCCCGACAGGCTCAACAAATACGGAAAACGCAGCCAGGCCATCGGAGAACGCCACGGCCTTGCCACTGCCCGAACGTGGTGCAGCCGCCGGCACAAAGCCCTCCGGCTGCCAGGACAGAGTCCAGCCATTCATCCGGCCAACAGTTGACTCCTGTTTCCGGCCATCGTCCAGGGTACGGCTAATCTCACGACCACGGGTCTGAACCTCGAGTTCCTCGTCGGAAATATCGTCAGTGATCTCAAGATCGGTGAACTGAAAATGCTCCAGTACCTCACCGTTTACATCCCGCACCTGGCTCTTGACCAGTAGTCCCGTCTCTTTTTCCAGCCAGAGGCGGTGGCTATAGCGATCATCATCCCGGGCCCCGAGCGCCACGATCACCACATCGTAGCCGGCGACCCGGTCTTCACCCGCCAGTTCAGGCAGATACCAGCGGCCAAACGGCATCAATTGACTGGTAAACGCTTCTGCGAACGGGCCCGAAGGTATCACCTCGTCCAGCCGGACCCTGCCCCTGTCAGGCAATACACAGACCACGTTCATGCCTTTACGGACGATTTCACCACTGCCGCCGTCCTGCATCACCAGGCGTTCCTCAACACGCCCGTTCCGGTAACGGTGGGCAATGCGCATGGAATGTACCTGATCGCCCCGGGCATAAACAAAGACCCCGCGGTACGAAGTCATGTTGAGTGCAGGGCCAAGCCGCTCCAGCCAGGCCATGGCCGCCGGAGCTTCACCGCTTTTCGTTGTCTCGCTGGCCAACTCGGCCCTCACCGGATTGATCAACAGGCACAGCAGAGCCACAAGAGCGGCAACCGCTCCGAATACCGACCTGCTGGATACCCGGTTATTCATAAATCCATGCTCCCGGCTCAATAGTTACCACTGGCGCTGACCAGGCGGGCGTAACCCACCGAGCCACGACCTGCACCCACGCTGTTGTGCTGGGCATGCTCAAGCAGGTACTGACGCATCTGGCGCAACTGGTCTTCGTCCAACCGCTGCAGTGCCACTTCCTCAACCGCCGCCGACAGCGTTACCGCAGAGGCTGAAGGCTCGGCACTGCCGCCGGCCAGTGCCTGAACAGATACTCCGGTGCGGGTATCCCAGCCGGCTCCGGCACCGAAGCCCACAATCAACGCCATGAACACCATGGCGGCCACCGGCCAGCGCCAGACCGACACCCTGGGCACCTCCACCGGCGACCGGGCCTGTTCTGAGCGAGCATGGCCATCGAGCGCTTCCCGCACTGCGCCGGCAACATCAATACCATCGGCAGGACCGTGCTGCTCGTGCATCAGATCACGTATCTGCTGCCATCGCTGCCACTGGCCGCGCACGTCCTCCTGGTTGCCATGTGACAACAACCGACGAACCGATAGCTCATCGGCCTCGTCATCCATCATCGAAGACAGTGTTTCTCTGAGACGCTCATCCATAGGATGCAACCTCATTCACGTTACTGACTGATCAAGGAGCGGGCCAAGGTGGCGATCCACCGAGTCCCGCGCCCGGAAAATTCTTGAGCGCACGGTACCTATGGGGCACTCCAGTATCCGGGCAATATCTTCATAACTCAGGCCATCGTATTCCCTGAGCAGGAACGCCGACCGCAGTTCCTCCGGCAGGCTGGCAATGGCTTCCGCAAGAGCTTTCTGCAACTGTTCTCTCTGCAGCAACCGCTCCGGCGAGGCCGGGTCACGCAGTCGGCCGCCATCATCAAAGTTTTCCGCATCGGTGACATCCGCCGATCCCTGGGGCCGCCTGCCGCGGGCCTCAAGGAAATTCTTGGCGGTGTTTACGGCAATCCGGTACAACCAGGTGTAAAACGCGCTGTCGCCGCGAAAGCGATCAATCGCGCGGAAGGCTTTGACAAAGGTTTCCTGAGTCAGATCCATGACTTCCTGGCTGTCGTAGACATAGCGGCTGATAATAGACGCGACCCTGGACTGGTATTTCACCACCAGCAGATCGAAGGCCGCACGATCTCCGTTCCGGACCTTGCGAACCAACTGCAGATCCGTCTGGCTGTCGGACTGCTCTCCGGGTTTCCAGTCATTTTCAGGCGTCATGGACGAAGCAACAGAAAGTCCTGTTTTGGGAGCCAGTGGTCTGGCCTCGATACGAGTGGCTTGTGTCATTGGGCTGATCCAGCGTTCGTTCACTAACCCTTGATGCAGACCGCACCCGGCTGACAGGGTTATCCGTTAGCCCAAATAGACAGCAAGCGTAAAGTTTAGTTCAATACACGTCCACATTATGGCCCGCGACCACGACTCAATGCCACAGTCCTACGAATACGATGTTCTGATCATCGGCAGCGGCGCTGCCGGCCTTACCGTTGCGCTGAATCTTCCGGAGCACTTGCGGGTTTGCGTCATCAGCAAAGCCGATATCAGCTCTGGCGCCACCCTCTGGGCCCAGGGAGGCATCGCTGCGGTTCTGGACGATACCGATTCCGTGGAGAATCACATACAGGACACCCTCAACGCGGGCGGCGGTCTGTGCCACGAAGATGCGGTCCGCTTTACCGTGGAACACAGCAAGGAAAGCATCAGGTGGCTGATCGACTCCGGCGTGAAGTTCACCAGGCAGGACGATGGCGAGGACTACCATCTCACCCGCGAAGGCGGCCATAGCCATCGCCGGATTATCCACGCCGCCGATGCCACCGGCCACGCGGTTTCCACCACCCTGGCGAGCCAGGCCCAGGCCAGGCCGAATATTGACCTGAAAGCCGGCCGGGTGGCTGTGGACCTGATTACCAACCGCAAGCTTGCGCTTCCCGGCAACCGCTGCGTCGGCGCCTACATCCTGAATCTCGAAGACAACCACGTGGAACTGTTTCGAGCCAGGTTCACCGTCATCGCTACCGGCGGCGCCTCCAAGGCGTATCGCTATACCACCAATCCGGACGGCGCTTCCGGAGATGGAATTGCCATGGCCTGGCGAGCCGGTTGCCGTGTTGCCAACATGGAGTTCAACCAGTTCCACCCCACCTGCCTGTACCACCCGCACGCCAAGTCCTTCCTGATTACCGAGGCGGTTCGGGGCGAAGGTGGCGTGCTCAGGCTGCCGGATGGCAGTCGATTTATGGACCGGTTTGATGAACGGGCGGAACTCGCGCCCCGGGACATTGTTGCCCGGGCCATTGACCATGAGATGAAGCGCCTGGGTGCAGACCACCTGTTCCTGGATATCAGCCATAAGCCGGCCGACTTCATCAAACAGCACTTCCCGACCATTTACGAAAAGTGTCTGAGCTTCGGGATCGACATTACCCGCGAACCCATCCCCGTGGTGCCTGCTGCCCATTATACCTGCGGCGGAATTGTCAGTGATGAACGGGCGCGCACCGACATCAACCAGCTCTATGTCGTTGGCGAAGCCGCCTTCACCGGCCTGCACGGCGCCAACCGCATGGCCAGTAACTCGTTGCTGGAATGTCTCGTATATGGCCGGGCCGCGGCTCAGGACATCACCCGCAGGGAGGCTGACATACCGCCACCACCGTCAGCCCCGGACTGGGACGAGAGCCAGGTGCGGGACTCCGACGAAGACGTCATCATCTCCCATAACTGGGACGAGCTTCGGCACTTTATGTGGGACTATGTCGGCATTGTCCGAACGACCAAACGCCTGCAGCGGGCGAAACACCGGGTTGACCTGCTGTCCCGTGAAATCGGCGAGTTTTACAGTAACTACCGGGTCTCCAATGACCTGATCGAACTGCGCAACCTGGTCACAGTCTCCGACCTCATCATCTGCTCGGCACTGCAACGCAAGGAAAGCCGTGGCCTGCATTACACACTGGATTATCCGGGCCTGCTGAATGACGCCCAGGATACCGTGCTGGTGCCGACGACTTACCGCACCCTGTCTCCCTGAGACCGGGCCTTACTCCGTTTCCAAAGGCAGAATCCGTTATGTCCGAAACCAATACTTCTCAGGATCACACCGAATTTCATCGCCTGTGGTGGCACAGCCGCCGCGGCATGCTGGAACTGGACGTTCTGCTGCTCCCGTTCCTTGAAGAGGTATACCGGGATCTTTCAGCGGAAGACCAGGCCCGTTACCGCAAGCTGTTGAGTTGCGAGGATACGGACATGTTCGAGTGGTTCATGCAGCGCAGCAAGCCGGAGGACCCGGATCTTCGTCACATCGTTGACATGATCCTGAACCGTGTCCAACCCGATTGAACTGAACCTGTCGCCCTCCAGGGCCGCGGGTATTTGCGCCAGCCTGCCCTGGCTGGCGCTGTCTGCTGTACTACTGGCAATCAGCCTGTCCATCACCCCGCTGGCACTGGTGTTGTTACCGGTTTCCCTGCTTCTGGGCTGGCAGGAATTCCGTCGTTGTGGCCGGCTCCGTGGAGCCAATGCCATTATCAGCCTGACCACTGACGACCGGCATCTTCGATGCCAGCTGGCCAATGGCCAGGAAGTTACCGCCAGAGTTTGCGGCTGCAGCTCGCTCGGTGCATCCTTTCTGGTCTTGAAAGTAGAGTCCGTTGTCACCAGATCAGACACCATGACCGCGATCCTGCTCAGTCCATCCCGGCTATGTCGTGGCAATGTTTCCGAACAGGCATTCCGTCGGCTGCGCATGTGGCTCCTTGCAGGGCCAGCAGCTATTTCACGGTGAACCCCCGATTCCATCCGGAGTTTTCGATGACTAACGCCAATACCGAAACGCCAGCCAATCCCACTTACGAGGGTTGGGCTCATCTGACCGACCGGGTTCTGGCCAGAATCAGCGGGCCGGGTACCGACAAGTTTGTCCAGGGCCAGTTCAGCCAGAGTGTGGACGAAGTCAATGCCGGACAGTCCCTGAGGGCAGCAGCCTGCACCCCGAAGGGCAGGGCCTACTGCATTACGCGACTGGTCCGGGATGGCGAAGACTTGCTGCTCAGCCTCGAGCGGGAGACCGCCGACGACACCCTTCAGCACCTGAACAAGTATCTGATGCTGTTCCGGGGCACATCCCTTGGCGTTCTTGACTCGGGCCGGATCACCGGTCTACTGGGGATCGAGACCGCCCGACAGGTTGCCGGCGCGGCCACAGACGAACTGACCCGCCCCGGTCAGGTGTTAAGTACCGATAACGGGTACCTGATTCGTGTCGAAGATGACAGCAACCACCTCGCTCGCTTCGAACTCTGGCAAACCGATGCCCAGCCTGCGTTGCCGCCCACCTCCGAACTGCCTATGCCGACCTGGCAGGCCTCGGAGATCAGCGCCGGCGTACCCTGGCTGACCGCTGCGACCCGGGAAGCCTATGTTCCCCAGATGCTCAACCTTCAGCACCTGCAAGGCATTCACTTCAAGAAAGGCTGTTACACCGGACAGGAAGTGATTGCGCGGATGCATTTCCTCGGCCAGTTAAAGAAAAGCCTGTTCCGGGTCGCCTTCTCCGGCACTGACGCCGCCCCGGCACCCGGTACCCGCCTGATCGCCGATGGCAGTGCCGTGGGCGAGGTGGTTAACTCAGTACTGACTGGTGAGCAGCAGGGGGAAATGCTGGCGGTGATCCGACATGACGCGGCCAGCAAGCACCTGGGCGTAGACGGTTATGAGGGCCTGCAACTTGAGGTGCGGCCGATACCCTATCCGGTCCCTGAACGAGAGAAAGCCGAACAGCCGGATACATAAGTTGACAGGAAATACCGGAAAAATTTGCTATAAATTAAAACACATACCGGTTTTATCCCCGTACGTGGGATGCCTCCAGACAAGTGGAACCTAACTGACCATGGCCAATATTGTTGAAACCATCAAGTCTGACCTGACGGCTGCCATTGAAAACGACAAGCTGGTACTTCCAACCCTGCCTGAGGTAGCGCTTCAGGTACGGGAGATTGCCGAGTCCGAAGACTCTGCCATTGCTGATCTGGTTAAGGTCATCAGCAACGATACCGCGCTCTCGGCGCGTATCATCCGGGTGTGCAACAGCCCGCTGTTTCGCGGCAGTCGCGCCATCGAGAACCTGAACATGGCGGTCAGCCGGCTGGGTATGGCTTACACCAGTAATCTGGCCATGGGGCTGGCGATGGAACAGATGTTCCAGGCCACGTCAGATATGATCGACAAGCGCCTGCGCGCCACCTGGCAGACCAGCACCGAAGTGGCGGGCGTGTGCCATGTTCTGGCGCAACATTACACCCGCCTGAAGGCGGATCAGGCAACGCTGGCTGGCCTGGTGCACCTGATCGGTATTCTGCCGATTCTGCGTTATGTGGAGGATCAGGATATCCAGATCAGCAGCATCATGCTGGACAATGTGATTGATGAGCTGCACCCGCGTATTGGCTCTATGATTCTGAAAAAATGGGATTTTCCAAAGGAACTGCAGAATGTGCCTCTGGAATACGCCAACTTCCAGCGTGAGGTGCCGGCAGCGGATTATGCCGATCTGGTCATGGTGGCCAACCTGCAGCTGGTTGCCGGGAGCGATCATCCCTGGAACGAGATGGACTGGACGAAGATTTCTGCGTTCGATCGGCTGGGACTGGATCCGAATGTCGATATGAGCGAGGAAGAGGATCTGAATGCGCAGATGGAAGCGGCTATGGCGCTGCTTCAGTAATACCTCGTGGTTTTGGGAGTTTGGCGCCCGTCCTTGCGATGGGACCAGCTCCCGAAACACGCTGTAAATACCTCCCTGTATGCTCGGCTCCGCGCGGTTTCGGCAGCCTGCCCCGCCCTGAAGACTACCTTTGCATTGCCTTCGTCAGCGCGTCACTGTTTATACTTGGCAATCAACGCAGCTTTGCTTGGCAAAGCCCAATCAACGGAGGGCCTGCCCTGCTCCCTCAGCCATTCGTTAGCCTTCGAGAAATGCCGGCAACCAAAGAATCCACGGTAGGCACTGAGCGGTGACGGGTGTGGGCCATCCAGAACCAGGTGGCGGTTCCGGTCAATGTGCTGGCCCTTTTTCTTGGCGTAGCTGCCCCACAACAGGAACACCACGTTGTCGCGCTCCCGGTTGATAACTTCGATTACCTTGTCGGTAAACTGCTCCCAACCCTTGCCTTGATGGGCTCCGGCATTGCTCTGCTCGACCGTGAGGACACTGTTGAGCAGTAGCACGCCTCGCTCTGCCCACGGCTGTAGACAGCCGTGATCCGGTGGCGCGATACCCAGGTCGGTTTCGATTTCCTTGAAGATATTGACCAGGGACGGTGGTGGCGGAACCTGAGGGCGCACGGAAAAGCACAAACCATGGGCCTGGCCGGGGCCGTGGTAGGGGTCCTGGCCAAGAATCACTACGTTTACGTTCGCCAGCGGTGTGCTGTTGAGGGCATTGAAGCAGTGGGTGCTGGGGGGATACAGAACCTTGCCGGCCTGTTCCTCGGCGGCGAGGAATTCGGCCAGTTGCCGCATGTAGGGCTGGCGGAACTCATCCGCCAGCCAGTGGTCCCAGCCGCGGCCGGGCTTCAGTTGTTGAGCCAGTGCCTCGGCAGGGTGCATGGGCTTACTCGCTGTCCGGTTTCTGTTCCGTCTTGTGCTCCGGGCGCATGGCCGGGAACAGGATGACGTCGCGGATGGATGGCGAGTTGGTCAGCAGCATGGCCAGGCGGTCGATGCCGATACCTTCACCGGCGGTAGGCGGCAAACCGTATTCGAGGGCCATGACATAGTCGTCATCGTAGAACATGGCTTCGTCGTCGCCGGCGTCTTTCTCAGCCACCTGGGCCTGGAAGCGTTCGGCCTGGTCTTCGGCATCGTTAAGCTCAGAGAAGCCATTGGCAATCTCGCGACCGCCCACGAAGAACTCGAAGCGCTCGGTCACAAACGGATCGCTGTCTTTGCAGCGGGCCAGGGGCGACACTTCTTTCGGGTACTCGGTGATGAACGTCGGCTGCATCAGGCGATGCTCGGCGGTGGCCTCGAAGATCTCAATCTGCACCTTGCCCAGGCCCCAGATGTCTTTCACGTGGATACCCAGGTTCTTGGCCACTTCGCGGGCCTGGGCGTCGTCTGCCAGCTGCTCGCGGGTGATGTCCGGGTTGTAGCGCAGGATGGCGTCTACCACAGTGAGGCGCTCGAACGGCTTGCCGAAATCGTATTCGATGGTTTCTTCGCTGCCATCTTTCAGTACCCGGGTGTTCACCACGGTGGTGGTGCCCAGTACTTTCTGCGCGATGGTACGCAGCATGTCTTCGGTCAGGTCCATCAGGTCGTTGTAATCGGCGTAGGCCTGATAGAACTCGACCATGGTGAACTCGGGGTTGTGCCGGGTCGACAGCCCTTCGTTACGGAAGTTACGGTTGATCTCGAACACCCGCTCGAAACCGCCCACGACCAGGCGCTTGAGGAACAGCTCAGGGGCAATCCGCAGGTACATGTCGATACCCAGGGCGTTGTGATGGGTCACAAACGGACGGGCCGTGGCGCCACCGGGGATCACCTGCAGCATGGGGGTTTCCACCTCCATGAAGTCACGGTCGGTGAAGTACTGGCGCATGGTGTTGATGATCTTCGACCGGGCATGGAACACGCGGCGGCTGTCTTCGTTCACCATCAGGTCCACATACCGGTGACGGTAGCGGGCTTCGGTGTCGGTCAGGCCCTTGTGCTTCTCCGGTAGCGGGCGCAGAGACTTGGTGAGCAGCACGTAGTCTTCCATGGTGACGTACAGGTCGCCCTTGCCAGACTTCGACAGGGTACCGCGCACGCCCACGATGTCGCCCATATCCCAGTGCTTGGTGTCCTTCTGGACATCCTTGGAGGCATAGATCTGGATGCGGCCGGTCATGTCCTGAACCACCTTGAACGCCTTGCGGTCGAGCATCATGCGGCCGGCAATGGCCACCTTGATGCCCAGGGACTCCAGCTCTTCCTTGGATTTGTCACCGTATTTTTCCTGCAGCTCGGCAGCGGTGGCATCGCGACGGAAGTCGTTCGGGAACGGATTGCCCTGCTCACGCATGTTTGCCAGTTTGGCGCGGCGCTCGGCAATCAGCTTGTTGTCCTCGGGCTGTGCAGCGTTCTGGGTGTGTTCAGTCATTTTGGCTCACTAAGAAGTCGGGATTGTCCGGGTGTGGGTGAATGGCGCTGATTACAGCGCCATCTTCAGACTGGCTTCAATAAACTTGTCGATGTCACCATCCAACACCGACTGGGTGTTGCTGGTTTCCACCTTGGTGCGCAGGTCCTTGATACGGCTGTCATCCAGCACGTAAGAGCGGATCTGGCTGCCCCAGCCGATGTCAGACTTGGAGTCTTCGGCTTTCTGTTTCTCTTCGTTGCGCTTCTGCATTTCCAGCTCAAAGAGCTTGGCCTTGAGCTGCTTCATGGCCTGGTCTTTGTTCTGGTGCTGGCTTCGGCCGGCCTGGCAGGCCACCACAATCCCGGTCGGGTTGTGGGTCAGTCGCACCGCAGATTCGGTCCGGTTAACGTGCTGACCACCTGCACCGGAGGCGCGGTAAACGTCGACTCGCAGATCCGCCGGGTTGATCTCGATTTCGAAACTGTCGTCCACTTCCGGCGATACGAATACCGAAGAGAAGGAGGTGTGACGACGGTTGCCGGAATCGAACGGGGATTTACGCACCAGGCGATGTACGCCGGTTTCCGTGCGCAGCCAGCCGTAAGCGTATTCGCCCTGGATGTGAATGGTGGCACTCTTGATGCCCGCCACTTCACCTTCCTGCAGTTCAACGATCTCGGATTTGAATCCGCGACGCTCGGCCCAGCGCAGGTACATGCGCAGCAGCATATTGGCCCAGTCCTGGGCTTCGGTGCCGCCGGAACCAGCCTGGATGTCCAGGTAGGCGTTGTTGGCGTCCATTTCGCCGGAGAACATGCGGCGGAATTCGAGTTTCTCGAGTTCTTTATCGAGGCCTTCGAGATCGGCTTCGATTTCCTGGACGGTACCTTCGTCGTCCTCTTCCACCGCCATGTCGAGCAGGCTTTCTGCATCTGCCAGGCCGTTGGTGAGGTTGTCGATGGTTTTGACGATCAGTTCAAGATCAGAGCGCTCTTTGCCCAATGCCTGGGCCCGCTCGGGATCGTCCCAGACGGTGGGTTGTTCGAGTTCGCGTTCGACTTCGGTCAGGCGTTCACTGCGCTGATCGTAGTCAAAGATACCCCCTCAGCGCTTCGGTGCGCTCGCGAAGCTCTTTGATCTTCGTCACTATGGGATTAATTTCCATGAAACCTTGTCTCGCTTTGGAAAATGGTGCGATAAAAACAGAGGGCGGATTCTACCGGAATTTGCGGGTTAAATCAGCTATTCATGGCTTGGAGTAAGCACCGTGCGAGGTAGGGCTTTCCGAGAGACGCGGTGAATACATCCCTGTACGCTTGACGAAAACATCCCTGTTTTCGACACTCTCGGAAAGCCCTACCCCGAACGGCGCCCCAGCTTGATTCGGGGAGTCAACAGATTCAGCCTAGCGGCTCCAGATAATCCACCAGAAGCTGCAAATTGGTCCGCCCCCGGAACGTATTGGCATCCGGCTTGTAAACCACCCGCGCCCCACTCCGGGTAAAGTCCGGCACTTCCGGCCCGGTGTTGAAGGCGATGCCATCAATAATGCCGCCGCCCTCAACCGGCTGCAGCACCAGCTTTAGATGGTTCTCGCCGACAATTCGCTGGCTCACTACCCGGAATTCGCCATCAAACACCGGCTCGGGAAAATGCTGGCCCCAGGGGCCGGCGCGTTTGAGCAGGTAGGCGGTGTCCAGGTTCAGCTCTTCCGGGGCCAGCGGGCCGTCGGTGGTGATGGCGGCTTCAAGGTCTTCCGGTTTCAACGTGTCACGCACGGCCTGGTCGAAGGCGTTGCTGAAACGTTCGAGGTCGTCCCGGGCGATGGTCATGCCGGCGGCCATGGCGTGGCCGCCGTATTTTTTCATCAGGCCCGGATTCTTGGCGTCGACCACGGCCAGGGCATCCCGGATATGCAGGCCGGGGATGGATCGGGCAGAGCCTTTCAGGTGTTCGCCGTCGTCGTCGGGCGCAAAAGCAATGGTAGGGCGATGGGTCTGTTCGCGGATGCGGGCCGCCAGGATGCCGATCACGCCCTGGTGCCAGTCCTGATCGAACAGGGCCAGACCCCAGGGCAAGCCGTCAATATCGAGGGACATGGAGGCCAACAGGTCCTGGGCCTGGGCTTTCATGTCTTTTTCAATGGTGCGGCGTTCGCGGTTGAAGTTGTCCAGTTCCCGGGCCAGACGCAGCGCTTCGTCGCGACTGTCGGCGAGCAGGCAGGCGATGCCGATACTCATGTCGTCCAGCCTGCCGGCAGCGTTCAGGCGCGGGCCAACCACAAAGCCCAGATCGGTGGCGCTGATTTCGGTGTAGTCGCGGCCGGCTACTTCCAGCAGAGCCAGGATGCCCGGTCTGGCTTCGCCTTTGCGGATGCGGCGGATGCCCTGCTCCACAAAGATGCGGTTGTTATGGTCCAGCGGAACCACGTCGGCCACGGTACCCAGGGCCACCAGGTCCAGCAGGCTACCCAGGTTAGGCTCCGGGTCCGGCAGCCGGTTGTTGTCTCGCAGGTGCTTACGCAGCGCCGTGAGCACGTAGAACATCACGCCCACTCCCGCCGCATTTTTGCTCAGGAACGGGCAACCGGGTTGATTGGGGTTCACAATGGCATCGGCATCTGGCAGCTCTTCTCCGGCCAGATGGTGGTCGGTGATGACCACTTTGATGCCCAGCTCCCGGGCAGCACGCACGCCTTCGATGGCGGAGATGCCGTTATCGACGGTCACCAGAAGATCCGGCAAATCCCCGTCTTCCTGCAACCGGTGGATGATGCCGGGTGTCAGGCCGTAGCCATCAGAGAATCGGCTGGGCACCCGGAAATCAATCGCCGCCACACCGAGCATAGACAAACCCAGCATTGCCACCGAAGTACTGGTGGCGCCATCGGCGTCGAAGTCTCCCAGCACCATCACCCGCTGTTTCTGCACAATGGCCTCGGCCAGCAGTTCAACTGCGCGATCAATACCGCGAAGCTGCATCGGCGACGCCAGGTGTTTCAGGGTGTACTGGAGCTGGTCGTCGGATTGCACACCACGAGCGGCGTACAGACGGCGAAGGATGGGAGGCAGGTTTTGCCCCCAGCCCGTCACATCGGACGGCTGGGGGCGACGCAGGATCTTTTTAGGAGTCATGCCGGATCAGGCGTTCTTCCAATGCTTGGCGATAAAGCCCTGCACCTCGGACACATTGTTATCCAGCACAGTGTAGCGCTCTTCCCGCTCGAAAAGATCGGCCATGTGGGCCGGCAATTGCGGCTTCACGCTCAGGCCGGATTCAGCAATGGCATCCGGGAACTTGGCCGGGTGCGCGGTACCCAGGGTGATCATGGGCACGGCAGAGTCGCGGCGGCAGTTGCGGGCAGCGCGTACGCCAATGGCGGTGTGCGGGTCCAGCAGATATTCGTTCTGCTCGTAGACGTCACGAATGGTGTCGCAGGTGGTTTTGTCGTCCACCGCATCGCTGTCGAACAGCTTGCGGGCGTGCTTCCAGCGGTAGTCTTCAATGCTGACCGGGCCTTTGGCTGCATTTTCCAGCAAGGCTTTGACCGCCGCGCCATCACGGCCGTGCAGATCAAACAGCAGACGCTCGAAGTTGCTGGACACCATGATGTCCATGCTCGGCGACAGGGTATGCTCCAGCTGGTGCTGCTCATACTTGTTGCCGCTCATGAAGCGATGCAGGATATCGTTGCGATTGGTGGCAATCACCAGCTGGCTGATGGGCAGCCCCATTTTCTTGGCCAGGTAGCCGGCGAAAATATCGCCAAAGTTGCCTGTGGGCACAGAGAACGCCATGCTGCGGTCCGGGCCGCCCAGAGCGAGAGACGCCTGGAAGTAGTACACGATCTGGGCCATGATCCGGGCCCAGTTGATGGAGTTCACCGCCGCCAGCTGGGTTTTGCCGCCCAGGAAAGACTGATTGCCGAAGCTCTCCTTCACCATGCGCTGACAGTCGTCGAAGTTGCCTTTGACTGCGATGTTATGGATGTTGTCGCCCTGCACCGTAGTCATCTGGCGGCGCTGCACTTCAGACACTCGCTGATGCGGATGCAGGATAAAGATATCCACGTGCTCGCACCGGCGGCAGCCCTCGATGGCAGCAGAACCGGTATCACCGGAGGTGGCCCCCATGATCACAACGTGCTGGTTGCGCTTCTCCAGAACGTAGTCCAGCAAGCGGCCCAGCAGCTGCAGGGCAAAGTCCTTGAACGCCAGCGTCGGGCCACGGAACAGTTCCATCACCCACTCGTTGGTGTCCAGCTGCACCAGCGGTGCCACCGCCTGGTGGCTGAACACGCTGTAGGTTTCATCCAGCATCTTGCGGAAGTCGTCCGCCGGGATGGCATCCTCTACGAACGGATACATCACTTTATAGGCCAGCTCCGCATAGGGAAGCCCACGCCAGCTACGAATTTCTTCCAGGCTGAAGTGCGGCAACGATTCCGGCACATAGAGGCCACCATCGGTGGCCAGCCCGGTCAGAAGAACGTCCTCAAAGCCCAGTGCGGGAGCTTCACCCCGTGTACTGATGTATCTCACGTGCGTACCTGTCAGTTAAAGTTTTCTGCGCGAATACGGACAACCTTGCCATCGATGTCGGCGAGGGATTCCATCTCGTCAATGGCCAGGTTCATCTGGCGCTCCTGAACCGTGTGGGTCAGGATGATGACCGGAATCCGGCCATCCTTGAATTCGGATTCTTTCTGCATGATTGACTCGATGTTGATGCCATGCTCACTCAGAATGGCAGCAATCTTGGCCAACACACCCGGATGGTCAAAGGCCTGGATTCGCAGGTAGTAAGCCGACTGGACATCTTCCATTGGCAGCACCGGCAGGTCTTCCAGGGCGTCCCGCGTAAATCCGAGGTAGGGAATGCGCTGCTGGCTGTTGCTGGCCACCGCACGGGCGACGTCCACGATGTCTGCGATGACCGCAGATGCTGTAGCCTCATCCCCGGCACCAGGACCGTAATACATGGTCTGGCCAACAGCATCGCCATCCACCAGGACTGCGTTAAGAACGCCATCAACCTGAGCAATCAGATGACTCTGTGGCACCAGCGTCGGATGCACCCGCAGTTCAATACCGTCTTCACGACGACGGGCGATGCCCAGGTGCTTCACCCGGTACCCCAGCAACTCTGCGTGGGAAATATCATATGGAGTAATACCGGAAATTCCCTCGGTAAAACCTTTCTCAAACTGCAGGGGAACGCCGAACCCGGACGCCGCCAGGATGGTCAGTTTGTGAGCGGCATCAATGCCTTCCACATCGAACGTCGGGTCCGCTTCCGCGTAGCCCAGTGCCTGCGCTTCCTTGAGAACTTCACCAAATTCCCGGCCCGCGCGCATTTCGGTGAGAATGTAATTGCCGGTGCCATTGATAATGCCGGCAATGGTATCAATGCGGTTGGCGGCCAGGCCCTCGCGCACAGACTTGATCACCGGAATGCCGCCGGCAACGCCGGCTTCATAGGCAACCACGACGCCAGCCTTCTCCGCTGCGTCAAAAATCTCATTACCGTGCACGGCAATCAGGGCCTTGTTGGCAGTCACCACATGCTTGCCGTTGGCAATGGCCGCCAGCACCAGCTCTTTGGCCGCATCATAGCCACCAATCAGCTCCACCACGATATCAATCGAAGGATCGTTCACCACGTCATAAATGTCGGTACTGAACGGGACATTGCCCAGATCAAGGTCATCGCGGCTATGGCGGCTCGCCACCCGGGCAATCCGGATGTTGCAGCCGGCACGACCCGCAATAATCGCGGCGTTGCGAGTCAGGACATTGAATGTACCGCCGCCTACGGTTCCCAGTCCGCAAATTCCGACATTGACGTCTTTCAAGCTCTCACCTCTGATCCCGATGGGGGTGCTGATGGATTGCAATAAGGGGGCATAGTATACCGATTCAGGGCCGGCTGAATAAGCCCTGAATCGGTCACACTTTCAACAAAGATGACGACTGGCGACGAACACCGACAGGGTCACAGAATACCGAGACCCTCGGCCAGATTTCGGGCCGGCACATAACCCCGAACCATATTGCCGTCTTCCAGCAAAATAGCCGGCGTGCCGGTCACCCCAACCTGACCGCCGAGACGATACTGCTCTGCCACCGGGTTCTCACAACTCTTCTGCTCTACCGAACGCCCGGCCTTGGCGGCATCCATAGCGGCCTGCTGATCGTCAGCGCACCAGACCGAGATATATTTATTGAAGGAGGCCGTACCTGGCCCGGAACGGGGAAACGCGTAGTAATTGACGGTAATACCGTACTCATTCAACTGGGGCACTTCATCGTGCAACTTCCGGCAATAGGGGCAATCGATATCGGTAAACACATTAACGACCGCCTTCTCTTTACCCTTGGCCGGATACGAAATCACGCCCTTGCCACCATAATCCGCCATCAGGTCCTTACGGGAACCCGCACGGGATTCTTCCGTAACGTTGGCAATGCCGTTTTCGGTGATTTTCAGCAGATCGCCCGTCAGCAGATAGGTGCCGTCTTCCGTGGTGTAGATGGTGTCGCCGTTGTTGCTCTGAACTTCGTACAACCCTTTTGCCTCAGATTCGCGAACAGAATTTACCTTGAGACCGGGAACTGCCTCGGTCAGCCGCTGGGCAATGCGGTCTTCGGCTTCGCCTGCCTGGGAGGCTGGCGCCCCGACCAGGGTCAGCGCCAGTCCAACGGACACTGCTACTGATTTGATGTTCATGAGCTTGAAACTACCTCTGTCGGTTTGTGTGGTGTCTGCGACACCGGAAAATCGGATTAGTTCAGCCTCCGGAGCGGCCGCAGTCAACCCCTGGGGTGATGGGCCTGATGAAGATCCTGCAATCTTTGCCGCGCAACATGGGTGTAGATCTGGGTGGTCGACAGATCTGAATGCCCCAACAGCATCTGCACCACCCGAAGATCCGCCCCGTGATTGAGCAAATGGGTGGCAAATGCATGCCTGAGCGTATGAGGAGAAAGGTGCTTGGTGATTCCGCAGCGAATCGCATAATGCCGGATTCGATACCAGAAGGCCTGCCGGGTCATGGCGGTGCCACGATTACCCGGAAACAGGGCATCACTGGTTTTGCCTCGCAGCAGCTCGCCCCGGGCCTGCCGCATATACTGTAATAACCAGTCCACAGCTTCTTCACCCAGCGGCACCAAACGCTCCTTGCCGCCCTTGCCCTGTATGCGAACCACGCCCTGCCTCAGGTTGACCTGGTCCACCGTCAGCCCCGTCAACTCCGAAACCCGAAGTCCGCAGCCATAGAGAATCTCCAGCATGGCCCGATCCCGCAATTCTACCGGCAGCTCCGGGTCCGGCTCAGTCAGCAGCGACTCCACGTCGGCCTCGGTCAGGGTATCCGGCAAGCGCCGGGGCAACCTAGGGCTGTCAATCCGCAACGTTGGGTCTTCGGCAATAATGCCTTCACGCAACAGAAAACGATAGAAGCGCCTTACGCCAGACAGGCGGCGGGCCGCCGTGCTGGTTTTCAGGCCGTCGGACAAGCCCCGGGACATCCAGGCCAGAAGGTCTGTGCGTCGTGCGCTGCGCAGGGTTGGCGCCCCAGCTTGCTGCTCCAGCCACCCGGACAAACGGTACAGATCACTGGCATAGGCCTGCCGGGTTTTCTCGCCAAGGCCATCCTCAAGCCAGACCGCGTCACTGAAACGCTCTATCAGCTGTTCATCTTCTGGCCTCAGCACAGCACCCTCTTCGATTACCGAGTCATCGCAGGCATTAAACCATAAAAAAAGCAGCCCCTTGAGGCTGCTTTTTGGTACTGAACAGACGAATCTGAATCAGTTGAGCTTTTCCTTGATACGAGCTGCCTTACCAGACAGGTCGCGCAGGTAGTAAAGCTTGGCCTGACGCACGTCACCACGACGCTTCACACTGACGCTGTCGATCAGCTTGGAGTAGGTCTGGAAAGTACGCTCAACGCCCACGCCGTAAGAGATCTTACGAACGGTGAAGGAAGAGTTCATGCCACGGTTACGCTTGCCGATAACCACGCCTTCAAACGCCTGCAGACGCTCACGGTTACCTTCAGTTACGCGAACCTGTACAACCACGGTATCGCCCGGCGCGAACGCGGGGATTTCCTTGGTCATCTGTTCTGCTTCAAGTTGACTGATGATGTTGTTCTTGCCGCTCATCGTAATGCTCCTGATACCCAATCTTTCAATGCCCTGATGACTCAGAGGCACCCGGTTCGTTCAAAATTTCTTCCAGCAACTGACGCTCTTCTTCCGTAAGTTCCCGCTTTTCCAGCAGGTCGGGGCGCCGCTCACTGGTTCGCCTCAACGATTCTTTCAATCGCCAACGCCGGATCTGTTCATGGTGACCGCCCAACAGAACTTCCGGCACCGCCTGACCTTCGTAAACCTCGGGCCGGGTGTAGTGCGGACAATCCAGCAATCCGTCGGCAAAGGAATCCTGCTCTGCCGACTGCGCATGACCCAGCGCTCCGGGGATGAGGCGTGTTACCGCATCAATTACAGCCATCGCTGCCAGCTCGCCACCCGAGAGAACGAAATCCCCAAGGGATACCTCCCGGTCGACCTCTGCCGCAATCAGGCGCTCATCCACGCCTTCATAACGACCGGCAACGAGGATCAGCTGCTGCTCGGCGGCGAGTGACTCCACCACCGACTGATCCAGCCTTTCACCCTGCGGCGAAAGATAGACCACACAGGCCTTGCCGGGTGCCGATGCCCTGGCCGCCTGGATTGCGTCCCGCAGAGGCTGAATTTTCATCAGCATCCCCGGGCCACCACCATAAGGCCGGTCATCCACCGTGCGATGACGATCGTGGGTGTAATCCCGAGGATTCCAGTTCTGAAAGGTCAACAGACCTTCACGCACTGCCCTCCCGGTAATCCCGTAATCCGTCACCGCAGAAAACATATCCGGGAACAGACTGACTGCGCCAATCCACACCCGTCAGAACTCCGGATCCCAGTCAACCACCATGCGAGAGCCTTTGAGATCTACCTGCTGAACCACTTGATCCGGCAGATAGGGAATCAGACGCTCGCGCTGATCAATAGAGCCCGCCGTAGCGTGCACCACCAGGACATCATTGGAGCCTGTCTCCAGAAGGTGATGCACCTTACCCAGGCACTCACCTTCTACCGTGAAGACATCCAGACCTTCCAGCTGATGCCAGTAGAACTCCCCTTCGGGCAGTTCCGGCAGTTGCTCGGTGGGAAACCGGATCTCCGCTCCGCAATAGGTGCGGGCTACTTCACGATCATCAATACCTTTAAGCCTGACGACGATCCCCTGCCCCTGGCGGCGACCTTCCTCAAGCCTGATCGGAATACGCTTGCCGTCCAGGAGCAGAGTCCAGTCACGGTAGTTCAGTATTCCGTCTTTCGGGTCTGTGTAAGAGAAGACCTTAAGCCAACCCTTTACCCCGAACACCGAGGTGATCCGGCCGATCACAGTTTCCTGCGAATTCTGCGTCATGCCTTTACAACCCCGGTACCAACAATGCTATTACTGAGCAGCCTTCAGCAGCTGAGCAACACGCTCACTGGCCTGTGCACCCTGGCCCAGCCAGAAATCAACGCGCTCACGATTAACACGCAGACGCTCTTCCTGACCACGGGCAATCGGGTTGAAGAAACCAACACGCTCAATGAAACGGCCGTCACGGGAGTTACGGCTGTCAGTGACTGTCAGATGGTAGAACGGGCGCTTCTTGGAGCCGCCACGAGCCAAACGGATTGTTACCATTTCGACCAATATCCTGTTCTGTTGTACGAACTTTGTACGATTCCCGACACACCGTTTCACGGCTGACGGGAAGACCCATACTCGAAAGGGGCGCTATTCTATGCGAAAAAAGCGCCAATGAAAACAGGGAAACCACCGGTTTCCCCATTTTATATGTAAGGCTTTTTACATACGGCCAAACGGAGGCATGCCACCACCGCCGCCGGGCGGCATCATACCACCCATACCGCGCATCAGGTTAGCCACCCCGCCCTTCTTGCCAAACTTTTTCATCATCTTCTGCATCTGCTTGTGCTGCTTGAGCAGACGGTTCACGTCCTGGATCTGGGTGCCGGAACCGGCGGCAATCCGACGCTTGCGAGAGTTATTGATGACGTCCGGATAGCGGCGCTCTTTTGGCGTCATGGAGCAGATAATGGCTTCCATCTGACCAACCGACTTGTCGTTAACCTGTGCCTGCGCCATCTGGGCCATCTGCCCCATGCCCGGCAACTTGTCCAACAGTCCGCCGATACCGCCCATATTCTTCATTTGCTGGAGCTGGTCGCGGAAGTCTTCCAGATCAAAACCTTTACCCTTCTTGATCTTCTTGGTGAGCTTCTCGGCTTTCTTTCGGTCCAGCTTGCGCTCAGCTTCCTCAATCAGGGAGAGCACATCCCCCATGCCAAGGATCCGGGAGGCAACACGATCGGGATAGAAAGGCTCCAGAGCGTCTGACTTTTCACCAATACCCAGGAACTTGATGGGCTTGCCGGTGATATGACGCACGGACAACGCCGCACCGCCACGGGCATCGCCGTCGGTCTTGGTCAGCACCACGCCGGTTAACGGTAACGCGTCGTTAAATGCCTTGGCGGTATTGGCCGCGTCCTGGCCCGTCATGGCATCAACCACAAACAGGGTTTCAACCGGATTCACCGCCTTATGCAGGCGACCGATTTCACCCATCATCTGCTCATCCACGTGCAGACGACCCGCGGTATCCAGGATAACCACATCAATGTGCTTGCGGCGGGCAGCTTCGATGGCACCATTGGCAATATCCACCGGGTCCTGCTCGGTGGTGCTGGGGAAGAATTCAACGCCCACTTCACCAGCAAGCGTTTCCAGCTGACGGATGGCCGCCGGCCGATAAATATCGGCACTGACCACCAGCACGGACTTTTTCTCACGCTCTTTCAGGAAACGGGACAGCTTGGCCACCGTGGTGGTTTTACCCGCACCCTGGAGGCCCGCCATCATAATAACCGCGGGCGGACGCGTGGCGAGGTTCAGGGATTCATTGCCTTCCCCCATGACCCGTTCCAGCTCCTGCTGGACAACCTTAACGAAGACCTGGCCCGGGGTCAGGCTGCGCTGAACTTCCTGGCCAATCGCACGCTCACGAACCCCTTCAATAAAGGCCTTGACCACCGGCAGGGCGACATCAGCCTCCAGCAGGGCCATCCTCACTTCACGGAGCGTGTCCTTGATATTGTCGTCAGTCAGGCGCGCCTGGCCCGAGATCTTGCGCAAGCTACCGGATAGCCGGTCCTGGAGATTCTCAAACATGTTGCTCTTCCGTACCCCGGAGAATTTGTTCACACAGATCAAGAAGCCAGGTCGGCCTGCTTGATTCCTGTTGCATAATCGCGACATTATACCCAGACTACGGAGCCTCTGAACAACTCCGCGCCGATTTCACTTCATCAGGCAACACGATTAAGGATGTCATGGGAACGCTGATTCTCGCGGTTACCGCACTTTTCCTCTATAGCGTTGGAACCGCGCTTCAGGCCCTCCATTTACGTGGCAAGGTCCACAGCAACCTGGCGGTTACGACACTGATTGGCGTGCTTGCCCTGATCGGCCATGGCCTGCTCATTGCCCAGACCGTACACCTGGACGGCGGCTTCGACTTCAGTTTCTTCAAGAGCTCCGTTCTGATCTCCTGGCTCATTGTCTTTCTGCTTCTGGGACTAAATCTGAGCAAACCCGTACAAAGCCTGTTCATTGCGGCCTATCCGATTGCAGCACTGACCATTGTCATGGCGCTGATTACCCACACACCGTCTCGTCTGGTGTCCGAAGAAAGCTACGGCATGCTGTCTCACATTGCCCTGTCAGTCACGGCATACAGCCTGTTTACCCTGGCAGCCATACAGGCGGTTTTACTGTACGTACAGAACCGGCAGCTCAAGCGCAACTACAACAGTCTGCTGGTGAGGAACCTGCCGCCACTGCAAACCATGGAGTCATTGTTGTTTGAAATGGTCTGGGCAGGAGTTGTGCTGCTGGTACTCGCCATTGTCACCGGTGCTGTATTTATTCAAGATCTTTTTGCTCAGGATCTGGCCCACAAAACCATTTTTTCCCTGCTGTCCCTCCTGGTTTTTGTCGGACTGCTGGTAGGCCGCTACACCAAAGGCTGGCGCGGCATCACCGCCAGCCGCTGGACACTGGCAGGCTGCGCACTGCTGATGCTGGCCTTCTACGGCAGCAAGTTTGTTCTCGAGCTGGTTTTCCACCGGGGCGTCTGAGACCCGCCCCCCTTACTGACCTAACCCGCTTGACACCTGTCACCTTCAAAACCTATTTTCGCAACTTATCCTCAATATAAGGGCTGCTCTCTTGAACGAAACATCGCTCACCGCGCTGTTTATTCTACTTGTCGGACTGATCATCCTTTCTGCGTTCTTCTCCAGCTCTGAAACCGGCATGATGTCCCTGAACCGCTACCGCCTGAAACACATGGCGAACACCGGCCACAAAGGGGCCCAGCGAGCGCAAGGCCTGCTTAACCGAACCGACCAGCTGATCGGCGTTATCCTGATCGGCAATAACTTCGTGAACATTCTTGCGTCATCGATCGCCACGGTCATCGCGATTCGCCTCTGGGGCGACGCCGGTATCGCAATCGCCACCTTACTGCTGACGATCGTTATCCTCATTTTTGCCGAGGTCACCCCGAAAACTCTCGCAGCCCTGTTCCCTGAAAAAATTGCCTTCCCGGCCAGTCATATTCTTGGGCCGTTGCTCAAACTTCTGTACCCGCTGGTATGGACGGTCAACCTGTTTACCACCGGCATTCTTCGCGTTCTCGGCGTCTCCTCGGCCCAGGCCTCGGAAGATCATCTCAGCCGTGAAGAACTCAGAACCGTGGTGAACGAGGCCGGCGCACTGATTCCGGCCCGGCACAAAGACATGCTGGTCAGCATCCTGGATCTGGAGAACGTCACCGTCAATGACATCATGGTGCCCCGAAACGAAGTCGTCGGCATCGACCTGGAAGACGACACAGACACCATCCTGCGCCAGCTCAGAAGCAGCCAACACACGCGGCTGCCTATCTTCAAGGGTGACATCAACAACATTCAGGGCATTCTGCACCTTCGCAGCGCGGCCAGACTGCTGCAGGAGGCAGACATCAACAAGGCGATGATCATGCAGCTGTGCCAGGAACCCTACTTCATTCCGGAGAGCACTGCGCTCAATACCCAACTACTGAACTTCCAGAAAGGCAAACGCCGGTTCGGCATTGTGGTGGATGAATACGGCGATGTACTGGGCCTGGCTACGCTTGAGGATATTCTTGAGGAGATCGTAGGGGAATTCACCACCGATTATGCCGCCACCTCGCCCGACATCATTCCCCAGGACAACGGCACCTTTATCATCGATGGCAGTGCCGCCGTGCGGACGATCAACAAGACCCTGGGCTGGCATCTGCCAACCGATGGCCCGAAAACCCTGAACGGACTGATCACCGAAACTCTGGAAAATATTCCGGACACCAACGTGTGTCTGAAAGTTGGCGGTCATCGTATTGAAGTCCTGCAAATCAAGGACAACGTGGTTAAAGCCGCCATTGTCCACCCCAAACGCAAGAAAAAGCGTGGCCGGAGTTTATGAACCTGATCGCAGGTTAGCGTTTATTCATGTTAATGCAGATCAAAATGCGCTAAATTTATCCAATAATCAGAACAGACAAGAATCAGGCTCGGTCATGTATCCGGTTGAGGCGTAAACAGGAGTCGGCCATGAACAAGCAGTCCGGCATACATTACCTCCGCGAGCACAGGGAAGCGGCAAGCACCCGACCGGTTCCTGCGGAGGTAGCCCGCATCCGCGACACCGTTGTTGCGGGGCTGGGTGATTTGTTGCAGGGGGCTTTCGATGCCGTCGATGATTCACTCTTCGAACTGGCCAACAATGCCCGCAGCAACAATGAACAAAACCGCTACTTCGAAGCCATGCGCGAGATTCGCATCAAGCGCAAGGGCGTAGAGCGTCATTTTCAGAATACGGTTGCCCAGTTCTTTGCCAACCCGCCCCATGCCGGCCAGCTTCCGTCAACCGAAGCCAGCCCGCAGGCCAGTGCCGACACTCTTTCGCTGGTTGGCAATGACGATCTGGAAGAACAGGTTGCCTTCAACGCCATGACCACCAAGGCCAAGGCGCACTTCCAAGGCCCTTTACTGCAATTGCAGGCCCGTTTTACCGAGATCTATCCGGACGCCACCGAGCAGGAGCCAGTCAACCCGATGGCACCGGAGCACCTGTGCAGCGCTTTTACCGAAGCGATCCAGGCCCTCGATATCCAGATTCGCGAACGGCTCATCCTGCTCAAGCAATTTGACCGTTACGTTATCTCCAACCTGGGCATGCTCCTGGATGAAGCCAATCGCATTCTGATCCAGGCCGGCGTTATCCCGAACTTCCGTTATCACGGCAAGAAGAGCCAGAACCAGAAGCCATCTGCAACAGCAGACAGCTCTGCCGAAAGCCCCAGCGAGACGACTGCCGGCTACGATCAACGCCCGGAAGAC
Source organism: Marinobacter sp. W-8 (assembly GCF_044342215.1). Taxonomy (NCBI): domain Bacteria; kingdom Pseudomonadati; phylum Pseudomonadota; class Gammaproteobacteria; order Pseudomonadales; family Marinobacteraceae; genus Marinobacter; species Marinobacter sp. W-8. Next base: position 915,041 of record NZ_CP172297.1, on the reverse strand, counting down.
ACCGTACTGTTTGACCAGATCCGTCAGATGCTGGCTCTACAAAGGTCCAATGCCGGCATGCCCCCACGCAGCGCCGATCCCTCTCTGAGAGTGGTCGGAGGCCGGGAACTGGCCGATATGCTCAACGCCATTCCGCTTCAGCAAAACTGGCCGGAAACCGACGACCTGAGCACGGGTGAGCCCGTAACCGTCGACCTGCGCCAGGTCGTTCAGCAACTGCTGGCCAAGGCCGACGCTCAAGATGGTCGCCAGCCCGCACTGAATGAAGTGGATGAAGATCTGATCAATCTGGTCTCCATGCTGTTCGAGTTCATCCTTGATGACTACAACCTGTCCGCCCCGGTTCAGGTGCTGATCAGTCGCCTGCAGATTCCGATTCTGAAGGTTGTGATCAAGGACAAGAGTTTCTTCAGCAAGGCAACCCACCCGGCCCGCAAGCTGCTCAACTCCCTCGCCCGCGCGGGCATTGGCTGGAGCAGTAGCGATGAGAAAACCCGAGACAAGCTGTACGGTCAGATACACAACGTGGTGCAACGAATCCTCAATGAATTCGATGGCAACATTCAGTTGTTCGAAACCCTGAACGAAGAATTTGAGCAATTCCTGGAGCGAGAAAACCGTAAGGCCTCCCTGGTGGAACAGAGAACACGAGAATCGGAACGTGGTCGCATCAAATCCCAGAAGGCCCAGGAAGAGGTGGACCGGCTGTTACGGGAAAAAGTATCCCGTTACCGGCTTCCGGACTCGGTCAGCGATATTCTGATGAATGGCTGGAGCCGGGTTATGTTCCTGGCCTACCTGAAGGACGACACCGAACATCGCTGGCACGAAACAGCACGGGTCGTGGATGACCTGATCTGGTGCCTGCACCCCCATGAAGAAGATGAAGAGCGTGACCAGTGGGTTCGGGTTGTGCCCGGTCTGTTGAAATCACTGCGGGCAGGACTTGAGGAAGTCTCCTACAACGCCACCCGGCTTGATCAGATGATGGGGCACCTGAAGCATGAGCTGGCTGAGGCCTTCCGGACCAACGCCGCCATCGAAGCCCGTCAGGATGCACCGTCGGATGCCGAAGACGAAGCCCCGACCGTGCACCAGACCGCCGTTGAACGGCAACAGGAACTGGAAGATGCCGCAATTGCCGAATATGTGGCCAAACTCGATAACATCGAAATTGGCAACTGGGTGGAGTTCCGCCTGGTCAACGGTACCAGCTTCCGCTGCAAGCTCTCCGCCATTATTGATGAAGCGGACTGCTTTGTGTTCGTCAACCGGATGGGCCTGAAAGTCATCGAGAAGACCCGTGTCGAGCTGGCTCACGAGATGCGCCGCGGCCGCCTGACTCTGCTCGAACAAGGTGCCTTGATTGACCGGGCCCTGAACGCCGTTGTGGGCAATCTGCGCACAAAAACCGCCTGATTTTGATGCCGGGCACGGGTTTTCGTTCACCCTCAATGCCGGCATCCTATCGGCTCCTGCTGGCAGTGTCGCTGGCCATACTGGCCCACACGCTGGTACTGGCCGGGCTTCCATCACCGCTGAAGGAGGCCCGGGAACTGACTCACCGGCTGGTCTTTACGCTGACCAGTCCAGCAGCCACACCAACTCCAGAGAGCGTGGCAAATCCGGAATCGTCAAAGCCCAGGCACACAGAATTCGAGATCCCGCCGGCCGAGCCGGTGGTAACCTCGACCGAATCCGCTTCCAATGCTGCACCCGAATCGCAAACTGTTACTAAACCACAGCCAGATCCCCCGGAGCGGAAAGCCGAAAGTACCCGAACCCGGGAAACCACCGCCGAATCCCCTGCCTCACAGGCCATGCCGGCCCTTACAGCACGCGTCTCCGAGCCAACGAACACGCCGGAAACTATCAAACGAATCACCGAGTCGCCCACCGAAACCGACCCTTATCTCATCAGGCTCGCCACCCATCTGGCCGAGAAACTCGATCAGAAAAGAGTGCCTGCAATTTCGGCGCTTACAGAGAGAGTGTCCATGGAATTAGAGCTGAGACTGATGCCCAACGGCGCCCTCACCCGGGCCCGGGTGATCAAATCGACCGGTGTGCAGAGCATTGATGAGGCCGCCTATCGAACGGCTCTGGCTGCCAGCCCCTACCCGAGTCCGGAAGGGGAGGCTTCCGACCGTTTCGAGGTGGAACTGGTGTTCACCCCGAAACAGCCATAGAGGCAGGAAGTATCAGGCTTCGGCCTGGCCCGCAGCATCCTTGACCATCTTGGCCAGCTCGCCACTTTCTGACATTTCCAGAACGATGTCGCAACCACCTACCAGCTCACCGTTGATGTAGAGCTGCGGGTAAGTTGGCCAGCTGGAGTAGACTTTCAGGGCCTCACGCAGTTCCTGATTGTCGAGAATGTTCACAAACGCAAAGCGCTCACCGCACGCCATCAGAGCCTGAACAGTACGTGCCGAGAAACCGCACTGCGGGGCCTGCGGGGTGCCCTTCATGTAAAGAATAACCGGGTTCTCTTCAAGTTGGCTCTTGATGGTTTCATTGATGTCCATGAACTCATACCTCTGGTTGGGAGTCAGCTTTGCCGCCAAACGGCAGTTGAACCTATTGTACACGGGTGCCTCAGGCCTCAACAAACCGTCTGTTTTGACCCAGAACAACCGCACCGCGCCCGGCGTTGTTTTCAGGGTAGCGACGGGCTAGACTTGTTGGCTTTTCCGAACGGGCAGTTTGCTTGAAACAGGGGCCTTTCATGGCAGCGAGACACTTTCTGACACTGAACGACATGACCACTGCAGAACTGGAAGATCTGCTCGATCATGCTTCCAAATTACGCAAAGAGTGGCGTTCAGGCCAGACCCGGGACACCCTTAAAAACCGGGTGCTGGCAATGATCTTCGAGAAATCGTCCACCCGGACCCGGGTTTCCTTTGAAGCCGGCATGACCCAGCTCGGGGGTACTGCCATGTTCCTGTCTCCCCGGGATACACAGCTTGGCCGCGGCGAACCCATCGAAGATTCTGCCATCGTGATCTCCAGCATGGTCGATGCGGTGATGATCCGTACCTTTGCCCACGAAACGGTCGAGCGCTTTGCCACTGCCTCCAGCAAGCCCGTGATCAACGCTCTCACCGACGAATTCCACCCCTGCCAGCTACTGGCCGACATGCAGACCTATCGGGAGCTTCGCGGCAGCATCCGTGGTGCCACCGTGGCCTGGATTGGTGACGGCAACAATATGTGCCACTCGTACATAAACGCTGCAGAGCGTTTCGATTTCCACCTGAACGTTGCCTGCCCAGAGGGTTACGAACCGGATCAACAGCTGATCGAACAGCATGCTGACAGGGTGACCGTTGTGCGCGCGCCAGAAGAGGCAGCACGAGGCGCCCAGCTGCTGGTCACCGATGTCTGGGCTTCCATGGGCCAGGAAGACGAGCAGAAAGCCCGGGAAAAAGCCTTCCGCAGCTATCAGATCAACCCGGCTCTGATGGCTCAGGCCGACAAAGACGCCCTCTTCATGCACTGCCTGCCCGCCCACCGGGGTGAAGAGATTTCGGCAGACATGATGGACCACGAAAGCTCGGCAGTCTGGCATGAGGCGGAAAACCGGCTGCATGCCCAGAAAGCCTTGCTGGAATTCCTGATTCTCAATCGTCTGGACTGATCCATGCCCGAAGCCCTGGTGCCCCCCGCAGACTGGCTGCTGGAAGTAAACAATCTGTCCTGTGGCTACGGCGGTGATTCCGTCGTCAAGGACGTCAGCTTTGCCCTCAGCCACGGCGATATTGGCTGCCTGCTGGGCCCCAGCGGCTGTGGCAAGAGCACCATTCTCCGGGCGCTGGCCGGCTTCCTGCCGATTTCCCGGGGTGAAATCCGCCTGCAGTCACAGGCCATCAGCTTGCCCGGGCGGGCACTGCAACCGGAAAAGCGCAAGATTGGCATGGTGTTCCAGGACTATGCCCTTTTTCCGCATCTGAGCATTGCCGATAACGTCGGCTTCGGTCTCAAGTCATTAAGCAAAGCGGAACGTCGACAAAAGGTCATGGAGTTGCTGAACCTGGTGCACCTCCAGGACCTAGCAGACAACTATCCCCACGAGCTGTCCGGCGGCCAGCAACAACGGGTGGCTCTGGCCCGGGCACTGGCACCAGAGCCAACACTGATCCTGCTGGATGAGCCTTTCTCCAACCTGGACACAGATCTGCGCCGCCGGCTGAGCCTGGATGTGCGGGAAATCCTCAAGACCCTCGGCATCAGCGCCATCCTGGTTACCCATGATCAGCAGGAAGCCTTTGCCATGTGTGATCAGGTGGCAGTTCTCCGGGACGGGCAGATTCAACAGTGGGATGTGCCCTACAACCTCTACCATGAGCCGGCGAACCGGTTCGTGGCCAGTTTTGTCGGGCAAGGTGGGTTTATTCCCGGCAAGGCCCTGGGCCCTGACACCATAGAATCGGAACTGGGCGTCATCCATGGCAACCGGGCCTACAAATGGCAACCAGGCACCCTGCTGGACGTCCTGATCCGGCCGGACGACATTGTTTTCGATGAAGACTCAGAGCTGAAGCCAAAGGTAGTGGAAAAAACCTTTGCAGGAACCTCCACGCTCTATCGCTTCCGGTGTTCAGAAGATACTGAATTTGAGGCCCTGTTCCGTAGCCACCTGGACTTTAACCTGGGTGAGCAGGTACCGGTCCGGGTGGAGGCTGATCACCTGATCGCCTTCGAACGCACCGGCCATTGAACCTCAGTGATTACAGACTCGCTCAACAGCATCCAGCCAGCCGGCATAGAGTGATTCCCGCAGCCCCGGCGCCATATCCGGCCGGAACTGGTGCTCGCATTCCCAAAGCGACGTAATCTGCTCCAGGCTATCGAAAACCCCGGTCTGCAAACCCGCAAGATATGCGGCCCCCAGCGCCGTGGTTTCGGTCACGCTCGGCCGGTCAACCGGCACATTGAGAATGTCCGATAAAAACTGCATCACCCAGTCGTTCACAGCCATGCCTCCGTCGACTCGCAGCGATTCCAGTCGGGCGCCATCGTTGCGAATGGCGCGCACCAGGTCTTTGGTCTGATAGCACACCGACTGCAAACCCGCCGTGACAATCTCGGCAATGCCGGTATCCCGGGTCAGCCCCAGGATTGCACCCCGGGCGTTCGGGTCCCAGTGCGGGGCTCCCAGGCCGGTGAACGCGGGCACCAGATACACCGGATTATTCACACCGACCGTCGCCGCATGCTCCGCCGATTCCCGGGCATGGGAAATCAGCCGAAGCCCATCCCTGAGCCATTGCATGGCGGCACCGGCAACAAAAATACTGCCCTCAATGGCATAGCAGGGTTTGCCGTTGAGGCGGTAGGCTACCGTCGTCAATAACCGGTTTTCAGAGCGCAGGGCCTGCTGGCCGGTGTTGAGCATCAGGAAACAGCCTGTGCCATAGGTACTCTTGGCCATTCCCGGCTCAAAACAGGCCTGGCCGATCAAAGCGGCATGCTGATCACCGGCAATACCGGCAATCATCACCGAAGCGCCCAGACATTCGGGTTCCGTCAACCCGTACTCAGCTGCACTGTCGAATACCTCCGGCAACAGAGCAACAGGCACCCGAAACAGCTTGAGCAGCTGCGGGTCCCATTGCTGTGTATGGATATTGAACAGTGCAGTGCGGGACGCATTGGTGGCATCGGTACGATGGTGCTTGCCGCCGGTCAGATTCCAGAGCAACCAGGTATCAATGGTGCCAAAGGCCAACTCACCGGCTTCCGCGCGCTGGCGGGCACCGTCAACGTTGTCCAGAATCCACGCTATCTTGGTGGCAGAGAAGTAGGGATCAATCAATAATCCGGTGCGGTCAACCACCAGGGATTCGTGGCCATCCTGGCGCAACTTGGTACACCAGGACGCGGTACGGCGATCCTGCCAGACAATGGCGTGATGAATCGGCTGCCCCGTCGCCCTGTCCCAGATCACAGTGGTTTCCCGCTGGTTGGTAATGCCGATGCCTGCGAGGTCAGATGCCTTGATCTTGCCGTTGTTCAGCACTGCACGACAGACCGCCAGCGTACTGTCCCAGATTTCCATGGCATCGTGCTCAACCCAGCCATCTTTGGGGAAGTACTGGTGAAACTCCTGCTGGGCAACGGCTACCTGAGCGCCTTTGTCATCAAACACGATGGCGCGGGAACTGGTGGTACCCTGGTCTATGGCAAGCAGATATCGGGACATCAAAACCTCCTGTTGTTTTCAGGAGATTCTAACAGGACGGAGATCGAGCGGTGTGACGCGGCGCGGAAATAAAAAAAGGGCCGGAAAAACCGGCCCTCAAATGACGAATGAAACAAGGAAAGTTCGTAAGAACTACAACCTCAAAAGTCATCCCTTACGCTTTGAAGTATTACCCAGGGCTGCAGAGGGTTCAGTTGTGGTTGTGTAGAGCTTTGTTACATCAGGTGAGGCACCGAGCACTGGTTCACAAATCCGGGTCTGCGGGCTTCAGGCGCGGCCAGACCAGGCTGAACCGGGCTCCACCCAAAACATCACTGCGGCCCACAAACGCCTGCCCGCCGTGCCAGTACAGAATCCTGCGAACAATGGACAGGCCCAACCCGTAGCCACCTGAGGTGCGGGTACGACTGTCATCAAGCCTGGCAAAGGCGGTGAACACTTTTTCCCAATCCTGTTCAGGAATGCCCGGGCCATCGTCTTCCACATCAATCCGGCAATTATCTTCATCCAGATGGCAGCTCACCCGCACACGGCCTGCGGCATAGCGCGCGGCATTGCCGACCAGGTTCTGAACCGCCCGGTGAATGTAACGAGGCTCCATATCGGCCTGTGCCCAGCGCTCCGAGGCTTCGTCAATCTGACACTCAATGTCGACTCCCTCCCGGATCAGCCGCTGTTCGGAGACAACCTGCCTGACTATATCCGTGACCGAGCCCTCCCGGAGACTGAACACCGGCCCGCCCTGCTCCAGCCGGGCATAGGTCAGGATCTCGTCAATCAGTTCGTCGAGCTCCTGGATGTCGCCATCAATGCCCTCGAGCTGCTTTTCGAGCACTTCCTGGGTACTACCGGATTCAATCATCTGGACGCCGAACCGGATACGGGCCACCGGCGTTCTCAGTTCGTGGGAAACCGCGTGAATCATTTCCCGCTGCACCTGCACCAGGCGCTGGATATGTTCCGCCATTCCATTGAACGAAGCCCCCAGCCGGGACACGAGCGTGCCCTGCTCGGATTCCACCCGGGCTCCCATCTCACCCCGGGCAATACGAATCGCTACCGACTCAACCTTGCGCAGATGACTCTCTACAAAACGCAACGCAAGAAACAGGGCCACTGCCAGCACGCCACCGACAACAGCGGTCAGCAGCAAGATAATCGGCCAGCCCCAGGGATTGAAGGGGGGAGGCAATGTCACCACAACCAACGCGCCTTCCGACAAACGAACCAGCGCCCTGGCACGGTTATCACCGTGTTGAAAAATCGCCAGCCCGGTGTCGCCAAGCCGCTCAAGCGCCTGCTGATCCGGCAGATCCTCGGCCTTCTGAACCAGACGGATATCGAGATTCAGAGACTCTGCCAATTGCTGCGCCACATCCGCACGCTGAGCCGCAGGGCTGGTATCCAGATGCCAACGCACCATCAACGAGATTGCCCGGGCCAGATCCCGGTAGGGTTGCTCCAGATGTATGCCGAGCACCTCGCCCCCGAGACCAAGGACATAATAGCCATACCCGCTATCGGTTGACTGCGCCACCACCTGGCCATAGCCCAGGCGCTCAAGCGCAACCTGGGAAAGCCCGAAGTCGGCCGCAACGCCACTGTGCAGACCAAACATCGGGGCCATCCAGTGATACTGACTGAGCGGATCCGGGGCCGCCGCCAGCCAACGCATAACCGGTGTCATGGCCTGCTCATGCCAGTATTGTTCGCGAACGGAGTTGATGCCATTAAAGAGCAGGACGCACACCAGCACGACCGCCGCCGCAATGGCCGCAATACGAGCGTAGGCTTTCAGGAAAAATTTCAGGGACATCGGGCCAACCCTGGTAACCGGCGTTGCCACCTTCGGGGCGGCAACGCCTCAGGCGCGATCAGGCTTCCTTGACGAACAGGTAGCCTTTGCTGCGAACGGTTTTGATACGGCGCGGGTGGATGGGATCATCACCGATTTTCGGGCGGATCCTGGACACGCGAACGTCAATGGAACGATCCTGCCCATCGTACTCGATGCCCCGGAGTGCGGTGAAAATCTCTTCCCTGCTCAGCACCCGCCCGGCATTACTGGCCAGCAGCCAGAGCAGGTCGAACTCAGCACTGGTGAGATCGATACTCTCGTCACTTAACCAGGCTTCACGCATGGAACGATCGACCACGAGGTCGTTGAACTGCAAACGTACCGGCTCCTCCCCGGACGTCTCCTGCCCGCTAACGGGCGAGGTTTCTACCCGGCGCAGCATGGCACGGATGCGGGCGAGCAGAACGCGCGGTTGGACCGGTTTGCCAATGTAGTCATCCGCGCCCATTTCCAGGCCCAGGACCTGGTCCAGGTCGTCTGTCCGGGCGGTGAGCATAATAATGGGGCCATTAAAGAAAGGCCGTACCCGCCGGCAGATGGACAGACCATCTTCGCCAGGGAGCATCAGATCCAGAACCACAAGATCAGGCTGCTCGTTGCGGATCCGCTCAACAGCGGCTCCCCCGTGGGTTTCCAACGACACTGTCAGGCCATTGTTCTCAAGGTACTCGCGGGTCAGATCCGCAAGCCGCTCATCGTCCTCTACGATCAGGATTCGCCAACTCTCGTTTGTTTGTTCCACGCCATCCATCTCTGATTATTTTATTCCGGTTTCAGGGTTGTACACCCGACGATACAGGCAACGTTCAGTTACAGCAATTATACATGCTATTCAGAAATATACATGGAACCGCCAAAGGGTTACAGCCTGTGACACATATCCGTTTTCCTGAAAACGGTCTCGCACTGTCACAGAGACGTCACCCCGGCGTCACCCATCTGTCATACCCGCTTCATAGCCTTGACCTGAAACAGAAACACAGAGGCCAAGCCATGACTGCAACCACCGCGAGCCTTCAACCCCGCCGGGGCCGTAACCTGAGCACCGAACTGACCCGTGACCCGGAGCTCATAGAAGCGGCGCAGCGCCTGCGTTACCGGGTATTCTCCGAGGAGTATGGCAGCGATCTCGGCGCCACAATCCCGGGTATTGATGCCGATGCCTACGATGCGGCATGCGATCACCTGATCGTCACCGACGCAGACACCGGTGAACTGGTGGCCACCACCCGCATACTTCACCAGGACGATACGGCTTCCGTTGGCGGCTTCTACTCCCGAGGCGAGTTTGATCTCGCGGCTCTGGAAGCCCTGCCCGGAACACTGGCTGAACTCGGCCGCACCTGCGTGCACCCGGACTACCGCAATGGCGGCACCATCACGCTGCTGTGGTCAGCGGTGGCGGAGTACCTGGTGCAGCGCAACGTTACCCATCTGATCGGCTGCGCCAGTATCAGCATGGCCGACGGCGGGGCGAAAGCCTGGCATGTGGCCCGGCTTCTGCAACAACAGCATCTGTCTGAGCCGCATTGCCGGGTAACGCCAAAGCGCCAACTGCCACATCTTGCCCATCCGGAATCAGAACGCTCTGTGGACATACCGCCCCTGATCAAGGCGTACATGCGCCTGGGCGCAAGGGTCTGTGGCGAGCCTTGCTGGGATCCTGAATTCCGCTGTGCCGACATGCTGGTGCTGCTGGAGGTCAGTAACCTGGCCGGCCGCTACAGCCGGCACTTCCTGCGTCGCCCCGCCTGATTCGGAGGATTGCCGATGAGCTGGCTTCGACTGAGCTTTCGCTTAGCAATGTTTGCAGGCTTCCTTGTCGGAGCCTGCGCGCTGGCGGCTTTGCTCCGGATCTCCGATCTGGCCAGGACCAGACCGGTGGACAGGAATCCCTGGGCCACAATCTGTTTTCGGAAGGCATGTCAGTGCCTGGGCTGGCAGGTTCAGGTTTATGGCCAGCCCTGCCCGGAAAACGCCCTGTTTGTCGCCAACCACATCAGCTGGTCAGACATCCCGGTTCTTGGCAGCATCACGCCCATGCGGTTTCTGTCAAAAGCGGAAGTAGGTCAATGGCCGGTGATCGGCTGGCTGGCCCGGCAGGCCGGCACGTTGTTCATCAAACGTGGCGGCGGTCAGGCCAGAGCTATCAAAGCCAGTATCGCGCAATGCCTGCAGGCTGGAGAATCGGTGATGGTCTATCCCGAGGGAACCACCAGCACCGGGGTAGCCGTATTACCCATGCACGGACTGTTGATGAGCGCCGCCCGGGACAGCAACACGGCCATACAGCCAGTGTCCATCGGTTATCGGCGAGAACGGCGCCCTGACTCACTGGCGCCCTTTGTGGGCGATGACAGTTTCCACTGTCATCTGTTCAGGCTGCTGCGACAGCCACCGGGGCAGATCATCGTAATACTGCATCCGCCCCTTGGACCGGATCCGGATCTATCCCTGAATGAGCTGACCGGGTGCATACACCAGCAGATCAGCCAGGGCCTCGCCCGCATTCACTCGGGCGAGTTCGACCAGGTACCCGAACGCCCTCTCAGAGCAGCGGGCGACCCTGAGCTACCTCGTCTTCAGTAGCCTCGCGACGACCCACGATTTCCAGATCAAAATAAAGGGTGAAACCGGCCAAAGGGTGATTGGCATCCACTTTGACCAGGTTGCCGTCGATCGCCACCACCTGTACCACCTGGGCCTGATCACCGGAGTTAGTCTGGAATTTCATGCCCACATCCAGGTTTTCAACGCCCTCAAAGAGGGAACGGGGCACCTTGCGCACCAGGTCCTCGCGGTATTCGCCGTAGGCCATCTCCGGTGGCACGGTCACTTCCAGGCAATCACCTACGTTTCGGTCTTTCACCGCCTCCTGAATGCCGGCAATGATCTCGGGGCTGCCGTAGATAAAGTGCAGAGGCTCGCTGCCTTCAGACGTATCCACCAGCTCACCGATGCGGTTCTTGAGCACGTAATGGACGGTAAAAACATCCGGCCGGGTGTTCGGGTTATCGGCTTGCATCAGCTGTTTTCGCTTCCTGTCTTTGTCGCGGGTTCAAGTTGCTGCAGGCCATGTATCACCAGTTTGCGATCCAGCTTCTCCCGAATGCCTGAGGGGTTGTTTAACCCCATGCGTTCGAGCAGCACCGCGTACTGGCCAGTATCGTCTTCAGCCCGGATGGCCTGCCAAAGGGTCGCCAGTTTACCACGGGGAGTGGCGGTTGCGGCTTTCAGTCCTTTAAGGGCTTTCCCCAGGGTCAGCTCCTCATCGGTGAAATCCCGGCCGAACGGGAACGCCGGGAACCAGTCGCCCTTACCGGGTGCAGCCAAAGCCTGGCGAACCGACGCCGGCGTATTGTTCTGCCAGTCCGCGGGCAAGCGGAAATCGTCACGGACCTTGCCCGCCTTCTGGGCCTGTTTCAGCAAATCCGCCTGGAAACGGGAATCGGCAATACGGATCAGCGCCAGGAACACATCTTCGTCAGACCGCCCCCGCAAATCGGCAATGCCGTACTCCGTGATCACAATGTCCCTGAGATGTCTTGGAATGGTGCAATGGGCATAGTTGAATACAATGTTGGACACTACCTGCCCACCCGACATGCGGGTGGCTCTGAGAGCCAGGATGGAGCGCGCCCCGGGCAACTCATGGGCCATCGAAACAAAGTTGTACTGCCCCCCCACACCACTGACCACGCGACCATCATCCAGTCCGTCTGACACTGCCGCGCCATTGAGGGTGTACATCATCGCAGAGTTGATAAACCGACCGTGCAAACGCTGGGCGGCTTTGAGCTTCTGATCTCCGAAACGGTGATCGTAAAGGTGGTTGATGAAATTGACACTGGTCATGCAGATCTTGTCACGCCGCTCTGGCGACAGATCTCTCAGAGCCTGGTAGAAGGCCTCCGGCCCCACGTAGAAGCCCCCGTGCATGGCAATACCACCGCTGAGCCTTGAACCAAGACCCAGGGCCGCCAGCGCCTCACGGGTCTGATCCTGGCTGAGGTCTGCTTCTACAGCGTGATCTTCACTCAGGCGCAGGCGCCCGCCACGGAATTCCACCGTGTCCCGCAGAATGCCGTACTGAATCAGCCAGTTGACATCCCGCGCCCGCAATGGCGAATCGATCAGCCCTTCCCGGACCAGCACATCCAGCATGTCGAGCGACGGCGTCAGGGTAATCTCGCCCCGGTTGATCAGAGTCTGCAAACCGGCATGGTCAAATACTTCCCGCTTCAGGATGCCCTCCTGCATCAGATACAGGAAGCCATCCACCATCATTTCACTACAGCCATACAGGCCGGTCTCGAACGTACCGGTACCGCCGCAGCTGTCAACCACAGGGAACCTGGATCCCACATCCAGGTGGTCATAAACTGCGCGCCAGGCATCATTGTGCTTGTGGCGCAGAATGGCGTTGTGAACCAGCGAGGCTCCCAGTGAACCGATGCCAACCTGAAGGGTTCCGCCATCCTTCAACAGGCAGCTGGCGTAGAATCCGATGAGGTGATCAGACGGACTGATGGCCATCTGAGGAGCCGAGAATAACGGATAGTCTGTGGATGGATGACTGAAGAGAAGATCAAACTGCTGTTCCTCGACGGCTGCATGGTGGCCAAACCAGGGCAGGTACTGATTGATTTCAGCCACCATGGCCACCGGTACGCCCTGCTGTTCACGCTCCCGCAGCAGCGGCAGGATATCGAGTGACAGGTCCGGGTTACAGCTAAAGCTCACCTGGCCCGGAAAACCATTGGGCTCGCCTGGGGAAACCATCTGCCCCACCACATTCACACCCTGCGCCATCAGGTCGCGAACGGCATGGGTGTAGTTGGTGCATACGTAGTTTCGCTGCTGATTGCGATTGTTCAGGTAGCTGCCAGCTTTGAAGAAAAATTCAGACACCTGGACATTGCTTGGCAAGCGGTTATTGGCGACATCACGGGCATAGGCCAGCTCCGGAATATCGCCAAAAAGGCGCTTGGCGAAGGGCCCCATGAAACGTTTTTCCAGGGAAGAACTGCCCTCAGGTGCTAACAGGGAGAGCGCGGTCACAATATGCAGCTCAATGTCCGGATCATCCTTGGCACGCTGATAGAGCGCATTCACAAACCTCACCGGCTTGCCAAGACCAAGCGGCAAGCCCAGGGTAATGCGCTTACCAACCCGCTCAATCACCCGATCAACACACCGTTCTGCGTCGTCGCAATAGACTCCGTTCTCTGCTGCCATTACCGGCTCCTCGTCGCTTGAGAATCTCAATTAAGGTGGATGATCACACGGCAGATTCAAGCTGACAATGCGTCAGGTCATGACATTTTGACAAAGCGGAAGGGCGGGAGAAAGTTGGCAGGCACGCCAAAGAACAGCGGTCAGAACTTCCAGCGCAGGTTCAGGCAGGCCCCTTCGTTCAACAGGGCGATGCCGTGATCGGGCTGAGCCGGATCGGAAGCATAGGTCTTTTCAGCAGTGCGGGAGCGGCTGAGGCTCAGGCTGAGCAAACGGGAGCCGATAGCGGTAAGTGCATCGCTGCGGTCGTCTTCATAATCGCCGGACATCCATTCCTGAAGTTCGTAAACATCTTCGGCTGTCGTCATTTCGTCGCGCTCGGCCATCATGCGCTCGGAAAGCATTGGTTCCGACAACATGGGCTGCGCAGCGTCAGCCCGCATCGCAAAGGCGACGCTATTCAGGGCTAGGAGGACGACGAACAGGCGAAGAATCATGGCAACAGGAAATCCGGTATCGACATTGGCTTTATGTAATTCACAGTACCAAAGTCTAATGATTGCGACGAAGATTGGTGTGATTTTGCACACAATTTCGCCAGCGTTCCGTCGCCTGGCACCAGCTTTTTTGTCAATAAATGATCACTTATATTGCAGTATGTAACGACTCTGCCGCTGGTCGGAGCGGCAGGATCGCACCTGGCTACTGCAAGCCCCTGTTCATACAGTCTTCAAGGGCAGGGATAGGTGAACTCGGCATGGATCGCCTCGATGGCGGACACGAGGTCGGGGCTCAGAGTCACACTGGCTGACCCGATGTTCTCCCTGAGCTGCTCCATGGTGGTTGCGCCAATGATGTTACTGGTTACGAACTCCCGACTGTTCACCCAGGCCAGTGCCAGTTGGGCCGGCGTGAGACCATGCTGGTGAGCCAGCTCAACATAGGCCCTCGTGGCGTCCGCCGCCTGGTCATTGGTATAGCGACTGAACCGCTCGTACAGAGTCAGCCGGGCCTTTTCCGGCCATTTTCCCCCCAGGTATTTGCCGGTCAGCATGCCAAAGGCCAGCGGTGAATAGGCCAGCAGGCCGGTGCCTTCACGATGGGCAAACTCCGCCAGCCCCGCTTCAAAGGACCGGTTCAACAGGTTGTAGGGGTTCTGGATAGAGACCACCCGGGGCCAGCCACGCTGCTCCGCCAGGCGCAGGTACTGCATCGTGCCCCACGGTGTCTCGTTGGAAAGCCCGATGTGTCTGACCTTTCCTTCACGAACCAGTTCATCCAGTGCCTCCAGTGTTTCCTCAATGGGCGTCATCTGCTCATCGGGATTGCGGTCATAACCAAGCTTGCCAAAAAAATTGGCGCTCCGGTCCGGCCAGTGCACCTGATAAAGATCGATGTAATCCGTCTGCAGGCGCTTGAGGCTGCCCTCACAGGCAGAGCGGATATGCTCCCGGGTCAGCCTCGGGCCACCGCGCAAATACCCGAGGCCATTACCCGGCCCGGCCACCTTGCTGGCGATCACCAAGTCATCACGCTGGCCACGGCGGGCCAGCCAGTTGCCCAGATACTGCTCGGTCAGGCCCTGGGTTTCTGCCCTGGGTGGCACTGGATACATTTCAGCGGCGTCGATGAAATTGATGCCCTGCTCCATGGCATAGTCGAGCTGCTGAAAGGCTTCCTGCTCACTGTTCTGCTCGCCCCAGGTCATGGTTCCCAGGCAGATCAGGCTGACCTCGATATCTGTAAAGCCAAGTTTTCGCGTTTGCATGGAATCTCCTTGCAATAGGTCGATAAGAGACGGGGTAAAAACACGTAAACGGAATGTCACGGAGTTGTCGCATTTCTGTCATGGCGTCTTTCCATAGTAAAGGCATGACAGCAGAACCTTCAGGAACCCCCGTGACCGAAGCCCAGTTGACCGAACGGCGACCGCAACACATTACCATTGTTTCCGAGACGTTTCCGCCGGAAATCAATGGTGTTGCCAACACCATGCGGCACCTGTGTCAGGGGCTGATGCAACGGGGCCACCATGTAACCGTGGTGCGCCCCCGGCAGCCTCACGAACAGAAAGGGCTGTTTGAGAGTACCGGGAGCGGGTTGTTTTCCACCGAACTGGTGGTTAATGGCTTGCCTCTTCCCGGCTACGCAGATCTGCGCTTCGGTACCGCCCGCCCCTCGAGCCTGAAAAAGCTCTGGCAGAAACAGCGGCCCGACGGCATCTATGTGGCAACCCAGGGGCCACTCGGCGTGGCGGCAGTGAATGCGGCTCGCAGTCTCGCCCTGCCCGTCAGTTCCGGGTTCCATACCAATTTCCACCAGTACTCTCGCTATTACGGAGCGGGCCTGCTCGAACGTTTGCTGTGTGCCTACGGTCGCTGGTTCCATAACAGAACAGCCATCACCCTGGTGCCGACCGGTCGCATGCAGCGGGTTACCCGGGACATGGGGATCACCCGCACCGGCCTCTGGAGCCGGGGCGTGGATTGCCAGCGCTTCACCCCCCACAAACGCGACCAATCCCTGCGTCGGCAATGGGGGCTACACGACAACGAACGTGCCGTACTCTATGTCGGGCGCCTGGCTGCGGAAAAAAACCTGCGTATGGCTGTTGCCTGCTTCGAGCGTATCCGCGGCCTGCATCCTAATGCCCGCTTCGTGCTGGTAGGGGATGGCCCCATGCGCCGCTCCCTGGAAGACCGACACCCGGACTACATATTCTGTGGCACCCGACGGGGCGAAGATCTGGCCCGGCACTATGCCTCCGGTGACCTGTTCCTGTTTCCGAGCAAAACCGACACCTTCGGCAACGTGGTGCTGGAAGCCATGGCCAGCGGACTGGGCATCGTCGCCTTCGACGATGCGGCAGCCGCAGAACATATCCGACACGACGAAAACGGCATGAAGGCTGAACTGACAGACGACGAAGCCTTCATCAATCACGCCCTGAGACTGGCCGACCAGCCCTCACTATTGAACCGAGTCCGCGCCCAGGCTCGCCTGGACGCCCTCGAATTGAATTGGAGCAGCCAGATCGACCAGTTTGAACAGCTGGTTTTAAACCAAACTGCACAGGCCCGATACCATGGCATTAACAAGCAAGGCATCTCGCTTCTTTGAGTTGGCCGACCAGCGAGAATTCGCGGTCTGCCAGGCCATTAACCGCAGCGTACGATTCCGGCCAATTCTGGGGTATTTCCGAGTCGTCAGCCGACTTGGCGACGGTTGGTTCTGGTACGCACTGATTCTCTCACTGCCTTTCTACGCCGGGGACTATGGCCCGGCCCTGGCACTTCAAATGGCGCTTACCGGGCTCACCTGCACACTGACCTACAAGGCCCTGAAGCGCTGGCTGATCCGCGAACGGCCTTTTATTTCGTTTCCGGTTATTAACTGTGCAACGCCGCCACTGGACCGGTACAGCTTTCCCTCCGGCCACACCCTGCACGCGGTGTGTTTTCAGGCCATGCTGTTCGTTGCGCTCCCGGCCCTGGCCTGGTGTGTGCTTCCATTCACCTTGTCAGTGGCGGCATCCCGGGTCATTCTCGGGCTCCACTACCCCAGCGATGTCCTGGCCGGCGCCTTGATTGGTGGCACCATGGGCTGGGCCTCTATGCAGTGGCTGGCCGGCTGAGCCCAACCCAGGCAGTTGCCGCATTCTGGTCTACACTGATTCCGGAGAATCCTGCCGGAGCGAGTCATGAACACAAAGATCCTGCTGGTCACCGGGGCCGCAATTTTTTCTGGCGCTGGCGCTCCTGTGGCCGACCAATACCCCGCCACCCGAGTTACCACCAGCCGGAAACGCTCCGGATACCCAGGGAGCGCCAGGGGCCACAACAGCCAGCCTTGTTCATTCTTGTTCTCCTGCGATTGTTGTTTCGGGGCGGGCGTAGCCCGCAACGCTTACAGCAGGATAGCGTCACCTAAAAGCTAGAGGTGACACACTGTCACGTCAAAGCAGCAACCATACCGTTTTAACCTAAAAAATTGCCGGATATGACCGCAGGCACCGAAGTCAGTCAAACAGGCGCAACTGGGTGACCGGAGCGTCGTCATTGCGAAACCGGACACCCACACCCAGCAGGCGAACCGGGCGGTCTTTGGGCATCAGCTCTTCCAGCAGGGGCTGGAAATCCACCAGGGCCGGCTCGGTGACCGACTCCCGAACCCGCTCCAGCGTGTGGGTGGAAAAATCGCTGTAGCGGATTTTCACGAACAGCTTGTGTATCGGCTTGTGCCGGCCCTTACGCGAGAGCCGGAGATTGAGATCGGCAACCAGGGCCGGCATCACGGTATCGCAGGCACTCCGGTCAGGAAGGTCCTGGGAAAAGGTGCGCTCGACGCTCACCGACTTGGCCACCCGCGACACCACAACGGGGCGGTCGTCCCGGCCATGGGCCATTTCAAACAAACGATAGCCCTGCTTGCCGAACTTCTCGATCAACACGTCGGCACCCAGTGCCTGCATATCGCCACAGGTTTTCACACCCAGGGCGTGCAGCCGGGCCGCGGTTACCTGCCCCACACCGAACAGCTTTTCCACCGGCAGCTCGTGCACGAAGCCGGCTACCTCCGGCGGCGTAATCACAAACAGACCATCGGGCTTGCGCCAGTCACTGGCAATTTTGGCAAGGAACTTGTTGGGGGCCACGCCGGCGGAAATGGTAATGCCGACTTCCCTGCTCACCCGCTCCCGCAGGTGCCGGGCCATCAGGGTGGCACTGCCCTTGAACGCGTCAACATCGGTCACATCCAGAAACGCCTCATCCAGGGACAAGGGTTCAACCAGATCGGTCATCTCCCGCAGTATCGCCATCACCTGCTGGGAAACCGCCCGGTAACGGCCCATGTCCGGCGGTACCGTGACCAGGCCGGGGCACAACCGCCGGGCCTCGCTGCCGGGCATGGCCGAACGCACGCCAAAAGCCCGGGCCCGGTAGTTGCAGGTGGTCACCACACCACGGCCGCCCTCGCCACCCACCGCCAGCGGAACATCCCGCAAGCTTGGGTCGTCACGCATCTCGACGGCGGCATAGAAGCAGTCGCAGTCCACATGAATGATCTTACGCTGGGCCATAGGGGCGGGCTCACGTTAACAATCTGTACGTTTATACAGCCTTGTATCTTACGGTAACATGCCGAGAATGTCAGGAAATCCCGATAGTCCCGGCAAGCAACAGCGAGGCCCCATGAGCAACCCGATTCCCGAGTCTGAACGCACCGAAATCGAAGCCGCCGCCTTCCGGCGCCTGGTCCAGCACCTGCGTGAAAACACCGACGTCCAGAACATCGACCTGATGAATCTGGCGGGTTTCTGTCGCAACTGCCTGTCCAAATGGTATCGGGCCGAAGCGGGAGAGCGGGGGTTCGACATTTCAGATCCCGCCGCACGGGAAGAAATCTACGGCATGCCCTACGAAGAATGGAAAGCCAACTACCAGACCGGCCCCAAGCAGGATCACAAATAATGAATGTTAATGAAGCGGTTCGTATCCACCTGGCCTCAGTGCAGGCCGGTCATGCCGATTTCGACGACACCCTGGCACTGATCAATCAGTATTTTGAATTTCGGCCCACCGGTTTCAGCAACGGCCCGCTTCGCAACGAGACTGGCGAAAACGCTGGCTCCTGCCGGCTCTTCGGCCTGGGTCAGTACTGTAATCTGAGCGAGACCGACACCCTGCGCCTGTTCGCCCAACACTACGAGCAGGTGCTCGGCGACCCGGCCGGGGACAGCCATGGTAACATCCGCCAGTTTATCAGCACGGGCTGGTCCGGCATCCGTTTCGATGCCCCTCCGCTGCGCGCCCTCGGAGATGCCCATGCCTCAGACACCGGAGAACAGGTCCATCCATGAGCGATTCCGCAGCCACCGACACAAAACAGAGCTTTCAACTGAAGAGTGCCAGTGTTTCCCTGACCGCCCTTGAGCTTTACTACTTCGACAACGACGAATTTGAAGCCAATCTTCGGGACAAGATCAGCCAGGCGCCGGGCTTCTTCAAAGACATCCCGCTGATTATCAGCCTGGAGAAATACGAAGGCCTGGACAGCGAACTCGATTTTTTCAAGATGATCGGAACCTGCCGCCGTCACAACATTCACGTGATTGGCGTTCGTGCCGCCAACGACGATCAGCGCCGGCTTGCCCGGGGAGCCTCCCTGGCACTGCTGCCCGGCGGCAGCCTGAAAGAAAAGCCGGCCCAGGAAGCCCCGGCAGAAGCCGAACCGGAAGCGGCCGCTGCACAGGAGCCTGCAAACGAACCGGCACCGGCAAAAATCATCAATCAACCGGTTCGATCGGGCCAGCAGGTATACGCGCCGGAAGGCGATCTGATCATCCTTGCGCCGGTGCAGGCCGGAGCCGAAGTTCTGGCTGCCGGCAATATTCATGTTTACGGCCCCTTACGCGGACGGGCGCTGGCCGGCATTCACGGTGCCGAGTCTGCCCGGGTGTTCTGCCAGTCACTTGAGGCGGAGCTTGTGTCCATCGCCGGACACTATAAAATCTCCGAAGATCTTCAGGACATTGGCTGGAAAAGTGCTGTGCAGATCCAGCTCAGGGACGATGTGCTGGTGGTGACGCCACTGGACAAGGCCTGATGTTGTGACAACCGATAACAACAGTTGAAACCATGACGAATCCACCGAGAAACAGGAACTGAACCTTGGCTAGAATCATTGTCGTTACCTCAGGAAAAGGCGGCGTGGGCAAAACCACCACCAGCGCCTCCATCAGCACTGGTCTGGCAAAGCGCGGCCACAAGACCGTCGTGATTGATTTCGACGTGGGTCTGCGCAACCTGGACCTGATCATGAACTGCGAACGCCGGGTGGTGTACGACTTCGTTAACGTCATTCAGGGCGAAGCGACTCTCAACCAGGCCCTGATCAAGGACAAGCGGGTAGAAACGCTCTACATCCTGCCTGCGTCCCAGACCCGCGAGAAGGAAGCTCTCACCAAAGATGGTGTGGAGAAGGTCATCAACGAACTGTCCGAAACCTTCGACTACATCGTGTGCGACTCCCCGGCCGGCATCGAACATGGCGCCCTGATGGCGCTCTACTATGCCGACGAGGCGATTGTCGTAACCAACCCGGAAGTCTCATCGGTACGGGATTCAGACCGCATCCTGGGCATACTGCAGAGCAAATCCCGGCGAGCGGAAATGGGCCAGGACCCGGTCAAGGAACACCTGCTGCTGACCCGCTACAACCCGGACCGGGTAGAAAAAGGCGAGATGCTGTCGGTACAGGATGTTGAGGAAATCCTGGCCATTCCCCTGCTGGGCGTGATTCCCGAGAGCCAGATCGTACTGAATGCCTCCAACCAGGGCCTGCCGGTCATTCTGGAGGAGCAAAGCGATGCCGGCCAGGCCTATGAAGATGCCGTTGCGAGGCTGCTGGGCGAGGAACGGGAACACCGTTTCATGACGTCCCAGAAAAAAGGCTTCTTCTCACGGATGTTCAAAGGGGGCTAAGGGATGAGTTTTTTCGATTACTTCAGAAGCAAGAAAAACAGTACGGCCAGTGTCGCCAAGGAGCGACTGCAGATTATCGTGGCCCATGAGCGGGGCCAGCGTGAACAGCCGGACTACCTGCCCCAGCTGCAGCAGGAGTTGTTGCAGGTGATCCGCAAGTACGTTCAGATCAGCGACGACATGGTACAGGTGGAGGTGGATCGCAATGACCACTGCTCCGTGCTGGAATTGAACGTCACCCTGCCCGAAAAGTGATGGCTACGCCTGGTTTACCACCGGGCAAAGTGATCTTCTATCAATCCCCGTAACCCGTTTACGGGGATTTTTTTGCCGCTTTCATCCGCAACCGTACCCTGGAAAGTGCCCACAAACTGACGGAAATTGGAGGCAATAACCCAGGCGTTGAGCTTTTCCCGGCGCGCGCCAGCGGGCACGAAACGGAGGTCAACGCGGCCATCGTCGGTGGTGACCCGCCAGTCTGCCCCGGGCTGATAGCGATCAAACTCGAATCGGGCCGGCCCCAGCAGAATGCGACGTCCGTCGAGCCACAGCGCGTTCTCGGTCATCCCGGTCTCGTTCACACCAGCGGCCAGGTTCAGCCCCACTGAAACACCATTGTCGGCAACCCCAGCCAGACTGGCCCAGTTCCAGGCGGTTTCCCGGCGCATGAAGCCGCAGCTCCAGTCGATGGACCCACGGGTAGACTCATCGCAACGCCAGACCACATCGCCCAGGCGCACTTCACCGTCCACCGTCAGCCCGGCCGATTTCCGGGTGAACACCCAGCCGTTGTATCCGGCCGGCGACACCAGCCGCAAGGGTTGTTCGGTGTCCCGCAACTCAAGATCCACCCGGATATTACCGGGTCCGCTCACTCTCACATTCCGACCGCCGGTGGCCGGTTCAATGGCCATGCTCAAGTCGCCTTTGCGGAACCGGGCGTGACCGCGTTCGGGATAGGGCTCTATGTTCGTGTTCCTGGCCAGAGGCTGTAAAAACGAATGCTCGAACATCTGTCCTCTCTCGAAATCGAACAGATAGAAAAAGCCATTACCCACCAGGTTCAGATCCACAATAGCCAGGCCGAACACCCAGCCCGGCGCCATCGCACTGACAAACTGGAACTGGTTGAAACGCCAGTGTCTGGCCAGGCGGGTGCGAGGCTTGTCCATCACCGTGCGCAGGTCGTAGTCGAGATAATTGATGGTGTCGACAGGGTGCTCCATCAGCCCTGGCGTTATTCGTCCGCGGGCATCTACCAGTTTCTGTGTTGTCATAATGTTCGTCAGATCAGGCCAATCGTGGTGTGCGTTGTGTAACTAAGCTACCTGGTTCACAAACCCCCGCATTCACAGGCGGGGGGCATTGCGCCCCGTGGTAGACTCGGCTCACTCTTACAACGGAAGTTTAGCCTATGACCACAACCAGAGCCCACGGCGTTAGCCGCCTGATTTCCGGCATTATGGGCCTGTTGATGACCTTGTCTGTGTCCGCCAGTGAAACCGTCCCGTTGCCATCGGAAGATGCCGAGGCCTGGTCACTGCGCAAGGAAGTGGACAATGTGCGGATATACACCATGGCGCGGGAAGGCTCGGGGTTCGAGGCTTTCAAGGCAGTAGCGGAACTGGACGTTCCTATCGAGAACCTGATGGCCGTCATGGTCAATCCGGAATCCTGTGAGGAATGGGTACACAACTGCACCGAATCCCATGCCTTTGGCCAGGGGGACTTCCACGATCGCTATGCCTATTCGGTCAACGATATGCCGTGGCCGGTAGCCGACCGTGATTATGTACTGCGCATCCGTACCCGCGGCGACGCGTCCACCGGCGAGATTTTCATGGACCTCAACGCCACTCCCAACATGCGGGCCGAGTTCAACAGTCGCGTGCGGGTGGACCGCTCCGACACACTCTACCGGTTTACCCCGGAGGGCGACCGAACCCGAATGGTCTGGGTGCAGCACACCGAACCCAACGGCGCATTGCCCGGGTGGCTGGTCAATAGCCTGATTGTCGATATACCGGTCAAATCCATCCTCGCACTGGAAGCTGTCGCCAAACAGGATCGCTATCAGGGTTACCAGTTGCAATGGGGCGAAGACGGCACATTGCAGGGCGTAAGCCCGAAAGCCCGTTAACCCGACCCACAATGCAGGGGTGACGGCAGGCCACGGAACGGCTAAGCTTCATCAAAAGCACAGCAAACGGAAGATGCCCGCACATGAGTGTTCTCGCCCATGAGATCATGACCCCGACCATCAAGGCTGTCCCCCACAACTGGACTATGGATCGCCTCGCCAGGTTCCTCACCGACAACGAAATCACCGGCAGCCCGGTTACCGACGACAACGGCGACATCATCGGCATAGCCACCCTCAAGGACATTACCGAATTCCGTTGGAATGCCTCCCGTTCCGGCGATCAGCCCAGGCTGACCGAAGAGGAGCAGGAAGAGGCCCGGCGTCTGCGTATGGTCATCTTCGAAGAGATGGGCAAGGTTCCGGTTGAAGTCCGGGACATCATGACGCCCATTGTTTTGTCGGTTGACGAAGACACGCCAGTGCGAGACATTGCCAATATCATGATGCGAGAGCACCTGCACCGGATCTTTGTCACCCGGGATTCAAAAATCACCGGTATCATAACCACTTATGACATGCTGAAACTGATCTCCGACAGAGACCTGACGCAACGCTGCGCCGAGACCGACTGAGCCACCAGAGAGGTAGCGCCCCCTATGCCAAGAGCACCGCAAGCTCGCCGGAAAATGTATGTCCTCGACACCAACGTCCTGATTCACGACCCGAATGCCCTCCTGAACTTTGAAGAACATGATGTCATCATTCCGATGACCGTCCTCGAAGAACTCGACAGCCTGAAATCCGGCAAACAGACGGTTGCCGCCGACTGCCGCCAGGCCATTCGAAACATCGACAAACTGCTGGGTGATGCCAGCCCCAAGGACATCGAGAAAGGCGTGCCTATTCTGCGCGGCAAGAAAGCGGACCCACTGGGCACCCTCTCAATCATCATGAGCACCGAAGGTGCCGGCAATCACTCACTGCCGGAGCACCTGAACGACAACAAGATCATCAACACCCTCGCCGCCCTGCAGGCACGCCACAAGTCCCGGGATATCATCCTGGTCAGTAAAGACATCAACATGCGGTTAAAGGCCCGCGGCTTTGGTGTCGAAGCCCAGGACTACCACAACGACCAGCTACTTGACGACATTGACCTGCTGCCCAAGGGCTACAAGGAGTTCCCGAACTCGTTCTGGGACGGTATCGCCAAGGTGGAAACCATACAGCGGGAGGGAGTGACGGAACACCTGCTCAAACGCGAAGGGGAACTGGCGAAACTGAACATCAACGAGTTCGTGATTGACGAGCAGGGCTTCATCGGCAAGGTAGTTGATATCTCCGAGGACCAACTGGTGCTCAAGGATCTGCACCAGCATGACCTGATGAATGAAGAAGTCTGGGGCCTGGTGCCCAGGGATATCTATCAGGCCATGGCCCTGAACCTGTTACTGGACCCCGACATCCACCTGGTGAACCTGACCGGCTCGGCGGGTTCCGGTAAAACCATTCTGGCCCTGGCCGCCTGTATTGAAATGACCGTGGCCAGCAAACTCTACAAACGCATCATCGCGACCCGCTCTACCCAGGGCCTGGATGAGGATATCGGTTTCCTGCCCGGTACCGAAGCCGAGAAAATGGAACCCTGGCTGGGTGCGATCGTGGACAACCTGGAAGCTTTGCACGAAGACGATGAGAACATGACCGCCAGCGTCGACTACATCCTCAGCAAAGTGCCTCTGCACTTCAAATCCATGAACTACATCCGGGGCCGCAGCTTCCAGCACAGCCTCATCATCATCGATGAATCGCAGAACCTGACCCCGCACCAGATCAAGACCATCATCACCCGGGCCGGTAACGGCTCCAAGGTGATCTGCCTGGGCAACCTGGCGCAGATAGACACCCCCTATCTGAGCCCCCTGAGTTCCGGCCTGACCTACATGACTGAGCGCTTCAAGGGCTTCCGCCACGGCGGTCACATCCATCTGCAAGGCGTGCCCCGTTCGGTACTGGCAGAGTTTGCCGAAGCCAATCTGTAGGTTTCAGTGCGCCCCCTGTTTGCGCCAGCGAGCCGGGGGCATGCCAGTCCAGCGATGGAATGCCCGGTAAAAGGTACTGGCCTCTGCAAATCCGAGCGATAAAGCGATCTCTGCCAGGGACAACCCCGATTCCCGCACCGCCGCCAGGGCGAGCTCCCGGCGCACCTCGTCCAACAAGCTGTTGAACGTATAGCCCTGTGCCTCCAGCCGACGGGCCAACGTACGTTCGCTGAGCCCCAACATCCTGGCCGCTTCTGCCCGTCGTGGAAGGTTTGGCCCCATCCGGGCGACCAGCCATTGTCGAAGATCCTCTGCCGACACAGCGCCCTTTTCCAGCGCCGCCAGCCGTCCTGCATTGTACTGTTCATGTACACGGGCAAGGGCCGGATCTGCCTGTGGTAAAGGCCTGTCCAGCACCTCATTACCCACCAGCAAACCACTGAACGCCTGCTCAAACTCCACCGGGCAACCAAACACCTCCCGGTACCCTGACAGTGGCCCCAGACGGGCCTGACTAAATTGCACTCGCACAGGCCCAACCGCAGAACCGGCAATCCAGTCGGTCAGGCTGACCACGGCCGACAGCACGGCTTCAATCTGATGCGGACTGAACGCCAGACGCCCCTGCCGGGGGTGGTAGACAATCCAGGTGCCCTTGCTACCCGGTATCATCTGGAAGCGACCGCCATCAGAGATCAGCCGCTGGTATTTCTGGACCAGGGTGATGGCTTCGCGCAGCGTGGCGGCGCTCTGCATGGCGAAACTGACCGCATCAATACTGGCCGGCCGCACCCCGGCGCCAACTTTCAGACCAAACCCGGGATCCCGCGTGCACTGCTCAGCGGCGTGCCAGAGACGGGTAATGAAGTCGATGGGCCATCGTTCGAGAGACAGGGCCCCGGCCGGCAGACCAGCGGTTTCCAGCAACAGGTTCTCAGGAACGCCCAGATTCTTCGCGGCATCGATCACGGTATTGACCCAGCCCATCGATACGGTGGCTTCTAACGTCAATTATTATGGCCTCTGAAGTCAATTCAGAACCGATCATAGCGTTATATGGTCTGTAACAACAAAATCAAAAATACAATCCGGAAACGCACCATGGTGAAACCTGTTAGCTCAGACCTTTTGATTGCCGGCGGCGGACTGGCGGGCATTGTCACCGCCCTGGAAGCTCTGCGGGCTGGCAAGTCCGTAACCATTGTTGATCGTGACAGCCCCGAACGCTTCGGAGGTCTGGCGCTGTGGGCCTTTGGCGGCATGATGCTGATTGACACGCCGCTGCAGCGGCGTATGAAAATCGCCGATTCGCCGGAACTGGCGCTGAACGACTGGCTGCGTTTCGGCGAACTGGACCCGAACGATGAGTGGCCCATGCAGTGGGCCCGCTACTACGTTGAACATTCCCGCACCGACGTACACGACTGGCTCGCCAACGAGGGCATCAAATTCATGCCGGCAGTGAACTGGGTAGAGCGAGGCCGGTTTGGCGATGGCAACAGCGTGCCCCGGTACCACATCACCTGGGGCACCTCCCGAGAACTGGTGCGCTGCATGGTCAATGCCCTGCACGAAGCCAACACCAGTGGCAGACTGGCCATTCATCACCGGCACCGAATTACCGCACTCGACCATCAGGCCGGTGAGGTCTACGGCGCCGTTGCCATCAACGAGGAAACCGGCGAAGAAGTGCGGTTTGAGGCTCCGAACGTGGTGCTGGCTATGGGCGGTATCAACGGCAGCCACGCCGAGTGCCGTACCAACTGGCCCAGACATCGTCCGCAACCGGACACCATGCTCAACGGTGCCCACCCGTTTGCCGATGGCAAACTGCACCACTGGGCCAAAGACCACCTGGGCGCGCGCATTACCCACGCCGGCGAAATGTGGAACTACGCGGCCGGCTTTCCCCACCCCTACCCGCATTTCCCGGGCCATGGCTTGTCTACCATTCCATGTAAATCCGCGCTCTGGCTGAACCACCGGGGCGAGCGCATCGGGCCGGAGCCCCTGGTGACCGGCTTCGATACCCACTGGCTTTGCCAGCGCGTGGCCGAACAGGAAAAACCCTGGACCTGGCACCTGCTGAACCGGCGTATCGCCCTGAAAGAATTTGCCATCTCCGGTGCCGAACACAACGCCCGCATCCGGGACAAGCAATTCCCCCTGTTCCTGAAAGAACTGCTGCTGGGTAACAAACCGCTGGTGAATCAGATGCAGAACGAAAGCCGTCACTTCCTGGTGGACGACACTCTGGAAGGGCTGGCGAAGAAAATGAATGCCCTGACCTGCTCTCTGGACATTGACGCTGCCACCCTGAAAGCCACCGCCGATGCCTTCGATGCCAATTTCAGCAAGGGCAATCAACTGAACAACGATCCGCAAATCCGCATGATTCGCCACGCCCGCCAGTGGGGGCCGGACCGGCTGCGCACCTGCAAACCAGCGCCGCTGCAGAAGCCAGGGGCCGGCCCCTTCATCGCCATCCACATGCAACTGACCACCCGCAAGAGCCTGGGCGGCCTGCGTACCGACCTGCAAAGCCGGGTGCTGGATGCCAGCGGCCAGCCCATCCGAGGCCTGTACTGTGTGGGTGAAGCGGCCGGTTTTGGTGGCGGCGGCAGCAACGGCAAGCGATCACTGGAAGGCACCTTCCTGCCCGGTTGCATTCTGACGGCCCGGGCAGCCGCCCGTTCCATCACCAACGGAGGCTGACACCATGCCCCTGAGTTATCCAGCCACCGCCGCCGATTACCAGAAACTCGCCCGCCGTAAACTGCCCCGTTTTCTGGCGGATTATCTGGACGGCGGAGCCACCGAAGAGCAAACCCTTCGGACCAATGTCCGCGGCTGGCAGGATATCGCCCTGCGCCAGCGTGTGTTGATTGATGTCGATAACGTGGACACCCGCACCGAGCTGGCCGGCCAATCCTGCAGCATGCCAGTTGCCTTGGCGCCCCTGGGGCTGGCCGGCATGATGGCACAACGGGGAGAAGCCCAGGCGGTAAAAGCCGCCAATGCCGCCGAGGTACCGTTCACCCTATCCACCGTTGGCATCTGCCCGCTGGACGAAGTGAAAGCCGCCGCCAATGCACCCTTCTGGTTCCAGTTGTACATGATTCGTGACCGGGAGCACGTAGACACCCTGCTGAAAAAAGCCTGGAATGCCGGCTGCCAGACCCTGATTTTCACCATCGACCTGCCCCTGCCCGGCCCCCGGCATCGGGACACCCGTAACGGTCTGAACAGCGCCGGCGCCCGTTCCGTTGCGCTCAAAGCGCAGCAGCTTCTATCGAGGCCCGGGTGGCTATGGCAGGTAGCAATAAAAGGTAAACCCCTCACCTTCGGCAATCTGAGTGACGCGGTGCCAGAGGCCAGTAACCTGGATTCCTTCAAGCAGTGGGTCGATACCCAATTCGATGCCTCCGTCACCTGGCAGGCCATCGAATGGCTGCGGGAACGCTGGCCCGGCAAGCTGATCCTGAAAGGCATTCTGGAAGTGGACGATGCCAAAGCAGCCGTCAACGTAGGTGCCGATGGCATCGTGGTGTCCAACCACGGCGGTCGCCAGCTCGACGGTGTAGCCGCCACCGCCAGCAAACTCCCTGATATCGTTGCCGCCGTTGGTCAAGACACCGAGATCCTGGTGGATGGCGGCATTCGCAACGGCGTGGACGTTTTCCGGGCCCTCGCCCTGGGGGCCAACGGCGTGATGATTGGCCGGCCCTGGGCCTGGGCCCTGGCGGCGGAAGGCCAGGCCGGATTAACCCGGCTCCTGAACACCTTGCAGCAGGAACTGAAACTGGCCATGACCCTGACCGGTGTCACCAGAATTGCCGATATCAACGAGACCCATCTCGACCGGACCAATACAAACGAATTGACCCAAGCTGGAGAACAACAATGACCAACGGCGCTCAGGCACTCATGAAAACCCTGGTGGATTCGGGTGTTGAAGTCTGTTTTACCAACCCGGGCACCAGCGAAATGCATTTTGTCGCCGCCCTGGACAGCGAACCCGGAATGCGGGCGGTACTGGCCCTGTTTGAAGGCGTCGCCACCGGTGCCGCCGACGGCTACGCCCGGATGGCGGACAAACCCGCTGCTACCCTGCTGCACCTGGGCTGTGGCCTGGGCAATGGCCTGGCGAACCTGCACAATGCACGCAAGGGTAAGGTACCGGTGGTCAACATTGTTGGCGACCATGCCACCTACCATGTGAAATACGACGCCCAGTTGCAGTCTGACATCGAAACGGTCGCTCGCAACATCTCCCCCAATTTTGTGCGCACGTCACAAAGCACAGAAGCTCTTTGCCAGGATGCCGCCGAAGCCATCACCGCCGCCCGGGGCCTGCCAGGGCAGGTAGCCACCCTGATTCTGCCGGCGGATGTGTCCTGGGGCGAAGGCGGCAAGCCTTGTGCCGCACCCACTCAACCGCAAGCGCCTGCAGCTGAAGATAGCGCTGTTAAAGCGGCCGCCGAGGCCATCAGGAGCGGTAAGACAACCGCCCTGCTGCTGGGTGGCCGCGCCCTGCGTGAGCCCGCCCTGCTGGAGGCGGCACGCATCGCCGCCCACAACGGTGTCACCCTGTTTGCCGAAACCTTCCCAACCCGCATTGAACGGGGCGCCGGCCTGCCGCCGGTGGAGCGGATCGCTTACCTGGCGGAACTGGCTACCCTGCAGCTCTCCGAGTTTGACCACCTGATTCTGGTGGATGCCAAGGCCCCGGTATCCTTCTTCGCCTATCCGGGCAAACAAAGCTACCTGGTGCCAGACAACTGCACGGCTCACACTCTGAGCACACCGGAGCAGGATGCCACCGCCAGCCTGAAAAAGCTGGCCGATACTCTCGGTGCCAGCAATGCCCAACCCAAGCTGCAGGCGCCCGGCCGCCCCGGCCTGCCCAAAGGTAAACTCACCGCCGAAAAGGTTTGCCGGGCGGTGGGCGAACTGATGCCCGAGAACAGCATTATCGTGGATGAAGCCATCACCTCCGGCCTGATGCTGAACGCCATGACCGCAGGCTCGCCACGGCACGACCTGATCACCCTCACCGGCGGGGCCATCGGGCAAGGCATGCCCAACGCCATCGGCGCAGCCATCGCCTGTCCGGATCGCCAGGTTTACGCACTGATCGGTGACGGCACCGCCATGTATACCAACCAGGCCCTGTGGACCATGGCGAGGGAAAATCTGAACGTGACCACCATCATCTTCAACAACGCCTCCTACTCGATCCTGAACGTAGAACTGGAACGGGTTGGCGCAGAAGAAGCCGGTGCCAAGGCGAAATCACAGCTCGACATCAGTGGCCCGGTCACCAACTACGCGTTACTGGCCCAGAGCATGGGCGTGCACGGCACCCGGGTAACCACGGCGGAAGAGCTGATCAAAGCCATGGAATACGCCAAACACAACCCCGGCCCGCACCTGATTGAAGCGGTGGTACCGGAATCCTTGAATGGCGTAAAAAGAAAGGTGCTGCCCTGGCTGCTGAAGTCGCTGCCGAGCCTGCCAAGGCCGCTGACCAAGGCGCTGAAGAAGAAGATTGCGCCCTGACCAGGGCAAAAAAGGCGCAGATCACTTTCTTGACAGCGCCTTTCATGCAACCGCATGTCTAATTCTGCTCAGACCCGGTAGCGGCTGACCTCGTCGGTCAGGTCACCGGCCAGCGCCTTGAGGCGCTGGGTCGCTTCGCCGGCGCGACGGGTTCCCTGGGCAGTCTGTTCCGAGATTGCCACGATTTCGTGGACATTCTGGTTGATGGTTTCCGACACGCTGGTCTGCTCTTCCGCAGCACTGGCAATCTGGGTGTTCATATCGGTAATCGTGTTCACGGCCTGGGAAATACGCTGCAGCGCTTCGTTCACCTGGCGGGTTTCCTCCACCGTTTCCTCGCTGCGCTGGCTGATGGCGCCGATCAGCGTTACCGCCTGCTGGGCACCTTTCTGCAGCCGCTCAATGGTCGCCTGGATCTCCTGAGTGCTCTTCTGGGTCCTGCTTGCCAGCGTACGTACCTCGTCGGCAACCACGGCAAAGCCACGGCCGGCTTCTCCGGCCCGAGCCGCCTCGATGGCAGCATTCAGGGCCAACAGGTTGGTCTGATCGGCAATCTCCCGAATAACCTCCAGCACGCTGTCGATCTGGCGGGAGTCGGTGCCCAGTTTTTCAATGACCTGAACCCCCTCTTCCACCTGTTTGGATAGCCCACCAATCACCTCGATGGCCTGGTACACCAGCCCCTGGGCATCGGTTACCTGAGCGGTAGCGTGGCCAGCCGAATCCGACGCTTCACTGGCATTACCGGCCACTTCCTGGGCTGCGGCGGTCATCTCGTTCATGGCGGTGGCTACCTGATCACTTTCCGATTTCTGGCGCTCAACGCCCTGCTCGGCTTCCACCATGACCTCGTTCAACTCGCCGGTGGTGTCATTCAATGTTTCGGCCGACTGGCGGACCTGGCGGACCAGCCCATGTACCTGATCCGCAAAGCTGTTGAATGCCGTGGCCAGTTGGGACAGCTCATCCCTGCCCGAGACGTCGAGCCGACGGGTAAGATCCCCGTCGCCACTGGCAATGCCATTCATCGCCGTCACCGCCGACTTCAACGGGCGGATAATGCCGCGAACCACTACGAGGGCCAGAAAGACGATAATCGCCAGGGCGATCAGGGAGGTGGTCACCGAACCAATGATTGCCTCACCCAGGGAGTCTCCAACCCGCTGTTCCATGGAAGCAACCTGAGACTCCAGGCCGTCAATCCAGAATCCGGTGCCTATCATCACGCCCCATTTCGGCAGCATTTCGGCATAGCCTAACTTGGGGGCTACGTTACCGGTCTCCGGGTGTTTCCAGCCATAGGGTACATAGCCGCCACCATTGCGCGCAGCCTCGATCAGTTCGCGAATCAGGTAGGTGCCGTTCGGGTCCTGAAAGCCCCAGAGGTTACGGCCTTCCAGGGCGGAATTGACACCATGCATCACCGAAACACCTTCCGTGGTATAGGCGAACAGATAGCCCTCACTGCCGGAGTCGTCAAAACGCAGTTGCCGCAAGATGTCCCAGGCCTGCTGCTGGACCTCAGGATCATTGGCCGAGCCCGGCTGCTCATAAAGGTGCTGGATGGACGTTTTTGCCAGCTCCAGATAGTTGCGCAGCTCTTGGCGCTTGCTGGCCTCCATGTCTTCCGAGAAGCTTGCAACCGCCTGCTCTCCGATCGAGCGGGCCTGATTCAGGTTGTAAGTGGTCAGCAATGCAGTCAGAACAATAACCGGCACCAGTGCCAGCAACAGCACCCTCGCCTGGATGGTCAGATTCTTCATGTGGTGTGTTTTCCGTGGTTGGAATGACTGTCGGAGAAGTCCGCTAAAAAAAGATTAGCAATCCTACAGAAAAACACACGACAGATTTATCGAGGAAACCTCGTAGTTTGTAAAACCAGTGCAACCAGGGCGTTATCTTTTGTAACGGTCAGTCCTTGAACTCGGCTTTGTCCAGCCCGTGTTTCTTCATTTTGTCATACAGCGTCTTGCGGGCAATCCCGAGCTGAACCATGGTGTCCTTGATGCTACCGTGGCAGGCGTTCAGGGCGCTGACAATGGCCGAGCGTTCAAAACCATCCATCATTTCCGACAGCGTCTGCCGGCTGGCAATATTCGGTCCGCTGGCGGAATCGCCTTCGGCCAGGGCTGCCGGGCCCAGCAAGACATATCGCTCGGCCAGGTTACGCAGTTCCCGAACGTTGCCGGGCCAGGAATGCTGCATCAGCCGGGCAGCCTGACGTGCGTCCAAAGGCACACTCTCGCGGTCATAGCGAGCGGCAGCAATCAGCACAAAGTGATGGAACAGTTTGGGGATGTCTTCCTTCCGCTCCCGCAACGGCGGAATATCCACTTTCACCACATTCAGTCGGTAATAAAGGTCGGACCGGAATTCTCCCTTGTCACTCAGTTCTTTCAGATCGGATTTGGTGGCGGCGATAATACGTACATCCACGTCCACGACCTGGTTGCTGCCAAGCCGCTCAACCCGTTGCTCCTCAAGAACCCGGAGCAGTTTTATCTGCAACGGCATGGGCATACTTTCCAGCTCATCCAGGAACAGGGTTCCCCGATGAGCGTGTTCTATCTTGCCTACACGTCGTTTGTCAGCACCTGTGAAGGCGCCGGCCTCGTGCCCGAACAGCTCGCTTTCGATCAGATTCTCGGGCACAGCGCCGCAATTGATCGCAACAAAATTGTGGCTGCTGCGTGGACTGTTTTCATGGATATATCTGGCCAGCGCGTCCTTACCGGACCCCGTCTCACCATGCAGGAGCACGTTTGCGGAGATATCCAATACCGGATCAATGGTCGCCATCACCCGTTGCATAGCCGGCGAATCGCCCAGCATTCGGGGGCCGGGGCGGGCAAGGTGTCGGAGCTGGGCTTTCAGCCGCCGGTTCTCAAGCGCCAGATGTCGTTTCTCAAGGGCATGCCGCAGGAGTTCAATCAACTCCTCGTGATCAAACGGTTTCTCGATGAAATCGTAGGCACCCTGCTGCATGGCCGATACCGCCGTGCTGATATCGCCCTGACCAGTCAGCAGAATGACCGGAATATCTTCATCAATCTGCCGGATGCGCTGCAACACATCCAGGCCGTCCATGCCCGGCATGTTGTAATCACACAGGACGATGCCCTCAAAATCCGGATGAACCTCCTGCAAAGC
The DNA here is from genome assembly GCF_044342215.1 of Marinobacter sp. W-8. Taxonomy (NCBI): domain Bacteria; kingdom Pseudomonadati; phylum Pseudomonadota; class Gammaproteobacteria; order Pseudomonadales; family Marinobacteraceae; genus Marinobacter; species Marinobacter sp. W-8. The sequence goes on along the minus strand of NZ_CP172297.1, from coordinate 881,419 downwards.
TGACGCACCATCCGCAAAACAGGCCACCGGGATATCCTCCAGCTCCAGGGTCTGTTCCATCAGTGGCCGGATATCCGGGTCGTCATCGACAAAAATGACTGAAGCGGTTGTCATTCCTCTGCCCTACGCTGTTTCAATTTGAGAACGAACTCGGCACCCGGACCATCGTCACGATTGAGGCCGACCAGGTTTCCGCCCAGAGCTTCAACGATCTGACGGGAAATGGAAAGCCCCAGGCCCAACCCCTGTTTGACGGAGCGGGTGGTAAAAAACGGTTCGAACACCTTCTCTGTGTTACCGGGAAGGCCATGCCCATTGTCTCGAACCCGGCAACGCCAGTTCCCCTCTTCCTGATCAATCATGATCTCGATCAACGGCTCGTCACGGCCTTCAACCGCCTGAACCGCGTTCGCCACCAGATTGACCATCACCTGCTCGATCCGGATCAGATCGCCGTGGCACATGACCGGCTGCTCCGGGCGATGCCAATCGATGCCAATGCCGCTACTGCTGTGCTGGGCACGAATAATCTTGAGGGCTCCATCCACCGCCAATCTGAGATCAACCACCGACGGGGGGCCCTCGGATTTTCTCGCGAACACCTTAAACTGTCGGATGAGCTCCGCCATCTTGTCGCACAGGGCGACAATTTCCCCCAGGTTGGCATCCACCATATCGGTGGCCCCCCGCTCCAGAAACTTCCGACTGTTGCGGGCATAACCCTGGATAGCGGTCAGGGGCTGATTGATCTCGTGGTTCAGACCCGCCGACATTTGCCCGAGCACCGCGAGCTTGGCAGCCTGTATGAGCTCTTGCTGGGTTTCACGCAACTCCGTCTGGGCTCTCTCCCGCTCCTGTATCTCTTCCAGCAGTTGGTCATTGGAACGTTTAAGATCGGCTGTCCGCTGAGCAACGCGACGCTCCAACTGCTCTCCCCTCAAGGCCAGTTCACGTTCCCGCCGGTATCGTTCGCGGAGATACAACCAGGTAAGGAACCCGGCCAGGAACAAGGCCAGCCCGCTGAACAGGAAACCGGCGCGGGTCCAGAGTACTGATCGCGTCTCGGTCAGTACCATCAGGCTCCAGTCCAGCCTGGGCAGGTCCACCTCGACGGTCAGGTACGTGCCAGCACTGTTGCTGTCCCGTAACTGAATCCGTGTGGAATAATCCGCCAGCCCCCACGGCTTGCCAGTGACAGAGAAGTCAACAGGCTCTAAATCCCGCTCGGGGTAACGTTGCCGCACGCGGGCGGTTTTTTCGGCCTTGTCACCTGGCCGAAAGTCCCGATACAACCACTGGCTGCGACTGGACAGAAAACTGATTCCGTCGCCGTCCAGCACCACCATTTGCGCCTGCTGGGTCGATTCTGGCCGGTGCCACTGCGACTCCAGCTCATGGACCAATATCTTGATGGCTACGACCCCGAGCATTTTGCCCCGCTGATCGCGCACCGGATGAGTGAAGTACAGACCACGCTCCAGGGACCGTAAACCCAAGGCGAAATAGGCCACTGAATCTCCGGTTTGCACGGCTTCAGAAAAGTAGGGGCGAAACGCGTAATTATTGCCAACGAAGGTGTCCGGCTGGCCGAAATTGTTGGCCGCAATCGTCAAACCCGACAAATCCATCAGGTAGATATCTGAGCCGCCGACAATGGTGGCCATTCTTTGCATCTGCTCGTTGGCCCGAAGCAGGGTCACGGCATCATTCGGTTGCTTGAGCGCGTCGGCTAACAGGGGGTGTTCGGCGATAAGAGCCGGTACCGGCAGATACCGGTTCAGCTCATTCGCAACCAGTTGTCGGTACCGGAAAGCCTCTTGCAGGGCCTCCTGCTCCAGCTGGCGATAACCGTACCAACCGCCCAGAAGCCAGGACAGCAGCATGATGACAACCAGAATCACAACGACGCTGAAGCGCTGGAGCATGGAATTCAGTTCCGAGACATCAAAGAGGGGCTTCGGCCAAGCCTAGCGCCCCCGGACCGGCAGGACAACCCGCTCAGCGGCAGGTTGTCCTCCGGGTACTGGCCAGATCAGGCTGCGGCCAGAGCCGGCGCACGCTTGCGCTGGATGAGCATGGCGATTACCGCCAGCGCGATACCGGCCAGATCCGTCCACAAACCACCCTCGATGGTCAGCAGGGCTGCGGCCACCAGTAACAACCGTACCAGAACCGGGGCGGACGACCGTGCGAACCAGCCCAGCACACCGGCAGACAGCAGGTACACGCCAAAGGTAGCGGTAATCAGCGCCCGTCCGATTTCGAACCACCCTCCTTCCATCAACAGCGCACTGTTGTAGAAGAACATGAAGGGCACGATGAACGCCGCAATGCCGATCCGGAATGATGCGACCGATGTGGACATGGCGTTGGCACCGGAAATACCCGCCGCCGCATAGGACGCCAGTGCCACAGGCGGCGTGATGGCCGAGACCACGGCAAAGTAGAAGACAAAGAAGTGCGCCGTCAGCGGCTCAATCCCCAACTGCACCAGGCCCGGAGCCACGACCGAAGCTGCAACGGCATAAGCTGCGGTGGTCGGCATGCCCATGCCCAGCAGAATGGAAATAAACATGGCAAACACCAGAGCCAGCAGATGACTGTGGGCCGCCACATCCAGCAACAGCACCGAGAACCGCGCGCCAACGCCGGTGAGTGAGATCACACCCACAATGACACCGGCGGCCGCACAGACCACGATGATCTGAATCGACATATAGGCCGCTATCTCGAACGCATGCAGAATCTGCCGCAGGCCCATCTTGTTGGGGGAAATCCAGCTGACCACCGCCGCAGAAATCGTGGCCAGAGTACCGGCACGAATCACCGAGTAGCCCTGGAACAACGCCACGATCAGAATGATGATGGGCACAAACAGGTATACCTGGCGCAGCATCAGGCGCAAATTGGGCAGCTCGTCTTCGCGCATGCCCCGCATACCCAGCTTCTTGGCCTCGAAATCGACCATGAAGTAGACCGAGGCAAAGTACAGAATCGCCGGAATAATCGCCGCAATGGCAATTTCGGTATAGGGAATACCGGTAATCTCCGCCATGATGAAGGCACCCGCACCCATGATCGGCGGCATGATCTGCCCGCCTGTAGACGCTGCTGCTTCAACCGCGCCGGCGGATTCCTTGCTGTAGCCAACCCGCTTCATCAAGGGGATGGTCAGGGAACCAGTGGATACCACGTTCCCGGCACTGGTGCCGTTGATCATACCCATCAGGCCAGAGGCGAAAATGGAGACTTTGGCGGGACCACCCCGGGACCGGCCAGCCGCTGCAAAGGCGAAATTCACAAAGTAGTCACCTACCTTCGACGCCTGCAGAAACGCGGCAAAGATAATGAACAGGATAATGTAGGTCGAAGACACTGCCGTGGTCGGCCCGAGAATACCGGCATCGGTATACACCTGGCTGAAGAAGCGCTGAACCGACAACCCGGGATACCCCAGAAAGCCCGGAAGGTAGGGGCCGGCGAAAACGTAGGCAAGAAACACCAGCGCAATCACCACCAGAGCCATACCGGCGACCCGGCGGGTAAGCTCCATAATCAGCGCGGTACCGGCCACGGCGGCGAAAGAAATTCCCACGGGAGCGAAAGCGGTGCCGGTGGTCATCCGCATGGAGGTGTTGAACACCACCAGCAGGTAGGCGGCAACCGCCACAGAGCAGACGATCAGAACGAGATCCGGCACGCTGAACCGGGCACGGTCGCGCTGGTGGAACCAGCTCATGACAATACCCACACCGGAAGCCGCCAGCAGCGGCCAGCCAAAATGCCAGGTTTCAAGTTCCGCGGGAATACGCAGGGTGCCACCCAGAATCATCTGGTGAAACACGTAAGTCTGGTACAGCGCATAGAGCGCTGGAATCAGTGCCACCGCCGCAAACCAGGTGGTCCAGCGATGCCGTGCGGCACCTTCTTCACCGGACACAAAACGTGCACCGGCAAACAGGATAAAGCCCAACACCAAGGCACCGGCCACGTGGACAATACGGAACGACCAGGTTTCCATGGGCGACACGTTCAGGGTGTAGAGGTGAAACGCCGAATAGGCAATGGCCAGCAACACCACGAACTTCAGCAAAATACCGGTGTACAGGCGACGGTTCGCCTCTACCGGTTCGTCATCCACATTGTGAGCCAATACATGGTCTTCATTGACCGTCAGGTTTTCTGCCAGCTGCGTTTCGCCGCTGGCATGGGATTGTTCTTTGGTCATGATAAGTCCTGCCTGTCTGAGAGGCGGTGAATCGGTATCGACCGGATGCCGAAGGGTCTTCAGGCGACCCTTCGGCCAGGTTCATTACTGCTTGATGGCTGCGTCTTCGATGGGATAGCCGTTCTCGTTGAACCAGCGTGCTGCACCCGGATGCCAGGGCAGTACCTTGTTCTTGGTGTAGTTCTCGGGAATGGAGTGGCGCGCTGCCTTGTGGATCGACACCATCTTGTCGTTGTTCTCCATGGTCAGCTTGGTGATTTCATACACAAAGCTTTCCGGCATGTCGCAGTTCACCATGGCGAAGTTCCACATGGAGACCACACGGGACGGAGCATCCAGGGACTGGTAGGTGCTGGCCGGAATCACGAATTCAGACACCGGGAAGTTATCGACGATCTTCTTGGCTTCGTCGTCGTTCATGCCAATCACGTTAACGTCGGTCTGGACTTCCAGCTGGCTGACCGCCGGAATGGGAATACCGGCTGCGAAAGCCACCACATCAATCAGACCGTCCTGAAGCTGGCCACCGAGGTCTGACCAGCTGCCGTTACGGCGCTCGAACTTGACGCCCAGCGTTTCCATCATGCGCGGGAAGTAGGTATCTGAGGTGGAACCGGCCGGCCCGAAACCAATGGTGGCGCCGTCCGGAATCTCGGAGATGCTGGTAATACCGGAGCTGGACAGCGTGGCAATGGAGAACGGGGTTTCATACATCGGGAACATGGCACACACGTTGTCCATCTTCATGCCCGGTGCCAGCGGGCTCTCGCCTTCCATGGACTCACGGGCCGGGCCCATGGTGGTCAGGCCAAACTTCAGATCTCCGGTGTGAACCAGCGCCATGTTCTGAACCGGGCCGCCGGTGATTTCTGCGCCACCAGACACCCCCAGATTCTCCGCCACGAAATTTGCCCAGCCGGAGCCATAGGCAAAGTAGGTGCCTCCCTGGCTTGCCGTGCCAACGGTAAAGCTCTCGGGCCAGCCGGCACGATCCTGGGCAATCACAGGGCCAGCAACAACGGAGGAGGCGATCGCAGCCGCCAGAATGGTTTGAAGTTTCATAAGAAATGCTCCCGATTCATTTTGTTGGTTGGGTGCTGATGAGGCCTGCCCGGCCTCGCTGGGGGAGCTATCAGCAAGGGCCAGGCCAGTTCGGGAAACTACTTATAAAACAGATTTCTAAGCCGGATTGGCCGGGAGGACATGCAATTAATGGGTGGATCTCCACCCAGAGAAGAATCGCCTATGGGTGGAAACCCACCCACCTCTATGGGGAGCGCCTGAACGCTTACCAACGCCCCTGCAAAGTCGCCACAATTTTACGACCACCGGCATGATTCCGGTGTTCGCAAAGGTAAATCCCCTGCCAGGTACCGAGAGCCAGGTGGCCGTGGCTGATGGGAATAGTCAGTGACGGCCCGATGATCACGCTTTTGATGTGAGAGGTGGTGTCATCCGGGCCTTCCAGGGTGTGCTCGTAATAATCAGCGTGTTCCGGCACCATCACGTTGAAGTGACGCTCCAGATCGCCACGTACGTCCGGGTCGGCGTTTTCATTGATGGCCAGGGAAGCGGAGGTGTGCTGAATGAACAGGTGCAGCAACCCCACCTCGCAGTTGGTCAGCTCCGGCGCCTGGGCCAGGATCTCGTTGGTCACGAGATTGAAGCCCCGCGGCAGCGGTGCCAGCTCAATGATGTTCTGGTGCCAGATCATAGGTACTCCAACGTTCGGTTATTTCTGAAGTTCGTCCCAGGGGTGTACCGGCACCACGGCTTCCTCCGACACTTCGTTCTCGAAGGAACTGCGGAAGTAGTCCATGGCCTTCTCCGCTTCACCCAACTCGTCGAACCGCGCCACGTGGTAGATCGCTTCGCCCTCATTCACCAAGGGCAGATTGTTCACGCAGATGACGATCCCGGAGCAGGGCGAGGTGATGGCCACTTCGGTCTCGCCAAAGGGATCGGCCACCATGGCCAGCCGTTGTCCCTTGCGAACCTTCTGGCCCAGCCTGGCCACCGGGCGCATGATGCCATCGATGTCTGCCCGCACCCACTGGGAATTGGCCGCCGTCTCCGAGCGCTTTTTCGGCGCCTTGGGGCCTTTCTTGGCGGGTACCATTTCCAGCTCCCGCATTACCCGGATTACGCCTTTAACACCGCTGGCGATAACCACTTCATCAAAGCGCAGGGCTTCCCCGCCTTCAAAGGTGATCACCGGAATATCCAGCGAATCGGCATAGGCCCGCAGGCTGCCTTCGCGCAGACCGGCATTGATAATGATTGGCGCACCAAAGGCTTCCGCCATTCGGGAAGTTTCCGGATTTTTCAGCTCGGCGCGGATCTGCGGCAGGTTGAACCGGTGAATGGCACCGGTATGCAGATCGATAATGTGGGTGACGCTTTCCATGATCTGGGTGCGCAGAAGGTAGGCAATACGCCCGCCCAGAGAACCACTTTCAGAGCCCGGGAAACACCGGTTCAGATCCCGCCGGTCGGGCAGGTAGCGGGTACGCTGTACAAACCCGAAGATATTGACAATCGGGACCGCCACCAGGGTGCCCCTAAGGTGCCGCAGCGCGGAGTTCTTCAATACACGGCGGACGATTTCAACACCGTTGATCTCATCGCCGTGGATGGCGCCACAGACCATCAATACCGGGCCATCCCGGCGGCCGTGTACCACTTCCACCGGAATATGCAGCGGGGTATGGGTGTAGAGTTTTGCCACCGGGACTTCCACGGTCTCCCGGGTACCGGCTTTCACCTCTACGCCGGCAATCTCAAATGGAGCTCTGGCCATGCCTTCTTATCCCCTGCCCCGGGTTTTGGTTTTCCAGGGTTTATAGTTCTTTTCGGTCCAGTTGATGATCATGCCCGCCACGTTCTTTCCGGTGGCATTTTCAATACCCTCCAGGCCAGGCGAGGAATTTACTTCCATCACCAACGGACCTCGGCTCGAACGCAGCAGGTCCACGCCGGCGACGTTCAGGCCCATGGCTTTGGCGGCAGTAATGGCAGTTCGGCGCTCTTCCGGAGTAATTCTCACCAGCGAGGCGGTGCCACCGCGGTGCAGATTGGAGCGGAATTCGCCTTCAGCGCCCTGGCGTTTCATGGCAGCAATAACCTTGTCGCCAATCACAAAGCAGCGAATGTCGGCACCGCCGGCTTCCTTGATAAATTCCTGCACCAGGATGTCCGCCTTCAGGCCCATAAAGGCTTCAATCACAGATTCCGCTGCCTTGCGGGTTTCCGCCAGCACCACGCCGATGCCCTGGGTGCCCTGCAGCAGTTTGATAACCACCGGAGCACCGCCCACCATCTTCAGCAGTTCCGGCACGTTGTCCGGCTTGTTGGCGAACCCGGTTACCGGCATGCCCACACCCTTGCGGGCCAGCAATTGCAAGGAGCGCAGCTTGTCACGGGAGCGGGTAATGGCCACCGATTCATTCAACGGGAAAACGCCCATCATCTCGAACTGGCGCAGCACCGCAGTACCGTAGAAGGTAACCGATGCGCCAATCCGGGGAATCACCACGTCGAAGTCTTCCAGCACTTCTTCGTGGTAATGGATCAGCGGGTTCGCAGACGTGATGTTCATGGAGCAATGCAGCGCGTCTATCACCTTCACTTCGTGGCCACGATTGATGCCCTCCTCCACCAGGCGACGGGTGGAATAGAGGTGGCGGTTTCGCGACAGTACCGCAATTTTCATAGTCATTTCCTTGGTGCCGGCTCGCCGGCAAGGTAAGAAGCTTCGGGATAAATGGTGGTTCGCCCCGCCATGGCGGTGCGCCCCAGTAACATCCGGAACCGCATGGAGTCCCGGTTGGTCAAGGTCATTTCAATGGGCCAGCTCTGGTCGCCCAGTACCAGTGTGGTTTCAATAACCAGCCGTTGTTCCTTGTGGCCACCGGAATCCGATACCGTGCGCTCGTCCAGCACCCGGGCATCGCATTCCACCACATGGTGCAGGTCGTTCTGGACCGGGTGTACCCAGAATTTCACCCGGCGCTCGCCGTTTTCGGTGTAGGGTTCGGTACGGAAAGTGTGCAGGCACGAGGTGCGTGCACCTGTGTCTACCTTGGCCTTGATCCGGCCAATACCCAAGTCCGGCAGGCCCACCCATTCGCGCCAGCCTAGTGCCACCTTGTTTTTTGCCGGTGTGGGCGGGGTGGTTTTGATCACTTCAGTCGTTTCTGTCGACATCCGGGGAATCCTTATCTTTTTGTTGTTCCGGGGCCATCAATTGCACCCGGAAGGGCTCGGAATGACTACCGGCATACACGCTGGTATGGGGGAAAGGTATTTCAATGCCGTGCTCATCCAAGGCTTTTTTCACTGCGATCATCATGCCACCCCGGCCATCAAAAAACTCGCCTTTAGGCACCCAGAACGAAAACTGCAAATCCACCGATGACGCGCCAAACCCGGTTACCAGCACAAAGGGCTTGGGCTCTTCCAGGCAGACCGGGTTCTGCTGCGCCAGGCGCAGCAGCAGGTCCCGCACCTTTTCCACGTCTTCGGCATAGGCAATCCCCACCAACAGGTCCACCCGCCGGATCGGAAACCGGGACCGGTTCACCACCCGGGTTTTGATCAGAGTTTCATTGGGGATGCGCACGTACAGGTTGTCGGGCGTGCGCAGCTTTACACTCAGCAGGTCGATGGCGACCACCTCGCCGATGGTGGCATCTACCTCGATGGTATCGCCAATCTCGAACGGCTTCTCCATGACCAGGAACAAGCCGCTGATAATGTTCGAGGCCGAGGTCTGGGAGGCAAAGCCGATCGCCACGGTAAGAATACCCGCTGCGCCCAGCACCACTTCCAGCGAAAAACCCGCCTCCCGGAGAGCCGCAATGGCAAACAGGATGAAGATCAGGTAGAAGAACACCCGCCGAATCATCACCTGGTGATGGCGAGTGGTGCGGGCTTCTACCAGGCGGCCGGCACTGCGGGCAACAACCGTGGCCAGAATAATACCCAACACCAGGATAAAGCCGGCGGAAAGCCACTTGCCCCAGGCAATACTGCCGATCACCTGTGCGATGGTTGTCTGTAACGTTTCAAGCACCTTCGTGGCTCCCTGTGCCGTGATTAACCGAATATATGATCAAACGCACGAACCAGCCTCCGGCCCTTGGCGAGTTTTTCCCGGGCCGGTGCCAGCAGGTCGCATTCACCGGCGGCTTTCGGGGGCGACTGATCGATACGCAGGCTGGCCGAGTTCATATCGGTTTCGCATTCTACGGTTACCCCCGGCGTCCAAAGCAGCCCTTGCCCGTTACGGTACACCGACAACAGCGGTGTGGGCAGGCTGAACCGTTCAAGTAACAAAGGCTTTTCCCGGCGGTTGATGATGGTAACCGGCGTAACCGCCCGCCACGGCCGCTTGGGCACGGCCTCCAGTGCCAGCCGGCCGTAGGTGGAAGAGGCATAGCAGATTTCCCCCTCCATCGAATTCCGGCCCAGCCAGGTTCGTGACGGCACCGCCAGCGGCACTTCTGTGAGTTCACTGCGGCCCTCGCCCACGCACACCTTCATCCAGAGGTTGGTACCCACATAGAGCACGCACTGGCCACCGGCCGGCACGGTTAAAGGCTGGGACGGGCGGATAACCGTGGGCAAGCTGGCCATGGCGGGAATAAAACACACCTCGCCGTTATCACCGGAACGCACGAAACGCTGTACGGGGATGTCCGACGACGGCAGGCTGTGGCCAAGGCGCTCGAACCAGGTTAGCGGGTCTTGGTTTGACTGAGGCTGCCGCACTACAAACCGGACCTGCCATTCCAGGTCCAGCAGGGTGACCCACAACTGCACATGCCCCAATTGGTGTTGCTGGGTCTGGCCGGAAGCCAGTTGGTAAGGGCGTGCCCAGACACCGTCGCGCTGGCCTTCGGAAGAAACAGTCATGCTGCGGAAAATGCTCCTTTTCATAGCAGGCTGAGATATTTAACTATAATCCAGTATCGCCCCGGCAGCGAATATACAAGCCAATGATTTAAGAGTGTAATTACCCTTATTCACCCTCTGGCCAAGATGGATGTTCCAATGACACAGCTGGTCTGGTTCCGCAACGATCTGCGCCTTGCCGACAACCCTGCCCTGACTGCTGCCTGCCGCAGCGGCGACCCCGTGCGGGCATGCTTTATCGTCACCCCGCAGCAGTGGCGCCAACATGACTGGTCTGCCGCCCGGGTGCAGTTTGCCCTGGACCACGCCAACAGCCTGGCCCGGCACCTGGCAAAGCTGGGCATTGGTTTGTCATTCCTGCACGCAGACACCTTTGCCGACAGCCTCGGCCCGCTTGAGTCTTTCTGCAAAAAGCACGGCATTACCGCCCTGCACTTCAACGAAGAGTACGGCATCAACGAACGCCGCCGCGACAAGCAGGTACACGACCGCCTGGACGAGCTGTCTGTCAAGGTAAACAAATACCGTGACCAGACCGTGGCACCGGTGGGCCAGATACTGACCCAGCAGAACGAACCCTATTCGGTGTTTACCCCGTTTTCGCGGCGCTGGCGCACCTGGATAGAAGAAACCCAGCCCACGCTTTACCCGGCGCCCTCAGCCCAGGCCCCTGAAGTACAGGCCGAGCAGACCGACACTCTACCCGCACCGTTCAGCGATGCACCGGAAGCCCTGGTTCCCACCGGAGAAGACGCCGCCCACGACCTGCTGGAAACATTCCTGGCCGAGCGCGCCAAAGACTACAAAGACAACCGCGACTTCCCTGCCCTGGACGGCACCAGCCAGCTATCGCCATACCTGGCCAGCGGCGTCTTGTCCGGGCGCCAATGCCTGATTGCCGCCAGGCAAGCCGGTGCTTCCGGCGAGGGCATCGAAACCTGGATCAACGAGATCGCCTGGCGGGACTTCTACATCAACATCCTCTACCACTACCCGAGGGTAAGTATGGGCAGGGCGTTCAAGGAAGAAACCGAAGCGCTGCTGTGGAACAAGCCCGGTGACAACTTTGAAGCCTGGAAAGAAGGGCGCACCGGCATTCCTATTGTGGACGCCGCCATGCGTCAGCTCAAAACCACCGGTTGGATGCATAACCGTTTACGGATGATCACCGCCATGTTTCTGACCAAGAACCTGTTCATAGACTGGCGGTTGGGTGAGGCCTGGTTCATGCAGAATCTGGTGGATGGCTTTCTGGCGTCCAACAATGGCGGCTGGCAGTGGAGTGCCTCAACGGGTACCGATGCTGCGCCCTACTTTCGGGTGTTCAATCCGGTGACCCAGAGTGAGCGGTTTGATCCGAAGGGGGAGTTTATTCGGAACTGGGTGCCCGAGTTGGCAAAGCTGGACAACAAGCGGATTCATGATCCTTCCAAGGGTGGTGTTATCCCAAAAGGCTACCCCAGACCCATTGTGGACCTGAAAGAGTCCCGCAAAGAAGCCATCGCCAGGTTTCAGGCGCTGAAAGACTGAGCTTTTGGTGCTTGAACCGCCGTACCGGGTTGGGGATGCCCTTCCAAAAACCGCTCCTTACGGCACATCCCTGTGGCGCTTCTGCTCCGCCATCCATGGCTCCGCAAATTTTTGGAAGGGCATCCCCAACCCGGCACTACTCTGGTACTAGCCTGCGCACACAGGACAACCCGGGTCTTTGGCGAGCTTCATCTCCCGCCATTCCGTCTGCCAGGCGTCCAGAATCAACAGGCGGCCTACCAATGGTTTACCCACTTCTGAGATAACCTTTACAGCTTCCATGGCCTGAGCAGAGCCGATCATGCCGACGAGCGGAGCGATGACGCCGGCTTCTGAGCAGGTCAGGTCTTCGTTGCCCTGTTCAGGATACAGACAGTGGTAACAAGGGCTTTCCAACTGGCGAGGATCGTAAACGGAAAGCTGGCCTTCACCTCTTATTGCAGCACCCGAAACCAGGGGTACTTTCGAAGAAACCGAAGCCCGGTTCAATGCAAACCGGGTGTTGAAGTTGTCCGTGCAGTCCAGCACCAGTGTGGATTCGCTCACCAGCTGTCGCAGATCATCGCCATCCACCCGGCGATTGACTGCGTTAACGGTAATTTCCGGATTGATCGCCCTCACCCGCTCTGCCAGACGCTCGGCTTTTGAATCGCCCAGCCAGCTTTGCTCATAGGCGATCTGGCGCTGCAGATTTGCCAGTTCGATCTGGTCATCGTCAACCAGAGTCAGGTGGCCAATACCTGCGGCGCCCAAGTAGAGGGCCACAGGACAACCCAGGCCGCCGGCGCCAATAACCAGTACGTGGGCGGCTTTGAGTTTTTCCTGGCCGGCGATGTCGAACCGGGGCATCAGGATTTGCCGGCTGTAGCGGAGGAGTTCTTCGTCGCTGAGCATGGTTGTTCTCGCTATCGGTCGCTGGCCGGTTTCCGGGCCAGGGTCATGCGGTCATTGCCGCCGTAATCTTTGCGGGTTTCTATGTTGCGCCATCCGGCTTTGGCAAACAAATCCCGTACGGCGCTGCCCTGGTCGTAGCCATGTTCCAGCAGCATCCAGCCATTGGGATTGAGCCAGCTCAGTCCTTCGGTCACCAGCAGGCGGATATCGTCCAGGCCATCGTCTCCGGCCACAAGGGCAGATTCAGGCTCGAAGCGCACATCGCCTTCCCTTAAATGACGGTCGCTGGCCGGTATATACGGTGGATTGGAAATCAGAAGGTCGAAAGTACCGGCGGGAATCTGGTCAAACCAGTGGCTCTTTACCACGGTAATGGGCAGCCCCAGGCGCTGGCTGTTTTCCCGGGCCAGCTCGACCGCGTCTTCCACACGGTCACTGGCCATAATCTGCCAGCCAGGCTGTTCACTGGCCAGCGCCAGCGCGATAGCACCGGTCCCGGTGCCGAGGTCCAGCACGCTTGCGCGGGCGGGTAATTCCAGCGACAGCGCGGCCTCTACCACGCACTCCGTATCTGGCCGGGGGATCAGGGTGGACGGACTGACTTTCAGAGGGAGAGACCAGAACTCCTGCTCCCCCAGCAGATAGGCAACGGGTTGGCCGCTGGCACGCTCGCCCACCAACGCGAAGAACCGCTCTGCCTGCTCCACCGGCACGTCCCGCTCCGGCCACGCCCGGAAACTGGTGCGGGTCAGGCCGGTGATATGGCTCAACAGGAGTTCGGCATCCAGCCTGGGAGATTCACCACCAATCCGGCGTGCCGCTTCTCTCAGCAGGGCCTCACAGCTGAGCGAACATTCACTGTTGCTCATTGGCCATATCTGCCAGCAGTTCTGCCTGGTGTTCCTGCTGTAAGGGAACCACCACGGCGTCCAGGTCTCCGGCAATGACTTCGTCGAGCTTGTACAGAGTCAGGTTGATACGATGATCCGTTACCCGGCCCTGGGGGAAGTTGTAGGTGCGGATACGTTCGGAACGGTCACCGCTGCCCACCAGGCTCTTGCGGGTTTCCGCCATGCTTTTCTGCTGCTTTTCCAGCTCGGCATTCTGAAGGCGGGAGGCCAGCAGGCTCAGGGCCTTGGCGCGGTTCTTGTGCTGGGAACGTTCCTCCTGGCACTCCACCACAATGCCCGTGGGCAGGTGGGTGATACGGATGGCCGAGTCAGTTTTGTTCACGTGCTGACCACCGGCACCGGAGGAGCGGAAGGTATCCACCCGCAGGTCGGCCTTGTTGATCTCAACTGCTTCGGCTTCGTCGGCCTCCGGCATCACGGCAACCGTGCAGGCCGAGGTGTGAATGCGGCCCTGGGATTCGGTTTCCGGCACTCTCTGCACCCGGTGCGCACCGGATTCAAATTTCAGCGTGCCATAAACGCCATCGCCAGAGAGGCGGGCGATGATTTCCTTGAAACCGCCGTGCTCCCCTTCATTTTCGCTGAGCACCTCGACCTGCCACCGGCGTTTCTCGGCATAGCGGGAATACATGCGAAACAGGTCGCCGGCAAAGATAGCGGCTTCATCGCCCCCGGTGCCGGCACGGATTTCCAGGAACACGTTCTTGGTGTCATTGGGGTCTTTGGGCAGCATTAACCGCTGCAATTCTTCATCCAGCTCTTCACTGCGAGCCCGGGCACTGGCCAGCTCCTCTTCGGCCATTTCCCGCATGTCTGCATCGCCGTCTTTGGCCAGCTCCGTGGCCGCATCGATGTCCTCCAGAGACTGTCGCCAAGCCTGAAAACACTTGACCACCGGTTCAATCTCGGCGAATTCGCGGGACAGGTCCCGGAATTTATCCTGATTGGCAATCACCGATGCATCACTCAGCAACGCGTTCACCTCCTCGAACCGTTCAACAAGCTGTTCGAGGCGGGACTGGATGGATGGTTTCATAGTTTTTCCGTGGTGGTGGGCTCGTCAGCTTCCAGTGCGTCCAGCTGGTAAAGCTCCCTCAGGCATTCGGTCACTTCGGTACGGCCTTCGGCCATCGCCTTGCGTACCTGAACCGAGGGTTGGTGCAGAAGTTTGTTGGTCAGGCCCCGCGCCAGTGAGCGCAGAGCCGTCTCAGGATCAGTACCGTTGCGCAGGGCGCGCAGGGCTTTCTCGGTTTCCGCATCACGCAGCAATTCTGCTCGCTGACGGAACACCTTGAGGGTGGAAACCGCATCCAGGGCACGCAGCTGATCCAGAAAATCCTGAACGCCACTGCTGATCAGATTTTCCGCCTCACGGGCCGCGCCTTCCCGGGAGCGAATATTCTCTTCAATCACCTGACGCAGGTCGTCTACGGTATAGAGGTAGACATCGGCCAGCGACGCCACTTCCGGTTCGATGTCCCGGGGCACGGCAATGTCGACCATGAAATAGGGCCGGTGTTTACGCTTCTTCAACGCCCTTTCCACCGCGCCTTTGCCCAGAATCGGCAAGGGGCTGGCGGTGGAGGAAATCACGATATCCACATCGGAAAGATGATCCGGAATTTCCGAGAGCAGAATGCCTTTACCTCCGTGGGCTTCTGCCAGCGCCTGGGCCTTCTCCAGTGTACGGTTGGCCACCAGAAAACTGCGCACGCCGGCTTCTGCCAGGTGTCGGGCTACCAGCTCAATGGTTTTCCCGGCACCAATCAACAGCGCCTTGTTGCGGGACATGTCCGCAAAAATGTGGTGTGCCATGCTGACCGAGGCATAGGCAACCGACACCGGGTTTTCACCGATAGCTGTCTGGGTACGTACACGTTTGGCTACGGAAAAAGTCTGCTCGAACAACCGGGACAGAAAGGAACCGGTGGCGCTGTGCTCCCGTGCCAGCGCATAGGCATCCTTGAGCTGGCCCAGAATCTGCGGTTCGCCCAACACCATGGAGTCCAGGCCGGCGGCCACCCGCATCATATGACGAACCGCGTCGGAATCCCGATGCACATAGAGTACGTTTTCAAGATCGGCCACATCCAGCTCGTGGAAGCCGGCCAGCCAGCGCAGCACTGAGGGGGCGCAGTCATCATCCCCGGCCAGATAAAGCTCCGTCCGGTTGCAGGTGGACAGGATAGCCGCCTCGCTGGCACCGGAGGCAGCACGGAGTTCTGAAAAGGCCTCGGCCATTCGCTCCGGCGTGAACGCCACACGCTCGCGGATCTCCACGGGTGCGGTGCGATGGTTGATTCCCAGCGTTACTAGTGCCATTTGGAGTACAGAAAACCCTGCCCAGATTATGGATAATCACTCGCCATTCTACCGGGGCAACTGCTCAGTCGCCACCCGAAAACCCGTCGCCTTCGGCAAGTGCGGACAGGTTGGGCAAGTTCAGATGCTTATGCCATTATAGGGCCTTGGCCGTGGCCGCAACCCGATCTGCCTCAATTACCGGGCAGAAAACGGTTTTCACAGACCTATCGCCGATAGCACACAGGAAGTTGCATGCAAAAATCCGCACCGTATCTGGTTACCTGCCTGTTGGGACTCACTCTCGTCACACTTCCGGGCTGCGCCGTATTTTCTGGCACCCCGGAACCCGCCGATGAGGTAACCGGGACCGATACCCCCGCAGCTACCCCGCCTGCCACGCCCATCAACTATGCCGAATTCGAACCGGAAGTGCTTTATCAGCTTCTGTCGGCTGAAGTGGCCGGCCAGCGTGGGCGCTACGATGTCACCCTGGTCAATTACCTCCAGGCTGCGAAAACCTCACGGGACACCGGCGTGATTGAGCGGGCCATGCGGATCGCCCAGTCTCTGAATGCAGACAATGCCCAGCAACAACTGGCTACGCTCTGGCTGGACGTGGACCCCGACAATCTGGAGGCACATCGGATATCGGCCATTCAGGCGGTCAAGCGCCAGAAACTGGAAAACGCCCTGTTCCATATGGAGCAGATCATGGACCAGGGAGAAGACGCGGATTTTGACAGCCTGGCAGCCATGGCCGCGGGCCTGCCGCCAGCGCAGCAACAGGAGCTGTTGACGCTCTACAGTCAACTGGCAGTCAAGCACCCGGATAACCCCGAACTGCAGTACAGCATTGCCCTGCTGCAAAAAATTACCGGCACCCCGACCGTCGCCCTCCGGCAGATTAACCAGTTGCTTGAGCAGGCGCCGAACTTCCAGCCCGCCATCATCCTCAAGGGCGATCTGCTCTACCAGACCGGGCAGAAACGTGAGGCCCTGAATTACCTGACGACCAATACCCGGCGCTTCCCGGACAACCGCCAGATGGGCACCCTCTATGGCCGCATGCTGATTAACGAGGGCGAACTGCAGGCCGCCCAGGACGAATTTGAACGGCTGGTAAAACGCTATCCGGACACACCGGGGCTGAGACTTTCACACGCCCTGGTCGCCCTGGAAAATCAGCAGCCCGCCTTGGCCCGGGAGGAACTGACCCGCCTGATCGAGCAGGGCCACCACGAGGACGAAGCCAGCTATTACCTGGGACGCATTGAGGAAGATGCCGGCAATACGGACCAGGCGATCGAATACTACCAGAGCGTGGAACGGGGAAATTATTTCTTCCCGTCGCTGGCCCGCGCCAGTGAACTGCAAGCCCAGGCCGGCGATCTGGACCAGGCCATTGCCCACATCCAGAGCCTGCGCGAAAGGGCCCCGGACCATGCCGAGAAATTCTGGCTGCTGGAGGTGAATCTGCTGATCGATCAGGAGCAAAATAAACAAGCCCTGACCGCAGCTGATGCTGCGCTGGAAAACTACCCGAACAATGTTGAACTGCGCTATGCACGGGCGATGCTGCAAGACACCATGGGAGAACCGACTGGCGCAGAGCAGGACCTGAAAACCATCCTTGAAGCGCAACCGGAAAATGCCGTTGCTCTGAACGCCCTGGGCTACATTCTGACGGTGCGTACCAATCGCCTGGATGAAGCCCGCGGTTATATTGAAAAAGCCCTTGAGCTGGACCCGGAAAACCCGGCCATTCTGGACAGCATGGGATGGATACTGTTTCGCCAGGGCGAAACGAATCAGGCCCTCGACTTTCTGGCCCGTGCCTGGGAAGCCTACCCGGACCCGGAAGTAGCGGCACACTATGGCGAAGTCCTGTGGGTAACCGGTAATGAAGAACAGGCACGCATCATCTGGGAAGAAGGACTGGACCAGAACCCGGACCATGAAATTCTTCGGGAAACCATCGACCGGTTGACCAGTGATGGGGCCGACCAATGATCCGAAGACTACTCGGCGTGGCACTGCTAACCGGTGCCATAACCGGCTGTACCACCATCCAGCTGGAACCCTTGCCCGAGGGCATGACCAACCAGCCGCCCGCCGACTGGGCCGAGCGCAGCAACCACCTGAGCCGCTTTGACCAATGGCAACTGAGAGGAAAGCTGGCGGTAAAACAACCCTCAGACAGCGGCACTGCCATTATCAACGGCTGGCGCCAGCAGGGTGAACGCTACGACCTCTCGCTGTCATCCTCATTCCTGGGCATGGGCACAACACGACTCACGGGCGTTCCGGGCTTCATAGAATTAACCCTGGCCAATGGTGAGACCTACCAGTCCTCAGACCCGGAAACCCTGGTGGCCGCCGCTACAGGGTGGAACCTGCCCATCGACAACCTCGCCTGGTGGGTTCGAGGATTGCCGGCGCCGGAGGGTGATTTCCGCCTGCTGTTCGACGAACAGCACCAACTGGCCATCCTGCGGCAGGATGGCTGGGAAATTCGCTATGACCGCTGGCAGCCATTCATTGACAGCCTGCCCGCGCTTCCTGCCCGGATCACAGCCCTGAACGGCGACAAACGGGTACGCGTGGTCATCAGCGAATGGCAACAAGAGGACTGAGTATTGTTAAACTGGATTACCCTGCCCTCGCCCGCCAAACTCAACCTGTTCCTGCATATCGTTGGCCGGCGCCCGGACGGATACCACGAGCTCCAGACCCTGTTCCAGTTTCTGGACTATGGCGACGAACTCACGTTCACACTGACTCCGGAGCAGCCCGGCATACGACTGGCAGAACCCGTACCAGGTGTTCCGGACAGTGACAACCTGGTGATCAGGGCAGCCAAAGCCCTGGCCGCAACCACTGAGAACACGCTCCCCGGCGTTACCATTCACCTCCACAAACGCTTGCCCATGGGCGGCGGCCTGGGTGGCGGCAGCTCCAACGCCGCAACCACCCTGCTTGCAATGAACCGCCTCTGGGGACTGAATCTGGGCGAAGACCAGCTTGCAAAAATCGGCCTGCGCCTGGGCGCCGATGTGCCGGTATTTGTGCGTGGCCATGCAGCCTTTGGCGAGGGTGTCGGCGAAAAACTGACCCCCACAAACCCGCCGGAAGACTGGTTTGTGGTGCTCAAACCCGAGTGCAACATCTGCACCGGAAAGATTTTTTCAGCCGAAGGGTTGACAAGGGACACACCAAAAATCAAAATACGCCCCGCTTTTGAGGGAGACGCCTCGAGGTACCGAAACGACTGTGAGGATGTAGTTCGAAAACTGTATCCTGAGGTTAACCAGAGCCTGGAGTGGCTTTCACAATTCGGACCTGCAAGATTAACCGGAACCGGGGCTTGCATTTTTGGACGTTTCCCGACAGAATCCGCAGCCCGGATTATCTGGGAAAGCAAACCCTCCGGCATCACGGGGTTCGTAGCTAAAGGGGTGAACCAGTCACCTCTGCACAAAAAGCTGACAGAGCTGAAATGATGCCAAAAAAGCACGATGATATTGGGGTGTCGCCAAGTGGTAAGGCAACGGGTTTTGATCCCGTCATGCGCAGGTTCGAATCCTGCCACCCCAGCCACCTTTCTCCCGCTTCTTCTGAATCAAACGCCGATACTGAGAAGGATGCTGTCGTGTCCAAATTGATGATTTTCGCTGGCAATGCCAACCCCGAACTTGCGCGTGATATTGCCAGAAAACTCCATATTCCCATGGGCCAGGCCACTGTAGGCCGCTTCAGCGATGGCGAGACCACCGTTGAAATCAATGAGAATGTTCGTGGTCACGACGTTTTCATTATCCAGCCCACCTGCTACCCCACCAACGACAACCTGATGGAACTGATCGTGATGGCTGACGCCCTGCGTCGTGCATCCGCCACACGAATCACTGCCGTTATTCCTTACTACGGCTATGCCCGCCAGGATCGTCGCGTTCGCTCTACCCGGGTAGCCATCAGCGCCAAAGTGGTCGCCGACATGATTTCCAGCATTGGCGTGGATCGTGTGCTGACCGTAGACCTGCACGCCGACCAGATTCAGGGCTTCTTCGATATCCCGGTGGACAACATCTACGCCACCCCGGTACTGCTTGAAGACATCGAAAAACAGCGGTTCGAGAACTTTGTCGTCGTATCTCCGGACGTAGGCGGCGTTGTCCGCGCCCGTGCTGTTGCCAAGCGCCTGGATGATGCCGACCTGGCCATTATCGACAAGCGTCGCCCCAAGGCCAACGTTTCCCAGGTAATGCACATCATCGGTGACGTCCGCGACAAGACCTGCATCCTGGTGGATGACATCGTCGACACCGCCGGCACACTGTGCAAAGCCGCCAACGCGCTCAAAGAGCACGGCGCCTCCCGCGTGGTTGCCTACATTACTCACCCGGTACTTTCCGGCCCGGCTATCGAGAACATCAACAACTCGGAGCTGGACGAACTGGTGGTGTGCGACACCATCCCGCTGGGTGACAAAGCCAAAAATTGTGATAGAATCCGCCCCCTCAGCATGGCTGGGCTGCTCGCCGAATCCATTCGCCGCGTGAGCAACGAAGAGTCCATCAGTGCCATGTTCGAGAACGTCTGAACAGCCTTATCGCTGTAACCCTCAGACTTAAAGGCAGTTTCCGGGTCGGGAGTCCAACAGGGCTCCCGACTCTTTTAGTCGATCGGAAAACTCCGGTCTTTTTGAAATGCTCATCTGTTCAGAGCCTGGTCGCGGGCCGCTCAGATGACCAACGAGGTAATTACCATGTCTCAGGATTTTGTTATTGAAGCATTTCCTCGTGACGATCAGGGGAAAGGTGCGAGCCGCCGCCTGCGTCGCGAAGAGCGTAAGATTCCGGCCATCATCTACGGTGGCGGCAAAGACGCAACTCCGGTCGCCATCTGGCACAATGAACTGAAAAAGGCCATCGAAAATGAAGCCTTCTTCTCTCACATCCTGACCGTCGACATTCAGGGCAAAAAAGAGAGCGTGATCCTGAAGGATCTGCAGCGTCATCCGTACAAGCCCATCCTGACTCACGCCGACTTCCTGCGCGTTGACAAGGACCACGAGATTCACGTTAACGTACCGCTGCACTTCATCAACGGAGACACAGCTCCGGCCGTGAAACTCCAGGGTGGCATTGTTTCCCACACCATGACCGAAGTTGAAGTGATCTGTCTGCCGCAGAACCTGCCCGAGTTCATCGAAGTCGACCTGAACGAAGTCGAGATGGACCAGGTAGTTCACCTGAGCGACCTGAAACTGCCGAAAGGCGTTAAAGTTGCCGCTCTGCAGCAGGGCGAAGACCACGACCTGCCGGTTGCCTCTATTCACAAGCCGAAAGGCGCCAAGGCGGACGACGCCGAAGCAGCCGAAGGCGAGGAAGGCGGCGAGGAGTAATCACTCCGGGGGCAACGGCGAATGGCACAGGATATTGTCATGGTGGTTGGACTGGGAAATCCCGGTGCCGACTACGAGAATACCCGCCACAACGCCGGCGCCCTGTTCGTCGAAGCGCTGGCCCGCGAAGCGGGTCAGACGCTCCGTCCCGAAAAGAAATACCACGGGCTGTACGCCCGCATTCAGTGGCAGGGCCTTGACCTGCATTTGCTGAACCCCAGCACCTTTATGAACCGCAGCGGCATTGCCATCAAAGCCCTGGCGGACTTCTTCAAGATCTCCCCTGAACAAATTCTGGTTGCCCACGACGAGCTAGACCTGCCTCCCGGCACGGCCAAACTCAAGAAAGGCGGCGGCCACGGTGGCCACAACGGGCTGCGGGACACCATCGCCCATCTGGGCACCAACGATTTCCAGCGCCTGCGCCTTGGCATTGGCCACCCCGGCGACAGTCGCAAAGTCACCGGTTTTGTACTGGGCCGACTGGGCAAACAGGAAACCGAACAATTGACCGCCGTGTTTGACGAGGTCATACGGGTATTACCGGATGCCGCCGCCGGCAAACTGGCTGCCGCCATGAACCGTTTGCACAGCTTCAAACCAACGCCCTGAGCAAGGCACATCCCCTTACTCGCACCCTTACCGATACACCGGTATAATCCGCCCAAATTTTTCAGTTCCAGCAGAGGCATTCCATGGGATTTAACTGCGGCATCGTCGGCCTTCCCAACGTCGGCAAATCCACCCTGTTCAACGCACTGACCAAAGCCGGCATCGGCGCGGAAAACTTCCCGTTCTGCACCATCGAGCCGAACGCCGGCGTGGTGGCCATGCCAGACCCGCGCCTCACCAAACTGGCGGAGATCGTCAAGCCGGAACGGGTGGTGCCCACCACCATGGAGTTCGTCGACATCGCCGGCCTGGTCGCCGGCGCCTCCAAGGGCGAAGGCCTGGGCAACCAGTTCCTGGCCAACATCCGCCAGACCGATGCCATTGCTCACGTGGTGCGCTGCTTTGAAGACGGAAACGTCATCCACGTGGCCAACAAGGTAGATCCCGCTTCCGACATCGAAGTGATCAACACCGAGCTGGCCCTGGCCGATCTCGACACCGTAGAGAAAGCCATCAAACGCGTCCAGCGCGTCGCCAAGAGTGGCGACAAAGAAGCCAAGGCCCAACTGGAAATGTTTGAAAAACTGTTGCCGGTACTGAACGAAGGCAAGCCAGTGCGCAGCATGGGCCTGGACAAAGACCAGATGGCACTGATTCGCGAGCTTTGCCTGCTTACCGTCAAACCCACCATGTACATCGCCAACGTGAACGAAGACGGCTTCGAGAACAATCCCCACCTGGACAAGGTGCGTGAGATTGCCGCTTCTGAAAACGCGGTCGTGGTACCCATCTGCAACAAGCTGGAAGCCGAGATCTCTGAACTGGAAGACGAAGAGAAATCCATGTTCCTGGACGAAATGGGCATGGAAGAACCTGGGCTGGACCGTGTGATCCGCGCCGGTTACGGCCTGCTTGGCCTGCAAACGTACTTTACCGCCGGCGTGAAGGAAGTGCGTGCCTGGACCGTCAGAATCGGCGCCACAGCCCCTCAGGCGGCTGGCGTTATCCACACCGACTTCGAACGCGGCTTCATTCGGGCCGAGGTGGTGAGCTACGACGATTTCGTACAGTACAACGGCGAAGCCGGCGCAAAAGATGCCGGCAAATGGCGCCTGGAGGGCAAGGATTACATCGTCAAAGACGGCGATGTTATTCACTTCCGGTTCAACGTGTAATTTTCGGTATTTTTTGGCCGCAAAGCCTTGACAGGCTGAGCCCAAATACCGAAAATACGCGCCTCGTTTGGGGCGTGTCCCGAAGCGAAATGGCAAGGTAGCTCAGTTGGTTAGAGCACAGCACTCATAATGCTGGGGTCGGCGGTTCGACTCCGCCCCTTGCTACCAGTATTCTGAAAGCCCGGCTCGAAAGATCCGGGCTTTTTCAGTTCTGGGGACGACCCCACCCTTCCCGGGAATAAACGCGGGACGACCCGCCTACGTTACTCCCAATATCATGCGTACCACCAGAGACAGAATTCGTCAGGCCATTTCCTTTGAAGTGATAGGCCTGCTCATCTCCACGCCCCTGGCCGCCTTTGCCTTCGGCCTGGATCTCGGCGAAACCGGGGTGCTCGCGGCGATCGGTGCCACCATGGCCACCCTGTGGAACTACCTCTTCAATCTCATGTTTGATCACGCCTTAAAGCGGTTCACCGGCACCACTCGGAAAACCCTCAAGCTGCGCTTCCTGCATGCCATCAGTTTCGAGTTCGGGCTGATGCTGGCGTTCCTCCCGGTGATCGCCTGGTGGCTCGATATCGGCCTGCTGGAGGCGCTGATCGTGGATATCGCCTTTGTGGTGTTTTACCTGGTTTACGCCTTTGTGTTTACCTGGTGCTACGATACCGTGTTTCCCGATAAAGATGCCGGCCCGGCATCTGCCAACCAGACCCGTTAAACCGTACAAAAGGCTGCCCGTTGCCATGCAGGAATCAATCACCTCCGGCGTTTCACTGGAGCGCCTGAAGCGTATTACCCGCCACTTTGACCAGAACTACATTCAACCCGGCAAGATCCCGGGGGCGGTCACACTGGTGGCCCGGCATGGCAAGGTTCTCTGGAGTGAAGCCCAGGGCCTGAGAGATGTCGAACGCAACCTGCCCATGGAACGGGATACAGTGTTCCGCATCTACTCCATGACCAAACCCATCACCAGCATTGCCATGATGCAGCTGTACGAACAGGGCAAGTTCCTGCTCAACGACCCGGTGCACAAGTACCTTCCATCCTGGCGGAACCTGCGCGTCTACAAGGGAGGCAGTCATCCGGACTTCGAGACGGTTCCGGCAACCAGCACTATGACCATCCGGGATCTGATGACCCACACCTCAGGGCTGACCTATGGCTTCACCGAGCGAACCGAGGTGGATGCCGCCTATCGCAAACTGAAACTGGATGGCAGCACCATTCTTACACTGGACAA
The DNA here is from genome assembly GCF_044342215.1 of Marinobacter sp. W-8. Taxonomy (NCBI): domain Bacteria; kingdom Pseudomonadati; phylum Pseudomonadota; class Gammaproteobacteria; order Pseudomonadales; family Marinobacteraceae; genus Marinobacter; species Marinobacter sp. W-8. Next base: position 857,199 of record NZ_CP172297.1, on the reverse strand, counting down.
GCTGGTCGACCGGCTGGCCGAGTTACCGCTGGAGTTCTCGCCCGGCACCGCCTGGAACTACTCTGTGTCTACCGATGTCCTGGGCTACCTGGTTGAGCTGCTCTCCGGCCAATCCCTGGACAGCTACTTCCAGGAGCACATCTTTGACCCACTGGGCATGACCGATACCGGGTTTCATGTGCGACCGGACCAGCAGGAACGCTTTGCAGCCTGCTATCTGTACCAACCCGGCAACACCATGAAACTCCAGGATGATCCGGAGCGGTCCCGCTATCTGAAGGAACCAAAATTTCTATCGGGTGGCGGCGGGCTGGTCTCGACTATTGATGATTATTTCCGCTTCGCCCAGGCCCTTTGCCAGGGTGGCGAATATCAGGGCCAGCGCATCATCGGCCGCAAAACCCTGGAATTCATGCGCCTGAACCACCTGCCGGGCGGCCAGGATCTCCCCGCCCTGTCGATTGGCGGCTTCAGTGAAACACCTTATGCCGGCAGCGGCTTCGGGTTAGGTTTCTCGGTCAAAACCGATATCGCCAAATCCGCCACGATCGGTTCGCCGGGGGAATTCGGCTGGGGTGGCCTGGCCAGCACCAGTTTCTTTATCGACCCGGTGGAAGATCTGGTGGTGATTTTCATGACTCAACTGATGCCGTCTTCGTCCTACCCCATACGACAGGAGCTCAGAGCTCTGGTATACGGCGCCCTGGACTGACTCCGCACTCTACCGTATATCGGTATAACCGCTGGAACCGTGCCGAAGCCCGATTGCCTGTGGCATACTCGGCTCCTTAAACCAATAACGAACAATCCACCAGCAAGGAACGTTGTGATGAAACCAGCAACTCTCGCGCTGCACGCCGGCTTCAAGAGCGACCCGACCACCAAGGCCGCCACCACGCCGATTTACCAGACCACCTCTTACACCTTCGACGACACCCAGCACGGTGCCGATCTGTTTGATCTGAAAGTTCAGGGCAACATTTACACCCGCATCATGAACCCGACCAACAATGTACTGGAAGAGCGCATGACCGCGCTGGAAGGTGGCGTTGGCGCACTGGCAGTAGCATCCGGCATGGCCGCAATTACCTACGCTCTGCAGACCATCTGCAAGGTGGGCAATAACATCGTCAGCACCAGCCAGGTATACGGCGGCACTTACAACCTGTTTGCCCACTCACTGCCCAATCAGGGCATTGAGTGCAAGATGGTGCGCCACGATGATTTTGAGGCTGTCGAAAACGCCATTGATGACCAGACCCGCGCCCTGTTCTGCGAATCCATCGGCAACCCGGCCGGCAACGTGGTGGATATCCAGAAGTGGGCCGAAATTGCCCACAGGCACGGCATTCCGCTGATTGTTGATAACACTGTAGCCACACCCTTCCTGTGCCGTCCATTCGAGCATGGCGCAGATATCGTCATTCACTCGCTGACCAAGTACATCGGCGGTCACGGCACCACGGTGGCTGGTATCGTAGTGGATTCCGGCAAGTTCGACTGGAAAGCCAACGCCGATAAATTCCCGATGATGAACCAGCCGGACCCCTCCTACCACGGAGTGGTTTACACCGAAGCTCTGGGCGCAGCTGCCTTTATCGGCCGCTGCCGTGTCGTGCCTCTGCGCAACACCGGCTCCGCCCTGTCGCCATTCAACTCGTTCCTGATTATGCAGGGTCTGGAAACTCTGGCACTGCGCATGGAACGTCACTGCGAAAACACCGAAAAAGTTGCGCAATTCTTGCAAGATCACCCGGCCGTTGAATGGGTGAACTATGCAACTCTGGCCAACAGCCCTTACAAGGCCACCTGCGACAAAATCTGTGGCGGCAAGGCTTCCGGCATTCTGAGTTTCGGCATTAAAGGCGGCCGCGAAGCCGGCGCGAAGTTCATCGATGCGCTGGACATGATCCTGCGCCTTGTAAACATTGGCGATGCCAAGTCCCTGGCCTGCCACCCGGCCACCACCACCCACCGGCAGCTCAATGCTGACGAGCTGAAAAGTGCCGGTGTCAGCGAAGACCTGGTGCGGCTGTCCATCGGCATTGAAGACGCCGACGACATCATTGCCGACATCACCCAGGCCTTGGACAAATCCCAGGCCTGATATCGATCAACCGGGTACGACCAATGTCGTGCCCGGTTATACCCCGTGATTCCCCCTACCCGCCTTGTAACTGCCCTGCCGCAGGATTACTCTTTAAGGTTCTCCATACCCTGATCCGAGAGTTTCCGGCCCCATGAGCGACAGCGCAAAGCCCCGCATTACCAGTGGTTCCAAATTCCGTAACGAACACGGTTTTTCCGCCATCAAGGACGGCGTGAAGCGTTCTTCATCACACACGGAAGACAAACCCCTGGAGCGCAAGCCGAAATGGCTGCGGGCGCGCATGCCCGGTGGCGAGCGCTACGATGCCGTGCGCCGCAATGTCTCAGAGCATCGCCTGAGCACCGTATGCCAGGAATCCCACTGCCCCAATATCGGTGAATGCTGGACCAACGGCACCGCCACCATCATGGTGATGGGCTCTGTGTGCACCCGCGCCTGCAAATTCTGCGCGGTCGATACCGGCAACCCCAAAGGCTGGCTGGACCCGGAAGAGCCGGAGAACACCGCCAAGTCTGTTGAGCTGATGGGGCTGCGTTACATCGTGCTGACCTCGGTCGACCGGGATGATCTGGACGACGGCGGCGCGGCTCACTACGCCGCCTGCGTATCTGCCATCAAACAGCGCACCCCGGAAGTAGCCGTTGAAGCTCTGACTCCGGACTTTGATGCGGTGATGAGCGATGTGGAAAAGGTGGTAGATTCCGGCCTGGACGTCTTCGCCCAGAACGTGGAAACCGTCAAACGCCTGACCAGCCGTGTGCGAGACCCCCGCGCCGGTTACGAGAAAACCCTGAGCGTGCTGGCCCACGCCAAGAAACACCGGCCGGATGTGCTAACCAAGACCAGCCTGATGGTCGGCCTGGGTGAAACCGAAGAAGAAATCCTGGAAACCATGGATGACCTGCGTGCGATCGGCGTAGACATCCTCACCATCGGCCAATACCTGCGCCCCACCCCGAACCACCTGCCGGTGGAACGCTATGTGACTCCGGAAGAGTTCAACCGCTACCGTGAAATCGGCCTGGAAAAGGGCTTTATGGAAGTGCCATCCGGCCCCATGGTGCGCTCCAGTTACCGGGCCGACCGGGTATTCGACAAGAACAATCTGGGCCTGAGCGTGCCGGAGGTTCCCGTGCCCGACAAGGCGATGCAGATTCCGGTCAAGGCCGTTGACTGAGAGCTGCCAATGCTGACCCTGTTGCGAAATATCCGGCTGAAGTACAAATTCTGGTTGCTGAATATTCTCGTGTTTGCGGTGCTCTGCCTGCTGGTGCTTTATGCCATGCAGGTGATCGCAGGCCAGACAGAATCCAGCTTCAGCCAGGTATTTGCAGACACCGCGCCGGGCTTTGCACTGATCGTGGCGGTGCTCATGGCGCTGGAGATGGCCGGTTCCCAGCTGCTGATTTCCTTTATCGAACGCCATGTTAACCGGCTCAAGAACACCATGGTTGCGGTGCAGACCAGCGGCGACCTGAGCCGTCGGGCCGACGTCGACTCCCGGGATGAAATTGGCGAAATGGCCGCTGCCTTCAATGCGATGCAGGATCGTACATCTGATGTCGTTCGCAGTATGAAAACGGCCACCGAGCACCTGCACCAGGAGGTCGAATCTCTCACTCAGCGGGCCGCCGCACGCAGGGACAGCCTCACCCGGCAACAGGACGGCGCCAATCGCTCGGCCGAATCCGTTGAGGCCATGCTACAGAGCTTTGTGGGCATCGCCGAACAGGCAGGCATTGCCAAAACCCTGTCAACAGAAGCCCGGGAGACTGCGGTAAATGGCAGCCAACGGGTCAGCCAGAGCGCCGACAGCATTCGCAGGCTGGCGGGCGTGGTTCGCCAGTCCGCTGGCAGCGTGCAGTCACTGGCAGAAAACAGCCATGAGATTGGCCAGACCATTACCGAAATCAAGGGCATTGCCGAGCAAACCAACCTGCTGGCCCTCAATGCCGCCATAGAAGCCGCCCGCGCGGGCGAACAGGGCCGGGGCTTTGCGGTGGTTGCCGAAGAAGTCCGGAACCTGGCGCGCCGGGTTCAGGACTCCACCGACCAGATCCAGACCACCCTGGATCGCCTGTTGGCCTCCATGAATACCGCTGTCGAACAGATGACAGGCAGTTCAGACGACGCCGAGCGATGCGTGGAAGAATCCGAGAAGGGGCGCCAGGCCCTGGAAGCCATTAACGAGGTGGTCGGTCGTATCGACCGGACCAATCAGGAAATCGCGGATATGTCTGCTGAGCAGACCGCCGATACCGATCAGGTACTGGCCAATGTTCAGGACATCCGGGAAACCACCCGGAACATGGTTGTCCAGCTCTCGGAAAGCGCGGATATGACGCAACGTCTGGAGCAACTGATCCGTTCACTGGAAGAAGCCTCGGCAAAGGTCACAGTTCGCTGAGGTTTGTGGCACACTCTGCACTCGTTTTTGACTGCAGAGTTGTAACTCATGAATCGCCTTGGCGCCTTCTACGACCGTTTTATCCTGCCCCATCCCTGGATTGTCCTGGCCCTGTTTGCCCTGCTACTGGCACTGACCGCCCTGCGTTTTGATCAGTTCCGACTGGATGCCTCGGCAGAATCCCTGGTGCTGGAAAACGATCGTTCGCTGGAGCAGTACCGGCAGGTAAACCAGACCTTCACCACCTCTGACGATTTTCTGGTGGTCACCTACACCCCCAACGAGCCCCTGTTCACCACCGAAGGCCTGTCGCGGTTAAGGGCTCTTCGCGACGAGTTGCAGGCTCTTGGCGCCGTCGGTTCCACCAACAGCATTCTGAATGTACCGCTGCTGCACAGCCCGGACCTGACGCTTGATACCGTCGACAGCGAAATCAAGACCCTGGACGAACATGATATAGCGCCCCAAACCGCCCGCCAGGCCCTGCTCGACAACCCCATGTACCCAAACCTGCTGCTCAGCGAAGATGCAGGCACCACGGCAATCCAGGTAAACCTGCCGACACCGGAGCGCTATTTCGAACTGCTGAACCACCGCAACGAACTGCGAGACAAGGCCACTGGCGGCAATGCCAGTGCCGAAGACCAACTGCAACTGGAGCAGGTCAGCCGGGAGTTCATCGACTACACCGAACAACTGGGTGCCGAGCGCGATGCCACCATCCAGCAGGTGCGCCGCATTCTGGACAACCACCGGGAGCACGCCAGCATCCATCTAGGCGGCGTGCCGATGATCGTGGCCGACATGATCCGCTTTATCGAAAGCGACCTGTCCACCTTCGGCCTGGGCGTGCTGGCGTTCCTGCTGCTGACCTTGGCTATCATTTTCCGCCAGTGGCGCTGGGTGTTGGTGCCGCTGCTGTGCTGCGGCTTCACGGTGTGGCTGATGATCGGCTTTCTGGGCTGGGCCCAGTGGCCGGTCACGGTCATTTCCTCCAACTTTATTTCCCTGCTGCTGATCATGACCCTGTCGCTCACCATCCACCTGATTGTGCGTTACCGGGAATTTCAGCACGACGAACCCGGTGCGCCACCCCGGGATATACTGCGCCGCACCATCATGGCCATGGTCAAACCCTGCTTTTTCATGGCCGTAACCACCATTGTCGCCTTTGGCTCACTGACCTTCAGCGGTATCCGGCCGGTGATCGACTTCGGCTGGATGATGACCCTGGGCCTCACCGTGGCGTTCCTGATCACCTTCCTGGTCTTCCCCGCCCTGCTCAGCCTGCTGCCACCGCCGCTGGACAACCGCGTAACGTCAAACAAAGTGCCCTTCACTGACGCCTTTGCCCGCTTTACCGAGCATTTCGGTGGTACGGTTCTTGTCGGCTCGGCGGTTATCGCCGTGCTGTGTGTGATCGGCCTGAACCGGCTGACGGTGGAAAATAGCTTTATCGACTACTTCAAATCGTCCACCGAAATCCACCAGGGCATGATCACCATCGACGACCGGCTGGGCGGAACCACCCCGCTGGACGTGGTGATAACCGATGAGCCGGCGCCCGAGAACCCGGGCAACGATCCCTTCGCCAGCGATTGCGACCCGTTCCTGGACGACTGCGGTGACGAGGAATACCGGGACACCTGGTACACCTATCAGAAAATGCGCCAACTCGGTGAGGTGCATGATTACCTGCATAGCCTGCCGGAGACCGGCAAAGTCCTGTCCATCCAAACCACCCTGGACCTGCTGGCCCAAGTTAACGGCGGCGAGCCCCTGGACGCCCTCGAGCTGGCCTTTGTGCCCGCCGCCGTACCGGACGACCTTCAGGACATCCTGCTGACCCCTTATATTTCTGAGGAGCAGGACAAGGCACGGTTCAGCATCCGCATACTGGAAACCCAGCCAGACCTGCGCCGGCAGGAGCTATTGGACAAAATCCGCCACCACCTGAGCACCGAACTCGGCTACTCCCAGGACCGCATCCTGCTCTCGGGCATGACGGTGATGTACAACAACATGCTGCAGAGCCTGTTTGACTCGCAGATCAAGACCATCGGCGTGGTGTTTGGCGCCATCCTGGCCATGTTCCTGCTGCTGTTCCGCTCGGTGAAGCTAGCGCTGATTGGTATGGCACCGAACCTGATCGCCGCAGGCTCGGTGCTGGGCCTGATGGGTTGGCTCGGCATTCCACTGGATATGATGACCATTACCGTGGCCGCCATTACCGTTGGCATCGCCGTGGATGACACCATTCATTACATCCACCGGTTCAAAACCGAGTTCGCCAAAGACGGTGACTACCTGGCCACCATGCACCGCTGTCATCGCAGCATCGGCCAGGCCATGTTCTTTACCTCGCTGACCATCATCTCCGGGTTCTCGATTCTGGTGCTGTCGAACTTTATTCCCACGATCTACTTCGGCCTGTTCACCGGCTTCGCCATGTTCATGGCGCTGCTTGGCGCTTTGACCCTGCTGCCCCGGCTGATTGTCCTGCTCAAGCCTTTCCCTGTTCCATAATAAAGAACCCCGCCGGAGCATGGCTCGGGCGGGGTTTTTGCCGTTACCGGATCAGGCCTTGCCTGGCTCCGGGTCGTCCGGGGTGTTGATCATGTCATCATGCTCATCCATATCCCAGGGCAGTTTGCCCGGCGAGATATCCAGGAAGTGCAGGTAGTTCTCGAACTGGTCGAGAATGTCCTTGATGATGTCATGCTCATCGTAGCCGTACACATCGTAGGAACGACCGCCCCGACGCATGTACACCTCGGCCCGATAATAGACTTCCGGCTTGTCCGGGTCGCGCTTGAGCTCACCATAAACAAAGCCCGGCATCGAGTGCTCGGTCAGACGCACATCGTAGATGAAGTCGACATGGTGCTCCCGGTGCACCTGCAAGTGAGAGCGCTGGTTTTCAGAATCAAACTCGGCGGTCGCATCCCAGCCCTTGGCCTTCAGCTCCTGCTCCACTTCCCGCATAGCATTCATGGCCGTGTTCTTGATGAACATTTCCACTTCCTTCTTGCCCGGGAATTCCACAATGGCCGCCAGGCGATGCTTCCACTGGGAGCCGGTCATATGCCGGTTAGTCATCATATGGGCCTGCAGACTGGTTTCACGGTGTCCTTCAATCACCAGGGCCCGCCACATACCCACAGCAGCAATCAGCATGATAATGGCAAACGGCAGGGCGCTGGCTATGGTCATGGTCTGCAAGGCACTCAGCCCGCCTGCCAGCAGCAGCACCGCTGCAACCGCACCTTCCAGCACGGCCCAGAACACCCGCTGCCATGCCGGGGTGTTGATCACGCCACCGGAAGCCAGGGAGTCAATCACCAGCGAGCCGGAGTCAGACGAGGTGACAAAGAAGGTGATGATCAGCAACACCGTCAGCAGAGAAATAAAGAACGACCAGGGCAGCACGTCGAACAGTTTGAACAGGGCAACCGCGTGGTCATCCTGCACGTCCGTGATCAGCGTGTTCAGACCTTCATTCATGATCAGGTTCAGGGCGGTGTCGCCAAATACCGAGAACCACAGGAAAGTGAACACTGACGGCACCAGCATCACACCGAACACAAACTGGCGGATGGTGCGGCCCCGACTGATCTTGGCGATAAACATGCCCACGAACGGCGCCCAGGCAATGGTCCAGCCGAAGATGAACAGCGTCCAGTTACCGATCCAGTCACTGCGGGTGTAGGCCTGCAGGTTGAAGGTACGCTCGACAATACCGCTCAGGTAGCTGCCGGTATTCTGCAGGAAGGTTTCCAGGATGTGGATGGTGGGCCCGACCACAAACACAAACAGCATCAGGGATACCGCCAGCACCATATTGAGGATAGACAGGCGTTTTACCCCTTTGTCCATACCCGCTACCACAGACACGGTCGCCGCCGCGGTAATCACCGCAATGGCTATAATCTGCACCGTGGTGCTGATCGGGACACTTTCCCACAGGTAGTTGATACCCGCGTTAATCTGGGTAACCGACAGGCCCAGGGTGGTGGCAATACCGAACATGGTACCGAGGATGGCAAACACATCCACGGCATGGCCGATGGGGCCGTAGATTTTCTCGCCAATCAGCGGATACAGGGCAGAGCGGATGGACAAGGGCAAACCGTGACGGAAAGCAAAATAAGCCAGTACCAGCCCCACCAGGCCATAAATCGCCCAGATGTGGAAACCCCAGTGGAAAAAAGCAATCTGCATGGCCTGTTTGGCGGCATCCACCGTTTCGGGCGCGCCGGCCGGTGGCGTGGCGTAATGTAGAACGGGCTCGGCCACACCGAAAAACAGCAGTGCGATGCCATAACCTGCCGAAAACAGCATGGCAAACCACTCAGGGAATGAGTATTGAGGCTCTGCGTGATCCGGACCAAGCTTGATGTTGCCCCATTTTGAGGCCCCCACCGAGACAATGAAAACCAGGAAAATCGCCACCGAAAGCATGTAAAACCAACCAAATGTCTCGGTGATCCAGCTGAGCGTGGCACTGAAGGCTCCGCCAGCAAGCTCAGGGTTACTGATCGTTCCAACAACCAGCAGCAATGCCACAACCACCGCTGGAATGAACACAGGAACCAGAATCGTCGAACGAATTGCCTTCGTATCTGAAGCCATATACGTCATCCATGTTGTTAGGTTATTGGGTCATTTTATATAGGAAGAAAAGCATTATTTGGATTACACGCACACAATCACCTGTGTCATAAACCTATAGAACAGGCAGTGGATTCGTGCATGAATTTGGGGAACCAAAAGTCGGATTTTGAGCACAGGAAAGGAAACATACTGAAGATGGGGCTCCGGCAAGAACAGCCGGAGCCTGTCAGATCAAGCCTGACTTACTGGAATTGCACTAACTTACTGCTGGCCCTGAGGCTGCATCATCTGACGCTGTTGTTGCATCTGCTGCTGCATCTGTTTCATGCGGTGATCCAGCTCATCACGCTGCTCCTGGGTGAACACCGCATCCACCTTCGCCTGCATCAGGGCAGAAAGCGCTGCAATTTCACCGGTCACATCACCGAGTTTAGCGGCATTGTCACGAATGGCAGACTCGTCGTAATCCGGCTTGATCTGCTCTTGCAGGTCTTCCTGCAGCGAGCGGGCATCCTGGCGCAGTTCGCCGATTTCGCCCTGCATGTCGTCGATGATGCCGCGAATCTCGGTTTGCTGTTCTTCAGACAGCCCCACCATCTGGGCCAACTGGGCAACCTGATCCGGCTGACCACCCGGCGCCTGCTGTGCGAGAGCCGGCGCTGAAAGGCTCAGGGCAACAAGTGCGGAACCGATGAATTTTGCAAGCTTCATACTGTTCTCCATCATTAAGGCGGCCACTCGGGTACCACCACGGATTGGCTTTAATCGTTTGAAGTGACACCCTAAAGCATTCTCCTGCTTCATTTCACCCCGACATCCCTTCAATTTGTACAGGTTCTCAGTTTGATTCGCTCTGAGGGCGCGGCACTGGCGGGATTTGATGAATGTGAAAATTTGGTCATTCCCCTGCATAATGGCGCCTTTCAGCAACAGGTGGAGCAACACCGATGGCGATTAACTGGTTTCCCGGGCATATGCACAAGGCTCGCAAGGAGATCAAACAGGTCATGCCCCAGATGGACCTGATCATCGAGGTGGTAGACGCCAGAATCCCGTTCAGCAGCGAAAACCCGCTGGTACCGTCGCTGCGTGGCGACACGCCGCTGATCAAGGTTTTGAATAAGCGAGACCTGGCAGACCCGGCGATCACCGAACAATGGCTGGCCTGGATTGAAAAGGAACGCGGAGTGAGGGCCATCACCCTCACCCACAACCAGCGCCAGGAAGCCTTGGGCATCCTCAAGCTGGCCGGGGAAATGACCCCGACCCACAACCGGGAGAGAAGCGCCCTGCGGGTGATGATTCTGGGCATCCCCAACGTCGGCAAATCCACGCTGATCAATACCCTGGCCGGCCGGCCCGCCGCCAAAACCGGCAATGAGCCGGCGGTTACCCGGGCGCAACAGGCCATCAAACTGCCGGACAACGTCCTGCTCTACGATACCCCCGGCTTCCTCTGGCCCAAGCTGTCGCCGGAACAATGTGGCTATCGCCTGGCGGTGACCGGTGCTATCCGCAGTGCCGTGCTGGATTTCGAGGATGTTGCGCTGTTCGAGGCGGATTATCTGATTGCTCACTACCCGGAACTCGTCGTCAACCGCTACGGACTGGACGAGACACCGGCGGACGGGCTGGCACTGATGGACGCCATCGCCGTAAAACGCCGCTTCCTGGGGCGCGGCGGCGTACCGGATCTGCACAAGGTTTCCGAAGTGCTGCTGAATGAATTCCGGGCCGGAACACTAGGCCGGATCTCGCTGGAAACACCGGAGATGGTGGAGCAGGAGCTGATTGAAACCCGGGCCCGGGAACAGGCCGAGGCAGAAGAAAAAGCCAGGAAAGACGAGCAGCGCAAGAAGCGAAGAGGCTAGACGGAAAAGGCGAACGAGCAAAGACTAAAGTTTGGGCATAAGACTAGCCTTTTTGCTATACTTGATTTAAATCAAGGTGACTGAAACCAGATGTTTCAGCATTGGCACCCATGGGAATCCGCCGCATGCCCAGGTATCCGGATCGCCCAGGGTGTCCGCCCCGAACGCAGGCAAAAGCCTTGCCTGCAGAGGGCTGAGGACGCACCGCACATTTCTTCGGTGCGGTTTTGAATGGATCAACCCGGATGGTTCGTCAACTATGGCCCAGGCAATTCGACTTCACCAAGTATCTCCTCTCAAGGCCTCCTGTCACCAGTGCAGCCTGAGCAACCTGTGTCTACCTCTGGCCATTGAAGAGAACGATCTTGATCGCCTTGAGGACATTGTCCAGCAGGGAAAAATCTATAACCGCGGCGAACATATTTTCGACCAGAGCACCCCGGTTCGCTCCTGCTTTGCGGTCAAGAGCGGCTCCATCAAGACCTCAATTATTACCGAGGGCGGCGAAGAACAGGTAACCGGTTTCTTCATGCCTGGTGAACTGGTGGGGCTGGACAGCATGAGCAGCGAGAACTATGCCTGCACGGCCAAAGCGCTGGAACGTACCAGCGTATGTGAATTCCCGGTCGACAGGCTTGAGAAACTCACCGGCAAGCTGCCGGAACTGCAGCACCACATGTACCATTTGATGAGCCAGGAAATCCAGAACAGTCATCAGCTGGCCATGCTGCTCAGCAAGAACACCGCTGAAGAGCGCATTGCCGCACTGCTGCTGTCGCTGTCCAGTCGCTTCCGTCGCCGGCGCATGTCGGCGACCAATTTCAGCCTGCCCATGGCCAGGAACGACATTGCCAACTTCCTGGGCCTGGCGGTTGAAACCGTGAGCCGGGTATTCACCCGCTTCCAGAATCAGGGCATCATCCGCGCTCGCGGGCGGGAAGTGGAATTGCTGGATGTGGAAGCCCTGCAGATGGTAACGCGGGATTTCGCCCGCCAGGGCCAGTAAACACCAGCCAGTCACACCCTGAGCGGGTTCAGGAGCTTGCCGGAGCCCGCTCAGCGCTGTTCGATTCCTTCAACATCGCGACCTCCTCAGACAACCAGGTGCGCCACGGCATCTGTTTGATGCCGAAGGTATTGCGGATTTTGGTACACACCATGGTGGTGTTCACCGGTTCGATGTGGCCCCAGTCGGGCACCTCATCCACCACCTTGATACCCTCAGGAATACCGGGCATGCCGGCAATCGCCAGCCCCAGCTCGTAAAGATTGATCTCCTCTGCCCCGGCATACTGATAGGTACCCCAGACTTCAGCACCGCAATCAATCTGAAGCGCCACTGCCACGATCACCCGCGCCAGATCCTTCACTGCCACCGGTTGCCCCTGGCAGCGGCCGGGCAAAGACAGACCACCCTGCGCCGTGCTTTGCTGAACCTTGCCAATGAACCGGGCCAGACTCCAGCCGGTACGCAGAATAATGTGCCGGGGGAGCTGCGTTCTCAGGGCCTGCTCACATTCCCATTGCCAGCGACCCAGCTCGTTAACAGGCTGCCCCGGATTCGACGCAATGTAGGCGCCCTGTTTCCGACCATCAAACACGTAACACGAAGAAAGCTGGAGCAAGGCCATGTTGCGCTCTCGGGCATGCTCGGCCAGCGCGAGCGGCAAGGAAAACGCCGCTTCGTGAGTGGCCTCACGGTTTTTCTCCGCCTTTTCCGGATCCGCCAGCCACAGCGCATTGATAATCAGCGCGGTGTCTTCGGGAATCCAGTTATCCAGGGCATGCAGGTCGACATTGGCAGGGTCACTGACCAGCAACGGACTGACCCGCAGATGCGTTTCCCGCAGGCGCTCCAGCAGAACCTTGCCAAGCGGGCCATAGTCGTGAACAACAAGTACATGCACGGGGAAACAACGCCTCCGGAATATCACTGATGTGACGGATGTCAGGAAACACTCGGGCCAATGGCCCGGAGCACTACTTTACTGCAGTATCATGCAGCCTGAAACGTCAGCCTTACGGGGAGCCGGTGAACGCTCCCGGATCGACAAGCATACAACAACGGGAATCCCAATGCTGAAACAACAGAGCCATATAGTGGCCCCTATCCCCGATGAACTCAGAACCCGGGCTCTTTATACCGTCAGTGAGCTCAAAGGCCGCGGCAAAGCCGACAAGCAGGCCATCGACCAGCTGTATGAGCTCATCGTTGAACTGACCGAATCCGGGCTGGATTTCTTTTTCCTTGAGCCGCTACGCCGCCTGAATGCCGGCAGCATGATGATGGGAATGGCCAAAATGGGCATCAGCAGCATGCTCAAGGGCAGCAAGATGGTGATTCACAAAGTCCTCAAGAAACTGGACGATCGAAGCCTGGCGGCGATTCTCGATTTCATCGAAGAAATCATTCATGAACCCGAGGTACCCGCGACGTAACGCCGGTGAGCAACTCATAGCCAATGGTACCGGCGCAGGTGGCCACTTCGTCGACACTGACGGTTTTGCCCCAGAGTTCGACCATATCGCCCTCGCGGGCCTCAGGGACGGCGCTGAGGTCTACCGCCAGCATGTCCATGGATACCCGCCCCAGCAAGCGGATTCGCTGGCCGCGCACAGCGGCTGGCGTTCCGGTACCCGCGTGACGCGGGTAGCCATCGGCATAACCAATGGCCACCATGCCCATCCGGGTGTCCTGGCTGGCCGTCCAGGACGCACCATACCCTACCGATTCCCCGGCACGGACCACGCGAGTGGTGATCAGAGGAGCCTGCAAGGTCATCGCGGGGCAGAGCCCCAGCTCCGGGCCGGTCTTGCCCTCCATGGGTGACGCCCCATACAGCATGATGCCGGGGCGGCTCCATTCATACAGCGACTGATTCGGGCGAAAGTGAGCCGCGGAATTACCCACACTACGCATCAAATCTGGCCAGGGCGCTACCGCCCGCTCAAAAATCCGGGTCTGGAGCCCGGTCATCTCACTGGCCAGATCATCGGCACAGGCAAAATGAGTAACAAAACCAATCGCAAGGTGCTTCAGGCCCGCTTCCTCAAGCCCGGCCATCACCTCCGGCAGCTCTTCGGGCCGGAAGCCGAGACGGTTCATGCCGGTATTCACCTTGATCCAGAACCTCGGAGAACGCCCGGAACCAAGCCACGATAGCTGCTGCTGACTATGGAGTACCGGCTCAAAACCCGACTGCTCACATTCGGCCAGGTCATCCTGTTGATGGGTGCCCTGCAGCAGTACCACGCTGTGCCGATGGCCGGCATCCCGAATGGCCATGGCTTCCTCGATACACGCCACCGCAAACCGACTGGTCTCCGGGGCCAGAGCATCAGCAACCGAGCGAATGCCATGGCCATAGCCATCGGCTTTGACCACCGCCATGGCATAGGCGGTTCCGGCCAGTTCCCGGGCCCGGCGGAAATTGTGTTTCAGGGCGTCAAGGTCAATGCGGGCAACGGTGGGGCGTGGCATTAATAATCCCCACCGTAATCGCTGTAATCGCCGTGCGCCAGGTCTTCGAATTTGGTGTATTTACCGATGAACGCGAGACGGATGGTACCGATCGGGCCATTCCGCTGCTTACCAATAATGATCTCGGCAATGCCCTTATCCGGCGTATCCTCGTTGTAGACCTCATCCCGGTATACGAACATGATCACATCGGCATCCTGCTCGATCGCACCGGATTCCCGCAGGTCCGAGTTGACCGGGCGTTTGTTGGGGCGCTGCTCCAGACTCCGGTTCAACTGGGACAGCGCCACAACCGGGCAGCCCAGTTCTTTGGCAATACCCTTGAGTGAGCGTGAGATTTCAGAAATCTCCGCAGTCCGGCCTTCAGTGTTACCCGGCACCCGCATCAACTGCAGGTAGTCGACCATGATCAGGCCAATCTTGCCGCCGTTCTCCCGCGCCACCCGACGGGCCCTGGAGCGCATTTCTGTCGGGCTCAGCCCCGGAGTGTCATCGATATAAAGCGGCTTATCCTTCAACAGACTGACGGCAGAGGTAAGCCGGGGCCAGTCATCCTCTTCCAGCTTGCCGCCCCTCACTTTGGTCTGATCAATGCGACCAAGCGACGACAGCATACGCATGGCCAGCGCATCTGCGGGCATCTCCATACTGAACACCAGTATCGGGGTGCCGGTGCTGATCAGCGCGTTCTCAACAATGTTCATGGCAAAGGTTGTCTTACCCATGGAGGGTCTCCCCGCCACGATGATCAGGTCCGCCGGCTGCATACCCGAAGTCTGGTCGTCCAGGTCGCGGAAACCGGTAGTCAAACCGGTCGTCTGCTCGCCGGACTCAAAAAGCTCTTCAATCCTGCTCAGAGTTGTAGCCAGGATGGGATTGATAGCCTTGGGGCCGGAGCCTTCCTTGGTGCGAGCCTCGGCAATCTGGAACACACTGCGTTCTGCTTCGTCGAGGATATCGTTACTTTTTCGCCCCTGCGGGTTGAAGGCGGAATCGGAGATCTTGCCGGACACCTCCACCAGCTGCCGCAGAATGGAGCGTTCTCGCACAATTTCAGCGTAGGCCCGGATATTGGCGGCACCGGGTGTTTTCTCGGCCAGTTCAGCCAGATAAGACAGGCCACCGGCATCCTCAATATCGCCGGCCCGTTCCAGAAACTCGGCCAGGGTAACCACATCCAACGGCTCACTCTCGCTGGCCAGGCGCTCCACGGCGCCGAAAATCAGGCGATGGTCCTGCCGGTAAAAATCAGCCGCTGAAATAATTTCGGCGATCTCGTCAAACCGACGGTTGTCCAGCATCAGGCCGCCGAGCACCGCCTGTTCAGCCTCGACCGAATGCGGCGGGACCTTGATGCGACTGGTTTCCGGATCAATAGAAGCAGGTTTCAGAGTGGGATTGGCCATAGACACCGACATCAGGGAAATGAACAAACGAGATTACAAGAATACCAGAAAGCAACGGGCCCGAAACCGTCTCCGGCTCGGGCCCGTTTTTCAGCACAGAAACCTGCGGCTTCAGTGCTGGTTGAATCGACCTGTCACTGGGCTACCGATTACTCGGCAACAACCGCCAGCTTGATGGTCACTTCAACGTCTGTGTGCAGCTGCAGTTCGATGTCGTACTCGCCAGTCACCCGGATCGGGCCTTCCGGCAGACGAACTTCGCTCTTCTCGACTTCAGTACCACCGGTAGACACTGCGTCGGCAATGTCACGAACACCGATAGAACCGAACAGCTTGCCTTCTTCACCGGCCTTGGAGGTGATGGTGAAGGAAGCGCCTTCCAGAGCTTCGGCACGGGCCTGGGCAGCAGCCAGCTTCTCAGCAGCAGCTTTTTCCAGCTCAGCGCGACGCTCTTCAAACGCCTTTACGTTTGCTTCCGTAGCAGGAACGGCCTTGCCGTACGGCAGCAGGAAATTACGACCGTAACCGGCCTTAACCTTTACCTTGTCACCCAGGGAGCCAAGGTTTGCGACTTTCTCGAGCAGAATAACTTCCATCTCGTTAACCTCTTCGTGCTTTATTCAGCCGGACCGGCGGGTATACGCCCCCGGATATCCAGCCAGCTATCCACAAAAGCCAGAACCACTAACAGCATCAACAGATTGGGACCCAGCAGAACCAGAGCAACGTAAAACATTGCCAACCAGTTTCCGCTCCACTGCTTTCGAGCAAACACACCGTGCACCAGAGCCAACCCGGCCAGAACCAGCGGGGTGCCCGCAGCCCAGGCCAGCAGGATGGCATTCAGCCCAAGAATCGGGCCGACCACCATGGTGATGGCGCACACTACGGCTACCGCCGGCGATAACCTGAGGCCATGGAATTCCTTGCGGAATCCACCGGGGTTATACAACCCCGCCTGCCACGACCTTGCCAGCATCGTCATACCGATGGCGGTGGCAAAGTAGGTACCGGCCATGCTGGCGTTCATGGTGTCCCGGATAACCTGTTCCAGTTCACCACCCAGCGCACGAGCCATTTCAGTGTTGTACTGCTCGTAAACCTCGACACCAGCCTGAACCAGATCGTTCAGCAGCGCCGGATACATCACAGGCAACATCAGCCCGGTCAGTATCGCCAGAAAGGCACCGGACAACAGCGCTCTTTCCCAGGACAGCGTCGTCCGGATAATGGATGCCATCAGCATCACCTGCAGCAGCACCGCCAGCGCCGTGGGATCCTGGCCGTAAACGGCCCACCCGATCGCCGGAATCAAAGCCCAGAGGCCAATATTGAGCCCCTGGCGAATGCCCAGTCGAAGAACGACCAGGCCAGTTACCGCTGCGCCAATCCAGAACAGTAAGGGTACTGCGGTGGTAACCGCTGCAACCCCGCCAGCCTGCAGGGGACCGCGCATTACATACTGTGCCAGTGCACGCATGGTCCCGGGTCCTGTCCGTTAAAACTTAGTGGTCGTGACCGTCCGTATACGGCAGCAGTGCCAGGTAGCGGGCACGCTTGATAGCGGTAGCCAGCTGACGCTGATAACGTGCTTTGGTGCCGGTGATGCGGCTGGGCACGATTTTGCCGGTTTCAGTGATGTAGCCTTTCAGGGTGTCCAGATCCTTGTAATCGATCTCTTTAACACCTTCTGCCGTGAAGCGGCAGAACTTACGACGTCTGAAAAAACGAGCCATAACGTAACTCCTAACTCCGGTTAATTACTCTTCTTCGTCCTGGGATGCGCTCTGACGCTCTTCAGAGTCAGCTGAACGACGTGGACGATCGTCTCCGCCGGAACGACGGTCCTCACGGGACTCAGCGGCTTTCATCGGAGACAGGTCGGTAACGGCCTCGTCGCGACGCAGAATCAGGTCACGGATGATGGCGTCGTTGAACCGGAAGTTGTGAGTCAGCTCGTCCATCGCTGCCTGTGAACACTCGATGTTCATCAGCACGTAGTGAGCCTTGTGGATCTTGTTGATCGGGTAAGCCAGGTGACGACGGCCCCAATCTTCCAGGCGATGTACCTTGCCGCCATCTTCAGTGATGACGCTGGTATAACGCTCGATCATCGCGGGCACCTGCTCGCTCTGATCCGGATGTACCATGAAAACGATTTCGTAGTGACGCATGAGTTCTCCCTACGGTTTAAACAGCTTCCTTCTCCCGGTGGCCATACCAGTGGTTGTGGCCGGAGCGTGAAAGCAAGGAGGTGACAGCAAGTGCTGCCGGTTTCTTTTTTGCTTTATCAATAAGGCTTTACAAGAAAGGCTTGATCAAAAGCGAAGCTAACCATTGCCATACAACAGACAATAAAAAGCCACCCCTTGAAAAAGGGGTGACGTATTCTAGGCCCGCAGGCCTGTTTGTGCAAGGTTTAACCGAGGCGCTGGCGCAACGCCTCATACAGACAGACACCGGTCGCCACCGACACATTCAGACTGTCGACGTGGCCGAGCATCGGAATGTTGATCAACTGGTCACAATGTTCACGGGTCAGACGGCGCATGCCTTTACCTTCAGCGCCCATTACCAGAGCAACCGGCCCCTTGAAATCAGCCTGATACAAGGTGGCATCCGCCTCACCTGCCGTACCAATCAACCACACGCCCTGGTCCTTCAACTCCCTAAGGAAACGGGCGAGATTGGTCACCCGGACAAACGGTACCGTTTCTGCCGCCCCACAGGCGACCTTTCGGGCAACCGGCGTCAACGAGGCAGATTTATCCTTGGGCACAATCACGGCCTGCACTCCCGCCGCATCGGCGGTGCGCATGCACGCACCCAGATTATGGGGATCCGTCACGCCATCCAGCACCAGCAGGAATGGCGGCTTGTCACTGGCGGCCAACTGGGCAAGAAGATCATCCTCGGTCCACTCCCGGCTTTCCGCAACGGCAGCAACAACACCCTGGTGGACACCGGACACCCGCTCATCCAACTCTTTCCGGTGCACCACTTTCCAGGGCACCCCCAGACCGTCAAGGGCATCGGTAACCGACTTCACCCGCTTATCCTGACGACCGGTCTGAATCCAGACCCGTTGCAACCGCTCCGGCTCTCTTTTCAGCACGGCATCTACGGCATGCCAGCCAAATACATATTCCTGAGACACTGACAATCAATTCCTGCGTAACGTGTTATTTGCGACTCTTGCGCTTACGGCCCGAGCCTGACGGCTTACCTTTGGCTGATTTGGACCGCGCCTCGCGGGCCGCCTCTGCGGCCAGCTTTTCCTTGGCGCTGGCCGGCTTGCCGGATTTTCGCCCTTTACCGGAGCGATCACCCTTGCCTTTGCCCCGCGGCTCGCGCTTGGACACTTCCAGCGCATCGCGGTCTGCCTTCCGGCGCCTGGGGGTACTTACCAGCTCAAGATCGATTTTGCGGTCTTCCAGATCGACACGCACCACGCGGACTCGCACTTCGTCACCCAGACGGAAGCTGACGGCCGTGCGCTCACCAATCAGACGATGCTTGACGGCATCGTGATGGAAGTAGTCACCACTGAGCGTGGACACGTGTACCAGACCTTCGATGTAGATATCGGACAACTCAACAAAGAAGCCAAACGGCACCACCGCGCCGATAATGCCATTGTACTCCTCGCCCACGTGATCGCGCAGGAACTCGCACTTGAGCCAGGCCATGACATCCCGTGTAGCATCGTCGGCCCGGCGTTCGGTCATGGAGCAATGCTCACCCAGCTGCTCCATGCGGGCGTAATCGTAGGGATACTCTGCCAATTCGGGATCGTGCACTTTCGGAGACACCAGATCTTTGGTCGCCTCGGGATTATGGATCCGGGACTTGATGGCCCGATGCACAATCAGGTCCGGGTAACGTCGAATTGGCGACGTGAAGTGGGTATAACTGGCGAAGCCAAGACCAAAATGCCCGGCTTCCTCAGGACTGTACACCGCCTGGCTCAGAGAGCGCAGCATCACCATCTGGATGACATTGGCATCCGGGCGGTCGGCCACCTGACCCAGCAAGGCCTGGTAATCTGCCGATGATGGCTTATCGCCGCCGCCCAGCTGCAATCCCAGCTCACCCAGGAACAGGCGCAGATTGCTCAGACGCTCTTCCGAAGGCCCGTCGTGCACCCGGTAAAGCGCCGGAATCTTGTGCTTCTTGAGGAAGCGGGCCGTCGCCACATTGGCGCACAGCATGCACTCTTCGACAATCTTGTGGGCATCGTTCCGGTGCACCGGAACAATTTCCTCAATCTTGCGCTGGGCATCGAAAACAATCTTGGTTTCCGTGGTCTCGAAATCAATGGCCCCACGCTCGGTGCGAGCCTTTCGCAACAACTTGTAGAGGTCATACAGGTTGTGCAGATGTGGCAGCAGATCCGCATAGTGGGCGCTGAGTTTGTAGCCCTGCTCCGTATCCGGATGCTCCAGCATGGCACTGACCTTGTTGTAGGTCAGCCGGGCATGGCTGCGCATTACGGCCTGATAGAAGGTGTAGCCGCTGATGTTACCGGCGGCACTGATGGTCATGTCGGCCACCATGCACAGACGGTCGACATCCGGGTTCAGGGAACACAGGCCATTGGAGAGCTTCTCCGGCAGCATGGGCACCACGTGGTCCGGAAAATACACCGAGTTACCGCGCTGAATGGCCTCTTCATCCAGTGGCGACCCCGGGCGGACGTAATGGGATACATCAGCGATGGCCACCACCAACCGGTAGCCACCACGGGAACGAGGCTCGCAGTAAATGGCATCATCGAAGTCACGAGCGCTCTCGTCGTCGATGGTCACCAGGCGCATGTTGCGGATATCCACCCGGTTTGCCTTGTCTTTCTCTGCCACTTCCGCGGGAATCGAGGCGGCCTGCTCACCGACCGCGGGCGGCCAGCTATGGGGGATTTCGTAGGAACGAATGGCCACATCGATTTCCATTCCCGGCGCCATGTGCTCGCCCAGAATCTCGATAACCTGGCCGGTGGGCTGGGTTCGAATCGTCGGCTGACGAATGATTTCCACCACAACATACTGGCCGTGAACCGCCTTACCCGCCTGCTCATCCGGAACCAGTATCTCGTGATTGATTCTGGCGTTCTCTGGCACTACGAAGGCGATGCCGCTTTCTTTAAAAAAGCGACCGACGATCTGGGAGGTGCGATGCTCCAGCACTTCTACAATCTTGCCTTCCCGGCGCCCGCGATCATCCACCTGATCCACCCGGGCGGCTACCCGGTCACCGTGGAATACCTGGCGCATCTGCCGGGCAGTCAGAAACAGGTCGGAGCCACCGTCATCGGGGATCAGAAACCCGAAACCATCACGATGTCCAACCACACGCCCGGTGACCAGATCCGCTTCCTCGATCGGCAGGAACGCATCACGGCGGTTACAGATCAACTGTCCATCACGGCACATCGCAATCAGACGACGGCGCAACGCTTCAATTCCTTCCGCAGACGTCTGCCCGAGCTCCTGACACAGGGTCTCGTGCGTGGCCGGCGCGCCCCGCTCTTTCAGATGTTGGAGAATGTACTCCCGACTCTGGATGGGGTTGTCATATTTCTGGGCCTCACGCTGGGCATGAGGGTCACTTTGTTTGTTCTTCCTGGAAACCATTCGGATCCTTTCTGTCTCACCGCAAACCGTGCGGCATCATTCGTGTTTGATGCAGTATAACGTTGGGATGGGAATGCTGCCTAACAAGGGCGCCAATATAGGCACAAATACCCTGAAATCGTCCGACATCACTCTAGAAACTTTTTTTGAAAAAAATGTTTGACAGCTCCCGAGCGAATCATTAAAGTACGCGCCATCGGTTGAGGGGCAACTCCTCACCACTGGCAGAAACGCTCAGTTTTCAATAAACTAAACGCGAATCTGCAAATCACCTGCCGAGGTGGTGAAATTGGTAGACACGCTAGCTTCAGGTGCTAGTGGGGGCAACCCCGTGGAGGTTCAAGTCCTCTCCTCGGCACCATTTTCTTCCCCAGAAAATGGCATACGAAACCAAAATCCCCGAAAAAATCAGCAAGGCCTTACGTTCAATTCGCCGTATTGAAGCCGAGCATTTTGTGCTGCCTGAAAGGGCGACAGACCAACCATCTATCACCCTTCCCGCTAACAGCCTTACTCCGACAGCTTGTCCAACAGATAGTCCGAGAGGGTCTGGTACTCGTACTCCACTGTGGCATACGCCCGGCCCGGCCGGTCGAGAGGGCCGTCGCCGCACTCAGATGTCGCCAGGAAATCGACCAGATAAGCGGTCTTGAGCAGGTTCGGGCGCTGAGGATCCAGGCCATCGCCGTTCAGTGCGTCGTAAAACAGCTGCCACTGGAACGCTCCGTTCGCGGAATCCACTTCTGGCAGATTTTCGGTCGCCCGATCCAGGAACGGGAACCGGAGCAAGCGGGCAACAGAGACGCCATTGCGATCATCAATATCGTATTCATAGGCGCCGGCCCCGAAAAGATCGGAGGCGGCAACATCACTGGTAAACGAGAAGGGAAACAGGCGGGTCGCGTACTGGCCGTTGCGCTCGGTATCGTTTGGCGCAACACCCTGCGGCGCGCAGGTGGCTCCTCCACCTGTAAACTGAACACCTGCTTCCAGAACACCGCCTTCGGTAAGTTGATACCCACTCACCAGATCCAGTGGCGGCTGTTCGCCATCCAGGACTTCCGCTGGAGAATTGGCCGACTCAACCTTCAGTTCGCGGTCAGCCCTATCGGGCACGGATTCCAGCAGAGTCCCGGTCTGCTCATCCCAAACCCAACTGATGTCACTGATACCATCCAGCTCGGTTCCCCCTGGCGTTACCCCGAGCGTCTGCTCGTGACACGTGGTGACGGTATCGAGACTGGCCGTGCCATTCTCCCACGCAAACTCCAGACGCTCGTGCACGCCCTCCCTGTCGTACCAGACGGCACTTTGAGGTGAAAGGGAGGACGATGGCAGCCACTGGGTCTTCAGGTTGGTCATATAGCCATCGGCCTGAAACAAGCGGACCATCTCAGGCAGCGAAATACCTATGCAGCCCCGGCTGGACACAGCCAGCAGCCTGCCACCCTCACTGTATTCAAACGATAACTCTGCCGAGGCGCCCAGATCCGAGGTATTGGTGGGCAGCGTGTCTGATCGGGTTGGCCGTGCCGAAATCCGCTGGCTGACCAGCAGCCTGGGATTGCTGACTTCCACATCAACATCCGGCAGTACCAGCGTATCGGTATCCACATTGCCGTAGTTGCCACCGGATACAGCGGCATCGACAATCGCAATAATCTCATCAACGTTCTGAACCACGGAATAGCCAAGCAGGTACACTCCGTCACGCGGTAACAGGCTGGCCTCGCTGCCGTCACTGCCATTCCCTGCCAGGTAATCGTTGTAGCCATCAGGAATCTGGCTGCCCATGAAACGCGCCAGCGCCCGGGCATAGGCGTGAGCGCGGTCGTCATTGGCAAGGATATAGTCCTTCCACAGATTGATACCGTCCAGATCCGCAAAACGGTTATCCGGAATCGGATTTTCAGTATTCCACTGCCCGGCCAGGCTCCGGAAGCGGGCCAGCGTAGTCAGTGGGGTAATATTGGTGACGCCGGGACTTGCCGACATCAAAAACGCCCGACTGACCGGCTCATCGCCGTAGCTTCGCTCCTCCAGGGTCTGCCCGGGAATGGCGAGGGCATAAAGCGGATAATCCCTGGGGTCCAGGTTTGCGCCGATGGATGGCGGAACATCCAGTGCGGAAACATCCATGGAGAACCGCCCGCCGGGACCGCTCATCACGGTTGGCTCGCCGTCCTCGAGTATGTGGGTATTACCGCTGTCCAGCTCAATCTCCACCGGCCCTGCGGTGTACTGGCCATTGTCGTCAAGATCCAGCCAGACCCGGGCATTGTTGAGGTATCCGTCGATCACACGCCCCTTGTAGGGCGCCCGCTCGCTGTAGGTAACACCATCGAACTCCCGGCCATCAACCGGCAGGTCATCGGATTCATCGCCACAGCCGGCGATCGCAAGTGACAGCAGAGGAACGGTAACACTGATCAGACGTTTCATCGCGGCAACCATTTATCCTTGTTAGAGGTTGTGCCGCTACTTTAGGAGATGTGCCGCCGGGAGACCTTGACAGGCTTGGCAATTTGTAAAGTTTGGTAACGAGCAGGCCCCGGAATGTGCCGGGGCCTGCAAATCGGGGCAATTCGTCAGAACGACCGCGCCACGATTTCTTTCATGATTTCGTTGGTACCGGCGTAGATCCGCTGCACGCGCGAATCGGCCCACGCCCGGGCAATCGGGTACTCCCACATGTAGCCATAGCCACCGTGCAGCTGAACGCATTCGTCCATCACCTTGCATTGAAGGTCGGTGGTGTGCTGCTTGAGCATGGCCGCCGTCGGGATATCCAGCTTCTTGTCGAGGTGCAGCTCCAGGCAGCGGTCTGTAAAGACACGGGCTGCCGTGATTTCGGCTTTCAGCTCGGCCAGCTTGAAACGAGTGTTCTGGAACGCGATGACCGGTTTACCGAAGGCTTTGCGTTCTTTCACGTAATCCAGGGTCCACTGCCAGGCGGCCTCGGCGGCAGCGACGGCGGTCAGAGCCACCTGAAGCCGCTCTGCCGGCAACTCCTGCATCAACTGGAAGAAGCCCTGTCCTTCCATGCTGCCCAACAGATTATCTGCCGGAACTTTTACGTCCTGGAAGAACAACTCAGAGGTATCCTGGGCCTTCATGCCCACCTTGTTCAGATTCTGGCCCTTTTCAAAGCCCTCCCAAGCGGTTTCGACCAGCAACAAGCTGGTGCCCTTGGCACCTTCTTTGGGGTCAGTCTTGGCAACAACAATCACCAGATCCGCTAGCTGACCGTTGGTGATAAAGGTTTTTGAGCCATTCAGAATGTAATGGTCACCCTGGCGGATGGCCGTGGTTTTCACGCCCTGAAGATCGGAACCTGCCCCAGGCTCGGTCATGGCGATGGCAGTGATCATTTCACCTGATGCCATTTTGGGAAGATACTTCTGCTTCTGCTCTTCCGAGCCGTAGTTCAGGATATAGGGCGCCACGATATCGGAGTGCAGCCCCCAGCCAATGCCGGACAATCCGGCCCGGGAGATTTCTTCCATGATCACCGCCGAGTAACGGAAATCGGCCCCCACACCGCCGTACTCTTCCGGCAGCATGGGGCATAGGAACCCCAGCTCGCCCGCTTTTTTCCAGAGCTCCCGGCTGACCTGGCCATCCTTTTCCCATTGGTCGTGATACGGAGCGGCTTCCTGTTCCAGGAATTTGCGAACGGAGTCCCGGAAGCCTTCAAGATCGGCATCGAACAGAGTACGTGGAATCATTGCTGAACCTCGGTGAACGGGTTGGTTTATCGTTGTGTTCAGCAAGTCTGTGGCGGGGTGGGGTTTCGCTCAATGGTGAAAACCATCAATCGTTTTGGCCAAAACCATCGCCCCGGAACGGGTCAGTCGGCTTTCTTCTCGCCCCAGCGGGGTACCAGGGTCTGCGGAAAATCCAGGTGGTCGAGAATCCGGGCAACCATGAAATCGACCAGATCATCCACCGACTGCGGGTTGTGATAGAACCCGGGGCTCGCCGGCATCATCACCGCACCCATGCGGGTAAGCCTGAGCATGTTTTCCAGGTGTACCTCAGAATAGGGCGTCTCCCGTAACACCAGAATCAGCTTGCGGCGCTCCTTCAGGGCCACATCGCCGGCGCGCTCGATCAGGTTATTGCTGGCCCCGGTCGCCAGAGCCGAGAGCGTGCCAGTGCTGCAGGGGCATATCACCAGCGGCGCCTTCTCGCCGGAACCGGAAGCCGGTGGAGAAAACCACTCCTCCCGGCCAAAGACCTGCACCTGACCGGGCTGCGCACCGGCGAAGTCCGACAAGGCCTCTGCCATGGCAGGCGTAGAACCCGGCAGCCGAAAATCGGTTTCAGTCGCGATCACCACCTGGGCGGCCTTACTGATCATCACGTTCACACGGCAACCGTTGGCTACCAGGCACTGCAACAGACGAAGCCCGTACTGGGCTCCCGACGCGCCGGTAAACGCCAGATTAACAACCGGTGATTGTTCAGCCACGACGCTTCTCCAGTTCCGCCACCAGTTTCCGATGAATGCCGCCAAAACCGCCATTACTCATGATTACGATATGACAGGTCTCTGGCAGTCCCTCCAGGGCCTTCTCAATCAGCTCCTCCACCGACGCCTCCACCCTGTGATGATCCAGCTCACCATGTTCCGCCTGCCAGCTCCCCACCAGTTCCGGCAACCAGTCCATATCACTGAGATTACCCCAGAGCACCCGGTCTGCCAGTGCGGCACTCGGAATCAGCGTCTGCTTGTGCACACCCTGCTTCATGGTATTGGAGCGGGGTTCGATAATGGCCAGGATTGGCTCATCCCCCACCCGGTTGCGCAACCCCTCCAGGGTGGACGCAATCGCGGTTGGATGATGGGCAAAGTCGTCGTATACGCGCACACCGCCGATTTCGCCCACCAGCTCCATTCTGCGCTTGACTCCAGAGAACCGGCACAACGCCGCCACCGCATGGTCAGGCGTAACGCCCACATGACGGGCAGCGGCAATCGCCGACAGGGCATTACGTACATTGTGCAAGCCGGTCAGGTTCCATTTCAGGGTCGCCACCGGCTGCTCATGGTGGATGACCATGAAGCGGCTGCCGTCCTCAGCCAGAAGCTCTGCCCGCCAGTCCGCCGTGCGGCTGATCTCGCTGCCGATAGCCGTATCCTGCACCGGGCTCCAGCACCCCATCTCCAGGGCATTATCCAGGTGGCTGTCCAGGGCAGGTCGAATGATCAGGCCCTGAGACGGTACGGTACGCACAAGGTGGTGGAACTGACGCTCGATGGCTTCCACGTTTTCGAAAATGTCGGCGTGGTCGAATTCCAGGTTATTCAGAATCAGGGTATTCGGGCGGTAGTGGATAAACTTGGAGCGCTTGTCAAAGAACGCGCTGTCGTACTCATCCGCCTCGATCACAAAGAAATCACTGCTGCCCAGCCGGGCAGACACCGGAAAGTCCTGGGGCACACCGCCTATCAGGTAACCGGCATCAAAGCCGGCCTGGTCGAGAATCCACAGCAGCATGGCCGTTGTGGTGGTTTTGCCATGGGTACCGGCTACGGCCATCACCCAACGGTGGCGCAGGACCTCCCGGGCAAGCCATTCAGGGCCAGACATATAATCAATGCGCCGGTTGAGCACTGCTTCCACTTCTGGATTGCCCCGGGACATGGCGTTCCCGATCAGCACCAGATCCGGTTTCGACTCCAGATTCTCGGGACGGTAACCCTCCGTCAATGCAATGCCCTGGGCCTCCAGCTGAGTGCTCATGGGGGGATAAACACCCTGGTCCGAACCAGTCACCTTATGCCCCAGCTCCCGGGCGATCACCGCCAGACTGCCCATGAACGTGCCGCAAATGCCCAGAATATGTATATGCATTAAGGTTGTGCCTCCGGTTTGAAACCTGCCAAGCCTCTACCATACTTTCTGCGCGGTCAAGAGCCGGCATATGCTCATGAAAAACCGCGGTGTTTGGCGTATCATCTGCGCCATCATTGAACCAGCAGGAGGCTTCAGCCCGAGATGGCTATCAAGAACGCATTTTATGCCCAGTCTGGCGGGGTCACCGCCGTTATCAATGCCAGTGCCTGCGGTGTTATCCAGACCGCACGTAAATACCCGGACCAGATCGGCAAGGTCTATGCCGGCCGTAATGGCATCATCGGCGCGTTGAAAGAAGAGCTGATTGACACCAGCCTGGAATCTGACGACGCCATCCAGGCCCTGATCCACACGCCGGGCGGGGCTTTCGGCTCCTGCCGATACAAGCTCAAGAATATTTCCGAGAACCAGCGCGAATACGAGCGCCTGATTGAAGTGTTCCGGGCCCACGACATAGGCTACTTCTTCTATAACGGCGGCGGTGATTCCCAGGATACCGCCTACAAGGTCTCCCAGCTGGCCGACCGCATGGGTTACCCGATCACCTGCATCGGCGTGCCCAAGACCGTCGATAACGACCTGCCCTTCACCGACTGCTGCCCCGGCTTTGGCTCCGTGGCCAAGTACATTGCCACGTCCACCCTGGAAGCCAGCCTGGATATCAAGTCCATGTGTGAAACGTCCACCAAGGTCTTCATTCTGGAAGTGATGGGACGCCACGCCGGCTGGATAGCAGCCTCCGGTGGGCTGGCCGGACAGGGCGAGGGCGAACCGCCTCACATCATCCTGTTCCCGGAAATTCCCTTCAACCGGGAGAAATTCCTGGAGCGGGTGGATCAGTGCGTGAGGGATTACGGCTACTGTGTGGTGGTGGCGTCTGAAGGCGCCCAATACGAAGACGGCCGCTTCGTTGCCGATGCCGGCGCCAAGGATGCCTTCGGCCACACCCAGCTTGGTGGTGTTGCCCCGGCCCTGGCCAATATGGTGAAACAGGCCCTGGGCCACAAATACCACTGGGCAGTGGCAGACTATCTGCAGCGTGCAGCCAGGCACATTGCCTCGGCCACTGACGTGGAGCAGGCTTACGCGGTTGGCAAGGCTGCGGTGGAAATGGCCCTGGCAGGCAAACAAGCTCTGATGCCCACCATCGTGCGGGATCAGGCCAAGCCTTATCGCTGGTCAATCGGCGAGGCCAACCTCAGCGAGGTCGCCAACCAGGAAAAGAAAATGCCGATCCATTACATCACAGACAACGGCTTTGGCATCACTCAGGATTGCCGGGATTACCTGCAGCCGCTGATCGCCGGCGAAAGCTTCCCGCCGTTTGACGACGGTCTGCCCAGGGTGGCCAAGCTGAAGAACCAGCTGGTGGAGAAGAAACTGAGGACCGAGTTCGAACTCTGATCCTGCCCTGCAGCCCTACAAAAAAGCCCGGCCAAAATTGCCGGGCTTTTTTACGCTACAAACGGCTGCGACCTAACTGGCCGTTTGCGCCTCATGGCGGCGCACATACGCCGAGAAATCGTCGAAACCACCCACATACTCGGAACCCACCAGAATCTGGGGCACCGTGTAGACCGGATGGCCGATACGGTCGGCAATGTCCTGTTTGCTCATGCCTTTTTCGATCATGTCCACCCACACGTAGGGGATGTTTCTGGATTCACACAGGTCCCTTGCCCGAACGCAAAAACCACAACTTGAACGGCCATAAATCGTGACCTGCTCCATACATACCTCCTGACTCAAAGGGTTGCGAGTGGCTGGCACTCAGCGCATTTATAATGTCGCAATAATGGCATGGCGAGCACCAATTGAAAATTGATCCTCGCCATGATCGTGATAGTAGCTGACGATACCGATATCGCCCGAAGAAGGGCCAGCCTCAGGTTTTCAGGCGGCCCAGTTCGCGATCCAGCACCTGAACCTGGCCATCGAGCGCTTCGCCACTCTGACGGACCCGCTGCGCCAACTCCCTCAGATCGTTGGCTGCGTCGCCGATGTGGGTCAGGTTCCGGTTAATTTCCTCGCTCACCGAACTCTGCTCCTCAGCGGCGGTGGCCACCTGGGTGACATGTTCAACAATCGTGGCGATACGCTCTACCACTGTGGCCAGCGAGTGACTGGCTTCCCGGGTTCCCTCTACCGCGCTGGTGGCTCGCTCCACCCCGGTTCCAATGACCGTTACCGCACCGTCCACGTCGCCTTTCAGGCGCTCAATCATGCCACTGATCTCGTCCGTGGATTCGCGGGTTCGGGACGCCAGCGTGCGCACTTCATCGGCTACCACCGCAAAGCCACGCCCCTGCTCTCCGGCCCGTGCAGCCTCGATAGCGGCATTCAGTGCCAGCAGATTGGTCTGCTCAGCAATGCCACGGATTACTTCCAGAATCCGGTTAATTTCCTCACTACGCTGGGCCACGTGACCAATAGCCGAGCTGGCCTGATCCATATCGCCGGCCAGTGCATCCACGCCCCGCAACGCCGTACCCAGAGTATCCTGGGTAAATTTAATGCCATCCCGCGCAGCCCGGGCATTATCCGCTGCCTCGCCAGCAAAGCCGGCCACTTCCCCCGCCGCCGCCGACATTTCATTCATGGCGGTCACCACACTGTCGATATCCTGATGCTGGCGGGCTGTCTGTTCATCGGTATCCCGTGCAATGGCGCCCACATCCGAAGCCTGCCCCCGCACCTGGGCATTCACATCTTTAAGGTCGTTGATCATTTCCCTCAGGCGGGCCAGGAAGGCATTAAAGCCGCCAGCAAGGTCAATCAGCTCGGCATGAGTGTCAATATCCAGTTCACGGGTAAGATCGCCCTCGGCACTGGCCAGATTGCGCATGCGCTTCCGGATTTCGTCCAGCGGCCGGGTAACCGAACGCACCAGCAACACCAATACGGCAATCGCAAGCACGACCACCACAATGCCCACCACGGTTTGGCGGGTGGCCGTGCTGGTTACTTCGTCTGACAGCAACGCCGTTATTTCATTCACACTGGCCAGGGCGATATCGCGCGGCAATTCAATCAACAGCGACCATTCAGCGCCCGGTAACGCGACCTTGACGGGATACGACACGGCGAGAATCTCACCGTTGTCGAAGCTGCCTCCGTTGCGGTGCAACGCCGTAAATTCGCCAGCCAGATCCGGCAGTGCTTCCCGCAGTGGCCGGCCCAGATGCTCCTGATAATGACTCGAAGCAGCAATCAGGCCTTTCTCGCTCAGCAATGTGACCCGTGACTGGCCGTCAAAGAGTTCCTCGCTGACGCGGGCAATGGTCGACTGCAGTGTCGACAGGTTGATGTCGGAACCGACCACCCCGGCAAACTCGCCGTCACTGATCACCGGCACCACCAGGCTGGTCATCAGCTCGGAGTAGCCCTCTTCAATCTCATAGTCGTAGGGCTCCATCAGGCAGGGCTTCCGAGAATCGCGGGAACACAAATACCACTCGGCTTCACGAATGCCGAACTCATTCCGATTGTCCAGGTATTTGGTCGCAGGGTCTTCGGTTCTGCTGAATACCACATTGCCGGCCCGGTCCCGATAGTAGTAGATCTCCAGCGTACCCTCATCACTGCTGTGTTCTTCCACGCCGCCGGTAAAGTAGATGTCCTGACCGTCGTAACCATCCGGCTCAAACTGAGCGTAGATCGAGCTCAGGTGGGACTGCTCTTCAAGAACGGTGCCAATAGTTTCCTGCAGATCCCGCCGGCTGATCCGTCCCGAACTGTCCGCTTCGATATTTCGGGTAATCAGGCTCCGAACTACTTCAGGCGTCTGGTAGGCGGTTTCGAATACCCCGGTCACCAGCTCACCGTATTTCCCTGCGGTAGCGCTAAGCTGATCCATGACGATACTTTGTACCGTGCCCCGGGTTTCCCGGGTCAGCCGTTCCTCCATGGAACTGAGGGAAAGCTGGGCGGTGATGACAATACTCACCCCCATGGTCAGCAGCAGTGCAATCACCAGGGCGTAGAGTTTTACGCGCAGAGAGAGTTGTTTCATGTACATCGAAACCTTTTTCTGTGAGGCTTAACCAACATCCTAGAGCATGGAGGCGTTTTTGGCCTACCTGACCCTGTTCCTGACATCTTTTGCCGCGGCAACGCTACTGCCTGCGTATTCGGAAATACTGCTTGGCACTCTGGTCAGTCAGAATTACCCGCTGTTCTGGTTGTGGCTATGGGCAACCATGGGTAATACCCTGGGGTCAGTGGTTAATGGGCTTATCGGCCGGCAAGTGGATCGCTTTAAGCACAAACGCTGGTTTCCCGTCAGTGAACTGCAATTACACAAGGCGCGAAACCGGTTCAATCGCTATGGGCAGTGGTCGCTGCTGCTGGGCTGGCTACCCATCGGCGGCGATGCGCTGACCCTGGTGGGCGGCATTATGCGGGTCCCCTGGCTGAATTTCATTGTCCTGGTGGGGATCGGCAAGGGGATTCGCTATGCCTTTGTCATCTGGGTAGTGCTGACCGCGTCTGGTTAAACGCCGGCGTCGTCATAGAGGTATTTTCTCAACAGATCCTCGCCGTTGAACTCGGAGTGCAACACCGCGATAAACGTGTAGACCCCGATCAGCTTTCGATTGAGGAACACAAACTCCTTGGGAGGCACCCGAAAATACCGGCTGATAGCCGACCGCGCCGCCTGCTTGGCCACTCTCGAAGGCAAATCGCTCTGCTTCCAGCGATACTGGCCATGACTGTTAACGGCATAATCCGGCCACTGGCTGCGGTCCTTCGCCAGGGGTTCCAGTACTGACATACAGACCTTGCCAAACTTGTCCAACACTTCCGCCGGCCAGTCCCGGCTCATGAATCTGAGCTCGATCCCACCCACAATAACCTGCTCCAGATCCTCCTCGTAGGAGGCCTTGATCATCTGGATCACCGGCTCCAGAAAGTCGGACGAGTAACTCTGCACGGCACCAAAATCCAGCAGGACAATCCGGTCCGTTTCCGAATCGTCGCCCTGCTCGCCGGCGATCCGAATCCGGTAGTTACCGAAATTCGGGTCTGTCTGTATCTCGCCCCATTCGAATAATTCCCGGAAGAACAGCTCCAGAGCCGCTTGCCCCAGGCCACTGCGTCGCTCCAATGACAGCTCCCGAACCGCCACCGAACTGACGGAATGGCCGTGTTCATAGGTCGAGGCAATAATATGATTGGTTGAATACTCAGGCAGCACTCTGGGCACCACAAAGCGTGCATCATGGCTGAGCATCTGGCGAAATTTTTCGGTGGTACGGGCCTCAAGCCGGTAATCCACCTCCCGGTGCATCATTTCCCGAACTTCTTCCAGCCAGTCGTTGAACTCAGGGCCGAAGCTGACCAGTCGCGCCACTTTGAGCAGGTGAGCTACAGCGTTCAGATCACTGTCCACGGCATCGGCAACACCGGGGTACTGCACTTTGAGCACCAGCTCCAACCCGTCGCTACGGCGCACGGCACGGTGAACCTGGCCAAGTGAGGCGGCTCCAATAGGCTCAGGATCAATGTCGAGTTCCGAAAGCCGGCTCACCCCCAGCTCGGCTTTGAGCACCCGCTCGATGGCCGGCCATTCCAGGGAGGTGGTCTGGTCTTCCAGGGTGTGCAGCGCTTCGGTTACTTCCTCCGGAAGAAAGTGCTCACCGTACAGCGCCATGACCTGGCCGATCTTGACCACACTGCCCTTGAGCCGGCCAAGTTCGTCCACCAGAAAACGGGCCTGGCTGGACAACATGGCCCGATGCCTCTGTTCCCGGGTTTCCTTGCTGCTGAACCAGTTGGTCGCCATATGGGACGCCATGCGCGTGCCTGCGAACAACCCCGCTCGGGTCAGCGACAACCTGCGTTCAAAGCTGCCGGTCTTGATTCGGGAGACGGATTTTCCGGGTCGGCTGGACGACATGAAAGACCTGTTTCTGTCAGGAAATGTGAATGCCTGCGATGCATCTGACCATTATACGGATCTGAGCGGGCAACTACCTAACCCAGTCGTCGCTCTGGCGCTGCCCCTGCAGCCAATGTGTATAAAGTTCGACCAATTTAAAAGAGATCGTGACGTTGATTACGTTTTGACACAGTCACAGTTCACAAAGCGGTCTAGTATTGGCTGGCAGGGTTTCTGTGATATTTATCAACTACAACAACATCACGCACACATGAATCAGCCCGCTTCAAGAACGCCAGACGCCGAACTGTCCCAGTTTCGCGTTAAAGGCGAAATACCGGTACCGGCCCTGATCAACGGCCTCACCTGTGCGGCAGCGCCGTTGCTTGTGTTTTTTGCCTGGCGCTCGTCCGGCCACGGGGACCCGTTAACTTCAAAGCTGCTGCTGGCCTTCGCCGCCCTTCTGGCCATTAATGCGATCGTCTTTCTGAGCCTGGGCCACAAAACCCTCCAGCGCCGGGCATTCATTACCCTGATTATCGCTCTGTTTACCTACCTGGCCATTCAGGCGGTTGAAGACGGGTCGGCCATCATCTGGCTGTTCGCCTATCCCCCCATAATCTTCTACATCAGTGAAGCCAGAGTCGGCATACTGGCCTGTGTGGGCGGATGGCTGGCCGTATTATTTCTGTTCAGTCCGTTGGGGGATATGGTTTTTGACTCGCCCTACAGTACCAGCTTCCGGCTTTCCATGATCATCGTGCTGGCTTTCGAAATGGCCACTTGCTACATCCTCGACCAGAGCCGGCGGCGGAGCAAGCTAGGCTTGATCCGGCTGGCCGCAGAATTCGAGTACGCCGCCAAGCACGACGCGCTCACCAGCCTGGCCAATCGCCGCGAAGGTTTGGAACAACTGGAAACAGAGTATCAGCGCTACCTGCGTAACGGTCGCAGCTTCTCGGTTCTGCTGATGGATATCGACCTGTTCAAGAATGTAAACGACAGCTACGGTCACCAGGCGGGCGACGACATGATCGTGTTAGTTGCCCGCACCGTGACCGGCCAGAGCCGCAAGGTGGACACCATCGCCCGCTGGGGCGGAGAAGAGTTTCTGGTACTACTCCCCGAAACCGCCCTGACCGAAGCCGCCGCTACGGCAGAGCGAATCCGTTCAGCCGTGGCGAGCCAGGCCATTGACTGCGCGGGCAAGCGAGTGACCGCCACCATCAGCATCGGCGTGGCCTGTATACAGGGGTCGGAGTCGATCGATCGCCTGCTGCAACGGGCCGATGAGGCGCTGTATCAGGCCAAGACGCTGGGGAGAAATCGCGTGTGTCAGGCTACTGAGGCGCTTCACCAGCCCTGACGTTGCTCCACCTGACAATGGCCCAGGCCTTCGACCAGCTCGCTCACCAGCCGGCGTTCCAGGTCATAGACCGAGGCTCCGGCCTCAAAATCACTGACTTGGCACATGGACATACCCGCGTAGCCACAAGGGTTGATTCGGGAGAAGGGTTCCATGTCCATGTTCACATTCAAAGCCAGGCCATGGAAGGAGCAGCCCCGGCGGACCCTCAAACCCAAGGACGCAATCTTGGCGCCGTTCACATAGACACCCGGCGCGTCTGACCGCGGTGCTGCTTCAATGCCGCCTTGGGCCAGGGTACGGACAA
The DNA here is from genome assembly GCF_044342215.1 of Marinobacter sp. W-8. Lineage (NCBI taxonomy): Bacteria > Pseudomonadati > Pseudomonadota > Gammaproteobacteria > Pseudomonadales > Marinobacteraceae > Marinobacter > Marinobacter sp. W-8. The sequence continues at coordinate 822,262 of NZ_CP172297.1, read as the reverse complement.
TCGCTTGTTCAATAGCACTGACCAGGTTACGCACCCCGAGTTTACGCCGGGTCAGATCAATCAGCAGGTAGATCACCAGCTGCCCGGGGCCGTGGTAGGTCACCTGGCCACCTCGATCCACCTGAATCACCGGAATGTCTCCTGGCAGAAGGATATGCTCGGCTTTACCCGCCTGCCCCTGGGTAAACACCCGGGGATGCTCCAGGCACCAGAGCTCATCCACGGTGGCCTCGTCCCGGTTGGCGGTGAACGATTTCATCGCTTCCCAGGTTTCCATGTAGGGCTGCTGCCCCAGTGACCGCACGATGAGGTCAGCCACGGTTACAACACCATGTGAACGCGGCCACTGGCCTTGAGCTCTTCAAACAGTGCTTTGAGCTGATCTTCACCGGTCGCCACAATTTTCAGCTGAACCGAAGAAAACCGGCCTTTGCTGCTGTCGTTCACCGAGATGTCCGCTTCAGACAGTCCCGGGGCATGCTGCTCAACGACCTCCACCACAAATTCGGTGAAATCGGGCGCGGCATTGCCAATCACCTTGATGACATAGTCACAGGGAAACTCGATTTTTGGTGCTTTCGGCTCAGTCATGCCGCACATTACTCCCGGCTAAGGCAAACAGCGCCTCAACCTCAGTTAAACAGTTGAACAAAAAACAGCTTGATGGCATCCCAGATGCGCTTGAACAAACCGCCTTCCGGCACTTCGGTGAGCGCCAACACAGGCTCATCCACCACGGTTTCACCGCCCAGAACAACACGAACGCGGCCCAGCTCATCTCCCACTTTAATGGGCGCTTTTATGACGGAATCAAGGTCGACCACCGATTCCAGTTGCTCGCGGGAGCCACGGGGAATGGTGACATAGATATCCTCCGGCATGCCTACCGACACCTCATCCGCCTGACCGCCCCACACTCTGGACGCCATCAGCTCCTGACCGGCACGGAATAGCCGCTCGGTTTCAAAGTAGCGGAAGCCGTAGTTGAGCATTTTCTGCACTTCCTGGGCCCGGGCCTCAGAGCTGCTGGTTCCCATAACCGTAGCAATCAGCCGGGTCTCACCCCGCTTGGCCGATGCCACCAGGCAATAACCGGCCTCTTCCGTGTGCCCGGTTTTCAAACCATCAACGCTGTCATCCCGCCACAGCAGGCTGTTTCGGTTGGGCTGACGAATATTGTTGTAGGTGAAGTGCTTCTGCGCATACAGCGGGTAGTTTTCCGGATAGTCCTGGATAATATGCCGTGCCAGGACCGCAAGATCGTAGGCGGTTGAGAAATGGTCTGCGGAGGGCAGGCCAGTGGCGTTCTCGAAGTGGGTATCTTTCATGCCCAGCAGTTGCGCCTGCTGGTTCATGATGTCCACGAAAGCCCCTTCACTGCCGGCCACAAACTCGGCCAACGCCACAGACGCATCGTTGCCAGACTGGATAATCACACCCTTGAGCAGATCCTCAACCGAAACCGAAGTGCCTTCCTGCACAAAGGTTCGGGAACCTTCGGTACGCCAGGCTTTGACACTGATCGGCACCATATCCGACATGGAGATACGGCCTTCATCCAGCTCGCGCTCGACAATATAGGCCGTCATCATTTTGGTCAGACTCGCCGGTGGCAAACGCTCATTGCTATTGTGCTCCATGATCACACGACCACTGAGCGGATCCATCAATACCCAGGAGCTACCGGCAATCTGCGGCGGAGACGGAATCAGTACCGCCTGCGCCGAGGCCTGCCCGCTCATCAGCAGCAGGGAGAAAACCAGAAACAGGGTTCGAGTTACAGTCTTGAAAGCCATGGATAGTTTCATTCGTCGTCAGATGCTTGTCTTATGTTGGTTCTGAACTCAGTCGGTTCAGTGCGAATCGGTCAGTACAATAGACTGCCGGAACCCTCTGGATTCCAGAAGGTTCTGAGCGTAGCGCGCGTCGCCCTCGCTCTTGAATGGCCCCACCTGAACCCGATGGAACCGGCCATTATCAGTGGTGATCTCCCGGACCCTCACAGGATTATCCAGCACTCCCAGCAGACGCTCGCGCATGGCCTCAGCCGGATCCCGCTGACTGAATGCGCCGAGCTGGACAAACAGCCCCTCACCGGCGGCCAGCTCTGTTGTTCCGGAAGCCTGTGAGGCAACCACCGGAGCCTGGCCAGCGGCATCAAACGGCTTGCCAGCCAGAAACATGGCGCCGTCCGGACGCACCGTAATAGCGGCCACTTCGACCCTGGCAGTACCACGGGATTGATAGCCGAGCTTCTTGGCAGCGGCATAGGACAGATCGATCAGGCGATCCCCGTGGAAGGGGCCGCGATCGTTCACACGGACAATCACCGAACGGCCGTTATCGAGATTGGTCACTCGCGCGTAACCCGGAATCCGAAGGGATTTGTGTGCCGCCGACATGGCATACATGTCGAACACCTCACCGTTGGAGGTCTTGTGGCCGTGAAATTTCTCGCCATACCAGCTCGCGGTGCCGCGCTGCACGTAGCCGTCGTTACTGTCCATCACATGATAGCGCTTGCCCCAGACCGTATAGGGCGACTTGTTGCCAGCCGTCCGTGGCTGCTCATAACGGGGTGTGGCATCGGCCAGGCCACTGGCGTCAAAGCTGCCCGAAGGAGCCCGATCCTGCTTAATGGTGTAGCGTGACGAGTGGTCAACTTCAGGACTGCTGGCACAGCCGGCCAGCAAGGCAGCTAAAGCCAGTGCGGGGATCCGTTTGTCAGAGACCTTGACCATGTCTGTTCACTACCCCAAAACCTGTGTATTGATACCGCCATTACTGACCAGCAACATTGTAACGGGTTCCCTTGTGTATACACCATTACCGGGCAGCCATCATTACTGGTTCAGGCGGTGATCATCCGGCGATGGGTGTGAATCGACATCAGCACGCCGAACGCCGCCATCAAAGTGACACTTGAGGTGCCGCCATAGCTGATCAACGGCAAAGGCACACCGACCACTGGCAACAGGCCGCTCACCATTCCGATGTTGACGAAGATATAGATAAAGAACGTCATCGTCAGCGCTCCGGCCACCAACCGGCTGAAGGAGTCCTGGGCGGTAACCGAGATATAGAGACAACGCAGGATAATCAGGAAGTACACCGTCAACAGCAGCAACATACCGATAAAACCGAACTCCTCTGCCAGCACCGCGACAATAAAGTCGGTGTGGCTTTCCGGCAAAAACTCCAGGTGTGACTGGGTGCCTTGCAACCAGCCCTTGCCCTCCATACCGCCGGAACCGATCGCGGTTTTCGACTGGATAATATTCCAGCCGGCTCCGAGTGGATCGCTCTGAGGGTCCAACAGCGTCAATACCCGCTGCTTCTGGTATTCCCGCATGACGAAGAACCACATCAGGGGGGCAGAAACCGAGACCATGGCGAGGAACGCGGCAATCAACTTCCAGCTGATACCGGCAAAAAACACCACGAAAATGCCGGCCATGCCGACCAGCAGAGAGGTACCGAGATCCGGTTGCTGGATGATCAGGAACATCGGCAGCAGAACGATCACCAGCCCCGTCATCACCTTCGGGAAGGTCGGCGGCAGGTAATAGCGAGAGAGATACCAGGCCGCCATCATCGGCACCACCAGCTTCATGAACTCGGAAGGCTGAAACCGGGGTAGCCCCGGCAGTGCCAGCCAGCGCTGCGCCCCTTTCGCACCAACACCCACCAGCAACACGGCGACCAGCCCGATCAGCCCCAAGCCGTAGAGCCAGGGCGCCCATCGGCGAAAGACCGCCGGGTCCAACTGAGCGAATACGAACATCACCACAAAGGCAACGCCCAGGCGAATACCCTGTGCCTTGACCACATCAATATTCCGGTCAGCACCACTGTAAAGCACAAAAAGGCCGCCACCGACGAGCAACAACAGAAGCCCCAGGAGAATCGGGTCCAGATGCAACGCTGACCAGATACTGCGGTTGCGCCCCAGATCGCTGCTAGTCTGACTGCTCCACAATTTGCTGCCGGCCATCAGTTGTCTCCCCCGGCCGCGCTGGAATCGCTGATTACAGGTTCCGCCTGCTCCGCCGGAAACTCCTCCAGCCAGGCATCAAACAAGGCGCGGGCAACCGGAGCCGCGGCGCCGCTGCCACTGCCACCATTTTCAACGATAACCGCCACTGCGATCTTGGGGTCATCCGCTGGCGCAAACCCGACAAACAGCGCGTGGTCCCGAAGCCGTTCCCTTATCTGCTCTTCGTCGTACTCCTCATCCTGACCAAGACTGAATACCTGGGCCGTGCCGGTTTTACCGGCCATTCGGTAGCTTGCGCCTCGACCAGCGCTTCGACCCGTCCCCCGGGCACCATGCATCACTTCTTCCATGGTATCGACGACATATTCCCAATCGTCAGGATCCTTCAGTTCAAGCTGTTCATGCGTCTGCTCCGGCAGGAACTCCTCCACTGGACTGTCGCCGTGAACATCCTTAAGCAACCTGGGCTCAACCCAGGCTCCGCGATTGGCAATCAATGCTGTAGCCGTTGCCAGTTGCATGGGCGTTGCCAGCAAAAAACCCTGCCCAATGCTCATGTTGACTGAGTCTCCGGGATACCAGGGTTCATTTCTCACGGCCCTTTTCCAGTCTGCGGTCGGCAACAACCCGGTCAAAGCACCGGACACATCCAGGGTGGCATCCTCACCAAAGCCGAACCGGGCCAGATAGGAAGACATGACATCCACCCCCATATCAACGCCCACTGCGTAAAAGTAAACATCATTGGATCTCGCCATCGAGTACTTCAGATCCACCCAGCCATCACCAGAGCGATTCCAGTTCCGAAAGCGCCTCCCGCCCTCACGCAACTGGAAGTATCCCGGGTCCCAGATTCTACGGTCTTTATCCGTTGCTCCGCTGTCCAGCGCAGCAACAGCCATCATGGGCTTGATGGTCGACGCAGGGGGGTACTGGCCCCGGAGCGCCCTGTTAAACAATGGCTTATCGATACTCTGACTCAATTCGCGATAATCATTGACGCTGATACCGGTCACAAACTTATTGGCATCAAAACCGGGCACACTGGCAAGCGCCAGAATCCCGCCGGTCTTGGGCTCGATAGCAATGATCGCACCTCGCCTGCCCTCCATCAGCTCATGCGCCCGACGCTGGAGCCGCAAATCAAGATGGAGCTGGAGGTCTTCGCCCGGAACAGGATTTACTCGCTCAAGCACCCGCAAGATCCGGCCACGGGCGTTGGTTTCTACATGCTGGTAGCCCACCTGACCGTGAAGCGCCTCCTCGTAGAAACGCTCAATCCCGGATTTGCCGATGTAGTTGGTCCCCGCGTAATTGACCGGATCGATACGCTGAAGTTCGTCGCGATTGATACGGCCGACAAACCCCAGGGCATGGGCGGTCAGCTCGCTATGGGGATAGTAGCGAACCAGTTCGGCCTCAACTTCCACCCCGGGAAACTGATGCCGGTGCACTGCCATGCGGGCAATTTCGGCTTCGTCGAGATCGTAACTCAGGGGGATCGCCTGGAACGGACGTCGCGGCTCCCGCAGTCGGCGCTGGAATCGTTCCAGATCTTCATCGGCAATACTCAGGATGTCGCTCAGGCGCGCCAGGGTTGCATCCATGTCGCCAACGCGCTCCGGCACCACCGTCAGGCTGAATACCGGGCGATTCTCCGCCAGCAAAATGTTATTCCGGTCGTACACCAGACCTCGGGGTGGCGGTACCGACTGTACCTGAACCCGGTTTTTGTCAGACAGTGTGGTATATATCTCGTGCTCAACGATCTGTAACTGGTACATCCGCGCCAGCAACCCGGTCATCAGCACCAGGACGAATACCAGCATCACCATGGCCCGGCGCTGGAACAGCCGGCGCTCCGCTGCGGTATTTTTCAGTTCGCCCCAGACCATGTCTGTTCCTAGGCCCGGTGGTAAGGGTGGTTACGGGTGATGGTCCAGGCCCGGTAGAGTTGCTCAGCCAAGAGGATTCTCACCAGAGGGTGGGGCAAGGTAAGAGGCGACAGTGACCATTGCTGATCCGCCCGCTGCCGACAGGCATCCGCCAGGCCGTCAGGGCCGCCGACCAGAAAAGCGACATCCCGGCCGTCCTGTTGCCAGTTTTCCAGCTGTGAGGCGAGTTTTTCCGTTGACCAGGGGCGCCCACCCACCTCCAGAGCCACCACGCGGTCACGGGTGCCTGCCGCAGACAGGATAGCGTCGCTTTCCCGCTGCATCAGTCGGGAGATGTCGGGATTTTTGCCCCGGTGGGCCATGGGGATTTCTGTCAGTTCAAGGGGCAACTCGGGCGGCATCCGGCGAGCGTAGTCGTTGTACCCCGCAGTGACCCAGTCGGGCATTTTCTGCCCCACACAGATCAGACGCAGGCGCATGACTACTCGCTGCCCGCAGCACCGAGATCCGGAGCATCACGCCAGAAGCGCTCCAGATCGTAGAACTCCCGGGTAGCAGGCATCATCACGTGAACAACCACGTCACCCAGATCAACCAGGATCCAGTCACTGCCGCCTTCACCTTCAACGTTGGATGCACGTACACCCTGCTCTTTGGCCTCGATCACCACCGAATCCGCGAGGGATTTTACATGTCGGTTGGAGGTACCGGATGCCAGAACCATAAAATCGGTCACGCTGGTGCGGTCGCGAACATCAATCACACTGATGTCCTGAGCCTTGATATTTTCCAGTGCGTTAACGACCAGATCTTTCAGTTGTTCAGCCTGCATAATTACCCTGTAGTACGGGTACTGGCCGGTATGGCCACCCGATCAATGATATTCAGACGCGATTGTAGCATCAAAGACGCCTGTGAATAACTCCTATTGGCCTTCAACGGGCCGGGCACCGTAGAGCCCCCAGGCGCGGATACTCTGGCAGACGTCATCCGGGGTGAGGTAGCGTGGCGACCGACCCGCCGCGATACGCCGTCGAATACCAGTGGCGGAAATGTCCAGCAACGGCGGCGCCAGCTCCAGTACCAGGCCCGCCGGCCGCGAATGCAGCTCCGACGCTGAACCCACACAGCGCTCTGCTACCAGCTGCGCTGCCTCGCTGCCCACCGGCAGTTCCGAGCCGGGGCGGCGCACCACCACGATATGGGCAAGCCCGGGGATCTCCTGCCACTCGCGCCAGCGGTCAAACGATGAGAAAGCGTCGGTACCGACCACCATCACCAGAGGACAATCCGGCCCCAGCTCGGCCCGAAGCTGGCGCAATGTATCGGCAGTGTATGAGGCTCCGCCCCGGTGCACCTCCTGTTCGTCCAGCACCAGCGCGGGTTCGCCGGCGATGGCCTGCCGGATCATCTCCAGACGCTGCGCCGAACTGGCTCCGGTGCTACCCCGATGCGGCGGGATATGGCTGGGCACCAGGTGCACCTGGCTCACCTCAAGCGCCTCGGATACTTCCAGTGCCAGTCGGAGGTGACCGTGGTGAATCGGGTCAAAGGTGCCGCCGTAGATCACATGCATGGTGTCAGGTCCGGATATGGCCGTCACCGAACACCACGTACTTCTGTGAGGTAAGCCCTTCCAGACCGACCGGCCCACGGGCATGGATCTTATCGGTGGAAATACCAATCTCAGCGCCCAGGCCATACTCGAAGCCATCGGCAAATCGGGTTGAGGCATTGACCATAACAGAACTGGAATCCACCTCCGTCAGGAACCGACGGGCACGGGTGTAGTTTTCGGTGATAATGCTGTCGGTGTGCTGGGAGCTGTAGCGATTGATGTGCTCAATGGCACCATCCAGTCCGTCAACGACCTTCACCGCCAGAATGGGGGCAAGGTATTCCGCGTGCCAGTCTTCCTCGGTGGCTTCGACAATATCTCCGAGAATGGCACAGGTGCGCGGGCACCCCCGCAACTCCACGGTTTTGCTTCGAAACTGTTCCGCCAGCAGCGGCAACAAGTCCTCCGCCACCTCGTCATCAACCAGCAGGGTTTCCATGGTATTGCAGGTCCCGTAACGCTGGGTTTTGGCATTAACCGCTACCTTCAGCGCCTTCTCCGGGTCGGCATGGCTGTCGATGTAAACATGACACACACCATCCAGATGCTTGATTACCGGCACACGGGCGTCCCGACTGATACGCTCGATCAGGCCCTTACCGCCGCGAGGAACAATCACGTCCACGAACTGAGGCATGGTAATCAGCTCACCCACAGCGGCCCTGTCGGTAGTGCTGACCACCTGGACTGCAGTTTCCGGCAACCCCGCCTCGCTCAGACCCTGTTTGAGACAACGGGCAATGGCCTGGTTGGAGTGAATCGCCTCGGAGCCGCCGCGCAGAATGGTTGCGTTGCCGGATTTCAGGCACAGGCTGGCAGCCTCGACCGTGACATTGGGCCGGGACTCGTAAATGATACCGATCACCCCCAGCGGAACCCGCATCTTGCCTACCTGAATACCCGACGGGCGATACGTCATATCAGTAATCACACCCACAGGGTCCGGCAGCGCAGCCACCTGTCGCAAACCCTCAATCATGGCATTGATGCGCTGAGAGGTAAGTTCCAGGCGATCCAGCATGGCACTATCGAGTCCATTTTCCCGGCCACGCTCCAGATCCTTGCTGTTAGCCGTGGCAAGCTCGGATCGGGCGGCGTCCAGGGCATCGGCGGTGGCCAGAAGTGCCTGATTCCGCACCGCCGTGGAAGACCGGCCGACTTCCCGGGAAGCGGCCCTGGCCTGCTGGCCGAGTTCCGTCATGTAGGCTGCTACATCCATTGATTTACCCTTAATTCTGCAAGCTGATTCCAAAACGGGAGGGTTACTTTACCTTTCCCGTTTCAAGTCCGCACCCCAAACGACTATTATAGCGCTGCACAGGTTCAAATGGATGCGCCAGCAAAGGACAGACTCAATGCCCCAAACCGCCGAAAAATTTCTTCCCGGCAAGTTTTCCCGCAGCGGGTTTATTGCCTTTGGCCTGACCACCGGGCTCTGTCTGTTCATGGGAGAGCTGCTGGCGGCCGTGGCGGCCGCAGCTGCAGCAGGTCTTTGCCTGGCGGGCACCCATCAGGGCAAAGGGCATCAAAATGCCCCCTGGCCGCAATTGCGGGCATTTTTTCTGATTGCCCTGGTCCTGGCTCTGGTATCGGCCATCTGGCTTGGCCCCTGGCCACTCAGCCACTGGCTCTATGCCCTGCCGCTGGTACTGTTTGCCATGGCACCGGTCTACCTGGCCGCCATTGTCACCGTCATCTTCATTTTCCTAGTGCTGGCCGGTACCCAATGGGCAGTAGCCCTCCCGGACCGGCACCAGATGATGACTGCGCTGGTACTGACCACGCTCCTGGGTGCAATTCTGGTGTTCATGCGCGAGTACAAATCCCGGCAGCTTGCCCCCTTACGACGTACCGATGAGCTCACCCAGGCCGCCAGCCGGGAATACCTGTCAGCAGACCTGCATAAGGAGATACAACGCAGCGAGCGGGAAGGCACCAACATGTCGGTGATGATGATCGGGCTGGATACTCACCTGAGCGACGTCGATCCGGATGAAGACATTCGCGCGATTCTGCCGCGCATCGGTCGCTACCTGCACTCCCAGCTCCGGGATTTCGACACCTACTACCGGGTGGCTGATCTGCAGTTTCTGGTGATTCTCCCGGGCGCCAATACCGCCGAGGCAGCTCGCACCGCAGAACAGGTTCGCCGTGGCCTGTGCACGTTGATGGATTCTCACGGCCTGAAACTTACAGTCAGTACCGGCGTGGCCGGGCTCAACATCGGCGACGATGCCGACAGCCTGCAACAGAGCGTTGCCAACGCCCTGCGACGGGCCCAACAGCAGGGCGGAAACCGAACCCAGACATACAGTAACCCGGTGCCTCCAGAGGCCAGCGTGCCGGCTGAACCTTCCGGCCGGGAGGCAGCGCAATGACCGAGACACGCCTCCGAACCTGGACCCACGCCTTTGGCTACGGCCTGGCAGCGCTGTTCACCGCCGCGCTGGCGTTGCAGAACCTGCGCTACGGCTTCTACCAGCTGTTCTATCTGGCCCTGGCCATGACCGCCCTGCTGGTTGCCGGCCTGGTCTATACCTGGCTATGCCGTCGCCAGCAACTTTCCGCACCGGGTCACCTGGTCATTCTCGCCGGCCTCAACAGTGGTCTGGTTGCTGCGGTACTGACCATGGATGCCCCCGGCATCAGCCACTGGGCCATGCCTTTGTTATCGCTGAACCTGCTGATTCTGCCCCTGCGGCACGGACTGATGCTCTCGGGAATGCTGCTGGTGCCGGTGCTGATTGTCACCTGGCTCTCAGCATCCGTAGACACTGCCCTGTTGACGACAGCCGGCCTGCTGGCATTACTGGCGGTGACCGCCCTGTATATCTGGCACTACGACCATATGGCGCAATCAGCCCAGGACCTCGCCATTACTGACACCGCCACCGGAGCCCATAACGCCCGTTTTCTGGATGAGACACTGCAGAAGGAGATCAGTCGCGCCATTGCCACCGGGCATCCATTGTCGGTGGTCAGCCTGAACATCGACCATGCCGACGAAATTCGTGACCTGCACGGCAAGGCCGGCCTGCAGACTCTGCTGCGCGACGTCACCGGCACCCTGTTTGAAATCATCCGGGCCGGGGATTCGCTCTACAGCATCAACGGCTCAGAGTTTTTTCTGATTCTGCCGTTTACGCCGGAGGAAGGGGTCCGCGTAATCGCAGAGCGCATTCGCAGAACCCTCAGCGAACACGACTGGGCCCAGGTTGGCAAGATCTCGGTCAGCCTCGGCTGCACCACCCGGGGCAACGGTGACACCAGCACCCACTCACTGCGTGACCGCGCCGTCACCGCCATGCTCGAAGCCAGGAAGCGGGGCGCGGATTCTGCCTGGTTCAGCCCGGGAGAGCCCGTCCAGGCATGACCTCAAACTGGCTCACCGACGTTACGTCCTGGGTAGCAGTCAATCCGGGCTGGCTGATTGCCGCCCTGTTCCTGACCGCGCTGATAGAATCTCTGGCCATTGCCGGCATCATCGTGCCCGGGGTGGCTTTACTGTTCGCGTTTGCCGCCCTTGCCGGCAAGAGCGGATTGCCCCTGTCAGACGCCCTGCTGTGGGCCGGCCTTGGCGCCGTGGCCGGGGACGCCATCAGCTTCGCCATCGGCCGCCTGTTCAAGGGGCGCCTGAATACCGTCTGGCCATTCAGTCGATACCCGGGCCTCATTGCCCGTGGTGAGAGCTTCTTTCGCGCCCATGGGGGAAAAAGCGTGGTCATTGGCCGGTTCGTGGGGCCGATACGCCCCGTGATTCCCCTGATTGCCGGTGCGCTGACCATGTCCTGGCGGCGCTTTCTCACCTTCAACCTGCTATCAGCCGCGGGTTGGGCGCTGGTTTATATTCTCCCGGGATTTTTCGTAGGCTCGGCCCTGGGCAATGAGATCAAACCACCGCCTCATTTCTATCTGGTGCTTGCCGTCAGTGGCGCCGCGCTGGTGGTTGTCTATCTGATTGTACTGAGGGTTCGGCTCGGCGTTGGTGAAGGGAGCTGGCTCTATCAATGGCTGGAATCCCGGATGAGTCAATACGATGCGACACACCGGTTCTGGCGTCTATACAGCAGTGAACGGCCGGCTCAGCAGGGGGAGTTTCCTCTGCCGTCACTGCTACTGACGGCAACCTCCCTCGCATTATTTCTGGGGCTGGCACAGTTGGTCGGAGTCAGTGATGAACTGGCCTTTATGAACCAGCAGGTGCTGCAGTGGTTCAGTGCTCTGCGCCAACCCCTTCTGGATTTTCCCATGGTGGCGTTCACACTGCTGGGAGATCCCCCGGTCCTGTTCGCCGCCGCCGTACTGACCGTTCTTTTACTGGCATTCAGGGGCTACTACGCAGCGGCTATTCATATTGCCAGTGCCGCAGCCATCACCGCGATCAGTGTCTGGCTGCTGAAAGCGGGTATCGGTATCAGCCGACCAGATCAGGTGCTCTCGGCACCAAGCTCCGGCGCTTACCCCAGCGGGCATACGGCCGGAATGACCGTACTGGTCACGCTAGCGGCCAGCTTCGTCGCGGGCGAAAACCGGAAACACCAGCGCTGGCAGCATTACCTGTTTCTGTCACTGCCATTGCTGCCGGTGGCCCTGAGCCGGCTTTATCTTGGCGTGCACTGGTTCACGGATGTACTTGGCGGCTTGTTCCTGGGGCTGGCGATCACCGGAGCGACGCGGGCCAGTTACAGTCGATATGACAGGGTGGCGCTGAGCCCGGACAGCTTGACCTGGGCCATCGGTGTCGGTTGGCTGGCATTCGTGGCCATGTACATGATGTGGAACTGGGAAACCGCCATGGTGAGTTACGCACCCCAGCCCTGACCGTCAGCCGCCCTGCTCCAGCGCTTCCAGCAACTGTTGCAGTCGGTCAAGTCGCTCGAGCGGATCCTGCAGCTCCGCCAGCCGCTGTTTTTCCTGCTTATCCAGCGGCAGCAATTCGGTCAGTCTCCAGCCAATATGGCGGGCATCGTCGTAATCCACGTCCATCTCCAGATCCTTGACCACCGGATGCCGGAACAGCGCGCGCAAGACCGAGGGCAACTCGTGGTAACGTTCCGGCACATCGCTCTCGGCCTCGGCAATCAGGCACTCCACATCGCCAACATTGAGGCCATCTTCCTGCTGCCAGCTGCGGACGACGGACACCTTGCAATCACCCTCAACCGTAATGCCCAGCAGACCATTATCCAGTTGCTGGAAATCGATGATCCGCACGTAGGTGCCCATGTCGTAGAACGAGGCCCGGGCTTCGGTCTCGACACCTTCTCGCAACAAAACCACCACAAAACCGCGATCCTCCTTCAGGCAACGGGTGAGCATGTCGATATAACGGGGCTCGAACAGCTGCAGGGGGATTCGCCCCCCGGGCAGGATGATTGAATTCAATGGAAACAGCGGTACGTTCATAAGTTTTTCAGTCACTACTGGCCAGGCTCCTGCTGCGGCTTGGTCTATCGAATCGAAAGAAGCTTCTGCACTTCATCCACCCGTTCCCGGGCCTCACTCAGCAGTTGCAGGCTTCTGGAAGCATTCAGTTCCAGCTCGCCCAGCCGGCGCCATGCCGGCACCTGATCAAAGGCTGGAAGCCCCTCATTCTGGCTGGAGCCAATCATCGAATGCAATTGGGCAACAATCACCACATCAACCAGTTGGGGCGCAGTTTCCCGGCACTCATGATGCCAGTCTTGCGCATGGCGCACCGCCTCCACGAAGGCTTTCGGGAACGCCCAGTTCTCAAGTACCGCGCACCCGACATCGGCGCGGAGTTCGTCGATAGCATGGTGCAGGTTTCTGTCATCGGCGAACAGATTGACGTGGTGCTCCGCCTGCACCAGCACAGGAACCACCCCGATATCATGCAGTAACCCCGCCAAAAGCGCTTCTTCAGGGTCAATACGTGTGGCGTGGTCCGCCAGCACCCAGCACAGCGCTGCCACCTCCCGGGAATGGCGCCATAGCTGCTCCATTTCTTTCTGCAATGCCGCCCGACGGGTCTTGAACACCTCGCGCATGGCGAACACCGTCACTAATTGCCGGGTGGTACGCATGCCCAGCCGAACCACAGCCTCACGCACATTGCGGACATCGCTGAAACCGCGATAGAGCGGACTGTTGCAGGAACGTACCAGCTTGGCCGCCATGGCCGGGTCTGCCGACACCGCGGAAGCGACCTCGGTGGCCGACGAGTCATCCCTATCCACCACCCGCCGGACTTTCCAGGCCACATCCGGCACACTCGGCAACTGGACCTGATTGGACCGCAGCTCAGAGTAGAACTCCATCAACAGATGGTGCTCTTCGCTCTGGTCTTCGTCGTGATCCGACGAGTCCATTTCCACCTGGGAAATGGGCGCCGCCCGCAGCATCTGGTTCAGCACTTCCTGCTCGATCACCAGAAACTCGCAGGGTTTGACTGCAGTAACGTCATACATCCGGGGCTGCAGACGGGCTACTGGATTGAGAGCTTTGTCGGTCTCAGCCTCAATGGTCGACTTACGACCATCAACCGATTGCAGCTCCACGGCGCCGGAAATCAGAAAATAATCCAGACCATCCCGAACGCCCCGTTCCATGACCCTCTGCCCTGGTCTATGGGTTCTGCGCTCAGCCCGGCTGGCCAACAACACAAGCTGATCGTCCGTCAGACGGCCCAAAGGCTGAAAACTTTTAAGACGACGTAATGGCAGGCTTTCCTGGCCGCCCATAGGCAGACTCCCCTGAACTGCTGGATAATAAACGGTCATCACATGTTACGTATTGTAATCACCACTCAGGAAAAGGGCCATGCGAGCGGCGTCGAATCTGTTATCCTTTGGTCTTTCACTTTATCCGATAACCTAGGGAGAGAACCGCCTACCATGCCCCAGTATCGTTCCCACACCTCTACTGCCGGCCGCAATATGGCCGGTGCCCGCGCCCTCTGGCGTGCCACCGGCATGAAGAACGAGGACTTCGGCAAACCCATCATCGCCGTTGCCAACTCCTTCACCCAGTTTGTGCCCGGGCACGTTCACCTGAAAGACCTGGGCCAGCTGGTTTGCCGCGAGATCGAAGCGGCCGGCGGTGTTGCCAAAGAGTTCAACACCATTGCTGTGGATGATGGTATCGCCATGGGGCACGATGGCATGCTTTACTCCCTGCCGTCGCGGGAAATCATCGCCGACTCGGTGGAATACATGGCCAACGCCCACTGCGCCGATGCGCTGGTGTGCATCTCCAATTGCGACAAGATTACCCCGGGTATGCTAATGGCCGCCATGCGCCTGAACATTCCCACCATTTTTGTTTCCGGCGGCCCGATGGAAGCCGGAAAAACCAAGCTTTCTGAACACAAGCTCGACCTGGTGGATGCCATGGTCATCGCCGCCGATCCAACGGCGACCGATGAGATGGTCGAGGAATACGAACGCAGCGCCTGCCCCACGTGCGGTTCCTGCTCCGGCATGTTCACCGCCAATTCCATGAACTGTCTGACCGAAGCCATCGGCCTGGCCCTGCCCGGTAATGGCTCCATGCTGGCCACCCATGCCGACCGGGAACAGCT
The DNA here is from genome assembly GCF_044342215.1 of Marinobacter sp. W-8. Taxonomy (NCBI): domain Bacteria; kingdom Pseudomonadati; phylum Pseudomonadota; class Gammaproteobacteria; order Pseudomonadales; family Marinobacteraceae; genus Marinobacter; species Marinobacter sp. W-8. The sequence goes on along the minus strand of NZ_CP172297.1, from coordinate 807,209 downwards.
GTTCCTGAAAGCCGGTCGCCAGATTGTGGAGAATGCCAAACGCTATTACGAGCAGAACGATGCCAGCGTTCTGCCGCGCAGCATCGCCTCCGTGGAAGCATTCGAGAACGCCATGACCATGGACATTGCCATGGGCGGCTCCACCAACACCATCCTGCACCTGTTGGCTGCGGCCCAGGAAGGCGGTGTTGAATTCTCCATGGCCGACATCGATCGCTTGTCCCGCAAGGTCCCTCAGCTTTGCAAAGTCGCCCCCAACTCTCCCAAGTACCACATGGAAGACGTGCACCGCGCCGGCGGCATCATGGGCATTCTGGGTGAACTGGAGCGCGGCGGCCTGATCAACGTCGACCTGCCCACGACTCACAGCAAAACCATGCGTGAAGCCCTGGAAACCTGGGACATCATGCGCTCGCCAACACCCGAAGTGATCGAATTCTACAAAGCCGGCCCAGCCGGTATTCCGACTCAGACAGCCTTCAGCCAGAGCACCCGCTGGCCAAGCCTCGATGGCGACCGTGAAGACGGCTGCATCCGCTCCGTGGAACACGCTTATTCTTCAGAAGGCGGTCTGGCGGTACTGTATGGCAATATCGCCCAGGATGGCTGCGTGGTGAAAACCGCGGGCGTTGATGAAAGCATCTACGTCTTCGAGGGCAAGGCCCGGGTCTTCGAAAGCCAGGATTCCGCCGTGGCCGGCATTCTGGGTGACGAGGTCAAGGCCGGTGATGTGGTGATCATTCGCTACGAAGGGCCAAAAGGCGGCCCCGGCATGCAGGAAATGCTCTACCCGACCAGCTACCTGAAATCCAAAGGTCTGGGCAAGGACTGTGCATTACTGACCGACGGCCGTTTCTCCGGCGGCACTTCAGGGCTCTCCATCGGCCATGCTTCGCCGGAAGCTGCTGCCGGCGGCGCGATTGGTCTGATTGAGGATGGCGATACCATTCTGATCGACATCCCCAACCGATCTATCAATGTTCAGGTCAGTAAGGAAGAACTGGCACAGCGACGTGAAGCACGCGACGCCAGGGGCTGGAAACCGGAGTTACCGAGGGACCGGAAGGTATCCGCCGCCCTCAAAGCCTACGCACTGCTGGCCACCAGTGCCGATAAAGGTGCGGTTCGGGATTTGAGCAAGCTGGACTGAATCTGGACCACAAAAAAGCCCGCAAAGTGTTTGCCTTGCGGGCTTTTTTTATCCGGGGACTGGCGTTTACCAGAGCGACCAGCCACCATCTTCGTCTTCTTCGATGGTGTCTTCGGCAGAAGACTCGGTCTCAGCTGGAGCCGGTTCTTCCGGTGCCGCCTGCGCAGTTGCCGCCGGCGCAGACTGGCCCGCATCAGCGGCCGCCTGCTGCACGGTGATCAGCCCCAGAGCACGCTCGGTTTCCTCGTTCAGAATACCGGTTGCCTCAAGGCCGTTGTCTTTCTGGAAGCGGGTCAGTTCCGCCCGGGTCTTGTCATCCATGCTCGGGCTGACATTGGTGATGTCGTAACCGGCGCCATAAAGCGCGTGCTTGAGCGCGACCACTTCATTGGCCTGGGCAACGGGTGCCAGGCCCAGCAGGGCGACCGTTCCGACCGCCAGCACCGTCCTGCCGATGTGACGGGTGACTGTTTTCATGGTTCTCACCTGATCTACTCCTGGATATCTCTGTGACATCTGCTGTTCTGTTTTTATAGTGTGGCGCCTTCCTCTACGTATCAGCGCTTCCTAGACCATAACATAATTTAATCTTCGCGGGCCGGACCATTCTCGGGATTTGCCGGATCGGCATAGTGATACTGGCCAAATTCACGGATAAAAATGCCCCAGAACGCCATGAACAACGCCGCCACCAGCGGACCCATGACAAAACCATTGATGCCGAACATAACAATGCCGCCCAGGGTGGACAAAAGCACGAGATAGTCCGGCATTTTGGTGTCCCGCCCTACCAGCACAGGCCGGAGCAGGTTATCCGCCAGACCAATCACCACTACCCCATAGGCGGTCAGAATGATGGCCGGCACAATGTCCCCCACGGCAGCCAGATAGATGGCCGCCGGCACCCAGACAATCGCAGCCCCGACGGCTGGCAGCAATGAGACGATGGCCATGACCACCCCCCACAGCAAGGCTCCGGTAATGCCAAGTATCCAGAAGATTATGCCACCAAGCGCACCCTGAATGATGGCGATCAGCAGGTTACCCTTGACCGTGGCACGGGTGACTTCCGCGAATTTGGCAAACAACAGGCGCTCACGCTCATCACCCAGCGGCAAGGCGCGAATCATCAGCTCTATCAGTTTCTGGCCATCACGAATCAGGAAAAAGGCCAGGTAAACCATCAGAGCCAGCCCCAGAAAGAACTGAAAGGTGTTCTGCCCGATGCCCAGGGCCTGCTTGGCCAGAAACTGACTCCCCCCCAGAAAGGCATTAACGGCGCGGTCCCTCAGATCCGCAAAATTGATGTCAAACTGGGCCAGAAAGGCCTGGATGGCAGGAAACGACTGGTTAACCTGATCAATGTATTCCCCCGGCCGGATCTCTCCGGCCTGGATCTTCTGGTAGATCCCCATACCTTCCGCGATCAGCGCCGCGCCCAGTACCAGCACCGGAATCACCACGATCACCATACACACGAACAGTGTAATCAGGGCGTTTAGTGTCGGCCGGTCGCCAAGTCTGCGTACCAGCAACTGCTGCACCGGATGGAAAATCAGCGCAATGGCCACCGCCCAGAAGATCGGGCCAAAGAACGGCTTCATCAACAGAATGAACGCAAGCGACACACCGAGCAGCATCGCCAGAAAAGTCCGTGTTTCAAGTTTTGCGTACATAGTTAAACAATTCCTGTCCAGAACATGCCCATCGGGGCTGATAGGGAAAGCAGACTACCACGATAGCGTGGCCAGTGTAGTGGGGTTCGCGTTATAGTGGTTGGTTATCGATCAGCCAACAATACAGGTTATGTGGTTGGAAGCAGACAACTTTACCGTGGAGAGCGCGCTGGAGGCCGCACTGGAACTGCAGAAAGTGCTGGCAGCCCGAACCCATCGTCGCAAGGTGATGGGCCAGGAGGTACTCGTGCCCGGCCAGTTGGGCGAGGCCCTGCACCTGCCCAGAACCATCAGCCGCCTGAGTGGCAAGCAGCAACGATTGCGGGATCGCGGCCTGGAGGATTTCCAGGAGCTCTGGCCCACGCTGTCTGAATACACTCGCCAACGGGTTCTGGACGGACTTGGCTGGTACGACCCCAAGCAACTCGACTGGGAGGACAAGCGCTCCAACCGCCGGCCGTTGGTCGATCCTGACGCCTGATACGTACAACTGCGGAAGCCGAAGTGCAGGGCCCAGGCCCGGACTGACTTTGAAATGTCACACTTCGCCCTTACTGTGATCTGATCAGGAGGATAACTATGACAGACAACAACCATTACACTGCCATCCTGGCCCAGGGGAGCGCCGTGCCCACCCTGTTGTGCGGGCATTGCCATTCCATTCTCTCCCGCGCCAGAATTTTCCGTAACCAGGGCGACACCCATCAGGCCATTGAGTGCAACACCATCGGCCTGTGCTCCGCGGACGATTGCGGCGCGGTGAACTGCTGCGACGAGGCTCTGGCCCAGGTGGAAAACCCAGAACGCCTGTTTGACATCGCATCCTGATTCAAACTGGCAACGCTCTGTTACGCAACTCAAACACACAAAATTCCCATCTGATTTATCCTGACCTTCGACGATTGTCGTACCGATAATCACGCAACCACTCAGTCAGGACAGTCGATGGCATGCGTATTCTGAGAACCGACGAAGCCCGCTTCGCAGGCCTCCCGGATTACCCCTTTTCAGCACACTATCTGGATGTTGAGCCAGGTCTTCGGATGCACTATGTAGACGAAGGGCCCGCCCACGCAGACCCAGTGGTGATGCTTCACGGGGAGCCATCCTGGTCCTATCTCTACCGGCACATGATTCCGCTTGTCGCCGAAGCGGGCCATCGGGTGCTGGCGCCCGATCTGATTGGTTTTGGCAAGTCAGACAAACCCGCCGATGTCAGCGACTACAGTTATGACAGCCACATGCGCTGGCTGACCCACTGGCTTGAAACACTGGACCTGACCAACGTCACGCTGGTGTGTCAGAACTGGGGCTCACTGCTGGGATTAAGGCTGGCGGCAGAGCATCATCGTCGGTTCAGCCGGATCATTGTCGGCAACGGCATGCTGCCAACGGGGGACACCCGGGTACCGGTCGTCTTCAGACTCTGGAAGGCGTTTGCCAGCCATAGCCCCTGGTTTCCGATAGGCCGGATTGTCCAGCTTGGTACCGAACGGTCACTAAGCCCGGCCGAAATAGCCGCCTACGAGGCGCCCTTCCCGACACCGGATTACAAAGCCGGTGCCCGGGCGTTCCCGGCACTGGTGCCAACCTCACCCAACGACCCGGCCAGCGCCGCCAACCGGGAGGCCTGGCGCGTGCTGGAAAAATGGCGCAAACCCTTTATCACCTGCTTCAGCAGCGGCGACCCGATTACCCGGGGTGGCGACCGTTATATGCAGCGGCGAATCCCCGGAGCCTTCGGCCAGCCCCATATCACCCTCAACGGCGGACATTTCCTGCAGGAAGATTCCCCCCGACAGTTTGCCCGGGTCATTCTGGACGCGCTCAAAGCCGAGATGGCGGCCTGATAGCCAGGCCCGCCTCACTCAGCCGAAGACTGTAACCGTTTGCCGGCTCAGGGCCACCAGTTCACCGGCCGGGGTCCAGATACCAGCATGAGTGTGACCATATCCGGCGCCAGCCTGGTCGATGGTTGCCCGGTACAGCAGCCAGTCATCCGGCTTCATGGCAGGCCGGGGATGGACAATCTCCAGCGCCCAGCTCAGGGAACTGGCTGGCGCCGGCCCCTTGAGATGCGGCAACAGCGCCGGTGGCCAGGCATCTACCAGAGCAACAATGTGGGCGTCGGTCATAGTCTCCGGGGCTTCCCGGAACTTCATCCAGCCCCCCATTTCGCGCCCGCCCTTACCGGAGAATGGCATATGGCCAAACGCCCAGCGCATTTCGATATGCCGGGTAAACTCCGGCGTCACTTTCGGGATATACGGAAGTGACTGGCATTGCTCTACCGGCACCGCTTCCGGCGCCGATGTCGGCGCCACTCGGACAGCAGACTCACGGTCGCCCCCGAAACTGGCCAGACAGACAAGGCGGGGCTCGCCATTCTGAAGGATCCGTCCCTGGACCTGGGATACTGCCTTGCCTTCACGCAGGACTTCGGCCTCAACACGGGCCGGCACATCCGGCTCTACGGGGCCGACAAAAGACACCTGAAGAGCCCGCATGGCGCGATCATCCGCCACTTTTGATGCCATCACCTCAAACACCAGGGCCGCGACCAGGCCGCCGAACGTGGCGCGTCCCTGGCCCCAGTCTGACGGTATCACCACTTCGCCGTTATTCCGGACATCACCGAGAAGGTCATCGAACGTCATTTGTTTTAGATCCTGTTCATTAGCCTGCAAACCGGTAAGACTGCACCACTTGTCGAAGCCTGACAATAGGCCGGCCCCGGCAACTACCTATCGATTGCCTGGCAATAGTCGTATAAAAACCACCCCAAACAGACTATAATGCGCCAAAATCATGCATTGCCTTTGCAGTGCGATACCCTCCGAATACCGAGTACATTCATGTCAGAATTGTCTTTTGCCGAACTGGGGCTGGATCCAGCAGTACTGGAAGCCGTCTCCGCCGTTGGCTATGAAACCCCGTCGCCCATCCAGGCGCAATCCATCCCTGCTCTGCTGGCCGGCAACCACCTGTTGGGCGTCGCCCAGACAGGCACCGGCAAGACCGCAGCCTTCGCCCTGCCATTGCTGAGCCGGATTGATGCTAACGTGGCCGAGCCACAGATTCTGGTGCTGGCCCCTACCCGGGAGCTGGCGATTCAGGTCGCGGAAGCGTTTACCACCTACGCCAGCAAGTTCCGCAATTTTCATGTTCTGCCAATTTACGGTGGCCAGGATTTCTCACCACAGATTCGCGGCCTGAAGCGTGGCGCCCAGGTTATTGTGGGCACACCTGGCCGCATGCTCGACCATCTGCGCAAGGGCACCCTGAAGCTGGACGGCCTGAAGGCACTGGTACTGGACGAAGCCGACGAAATGCTGCGCATGGGCTTCATTGATGACGTGGAAGCCATCCTGGCGAAGACGCCGGACACCTGCCAGCGCGCGCTCTTCTCGGCCACCATGCCGCCACAGATCAAGAAAGTGGCCCAGACTTACCTGAAAAACGCTACCGAAGTAAGAATCGAGAGCGAAACCCGCACGGTTGAACGCATCGCTCAGTTTGTGCTGCCGGTCTACGCCGAGCGCAAGCTGGATGCGCTGACCCGTATTCTGGAAGTTGAGCCTTTTGACGCCTCGATCATTTTCGTGCGCACCAAGGCCGAAACCACCATGCTGGCAGAAAAACTGTCCGCACGCGGCCACGCTGTGGCGCCCCTGAGCGGCGACCTGAACCAGCGCCAACGCGAACAGACCGTTGAAGATCTCAAGCGTGGCAAAAAAGATATCATCATTGCCACCGATGTCGCCGCCCGTGGTCTGGACGTGCCCCGGATTACTCACGTTATCAACTACGACGTGCCCTACGACACCGAGGCGTACATCCACCGGGTTGGCCGTACTGGCCGTGCCGGCCGTACCGGCAAGGCTATCCTGCTGGTGACTCCGCGTGAGCGCAGCTGGCTGCGCACTCTGGAGCGGGCCACCAACTCCCCGATGGAACCTTACCAGTTGCCGTCACCTGCCGCCCTGCAGAAAATGCGGGTAGAGCAGTTTGAGGCGCAACTGCTGGGCTTCACCGACGATCCTCGCGCTGCCAAGGCCATCGCCCTGCTGGATGAGATCGCCGAGCGTAACGACATGGACATGGCCGCCATCGCCGGCGCCATGGCTTGCCTGCTGGAAGCTTCCCAGCCAGACTCTCTGCCGCTGGAACAGCCGGAAGCACTGCCGGAGATTTCCGCCGCGCCCCGCCGGGACCGTAAAGGCCCGCCACCAGGCAAAGGCGGTTTCCGCAAAGGCGGCCCTGGCAAGAAGTTCAGCAAGGATGGCAAACCCGGCTTCCGCAAGAGCGGGCCGAAAGGTGGCAAGCCCGCCGGCAAGGGCGGCAAACCTGCAGGAAAAGGCCCCAAGCGCGCGCCGCGCTGAGGCCTGATTGGCTAGCCGGTCATTCTGACCGGCTACGCTGGTATACGACAAAGCTGTAGTCGTAAGGATTGTTGTCAGACGCAGAAAAATCTTCGCGCCCGATCTCTTCCCACTCGTCCCAGTTCACTTCCGGAAAGAAGGCATCTCCGTCCACCTCTGCGTGCACCTGGGTGATGTATATCCGGTCAACCATTGGCAGCGCTTCGGCATAGATCTGGCCTCCGCCAATAATCATCACTTCATCACCACCTTCCAACTCCGCCTGGGCTTCGGCTTTCACCAACGCTTCGTTCAGCGACGCTGCGGCAACGGTTCCGGCTGGCGCCTGCCATTCCGGATTTCTGGAAATCACCACGTTCATCCGTCCGGGCAAGGGGCGGCCAATGGAATCCCAGGTCTTTCTGCCCATGATGATGGGCTTGCTCATGGTGGCCTGCTTGAAGTAGCGCAGATCACCCGGCAGATACCAGGGCAGCTTGTTATTCCGGCCGATCACCCGGTTTCGGGCCATGGCTACGATCAGTGCCTTTCTCACGCTTCTGTACCTCTCATATTGTGCCCTGCCGCCGCTTACCGCTTGCTTGGGTTTGGCGGGGGAAAGGGTAAGGCTTTCCAAAAAACGCTCCTTACGGCAAATCCATGTGGCGCTTCTGCTCCGCCATCCATGGCTCCGCAAATTTTTGGAAAGCCTTACCCTGTCCCCCGCCCCCCAACTTGAGCGTATGCCGTCTTTAGAACTCAGATTGCTATAGGGGCCTTAATCACCGGGTATGGCTCATAGCCTTCGAACTCGAAGTCTTCCAGTTCGTAATCGAAGATGGATTCAGGTTTGCGCTTGATGACCAGCTTCGGCAGCGGCCGCGGCTCACGCTTCAACTGCTCGAATACGATGTCGTCGGTCAGGTGGTTGCTGTACAGGTGGCAGTCGCCGAAGGTGTGGACGAACTCACCTACCTCCAGGTCACACTGCTGGGCAATCATGTGGGTCAGCAGGGCATAGCTGGCGATGTTGAAAGGCACCCCCAGGAACAGGTCGGCGCTGCGCTGGTAGAGCTGGCAAGACAACTTGCCGTCGGCGACATAGAACTGAAACAGACAATGGCAAGGCGCCAAGGCCATGCGCCCCTCGCGCACGTTGTCCTGCGGACTGATGGACTCATCCGGCAGCTCGGCCGGGTTCCAGGCGGAGACGATCAGGCGGCGGGAGTTCGGTTTTGTACGAATCTGCTCGATCACCTCGCTGATCTGGTCAATCACGCGGCCGTCATGGCATTGCCAGCTGCGCCACTGCTTGCCGTAGATCGGCCCCAGATCGCCGTTTTCCAGCGCCCACTCATTCCAGATGCTGACTTTGCGTTCTGCCAGCCAGGTGTTGTCGGTGGAGCCCTTGAGGAACCACAGCAGCTCATAAATGATGCTGCGCAGGTGAACCTTCTTGGTCGTCACCAGCGGGAAGCCGTCCTGCAGATTGAAACGCATCTGGCGACCGAACACCGAGCGGGTGCCCACGCCGGTGCGATCACCTTTGTCGAATCCGTTGTCGACAACATCTTGCATCAGGTCGAGGTAGGCTTTCATTGGGCGTTTCTCCGGTAAGCAAGGAACATCAGGGCGGCGCCGGCGGCGATCATGGGTGTAGAGAGCACCTGCCCCATCGTAAGCCAGTCAAAGGCCAGGTAACCCAACTGGGGATCTGGCTGACGAACGAACTCCACCAGGAACCGGAAGATGCCGTAGCAGACCAGAAACAGGCCGGACACCGCCATTTTCGGGCGGGGCCTCGAGGAGAACCACCAGAGAATCACGAACAGGGCCACCCCTTCCAGCGCAAACTGATATAACTGCGACGGGTGCCTGGCAAGGCTGTCTGGTGCCTGCGGGAAGACCATGCCCCAGGCTACGTCTGTCGGTTTTCCCCAGAGTTCGCCGTTGATGAAGTTGCCGATACGCCCGGCACCCAGCCCAACCGGGACCAAGGGCGCGACAAAATCGGCGATTTTCCAGAACCCGGCTCCGGTTTTGCGGCCATACCACCACATGGCCAGCATCACCCCCAGCAGGCCGCCGTGGAAAGACATGCCGCCTTCCCAGACCCGGAGCAACCAGAGTGGGTCCGCAATAAAGGCATCAAAGTTATAGAACACTACATAGCCAAACCGGCCACCGAGGATCACACCCAAAGCCATATAGAAAAGCAAATCACCCACCTGCTCTTCCTGCAGTGGCGACCAGGGCTTTCGGGACCGAAGGCGGCCCAGCCACCAGCCGGCGGCAAAACCGACCAGATAGGTCAGGCCATACCAGTGGATTTTCAACGGCCCAAGGGCGATCGCCACCGGGTCAAACTGTGGATGTTGCAGCATGAATGCTCTCTCAGCTCAGAAGAAACCGTAAACCAACCAGAACCAGCATAATGGCAAAGATGCGCTTGAGCAGGCGTCCATCCAGACGATGGGCCAGCCCGGCGCCGATGCGTGCAAAGAACACACTGGTGGCGACCACACCCACCAACGCCGGCAGGTAGATAAAACCAAGACTCAGCTCGGGCAGATGGGGATCCTGCCAGCCGGTCCAGATATTGGCCAGGGCGCCCGCAATTGCAATCGGGAAGCCGCAGGCCGCCGAAGTCGCCACCGCCTGCTGCATTTTGACGTTGCACCAGCTTAAATAGGGCACGGTCAGGGTGCCACCACCAATACCAAAGATGGCCGACGCCCAGCCAATGATGCCGCCGGCAGCACCCAGCCCGGTAGTGCCCGGAACATCCCGCCCCGGCTTCGGATTGACCTCGAGGATCATCTTCAGTGCCACCAGAATGACAAACACCCCGATAATGGTTTCCAGCACCGGGCCGCTCAGCATCGCCGCGGTCCAGGCACCAAGCACGGCACCGACCACAATACCAACGGTCATGGGGCGAAACAGATCCCAGCGCACCGCGCCATGCTGGTGGTGTGTGCGGATGGAACTGATGGAGGTGAACACAATGGTGGCCAACGACGTACCGACGGCAAGGTGGGCAGCAATCTCCGGGCTGATGCCCTGTAGCCCGAAACTGAAGATCAGCACCGGCACAATCACCAGCCCGCCACCAATGCCAAACAGACCGGCCATGGTGCCCGCCAGTGCGCCCAATAAAAGATACAGTATGATGATGCCTATCATGCTCATGGTTACAGACCACCCCGGCTCAGATCAGGCTGGTATGATACGCAGGAATGCCAGCAACTTCAGCCCACGCATCCAAGGAATTCCGCTCACCCATGTGCCTAATTGCCTTTGCCATCGGCCAGAACCCCCGTTTTCCCCTGGTGGTTGCTGCCAACCGGGATGAATTCTTCCGCCGCCCCACGGCCGCCATGGACTGGTGGCAGGCGGACAACGGCCAGCGTTTGCTGGCCGGAAGAGACCTGGCCTCTGGCGGCACCTGGCTGGCCATCCGCGCGGACGGTCAGGTCGCCGCCGTCACCAATGTGCGGGAGGGCAGCCCGGAAACCGGGCGCGCCAGCCGGGGCGAGCTTCCCGTTCGTGCGCTGGCAGAACCCACCAGCGCACTGGGCGCCGCTCTGAACCGCGAGCCTGATCGGTACGCCGGCTTTAACCTGGTGTCTCTGACAGAACGCGGTGGCTGGTATTACAGTAACCGCGACGCGCACCCCGGGCGCCAACTATTCCGTGGCAGCTTTGGTCTGAGCAACCATCTTTTACAGACACCCTGGCCCAAACTGCTGCGCCTGAGAACGGCCTTTGCCTCCGCGGTTGAAGCGGCGAGCGACCGTACCGAGGCTTTGCACGCCGAGCTCCTGCCCCTGCTTCAGGACACCAGCCCGGCACCCGACGCCATGCTTCCCGATACCGGTGTGGGACTTGAGACCGAACGGTTTTTATCGTCACCGTTCATTGTCGGCAGCGACTACGGCACACGAGCCACTACCATCGTTACGCTGGACGCACAGGGCGAAGTCAGGGTGACAGAACAGTCCTGGGGGCCCAACGCCCAGACACTGGAAAAACGGCAATTCAGCTGGCAGCGATAGCAAACTGACTCTGATATAATCCGCGCAATTTCCGAAACACCCGACGGGAGGTCACCCCATGGCCGGCGAGAACACCAGCAGCGCTTCCATAGCCGACTTTGAGAAATCCCTGAACGAACTGGAACAACTGGTTCGTGACCTGGAACAGGGCGAGCTGTCCCTGGAACAATCCCTGGCGGCTTTCGAGCGCGGCGTCAAACTGACACGGGAATGCCAGAGTGCCCTGAAATCCGCCGAACAGCGGGTTGAGCAGTTGGTACAAAACAGTGACGGCACACTGGAAACCCGGCCTTTCTCGGCAGACGACGAGCAGTGATGGATCATCGCATCCGCCAGGCGGAGGCCTATCTGGACCAGTGCCGCCACCAGGTTGATCGGGAGCTGGACCGCTGCCTTGCCCGCAACGCCACTTCAGAACGGCTCCAGGAAACCATGCGCTACAGCGTGCTGGGCGGCGGCAAACGGGTACGCCCTGCCCTGTGCATAGCGGCCGCCCGGGCTATGGGCAGCCACGAAAGCACGGCCCTGGCGCCAGCCTGCGCCCTGGAGCTGATTCACGCCTATTCCCTGGTCCACGATGACCTGCCGGCCATGGACGATGATGATCTTCGCCGGGGCCGACCAACCGCCCACATTGCCTTTGACGAAGCCTCTGCCATTCTGGCCGGGGACGCGTTGCAAACACTGGCATTTGCGTTGCTGTCCGATGCGCCGGCGTTGTCAGATCGACAACGCGTGGCCATGATTTCAGAGCTGGCCCGCGCCAGTGGTCATCAGGGTATGGTTGGCGGTCAGGCCATTGATCTGGAATCGGTGGGGCGGCAACTGAGCGTAGAACAACTGGAAGCCATGCACCGGCACAAAACCGGCGCCCTGATCGAAGCCAGTGTTCGTCTGGGCGCACTCACTTCCGAAACCGTGACCGAAAGCCAGCTGACCAACCTGGCCGATTACGCCAGCGCGCTGGGGCTTGCGTTTCAGGTGCAGGATGATCTTCTGGACATCGAGGGCGACACCGAGATTATCGGCAAGCGCCAGGGCTCCGATGTGGCCAAGGCGAAACCAACGTATCCGGCATTACTGGGTATCGACGGGGCACGCCAGCACCTGGCCCGGCTTCTTGATGAAGCCCTGGGCGCACTGGAGAGCTTCGGCCCGGAAGCGGACACCCTCAGGGCCATGGCTGACTACGTGGTGGCGCGCAGCCACTGAACCATTTCAAGGCCAAGCATCACCATTTTGTAACAACTGGCCCGGGATGTATGAAACCGGGCCGCCTGTTCCCTTATAATGCCAGCCATAGAACCCACATTCCGATAAAGACCCGAGCTGATGCAGGACACATACATTTTCAGGGAAATCCCGTCGCAGCGACCCAATACGCCGTTGCTCGACCGGATAGACGTGCCATCCCAGCTGCGTGAACTGCCAGCGGAGGACTTGCCCCGGCTGGCCAGGGAATTGCGAGCGTTCTTGCTGTGGTCAGTGGGCCAGACCGGTGGTCATTTCGGCGCTGGCCTTGGCGTGCTCGAACTGACGGTGGCCCTGCACTACGTTTTCAATACCCCCGAAGACCGGCTGGTATGGGACGTCGGCCACCAGGCCTATCCCCACAAGATTCTGACCGGTCGCAAGGAACAAATGGGCAGCATTCGCCGTAAAGGAGGCCTGGCCGGCTTCCCGAAACGGGCAGAGAGCGAGTACGACACCTTCGGCGTAGGTCATTCGAGCACATCCATCAGCGCGGCACTGGGCATGGCAATCGCCGCCCGGATGCAGAACACCGGCCGCAAGAGCATTGCCGTTATCGGGGATGGTGCCATGACCGCGGGTATGGCCTTTGAAGCCCTGAATCATGCCGGACACCTTCATGCCAACATGCTGGTGGTGCTGAACGACAACGACATGTCGATTTCACGCAACGTCGGCGGGCTTTCCAACTATTTCGCCAAGCTGCTCTCCAGCCGTACCTACAATCAGGTGCGCGACAGCAGCAAGAAGGTGCTCAAAGGCACTCCTCACCTGATGGCCCTGGCAAAGAAAACCGAAGAGCATTTCAAGGGTATGATTGCGCCCGGCACGCTGTTTGAGGAGCTGGGGTTCAACTATATTGGCCCCATCGACGGCCACGACCTGCCCTTGCTGGTCGAAACCCTGGAGAACATCCGTGAGCTGGAAGGCCCGCAGTTCCTGCACGTGGTCACAACCAAAGGCAAAGGTTTTGCCCCTGCCGAAGCGGACCCGATTGGCTACCATGCCATCAACAAGATTGAACCGGTGCCCGCCAGCAAGCCGGAACCGGTGAAGCCGAAACCGGCCAGCCCGAAATACGCCAACGTCTTCGGGCAGTGGCTATGCGATGCCGCCGAACAGGATAGCCGGGTAGCCGGAATTACCCCCGCCATGTGCGAGGGTTCAGACCTGCTGGCCTTTTCAGAGCGTTTCCCGGATCGCTATTTTGATGTCGCCATTGCCGAGCAGCATGCCGTCACCCTGGCGGCAGGTCTGGCTTGCGATGGTGCCAAGCCGGTCGTGGCCATTTACTCAACCTTCCTGCAGCGGGCCTATGACCAGCTGGTGCATGATGTCGCCATCCAGAATCTGGATGTCCTGTTTGCCATTGATCGTGCGGGTCTGGTCGGCGAAGATGGCCCCACCCATGCCGGCGCCTTCGACATCAGCTATCTGCGCTGCATTCCCAACATGCTGGTGATGACTCCGTCGGACGAAAACGAGACCCGGCAGCTGCTTCACACCGGCCTTGAATACTGCGGCCCGGCCGCCGTTCGCTACCCCCGGGGTACCGGGCCCGGTGCCGAAATCCAGCAGCAACTCACCCCGCTGCCCATCGGCAAGGGCCGGCGCGTGCGCGACGGTAGCCGTATCGCCATCCTCAACTTCGGCACCCTGCTGGCGCCGGGGCTGGAGGCTGCGGAAGCCCTGGGCGCCACGGTCGCCGACATGCGCTTCGTCAAGCCTCTGGATGAGGCTCTGGTACTGGAACTGGCGGAAACCCACGACTTGCTGGTCACACTGGAAGAAAACGTTGTTGCCGGTGGCGCCGGCAGCGCGGTGACGGAATTCCTGAATGCCCGCCAGGTCTCCATGCCGGTGTTACAACTGGGGCTACCGGATGCGTTCGTTGAGCACGGTCAGCACAAGGAATTACTGCGGGACTGTGGGCTGGATGCAGACGGTATTCGTCGCAGCATTGCCCGTCGAATGGAGCAGCTCGGATACCCGACAGTGGTGGCTGCTAAATAACTCGGGAAGGAAGGCGGATCAGCACTGATCCGCCAGAGATCCATCAGACCGGGTCGTCGTCCTGGTGGGTTTCCAGCCAGTGCCCCAGCTTGCTCTGTTTGGTGTTCAGGTAGTGCTCATTGTGCGGGTTGCGGCCCACATGCAAAGGCACGCGCTCGGCAATGTTGATGCCGTAGGATTCCAGCGCCTTCACCTTGCGCGGATTGTTGGTCATCAATCGCAGGCTTTTGATGCCCAGGTGCTCAAGCATGTCCTTACACATGCTGTAATCCCGGAGATCTGCACCAAAGCCCAGGCGCTCATTGGCTTCCACGGTGTCGGCGCCCTGATCCTGCAGACGATAAGCCCTGATCTTGTTCAGCAACCCGATACCACGGCCTTCCTGACGCAGGTACATCAGAATACCCCGACCCTCCCGGGCGATACTGCGCAACGCTTCTTCCAGCTGGTAACCACAGTCACAACGCATGCTGTACAGGGCGTCGCCAGTTAAACATTCGGAGTGGGTTCGTGCCAGCAGTGGTTCTGCGCTATCAATGTCCCCCAACGTCAGCGCCACATGCTCCTTCCCGGTGTCCGGCTCCTCAAAGCCGTGCATATCAAACACACCAAAGGGGGTGGGCAAACGGCAGGTTTCAATGTAACGAACAGCCACTGTGTTTCCTCGTGGTTCGGACAAATTGGGCGGGCATTCTATCATGCGGCTGCTTGCCTGGCGTAGTGTCGACACGGTTCCCCTCCGGTTTATGCGGTACCCGAAAGGTTACGGTCGTTGCCGGGCTTCAGATCATTGGCCTTTGGCCTGCCAGTGGCCGGAGCGGCCGCCTTTCTTTTCCAGCAGGCGCAGATTATCGATCACCATGCCTTTGTCGACCGCCTTGCACATGTCGTAAATGGTCAGGGCGGCCACACTCGCGGCCGTCAGCGCTTCCATCTCAACACCGGTCTGACCGGCCAGTTTGCACCGGGTCTCGATTGCCACCGATGCGCCATCATCGCCAGCCCTCAGTTCGACTTTCACGGAGGTCAGGTTAAGCGCATGGCACAGGGGAATCAGGTCGTGGGTTCGTTTGGCAGCCATGATGCCGGCAATTCGGGCCGTCGCCAGCACATCGCCCTTGGGATGCTCACCCTCCAGAATCATTCTCAGGGTTTCCGGAGCCATCCGGACACAGGCCTCGGCTCTGGCCTCGCGTTCCGTCACCGATTTGTCGGTGACATCTACCATTCGGGCTTCACCCTTGTCATCCAGATGGGTCAGTTTAGTCACAGAATGCTCCGATTGATCTGTTGAAGAGGTTACTTTGGCATGGCACGAGCCCGGTTGGTATCCGTAATCGCCCCGGGCCACAGACGGCTACCACCAGAAACCGATACCAGCCACGCCCTGGCCACCAAGCGCGCGGGCCCGGGACTGGTGCTCAGGCCCCAGACCGCCGATACCGTAAACCGGCACCTTTGCCGTTGCAGCCAACGCCTGAAAAGCAGGCCACCCCATTCCGGCCTGACCAGGGTGGCTGGGCGTCTCCAGCACATTACCCAGGACCACATAATCCGCCCCCAGACTCTCTGCATGGCGCAATTGCTCGGCACTATGACAAGATACGCCCAGCCAGTAATCGCCGCGGACAGGGCGCTCTGAATGCCGCTGCGCCTCGCGCCAGGGCAGGTGAACGCCTTGGGCTTCTGGCGCTGACCGACACAGGTCTGCCGGCCCATGCAGAATCAACCCGACGCCCCTTTCCCGGCTCACGTCCAGAGCCGCTGCTGCCAGCTCCAGGTACGCCGCCCCGGGGAGTGTCGGAGCGCGTAACACCACCAGTGAATCCGCCTGCCCCCGGTCGAGCGCGGCGCCGAGTCTGGCCAGGCCTGCCGGCGCTTCCTCAATCGTTCCGGTAATCGCAAGCCGGTGGGGCAATCGCAGCGCCCTGATGATAGGCCGGTTGGCGGCAGGAAACTCTTCGTCCTTGAGCGCCTCCGGAGCCAGCCAGCTGACCGGCTGGCCTTCTTTGCCCTCCGGCTCGCCCTGAGCCGAGTGGCTTGACCAGACATCAAGAAACACACACTTGTCGCCGTAGTCGTGACGTATGCCAATCACCGGCTCCAGGCTGTCCTCAGTCAGAACCAGCCCGGTCTCTTCGGCGATTTCCCGACACAGTGCCTGCTGGACGGTTTCTCCGGGCTCGACCTTACCACCCGGAAACTCCAGCAAACCGCCCTGATGGGCTGTGTCCGGGCGCCTTGCAATCAGGACACGACCATCGCGAACGATCACGCCCACCGCTACATGAACAGCCTTACGGTTAGCGGAAAGACCCTCGACAGACTCAGGTACGGTATTCGGCATTGATGGTCACGTAATCATGGGAAAAATCACAGGTCCAGACCGTTTCCCGGACATTGCCCCGTTTCAGATCAATCGCAATAGTGATCTCTTCCTGATCCATCACCGCCTGACCCCGAGCCTCGGAGTAGTCGTCGGCACGGCCACCGTTGCGCACCAGGCAGACATCGCCCAGGTAGATTTCAAGGGCATTGAGGTCCAGATTCTCCACACCGGCACGACCAACGGCCGCCAGGATACGCCCCCAGTTCGGGTCTGACGCGAACAGAGCGGTTTTCACCAGCGGGGAGTGCGCAACGGTATAGGCTACATCAAGCGCTTCTTGCTGGCTGGCTGCGCCGCTGACATCAATGGTGACGAATTTGGTAGCCCCCTCGCCATCCCGGACAATGGCGTGGGCCAGTTCCAGGTACACGTCCTGCAAGGCCGCCCGCAGTTCCGGCAGCAGCGGGCTGTCGGCGGTAATCTCAGGCCCGCCATACTGGCCACTGGCCATCAGCATGCAGGCATCATTGGTGGAGGTGTCGCCGTCAATGGTAATGCGGTTGAACGACTTCTCGCCGAGCTCAGAAGCCAGCGTTTGCAGTACCTCCGGCGCAAGACGGGCATCGGTGGCGATAAAGCCGAGCATGGTGGCCATGTTGGGGCGAATCATACCCGCGCCCTTGCTGATTCCGGAAATGGTTACCCGGTGGCCATCCAGATCCAGCTGCCGCGAAGCGCCTTTAGGGCGGGTATCGGTGGTCATGATGCCGGATGCCGCCTCTGCCCAGCGGTCTTCCCGGGTTTCGGCCAGAGCTGCAGGCAGCGCACTGACGATCTTGGCAACCGGCAACGGCTCTCCAATCACCCCGGTAGAAAACGGCAATACCTGGCTGGCAGAAATGCCCGCCTCTTTCGCCAGCGCCTCGCAGCAGGCCGCGGCGTCCGTCAGGCCCCGTTCGCCGGTACCGGCGTTGGCATTGCCGGTATTGATCAACAGATATCGCGGAGCATCCTGGGACAGGTGGCGGCGACTAAGGACCACTGGGGCCGCACAGAACTGGTTGCGGGTAAAAATACCCGCTACCCGGGTTTCCGGCGCCAGCTCAAACACCACGATGTCTTTTCTGCCGGGCTTTTTGATCCCCGCACTGGCTATGCCCAGCTTGATTCCCGCCACCGGGAAGAAATCGGGTAAGGTTCCGGGACCTACCGCCATGCCTGTCTCCTTGATTTTTCCTGATCTTCAAACGACAGAACCCGCAAGCGCCAGCGCACTGGCGAATTGCGGGTTCTGGTTTCCGGCTACTCGGTGGCTGATCAGCTCACCTTTCCGCAGCATTGCTTGTATTTTTTGCCAGACCCGCAGGGACAAGGCTCGTTACGGCCGACCTTGCGCTCCTGGCGGACAAAGGTCTCCGGGGTTGCCTGCTGGCCCTGCTGGCCATCGTCACCCTCGCCTTCTGCCTGGGCGGCACTGGCCTGCTCGTGACGGAGTTTGGCGCGCGCCATTTCCCGCTCCAGCTCTTCCTTGCGTCGACGTTCGATTTCCGCCATTTCTTCCTGGCTCTGAACCCGCACGTGGCACAGCACCCGGGTAACGTCACGCTTCATGGTATCGAGCATGGTTTCGAACAGGTTAAACGCCTCGCGCTTGTATTCCTGCTTCGGGTTCTTCTGAGCGTAGCCACGCAGATGGATACCCCGGCGCAGGTGATCCATGTTGGACAAATGCTCCTTCCACAGGGTATCCAGCACCTGCAGGAACACCTGCTTCTCAAACTTGCGCATGGCCTCGGAACCGGCCACTTCTTCCTTGGCCTTGTACTCAGCCACAATGGCGTCGAGAATCTTCTGGCGAAGATTGTCTTCATACAGTTTATTGTCGTCCTTCAGCCACTGCTGGATGGGCAGCTCAATCGCCATCTCGGACTGCAACTGAGCCTCCAGCCCCTGCACATCCCACTGTTCGGGCATGCTTTGCGGCGGAATAAACTCACTGACCACCGAATCCACCACGTCTTCACGGATGGTATCGATCATCTCGGAAATGTCGTTGGACGCCATCACCTCGTTGCGCTGCTCGTAAATGACCGTACGCTGATCGTTGGCCACATCGTCGTATTCAAGCAGCGTTTTACGCATATCGAAGTTGCGGCCTTCGACCTTGCGCTGCGACTTTTCAATGGCATTGGTGACCATCCGGTGCTCGATGGCTTCACCTTTCTTCATGCCCATGGCCTGCATCAGATTCTTCACGCGCTCCGGCGCAAAGATCCGCATCAGGTTGTCCTCCAGCGAGAGGAAGAATCGGGAAGAGCCCGGATCCCCCTGACGACCGGCACGACCCCGGAGCTGGTTATCAATCCGGCGGGACTCGTGGCGCTCGGTACCGATGATGTGCAAGCCACCGGCGTCCAGTACCTGGTTGTGGCGCTCAGTCCACTCCGCCTTCATGCGAGCCACTTCCTCTTCCGAGGGATTATCCAGGGCCGCAACTTCGTACTCCCAGTTGCCACCGAGGACAATATCGGTACCCCGACCCGCCATATTGGTGGCGATGGTAACCGCACCCGGGCGCCCTGCCTGGGCAATAATCAAGGCTTCCGATTCGTGCTGTTTGGCGTTCAGGATCTTGTGGTCAATGCGCGCCTTCTTCAGCAGCATGGACAGAAGTTCGGAGGCTTCGATGGACGCGGTGCCCACCAGAATGGGCCGCCCTTCTGCGGTCACATCCTTGATTTCGTCGATGATAGCGTGGAACTTCTCTTCCTGGGTCAGGTACACCAGGTCATTGTAATCAATCCGCTGAATAGGCTTGTTCGGCGGAATAACCACCACGTCCAGGCCGTAGATCTGGCGGAATTCGAAAGCTTCGGTATCGGCGGTGCCGGTCATACCGGCCAGCTTGTCATAGAGACGGAAATAGTTCTGGAAGGTAGTCGACGCCAGCGTCTGACTTTCGGCCTGAATCTTGAGACCTTCTTTTGCTTCAATCGCCTGATGCAGACCTTCGCTCCACCGGCGACCAGGCATGGTCCGGCCAGTGTGTTCATCTACGATCACCACCTGACCGCCCTGGACAATGTAATCCACGTCTTTCTGGAACAGGTGATGGGCGCGAAGCGCCGAGTGCACATGGTGCAGCAGGCTCAGGTTGGCAGCCGAATACAGGCTTTCGCCCTCCTTCAGCAGGCCCTGACCAAGCAGCAGATCTTCAACCTTCTCATGACCGGATTCAGTCAGTTCAACCTGACGGGATTTCTCATCAATGGTGAAGTCACCGGAGGATTCACCTTCCTCGCTCACCTCGCCTTTCTCAAGACTCGGCACCAGAGCATTGACGGCCTGATACAGTTTGGAAGAATCCTCAGCGGCACCGGAAATAATGAGCGGTGTACGGGCCTCGTCGATCAGGATGGAATCCACTTCGTCGACAATGGCGAAGTTAAGACCGCGCTGAACCTTGTCTTCAATACTGAAGGCCATGTTATCGCGCAGATAGTCGAAACCGAACTCGTTATTGGTACCGTAGGTGATATCGGCCTGGTAAGCAGCCCGCTTTTCTTCCTGTGGCTGGCCAGACGCCACTACTCCCACCTGCATGCCGAGGAAGCGGTACAGCTTGCCCATCCACTCGGCATCACGCCGGGCCAGGTAATCGTTCACCGTCACCACGTGCACGCCTTTACCGGGAAGCGCATTCAGGTAGACCGCGGCGGTAGCCACCAGAGTTTTCCCTTCACCGGTCTTCATTTCGGCAATTCGGCCCTCGTGCAGGGTCATGCCCCCGATGAGCTGGACATCGTAGTGGCGCATGCCCATCACCCGGCGGCTGGCCTCGCGCACCGTGGCAAAGACTTCCGACAGCAGGCTGTCCAGCGCTTCGCCTTCATCAAGCCTGCGCCGGAACTCAGCGGTCTTGCCTTGCAACTCGGTGTCAGACAACGCGCCAAACTGTTCTTCAAGTTCATTGATGCGCGCGACAACTTTGCGCATCCTCTTGATTTCTCTGGCGTTCTTACTGCCGAACATCTTGGTTGCAAGCTTTGTGAACATAGACCACTGCTTCTTCAGTTAAACGGAGGAAGCCGGCATTCTAACCTTATTTGGCGACAGGACGAAAGGCGGGGTTCACGGGAATGGAATCAGCGGCTTGCACGCTGGATGTATTTCACCGGATTTTCGGATTTACCATTGCGGATAACTTCAAAATGCACGTGGGGGCCGGTGGAACGACCGGTGCTGCCCATCAATGCAACAACCTGGCTTTTCTGCACCACATCCCCAACTTTAACCTTGATGGTCTTGGCGTGGGCATAACGGGTAATCAGGCCGTCGCCATGGTCGATTTCAACCAGATTTCCGTAGCCATAGCGCTCGTCGGCCCAGGTTACAACACCAGCCGCCACGGCAATAATGTCGCTGCCTTCCTTGCCTGCCAGATCAACACCGGCATGCCAGGTACGTTTTCCGGTAAAAGGATCCGAGCGGTATCCGTATTTGGACGAGAGCCAGCCCCAGGTGATCGGTCGCCCCTGCACATAGAGCTCATCTTCCAGCTTTTTGCGGGAAGCGACTTTATCGAGCAGGCGCAGTTGCTTTTCACGATCGTTGATCTGCTGTTCCAGCTGATTGATCATGTCCGTCAACTCGGGCGCGGTGTAGGAATCCCCGGGTAGCGCATCTTCTTCGGGGCCACCAACCGCCGCCGGCTTGTCAAAATTGAATTCATCGCTGGCGACCATGCCTGTTTCCACGAATCGCTGGCCGAGCGCATCCAGGCGCAGAAGACGGCCCTGGATCTGGCCCAGCCGCAGGGTCAGTGCATCAATCTGTTGCTGAACATTCTCACGAACCTGAGCGACTTCGTTCTTCTGGTCTTCCAGCTTCTCTTTCCAGCCGGCCACAAGCTCAGACTCGGTCGGCTCCCGGGCTTCAAACTGACTGAGCGCCACCTGGTAGCCAGCCCATCCGGCTGCCGCCAGCGTGGCCAACACCAGAAAGACCAGGCCACACAACAGCGGCCCATTCAGCGGTATTGCCCTGGACTGACCGTGGCGCTTGCCTACGAAAATTACGTTCATATCGTCTTTCGGTTTCATTGTTGAGCCGCAACCGTATCCCTGTAGTGCTGCGACCCGGAAATATTCCGAGCGGGTCTGCTATCCTTGGCAACAACTACGTACTGAATAATCGCAGCGCCCGGTAGACACTCTCACTCACGACAATGTAAAACGAGAGTCATAATGGCGCTACGCACAAAGCGTGCCGAAGTGTAACCAATCGTAAACAGGCTCGTCGAGAAAAAAGCGACCATGACGAAAAAAAATGATCAGAAAATGATCTTCGGCAAAGGGCCGGCAGGCAATAACACGCTGAAAGAGCTGATGTCCAAAGCCGAGTTACACCTTCAGGCCGAGCAACTGGTACTGGCGGCCATTCCCGCAGAACTGTCTGAGGGTACCCGATTCGTCAGCTGTCGGGAGGGTGAGCTGGTGCTGTCCACTGATAACGCCAGTAAAGCCACGCGACTGCGCTTCCGCCAGCACGAGATCATGTCGGCACTGAGGGAGAATGAACTGTTCCGCTACGTCTGGAAGGTCAGAATCAAGGTCAGCCCACCCAGATTCGCCAGCCGACGCAAACCGGTAAAAGAGCCGCTCAGCAAAGAAAATGCCCGGCTCCTCCAGGAGGAAGCCGGGCACACGAAGGATAAAGCTCTACGCGAGGTTCTCGAAAAACTCGCCAGCCACGTCCGGGATTAAGGCTTCCCGCCTTAACCCGCCGCCAGCACAGGTTTCATGTAAGAGATAGGCGCAGTGGCTTCATCATCGAAGGTCACTACTTCCCATGCATCTTCTTCTGCCCTGAGCTTGCGCAGCAGCTTGTTGTTCAGGTCGTGACCTGATTTGATACCACGGAATTCACCAATCAGGCTGTTGCCCAACAGGTAAAGATCGCCGATGGCATCCAGTACCTTGTGCTTGACGAACTCGTCATCGTAGCGAAGACCGTCCTCATTGAGGATCTTGTAGTCGTCCACCACAATCGCGTTATCCACACTGCCACCCAGTGCCAGGTTCATCGCCCGCAGCTTTTCGATATCACGCATGAACCCGAAGGTTCTGGCGCGGGACACTTCCTTCACGAAGGAGGTGCTGGAAAAGTCCACAGTCGCTGTCTGGGCACGGCCCTTGAAGACCGGGTGGTCGAAATCAATCCCGAAGCTCACCTTGAAGCCTTCAAACGGCAGGAAGGTGGCTTTCTTGTCGCCCTCCTCCACAGTGACTTCGCGCTTGATGCGAATAAAACGCTTGGCCGCTTCCTGCTCGGAGATTCCGGCAGACTGAAGCAGGAACACAAACGGCCCGGCGGAGCCATCCATGATCGGCACTTCTGCAGCACTGAGTTCGACAAAACAGTTGTCGATGCCGAGACCAGCCATGGCAGAGAGCAGATGCTCTACTGTCGCCACACGGACACCGTCTTTTACCAGCGTCGTGGACAGCATGGTCTCACCCACATTCTCCGCACAGGCACGGATTTCGACCATCGGGTCAAGGTCCGTGCGGCGGAAGATGATCCCCGTATCGACGGGTGCTGGCTTCAGGGTCAGGTAAACCTTTTCCCCGGAATGCAAGCCAACACCGGTCGCGCGGATGGTGTTTTTGAGTGTCCGTTGTCTGATCATCGGTTCATTATTCCGTCACAAAAAGTCGATATTCTGAGCAAAAAACTGCCCGGAGAATATCAGAATTCAAGACTGAGTACCATTTAACCAACATGACTTTACTTAAATCTTGCAATAGCCATGAGCTATGGTTTATCAGCTCAACTTAAGCGAAAGCTTATGCTTTCTGATTCACAGTAAAGCCAGCCCTGCCACGGTTGGAACAGATTATCAATCAGCCTGCCGGCGAAGGAATGCGGGAATATCGAGATAGTCCACGCCCTGTTCTTCGCTTTCTTTGCTCTGATCCAGCGCCACATTACCCTGGGCAACCGCACGACGACGCAACACGGCCGGGCGATCCAGCTGGTTGTAATCGGTCTTGCCATCGAGGGTACGGGTGTTGTCCACCACCTTGGTCGGTTTCTCGCGCTCGCCACCCAGGCCAGTCGCCACAACAGTAACCTTGAGCTCGTCGGTCATTTCCGGATCGATCACAGTGCCGACCACCACAGTGGCTGAATCGGACGCGAATTCGCGCACAATGTCGCCCACTTCGGAGAACTCGCCCAGGTTCAGGTCCATACCAGCGGTGATATTGACCAGAATACCCTTGGCACCCTGCAGGTTGATATCTTCGAGCAGCGGGCTGCGAACCGCGGCTTCTGCGGCTTCACGGGCACGATTCTCGCCGGTGGCGCGACCGGTACCCATCATCGCCATGCCCATCTCGGACATAACCGTTTTCACGTCGGCAAAGTCGACGTTGATCATACCGTTGCGGGTAATCAGGTCGGCAATGCCCTGAACCGCACCCAGCAACACATCATTGGCGGAGGCAAAGGCATCCAGCAGGCTGGTTTTCTTGCCCATGACTGCCAGCAGCTTTTCATTGGGAATGGTAATCAGGGAGTCAACGCTCTCTTCCAGTTCCTTCAGGCCGGCTTCAGCCACGCTCATGCGCTTGCCGCCTTCAAACTGGAACGGCTTGGTAACCACCGCAACCGTCAGGATACCCAGCTCACGGGCAACTTCAGCAACCACAGGGGCTGCTCCGGTGCCGGTACCGCCACCCATGCCGGCGGTGATGAACACCATATCGGAGCCGCTCAGAGCTTCGGCAATACGGTCGCGATCTTCCAGTGCAGACTGGCGACCGACTTCCGGATTGGCACCCGCACCCAGGCCCTTGGTGATGTTGCCACCCAGCTGAATAATCTGACGTGCGTCCAGGTCCTTCAGGGCCTGGGCATCTGTGTTGGCGCAGATAAATTCAACGCCTTCCACGTCGCTGTTGAGCATGTGACGAACGGCGTTGCCACCGCCACCGCCAACACCGACGACCTTGATAACTGCGTTCTGCTGAACATTATCAACGAGTTCAAACATTTCCCCTACTCCTTCGTGCTGTGTCCGGCCTTTCCAGGCCGGTTGCTTCAATCGTTGTGTTTTTTTCGAGAGACCTTCGTGTACTGCAACCGGAACACCGTCAGAAATGACCGGTGAACCAGGCTTTCATGCGCTCAACCAGCGAGGGAGCTTCCTCCCCCTTGAGCACCGGCGCCCGGCCAAGATCCATTTGCCGGAAGCCATGGATCAACAACCCGACGCCAGTGGCGTATATCGGGTTATTGACCACTTCCGTCATACCGGAAACCGCCTGCGGACAGGCCAGCCTTACCGGCATGTGGAAGATTTCTTCAGCCAGCTCGACCACCCCTTCCATGGTGGACGAGCCGCCTGTAATCACGATGCCTGCCGGGATCAGATCTTCGAACCCGGACCGGCGTAACTCAGACTGCACCAGCGTGAACAGCTCCTCATAGCGGGGCTCAACGACCTCCGCCAGAGCCTGACGTGAAAGATCCCGCGGAGCCCGGTCTCCCACGCTGGGAACCTTGATGGTTTCTTCCGCACCCGCCAGTTGGGTCAGGGCGCAGGCGTACTTGATCTTGATTTCCTCGGCATTCTGGGTGGGCGTGCGCAACGCCATGGCAATGTCGTTGGTCACCTGGTCACCGGCGATCGGGATGACTGCGGTATGGCGAATTGCCCCGCCCGTGAACACGGCAATGTCGGTTGTACCACCACCGATATCCACCACACAGACGCCCAATTCCTTTTCATCCTCGGTCAGGATGGCGTGGCTGGAAGCCAGTTGTTCCAGAATGATGTCGTCCACTTCCAGCCCGCAGCGTTTGACACACTTCTCGATGTTCTGGGCCGCATTCACGGCACAGGTCACCAGGTGAACTTTGGCCTCCAGCCGCACACCGGACATCCCCATCGGTTCCTTGATACCTTCCTGGTTATCGATGACGAACTCCTGAGGCAGGATGTGAAGGATTTTCTGGTCCGCCGGAATCGCCACCGCCTGGGCAGCGTCAATCACCCGGTCAATATCAGCCTGGGTGACTTCGCGGTCCCGGATCGCCACGATGCCGTGGGAATTGAGGCTCTTGATGTGGCTGCCAGCAATACCGGCGTACACCGAATGAATGCGACAACCCGCCATCAGTTCGGCCTCTTCAACCGCGCGCTGAATGGCCTGTACCGTGGTTTCAATGTTCACCACAACACCGCGTTTGAGCCCCCGGGACGGGTGTGAACCGATACCGACCACTTCGATGGTTCCATCCATCTTGCGCTTGCCGACTATCGCCACCACCTTGGAGGTTCCAATATCCAGGCCGACAATCATGTTTTCCGTTTCAACCGATGACATGTGTTTCACCAAACCCCAGGTTCGTAGTAATCGTTATCAGGATTTCGGAGCAGCCTGAGCCACGTCCGTCTTCCACTGCACCGCTACCCCGTTCGAATAGCGGACATCTATCCGGCTGACCTCATCAACCCGCGAGGCCAGACGGTTCTCATAAACGGTGATAAAGCGTTCAAACCGTTGTTCTACCTGATCTCGCCCCAGCACCACTTCGATGCCATTGCTGAGAGTCAGGGTCCAGGCGCCACGTTGCTCCAGCGCCAGTCCGGCAAAACCCAGGCCATATCCCACCAACTGCTCGCTCATGGTCCGGGCCATACCGATCACGTCCCTGACCCGCTCATCCGGCCCAGCCAGACGAGGCAGCTTTCCGGCCACCTCCGGATTCGGCGGCGAGAACAGTTCGCCTGAACGGCTCACCAGTCGACCATCGGTCCAGTAGGCCAATGGCTTCTTTTCCCGAATATCGATTTCAAGACGGCCTGGCCAGACTCGCTTTATCGCTGCCGACGCCACCCAGGGGCGCCGTTCCAGTTCAGCCTTGATGTCAGCCAGATCGGTGGCGAAATAGCTTTTGCCAATCCAGGCGCCGGCCGCTCGCTCAATCGCCGTCTGGCTGTCGCCAACAAATTCGCCCCGCACATCCACCGCCAGGATCTGCTGATCCATGGCGGTCAGCATCCGGTCCGTTGCCCAGGGCACCATGGCGGCCAGAAGTACCACCGTTGCGCCCAGGCCGACCTGCAACCAGGGTACGGCCGACAGCACAGCTTTCAACACACCAAACCGGTCCCGCTCAGGCCCGACAGAGGTTGCCCCCCGGCGGCGTGGCAGTTCGGGCGGTACCGCCCGGCTCCGGATCAGCAACGTCTCAAGCATCGATGCCCTCCGCCAGCGTATCCCTGAGAATTCGCACCACCAGTTCTTCAAAACTGATGCCGGCCGCCTTTGCAGCCATCGGCACCAGGCTGTGGTCCGTCATACCGGGAACCGTGTTCACCTCAAGCAACCAGAACTCACCGGTCCGGTCCTGCATGATGTCGACCCGTCCCCAGGTGCGACAGCCCAGCACCCGGAAGGCATCCAGGGCCAGATGCTGCAATCTCAATTCGTCATCCGGCGCCAGACCACAGGGAATACGGTACCGGGTATCGTCCGCCAGGTACTTGGCGTCATAGTCGTAAAAGGCGTGATCGGTGCTCAGGCCAATCGCCGGTAACGCTTTGTCCTGTAGCAGGCTGACGGTAAACTCCGGCCCTTCGATCCACTGCTCTACCAGCACCAGATCATCCAGCCGGGCTGCCGCCTCATAGGCTTCAGCCAGCTCTGCCGCGCTGCTCACTTTACGGATACCGATACTCGAACCTTCGTGGGCCGGTTTCACACTCAGGGGCGCCCCCAGTGCCGTCACAATGTCCTCGGCCTCGCTCACGGAGGTCATGGCACGAAATGCCGGCGTAGGCAGCCCACAACCTTCGAACACATACTTGGTGCGCAATTTGTCCATGGCCAGTGCCGATGCCAGCACTTCACTGCCGGTATAGGGAATGCCTGCCTGCCCAAGGATCGCCTGAAGGGTCCCGTCTTCGCCACCACGGCCATGAAGGGCAATGAACACGCGATCGAAATCGGGTTCGTCCACGGTCCGCAGCAGACAGCCCCGAATGTCCCGGCCAACCGCATCAATACCCGCCGATTGCAGCGCTGCCAGCACGGCTTTGCCACTTTTCAGGGATACTTCCCGCTCGGCGGAATCGCCCCCCATGAACACAGCCACGCGCCCCAGTGCCCGAACCAGTTCGGGGGGTGCCTGATACGGCTGAATGTCGTTGTGGGTCAGATCACTCACTTGCCTTGACTCCTGCTGCTGCCAGCCTTGCTGCTACGCCACCGATATCGCCGGCCCCCTGGGTGATCAACAGATCACCATCCTGCAGGACATTGGCCAGCAGACTCTCGATTTCACGGTTATCTTCAACGAACACGGGTTCTACCTTGCCCCGCTGCCGGATGCTCCGGCACAAAGCCCGCCCGTCTGCTCCCGGAATCGCCGGCTCACCGGCGGAATACACATCCATCAGCAACAGCCCATCCACTTCGGACAATACCCGCACGAAATCCTCATATAGATCCCGGGTCCGGGTGTATCGGTGTGGCTGATACAGCATCACGATCCGGCGCTGGGGCCAGGCTTCACGGGCAGCGCGGATGACGGCCTCCACCTCGGTGGGATGGTGGCCGTAGTCGTCCACCAGCGTCGCTGCTGCTTTCGGGGTCCGGTACTCGCCGTACACCTGGAACCGTCGACCAACACCGGCAAATCCAGCCAGCCCGCGGCAGATGGCCTGGTCATCCACCCCTTCATCGGTCGCCACCGCAATCGTTGCCAGGGCGTTCAGAACGTTGTGGCGACCCGGCATTTTCAGTTCCACCTGGAGATCCGGCCGACCACCAGGACGACGCACCAGGAACCGGGTTTTCAGACCATCGGAGGTAATATTCTCCGCCCGGTAATCAGCATCAGGATTGTCGATGCCATAAGTGATAATGGCCCGAGAGATGCGCGGAATGATTTCCTGAACGTAGTCGTCGTCCACGCACATCACCGCAACACCGTAAAACGGCAGGTTGTGCAGGAAGTCCACGAAGGTCTGCTTGAGCTTTTCGACATCCCCACCGTAAGTGTCCATGTGGTCAGCTTCAATGTTGGTGACCACGGAGATAACCGGTGTCAGATGCAGAAACGACGCATCACTTTCGTCGGCTTCAGCCACCAGATAACGGGAACCGCCCAATTGGGCATTGGTTCCGGCACTGTTGAGCTTGCCGCCAATCACAAAGGTGGGATCCAGTCCGGCTTCGCCCAACACCGAGGCAATCAGGCTGGTGGTTGTAGTCTTGCCGTGAGTACCAGCCACAGCGATACCGTGGCGATAGCGCATGATCTCCGCCAACATCTCGGCCCGGGGCACAATCGGTACCCGCCGTTCACGGGCAGACACCACTTCCGGGTTGTCGCCGGCAACGGCAGAAGACACTACCACCACATCGGCCTGATCGGTGTTTTCGGCACGATGACCAATGTACACGTCCACATCCATTGCCCGCAGGCGCGCGGTAACAGCACTGTCCCGAATATCAGAACCAGATACGTCATAGCCCTGGTTCTTCAGGACTTCGGCGATACCACTCATACCAGCACCACCGATCCCGACAAAATGGATGCGGCGGATCCGGCGCATTTCCGGCACCTGATAGACCAGTGGCGGATTGGTTGCATCAGCCATTGGCGGCCTCCAGACAGTAATTCACGACTCTCTCCGTTGCATCAGGGCGGGCCAGCGAGCGGGCGGCCTTCGCCATGGTCAGAATTCGTTTTCGATCTGTTGCCAGATCTTTCAGGGTTTCCGCCAGCACCTCCGGCTTCAGCTTTGGCTGCGGAACCAGAATGGCCGCCCCGGCTTTCACCATGTGCTGGCCGTTCCGGGTCTGGTGGTCATCGACCGCGTGGGGGAATGGCACCAGCACCGCGCCAATTCCCGCCGCACAGAGCTCAGACACCGTCAGCGCTCCGGCACGGCAGATCACCAGATCAGCCCAGCCATAGGCCTCAGCCATATCGCGGATAAAGGGCTCAATGCTGGCACTGACTCCGGCTTCGTCGTAGGCCGCCCGGGCCGCCTCGAGATTCTTCTCACCGCATTGATGCCGAACATCCGGGCGATCAGCCTCCGGCATCAGCGCCAGGGCCCGGGGCAGCTGCTGATTGAACACCTGTGCTCCCAGGCTGCCACCAATAACCAACACCCGGAGCCTGCCACTTCGGCCCGCCAATCGTTGTTCGGGGGCGTCCATCGACGCCACTTCGCCCCGCACCGGATTGCCGGTACAGCGGGTAACCGTCTGGTCACCGAAACTGCCAGGGAACGCTTCCAGCACGGTTTCGGAAAAACGTGTGAGCCAGCGGTTGGTCATCCCGGCAACGGCATTCTGTTCATGAATCACCAGCGGTTTACGCATCAGCCAGGCGGCAATACCGCCCGGCCCGGTGACAAAACCGCCCATGCCCACCACGCAGTCGGGGCGGATCCGGCGCAAATGGGTGTAGGCTTCGCCCAGGGCGCGCATTAATCTGAATGGCGCCAGCAACAGCGCCAGCTTGCCTTTACCGCGCAGGCCGGAAATGTGAATGAGCGAAAGCGGAATGTCGGTGTCTCCAATCAGACGCTCTTCCATGCCGCCGCTGGCCCCGAGCCAGTGCACCTCGTGTCCCCGTTGCTGCAACGCGCGGGCTGTGGCCAATGCAGGAAACACGTGGCCTCCGGTACCACCGGCCATCATCAGGAAGCGACGGCGAGGTGAATCAGTCATACACCGCTCCTCCTTTGATCCGGTTGCCCTTTGTTTCCGATGCCACCCTGGCCCTGTCCTGACGCTCCAGCTCTACCCGGGCGATAACCGCGATACCAATGCAGGTAACCATCAGGCTGGAGCCGCCATAACTGACCAGAGGCAGGGTCAAGCCTTTGGTTGGCAACAACCCTGTACTTACTGCCATGTTGATGCCCGCCTGCAACCCGATCAGTAGCGTGATGCCGTAGCTGAAACAGGCGCCGAACGCCATGCCGGCTTTCTCCGCACGCCGGGCAATCACCAGGCCACTGACCACCAGCGCCGCAAACAGGCCGAGCACCACCAGTGCTCCGAGCAGACCGAACTCCTCGGCAATAATCGCGTAGATAAAGTCCGTATGGGCCTCTGGCAGGAAGAACAGTTTCTGTACCGAGTTCCCCAGGCCAACGCCCACCCACTCGCCTCGACCAAAGGCAATCAGCGACTGAGTGAGCTGATAACCACTGTCGAACTGGTCTTTCCAGGGGTCGAGATAGCTGACCACCCGCTTCAATCGATACGGTTGGGTGACCACCAGAATCGTACCCAGCGCCGCCAGTACGCCAATCAATGGCATGAACCGGCTAAGCCTCACGCCACTCAGAAAAATCATGCCGGCCGCCGCCGTCACCAGCACCACCGTTGCGCCGAAGTCGGGCTGGATAACCAGCAACACCGATGCCACGCCCAAAACTCCCAGGGGTTTCAGGAAGCCCGGCCAGGTATGGAGCAGTTCTTCCCGCCGACGGACCACATAACCGGCCAGGTAGGCGATGAGGCAGAGCTTGGCGACTTCAGACACCTGAACATTGAACAGCCCCATGGGAATCCACCGGGTAGAACCATTAACCGTGCGGCCGAGCGGCGTCAGTACCAGCACCAATACCAGAAGGCCAATGCCCAGCAGCAGCCATCCGCTGCGCTCCCACCAGGATACCGGCACGTTGACAGCAACAAGAGCCGTGGCACAGCCAAGACCGGCGAACAGGATCTGGCGAATAACGTAGTGGTAACTGTTGCCCAACGTGGCGGCCGCCATGTCCATCGACGCTGACGAAATCATCACCACACCAGTCACCAGCAAGGCCACGGAGGTAATAATCAGCACCGGCAGCGGCTGCAACTCACCCGCCACACCCTGATAATGAGGAACGCTGACGCCTGCCTGCATCACAGCCCCTCCACCAAAGCGCGGAACTGTTCGCCGCGATCGTTGTAATCCCGGAACATGTCAAAGCTGGCACAGGCTGGAGACAACAGCACCCGATCGCCCGGCTCCGCCGCCTGGTGGGCAAGGCTGACCGCTTCTTGCAGTGACGTTGCGCGATACTGCGGCACTGACGCGCCTACCGCCTCGGATATCTTGCCGGCATCGCGTCCAATCAGCACCAAGGCCCTACAGCATGCGGCCACCGGCTCTGCGAGCGGCTGAAAATCCGCGCCTTTGCCATCTCCGCCTGCGATCAGGATCACCTTGCCTGAATCCGGCACCAGGCTTTCAATGGCGGCTACCGTGGCACCAACATTGGTACCTTTGGAATCATTGATGTAATCCACCCCATTCAGGTTGCGGACGAATTCACAGCGATGGGGCAGCCCCCGGAAGCTGCGGGCCACCTCCAGCATCGGCTCCATGGCCAGGCCAGCCGCGTGCCCCAGCGCCAGGGCGGCCATCACGTTGCTGATGTTATGCCTGCCCATCAACTGGAGTTCACTGGCCAGCAAAAGGTTATCCAGGCCCCAGGTAATCCAGGTACCCTGGTCATCATCCCGGGTACTGAAGGTCTCCGGATTCACCCGGTTAAAGCCAAAACACAGAAACCTCAGGGTATCCCGAGCCATGGGCGTGCTCAGGGCATCGTCGAGGTTCACGATGGCATTTTTGCAGCCACGGTAGATCCGTTGTTTGGACTGGAAATACGCCATCTTGTCCGGGTACCGGTCCATGTGATCATCGCTGACATTCAACACAGTGGCCGCCAGCGCCCCGAGTTCTTCAGTGGTCTCCAGCTGAAAACTCGACAGCTCCAGTACATAGAGATCCGCACCCTGGTCCAGCAAATCCAGCGCGGGCGTACCGATATTGCCGCCCACCTGCACATTGCGGCCCGCAGCTCGTGCCATTTCCCCGACCAGGGTTGTTACCGTGGTTTTGCCGTTAGAGCCGGTGATGGCAATGATCGGCGCGTCGGCCGCATCGGCGAATAAATCGATGTCGCCGCGAATCCGGGCGCCCCTGGCCGCCGCACCGGCAATCGCCGGCTCTGCAATACTGATTCCCGGGCTGACTACCAGCTCATTGAAACCGGCAAACAGGTCCTCATCAAACTCGCCCAGGTAAACCGGGACGTCTGGCCAACCGGCCTTCAGCTCATCCAGGCCTGGTGGCTGAAGGCGACTATCAGCCACAGCAATCTCACGCCCCTGCCCGGACAGGTAACGCACGCAGGAAAGCCCGGTCTTACCGAGTCCTACGATTAACGCGCGACGATCCGAAACAATGACACTCATAGCCGTAGCAATTTCCTATCGGATTTTCAGACTGGCCAGGCCAATCAGAACGAGAACAACAGTGATAACCCAGAACCGGACAATGACTCGTGGCTCGGGCCAGCCTTTCAATTCAAAATGATGGTGCAGCGGCGCCATCCGGAAGATCCGCCGACCCGTGAGCCGGAATGAGGCCACCTGCAGAATCACAGAAATGGTTTCCATCACGAACACGCCGCCCATGATGAACAACACAATTTCCTGCCGGACGATGACAGCCACTGTGCCCAGGGCGGCTCCCAGGGCAAGGGCACCGACATCGCCCATGAATACCTGCGCCGGGTAAGTGTTGAACCACAGGAACCCGAGCCCTGCACCCACCAGGGCTCCGCAGAAAATGATCAGCTCACCGGTTCCGGGCAGATGCGGAATCAGCAGGTAATTGGCGAACTGCGCATGGCCCGAGAGGTAAGCAAAGATGGCCAGAGCTCCCGCCACCATGACGGTCGGCATGATGGCCAGACCATCGAGACCGTCTGTCAGGTTCACCGCGTTGCTGCTACCGACAATCACGAAGTAGGTCAGCAGAATGAACAACACCGGTCCCAGGGTCAGCGAGACATTTTTCAGGAACGGCAGATAGAGCGAGGTTTCCTGGGGCAATGACGCTGTTACATAAAGCACGATAGCCGCCGTGGCGCCGATCACCGACTGCCAGAAATATTTCCAGCGTGCCGGCAGGCCCCGGGGATTGCGCTCCACCACCTTGCGGTAGTCGTCCACCCAGCCAATGGCACCGAACAGCAGGGTAACCAGCAACACCACCCAGACATAACGATTGGTCAGGTCCGCCCACAGCAAGGTGGAAATGGCGATGGCCACCAGAATCAGGGCGCCGCCCATCGTCGGCGTACCAGCCTTGCTCAGGTGAGTCTGGGGGCCGTCATCACGCACGGCCTGGCCGATCTGGTACTGACTCAGCTTGCGAATCATCACCGGACCGATCACCAGCGAGATCAGCAGCGCCGTAAGAATGCCCAGAATCGCCCGCAGTGTCAGATACTGAAACACCGTCAGCGACGAAAAGTATTGCGATAGTATCTCTGTCAGCCAGAGCAGCATGGGTTCTTCACCTTTTTCTGAATTCCCTCCACCACGCGATCCATGGCGGAACTACGAGAACCTTTCACCAGGACCGTCATAGCACCACTCCGGCCCGCCACAATGGCGTCCACCGCCTGCTCATGACTCGGGAAAAACTCTGTCTCGTCACCAAATCCGGTGCCGTAGCCGTTACCTCCGGCTCCCACCACCATAACCTTCTCAATTCCACGGGCACGGGCATGTTCACCCACCTGCCGATGCAGCTCGTTCGCCTCATCGCCCAGCTCTGCCATGGCGCCGAGCACCGCCAGCCGGGGCGCCGGGTATGACGCCAGAACGTCCAGCGCCGCTTTCATAGACGCCGGATTGGCGTTGTAACTGTCATCAATCAGGGTCAGATCCGGGGCCGGCTTGAGCACCTGGAGACGCCCCTTCACGGCTTCTACCTGCATGAGCCCGGACTGAACCTGCTGATCTGTCGCTCCCAGTTCCCTGCAGGCCGCGAGAGCCAGCAGAGCATTGGTAATGTTGTGTTCACCGGGCAACCCCAGCACCAGATGACAGCGCCAGTTGTCTGGCCCCAACACCAGGAATTCAAACCCCTGATCAGTGGCCATGATCGCCTCCGCGCGGTAATCCGCGCCCGGGTGCCCCATCCGGGAAACCCCCAGCACCCGCCGTTGGCCCGCACGGGCATGCCATTGATCGAAGGCAGGATCGTCCCGGTTCAGCACGACGGCTCCATCTGCCGGCACGCCATCAATAATCTCGCCTTTGGCCAGAACAATATTCTGGTAACTGCCAAAACCCTCCAGGTGCGCCTGGCCTGCATTGGTCAGAATCGCAACCTGCGGTCGGGTAATTGACACCGTGTGGGCAATTTCGCCAAGACCACTGGCCCCCAGCTCAATGGCGCCGAACTGGTGATCCGGCGTCAGCCGAAACAGGGTCAGCGGAACACCAATGTGATTATTGAGATTGCCTTCAGTCACCAAGGTCGGCCCCATGCCGGCGAGAATGGCCCCGGTCATTTCACGAACCGTGGTTTTGCCACTGCTGCCGGTAATCGCCACCAGCCGGGCCGCGCTTCCGCTGCGATTGGCGCTGGCCAGATCGGCCAAGGCCTGAACCGTATCGCTAACGACCAGTTGCGGAATGGCAACGTCGGTGACCTCGGTATCCACTACCGCAGCGACGGCTCCCTGTGTCAGGGCCTGGCCAAGGAATTCATGACCATCAAACCGCTCACCGCGCAGAGCAACAAACAGCTGCCCCTCTCCAACCGATCGGGTATCGGTGGAGACGCCATCAAACCAGAGTTCACCCGCATCAGTACGCGCCCCTGCCAGGGTGGCCTGAAGCCACTCGCGAGCTTCCGCCAGCGAAAAGGCGCGCATCATGCCACACCTCCATTCAGGTTCAATAGATGACGTACCTGCTCGGCATCGCTGAACGGCAACTTCTGGCCGTTGATCTCCTGATAGGACTCATGGCCTTTACCGGCAATCAGCACCAGATCATCCTCATTGGCCATACCCAATGCCTCGGCAATTGCCTGAGCGCGGTCGTGAATCACCTGCCAGCGACCAGCCTGAGTGAAACCAGCAGAAATGTCGCTGACAATCCGTTCAGGCTGCTCGGTACGCGGGTTGTCGTCGGTTACGATGACGTAATCCGCCCGCTTTTCCGCCTCTTTCGCCATTTCCGGCCGCTTGCCGGGATCCCGGTCACCACCGCACCCGAACACGCAGATCAGCCTGCCCCGGGTGTGGGGCCGCAATGCTTCAAGCGCATTGGCCAGGGCATCGGGGGTGTGAGCATAGTCCACCACCACATGCTTGCCGGTTGAGCCGGTGAATCGTTCAAGACGCCCAGGGGGCGGTGACAGCTCCCTGACAATGGACACCGCCCGCTCAACGGGTACGCCAAGCGTCAGTACGGTAGCCAGGGCCGCCAGAACATTGCTGGCGTTGAAACTCCCTAACAGGGGGACAGCAAGATCAAACTCACCCCATTGCCCATCGACCCTGGCGCGGAACCCTGAGGCCGTGGGCGTAAATTCCTTCAACCAGAGTTCCGTCTGGGCTTCATGCAGACTGTAACGAACACGGTCACACTGGCCCTCAAGCTGACCGTAAAGCTGCCGGCCAAACGGATCGTCAAAATTGATCACTGAGAAGTGCAGTTCTTCCCGCAGGAACAGCCTGGCCTTGGCCTCACCATAGGCTTCCATGGAACCGTGGTAATCCAGATGATCACGCGTGAGGTTGGTGAACACCGCACCGGTCATGGTCAGGTTATCAACCCGCCCCTGATCCAGAGCGTGCGACGACACTTCCATTACCGCAGCCCGACCACCCTCATTGCGTATGCGGTTCAATACCCGGTTCACCTGGACCACATCCGGCGTGGTATGCGTGGCCGACTCGATACTGCCCGGCATGCCATAACCCAGGGTACCCAGCAGCCCGCAGGGCGTGCCGGTTTCCCGTAACAACTGGGAGATGTATTGGGTCACCGACGTCTTGCCATTGGTGCCGGTAACCCCGATCACTCTCAGATGGCGCGAGGGATGCTCGAAGAAGCGATCAGCAATTCGGCCCAGACGGGCGCGCAGACCAACCACGGGCACAATTAACGCGCCGTGGCGCTCATGGCACTGCCGCTCTCGCTCGGACTCAAGCAGAATAGCCGTGGCACCGGCGCTGATGGCCTGATCCATATAGTGCTCTGCGGGCGTTCGTGCCCCGGCCAGAGCAATAAAGGCGTCACCGGGCTGCACTTTCCGGCTATCCGTCTTCAGTCCGTGGATAGTGACATCGAAGACCGATGGCACCTCAATAATGCCCTGAAGCAAGGTGCTGATGGATGTGATGCACATGGCTTACCCTCTCCCCCCGGAGGTCACTTGCGAAACGCGTGTTTCACTGACTTCCAGTTCAGGCTTCACATTCAGCAGTCGCAGCGCGTCACCCATCACCCGGGCGAATACCGGCGCGGCAACTTCTCCGCCGTAATATTCTCCGGCCTGCGGCGCATCCACGGCCACAACGGTTACAATTCTGGGGTCATCAATCGGTGCCATACCGGCAAAGATGGCCTTATATTGACTGTCTTCGTACCCGTTCGCTCCCACCAGGTGAACGGTCCCGGTTTTCCCTCCGGCCGCATACAGCCCGGGCTGGGCGCGCTTGCCAGTCCCACGGGCAACCGCCTGTTTGAGCATGTCCCGCACGGCCCGTGTCACCTGTTCAGACAGTACACGTTGCCCCTGCGGCCTCTGCTCCTGCCTCATCAGGCTGAGGGGGTAACGAATTCCACCATTGGCAATAACCATATACGCCTGTGCCAGTTGCAAGGCGTTAACGCTCATGCCGTAGCCATAAGACAAGGTGGACTCTTCTACCGGCCGCCATTTCGGGGGGGCCGGCAAAACACCAACGGCTTCCCCAGGGAAGCCGATACCAGTTGCCTGGCCGAGGCCCAGGCGGGCATAGAGGTTTCTCAGAGTATCGCCACCCAGATCCGTTGCGATGTTGCTCACCCCGACGTTGCTGGACTTGACAATAATCTCCGTCAGATCCAGCACCCCGTAATTGCGATGATCCCGAATGGTGAAGCGACCAAACCTCCGAAAGCCCGGGGAAGTATCAATGGTGCTGTTAACCGTGTATTGCCCGGACTCCAGAGCGGCCGCTATCGTCAGCGGCTTCATGGTTGAGCCGGGCTCGAACAGATCTGTAATCGCCTTGTTGCGCAGGTTTTCTGCGGCAAGCTGTGACCGGTCATTCGGGTTGTAGGAACCTTGATTGACCATGGCCAGCACCTCACCGGTGTCGACATCCAGCATCACCAGCGTACCGCCGCGAGCCTTGTGAGCACCGACCACCGCCTTGAGCTCCCGATAGGCCAGATACTGCAGCCGGAGATCAATACTCAGTTCCAGGTCCTTCCCGGGCCGGGCATCGCGGATAAGCATCAGATCTTTGATGACGCGCCCACGGTTATCCTTGAGCACCCGCTTCTGGCCCGGCTCACCGGTCAACCATTTGTTGTAGGCTAACTCGATACCTTCCTGGCCATGCTCGTCGATATCAGTAAATCCGACCACATGAGCGGTGACTTCTCCCGCGGGGTAATAACGACGATATTCCTGCCGGGCATAGATGCCACCGACACCTAGAGCCAGCGCTTCACGCGCCATTGAGGGCTGCACTTTGCGGCGCAGGTAAATAAATTCGCGGCCAGCATACTGGCGCAATCGCTCCCGCAACGCGCCCTCAGACAACCCAAGAATTCGGGCAAGAGCCGCCAGTTGCGGATCTTCGGGATCGGTTTCGGAAGGATTTGCCCACACGGTCTGAACGGGCGTACTGACGGCCAAAGGCTCGCCATGACGATCCGTCACCACGCCTCGATGGGCATCGATAGATTCAACGCGGATAGTTCTGACATCTCCCTGCTTGCGCAGGAAGTCATTATCCACCACATGAAGATCCACCAACCGCCATCCAATGCCGGCCACAACCAGCAGGAAAACGCCCAGCACAGAGCCGAAGCGCCAGGCTTTCAAGCCTGCCACCAGCCTCTGCTTCCAGCTGTTTGCGTGCGTTCCCTGACCGGACACTTCAGTTACCCCGGATGGTTATTGTTGGTTTTAGTTCGCTGCCAGCGGTGACATCAAAGGCACGAGTACAATGTCCTGCCGCCCGGGCACCACCATGTTGAAGCGCTCAGCAGCGAGTTTCTCGACCCGCCCGTGAGCGCTCAAAGCACTCTGCTCCAGCAACAGTTGACTCCACTCACGCTGATAGGCATCGCGCTGCTCCTGCAGACCCGACAACGTATTGAACAGCTCGCGGTTCTCATGGGCACTGACCACCACCCCTATGGACGACAGCGTCAGTACCGCCACCAACACCAGAGTAACCAGAACCCGACTTTCCCGTGTTGCATCAAACACCTGACGGGACAAACGAACGGCTGTCGCAACACCCTCGCGAACCCGCTGTTTGTTTATCCTGTTGGTTTTTACTGGTTGCTCAATCGCTACCGCGCCCATGGCGTCGCGCTCCCCTGCGTTTTCGATTAATTCGCTTTACGTTCAAGCACTCGCATGACCGCGCTGCGAGCCCTGACGTTTTCAGTAATTTCCTGCTCATTGGCCTTGCTGGCTTTGCCAATCAGCTGGAACCCGGATTCTTCCTGCTCCGCCGTGACCGGTATCCCCTTCGGCAGCTTTGGCCCCCGCGCCAGATCACGCATAAAGCGCTTGACCAGACGATCCTCAAGAGAGTGAAAGCTGATCACCACCAGGCGCCCACCGGGAGCCAGGCGATCAACTGCCGCGGCCAGACCGGCTTCCAGGTCCTCGAGCTCCCGGTTGATAAAAATCCGGATAGCCTGAAAAGCCCGGGTGGCGGGGTGCTTGTGCTTCTCTTTCTTCGGCACGGCCTCCGCAACCAACTCCGCCAGCTGCCGCGTGGTTTCAATCGGCTGCTCCTGACGCCGCTCCACGACAAGACGAGCGATACGGCGAGAAAACCGCTCCTCGCCGTATCGCCAGATCACATCTGCGATTTCCCGCTCATCAGCCTCGGCCAGCCACTGGGCAGCACTCGGCTCCTGCTGCGGGTTCATTCGCATATCCAATGGACCGTCCCGCATGAACGAAAAACCGCGGGAAGCATCATCCAGTTGTGGCGACGACACCCCCAGATCCATCAACATGCCATCAACCTGTGACCAACCCTGCCGTTCAAGCGCAAGATCCAGTTCGGCAAACGAGCCGTGGTACCACTGAAACCGGGAATCCTTAGATGCCAGCTCTCCGGCGACGGCAATAGCCTCCGGATCCTTATCAATGCCCAGGAGCTGACCATCCTGACCGAGCTTGCCGAGAATCAGACGACTATGACCGCCCCGGCCAAACGTGGCGTCGACATAACGGCCATTTTCATCTGTAACCAGATAGTCGACCGCTGCATCCAGCAGTACCGAGCGATGCTGATAGCCTTCATTGGCCCGATCGTCCTGGCGTGCGGTCATAGCGAAAGCGCCTCCATTTCCGGCGGCATTTCCTCGTCGGCTGCGGAGGCATCAAGGTAAGCATTCCAGCTTTCCTCACTCCACAGCTCATACTTCTTGCCAAGCCCGACCAACATCAGCCGTTTTTCAAGATTGGCGTGATTTCTGAGGGTCTGCGGTACCAGAATCCGGCCGGACGCATCCAGCTCCATGAGGGCAGCGTTACCCAGAATGAGGCGCTGCAGGCGCTTGGCCGCCTTGTTCATGTTGGGCAGCGCCTCGATTTTCGGGCGCAGCACTTCCCATTCCGGCTCGGGGTAGAGCAACAAGCACTTCTCCTCATCGGCGTTGGCTGTCAATACAATACGGCCACCGCAAAGCTGCGCGAGCTCTTCACGCACCTTTGTCGGGATCGCCAGGCGACCCTTCGCGTCCATATTGATGGCATGACTGCCAAGAAAATTGCTCATTAACGTCTAGTCCGAGGCTTTCATTTCCACAAAATTCCACCAAAAACCACTTTTTCCCACTCCCGCACACTATAGAAACACGCAAATAACAATGCAAGCGCCGCGACAGGCACCACACACAGGAAAGTTCCTTTAACGACAAGAGGTTACAAAGCAGAAACGGAACGAAGCGTTAAAAAGACGTAAAGAAAAGGATAAAAAACAAATACCTGCAGACACCTTTAGATAGCCAACTTCAGGTTTAAGATTTTTTGGCTATAAAAGGTAACTTGTGAGAAGGATGCAGATCACATCCGAATAATCAGGAAAAGAGGCGAGCTCGCCGATAAGCCGGGTTCTGTCTTGGACAGTCATTCATCTAGGGTCTGCGTCACCACAGACCTCAAGCAACCTACCCGAATCCAGCGCGGGCCACGCCATTGGATTCCTATTTGGTCTTGCTCCAGGTGGGGTTTACCATCGCCGTGGACTGTTACCAGCCACGCGGTGCGCTCTTACCGCACCATTTCAACCTTACCGGCGCCCGAAAGCGCTTAGGCGGTATACTTTCTGTTGCACTTTCCGTCGGCTCACGCCGCCCAGGCGTTACCTGGCACCTTGCCCTGCGGAGCCCGGACTTTCCTCCCCCGGATCAACCGGCGGCGACTGTCTGGCGAGCTCGGCGCTGACAATACCCGCGTGCGGGCAGGCATGCAAGGCTTAATCGCCCTTTAGCTGCAGCGCTCGCTGATACAGTTCATTTTTTCCGATGCCGCTGACTTCCGCGACGATTTTCGCTGCCTTTTTGACCGGCATCTCTGCAACAAGCAGCTTTAACAGCTTATCGGCATCCAGATCGAGCGACGAACCGGCCACGACATCGTTACCCCGGACCATCACCACGAATTCGCCCCGACTGCCATGCGGGTCGGCCTCCAACTCCGACAATACCTCTTTAACCGTCCCAGTGTAGAAAGTCTCAAAGGTTTTGGTCAGCTCGCGACCGAGCACACACTCCCGACCATCGCCAAACTCATCAACCAGATCCTGCATCAGGTCCAGAATTCGATGGGGGGATTCGTAGAACACCAGAGTGGCAGTCTGTTCACGCAATTCCACGAGCGCTGAACGTCTACCCGCCCGCTTGGCCGGCAAAAAACCTGCGAAAAGAAAACGATCCGTCGGCAAACCTGCCGCCGACAATGCCGCAACCAGCGCACACGGACCGGGGATAGGGGAAACCGGAAAGCCCGCCTTTCTGGCTTCACGTACCAGGATGTACCCGGGATCGGAGATCAACGGGGTGCCGGCATCGGAAATCAGCGCCACTTGCTGCCCTTCAGCAAGGGCAGAGAGGATTCTGCCAACGCGATCCCTCTCATTATGATCGTGTAGCGCCAGCAAAGGCTTGCTCAGGCCCAGGTGCTGTAACAGGCGCGAGCTGTGACGGGTGTCCTCCGCAGCGACCAGATCCACCGCAGCGAGCACCTGCCGGGCACGATCAGAAAGATCGGCCAGATTACCGATGGGCGTGGCAACAATTGAAAGCCGACCACCGACAACGCTTGCTACAGAACTGGACATAATAAACTCCACTGAAGTGAACCGCGGCGCCGCTATTTCCGGCCCATGACTGTCCCGTCATGTGAAATGCGCCGGGAGCTGGTAAACTTGCCAGCTAAAACGCGGCACCACAAGCCCAACGATTCAGAGAGTACCGAGCCCGCCATGACAAATCGCTTCCGTCACAGCCCAATTCTGGCCCTGATCACCCTCGTTCTGTTCTATCTGGGCGGCTGCGCCACCGTCAATCTCGATGAACATATGGCACAAAGCCCGGAGCAGGCACTGTCACTGGCCAGCGATGAACGTGATCCGGTGGTTGGCCAACGCTATCTATTGAGGGTGGCCAGCCGATTCCAGGATCAAGGCCGCCACGAAGATGCCCGAGTCATTCTCCAGGCCCCCGCTCTGGAAAATGCTCCGGAGGACATCGCCAGACAACGCTTACTATTGTCCATGGCCAGTGCCAGCGAGTTACAGGACGGCCAATGGGCTGAGCAACTCGCCACAGATAGCACCCCAGAAAGCTTTCTTGCCTACCCCGCGGAGTTAATGTCCCGGGCAGCCATGCTGCAGGCCCGGACCTATGAGCTGGCCGGACAACCTTTGGACGGGGCACTGACGTTGATCCTGCTCAGTCAGACCGACTCCAGCACTTCCCCGCAGGAGGTGCATAATCGCATTTGGCAATTGCTCAAGCCCATCAATCGCTCAACCCTGCAATCCGCCTCCAACAACGCCCTCGGATTCGAGGTTCAAGGATGGCTTGAGCTCGCTCTGCGCCTTCGCACCAAGGGGGCCAGCCTGGATGATCAGGGGCGCCTGATCCGGCAATGGCAGAATAACTGGCCCGGACACCCCGCAGCACAGGTGCTCCCCATGGATCTCGCCCTGCTGGCTGAACTTGCGGCAAGGCGGCCGGAGAAACTGGCATTGGTGGTTCCGCTTCAAGGTGCCCTCGCCAGCGCCGGCAAAGCGATTCGCGACGGTTTCCTGGCCGCCTATTATCAAGATGAGACCACGGACCGCAGTAAAACCGATATTCGGGTCATCGACACCTCCACCGGCTCTTTTTCCGAGCTCTACGAGGAACTCTCCAATAGCGACATTGATTTGATTGTTGGCCCGCTGGACAAGGAAGCACTGTCCCAGCTCGCTAACATGAACACGCTGCCGATTCCGGCACTGGGCCTGAACTACCTTGGCCCGGATGCCCGTATCCCGGACGGCCTTTATCAGTTCGGGCTATCTGCCGAAGACGAGGCGCGACAGATCGCCGACAGACTCGATGCCGAGAACATCGAACAGGTTCTCGTACTGATTCCCCACGGCGAATGGGGAGACCGGGTTGAAGCCGCCCTGCGGGCGAGGATGGACCAGCTCGGGTTGCGAGCGCTCGACATCGAACGCTTTTTCCCGGAAGACAACCTTCGCTCGGTGACAGCTGACCTGCTGGGCATCACTGCATCCCGCCAGCGGGCCATTCAGGTGGAGCGAACAATTGGCCTGAATGTGGAATTTGAACCTCGCCGCCGTCAGGATGCCGAAGGCATCGTGCTGGTTGCCGCACCCACGGTTGCCCGCCAGTTCAAGCCGCTGTTCGCCTTCTACTATGGCGGTGATCTGCCGGTATACTCACCTTCCATCGTGTACGAGGGTACGCCGAATCCGGGCCGGGACCGAGATATTGACAGGGTCTTCTTTACGGACATCCCCTGGGTATTGGCCGAGACGAATCCCCTGCGGGAAGAATCGCGCCAGTATCTGAGTGGCACCACCGGGCAACTGGGGCGCCTTTTCGCCATGGGCGCCGACGCCTGGCAACTGAGCAAGCGCTTGCCGCTTCTACGCCAGGTTGAAGATGCCGCCATTGAAGGGCAAACCGGCATTCTGACCATGGATCCTGACGGCAGCATTCATCGCGAACAACGCTGGGCACAATTCCAGGGGGGAACACCCAAACTGCTTTCTCCGACGGTTCCCCGGGAAAGTGAACCCACCCCGACTGCAAACAACTGATAACCGATGGCCAGGGAAGGCTCCAGAAAACTCGGACAGCATTACGAAGGTGTCGCCGCGCGGTATCTGGAAAGCAGAGGCATCCGGATTATTGAGCGGAACGTGCACAATCGTGGCGGCGAGATCGATCTTATTGGAATGGATGCCGAAGCACTGGTGTTCTTTGAAGTTCGCTTCCGCGCTGATGGTGCGCTGGTGGATCCGATAAGCTCGGTGTCCGCGGTGAAGCAGCAGCGCCTGGTGCGTGCAGCCTCATTCTACCTGCACCGCCACGGGCTCTGGGACCGGGTCAGCCGGATCGATGTTATCGGCAT
Organism: Marinobacter sp. W-8; assembly: GCF_044342215.1. Classification (NCBI taxonomy): domain Bacteria; kingdom Pseudomonadati; phylum Pseudomonadota; class Gammaproteobacteria; order Pseudomonadales; family Marinobacteraceae; genus Marinobacter; species Marinobacter sp. W-8. The sequence continues at coordinate 762,621 of NZ_CP172297.1, read as the reverse complement.
CACACCAGGCCACTCCAGCAAGTACCGTATACAATGGATCAAAAACGCAATTCAGGCAAACTGACCAAAAACCATGACCGACACCGAACAGAGAATCAATCAGTGGTTCGCCAGCCATATGGAGCACACAGCACAGGCGGCAAGCACCGCTGGTCCCGCCATTGAGCAGGTAGCGCAGGCATTTGTTGACGCCCTGCTCCAGGATGGCAAGATCATTACCTGCGCCAATGGCAACGCCAACGTACTGGCCCAGTATTTCTGCACGGCATTATTGTCCCGCTTTGACCAGGACCGCCCCGCACTACCGGCAATCAACCTTGGGGCGGACGCCACCACTTATTCCGCTATCTGCCGTGACAATCGATTCAACGACACCTTCTCTCGTCAGGTCAGAGCCATTGGCAAGCCCGGCGACCTTCTGTTTGTGATCGTGGATGACGGCCACAAGGCAAACCTGATCCAGGCCATCCAGGCTGCCCACGACCGGGAAATGAGGATTGTGGTGCTGAGCGCCAGGGAAAAGTCCGACATCACTTCCCTGATGCACCCGGAAGACCATGAAATTGCTCTGAACGATTTGCCGCCAAGCGAGGCCACGCCCTTACTGCTGGTCATCATCAACGCCTTCTGCGACCTGATTGACCACAAGCTTTTCGGAGGCTAATAAAAAAGCCGGCATCGCCGGCTTTTTTATTACTTGACCACTTTCAGGGTTGGCCTGCCATTCGGGCGGTCTTCCGCTCGCCGTGACGACTTGGGCTCACCTCCACCCTCCGGATCGGGAGAGCCAGGCTCACTGCCAAACACCATGCCCTCGCCGTTCTCCTTGGCATAGATGGCCATAACCGCTTGCAACGGTATGAAAACCTGCATCGGCACACCACCGAAACGAGCGCTGAATTCCAGCGCACCATTGCCAATCACCAGTCCGCGCACAGCGCCGGGGCTGATATTGAGCACAATCTGGCCGTTGGCAACGTGCTCAGTAGGCACCTGAACACCCTGAATGCCGGCATCCACCACGATATACGGGGTACAGTCGTTATCGAGGATCCATTCATTCAACGCACGGACCAGATAGGGACGACTGGATGTCATGGCGATAGTCATGTCAGACACTGCTTAACTCCTGCCCTGAAATACGGGCGCTGACAATCAGCTGCGAATATCTTCTTCCAGATCCGAAAGGCTTGCCTTGAAGCCTTCTCTGGCAAAGATGCTCTCCATGTACTTCTGCAAAGGCTTGGCCTGCTTTTCATTCAGCTCAATACCCAGAGCCGGCAAACGCCACAGGATCGGCGCAATACAGCAGTCCACGATGGTGAACTCTTCCGACAGGAAGAACGGCATTTCGGCAAACAGAGGCGCTGTAGCCAGAAGGCTTTCCTTGAGCTCCTTGCGAGCTGCATCGCTGGCCTTGGCACCTGGTTGCGCCAGAATCTGATCAACCAGTCCGCACCAGTCTTTCTGGATGCGGTGAATCATCAGGCGGCTGTTAGCCCGGGCAACGGGGTATACCGGCAGCAGCGGCGGATGAGGAAAACGCTCATCCAGATACTCCATCATGATATTGGGCTCGTACAGAACCAGGTCCCGGTCTACCAGGGTTGGCAGGGCGTTGTACGGATTCATATCCGCCAGTTCCGCCGGCGGGTTGTCCGGATCCACATCCACGATATCAACAGTGACACCTTTCTCAGCCAGGACAATACGCACCCGATGACTGTAGTGGCTTGCGGGATCCGAGAAAAAAGTCATTGATGACCGCTTGGTCACAACGCCCATATAGCTACCTCACGATTCTAAAAATCGAAACAATGCAAACGCAAAAATCCAGCGAGCCTTAAAGACTCGCTGGAATCAAGGACACGGGATTATACCCTAAATCTTAGTGTACGTCTTTCCAGTACTCGCGGTTGAGCAGGTACGCGAAGACAAAGAAGATCGCCACAAAGATCAGCACGAAGATACCGAGACGCTCGCGCTCCACCTTGACCGGGTCGCCCATGTAGGACATGAAGTTGGTCAGATCCCACATGGCCTGATCAAACTCCGCACCGGACATCGAGCCTTCCGTTGCGTAATCCGGGCAAGCGTCTGCGTTATTGACGTTACCGCTCAACGGCTCGACAGACGCCCCGACACCAATGTTCGGCTTCACGGCGCACAGGCCCTGCATCTCGACCAGAATGTGAGGCATACCAACGTTATCGAACACCACGTTGTTTACGCCCAGTGGCCGGGAATCGTCCTTGTAGAAGCCCCGCAGGTATGAATATACCCAGGACTCACCACGCAGACGGGTTTCCAGCGTAAGATCGGGTGGCGGCGCACCGAACCAGCCGGCGGCCATATCCTTGTTCATGGAGTTCTTCATGAGCTCACCGATCTTGGCACCAGTAAAGATCAGGTTTTCCTCGTAAAGCTCGACAGGGATCTCCAGATCATCCGAAACACGCTTGTAGCGAGCATGCTCCATGGAGTGACACCCCATGCAGTAGTTGGTAAACAAGGCAGCACCTCGCTGCAGCGACGCCTTGTCCGTATGATCCGGCTCCATATGATCAAGAGGAACCGCGGCACCAGCCGCCAGGCCAAGCGCTGGCAGGAGTGCGATGAAAAGACCAACAATCAGCTTTTTCATTATCCTGTCACCCTCTCTGGAACTGGCTTGGTGTTCTCCATGCGCGTGTAGAACGGCATCAGAATGAAGTAGAGGAAGTACAACACTGTCAGAATCTGAGCGACAGTCGTGCGACCTTCTGTTGCGGGAACCAGTCCAAGGTAGCCAAGGATTACGAAGCTCACCGCAAAGATTGCCAGGGCAATCTTGCTCAACCAGCCCTTGTAGCGGATGGAGCGGACAGGACTTCTGTCAAGCCACGGCAACACGAACAGAATCGCAATCGCACCACCCATGACCACAACACCCCAGAACTTCGCCGGCAGCCCCATAAAGTCTACCGTCACCGCCCGCAACATCGCGTAAAACGGCGTGAAGTACCAGACAGGCGCAATGTGCGCTGGTGTCTTCAGGGCGTTGGCCGGTTCAAAGTTCGGTTTTTCCAGGAACAGGCCGCCCATCTCCGGGAAGAAGAAGACAACGATGAAGAAGATGAAGAAGAACACACCCACGCCCAGCAGGTCGTGAACGGTGTAATACGGGTGGAACGGAATACCGTCTTTCGGAATACCGTTTTCATCCTTGTTCTTCTTGATTTCGATGCCGTCGGGGTTGTTAGAACCCACTTCGTGCAGCGCCAGGATGTGAAGAACAACCAGACCCAGCAGAACGATTGGCAGAGCAACCACGTGCAGGGCAAAGAAACGGTTCAGGGTGATACCGGAGATCAGATAGTCACCACGAATCCACAGAGACAGATCTTCACCGATGACCGGAATCGCACCAAACAGGTTAACGATTACCTGGGCACCCCAGTATGACATCTGGCCCCAGGGCAGCAGGTAGCCCATGAAGGCTTCTGCCATCAGCACCAGGTAGATCAGCATACCGAAAATCCAGATCAATTCCCGCGGCTTCTGGTAGGAACCGTACATGAGACCACGGAACATGTGCAGATACACCACCACGAAGAACGCAGATGCGCCGGTCGAGTGCAGGTATCGCAGCAGCCAACCCCACTCCACATCACGCATGATGTATTCCACCGAGGCAAACGCCCCCTCGGCAGACGGGTTGTAGCTCATAGTCAGCCAGATACCGGTCACTAGCTGGTTGACCAGCACCAGCATTGCCAGTGAACCGAAGAAATACCAGACGTTAAAGTTCTTCGGCGCGTAATACTTGGCCAGGTGCTTGTTCCAGGCCTCAACGATTGGCAGACGCTCGTCTACCCAGTTAATCAGCTTTTGCATCACGCGGCCTCCGGATCAAGACCAATGGTCATGGTCACATCATCGTCAAACCGGTACGGCGGAACCTCAAGGTTCAGCGGCGCGGGTTGAGCCTCATAAACCCGACCGGCCATGTCATAGCGGGAACCGTGACACGGGCAGAACAACCCACCAAGCCAGTTTTCACCCAGATCAGCCGGCGCAACCTCTGGCCGGTAGGAGGGCACGCAGCCCAGATGGGTACAGAGCCCCACATAGACACCGAACTCTGGCTTGATCGCGCGCAAGGGCCCCTGGATATACGAAGGCTGCTGAGGCGCCTCCGACATCGGGTCCTTCACTGCGTCATTGAGCTTCTCGATATTCGCCAGCATTTCTTCCGTTCTGCGGATAATCCAAACAGGCTTACCTCGCCACTCAACGGTGATTTGCTGACCCGGTTCGATTTTGCTGATATTGACGGTTACCGGTGCACCGGCCGCTTCCGCTTTCGCACTGGGGTTCCAGGACGCTACGAAAGGAACGGCTGCACCGACGACGCCGACACCACCTACCACGGACGTAGCACCGATCAGAAACCGGCGCCGGCCTTGGCTCACGTCGCCATTACTCATTATGGTTTTCTCCCATCAGGCGAGGCACAGACGCGGAAAAACCGGCACTGCGCTTCGAAAAGGACTTCACAACCCAAAAATATAAGCGCTGAAATGGTAATGAAATTACCCACCGCTTACAAGCCGGAAAGGTCGGCAGGCGAGCCTATCCCTGCGCCAGATCAAAAATATTTCCGGAGTACAGATATAAAAAAACCCGGCCACAAGACCGGGTTATTCCAAATCGACTGAACGCCGATTAACGCTTGGAGTACTGCGGACGCTTACGCGCTTTGCGCAGACCCACTTTCTTACGCTCAACCTTACGGGCATCACGGGTTACGTAACCCGCTTTGCGCAGTGCCGGGCGCAGAGTTTCGTCGTAGTCCATCAGAGCGCGAGTCAGACCGTGGCGAATTGCGCCGGCCTGGCCACTGATGCCGCCACCCTTTACGGTAATGGCGATATCGAAACGATCTTCGGACTCGGCAACCACCAGCGGCTGACGAACAATCATGCGCAGGGTTTCACGACCGAAGAAATCTTCGATGGTGCGACCGTTGATGGAGATGTTACCGCTACCCGGCTTGATAAAGACGCGAGCCGTGGATGATTTGCGGCGACCAGTACCGTAATTTTGTGCTACAGACATATTCGCCTTCCGTTAGATGTCGAGTTCTTTGGGCTGCTGGGCGGCATGAGCATGCTCAGCGCCTGCGTACACTTTCAGCTTCTTGAACATGGCGCGGCCAAGCGGGCCTTTCGGAAGCATGCCTTTTACGGCCTTCTGAATGACTTGCTCGGGAGCCTTGTCAACCAGCTTCTCGAAATTGATGGATTTGATTCCACCCGGAAAGCCGGTATGGCTGTAATACATTTTAGCCGATGCCTTTTTGCCGGTAACCTTCACCTGGCTGGCATTGATAACAATGATGTAGTCGCCAGTGTCCACGTGAGGGGTATACTCAGGCTTATGCTTGCCCCGCAGACGAAGGGCGATTTCGGTTGACAGACGACCCAGCGTCTTGCCGGCTGCGTCTACAACGTACCAGTCACGTTTTACTGTTTCTGGTTTCGCACTCAGAGTCTTCATTGATTCCGCCTTGAACGCTATATAAGAAACGTTAAAAACCACCACCGGTACATGCAAGGCATCCGGAGGAGGTTCATACCTGTATGTTGCGCTGCCATCATTCGGGGCTGAGATAATGACATCGCCTTGAAAAGCCAGGGCGCGAAGTATACTCGAACCCCTGGTGAATGCCAACCCCGACCTATGCTGTTTCGTTAATCCCCTATGCGCGTGGAACCAGAGTTAGCGGATCTTTCCGGTAGAGCTTCGCGGTATTGGCCAACAGTATTTCAGCCAGCGACTCCCGGGGCTCACTCCGCAGTTCCGCCAGGGCCTCAAAAATCTCCGGCAAGTGGATAGGCGAGTTCTGCCCTTTCGCCACTCCGGCCGGCGCCATATCCGGCGCATCGGTTTCCAGAACCAGCGCATCCGCCGGCAACCGGGCAATGGTATCCCGGGTTTTCCGGGCCCGGTCTTGGGTAATCACTCCGCCCACGCCAATGTAACAACCCAGATCAATCAGCTTTTGTGCCTGCTGATAGCTGCCCGAGAAACCGTGAACCAATGCCCGCCCATTCCAGCCGGCTCGCTTCAGCGCACTGTGCACCAGGTCATGGCTCTTGACGGAGTGAATCACCAGCGCCAGACCGAGCCGTTTGGCAATATCAATCTGGGCTTCGAACCAGGGTTCCTGCTCAGACAGATCACCTTTGATGGCATCCAGCCCACACTCCCCGAGTCCGACACAGGCGTCGGGCGCGGAAGACAGAAACCTTTCAAGCTCGGCCAGATCGTCAGCATCGTGCTCCTGGATAAACCAGGGGTGAATACCCAGACAGTACCAGAGCCCCCTCTCTGCATCTGCCGTGCTCGCCACACGCTGCCAGTCCGGCCGCCGGACCCCCGGAATCACGATCGCGCGAACCCCAAGGCTGGCCGCCTGCGCCAACACCGTCTCCCGATGCCCGTCAAAAAACGGGAAATCAAAATGGCAATGGGCGTCTACCAGCTGCATGGCGACCTCCTCCCGGAATCGAATCAGTGCTCCCGGGTCTTGTGAAACTGGATATCCGGATAACGCTCCTGAGCGAGATTCAGGTTCACCATGGTCGGCGCGATGTACGCAAGACGATCTGCACCATCCAGTGCCACGTTGTCCTGATTCTTGCGCTGGAATTCGTCCAGTTTACGCTCATCGGAACAGGTTACCCAGCGAGCGGTTGCCACGTTGATGGGCTCGTAAACCGCTTCCACCTTGTATTCACTTTTCAGGCGCGCGACAACCACATCGAACTGCAGCACACCCACCGCCCCGACAATCAGGTCGTTGTTTTTCAGGGGACGGAAGACCTGAACCGCGCCCTCCTCGGAGAGCTGGATCAGGCCCTTCTGCAATTGCTTGGCTTTGAGCGGATCTTTCAATCGAATGCGCCGGAACAGCTCAGGGGCGAAGTTGGGGATACCGGTAAACTTCATGTCTTCGCCCGCAGTAAAGGTATCGCCCAACTGAATGGTGCCGTGGTTATGCAGGCCGATAATGTCGCCGGCAAAAGCCTCTTCCGCATGTTCACGGTCACCGGCCATGAAGGTGAGCGCATCGGAGAACCGAACGTCCTTGCCGATACGCACGTGGCGGGCCTTCATGCCTTGATTGTAACTGCCAGACACGATCCTCAGGAAAGCGATACGGTCCCGGTGCTGTGGATCCATGTTTGCCTGAATCTTGAAGACAAAGCCGGAAAAACCATCCTCGGTCGGGGTCACTTGACGCACGTCCGTCGCCCGGGGTTGAGGGGCCGGAGCCCAATCCACCAGACCATCAAGCATGTGATCAACACCGAAGTTGCCAAGCGCTGTGCCGAAAAACACCGGGGTCAGCTCACCAGCCAGGAAAGCCTCCTGGTCAAATTCGTGGGAAGCCCCTTTGACCAACTCGATCTCATCGCGAAGGTCGGAAGCGTAATTGCCGATGGCCTCATCCAGCTCCGGATTATCCAAACCTTTAACGACACGCTTTTCCTGAATGGTATGGCCCTGGCCTGACTGATAGAGAATCACTTCGTCCCGCAGCAGGTGGTAGACACCCTTGAAACTCTTGCCCATGCCGATGGGCCAGGTAATCGGCGCACAGGCAATCTTCAGTACATCCTCCACTTCATCCATCAATTCGATGGGATCCCGGGTATCCCGGTCCAGCTTGTTCATGAAGGTAAGGATTGGGGTATCACGAAGGCGAGTAACTTCCATCAGCTTGATGGTGCGTTCCTCAACCCCCTTGGCACTGTCAATCACCATCAGGCAGGAGTCGACGGCGGTCAGCGTCCGGTAGGTATCCTCGGAGAAATCCTCGTGACCCGGTGTATCCAGCAGGTTGACCAGTTTTCCTCCATAGGGAAATTGCATCACCGACGTGGTTACGGAAATGCCCCTCTCTTTTTCCATCTCCATCCAGTCAGACTTGGCGTGCTGTCCGGACTTTTTGCCCTTGACGGTTCCCGCCTTCTGCAGGGCCTGGCCGAACAACAGCACTTTCTCTGTGATGGTGGTCTTACCGGCATCCGGGTGCGAGATGATCGCAAAGGTGCGGCGCTTGGCCACTTCCTGGGAAAGGTTAGGCATAAACTCTGGTGACCTGAATCAAGATGGATGAAAGCCGTGCATTATACGGCCTATACCGTCCTCAGGTGAACCGCAGCGCCATGACCAGCGCATCTTCCCGTGCAGCGCCATCGGGATAATAGCCGGCCCTTCTGCCGATTTCAGAGAAACCCTCACTCAGATAGAGCTGGGTGGCGGCATCATTGCTAACCCGCACTTCCAGAATCAGTTGTTCCATGCCATCCGACACCGCGACAGCGATCAGATGCCGTAGCAACCAGCGCCCGACACCCTGACCACGCACACGGGGACTGACGCAGATATTCAGCAGGTGGGCTTCGTCGACCATATAGGTCACCACCGCATAGCCAATCAGCTCATCGCTACGCTCAGCGGCCCAGAGCCTGTAATTCGGCTTAAAACAGTCAAGAAAAGTCGATTTCGGCCACGGATGGGAGTGTCCTTGACACTCCAGCTCCATGACCGCCGTCAGGTCTGCCTGGACCAGAGGGCGTACCCGGACATCCTGGTTGTGCACGTCGAGAAAAGGCTGTGATGCTTTCATCGGCCAGGTACGAGAACCCGAATCGATTGCCAGAGCAGTCGCTTCTGGGAGGGGTCTGATGCCAGTGATGCGAGGGTGCTGGAAAACGCAATCTCCGGCACCCGCCCCAGGCCACGCTCGATCAACCGTGCCTGAGTTTCGTCGCCAAGCCCCAGCGTTATTAGCGTTTCTGTCGGGGCGTCGCCAGCAAAAGCAGAGGCTATGACTGAGACAAGATCGCTTTCACTGTTGAGCGTCACTTTCAGGTTATTGAACAAGGGCCAGCGCACTACTCTGCATTGAGACACCCCGGTCTCTCCAATGCTTCGCAATATGTTACGAGCCAGATTTTCCTGCAAGGCAAAACTGGCGTCCTCTGCAATATGGCACAAGAGCATGACCCGGGAGCCTTTCCAGGCAGTCAGACACACCCGGTGCACTGGCTCCGGCTGTTGCACTTCTACCGGTTCCGAGGCCGGCAGGCAAGCCTCTGGCTCCGTTTCTGGAGTTTCAGACCGAGGCTCGGTGGCAGGTGGAGCTTTCACTGGGTCCGCGGCCTGTTGCCCAGCGCTGTCCGCCTTCTGCACGGATTCAGGCTTGTTGCCCATCAGGCTCTGGAGCTGAGCAATGCGCTCCCGCCCCTGGTCCCCAGACAGCGGCTCAGATTTACGCCCAATCTGAGGAATCTCCGACGCGGGCTGGAATTGCGGCTCGTCCTCCACTCCGAAATCAAAGTCGGGGCTTGGCGCCGCACCAGGCAAACTCTCGCGGGCATACCACATCCGAATGCCTGCCGCCGCCAGATAGAACTGCCGCTCCGCCTCATTCCCTATCACGAATCCCTCCATGGCAATCCTTCAGGCGCTTTAAACATCAGCCACCTGGGGATGTTGGCGAATACCGCCACTGGAAATCAGGTTCAGAGCCTCAATGTAGGCCTTCGCCGACGCAATAATGATGTCGGTATCTGATCCAACGCCGTTCACAATACGGCCGCCCCGCTCAAGACGAACGGTGACTTCCCCCTGAGCATCAGTGCCGCTGGTAATATTGTTGACCGAATACAGCTGCAGGTTACACCCGGAATCCACCAGAGATTCAATGGCCTTGAAAGTTGCGTCTACAGGACCGCTGCCCTCAGCCTCTACCGTGTGTTCCTTACCGTCCACGGTCATGGTCAGATGCGCCTTGGGCACAACGCCGGTTTCAGAGCAGACCTGCATGCAGACCAGACCGAAGCGGCCTTCTTCTTCCTTTTGCTTGGTATCGCTGGCAATCGCCTGCAGATCCTCATCAAAGATCTCATGCTTGAGGTCGGCCAGTGCCTTGAAGCGGGTGAAGGCCTCATTCAACTCCCCTTCGGTTTCAAACTGGATACCAAGCTCCAGTAGTCTCGTACGGAAGGCATTGCGACCGGAATGCTTGCCTAAAACCAGGCTATTGGTATGCCAGCCTACGTCCTGTGCCCGCATGATCTCGTAGGTTTCGCGATGTTTGAGCACGCCATCCTGATGGATGCCGGACTCATGGGCAAAAGCATTGGCACCGACGATCGCCTTGTTGGGTTGAACAGGAAACCCGGTAATGGTGGAAACCAGACGTGATGCCGGGACGATATGCTGGGTGTCTATGCGGGTATCAATATTGAAGAGATCCTGGCGGGTACGAACCGCCAAAACAATTTCTTCCAGCGCTGCGTTACCTGCCCGTTCGCCCAGACCATTGATAGTACATTCTACCTGACGGGCACCGTGGGTAACCGCAGCCAGCGAGTTGGCTACCGCAAGCCCCAGGTCGTTATGGCAATGGACTGAAAAAACAGCTTTGTCGGCGTTCGGGATACGGTTCAGTAACTGACGGATGGTCTCACCAAACTGTTCAGGAATGGCATAGCCCACGGTATCAGGGATGTTGATGGTACGGGCGCCGGCATCGATAGCGGCTTCAATGATGCGACAAAGAAAATCCAGCTCTGACCGCCCGGCATCTTCACAGGAGAACTCGACGTCATCAACGTGGCTACGCGCCCGCTTGACAGCGCGCACGGCTTGCTCGACCACCTCATCTGGCTCCATCTGAAGTTTATGCTTCATATGGATGGGCGAGGTGGCAATAAAGGTATGGATACGGGAGCGTTCGGCAGGGCGGATCGCTTCAGCAGCCCTGTCGATATCCTTGTCCAACGCACGAGCCAGACTGCAGACAGTGGATTCTTTGATGTTCTCGGCAATAGCCTTGACTGCATCAAAGTCGCCCTGGCTGGCAATGGCAAACCCCGCCTCGATAACGTCTACGCGAAGCTTCTCGAGCGCCTTGGCAATGCGGAGTTTTTCCGCCTTGTTCATGGTGGCGCCCGGACTTTGCTCGCCATCACGCAGAGTGGTATCAAAAATGACCAGGTGTTCACTAGCGGCCATTGCTGGGCTCCCATCAGAAACGTTGCTTTGATTTTCGGTGAAGTATATCACTTCTCCGGAACCAGAAATAAAAAACCCCCGGCAGCGAAGCTGTCGGGGGTTTTTAGGCATTAGAAGCCTGACGATGACCTACTCTCACATGGGCAACGCCACACTACCATCGGCGCAGGTCTGTTTCACTTCTGAGTTCGGGATGGGATCAGGTGGTTCCAGACCGCTATGGTCGTCAGGCAAAACGGTTGATCACTGGGGGACGAGATGGAACTGAGTGATGTTGATTTCGTTGCGTCATCCGCAATTGTCTTGGGTGTTATATAGTCAAGCCGCACGAGCAATTAGTACCGGTTAGCTCAACGCCTCGCAGCGCTTACACACCCGGCCTATCAACGTCCTGGTCTTGAACGGCTCTTCAGGAGGCTCGAGGCCTCGGGGAGATCTCATCTTGGAAGGGGCTTCCCGCTTAGATGCTTTCAGCGGTTATCCTGTCCGAACATAGCTACCGGGCAATGCCACTGGCGTGACAACCCGAACACCAGAGGTTCGTCCACTCCGGTCCTCTCGTACTAGGAGCAGCTTTCCTCAAATCTCCAACGTCCACGGCAGATAGGGACCGAACTGTCTCACGACGTTCTAAACCCAGCTCGCGTACCACTTTAAATGGCGAACAGCCATACCCTTGGGACCGGCTTCAGCCCCAGGATGTGATGAGCCGACATCGAGGTGCCAAACACCGCCGTCGATGTGAACTCTTGGGCGGTATCAGCCTGTTATCCCCGGAGTACCTTTTATCCGTTGAGCGATGGCCCTTCCATACAGAACCACCGGATCACTATGACCTACTTTCGTACCTGCTCGACGTGTCTGTCTCGCAGTCAAGCGGGCTTGTGCCATTACACTAACCGCACGATGTCCGACCGTGCTTAGCCCACCTTTGTGCTCCTCCGTTACGCTTTGGGAGGAGACCGCCCCAGTCAAACTACCCACCACACAGTGTCCTCAACCCCGATAAGGGGCCAGAGTTAGAACCTCAAACATGCCAGGCTGGTATTTCAAGGTTGGCTCCACCGGAACTGGCGTCCCGGTTTCAAAGCCTCCCAGCTATCCTACACAAGCATGCTCAAAGTTCACTGTGAAGCTATAGTAAAGGTTCACGGGGTCTTTCCGTCTAGCCGCGGATACACCGCATCTTCACGGCGATTTCAATTTCACTGAGTCTCGGGTAGAGACAGCGCCCCCATCGTTACGCCATTCGTGCAGGTCGGAACTTACCCGACAAGGAATTTCGCTACCTTAGGACCGTTATAGTTACGGCCGCCGTTTACCGGGGCTTCGATCAAGAGCTTCGCACGAATGCTAACCCCATCAATTAACCTTCCGGCACCGGGCAGGCGTCACACCCTATACGTCCACTTTCGTGTTTGCAGAGTGCTGTGTTTTTAATAAACAGTCGCAGGGGCCTGGTATCTTCGACCGGCTTCCGCTCCACCCGCAGGGGTTTCACGTACACACCGGCGTGCCTTCTCCCGAAGTTACGGCACCATTTTGCCTAGTTCCTTTACCCGAGTTCTCTCAAGCGCCTTGGTATTCTCTACCTGACCACCTGTGTCGGTTTGGGGTACGGTCTCGAATAGCCTGAAGCTTAGAAGATTTTCCTGGAAGCAGGGCATCAATGACTTCGCGCCCTTGGGCACTCGTCGTCGCGTCTCGGGATTGTGGACCCGGATTTGCCTAAGTCCACTCCCTACATGCTTAAACCGGGGCAACCGTCGCCCGGCTCACCTAGCCTTCTCCGTCTCTCCATCGCAGCTATCCAAGGTACGGGAATATTAACCCGTTTCCCATCGACTACACCTTTCGGTCTCGCCTTAGGGGCCGACTCACCCTGCGCCGATTAGCGTTGCGCAGGAACCCTTGGTCTTCCGGCGTGCGGGTTTTTCACCCGCATTGTCGTTACTCATGTCAGCATTCGCACTTCTGATACCTCCAGCATGCTTCTCAACACACCTTCGCAGGCTTACAGAACGCTCCCCTACCCCGCATACAAAGTATGCAGCCGCAGCTTCGGTGACCAGTTTGAGCCCCGTTACATCTTCCGCGCAGGCCGACTCGACTAGTGAGCTATTACGCTTTCTTTAAAGGGTGGCTGCTTCTAAGCCAACCTCCTAGCTGTCTGAGCCTTCCCACATCGTTTCCCACTTAACTGGTACTTTGGGACCTTAGCTGGCGGTCTGGGTTGTTTCCCTCTTCACGACGGACGTTAGCACCCGCCGTGTGTCTCCCGGATAGTACTCACAGGTATTCGGAGTTTGCATGGGGTTGGTAAGTCGAGATGACCCCCTAGCCCAAACAGTGCTCTACCCCCTGTGGTATTCGTCCGAGGCGCTACCTAAATAGCTTTCGGGGAGAACCAGCTATCTCCGGGCTTGATTAGCCTTTCACTCCGATCCACAAGTCATCCCCTGGCTTTTCAACGACAGTGGGTTCGGTCCTCCAGTGCCTGTTACGGCACCTTCAACCTGCTCATGGATAGATCGCCCGGTTTCGGGTCTATGCCCAGCGACTAATTCGCCCTATTCAGACTCGGTTTCCCTACGGCTCCCCTAAACGGTTAACCTCGCCACTGAACATAAGTCGCTGACCCATTATACAAAAGGTACGCCGTCACAGAACAAGTCTGCTCCGACTGCTTGTACGCATACGGTTTCAGGGTCTATTTCACTCCCCTCACAGGGGTTCTTTTCGCCTTTCCCTCACGGTACTGGTTCACTATCGGTCAGTCAGGAGTATTTAGCCTTGGAGGATGGTCCCCCCATGTTCAGTCAACGTTTCTCGTGCGCCGACCTACTCGATTTCACTGAACTCAGGTTTCGGATACGGGGCTATCACCCACTATGGCGGCACTTTCCAGAGCCTTCTCCTACCAGTTGTTCAGCTTAAGGGCTGGTCCCCGTTCGCTCGCCGCTACTTAGGGAATCTCGGTTGATTTCTTTTCCTCAGGGTACTTAGATGTTTCAGTTCCCCTGGTTCGCCTCTTACACCTATGGATTCAGTGTAAGATACCAACCCGAAGGTTGGTGGGTTTCCCCATTCAGAGATGTCCGGATCACAGCTCGTTTGCCAGCTCCCCGAACCTTATCGCAGGCTTCCACGTCTTTCATCGCCTCTGACTGCCAAGGCATCCACCGTATGCGCTTAGTTGCTTGACTATATAACCCCAAGACAACTGATCACGAATCCACACTCTTCACCAGGCAAGCCTGTTTCCGAGGCATCTTCGAGACAGCCACTTGAAGCAATAGAACAACCACTTCAACGACAACACCGGATAACGCTTGAAATCGCTATCACTTTGAACATTTTCTCTCGGAGATAATGAGAGAAAAATATTCGTGTTCTATCTCGTCCAATTTGTTAAAGAGCAAATCTGACCCAGTGATCAGAAAGAAGGGCTTCGAACTTTCATCAAGTTGAAACACTTGTTTCTGCACACTGCTAACCGAAGTTAGTCAGTAAAGTTTGGTGGAGCTAGGCAGGATCGAACTGCCGACCTCCTGCGTGCAAGGCAGGCGCTCTCCCAGCTGAGCTATAGCCCCAAGAAGCTATCTACAAGAATTATTCAGATCAAGGCATCGAATGGCGCCGCATAGCCTGCTATGCAAGTCATTCGATAACGCCGAGCTGGATAATTCTGGTGGGTCTGGGTGGACTTGAACCACCGACCTCACCCTTATCAGGGGTGCGCTCTAACCACCTGAGCTACAGACCCGGTTTTGCTTGTCTTCGAACCGTCTGGACTGCGTTGCAGCTCTCGCTCAATCGGTCACGTACGTGTGTACGCTCCCTCTTTCACTCAACCTGCGCCTTGCCAGCCGCTCCGAATCCGGCGCCAAACCCCGAGACTGACTCAGTGTTTGTGGCAAACCGATATCGGGCCTGCATAGACCCTTTTGCTCTCTTTATTAGCCAACCAAGTAATTCGTGTGGACTCTGACCGAAGCATTCGGCTTCGTTTAAGGAGGTGATCCAGCCGCAGGTTCCCCTACGGCTACCTTGTTACGACTTCACCCCAGTCATGAACCACACCGTGGTAATCGTCCTCCCGAAGGTTAGACTAACTACTTCTGGTGCAATCCACTCCCATGGTGTGACGGGCGGTGTGTACAAGGCCCGGGAACGTATTCACCGCGACATTCTGATTCGCGATTACTAGCGATTCCGACTTCACGGAGTCGAGTTGCAGACTCCGATCCGGACTACGACGCGTTTTAAGGGATTGGCTCACTCTCGCGAGTTGGCAGCCCTCTGTACGCGCCATTGTAGCACGTGTGTAGCCCTGGCCGTAAGGGCCATGATGACCTGACGTCATCCCCACCTTCCTCCGGTTTGTCACCGGCAGTCTCCCTGGAGTTCTCAGCATTACCTGCTAGCAACCAGGGATAGGGGTTGCGCTCGTTACGGGACTTAACCCAACATCTCACGACACGAGCTGACGACGGCCATGCAGCACCTGTCTCAGAGTTCCCGAAGGCACCAATCCATCTCTGGAAAGTTCTCTGGATGTCAAGGCCAGGTAAGGTTCTTCGCGTTGCGTCGAATTAAACCACATGCTCCACCGCTTGTGCGGGCCCCCGTCAATTCATTTGAGTTTTAACCTTGCGGCCGTACTCCCCAGGCGGTCAACTTAGTGCGTTAGCTGCGCCACTAAGACTTCAAGAGTCCCAACGGCTAGTTGACATCGTTTACGGCGTGGACTACCAGGGTATCTAATCCTGTTTGCTCCCCACGCTTTCGCACCTCAGTGTCAGTGTTGGTCCAGGTAGCCGCCTTCGCCACTGGTGTTCCTTCCTATATCTACGCATTTCACCGCTACACAGGAAATTCCACTACCCTCTACCACACTCTAGTCTGACAGTTCGAAATGCCGTTCCCAGGTTAAGCCCGGGGCTTTCACATCTCGCTTACCAAACCACCTACGCGCGCTTTACGCCCAGTAATTCCGATTAACGCTTGCACCCTCCGTATTACCGCGGCTGCTGGCACGGAGTTAGCCGGTGCTTCTTCTGTAGGTAACGTCAAGCCTCATGGGTATTAACCATAAGGTTTTCCTCCCTACTGAAAGTGCTTTACAACCCGAAAGCCTTCTTCACACACGCGGCATG
Source organism: Marinobacter sp. W-8 (assembly GCF_044342215.1). NCBI lineage: Bacteria > Pseudomonadati > Pseudomonadota > Gammaproteobacteria > Pseudomonadales > Marinobacteraceae > Marinobacter > Marinobacter sp. W-8. Next base: position 746,383 of record NZ_CP172297.1, on the reverse strand, counting down.
GCTGGATCAGGGTTGCCCCCATTGTCCAATATTCCCCACTGCTGCCTCCCGTAGGAGTTCGGGCCGTGTCTCAGTCCCGATGTGGCTGATCATCCTCTCAGACCAGCTACGGATCGTCGCCTTGGTAGGCCTTTACCCCACCAACTAGCTAATCCGACTTAGGCTCATCCAATAGCGCAAGGTCCGAAGATCCCCTGCTTTCTCCCGTAGGACGTATGCGGTATTAATCCGGGTTTCCCCGGGCTATCCCCCACTACTGGGCAGATTCCTAAGCATTACTCACCCGTCCGCCGCTCGTCAGCGGGAAGCAAGCTTCCCCTGTTACCGCTCGACTTGCATGTGTTAAGCCTGCCGCCAGCGTTCAATCTGAGCCATGATCAAACTCTTCAGTTTAAATCATACAAGAACCCGAAAGCTCTTAATTCTTGCTCAAGACAAAACTCAATTTCGACGAGTCACTGTCCTGATATTTCGTGTCCGAAATACCTCGGCCAGCGCCCACACGAATTACTTGGTTAACTTTTTAAAGAGCGTTTGAGCTGTTGCTCAATCAAGGCCGCGTATTCTACATCGTTCCGCCGCCCTGTCAACCACTTTTTTCGAAGAATTTTTGAAGCAAATTTTCGAACACTTTCAAGTAGTTGCGTTCCTCGTGAACCGGCGTTGTCTGCCGTGTCCCTCAGAAGTGGTGCGCATTCTACAGCCCTCAGGAAAACTGTCAACGCCCATTTTCAATTTATTTTACCGGGCTTCGGTTTCCACCTACGCCAGCGATCAAATACTCACCAAAACGCTCAGACCTTGATCAAAATCACACTTTTCTCAGAGGAATGAGCGTGGAAAAACCTGACCAGTACACCCGGGCACCCAATAAAACAGCCAACGCAAGGCCATAGATCATCATTTCGGTCACGTCGCTGCGCGCCTGCCACAGAAAATGAAACCAGGCCAGGAGTGCCGAGCTGTAGATAAGACGATGTAACGGTTTCCAGCCGCGCCCCATCCTTTTCATCATGCCCCTGGTCGAGGTCGCCGCCAGCGGCGCCATTAACAGGAACGCCAAGCCACCCGCGATGATATAGGGGCGCTTGGTAAAGGTTGCCCATAGATCAAACCATCCAAGAATGAACTGGAGGAAGGCGAGCACATGCAAAGCCGCGTAGAAAAAAGCATATAACCCCAGCATCCTGCGAAAGCGGAGCCAACCAGCCCAACCTGTGATTTTTCGCAATGGTGAGATCAACAGGGTTATCAGGAGAAACTGGAACGCTGCGATACCCAGTGCTTCCGTAATGGTCTGGCCTGGATCAGGCCCCAGATTACCGTTCTGGATGTCCCACCCGATCAACGCGAGCGGAATCAGGCAGATCAGAAAAACCAGAACTTTAACCGGAGCATAGGGAAACTGACGAGAAGCCTTGGATGCCATCAATAATACCTGGAAAGATCCATGCCCTTATATAAATGGGCGACGTGCTCACCATAGCCGTTAAACTTCACCGTCTCGATCCAGTTCGGACTCAACAAACCAGAGGGCAGGCGACGCTCACGCTTCTGACTCCAGCGCGGATGATCCACTTCCGGATTCACGTTGGCATAGAATCCATACTCTTCAGGCGCAATCATCTCCCAGCTGGTCTTGGGTCGCTCCTCCATGAAGCGGATACGGACGATCGACTTGATGCTCTTGAAGCCATATTTCCACGGCACAACCAGGCGGATCGGCGCACCATTCTGGTTTGGCAGGGTCTTGCCGTACAAACCAATGGCCAGAAACGACAACTCGTTCATGGCCTCGTCCATCCGGAGCCCCTCCCGGTAGGGCCAGTCAATCACGCTGAACATGGAGCGCTGCCCACGCATCTGGTCCGGATCATGAAGCGTTTCGAAGTAGACGTATTTGGCTTTTGATGTCGGCTGCAGACTGGCGAGCACTTCGGCCAACGGCACACCGACCCACGGAATCACCATCGACCAGGCTTCCACGCAACGCAACCGGTAAATACGCTCCTGATACTGGTGAGGCTTCAACAGATCTTCCAGCGCATAGGTGCCTGTCTTTGCACATTCACCTTCGACAGACACAGACCAGGGGTCGACGGACATGGCATCGGCATAGCGCGCAGGAGCGCCCTTATCCGTGCCAAATTCATAGAAATTGTTGTAGGAAGTAATCGCGGGGTAAGGCGCTTTCTTTTCGTCGGTAGAAAACGCCGGCATGGCCTTATATTGCAGGGAGTCGCCAGGAATTCCGCCCTCCTCCGCCCTGAGCAGGCCCGGCATGGTCAACGCCGCAGCGGATGCCATCGTCCCGGCCATGAATTTCCGCCGGTTCAGGTAGACGGATTCAGGCGTCACTTCAGATTCTGACAGAGCCCACGACGGGCGGCGCTTGATAAGCATCGGGAATCTCCAATTCATTACTTGAGGTAACTGACCGGAGGTTCCCGAGAAAATTCCCGGCCGATTCACTCGGCCGAGGGGTAAGTCCTACCGAGCGCGGGCCGGCTTGCGACGGAACAGAGCCCGAACCGGGCCGGAAAGTGCGTAAATCAGGAACCCGGTGAAGAGTACGGTGGCGGGATCAAGGGCGATCACCACAAACACCAGCACCACCAGAAGTATTGCCGCGAAAGGCACCCGACCTCGAAGATCGAGATCCTTGAAGCTGCGGTAAAGAATATTGCTGACCATCAGCACACCGGTTCCGGCCACAACGATAATTGTCAGCAACGTCAGCCAGGACGATGGCTCGAAACTGTGGAAACACCAGACCAGCCCCGCAACGCATGCGGCGGCCGATGGGCTAGGCAGGCCCACAAAGTATTTTTTGTCCACGGAGCCGATCTGGGTATTGAACCGGGCCAACCGCAATGCTGCGCCGGCCACATAGATGAACGTAACCACCCAGCCCACTTTGTCCAATCCGTTGAGGGACCAGAAAAAGGCCACCAGGCCGGGCGCAACACCGAAGGCCACCATGTCGGCAAGGCTGTCGTATTCCTCACCGAATTTGCTCTGAGTATTCGTCATCCGGGCAACACGGCCATCCAGTCCATCCAGAATCATGGACACGAAAATGGCAATGGCCGCATTGTCGAACACACCATTGGCGGCAGAAACAATCGCATAGAATCCAGAGAACAGAGAGGCTGTCGTCAGCGCGTTGGGAAGCAGGTAAATGCCTTTGCGACGAACCTTTGCCCCCTCAACAAGCTCCTCTTCAACCACTTCACCGGGCTCAATTTCCGGATCTGCGGCTTTCCTGGTTTCTGATTTTTCCACGGTATTCTTTTCTTCAGTCATTCCATAAACTCCGGAAAGCATTTGGGCGGAGTATAAACGAAAAACGCGGCCACAAGGGGCCGCGTTTCCAAACCTTACCGAAAATCCGGATCAGTTCTTGTCTTTGTCCACGATCTTGTTCGCGGAAATCCACGGCATCATGGAACGCAGCTTCTCGCCCACGGTTTCGATCTCGTGAGCCGCATTCTGGCGACGGCGAGCAGTCATGGACGGGTAGTTCAATGCGCCTTCAGAGATAAACATCTTGGCGTATTCACCACTCTGGATGCGCTTCAGTGCGTTACGCATGGCTTCGCGGGACTGCTCGTTGATCACCTCCGGGCCGGTTACGTATTCACCGTACTCGGCGTTGTTGGAGATGGAGTAGTTCATGTTGGCGATACCGCCTTCGTACATCAGGTCAACGATCAGCTTAAGCTCATGCAGACACTCGAAGTACGCCATTTCCGGAGCGTAGCCCGCTTCGGTCAGGGTTTCAAAGCCAGCTTTAACCAGTTCAACCGCACCACCACACAGAACCGCCTGCTCACCGAACAGATCGGTTTCCGTTTCGTCTTTGAAGGTGGTTTCGATGATGCCGGTACGACCGCCGCCAATGCCGCTGGCGTAGGACAGGGCCACATTCTTGGCGTTGCCGGAGGCGTCCTGGAAGATGGCGATCAGGTCAGGAATACCGCCGCCCTTGGTGAACTCGGTGCGCACAGTGTGGCCCGGCGCCTTCGGAGCAACCATGATCACGTCCAGGTCTTTGCGCGGAACGATCTGGTTGTAGTGAATCGCAAAACCGTGGGCGAAGGCCAGGGTAGCGCCCTGCTTCAGGTTCGGCTCGATTTCCTCACGGTACAGCTGGGCCTGGAACTCGTCCGGCGTCAGAACCATGACCACGTCTGCAGATGCAACGGCAGAAGCCACATCGCTGGTCTTCAGTCCATAGGCTTCAGCCTTGGCGATGGAGGATGAACCGGAACGCAGACCAACAACGACGTCTACACCGGAGTCCTTCAGGTTGCACGCGTGGGCGTGGCCCTGAGAGCCGAAGCCCAGAATGGCAACTTTCTTGCCCTGGATGATGGAAAGATCACAATCCTTATCGTAATAAACCTGCATGAGAAACCTCTATTGTATGTAATGGCCCCTCGGGGCCATGATTTTCGATTTGTTTCGGCAGCCCTTACAGGCTGAGTACCTTTTCGCCACGGGCAATGCCAGATACGCCAGTGCGAACAACTTCCAGAACACCCGAAGTGCCCACTGCCTGAATGAAGCCATCCAGCTTTTCACTGTCGCCGGCAAGCTGCACGGTGTAGACAGAGCTGGTGACATCAACAATCTGGCCACGGAAGATATCCACCGTGCGCTTGATCTCGGCACGCTGGGATCCGGTTGCCTTGAGCTTGACCAGCATCAGCTCCCGCTCGATGTGAGCGCCCTCGGTCAGATCCACCAGCTTGACCACTTCGATCAGCTTGTTCAGCTGCTTGGTGATCTGCTCGATAACCTTGTCAGAACCTGTCGTGGTGACAGTCAGGCGAGACAGGGTTTCGTCTTCCGTGGGCGCTACGGTCAGGGTTTCGATGTTGTAGTTGCGCTGCGAAAACAGGCCAACCACACGAGACAGTGCGCCGGGTTCGTTTTCCAGCAAAACAGAAATGATTCGACGCATGATCACACCCTCTCCGTTTTGCTGAGCCACATGTCTTTCATGGATCCTCGAGCGACCTGCATGGGATAGACATGCTCAAAGCGGTCCACATAGATATCGACAAACACCAGTTTGTCTTTCATGGCCAGGACTTCCTTGAGCTTGGGCTCCAGGTCTTCCTTGCGATCAATGCGCACACCCACATGACCATACGCTTCCGCCAGCTTGATGAAGTCCGGCAAAGACTCCATGTAAGACTGGGAATGGCGGGACTCGTAATTCATGTCCTGCCACTGCTTGACCATGCCCAGAGCCTGGTTATTCAGGTTGATGATCTTCACCGGCAGATCGTACTGCTTGCAGGTGGACAGTTCCTGGATATTCATCTGGATACTGCCTTCACCAGTGAAGCACAGCACTTCATCTTCCGGATGGGTCAGCTTGATGCCCATGGCGGCCGGCAGGCCGAAGCCCATGGTGCCGAGGCCACCGGAGTTAATCCATCGGTTCGGCTTGTCGAACTTGTAGTACTGGGCAGCAAACATCTGGTGCTGACCTACATCGGTGGTTACGAAGGCATCACCATTGGTGAGCTTCCAGAGCATCTCGACCACTTCCTGGGGCTTGATGACATCCGGGCTGGTCTCGTAACGCATGCCGTGGAACGCGCGCCACTCTTCAATCTGCTTCCACCACGATGCCAGCGCCTCGGCATCCGGCTTGTCCCTGGATTCTTTTACCAGCGACAGCATTTCTTTCAGTACCGCATCCACCGGGCCGACAATGGGCACGTCTGCATCTATGGTCTTTGAGATAGATGCCGGGTCGATATCGATATGAATAATGCGCGCGCCCGGGCAGAACTTCTCGGTGGCGTTGGTCACGCGATCATCAAAGCGCGCGCCCACACAGAGAATCAGATCCGAATGGTGCATCGCCATGTTGGCTTCATAGGTACCGTGCATACCCAGCCAGCCCAGGTGCTGTTTGTCAGTCGCCGGATAGCAACCGATGCCCATCAGGGTGTTGGTGATAGGGAAGCCCAGGGTCCGGGTCAGCTCGGTCAACTGGCTGGAAGCCTTGCCCAGGATCACACCGCCACCGGCATAGATGACCGGGCGTTTGGCCGCCATCAGCATGTCGACGGCTTTTTTGATCTGACCGGCATGGCCACGAACCGCCGGGTTATAGGAACGCAGCTTGACCTTCTTGGGATAGGAGTACTCATAGCGCTCATTCGGTGTGGTCATATCCTTCGGGATATCAACCACAACCGGACCGGGACGACCGGTAGCAGCGATGTAGTATGCCTTGCGGATTACCTCAGGGATTTCCTCGGGGTGACGAACGCTCAGATTGTGCTTAACCACCGGACGGGAAACACCGATCATATCGGTTTCCTGGAAGGCATCCTCACCAATAAGGGTGGATGCAACCTGGCCGCACAGAACCACCATGGGGATGGAATCCATGAACGCGGTGGCAATGCCGGTAATAGTGTTGGTGGCTCCAGGACCCGAGGTCACCAGTACGGTACCTGGTTTTCCGGTTGCACGGGCATAGCCGTCGGCCATGTGGACCGCCGCCTGTTCGTGCCGAACCAGAATATGCTTGACTTTGTCCTGCCTGAACAGCGCATCATAAATATGAAGGGCTGCACCACCCGGATAGCCGTATATGTATTCGATCCCTTCATCCTGCAGGGAGCGGATCAGCATATCGGCGCCAGACAATAACTCCACGATTTTCTACCCTCTTCTACGAGTGAATGAGCCGGGTTACGCCCCGGTTGCCTGGATTCTCGGTTTCCCTGCTTCTTGTGAAAGCGGAACCGGCGTACTCCTCCACACTAAAACTAAAGAGGTTGTCTCCTGGCCAGCCGCCCTCCTGAGGGTTGCGGAGAACGGCCAATCAACGGGTTGCACGTAAGCAACAACCAAGGCCCGCCAGACGCTGGCGAACGCAGTGTGGTGATTAACGGGGGATACTCGCTCGGGATTGCCTGCCGTATTGACCCCAGTCTTCAGGCAATCGGTAATTCTGACAGCGGGAAACTCGCTGTCAATAGGCGCTGTGGCTTAATTACCGCCGAATTCGCCTCTCTCTGCCATACTGTGCAAAACTGCGTGCAAGATTTTGAACCAGAGACAGGAAAATCCAGCCATCCGATGGCATGATAGCCACAGGCAGTAACCAAGTGACGAGCAGAGACATGAACCGAAAAATATTATTGCTGACGGTATTGATGGCGGCCGCGCCCGGCCTTGCAACCAGCGCTTCGGTCTATAAGTGGACAGACGAGAACGGCGTAACACACTTTGGCGACCGACAGCCAACCGGCCGTAACGCCGAGCAGGTCAACGTTCGTTCCGGCACCAGTCAGGGCGCCGGTGTTCAGCGACGAAGCGCCCAGGAACAGCTGGACGAACTGCAGGAACAACAAGCGGCAGAGCAGCAGCAACGAGAAGAATCCGCGGTTGAAGAAGCCCGCCGGAAGCAGCGCGAAGCCAATTGCGCCACGGCACGCTCCAATCTTCAGGTGATCAACAGCAACGCTCGCATCCGGGTGGAGGAGAACGGTGAAACCCGGTATCTGAGCCCCGAAGAAATCGAACAGCAGCGCCAGAAGTTCCAGGAAATTGCAGACGAAAACTGCGGCCCGGAACAAAAAGGCAGCAGCGAGCGTTAAATCCGAAGGTTCGGAGAACAGAAAAGGGCGGAGACTCGTGTCTTCCGCCCTTTTCCTTTTCAGCAGCTGAGGTCCTGCCCTCAGCCGTTCTTACTGAACACCAGACGGTCTTCCTGTACCGCTGCACGAATGGTATCGCCGGGCACAAAGTCACCCTGTAGCAGCTTCTGCGCCAACGGATTCTCGATCATGCGCTGAATCGCCCGCTTCAGCGGCCGGGCACCATAAACCGGGTCGTACCCGACTTCCGCGAGCAACTGCATGACGTCGTCTCCGAGTTCCAGTTTCATGTCCTGATCCTTCAGACGACGAGCCAGATTCTCAATCTGGATACGGGCGATGCCCTGAATCTGGGACTCCGCCAGCGGATGGAACACCACCACTTCATCCACACGGTTAATGAACTCCGGCCGGAAATGGGTGCCAACCACTTCCATCACCGCCGACTTCATGTCTTCGTAGTTCTCTTCCCCGGCCTTCTCCTGAATGATGTGAGAACCCAGATTTGAGGTCATCACCACTACCGTGTTGCGGAAGTCGACCGTACGGCCCTGACCATCGGTCAGGCGGCCATCATCCAGCACCTGAAGCAGGATGTTGAAGACATCCGGGTGCGCCTTTTCAACCTCATCCAGCAGCAGAACCGAGTAGGGCCTGCGGCGCACGGCCTCGGTCAGATAACCACCCTCTTCATAACCCACATAACCAGGAGGCGCACCTATCAAACGGGCGACCGAGTGCTTCTCCATGAATTCTGACATATCAATGCGAACCATGGCCTCCTCGGTATCGAACAGGAAGTTTGCCAGCGCCTTGCACAACTCGGTCTTACCCACCCCGGTCGGCCCGAGGAACAGGAAAGAACCGTTGGGGCGATTCGGATCCGACAGGCCAGCCCGGGAACGTCGCACCGCATTGGACACGGCTTCCACCGCCTCATCCTGGCCGATGACCCGATCATGGAGCGCATCCTCCATACGCATCAGCTTGTCGCGCTCTCCCTCCAGCATCTTGGATACCGGAATCCCGGTCCACTTGGAGACGATTTCAGCGATTTCCTCATCCGTGACCCGATTGCGCAGCAGCTTCATTTCCATCATTTCCGCCTGGCTGGCCATATCCAGCTGCCGCTCCAGCTCCGGAATCCGGCCGTACTGCAGCTCGGACATCTTGCCGAGATCCCCGGCACGGCGGGCGTTCTCCAGGTCAATCCGGGCCTGCTCCAACTGGCTCTTGATCTTCTGGGAGCCATGCAAAGCCGCCTTTTCAGTGTTCCAGACTTCCTCAAGGTCGGCGTATTCGCGCTCAACGTTGCCGATAACGGCAGACAACTCTTCCAGCCGCTTCTTAGAGGCAGCGTCCGTCTCCTTTTTCAGTGCCTCCCGCTCGATCTTCAACTGAATCAGCCGGCGCTCCAGGCGATCCAGAGCCTCAGGCTTGGAATCCATTTCCATGCGGATCTGGCTGGCTGCCTCATCGACCAGGTCAATGGCCTTATCCGGCAACTGGCGATCGGTAATGTATCGGTGCGACAGCTTGGCGGCCGCGATGATGGCGCCATCCGTTACCTCAACCCCATGGTGAACCTCATAACGCTCTTTCAGCCCACGCAGGATGGCAATGGTGTCTTCCTCGCTGGGCTCACTGACCAGCACCTTCTGGAAACGGCGTTCCAGTGCTGCATCTTTTTCAATATTCTCCCGGTACTCATTCAGCGTGGTGGCGCCGACACAGTGCAACTCGCCCCGGGCCAGGGCCGGCTTCAGCATGTTGCCGGCATCCATAGACCCCTCAGCTTTACCAGCGCCCACCATGGTGTGGATCTCGTCAATGAACAGGATGATCTGGCCTTCCTGTTTCGACAGCTCGTTAAGCACTGCCTTCAGGCGCTCCTCAAACTCACCCCGGAACTTGGCGCCGGCAATCAATGCACCCATGTCCAGCGACAGTACTTTCTTGTCCTTCAGGCCATCGGGCACCTCGCCGTTGACGATACGCTGGGCCAGCCCCTCAACAATCGCGGTTTTACCCACACCAGGCTCACCAATCAGCACGGGGTTGTTCTTGCGCCGGCGTTGCAGTACCTGAATGGTGCGACGGATTTCGTCGTCGCGACCGATTACCGGGTCCAGCTTACCGGCTTCAGCCCGCTCGGTAAGATCAATGGTGTACTTTGAAAGCGCCTGACGGTTTTCCTCAGCGCCCGCATCATTCACCGACTCTCCCCCGCGGACTTCGTCAATGGCTTTTTCCAGCGCCGCCTTGTCAACGCCCTGTTCTCGCAGAATGCGCCCCAATGAACCACGGTCTTCAACCGCCGCCAGCAGAACCAGCTCACTGGATATGAACTGGTCACCCCGCTTCTGGGCCAGCTTGTCGGAAATGTTGAACAGCCGGCCCATATCGTTTGACATGGACACATCGCCGGCATTGCCCTGCACTTCCGGCAGGTTCTCAATTTCCTTCGCCACGGCCTGCCGTACCCGGCCGGGCTCAACCCCCACTTGTTTGAGCAGCGGTTTAATGGAGCCTCCCTGCTGGTCCAGCAGGGCCTGCATCAGATGCACGGGCTCGATGAAGTTATGGTCTTTGCCAACCGCGATGGACTGCGCATCCGCCAACGCGGTTTGCAGTTTGCTGGTGAGCTTGTCGATTCTCATGTGTTCTTATCCCCAAAATTCGTAGTGAATACCGATCAACCCTGTGGTGCGGATATTCCGATTGCTTTGAAACTTAATGTAGGGGCAATTGGGGGGAGTTCAAGTTGAGCCGATCTCAATTCGTCAGAAATTTGACGGCTGTCAGTTAACACATCAGGGGGAACAATCAGGAGTTCAGGATTTTAACCAGACCAGGGTCGCCATGCGGCCGGTTTGACCATCCCGGCGATAGGAAAAGAACCATTCCCGATCCTGAACGGTGCACAGGCTACCGCCAGCGACCGCCGAGACACCAACCTGATGCAGGCGCAGGGCTGCCAGGCTGTAGATATCGGCCATGAAATGGCCCGGGCGAGCTCCCCTGGTTTTAAAGGCATTCGCAGCCCGCGGGCTATGGCGAACAAACGCTTCGCGCACCTCCGGACCAACTTCGAAACTGTCTGGGCCAATGGCGGGACCCAGCCAGGCCGAAAGCTTGTCAGGCTCAACGGCCATCGCACTGACCAGGTTTTCCAGCACGCCTCCGCTGAGGCTGCGCCAGCCGGCGTGAGCAGCTCCCACTACGGTTCCATCGGAATCCGAAATCACTACGGGCAGGCAGTCGGCAGTCAGAATGGCACAACCAAGGCCGGGCGATCGGGTGAAACTGGCATCCGCTTCCGGAACCAGCTTGGCGTTGTCGGGTGTAAGCTCGACCACCCTCGCACCATGCACCTGATTCAACCAGCCAATCCGATCCACCTCTAACCCCGTGAAGCGGGCCAGGCGCTGCCGGTTTTCGGCGACAGATTCAGGGCTATCCCCGACATGATCCCCGAGGTTGAGCGAGCTCCACGGCGCCTCACTGACGCCTCCCTTGCGAGTCGTGCACATGGCTTGCACCGCCCCCGGTGCGGACCAACTCGGCCTCAGGATGTAATTATCAGAAATCACGTTCTTCCAGCTCCCGGGCGTGTTTGCGCAGAGCTTCGATCAAATGAACCATATCTTCTGGCAGCGGCACGTCCCAGCTCAGAATCTCTCCCGTTTCAGGATGTTCAAGGGTCAGCTGCCGGGCGTGCAGCGCCTGCCTGGTAAACGCGGCCAGCACATCCCGAAGTTCCTCAGTGGTACCCTTGGGCAACCGCAATCGCCCACCGTAGGCGGGGTCGCCAACCAGGGGGTGCCGCACATGCGCCATATGCACACGGATCTGATGGGTACGGCCACTTTCCAGCTTGCACCTAACCAGGGTATGGGCGGCAAAACGCTCCAGCAGGCGGTAATGGGTGACGGCCGGTTTACCACTGGAAACCACCGCCATGCGCTTACGATCCTGCGGATGACGGCCGATAGGTGCGTCTACTGTCGCACCGCCGGTCAGCGCGCCCACCACCACGGCCTCATACTCCCGGCCCATGGTGCGCGTTTGCAGCTGGTCCACCAGAGAGGTATGAGCAATCAGACTGCGGGCCACTACCATGATGCCGGAGGTATCCTTGTCCAGGCGATGAACAATACCTGCCCTCGGCAGGTTTTCCACTTCCGGCGCGTAATTCAGCAGGGCGTTAACCAGCGTGCCATCGGCATGACCGGCCGCTGGATGCACCACCAACCCGGCCGGCTTGTTAATCACCAGCAGGTGCTCATCTTCGTAGACGATATCCAGACTGATGGGTTCGGCTTCCCAGGTCACCTGCACTTCAGGCTCAGCATCGAGGGCCAGGGAATCGCCCATCATTACCTTGTCCCGCGGCTTGCGGGATTTACCGTTCACCGTCAGGGCTCCGCTCTTGATCCAGGATTGCAGGCGAGAGCGGGAATGCTCGGGCATCAGCTCCGCCGCGGCCTGATCCAGCCGCTTGTCGCTGAGTTCCGGCGGTACGGTAAATTGGCCGGTAATTCGGTTTTCGGAAGTCATTCAGCCTCGTTTTCGCCGTTGGTTTCTGGCGCATACGGCCGCCGGGCAGGCGGCGATGTTACGTTTCGGTCAGATTCCGGCGCCAATATCGGGAAACACTGCACACAGACAGTCTTCCCCGTTACAATGGCCAATCAAACCACAAGTTCTGACCATTATACGGGATTCCGGCATGAGATCAGTCGTTCGATTACTGCTACTTTCCACTCTTTTTGCGCTGGCCGCCGGCTGCGCGTCCCAGAAGGAGGTGGAAGTCCTGCCGGAAGAAACCTATTACGAAAACGCCCGCAAGGCCATGAACTCGGGCAACTTCAACGAAGCCGAACAGAATCTGGATGCCCTGGAGACCTATTACCCTTTCGGCCGTTATGCCGAACAGGCCCAGCTCGATCTGATCTTTGCCCGTTATCAGAACCTCGATCTTGAAGGTTCCCGGGCCGCCGCCGACCGCTTCATGCGCCTGAATCCGCAGAGCGATCACCTGGACTACGCCCTCTATATGAGAGGGCTAGCCTCCTACAACCTGGACCTTGGTCTGGCCGCCCGCTACTTCCCTGTTGACGTGGCCGCGCGCAATCCCGGCGAGCAGCTGCAGGCCTTCCGCGATTTCTCACAGCTGCTGAACCGGTTTCCGGACAGTGAATATGCCCCGGACGCCCGCCAGCGTATGATCGCCATCCGCAACCGCATGGCTGAACTGGAGCTGCACGCCGCACGCTACTACATCAAGCGTGAAGCCTATGTGGCCGCCAACAACCGTGCCCGCTACGTAGTGGAGAACTATCCGTCTTCGCCTTCAGTGGAAGAGGCTCTGATGATCATGGCGGATACCTTCCGCTTTCTGGAGCTGAAAAAGGGCGCCAACGATGCCATTGCCACGCTGAGAAAAAATTTCCCCAACAGCGAGGCCTTCAATGACAACGGTGAGTACGAATCGGATCTTCTTCGCCGCCAGAACCGGTCACTGACCAACGTGGTGACCTTCGGTCTGATGGGGGATGAGTAAGAGCGGGATTACTTCCCGCTCTTCCAGCCGTTGGTAATGGGATAGCGCCTGTCTTTGCCAAAGCCCCGTTCGGTAATACGAACACCGATGGGGGCCTGGCGGCGCTTGTATTCATTGATATCGACCAGCCTGACCACCCTGTCCACGTCTTCCCGTTCAAACCCTTCCGCGACGATGGCATCGGCGCTGTAATCACGCTCCACGTACAGATTCAGGATCTGATCCAGTACGTCATAGCCCGGCAAGCTGTCCTCATCTTTCTGATCCGGCGCCAGCTCGGCTGAGGGCGGGCGGGTAATCACCCGCTCCGGAATCACTGGTGACAGGGTATTGCGGTAGCGCGCCAGCCGGAAAACCAGCGTTTTCGGCACGTCCTTCAGAACATCAAAGCCACCGGCCATGTCACCGTATAGCGTGGAATAGCCAACCGCCATTTCACTCTTGTTGCCGGTCGTAAGCACCAAAGAGCCAAACTTGTTGGACAGTGACATAAGCAGCACGCCCCGCAGACGCGCCTGAAGGTTTTCCTCGGTGGTATCCGGCTTTGTGCCTGCAAAAGGTTCTGCCAGAGCTGCCATGAAGGCATCGTACATGGGCTCAATGGAGAATACGTCGTACTGCACTCCCAGGGCGGTGGCCTCGGCTTCGGCATCTTCCAGGCTGATGCTGGAGGTATACCGGAACGGCATCATCACCGCGCGCACACGCTCTTTGCCCAGGGCATCCACCGCAACCGCCAATGTAACCGCCGAATCGATGCCGCCGGACAGGCCCAGCACTACCGACTTGAAACCATTCTTGTTCACGTAATCCCGTACGCCGGTCACCAGGGCGTTGTAAACATTGGCTTCCAGCTGCGGTTCCGGCGGTAACGGCCGAGAAATCGGCTGACAATGGTGCTCGCACAGGAAATCCACCGGGTACAGCCCCTCCTCGAACTGAGGCACCTCCGCAGACAGCCCACCCGAGTGGTCGTACACCATGGAGCCGCCGTCAAACACCAGCTCATCCTGACCGCCCACCAGGTTCACGTAGACGATGCTGACCCGGTTCTCCCGGGACTTGCGCTCGAGCAAAGCCTTGCGACGAGCCTGTTTATCGATATCGTAGGGCGAGGCATTGAGATTAAGGATAAGCCGGGCACCCGCGGCGGCGGCATCCTCGAGCGGCCCATCTTTCCAGAGATCCTCACACACGGTAATGCCAACGGGCTGACCTTTGATGTCGAGCACCAGGGTGTCGGAGCCTTCGGCAAAATAGCGCTTTTCATCAAAAACCTGGTAGTTCGGCGGGAAGCGTTTGAAGTAGCGACCCCGAATCTGACCGGCTTCAATAACCAGCGCCGCGTTATACAGCAATCCACCAGAGCGAATCGGAGCACCGATTACCATCGCTGGAGGCAATGCTGCACTTTGCAGCTTTTCCAATGCTTCGCTCACGCGAAGATCCAGACTCGGGCGCAACAGGAGATCCTCCGGCGGGTAGCCGGTCAGGCAAAGCTCCGGAAAGACAACGATATCGGCCTGATGCTCATCCCAGGCCCGCTGCGCTGCCTCCAGAATCAGATCGGTATTACCCGGAATATCTCCCACCAGGAAATCCAGTTGCGCCATAACAACGCGGAGTTTTCTGGCGGCGTTCTGGCTCTGGGGTGCTTGACCGGCTTCCGGCATGGACTGGCTCCTGTAACTTATTGCCGTTAAAAGGCTATTATAACCCGTCAACAACAAAGATTTCTCCCGCACACAGACAGATGAACCGCTCCATGGCTCAAGACACTGCCCACAATGACAGCAAGCGCTCTGCTTTCGGGCCACCGGCAAAGCAGCAACAGGCAAGGCTGTTTCGTGTATACAACCACTATCGCGTAGTAATCAGCCTGATGCTGCTGGGTTTGCTGTTCTTCGATCCATTCACCACCGACAGCAAGTTCCGCTGGCTGGAGTACTACCAGGCGGGTGTGGTTACCTACGTGGCAATCAATGGCTTTACCGCACTGCTCCTGCTTGCCGGCTTTCAGCCACGGCAGAGGCATATCACGCTCTCCATTCTGATCGACATACTGGTGATGCATGGGCTTCTATTCGCCAGTACCGGAATCACCAATGGCCTGGCCAACCTGGTAATAGTGTCTGTAGCGGCGGGCAATATTCTCACACCCAGCCGGGTCGGCACCTTCTACGCAGCACTGGCTGCCATCTGTTCGCTGGGCATTTCCGGCTGGGCCGTTCTGGCCATCGATGAAACCGCCGACGACATCGTCCGGGCGGGCACCCTGGGCATACTCTACTTTGCCGCGGCTTTTGTCCTGCAAGGCATCTCAAAACGGATGATCCGCAGTGAAGCTCTGGCGAGCAGCCGGGCAAGAAGCATTCAGGAACTGGAGCAGATCAACCAGCAGATCATCCAGCGTATGCGCACCGGCATCCTGGTACTTGATCGTTTCGGCCAGATTCGGCTGGCCAACGCCGCCGCCGAAGAACTGCTGTTCGGTGTGAGCGCCGATGGAGAAGATCTGGAGCCCCGAGCAAGGCTACTGCCTAAACCGCTCAGGCAGGGGCTCGAAAGCTGGCTGAAAAACCCCAACATGCGGATTGAACCCTTCCAGGCGTCCCCTACCTCACCGCTTTTGCAGGCCAACTTCACGCAACTGGACCAGGAGCGGGGCGACCAGATTCTGGTGTTTATTGAAGACATGAGCAAAGTGACCCAGCAGGCCCAACAGATGAAGCTGGCATCCCTCGGGCGACTAACTGCCGGCATTGCCCACGAGATCCGCAACCCGCTGGGTGCTATCAGCCACGCCGCCCAGCTGATGGAAGAATCCCCCAACCTGGATGAGGGAGATCTTCGCATGCTCGATATCATTCGCCGTCACTCCCGCCGGGTGAATGGCATCATTGAGAATGTGCTGGACCTTTCTCGCCGCCGGACGGCAAATTCTGAGCTGATGGATATCGGTCAGTGGCTCCGGGAATTCCGGAATGATTTCGTACAGACGGTGAATGGGGAAACGGCCACCACCATCGAATTGAAACTCGGTGAGCAGATCCCACAGGCTCGTTTCGACAAGAGCCAGATTGAGCAGGTGATGGTGAATCTGTGCGACAATGGTTTGCGGTACAGCAAACAGCAGACCGGACAAAACAGGATACAATTAGTTGCAGGCGCCACAGCCGATGGCAAGCGGGCCTACGTGGACGTCCGGGATTTCGGCCCGGGCATCAGCGCCGAGCACCGGCATTCCGTATTCGAGCCGTTTTTTACCACGGACAAGAGTGGAACCGGGCTCGGCCTCTACCTGGCCCGGGAGTTATGCGAAGCCAACCAGGCACACCTGTCGCTGGTCGACGATGGCCAACCGGGGTGCCGATTCCGCATAACCTTCGCTCACCCGGGGCGAATGATCTGACCAGCTGGCCATCGGGCGTTTGAATTCAACAGGGAACCGAAGACATAGAATGACTACACAGACAGCGCTGATTGTTGACGACGAGCCGGATATCCGGGATCTACTGGAAATCACCCTCACCCGGATGGGCATTACCACCTACACCGCCCCCGATCTGGCCAGCGCCAGGGAACTTCTGCAACAGCACAAACCCCAGCTCTGCCTGACCGACATGAACCTGCCCGACGGCAATGGCATAGAGCTTGTACACTGGATTCAGCAACACACGCCCTGTACCCCCGTTGCCGTGATTACCGCCTATGGCAGCATGGACACAGCCATCGAGTCGCTCAAAGCCGGCGCCTTTGACTTCGTGTCCAAGCCCGTGGAGCTGCCCCGGCTACGGGAACTCGTCAACAGCGCCCTGAAGCTATCCGAACCCAAAGCCCGCGAAACCGCCGATTCCGATGAGCCCGGCCTGCTTCTGGGCGACTCGCCGCAAATCCGGAAACTGCGCACACAGACGAAAAAGCTCGCCCGAAGCCAGGCACCGGTGTTTATCAGTGGCGAGTCTGGCAGCGGAAAGGAGCTGGTTGCCCGCATGATTCATCTGCAAGGGCCCAGAAGTGACGGCCCCTTTGTCGCCGTGAACTGTGGCGCCATCCCCTCGGAGTTGATGGAAAGCGAGTTCTTCGGCCACAAAAAAGGCAGTTTCACCGGCGCCGTCGAGAACAAACAGGGGCTGTTCCGCTCCGCCGATGGTGGCACCCTGTTTCTGGACGAAGTGGCCGACCTCCCGCTGGCCATGCAGGTAAAACTGCTGCGTGCTATTCAGGAGAAAGCCGTTCGTCCGGTAGGCGACACCAAAGAAGTGCCGGTGGACATCCGGGTGCTCAGCGCCACCCACAAAAACCTCCCGGAACTGGTGCAGGAAGGCGACTTCCGTCAGGATCTGTTTTACCGGATCAACGTTATCGAACTGGCTGTTCCGCCGCTGCGCGAGCGCGCCGAGGATATTTCCCTGCTGGCCGAGCACATTCTTCAACGCATAGCCCGGGAATACGAGTGCGACCCGGCCAAACTCACCCCGGCCGCCATCGAACGACTTAAAGGCTACGAGTTTCCCGGCAACGTGCGAGAACTGGAGAACATCCTGGAGCGCGCCTTTACCCTGTGCGACGAAGACCTGATTGATGCCGGAGATCTGCATCTTGGCGGCGGTGTTGCGCCAGCGGGCTCGGCCTCGGCGACCCGAGAGACGGGATCAGAAGCGGATGCTGGCGCAGCCCCGGTGCCAGAGGGCGAGATTGATCTCGAAGGTTATCTGGAAAGCATCGAGCGACAGGCCATTGAAAAAGCGCTGGAAGCTACGCGGTGGAATAAAACGGCGGCGGCCAAGAGGCTGGGAATCAGCTTTCGGGCATTGCGGTATCGGTTGAAGAAGTTGGGGATGGAGTAGATAATTTAATCTGGCTTTCAGGATGATCGCCAAGAAACTAATTACAAGGACGTAGAAATGAAGAAAATAAATCATCGGGGGTTCACCCTGATAGAGCTATTGTTGGTTACTGCCATACTGACCATCGCGCTGGGTATTGGTCTCCCCTCTTTCAGTAAACTCATTGAAGACGGTCATCGAAAAACCACCCTCAACCAGTTGCTGACTGGCATAAGCTACGCAAGAACGGAAGCGATTAGCCGAAACACGAACATCACCTTGTGCCCCCTGGATAGTAGCAGTCGATGTTCACGAGATTGGAACAAGCCTCTCACCGTCTTTATTGATCCGGCTCGAACCCGCCAACTTAGGTCTGCGAATGATATCCTTCGAGAGTTACAGCCTCCCAGTCAAGGCAACCTCTATGGCAGAACAGGAATCAGAAAACACTTCGGATTCCGACCGACGGGGATGGCGCGGGAAAGCATCGGGCATCTACTATGGTGTCCCGACGACGGTACCCCTGAGCGGGCGTTCCAGATAAGGATCAATATGGGGGGAAGGCCAATTCTGGCAAAGGACACCAATCAGGATGGTATCGCGGAAGACGCCTATGGACGAAACATAGCTTGCCCATAGGCGTGTGTCGGGGGAGCAGTAGACAGTTATTGATTCCAGTCTACCCAGGAACCGGCACCATCTTTATTCCATTCACGAACACCGTTTGACAGCAAGCGCAGAGCACCGTCACCGGCCTGGGCACCCTTTGGTGTTGCAACCAAAGTGTAGGTAGTCCGAGTGGCAGCGCCAATTGTCAGGTCGTAGAACTTGGTCGATCCTTCAAGAGGCGCCTGTGTTGGGAAAATCGTAGGCGCGCCAGTATCAGCACCTGAAGCCGCCGCTCCCAGATAGCTATTTCCATTATCCGTGTAGTAGCGCTCCATGGCCGCACTGAACGCCGTCAGGGCAGCCTGGGCATCGGAACGCCGGCTTTTCTCCACTGAGCTTTGATACGAGGGGTAAGCAATTGCTGCCAGAATACCGACTATGGCGACAACGATCATCAGCTCAATCAGTGTAAAACCGCGCTGCCCCGCAGGGCGGGCATAGCCCGCGCCTGCATTTACTGCATTGTTCATAGCTGCTCCTGTTTTAGTCAATGAGCTCATGCCAACCTACTCTCCGGGTACCACTGAGGCCCGCGCCAAAGTCGGTCAGGAATGGAGTTTTATTAGCCGCCGTATCAGGAGCAATCAACAGATTATCGATGAAGGAGAGGCCTGTAATAATACCATCTCCATAATACACTCCGGCCCAACCCTGATCATCGCCATCAAGCTTGCCATCATTGTTAACATCGATAATGGACTTAGTGGAATCTGTTGAGCCATCCAGCTGGAGTGCTGTCAGGAAGGAGCTACCGCCACCACCACAGGGATCACCGCCCACAGGAATAGTAGAGGCAAAAACAACATAATCTCCACGTACCACCGGTGCTTCAGAAAGCCGCTCACCGGAGCTGGGCAGATCAACATACCAGCCAAACTTCGTGGCCCAATCCAGGGCAGCACCATCCGTTTTACGAACGGGCCGCTGTTCGCCGTCAACGGTTACGCTACCACCTGTGATCGTGCGTTGGGCAAGGTCATCCCGTGCCAGAGCATTGCCGTTACTATCAACCGCGGTTCCGCGATCACTGATGCCGTAGAACGTCTGAGTCTGCGACGTTGCACCTGCGGCCGGGATGTCCGACGCGTCCAGGTACTTACCTGTGCCGAAAAATACCAACAAGTTAGGGTCACTCAGATCTTTCTTGTAGGTATTTCGAGCTATATCAGGCTGCGTGGTAATCGGCTGGGCGTTGCCGAGATTATCTTTTGCCACGAACAAAGGATCGCCATTGTAGAGCACATCCCAGTTGCTTCTACCGCCGCTGAGATCAATGGCCCACAACCGGCCCTCAAGGTCGCCAGCATAGACACGATCGGCAATCCCATCACTGTTCGGGTCACCGCTTGCATCCATGAAGTCAACCAGACGCGGCGCTGACAGTCCGCCACCGCTTGCAACCTCGATGAATTCGTAGTTACCCGGATTGGCAATATCCAACACGAACAGTCCATTCTTTCCACTAGGCGCACCATAACCATTACCAAATACAGCACTCCAGCGATAATCACCATCTGCCCACTTCAGCAATGCTATCTGAACGGCTTCGGTCATATTGCCCAGATTACTGTTGCCTGAGAATTCCCACATCACTGTGGAACCGGCATTGGCTGCCGAGAAATTCGATGGATCGGTAACATCCAGCGCAAATATACCCGGTGTAGCTCCCCGTGAACCGCCAATGACGATGGAACGCCAGGCTCCATCAACATATACATCGGAGGTATTTAGCGGCAGATCCACATAACTCTGGAAATCCAGGTTTGGGACTGTTAGAGCACTCAAACCTTTATTTGCGTCAGTTGAATACAGAAAGCCGGGAATATAAGCCAACAGCTCTTCCCCGGTATCGGCATCAAAACCGTGCAACATACCATCGTTCGCGCCAACGTAGACCGCTTTAGTCCTCGTCTTCATGCTGGTTTTGAATGCACTATATGGCGTTGCACCAAACATGGTTTTATCCGGCCAGATACGGTTAGGTTCGCCAACATACACCGGCGCCGAATTAACAATAGCGCCCAAACGGCTAGCCCTATCACGGAACGTTACTCCCTCCGAACTGGTAACGGTGTTACCTTTGATAAATGATAAACGAGCCTGACCAAGAGTATCGGAGCCACCCGCTTTAAGATCGTTTTGTTGATTGGGCGTCAGATTACCCCAGTCAAAAGTCACACCATTGCCATTGTTGGTGAGAATCAAACGCGGGTTGACCTGGAGGTCCCTAGCATCAAGGATTGTCGCTGCATCCCACTTTTCGCCGGATACAACCCCGTCCTTATCAATAGATTCAGCTTTCAGCGTTCCCGTCCAAATTTGGGATGTGAACTGAGCACTGAAAATATACCCGCCACTTTTCAAAGACGTTGTATTAAAGCTTACGTTTGAACCACTTCCTAACTGCTTCTGCACATCTTTCATCGCAGTCTGCAACGATAAGATCAGTTGTGACGTAGACTGTGCATCGTAATATTCGCCTTTGCCATTTACAGCGGCATGATAGAGATCATCTATCTGCTCAGGTCCAGTTCCTGACAACGAGAGTGAAGACCAGTCCGGATTGGTTTTATGTGCATCCGCCACTTTAAAATGACTGATCCCCGCATACTTTTCGCCGGTCATGCCCAAAGCAACGGTGTACGTATTCATGTGGTAGTCAACGTTGCAGTCCATTAGCGCAGTCTCATCAGCAGTGCCACACTGTGCAGGCAGTCTCATGGCACCACCAGGAATTACTGCGTTACTGCTGTCTCTTAAACCCGTGTAGTAGTAGTAGGCAATATCAGCAAGTGTGTCAGAATTCGTAGCATCGCCAAAAGGGGCATCGGCACTCGAATCAGCATTACCCGCAACCGTCGTGCTTGGGTGATTATTTGCGAAGCCATCGGTGAAAAGAAGGGTGAAATTCTTGCGGCATTCGAGACTTCCTCTTACATCAGAATCAGAGTATTCACTACCGGCGTGCGCAAGCGCTGTCCTGTTGGGCGTCCTACCTCCTTGCCAAATACCACTACCAAAACGACCGTAATGATCTTTCAGAAAACTGGATTTTCCGGCATTTGTACCTATGTCGTAGAGCTTTCCGCTCATATCTCTCCGGTTATGAAGCCAAAACATCCCCACGTTGAGGTTTTCAAGCCCACTCACTGCCTGACCAACTGCTCCTCGTATGGCTTGATGGCGACGACGGTAGTACGAGAACCAGTTTGCAAAGTTTTGCTGCTGTTTTGCGAAAACGTCGTCCGCTGTGCCCTTTCCGCCCAACGCAGCAAACACTTCAGCCTTGTTGTTACCGCTGGCGTCATTCGATAGCTCAAGTCTCTGCAAACATTCACCGTCAGGAGCAATACCCACCTGGCCATCAGGGATTGCCGCTCCTGAAGAGGTCTTGAATTTGAAGTCTGAGGGGCTCATCACCCATGAGTCATATTGCTCACTACCCAATGTTCCGCACTGGGCAGTTGCCTCACTCTTGGTTGGTGTGCGTAGATTTTGATTTCTTTTGTAGCAATACAAGTCACCATAGTATTGAATGAGTTCGTAACCCTTATCACAGCTGTACTGAGTGTAATCGACCGTGGGTTCTGTTGTTTTCACAAAAAAAGTCGCCGGGATATTAGGCGATGACATTTGAAACTTATCACTGCTGGTAAGATCAACTGACAAGGAGCCACTCAACCCCGGATCGAGCTTGGCGGACCTAATGCTCTGGTTACTGAATTCCTCAGTGCCATCTGCATTGGAGGTAGGCCAGGGGGTATAGGTCTGCGACGGATCATAATACTGAAAATTATAATCGGCAGACCTCAAATAATAATACTGTTCACTGAAAGGGTAATAGCTTCCACCACTGCCATTTAAACGCAGACCTTTAGTGTATGGACTTTGCGAAATGACGGTAT
Organism: Marinobacter sp. W-8; assembly: GCF_044342215.1. Classification (NCBI taxonomy): domain Bacteria; kingdom Pseudomonadati; phylum Pseudomonadota; class Gammaproteobacteria; order Pseudomonadales; family Marinobacteraceae; genus Marinobacter; species Marinobacter sp. W-8. Next base: position 723,777 of record NZ_CP172297.1, on the reverse strand, counting down.
AGTTACCAGATTTGTCAAGCGGCTGGAAAATATGCGCATCAAAAACTGGACCCGCTGAACCAATTGCTGGGGCTAACACTTCTAAATCCATACTTCCCGAATCATCGATCACGAACATCAGGTTATGATCAACCGCAGCATCAATAAACAATGGACGGTCTGCGACCGTTGCTGACCAACCAATCGTGGGCCAGGCCACAAACATTGCGACCAGACTGCTCTTAAGGCCTTGTCGAAAGATATCTTTAATGTTCATTTTCACTCTCCACGTGATTTGTCACGCAATGTTTATTGGGCTCGAATAACGTAGGCTTCCACCGCTCGCCCGGCCTCTCCGGATGCGCCGGTGCTGTATGCGACTACCCGAAAAACCCGTCCGTTCGATGTCGACTGCTGAACGCCGTCGGCCACACCTCCGGTTCCCAGGCCAAAGCCACTATTGGTCGTTGAGCCGGTCGCCGGGGTTTCCTTGATAAAATACCTGGGCGGCTCTGCAAGAAGGTCTACGCCATCTACCTGTGGCATTGGGGCTTCTCGCGTACCGTTTCCATTACCTCCACCAGACGGCGCCGCCCAGGTCTGGGGATTCAGTAAATCCGTCGGTGCAGCGGTCGTCTCGTCATAAAGACCGGCACTGGCACTAAAGGTGGGGAGGGTGCCACCGCTTAACTCCGCTTCCGCGGCCAGAAGCGCCGCTTCCGCACCCTCAAGGGCAATCTGGGCATCGCGCTGGGCCGAGACCATCCGCTCCTGTGTGGACGTGCCCTGCATGCTCGACAGAGCGAGTACCGTCAAAACCAGCAAGATGACCAGACTGACCAGCAATGCCGCACCGCGCTCCTGCCCCGGGAACCGATTGGTTGGCATAAAAGTATTTATTTGACTCATGGCGATGTATCCAGAAGACGATTTCGAATGCTGTACGTTGACGTGTAAACCCGATAATAGTGGCGATCAGCTGTATTGGCGGGGGTCCAATTATTACCACCAGCACAATTTGACCAGGAGGGGTAACAAGCATCCTGCAGCGACCGTGCTACGCCATCTTCATGGCTACGCACGAGAAGGCTGACCCGTATTGCTTTCACATAAGTCACGGAAGTGTCGTTGATCGTTGCGAGGTTTGCCGCATTGACCGTTTGCCAATTATTAATAACGTTATCGCCCTGCGGCCCGGAGCCAACCTGCACCTGCATATCAATCACATTCGAGACAATTTCCTGACGGTTAACTACTCCGGTGCCGCTTAATCCCTCAAATACCAGAGAGCGTCGGCCGCCATCGTCACGGATGTAATAGCGCTCAGAAAATGGTACAAAGATGTCGCCGGTCGTGTAGGTATCGGGGAAACAGTTGGCCGAGCTACTGCCATTTGGGCAGCCACCGCCACTCTTGATGTTGCCGGGTACGACAGAAGCTCCAGTGTTATGCTGGAGTTTCAGAGACGTCTCGTTGACGCCTGAGAGCTGAAAAATCACTCCGTTGGTACAGTCGGTCAGTAACACAACACCACCAGCCCCAAGCAATCCAGATGGAAGTGACGAGACATCCATCACGGCCGACGATGCATTCATACCGGTCATACTTATGCCCGGGCTGCGGGCTCCCTTAAGCTGTATCACCACCGTGCCCGCGGCTGCTTGCGTGCCATCACCGATATCGAACTGAATAGCCTCCGGACTGGAGAAATCATGCAAATCAGGATCATAGTTCGCGTGGGTCTCATCCAGAACACTATCAACCTCGGCAAAATTGAGGCATCCCCAGTAATCAGCATTACGAATGGTCCTGCCTAAGATATCCTGCGCCAGCCTGCCAGACTCCTGCATACGCCCGATAGACTCCGCCAAACGGAATGTGTCACTCCCACTGACAAAGAGTTGAGCCACGCCCAGTGTCAGGAGCAGCCCGAGCACTGATGCAATAAGAAGTTCAACGAGTGTCAATCCCGCCTGTTTACCCAAACCCTTCATCACTGGAACCTCGTGACCAATGTGTAGTCTGATGTGCCTTCGCCGGCGGCGGTTGTTGCCGTAGCATCCAGAAACATAATGCGTTCCGGCCAGAGGACCTGAGCTGTAAACTCGTTGGCTGCCCCATCCCAACTGGACTCGAACGTCGCTCCCGGGAGGGTTTGGGACATAGCCTCACACCAGACTCGAAACTGTCCTGACAGTGATGAGCAGGAAGCAGTGCTGCCACCCGATTGCTCGAAGTCAGATGGAGTATTGGTGGTTCTGGCCAGCTCAGTCAGCTCCTGAGCATACAAGGTCGCCTGAGTTCGAAGTTCGGCATTACTGATATTTTGCAAAGACAGCAACTGCAACGCTGCTGCTCCCAGCAAGCCGATCCCCAGAACCAGAACGGCCACCAGCACCTCAATCAGGGAAAACCCTTTATCTTTGTAAGGCAAATGTGCGTTTCGCTGTTTCACAACAAGCATTCCTCAAGGACAATTTGTACCTGTGCTGCTATCAACTCGAACCTGACCACCAACGTTCACTTCAATATCGACCGCCTCTGAACCAGACTGTCCACATACTCGGTAATCAAACTGCTGACTCGCCATGCCTCGGCCATTAAAGATCAGATCGGCCGCCGAGGCTGGCGTCATTTGGCTCACGGTCACAGTTCCAGGGAGCGAGTTGGTGGTTCTGAGGAGCTGATCTGGACCTGCCGTGCCCGCCTTACAGGCCGCTAACGCAGTTTGAATACACACGGCGTACCCTGCATTGGCGTTGCTTGTATCCCTCGCATAAACCGCTACCCCGCTTCCTCGACGAATTGCCTCTGAGCGGGCGAAGTTGAGCAAACCAGACATGTCGTTTGCGGCTGCCGAGTGCTGACTGGAATCAATCAGACGGCCAAAATTCGGCACAGCTATCGCCGCCGTTATGCCAACCAGCACGATCACAACCAACAACTCAATCAGTGTAAATCCTCGCTGCGCTCTAGTACTGCGCATAAGCCAGCTCCCTGAACAATTTTTCATCTCTATAGAATAAAGACGTACAAAAAAACCGCCAGATGTCATCGACAAGTGGCGGCTTCTGACTGACAAGCGGGAATCAGCTCGCCAAAGTAAGACACAGCTCACACATTTACAGCATCAATCCGCAATTCCTTCGGCATGGAAAACACAATATTCTCCTCACGCCCGGACACTTCCTCCGGCTCTTCACCACCCAGCTCCTTGAGCCGATTGATCACATCCGCAACCAGCACCTCCGGAGCCGACGCTCCAGCAGTGACTCCTACGGCCTTCTTGCCCTCAAGCCATTGCGGCTCTATCTGGGCAGCCTCATCAATCAGGTAAGCAGGCGTACCCATGCGCTCAGCCAGTTCGCGCAGGCGATTGGAGTTGGAGCTGTTGGGGGAGCCCACTACCAGCATCAGATCGCAGTCGCCGGCCAATTGTTTAACGGCATCCTGCCGGTTCTGGGTGGCGTAGCAGATGTCGTCTTTGCGGGGGCCTTCGATTTCCGGAAATTTGGCGCGCAGAGCATCGATTACCCGGGCGGTATCGTCCATGGACAGCGTGGTTTGCGTAACGAAGGACAAACGGCTGGGGTCTTTCACTTCCAGCTTCTGCACGTCGGCTTCATCTTCTACCAGGTAGATGTCGCCGCCATTGCTGTGGTCGTACTGGCCCATGGTGCCTTCCACTTCCGGATGACCGTGGTGGCCGATGAGGATGCACTCGCGGCCGTCACGGCTGTAACGCATCACTTCCATATGTACCTTGGTGACCAGTGGGCAGGTGGCATCGAACACTTTCAGGCCGCGGCGGGCAGCTTCATTCTGTACCGCCTGGGAGACGCCGTGGGCGCTGAAGATTACCAGTTTGTCGTCGGGCACTTCGTCCAACTCGTCAACAAAGATCGCGCCCCGGTTGCGCAGGTTGTCGACCACGAACTTGTTGTGAACCACTTCGTGGCGCACGTAGATGGGTGCTCCGAACACGTCCAGCGCGCGGTTTACAATTTCTATGGCGCGGTCTACGCCGGCACAGAAGCCACGGGGGTTAGCGAGTCGGATTTGCATCATATTGCCTTTGGAGTTTCCGCCTTTTGAAGTTGGTCGCCCGCGTGCTGCGGGGCGGTACTTTCAGGGACACGCTGTAAATACATCCCTGTACGCTTGACTGCAGCATCCATGCTGCAGACAGTCCCTGAAAGTACCGCCCCACACCCCGCTCAAGTCGAGTTAGCTGTTCACAGCAGCTTTCTAGCAATCAATGCGTGGGCCCAGCCGGCTCCACATCAATGATCTTTACCTCAAAGCTCAGTGTATGCCCTGCCAGCGGGTGATTAAAGTCCACATCCACCTGGTCGCCTTCTACCCGCTTGATCACACCGGGCAGTTCCTGCTGACGCGCGTCGGCGAAGGAAATCACCACACCCGGCTCCAGAAGCATGTCAGCGCTGAACTCGTGGCGTTTGAAGGTCTGCACGTTACTGGGGTTGTGCTGACCGAAGGCTTTTTCCGGCGGTACTTCAAAGGTTTTGTGGTCACCGGCTTTCAGGCCCATTAAGTAGGCCTCGAAGTTCTCCGGCAGGTTTTCGTCACCGATTTCCAGGGTGGCCGGTTCTTTATCGAAGGTGGAGTCCACGGTTTCGCCATCCTCGAGTTTGAGGGCAAAGTGGAGTTTTACGCGGGTTCCCTTGTCGATAGGTAGGTCTTTCATGGGAATCAGTTGCTCCGGTTGGCATCGCCGCTGTCGTCAGCGGGTTTGCGGAATGCGTCGATGATCATCATGGCAGCGCCGATGGTAATGGCGGTGTCGGCCAGGTTGAAGGCCGGGAAGTGCCAGTCCTGCCAGTAGAAATGCAGGAAGTCCACCACGTAGCCATGCACCACCCGGTCGTATACGTTGCCGATGGCGCCACCGAGGATCAATACGATGGCGATGGCGGTCCAGGTTTCATGGGCTTTGAGTTTTCTCAGCCAGCCCACCAGCACCACGCTGACCACAACAGCCAGGGTCACGAAGAACCAGCGCTGCCAGCCGGCGGCGTCCGCCAGGAAGCTGAACGCGGCGCCGGTGTTGTGCAGCAGGGTCAGGTTGAAGCTGGGCAGCACCGGTACCGGGTTACCGTAGGTGAGCATGGCGGTGGCCATGGCCTTGGTGCCCAGGTCGACGGCGACCACCAGTACTGCCAGCCACAACCACTTCAGTTTGCTGCCTGCCCTGCCCTCAGTCATTACCGCGTCCATCAGGCGTAGGCGCGGGTTTCGCCCGGGCCTTCCACGTTGGTGACGCAGCGGCCACACAGGTCGCTGTGCTGCTCGTTCTGGCCCACGTCTTCACGATGGTGCCAGCAGCGCTCGCACTTGGCGTGGGAAGCCGGGGTTACTTTCACCAGCAGGCCTTCCACGTTGGTTTGCTCCACGCCGGCCGCTTCGCTCACCGGCTTTACGGTGGCTTCGGAGGTGATCAGCACAAAGCGCAGCTCTTCTCCCAGGTGGTTCAGGCGCTCGGCCAGGCTACCTTCGCAGTACAGGGTGACTTCCGCACTCAAAGAGCCTTTGATCTCGCCACGGGCACGGGCTTCTTCCAGGCACTTGTTGACGGCTTCTTTCACGGCGTAGATTTCACGCCAGTAGTCACGGCCCAGCTCGAAGTCTTCCGGCAGCGCCGTCAGGCCTTCGTACCAGGTTTCGTAGAACACGGTGTCGCCACGCTTGCCCGGCAGGTGTTGCCAGATTTCATCGGCAGTAAAGCTCAGGATCGGGGCAATCCAACGCACCAGGGCTTCGGCCACATGGTACAGGGCGGTCTGGCAGGAACGCCGCGCCAGGCTGTCGGCCTGGGTGGTGTACTGGCGGTCTTTGATGATGTCCAGGTAGAAACCACCCAGGGTGGCTTCGCAGAAGTTGTACACTTTCTGGTAAATCTTCAGGAAGGCATAGTTTCCGTAGTCTTCATGCAGTTCGTTCTGGAGCTGCAGGGCACGGTCGACCATCCAGCGGTCCAGGGCGATCATGTCTTCCGGCGCCACCATGTGTTGTTCCGGATCAAACCCGGTCAGGTTGCTCAGCAGGAAGCGGGCGGTGTTACGGATACGGCGGTAGCCGTCTGCAGTCTGGCGCAGGATATCCTTGGAAACGCTCATCTCACCGCTGTAGTCGGTGGCAGAGACCCACAAACGCAGGATGTCTGCACCCAGCTCGTTCATGACTTCCTGTGGGGCGATAACGTTACCCAGGGACTTGGACATCTTGTAGCCCTTGGCATCCACAGTGAAGCCGTGAGTGAGCACTTGCTTGTACGGCGCCACGCCATTCATGGCAATGGAGGTTTTCAGGGATGACTGGAACCAGCCACGATGCTGGTCAGAGCCTTCCAGGTACATATCGGCCGGGAACTGGCCCAATTCTTCACGTACCCGCAATACAGAGTCATGGGTGACACCCGAGTCAAACCAGACGTCCAGGGTATCCAGCACTTTTTCGTACTGGTCAGCATCGGCGCCCAGCAGTTCGTTCTGGTCAATGTCGTACCAGGCATCGATGCCGCCGGTTTCCACCGCCTGGGCGACTTTCTCGATCAGCTCCTGGGTGTTCGGGTGCAGCTCCTGGGTTTCCTTATGGATAAACAGGGTGATCGGCACGCCCCACGTGCGCTGACGAGAAATACACCAGTCCGGGCTCTGCTCGAACATGGCCTCGATGCGATTCTGGCCCCAGGCCGGCACCCAGCGCACGCCTTTGATGGCTTCCAGGGCATCGGCGCGCAGGTTAAGCTTGTCCATGCTGATGAACCACTGGGGCGTAGCCCTGTAGATCAGCGGGGTCTTGGTGCGCCAGCAGTGCGGGTAGCTGTGGCGGAATTTTTCCGAGCGTACCAGCTTGCCTTCGCGTTCCAGCGCGGCGCATACCGGCTCATCGGCCTTGTATACGTGCACACCAGCAAATTCGCCGGCCGCGTCGGTATAGGTGCCGTCGGCTTTCACCAGGTTGAGGGTGCCAATGCCGTATTCCTTACCCACCACGAAGTCTTCCATACCATGGTCAGGCGCTGTGTGTACTGCACCGGTACCGGCGTCCAGGGAAACGTGGTCACCCAGCAGCACAGGCACTTGCTTGTCGTACACCGGATGTTGCAGCAACTGGTTTTCCAGTGCGGAACCGGAGACGTTGGCCAGCACTTTGTAGTCTTCCACACCCCAGCGAGCCATGATGCCCTGCACCATGTCCGTGGCCAGAATCATTCGCTCAGCGCCGTGGCCGACATCTAACTGTACCAGTGCGTATTCAATATCGGCACCGATGGACACCGCCTGGTTCGCGGGAATCGTCCAGGGAGTCGTGGTCCAGATCACCAGGGATACATCGCCCTCACCTTCGCTGGTTCCGAAGGTTTTCAGTACGGCGTCCTGATCCACGACAGTGAAGCGCACGTCAATCTGGGTTGACGTTTTGTCCTGGTATTCAACTTCGGCTTCTGCCAGTGCGGACTGACCAACCACACTCCAGTAAACCGGCTTGAAGCCCCGCACCAGGTGGCCCTTGGCGACGATCTTGCCCAACGCCCGGACAATGCCCGCCTCCACTTTCGGATCCATGGTCAGATAGGGCTTGTCCCACTCACCCATCACGCCCAGGCGGATAAAGTCGGCCTTCTGGCCTTCGATCTGTTTGGTGGCGTAGTCTCGGCAGGCCTGGCGGAAGGTTTTGTAGTCCACCTTCACGCCGGCCTTGCCGATTTCCTGCTCAACCTTGTGCTCGATGGGCAGACCGTGGCAATCCCAGCCCGGCACGTAGGGTGCGTCGTAGCCCATGAAACTGCGGGATTTCACGATCATGTCTTTCAGGATCTTGTTGACCGCATGCCCGATGTGAATGCTGCCGTTAGCGTAGGGAGGGCCATCGTGCAGGATGAACTTCTCACGACCTTGGCGCTGCTTGCGCAGATTGCCGTAAACGTTCAGGTCCTGCCAGTGCTTGAGCATGTCCGGCTCGCGCTTGGCCAGGTTACCGCGCATGGGGAACGCGGTTTCCGGCAGATTCAGGGTATGCTTGTAGTCGCTCATGTCTGTGTGCGTACTCTTGGTTGGTCAGTTGAATCAGGTTTCCGGGGTGGCGGGGTTCTCCGCCAACCAGGCCCGGGCATGCTCAAAATCCCGGGCGATCTGTTGCCGAAGTTCGTCAACAGAGTCGAATTTCACTTCGTCCCGCAGGCCATGGCGGAACACGACTTCCAGGTGCTGGCCATAAAGTGTGCCAGCAAAGTCAAACAGGTGCACTTCCAGCGATGGTCGCTTGCCATCTACCGTGGGGCGCAGGCCGATGTTCGCCACGCCATCACGCCATTCCCCGGTATCGAGCCAGGCCCTCACCACGTAAACCCCTCTCAGCGCCGGCATCTGATGCAGCAGGATATTGGCGGTGGGCGCGCCGATCTGCCGGCCCAGCTGCCGGCCATATACCACCCGCCCATGGATCCGGTAAGGGTGCCCCAGCAGTCGCTCTGCTTCCTCAAGTCCGTTCACATTCAGGGCGTTGCGCACCCGTGTGCTACTCACCCGCTCTCCGTCCACGACAACCGTGCGGGTATTCTCAACTGTAAAGCCCCGTTCCTGCCCCACGCTTTGCAACAGCCTGAAGTCGCCGGCCCGGTCGCAGCCGAAGCGGAAGTCGTCGCCCACCACCAGGTGACGAACCCCAAGGCCATGGATCAGCACATCCTCGATAAAGCCCATGCCGGAATAGCTGCGGAAGGTTTCGTCAAAGCGGATACACAGCACCACATCAACGCCTTCGCCAAGCAGAGCTTCAAATTTCTGGCGAAACGGCATCAACCGGGGAGGCGCTTCCGCCCCCTTGAAAAATTCCTGGGGCTGAGGCTCGAAAATCATCACCACAGACGGCAGGTTAAGAGCCTGAGCCTTGCCTCTGACCTGATCGATGATGGTCTTGTGGCCCCGATGAACGCCGTCAAAGTTGCCGATAGTGGCCACGCACCCATCGGCCAGCGGAGAATCCGCACTTCCCGCGATACGCTTGAGATTGGTCAGGCCTCGAATCAGACGCATGTACTGCGAACCCTAATGCTGCCAATGGCTTTCGGCGCGCCGGCGCGACGCACTGGTGAGAAAACGCGCGATTATACCCCAGGAGCGGGCGTGGTAGAAATGACGACGCCTTACTTCTGGCGGAATTGCCGCACGCGGACACCTGCAAGGGCCAGCGCAACAAAATAGGCGAGAACCCCAGCCACAACCAGAATCGTCATTTCCGAAGCCCTCTGCAGGCCAGTAAAGGCCAGCCATTGGCCAACCGGCACGTTCAGCCAGAGGATCACCGCTGCCAGCGCGCTGTTCGCAACCGCCAGCTGCATCAGGAACTTCGGCCAGCCCGACTGGCTTTTCCAGGCGCCTTCCTTGCGAAGTCCGCGCCAGAGCAGATAACCGTTGAGCCAGGCAGAAAGCGATGTCGCCAGCGCAAGCCCGGCATGCGCCAGCGGCACGATCAGCGCCAGGTTAAACACCATATTGGCGACCATGGCGATCACACCAATCTTTACCGGGGTTTTGGTATCTTCCCGGGCGAAAAAACCCGGTGCCAGCACCTTGATCAACATGAACGCCAACAAACCCGTAGAATAGGCCCGCAGACTTTGTGCTGACATCGCGACATCGCGATCGGTCACTTCGCCGTAGTGGAACAGAGTTGCGATCAAGGGCTCTGCCAGCAAAGCCAACGCCAGGGCGGCCGGCACGCCGATCAGCAGAACGGCCCGCACAGCCCAGTCCAGGGTCGCCGCAAACTGGTCCGCAGATGCTGCCGCATGCTTGCGCGACAGACTGGGCAGAATCACCGTGGCGATCGCAATACCGAACACCCCCAATGGCAACTCCGACAAACGGTCGGAATAGTACAGCCAGGACACGCTCCCGGTTTGCAGGAAGGAGGCCAGCACGGTATCCAGTAACAGATTGATCTGGCTGACCGAAACCCCGAACAGCGCCGGCGCCATCAGCTTCAGGATACGGCTTACCCCTTCGTGCCGATAATCGATCCGAGGCCTGGGCAGAAGCCCCAGGCGCATCAGAAACGGCAACTGGAAAAACAGCTGCAAGGCACCGGCAATGAACACACCCCAGGCCAGGGCCATCACCGGCTCATCCATCACCGGTGTGAGGAAAATGGCCGCCGAAATCATCGCCAGGTTCAGTAAGACCGGAGTGAAGGCCGGCACCGCAAACCGGTCATAACTGTTGAGAATGCCACCCGCAAAGGCGGTCAGGGATATCAACAGCAGATACGGAAAGGTAATGCGTAGCATCTCGCTGGTGAGCGCAAACTTGACGTCGTCACCCAGAAATCCTGGCGCAAACACCGCGGTCAGCACCGGCGAGCCGAGCATCGCAACAAGAGTTACCGCCAGAAGCACCAAACCCAGAGAACCGGCCACGGCGTCTACCAGGCGTTTCACTTGCGAAATATCCTGCGTTTCCCGATAGGATGACAACACCGGCACAAAAGCCTGAGAAAACGCACCTTCGGCAAACAGACGCCGGAGGAAGTTGGGAATCTTGAATGCCACGAAAAACGCGTCAGCCCCCGCTCCCGCGCCAAAATAGCGGGCAATCACCATATCCCGAACCAGCCCCAACACCCGGGACAGCATGGTCATCATCCCGACCACGCCAGACGATCTCAACAATCCCGGCGCCCTGGGCGGTTCTGACTTCCCTGTTGAGGGTGGCTTTCGTTGTTCGGAAGACATGATTTCGGCGTCCAGAATCCTGAGTGGAAGCTACGGGCCATCTCGGTAATCCACAAGGCGGAGTAACGCCCCCCGGCCAGCCCCAGCGCTGCGATGCCGGAGTGTATCACAGGGCTTTGCAGGCGAGGCACGAACCGTGCGGCGGCCTTGACATTTCGGGCATTCAGCGGCATAGTTCCGCGTCATTTATTTCGACGCGCTGGTTTTGGCGCGCCCGCGATGTAAAAATTTCTTTTTTATAGCAACGAATTTTCAGGAGTTTTACGGTGGCAAATTCCCCGCAAGCCAAGAAGCGCGCTCGTCAGAACGAGAAAAACCGCAAGCATAACGCCAGCCTGCGTTCCATGGCACGCACCTACATGAAAAAGGTCGACGCCAAGATCAAGGCCGGCAACCACGATGAAGCCCAGGCTGCTCTGAAAGAAGCTCAGCCGATCATGGACAGCATGGTCAACAAAGGCATCTTCGCCAAGAACAAGATTGCTCGCCACAAGAGCCGTCTGAACGCCAAAATCAAGGCTCTGAAAAGCGCCTGATTCTGTGCGAAATAAAAAACCGGCTAATCAGCCGGTTTTTTTGTGTCTGAATCAAGTGAAAAAGATCAAACCACCACCAGATTATCCCGATGGATCATCTCCTCATCGGACACATAACCCAGAACATCATTAATGCGATCACTGGACCGGCCCGAGATGGCCCTGGCTTCATCAGCATCATAGTTAACCAGCCCCCGCGCGATTTCTTTGCCAGTCAGATCGACACAGGAGACCATCTCCCCCCTCCGGAACTGCCCGGACACAGCCTTCACACCCACCGGCAACAGACTCCGTCCACCCTGGCGCAACACCTTCACCGCACCATCATCCAGCGTGAGCTTGCCCCGGGTTTGCAAGTGACTGGCAATCCACTGCTTTCTGGCCGCCAGCCGCCCCTGCTCCGGCAACAGCAAGGTACCAATCACATCACCCTGGCGTAATCGGGCAATCACATGCTCAATCCGGCCACCAACAATCACCGTAAACGCGCCTGAGCGGGCCGCTAACCGGGCCGCCCTCAGCTTGGTCTGCATACCACCGCGCCCGAGCGCTCCGGCACCACCGCCGGCCATGGCATCCAGCTCGCGATCTTCCGCCCTGCGCTCGGTCACAAGCACGGCATCGCCGTGCTTGCGGGGGTCTTTATTAAACAACCCCACCTGATCGGTCAGAATAATCAGACCATCCGCCTCAATCAGATTAGCCACCAGCGCACCCAGGGTGTCGTTATCACCAAAGCGGATCTCGTCGGTCACCACCGTATCGTTCTCGTTCACGATCGGCACCACACCGTAATCCAGCAACGTACGCAGGGTACTGCGGCCGTTCAGGTAACGCTTGCGGTCGGAGAGGTCGTCGTGGGTCAGCAGAATCTGCGCCGTATGGATATCATGGCGCTTGAACTGGGCCTCCCAGGTCTGCACAAGCCCCATCTGCCCCACAGCAGCCGCAGCCTGCAACTCGTGCAAGTGCTGGGGGCGAACTGTCCAACCAAGGCGACTCATGCCTTCGGCGACCGAGCCGGAGGACACCACCACCACCTCCACCCCTTCGGCAATCAGCTCGGCGATCTGATCTACCCACAACCCCAACGCGGCCACATCCAGACCTTTGCCATCATTGGTCAGCAAGGCACTACCGATCTTGACCACCAGACGGCGGGCCTGTCGAAGCTGAAGGCGTTCACTCATGATAGCGCTACAGTCTCTTCCGTTAGTGAGTTATTCCGGTGCGTAAACCACTTCAACGTCGTAATCATCGTCGTCAAAGTCGTCGTCATCATCCGCGTTACGGGCCGCTCTACGGGCCTGACGATCCGCCTCAATTTTCTGACGGGCCTCTTCGTCCATGCGACGCCTGCGCGCGGCTTCCTGCTCAGCGAAATCGGGATTGTCGGCTTCCTGCTCGGCCTGTTCCTCAATCCAGCGCATCACGGCCTGCACCAGAGGTTTGGTGCCCTCACCACTCAGCGCGGAAATGCGGAACACAGGCCCCTCCCAGCCAAGCTCATCAACAATGGCCTGACAATGGGCCTCACGATCTTCCTCGGCGACCATATCGACCTTGTTCAGCACCAGCCAACGAGGACGGCTGGCCAGCGTTTCACTGAACTTTTCGAGTTCGTGGGCAATCGCCCTGACCGCGTCGGCCGGGGACGAGCCGTCATAAGGAGCAACATCCACCAGGTGCAGCAACAAGCGCGTCCGGACCAGGTGCTTCAGGAAACGAATACCAAGCCCCGCACCCTCGGCTGCCCCCTCAATCAAACCAGGAATATCGGCAATAACAAAGCTTTGATGAGCCTGCACACTGACCACACCAAGATTCGGTACCAGGGTGGTGAAGGGATAATCCGCTACCTTCGGGCGCGCGGCGGAAACCGACCGGATGAACGTAGACTTGCCGGCATTGGGCAAACCCAGCAAACCGACATCGGCCAGAACCTTCAGTTCCAGACGCAGATTACGCGCCTCACCCTCAGACCCTTTGGAGGTCTGGCGCGGAGCACGATTAACGGACGACTTGAAACGGGTATTGCCAAGGCCGTGAAAACCACCCTGAGCCACTTTCAGACGCTGACCTTCTTTGGTGAGATCTCCCAGCACTTCATGGGTATCCATATCCACCACTGTCGTGCCAACCGGCACCGGTAGCACCAGATCTTCGCCTTTAGTACCGGTGCAGTTACGGCCAGCGCCCGGCTCACCATTCTGGGCCTTGTATTTACGCTGGAAGCGGTAATCAATCAGGGTATTGAGTGCGCTGTCCGCCTCCAGATAGACGGAACCGCCATCCCCACCGTCACCGCCGTCGGGACCACCCTTTGGCACGTACTTTTCCCGCCGGAAGCTCAGGCAACCATGACCGCCTTTACCGGCTTCAACAATGATGGTGGCTTCGTCTACAAATTTCATACGCCAAATGCCTTTGCATAAACTAAAAAGCCCCGCAGCCTCAAGGAAGCTTTGCGGGGCTCCGGATTCACCTGAGAACTGACTAAATCAGCATATCAGGCAAACCCAAGGTTCAACAGAACCGGATCGCCGCTGCTTACGCAGCCGGAACGATGCTTACGAACTTGCGGTTCTGCGGGCCTTTGGTTTCGAACTTCACCTGACCTTCCGCTTTCGCGAACAGGGTGTGGTCCTTGCCAATGCCTACGTTGCTGCCAGCGTGGAAACGGGTGCCACGCTGACGAACGATGATGCTGCCTGCAGATACAGACTCGCCACCGTAGCGCTTGACACCAAGTCGTTTCGACTCGGAATCGCGACCGTTACGGGTACTACCTGCTGCCTTTTTATGAGCCATTACCAGCCTCCTTCATTAAGGGGTTATTCGAGGGCTTAGCCCTGGATACCCGTGATCTTGACTTCAGTAAACCACTGACGGTGGCCCTGACGCTTCATGTGATGCTTACGACGACGGAACTTGATGATGTTCACTTTGTCGTGACGACCGTGGCTAACCACTTCTGCGGTCACCTTGGCACCTTCAACAACCGGAGCGCCAACTTTTACGTCGTCGCCATTGGCAACCAGAAGAACACGATCAAACTCAACGGAACCGCCGGTTTCAACTTCCAGCTTTTCCAACTTCAGAGTTTCGCCTTCTTTTACACGGTGCTGCTTACCACCGCTAACAATAACTGCGTACATTCATAGTCTCCGCGATTGACCCATCCCTGCTCTTATCCACCTGGTTCTAAGGGAAGCGCTCTGGCGACCCTATTGCAGGGAGCGCAGGTTGGGATGAGTTGGGCGCGTGATTGTACGAAAACCCGTCGACCAATACAAGCCGGATTCCGGCTCAAGTTGACACTGTAAGCAGCAATACCTAGCATTGCCGCGACCTGCCCGAAAACTCAACGAAAACACCAGCAAGGGACTTACCGGCCCGATGACAGCCCAGCGCATCTACGACACCGTAGCGGATGATTTCAGCCGCGTTAACGACCTTATCATCAAGCGGCTCGCTTCCGATGTCCCGCTGGTTGAGAAAATCGCCCAGTACATTATCGAAAGCGGCGGCAAACGCCTGCGACCTTTGCTGGTTCTCCTGGCCAGCCAGGCCGCCGGCTACCAGAAAGACGATCATCTGAAGCTGGCTGCCGTGATTGAATTCCTGCATACCGCCACCCTGCTGCACGACGATGTGGTAGACACCTCCGATATGCGCCGCGGCCGCAGCACAGCCAACGCAAAATGGGGCAACGCGCCCAGCGTGCTGGTCGGCGATTTCCTCTATGCCCGGGCCTTCGAAATGATGGTCGAGCTGCAGAGCCTGCCGATCATGAACGTGCTGTCGCACGCCACGGCCGTTATTGCCGAGGGCGAGGTCATGCAGCTGATGAATGTGAAGAACCCGGACTTGAGCGAAGACCAGTATATGGTCGTTATCCACAACAAGACCGCCATGCTGTTTGAAGCCGCGTCCCACACGGGCGCCCTGTTGGCCGGAGCCAGCGCGGAACAGGAAAATGCCCTGAAAGACTATGGCAAACACCTCGGGCTGGCATTCCAGCTGGTTGATGACGTTCTCGATTATCAGGGCGATGCCGAAACCATGGGCAAGAACGTGGGAGACGACCTGGCGGAAGGCAAAACCACCCTGCCGCTGATCTACGCCATGGCCAATGGTGGCGAAGCCGAAAGGCAACTGATCCGCCAGGCCATCCGGAAGGGAGGGCTGGATGACCTGCCGAAGGTACTGGATATCGTTAAGGCGTCCGGTGCCATCGAATACACCATGACAAAAGCAAAAGAGCAGGCGCAGATCGCGAGAGACCTGCTGGCCTGCCTGCCGGGCTCTGAGCACCGGCAGGCGCTGGAATTATTGACCGAAGTGGCGGTAGCCCGGGTCAGCTAGTAGACCAGGCCCATTCAGCCGAGATGTTCACGCCCGTGGGGTGCTTCGAATTCCAGCTCTGGCCCCACCGGCACAATCTGGGTTGGGTTTATGGTGCGCTGACTTACATAGTAGTGACGCTTGATCTGGCCCAGATCCACGGTTTCAGCCACGCCCGGCACCTGATATAGCTCCCGCACATAGCCGGACAGATTCGGATAGTCGCGGATCTGCTGGCGGTTGCACTTGAAGTGGCTGTAATACACCGCATCAAACCGGATCAACGTGGTGAACAGCCGCCAATCGGCCTCGGTTAGCCGGTTACCGGTGAGATAGCGCTTTTCCGCCAGCCTTTCTTCCAGCCAGTCCAGGGAGTCGAACAGGGCCTGATAGGCCTCCTCATACTTGTCCTGCGCAGTGGCGAACCCGGCTTTATAAACGCCATTGTTCACCGTGTGGTAAACCCGTTCATTCACCGCCTCGATGTCACCACGCAGGCTTTCCGGGTAGAAATCCCGGTCGTTATTCACGCCCTCAAGGCCATCAAAGGCGGAATTGAACATCCGGATAATGTCTGCGGATTCATTACTGACAATGGTTTCGCGCTCTTTGTCCCACAACACCGGCACCGTGACCCGGCCAGAATAATGCGGGGCGGCACGGGTATAAATCTGGTGCATGAAGTCAAAATTATACAAGTCGTCTTGATGTTCTTTGCGACCGGGCCGGAACTCCCAGCCGTTTTCCACCATGTCCGGGTGCACGACAGACACCGAAATATGGTTCTCCAGACCTTTGAGCTTCCGGAAAATCAAGGTGCGGTGGGCCCAGGGGCAGGCCATGGAAACATACAAGTGATACCGGCCACTCACTGCAGGAAAACCACCCTCTCCGGCCGGCCCGGCAGAGCCATCAGCGGTTACCCAGTTTCGGAACCGCGCCGCTTCGCGCTCAAACTTGCCGCCGGTTCTGCCCGTGTCATACCACTGATCGTGCCAACAGCCGTCAACCAACAAGCCCATAACTACCCTCCTGCGAGGTCAGCCACCATGACATTTGCCCTGATGAAGTGTGATGGGGCCGACCCGGTTCTGAATTAATAGAGACAGGCTAACGGCTGTGCTGCTAGGCTGATAGCAAGCATTTCTGGCAAACACTTTCAGATTATTCGAACATGCATACAGCCATTACCATCGACGCACTCAAAGTACTGGACGCTATCGACCGCAAGGGCAGTTTTGCCGGTGCAGCCAGCGAACTGTTCCGGGTTCCCTCGGCCATCAGTTACACCGTTCAGAAGCTTGAGGAAGACCTCAGTGTCAATGTCTTTGACCGAACCGGCCACAAAGCCGTGCTCACGCCCGCCGGTCGTTACCTGCTGGAGGAAGGCCGCTCCCTGCTTGAAGCCGCCGAGAACCTGGCTCACTCTACCCGCCAGGTAGCTCAGGGCTGGGAAACCAGGCTTAGAATAGGATTCAACTCGCTGCTGCCGGCACAATGCCTGTTTCCGGCGATTGACGCTTTTTACCAATTGGGCGTTCCAGTGGATGTACAGGTGGTGGAGGAGGTCTTTGCAGGCGCCTGGGACGCCCTGCAAAGCCGGCGCGTCGACATGGTGATCGGCGCAGACCAGCTCAGCAAGCCCGCCGGAAGCTTTACCACCAAGCCACTGGGCGAGATACCTTTCGTCTTTGCCGTGGCGGCCAACCACCCTTTGGCCCAGGCAGAAGAACCCCTGAAAGAAAGCGACATCGCCCCATTTCCCGCTGCCGTTGCCGCCGATACCTCCCGCGCACTGCCACCTGGTCACGCCGGTATCTTCCGGCGCCAACGAACCTTGACCGTCACCAACATCGACCAGAAAATTGCCATACAGGAAGCGGGCCTTGGCGTTGGCTGGCTACCCTTGCCACGCATCCGGGAGGCACTGTCCTCAGGCCGGCTGGTGGCGAAAGCAGTGCATGAACCACGCCCCCCGATCGCCATCCACCTGGCCCGGCACAGCGAAGACAAAGGCAAGGCGCTGATGTGGTTCTGGAACCGGCTGAGCGAAGACCAGAGCCTGAGCCAGTGGCTCAAGCCGGCGGATTCCTGAGGCAACGGAGCCAACCGGCGAATTCACGGTCTGAAGTATACTGGTCAGCCGAGTACAACGAGAAACACAAGGAGTGCGTTCCATGCGTCAGCTGTCGGAACTGGATGCCTCGTTCCTGTATCTGGAATCAGACACCACCCCGATGCACATCGGCGGCGTTTATCTGTTTGATGCCAGCGGCCTGTCTAACCCGCTGGCGTTCAGCACCTTCGTCGCCTACCTGCGCAGCCGCCTCCACGTGGTGCCTCTGTTCCGCCAGAAACTGAAAGAAATCCCTCTCCGGCTCGGCCGCCCCTATTGGGTGGACGATGCCGATTTCAGCATTGAGCGGCACCTGGCCTATGTAAACCTGGGTGAACACGGCAAGCAGGCCAGTCTGATGTCACTGGCTTCGAAAATTCTTGAGGAACCACTGAAACGCGACCGACCGCTGTGGCACATCACCTTTGTCGATGGTTTCCGGATCGACGATCCGGAGGGTGAAAAAGAGGGTTTTGCACTGATCGTGAAGCTGCATCATGCGGCCATTGATGCCTTCAGTGGCGAGGAAATCATGGGCAAGCTGCTGGAGTACACACCCAGCCCGAGAACCATCACACCACCCCGCCCCTGGCTGCCAAGGCAGGAACCTTCTGAGGAGCGGGTGTTCCTGCAGGCCGGTGCCAACATGCTGAAAACGCCGATGCAGCTGGCCTCTCTGGCCTATAACGCCGCCGAAGCCACAACCCGTGGGCTGATCCAGAAGCAATTACACAAGCTGCCACTGCCACTGCCCTTGTTCACCGCGCCCCACAGCCCCTTTAACCGGCAGATTACCGCCAACCGGCGGATTGTCTCGACCAGCGTGGAATTGTCCCGGCTCAAAGCCATCAAAGGCTCCTTGGCCGACGTCACCCTGAACGATGTGGTCCTCGGCCTGTGCGCCGAAACCCTGGCCCGATACCTCGCCAACCAGAACATCGAAACGAAAACATCGCTGGTCGCCATGACGCCGATCTCGGTTCGCTCCAGCAGTCTTCGCAAGGCCACGGGCAACCAGATGTCGGCCATGTTGCTGGACCTGGCCACTGCAGAACCCAACCCGGCAGCCCGGATCCGGCGAATTCACCGTAACGCGGTAGAATCGGAACCCTACCGTGAAGCCATAGCCGCGGACCGGCTGACCGAACTGCTACCATCAACACTGCTGGCACTGTCAGCCCGGCTGTATTCCGAGCTGCAGGTGGCACAGCGCTACCAGCCACTGTTCAATGTGCCGATTACCAACGTACCGGGTCCGCAGGTACCGCTGTACCTGCAAGGTGCCCGTTTGGTGCGCCAGTACAACAGCGCCCCCCTTTTCGACAGCCTTGGGCTGGTAATTGTCGCGGTCAGCTACCAGGGCCAGCTCACCCTGAATTTCACCCTTTGCCCGGACGTGGTCGCCGACAGCGACCAGCTACCGGAGCTGGTACATGACAGCCTGGAAGCGATAGAGAAAGCAGCAGCAGAACTGGGCCCCGACCAGGGCCATGAGCAGTTTCCGGAACCACAACACAACCTGACCGATGATGTCCTGGCCTATGTGGAAAAACTATTAAAAGGTGGGCTGGGCAAATTCAGACGGTAACCGGGGTGTGGGCTGCAGTACTAATCAGAAATAGTGAAAAAGCCGGGCCCACAGGCCCGGCCCGGGATTATTCGAATGCCCAACGTAGAAAGGCCTTCTTCTCTTCGTCCGAAGCATCTGCCCAAATGGCTTTGAGCTGTTCCAGTGCGGTGCCGTCCTGGGTGCGCCCGACACCTTCTGCGTCAGACACCGGTACCGGAGTGCGGTTGGCTGTCAACCGGGACTGCCCGTTCCATTCCTCAGATACCGCCACCACGGTACCGTTACCGGCAACAATCTTTGCCGAGAAGCTCTCCATCATGGCTTCGGCTTCCTGGCGGCTGCCCGGCTTATCAAACTCGAAACGGTAGACCGCGTCCGGGCTCGCCTCGAACCGTGCCACCTGAGGACCGCTCTCAATGACATGAACTTTGGATTCGCCATTGCGCACCACACCGGCCTTGGCCCAGATGGTTTTATAGTTGAACACCACTTCGTTTTCACCAGGCAGCAAACCGTAATCCAGTGCCAGGTCGTCGATCAGGAAGTTGGTCATGCTCCGGCCATTCACGCTGACCACCTGTATCGCACCGGGCGCCTGAAGCACTGCCGGCTCCGTTGCCGCGGGCAGTTGGCCTTCCCAGGTATCGACCCTGGCCACGGTAGACGCACAGCCCACCATGACCACACTCACCAGAACAGCCAGCAACTTGAAAAGCCTTGGAACGTGACACATACTCACTTCATCTCCTTATCCATAGGGATGGCCGTTGGCACGGCCTGCAATGTTGAGGGCAACGCTGCCAAGCATTCTGACCATCCCGGCTGATCAGAGCAAGGCACACAATCGAATTCGCTTTCGATGCTGAAAGGTCCGAAATGTGATGCCCGGCGTAAGAATGTAAAAAATTGTTGAATTCGCCAGCAATTGGATTAGTTTTAAACAAGTCGGCTTACACAACGCATAGCCCGAGAAGAAAAAAACAAATGGGCTCAGGAGAAACCATGGACACTCAGCGCAGGACAGGAGAGCAAGGCCCCGTCCCGTTTCGCAGCAGTCGTTTTTTCTGCGTAGGGGGCAAATGGTACTTTACCACCCGAGAGGGCTTCGACAGCGGGCCGTTTGCTTCGAGAGAGCGGGCAGAAGTCGGCCTTAAACGCTTTCTGCATGTTGTTCGCATGCTGCCAGAAGAGCAGCAGGTGCACTAACCCACCCGACAAACCGAATGGGTGATGCCCCCGCTAGACGATATAGGGCATCACCCAGACGTCAATCGCCCAAAGGCAACCCAGCGCCATGGCACCGGCGACGACATCGTCCACCATAATCCCGAGCCCGCCGGGCAAGCGCTCATCCAGCCAATTGATGGGCCAAGGCTTCCACACGTCAAACAGTCGGAACAGCATGAACGCCATGAGCACCCCGTAAAGCTGATCCGGAAACAGGCCCAGGGCAATCCACATCCCCACAAATTCATCCCATACAATACCGCCGTGATCATGCACTTTCAGGTCTGTCGCGGTTTTGCCACACAACCAGATACCCACCAGAAACGCCGCCAGAACCACGAGCCAGTAGGCCAACGGAGGCATCCAGGAAAAGGCATACCAAACCGGAACAGCGGCGAGGCTACCCCAGGTTCCCGGCGCTCTCGGCGCTGCACCGCTACCAAAACCGAAGGCCAACAGGTGGACCGGATTTTTCAGAAAGCCAGGGGGCAAGATGACCTGGGCGGCGTCCGGTTCATGCATCAGCTCATCACTCATGCGGGTCTCCCAAAGTGCTCAAATCCTTGAATGACGCCAGAGACCGGCCCGCTCAGTTGAAGGCCAGGCTCCGAAGTAATCTCTCCAATGACCGTCAGCTCACGGGCCACAGAATCGTCAAGAGTGCCGAAGGTTTCTGGCGGGATGGTGATGCAAAGCTCATAGTCATCTCCTGCTCCCAACGCCAGATCCCGGGCGTTCTCACCCTTTAATGCAACCAACTCCGCCATCATCGGTATACGTCCCGTGTCGATTCGCGCTCCGGCCCCCGAGGCATCAAGGATATGGCCGAGATCCGCCAGGAGCCCGTCAGAAATATCTATGGCAGAGGAGGCACAGCCCGCCAGCTGCTGACCCAGTGACAGACGAGGCTGCGGGAAATGATAACGTGACAACAAGGCGAGCTGGGCCGGTGAGGGCGCGGGGGCAGCAAGGTAATCAAGAGCGGCACCGGCCGCCCCGAGCGTGCCGCTGACACATATCAGGTCGCCGGGCTTCGCGCCGGATCGATACAGCGCACGCCCACTCTCAACGGTGCCGTGCACCTGGATACTGATTGTCAGGGGCCCACGGGTAGTGTCTCCGCCCGCCAGGGCGATACCAAAGGCTTTGCTGGCCCGGGCCAGCCCCTCTGAAAACGGCTTCAGCCAGCTCTGATTGGCGTCTGGCAAGGTTAAAGCCAGAGTAAAACAGACCGGGCTTGCGCCCATCGCGGCCAAATCACTTACCGCAACCGCCAGAGCTCGCCACCCGAGATAATCGGGCGAATAATCGGAAGGGAAATGAACGCCCTCTACCAGGGTGTCCACAGAAAACACCAGATCCAGCCCCGGCGATACCCGCTGAATCGCACAGTCGTCACCGGGACCGAGAAGGAGCTGATCCTGCCCGGAACCATCGGCCAGCGGCTGGAAATACCTCCGGATCAGCTCAAACTCACCCATGAATCAACGCGGGCGGGTCTCGGCCAGGCGAAGCCGGCGGCTGAGTTTGTCCAGAATGCTGTTCACGAACTTGTGCCCTTCGGTGCCACCAAAGCGCTTGGCCATTTCAATACCCTCGTTGATGACCACTTTATAGGGCACATCGATGCGGTGTTTCAGCTCATAGGCGCCCAGGCGAACGATCGCCAGTTCAACCGGGTCGACCTCCTTCAGGGGACGATCCAGAAACGGCTCCAGCAGTTTGTCGAGCTCTGCCTGCTCGCGGTAAACGCCACGCAGAAGATCCCGAAAATACATGATATCGACCTTGCTCATGTCGTTGTCGACCATGAACTCGGCTTCGATATCAGAAATCGGCGTTTTGCTGAAGTGCCGCTGATACAAACCCTGCATGGCCAGCGCCCGTGCCCGGCGGCGATCGCCTGCCTTGGGCTGGCCGGTTTTCCCCGGCTGGGGAGAAGTGTCACCCGCTTCGCTCATTACTCACCCAACTTTTTGAACAGACTGACCATTTCCAGGGCAGTAATGGCGGCTTCCGCGCCCTTGTTGCCGGCCTTGGTGCCGGAGCGTTCGATGGCCTGCTCAATGGAATCTACGGTCAATACGCCGAAGGTAACCGGGACATCGGTTTCCAGGCTGACAGCGCCCAGGCCGCTGGAGGCCTCGCCCGCCACGTATTCAAAGTGGGGAGTACCACCACGAATTACCGCGCCGAGGGCAATAATGGCGTCGTAGTCCGAGGTTTCGGCAACACGCTTGACCGCCAGTGGCATTTCATAGGCACCCGGCACACGGATAATGGCAATGTCATCATTGGAAATGCCGTGACGACGCAAGGTATCCACTGCACCTTCCACCAGACTTTCCACCACAAAGCCGTTAAACCGGCCAACCACCAGCGCATAGCGGCCGCTGCACTGGGTAAAATCACCTTCAATTACTTTGATATCTGCCATCTCGGGCTCCTTCACGGGTCATCGCCGTGTTGGCGATAACCGGGTTTATCATTCGGGGGCGTAAGGTACGTATTCCACCACTTCCAGGTCGAAACCGGAGATGGCGGAGAATTTAACCGGCGGACTGAGCAGGCGCATTTTACCTACGCCAAGATCCCGGAGAATCTGGGAACCGGTACCGACGGTGAAATACACGCCGGAACTGCCCTTGCCTGAGGATCCCTGCCCTTTGTCAAAGAAATCCTGAATCCGGTCTTCCAGGTTGTAGCTGTCTTCAGCACTGTTAAGCAGCACCACCACGCCTTTGCCTTCTTCCGCAACCTTCTCCAGTGCGTGATGCAGCGGCCAGCTCCGGGAGTCTTTGCGGCGTGCACCCAGCAGATCGCGCAGGGTATCGGTAATGTGCACACGCACAAACACCGGCTCTTCTGGCTGGATATCGCCCATTACCATAGCCAGATGGGTAGCACCCTGGATATTGTCCCGGTAGGTGTGCAGTTTGAACACGCCGTACTCGGTATCCAGTTCGTTCTGCTCCACACACTCCACCGTGCGTTCGTTCATGGTGCGGTAATGAATCAGGTCTGCGATGGTCCCGATCTTCAGATCATGCTCTTCTGCGAACTTCTCAAGATCCGGACGCCGGGCCATGGAGCCGTCATCATTCATGATTTCACAGATCACACCGGCCGGCTCACAGCCAGCCAGTGCCGCCAGATCGCAGGACGCTTCGGTGTGACCGGCACGGCTGAGAACGCCACCAGGATCGGACATCAGCGGGAAAATATGCCCCGGCTGCACCAGGTCAGAAGCCTTGGCATCCCGGGCAACCGCTGCCTGCACGGTACGAGCCCGGTCCGCTGCAGAAATGCCCGTGGTAACACCCTCACGGGCTTCGATAGACAGGGTAAATTTGGTTCCGAAGCCAGAGGCATTCTGCTGAACCATCAACGGCAGGCCCAGCTGTTCGCAGCGATCACGGGTCATGGGCATACAGATGAGTCCGCGGCCAAAGCGGGCCATGAAGTTGATGGCCTCTGCCGTGCAGTGCTCCGCTGCCATCACCAGATCGCCCTCATTCTCGCGATCCTCATCATCCATCAGGATGACCATTTTGCCCTGGCGAATGTCTTCAATGATTTCTTCAATGCTGTTCAGTGCCATACGGTTCTGCACCCTTTCACCCCTCCCGACAGTCTAGCCGGTTCACGGGGAATGGATTGAATGATTAGTGGCGAGCCAGGATCAGACGCTGATCCTCACCCACCTGACGACGATCCAGCACCTTCCATTGCACTTTGTCGGCCATGGTCTCCAGTGGCAGATGCGCTGTCGGCCTGCCAGTACTACCCAGGAAAACCGGTGCCTGGTAAAGCCAGAGCTCGTCCACGAGATTTTCACCGATGAACGTACCAGCCAGTGTAGGGCCGGCCTCAACCAGCAATTCGTTAATACCAAGCTCACCCAGCGCGTCCAGCAACTCGGCGACATCAACACCGTTGTCTTTCCAGGCAACCCCGGTGAGGCTGACGCCGAGCGCAGCCAGATCCTGGGCCGGGCCTGAGGCCAGCGCCGAACTGGCGCAAAATACCTGCACATTGCCACCCTGAAGAATCCTGGCGGTGGCCGGCGTACGGGCATCCCGGTCGGCGATCACCCGCAACGGCTGCCGGGACGGATCCGTGGCATCACCGATGTCGCCCATCTCGTCCCGCCGAACGGTCAACGAGGGATCATCCGCCAGTACCGTACCTACCCCGGTGAGGATAGCGTCGCTGATCGCCCGCAAACGCTGCACATCCGCGCGCGCTTCCGGGCCCGTTATCCACTGGCTTTCACCGCTGGCCATGGCGGTCCGGCCATCGAGACTGGCCGCCATTTTCAGCCGAACCCAGGGGCGACCGGTATTCATACGCTTCATGAAGCCAGGATTCAGACGCGCAGCCTCATCGGCCATCACGCCTTCGGTCACCCGTATGCCAGCCTCCCTGAGCATATCCAGCCCCCGACCGGACACAGACGGGTTGGGGTCTTTGGTGGCGGCAAACACATGGGCCACACCGGCATCTATCAGTGCCCGTGCGCAGGGCGGCGTGCGCCCGTAGTGGCTGCACGGCTCCAGGGTAACGTAGGCGGTGGCTCCCCGAGCCTCATGGCCGGCCTGGCTCAAAGCACGCACTTCCGCGTGGGCTTCACCGGCACGCTCGTGCCAGCCCTCGCCCACAATCAGATCGCCTTTGGCAATAACACAACCAACACGGGGATTGGGATGGGTGGAATAGCGACCGCGCCAGGCCAGCTGAACGGCCCGGGCCATCATTGCCCGATCACGGTCTGAAATCATGCCTTGCCTTTGTCTGTACCGTTATCAACCAATGCCCTGGCAACATCCACCGCGGTATCGCCATTACCCTGGGACAGCCGCTCGATCTCTTCCTTGAACTCGTTGATGTCCTGAAAACTGCGGTAAACCGACGCAAAACGCACGTAGGCAACCTTGTCCAGTTGGCGCAGCTCGGTCATTACCTCCTCACCCAACTGCATCGACTTGACTTCACGCTCACCAGTCGAGCGGAGACGATACTTGATACGGTTCAGGGAGGCATCGATTTCCTCAATGCTGACCGGACGTTTTTCCAGAGCTTTCATGATGCCGGCCCGCAGCTTTTCTTCATCAAATGGCTGCCGGGTACCATCCTGCTTAACGACCCGGGGCATCACCAGCTCGGCAGTTTCAAAGGTGGTAAATCGCTCACGGCAGGACAGACACTCCCTGCGGCGGCGAACCTGGTCACCCTCGGCCACCAGGCGCGAATCAATCACCTTGGTATCGGCTTCACCACAGAAAGGACAATGCATAAATCACCTGCTCCGGAAAGAAAGAACCCGGGCACTCACCGGAGCGCCCGGGCTGACCTGTCTATGCCTGTTAGCCGTAGACCGGGAACCGTGCGCAGACAGCTTCCACCTGCTCCCGTATACGGCTGTTAACCGCTTCGTCTTCAAGGTTATCGAGGATGTCGCACATCCAGCCGGCGAGGTCCCGACACTCCTGCTCGCCAAAGCCGCGAGTGGTCACCGCCGGGGTACCGATACGTAGGCCAGAGGTAACGAACGGCGAACGCGGGTCGTTCGGAACGGCGTTCTTGTTCACGGTGATGTGGGCGCGGCCCAGGGCTGCATCCGCATCCTTACCGGTAATGTCCTGCTTGATCAGGCTCACCAGGAACAGGTGGTTCTTGGTGCCACCGGAAACCACGTCAAAGCCACGCTCGATGAACACCTCTGCCATGGCGGCGGCGTTCTTCACGACCTGCTGCTGGTAGGCCTTGAACTCGTCGCTCATGGCTTCCTTGAAGCACACGGCCTTGGCCGCAATCACGTGCATCAACGGGCCGCCCTGACCGCCCGGGAACACGGCAGAGTTCAGCTTCTTCTGCAGGTCTTCGTCGTCACAGGCCAGAATCAGGCCGCCACGTGGGCCGCGCAAGGTTTTGTGCGTGGTGGTCGCAACCACGTGGGCGTGGGGCACCGGATCCGGGTAGACGCCGGCGGCGACCAGACCGGCCACGTGGGCCATGTCAACAAACAAATACGCGCCCACCTTGTCGGCGATGGCACGGAAACGGGCAAAGTCCAGCTCCTGTGAGTAGGCAGAGAAGCCCGCGATGATCATTTTCGGCTTATGTTCGACAGCCAGTGCTTCCACTTCGTCATAATCGATCAGACCGGTCTCCGGGTTCAGTCCATACTGAACCGCGCTGTAGATCTTGCCGGAGAAGTTCACGCTGGCCCCGTGGGTCAGGTGGCCACCGTGAGCAAGACTCATACCCAGAACGGTATCACCGGGCTTGAGCAGCGCCATGAACACCGCAGAGTTGGCCTGTGAACCGGAATGCGGCTGCACGTTGGCGTAGGCGGCACCAAAAAGCTCCTTGGCACGGGCAATGGCCAGGTCTTCAGCGATGTCCACAAACTCGCAGCCACCGTAGTAACGCTTGCCGGGGTATCCTTCGGCGTACTTGTTGGTCAGCACACTGCCCTGAGCTTCCATCACCCGCGGGCTGGTGTAGTTTTCAGACGCGATCAGTTCGATGTGTGCTTCCTGGCGCTTTTCTTCCGCCTGCATGGCGTTCCAAAGTTCGTCATCGAAACCGGCGATTTTCATATCACGAGTAAACATGGATGTGCTGCCCCTGTCTGTATGGCTGGCCCGGCGGTGCCTCTTTGCACGCCGGAACCCCTGAAAAATTGGGCCGCTATTCTATCTTGAAAGCGGGTTAAAAATCATCCTTTATGCCGTCCGCAGATACCGGCACACCGGAGGCTGTCAATTGCTATCGCGGAACGCTTTAGATACCTTACCGGATCAAATGCATGCGGTCCGATCAAGGGCGGCGGGGCAGGCCTTCAGGGATCGTCAAAATCAGGGATGATTTTGTCGAGCGTACATGGACGTATTCACAGCGTATCCCTGAAGGCCTGCCCCGCTGCCCGCGCCACCGCCGCCAGAATCCATGAACCTGATTCTAATGAGGTTTACGCCAAAATGGCTCAATACGTATACACCATGAACCGCGTGGGCAAGGTGGTACCACCCAAGCGGGAAATTCTGAAAGACATCTCTCTGAGCTTCTTCCCGGGCGCCAAAATCGGCGTACTTGGTTTGAACGGCGCCGGTAAATCCACCCTGCTGCGTATTATGGCGGGTGTCGACCAGGATTACATCGGTGAGGCCCGGCCACAGCCCGGCATCAATGTGGGCTACCTGCCGCAGGAGCCGGAATTGGACGAGGAGAAGACCGTAAAGGAAATCGTTGACGAGTCCGTCTCGCACGTACACAACGCTCTGGCGGAGCTGGACAAAGTTTACGCCGCCTACGCCGAGCCAGACGCGGACTTTGACGAGCTGGCCAAGAAACAGGGCGAACTGGAAGCCATTATCCAGGCTACCGATGGCCACGACATAGAGCGCAAGATGGAAGTGGCGGCAGACGCCCTGCGACTGCCGGCCTGGGACCAGAAGGTAAAAGTGCTGTCAGGTGGTGAGCGCCGCCGTGTGGCCCTTTGCCGCCTGCTGCTGTCCGGCCCGGACATGCTCCTGCTGGACGAGCCTACCAACCACCTGGATGCCGAATCCGTGGCCTGGCTGGAGCGCTTCCTGCACGATTACGACGGCACCGTTGTCGCCATCACTCACGACCGTTACTTCCTGGACAACGTCGCCGGCTGGATCCTGGAACTGGACCGTGGCCACGGCATTCCGTTCGAGGGCAACTACAGTCAGTGGCTGGAGAACAAAGAGAAGCGCCTGGAGATGGAGGCCAAGCAGGAGGCCGCTCACCAGAAAGCCATCAAGCACGAGCTGGAATGGGTACGCACCAACGCCAAGGGCCGCCAGTCCAAGAGCAAGGCACGACTGGCCCGCTTCGAGGAGATGAGCTCCCA
Source organism: Marinobacter sp. W-8 (assembly GCF_044342215.1). Classification (NCBI taxonomy): domain Bacteria; kingdom Pseudomonadati; phylum Pseudomonadota; class Gammaproteobacteria; order Pseudomonadales; family Marinobacteraceae; genus Marinobacter; species Marinobacter sp. W-8. The sequence continues at coordinate 695,361 of NZ_CP172297.1, read as the reverse complement.
GGAATTCCAGAAGCGCAACGAAACCAACGAACTGTATATCCCGCCCGGACCTCGCCTTGGCGACAAGGTGATCGAGGTGGACGGCATCAGCAAGGCCTTCGGCGACCGCCTGCTGTACGAGAATGTCTCGTTCCACGTTCCACCGGGTGCGATTGTTGGCATCATCGGTGGTAACGGCGCAGGCAAATCCACGCTGTTCAAGATGATCGCAGGCATGGACAAACCGGATTCCGGCACCATCACCGTTGGTGAAACCGTGGAACTGGCCTATGTGGATCAGATGCGCGATCTCGACGGCAGCAAGACTGTATGGGAAGAGCTTTCCGACGGCCAGGACATCATCAAGGTCGGTAACTACGAGACCCCGTCCCGGGCCTACGTGGGCCGCTTCAACTTCAAGGGCACTGACCAACAGAAACGGGTGGGCGACCTGTCCGGCGGTGAGCGCAACCGCCTGCACCTGGCCAAGCTGCTGAAACAGGGTGGCAACGTGCTGCTGCTGGACGAACCCACCAACGACCTTGACGTGGAAACCCTGCGCGCTCTGGAAGAAGCCCTGCTGAACTTCCCGGGCTCCGCCCTGGTGATCTCGCACGACCGCTGGTTCCTGGACCGGGTAGCGACCCACATCCTGGCGTTCGAAGACGACGGCGAAGTAGTCTACTTCGAAGGCAACTTCACCGATTACGACGCCGACTTCAAGAAGCGCAAAGGCGACTCCGCCATGCAGCCCAAGCGTATGAAGTACAAGAAACTGGCGTAACCGATGACCGGGCCGACCTTCGCGTCGGCCCGCTTGCCCTCCCCGATCTGCCCGACACGGAACCATACCCATGGCCAAAGCCAAAACCGCCTTTGTATGCACCGAGTGTGGTGCCGACTATTCCAAGTGGCAGGGCCAATGTACCGCCTGCCAGGCCTGGAACACCATCAGTGAGGTACGCGGCGTCTCAGGCCCCGGCAAAGGTGCTCGCAGCGCCCGCTTTGAGGGTTATGCCGGCAGCTTGTCGGAGGTAAAAAGCCTGGACGAAGTCAGTCTGGCAGAGCAGGCACGCATCAGCACCGGCATGCAGGAATTCGACCGTGTCCTGGGTGGCGGCCTGGTGGAAGGCTCGGCGGTACTCATGGGCGGTCACCCCGGCGCGGGCAAAAGTACCCTGCTACTGCAGGCGGTTTGCCAACTGGCCGAGAAGCACTCAGCGCTGTACGTCACCGGTGAGGAATCCCTGCAACAGGTGGCCATGCGCGCCAAGCGGCTGGGCCTGCCCACCAAAGACCTGAAAATGCTCTCGGAAACCTCCGTTGAGCGGCTTATGCAGGTGGCGGAAGCGGAGAAGCCCCGCATTCTGGTGATCGACAGTATCCAGGTGATGCATGTGGCGGATATTGAATCCGCCCCTGGCTCGGTATCCCAGGTTCGGGAAAGCGCAGCCTTCCTGACCCGCTTCGCCAAACAAACCGGCACCATTCTCTTGCTGGTGGGCCATGTCACCAAAGACGGCAGCCTGGCCGGCCCGAAAGTGCTGGAACACATGATTGACTGCTCGATCCTGCTGGAAGGCTCCAGCGACAGCCGCTACCGCACCCTGCGCGGCATCAAGAACCGCTTCGGCGCGGTTAATGAGCTGGGCGTGTTTGCCATGCTGGAGCAAGGCCTGAAGGAAGTGAAAAATCCGAGCGCTATTTTCCTGAATCGGGGCGAGGAAGCGGCGCCGGGGAGCGTGGTGATGGTGGTCTGGGAAGGCACTCGGCCGATGCTGGTGGAGATTCAGGCCCTAGTGGACATGGCCCAGGGGAGCTACCCGAGACGGGTGGCGGTAGGGACTGACCAGAACCGCTTAGCGATGCTTCTGGCCGTGCTGCACCGCCATGGCGGCATGCATGTTGCGGATCAGGATGTGTTTGTGAATGTGGTGGCCGGTGTGAAGGTCAACGAAACCAGTGCGGATCTTGCTTTGCTGTCAGCTGTGGTTTCGTCATTCCGGAATCGGGCGCTGCCGCAGGATCTGGTGATTTTTGGCGAAGTTGGCTTGTCTGGCGAGATCCGGCCGGTACCAAGCGGCCAGGAGCGTATCTACGAGGCGGCCAAGCACGGTTTTACCCGGGCTTTGGTGCCCAAGGCCAACGTTCCGCGTAAGCCTGTCGATGGCATGAAAGTGATTCCGGTGACCAAGCTTTCGGATGCTCTTTCGGCTCTTGAGGAGCTTTGAGTTTTGGCCCTAGCCTTCTGGCTTTAGCGTCGGGCTGCTGTTGGAGAACGCTTCAAAAAACCGCTACGAGCACATCCATGTGCGCTTCTCTCCGGCCATCCATGGCCTCCGAAATTTTTTGAAGCGTTCTCCAACACCAGCCTAGCAACCTGAGTGAAATAGCCCGCAATAACCAAACATTGGACCTATCCACATCAAATCCCCGCAAAACGATCAATCAATGAGATGCGCAAACTCTCTCTCCAAAAGCGCCTGATCCCCCAGATTCAGCTCTACCAACCGCTTCAAATGCGATGCACTGTCCAGATCAATGTACTGGCAGCGAAATCCCAGCCGATGATCCTCCACATGCTTCAGCTCCACCGCCATCACAATCGCAGCTTCATGTTCATTCAGGTGAATCACCACCTCACAGGGCTTATTCAACGGAACCTTCCAGCCTTCTGGCCGCTGAACCAACACACCCTTCAGGGAAATATCCAACACCTCCGTTGACCACACCTGGTCCTGACAATGCAGCTCACAGGGGGCATCGAAACTGATTCGGTGAAACCGGCGTTTTTCTGAGGTTTTAGCAGACAAGGGAATGCTCCGGATCAAAAGTCATTGCTTTCTATGACTATAGACCGGACACAAAAGGGAGTACAGCAAAGAACCTCCAGCAACCACAGCGAGAGAAGCCACCGTCCGAAAACGCTGCATCCATTCTAGAGAGGATACTTCCAGAGGGTTGATTAGCGGGCTGGTGGAACGGCCTCCGAAAAATGTCGGAGGCCATGGATGGCCGGAGAGAAGCGCACAGGGAAGTGCTCGTAGCGGTTTTTCGGAGGCCGTTCCACCAGCCCGCAAGCACCAAGCTCGCAGGCTACAAATGACGGCAATCTCCTAGTTTAGCTTCGCTGGTGATACTGCCCACTAAGCTCAACAACCGCCTCAATAAAAGCCCCGGCATGCTCCGGATCCACATCCGGCGTAATCCCATGCCCAAGGTTGAACACATGCCCCGAGCCAGAACCATAGCGCTTCAGGATATCCGCCACCTCCTGGCGAATGCGCGCCTTCGGCGCATACAGCATGGCCGGGTCCATGTTGCCCTGCAGGGCCACCTTGTCGCCCACGCGGGCACGGGCGTTACCGATGTCCGTCGTCCAGTCCAGCCCCACAGCATCGGCGCCACAATCAGCGATAGAATCCAGCCACTGACCACCGTTCTTGGTGAAAACAATCACCGGCACACGGCGACCTTCGCTCTCGCGAATCAGACCATCAACAATCTTCGTCATGTAGCGCAGGGAAAACTCTTCATAGGCCCAGCTGCTCAACACACCACCCCAGGTATCAAAAATCTGCACAGCCTGGGCGCCGGCCTTGATCTGGCCATTGAGGTAGTCAATGACCGAATCTGCCAGATGGTCCAACAGACGATGCATCACCTCCGGCTGACCGTACATCAACTTCTTGGCTTCCGAGAAGGTCTTGGAAGATCCACCTTCAATCATGTAGGTGGCCAGAGTCCAGGGACTGCCAGAGAAACCGATCAGCGGCACGCGGCCATTCAGCTCCCGGCGAATGGTAGACACCGCATTCATCACGTAGTCCAGGTCAGACTCGGCATTCATCCTGGGCAGTGCATCCACATCTGCTTCCGAACGAATGACCTTACGGAATTTCGGGCCTTCGCCAGTTTCGAAATAGAGCCCCAGCCCTAGAGCATCGGGAATGGTCAGAATGTCAGAAAACAGGATGGCGGCATCCAGGGGGTAACGCTCCAGCGGCTGCAGGGTAACCTCACAGGCCAGCGGGGTGTTTTTGCACAAACTGAGGAAGTCGCCGGCCTTGGCCCGGGTTGCGCGGTATTCCGGCAGGTAACGGCCTGCCTGGCGCATCATCCACACCGGGGTGCGGTCTACAGGCTGGCGCATCAGGGCGCGCAGGAAGCGATCGTTCTTCAGCTCGGTCATAGAGTTTCCCGTTCTCGTCGGTAAAAATGGTCAGAGACAATGGGGAGCAATGATACCCCGTTTGCACGAATAAAAAAGGGCGGCTTACCCTTAGCAAGCCGCCCTTTCTGACTCTGGTCAATCCAGCGTTAAACGTCCAGGTAGTCCAGGATGCCTTCGGCCGCCTGACGTCCTTCCCAGATTGCGGTAACCACCAGATCCGAGCCACGCACCATGTCGCCACCAGCGAAAATCTTGGCATTGCTGGTCTGGAACGGAAACTCGGCTTCTTCTGCCGCAGTCACCCGACCGGAGTCGTCCGTGTTCACGCCCAGCTCTTCAAACCAGGGTGCTGGGCTCGGGCGGAAGCCGAACGCTACCAACACGGCATCAGCCGGAATCACTTCCTCACTGCCCGGAACCACTTCCGGACGACGACGGCCGTTTTCGTCCGGCTCACCCAGCTCCGTGGTGACTACCTTTACACCCTCAACGCGGTCTTCACCGATGATGGCGATGGGCTGACGGTTGAACAGGAACTTGACGCCCTCCTCTTTCGCGTTGGCCACTTCCCGACGGGAACCAGGCATGTTGGCCTCATCGCGGCGATAGGCACAGGTCACGCTCTCGGCCTGCTGGCGAATGGAAGTCCGGTTACAGTCCATAGCGGTGTCACCACCACCCAGCACCACAACACGCTTGCCTTTCATATCGATGAAGTCAGATTCCTTTTTCTCGAAACCCAGGCGACGGTTAACATTCGAAATCAGGAACGGCAGGGCGTCATAGACACCCGGCAGCTCCTCACCGGGGAACCCACCTTTCATGTAGGTGTAGGTGCCCATACCCATAAAGACGGCATCGAATTCTTCCAGGATCTTGTTCAGCTGAACGTCTTTGCCTACTTCGGTGCTCAGGCGGAACTCCACGCCCATTTCCTCGAACACCTTGCGGCGGCGGGACATGACGGACTTTTCCAGCTTGAACTCGGGAATGCCAAAGGTCAGCAGGCCACCGATCTCCGGATAACGGTCGAACACCACCGGCTTGACACCGTTGCGGACCAGAACATCGGCACAACCAAGACCTGCGGGGCCGGCGCCAATTACAGCTACCTTTTTATCGGTCCAGGTAACGCTGGACATATCCGGCTTCCAGCCGAGAGCAAACGCGGTGTCGGTAATGTACTTCTCGACAGAACCGATAGTCACCGCGCCGTAGCCGTCATTCAGGGTGCAGGCACCTTCACACAGGCGATCCTGCGGGCACACACGACCACAGACTTCCGGCAGGGAGTTGGTCTGGTGGCACAGTTCCACCGCCTTCATGATGTTGCCCTCCGACACCAGCTTCAGCCAGTTCGGAATATAGTTGTGTACCGGGCACTTCCATTCACAGTACGGGTTACCACACGCCAGGCAGCGATGGGACTGGGAGGCCGCATGGGTTTCGCTGAACGGGTGATAGATTTCCCCGAATTCCTTTTTGCGCTTCTTGGCAGGCACCTTCTTCGGGTCTACCCGCCCAACTTCCACAAACTGAAAGTCATTGTTGAGACGTTCTTTCATGTTGCCACTCTCATCAGCTCGATTTCGACGGGGGCCGCACCGGAGTGCAGCCCATCAACCTTGTTGGACCTGCCCGTTATTCAGGGCGGGCGCGGGTGCTTGCCAGCAGGCTGCGAAGGTTCGCGGCCTTGGGCTTGACCAGCCAGAAACGGCCGATGTAATCGTCGAAATCTTCAAGTAGGTGCTCTGCCCAGGCACTTCCGGTTTCGGAGATGTGCTCCCGGATCACGCCACGCAGGTGGTTCCGGTAGGCTTCCATGTCTTCACGGGAAATACGCTGGATCTCAACCAGTTCATGGTTGTATTTGTCCACAAAGGTGTTGTCCAGGTCCAGCACATAGGCGAACCCGCCGGTCATGCCGGCACCAAAGTTGTAGCCGGTGGACCCCAGCACGGTGACCAGACCACCGGTCATGTATTCGCAGCAGTGATCGCCAGCGCCTTCAACCACGGCATGGGCGCCGGAGTTACGAACCGCAAAGCGCTCACCGGCGGTGCCGGCCGCAAACAGCTTGCCACCGGTGGCGCCATACAGACAGGTGTTGCCGACAATGGAGGTTTCCTGGGTCTTGAAATCGCTGCCACGGGGCGGCTTGACCACCAGCTTGCCGCCGGTCATGCCTTTACCCACGTAGTCGTTGGCATCACCCTCCAGAATCAGGTTCAGACCACCGACGTTCCAGACACCGAAGCTCTGGCCAGCGGTGCCGGTCAGGTCCAGGGTGATGGGGGCATCGGTCATGCCCTGATTGCCGTAACGGGCGGCAATCTCGCCAGACAGGCGTGCACCAATGGAACGGTCACAGTTAGTCACCCGGTAACTCCAGGCACCGCCGGACTTCTCGGCGATGGCAGCAGCGGTGTCCTGCACCATCTGCTCCGCCAGCTTACCTTCATCGAACGGCTTGTTGCGCTCAATCTGGCAGGTGTGCGGCTTGTCAGCCGGAATGTGGTCGTTCTGCAGCAGACGGGTCAGATCCAGCTTCTTCTGGCGCTCGGTATTACCCGGCAGACGCTCCAGCAGGTCAACACGGCCGACCAACTCTTCCAGAGAACGCACACCCAGCTTCGCCAGCCATTCACGGGTTTCCTCCGCCACAAAGCGGAAGAAGTTCATGGCCATTTCCACGGTGCCCTTGAAGTGCTCTTCGCGCAGATAGTCGTTCTGCGTGGCGACACCGGTCGCACAGTTATTCAGGTGGCAGATCCGCAGGTATTTACAACCCAACGCCACCATCGGCGTAGTACCGAAGCCAAAGCTCTCCGCGCCCAGAATCGCGGCTTTCACCACGTCCAGGCCAGTCTTGATGCCGCCGTCGGTCTGCAGGCGAATCTTGCCTCGCAGATCATTGGCGCGCAGCGCCTGCTGGGTTTCCGTCAGGCCCAGCTCCCAGGGGGAGCCAGCGTAGCGGATTGAGGTCAGCGGACTGGCTGCGGTACCGCCGTCATAACCGGAAACCGTAATCAGGTCGGCATAAGCCTTGGCAACGCCCGCGGCAATCGTGCCCACCCCGGGCTCTGATACCAGCTTGACGGACACCAGCGCCTCCGGGTTCACCTGCTTCAGGTCGAAGATCAGCTGCGCCAGGTCTTCAATGGAGTAGATGTCGTGGTGCGGCGGTGGTGAGATCAGAGTGACGCCCGGCACCGAGTAACGCAGGCGGGCGATCAGGTCATTCACCTTACCGCCCGGCAACTGGCCACCTTCGCCCGGCTTGGCACCCTGGGCCACCTTGATCTGCATAACATCGGCACTACGCAGGTACTCAGCGGTCACACCGAAACGACCGGAAGCCACCTGTTTGATCTTGGAACGCTTGTTGGTGCCATGACGGGCCGGGTCTTCGCCGCCCTCACCCGAGTTGGAACGACCACCCAGCGTGTTCATGGCCACGGCTAGAGCCTCGTGCGCCTCCGGAGACAGGGCACCCAGAGACATAGCCGCAGAGTCAAAACGCGGGAAAATATTCTCCACGGGCTCAACGTCGCTCAGGTCAATTGACTGGATGCCCTCACGGAACACCAACAGGTCGCGCAGGGTGGCAACCGGGCGCTCATTGACCAGACCGGCGTATTCCTTGTAGGTGCCATAGTCGCCACTGATCACGGCATCCTGCAGTTTGCCCACCACATCCGGGTTGAAGGCGTGGTATTCCTGGCCATGCACGTACTTGAGCAGGCCGCCCTGGGAAATAGGCTTACGGGGCTTCCAGGCAACCGCGGCCAACTGCTCCTGATCCTGCTGGAAATCGAAGAAGTCGGCGCCCTGAATCCGGCTCGGGACGCCTTTGAAACACAGGTCTACCACATTGTCGGCAAGACCAATGGCTTCAAACAGTTGGGCACCGCGATAGGAGGTAATGGTGGAGATACCCATCTTCGACAGGATCTTCAGCAAGCCCTTGTTGATGCCCTTACGGTAATTGTTCTTGGCTTCGATCGGATCCATCAGCATTTCGCCGGTGCGAATCAGATCGTTCAGGATCTGGTACGCCAGGTACGGGTAGACCGCCGTGGCACCAAATCCGAACAGTACCGCAAAGTGATGCGGATCCCGAGCCCAGCCGGTCTCAACAATGATGTTGGAATCACAGCGCAGACCACTCGCCACCAGGTGATGATGCACTGCGCCGGTGGCCATCAGGGCATTGATGGGGAGATCTCCCTGAGCCAGGTCCTTATCGCTGAGAATCAGCAGCACCTTGCCATCACGGACGACTTTTTCAGCCTCGTCACATACTCGACGAACCGCCTGCTCCAAGCCCTCTTCAGGACGATAGCTCAGGGCGATTTTTGCCACCTCAAATCCCGGACGATCGTTATTACTGATCTTCAGGAACTTGGCCGGCGACAGCACCGGCGTGGTCAGGATAATCCGGTTAGCATGCTCCGGAGACTCCTCGAAAACGTTCTGTTCCGCGCCCAGACAAGTCTCCAGAGACATGACGATGGTCTCACGGAGAGGATCAATGGGCGGGTTGGTGACCTGCGCGAATTTCTGCCGGAAGTAATCCGCCACATGGCGCACCTTGCTGGACAGAACCGCCATCGGGGTATCGTCCCCCATGGAACCGACCGCCTCCTGGGCACTCTCAGCCAGTGGGCGCAGCACCTGGTCCCGCTCTTCAAACGAGATATTGAACATCTTCTGATGAACCAGAAGCTCTTCGGATTCCATCAACTTGAATTCCGGGGTCGCCTGATTCAGCGTGGTCTCGACTCGCAGTGCATTGTCCTTGAGCCAGCGCTTGTAGGGCTGGGCTTTTTTGAGCCGCTGGTCGATATCCCCGGTATGCAGGACCTCGCCGGATTCGGTATCGATGGCCAGCATCTGACCCGGGCCAACCCGCCCCTTGGCCACCACATCATCCGGTGAGTAGCTGTACGTTCCCACTTCCGAGGCCAGGGTGATGAAATCGTCCTTGGTGATAACCCAGCGTGCGGGACGCAGACCATTGCGATCCAGCATACACAGCGCATAACGGCCATCTGACATTACCAGGCCCGCAGGGCCATCCCAAGGCTCCATATGCATGGAGTTGTACTCGTAAAAGGCCCGCAGCTCAGAATCCATGGTATCAACATTCTGCCAGGCAGGCGGAATCATCATGCGCACCGCCCGGAACAGGTCTACACCACCTGCCAGGAGCACTTCCAGCATGTTGTCCATGCTTGAGGAGTCGGAGCCAGTCAGGTTAACCAGCGGCTGCAGGGTCTGCAGATCCGGCAAATCCGGTGAGCTGAACTTGGCTGCGCGGGCAATTGCCCAATTACGGTTACCGTCGATGGTGTTTATCTCACCATTATGGGCCAGGAACCGGAACGGCTGCGCCAGTGGCCAACGCGGCATGGTGTTGGTCGAGAAGCGCTGGTGGAAAACACAGATGGCCGTTTGCAGATCCGGATCACCAAGGTCTTTGTAGAAGTTGGCCAGATCTGCGGGCATCATCAGGCCTTTGTAGGCCAATGTCTTGTGGGAAAGACTGCAGATATAGAATTCCGGGTCTTCCGTCATATCCCGCTCGGCATGACGGCGCCCCACAAACAGGCTAATCGCGAATTCTTGCTCGGCCTTACCGCCAGGCTCTACAAACACCTGTTCAATGCGCGGCAGACAGTCCAAGGCCATAGGACCAAGGCAGCTGTCATCAACGGGCACTTCCCGCCAACCCAAAACCTCAAGCCCTTGCTCCGTAAGCCTTTTTTCTATAGCAGCCCGACCAGCAGAAGCTTTTGCGTCGTCCTTAGCCAAAAAAACCTGGCCAACTGCAAACAAGTCGCCAGGTTTTTTGCCGAAGGCTGCCTGAGCAGCTTTGTAGAGGAAGGCCTTGGGGCTCTGAATAAGCAGACCACAACCATCACCGGTCTTACCATCGGCGGCAATACCGCCCCGGTGGGTCATGCAGGTCAGAGATTCAATGGCTGTCTGCAACAGCTTATGGCTCGCTTCGCCCTTCATGTGGGCAATCAGGCCAAAACCGCAGTTGTCCCTGAACTCATCAGGATGATACAAGCCTGTCGTCATAAGCGTTCTCTCGCGTGTAAATGCTTCCCGCCAGCGACACTCCCGCACCAAAAAAGTGCAAAAAATACGCTGACACCGAAAAAAGGGGGAAGGGATTTTACACACGTGAAACTACGTATACAATTTTTTTCGTAGCTTGGTGCCTGAAGCGCACCGGAATGGTGCGAAAATCAATAATCCTCGTAGGGTCGAACCCAAGGATTCGAGATCCTCAGCGCGTCGGGCAGACTAGCCGCCGCCGCCCCGGCCTCTTCTCGGCTAGAGTATTGACCATAAACCAGCATAAACCAAGGTAAGCCCTGGCGCTCACCCTTAGTGTAGCTCAAATTCGCATCCTCGGGCGCTCGACGCAGTACATTCAACACCGTTTGTTCCTGATTGCCTGCAACAAGTTGCAGCGTCCAACCCTTGCGCTGACGTAACTGGTCAAGTGCCACAAATTTAACGGGGTTAGCTGGCACAAACTCTGGCTCTGGCTCTGGCTCTGGCTCTGGCTCTGGCTCTGGCTCTGGCTCTGGCTCTGGCTCTGGCTCTGGCTCTGGCTCTGGCTCTGGCTCTGGCTCTGGCTCTGGCTCTGGCTCTGGCTCTGGCTCTGGCTCTGGCTCTGGCTCTGGCTCTGGCTCTGGCTCTGGCTCTGGCTCTGGCTCTGGCTCTGGGACAATCTCTGTTTCAGGCAGAGGCTGTGTCAAATCTTCAGTAGCATTGGTTTCGCCCGGAACGCCAGACTCATCTTCGCCCGCAGGCGCAATCAAAGTCGCTATTTCCGGCTCAGGCTCCTCAGTACCCGGACCAATGGTAATGCTCTTACGGACTGGCTCAGGCTCAACCTCGGCGTCAGCCTGTCGCTGAACCGTGCTCTCATATTGCTGGGAAACAAACCACCAGGATGCCGCCAGCAATAGCAGCCCCAGCGCAGGCCACCGCATATGCGCAACCGTAAAACCAGCTTTCGAGGAGGACGTTGCCGACGACGGAACCATGTCCAGCCAAACACCCGGCGCAACACGCTTTAGCCGACCAAAGCTGCCCTGGCTCAACACCTCCAGCTTTTTCAGACGAGAGGTCGACAGCAGCTCAGACTGAGAGCCGCCCGCCCGGTGAACCCTGGGTTCGAGATAAGCCTTGATATCTTCGCGGCTTAACGGAGGCAGGTTCAGGTGATGCGCATAAGCGGAATCCGGGCGATCTTCCAATTGGTGCCACACCTGCTCGGTTCCGGCCAGAATCGGAACGGCAGAAACAGACCGTTCTGATGCCACAAAGCCTGCTACCAGAAGATTCAGAACATCCGACTCAACCCGGTCTGCATCGTCAATCAGCAGCACTTGCCGGTGACCTCGGCGGAGGCCGGATTCGGACCAGCGAAAATAGCGATAAACGGCCTCTCTGGGCTCAGAGTCTGCCGGTATCCCGGATTTCGCCAATTGTTTCAGGTAACGCGCGAGGGCCTGGCGGCTGGTAAGCGCCGATGCGGGAATTCGATGAAAATCAAGCCTTGAGGACTCGCTGCGCACCAACTCTGCCAACACCCGGGTCTTACCGGCCCCCGGCGCACCGGTCAGAACCAGCACCATATCCCCGAACCCACAAAGATGGCGCAACGTTTCCAAAGCATGCTGACGCATGGCATCCGGAAAAAACGGTGTTTCCATCTCGAGAGGGTTGTCGCGCAGACCGTATCGCTGCTGGAGTCGGGGGAAAAGCCCCCCGCCATCGGTACTGTTCAAGGATTCTTGAGTCACACGCCGTCCCTGTTTCTGAAACTCAGAGCCCATCAGCCTGCCTGCGGCAGGAATGCCCTCAAGGTATCACGGATGTTGTCAGCGGAGGCATTCTCGGTGATAAAGGCATCACCTATTGCTTTCAGGAGAACCAACCGTAGCCGACCATCCACATTCTTCTTGTCCACGGACATCAGATTCATGAAGTCCTCTGATGTCATGCCGCTCGGTGCCCACTCAGGCAAACGAGCGCGCCGAATCAGGGCAACCGCCCGGGCCCGGTCGTCCGCCGAGATCAGCCCCTCTCTCACAGAGAGATCGGCTGCCATCATCATACCCGTGCCCACGGCTTCACCGTGCAACCAGTTGCCGTAGCCAGCAAAGGTTTCAATGGCATGACCAAAGGTATGACCAAGATTGAGGATTGCACGCAACCCGCCCTCTCGTTCGTCAAGCGCAACAACTTCCGCCTTACAGACACAGGAACGATAGATCGCCTCACCTAACGCCTTGGCATCAAGTCGTAACAGGCTCTCCATGGAATCCTCAAGCCAGGCCAGGAAAGACTCGTCCCGAATCAGGCCATATTTGATCACCTCTGCGAGACCGGCAGACACCTCCCTCTCCGGCAGTGTTTGCAAGCTGTTGGTATCGATCAGCACCGCCTGCGGCTGATGGAAAGCACCGATCATGTTCTTGCCAAGCGGGTGATTTATCCCTGTTTTCCCCCCAACAGACGAGTCCACTTGAGAGAGCAGCGTGGTTGGAACCTGTATGAAGGGAACGCCGCGCTGGTAACAGGCCGCCGCGAAACCCGCCATATCACCCACAACGCCGCCGCCCAGGGCAACGAGTGTCGTTTTGCGGGTATGTCGTTTTTCCAGAAGCGCGTCGAAAATGAGGTTGAGCGTCTGCCAATCCTTGAACTGTTCTCCATCGGGCAAGGTCACTACGTCAATGGCCTTGCCGGGAAAACAGCCTTTCACCTTCTCAAGATACAGGGGGCCAACGGTATCGTTAGTTACGATCATGACCTGCTGGCCTGCCACCCAGGGTGTCAGGTCAAACGAGCCCAGCAGCCCCTGCCCGATAATGATCGGATAGCTGCGCTCCCCGAGCTCAACCTTCAGCTCTCGAAGTACCTTGTACATTATGCCTGCCCTCTTTCCGCCGCTGTCTTCTGTGGCGGGGCGTTTTAGGATTGATTCGGTTCACCAGTTGCCGAACCACAAGACGGGGGCTTTTACGATCGGTAAACATAACGATATCCGCCAACTCGGTATAGAGCGGGTCCCGAATCGCAAACAGCCTGCGCAACACGCCTTCCGGATCGTCGTTCTGCAACAACGGTCGGTTCCTGTCCTTACGTGTGCGCTCAACCTGTTGGTCTATAGACGTTTTGAGGTAAACCACCACAGCGTTCTTTTTCAGCAATCCGTGGTTTTCAGCACGCATGACGGCACCGCCCCCGGTTGCCAGTACCGTGCCCACCTCATTGGACAGCTCGTCAAGCATTGAGGTTTCACGCTGACGAAAACCGTCCTCACCTTCAACATCGAAGATCCAGGGAATATTGGCACCACATCGCTCTTCGATAATCCGGTCCGAGTCCAGGAATCGATAGCCGAGCTCCTTGGCCAGCAACCGGCCAATGGTGCTTTTTCCAGCCCCCATGGGCCCAACCAGAACAACGCGCTTGGGCAAAGACATAATTTCCGCTCAACAAGTTTCAGGCGGGTGAGAATAGCATAAGGACCGGCAATCCATAAGCGGCTTGGAACCGGTGAACCACCCCTGAACGAAAAAACCGCCGGGGTTACCGGCGGTTTTTAGACTGCAGCGAGCTTATTGCAGTATGTCGTTCTTGATGATCTTCGGCGTAATAAAGATCAACAGCTCGCTGCGCTCATCAACATGCTCGGTGCGTTTGAACAGGCGCCCGAGATAGGGGATGTCACCCAGGAATGGGGTTTTCGTGGTCTGAGTGGCAACTTCAGACTGAAAGATACCACCCAGTACAACCGTCTCGCCGTTAGCAACCAATACCTGAGTTGTAACCTCGTTGGTATTGATAGACGGGATACCTGCAGTCACTTCTCCTCGGGAATCCTGATTTACAACGAGATCCATAATGATCTTGTCGTCGGGCGTAATCTGCGGTGTAACCTCAAGCGAGAGCACTGCTTCTTTGAACTCTACGTTGGTTGCACCGCTGGATGTTGCCTCCTGATATGGAATTTCTTCACCGGACTTGATAGACGCAGTCTGACGATCAGCCGTTACAACCCTAGGCTGCGAAACCACTTCCGCGCGACCATCACTCTCCAGTGCCGAAAGCTCCAGATCCACCAGGAAGTCATCACTTCCCCACCCGATGGCAAAGGAGGATGCTCCATCACCACTTACACCAAGATCGACTCCCAGCGCACCCGGGAAAGAAATGGTGTTGCTGCCTCCGCTTGCAGCATCTCTGGCTTCTTGCAGGGTTCCGAGAGAACCACCAACAGTGATCACATCATCACCATCGACGTTGTAAGCCGCGCCGCCCCAGCGAACACCAAGATCTTCCGCAACGTTTGTCTGAGCGCGAACAATTCGAGCTTCAATTGACACTTGGCGAACCGGGACATCCCACGTGGATACCAGCCGGCGAATTTCCTCCAGCTTCTCAGCGGTTTCCCGAACACTGATGGTATTGGTTCTGGCATCGGAAGACACAAAACCACGGGAGGAGATCAGTTCTTCATCCGCCTGAATCAGAGCAACCACATCCGCCGCCTTGGCGTAGTTCACCTGAATAATATCCAGCCGGACCGGTGCCAACTCAGCGATCTGTTTGTTAGTTTCAAGCTCAAGCTTTTCACGGGCCGCAATTTCCTCAGCAGGCGCAACCAGCAGTACGTTGCCAATCTGACGCTTATCCAAACCTTTGGTCTTGAGGATCAGATCCAACGCCTGATCCCAGGGAACGTTCTGCAGACGCAGAGTGATACTGCCGCCCACCGTGTCACTGGCAACCAGGTTCAGGCCAGTGAAATCAGCAATCAGCTGAAGCACAGAGCGAACTTCAATATCCTGGAAGTTAAGGGAAAGCTTCTCGCCGGTATACGGGAACTTCTCCTCGCGACGAGCTTCCGCCTCTTCCTGACTCAGAGCTTCAACACTCACAGTGAATTCGCGACCAGACTGATAGGCGATATAGTCGTAGTCGCCCTCCGGTCTAATTTCGACGACCGCACTTCCATCTTCCACAAAGGTATCAATGCGAGTCACCGGCGTTGCAAAATCCGTAACATCAAGGCGCCGACGTAGATCCGCGGGAACCTGGAGATCCGGCATTGTCAACCGGATCCGGCCACCCAACTCGTTCAGATTAACGGTCGCCGTGTTGCTACCGAGATCGACGATAACCCGACCTTCACCCTCTTTACCACGACGGAAATCGACACCGGCCAACGCGTTCGAGGATGCTGACGAAACCGTTGCCGTCCGTTGCGCAGGTTGAGAAGTTGAGGCGACGGCATCGGACTCACCACCAATGGTCATTACCAGAGAGTTATTGGTACGTACGGTATCGTGAGGCACCAATTCGACCAGATTAAAGATCAAACGGGTGCGATCCTTGGTTTCCACCACGGTGACGCTCTGGGCATTACCTGTACCCAGCGGAATGCTGCGCTGATTCAGGGCACTGGTGGTATCCTTCAGATCCACCGCAATCCGGGCTGGCCGCTCTATGGTATAGCCCGAAGGCTCAGGCGGCGTGCCATCAAACTGCATGGTGACTTCCAGCCGCTCCCCTGGCAGCGACGAAAACGACAAGTCCTGAAGCGTGACCGCGCTGGCCAGGCCGCTCCATAACCCGATGGCAATCACGCCTACGCAGACATTGAGTTTTTTGAACATCGCTAGCCTCGACCCTAAACCTGTTTGTTCGTGCATGTTTCTTGAATTCATACCGTTACCGCTCCTCAGCCTTCATCCAAAGACAGGGAGCGCGGGCGTTCTACCCAACCACCCCGGCCATTCGGAACGATTTCAATCAGTTCAATGCGGGTTTCACTGACCCCCACAATACGGCCATAGTTCTGGCCCATGTAATTACCGGTGCGCACCCGGTGAATGCCGCCCGAGTTATCTCTAATCAGAGCGAACAGGTTGCCCTCAACCCCCTGTAGCGTGCCCACCATGGCCAGAGACTTGAGGTCAAAGTTCTCAAGCACTTCCCGGGGCCGGTCCAGATCCGGCTCAACGTCACTGACTGGCTCCTCATCAACCATCGTAAGTTGGACATCTACCGGCGGCTCAAACGGTGCGCGCCGATCTGCTGCCGAATAACTAAAGGCCTCGTAGGCCTTGAACTCCGGCAAGGGTTCCACATGCCCACGGGGTTTCGCCCGGGTATCTGCCATAAACTTGTCGAGATCCGAGAAACCGTTTCCCTGGGAACAAGCCGTCAGCAAAGACGCCAGACACACACCCAGCCAGGCTTTTCCCGCATGCTTTCCTGTCATGCTCATTCTCCAGCCCGGTAGCGGTAAGTACGGGCAACCACCTGCATGTCCAGCTGGTCTCCGTCTCCGCCCATTGGTTTAATGGTTAAATCGTGCAGTGTTACGATGCGCGGCAGGCTCGCCACACTGCTTACGAAAGAGGCCAGCTCATGATAGGAGCCGGATACCCGAATATTAATGGGAAGTTCGGAGTAGAAGTCTCGCTGCTGCTCCGGCTGAAGCTTGACTTCCTGCAGCGCCAACCCACTACCTAATGCGGTGTTGGTAATATCTTCCAGCAAGCCTGGCACTTCCGTCTCACTGGGCAACTGACGCACCAGAGCCCCAAAGGTTTCTTCCATTTCTTCCATCTGGGCCTTGAATACATCCAGGTTCGCCACCTGATAGGCCTTCTGCTCGTAGCGCTGCTTGAGTTCCTGCTCCTGCTGCTCCACCCGATCGAGCTGGGCATACTGATCCTTGATAAAGAACCAGTAACCACCGCCAAGTATCAGGCCGAAGACAACTAACGCCACAATGGCCTTGATTGGTGCCGGCCAGATGCCGGCATTGTTGATATCAAGATCATTGATATCGAATTCGTTAAGACTTTTCAGAGAGTCCGCGAGGCTCATCAGTTATCCTCCCCTTCGGGCTCAGGTGTGCGCTGCTGGACAGAAAGATTGAACTGGCTATAGCCAGAACGGGCGCTGTCTGCTGCGGCCACATTGGTCAGGTTGGGATTGGCAAACCATTCAGAATCTTCGAACTGACGCATCAGGTTCGAAATGCGGCTATTGGACTCAGCCATACCCACTATGTCGAGTCGCTCACCGGTTTTCTTGAGATCGGTGTAGTAAAGTCCGTCAGGAAGGGTTCTCACCAACTCATCGAAGACCCGCACAATTACCGGCCGTTTGCCCTGAAGATCCTGAATCACCTGCATGCGCGCCAGCAACTCATCGCGCTGACGCTTGAGGTTTTCAATCTCCTTGATCTGCTTGTCCAGCTCTTTGGTTGCAGTCTCAATATAGGCATTACGGGATTGCTGATAGGCAATCCGGCTGTCCATATCCGATTTCCAGAGGAAAGCCAGGCCACCCGCGATAATCACGGCGCCCAGTATCATCACAACAAACTGTTTCTGCTTCTCGGCGCGAAGCTCTTCCCGCCAGGGTCTGAGGTTAATCTTTGCCATCAGTCGAAACTCCTCATTGCCAGACCGCAGGCAATCATCAACGAGGGGGCATCATTGCTTAGCGCAGAGGCATTAACCCGGGAGCCCACCGCCATATTGGCAAACGGATTGGCCACCAGGGTTGGCGTTCCAGTTTTCTCTTCCACCATTTCCGTGAGCCCCTGAATCGACGCTGTTCCTCCGGCAAGCACCACGTAATCCACCGCGTTGTACTGACTCGCGCCGAAGAAAAACTGCAGCGCCCGCGCCACTTGCTGAACAACCGCTTCCCGGAACGGGGTCAGGACTTCCTCGTTGTAGTCGTCTGGCAAACCACCCTGCTTCTTGGCCAGACCAGCTTCTTCGAGCGACAACCCGTAACGACGCTGAATTTCTTCCGTCAGCTGTTTTCCGCCAAAAATCTGCTCGCGGGTATAGACCGTCTTACCCTCTGCCAGCACACTCAGAGTTGTCATGGTCGCGCCAATATCAACAATGGCAACCACCAACTCTTCACCCTGGGAGTCGAGCTGAGGTTCAATCAGGCTGTAAGCCCGCTCCAGAGCATAGGCTTCCACGTCGACAATCCTGGTTGTCAGCCCTGCAATTTCCAGGGCGTCTTCGCGGATGTCGACGTTTTCCTTACGGCAGGCCGCCAGCAGCACATCCACCTGATCCGGGTTGGATTCGGACGGGCCCTGGACCTCGAAATCGATCGCCACTTCATCGAGGGGGTAAGGAATGTACTGATCGGCTTCCAGCGCAATCTGGTCTTCCATTTCAAACTCGTTGAGACCACCATCCATCTGGATAACCTTGGTGATCACCGCCGAGCCGGAAACAGCAACAGCCACCTGTTTCACACTGGTACGTGACTTGGACGCGACACGCTTGAGCACTTCCCCAACCGCTTCGACGTCTGTGATGTTTTTTTCAACAACTGCATTGGCCGGCAACGGCTCTACCGCATAGCTCTCGACCTTGTATCGATCGCCATGTTTTGACAGCTCTAGCAGCTTGACCGAACTGGAGCTTACATCCACTCCAAGGACGGCACTGGATTTTTTTCCTGGTAATCCGAACACGCGCTCACCCTATACCTGGTTAAATGCACCCGGCGTTGGAACCCCTGAACCACTCCCTGTAAAGGCGATCATTTCAGAGGCGTTCTATGTGTTTTTTATGTAAGAGAATTTCTTATTTATTCCGTCTACAATGCAATCTCTCGAATTTCGGGAGACATTGCAGACGGCGAGGCGACCGAACCTTCCTAAAGCAATTTCTCAAATAATAGACCTATATCCAACAGTTGTCAGAAAAAAATGTCTCATTTGTTGCGTACATCTCGCGTTTTTGCCTGGTTCTTTCTTACCGGCCTGAGTGTCGCCATTATTATTTCCTCAAGCCTGTATCTTTATCTTCGGCCCAATCTGCCACCGGTCGAGCAATTGCTGGATGTCCGGCTGCAGACGCCGCTTCGGGTGTATAGCAAAGACAACAGATTAATAGCAGAATTCGGTGAAAAGAGAAGGGCACCGATCACAATAGAACAGATCCCTACAATTCAGTTACAAGCCTTCCTGGCAGCGGAAGACGCGCGGTTTTACGAGCACTTCGGAGTCGACATTAGAGGCCTGACGCGGGCTGCAGTGGAACTGATCACCACCGGAGAAATCCAGTCTGGCGGCAGCACCATCACCATGCAGGTTGCAAAAAATTACTTTTTGTCACGCGACCGGACCTTCATACGAAAGTTCAACGAGATACTGCTGGCTCTTCAGATTGAACGTGAACTGGACAAAAACAGGATTCTTGAGCTCTACCTGAACAAGATCTACCTCGGCAACCGGGCCTATGGAATCGCCGCTGCCGCTCAGGTTTACTACGACAAACCGGTGACAGAACTTTCACTGGCCCAGATGGCAATGTTGGCAGGTCTCCCCAAAGCGCCCTCTGCCTACAACCCCCTGGCAAATCCGGAGCGAGCCCTGATTCGCCGTAACTGGATTCTCGGCAGAATGAAAGACCTGGGCTACATCACCGAAGACGCCTGGTCTCTGGCCAGCAAAGCACCGCTGACCGCCAGCTATAACACTCGTGACGCCGAAGTGGATGCCGACTATGTGGCCGAGATGGCCCGGGCCGAAATGGTTCGCCGCTACGGAGAGAATGCTTACACCGATGGCTACAGCGTGACCCTGACCGTCGACAGCGACAAGCAACAAACCGCTACCGAAGCCCTGAGGGCAGGCCTCGAAGCCTATGACCGCCGGCACGGTTTCCGGGGCCCCATCGGACAGTTCGATACTGAAGGCCTGACCCCGGCCGAACTGTCGGACAAGATGCAGAACTACCCGCGGGTTGAAACGCTGATGCCAGCCGTTGTGACATCAATAGACGACGAAAAGAACGAAGTAAAAGTACATGCCCGGCACCTGGGCCCCGGCGTCATGCCCTTTGAAACCATGACCTGGGCGCGCCGATTCCGAACCGAGAGCATCACCGGCCCCGAACCAGAAAAACCTTCGGATGTGGTCAACCCCGGGGAGGTCATCTATGTAAAAGTTGACCAACTGCCACAGATTAAAGACTCTGAGTCAGAACCTGGCAGCGAGAGCGCATCCACGCAGGCCATCACCGAACTGCGAGTTTCCCTGGCGCAAGCACCCCGAATCGAGGGCGCACTTATCTCCCTGGAAGCCAAAACCGGCGCCATTGAAGCTTTGGCGGGCGGCTACAGCTTTAACCAGAGCAAGTACAATCGCGCCACCCAGGCCAGCCGCCAACCAGGCTCAACGTTCAAGCCGTTCCTGTACCTTTCCGCGCTGGAAAACGGCCGAACACCGGCGACCATCTACAACGACGCTCCGATCGTATTCGAAGACTCCGAACTTGAAACCGCATGGCGGCCACAGAACTCATCGGGCCAGTTCTACGGACCAACCACCTTGCGCGAGGGCCTTTACCGCTCCCGCAACCTGGTTTCCATCCGCCTGCTGAGAGACCTGGGCATCAACACCACCCTCAGCTACCTGAAGCAACTCAAACTCCCGACTGAAAACATGCCCTCCAACCTCTCGCTCTCCCTGGGCAGCGGCCTGCTGACACCCATGGAGCTGGCACGAGGCTTTGCGGTGATAGCCAACGGAGGTTACGACGTACAGCCCTACCTGATTGAACGAATCGAGGAATGGGACGGCACCGTGGTCTATGAAGCCCCGAAGACCATATTATGCGACGAGAACTGCGACGCCTCTCAGACGCAGGTCGCCGATGCCGAACAAAGCACTTCGGAGCAACCACCCGAAATTGAAGGGATGACACTGCCAGCCTCCGCAGCCGAGGAGAACACAACCAAACCACGGATTATGCAACGCCTGGCCGACGAACGATCAATCTACATCATGCACTCCATGATGCAGGACGTGGTTCGCCGGGGAACGGGACGTCGCGCCCTGGCCCTGAATCGAAGCGACATTGCCGGCAAGACGGGTACCACCAACGAGCAGAAAGACACCTGGTTCGCAGGCTTCAACCACGATATCGCAACTACCGTCTGGGTCGGATTTGACCAACCCTCTCCCCTGGGTCG
This sequence comes from Marinobacter sp. W-8, assembly GCF_044342215.1. Lineage (NCBI taxonomy): Bacteria > Pseudomonadati > Pseudomonadota > Gammaproteobacteria > Pseudomonadales > Marinobacteraceae > Marinobacter > Marinobacter sp. W-8. The sequence goes on along the minus strand of NZ_CP172297.1, from coordinate 674,135 downwards.
CGGCGAGTATGGCGCCAGTACCGCACTGCCGATATGGGTCGACTATATGAAAGTAGCACTGGCAGACCAGCCAGCAGCCACCATGCCCAGGCCCAACGGCATCGTGAATATCCGCATCAACCCGGAAACCGGAGAAAGAGCCCGACCCGGCGAAGAAGCCGTGTTCGAAATATTCAAGGAAGAAGACGCACCCTCGCCTCTGCCAGCCGAGAGTATCGGAGGGAACGGCGACAACGGTAACGGAGGCGACCTGTCACGGCAGATCTTCTGATCTGTCGCAGCACCACCCCAAGCAGGACGCACAAAAAAACCGGCGGGATCTCCGCCGGTTTTTTGAAGCCAGACTACATCCCGATCAGATGATGTCGTCCATAGACTTCAGCGGGTAGTGCGCAGGGTACGGATTACGCGCAACACCGGAATCTACTGCAGCGCGGGCCACGGCGGCCGGCACTACTTCCAGCAGACGAACGTCCATCGGCTTTGGAATGATGTATTCCTTACCGAATTCGAACGAATCAACACCGTAGGCTTCACAGATTTCCTGCGGCACCGGCTCTTTGGCCAGTTCACGGATTGCGTTAACCGCGGCAACCTTCATTTCCTCGTTGATAGCGGTCGCACGTACATCCAGTGCACCACGGAAAATGAACGGGAAGCCAAGCACGTTGTTCACCTGGTTCGGATAGTCAGAGCGACCGGTCGCCATGATCAGATCATCGCGGGTGGCCAGAGCCACTTCCGGGCTGATTTCCGGATCCGGGTTGGAACAGGCAAACACCACCGGGTTCGGTGCCATTTTCGCCAACTGCTCGGCAGACAGAAGATCCGGGCCGGACAGACCCAGGAACACGTCTGCGCCGTCGATGGCGTCGTCCAGAGTGCGCTTGTCGGTATCGTTGGCGAACATCGCCTTGTACTGGTTCAGATCATCACGACCAGAGTGGATCACACCCTTACGGTCGAGCATGAAGATGTTCTCAGAGCGCATACCGCAGCTGATCAGCAACTTCATGCAGGCAATGGCGGCCGCACCGGCGCCCAGACATACCACCTTTGCCTCTTCAATTTTCTTGCCCTGCAGCTCAAGGGCATTGATCATGCCGGCCGCAGTTACGATAGCGGTACCGTGCTGGTCATCGTGGAAGATGGGCACGTTACACTTTTCAATCAGCGCACGCTCAATCTCGAAGCACTCCGGTGCTTTGATGTCTTCGAGGTTGATACCACCGAAGGTATCGGCGATACGCTCAACAGTTTCAATAAACGCTTGCGGGCTTTCGGAATTAACCTCGATGTCGAAGACGTCAATTCCGGCAAAGCGCTTGAACAGTACGCCCTTGCCTTCCATAACCGGCTTGCTCGCCAGAGGGCCGAGATTACCCAGACCCAGGATAGCGGTACCGTCAGAGATCACGGCAACCAGGTTACCCTTGGCTGTGTATTTGTAAGCGTTCTCGGGGTCCTTCGCGATCTCGCGGACCGGTTCGGCAACCCCGGGGCTGTACGCCAGGGAGAGGTCGCGGGAAGTCTGGGTCGGCTTCGTGATTTCAACACTCAGCTTACCCGGCCGCGGTTTGGCGTGATATTCAAGGGCTGCTTCTTTCAGATCTTGAGACATTGCCACTGTTCCGTTTGTCACGTTTAAAGGTAAATCCCGCTGGAGCTCGCCCAACGGAGCGCGCCATTATGGCGCGCCCGACCCAAAACGACAAGCCGAAATCGAATATTTTATGAACAGTCAATAGTGCATTTTGCGTATATAGCAAACTTTATTTTTCATTGGCGCACAAAAAAAGCGCCAAAAGGCGCTTTTTTCAACATCCCGGCGCGGATCAGTCTTTCTTGCCACCGATACGGCTGCCGAAACGCTTCTGGAAGCGATCGATACGACCACCGGTGTCCATAACCTTCTGCTTGCCGGTGTAGAACGGGTGGCACTGGGAACATACGTCCAGCTGCAGATCGTGGCCGATGGTAGAACGGGTCTTGATCACATTACCGCAGGAACAGGTAGCGGTGATGTCTTCGTACTTCGGGTGAATACCTTCTTTCATGGCGAACCTCGTTAGGTCATGCCGCTACCTGATCACGGGGCATCTTAGCTGCCCAAGTGCCAGGCACCGCATGTTTGAATCAATTGAAAAGACCGTGCACAATCAAGCCCGGCCAGAAACAGACCGCGAATCTTACTGACAAACCCGACCACAGGCAAGTATCTTGGCCATCCGGAACAGTCCGGACACCATGCAACCAGCCTACTTTTGCCCGCTTTCAGGATACGCAGTTACCGTGACACGGCCCTCAACCGCTCGCATCGCCCTGAATCGCCCGCTCCGGCGACTCTTTGATTACCGAATCCCGGAGACCATGACCGTCTCCCCCGGGCAACGCGTGAAAGTACCCTTTGGCAGGCAAACCCTGACCGGCCTTGTGGTGGAAACCGGCGTGACACCACCGGACGGCATTACCCTCAAGCCCATCCTGGAAGTGCTGGAGCCGTGGCTCGCCTTACCCACAGCCACCTTCCAACTCCTTAGCTGGGCCAGCGACTACTATCAGCACCCCTTGGGTGAGTGCCTGTTCACCGCCCTGCCTCCCGCATTACGCCGAGGCCGGCCGTCACAGCAGAAACAGGATGAACACTGGCAAGGCACCCAAAACATCGCCCCACTGCCGGCCAACGCCCATCGACAGAAAGCCTTGCTGGAATCCATCCAGCGCGCACCCGGCATATCGACCGGCGAACTGGTTAAAGCCGGCTTCAACCGCCCTCAGATCAAAAGCCTTCGCGATAAAGGCCTCATCGAACTTAGCGATCCACAGCATCCGACTTTCAGCGAGAGCATCGTCACAGTAGACGGCCCCAGACTCTCACCCGCGCAACTGGCAGCGGCCAAAGAATTACCGCAGGTTACAGATCGCTTCAGCGCCACACTTCTTTATGGCATCACCGGGAGCGGCAAAACCGAGCTCTATCTTCATTACCTGACACAAAAACTGCAGGACGACCAACAGGCTCTGGTACTGGTTCCCGAAATCAACCTCACGCCCCAGACCCTCGAGCGCTTCAGGCGTTACTTCGGCAACCGGATTGTAGCCTGGCACTCGGCCCTGAACGACAGCGAACGCTTGGCTACCTGGCTGAGAATCCGACATGGGGAACCGGTTATTCTGATTGGCACCCGCTCCGCCGTCTTGCTGCCGTTCACGAATCTTCGCGCCATTGTTGTGGACGAAGAACACGACAACTCCTACAAGCAGGGCGAAGGGTTTCGCTATTCGGGGCGGGACGTTGCTGTCTATCGGGCTCACCTGAATCAGTGCCCCGTCATCCTGGGCTCAGCAACGCCTTCGCTGGAATCATGGCACAACGCCAGGCAAGGCAAATACCACCTTATCCGGCTGGAACAACGGGCTGGCAATGCCTCACCTCCGGAAGTGGAATTGCTCGACATCCGCAGCCGCCCTCTGGAGGCCGGCCTTTCGCGCCCCACCCTGAACGCTATAAAGGAAACACTGGTACGAGGTGAGCAGGCACTGGTATTTGTGAACCGGCGGGGATTCGCCCCCATTATGATGTGCTTCGATTGTGGCCACATGGAGGAATGCCCGCGCTGCGATACCCGACTGACATACCATCGCCGGGACAGAGCCATGCGTTGCCATCACTGCGACTTCCAGATGGCCGCAAGCCACAGCTGCCCCAAATGCCGGAGTGAAAATTTCAAACCCGTAGGCCAGGGCACAGAGCGCACAGAAGAAGCCCTGGCCGAACAGTTTCCGGACACCCCCATTGTACGGGTAGACAGGGACAGCACCCAGCGCAAAGGGAGTATCCAGAATATACTGGCTCAGGTTAACAGCGGTGCCCCCTGCATACTGGTGGGCACCCAGATGCTCGCCAAGGGCCATGACTTTCCCAACGTGACCCTGGTTGCCGTCGTCAACGCCGATGGCGGCCTGTTCAGTGTCGATTTTCGGGCGCCGGAACAGATGGTGCAGACACTATTGCAGGTCAGCGGCCGCGCTGGCCGGGGCGAAAAACCTGGCAAAGTGCTTATCCAGACCTGTCACAGCGACCACCCGCTATTGAAATCTCTCTGTAAGGGCAACTACGCCGCCCTGGCAGACCAACTTCTGACTGAACGCCAAACCGGCGCCCTGCCACCATTCCGCGCCATGGCCATACTCCGCGCGGAAGCCGACACCATGCAGGCAAGCCTGCAACTGTTAGACAGCATTAAACCAATGACGGCCGCGAACGGCATAGAAACCTGGGGGCCGCTACCGGCGGTAATTGCACGTAAAGCCGACCGGCACCGAGCGCAACTAATCTTGTGTAGTGACAGCCGAAAGCAGCTGAACCGGCTACTGAGCCAGATCTGTCAGCATCTGGATCAGAGCAAACTGCCGGCGAGCACTAAATGGATTGTGGATGTGGATCCCCAGGAGACCGGGTGATACCCTACACTCCAAAATGTGACACAGCGCCCACCATGCAATTCGTTACAATCTTTTTCAGAATTCCCCATTCGTAACCATTTCGTTTGAATTGACTGTGCTATGATTTCCAGCCATATAACCAACAAACCTAGAAAGAGACCTGAGGTTGCGGTTCTCGTGCAGGGAATACGCAGCGAAAAGGCTTTTGCTGTAAACGAAAACTGGAGATAAAAAATGTCAGGGAAATTCCTTGCGCGTGCGTCGGCGTTGTCGCTGGCTGTGTTGTTGGCGGCTTGTGGGGGTGATGATGATTCTACTCCGATTGTTAATGTGAACCCACCTTCCAACCCGGATTCCACTCCCGGCGAAACCGACACAGGGACAGGAACCACCAATCCGGATGATGGAACAACAACGCCTGGAGAAGAAACTCCGCAGATATTGGCACTACTCGGCAACGGGACAGGTAGCAGTTTTTCCGAGGGCCAACTTTTTAGCACAACTCCAACAATACCGTCTGGCGGATCGCACTCTTTTGATCTGACAATTGCCGACCCTGAAACCAAAGAGCCTTGGCTTAAATCCGGTCAAAGCATTAGCTATGCCTCACCCTGCATTGACGCTGGCCTTGCAAGTATTGAGGGCCCGACAACCGCGGCCTCTGGCATAATCAAAGCACGCTATGTCAGTTCGGGATGCTATGACACAGATCTAGTTCACGCATTTGTCGAAGACAGCCCCACTCCGGCGGCCTCTGGCGCCGTCACTATCGAACCACCAGAAACATTGGAATTGGCCTTAACCGATTACAACCCTGTTACCGAGTCCTTCTCGTCAGTCAACACCATCCTTAGCACTTCCACTAGCATCGCAAAGAATGGTCAAGCTCGACTCACAGTGGGTATTGTTGATGTTAATAACGGTAACAGCTTGCAGAATGGCATCCCCTTCACCGTAAACTTTGAATCATTTTGTGCCGGCGGAGAAAATAACTCTCAATTTGAACCAGCATCTGTGAGCACCACCAGCGGTATCGCAGAGACAATTTTCACTGCCGGCAGTTGCACACAAAACCCGCAAAAGATTACCGCAACACTTGAGAGTGAAAGTGGTCAGCTCGTTCCTAAAGCCACTATCGAAATAGCTGTTGATGAAACACAGGCATTCCAGCTTGTAGCTGCGCTTCCGGACCCGATGAGCATCGCCCCCTCGACCTTGTCCGAAGAAGGGCGTGAAACTGCCGCAACTGTCAGCTTTACCCTCAAAGATCAAACAGGCGAACCGCTAAAATTTGAAGACGTCACCTTCACAATAGATCGCCCTGGCACCGCCGACTTTATTGAACAAGGCACTGGCAGCATCGTAAACAGCGTTACTGCGAATACGGGCAACGATGGTGTGGCGACAGCCCAGGTGCGAGCAAAAGAAGGCGTTGATCATGAAGAGTTTCGGGTTATCGCAACCTTCGGAGACCTGATGACATATACGCAACCAATTGTGGTGAATTCACTACTTCCGTACCAACCGAAGTTCTCACTCAGTGCAGAGAATTTCGCACCTGACACTTGGGGTGTAAATGGCGTTCAATCCAACCTGACCCTTTACGTTGCGGATATAAATGGCAACCGCATTAGAGGGAACGTCTATGTAAACTTTCAGACCGATCAAGGCTCAATTGACCCTGATTGCGTAGTGACCGATGGCCGCTGCACCGTGACCTGGGAAAGTCTGCTAACTGACGCCCCATATGCCAACATCACCGCTTCAACACATGGTCGGATCACCACAACACAGATAGGGACAATCTCATCTACAACCACACTGTTAATGTCAACAAATGATAACGTTTTCCTAGAACTCTCACGAAAAGGCGCCCAAGAGATTACAGGAACTGAGTATTGCGCAACCGCGTGGGTTCAACTTCCTGGAGAGGGTTCCTCCAAATTTTCTCCGCCTGTAGGGACAACGATTAACTTTGCCGTCGATACGGGGGAAGCCGTACAAGGCGCCGTTACTTCCAAGACTATTGGCTCTACCGGAAGCCTTGTCTTCGATTCTGATGGCTACGAGGTTTGCACAAAAATTAAACCGGAAGCGGATGAAACCGTAACCCCGACCGTTTACACCATCGAGCTTACGGCAACGGTGCAAACCCCTGGCGAGGGAGCAGCAGAAACAGAAATTATCGCTGAGACCTGGTAAATCGTAAAAAGCCCGGCCCCCAGCGCCGGGCTTTTTGCTTACACCCCAACTTTCCGCGATAATACGCCCCTTCTGATTTCAACGGGCGCCCTGCCCTGTACCCATTCTCCTGAACACCGAGTCATCTGACGCATGAAAGAGACCGTATCCGAGCTTCTCCAGTCCGCACTGGCGGCCCTGCAGTCTGAAGGCACCCTGCCGGCAGACCAGGCCTTTACCCCGCAGGTGGGCAACACCAAGGACAAATCCCACGGCGACTACGCCTGCAACATTGCCCTGGTGGCCTCGAAAGCTGCCGGCTGCCCGCCGCGAAAGCTGGCCGAGGCACTGGTAGCCGCGTTGCCGGAAAGCGCGGCCGTGGAGAAGGTAGAGATTGCCGGGCCGGGCTTTATCAACTTTTTCATGAGCACCGCCAGCGCCTTCGGCATTGTGAACACCATCCTGGATGAAGCTGACCAGTTTGGTCGCAACAACTCGGGCAAAGGTGAAAAGGTTCAGGTGGAGTTTGTCTCTGCTAACCCCACCGGCCCGCTGCACGTGGGCCACGGCCGCGGTGCCGCCATTGGCGACTGCCTGTGCCGCCTGCTGGAAGCCAACGGCTACGACGTTACCCGGGAGTTCTACTACAACGACGCCGGCGCCCAGATCAACAACCTGGCGCTGTCGGTTCAGGCCCGGGTGAAAGGCCTGACGCCAGAAGACGAAAGCTGGCCGGAAGACGGCTACCGTGGCGACTACATTGTTGACGTGGCTAACGCCTATATGGCCGGCGAAACCGTGATTGCAGACGACCGGAAAGTGACCGCCAAGGCCGATCCGGAAGACCGGGATGCCATCCGGGAATTCGCCGTCGCCTACCTGCGCCGTGAACAGGACCTGGACCTGAAAGCCTTTGGGGTTCAGTTCGATGTGTATTTCCTGGAATCCTCTCTGTACGAGGATGGCAAGGTGGAAGCCACCGTTGAGCGCCTCAAGGCCAACGGTTACACCTATGAGCAGGATGGCGCCATGTGGCTGAAAACCACCGAGTTCGGCGACGACAAAGACCGGGTGATGCGCAAGAAAGACGGCGGCTACACCTACTTCCTGCCAGATGTCGCTTACCACCTGGACAAGTGGCAACGCGGTTTTACCACCGTGATTAACGAGCAGGGTGCCGACCACCACTCCACCGTAACCCGCGTTCGCGCGGGCCTGCAGGCCCTGAAGGTAGATATTCCACAGGGTTGGCCGGATTACGTTCTGCACCAGATGGTGATGGTGACCCGCTCCGGCCAGGAAGTAAAAATCTCCAAACGTGCCGGTAGCTACGTTACCGTGCGGGATCTGATCGACGAAGTGGGCCGGGATGCCACCCGCTTCTTCCTGGCGGCACGTCGCGTGGACTCCCAGTTGACTTTCGATATCGACCTGGCGCGCTCCCAGACCAATGAAAACCCGGTGTATTACATCCAGTATGCCCATGCCCGGATTTGCAGCGTGCTGCGCAAGCTGGCCGCCGAGGGCGTACAGCGTGGCATGAACGAATGCGTCGGCGAACTGAGCCTGCTGACTCTGGATGAAGAAAAAGAGCTGGCCAACCAGTTGGCGAAGTATCCGGAACTGATTGCCAACTCCGCCGCCCAGCGCGAGCCGCATCACCTCACCCATTACCTGCGTGAGCTGGCGGGCCAGTTCCATACTTACTACAACGCCCACAAGGTGCTGATTGAAGATACCGCCCTGCGGGACGCAAGAGTCAGCCTGTACCTGGCCGTGCGCCAGGTGATTGCCAACGGCCTGGACCTGCTCGGCGTAAGCGCACCAGAGGAGATGTAATCAGGCCATGGCCAGAGATTACGCCAGGAAAGATCGCCCTGCGGGCAAAGGGGCCGCCGCCAGCAAGCCTGCGGCCAAGCCCCGCAAGTCGTCCAAACCCCAAAAGAGTGCACCATCACACTCACAGCATGGCGCGTTGTCTATGAAAACCATCCTGTCTCTGGCCGCCGTGGGTGGCTTCATCGGCTTTATCGTCTACCTGAACACCTTGCCCGGCGGGCCGGAAACGGCCAGGCAAACCCCGATTCAGGAGCAAACCCCGGTAGCGCCCAAGCAACCCGCCAACACCACGGCTAAACAGGATGGCCGGCCGAAAGAGCAGAACTTCCGGTTCTATGAAATGCTGCCGGAATCCGAGGTCGTTCCGCCCAAAGTGGAAGAATATACCCCGGGCCCGGCCATGCAGGAGTTCGATTATGTCGTACAGTCTGGCTCGTTCAGGAGTATGGAAGACGCCGAGCGACAGCGCGCGCAGATCGCCTTCCAGGGACTCAGGGCTCATGTACAGCGTATTGATCTCGACAACGGAAGTGTTTGGTACCGCGTAAATGTGGGACCATTCAACTCACGCAGCCAGATGAACTCGGCGGTCGACAAACTGGTTACGATCAATATCCAGCCTCTGGTGCGGAAGATCCCGAAAGAAGGCTGAACTTTGTTCAGCCACCTCCCCTGCTCTTGAAATCCCGCCCAGCGCCTCCATAAAGCCAAAATACAAATTCAAACAGGCAACTGGAGCGCCAATGACCACGATAGTTTCCGTACGCCGGGAGAATGAAGTCGCCATGGGCGGTGATGGCCAGGTATCCCTTGGCAACACCGTTATGAAAGGCAATGCCCGAAAGGTACGCCGCCTGTACAACGGCCAGGTAATCGCTGGTTTTGCCGGTGGCACCGCCGATGCCTTCACCTTGTTCGAGCGATTCGAAGCCCAGCTGGAAAAGCACCAGGGCAACCTCACCCGTGCCGCTGTAGAACTGGCCAAAGACTGGCGCACAGACCGCGCCCTGCGCAAACTGGAAGCCCTGCTGGCCGTTGCGGACAAAACCGCTTCTCTGATCATTACCGGCAACGGCGACGTGATCGAACCGGAGCAGGGGCTGATCGCTATCGGTTCCGGCGGGCCGTTTGCCCAGGCCGCCGCCCGGGCGCTGCTGGAAAACACCGAGCTCAGCGCCCACGAAATCGCCGAGAAGGCGCTCGAAATTGCCGGCGACATCTGCATTTACACCAATCAGAACCGCACTCTGGAAGTGCTGCCCATTAAAGACTGACGACCGGAGCGACCATGTCTGCAATGACTCCCCGAGAGATTGTCCACGAACTGAACAAACACATCGTGGGCCAGGAAGAAGCCAAACGCGCCGTCGCCATTGCCCTGCGTAACCGCTGGCGCCGCATGCAACTGGACAGCAGCCTGCGGGATGAAATTACCCCGAAAAACATCCTGATGATCGGCCCCACCGGCGTCGGCAAAACCGAAATTGCCCGCCGGCTGGCCAAACTGGCGGATGCCCCCTTCCTGAAAGTGGAAGCCACCAAATTCACCGAAGTGGGCTATGTAGGCCGGGATGTTGAGTCCATCATCCGCGACCTGGCCGACATGGCGGTTAAAATGCTGCGCGAACAGGAAATGAAGCGGCATGAACACCGTGCATTGGATGCCGCCGAAGACCGCATTCTGGATGCCCTGCTGCCGCCCCCCAGGGATTTTAACGAAGACAGCCAGCGCACCAATGCGGACTCCTCGACCCGACAGCTGTTCCGCAAGAAATTGAGGGAAGGCGAGCTGGACGACAAGGAAATCGAGATCGATTTGCGCAGCAGTGGAGCCGGCGTGGAGATCATGGCACCTCCGGGTATGGAAGAGATGACCTCCCAGTTGCAGAGCATGTTCTCCAACCTGTCTTCGGACAAGCGCAAAACCCGCAAGATGAAAGTGGCGGATGCCATGAAGCGGGTGAAGGACGAAGAAGCCGCCAAGCTGGTGAATGAGGAAGAGATCAAGCAGAAGGCCATTCAGGCGGTTGAGCAGAACGGGATTGTCTTTATCGATGAGATCGACAAGGTTGCCAAACGCTCGGAAAACACCTCCTCGGATGTGTCCCGGGAAGGCGTTCAGCGCGACCTGTTGCCTCTGATTGAAGGCAGCACCGTAAGCACCAAATACGGTTCCATTCGGACCGACCACATTCTGTTCATTGCCTCTGGCGCCTTCCACCTGTCCAAGCCTTCTGACCTGATTCCGGAACTGCAGGGCCGCCTGCCAATTCGCGTGGAGCTGCAGGCGCTGACGCCGGACGACTTCAAGCGTATTCTGACCGAACCGGATGCCTCGCTGGTGCAACAGTATGAAGCGCTGATGGGCACCGAAGGTGTGAAACTGACCTTCGCCGACAATGCCATCGCCCGCATTGCGGAAGTGGCTTACAAGGTGAACGAAACCACCGAGAATATCGGTGCGCGCCGCTTGCATACCGTGCTTGAGCGCTTGCTGGAAAGTCTGTCCTACGACGCTGGCGACCAAGTCACCGATACCTTTGAGGTGACGGCGGACTACGTTGACGAGAAGCTCGGCGAGCTGTCTGAAGACGAAGACCTGAGCCGCTACATTCTCTAATTCGCGGTTTCCTGAAATGCCAACAAAAAAGCCGGAGGGGATGACCTCTCCGGCTTTTTCATGCCCGTATCGGCGGCATCAGTACTTATTCTGCCTTTGAGAACAGGTGCGTGACGGTACTGAAGCCGCTCGCAATCCGGTTCTTCTCGCCCTGCTTCTTGCGACCTTTGGCCACATACAGGGGCAGCATTTCACCATACAGGCTGGTACTGATGGTTCTCTGCTCATCCTCAAGACGATCCCGGCGCAGCGTAATGCCGTACTTGCGCAGTTTGGGCTCCAGTTCATCTGCCCGCCGGAGCAGATCTCGGCGGGTCATCTGATAGGCGTGCTCACACACCATCCGGCGACTCTGGAAGCTGAACACATTTGAGAAAAACAGCTTGGCATCATCCCGGGTAGGTTCAAACAGCAGTATGTCCTTATCCGGATAATCACGGGTATATTGAGCAATACCCGACTGCATACGGGAATAAACCATGGTCCGGAACATCTGGGACAACAGATTCGGCATTCCCGAGCGGGTAAGCTCCCCCGGCTTCATGGTACCGGCACGCACCGCAGCACTGGCATCGATGGGCACCTGGGGATTGACCGCCAACACCAGGTCCGCGCCATCCTCGAAGGCGACAGAGGCATGCAGTCCCTTTCTCAGGGTGCCATCTACGTAATAGCGACCATCAATCTCGACCGGTACGTACAGACCTGGCGAAGAGGTGCTGGCCTGAACCGCCCGGGATATGGGAACGTGATCATACCCGGGCGCACCAAAGCAGACCGCCTCCGTGCTCTCCACGTCTGCAGCAACCACATACAGACTGCGCTTGAGCTGACGAAAATCATTCGTGCGGCCAAGCATGGTGAAGGCGCGCTTCAGGTACTCGTGCAACCCCTCGTTATCGAAAAGTCCGGCCGGTGCCGCCTGGGCCAGAATGGTCATGGCTTCCAGCAGGCTCTGGTCGTAAGGGTTGTTCACAAACCGGCTGACCGCCGTTGAAAGCAAGCCCGGAACAGCGAGCAACCGGCGCCCGATCTCACGCAAAGCCGGACGATAGAAAACCTCAGGGTGAAACGGGTGAACCTCAGCTTCGTTCCTTACGAAGATGCGGCAAAGCTGGGCTGTGGTCATCTGGTTTGCCAGATTGGCAGCCACAAAAGAGCCGGCATTTACGCCGACATAGACATCGATATTATTGAAATCCAGACCATCCAGGGCTTCGTCCAGAGCCCGCAGGGCACCGATCTCGTAAATACCACCCAGAGGCCCACCACCGCCAAGGGCGAGGCCAATTCTCGGTGCTGGCTTGAGCTCGGTCGCTGTCTTCATTGACTGTCCTTATCGGATACTGCTGCAGGATTTCAGTTATCCAACAACCTAACAAGGGAATTTAGAGTGCGCACACTATAACCCTCACACTGCTCAGGAAACGGCCTGTTCTGCCAGTGCTGCCGACGAGGTACGGGCTGGACGCAAGTAGCGACCAAAACCAGCATTGCGTAACGCCAGATCGACACAGCTCTTGATGACATGGGGCGAATCCAGCAGCAGCACATCTTCCAACAGTTGAATGGCCCATTCCCGCCCCACGCTGCGGATCACGGATTTCACTTTCGGCAGACTCGCTGCGTTCATCGACAGGGAATCATAGCCCATGGCCATCAGCAACAGCGCGCCGCCCGGATCACCCGCCAGTTCGCCACAGATACCCACCGGCTTGCCCACCGAATGGGCATCCTGAGCCACCCGCACCAGCGCCTGCAGCACCGCCGGATGATAGGAGTGATACAGCTGCGCCACCCGCGGATTGTTGCGGTCTACTGCCAACAGGTATTGCGTCAGATCGTTGGAGCCCACCGACAGGAAGTCCACCCGCTCAGCCAGCTCACGAATCTGGTACACCGCCGCCGGGATTTCCACCATCACACCCACCTTGGGCATGTGGATGTCGTAACCTTCTTCACGGACTTCGTGATAGACCCGATAGATCAGGTGCAGGGACTCCTCCACCTCAGAAATATTGCTGATCATCGGCAACATGATCTGCAGATTGTTCAGACCCTCACTGGCCTTGAGCATGGCCCGCACCTGTACCAGGAAGATCTCAGGATGGTCCAGCGTTACCCGGATACCGCGCCAGCCGAGGAACGGGTTTTCTTCCTGTATGGGAAAATAGGTCAGTGCCTTGTCACCGCCAATATCGAGGGTTCGCATGGTCACCGGATTGGGAGCAAAGGCCTCCAGCTGTTCCCGGTAGTATTCCCGCTGCTCCTGCTCTGACGGGAAGCGATCCTTGATCATGAACGGCACTTCGGTGCGGTACAGGCCAATGCCCTCGGCACCATGGGAAAGAGAGCGCACTACATCGGTCATCAAACCGGTGTTTACCAGCAGGGAGACCCGATGGCCATCGGTGGTTTCACAGGGCTTGTCCCGCAGTGCTTCAAGGCCCCGAACCAGCTCGTCCTCTTCGTCGCAGATGGCCTGGAAAAAAGCCCGAAGATCCGCAGAGGGAGACGCGAAAATCTGTCCTTCAAAACCGTCAACAACCAGCTCCCGCCCATCGAGCTGGTTTACCGGAATGTCCACCAGTCCCATCACCGTGGGTACACCCATAGCCCGGGCCAGAATGGCGACGTGGGAGTTGCTCGAACCCTTAACCGAGACCAGCCCGACCAGCTGCCCTTTGGGCACTTCACCGAGCATGGCCGGCGTCAGCTCTTCACTCACCAGCACGGTGCGCTCGGGATACTCCAGATGCTTCTGCTCACCTTCCTGCAGGTGTGAGAGTAGTCGGCGGCCCAGATCACGGATGTCGACTGCGCGTTCTTGCAGGTACAGGTCGTCCATCATCTCGAAATGACGAACATACTGCTGAACCACCTGTTTCAAGGCGCCCTGAGCCCAGACGCCTTCCCGAATTCGATTCGCCACCTCACCAGGTAGCGCCTCATCTCCCAGCATCCGCAGGTAGACATCGAACAACGCCTGCTCTTCCGGCCGGAGCTGGGACGCAAGGCGGTTGGCAACGCGCTCAATATCTTCCCGCACCGCCGAAACAGCTGAACGAAAGAGTTCCAGCTCCTGGTCAATGTCTTCGGTCGGCTTTTCCGGAACCACGTCCAGATCGGCAGCAGGATAAACCACCACGCCCGTTCCAATGGCGACACCCGGCGCGCCGGGAACACCACTAAAACTCACATCCCGCGCTTCCTCACCCGTCAGCGACAGGCCACTGATGGCCCCTGTCGCCTCGCTGTGGGCAATCACCCCTGCCAATTGAGCTGAAACCGTGACCAGAAAAGCTTCTTCACCTTCATCGAAGCAACGGGAACTCTCCCGCTGCTGCACCACCAGCACGCCCATTACCCGGCGATGGTGGATAATCGGCACCCCCAGAAACGAGCGAAAGCGCTCCTCACCGGTTTCCGGGAAGTAACGGTAGCGCGGATGGGATGGCGCATCCTCAAGATTGATGGGTTCTTCACGGGAACCGACAAGCCCCACCAGACCCTCGGAGTAGGCCAGGCTGACCTGGCCCACGGAGTCTTTGTAAAGGCCTTCAGTGGCCATCAGGATATAGCGATTGGAGGCGGGATCCAGCAGATAAACCGAGCAGACTTCTGTGCCCATGGCCTTTTGCACCCGCGATACAATGATTTCCAACGCCTCCTGGAGATCGCGGGCGCTGTTTACCTCTTGTACTAGACTTCGCAGGATGCTCAGCATGGAGTCAGTCCGTCATTTCTGATGTTCCTTCATACGCCATGGGTTCTCGGCCCGGTGCCACTGTTCCATGTTATGAAACAGTCTTGGAGCCAGCTCCCTCAACGCGCGTCTGTATACTTCTCGTTTGAATGAAACCACCTGCCCCAACGGATACCAGTAGCTCACCCACTGCCAGCCGTCGAATTCCGGTGAATCCGTGCCATCCACGCGTACGTGCGCGTCTGGCGATAACATCCTCAGCAGGAACCATTTCTGTTTTTGCCCCACGCATACGGGGTGCGAGTTATGGCGTACCATCCTCCTCGGAAGCCGGTAACGCAGCCAGCCTCGGGTGCAGCTGATGATTTCCACATCGCTGGCACACAGGCCGATTTCCTCTCCAAGCTCCCGGTAGAGTGCATCCTCGGGGGTTTCGTTGTGCTTGATCCCACCCTGAGGAAACTGCCAGGAGTCCTGCCCTATTCGCCTTGCCCAGAGAACTTCTCCCCTGTGGTTGGCCAGAATGATTCCGACGTTGGGTCTGAAACCGTCTGAGTCGATCACGGCACAGTCCTCGTAGTAGTCGGCTGCCGGTTATTTTTTAACCGGCGAAAATTGTCCAAGTTGCTCTCATTCTTACAGAAACCCAAGACTTCGGCAAACGGAGCTGTTGGCGGCACGTTACTGGCGTGCCGTGGTAGACTGTCGCCTTTGCCATAAGGCCTGTACGGATGGGAGGAGAAGGCTTGACGCTCGCGATTTTTGATCTGGATAACACTTTGCTGGCCGGGGACAGCGACCATGCATGGGGCGAATTCCTGGTGGAAGAGGGCATGGTGGATGCGGAGGAGTACAAGCGGGCCAACGACCGCTTCTATCAGGAATATCTGAATGGAGAGCTGGATGTTTTCCATTACCAGCGCTTTGTCCTGGCCCCCCTCACCCGCCACAATCTGGAAGAGCTTGAAGGCTGGCGGGCTGCTTTCATGGCCAAGAAGGTGCAGCCGATGATGCTGGACAAGGCGGTGAAGTTACTCGCGGATCATCGCGAGCGGGGCCACACGCTGATGATCATTACGGCAACCAGCCGTTTTATTACCGAACCTATCGCCGAAATGCTGGGAGTGGATCATTTGATTGCCACTGAGCCAGAGCTGGTGAACGGGAAATTCACGGGTGAAGTGGCGGGCACACCGAGTTTTCAGGAGGGCAAGGTGGAGCGGCTGAATGACTGGCTGACTGCCCACGGCGAGAGCCTTGAGGGCGCCTGGTTCTACAGCGATTCCCACAATGATTTGCCGCTGTTGCGGAAGGTGGATAATCCCGTGGCGGTGGACCCGGACCCTACCCTGGAGAAAACGGCAATTGAGCATGGCTGGCAGGTTATGTCCCTTCGGAGGTAAGAACTTCCGGCCAGTAGCGGGGTAGGGTTCTCCGGGATACGCTGTAAATACATCCATGTACGCTCGACAAAATCATCCATGATTTTGACGATCCCGGAGAACCCTACCCCGCTACTGGCCTACCTCTGGCGAATATGCCTCTCACAAAAACCCTGTCAGGGAACGCACAAAACAAGACTTGATGTAGTCGGTCTCCGGAATCCCCGGTACGATCGGATGATCCGGCGCCTGGTGACCCTGTTCCAGCAACTGCACAAACCGGTCGATCTTACGGCCGCTGCTACGAATAATATCGATCAGCTTTTCCTGGGAAAGGTGCATGGAACAGGAGGCCGACACCAGTAGTCCGTCGCGCTCCAGCAGCCGGAGCCCCAATTGATTCAACCGGGCATAGGCCTGTTCGCCGGCTTTCTGGTCCCGGCGGCGCGGGATCAAGGCAGGAGGGTCCAGCACCACGATGTCGAATTTTTCCTTTTCGTCCGCCAGGGCTCTCAGGGCATCAAAGGCATCGCCTTCAATGGTATCCACGTTTTCCAGCCCGTTCAGTTTGGCGTTGTGGTGTACCGCATCTACGGCGGCTGACGATGCGTCCACGCAGGTCACCTGGGATGCGCCGGCGCAAGCGGCCTGAATGCCCCAACCGCCCACGTAACTGAACACATCGAGAACTTTTTTGCCGGGCGCGTAGGCCTGCAGGCGCTGGCGATTCATGCGGTGGTCATAGAACCAACCGGTTTTCTGGCCGCCCGCCAGGGGCACTTCAAAGCGGGCGCCGTTTTCTTCCACCAGCACAGTGTCGGCTTCCGGACCGTGGGCAAATTCCACGTACGTATCCAGCCCTTCTACTTTGCGCATTTTTCCATCGTTCTTCAGCACGATGATGCGGGCATGAGCCAGGCGCTGGACGGCACGGACAATAGCCTCCTTCATCTGCTCCATGCCGGCGGTGGAGATCTGCACTACGACGACATCATCGAACCGGTCTACTACCAGGCCAGAGAGACCATCGCTGTCGCCGAATACCCAGCGATAGAAGGGTTTATCAAACAATCGCTCCCTCAGACTCAGGGCCGCCACCATGCGATCGGTCAGCCGCTTGGGCGTCATGCCGTGAGCAGCATCACGACTGATCAAACGACCGCAGATCAGGGCATGGGGATTCACAAACGCCACCCCCATCGGTTTGTCGTTCGATGCCCGAACCTGCACCTG
This sequence comes from Marinobacter sp. W-8, assembly GCF_044342215.1. Lineage (NCBI taxonomy): Bacteria > Pseudomonadati > Pseudomonadota > Gammaproteobacteria > Pseudomonadales > Marinobacteraceae > Marinobacter > Marinobacter sp. W-8. Next base: position 656,728 of record NZ_CP172297.1, on the reverse strand, counting down.
CGCGCCGGACTGAAACTCCGTCAGCGGGCTGCGGCGGGTATCCACCTCGTTGCTGTACACCCACAAATGACCGGCCCGGAGACGACGTTCTGCGCCTTTGCGCAGGTATAGAACGGGGAAATCCATCAACAATTATTCCTCAGCGGCCACGTGTTCAGCGTAGGAAGCCGCATCCATGAGGCCTTCCAGCTCGCCTTCGTCGGCCAGCTTTACCTTGAACATCCAGCCATCGCCGTAAGGGTCTTCGTTCACGATCTCCGGCTCGTCTTCCAGCTTTTCATTGATCTCGATGACCTCGCCGGTTACCGGACTGAATACGTCTGAGGCGGATTTCACGGATTCTGCCACGCCGGCTTCTTCGCCGCCGTTTACCGTTGCGCCCATTTCCGGCACACCGATGTAGACCACGTCGCCCAGCTGCTCCTGGGCAAAATCAGTGATGCCCACGGTGGCGGTGCCGTCGGCATCCACGCGCACCCACTGGTGAGTTTCGATGTACTTCAGATCAGAAGGGATTTCGCTCATGATTTGTGTGTCCTGTAATAATTTTCCGCGCAGTTTAACCGAAGAGATTAGTTCCAGCGAATGCTGCGGGCCAGCTTCACGAACGCGTTCAGATAATCCACCGCCTCATCGCGCTCCCGGAAACCCAGAAAAATCTGTTTGGGCATACCTTGTTGTCCGAGTTTCAGGGCTCTGATGGGCATATTCCGGGCATAGTCATCCACCAGCCAGCGTGGTAGCGCACTCACCCCCCGCCCTGCAGCAACCATCTGCAACATGATATCGGTGGTTTCAATGGTCTTGTGGCGCGCCGGTGTGGTATGAGCCGGCAGGAAAAACCGCGTGAAGATGTCCAGACGCTCTACTGCCACCGGATAAGTAATCAGAGTTTCTTTTTCGAGTTGATGCGGCTCTACCCATTTTTCATCGGCAAGCGAATGATCCTCCGACACCACCAACACCTGTTCATAATCAAACACGGGCTCAAAACGTACGCCTGGTTTGTGCAACGGGTCCGGGGTAACCAGCAAGTCGATGTCATGACCAAACAACGCGCCCATGCCGCCGAACTGGAACTCCTGTTTGACATCCACATCGACATCCGGCCACTGCTGCAAGTAAGGGCCTACTACTTTCAGAAGCCATTGATAGCAGGGGTGACACTCCATGCCAACTCGCAAGCTGCCGCGCTGCCCTTGGGCAATCTGGTGAATCTGCATCTCAGCGTGTTCAAACTGCGGCAGCAAACGATTGGCCAATGCCAGCAGTTGATGACCAGCCTGAGTCAAACGCAACTGACGCCCCTCTCGGAGCCAGACCGAAGTGCCCAGTTGTTGCTCCAGTTTACGAATAGCGTGGGACAACGCCGACTGGGTGAGGTGTAGCTGTTCCGCCGCAGCCGTCAGTGAACCCTGGCGCTCCACCGCTCGCATGATTTCCAGATGATGCCGCTCGACCATAACCTGTCCGTGAACGTTTTTCATGATTTAGTGAAATAATACCATTTTTATTCATGCAAAAGCCCGCCTAACCTTGAGACCTGACTCAACACACAGGATTCAAGGACTCAATCATGGCAACCACACATAACCTCGGCTTTCCCCGTATCGGTGGCCAGCGTGAGCTGAAATTCGCGCTGGAAAACTATTGGGGCGGCCGGCAAACCGAACAGGAACTGGCCATCACGGCAGCCGATCTGCGCCGGCGTCACTGGCAGCAACAGGCCGGGCTCGATTACGTGCCGGTGGGAGATTTTTCCCTTTACGACCAGGTACTGGATATGTCCGTCACTCTGGGCAACCTCCCGATCCGGGCCGCCGGCAAAGAAGGCTCGGAGCTGGACGCTTACTTCCGTGCCGCACGTGGCCGGGGTGCCAATGATAGCCCCTGCTGCGCCACTGCCGCTGGCGAGATGACCAAGTGGTTTGACACCAACTACCACTATATTGTGCCGGAGCTGACAGCTGACACTCACTTTGAACTCAATCCGGAACGACTGTTAACACAACTGTCCGAAGCACGGAAGCAGGGACTCAACGCAAAACCCGTGATTATTGGCCCGGTGACCTATCTCTGGCTGGGAAAAACCTCGGATGGAAGCAGTCCTCTGGATTTGCTGGAGCGCCTGCTACCGGTGTACTCCGAACTCCTGGAAGCCCTGGCGGATGCCGGCGCGGAATGGGTTCAGATTGACGAACCTGCCCTGGTCACGGACCTGGACGCCAACTGGCGTTATGCCTTTAATCTGGCTTACCACCAGCTCAAAACGAACCGCCCGAAACTGCTATTGGCCACCTATTTCGGCGAGCTCAGGGACAACCTTCAGCTGGCGTGCGAATTGCCCGTTGCAGGCCTGCACGTTGATGCCATCAGCGCGCCGGCCGAGGTCAGTCGCGTGGCAGACTGGCTGCCGAGCCACAAGGTGCTTTCTCTCGGGGTGGTCAACGGTCGCAACATCTGGAAATCGGATCTGAACAGCACTCTGGGCTGGTTGGAGCCCCTGAACGAAAAACTGGGCCAACGTCTGTGGCTGGCACCGACCTGCTCGCTTCTGCATGTCCCTGTCGATCTCTCCCGGGAACAGGAGCTTGATAGCGACATCCGCAACTGGCTGGCGTTTGCGGTTCAGAAACTCGACGAACTGAAGATTCTCGCCAGAGCACTGAACGAGGGCCGCAGCAGCGTGCGCGCCGAGCTGGCAGACAATCAATTGGCCATCGATAGCCGCCGCAGCTCCCATCGCGTGACCAATCTGGAGGTTCGAAAGGCCGTTGCCGCCGCCACGTCTGAGCTTGGCAATCGCCAGAGTCCCTACCCTCAGCGGATCGTCCGCCAGCGGGAGAGACTAAACCTGCCCGCCTTCCCGACCACGACCATCGGATCTTTCCCGCAAACCCGCGAGATTCGACAGGCGCGACTGCAATTCCGTAAGGGCGAGCTGAGCGAACAGGCTTACATCGAACAAATGCGAGCAGAAATCGTTCGTTGCGTGGAAGAGCAGGAAAAGCTCGGACTGGATGTCCTGGTACACGGCGAACCCGAACGTAATGACATGGTGGAATACTTTGGCGAGCAACTGGACGGCTATGCCTTCACGCGCTTCGGCTGGGTTCAGTCTTACGGTTCGCGCTGCGTGAAACCTCCGATTCTGTTTGGCGATATCCGCCGACCCCAGGCCATGACCGTGGAATGGATCCGCTATGCCCAGTCGCTGACGGACAAACCAGTGAAAGGGATGCTGACCGGCCCGGTGACGATTCTGAACTGGTCTTTCGTGCGGGATGATCAGCCTCGCAAGGATTCCTGCCTGCAACTGGCCCTGGCAATTCGCGAGGAGGTTCAGGATCTGGAACAAGCCGGCGTGAACATCATCCAGATCGACGAAGCCGCTCTGCGCGAAGGTCTGCCGCTGAGAAAGTCGGACTGGGCAACGTATCTGGAGTGGGCAATCAACAGCTTCCGCATCGCCGCCAACGGCGTAGATGACAGCACCCAGATCCATACCCATATGTGCTACTCGGAATTCAACGACATCATCGAAGCCATTGCCCGTATGGATGCCGATGTCATCACCATCGAGACCTCTCGGTCAGACATGGAACTGCTGGATGCGTTCCGGAGCTTTGAATACCCCAACGACATTGGTCCGGGCGTATACGACATCCATTCGCCCAACATTCCAGACAAGGAACATATCATCAACCTGATGACTCTGGCGGCTGAACGTATCCCCGCAGAACGGCTGTGGATTAACCCGGACTGCGGCCTGAAAACGCGGAAATGGGAAGAAGTGACGCCGGCACTGGAAACCATGGTAGCGGCAGCGCGGGAACTGCGCAGCTCAGTTCTGAGGATTCAAAACGGCAGGTGTACTGAGCTGAATTCACCTGCCGGGTTGCAGCGCTGCCCGGATTAAGCGGGGCTTGACTCAGACAGAACAGCCTGAGGCAAGCCTTAATCAGTACCCGGAGCTTTCCTCATCCAGATCAAACTCGAAACTGTCTGCCCGGCGGACTACCGTCTTGAAGCTGCCCGAGGGATCAAGCTCCAGCCAGCGATAGCCGGGGGCCAAAGGTTCCACGGCAAAGTCACTGGATCCTGTGGCGAACTGGATGCAAGTAGAAGGGGTGGCTAGCAGGCAAGCACCATTGCGCTGCTGCTCAAGCTCTTGATGGATATGGCCCCACAGCACTACCCGAACCTGCGGATGCCGGTCAATCACTTGCCAGAAGGCGTCCCGGTTTTTGAGCCCGATTTTTTCCATCCAGTCTGAGCCGATATCCACCGGGTGGTGATGCAGGCAAACCATAGCAGGCAGCTCTGGTTGCTCGGACAAAGCCCTATCGAGAAAACTCAGCTCATCGGCCGAAAGCTCTCCAAACACCTTGCTGTGTACCGAGGAATCGAGCATGACAAACTGCCAGCCGCCCTGGATCCATTGTTTCTGATCAGAGCCGGACTCCGCCGCAATGGAAGACAAGAGCGCGGAATCGTCATGATTGCCAGCAATCCAGAGCGAGGGGCAATCAAACGCCTTCAGTTGTTCAGCGAAATAGCGATACGCCTCCGGCGATGCATCCTGGGTGAGATCTCCGGTGGCAAGAATCAGGTCGGGCTGGCCGTGATTACGAAGCACTTCGTCAATCACCGCCGCCAGGCTGTCACGGGTGTTGACTCCCAGCAAGGCGCCATCCGCAGACGCCATCAGGTGCGGATCGGTAAGCTGCAACACATTGAGTGGGCGCGCCGTTGTGGGTTTGGTCATGCCAGGCCTGTTCTGTTTTCTGCAAGCAGTTGATAATCCAGACAAGTGTACGATGGCTTAGTTCAGATTGATTGTTCACGAATGGAAGGTGGATCACATTCTGACCAGCGGCACGCTATATTTTGCAGTATTTGACAACTCTGCCACAGGTCCGACAACCGGCTTTATAGACTTTCGGCGAACTGAGAAACCGTTCAGAGATGAGGGTTTTCAATCGATGCCTTCGCCCGCAGACCAGGCTGCATGCTCCATCGGCAGGTGGCCGAAACGCAGGCAGTAGTCCAGCCAATCGGCCAGGAAGCCGTTCACCTGAACCTTTTCATCCGGGTGATGCATAAACCGGTTCGGATAGTCATTCACGGGCGCAATCTGTCGTTGCCGGTAGCAGCTGATTACTTCGGCCATGAGGGCATCGTGGTATACGCGCACAGTCATCCGCGGGTTGTTCAGCCATCGGCCGCTGTTGTGGACTTGCTCCAGCAGCAGGGTTTCTGTGAATCTGGCCGTTTGCAGCACTTCAATTCGCACCCGGCCCAGGTACTGGTTCTCCCGGTGCAGTTCGAACTCACATACGGGTTTGCCATCCACCTCAAGCTGGCGCAGCTTGCGCAGGCGCTGATAGTTGCCGTCGCAGAGCGCCCCCAACTGGCGCAGGTCCGGCACATATTGCCTGGGCCGCTTTACCCACTCCGTCATGCTTGCCACTCCCGCCGCAAACGCTCCCGGTTCAATTGCAGCCACTGGATGGCAATAATCGCGGCGGCGTTATTGATGCGGCCATCAGCAATCATGGCAAAGCATTCTTCCGCTGACACCACGTGGCTGAGAATGTCCTCGTGCTCATGTTCCATACCGAAAACACCACCAGCCTCGGCGGTGCTGATCTGACCGCAATACAGGTGGATCATTTCCGTGGTACCGCCGGGGGAAACCAGGTAATCGCAGATTTTGTCCAGGCGACTGAAACTCAGCCCAGCCTCTTCCTGACCTTCTCGCTGGGCCACCTCTTCCGGACTCTCACCATCCTCATTCATGCCAGCAACAAGTTCCAGCAACCAGGGGGACTGGTTACGGTGGAGCGCCCCCAAACGAAACTGCTCCAGAAGTACAACCTCGTCGCGCGCCGGATCGTATGGCAGCACGCAGGTGGCATCACCCCGGATAAACAGTTCCCGGGTAAAGACGGGCATGTCGCGACCATCGAAGCGCGGATGCGTCAGCCAGAGTTTGTCCATTCGGAAGAAGCCCTGGAACACGGTTTCACGTTTTTCGACTTTGACGTCGCTGGCGTTGAACTGGAATGGTTTTGGCATTACTTCACCCGGTTGCGCATTCGGCCTTGAACGATAGCCGGAGCCACGGCGGGGTGCAAGTTAACACCCCGCCAGGCTCGGATTCACGCCATCACGGAACCAAGTGAATGCGGGTCAGATCTTGTCGTAGATCTTGCTGCCCGATTCCACGAACTCCCGTGATTTCGCCTGCATACCGGCATCAATCGCCGACACCTCATCGATACCGTGCTCTGCCGCGTAATCCCGGACCTCCTGGGAGATTTTCATGGAGCAGAACTTGGGGCCACACATGGAGCAGAAATGCGCCACTTTGGCCGATTCCTTGGGCAGGGTTTCGTCGTGGTAGGCGCGGGCCGTATCCGGGTCCAGCCCCAGGTTGAACTGGTCTTCCCAGCGGAACTCGAATCGTGCTTTGGACAACGCATTGTCGCGGATCTGGGCACCCGGGTGACCCTTTGCGAGATCTGCAGCATGCGCGGCGATCTTGTAGGTGATAATGCCGGTTTTCACGTCGTCCTTGTTGGGCAATCCAAGGTGTTCCTTGGGCGTGACATAACAAAGCATGGCACAACCGTACCAACCGATCATGGCCGCCCCGATGCCGGAGGTGATGTGGTCATAGCCCGGGGCAATATCGGTGATCAGCGGTCCGAGCGTATAGAACGGCGCTTCGTCACAGCATTCCAGCTGTTTGTCCATGTTCTCCTTGATCAACTGCATCGGCACATGGCCGGGGCCTTCGATCATGCACTGGACGTCGTGCTTCCAGGCAATTTTGGTGAGTTCTCCGAGGGTTTCCAGTTCACCAAACTGGGCAGCATCATTGGCATCGGCAATAGAGCCCGGGCGCAAGCCATCACCAAGACTGAAGGAGACATCATAGGCCTTCATGATTTCGCAGATGTCTTCAAAGTGCTCGTACAGGAAACTTTCCTTGTGGTGAGCCAGGCACCACTTGGCCATGATGGAGCCACCTCGGGACACGATGCCGGTGGTGCGTTTGGCGGTCAGTGGCACGTGGTGCAGGCGTACGCCGGCATGGATGGTGAAGTAATCCACGCCCTGCTCCGCCTGTTCAATCAAGGTGTCGCGGAAGATTTCCCAGGTCAGATCTTCGGCCACGCCGCCGACTTTTTCCAGGGCCTGGTAGATGGGCACGGTGCCGATGGGAACCGGGGAGTTGCGAATGATCCATTCCCGGGTTTCGTGAATGTTCTTGCCGGTGGACAGATCCATGATGGTATCCGCTCCCCAGCGAATGCCCCAGGTAAGCTTTTCCACTTCCTCTTCAATGGAGGAGGTCACTGCCGAGTTGCCGATGTTGCCGTTGATCTTCACCAGGAAGTTACGGCCGATGATCATCGGTTCAATTTCCGGGTGGTTGATATTGGCGGGGATAATGGCGCGGCCACGGGCCACTTCGTCGCGGACGAACTCCGGGGTAATTTCTTTCGGCAGGTTGGCACCGAAGGACTGGCCAGGGTGCTGATCCGCCAGCAACCCATTCTCACGGGCTGCCTGCAGCTTCATATTCTCCCGGATGGCAATGTACTCCATTTCCGGCGTGACAATGCCCTGCCGGGCGTAATGCATCTGGGACACATTGTTGCCGGGTTTGGCACGCAGGGGTTTGCGCTCGTCCATAAACCGGAGCGGATCCAGAGTCGGATCTTTCATACGCCGGCGGGTAAACTCAGAGGTATACCCTTCCAGTTGTTCGACATCGCCGCGTTCGGCAATCCATGCAGCGCGCACCGGCGGCAGCCCCTTGCGCAGATCAATGCTGGCTTCCGGGTCTGAATAGGGCCCGGAGGTGTCGTACACCACCACTGGCGGATTCTTTTCGCCGCCCATTTCAGTGGGCGTGTCGCCCACAGTAATTTCCCGCATAGGCACGCGCAGATCGGCTCGGCTACCCTGCACGTATATTTTTCGTGAGCTTGGTAATGGTTTGATTGCTGCGGAGTCTACTTGTGCGGAATCGCTCAGGTAGGATGGGATGTCCGTCATCGTCTGCTCCCGTGTTTGCTCAGGTGGTCGGGTCGCGTATGACGGAGTTATGCCGAAGGTAATTCGAAACCTACTTCCGGCATGGTTCGTACGGTCTTAATCCCTACGCCGGTATTATCCGGATCAGGTCGCGGGTTCTGCGTTGCAATCTCAGCCGATCACCTGCTTCAGGCGAATCAGCACCCCGTCAAGACGCGATAAATATTCTGTTTTGCTCACAAAATGAGTGAGCTTTTCAAGTGTAGAGACGGGAACGATTATTGTCCATAATGGGCCACCAATACCTTTGGGTCACTATCGGGATAAACCCGCGCTCTACACGTTGACCTGCCGATACCTGTGTCCAGATCACGGATGCCCGGAGATAGTTTTCAGGAGCAATAATGAAGAAACGTTTACTTCCAGGTTTGATCACCCTGCTGGCAGCCCAGCCCGCTTTCTCTCTGGATCTTGTGGAGGCTTATGAGCAGGCACTGTCATATGACTCCGGCATCGCCTCTGCGCTGGCACAGTTTCAGGCCCAGCAAGCCGCCAGCGATGTGAGCAAGAGTACCTTATTGCCGCAGGTTGGTGCGTTTGCCGAAGCCAACCACACGGATTTCGACGCTGAAAACGGCCCGGGAGACAGCTACAAGTCATTCAACTATGGCGTGCAATTGTCGCAACCGGTTTTCCGCGCCGACAACTGGTTCCGCTACGACGCCAGCCAGTTCCAGACCGAAGCCGCCCAGGCCCAGTACAACCTGGCCCAGCAACAACTGATTCTGGATGTTGCAACCGCCTATTTTAATGTCCTGCGCGCTCAGGATACCGTTGCAACAGCTCGCGCGACTGAAGCAGCAATCCAGCGCCAGTATGAACAGGCGCAGGAACGCTTCGACGTCGGCCTGATCGCCATCACCGAGGTGTACGAAGCCCGCGCCAGCTATGACGACAGCAAAAGCCAGCGCATCGCAGCCGACAACCAGCTGAATGTCGCCCGGGAGCAGCTGGCGCGACTGACCGGCGAATACGCCGATGACCTGGAAAACCTGCGCGAGAATTTCCCGCTCGGTCGACCTGAGCCCATGAACCCGAATGCCTGGGAAACAACAGCCCTGGACCAGAACTGGTCCATTCAAGCGGCTTTATCACAACTGAACGCCAGCGAGGCCAATCTTAAAGTTGCCAAATCCGGCCATTTGCCAACACTGGACCTGGTGGCATCCTATGGCGAGTCCGAGCTGGACGGCGCCCGAAACCCTCAGCAGGAAGGAACCCAGGGGGTTATTGGCCTGGAGCTCAACGTGCCTCTCTATATGGGCGGCGGCACCCAGGCCGGCGTGCGCCAACAACGCTCTCTGGTCACCGCTGCAGAGCAGGATCTGAACACCGTCCGTCGCGATGTACAGGTAAACACCCGCAGCCTGTTCCTCACCGTGAACAACAACGTGGAAACGGCATCGGCACTGGAGCAGACCATCATCTCTCGTCGTAGCGCCCTGGATGCCACCCGGGCCGGTTATGACGTTGGTACCCGCAACATCGTGGAAGTGCTGGATGCAGAGCGGGCTTACTACGTCGCCCTGCGGGACTACGCCAATGCGCGGTATGATTACGTGATCAACACTCTGCAACTGAAACAGGCGGCCGGAACCCTGAGCCCTCAGGATCTGGTGGATCTGAACAACTGGCTGAGTGAAGGTGCCCGCGGCATAGAAGCGATGGCAGAGGAAGACCGTACACTGGACAATCCGGCCCAGTAATCCCCAAAAGGCGAACCCCGGGTATCACCAGCGATACCCGGGGCTACAAACGTTCAATAATCCCCTCGACAACCTTATCCAAGGCACCCCGGTTTTTCTGAACGACGCTTAATGCACGCACTCCGTAGGCCCGGCATTCCTCTTTATCAGTCATCAGCTTACTGAGCGCCATGGCCAGGGCGTCCGCCCCGTCTATTACCTGGACAGCACCATCTGTCAGCAGGTGCTCGTATATGGTTTCAAAATTGAAAACATGAGGACCTGAAAAAACCGGTATTCCCCAGGCTGCCGGCTCCAGTGGATTATGCCCACCACGCTCGATCAACGAACCTCCAACAAAGGCGATATCACTGGCACCGTACAGCATCATCAGTTCGCCCATGGTGTCACCCAGATAAACCTGAGCTTCGGCAGGGTCATCACCGGTTGAACGACGGGCAACAGAAAACCCCTCTTTCTCCGCCAGCTCGGCGACAGAGTCAAAGCGATCCGGATGCCTGGGCACAATAATCAGCAAAGCCTCAGGATGTTGCTGAAGTATTCCCTGATGAGCGTCAAGCAACTGCTGGTCTTCTCCGGAATGCGTGCTGCCGGCAATCCAGACCGGGCGAGCCCCAAGCTCCTCACGCAAGGCACGGGAAGCCGCACGCACATCATCCGGTATATCGACATCAAACTTCACACTGCCAGTAACCTCAACGTGGGAGGCGGCAACGCCAATGCGCCGAAACCGGTCAGCATCCCGGTCGGCCTGCGCCGCCACCCAGGTAATGCTTTTCATGATCGGCGCGGCCAGCCCTTTGACCCGTTCGTAACCACGGGCAGAACGCTCGGACAAGCGCGCATTTATCAGGAAAACCGGAACTCTCCTCCGGCGGCATTGGCGGATCATATTGGGCCAGATTTCAGTTTCGAGAATAACCAGAATCCTGGGATTGATGCGATCCAGAAAGCGACGGATAGCTCCGGGCGTATCGTATGGGGCGTAGGCATACGTTACCCTGTCACCGAACATCTTGCGGGCCTGGGCCAACCCGGTATCGGTCATCGCCGTCATCAGAATAGTGGCACCCAGATTCCTGGCGAGCAGGCGCCTGACCAACGGGCCTGCCGCAATGGTTTCACCCACAGACACGGCGTGTACCCAGATAACCGGCCCAGAAATTTCGGGCACCCAACCCAGGCGGTGTTGCCAGTCGCGCCGAAGGGCGGGCGCTTTACGCCCTTGCCACCACAGCCGGATCAGTATGAACGGCAGCACAAGGCGGATCAGCTGGGAATAGATAAACTGGAACACGCAGGACTCCCGGCAAAACAGTGCGTTATCATAGGGCCAATTTTTCTTTGGACGGGCATCTTGCCCCCCGGAAAACCGTTTGTCGATGCAGGATTCACGATTTTGAAGAAGAAGTACCGCAAACTACCACGAAACACAGACTATTCAGCCTACCGCCATCCACGATGGTGGCCAACCTGGCTTGGCATAGCCGCGATGTGGCTAGTGGCCCAGTTGCCGCTGCGCCTGCAATGGTGGCTGGGCAAGATTGCTGGCCTGCTGGCCTGGCGGCTGGCGAAAAGCCGGCGCCATATTGCCGAAGTGAATATTCGCCTGTGTTTCCCGGAGCTGAACCAGCAGCAACAGGCCGCGCTGGTTCGCAATGCCTTTATCGCCAACGGGATTGGCTTGATGGAGATTGGTGTTGCCTGGTTTCGCGATGCGTCAAAACTCAAAAAGATCACCAGAGTTCACGGTCTCGAACACTTCGAGCAAGCGCTCGAAGAGGGGCATGGCGTATTGTTGCTCGGAGGCCACTACAGCACGCTGGATCTGGGTGGTAGCCTGGCGACGGAGTATATTGAGGCAGACGTCATGCAGCGGGATCACAACAACCCACTGATGAACGCAGTGATGACGCGGGCTCGCGGCCGACGTTACGGTTCGGTGCTGGGCGCACGTGACCTTCGCGGGCTATTTCGCTGCCTGAAAAACAACCGGGCCGTCTGGTACGCCACGGATCAGGACTATGGCCGAAAAGACATCGTTTTCGCGCCCTTCTTCGGGATTCCAACCGGCACCATTACTGCCACATCCCGGATTGCTGAGCGCAGCAAGTGCAAGGTGGTTCCCTTCAGTCATTTCCGTCGGGAAGATGGCCCGGGCTACGACATCTATTTCCACCCTGCCCTGGAGAACTTCCCCAGTGGCGATGATCTTGAGGATGCCACCAGAATCAACGCCATTATCGAGCAGGAAATCCGCAAGGCGCCCGACCAGTATCTTTGGATGCACCGCCGCTTCAAAACCAGACCGAACAGGGATGATCCGGGCTTCTATGGCCGAAAACGGAAGAAGAAGAGGTAACTCTTGAACAGGGACTCCGGCGCCACCGCACCCGTTATCTGGCTGATTACCGACAACAAGGCCGGCCATCGCAACCAGTTACGCGGTTTGGGTAATCGATTGCGCGTCCTCGCCGGCGCGGACCTCCATTGGATAAACGCCACGGATTACCCAACCCCGATGTGGCGAGCACTGACGGGAATTGCGCCGGCTTCGGTGCCAAACCTGCCCGCCCCTGCACTTATAATCGGGGCCGGTTCAGGAACCCACCGGTTATTGCTGGCCTTGCGACGCTATCGCAAGGCAAAAACGCTCGTGCTGATGAAGCCTGGATTCCCCCTCCGTTTGGTCGATGCCGCCATTATTCCGGCCCACGACAAGGTTAAGCCTGCTCGCAACATTCTGATCACAGAGGGGGTAATTAATGCCGTCACGCCCCTGGCCAGGCTCACCAGCAAGCCCGAAGCTCTGGTACTGATCGGAGGACCATCGCAGCACTATGACTGGCATGATGATGCCATTCTTTCGCAGTTGGGCGACCTGATGGCACGCTACCCCGAATGGCGCTGGACCATCACCAACTCCCGGCGCACACCAAAAGCCCTGTCCGACAGCCTCTCGGAGCTTCAGGGCCCCAGGATTTCAGTCGTTGACCACAATCAGACGCACGAGGGCTGGCTGAACCACCAGCTCGCGTCATCAAGAGCCGTCTGGGTAACACCGGATAGCCAGTCCATGGTGTGCGAAGCCGTTACGTCGGGGGTGCCAACCGGCCTTCTGGATCTTAATCCTCGATCGGGAAGCAGGGTAGCCAATGGTGTCGAGCAACTCGCAAAGAAAGGACTGCTGGCGCACTGGGCCGACCACGCATCAATCATGGCCGAACAGCCCGAACGACACGATCGTCTCTGGGAAGCGGACCGGGCCGGCCGCTGGGTAATGCAGATATTCCTGGGCAAGTATCAGAACAAGGACGGGGAGCGGACAAGGTGAGGGTTCTACAAGCGTTACCGGCGCTGCACAGTGGCGGTGTGGAAAGAGGTACTGTTGAATTCGCTGCCGAACTGGTGAAACGAGGCCACGAATCCTTCGTGGTTTCCAACGGCGGCCCGATGGCCGAACAGGTCCGCGGCCAGGGCTCCTCGCATATTCACATGCCGATACACCGAAAAACGCCGGCTTCATTCGGACAGATACTGCCCATGCGCAAGCTGCTGAAGGATCTGAAGCCAGACATCGTTCACGTGCGCTCCCGAATGCCGGCCTGGATTGTTCACCTGGCGTTGAAAACGCTGCCACAACATGAACGCCCGGCCGTAGTTTCGACCTTCCACGGCATGTATTCAGTGACGCCTTACAGCGCCATCATGGCAAAAGCGGACCAGGTCATAGCGGTGTCCAATTGCGTACGAGACTATGTTCTGAAGCACTTTTCTGTGCCGGAACACAAGCTGACGGTGGTCCAGCGTGGCGTAGACATTGAAGCCTTCCGCAACCGAGCCATCAACGAACAATGGCAAAACCACCTCCTCGGGAGGTTTCCTCAACTCGCCGGCAAAAAGATCATCATGATGCCGGGCCGTATCTCTCGCTGGAAAGGCCAGTTGCATTTTCTGGAGGCCATGGCGCGTATCGTACGTCAACGCCCGGATTGTCACGGCATCATCGTTGGCGGCGCAGAACCGGGTAAGGAGCGCTTTCTGCAGGAGCTGGAAAAGGAACGCAGTCGTTTGCAACTGACTGATAAAGTCACGTTTCTCGGCCAGCGAAACGACATGACCAACCTCTACCTGCTGGCCGATGTGGTGTGCCACATGTCCACCAAGCCAGAGCCCTTCGGCCGCACAGTCACCGAGGCCCTGGCGTCCGGTACACCGGTGGTGGCGTACAACCGCGGCGGTGCAGCGGAAACCCTGCAAGCCTGTTTCCGGGAAGGGCTGGTGACACCGGACGACACTGGCGCGTTTGCCAGCGCCGTGCTCGGGCTACTGGACAAACCCAAGCCTGAAATATTTCTTCCGGACCGGTTTTTACTGCGGGCGCAGACAGAGTCCACACTCGAAATATACGAAGCAGCAATTCAGACCAAACGGGCGGAGCTCCAGTGAAAGTTCTGCTGATGATGCTATCGCCTCCGTCCGCAAAAGGCGGCATGGAGAAACACTTCGCCGATCTTGCCAACGGACTGGCGGGAGCGGGTGTATCTGTCTACTGCATGTCGGCACCGGAACACCTCGAATCTCTTGATCCCGGAGTAAACCGGTACCCGGTCAACACCAAAGGGTCCCGTTATTCTCCTACATTGATCGCCGCGATCGTAAAGGCGCTTCGGGCTCAGGAATTCGACCTGATCCACGCTCAGGGCAGTAAGTCCGCTGCGACAATCCAGCTACTGTCGCCCCTGTTTCCCAAAACCCGTTTCATCGCGACCATTCACAATTTCAAATCCCGATATCCGGCTGCCAATCGGTTTTCAAGGATTATTGCCGTTAGCCACGCATTGGCCAGTGATATTGGCGGAAACGTAACTGTCGTTTATAACGGAATAAACATCGAGCGATGCCCGGAAGCGCCCTTCAACTTCCAGACTTACGATCGCCCCTTGTGGTTGGCTGTCGGCCGATTGGTTCACGCAAAGGGCTTCGATCAACTTATTGATGCCTTCCAGAGCGCAAAAGGCAGCCTGCTGATCGCAGGGGACGGGAAAGAGCACGAGGCACTGCAGGAGAGGATCGAGCGGCTAAAGCTTACCAGCAGAGTCAAGCTCATCGGCTATCAGGAAGATATTCCCGGACTGATGCAGTCCGTCGACGGAATTGTAATTTCTTCTCGGCGCGAGGGTTTTTCCTATGTCTGTGCAGAAGCTCTTCTTTCGGGAAAACCAGTAGTCTCAACCGATGTGCCCGTGGCCAATGAGTTGCTCCCACCACAGCACATCTGTCCGACGGGTGACACCGCCGGGCTATCTTCGCTTCTCAACACGCCGATTGCCGAACTGGTGGAGTCTCAGGCTGGAGTACGGGATTTTGCTGCCCGTGAACTGAGCGTCGATTCTATGGTTGCGAACACCTTGCAGGTGTACCGTGAGGTTACACGCCGTGGATAGTGCACATAATCAATACCATCAGGCGGAAGCCAATCTGGATTCACTGTTGCCCTTTGCGCAAGGTGCCAATCGTTTTTGCTTTCAACATCCGGACAATCCGGACCGCTGCCTGAAGGTAATTCGTCCCGGGAGTATCCAGGCAAGGTATCAAAAACAGTCAGTGGTGAAACGGCTTTTGGGAAAAGCCCGGCTCAATGACAACACCCAGGAACTGAGAGCACACCAGCAACTGGCTATAAGACGCCTGATTCAAACAGGTAACGAAGAAAGCCTGTGGAGTCACTTACCAAAGTTCTATGGCCGTGTTGCGACCACCCTGGGTCCAGCGAACGAGAGCGAAATGCTTCGCTGCAAGGACGGCAATATAGCACCGACACTCGAATTCCTGATCCGGGGCGGAGGGCTAACGCATGAGCTCCTTGAAGCCATTCAGCGGTTTGAGAACTGGCTGACCGCGAACCGCATTCTTACCCGCAATCTACTGCCACACAATCTTGTGGTAACCGATCGTACCGGCCAACCTGAGCTGTTTCTGGTGGACGGCCTGGGGGCTCCTGCTATCCCCCAGGCCCTGGCCTCGGCACCCGGCTGGAGCGAGCGCTATATTGAAAGGAAGATTCGACGTTTCGAAAAGCGATTAGCCTGGGAGCAGGATAGCCAGGGACATTCCTGGGAAGATTTCCAACGCTTAAGATAAAACCGTGCCTGGCAGCGTGATAAGATATCGACCACTTTTATCTGCATCCATCGCAACTTTCACAACCCGGAGTGTGCACATGATTCACCCCGTCATCATGGCCGGAGGCACCGGCTCACGCCTTTGGCCACTGTCCAGGCAAC
Organism: Marinobacter sp. W-8; assembly: GCF_044342215.1. Lineage (NCBI taxonomy): Bacteria > Pseudomonadati > Pseudomonadota > Gammaproteobacteria > Pseudomonadales > Marinobacteraceae > Marinobacter > Marinobacter sp. W-8. The sequence goes on along the minus strand of NZ_CP172297.1, from coordinate 640,623 downwards.
TGAATCCGAAACAGTTCCTGAAACTGACGGACGATCGACTGTCCATGCTGCAACTCACGGTCGCCCGACTTGAGGGCATGGAATCTGCTGACCCGCTGCTGATCTGCAACGAAGATCACCGGTTCCTGGCGGCAGAACAGATGCGCCAGTCCGGCTACAACGATGCCCGCATTATCCTGGAGCCCTGTGGCCGCAACACGGCGCCGGCCATCGCCCTTGCTGCCCTGCAACTGATCAGAAAAACCGATGAGAATCAGAACCCACTGATGCTGGTACTGGCGGCGGATCATCTGATCAAGGATATGGGCGCATTCCAGAACGGTATTCGAAAGGCAATCCCGCTGGCCGAGCAGGGCAAGCTGGTCACCTTCGGGATTGTACCCGGCCATGCCGAAACCGGTTACGGCTATATTCAACAGGGTTCCGGACTGGCAGACGGCAGCTTCGAAGTCAGCCGGTTCGTCGAGAAACCAGACCAGAAGACTGCGGAACAGTATCTCAGCTCCGGCGATTACCTGTGGAACAGCGGCATGTTTCTTTTTGGCGCTCGCACTTACCTTCAGGAACTTCAGAAACACCGCCCGGATATTCTCGCCATTTGCCAGGCTGCGCTGGATGACGCCAGTGAGGATCTGCATTTCACCCGCGTAAACGAAAGCGTCTTTGCTGAGTGCCCGGAAGACTCCATTGATTATGCCGTCATGGAAAAAACGGATAACGCTGCGGTAGTCGCACTGGATGCAGGCTGGAGCGATATTGGTTCCTGGTCAGCGCTTTGGGAAGTGAGCGACAAGGATGCCAACGGCAACTGTTTCTCGGGCGATGTCATTGCCCACAATACCGAGACCACCCTGGTTCGGGCCGATAGCCGACTGGTAGCCACCGTAGGTGTGAAGGACCTGGTGATCATCGAAACAAAAGATGCCCTGCTGGTCGCTCACAAAGATCAGGTTCAGGACGTCAAGAAAGTGGTGGAAACGATCAAGAATGATGGTCGCCACGAACATATGAATCACCGGGAAGTTTACCGCCCCTGGGGGGTATACGATTCCATTGATAACGGTACCCGTTATCAGGTCAAGCGAATCACGGTTAAACCCGGCGCCAAGCTATCAGTTCAGATGCATCACCACAGGGCTGAACACTGGATCGTGGTCAGTGGCACCGCCAAAGTTACCAATGGCGAGAAAACCTATCTGGTCACGGAAAACCAGTCCACTTACATCCCGGTTGGCCAGATCCATTCTCTGGAGAATCCCGGCGTCATCGATCTTGAGCTGATTGAGGTTCAATCCGGCTCCTATCTCGGTGAAGACGACATTGTTCGTTACGAGGATCGATACGGTCGGTCATGAGCAAGCTCAAGTATTTTCTGATTGCCGGCTTGTTACGTATCGCCGGCCTGCTGCCTCTGAAACTTGCCCAGGCCATTGGCAGGTTCGTCGGTTTGCTGGCCTGGCGCCTGAACGGTCGCTCGCGAAAAACCACCGACGTAAACCTCAGGATCTGCCTGCCGGAACTATCGGCGGAGGAACAGCAAAGACTGTCGAAGGAATCCATGGCCCATACCGGCATGACGGCGATGGAGATTCCTTTGATGTGGGAATGGCCGGTCGACAAGTGCTTCAAACTTATCAAGGAAACCCGAGGGTTGGATCTGGTTGATCAGGCGTTGGCCTCCGGCAAGGGGCTGATTCTGCTCGCCCCCCACCTCGGCAACTGGGAACTGACCGGACTGTTTTTTTCGTCTCGCTACAAGATGGCTGCCCTCTACAGCCCTCCCCATATCAAGGAATTCGAGGACTACATGATCCGCGTACGTGGTCGTCTGGGTTCCGAACTGGTGCGCGGTGACCGTAAGGGACTGCTCCGGCTGATGGGCATTCTGAAAGAAGGCGGGGTGGCCGGCATACTTCCGGATCAGTCGCCACGAGGCAAAACCAACGCCTATGCTCCCTTCTTCGGGATGGAAGTGCGCACCATGACGCTGGTGAATCGCCTGATTCAGAAAACCGGAGCCAACGTTCTGGTCACTTTTGCTGAACGCCTGCCGGATGGCAATGGATTCCGCCTGATCGTTGAGGAGGCAGTTCCGGGCAATGGCGACTCAGATCCCGTGGTGGCCGCAACTGCGCTGAATCAATCGGTCGAGAAAGTCATTCGAATGGCACCAGCTCAGTATCAATGGGAATACAAGCGCCTGCGACATCGCCCGCCCGGCAACCCCAACCCCTATTACCCTCATAAAATCTGTCGTTAGCGCCAGCCCCAACGTCATCGAATTGCCACAGAATCGTCACCCGGATGACATGGGGCTTGATTACAACTTATTGCCATACATTTCTCGTCCGGTATTCAGGAAGGTTGTATGGCAAAGCAGAACGCCCGCCCCAATCGGTTGCACAAAGCCGGCTTCTATGCCGCCAACGCGTTGTCCGGCGCTCTGCCCTGGGCGTGGTGGTCACAGCAACGTGACCGCCTTATGTCTGAGCTGGAAAGCCTGACGCCAAGCATCCGAGCGGACATCATGGCCCGGGTTCGTTACTACAACCGTTTACACCAAACCTTCGCACCGGCGCCCGATGCCGAGCCCATCCGCTTGTTTTCACCGCGCAATAAAAGCAGTGCCTATTACTTTGACCTTCGTAACGTGATTCGTTACTTTCCACGGGACGCCAGGGTTGCCTATCAGTTAGGCGATGTTACCCGCATACCCGAGCATCCCCGTTTCGTTAAAAGCCGGCCAATCACCGCTAACGATACCAACGCGCACTCCGTGCTCCTGAAACTCAATACTGTTCGCCACTACGTCAAGGTAGACGATAAGCTCGCCTTCGAAGATAAACACCCCACGGCTGTCTGGCGGGGAAAATCCAATCACCCGGAACGCATTGCTTTCGCCCGAAAATGGGCCGACAGCCAACTTTGCGATATCGGATGTGTGCGCCACAAAGAGCCCGCATTGCAGGCCTATCACAAGCCTTTCATGACCATCCCGGAGCAACTCGAGCATCAGTTCATCGTTAGTGTGGAAGGTATCGACGTTGCCACCAACCTGAAATGGATCATGGCATCGAACTCTCTGTGCCTGATGCGGCGGCCGAGATTTGAAACCTGGTTTATGGAAGGCACCCTGCAGCCAGACATCCATTACGTCCAGCTCAAGGATGATTTTTCCGATCTTGAGCAGAAGGTCACCTACTACCGTGAGCACCCTTCGGAAGCAAAACGCATTATCACAAACGCCCGACAACATGCGGCGAGGTTCAGTAATCACAACCATGAGCGGCTGATCTCGCTTCTGGTTATCGATCGCTATCTGAGGTTGTCCGGGCAGATCTGAAAAACCCCTGACAGGCATCCAGGCCGGAGCAAGTGTATACTAGGGCCCGTTTCAATCTGACGGCTCGGGCACTGGTATCTTATGTCTCCAAATTCCATTGGTGTGGTGATTACCACCTACAACTCCCCCCTCTGGCTTAGCAAAGTGCTCACTGGCTATGAATGCCAGAGCTTCAAGTCATTCCGTGTCATAATTGCGGACGATGGTTCGGCCGATGAGACAAAAGAACTGATTGATACCTTCAAAGCCCGCGGCATTCTCACGATCGATCACGTATGGCACGAAGACGACGGGTTCCGAAAGTGTCAGATTCTCAACAAAGCCATCCGTGAAACTGAGTGCGACTACCTGATCTTTACCGACGGCGACTGCATTCCCGAACCGGATTTCATTCAGACCCATCACGATCTGGCCCGGCCCGGTTACTTTCTTTCCGGCGGTTACATCAAGCTGACCATGCCGGTATCCGAGGCCATCACCGACAATGACATTCGCTCCGGTGAAATCTTCAAGCCCCAGTGGCTGGTTGCCCACGGCCAACCCAAAAACCACAAACTCTGGAAACTTTCCTCTTCACGCGGGTTCCGTCGTTTTATGAACCGGATTACCCCTGCAGCCGCAAGCTGGAATGGCATGAACAGCTCCACCTGGACCAAAGATCTGATTGCGGTGAACGGTTTCAACGAAGACATGCAGTATGGTGGCCTGGACCGCGAGCTGGGGGAGCGTCTGTGGAACTATGGCCACAAATCCATGCAGATTCGATACAGCACGGTGTGCCTGCATCTGGATCATGCCCGGGGCTATTCAAAACCCGAGATCTGGGCCAGAAACCGGGCCATCCGGAAAGCCGTGAAGGATAACAAGACCTTCTGGGCCGAAAATGGCATCAAGAAGAAGCAACCGGCATGAGAACACTGGTTGTTATCCACAGTCTGAAAATGGGCGGCATGGAACGCGTCGCGGTCAATCTGGCCGATGCTTTTGCCGGGGAAGGCCATGAAAGCCATCTGCTTTCTTGCCGGAATCACCCCAATGACCTGGCGCCTGCCAACCCGGGCGTGAAACTGCATTACTTTGATCAGTTTCAGGCCTTGATGAAGTCGATTATTGGCATTCCGGTATTTCTGTTATCCCGGCTGCTGTTTGGCGTCCTGCTCCCACGCTCCCACTTCATGTGGGTTGGCTGGCTCAGTGGCTGGCTGCTGAAACGCCACATCCGCGCCCTGGAAAAGCAGCACGGCCGGTTCGACCGAATCATTTTCCGTGGACTGGGCACCTTCAAATATTTCTGGTCGTTTCGGGACGAGCGTTGTGTCTACGTTCTTGAAAACGTCATTCATTACGACCGGCCACTCTGGCAGAAAAAGCTGGAGTGGAAGCTGGTGTTCCACCGCCGTCACCTGGCCTGCGTGTCGTCCGGCGTCATGGACTCGGCCCTTGAGGCCTTCGAAAAAGGCAGCATTCAGCCCGCCAGCCTTCGGGTAATCACCAACCCTTGTCCGATCGGACAGATCGAGACACTGGCTGGTGAGGCCGATCCGGATATTCCCACCGCGCCCTACATTCTGAATGTGGCGCGCCTGGTGCCCCAGAAGGGCCATGCGCTGCTATTGGAAGCCTATGCCCGGTCAGGAATCAGCCACAAACTTGTGATTGTCGGGGAAGGGCCTCTGCGCAGCGAGCTCGAAGACAAGGCCAAAGAACTTGGTATCCACGATCGAGTGTTATTTGCAGGCAAGCGTAAGAATCCCTATCCCTGGATGAAAAATGCCGACCTCTTCGTGCTCGCGTCTGAATACGAAGGTCTTGGAATTGTGCTGACCGAAGCCCTGGCCTGTGGCACGCCCATTATGGCGGTCGAGAGCCGTGGTGGCGTTCGCGACGTATTCCGGGGAGATCTTGAAGCCTACCTGACGCCGAGAACGGTAGAGGGGCTGGCCAATGGACTGTCAGCGGTAACACAGAAGCTGCCGATTATCGTAGAACCTGAATGGCTGGCACCGTTTCGTAGTGAGGTGGTCGTGGCCGCCTTTCTTGACGCCCCCGATTCCAGACTGTGAAGAATGCCTATGACTGAATACTCCAATCCGCTCAATATCTTGGTAGCCGGCATTTACTGGTCCGGCTCAGGGGCTGTGGTCGACTATCTTAAGGGCCATCCAGATTGCTTCGTACCCCGTGGAGAATTTACGGATTTCAAGCGCAGCGGCCGTATTGGCTCGATGCTGGAGGCACCAACTGCTCAGCGTGCAAAATGGTTGGCCAGGGGCATGTGGCTGGAAACCCGTCTTGGAAAACTTCCAGCCGCCCAGTTGAAAGCAGCAAAAGGCAAAGCGCAGGCATCCATGCCTTTGAAAGAACAAGTCGGGCATAACCGGTTAAAACTGGAGTATCTTGGCAAATACCGACGTCATCTTGGCAACAACGGCAACCACACCGACACCACAGTCTGGAACAACTGGCTGCAAGCCGTGGGGCTAGCCCAGGCTGGCGGAAAACCCGCGATTGTCTGGAATCAGCCGATCTGGGTAGGTAAACACGAGCATATCTGGCCAGCCGTCTTCCAACCGTACAGATTGATTGTTGTTCATCGCGACCCGGTGGACCAGTTTGCGGAAGTGGTTCGGCAAGGAAAAATCGGAAAACGGAAGTCCGATCCCGCGTTCAACGATGATGAAAAAGACGATATTTCCTACGTACTAACGGGTATTCGGGCCAAAATAAAAAGCCTGAGAGCCTTGGCAGACCAACTTGGCCGCGAGCAGATACTGCTGGTCAATTTTGAAAGTTTCGTAAAAGACCACGGCTCGGAAGCACAAAGGCTCTGCGCCTTTCTCAGCCTGCCAGAATCGCAAACGTCCTCAGCGCCCTTTGATCCAAGCAAATCCGTTCTGAATATCGGAATTGGTCAGACCGAGGCTATTCAGACCATGCTCGCCCCATACCAGAACCTGGTGGACGAGCTTTATCAACTACGCCATCAACTGGACAGTTTGCAGTAAGAATCAAGGCGGCCATCCGCCGCCATTTCAGAATAGGCTTCCAGCTCCTCTGCTGTATCGACCTCCAGCCAGCCATTGGAAACAAGACAGGCTTTGACCGGCCAGCCTGTATCAATCAGGTGCTGAATAAAGCTGGTCATATACATGTTGTCGAAGTCTTTACCGTCGTATAAACGGGACCGGTCCAGTGCCAGAAAAGCATCCTTGAAAGCCTGGACGTGGTCTGCGCGAACCTTGATCAGCCCCATATACTGGGCCTCGACCTGATCGTAACTTTCCGGCTTTTTACCCAACTCGATGACAAGTCCCTTCTCGTTCATACGGAAAGTCTCAGCGTCATCAAGTGGCTCATCCATCCTCAACTGCCAGAGTCTGCGCCATTCACGATCAGCGGCAAGACACACAGGCGCCTCGCAATCCAGTAGCGATTGAAAAACGCCTGGCTCGTAGATAATGTCACCGTAACTGATGACCAGATCCTCACCGGGTACCATCTGGTCTTGAGCACAGAACAACGTGCGAACCATGTTGGTTGAGGCATACTCCGGGTTAATCACGAGACCAGCCCCGAGCGTATCCAGATCGCCGGATCGGTAACCTCCAATGACCGTGATGCCATCCGTAATGCCACATTGCCTCATCGCAGCCATCTGACGGTGCAGCAGCGGAACACCAGCAAGAGCAACCATGCATTTAGGGCGGTCTTCCGTATAAGGCCGCAACCGGGTTCCCTGGCCTGCAGCCAGTATCAGTGTTCGCATGCTTCACCTCGGAGAATATGATTAAACAAACGGCTGTCAGCGTCGCTGAATGTCGACTCGCGCTCTGGGTGCCACATGATACCCGCCCAGGCCAGTCGATTATGCAGGAAGGCCTCAACATGCCCCTCGGGGCTATAACACTGAGGCGTCAGGGCTCCAGCCAGGCCATTGCTGGCAATCCCCCAGCCATGGTAACTGTTCACTTCCGTGCACTGCTGAAAACAGACCTTTGCCTCTGAGCTGGATACCAGAGGATGCCGAACGGCCACATGGCCCTCCACAGGCACCAGATCGCCGCCCAGCCAGACATTCATTATCTGCAAGCCTCGGCACACACCGATAACCGGCACTTCATTCTCGTGAGCCCATGACAGCAACTCCACCTCCAGTTGATCACGTTCTGGCGCGGTGTTCACGGCACCAGGCAGATGCGTCAGATCGTTCCCTCCAGACAGTATCAAGCCTTCGATTCCTGCAGCCCGGACCCAACGTTGAACATCGTCAAGCCGATTGGGAATCGGTATGGGCGTATAGCCCAGCGCTTCCATAAACAGGAACCATTGCTGATCCAGGCAATCCCGGCGCTCGCCATAAGAGGCGACCACCTCTACCCTCTGAGTGATGCCGATTCTCATGTTATCGAATCACCTCGATACGCTTGTTGACAGGGTCCAACTCCAGAACGTCAGCCTTGGCGAGCGCCGCGTATTTACCCTCCCCTACACCAATGGCAGCTGGCAGACCAAACTCCGCCGCACGAATGGCCATATGGGAGTTTGCACCGCCGTACATCGTAATCAGTCCTGCAATCCCGTGGCCGAACAACCAGTCATAGCCCGGATCCGCCTGAGGGATGAGCGCTACCTTGCCTTCCAGGATTGCTCCCTTCTCATTGGAAACGTTACGGAGATCGACGCACTCGGCGACCACCCGCTGCTTTCCGACGAAATTGGCGTGGCTCTCAGAATAGACAAAAGAATAAAAGTCAGCCTCCGAGAACAACAACGGCGGCAATTCAATCATTGCCGCAGCTCGGGCTGCTTGCTCGCCTTCTTCCGCTCGCAAAGTCAGCCAGCTGCCTCTGTCGGCCCCTCCAACCTGCCCGGCGCGCAGCGTTGCGAACGCCTCCAGCGGAATCCCGGCAACCTGCTCTCTGCCAAGGCCATACTCCGCACCAACACGGGCAAGACACTCAATCGCCAGTGACAAATGGCGCGTAAACACAAATTTAGCCCGTTCACGGCCTTCGATGGCACCCCGCAAAAAACGCTCAAGAACATCAACATCCGACGGCAGCCCAACCGATGCCATCGCGCTCGCAAAAGCGGCCCTCTCCTCATTCCAGGCACCCATAGGTGACTCGTCGCCATGTCCGAGCTCCGCCAATTCCGCACGCGCCACGGCAGGCGCCAGATATTGCTCCGGGTTCTCCCCGTAACAGGCAGAAGTGATGTCATAGGTTCCCGGCCGAAGATGCCCGTACCGAGACACCAACTCTGCAAAAGGCATTCGCTTCTGCGCAACACTGGCCATATCGTCGGTAAACTGGTGCGACACCGTGCGGATCGAATTCATGAATTCGTCTACGGCGGCCTGGGATAACACGCCATTACGAACAGCGGACCTCAGCAACGTCACCGCCACAAAGCCACTCCTCGCAAGATGGGCAAATACCAAAGTTCCATAACGTCGGCACTCCTCGAGAAGTGCAAACACAAGATCAAGGCTGGGCTTCGGCTGACAATCAAAACGGTCGAATCTGGCCTCGGCCTCCGCAACCAGACGTAAATCTCCATCGGTGCGGGCAACGGCACCGGCCGTTATGGCTCGAAGGCCTTCAGCCAGTTGCTCAATCTCCTGCGGCTGGAATTCCCCCTCAACGGCAAGGCGCTCACGCCAACGCTCAAAGTCCAGCGCATAACAGGTAGGCACCACATCAAATTCCACCTTGTCGTGCAGGTGCGGATGCTGCCTCAACCAACCCAGATAGAAATCGACGAGCCGTTCCGCCAGGCCATCGGGCACGGTAGCGGGGATAAATGAGTTGAAGCTGGCACGCACGTCAACGTAGGGGTGGCCTGCAAACATCTGTAACAACGGTTGCGGTCTGACGTCCCGGTATCCGTATTCCGCCCTTTGAGTCGCCCAGACATCATCAAGAATCAGATATCGGTAAAGACTGGACGCCAGACGCCCCGGCCGGGTACCAATGATTTCCGCCGGATTCCAGTCGGGCATGACGCCAAAAACACCGTTTCGACCCAGCACGAAAGGCCCCGGACACTGCAGCTCGCGGAAACGCGCCACGGCTGCTTTCAGGTAACCATCCTGGAAGTCATCCGGATTCAGTTCATGCTGGACAGCAATCGGACGGACCTGAAGGATGTGAATACTTCCACCCTCCGTGATCGCAAATTCGATATCAAGAGAGTCAAAATCCAGAAGATCTTCCACTTCCCGCAACGCCGGGAGCAATCCCGCCAGGTTATCGGGTATGCAAAGCCCGTCTTCGGGCGCAGTCCGGCGGACAACCAGAGTTTTGTGCTCCCGACTCGAGCCACTGGTGATCGACTCCGTGCTGCGGGTGGTATCGTCATAGTTCACAACATAGTAGGGGGCGCCGGAGGAAAGCGTTTTGGTAAAGGCGACGCCACTGGCAATAACCCGCTCCAGCATCGGTTGGACCAGCACCTGATTCTCCGGATGACCATCCGGGTAGGACGCGATCACCTCCTCAACCGCAGAACGCAGTGCCTCCTTATTTGCCCGCTCCACATTCAGAATACTGGTGTACGCGCCGGCGTTGGACACTCCGAAGCCATCCTCAGACAGGGCACTGCTTCGTACCACCAAACGGGAATATGCCGCCAACTCCGTTTCGATGTCGGCCAGAACATCCGTCGAGCCTTCCAGCCAGTCCGCGACGGTGAAACTGACCTGATCCTCAATTCGACTGCGGGTGACAACGCCCTGTAATCGATACAACGTCTGAGCCTTGGTACCCAAAACGAACCGGCTCAAATCATTGGCGTCATTCATCTCGGCCCATTCACCAGCCACGTCCACAGCGGCAATTGGGAACCCGCGAATACGCAGATACTCAAGCAACTGACTCAAACTACCAGATTTCAAGGACTCCGGTATGGCCGCAGTATCCGCCAGATAATCAGCCACACCACCCGATAACCGCACCAGACCAACAAACTCCGCGTCGGCCAGCTCTTCCGGGATATCTCGGCCGAGTCTTGTGACCATGCCGCCGTGAAGGTTAACCTTTTCACACCGGGCCATATCCTCCCGGGATCGGCCCTCGTAGCGGCTACGCCAATTGGAATCCACCAGTATCGCAATCTCGGTCTGCAAGGCTGCCAATGCATCGACGGCTGAATCACGGAACAGAATGTCCGCGTACGATACATAATGGGTATGCTGCGCATCCAGTGGCGCTTCCAGTAACGAGGCCGCTGCGCCCGTGGTTTCCCAATGGGGATTCAATGAGTAGTGCAGGTCCGGATAACGCTCAACCACCGCCTCCAGTTGGTAGCCACCCACGAAATGCGTCTGAGGGTTCAGACCTCGCATCGCGTGAAGCAACCAGTCCAGAACCCGGCGGCGGCCAGTGGTTCCCCGAAGCACGCTGTGCTGTTCGCCTTTGAACGGCTTCCCCGCTCCGAGAATAATCAGACGCGTATTAGAGTGATTGTCGGTTTGTTTCACAGGCGATGACCAAAGCAAAAGTGGGAATACACCGAACCAGCTAGAACTGGTCCGCAATTGCGGCGATGGATCCAAGCGTCATGTCGGCGTCCCTGAAGTCAAAACTCGACTCGCTCCAGTCGCTGACGAAAATGAAATCCAGGCTCGCGCGCCCGGCCGCTTCGATATCGTACTGACTATCACCAACAAAAATGGCCGGCTCGCCAATAACACGCTCGACCTTGAGGCGGCTAAGTATCTCGTCCTTCGTATCCGGACTGCCATAGATACCTCCATCGAACAGATGGTCCAGCCCGCGCTGACTGAATACCGAGCGCAATTCCACCTGATCTCCACCGGAGACGATCAGCCAGTTTGAGTCCTTTGTCAGCTGTCGCAACCGATCAATTCCCGGGGCGACATCGCAGGATAATAATCCCTGCTTCACATACTCAGCGTAGGTCGACAACAGGTGGCTCAGCTCCGCTTCATCCACGGACTCACGACCCAGAATCCCGGTCATGAAATACTGGAACTTGATGTACCGGGAAATCCCCCCGTTTTTTACATGGTAGTCGACCAATTGCCGCGCATAATGAGCACCATAGGGTTCGGCCGCTCGAAAAAACGCATCCGTTTTGATGCGATTGGAGTCCAGAACCACGCCATCGCAGTCGAATACCCAGGTTTTGTAGCACGTCATGTTCATCATGTCTGAACTCGTCCTATTCATAGCTACAACAAGCCGTTCTGTTAGCTGTTGGACCGCAGTCTCTGCAACACCGGAATGGCTGAAATGTGCACACAGCCCAACTGAGCAGGGAAGGGACTATCGAGCAGCATGGCAATGGCAAACCGGTGACAACCAGCGCCCGAAAAGACCGGTTCCCCACCCGGTCCCAGGTGCATCAGCACACCACCGACCTCGCGGAAGTTGTCGGGTTCCAACTGTGCTTGCGAGGCAAGATACCCTTGCTGCCGAGACGCGATCCAGATCTGCTCCAGAGTTTCAAACCGCTGTATGACATCCTCACGGGTTCGACATTTATCGGTAACGCCAGTTGGTGAAACCCGAATCCGGCTCATCATGAACTCAATGGCGCCGGCCTCTTCCCAGGTTTTTCCGTCGCGCCAGTGTGCCCAGCAATAGGTAAGCTTAGGATGAGAATCAAAGGATTGCAGGAGATCCTCGGGCCAATCGCGGACGACCCGCCCCGATAACTGCCGCGAGCCCGTTCCCATTCGCCTGGCAAGATCAGCGGCCTCGATGTACTGCGAGCACTGGCGAGGGTCTATCCACACCCGTTCCGCATACCTTGGTGCACCTGGCCCATAACGTAAACGATTCAAGGTATCGGTCCTGAGGGCCCGTATTCGATATTTAAGCGCCAAAGAACAACTCCCGGGTTTCTTTCAGCATGCGATCCATCCCGAACTCCTCAGCAATGTGGGCGCGCAACGCCTCTCTCTCGAAACTGAGCTCTCCGTCAAGGATTCGCCGGATGCCGTTCGCCATCGCGTCTACGTCATCAATGTTCACCAGAACACCATAACGTCCGTGATCCAACAACTCTTCACTACCGGGGACCCTCGTCGAAACAACCGGTACGCCAAGACTCATGGCCTCATTCAGAACGTTTGCCATTCCTTCATTGCGGGAGCAAAGAAGAAAAAGATCAATACTTCGAAAGTACGCGGGCATATCGGCCTGATAGCCCAGAAAATGAATGCGGCCGGATTCCGGGCGTGCCTGGATGGCGGATTTGATCTGGACCTCAAACTCTCCCTCGCCCACGTGCACAACATGAACATGTTCAGGCAGGCGGGCCACCACTTCGGGCAAAAGGTCAAAACCCTTCTGCGGACTGAATCGACCGGCGCATCCGACAATGATGCTGTCTTCGGACAGACCTAGCGTTTGCCTGATCGAAAGCTGCGTTCCCTCTATCGGCGGCAGATCAAAGCCATTGTAAACGCGGCAGACCCGCTCGGGACTGAATAACCGCCGGTGCCGAAGCATGGCGTCCCGCAATGAGTTACTGTTCACCATCAAAATGGCGTTCATGATTCGAAAGATCAGAAAGAACTTGACCGGACTTTTAACGCGACGGGCAATGCCCAGATAGAGGATGACGCGTTCAACACCCGCCAATTTCGACGAGAGGGTAACCAGCCACCAGTCTTTTTTCAGAGCTGAAAAGACGGCGTCCGGCCGGATTCGCTTCAGAATTCTCACGTAGTTGGCAACTACAAAAAGGTTAAAATCCCCTCCCCTGGAGCCCACCTCTATCACCGTCACGTTATCAAGGTCCTGAAAACGGTCTTCAAAAAAACCTTTCAGTAACACGACGTAAACGGCCACTCCCTGCTCCCCCAGGAGCCGGGCCCGCAAGCGAACATTTTTCTCGATACCACCCCAGACTTTGGACGGGCAAAACATAACGGTTTTTTTCATTGATCCTGCCTTGGCTGAGATTCAGGGGGTCGCTGGCCGACCTTGGCCTTATTGCTGCTTCTTCCGGCGTATATCGCGCTTGGATTCCCGTATTGCAAAACTGAGGTTCTCCAGCCTGTGGGCGAGCCGTAACCAGAGGGACGCCCTCTCCTGGTCGGTCAGATGCACGGCGGCCTCCGGACAGCTCCTGATGAACCGATCCAGCTCTCTCGCTTTCTGAAGACTCGCAAAAAAGCGCGGTCGCTTGAGACGGAAATCAATAAACACAACCTGATCACCATCCATCAGAAAATTGGCACGTTGAGCATCCGTTCTCAGGTAACCAGCTCGGTGAAGCCTTCTGAGGGCATCAAGAACCAGACCGGCGTCACCGGCCTCTGCCGGCCGACCGTCAACAAACCGATAACAGAGGAAAGCATCGACCACCACACCCGACTGACGCTTCTCACACGCCAGGACCGGATCGGGCGCTGCAAAGCCCATGGCTTTCATCTTCTCGAGCTGATGGAACGATCGGACCGCATCACTGCCGCGAAAAAAGGTAAGCATCCGCTCCCAACGTCGACCATTCCGGGCGCGAGGAACCTTGAGCATAAGCGCCCCGTCGGTATCCGTCTCAATCCGGGCACTCAAGGTCCGGCGATTGTCACGAAACACCCGGGTGAAAGTCATTTCACCCTGTTCAATGACTGACAGCAGAGCAAGACTCTCGGCCTCCCCGAGGTAAGACACCAGTCGCCACGCCCCCTGACGAAAATGGTTTGCCGGAGCTACAGTATTCTCCGGCACGACCTTGCCTGCGCTTTCAGAGGCCATCAGATCAGCGCCTGCTTACGTGCACCATAAGCCTCCTGCAACTGCAACAGGTACTGTTCCAGCCCCATAGCCATTACGGCCTCAAACCGTTCATCTCCGGATATGTGCCCTACCGTCCACAAACGGTTCAGGATCAGGAACTGGACCACAGGGTCGTGCGTCTTGATAAAGGACCGCGTGTAGTCGATCGGTTTCTCATCCGGCGCTTTGTAGCCTGCGAATCGCCCCGATGACAACATCATGTCGGTATTGAATACCTTGAGCGACCCCGGTCCGAAACGCAGAAGGTCAAGAACCGCATTGGGCCCGGCGTTCAGATGTGTATCCGGCATCAGCCACTGCAACGACGCCAGTTGGCGAACGCTATTCAGCTCTTTTGGAAAAAACGAGCGGCCCTTGTGATTGTTAAACACGGCCCAACGCAAAGAGGCGAGAACCCCGGTGTATGGCATCTGGGACAGCTGCTGAGCCTGTTTGTTGTTGTAGTAGCTGATATCGACCCTCTCACCCTGAGTGGCAGGATCTCTCCCGGTATCGCCCCCCCGATAACCAAACTTGATGACCAGGTCGTTGGCATCAATCTCTGAGCCATTCATGGCCTTGGTTGCCACCGGCCCTACCAGGGCCAGATTTCTGCCTTGGAGCTCCTTTCGGAACTCCGCATCCACCGTCGTGTCATCCAACTTGCGATGATGCCCCCCTGGCGTCGGTTGTGCACTGAACAACTGCAGCAGCCAACGGCCCTGATCGTAGCGCGACTGATCCAGTCCTCTTGACTTCATTCGCTCAAGCAAGTCGTTTGCGCGCTGGTAATTTTCCGTTTCGATCGCTGCATAGCACCCCGCGGTGAGCTCGTTTAGTGAGGCTCTGGCCTGCTGGGACCGAACCAGCATTGCCGCAATCGCTTTATCCCGAAACCGGTTCGCTGGCAAAAAAAGACCGATACCCAGCCCGAGGCGATACAGGTCGAGCCAGGCCATGGCATTGATCGTGGTGGCGGGCAAGTCGGCTATTGCGCGCTCGACACCAGTGATTGCTTGCTCCGAAAGTGCGGTGCAGCGTAACGCTCCAACCTCCGTAAGCCGTTGCCACACAGCGAGGAGTTCTCCAGGAGGCGCCTTATAGCCGAAGCGTTTGAAGGCATGGGATAACGATTGGTCGTTGGCCTCTTCAGCGTGCTGAGCCTGCTGGTACGCTTGCTTCAGAATGCCATAGCGCCACCAACGATCTTTACGACGTCTGAAATCAGAAAAAAAAGCCATCACACCCATGACACTCAATATCAGAAGGGAAACCAGAGCAAGCCCGGGTAATCGTGTTACTCATCACGATAGAAGGCCTTCATGGCAAGGGCCATCTCGTAGTCCTCAAACTCATCAATATCCACCCCTGCCATCTTACCAACCTGATGCATGTAAGGGTTCGGACCCAGGAAATACCCCTCTGCCAGGGTCTGTTCCCGGCTTCTCATGTACAGGCCATTGGTCACACGATAGATATCCGGCAATTCCTGACTGATCGTATGATTCTTGTCAGCCTGATAATTCAGTGGGCCGTTCTTGTCCCAGAAATACTCCTTCAAAAGATTGACCGAGACCAGACTGTCGTGGCTCTGCTTGTCGACAACGTGCTCAAGGTAAAGCTCGAATCCCGAACGATATTCGGCAGGCGACATCAATGGCACAACAACAGTGACCCAGGCAAAGTGATCGGTGGGTATGTCCTGAACAACCCCGGTAATGACTTCGCTGAATGACGCCTGGTGTCCGACGCTGAGGTAATCGTTGCGGGGCAGAAACTCGACACCATGAGCCCGGGCCGCTTCTTTCACTCGTTCAGAGTTCGAACTCAGGAAGATACGATCCGGCCATTGCACTTTTTTCAGCTGGCTGATCTTCCAGTCGAGCAGCGTCGTGTTGTCACCGAAGGGAAGGAAGATCTTTTCCCGAACCCGGCTACTGCCCTCGCGGACAGGGATAACCACTGAGATATCAGAAAAATCAGCCACAAATATCTCCTTTCATACGCTGGCACGCTTCCGCAAACACATTAACGTCCACCGAGTGAGCAATGTAGTTGAAGCCCGCAGCCATAAGATCTTTTGAGCGGGAAACCTGATCGCTGAAAGCCCCAAGCAAAACACCTTTGGCCGAAGCTTTCGCCGCAATTTCCTCAATCAGAGCCAGTACCTCCGGCGCGTCCACCTGGCCCGGCAAACCGACAGACTGTGAAAGATCATAAGGGCCCACAAACAGGACATCAAAACCGCCGACGTCGAGAATGGCATCCATATTCCGGACGCCTTCAGTGCCCTCAACCTGAAGCACCAGTGTCTGAGTATTCGAGTCGGAGAAATAGCGGTCTTTCTCCATCGTTCCGTAGTTTGCTGCCCGGACAAACCGGCACACTCCCCGCTGCCCCATTGGGTGGAATCTTGCAGCTGCAACTGCTTGCCGAGCCTGCTCCGCGGTATTGATATTGGGCACCTGGACACCATCGGCCCCGCTGTCCAAAGCACTGCCGATGGCATGACTATCCACGCCCCGAACCCGAACAATGGAAGCAATTCGCCCGAGCCGGGCAGCCCGCACGTGATGGTGCAGTGTCTCCAGGCCGCAGGGCCCGTGTTCCTGATCCAGAATAATAAAATCCATTCCGCCAAGACCCGCGGCCTCAACGAAGGCACTGTCCGTGGTCTTGCTGAATAAGCCCAGGCACGGGCCATTGTTCAGCTTACTGTTAAAGTCTGACATCGTTGTTTTTCTCCAGGAACGTCAACTCACAAGACCATAAATACTGATGGTCGGTACGCGGTATCGGGTCGGTGTTACGCTCCGTAGCGGCAGATGCTCCGGGTGCTGCAGATAGAGCTCAAGAAGCTTCTCCATCTCAGCATTTCTTGGATCATCTGCCGAAAACCCGTCAAAACCCGCAAGAGAAATGCGGCACGCGCCACCGCTGGTGGCAATCGCCAACACGTAAGCAACAACCAGTGAGTTAGGCAGTTGGGCGCTGCTTGCGTTGAACTCAAAAGTATCGCTGGACACCTTGAGCCCGAAGTCGAGGATCTCCTTTCCCTCCAAAGACTGCCTTACATCCTCGGGCAGCATTGAATAAGGGGTAATTAACGGCTGCGGAAGGCTACGATGAGCATCGCAGTCTGCCAACAACCTGACAGGATGGCACGCTGCCCGCGCATCGATCAAAGCGTCACTTACCCCACGCTGCGCGTTCAGAGCAAGCACAAACGGCTTGAACGTCTTGATATAGAGTTCAATGATATCTTTGTGCCGCTCAACCCCGGGCCCTGAGCCCAGAACCAGGACCTCTCGCCCCTTGAGGCTGGCCTCAGGACGCCAGCGTCCAGTCAGCTCACCACGGAAGAAGTGCCTCGCGGCCTCGAGGTTGGTAAAGCTGAACCGCTTGCCCCCTTCAACCTTCAGATGCTCAATGGCCGCCAGGATATCCTCTTCACTGTATCGCTGGTCGCTCAGCATTTCCTGAATGTAGGTTGGGTGTATACCGTACTGGCCTGCCAGAAAATAGTAGGGGTTACTCCCCCACTGGTGTTCACTCTTGAGAGGATCAAAGTAATTTCGGATAACTGAAAGCAGTGGTGTGATATTAAATTCACGACTACCGTCGCCAGACAGCGCCAGAGCGAGATACTCTGTTCTGGTGTTACCCGGCCCCCGCCCCATGCCGGTCACGGTCGCGTCCAGCCAGGTCACGCCCTCCTCCAGTGCTGCCATGGTGTTGGCCAGAGCGTTACCCATATTGTCGTGGGTGTGGATTCCCATGGCACCGGTCCAGTTTTCCCGAAAGAGCGCCACCAGACGACGTGTATCAGCCGGGTTCATGCTCCCCATGGAATCGGCGAAGTACAGAACGTCCAGAGGATAACTCGAGGCCAGTCTGCTAAGCCGGCGGATCTCATCGGCCTCACGGTCCGCCACTTGCATCAGATTGAAGCCGACCTGATAACCACGATCTTTAAGCCATACGGACGCCTCAAGAGCGGGCTCAAACTCATGGACATGGCAGGCAATCCGTACGAGGGACACCGGAGAGCCGTCAGCCGGGACAAAAAGACTCTCGAGCCGGCTCGACAGAGAGCCTTCACCACTGACTAACTCGGATGCATTCACCATAACACCAAGCTTGAGACTCTCCGGAACGCTAAGCGTCCGGATAAACTGATCCGTGGTATAGGCACAGCCGCCCTTGAAGCCCTCATTTTTCAGGGAGCGCAACCCGAGTTCAACGTATCCGACAGGAAGTGCAGCCATGGCTTCCAGATAGTCGTTGATGAGATCAACCGGAAAGTCCCAGCTGTTGTAATAGCCTCCATCCCGGAGTGTGCAGTCCAATAGGATCGGGGTACTCAAACTAGCCTCCTGGAGGAAACAAGGGCTGATGACTGTCCATCAGCATCTTCAGCCTCCGACTGACGAATGATGGCCCACAAAAACAGGGGCAGGATAACGTACATCATAACCCCGAGATTCCGGCTGAACATACCCTGCGTCAGGCAGAAAACCACGAAGGATAAGGTAAAAGCGACGCCGGCGAAGGCACAGGCCTTGATCGTCGGTTCTGTTGACGACAGGTAGCGCCAGAACAGCATCACGGGAACAACAAACACCAGAAGCAGTGCCGCCAACGCCAACAGCCCGCCTTTGGCAGCATGATCTACGAACTGGTTATGCAGGTGCCGGAAGGTGAGCAACCCACCATCGATTTTCCGGTCTGCAACCAGGGACTGAAGCTCCGAATGAAACTGACTTTCACCGACACCCGTCACAGGATGGGCAGAGAACATCAAGGCTCCGGCTTTCCACATTTCCAGCCTCAGCCCGACGGAGGTACCCACTCGGTGTTCCGTGAAGTACGAGCGCGCTTCGGACATGGCCACATCGACACGGTCGCTCACGATCTTCATGTTTCCTGCCACAACCCCAAGCGTTGCGATGATCACAAGCGCCAATGCCAGCAGCCTGGGTCGACGGATCAATACACCTCGATAGGCCCAGAGGCCCACAAGCGCAATAACGGGCAAGGCCAACCAGCCACCACGGGTGCCCGACAACAGCAATGCGGCGACACCTCCCACCGAGCCAAGGCCATAAAACAACAGCAGCGACCGGCGGCGACCGGGCTTTGGCAACTCCGCGAACAGTCCAGTGAGAGACACCAGGGCGAGGATCAGCGCTCCATTTCCGAAGTAAATCGCGTTGTCAAAACTGGACACTCTGGCCACACCAGACACGAACACCTCATAAACAGCAAAAACACCGGAGGCAATGGCCCCGATTGCAGCCCCCGCAAATACTGCACGCGCTGTAACAGGAACACGGAGCAGCATCGTCAGAATGATTGCGGCAGCAACAAAGCGGCTGGGACGATCAAAGCTGGACATGTTGTCCTGATGCCAGAGAGTCAGCACCACGTACACCATGCCATAGAGCAAAAAAGCTAACGCGAAAACCCGATCCCGGCGGTTCATGACCATAGCAATCTCGCGAGTTCGCCAGCAACCGAGAGCAGCCAGAAGCAGAAACGCCGGTGCGTAGCCGTAGACGGCAGGAACAATCGCCAGAGTCGCCAGATAGAAAAAAATGGCAACCGCAATGGAGGAGGAAAGAATGGAGTGGTTTGAGGCTATGAACAATTTCGTTATCCGGGAATAAAAGAGAGAGTGGGCCTTAAGATCGAAAAACGTAACGGCCTTGTCACGATATGTCGCTATGATAACCCGAGAGTAATTGCTTCCATAGGCGCTCTACGTCAAGATCAGCGCGGAGGCCGAGTCTTTTGTCGACCGATCGCTTCAGGCGCTGAAGGTTATTCGCCTGCCACTGCCGGGAACTTGAAGGATCCCGGCGCCTGCAGCGATCGAAATCGATCAGATAGGTCCTATCGTTGGCGACCAGAATGTTGTCGCAATTCAGATCGACATGATCCAGCCCCCAGTCATGGAAGCGGCGAATCATCTGCCCCGTCTGAATCCAGAGCTTTTCACTATTCACCCGAGTGCTGATTGGCAGGTTCACAGCCTCTGGAATACGCTCAACAATAATCGCCGCGCGATAGAAGCACAGCGAACGACGCCAGACCGCTGCAGCAATCACGTTCGGCACGGGAAGCCCGGCCAGTATAAGCTCCCGGGTCAAGCGGAACTCACGAAATGAGCGCGCGTGCAGCAGACCGGTGTAGATGTAGGTTCTCTCCACAAACTTGCCGATCAGACCACCACGTCGATAATGCCGAAGCACAAACTCGTCGCCACCCGCATCCAGGAACCAGGCGCCGCCTCGGCCGCCTTCGTCTACCACCGCGGCATTAGCCCCCCAAAAGCAGGGCTGAAACCAGTCTGCCGTCACCCCCTCATACCCGGGAGAGATCAACAGACTCGCCTCTTTGGCGACAGATAGTTTTCCCTCGGAAAGGTGCAAGTGCAGACTTCCTCATATGAACGGGTCAGCGCCTGGCTCGAGACGCCAGGATACTAGTACGCTAGAATGGCCGACAGTTTACCAATCAGCCCCGAACACCTCTACATACCCTGGTTAAAGAATCGCAACGGACCGTAACGTGACGCGCCAAACACAGCTATCAAGCCCAGCCTCCATCTGCATCCTGCGCCTGTCGGCCATTGGCGATGTTACCCATGTCATCCCCGTGGTCCTCAGCCTTCAGGAACAACTCCCCAACGTAAAAGTCACCTGGGTCATAGGCAAAATCGAGGCAAAACTGATTGGCGACCTGCCCGGTGTCGAGTTCATCATTTTTGACAAAAAGGCCGGCCGAGCAGGCTACGCGGAGCTTCGCCGGAAAATGAAAGACCGCAAATTTGACGCTCTGCTACACATGCAGGTCGCTTTCCGAGCAAACCTGGCGGCGGCCTGCATCCCGGCGAAACTCAAAATCGGCTACGACAAGGTCCGGAGCAAAGACCTCCACAGCCTGTTTATCAATCGGCGCATCGCGCCCGCACCGCATCAGCATGTCAGGGACTGCCTGGCAAGCTTTCTGGAACCACTGGGGCTCAAGGCCGCGCCTCCCCGCTGGGATATTCCGCTCTCTGACACTGATCACGAATTTGCTCATGGCCATCTGGCCAAGGACAGGAAGAACCTGGTCATCAGCCCCTGCGCCAGCCATACACTGCGTAACTGGCCCGCTGAACGCTATGCTCAGCTGGCCGATTACGCCATTGAAACTCATGGCATGAAGGTCATTCTGGTGGGCAGCCCCGCACCGTTCGAGAAAGAATATTGCGAGGCTATCGAAAGCGCCATGAAACACCCGGTTCACAATATCTGTGGCCAGGACACCCTGAAACAGCTGACTGCTCTGATGAGCCATGCCGACCTGGTTGTGGCCCCCGACACGGGCCCGGCGCACATTGCCAGCGCCGTCGGAACTGATGTACTCGGACTGTTCGCAGCCAGCAATCCTAACCGCTCAGGGCCATACAGTTCGCTGAAATGGTGTGTAAACCGCTATCCGGAAGCCCTGAAGCAATTCACGGGAAAAACCGTTGAAGAAGCCCGCTGGGGCGCCAAGGCAGAATTTGAAGGGGCGATGGAACTGGTATCGGTGGACGATGTAACGACCATGCTCGACCGATGGGTCGCGGAGCATTCAGGGTAGCTGCACCCGCCCCTCAGGGGCGGATGCATTCGGAAATGGGATTATTTCCGTGCGGTATAGTCCTGATAAGACTTCTCTTCCACAAAACGTGACCCCAGAGCCAGGTTCACTTCTTTTTTAATGGCCGCACGCTTGTCATTCGTGACATAAACAGCGCGTGCCAGCTCAATAAAGCGGGGACCAAAGTCCTGCTCCGCTTCCTGGTCACGGATGTCGTCCTCAATCACCCAAAGCTCCTCGTTAACCGCTTTGAGCTGCTTACGCAGATCGGCGATATCATCGGCTTTGTCGGCCACGGCTTCATCCCAGGTCTTGCTGAGCTCTTCCAGTTCAAGGCGAACATTTCTGACCTTTTCTTCGTCCTTGATGCGCTCGGATTTGATTTCGAGGATGGTGATCTTGTCCAGCACCTCACCAAAGGAAACGGGAACCTTGATTACGTCTGCCATTGTCTCGTCCTGCTTGCTCGTGGATTCCAAATAACAAGGCCGCCGGGGCCTGTTCAGCGCCGGCGGCCACTTCATACAGATACTGGCTGGATCAGCCTTTTACGTGGCTCAACCACTCTGAGTGCTTGTCCAGCTTCCCCTTCACCGCGTCAAAATACATGCTCTGCAGCTTTTCGGTAACGGGACCGCGCTTACCTTCACCAATCTGGCGACCATCCAGTTCGCGGATAGGCAGCACTTCGGCAGCCGTGCCAGTAAAGAACGCTTCCTCAGCAACGTACACCTCATCGCGGGTAATGCGGCGCTCTTTGACCTGCAGACCAAGGTCTCGGGCAAAGTCAATGATAGTGGCACGGGTGATACCTTCCAGGCAGGAAGTCAGCTCGGGGGTGTGCAATACACCATCACGCACGATAAAGATGTTCTCACCGGAACCTTCCGCCACGTAGCCCTCGTTATCCAGCAGCAGCGCTTCCTCGGCACCACCGGAGATGGCTTCATTCAGGGCCAGCATGGAATTGATGTAGTTACCGTTGGCCTTCGCCTTGCACATTGTGATGTTTACATGGTGGCGAGTGTAGGACGAGGTGCGCACCTTGATGCCCAGCTCCTTCGCTTCCGGAGACATGTAAGACGGCCAGCTCCAGGCCGCAACCATCACATGCACCTTCAGGTTGTCGGCACGCAGACCCATGCCCTCAGAGCCCAGAAATGCCATCGGGCGCAGATAGGCCTCATCGAGATTGTTTTCCCGCACCGCTGCTCGCTGGGCCTCGTTGATCTCGTCCTTTGAGAACGGCATTTTCATGTTCAAGATGTGCGCTGAACGGAACAGACGATCAGTATGTTCTTTCAGACGGAAAATCGCCGGGCCATTCGCGGTGTTGTAGGCACGCACACCTTCAAAGCAACCCAGGCCGTAGTGCAGGGTGTGGGTGAGGACGTGGGTTTTGGCTTCCCGCCAGGGAACCATTTCACCATCCAGCCAGATAAGGCCATCGCGATCAGCCATCGACATTCTGTTCTGCTCCTGAGTAAGCGGTTTTCGGGGAACTGGCATTCTAGCAGCAAACGCCGCCTGAAATAAATTTAGCTTGCTACTCAACCATGACTTTTTTCCACATACTTTGGATGTAGTCACGCTCTTCTATGAAGGCTCCGCCCTCGACCTGGCTGTTGAGATTCTGCAAAGCTCTCCGGTGGATGGTGGAGCGCAGTGTGATGAACACCTCCCGTAGCCGCTCAGTGTCGTCAACTGGCAAAACGCCTGCGCGGCCCAATTCTTCCAGTTGGCGGATGTTATCACTCCACTGGGTCAGCTCCGGGTGTTCCGGGCACCAAGCCAGCATCAGGTACTGCACCATGAACTCGACATCTACGATGCCACCGTTGTCATGCTTGATATGAAAAACGTCATTCTGCCCGGCTGCGGGCGTCCCGAGGTTGCTGCGCATTTTCTCACGCATATCGACCACCTCCTGCCGAAGCGACGCCTTGTCCCGTTGTCGGCACAGTATCTGGTGGCGAATATCCTCGAACGTTTTGAGCGTATCGTCGCAGCCTGCCACTCCCCTGGCGCGGGCAAGCGCCTGATGCTCCCAGGTCCAGGCATCCTCCTGCTGGTATTTCTCGAACGCCTGCAAGGTACTTACCAGCAAGCCGGAGTTACCAGACGGGCGCAATCGCATATCCACTTCGTAGAGCTGCCCGGAGGGTGTCTGGGTACTGAGAATGTGTACGATTCGCTGGCCGAGCCGGGTATAGAACACGGCGTTATCAATAGGCTTGTCGCCATCGGTGGCCAGTTGAGGATCAGCCTGGTGCACAAACACCAGATCCAGATCTGAGGTGTAGCCCAGCTCGATACCGCCGAGCTTGCCGTAACCGATGATGGCGAAATCGGTATCACAGGCGGAGCCATCGGCGCGCCGCGGGTAACCGTGCCGGCTGACCAGATTCGAGAACGCCACATCCACCACATGATCCAGCACCACCTCGGCAATCCAGGTCAGGTAATCACTCACCTTCATCAGCGGCAGCGTGCCCTTTAACTCTGAGGCCGCCACCCTCAACACATGGGCCTTCTTGAAGTAACGCAGAGCCTCCATCTGCTCTTCCAGATCTTCATACGGAATCCGCAGCATTTGCTGACGCAAATCATCCTGCAACTCTTCCTTGGCCGGCGGACTGTATAGGCTCTCCGCATTCAAAAGTTCGTCCAGGAGCAAGGGCGTATCCGCCAGCAGGCGCGCAATCCAGGGGCTTTCACTACACAGCCGCACCAGCTGCGTCATGGCTCCGGGATTTTCCATCAACAGAACCATATAGGCGGTTCTGCGCAGAATGGCTTCAACCAGTTGCAGCACACGGTCCAGCGTTTCCGAAGGATTCTCCACATCCATCAGGGCGTTAATCAGGAGCGGCACAAACTGATTGAGCCGCTTACGCCCCTGGGTCTGCAGAGTCTGCACGGTGCGACTGTCGCGCAGGCTGGTCAGGCGCTTATAACTGCCATCCGGGTCCTCAAACCCGCTTTGCTCCAGCCAGCCCAGGGCACTGGCTTCATCCATTTCCGCCAGCCACAGCTCGTAGCAGCCATCGTCGACACCACCCTCATCGGCGTCATCCTGTTCTTCCGTGGCGATGATATCCGCAAAATGACGAGCCACCCGGCTTCGATGTTCATCCAGCGCAGACAGGCAGTCTTCCCAGCTATCGAAGCCCATAATCCTCGCAACCCGAGCGCAGGACAGCGCATCCTCAGGCAGAACCTGAGTCTGTTTGTCTTCCATACCCTGAAGGGCATGTTCCAGATTGCGAAGGAACACATAGGCGCCCCTCAGCTCACCGACCACCCGGGACGGGAGCAACTCCAGTTCCTCCAGCTCCTTCAAGATCTGTAGCAACTCGCGCTGTTGCAGCTCCCGATCACGCCCGCCGCGGATTAACTGGAACGCCTGCACCACAAACTCAATTTCCCGAATGCCACCACTGCCGAGCTTGATATTGTTCTCCAGCCCCTTCCGGCGAACTTCCCGGCTGATCATTTTTTTCATGCTGCGAAGCGATTCAAAGGCGCTGAAATCAATGTATTTGCGGTAAACGAAGGGTTTGAGGCTAGCCATCAGCACCTCACCGGCTCGCTGGTCGCCCGCCACAACGCGGGCCTTGACCATGGCATAACGCTCCCAGTCGCGCCCCTGATCCTGGTAATAGGTTTCCAGGGCGGCGAAGCTCAGGGCGAGCGCACCACTCTGGCCATATGGCCTCAAGCGCATATCCACCCGAAACACGAAACCATCGGCGGTAATCTGGTCCAGCGCCTGAATCAGCCTTTGGCCAAGCCGGATAAAGAACTGCTGATTATCCAGAGCACGCCGGCCGCCATGGGTTTCGCCTTTCGAGGGAAACGCAAAAATCAGATCGATATCCGAGGAAACGTTCAGCTCCCGGCCGCCAAGCTTGCCCATTCCAAGCACCACCATTTTCTGAGGTGCCTCTTGCCCTGTTACCGGATCATAGCCCATTGGAGTACCGAACTCTTCACAGGCTCGCTCGTAAAGCCAATTCAAGGCACCATCAATGGCGGTATCCGCAAAGGCACTGGTGGCCGTCATGGTTTCATGCAGATCGGCCCACTTCATGAGATCGCGCCAGATAATCCGGAACTGCACTTCCCGCCGGTACTGGCGAAGTGCCGCATGCAACGCCGGTTCAGAGTCAACGTTCTGGAGGTAATCGCGCCAGCGATCAGCCAGCCAGGCCTCGGTGGTTGGTTCGGCTAAAGGCCGGGCAGCAACGGCGGGCTGAATCTGCTCCGGATGTCGTTCAAGGGTTTGCCGGAGAAACAGGCTACGGGAAATAGCCTCTGCCGCATCGGCCTCGGAGACAGGGTCACCGGCCAGCCAGCCTGGCAGCCCCTCCGGGAATACCGATGGCCAGCATCCGGAAATCTCCTCCTTGAGTACGTCCGGCAGTGAAGCCCATGGCTCAGACATAACGCAACCCTCTGTCTCTCTGATATATTTCAGGTACTGTATAACGAACTCGCCAAGGACTGAACAGGCACCCGCTCTCCATGATGCGAAATAAACGCCCTCTGAATCCGGAACATACCCAATCCCACCTCCCTATGGGCGGACTTATACGAAGTCGGATCAATCGGCTCTTTGCCATCCTCGGGGGACTGGTATCGGCGCAGATTCTTATCCTGTGGGCAGCAGAGCCACTCTCGTTCTTTGAAGCCGTATGGCTCACCATGACGACACTGGTTACCGTGGGCTATGGCGACTACTCCCCGGTCACGCCCGTGGGCCGCATCAGCACCATCGTACTGATGTTTGTCTCCGCCATTACCCTGTTAACCCTGATCGTAAGTGATTACATCGAATACCGTTTCTACCGCAGAGAACGCATACTGACTGGACGCTGGATTTACAAAATGAAAGACCACATTGTCATCATCAACACCCCTCGAAGCGGCGGCGAACAGTACTTCATGCGATTCGCCTCGCAGATTCGCTCTGTCCCTGAGTACCACACGGTGCCGATAATGCTGCTTACGCGGCAATTTCCGGGAGGGCTGCCTGCGGAACTGTCCGACTGCGGCGTCGTTCACTTTCACGGCGCAGGAAATGACCCGGAGGCTCTGAAATCCGTGCACGCTGGCAGCGCCAAGCACATCATCGTGCTGGCCGCCGACGAATCAGACCCGATGTCAGACAGCCTGACCTTCGATATCGCCCATCGACTGGCCGAATCCAATCTGGGCGGCAGAACCACGGTGGAATGTGTCGGCGACCATAACCGTGCAAGAGTCAAAGCCCTGGGCGTTCGCACCACCATTCGCCCCGTGCGCACCTACCCTGAAATCATGGTTCGGGCGGTAGTGGCGCCGGGCTCCGAAAAAGTTCTGGAAGACATGTTCAACTACGAGCGGGACCATCCACACCGTTACGACCTGGAGCTGGATGACCTTATCTGGGCGGATATTGTCAGCGCTCTGGTTCGCCACGGAATAGGAACCGCCTTGGCCTACATTGATCACGACAACGAGGTAATCTGCCACCCGGATACCAACGCCGAAGTTGAGGGCAAGGGGCTGATTGTTCTGGTTCGCTCCAGCGAGACGCCGGAGGTGTCAGTGGTAGAGGAAGCGCTTGACCGGTATCGGGATTTTCTCAAGCAGTGGCGAGCCATGCACGAGCAGAACCAGAAAGCCGCCACCGAGAGATCCGAGGAGAACGTTTCAGCCGGCAGCAGCGAGCGCTAATTGCAACTGGCCGAACTCAGGAAATTGCTCAACCAGGGTCGGCACCGTAATACCGGTTTCCAGCGCCTTGGCTACCGCCCTCCAAACGGGCAATAGTCCGGCCGCTTTCGCCTGCGGCTCAATCTTCGCAAGCGTGCTTGCGGGCAGACGCATCGTGTCACCGGTTAACCAGGCCTGACTCAGATAATGCAGAAAAGATACCGAGCTGAATCCTGAAGCTGGCAATGCCAGTGACGGGCAGTAGATTCCGGCAAGGTAGTAGCCCTGCTCGGCTTTGCTTACCAGGTTAAGAAAAACCGGAACCGTTTGCGCAAGAGCACGGGCGTTTTCAAGCAGCGCTGCGGGCTCTCCCGCTTTCAGCTCAAGTTCCACCTCATGAAGAGGCCTTGCCCGCGTTCCACCTACCACTTCGCCTGAGTCCAGAGCGACCTCAATTACGGACTCCGCTTGCGCCAGCATGATAATGCGCCGCCGGAAGTTGGTCTCGAATGCCAACTCCAATTCGTCAAGGTCGACCTGAGACCTCAACGGAGTCTGCTCCAAAAGCCCAAGATCCAGATCCGGCCCCGGCAGATCCCACTCCCATTCCTGGCGGCGATGGGCTCCGTTTACGAACTCGCCCTGGGTTTTCAAGGTCTGGATGTAGCGATCACCGGCCTGACGGACTCGCAACGCAGCACGGGCCTGATTCAACGCAGCATTCGGGGTGTCGTAGTAGCGATTGACCAGTGTTTTGACCGGACCTTCGCTTGCACCCGATTGACCTTTGAGCCACTCGAAGGCCCGGGACTGTACGGATTCCGATAGGGTCAGCTTTACTTCAAGTTCCGTGGCCACTCAAACGCTCCTGATGATTTCTTTTCCTGTAAAAATAAAAAAGCCGGTGACAGAGTCACCGGCTTTCAACACTACTTGATTAGCTTATTAGCTGATCAGAAGTAGTAAACAGCACCCACGGCTGCAAGAGTGCGCTCGTCAGTAACGGCATCGTTACCCTGAGAGTCTTCGTACTCATAGACGTCGTCACCACCACCGAAGTAGCCTTCAACGTAAACGTACATGTGATCAGACAGGTTGTGAAGCGCCTGCAGTGTGATTACATCTTTCTTATCATCGCCTGCGTCGCCATCTTCTTCGCCACGCTCGTAGGACAGAGCGAACTGGTTTTTACCAATAGCATAAACGCCCATCACGCCGAACACATCGCCTACGTCCTTACGAGTCTGATACTGACCAGTCACACGCAGGTCACCCACAGTGTAGCTGGCACGCAGACCGTAAGTGTTTTCATTGTTGTCGTTCAGAGTAGAGTTACCGTCGGAATCTACGCCATTCGTGGAGTAGTCCAGGCTACCGTCGTTAGAGTCGATGGCAAAAGCCAGTTCAAGCGCATCGACAGCGTAAACAGCAGACAGCTGCCACGGATAGGACTTATCTCCACTCTTGTTGTCACCGTTAACCTGCACAGCAGCTCCCAGTGTCAGGCCACCGAAGGACGGAGACTTGTACTGGACGAGATCGCCTTCACCTGTGTCGTAACCGCCGCCAATGTTCATCGAACCCACTTCGTAGAAGTTTGCGATCTCATCGATAGCACTTTCGTAAGTGGAGTCGTCAGAGCCTACCCAAACTTGGCCAAAGCTGTCGCCTTTAACACCAATGTAGGCTTCGTCCAAGCCATCTATACCAGAGCTCTCGGCTTTATCATCGGCATCAATACCTTCCAGCTCAAGCTTGAAAAAGCCAGTGATGCCCGGAGCCACTTCATGGCTGTGAGTTACGCCCAAGGTAGAACCATTGTCAAAATGATCTACAGAAGAGGGACCACCGTCGTAATTGTCGTGGGAGATGGCGTACTGGATGTTACCGTACACTGTCGGCAGGTTGCTTTCCTGTGCCAGAGCAGCGCCAGAGAAAGTTGCAGCTGCAATAGCAGAAGCAAGAATCGTTTTTTTCATGTTGCGTCTTCCTTTTTGAGTTAACTCAGGTTTTCGACGGGTCTAAATCCCGATTTTTATTGGCCGGCACAACCCTGGGCTCTGCCTGCCGGGTATCTGACTGCCCCTGTTATTCCTGTGGGAACAGCTTTTCTTCTTTTTAGAAGACAAGCACGCTTGCCTTAGATCTCAACCACTTACACAGCTTTATTAAAGCTCTGCGTGATGAACCTGTTTTAATACAATGTGCCATTTTTTGCAAATTTTTAATGGCTGTTTTTTAGCCCCATTTGCATTCGTAACCTTTGTCGTTAGATCAGCCTGGACTAACAACCTCTCCCATTTCCACAACAAATTCAGGGCCAGATAACCAAAAAAATCTGAAAAACAACCGGTTATCATACGCTCAACGCTTCCTCAGCTGAGAGCCACAAAACAATACCTCAAATCACGCACTTTCGTGAGGCACTGCTGGCAACTGCGTCACATTTTTGTGCACGACCCTCTCTGGCCAGATTCCACCATAAAGGTAACCGGGCCATCGTTGATCAGTGCCACTTTCATATCAGCACCAAACTTCCCCGTACCCACACGCTCGACGCCTAGCTGGCCACTTGCTTCAGCCACAAAGTCACCATAAAGCCGGTTCGCCAGCTCCGGTGCAGCCGCCAGGGAAAAACCCGGGCGCGTGCCAGAGGACGTGTCAGCAGCAAGCGTAAACTGAGGGACTACAAGTAATGAGCCACCGGCATCCTGAACATTCACGTTCATCCGGCCCTGCTCATCGGGGAAAACCCGATAGGAGAGGATTTTTCGGCACAATTCCTTTGCCTCATTCAGTGTATCGTTCCTTTCTACGCCAAGGAGCAAGAGCAACCCGGGACCAATACGGGCAATCGTTTCACCATCCACGGCTACACTGGCTTCCGAAACGCGCTGGATCAGTCCTTTCATTCATTCCCTTGAGCGTTAACACCGAGGGTTAAATTTCTGAAACGCGAAAAGTGTATAGAGCCCGTGAGACCACCGCAACCCCGTCAGATCAATAAAAGGTCGCATTCTCAGCCAGCAGTGGGAAGACTTCTGGCAACCACATTCTCAACGCCCCGCATCAGGGCATCCACAATTGCCGGTTCGGATGCCGAGTGACCGGCATCACGGATAATCTGAAGCTCCGCCTCCGGCCAGGCCTTGCTCAGCGCCAGGGCATTATCCAGCGGGCAAACCATGTCATAGCGGCCGTGAACAATCACGCCCGGAATGTCTTTTAGCCGCGAGGCATCACGCACAATCTGATCGGGCTCAAGGAATGCATGATTCATGAAATAGTGGCATTCGATACGAGCCAGCGCGATAGCTACATGAGGATGCCCAAAATGCTCCACCACCTTGGGATTGGGATGCAATGTGGCGCACCGCCCTTCCCAGATGGACCAGGCTTTGGCAGCCTGAATCTGCTCCAGCTCATTGGCACTGGTCAGGCGCCGGTAGTAGGCCGCCACCATATCGTCGCGCTCCACCTCCGGAATCTGGGCAAGGTAATCCTGCCAGTAATCCGGGAATACCCGGCTGGCGCCGTCCTGATAAAACCAGTGAATATCCCGGGGCCGACACAGAAAGATACCCCGCAACACCAACCCCAGAACCCGGTCAGGGTGGGTCTCGGCATAAACCAGACTTAGCGTGGAGCCCCAGCTGCCCCCAAACAGCAACCAGCGATCGATGCCGAGAAAATGCCGAACCGCCTCAAGATCCTCAACCAGTTTGTCTGTGCTGTTACCCTCCAGCTCGGCCAACGGGGTCGATCTTCCGGCACCTCTCTGATCCAGCAAAATAATCCGGAAACGTTCGGCGTCGAAAAAGCGCCGGTGGTAATCCTCACAACCGCCGCCCGGCCCGCCATGCACCACAATCACCGGAATACCGTCCGGATTACCGGATTCTTCCAGGTACAGCTCATGGGGATGATCTACAGCCAGTCGGTGGCGTGCGTAGGGCTCAATTTCAGGATAGAGGGTCAGCATGGAAAACTCCGTTTCGGGGATAACGGCAGTCTAGCTGAGACAGGCGAGGAAAATACAGGGGCCAGGAAAACAGGCGGAAGCGTTTACTGCCTCACAACGATTTCCTGGCCCCGGAGGGGTTATTTCTTGTTAGCGCGCTTACGCTCGTTTTCGGTCAGGAGCTTCTTGCGCAGACGAATGGACTTGGGCGTTACCTCAACCAGTTCATCGTCGTCGATAAACTCCAGCGCCTGCTCCAGAGTGAACTTGATGGGCGGCACCAGGCCGATCACTTCGTCTTTACCAGAGGCACGCATGTTGTCCAGCTTCTTGCCCTTGGTGGGGTTCACCACCAGGTCATTATCACGGCTGTGGATGCCGCAGAGCTGACCTTCATAGATTTCCTGGCCAGGGTCCAGGAACAGCTTGCCCCGGCTCTGCAGAGTTTCGAGGGAGTAGGTCAACGCAGTACCGGTGGCCATGGAAACGATGACACCGTTCTGACGGCTGGTTACGTCACCCATCTTCACCGGGCCGTAGTGGCTGAAGGTGGAGGTCAGGATGCCGGTACCGGAAGTCATGGTCAGGAAGGTGTTACGGAAACCGATCAGGCCACGGGCCGGAATGGTGTATTCCAGGCGGATACGGCCCTTACCGTCCGGGATCATGTTGGTCATGTCACCCTTGCGCAGGCCCATCTGCTCCATAATCGGGCCCTGATGCTGCTCTTCGATGTCGATGATCACGTTTTCATACGGTTCTTGCTTCTCGCCGTCGACTTCCTTGATCACCACCTCCGGACGGCCTACGGCCAGCTCGAAGTTTTCGCGGCGCATGTTCTCGATCAGAACCGACAGATGCAGCTCACCACGACCGGACACCTTGAACTTGTCGGCCGAGTCGCCTTCTTCAACCCGCAGCGCCACGTTGTGCAGCAGCTCTTTTTCCAGACGCTCTTTGATATTACGGCTGGTTACATACTTGCCTTCTTTACCGGCGAACGGGGAATCGTTCACCTGGAAGGTCATGGATACGGTGGGCTCGTCTACGGTCAGCGCCGGCAGCGCTTCAACGTTAGAGGGATCACACAGGGTATCGGAAATATACAGCTGGTCCAGGCCACTCACACACACAATGTCGCCAGCCTGGGCTTCTTCAACTTCCACACGCTGCAAGCCGGAATGGCCCATGATTTTCAGGATACGGCCGTTGCGCTTCTTGCCGTCGGCACCGATAGCCACCACCGGGGTGTTGGTCTTCACTTTACCGCGCATAATACGACCGATACCGATAACACCCAGGAAGCTGTTGTAGTCCAGCTGGGAGATCTGCATCTGGAACGGGCCGTCCAGATCAACAGAAGGCGCAGGCACGTGGTCAACGATCGACTGGAATACCGCATCCATGTTGTCGTCGAGGTTTTCGTGCTCCATGCCGGCAATGCCATTCAGGGCGCTGGCGTAAACAATCGGGAAGTCCAACTGCTCGTCGGTGGCACCCAGGTTGTCAAACAGATCAAATACCTGGTCCACAACCCAGTCCGGGCGCGCACCCGGGCGGTCAATCTTGTTCACAACCACAATCGGGCGCAGGCCCGCTGCGAAAGCTTTCTGGGTCACGAAACGGGTTTGCGGCATGGGACCATCGATGGAATCCACCACCAGCAGCACACTGTCTACCATGCTCATCACACGCTCTACTTCACCACCAAAGTCGGCGTGGCCCGGGGTGTCTACGATATTGATGTCGTAGTCTTTCCATTTAAGAGCGGTGTTTTTTGCCAGAATGGTAATGCCACGTTCTTTTTCCTGGTCGTTGGAGTCCATTACGCGCTCGTTTTCGAGCTCTTTACGGTCCAGCGTGCCAGACTGGCGCAGCAGCTGGTCAACCAGGGTGGTCTTGCCATGGTCAACGTGGGCAATAATGGCAACGTTTCTAAGCTTATCAATCACAACGGGTATCCTGAAGAAATTAGCGGCGCGCAGTATATCGAAAAGTCCATGGCGATAATATGAAGATTAGCGCCTAATATGTAACCAACTAGGACTTGCACCATAATTATGCGTTATCGGCGAACTCGCACCACTATGGTGCGCCGCAATGGTGCAACAGGCGCTGCCTTCGACCAACAAGCTGCGCCACATTAGCCCGAAAGCCTTGTCGCTGCGCTGTTCTGGCGCAGCCGACAAAAACTGGCAAGCCGATTGCTTATCCCAAAGCAGCCGCATAGTGAGGGTAAGGGCCACAAGCTTCTGGTAAGCTTCCCTGACCTGAAAAAGATCGGGCCTCAGAACACCGAACGATCCGGCACAACGAACATGTAAAACCTTACGGAGCATGCACAATGTCCAAGACGATTGATTTGATCAAAGAACACGAAGTCAAGTGGATTGACCTGCGTTTCACCGACAGCCGCGGTAAAGAGCAGCACGTGACCCTGCCGGCCACCGAGGCGGACGAAGACTTTTTTGCTGACGGCAAGATGTTCGACGGTTCCTCCATTGCCGGCTGGAAAGGCATCAACGAATCCGACATGATCCTGATGCCGGACGACGAAACCGCCGTTCTGGACCCGTTCACCGAAGAAACCACCGTCAACATCACCTGCAACATTGTAGAGCCTTCTACCATGCAGGGTTATGAGCGTGATCCCCGTTCTGTTGCCCGTCGCGCCGAAGAATACCTGAAGTCCACCGGCATTGCCGATG
This sequence comes from Marinobacter sp. W-8, assembly GCF_044342215.1. NCBI lineage: Bacteria > Pseudomonadati > Pseudomonadota > Gammaproteobacteria > Pseudomonadales > Marinobacteraceae > Marinobacter > Marinobacter sp. W-8. The sequence continues at coordinate 606,522 of NZ_CP172297.1, read as the reverse complement.
GCGCCCTGTTCGGCCCGGAGCCCGAGTTCTTCGTGTTCGATTCCGTTAAGTGGAACGTCGACATGCAAGGCGCTTCTTACCACATCCACTCTGAAGAAGCGGCGTGGGTTTCCGGTGAAGATTTCGACCGCAACAACATTGGCCACCGCCCGGGCGTAAAAGGCGGCTACTTCCCGGTTCCGCCGGTTGACAGCCTGCACGACCTGCGTGGCGCCATGTGTGCGGCCATGGAATCCATGGGCCTGACCATCGAAGTGCACCACCACGAAGTGGGCACCGCTGGCCAGTGTGAAATCGGTGTTGGCGCCAACACCCTGACCCGCAAGGCAGACGAAGTTCAGATCCTGAAGTACTGCGTGCACAACGTAGCGCACGCCTACGGCAAGACCGCCACCTTCATGCCCAAGCCGGTTGTAGGTGACAACGGTTCCGGTATGCACGTACATATGTCCCTGAGCAAAGACGGCAAGAACCTGTTTGCCGGCGACAGCTACGCAGGCCTGAGCGAAGCGGCTCTGTACTACATCGGTGGCGTGATCAAGCATGCCAAGGCCATCAACGCCTTCACCAACCCGGCCACCAACAGCTACAAGCGTCTGGTTCCGGGTTACGAAGCACCGGTTATGCTGGCCTACTCCGCCCGTAACCGTTCTGCCTCTATCCGTATTCCATACGTGAACAGCCCGAAAGCACGCCGTATCGAAGTGCGCTTCCCTGATCCGGCAGCCAACCCGTACCTGGCCTTTGCCGCCCTGATGATGGCCGGCCTGGACGGTATCCAAAACAAGATCCACCCTGGCGATGCCATGGACAAGGATCTGTATGACCTGCCGAAGGAAGAAGCCCTGAACATTCCGAAGGTTGCCGAGACTCTGTCCGAGGCCCTGGACTGCCTGCAAGCAGACCACGAGTTCCTGACCCGTGGCGGTGTGTTCACCGAAGACATGATCAAAGGCTACATCGACCTGAAGCGTGGCGAAGTCGAGCGTCTGAACATGACCACTCACCCGGTCGAGTTCGATCTGTACTACTCCTGCTAAAGCCCTGCACCAATTCGGTGCAGACCATGCAGGCCAGAAGCCCCGCCCCGTGCGGGGCTTTTTTGTGGCCTCAATCCCAGTTCTTAACCAAGACCCACGCCCTTAACGATATGTAACCAAGGAAGCAGGCCACAACATTGAAATGACCTTGCCCGCAATCGATAATCAAAGCAGTTCATTACCACAGGTTATCGCCATGAAAGCACCGTTCGTACTCGCCGCTGGCCTGCTGATGCTGGCTTCGACCACAGCATACAGCGAGGTCTACCGCCACGTTGACGCCTATGGCAACGTCACCTTTTCCGACGAACCCATGGAAGGCGGTGAAGAGGTCCAGGTGAAGCCCGTGACCACCATCACCCTGCCCAAGCCGGAAGCGGTTCAGGAACCCGAACAACTCCGCGAGCGGGTGGAACGTGAGGGAGCAGCCTACCAGGCTGTCTCATTCCAGTATCCGGCCAATGAACAGGCCTTTCACAGCGGCAACGGCAACGTCACCTTCGAGGTTCAAAGTACACCACCGCTGAAGCGGGGCCATAAATTTGAAGTGACCCTGGATGGACAACCGGTCGGGCAAAGCAGCTCAGGCTCAGTAGCCGTCAGCAATATCGACCGGGGCACTCACAATGCGGGCGTTCATATTGTCGATGAAAACGGAGTACGCGTGAAATCCGGCAATTCAATTACCTTCACGATTCACCGCCCATCCGTTCTCAACTAAATCTTATCTGCACCGCAATGGTGCAATTGCACCATGTTGTGACCATACTTTGGGCAGCCAAGGGGCAAAATCCGGGCTGCCTGTCGCCAGACCGTTCACTACTGCACCAAGCTACAGCACCGCGTACCGGCTACCGCGCCCGTTCTGCCCGATCCTTGCCCATTGGCTACCCGATGCCAAAAAACTGGTTCGCTTTTTGCAGCCGCAGGGGTACATCCTATGAGTCGAGAACGGAAGCAACGCATGCCATTCCATCCAGCCACCATATCCGGAAGCAGTTACAAGAGCATTCTGGACAGTCTGACAACCGCAGTACTGGTACTTGGCGATGATCTGGCTATCCGTTACCTCAACCCCGCCGCCGAGAGCCTGTTTGAAACCAGTATGACCCGAAGCCATGGCCTCCCCTTACAGGAGGTTCTGGTGGATTCCGAAGATGCCCTGACCACTCTGCATGCCGCGGTGGAGAACGGCCAGTCCTACACCCGCCGGGAAGCTGAATTTGCTTTGATCAGCGGTGCCAGACTGACGGTGGATTACTCGGTGACTCCCATCAGCCTGGACCCGACCGAACTGCTGATCGAGATCCAGCCCCGAGACCGACTGATGCGTATCAGCCGGGAAGAAGACATCATCTCGCAACAGGAGACCACGCGAATCCTGGTGCGGGGCATGGCCCACGAGATCAAGAACCCGCTGGGCGGCATCCGTGGCGCGGCGCAACTGCTGGACCGCGAGCTCTCAGACGACGACCAGCGTGAATATACCCGTGTGATTATCGACGAGGCGGACCGTCTGCGCAGCCTGGTGGATCGCATGCTCGGCCCGAACAAAGCCCTGAAGATTGCGCCCACCAATATCCACGAAATTCTGGAGCGGGTCCGCACGCTGATTGAGGCCGAAAGCAAAGGCCGAGTGCGCCTCAGACGCGACTACGACCCGAGCATCCCGGAATTCCCCGGCGACAAAGAGCAACTGATCCAGGCCTTCCTGAACATCGCCCGCAACGCCATGGAGGCGGCATTCGAAAACGAAGCCGCAAGCGGGCGCTCCGCAACGCCCACGATTACCTTTCGCAGCCGGGCCTTGCGACAGTTCACCATCGGCCACCGTCGTCACCGACTGGTGTGCCGGGTCGACATTATAGATAACGGCCCAGGCATCCCGCCCGAGCTGTTGCAGAACATCTTCTACCCCATGATCAGTGGTCGGGCCTCGGGCACCGGACTCGGCCTTTCCATTACCCAAAGCATTATCGGCCAGCATCGGGGGCTGGTGGAGTGCGAGAGTGAGCCCGGAAGAACCGATTTCATCATCTTCCTGCCTCTGGAGGACAGCAAATGAGCCAACCGGCAAACGTCTGGATTATCGACGATGACAGAAGTATTCGATGGGTGCTGGAACGTGCCCTGAGCCAGGCTGGCATGCAACCGCGTGTATTCGACAGCGGCGACAGCATCATGATGCGGCTGGAACACGAGCAACCGGACGCCATCATCAGCGATATCCGGATGCCTGGCGTGGATGGAATCACCCTGCTCTCCCAGATCGTAGAACTGCATCAGGATGTGCCGGTTATCATCATGACCGCGCACTCGGATCTTGAAAGCGCGGTGACCAGCTACCAGACCGGCGCCTTCGAATACCTCCCCAAGCCCTTTGATGTGGATGACGCCGTCGCACTGGTAAAGCGGGCCGTAGCCCACAGCCATGAGAAACGCGCCGCCAGCGAACCACAGGCCGATGCTACACCACGCAATACCGAAATTATCGGTGAAGCCCCGGCCATGCAGGAGGTTTTCCGGGCCATTGGCCGGCTGTCTCACTCCAACATCACCGTATTGATTAATGGGGAAAGCGGCACCGGTAAAGAGCTGGTAGCCCAGGCCCTGCACAATCACAGCCCCAGAGCACGAAACCCGTTCATCGCCCTGAACATGGCGGCAATTCCGAAAGACCTGATTGAATCCGAATTATTCGGCCACGAAAAAGGCGCCTTCACTGGCGCCGGCGCTGCCCGTCAGGGCCGCTTTGAACAGGCCAACGGAGGCACCCTGTTTCTCGACGAAATCGGCGACATGCCCGCCGACACTCAGACTCGACTGCTGCGGGTGCTGGCCGATGGCGAGTTTTACCGGGTAGGCGGCACCACCCCCATCAAAGTGGATGTGCGCATCATCGCCGCAACCCATCAAGACCTGGAAAAACTGGTACAGGCCGGCAACTTCCGGGAAGATCTGTTCCACCGTCTGAATGTCATTCGCGTGCACCTGCCCAAGCTGGCTGAACGCCGCGAAGACATTCCACGCCTGATGCAGCACTTCCTCAAGCGAGCAGCCAAAGAGCTGGCAGTAGAACCCAAGATCCTGCGCCCGGACGCCGAGGAATACCTCACCACCCTGCCCTGGCCCGGTAACGTCCGCCAGCTGGAAAATACCTGCCGCTGGCTGACCGTCATGGCCAGTGGCCGGGAGATCCACATTGATGACTTGCCCCCGGAACTGCTGCATCAAGCGGAAAACGAGCATGCTGCCACCGGTCTGACCTGGCAGGAAGGCCTGAGGAACTGGGCAGAACAGGAACTGAAGCGCGGCAAGAAAGGCATACTGGATACCGCAGTGCCCGAGTTTGAGAAAATCATGATTGAAACGGCGCTGAAGCACACCGGCGGCCGCCGCCGGGATGCCTCCATTCTGCTGGGTTGGGGGCGAAATACGCTGACCCGGAAAATCAATGAGTTGGGGATGGATCAGCCGGAGGGGGATGACTGACCCCCACCCGGCTGCTGCTCAGCTCTCTCGCTGGTAGTTTATCCGTATGCTCTCGACTAGAACGGAATATCATCGTCAAAATCATCAATCGGCTCAGGCATGCCACCACCTTGCTGCTGGGGTGCCGGGTTGTTGTAGCCACCAGCCTGTCCACCCTGCTGGGGCGGCGCATTGTATTGCGGCTGTTGCTGCGGCCGTCCCTGGGGCGCCCCTGGATTCATACCGCCCTCAGAGCCACGGCTGTCCAGCATCTGCATCTGGCCATTGATATCCACAACCACTTCGGTGGTGTAGACATCCTGCCCTTCCTTGTTCTGCCATTTCCGGGTCTGCAGCTTGCCTTCAATGTAGACCTTGGAGCCTTTGCGCAGGTATTGCCCAGCCACCTCAGCCACCTTGCCGAACAACACAACCCGATGCCATTCGGTCTTCGGCACCAGCTGTCCGGTCTGGCGATCCTTGTAACTCTCGTCTGTGGCAAGGTTCAGGTTGACCACGGCATTGCCGTTGGGGGTATAGCGGGTGTCCGGGTCCTGCCCCAGGTTACCAATGAGAATTACCTTGTTTACGCCTCGTGCCATCGTATGCTCCTGATCATGTTTTGCGGAGTGCCAGCCGTCCATGCCAGCATCCTGTGTTTAAGAACTCTTACCCTGCCGGACAAATTCAAAGTCCGCAAGCTGATCTTCCCGAAAATGCTGACGGTCCACCTTCAGGTAGGCTGTGGATGCATCCTCAACAATCACAACATCCTGCACGCCAGGCAGCTTCCGTAGCTGACGGTCTACCTCGTCGAAAGTATTTTCCAGCGCATCTCTCAGCTCCACAACCAGGCTGGTCGTGTAGCTCGGGGCCGGCATGGTTAACGCTGCCAGCAGCCACACCAGGAGGCAGCCGGCCATCAACCAGAGCACCCCCTCCACGCCGGTATTCTGCAGCAGGTACCCTCCCAGGGCCCCGCCCAGAAAAGCACCAAAAAACTGGGAGGTGGAATAAACCCCCATGGCCGTTCCCTTACTGGCAGCCGGAGCCTCTTTACTGATTAACGAAGGCAGACTGGCTTCCAGAAGATTGAACGCCATAAAGAAGAAAAATAGCACACCCCAGGCCGCCCAGAGACTGGCATTCACCTGGGTCAGCGTTGCTGTTGCCGCTGTCAGCAAGGCAATGGCCATGCACAGTATCGGCTTCATTTTGCGCTTCTTTTCGCCAATGATGATAAAGGGCACCATGGCAAAGAAAGAAAGCACCATCACACTCAAATAGAACCACCAGTGGGAGCTGCTGGCCAATCCCAACTGATCCTGAAGCATGGTCGGAAAGACCAGGAACAGGGCCGTCAGAACCAGGTGCAGCACAAAGATCCCGAAGTCGAGCCGCAGCAGGCGGCCATCGGCCAGAACGCGCCCGACCATTTCGCGGGCAGGATGGGTATCGGCGCTGACTTTATGGGTATGTGGCGTAGGCACCACCCTGGCGACCACAACAAGGGCCAACAGAGCCATCACGGCAGTCACGTAGAAAATGCCCGACAAGCCCCAGGCCGCGCCCAGCAACGGGCCCAGCACCAGCGATACCGAAAACGACAGGCCGATGGAAATACCCACCGTGGCCATGGCCTTGGTTCGCTCTTCCTCCCGGGTGAGATCTGACAGCAGTGCCATCAGCACACTGGCGATGGCACCGGCACCTTGAAGAATCCGACCGGCGATCACAACGTATATGGAATCGGTCGACGCGGCCAGCAGGCTCCCGCAGGCAAACAGGATCAAGCCCAGGTAGATCATCTTCTTGCGGCCAACCCGATCTGACAACAGGCCAAAGGGGATCTGCAGCAGCGCCTGGCTCAGCCCGTAGGCACCAATCGCGAGGCCCAGTAGCGCTGGCGTCGCGCCCTGCAGGTCCGTACCCAGCAGCACAAACACGGGCATGACCATAAACAGGCCCAGCATACGCATGGCGTATACCGAAGCCAGAGCCACAACTGAGCGTTTTTCGAGCGCGTTCATGCCTACCCGTGCGGTTTGAATGAATGGTGAGCGGCCGGTAACCGCAGGCGGCGCATTGTACCAGAACCACCCCGGCGACGGGACACCCGCAGAGCGGGTCGTTCCGCACTTAGCCGGAACGACCCGAAACCGATATACTGGCAGTTTTTACCAAGCGAGGTGTTATGGACCATATCCAGATCAAGGGCGCGCGCACCCACAACCTGAAAAACATCGACCTGGATATGCCAAGGGACAAACTGATCGTCATTACCGGTCTGTCCGGCTCCGGCAAGTCCTCATTGGCGTTCGATACGCTCTATGCCGAGGGCCAGCGCCGGTATGTCGAGTCGCTGTCCACCTACGCACGGCAATTCCTCTCGATGATGGAAAAGCCCGATGTGGATCATATTGAAGGCTTGTCGCCAGCCATCTCCATCGAGCAGAAATCCACGTCTCACAACCCCCGCTCTACCGTGGGGACCATCACCGAGATCTACGACTACCTGAGACTGCTTTTCGCTCGTGCTGGTGAACCCCGCTGTCCTGATCACGGCCAGCCGCTGGAAGCCCAGACCGTGAGCCAGATGGTTGACCAGGTTCTCGCCATGCCGGAAGGCAGCAAGCTGATGATATTGGCACCGGTGATCCGGGATCGCAAAGGTGAGCATCTGCAGGTGATCGACACCATGCGCAGCCAGGGCTTCATCCGCCTGCGAGTGGACGGAACGGTCTACGACATCGACGACGTTCCTGCCCTGGACAAGAAGCGCAAGCACCAGATTGACGTTGTGGTCGATCGATTCAAAGTCAAGGAGGGGCTGGAGCAACGACTGGCCGAGAGCTTCGAAACCGCCCTGGAGCTGGCCGACGGCATTGCTCTGGTGGCGCCCATGAGTGGAGAAGGCGAGGAACACACCTTCTCGGCGCGCTATGCCTGCACCCAGTGCGGCTACTCCCTGAGCGAACTGGAACCTCGCCTGTTTTCGTTCAACAACCCGGCCGGCGCCTGCCCCACCTGCGACGGTCTGGGGGTGCGCCAGTTCTTTGATGCCGAAAAGGTGATCCAGAGCCCGGAAGCGACCCTGGCATCAGGCGCCATCAAAGGCTGGGACCGCCGTGCCGTGTACTACTTCCAGATGCTGACCAGTGTTGCCGAACACTACGGCATTGACCTGGAAACGCCTTGGGAAGAGCTGCCCGAAAACTTCCAGGAGGTGCTCCTGTATGGCTCCGGCAACGAGGACATTCCCTTTCGCTATGTGAACTCTCGCGGTCATATCATGGAAAAGGCCCACCCGTTCGAGGGCATACTGCCGAATCTGGAACGCCGTTACCGCGAGACGGAATCTCAGAGCATGCGCGAGGAACTGGCTCGCAACCTGAGCACACAGCCCTGTAAAGACTGCGGCGGTTCGCGCCTGCGTCGCAGTGCCCGTCACGTCTTTATCGAAGAGCGAAACCTCCCGGAAATAACCCACCTGCCCGTGGGTGATGCCCATCGCTACTTCAGCACTCTGGCATTGCCCGGGCGTAAAGGTGAGATCGCCGAAAAAATCCTGAAAGAGGTGCGGGAGCGCCTGCAGTTTCTGGTCAACGTGGGCCTCGAGTACCTCACCCTGGAACGCAGCGCAGACACCCTCTCGGGCGGCGAAGCCCAGCGCATCAGGCTGGCCAGCCAGATAGGCGCAGGCCTGGTGGGCGTGATGTACATTCTGGACGAGCCGTCCATTGGCCTGCACCAGCGGGACAACGACCGACTGCTTGCCACCCTCACCCACCTCCGGGACCTCGGCAATACGGTGATTGTGGTGGAACACGACGAAGATGCTATCCGGGCTGCCGACTACGTTATTGACATTGGCCCCGGCGCTGGCGTCCACGGCGGAGAGATTGTCGCGCGGGGAACCCCGAAAGAGATTATTGCCAACCCGGCTTCAATGACAGGTCAGTATCTCAGTGGCGAGAAGGAGATCTCGGTACCTTCTGAGCGAAACAAGGGCAATGGCAAGAAGCTGGCACTGACCGGCGCCTCCGGCAACAATCTCCGGGACGTAACGCTCACGCTGCCGCTAGGCGTGATGACCTGCGTTACCGGGGTATCGGGCTCAGGCAAATCCACTCTGATTAACAGCACCCTCTATCCGGTCGCGGCCGCCAAACTGAACAAAGCGACCAGCCTCAATCATGCGCCCTACAAAAGCCTGAAAGGACTTGATCAGCTCGACAAGGTGATCGACATTGACCAGAGCCCTATCGGACGGACACCCAGGTCTAACCCCGCCACTTACACCGGCCTGTTTACCCCCATCAGGGAACTCTTCGCCGGCACTCAGGAGGCACGCTCACGCGGCTACAAACCTGGCCGCTTCTCCTTCAACGTGAAGGGCGGCCGGTGCGAGGCTTGCCAGGGCGATGGTGTCATCAAAGTCGAAATGCACTTCCTGCCAGACGTCTATGTGCCCTGCGACATCTGTAAGGGCAAACGCTACAACCGGGAGACCCTCGAGGTCCGGTATAAAGGCAAAAACATTCACGAGGTTCTGGAAATGACCGTTGAGGAGGGCCGGGAGTTTTTCGACGCAGTCCCCTTCATTGCCAGAAAACTGCAAACGCTGATCGACGTGGGCCTGTCTTACATTCGTTTGGGCCAGAGCGCAGTGACCCTCTCGGGGGGCGAAGCACAGCGGGTCAAGCTGGCTAAGGAGTTGTCCAAACGGGACACAGGCAAAACCCTGTACATTCTGGACGAGCCCACGACCGGCCTGCACTTCTACGATATCCAGCAACTTTTGAACGTGCTGAAGCGCTTGCGCGATCACGGCAATACCATCGTTGTCATTGAGCACAACCTGGACGTCATCAAGACCGCAGACTGGATTGTCGACCTCGGCCCGGAAGGTGGGTCCGGTGGCGGACAGATTATTGCTGAAGGAACGCCCGAGGAAGTGGCCGCCAATCCGGCTTCGCACACCGGACGTTACCTCAAACCGATGCTCACCAAATAGCCCGCCCGAGCGACGGGCACAAAAAAACCGGGAACCTTGCGGAACCCGGTTTTTTTATGGACTCAGAAGAACTTACTCTTCGTCGTCGTCCATCTCTTCAGCTTCGATGTCCAGAGGACGGCCGACCAGCTCAACGAATGCCATCGGGGCATTGTCGCCAGCGCGGAAACCGCACTTCAGAATACGAAGATAACCACCCGGACGCTCGCTGTAACGGGGGCCCAGCTCATCAAACAGCTTGGCTACCGCAGCATCGTTACGCAGGCGAGAGAACGCCAGACGACGATTTGCAACCGAATCATTCTTTGCGAGCGTGATCAACGGCTCAGCTACCCGACGCAGCTCTTTGGCTTTCGGGAGCGTCGTTTTGATCAGCTCGTGCTCAACCAGTGACGCAGTCATGTTACGGAACATGGCCTTGCGATGCGCACTGGTCCTGTTGAACTTACGACCACTCTTACGATGACGCATTGCTCTGATTCCTTACCTTAAACTAATCGGCGATCAACCGCCCAGAACCCGGTCATCACCACGAAGGCTTGCCGGCGGCCAGTTATCAAGACGCATACCCAAAGACAGACCACGGGACGCAAGAACGTCCTTGATCTCGGTCAGCGACTTTTTGCCAAGATTAGGCGTCTTCAGCAGCTCCACTTCCGTGCGCTGGATCAGATCGCCGATATAGTAAATGTTTTCAGCCTTCAAGCAGTTAGCTGAACGCACAGTCAACTCCAGATCATCAACCGGGCGCAGCAGAATCGGATCGATTTCTTCCTCTTCCTCTACACGCTCAGGCTCTTTCTCATGATCGAAATCGACGAACACAGCCAGCTGTTGCTGGAGAATGGTAGCGGCCCGGCGAATTGCTTCTTCCGGATCGATGGTACCGTTGGTCTCCAGATCAATAACCAGCTTGTCCAGGTCTGTACGCTGCTCAACCCGAGCGCTCTCGACGGCATAGGCCACACGACGAACCGGGCTGAACGTTGCATCCAGCTGCAAGCGTCCGATGGCACGAGTTTCGTCCTCGTCCAGACCACGCTGATCAGCCGGCTCGTAGCCACGACCACGTGCCACGCGCAAGCGCATGTTCACTTCGCCGTTTTCGCTCAAGTGACAGATCACGTGCTCCGGGTTAGCGATTTCCACATCGTGGTCCAGCTTGATATCGCCGGCAGTCACCACGCCCGGACCTTTCTTGCTGAGGGTAAGCTCAGCATCGTCACGGCCGTTCATCTTTACGGCAACGCCCTTGAGATTCAGCAGAATCTCGATGACGTCTTCCTGGACACCTTCAATGGCACTGTACTCGTGCAGGACACCGTCGATCTGTGCTTCAGTCACGGCGCAGCCCGGCATCGAAGACAGAAGAATACGACGCAGCGCGCTGCCCAGGGTGTGGCCGAAACCGCGTTCGAGCGGCTCCAGAGTCACCTTGGCGCGCGTAGCGCTGGACTCTTTCACGTCAATGGTACGAGGTGTCAATAACTCATGTACTGAACGCTGCATAGACGCCCCTATCTGCTATCGTTGCTAACTGGGCTTTACTTGGAGTAAAGCTCGACGATGAGGTTCTCGTTGATGTCGGCCGGCAGTTCAGTACGCTCAGGTACTGACTTGTAAACGCCGGACATCTTGTTGGCGTCAACCTCTACCCAGCTTACCGGTGCACGGCTTGAAGCCAGATCCAGAGCGCCTTTAACGCGCAACTGATTCTTGGCCTTCTCGCGCACGCTCACAACGTCGCCCGGCTTGACCTGATAGGACGGGATGTTAACCGGCTTATCATTGACCAGGATCGCCTTGTGAGAGACGAGCTGACGGGCTTCTGCACGGGTAGAACCAAAACCCATGCGATATACAACGTTATCGAGCCGGCCTTCCAGCAGTTGCAGCAGGTTTTCACCAGTTGCACCTTTGCCTCGGGCAGCCTCTTTGTAATAGTTGCGGAACTGCTTTTCGAGAACGCCGTAGATACGACGAACTTTCTGTTTTTCACGAAGCTGAACGCCGTACTCGGACAGACGACCGCGACGCGCGCCGTGCATACCCGGCGGAGTCTCGATGTTGCACTTGGAATCGAGCGCGCGAACGCCGCTCTTCAGAAAAAGATCTGTCCCTTCACGACGAGACAGCTTGCACTTCGGGCCTATATAACGAGCCATATTTCACTGTCTCCTGTGTTAGACGCGGCGCTTCTTGGGCGGACGACAGCCGTTGTGGGGAATCGGCGTCACATCAGTGATGTTGGTGATCTTGTAGCCACACGCATTCAGCGCGCGAACTGCAGATTCACGTCCGGGCCCAGGACCCTTAACCTCTACGTCCAGGTTTTTAAGGCCGTATTCAGCAGCCGCATTACCGGCTCTTTCAGCTGCTACCTGCGCAGCAAAAGGTGTACTCTTACGTGAGCCGCGGAAACCGGAACCACCAGAAGTGGCCCAGGACAGGACGTTGCCCTGACGGTCCGAAATGGTCACGATGGTGTTGTTGAAGGACGCGTGAATGTGCGCGACGCCATCAACAACCGTCTTTTTCACCTTTTTACGGGTACGTGTACCTGGCTTTGCCATGTTTGCCTACCTGTTACTTACGAATAGGTTTGCGAGGACCTTTACGGGTGCGGGCGTTGGTCTTGGTGCGCTGGCCACGGACCGGAAGGCCATGACGATGACGCAGACCACGGAAGCAACCGAGATCCTTCAAACGCTTGATGTTCATCTGTACTTCACGACGCAGATCGCCTTCGACGGTAAACTTGCCCACTTCAGTACGAAGTGCTTCAAGTTGCTCGTCGCTCAGGTCTTTGACCTTGGCGTCCGGCTTAACGCCGGTTGCATCGCAAAGCTTCTGGGCTGTTGTCTTGCCAACACCGAAGATGTAGGTCAGCGAGATAACAGCATGTTTGTTATCGGGTATATTGACACCGGCTATACGTGCCATCCAAATTACTCCGCGTTCAAAGCTTTGCTGTGTGAATTTTCCGCCACAAAAAGGGCGCGAAATAATAGCGCCTGACCCACCTGTGAGTCAAGCGCCACTATTCCGAACCCCTTTTACAGTGTCAGCGCTTATCCGAAACGGATTAGCCCTGGCGCTGCTTGTGACGAGGCTCCGAGCAGATGACTCGAACTGAGCCATTGCGTCGAATTACTTTGCAGTTACGGCAAATTTTCTTTACCGAAGCGCGTACTTTCATTGTCGACTCCAGTTTTCAAGGGGAACGGCTTGTTCAGCCGTTCCGTCCATAGCCCTTGAGATTGGATTTCTTCATCAGCGATTCATACTGGTGAGACATCAGGTGCGACTGAACCTGAGCCATGAAATCCATCACCACGACTACAACAATCAGCAGAGAGGTGCCCCCAAGATAGAAAGGCACATTCCCGGCCACCATCAGGAACTGAGGGAACAGGGACACTGCTGCAATATACATAGCACCGAACAGAGTCAAACGGGTCAGCACACCATCGATGTACTTGGCCGTCTGTTCGCCGGGACGAATACCGGGGATAAACGCGCCGGAACGCTTGAGGTTATCCGCAACTTCCTTGGGGTTGTACATCAGCGCTGTATAGAAGTAGCAGAAGAAGATAACTGCTGCTGCGAACAGGATAATATACAACGGCTGGCTCGGTGCCAATGCCTGAGAGATATCGCTCAGCCACTCCATGCCTTCGCCCTGACCGAACCACTGCCCCAGAGAAGCCGGGAACAGAAGAATCGAAGAGGCAAAGATCGGCGGAATGACGCCGGCCATATTCACCTTCAGCGGCAGGTGGCTGGACTGCTGGGCAAATACCCGCCGCCCCTGCTGCCGTTTGGCATAGTTGATGGTCAAACGCCGCTGCCCACGCTCCATGAAGACCACGAAACCGACAACAGCAATCGCCAGAACACCAATTCCGAGAACAACCAGCAAGCTCATTTCACCGTTACGAGCCTGCTCCAGAGTCTGGCCAATGGCGCCAGGGAGACCGGCAACAATACCCGCGAAGATCAGCAGCGAAATACCATTACCAATACCTCTTTCGGTGATCTGCTCACCGAGCCACATCATGAAGACCGCACCGCAGACAAAAGACACAACCGCCACAAAGTGAAAGCTGAAGCTGTCATTAAAGGTAACGCCCTGTGATGCCAGACCCACAGAAATACCAAAGCCCTGAACCAGGGCCAGGATAACCGTACCATACCGCGTATACTGGCTGATCTTGCGACGACCAGCCTCGCCTTCTTTCTTCAGCTGCTCAAGCTGCGGACTAACCGCAGTCATGAGCTGCATGATAATAGAAGCCGAAATGTACGGCATGATACCGAGTGCGAAGATACTCATGCGCTCAAGCGCACCACCGGAGAACATGTTGAACAGACTCAGGATGGTTCCCTGGTTCTGATCAAACAGTGCCGCCAGCCGATCCGGGTTGATACCGGGAACCGGAATGTGGGCACCGATCCGGTACACCAGCAGCGCCAGAAACACGAACCAGAGCCGCGAGCGCAGCTCTGCAAATCCTTTTCCGGCGCCCGCAGGCAATGATGCTGTCTTGGCCATTTAGTCCTCGACTCGTCTTAGTCTTCGACTTTACCACCCGCGGCGGTAATCGCTTCGCGTGCGCCCTTGGTGACTCGAAGGCCTTTCACGGTTACCGCACGGTCCAGCTCGCCGGACAGGATAACCTTGGCCTCGCGAATTTCTTCGCGAATGATGTCAGCCTTTTTCAGGGCCGCCAGATCCACCACGTCGCCTTCAACCTTGGCCAGCTCGTTCAGGCGGATTTCCGCCACGTAACGCTGCTGACGCGAGGTGAAACCGAACTTAGGCAGACGACGGGCCAGAGGCTGCTGACCACCCTCGAAACCAGGAGCAACGGAGCCACCGGAACGGGATTTCAGACCTTTATGACCACGACCGCCGGTTTTGCCGAGACCGCTACCGATACCACGGCCGACACGCTTGGCGGACGGACGTGAACCGGGTTCCGGAGCAAGTTCGTTCAGACGCATCTTAGTTCTCCTCAACCCGAACCAGGTAATTTACCCGGTTGATCATGCCGCGAATGGAAGGAGTGTCTTCCACTTCCACGGTGTGACCGATTTTACGAAGACCCAGGCCCTTGACGCACAGCTTGTGCTTGGGCTGACAGCCGATCGGGCTGCGGGTCAGAGTTACTTTGATCGTTTTTGCGTTCGCCATGACTTCAACCCAGAATATCTTCCACGGATTTACCGCGCTTGGCTGCAACGTCTTCAGGCGCCTTCATGGCCTGCAGACCCTTGATGGTGGAACGTACTACGTTCACCGGGTTGGTGGACCCGTAACACTTGGACAGTACGTTCTGCACACCGGCCACCTCGAGTACGGCGCGCATCGCACCGCCGGCAATGATACCGGTACCCTCAGAAGCAGGCTGCATGAAGACCTTGGAACCACCGTGCTGCGCCCGAACCGGGTACTGCAGGGTAGTGCCGTCCAACGCTACGTCTACCATGTTTTTGCGTGCAGCTTCCATGGCCTTCTGGATGGCAACCGGAACTTCCCGGGCCTTGCCACGACCGAAACCAACGCGACCTTTACCATCACCCACTACAGTCAGTGCAGTGAAGGCAAAGATACGGCCGCCTTTAACTACCTTGGCGACACGATTGACCTGAACCAGCTTTTCCTGGAGCTCAGGCGCCTTCTGTTCGTTAACGCTCATCTTCTCCACCTCTTAGAATTGCAAGCCAGCTTCACGGGCAGCGTCGGCAAGAGCCTGAACACGACCGTGATAACGGTAACCTGAGCGGTCAAAAGCGACCTTCTCAATGCCTGCTGCCTTGGCGCGCTCAGCAATCAGCTGACCGACCTTCTTGGCAGCGTCCACGTTACCGGTTGCACCCTGGCGCAGTTCCTTATCCAACGTGGAGGCAGTGGCAAGCACTTTGCTGCCATCTGCAGTCGTAACCTGGGCGTACATATGACGCGGTGTACGGTGCACGCACAGACGGTCAGTACCCAGCTCACGGATCTTCATGCGCACTTTGCGCGCGCGACGCAGTCTTTCGTTATTTGCGCTCATAGTCCCGCCTTATTTCTTCTTGGCTTCTTTGCGTCTGACCTGCTCATCCGCATAACGCACACCCTTGCCTTTATACGGCTCGGGCGGACGGAACGCGCGGATTTCCGCAGCGACCTGGCCAACCTGTTGCTTGTCGATACCGCGAATCACAACTTCCGTATTGGACGGAGTTTCAGCGGTAACACCCTCGGGCAGCTCATACTCGACCGGGTGGGAAAAACCCAGTGTCAGGTTGAGCTTCTTACCTTGCGCCTGCGCACGGTAACCTACGCCCGTCAGCTGCAGCTTACGCTCCCAGCCTGTGGATACGCCGGTAACCATATTGTTAACCAGCGCACGAGTAGTACCAGCAAGAGCGCGGGACTGTTTTGCACCATCGCGGGCCGCAAAACGCAGGACATTTTCTTCCTGCTTTACTTCAACCGCCTGGTGAATGGTGAACTGAAGCGCTCCCTTGGAACCCTTCACATTGATTTCCTGTCCGTTCAGCTTAACCTCAACACCGGAAGGCAGCACGACAGGATTATTGGCAACCCTGGACATGTGTATCTCCTAGAATACGGTGCAGATGACTTCGCCACCCACGCCTGCAGCTCGTGCGGCGCGGTCTGTCATAACGCCCCTGGACGTTGAGACAATCGCGACTCCCAGACCACCGGCTACTTTCGGCAGTTCCCCGGCGCCTTTGTACTGGCGCAGACTCGGACGGCTGACCCGCTGAATCTCTTCAATAACCGGCTTGCCACCGAAGTATTTCAGAGTGATGGTCAGTTCGGGCTTCGCGTCAGCTGAAACAGAAAAATCTGCTACGTAGCCTTCGTCCTTGAGGACCTGGGCTACTGAGACCTTCATTTTTGAAGATGGCATCGTTACGTCAGCTTTTGACGCCATCTGGGCATTACGGATACGGGTAAACATATCCGCAAGCGTGTCTTGCATACTCATTGGTATGAGGCTCCTGATCTTTTTAGTTGTGCAGCGGCTTGCCGCACCGCTTACCAACAGGCACCTGACCGAAGTCAGGCGGCCTATCTTACCAGCTTGCCTTGGTCAGGCCCGGAACGTCACCGCGCATGCCGTATTCACGGAGTTTGATCCGTGACAGCTCGAACTTGCGCAGAACGCCGTGGGGACGACCAGTCACCTGGCAACGATTCCGAAGACGCGAAGGAGATGAATCACGCGGAAGCTGCTGGAGCTTCATCTGTGCATCCCAACGGTCATCATCGCTGGTATTCGGGTTTTTGATAATCGCCTTGAGCTCGGCGCGCTTGGCAGCATACTTTGCTACCAGTTTCTCGCGCTTTTGCTCACGGTTTTTCATTGAAACCTTCGCCATGTCACTCGTTCCTTATTTCTTGAACGGAAAGCCAAAGGCTTTCAACAGTTCGCGACCTTCGTCGTCGGTACCGGCAGTGGTGGTGATGGTGATATCCAGCCCGCGGATCTTGTCGACTTTGTCGTACTCGATCTCCGGGAAGATGATCTGCTCACGCACACCCATGCTGTAGTTACCGCGACCGTCGAAGGATTTCGGGTTCAGACCGCGGAAGTCACGAATGCGGGGAACCGCAATGTGCACCAGACGATCAAAGAAATCCCACATGCGCTCACCGCGCAGGGTCACTTTACAGCCAATCGGCCAACCTTCACGGATTTTGAAGCCCGCGACGGATTTACGCGCTTTGGTAACAACCACCTTTTGACCTGCCAGGCGCTCAAGATCTGCCACGGCATTTTCAATCAGTTTCTTGTCACCAACCGCTTCGCCAACACCCATGTTCAGGGTGATTTTCTCGATACGCGGCACCTGCATCACGTTCTTGTAACCGAACTCTTTCTGCAGGGCGGGTACCACTTCCTTAGTGTACTGCTCTTTCATGTTAAGCATCGTAACCACCACCGCTTACTGGTTATCGACAGCTTCGTTCGTGGACTTGAAGATCCGCACTTTGGTGCCGTCTTCCTTGATCTGGAAGCCAACACGATCGGCTTTGCCGGTCTGCGGATTAAAAATAGCCACGTTGGAAGCCTGGATAGGCGCTTCTTTTTCGACGATACCGCCCGGGGTGCCAAGCATCGGGTTCGGCTTTGTGTGCTTCTTCATCATATTGATGCCAGAAACAAGCACGCGACCGTCGTCCAGAACTTTCAGGACTTTACCACGTTTGTCTTTGTCTTTCCCCGTGGTGACGATTACTTCGTCATCTCGTTTGATCTTTTTCATAACCGGCCTCTGGTCCTTTAAAGTACTTCGGGTGCCAGTGAGATAATCTTCATGAACTTCTCGTTACGCAGTTCACGGGTAACCGGTCCGAAGATACGGGTACCAATGGGAGCGTCCTGATTGTTCAGAAGTACCGCCGCGTTACCGTCAAAACGGATCAGAGAACCGTCCGGACGACGCACACCCTTACGGGTACGTACTACAACAGCCTTCAGGACCTGGCCTTTTTTCACCTTGCCGCGGGGGATGGCTTCCTTGACGGTTACCTTGATGATATCCCCAACGGTTGCATAACGCCGGTGAGATCCGCCCAGGACCTTGATGCACATAACCTGACGTGCACCACTGTTATCCGCGACTTCAAGCATTGTTTGAGTCTGAATCATGGTTGTTCTCCGGGCGAATTACACCTTGGCAGCGCGTTCGGTAACTTCCACCAGGGCCCAGCTCTTGGTCTTGGAGACCGGACGGGTTTCCTGGATGGTTACGGTGTCACCAATGTTGCACTGATTGCTTTCATCGTGTGCATGAATCTTGGTTGAACGCTTCATGTACTTACCGTACAGCGGGTGTTTAACCTGACGCTCAACCAGGACCACGATGGACTTGTCCATCTTGTTGCTCACGACCTTGCCGCTCAGAGTTCTGGCAGTTTGGGTAGCTTCGGTCATGTCACTGTCCTGCCTTTTCGTTCAATACTGTTTTCACGCGAGCGATATCGCGCTTCACCTTGCCGAGAAGGTGAGACTGATTCAGCTGACCTGTCGCCTTGCGCATGCGCAGGTTGAACTGCTCCTTCAGGAGGTCGATCAGCTCTTTGTTCAGCTCCTCGACTGACTTTTCACGCAGCTCTGTTGCTTTCATCACATCACCGTCCTCTTAACAAAGGTGGTCTGTACCGGCAGTTTGGCGGCAGCCAGAGTGAAAGCTTCGCGTGCGATTTCTTCCGCGACACCTTCCATCTCGTACAACATGCGGCCTGGCTGAATCTCAGCCACCCAATACTCGACAGAACCTTTACCTTTACCCATACGTACTTCCAGCGGCTTACCGGTGATCGGCTTATCCGGGAATACCCGGATCCAGATCTTACCGCCCCGCTTGATGCGGCGAGTCATGGTACGACGCGCTGCCTCAATCTGGCGCGCAGTTATACGCCCACGGCTGGTCGCCTTCAATCCGTATTCACCGAAGCTCACCTTGTTTGCGCGCTGAGCAAGACCGGTGTTACGGCCTTTCATTACCTTGCGGAATTTGGTGCGTTTTGGTTGCAGCATAAGAGTGCCCCTTTACTTAGAACCTTTCTTCCCAGAGGCTTTCTTGTCAGCACGGACCTGCTCCATACCACCAAGAATCTCACCTTTGAAGATCCATACCTTTACGCCGATAACGCCGTAAGTGGTGTGCGCTTCATAGGTTGCATAATCAATATCTGCACGCAGTGTGTGCAGAGGTACACGACCTTCGCGATACCACTCGGAACGTGCGATTTCAGCACCCCCAAGACGACCGCCAACCTGAATCTTGATACCCTTGGCTCCCTGACGCATGGCGTTTTGAACCGCACGCTTCATAGCGCGACGGAACATCACACGACGCTCCAGCTGACCGGCAACGTTTTGCGCTACCAGGCGGGCATCCAGGTCCGGCTTGCGGACTTCTTCGATGTTGATGTGCACAGGCACACCCATCATGTCGCTGACTTCGCGACGCAGACGGTCAACATCTTCACCCTTCTTACCGATAACAATACCGGGGCGGGCGGTATGGATCGTGATCCGGGCGTTCTGAGCAGGGCGCTCGATCACGATCTTGCTGACAGACGCCTTAACCAGACGCTTGTCCAGGAATTCGCGAACCTGAATATCATTCAGAAGATTCTTCGCGTAGTCCTTTTTGTCGGCGTACCACACTGAGTTGTGCTCTTTGATCACACCCAGGCGAATGCCGGTTGGATTTACTTTATGACCCATCTGAGCATCTCCTACTTGTCGGCGACCTTGACGGTGATATGACAGGTGCGCTTGAAAATACGGTCAGCGCGCCCCTTGGCTCGAGCTTTGATTCGCTTGAGCGTTGGGCCCTCATCCACCATCACGGTGGAAACCCGCAGATCATCTACGTCCAGACCTTCGTTGTGCTCAGCGTTGGCAATGGCGGATTCAAGAGCTTTCTTGATCACAACCGCTGCCTTCTTAGGGCTGAAAGTCAGAATGTTCAGGGCGTCCTCAACAGCCTTGCCGCGTACTTGGTCAGCGACAAGACGTGCTTTCTGAGCTGAGAGGCGAGCGCCCTTGTACTTGGCTGCTACTTCCATTTCTATTACCTCAGAATCAGCGTTTAGCTTTCTTGTCGGCCGCATGACCACGATAAGTACGCGTTGCCGCGAACTCACCCAGCTTATGTCCAACCATATCTTCGGTGACATAAACCGGCACGTGCTGCTTGCCGTTGTGGACTGCAATGGTCAGGCCTACCATCTCCGGGAAGACTGTTGACCGGCGGGACCAGGTTTTAATGGGCCGCTTGTCATTTGCTTCCAGAGCTGCCTCGACCTTCTTCAACAGATGCAGGTCTATAAAAGGACCTTTCTTCAAAGAACGTGGCACAGCAATTACCTCTATGTAGTCGTTTACTTGGCCGAACGACGACGTACTATCATCTTGTCAGTACGCTTGTTCTTACGAGTCTTATGCCCTTTGGTCGGAACACCCCACGGAGTAACCGGGTGACGTCCGCCAGAGGTACGCCCTTCACCACCACCATGCGGGTGGTCAACTGGGTTCATAGCAACACCACGTACTGTTGGCCGTTTGCCGCGCCAACGTGATGCACCCGCTTTACCAAGCTGCTTGAGGCTATGCTCACTGTTGGACACTTCGCCCAGAGTGGCACGGCAATCTACAAGCACCTTACGCATTTCACCTGAACGCAGGCGGATGGTGGCATACGCCCCTTCCCGAGCAACCAGCTGTACGGATGCGCCCGCAGAGCGAGCCAGCTGTGCACCTTTGCCAGGCTTGAGTTCGACGCAGTGGATTACGGAACCGACCGGAATGTTCCGGAGCGGCAGCGTGGAGCCCACCTTGATCGGCGCGTCGACGCCGGAGCGCACAGGATCACCAGCCTTCATACCTTTGGGAGCGATAATGTAACGACGCTCGCCATCGGCATATTTGACCAGTGCAATGTGCGCAGAGCGGTTAGGATCGTATTCCAGGCGCTCAATGACCGCCGGGATACCATCTTTGGTCCGCTTGAAGTCGATAACACGGTAGTGCTGCTTATGACCACCACCAATGTGACGAGTAGTAATGCGGCCAACATTGTTACGGCCACCAGACTTACTCTTTGTTTCTACCAACGGCTCGTAAGGACGTCCTTTGTGCAGATCCGGGTTGTAAAGTTTTACAACGTGACGGCGTCCGGCAGATGTTGGCTTGGTTTTGACGATCGGCATATTACGACCCCTTTACCTTATTCCACATCCAGAAAATCGATGTCCTGACCTTCTGCCAGCTTGACGTAAGCCTTACGAATGTCATTACGCTTGCCGAACCCGCGGATAGTGCGCTTGAGCTTACCCTTACGGTTCAGAACCTGAACACCTTCGACGGTGACGTTGAACAGTTGCTCAACGGCTTTCTTGATCTCGGGCTTGGTCGCATCAGGCGCTACACGAAACACCACCTGACCACGCTCTGCCGCCAGAGACGCTTTTTCTGATACGTGCGGCCCTAACAGGACCTTGTAAATACGTTCCTGATTCATCCCAGCATCTCCTCGATCTTCTTCAGAGCGGGAACAGTCACCACGACTTTCTCGAAGGCAACCAGGCTGACCGGATCCAGACCTGCCACATCGCGAACGTCCACATGAGGAACGTTGCGGGAAGCCAGGTGCAGATTCTGCTCAACATTCTCAGACAGGATCAGGGCGTTGGACACACCCAGATCGCTCAGCTTGGCAGTGAAGGCCTTGGTCTTGGGCGTATCGACATTCATGTCGTCAACCACAACCAGACGCTCCTGGCGTACCAGCTCGGAGAAAATGGAACGCATCGCCGCACGGTACATCTTGCGGTTAACCTTTTGCTCGAAGTCACGGGGCTTGGCAGCAAAGGTTACGCCGCCTGAACGCCAGATCGGGCTACGAATGGTACCAGCACGGGCACGACCAGTACCCTTCTGACGCCATGGCTTCTTGCCACCACCATTGACTTCGGAACGTGTCTTCTGGGCCTTGGTACCCTGACGGCCAGCTGCCATGTAAGCAGTAACCACCTGATGCACCAGAGCTTCGTTAAAATCTTTGGCAAACGCAGCGTCGGAAACAGAAATCCCCTTGCCGCTACCAGTAATTGTCAATTCCATCGCACCGCTCCTCAGGCTTTAACTGCAGGCTTGATGACAACGTCGCCGCCAGTTGCGCCAGGTACGGCACCACTTACCAGCAGCAGGTTGCGCTCGGCATCGACACGGACGATTTTCAGGTTCTGCACAGTAACCTGCGCATTACCCATCTGACCGGCCATCTTCTTGCCCTTGAACACCTTACCCGGAGTCTGGTTCTGACCAATGGAACCCGGAGCACGATGAGACAGGGAGTTACCGTGAGTAGCGTCCTGCATGGAGAAGTTCCAGCGCTTAACACCGCCCTGGAAGCCCTTACCCTTGGACTGACCTACTGCGTCAACCACCTGACCGTCTTCAAACACGGAAACGGTCAGCTCGCCACCGGCGGCCAGGTCTTCACCTTCGCCATCAGCCAGACGGAATTCCCAAACGCCACGACCAGCTTCAACACCTGCTTTTGCAAAGTGCCCGGCAGCCGCCTTGTTTACACGGGAGGAACGACGAGAACCTACGGTTACCTGCACTGCACGGTAGCCGTCGCTTTCGAGGGTCTTGAGTTGGGTAATGCGGTTGGGCTCAACCTCAATTACCGTGACAGGCAGCGCCTGCCCTTCATCCGTAAAAATACGGGTCATACCGGCCTTACGACCGACAACACCAATTGCCATGTTTCACCTCTTAAGTGTACGGGGCTTGCACCCTCTATGGCCTATGACAGTTACACAGACTAATACCGGGCGGTATTAGCCGAGGCTGATCTGAACGTCTACACCTGCTGCCAGGTCCAGCTTCATCAGAGCATCTACTGTCTTTTCCGTCGGCTCAACAATGTCGAGCAGACGCTTATGCGTACGAATTTCATATTGATCACGCGCGTCTTTGTTGACGTGCGGAGAGATCAATACCGTGTACTTTTCCTTCCGCGTCGGCAGAGGAATGGGACCACGCACCTGAGCGCCGGTCCGCTTGGCGGTATCGACAATCTCCTGCGTGGACTGGTCGATCAGGCGATAATCAAACGCCTTCAACCGGATTCGAATTTTTTGGCTTTGCATGATGCACCAAACTCCACTCGTAGCAGCTACTAGTTAGCCGACCTTCAAAAAAAGGAGCCGCATTGTATGCATAATACCCAACCCTGTCAACAGCATTGCCATTGACAGGGTTGAGCGACATTTGCGACCTAAACAGAAAAAGGGGCTGAACGCTCAGCCCCTTTTCCCTGATCAATCGAGCAAATTACTCGATGATCTTGGAGACCACGCCGGCACCAACGGTACGACCACCTTCGCGAATCGCGAAGCGCAGGCCATCTTCCATGGCGATCGGAGCGATCAGGGTGACGGTCATTTTCACGTTGTCACCCGGCATTACCATTTCTACGCCTTCCGGCAGTTCGCAAGAACCGGTCACGTCAGTGGTCCGGAAGTAGAACTGCGGACGGTAGCCCTTGAAGAACGGAGTATGACGACCACCTTCTTCTTTGGACAGTACGTACACTTCACACTCGAACTTGGTGTGCGGCTTGATGGAGCCCGGTACACACAGAACCTGACCACGCTCAACGTCGTCACGCTTGGTACCACGCAGCAAAACACCGACGTTCTCACCGGCACGACCTTCGTCCAGCAGCTTGCGGAACATCTCAACACCGGTACAGGTGGTCTTGGTGGTGTCGCGGATACCCACGATTTCCACTTCGTCACCAACCTTGATGATGCCACGCTCTACACGGCCAGTTACTACGGTACCACGACCGGAGATGGAGAATACGTCCTCGATCGGCATCAGGAACGGCTGATCGATCGCACGCTCCGGCTCAGGGATGTAGGCGTCCAGGGCTTCTACCAGCTTCTTAACCGCGGTAGTACCCATCTCGTTGTCGTCTTTACCTTCCAGAGCCATCAGGGCAGAACCGGTGATGATCGGAGTGTCGTCACCCGGGAAGTCGTACTGGCTCAGCAGGTCACGAACTTCCATCTCAACCAGCTCCAGCAGCTCCTCGTCGTCTACCATGTCGGCCTTGTTCAGGAACACGACAATGAAAGGAACGCCAACCTGACGGGACAGCAGGATGTGCTCACGAGTCTGCGGCATGGGGCCGTCAGCTGCGGAGCAAACCAGGATCGCGCCGTCCATCTGTGCCGCACCAGTGATCATGTTCTTCACATAGTCAGCGTGGCCCGGGCAGTCTACGTGGGCGTAGTGACGGGTCGGAGAATCGTACTCTACGTGAGAGGTCGCGATGGTAATACCACGCGCACGCTCTTCCGGTGCGTTATCGATCTGATCGAAAGCACGGCTCTCGCCAGTGCCCCAAACTTCGTGACATACACGAGTCAGGGCGGCTGTCAGAGTGGTCTTACCATGGTCAACGTGACCGATGGTGCCCACGTTTACGTGCGGCTTGTTACGCTCAAACTTTGCTTTGGACACGGTTACACCTCTTCCTGTTTCTTAAGTCCTGGGATCAACCCTTTTTAATGATCGCTTCGGCAATGTTCGAAGGAGCTTCCGCATAGCGGGAGAACTCCATCGCATAAGACGCCCGGCCCTGTGTTGCAGAACGCAGGTCGGTGGCGTAACCGAACATCTCCGACAACGGAACTTCTGCACGGATGACCTTGCCCGCAGGGCTCTCATCCATACCCTGCACGAGGCCGCGACGACGGTTCAGGTCGCCAACAACGTCACCCATGTAGTCTTCAGGGGTAACAACCTCTACCTTCATGATCGGCTCAAGAAGGGCAGGATTTGCTTCGAGGGCGCCTTTCTTCATCGCCATGGAACCAGCGATCTTGAACGCCATTTCGTTGGAGTCGACGTCGTGGTAGGAACCATCGTACAGCGTCGCCTTGATACCCAGCAGCGGATAGCCGGCCAGACAGCCGTTCTGCATCTGCTCCTCGATACCCTGCTGAACCGCCGGAATGTATTCCTTGGGAACCACACCACCAACGATCTCGTTCACAAAGATAAAGTTTTCGCCATCTTCATCATCCAGAGGCAGCGGCTCCAACTTCACTTTTACGTGACCGTACTGACCGCGACCACCAGACTGACGAACGAATTTACCTTCAACGTCAACCGGCTTACGGATGCACTCACGATAAGCCACCTGAGGCTTACCGATGTTGGCCTCAACCTTGAACTCGCGACGCATACGGTCAACGATGATGTCCAGGTGAAGCTCACCCATACCAGAGATGATGGTCTGACCGGACTCTTCGTCGGTGCGAACACGGAACGAAGGATCTTCCTGAGCCAGTTTGCCCAGCGCCACACCCATCTTCTCCTGGTCAGCTTTGGACTTCGGCTCAACAGCTACGGAGATAACCGGCTCAGGGAACTCCATGCGCTCCAGAACAATCTTGCTGTTCTCGTCACACAGGGTATCACCGGTGGTCACGTTCTTCAGGCCAATGGCAGCGGCGATGTCGCCCGCCAGAACTTCCTTGATCTCTTCACGGTCGTTGGCGTGCATCTGAACCATACGGCCCACACGCTCTTTCTTGCCTTTAACCGAGTTGAACACGGCATTACCGGATTCCAGCTTACCGGAGTAAACACGGAAGAAGGTCAGCGTGCCCACGAACGGGTCGGTGGCGATCTTGAACGCCAGAGCAGCGAACGGCGCATCGTCGTCAACCGGACGAGTCTCTTCTGTACCTTCGTCGTCAACCTCACCGCGGATGGCTTTAACCTCATCTGGAGCCGGCAGGAATTCGATAACGGCATCCAGTACCGCCTGCACACCCTTGTTCTTGAACGCGGAACCACAGGTCGCCAGAACGATTTCGTTGGCGATGGTACGATCGCGCAGACCTTTCTTGATCTCTTCGTAGGTCAGCTCTTCGCCTTCCAGGTACTTGTCCATGTACTCTTCGTTGGCTTCGGCAGCAGCTTCAATCATCTGCTCGCGAGCCTTCTCGGCTTCAGCCTTCATGGATTCCGGAATGTCGCGAAGCTCGTAGGTCATGCCCTGGTCAGCTTCGTTCCAGTAGATAGCCTTCATGCGCAGCAGGTCAACGATGCCTTCGAAATCGTCTTCCGCGCCAATCGGCAGCTGGATGGGCACAGTGGTCGCGCCCAGACGGTTACGGATCTGCTCAACAACGCGCATAAAGTTAGCGCCGGCACGGTCCATCTTGTTGACGAACACCATGCGCGGAACTTCATACTTGTTGGCCTGACGCCATACAGTCTCAGACTGCGGTTCAACACCAGAGGAACCACAGAACACAACCACGGCACCATCGAGAACCCGCAGAGAACGCTCTACTTCGATAGTGAAGTCAACGTGCCCCGGTGTGTCGATAATGTTGATGCGGTGCTCGGGGTATTGCTTGTCCATACCCTGCCAGAAGGTTGTAACAGCGGCAGACGTGATGGTGATACCACGCTCCTGCTCCTGCTCCATCCAGTCTGTAGTGGAAGCGCCGTCATGGGTTTCACCCATTTTGTGACTACGACCGGTGTAGTAAAGAATACGCTCGGTTGTAGTGGTCTTGCCCGCATCCACGTGCGCACAGATACCAATGTTTCTGTAACGTTTGATAGGAGTCTTGCGTGCCACGATATAAACCTCGGCTTGTTAGAAACGGAAGTGAGAGAATGCTTTGTTGGCTTCTGCCATACGATGCACGTCTTCGCGCTTCTTCACCGCGGCACCTTTGCTGTCTGCCGCGTCAAGAATTTCGCCGGCCAGACGTTGCGCCATGGACTTCTCACCACGCTTCCGTGAGTATTCGACGAGCCAGCGCATAGCCAGCGCGTTCTGACGGGAAGGCCGTACTTCTACAGGCACCTGGTAAGTAGCACCACCCACGCGACGGGATTTTACTTCCACCATCGGCTGGATGTTCTCCAGGGCCTTTTCGAACATTTCGATCGGCTCTTCCTTGGATTTCTCGGCAACAATATCGAGCGCGCCATAAACAATGCGCTCTGCAACAGACTTCTTACCGCTTTCCATCACGTGGTTGATGAACTTGGCAAGACGTGCACTGCCGAATTTCGGATCGGGAATGATTTCCCGCTTAGCTGCAACTCTTCTTCTAGGCATCGATAAGCCCTTATATATCTAAAAGGTCTTCAGGAACCCCTGAGATAGCCATCTGCTACTCAGCCTTACTCTTACCGTTCTGACAAGCAACGATAAAAGACACCCGCTCGGGACATCAGGACTTGGGTCGTTTTGCACCGTACTTGGAGCGGCCCTGCTTACGGTTCTGTACACCCTGGGTGTCCAAAGTACCGCGAACAGTGTGATAGCGCACACCCGGAAGGTCTTTTACTCGACCGCCACGGATCAGCACAACACTGTGCTCCTGAAGGTTGTGACCTTCACCACCAATGTATGAGGAAACCTCGTAGCCGTTAGTCAGACGAACACGGCACACTTTACGCAGTGCTGAGTTCGGCTTCTTCGGCGTAGTGGTGTATACACGAGTGCACACACCACGGCGCTGAGGGCAAGCCTGGAGCGCGGGAACGTCGCTCTTGGCTACCTTGCGCTTACGAGGCTTACGCACCAACTGATTAATCGTTGCCATGTAAGCAAACTCCAAAAAAACCATACCAATGAAACTTACCCCCAATGCAGGGGGTAAAATTTAAGGGACGCAAGTTTAAGCTTGCGCCCCGAGCCAGTCAAGATGACTGATCTCTTTTTAACCACCCTGGAGGTAGGTATCTACCCCGAGGGTGGCGCGCTCGAACTCAGCTTTCGCGGTTAAGTTCGGCGCTCAGAGCTTCTTCAACATCGGCCGCAGTCACGCCCTGCTCTTCCAGGTCACGCTTGCGACGGCGCTCGTTGTGATAGGCAAGCCCTGTACCGGCCGGAATCAGACGCCCTACCACCACGTTTTCCTTCAGACCGCGCAGGTAGTCCCGCTTGCCAGTCACCGCACCCTCGGTCAGAACCCGGGTGGTTTCCTGGAACGAGGCCGCAGAGATGAAGGACTCGGTCGCCAGCGATGCCTTGGTGATACCAAGCAGCAGACGCTCGAAGCGTGCAGGCTCTTTGTCTGCCGCATTCGCCTTCTCGTTCTCTTCCATCACCTGGGTAATTTCTACCTGGTCGCCCGACAGCAGAGTGGTATCACCCGGATCGGTGATTTCCACCTTGCGCAGCATCTGGCGAACGATAACCTCGATATGTTTATCGTTGATGACAACGCCCTGCAGACGGTACACGTCCTGGATTTCGTTGGTGATGTACTTGGCCAGCTCGACCACACCCAGCAGACGCAGGATGTCGTGCGGGTTGGACGGACCATCCGAGATCACCTCACCCTTTTCAACGGTTTCACCTTCGAACACGTTGAGCTGGCGATGCTTCGGAATCAGAACCTCATAGGCATCATCATCCTTCGGCGTGATCACCAGGCGCTTCTTGCCTTTGGTCTCTTTACCGAAGGAAACCACGCCGCTGATCTCCGCGAGGATCGCGGACTCTTTCGGACGACGGGCCTCGAACAGGTCGGCAACCCGAGGCAGACCACCGGTGATGTCCCGGGTCTTCGAGCTTTCCTGCGGAATACGGGCGACCACATCACCCAGTTCGATCTTGGCACCATTCGCCATGGTTACCAGAGCGTTGGCCGGCAGGAAGAAGATCGCGGTACCGCCCCCGGGCAGCTCCACTTCCTCTCCCGAGTCGTCGACCAGCTGAATGGCCGGACGAATGTCCTTACCCGCAGCCGGACGCTCTTTCGGGTCAATCACTTCCATCGTGGACAGACCGGTCAGCTCGTCAGCCTGGGTACGGACAGTAATGCCCTCTTCCATGTTGACGAACTTGGCGGTGCCCTTCGCTTCCGCGATGATCGGGTGCGTGTGCGGATCCCACTTGGCAACCACAACACCGGCTTCTACCTGATCACCGTTCTTCACAGACAGCACGGCACCGTACGGCAGCTTGTACCACTCGCGCTCACGCCCCTGCTCATCGGCAATAGCCAGCGCGGAGGAACGGGATACCACCACCAGCGACCCGTCGGTTTTCTCGATCGACTTCAGGTTGTGCAGGCGTACCGTACCACCATGCTTCACCTGGATATTGTCTACCGCAGACGCCCGGCTCGCGGCACCACCAATGTGGAAGGTACGCATGGTCAGCTGGGTACCCGGCTCACCGATGGACTGGGCAGCGATAACACCTACCGCTTCGCCCACGTTCACCTGGTGACCACGTGCCAGATCACGACCGTAACACTTGGAACAGATGCCGTGACGGGTCTCACAGGTAATCGCAGAGCGTACCCAGATTTCGTCTACACCCGCGCGCTCAACCATTTCGACGGTCTTCTCGTCGAGCAGGGTGCCCGCAGGAACAACGGCGTTGTCCTTATCGGTCGGCGTGAACACGTCGCGAGCCGTCACACGACCCAGAACCCGGTCGCCCAGCGGCACAACTACGTCGCCGCCTTCGATGTGCGGCGTCATCAGCAGACCTTCATCGGTACCACAGTCTTCCTCGGTCACCACCAGATCCTGAGACACGTCAACCAGACGACGGGTCAGGTAACCGGAGTTCGCAGTCTTCAGTGCGGTATCCGCCAGACCTTTACGAGCACCGTGAGTCGAGATGAAGTACTGGAGTACGTTCAGACCTTCACGGAAGTTGGCCGTAATCGGCGTTTCGATGATGGAACCATCCGGCTTGGCCATCAGACCACGCATACCGGACAGCTGACGGATCTGGGCGGCGGAACCCCGCGCACCGGAATCGGCCATCATGTAGACGGAGTTGAAGGACTCCTGCATCAGGTCTTCGCCGTCTTCGCCCTTCACTGGCTGGCCATCAGGACCAATAACCTGCTCTTTGGACAGACGCTCCATCATGGCCTTGGACACTTTGTCGTTGGCACGGGACCAGATATCGATAACCTTGTTGTACTTCTCACCCTGGGTCAGAAGACCGGATGCGTACTGGTTTTCGATGTCTTTTACTTCGTCTGAAGCGGCATCCACCAGCTCATACTTCTCCGGCGGAATCTCGAAATCGTTAAAGCCGATCGAGATACCGGAACGGGTTGCGTAGTGGTAACCCATGTACATCAACTGGTCAGCGAAGATAACCGTGTCTTTCAGACCGGCATCCCGGTAACAGGTGTTGATCAGGTTGGAAATTGCCTTCTTCACCATCGGCTTGTTGACGATCTCGAACGGCAGGCCGTCCGGCACGATATCGTAAAGCAGAGCGCGACCAACGGTGGTATCGACAATGCGGAAGCTCTCGGTACGAGTACCTTCCTCGTCAACCGCCACTTCCTTGACCCGGACCTTAACCTTCGCCTGCAGGTCAACCTGCCCGGCACCGTAGGCGCGATGGGCTTCCTTGACGTCAGCAAAGACCATACCTTCACCCAGAGCGGCGTGACGCTCACGGGTCATGTAGTACAGCCCCAGTACCACGTCCTGAGACGGTACGATGATGGGCTCGCCGTTGGCGGGCGACAACACGTTGTTGGTGGACATCATCAACGCGCGGGCTTCGAGCTGGGCTTCCAGAGTCAGCGGTACGTGAACCGCCATCTGGTCACCATCGAAGTCAGCGTTGTAGGCCGCACACACCAGCGGGTGCAGCTGAATGGCCTTACCTTCGATCAGAACCGGCTCGAACGCCTGGATACCCAGACGGTGCAGGGTCGGCGCACGGTTCAGCAGGATCGGATGCTCACGGATGACCTCATCCAGGATATCCCAGACCACGCCTTCCTCACGCTCGACCATCTTCTTGGCGGCCTTGATCGTGGTCGCCAGTCCGCGGTGCTCAAGCTTGGAGAAAATAAACGGCTTGAACAGCTCCAGGGCCATCTTCTTGGGCAGACCGCACTGATGCAGGCGCAGGTACGGACCAACCACGATGACGGAACGGCCGGAGTAGTCGACACGCTTACCCAGCAGGTTCTGACGGAAACGACCCTGCTTACCTTTGATCATATCAGCCAGGGACTTCAGCGGGCGCTTGTTGGTGCCAGTGATGGCACGACCACGACGGCCATTGTCCAGCAGGGCATCCACAGCTTCCTGCAGCATCCGCTTCTCGTTACGCACGATGATGTCCGGAGCATTCAGCTCCAAAAGGCGCTTGAGCCGGTTGTTCCGGTTGATCACCCGACGGTACAGGTCGTTCAGGTCTGAAGTGGCAAAACGGCCACCATCCAGCGGAACCAGGGGGCGCAGGTCCGGCGGAAGAACCGGCAGCACGGTCATGACCATGTCGCCCGGCTTGTTGCCGGAATACAGGAACGCTTCCAGAATTTTCAGGCGCTTGCTGAATTTCTTGATCTTGGTCTCGGAGTTGGTCTGCGGAATTTCTTCGCGCAGCGCGTCAACTTCGGCCTGCAGATCGATGTCTTCCAGCAATTGCTTGACGGCTTCCGCACCCATGCGGGCGTCGAACTCGTCACCAAACTCTTCCAGGGCTTCGTAATACTGCTCATCGTTCAGCAGCTGGCCCTTCTCCAGAGTGGTCATGCCCGGATCGATAACAATAAAGCTCTCGAAGTACAGAACCCGCTCGATATCACGCAGGGTCATGTCCAGCATCAGGCCGATGCGGGACGGCAGCGACTTCAGGAACCAGATATGGGCGACCGGGCTGGCCAGCTCAATATGGCCCATGCGCTCACGACGAACGCTCGCCAGGGCAACCTCGACACCACACTTTTCACAAATGACACCGCGGTGCTTGAGGCGCTTGTATTTTCCGCACAGACACTCGTAGTCCTTGATCGGGCCGAAGATCTTGGCACAGAAAAGACCGTCACGCTCCGGCTTGAAGGTACGGTAGTTAATGGTCTCAGGCTTTTTTACTTCGCCAAAAGACCAGGAACGAATCATGTCAGGCGACGCCAGGCCAATGCGGATGGCGTCGAATTCCTTGCTCTGATTCTGGCTCTTGAGAAGATTCAGCAAATCTTTCATCAGTTAAAGCTCCGGATGGCGTTAATCTCGGGCGGGCACACGGAGTGCCCGCTCACGCTGCCAAAAACAATTCGGCTCACTCGGATTCCAGCTCGATGTCGATACCCAACGAGCGGATTTCCTTGACAAGAACGTTGAAGGATTCGGGCATGCCCGGCTCCATGCGATGATCGCCATCGACAATGTTCTTGTACATCTTGGTCCGACCGTTTACGTCGTCAGACTTGACGGTGAGCATTTCCTGCAGGGTATAGGCGGCACCGTATGCCTCCAGAGCCCAGACTTCCATCTCACCGAAGCGCTGACCACCGAACTGAGCCTTACCACCCAGCGGCTGCTGGGTAACCAGGCTGTAAGAGCCGGTAGAACGAGCGTGCATCTTGTCGTCGATCAGGTGGTTCAGCTTGAGAATGTACATATAGCCAACAGTCACCGGACGATCAAACGCATCGCCGGTACGGCCGTCATAGAGCTTGGTCTGACCGGTGGTATCCAGGCCAGCCAGCTCAAGCATTCTCTTCACCTCGGCTTCCTTGGCACCATCGAAGACTGGTGTTGCCATGGGAACGCCACCACGCAGGTTGTTGCACAGCTCGAAAATCTCTTTGTCAGTCAGACTGTCAAGGTCAACCTTGAACACTTCGTCCGAGTGATTGTAGATCTCGTCCAGCAACTTGCGAAGCTCAGCCACCTTACGCTGCTCATCCAGCATGCGGCTGATCCGCTCACCCAGACCTTTCGCCGCAGCACCAAGGTGAGTTTCAAGTACCTGACCAACGTTCATCCGCGAGGGTACACCCAGCGGATTCAGAACGATATCGACGGTATTGCCAAACTCGTCGTAGGGCATGTCTTCAATCGGCATAACCGCAGAGATAACACCCTTGTTACCGTGACGGCCAGCCATCTTATCGCCCGGCTGAATACGACGCTTGATTGCCAGGTAAACCTTAACAATCTTGAGTACGCCAGGAGCCAGATCGTCGCCCTGCTGAAGCTTGCCCTTCTTGTCGTCAAAGCGAGCTTCGTGCTCTTTCTTGCGATCCTCGAGGCCCTGCTCGGATTTCTCCAGCAACTCGTTCAAAGCTTCGTCTTTCATGCGCAGCTTGAACCAGTCGGCTCGCGGCAGTTCCGCCAGATAGGCTTCTTCCAGCTTCGCACCCTTTTTCAGGCCCGGACCACTGATCACTTCCTGACCTTTCAGAGCGGCCATCAGACGCTCGAACGTCGCACCTTCAACAATGCGGTACTCGTCTTTCAGGTCCTTACGGTACTTGTCCAGCTGCTCTTTCTCGATCGAAAGCGCACGGGCATCTTTCTCGATACCGTCACGGGTGAATACCTGAACGTCAATGACCGTACCACGGGTACCGGTCGGCACACGCTGAGACGTGTCCTTAACGTCAGACGCTTTTTCACCAAAGATGGCACGCAGCAGCTTTTCTTCCGGGGTCAGCTGGGTTTCGCCTTTCGGCGTTACCTTGCCCACCAGAATATCGCCGGGGCCCACTTCAGCGCCGATGTAGACAATGCCGGACTCATCCAGCTTGGACAGTGCGCTTTCACCGACGTTCGGAATATCTGCGGTGATTTCTTCGCTGCCCAGCTTGGTATCACGAGCCACACAGGTCAGTTCCTGAATGTGGATGGTGGTCAGACGATCTTCCTGAACCACTTTCTCGGAGATGAGAATGGAGTCCTCAAAGTTGTAACCGTTCCAGGGCATGAACGCGATGCGCATGTTCTGACCCAGAGCCAGCTCACCCAGATCCACAGAAGGACCATCCGCCAACACATCGCCACGGGCAATCACGTCACCCTGACGCACGATAGAACGCTGGTTGATACAGGTGTTCTGGTTGGAGCGGGTGTACTTGGTGAGGTTATAGATATCCACACCTGCATCACCGGCTTCGGTTTCTTCGTTGTTGACGCGAACCACGATACGGGCCGCATCCACGCTTTCGATCACACCACCGCGACGCGCAGTTACACACACGCCAGAGTCCTGAGCCACCGTGCGCTCAACACCGGTACCCACCAAAGGCACCTGCGACTTCAGGGTCGGCACCGCCTGACGTTGCATGTTCGCACCCATCAGGGCCCGGTTGGCATCGTCGTGCTCCAGGAACGGGATCAGAGACGCCGCGACCGATACAACCTGGCGCGGAGACACGTCCATGAAGTTAACCGCTTCCGGCGGAGCCACGGTAAATTCGTTCTGGTGGCGAACGGTAACCAGCTCGTCGGTCAGACGCTTGCCTTCATCGGTAGCGGCGCTGGCCTGGGCGATCACGTAGTTGCTCTCTTCAATCGCAGAGAGGTAAACCACCTCGTCGGTCACCACACCATCAACCACCTTCCGGTACGGACTCTCAAGGAAGCCGTAGGAGTTGGACCGGGCGTAGGTTGCCAGCGAGTTGATCAGACCGATGTTCGGGCCTTCCGGAGTTTCGATCGGGCACACGCGGCCGTAGTGGGTCGGATGTACGTCACGGACTTCGAAGCCGGCGCGTTCACGGGTCAGACCACCTGGGCCCAACGCGGAAATACGACGCTTGTGGGTAACCTCGGACAGCGGGTTGTTCTGATCCATGAACTGGGACAGCTGGCTGGAGCCAAAGAACTCTTTCACAGCGGCCGCAACCGGCTTGGCGTTGATCAGGTCCTGCGGCATCAGGCCTTCGCTTTCGGCGAGACTCAGACGCTCACGCACTGCACGCTCAACACGCACCAGACCAACACGGAACTGGTTTTCGGCCATTTCACCCACGCAACGCACACGACGGTTGCCCAGGTTATCAATGTCGTCCACCTGGCCCTGGCCGTTACGGATGGCAATCAAGGTCTTCAGTACGTCGATGATATCGTCGTGCGTCAGCGTACCTTCGCCGGTGCTTTCTTCCCGGCCCAGGCGACGATTCAGTTTCATCCGGCCAACGGCGGACAGATCGTAACGCTCTTCGGAGAAGAACAGGTTGTTAAACAGATTCTCCGCAGATTCCTTGGTAGGCGGTTCGCCCGGGCGCATCATGCGGTAAATTTCCACCAACGCTTCGAGCGGGGTGCGGGTCGGGTCGATACGTAGGGTATCCGACATGAACGGACCGCAATCCAGGTCGTTGGTGTACAGCGTTTCAATGTCTTCAACACCGGCATCAAGGATCTTGGTAACCACTTCCTCGGTCAGTTCGGTGTTGCATTCTACCAGCACTTCGCCGGTAGACTGATCGATCATGTCCTTGGCCAGGACACGACCGTAGAGATACTCGGTCGGTACTTCCAGCTCGGTGATACCGGCTTTTTCCAGCTGCTTGATGTGACGGGCAGTGATCCGGCGGCCTTCTTCAACAATCACGTTGCCGTCATTGTCTTTGATGTCGAAGGTTGCGATATCGCCCCGCAGACGGCTTGGTACCAGCTCCAGCTTGCACACTTCCGCGCCCAGGCTGAACTTACTGGTTTCAAAGAACATCTCGAGCATTTGCTCGGAGGTATAGCCCAGACCACGCAACAGAATGGAGGCCGGCAGCTTACGACGGCGGTCGATACGAACGAACACGGCGTCCTTCGGATCGAACTCGAAGTCCAGCCAGGACCCACGGTAAGGAATCACCCGGGCTGAGTACAACAGCTTGCCGGAGGAATGGGTCTTACCCTTGTCGTGATCGAAGAACACACCAGGTGAACGGTGGAGCTGGGAAACAATAACGCGCTCGGTACCGTTAACAACAAAGGTACCGTTCTCGGTCATCAGGGGCATTTCGCCCATGTAGACTTCTTGCTCTTTGATGTCCTTGATCGCCTTGTTGGACGATTCCTTATCATAAATGATCAGGCGGACCTTCACCCGTAGCGGCGCGGCGTAAGTTACGCCCCTGAGCTGACATTCCTTGACGTCAAAGACTGGCTCGCCGATTCGGTAGCTCACATACTCGAGCGCGGCGTTGCCAGAATAACTGACGATCGGGAATACGGATTTGAATGCTGCATGAAGACCAGTTTCCCGGCGGTCTTCAGGCGCAGTTTCCATTTGGAGGTAGTCCCGGAACGAATCCAGCTGAATAGACAGCAAATAGGGGACTTCCATCACGGAAGGCAATTTACTAAAGTCTTTGCGAATCCGCTTTTTCTCAGTGTAGGAGTAAGTCATCTGCATTCCCCAGCTTTAGACCTGATACCTGGTATCAAGAAGCAATCAAATGTTCTGCTTCGGGGCCGAGTTGCTCGGCTTATCGCGCCGTCTTGAACAAGACTCTGGCTGTAGGTTATAGATCTGACATCAACCTGCAATTGCACACCAGACTCTATAGCATATACAACAGAAAAAGGCCGGTGGCACGAAGCCACCAGCCCGTCCATGCTTAACGCACGGTGTCGATCAACAGCCGACTCTTACTTGAGCTCAACAGAAGCGCCTGCTTCCTCAAGCTTCTTCTTGGCTTCTTCAGCCTCGTCCTTGCTTGCGCCTTCCTTAACAGTAGAAGGTGCGCCGTCAACCATTTCCTTGGCTTCTTTCAGGCCCAGGCCAGTCAGTTCACGAACGGCCTTGATAACGTTTACTTTCTTCTCGCCAGCGCCGGTCAGAACTACGTCGAATTCGGTCTTCTCTTCGGCGGCTTCGCCAGCAGCGGCAGCAGCCGGAGCGGCAGCAACAGCGGCAGCAGCAGAAACGTTAAACTTCTCTTCCATTGCTTCTACGAGCTCAACAACTTCCATTACGCTCATTTCAGCAATTGCATTCAAAATATCGTCTTTAGACAGAGCCATGACTTTCTCCCAAAAATGTAAAAAATGGTGTTCAACAGAATCAAGCAGCGTCTTGCTTCTGGTCCCGGACTGCAGCTACAACACGTGTGATCCTGCCCGGAATATCGTTCAGGGTACGTGCAAGCTTGGTAACTGGTGCCTGTGTAACAATGGCCAGCTTGGTCAACGCTTCGTGCAGCGTCGGCAGCGTAGCCAGGCGATCAATCTGTTCTGCACCCATCAGCTCACCGCCGACAGCCAGACCCTTGATTTCGAACGCCTCTTTCTCTTTGGCAAAATCCTTCAGCAGGCGCGCAGCGGCACCCGGATCTTCCATTGAGAAAGCCAGAATGGTCGGACCAACCAGCGCCGGATCAATGCACTCGAACTCGGTACCACGAATCGCGATCTTTGCCAGGTTGTTACGAACAACCTTCAGACGCACGTTTTCGGCACGAGCCTTGGCACGCAGCGCCGTCATGTCACCGGAGGTGACACCACGGTAGTCAGCCAAAACCACAGACAGAGCAGTACCAGCAGTCTCGTTGACTTCAGCGACGATCGCTTTCTTGTCTTCGAGTCTAATTGCCACTGGTTTTCTCCTCGATTTCGCCGGCTTATGCCAGCAAACCCATCTATGTCCCTCGCGGGACGCCTAACGGTGTTTGGGTTCAGAGAGAACGTCGTCACACCGTCTGCGCAGGCGTTGCTTTAACCCTTGAGGCGCCCTCAGGAGGGCGCTGCGGGGGCCTGCGGTCTTTGACAGCCTTGGCTTCCGCCCAGACTACAAAGTAACTACCGCTCAGAGCCTCAGATGCTCAGATGCTCAGAGTACCCTGATCGATAGTCAGGCCAGGACCCATCGTGGAAGAGATGGTGATCTTCTTCAGATACACACCCTTCGACGATGCAGGCTTGGCCTTTTTCAGATCTGCCACCAGAGCTTCAAGGTTTTCCTTGATGTTCTGCGCAGAGAATTCAACGTTACCCAGCGGAGCGTGGATAATGCCGTTTTTATCAGTACGGTAGCGAACCTGGCCGGCTTTGGCGTTCTTGACCGCAGTCTCAACGTCGGCAGTTACAGTACCAACCTTCGGGTTCGGCATCAGGCCGCGCGGACCAAGGATCTGGCCCAGCTGACCAACCACACGCATGGCATCCGGAGTGGCAATAACCACGTCGAAGTCCATATTGCCTTTTTTCACTTCGTCAGCCAGATCATCCATACCTACCACGTCTGCACCGGCAGCAGTGGCTTTCTCGGCATTGGCACCCTGAGTAAACACAGCTACACGAACAGTCTTGCCAGTACCGTGCGGCAGAACAGTGCTGCTACGTACGACCTGGTCAGATTTACGCGCATCAACACCAAGGTTAACGGCCACGTCTACAGACTCTTTGAACTTGACGTTCTGGCCCAGCTCGGCCAACAGTGCTACCGCCTCATCAACGGTGTAGGCACGGGTAGAGTCTACTTTTTCACGAATCAGCTTCTGACGCTTGCTCAGCTTTGCCATCTTACAGACCCTCCACGTTCAGGCCCATGCTGCGGGCAGTTCCGGCAATGGTACGAACCGCTGCTTCCATGTCGGCAGCAGTCAGATCCGGCTCTTTGGTCTTGGCAATTTCTTCCAGCTGAGCACGGGTTACCGTACCCACTTTGTCCGTGTTCGGACGACCGGAACCGCTCTTGATGCCAGCC
This sequence comes from Marinobacter sp. W-8, assembly GCF_044342215.1. Classification (NCBI taxonomy): domain Bacteria; kingdom Pseudomonadati; phylum Pseudomonadota; class Gammaproteobacteria; order Pseudomonadales; family Marinobacteraceae; genus Marinobacter; species Marinobacter sp. W-8. The sequence continues at coordinate 567,963 of NZ_CP172297.1, read as the reverse complement.
GCTTTTTTCAGCAGCACCGGCGCCGGCGGGGTCTTGGTAACAAAGGTAAAGCTGCGATCACTGTATACGGTGATGACAGTCGGAATCGGCAAGCCCGGCTCCATGCCTTGAGTCTTGGCATTAAAGGCCTTACAGAATTCCATGATGTTTACGCCGCGCTGACCCAGGGCCGGACCAACGGGGGGACTCGGGTTGGCCTGACCGGCAGCAACCTGAAGCTTGATATAGGCTTCAATTTTCTTTGCCATGATAGTTCTCCTGTGGGTTCTGACGCCTCTCGGCTCCCCGTTTATATAACTGCCTTCAGCAGACACAAAAAGCCCGCGTCGCCGTGGCGCGCGAGCTCTCAGGTTTTCAGGCTACGCTCAGTCTTTCTCGACCTGACCAAACTCCAGCTCTACCGGAGTTGAACGGCCAAAGATCAGGACCGCAACCTTAACTCGACTCTTCTCGTAGTCGACTTCCTCAACAACGCCATTGAAGTCTGCAAACGGACCTTCAACAACGCGTACAATCTCACCCGGCTCGAACAAGGTCTTCGGCTTGGGCTTGTCAGCACCGCTTTCTACACGACGCAGGATTGCCTCAGCCTCGCGTTCGGTAATCGGTGCCGGCTTGTCCTTGGTACCACCAATGAAGCCGAGTACCCGAGGAGTATTCTTGACAAGATGCCATGAGGCATCATCCATTTCCATCTGGACCAATACGTACCCGGGATAGAACTTGCGCTCGCTCTTGCGCTTCTTGCCATCGCGCATTTCGACGACTTCCTCGGTCGGAACCAGGATCTCGCCAAACTTGTCTTCCATGCCTTCGAGCGCCACACGCTCCTTCAGAGTGCGCATCACGTGCTTTTCAAAGCCAGAATACGCATGAACGACGTACCAGCGTTTAGCCATTGCCCACTCCCGTTAGCCGATGAAGCCGGCGACCAGCCAGCTGATCAGCGAATCCATACCCCACAAGATCAGAGCCACAACCAGAACAAACACCACAACAATAATCGTGGTCTGAACCAGCTCAGGCCTGGTGGGCCAGACGACTTTCCGGATCTCTACGCGTGCTTCCTTCAACAGGGTGGCAAAACGACGGCCACGCTCGGTCTGCAGCGCAACAAATGCAGCAACAAGACCCAGCCCAACAAGAGCCAGAACCCGATACAGCACAGACTCGGCACTGAAATACTGATTACCAACCACACCAACGGCAATCAGAACAAAAACAACCAGCCATTTCAGAGCATCGAAACGGCTGGTCGACTGAACGGCTTTTGACTCCATAGGAATCAGCTTATGTATCCGGATGTTGAAAAATGGCAGGCCAGGAGGGAATCGAACCCCCAACCTGCGGTTTTGGAGACCGCTGCTCTGCCAATTGAGCTACTGGCCTGCACCGAAACAACTCAGCGCAACAACAAACGAGTAACCCGAAGGTTACTCGATGATCTTGGAGACCACGCCGGCACCAACGGTACGACCACCTTCGCGAATCGCGAAGCGCAGGCCATCTTCCATGGCGATCGGAGCGATCAGGGTGACGGTCATTTTCACGTTGTCACCCGGCATTACCATTTCTACGCCTTCCGGCAGTTCGCAAGAACCGGTCACGTCAGTGGTCCGGAAGTAGAACTGCGGACGGTAGCCCTTGAAGAACGGAGTATGACGACCACCTTCTTCTTTGGACAGTACGTACACTTCACACTCGAACTTGGTGTGCGGCTTGATGGAGCCCGGTACACACAGAACCTGACCACGCTCAACGTCGTCACGCTTGGTACCACGCAGCAAAACACCGACGTTCTCACCGGCACGACCTTCGTCCAGCAGCTTGCGGAACATCTCAACACCGGTACAGGTGGTCTTGGTGGTGTCGCGGATACCCACGATTTCCACTTCGTCACCAACCTTGATGATGCCACGCTCTACACGGCCAGTTACTACGGTACCACGACCGGAGATGGAGAATACGTCCTCGATCGGCATCAGGAACGGCTGATCGATCGCACGCTCCGGCTCAGGGATGTAGGCGTCCAGGGCTTCTACCAGCTTCTTAACCGCGGTAGTACCCATCTCGTTGTCGTCTTTACCTTCCAGAGCCATCAGGGCAGAACCGGTGATGATCGGAGTGTCGTCACCCGGGAAGTCGTACTGGCTCAGCAGGTCACGAACTTCCATCTCAACCAGCTCCAGCAGCTCCTCGTCGTCTACCATGTCGGCCTTGTTCAGGAACACGACAATGAAAGGAACGCCAACCTGACGGGACAGCAGGATGTGCTCACGAGTCTGCGGCATGGGGCCGTCAGCTGCGGAGCAAACCAGGATCGCGCCGTCCATCTGTGCCGCACCAGTGATCATGTTCTTCACATAGTCAGCGTGGCCCGGGCAGTCTACGTGGGCGTAGTGACGGGTCGGAGAATCGTACTCTACGTGAGAGGTCGCGATGGTAATACCACGCGCACGCTCTTCCGGTGCGTTATCGATCTGATCGAAAGCACGGCTCTCGCCAGTGCCCCAAACTTCGTGACATACACGAGTCAGGGCGGCTGTCAGAGTGGTCTTACCATGGTCAACGTGACCGATGGTGCCCACATTTACGTGCGGCTTGTTACGCTCAAACTTTGCTTTAGACATTTCGACCAATCTCCCTAATCAACCAGGATCGCAACGTTGACCGGATAAAAAATGGAGCTCATGACCGGAATTGAACCGGTGACCTCATCCTTACCAAGGATGTGCTCTACCGACTGAGCTACATGAGCATTGAAACCAAATTGGAGCGGGCAGCGGGAATCGAACCCGCGTCATCAGCTTGGAAGGCTGAGGTAATAGCCACTATACGATGCCCGCGAGCAATTAGTGGTGGAGGGGGCAGGATTCGAACCTGCGAAGCTTTCGCGTCAGATTTACAGTCTGATCCCTTTGGCCACTCGGGAACCCCTCCCGAACAAATCCGCAAAAGCGAACCTGCTTAAAACTTAAAGTGGAGCTGGCGGACGGAATCGAACCCCCGACCTGCTGATTACAAGTCAGCTGCTCTACCAACTGAGCTACGCCAGCTCACATTCGCCTGTTCAGCGAGGGCGGTATACTACGGATTTTTTTCCGGCCTTGCAACACCTTCACAAGCATTGCTTTCAACGAAATCGAACTCGTAACCGGTTTCCGCTTCAACCGCTTGAACCCATTCACTTTCTGCCATGGATTCAACCTCAAAAACGAGCGCGTATCCTAAACGATTTCGAGGGAACTTGGCCAGCACTACATTCAGATTTGCCTGTTTTTTTTCTGCCATTACCGATTGCGCAGCCTCAAGGGATTCGAACAGCCCCAGGGAAATGGCGTTACGGTACTCTCCACGGGAAACAATGTACGATTCCACGCCCTGAAGATAGAGCTCACGGAACTGGGCTCGCGCTGCTTCCGGCGGCTGCGGAGGAATCAATACCCAATGCAGGGGCGGTAACTCCTTCTCAACCTCAACAATGCCGACTCTATGCTTGAGACCGGCCGCCACATTCTCGGCGTCATCCCTCGCCTCAAACATTCCGAGCGTTATCCGTAGACAACTCTCTTCCCGGGAGAGGCTCTCCATGGTCTCGGAAGCCACTTTCAGACTGGAGACACGTGGCAGGATTCCAGATGAAACGCCGACATAACGGGATGGCTCGATCCAGGCCGGCACAAACCAAACGGCCAGATTGAGAGCTGCCAACAGAAACGCCAGCCACTTCATCACAGAACGCCCGCGCTGGCGATTCGCTCAAGACCGTCAAGCACCATACCCTCAATTACGTTTGCCTCAAGACCAAGGGCCTGCAAACGCCGGGCATCGCCACCGGTCAGGTAGATCGCAGAGAGTCCAAAGGCTTTTGCATCGTGATGAATCCTCTGGACAAGGGCCTCAGTGAGCCAGGCCAGACCGTGGTTGACGCATTCGCCGGTCGATTGTCCCGGGCGGGTGTCGAGTTGCTCACTCTGCTCAAATCCAATTCGTGCCGCATCCACTTTTAGACTACGGCGCATCATCTGGAGCCCAGGAAGAATGTAGCCACCGAGGTGTCGCCCGCCCGCATTGACATAGTCCACGGTGACGGCGCTACCGGCATCGACAACGGCGAAAGAAGCCTTACACCTGACCCAACCAGCCAGCATGACATGCCATCGATCAGCCCCCATGCGCGACACATCCCCATAGGAATTGGACAGGCCGTCGCGCGTCGACTCAGCCCAGCAATATTCAACAGGCACCTTGGCCCGGGCAAGCAACAGTTCATGAAGTTGCGCGCGGGCGCTTTCCGAGGCCACCGTCGACACCAGAATTCTGTCAATGTCAGACCAGTAGCCTGAAAGTCCGATCAGGGGCTCAGCATCTGCCATGACCGCTGCCCCTTCAAGAGGGCCGCCTGTTCCAGTCAGTCGCCATTTCAGGCGGGTATTACCAGCGTCAATCAACAAAATCATTCAGACACCCGCAAACTGATATCGCCCGCCCGCACCGGTATTTCGCCCTCTGCTGTTTTCAGGAGGTAGTTCCCGGTTTCGTCGATACCGCCTCCCACGCCCTTTAATTCACCGTCACGAGTGACGAGGGGCAGGCCGTTAAAGATATCACGGCGCTGCCAGCGCTCCCGGAATTGCCGGAAGCCGCCAGCCTCAAATTCTGTCACTGCTGCCAGAATGTGAGTAATCATCCCGGCAGCGAGTTGGTTGCGAACCCAGGCCTGGTCTGGCCAACGCTTGTCCAGGCTCGTCCAGGGCTGATCAACGTCTTCAGCTTGAGTCATATGCACGTTGATACCGATTCCTGCGATCACCTGAACACAACCTTCCTGGAGTTCGCCCTGGATTTCTACCAGGATCCCACCAAATTTCTGGCCCTGGGTAAACAGGTCATTGGGCCACTTGAGCCCTACCTCACCGCCCCCAACCTGCTCAATGGCATTGGCGACGGCAATGCCAAGGGCCAGACTGAGGCCATCCAGGGCCGAGAACCCACCTTTTATCGACAACCCAAGGCTCAGGTAGAGGTTCTGGCCCTTGGGGCTGGCCCAGTTCCGACCTCTTCGACCACGGCCGGACGTCTGACAGTCAGATAACACCACCGGGAGTGGCGCCGACGTCAGTAGGCGCGCAACCTCGGCGTTTGTGGAATCCACTTCATCCAGAACAGTGAGCTGTATCCGCTCTCGAACCGAAGCATTGAGCTGACCAAGAATGATGTCACGGTCAAGCAGGTCCAGTGCGGACACCAGCTGGTAACCCTGCCCGCGAATGGTCCGTATGTCAGTTCCGTCGGCGATAGCCTTGCGGATATGCTTCCACACCGCCGTCCGGGAAACGCCCAGCTTCTGGGCCAGCGATTCACCGGAATGGATTTCACGATCACTGAGCAGGGACAGCAATGCATTGGATTTCATCAATGAGCTTCCAGACGGGGAATAAACAAGCCCGGATTAAACAACAGGAGGGGATTGAAAAGCAAAGGGGCAGCACTGGCCTTACCCCTTTACCGGTCGCGACGTCAGGGGATAGGTGTCGCGGTCAGGTTTGCGCGAATATTCACGTTCTGCAGCACGGCGCCGAACACGGCGGTCTGGGCGCCACCCACAGGATGAACCAGATCGATATTATTTATGGTCAGTTCCTTGAAACGGGTTTCCGCCTTGACCGCGAATCCCAGTGGACGGTTCAGACGATCAGCCTCCGAAGGAGAGGACACATACCGATAACCCTGAGGGGCCGAGGCATCCATAATCTTTTCGTCACCACGGGCGCCATTCACCCCCAGCGAGTCCGCTCCATTTTCTTTCTTCACGACTCGGGTCTGGTAAACGTCAACGGATAGATCGGTTTGAATACCGTAGGTGTTGTCGTCGACGCCATCACCATCGAAATCACCACCGTCACTCGTGTATATGTTGTCCAGAACCAGGCGGGTTCCGGAACCATTCACGGCCTGCCCCTGGCCATCGACGGTCCGATTGGTTTCCCACAACAGCGAATTCCGCTTCTCGCTGCTCTGAGCACGGGCGAGGATGTTCTTCATCTCGATCGTGACACCTTCCTCGCCCCGCATTTCCCACTCACCGCCCGATGCCGAACAGGCCGAGGCCGAAGCACCAGCGCCACCCACACAGACGTTGCCGGCACCACCAGGCTTGATCAACGTCGTGCTCCCCTGTTCAAAACGCTGGATCTTCAAACGCCCAAGGCTCTCTCCATCGACACCATTACCGATCCGGACATTGCCGATATCCATGGTGCTCCAGGACTCTTCCGTTGCCAGCGCCAATCCTTCATCGGTAACATCCAGAGTCATGTTACGAACATGACCATCATAGGTCATATCGGTCAGCCAGAGACCTTTCTGGGGCTGCTCACCGTTACCTTCGTCATAAGGAGCGGCAATCACTGCAGCACGACCGTCACGAATGTGAATATCCGAATTAATCGTCAGGCCCTCACCGGAAGCGCCACCGGCTCCGAGCGTCATATGGCCGTCCAGCGTAAAGTCGTAGGCGGGATAGATGCCGAGCGCCAACAACAATTCTGTGCCACCCTGCAATGGCGCATCATCACTGCCAACGCGCATCCCATTAATACGGTAACCGGCCTCAAGCCCCTCAAAACCAATTCTCAAGCCGTCATAGAATCGGGTTCCCCCCTGAATACCGTCACGGGTAACGTTCACGGTAATATCACCCTGCCCCCAGGACTGAAGGCCGCTGATAATCACCCTGTTGCCGTCCTCGGTATAGCTCAGATCAGAAAGCCTGAGACTCCACTGGGCAGCCAGCCTCAAACCCTGGGCACCGGCATCGGCATGCCCTCCGCCCTGCAGGTAAAGCGCATTGGTGTAGCTGCGTCCACCAAATACCTGGTCTTCCAACAGAAAGCTCAGGTTGAAGGCCCCAAAGCTCTTACCAGCAGCGCCAATCTCAATGGCTCCGACCTCAAACTCGCCTTCCATTCGCCCAAGCGTTAAACCCACTGCCGGTCGGCCGCGCCAATCCTCATCCACATCCAGACGAAGGTCCTGAATTCGGTAGGAACCAGTGATGTCTCTCAGGGCGAGTGCATGGCCATCATCGTGATAGAGGAAAGACGCGCTATGTATGGTTGTCTCGTTATCAAACCTCAAACCCTCCCCTGCGCGGCCTCCTGCGGATATACCGGTCGTTGAGGACAGTTCGTACTGGCCAGAGAGACCGCCATAGCTGGGCAGCAGGTCACCGTTACCATTGGTGCTACGGCCATATATGGCAGGATCGCTGGAATATCGAATAGCACCGACCTGCCAGCTACCAGTCACTCTGGGAGCCGTCAGTTCCAGGGTCTGGCCCACCCTTTCCAGAGTTACCCCCAAGGCCTCAACGGACATCGTAATATCGTCCAGAAACACCGAATTGCCGTTGGTTCTGTAGCCCAGGCGGCCGCCCGTCATGGTGTACGCGGAATCAAATTCATAGCCATTTCCACCAGCGGTCTGCTGGCGCAGGCTCAAGGTGCCTTGAAGGCTATGGTCAAAGAAAATACCCCCCATGCTGACACCCGGCGCGCCGGCCAGCCTAATGTCCGAGAATTCGACCCGCCGGTCTTCCACCAGGTATTCAAGATTCAACGCGGCATCGCTGCCAATGTCGATCCTGGTTCGGTGAAATGCGCCCTGCCCGGGCACCTCGGAGGAACCCACACGCATACCTTCCAGATGGACGCCCTTTCCATCGTCGTAATAGGAAAGCTTGTCGGCGGCCATGGTCAGGTCAGTTTCGATGGTGATCCCGCTCTGGCCTCGTATCTCAGACAGCGCCCGGTCATCAAGGCTCTGGAGGTCTGCAGCGGTTATCATCGAATAGCTGCCGAGGCTCAGGGCGACCGCACTCAGTGGCAGGATTCCGGAAAGCTTACGAGTCATGATGCCTCCTGGCTAAGGGGTTCCGTCCGGAAAAACCAGAAGGTTACCCTGCATGATCACGTCCCCCTGCATTTCCACCGCAAAGATGTCGGTTTGCTGAAAGCCGGGGTCTGTTGGTCGTGGCGTGCTACTGGACGCGATTTTGAACTGTACGTCAGAAAACCGGACAACATTTGGCAAGCCCAGCTCAATCACATCACGGTCAAAGAGTGCACCATCCCCACCAAAGCCGGAATCGATCGAACGCACCCTCAGAGTCAGGCCCTCAAAGGCGAACATCCCCCGAATTTCATCCAGTACCATCCATCCGCCATCCTGCTTCAGCCGATAGGCAAAGCGAGCACCGCATTTCTTATCTGCCTCATCACACCGGCCAAAGTAATTGTTCTGAACCGGACCTCCCATTTCGTTTATGCTGATGTCGCCAGACAGATAGATCCCTCCCTGGCCGGAGACATCAGCCAGGGCGTCGTCCCCGAGCGGCGACATCTCGGAATACGCCAAGGCAGGAAGCAGTGCCGTAAAGAGCAGGCAAAACCGTGTAGCTGAACAACAAGTCAGACGGATCATGGCGCCAAGTCCTTGGTTCTGATTTCCAGGTGCTGAATGAGCATTCCTTCGATGCGGGCGGAGCCAAAATCCCGGTCACCGACACCAAAGTTGCCGATCCGGAGATTGCTCCGGTATTCCGGATTGGTGTAATAGGCTTCATAGAAGTCCCAGGTTGCGGTATCGCTGCCATCCCGAAGCCCGTTGGCGGCAATCTGCCCGGGTGCCGGTGTAGCAATAGCATCTACCTCCAGCACGAAATTACCCGTACCGTCGACATCAAAAAACACAGGCTGAAGCTCGTTACCGATCGCCAACTGAAGGACAAAATCGGACATGGTGATGCGGGAGCCACACTCGCTGCCATCCTGGGTGCAGGCGTTGATGGTTAGCTCCGGAGAGTAGAAGTTCAGCTTGAACTGGCCGGCCATTTGCTGGCGAGCGTCATCGCCCCAGAGGCGCAGGTAACTCCCGTCAATCACTGCACTTTTCGCATGTATATTCAGGTTGGCAGAGCGATCGTCACCCACGGCGACATTCATTTGCATTCCCATATCCGCTCGCTCGCCAATCCAGGATTCAGTTGCGGGGCGGCTTGAACAGGTACCGCTGCCAGCAGCCGCAGAGCCACCCAGGCAATCGTAACCCTCGGCCGCGCTGAGCATCGCGGGCCCGGCGATTTCCAACACCGATTTATCTCTGACCCCGATCGTGTTGCCGTCCACCACATCAATTCGCCAGGGATGCAGCAAACGCCCCAGGTTGACCGGGGTCAGATTCTGACCATAGGCGGAATCAGCGCCCGCGATATACAAATGATTCACGGTGATATCCACGTCCTGCCCGTCCGTGCTTTTGATGCCCGTGATTCGGAATATACGGGCCTGGTTGCCATTGGCATCCGGCGCGTCGGTTCCATGGGAGAAGGCAAAGTTATCGAGAACCAGGCCTATGCCGGCGCCATCGATCTCGGACATCTCGGACTCATTAAGAGTCACCATCTCAGCCTGGAGGGGCAAAGACCACAAGAGCGCTAACGACAACATTGAAGTGCAGGGGAAGTTGCAGAACCCGAATCCTCTCATCAGAACAGCCCCCGGCCACGGTCTATGTACTCAGTCCGATAACGGTCCGTGCCGTACAACGCCTCATTCAGGTTTACCTCGGTGGCGCCATTGGGGATATTGAAGAATGCGCCGGACGTCGCCCGAATAAAGTCCTCTACCGTGATGTCGGTTTTCTTGACGTCCTTCAGCCAATCCAGATCTTTGGTCTGAAACGAAATAAACGCACCATCGGCGGGACCGGTAATTCGCCGCTCACCATTGACCTCCTCAACCTGGCCAATCGGGAAGCTGTTGTAAATATCCAGATCAAAGCAGGAGTCTATACCCAGCACCATGCAATCCTGGGCATAGACATAGATGTCACCAGCACCACAGCTGAAGAAGGAACAATCCGGCACCTCGATCTCCGAACTGGATCCCCAGCCAATCAGGTTCTTCAGAGACCAGCGGGTGAATCCGGCGGCACCTTCGAGAACGAACTTTTCCCCGTTCGGAATACCGATATACTCCGCACGGATGGGATCAAGCTCGCCAATGCGCGGGTCGCCTTCCGCTCCGTAGACCAGCTGAGCCTTGGTGGCGAGCGGGCTGCCGGATTCGAGCAACGGAGTTAGAAGTACAATCAACTGATCAAAGAAATTGCCCATTGAGTTCGCTTCCCGGAGGCCCTCACCCCGATCGATAATGTCAACATTGACGTTACCGGTCAGTGTTTCGATCTTGCCGGAAAGAATACCCATGGACTCACCAAAGCCCAGACGAACACCTACCACCTCGTTGGTGGTCTCATCAAAGGCAAACTCGAAGAACGGGCTATCGATCATGAACGGAACAATTTCATTCTCGCCATAGGCTGAGCCATCGGGGCGATATTGTCGCGGGGCATCAGGGTTCTTGCTGTAGTAGGCCTGGTTATTGATGTACCCGAGCGCAAAATCGCGGATCAGTACATCGGAAGAACCCTGCTTCTCCCCCGCTCGCTCATATCGCCCCATCTCGAGAACATCGACATTGGTCTGGATTTCGATATCCATACCGAGATTGACACGGGTATAGGAGGTATTTTCGTTGGGATCGGGATGGTACTGGCGGTCTATGGAGACAAAGGCCTGACCTGTCACCTCGGACAGCTGGGCATCAGAAATGGGCTGCAAATCTGCATGGGCAGCCGAAGACAGCGCCATGGACAGCGCGAGGAATAGTCTTTTACGTGTACTCATAGCCATACCTGCCCGCCGCTTGTTGTTATTGACGGCAATGATCGAATGACTGATGAGTGTCTCTGAAGCTGGCTTTATAGTTTTTTCTTCGCCAGTCTTAAACGAATGTTAACGTTATTTATCGGGTGTAACTGTGCGGCTGGTCACAAGGGGGTCTGATGACCTGCATTGCTCGCGCTGGCGCGCTCGGCCCTTTGGGCCCGCCGTCGCTGCGCTCCCGCGTCCTGCGGCGTGCGTAGCACGCCTTGTCACATGGGGGGGTTGTGTAGTGCACAGCAGGGCCTCGATCCAAAATAAAAAAGCCCCGGCAGCAATTGCTGTCGGGGCTGTTTTATTTAGGAGCCTGACGATGACCTACTCTCACATGGGCAACGCCACACTACCATCGGCGCAGGTCTGTTTCACTTCTGAGTTCGGGATGGGATCAGGTGGTTCCAGACCGCTATGGTCGTCAGGCAAAACGGTTGATCACTGGGGGACGAGATGGAACTGAGTGATGTTGATTTCGTTGCGTCATCCGCAATTGTCTTGGGTGTTATATAGTCAAGCCGCACGAGCAATTAGTACCGGTTAGCTCAACGCCTCGCAGCGCTTACACACCCGGCCTATCAACGTCCTGGTCTTGAACGGCTCTTCAGGAGGCTCGAGGCCTCGGGGAGATCTCATCTTGGAAGGGGCTTCCCGCTTAGATGCTTTCAGCGGTTATCCTGTCCGAACATAGCTACCGGGCAATGCCACTGGCGTGACAACCCGAACACCAGAGGTTCGTCCACTCCGGTCCTCTCGTACTAGGAGCAGCTTTCCTCAAATCTCCAACGTCCACGGCAGATAGGGACCGAACTGTCTCACGACGTTCTAAACCCAGCTCGCGTACCACTTTAAATGGCGAACAGCCATACCCTTGGGACCGGCTTCAGCCCCAGGATGTGATGAGCCGACATCGAGGTGCCAAACACCGCCGTCGATGTGAACTCTTGGGCGGTATCAGCCTGTTATCCCCGGAGTACCTTTTATCCGTTGAGCGATGGCCCTTCCATACAGAACCACCGGATCACTATGACCTACTTTCGTACCTGCTCGACGTGTCTGTCTCGCAGTCAAGCGGGCTTGTGCCATTACACTAACCGCACGATGTCCGACCGTGCTTAGCCCACCTTTGTGCTCCTCCGTTACGCTTTGGGAGGAGACCGCCCCAGTCAAACTACCCACCACACAGTGTCCTCAACCCCGATAAGGGGCCAGAGTTAGAACCTCAAACATGCCAGGCTGGTATTTCAAGGTTGGCTCCACCGGAACTGGCGTCCCGGTTTCAAAGCCTCCCAGCTATCCTACACAAGCATGCTCAAAGTTCACTGTGAAGCTATAGTAAAGGTTCACGGGGTCTTTCCGTCTAGCCGCGGATACACCGCATCTTCACGGCGATTTCAATTTCACTGAGTCTCGGGTAGAGACAGCGCCCCCATCGTTACGCCATTCGTGCAGGTCGGAACTTACCCGACAAGGAATTTCGCTACCTTAGGACCGTTATAGTTACGGCCGCCGTTTACCGGGGCTTCGATCAAGAGCTTCGCACGAATGCTAACCCCATCAATTAACCTTCCGGCACCGGGCAGGCGTCACACCCTATACGTCCACTTTCGTGTTTGCAGAGTGCTGTGTTTTTAATAAACAGTCGCAGGGGCCTGGTATCTTCGACCGGCTTCCGCTCCACCCGCAGGGGTTTCACGTACACACCGGCGTGCCTTCTCCCGAAGTTACGGCACCATTTTGCCTAGTTCCTTTACCCGAGTTCTCTCAAGCGCCTTGGTATTCTCTACCTGACCACCTGTGTCGGTTTGGGGTACGGTCTCGAATAGCCTGAAGCTTAGAAGATTTTCCTGGAAGCAGGGCATCAATGACTTCGCGCCCTTGGGCACTCGTCGTCGCGTCTCGGGATTGTGGACCCGGATTTGCCTAAGTCCACTCCCTACATGCTTAAACCGGGGCAACCGTCGCCCGGCTCACCTAGCCTTCTCCGTCTCTCCATCGCAGCTATCCAAGGTACGGGAATATTAACCCGTTTCCCATCGACTACACCTTTCGGTCTCGCCTTAGGGGCCGACTCACCCTGCGCCGATTAGCGTTGCGCAGGAACCCTTGGTCTTCCGGCGTGCGGGTTTTTCACCCGCATTGTCGTTACTCATGTCAGCATTCGCACTTCTGATACCTCCAGCATGCTTCTCAACACACCTTCGCAGGCTTACAGAACGCTCCCCTACCCCGCATACAAAGTATGCAGCCGCAGCTTCGGTGACCAGTTTGAGCCCCGTTACATCTTCCGCGCAGGCCGACTCGACTAGTGAGCTATTACGCTTTCTTTAAAGGGTGGCTGCTTCTAAGCCAACCTCCTAGCTGTCTGAGCCTTCCCACATCGTTTCCCACTTAACTGGTACTTTGGGACCTTAGCTGGCGGTCTGGGTTGTTTCCCTCTTCACGACGGACGTTAGCACCCGCCGTGTGTCTCCCGGATAGTACTCACAGGTATTCGGAGTTTGCATGGGGTTGGTAAGTCGAGATGACCCCCTAGCCCAAACAGTGCTCTACCCCCTGTGGTATTCGTCCGAGGCGCTACCTAAATAGCTTTCGGGGAGAACCAGCTATCTCCGGGCTTGATTAGCCTTTCACTCCGATCCACAAGTCATCCCCTGGCTTTTCAACGACAGTGGGTTCGGTCCTCCAGTGCCTGTTACGGCACCTTCAACCTGCTCATGGATAGATCGCCCGGTTTCGGGTCTATGCCCAGCGACTAATTCGCCCTATTCAGACTCGGTTTCCCTACGGCTCCCCTAAACGGTTAACCTCGCCACTGAACATAAGTCGCTGACCCATTATACAAAAGGTACGCCGTCACAGAACAAGTCTGCTCCGACTGCTTGTACGCATACGGTTTCAGGGTCTATTTCACTCCCCTCACAGGGGTTCTTTTCGCCTTTCCCTCACGGTACTGGTTCACTATCGGTCAGTCAGGAGTATTTAGCCTTGGAGGATGGTCCCCCCATGTTCAGTCAACGTTTCTCGTGCGCCGACCTACTCGATTTCACTGAACTCAGGTTTCGGATACGGGGCTATCACCCACTATGGCGGCACTTTCCAGAGCCTTCTCCTACCAGTTGTTCAGCTTAAGGGCTGGTCCCCGTTCGCTCGCCGCTACTTAGGGAATCTCGGTTGATTTCTTTTCCTCAGGGTACTTAGATGTTTCAGTTCCCCTGGTTCGCCTCTTACACCTATGGATTCAGTGTAAGATACCAACCCGAAGGTTGGTGGGTTTCCCCATTCAGAGATGTCCGGATCACAGCTCGTTTGCCAGCTCCCCGAACCTTATCGCAGGCTTCCACGTCTTTCATCGCCTCTGACTGCCAAGGCATCCACCGTATGCGCTTAGTTGCTTGACTATATAACCCCAAGACAACTGATCACGAATCCACACTCTTCACCAGGCAAGCCTGATTCCGAGGCATCTTCGAGACAGCCACTTGAAGCAATAGAACAACCACTTCAACGACAACACCGGATAACGCTTGAAATCGCTATCACTTTGAACATTTTCTCTCGGAGATAATGAGAGAAAAATATTCGTGTTCTATCTCGTCCAATTTGTTAAAGAGCAAATCTGACCCAGTGATCAGAAAGAAGGGCTTCGAACTTTCATCAAGTTGAAACACTTGTTTCTGCACACTGCTAACCGAAGTTAGTCAGTAAAGTTTGGTGGAGCCGAGGAGGATCGAACTCCTGACCTCCTGCGTGCAAGGCAGGCGCTCTCCCAGCTGAGCTACGGCCCCTTTTCGAAACCACTCACCGAGTTGACTGTCGCCTTACTCGGAAAATCGTTCAGATCTAGGCGCGGCAAGGCGAAGCATACAATCCGTATGCGAGTCTTGGCGCAACGACGAGCTGAGCGATTTTGGTGGGTCTGGGTGGACTTGAACCACCGACCTCACCCTTATCAGGGGTGCGCTCTAACCACCTGAGCTACAGACCCAAAACACGGGCCTGATAGACCCATCTGCTCTCTTTATTAGCCAACCAAGTAATTCGTGTGGACTCTGACCGAAGCATTCGGCTTCGTTTAAGGAGGTGATCCAGCCGCAGGTTCCCCTACGGCTACCTTGTTACGACTTCACCCCAGTCATGAACCACACCGTGGTAATCGTCCTCCCGAAGGTTAGACTAACTACTTCTGGTGCAATCCACTCCCATGGTGTGACGGGCGGTGTGTACAAGGCCCGGGAACGTATTCACCGCGACATTCTGATTCGCGATTACTAGCGATTCCGACTTCACGGAGTCGAGTTGCAGACTCCGATCCGGACTACGACGCGTTTTAAGGGATTGGCTCACTCTCGCGAGTTGGCAGCCCTCTGTACGCGCCATTGTAGCACGTGTGTAGCCCTGGCCGTAAGGGCCATGATGACCTGACGTCATCCCCACCTTCCTCCGGTTTGTCACCGGCAGTCTCCCTGGAGTTCTCAGCATTACCTGCTAGCAACCAGGGATAGGGGTTGCGCTCGTTACGGGACTTAACCCAACATCTCACGACACGAGCTGACGACGGCCATGCAGCACCTGTCTCAGAGTTCCCGAAGGCACCAATCCATCTCTGGAAAGTTCTCTGGATGTCAAGGCCAGGTAAGGTTCTTCGCGTTGCGTCGAATTAAACCACATGCTCCACCGCTTGTGCGGGCCCCCGTCAATTCATTTGAGTTTTAACCTTGCGGCCGTACTCCCCAGGCGGTCAACTTAGTGCGTTAGCTGCGCCACTAAGACTTCAAGAGTCCCAACGGCTAGTTGACATCGTTTACGGCGTGGACTACCAGGGTATCTAATCCTGTTTGCTCCCCACGCTTTCGCACCTCAGTGTCAGTGTTGGTCCAGGTAGCCGCCTTCGCCACTGGTGTTCCTTCCTATATCTACGCATTTCACCGCTACACAGGAAATTCCACTACCCTCTACCACACTCTAGTCTGACAGTTCGAAATGCCGTTCCCAGGTTAAGCCCGGGGCTTTCACATCTCGCTTACCAAACCACCTACGCGCGCTTTACGCCCAGTAATTCCGATTAACGCTTGCACCCTCCGTATTACCGCGGCTGCTGGCACGGAGTTAGCCGGTGCTTCTTCTGTAGGTAACGTCAAGCCTCATGGGTATTAACCATAAGGTTTTCCTCCCTACTGAAAGTGCTTTACAACCCGAAAGCCTTCTTCACACACGCGGCATGGCTGGATCAGGGTTGCCCCCATTGTCCAATATTCCCCACTGCTGCCTCCCGTAGGAGTTCGGGCCGTGTCTCAGTCCCGATGTGGCTGATCATCCTCTCAGACCAGCTACGGATCGTCGCCTTGGTAGGCCTTTACCCCACCAACTAGCTAATCCGACTTAGGCTCATCCAATAGCGCAAGGTCCGAAGATCCCCTGCTTTCTCCCGTAGGACGTATGCGGTATTAATCCGGGTTTCCCCGGGCTATCCCCCACTACTGGGCAGATTCCTAAGCATTACTCACCCGTCCGCCGCTCGTCAGCGGGAAGCAAGCTTCCCCTGTTACCGCTCGACTTGCATGTGTTAAGCCTGCCGCCAGCGTTCAATCTGAGCCATGATCAAACTCTTCAGTTTAAATCATACAAGAACCCGAAAGCTCTTAATTCTTGCTCAAGACAAAACTCAATTTCGACGAGTCACTGTCCTGATATTTCGTGTCCGAAATACCTCGGCCAGCGCCCACACGAATTACTTGGTTAACTTTTTAAAGAGCGTTTGAGCTGTTGCTCAATCAAGGCCGCGTATTCTACATCGTTCCGCTACCCTGTCAACCGTTTATTTTTCGCTGTTTTCGCTTCCGAAAACCGCCGAAAAACTCTCCGGCTTACTGCCTGTTTCGAGGCGCGCATTCTACACTGAACCGCCTTCCTGTCAACCGCTTTCTGAAGTTTTTCTGAAACATTTTCTTCAGCGCTTTCAAGCAGTTATCGCTCAGGCTTTGCCTCTTTTCAGTGGCCTGCCCCTCAAGCGAGATGCGCATTCTACAGACCTCAGCCGAGGAGTCAACGGCCAATCTGAAAAAAATTCAGATTGGCCAAAACGCCACGAAAATCACTCGACAATGATCACCCGAGCAATCTTCTTTTTACCCGCCTGGATGACACACTCATCCCCTGCTACGAACATGCGCTGCCCCTCAAACTGCTGGCCATCCACATAAACCGCTCCACGCCCAAGCACGTCACGCGCCGCAGCACCGTTCTTCACCAGACCAGCAAGACGCAGAACCGCAGGCATCGGAATCTCACCCTGACCTTCCAGCGAAACCTCCACGACCGGTACGTTGTCCGGAATCTCACCGAGAGCAACCCGATTACCCGCCGACTTATGAGCCGTCTTTGCGGCCTCCTCATCATGGAAGCGGGTAATCAACTCTTCAGCGAGCACCTTCTTATAGTCCTGAGGGTTTTCGCCGCCGGCAACCGCGGCTTTGAATTGCTCGATCTCAGCCATCGGCCGGAAACTGAGCAACTCGAAGTAGCGCCACAGCAACTCATCTGGCATGGAAAGCAGCTTGGTATACATCTCCCCCGGGGAGTCGCTGACCCCCACATAGTTACCGAGAGACTTGGACATCTTCTGGAAACCATCCAGCCCCTCAAGGATAGGGACGGTCAGGATGGCCTGCGGTTTCTGGCCGTAATGCTTTTGCAGAATCCGCCCCATCAGAAGATTAAACTTCTGATCAGTGCCACCCAACTCAATATCAGCTTCCAGCGCCACTGAGTCGTAGCCCTGCACCAGAGGATAGAGGAATTCATGAATAGCGATTGGCTGCTCGGAACGATAGCGCTTGGTAAAGTCATCGCGCTCAAGCATACGGGCAACCGTATATTGCCCGGCCAGGCGAATCATATCCGCCGCTGTCATCTTGCTCATCCACTCGGAGTTGAAGACAACCCGGGTTTTTTCCCGATCCAGAATCTTGAACACCTGCTCTTTATAGGTAATCGCATTGTCGCGCACCTGATCTTCAGTAAGCGGAGGCCGGGTAGCACTCTTTCCTGTGGGGTCACCGATCATGCCGGTAAAGTCACCAATCAGGAAAATAACTTCGTGCCCAAGGTCCTGGAACTGACGCAGTTTGTTTATAAGAACCGTGTGGCCGAGGTGCAGGTCTGGCGCGGTTGGGTCGAAGCCGGCCTTCACTCGCAGCGGCCGACCTTCTTTCAGCTTTTCAACCAGGTCTTCCTCTGGAATCAGCTCATCAATACCCCGTTTGATAATCGCCAGCGCTTCATCTATTGATGCCATGAACCCCTCACCCCGTCTGTGACAATAAAGCGGGAGCCGGTTACAGAGGTCTACAAAAGAAATCTGTGAGTTACCAGCACCCTTGGTACAGTAGAAATGCTCAGAAAACGACCAATCAGAGCATGAAAAGCCCGGGATTATAGCAGCGGCAGCGCAGTTTGTACGACCAGCACAGCCGCTCGACTGTAATGTTGGACACTGTCGCAATTCTGTTATATGCGGTACTCTGTTGGTCTATACTTGACCTGGCGCTTTAATAAGCCGGTACAAATTACTGGATTACCGATTAAAACGGGTGAGCCACGTGCTGAAAACATTCCCCAAAACACACATTACCCTGGCGGCAGCCGCCACGGTGATCGTCTCTGCTGCTGTCCTGATGAGCCCAAGTGCAGACGTTGAAGCCAAGCGGATGAGCTACACCGTCGACCTGGAACAGGGCCTGATTTCCGGGGCATCCTCACAGGAAGCCAGCACCCAAGCCGCCGCTCCGGAGGCTGAGACAACAAGCCAAACAACTGAAAGCCAGAGCCAACCAATGGCAGCTCAGGCAGACGTTGGACCCGAGCCTGATATTCAGTGGCAGGAATTCACCATCAAATCTGGCGACACACTCTCCACGTTGTTCCGGAAAGCCGGATTTAACGACGGCCTGATGCTTTCGGTGATTCACGGTGACGGCGAGGCCGACAAGCTCCAACGCCTTTATGCCGGCGAGGATATCCGGTTCGGCGTTAACTCCGAGGGCGAGCTGGTTGCGATTGAACTCCAACGCTCTTTGTTGGAGTCCCTCAAAATCGCGCGTACGGAAGATGGCTTTCTTGGTGAGACCGTCGTTCGCGAACCTGAAGCCAGACCGGCATTCGCCGCAGGCGTTATCGACGGGTCTTTATACCTCTCAGCCAGAAACGCCGGGCTGAATGATCGCCTGACGATGGAACTGGCCGGCATTTTCGGCTGGGACATCGACTTTGTATACGATGTCAGAAAAGGCGACAGCTTCGAAGTGGTTTACGAAGAGCTTTATATTGATGGCGAAAAGTTTGATACCGGCCGAATTCTCTCTGCCCGCTTTATCAACCGGGGAGAAGATAACCTTGCGCTGTTATATACCGATGCGAACGGAGAAAGTGACTACTATTCACCCGACGGCAAGAGCATGCGCAAGGCCTTCCTGAGAGTGCCGATCAATGCCCGCGTTTCCTCGCCCTTTAACCTGCAACGCCGCCATCCGGTTCTCGATGTGGTTCGTCCACACGAAGGTACCGATTATGCGGCACCTCCGGGCACCCCAATCAAGGCCGCCGGCAGCGGCCGGGTGAAGTTCGCCGGCTGGAAAGGCGGCTACGGCCGAACTGTAGTGCTGCAGCATGGCGACAACATTACAACACTCTACGCTCACATGAGCCGTCTGGGCAAAGGCATCAAGAATGGTACCCGGGTCAAGCAGGGAGAAACCATTGGCTATGTCGGTTCATCCGGCATGGTGACTGGCCCCCACCTGCATTATGAGTTCCGGATCAACGGTGCGCCGAGAAACTCCAGAACAGTCAAACTCCCCGACGCCAAGCCGGTACCGGACAGCGAGATGGCCAGGTTCCAGAAGTTCACTGAACAGCGCCTGGCACAGTTCAACGTGTTCCGCGAAAGCAATCAGCAGCTGGCGCTGGCCTCGGATAACTGAGCATGGACTACTGGCTAGGCCTGATGTCAGGCACCAGCATGGACGCAGTTGATGCGGTGCTGGTGTCTTTCGACACGGACAGCCTGGCCGTCCACGAAACCTTCTCTCTACCCTATACCGACGCGCTGCGCCAGCGATTGCTGCTGGCAACGCGCAACCAGGCAGACCCCGATGAGCTGGGTGAACTGGACTCCCTTGTTGGCCAGCATTTTGCGGAAGCCGGTGCCCAACTGATTAAAAAGTCCGGCGTTGATCCTCAAAAGATCCGGGCCGCAGGCAGCCATGGCCAGACCATTCGCCACCAACCAACCGGAAACGCCCCCTTTTCCCTTCAGATCGGCAACGCCGCGTGGCTATCCGAACGCCTGGGAATCACCACAGTTGCCGATTTCCGACGTCGGGACATCGCCGCCGGCGGACAGGGCGCTCCCCTGGTACCCGCTTTTCATCGCTGGCTCTTTGCCTCACCCACTCAGGATCGATGCATTCTGAATCTCGGCGGTATCGCCAACATCACCTGGTTGCCGGCCAGCTCGAGAAAGCCGGTCGTCGGCTTCGATACCGGCCCGGCCAATGCTTTGCTGGATGCCTGGTGCCTGGACCAGACCGGGCGGCATTTTGATGAAGACGGCCACATGGCCAGTGAGGGTGCTACCCATTCCGAGCTGCTTGCCAGCATGCTGTCAGACGCCTACTTCAGCAAACCAGCCCCGAAAAGCACGGGCAAAGAGCGCTTCAATATCGACTGGGTGCGCACGCATCTTCAGCGTTTCGACGAGATCCCCGCCGAGGATGTGCAGAGAACCCTGCTGCAACTGACGGTGACAACCATTCTCCAGCAGTTACCACAGGAAAATGCGGACATGGCCGTGTATGCCTGTGGTGGTGGCACCTTCAATCGATTACTGATGAGAGAACTCAAGGTAGGCCTTGGGTCCGCCGCACTGCACACCACGGCGGATCTTGGTCTTGACCCCCAATGGGTAGAGCCGGTGGCGTTCGCCTGGCTGGCCCGACAGACCATCACACAGTTGCCGGGTAACGTGCCCGAAGTCACCGGCGCTTCGGGCGAGAGAATACTGGGGGCGATTTACCCGCCCTGAGTCAGATGGAAAATGAGCTGCCGCAACCGCAGGTCGAACTCGCATTCGGGTTCTGAACCACAAACTGTGAACCCTGAAGCCCTTCCTGATAATCGATAGTAGCCCCTACCAGATACTGATAGCTCATGGAGTCAACCAGCAGCTTGACGCCGTCCCGCTCGATGACGGTGTCATCCTCTTCCTGACTTTCATCAAATGAAAAGCCGTACTGGAATCCGGAGCAGCCGCCGCCTGTCACAAACACGCGCAACTTGAGATCGGGATTTTCTTCTTCCTCGATCAACTCGCGCACCTTCGCGACGGCGTTGTCGGTGAAAAACAACGGCGTGGCCATTTGTTGCTGAACTACACTCAAAGTCTGCCTCCGGCATGATATTGCTGTCAGGAAATTATGGTATTCCTGACTAAAACAATCAACTATTCGGACTTGTCCTCATCTTCACCTGCGATTGAACTCTCTGACTGCTTTTGCTCATGCGTCAGCAAACCACTGGTTTCATCCTTGCGCACCAGATTGCCGTTGACCGAGGCGCCCATGGCCATCTCAATCAATTGGTAATAGACATTGCCGGTAACAACCGCTTTCTCTGCCAGCTCGAGGTGGGCAGAGGCATGCACGTCACCCTTTACCTTGCCATTGATGATGATATGGGGAGCCACGACGTCGCCAACGATTTCCCCCACCTCTGACAAACGCACCACCGCATCGGAGCCTTCTTCGGCCACAACCCGGCCCTTGATGGTGCCATCCACGTGAAGGCCACCGGAGAAATGAACATCGCCCTCAACGGTCGTCTTGCCGGAAATCAGGGTATCAAAATGGCCGGGGGAACGGCGGGGTTTCTGCTTTTTCTTGCCAAGCATCTCAGTTCTCCGTTAAATCTTTCCAATCAAAGGTTCGTTCAGCCTGGGATGCCTTGCGGCCCTCCGCCTGGGCGACGACCTGAATCTCATAGGGCTCAAAGCTCTCAGGAAGGCGCAGGCTGCCCTCCACATCCTGGAAGTAGCGGAACCGGAATTTCACGCCCAGATCATCAATTTCATCCGACAGATCCCTCAGCGCAATCACCTCTTTCTCGCCATCCAGACGACCGATGACATTCACGGCCACCAGGCCCGAAATATAGCTCTTGTTATTGCCAACCTGAGTCAGCACCATTTTGAAATCGAAAACACCAGACTCCCTGGCCGGGCTCAGCGTAAAACTGTCTACCTGCAGGCCCTTGCTGGTTTCCGAGGGCGCCATGATATTGCGGTAGAAGGTAAGATCCGCCTCCAGCTCCAGGATGCGGGTTTCCAGGCCGACAATCGTGTTTCGTGCCTCCCGCAGTGCCTGCTCATCGATCGCGCGCCCACGTTCGAGATTCACCAACCCCTGGCGTGCCTCCCGGTATTGCTCCCGAAGGTTCTCCACCTCCTCCACCAGTTGCTCGGCAGACGCTTCCGCCGAGCTGAAACGGAAACCGCCCTGGGCGAGCCCGGCGGCATATCCGGCCACAGCCGCAATGACGGTGAATGTCAGCAGAATCAAGCTTCGACGCAACCGGTAACCTGGCCGATGGCGGATAACAACGTATTCATCCGCCGGTTTTCGAGGATCACTCACGTGCCCGACCTCACGGCAGCAGAGCCGGAGCGTTCAGCCCCATGGTTTCATCCAGGCCGAACATGATATTCATATTCTGAACCGCCTGGCCGGCGGCGCCTTTTACCAGGTTGTCGATCACCGATGACACAATCACGATATTACTGTCTTCCTGGCGGTGTAATGCCATCCGGCAATGATTGGCACCACGAACACTGCGGGTCTCCGGATGACTGCCGAACGGCATGACATCAACGAACGGCTCATTTTTATAACGCGCCTCATACAGAGCCTGAAGTCGGTCAAAATCCTGCGGGTTTTCAAGCTCGGCATACAGCGTGGCTTCGATGCCGCGGATCATCGGTATCAGATGCGGCACAAAGGTAACACCAACACCTTTGCCTGCGGCGGCCGTCAGGCCCTGGCGGATCTCCGGCAAATGCCGATGCCCGGAAGCCCCGTAGGCCTTGAAACTCTCGCCTATTTCACCGTGGAGCATGCCAATCTTGCCTTGCCGGCCAGCACCGCTGGCGCCGGACTTGGCATCGGCTATCAGCCGTGCAGGATTGACCAGACCGTGTTCCAGCAACGGCAGGAATCCCAGCTGTACAGCTGTCGGATAACACCCTGGATTCGCAACCAGCTGAGCGTCACGGATGGCCTCGCGGGCCACTTCCGGCAAGCCGTACACCGCTTTTTCGGCCCAGTCGGCACTCTCGTGGGGCATGCCATACCAGTTTGCCCAGGTATCAAGATCCTTCAGGCGGAAATCCGCCGACAGATCGACGACGCGAACACCTGAGGCCATCAATTCCGGAACCATGCGCATGGCAACGCCGTGAGGCGTGGCAAAAAACACCAGATCACAGCTCGCCAGCACCGATACGTCGGGCTCGGAGAACTCAAGGTCATAATGGCCTCGCAGATTGGGATACATATCGGCCACGGGCATACCCGCTTCCGATCGCGAGGTGATGCAGATAACCTCTGCTTCCGGGTGGACGGCCAGAATTCTCAGCAGCTCTACACCCGTGTATCCGGTTCCGCCGACGATGCCTACTTTAATCACTCTTATCTCCAACGTGGTCTGGACAGAATTGGGAAGTCAGGGCACGTAGTCTAACATGATAAACCAAGGACTTATTGCAGCCTGCGGGCCCGCCGTTACAATGTTGTCAGAAATCTGCTGATAATCCCGACACTCCAACCGGAACACCCCGCCAATGCGTAGCATCAGGCAACAGATTACCGAGAATCTGATCCCCGTATTTCGGCGGAAGCTCTCCGGCGTTGATGCGTTACCGCAATTGGCGGTTCTTGGCCTGCTCTCCGGCATTGTGACCGGCGGCGTGATCCTGCTGTTCCGACTCGCTATTGAATGGCCACTGGAGCACTTCCTGCCGGGCCAGGGTTCAGAGAGTTTCGAAGAGCTGGACCTGCTCACCCGCGGTCTTCTGCCCCTGGCCGGGGCTCTGGGGTTGGGCCTTTTTTTGCACAAACTCGGCCTGCACGACCGCAAGGTCGGCATTGTCCATATCATGGAGCGGCTGAACTACCATCAGGGCTACATCTCCTTCCGCAGTGCCATGGTTCAGTTTGTTTCCGGGGTTACTACGGTCATCACCGGGCAATCCGCCGGCCGGGAGGGACCTGCCGTACATCTGGGTGCGGCCTTTTCCAGCCTGCTCGGGCAATGGATGCGGCTACCCAACAACAGCATTCGCACGCTGGTCGCCTGCGGTTGTGCCGCTGCCATTTCCGCCTCCTTCAACACCCCCATCTCCGGCGTAATTTTCGCCATGGAAGTGGTGATGATGGAGTACACGATTGCCGGCTTCACCCCGATTATCCTGGCGGCGGTCAGCGCTGCTATCGTCACCCAGGCGGTTTACGGCACCGAACCGGCGTTCAGTGTCCCGGCTCTGACCATGAATTCGCTGCTGGAGATTCCCTGGATTCTCGCCATTGCCGTTATTATCGGCATCGCGGCGGCCGGATTTATCCAGCTGGTAGACAGTATGGGCCGTTACCATCACCGCCCGGTCTTGCTACGAATTGCCGTGGCCGGCCTGTTGATGGTGCCCTTCGCCCTGGTGATCCCGGAAACCATGGGCATCGGCTACGATACCGTGAGCGAAACCATTCATGGTGAACTGGGATTCTGGTTACTGCTCGGCGCGGGCAGCGCCAAGCTGATCATCACCGGATTGTCCATCGGACTGGGCATGCCCAGCGGTGTTATCGGCCCCACCATCTTCATGGGCGCCACCCTGGGCGGCGCCATGGGACTGATCGGTGCCCAGATGTTCCCGGACATTGCCTCATCGGTGGGGTTTTACGCCATGCTGGGTATGGGGGCGATGATGGGCGCCGTGCTGCAGGCGCCACTGGCGGCATTGATGGCGCTGATGGAGCTCACCCGGAATCCGAACATCATACTGCCAGGCATGCTGATGATTACTACCGCCAGCCTGGTGACCAGCGAAGCCTTCGGCAAGAAATCCCTGTTCCTGACCATCCTCAAGAGCCAGGGCCTGAGCTACCAGAACTCCCCCGTTATCCAGGCACTGAGGCGGGTTTCGGTTGGCGCCATCATGGAACGGAATATTCTTCGAACCGAACGCGCGCTCACGCCTGAGGAAGCCAAGAAAGCCCTGAAATCGGAACCGAAATGGCTTCTGGTGGAGGGCAGCAACGGCCCCACCGCCCTGCTACCGGCGGTCGACCTGGCCCGCTTTCTTGAGGACACCGAGAAACAGGCCGCCGAGGAAGGCACCGAATTACCGGAATCCATTGATCTGATGGAAATCCCCGCCAACCGGCGGGATGTGGCACCGGTTCAGTACCAGGCAACACTGGAAGAAGCCCTGCAACAATTCGACAGCACCCAGGCTGAGGCGCTATACGTACAACGCCATGTGGCCCCCATGATTCAACGGGTTTATGGTGTTGTGCTGCAAACGGATATCGAAAGCTACTACCAATACCGACGGAGTTAACGAATGCTTTGGGTGAAAGCCTTCCACATTATTTCCCTGGTCTGCTGGTTCGCCGGCATTTTCTATCTGCCCAGACTGTTCGTGTATCATGCCGCCTGCGAGGATGAACCAGGCAAAGAGCGGTTCAAGGTGATGGAACGCAAGCTTTACCGTGGCATCACTACGCCTTCCATGGTCGCCACGGTTGTATTCGGTGTCTGGCTGCTCAGCTACAACTGGTCCGGCTATTTCAGCCAGGGTTGGCTGCATACCAAGCTAACGCTGGTGGCTTTGCTGATCATCTACCACTTCTACTGTGGTCACCTTGTCAAAGTGTTCCGGGATGATCAGAACACCCGTAGCCACGTGTTCTACCGCTGGTTTAATGAGCTGCCGGTGTTTGTCCTGCTCGCTGTCGTGATTCTTGCTGTTGTTAAACCATTCTGAGGAGATCGGCCATCAAAAGCTTCACCCGCCCCCACGTACTGGTGCTCTCCGGGCTGGATCCGTCTGGTGGCGCCGGCATACAGGCAGACATACAGGCCATCACATCCATCGGCGCCCATCCGCTACCCGTGCTCACCTGCCTGACCGTGCAGGACACCCGCAACGTATATGGCGCCGAGCCCGTCAGCCCGGACCTGATCAAACAGCAACTGGAGTGCCTTGCCCAGGATACGCCCATCCACGCCATCAAAACCGGGGCTCTCGGAAATGCCGAAGTGGTGGAGGTACTGGTGGAGTTTGTGCAGAAGCATTCGGGCGTGCCTTTGATTGTCGACCCGGTGATCAAGGCGGCTGGCGGTGGCGATCTGGCTGATGATGCGCTTGTCACAGCCATGAAAGACAAACTGTTTGCCAGGGCTGAAATGATTACGCCCAACGGCATTGAACTGGCTCAGCTCGGCGGCAGCGACAATCCGGTAGAGGCCGCCCGCAACCTTTTGCAGACGGGCTGTGAGTCCGTGCTTGCCACCGGCGGCCACGGCACCGGCATCCACATCATCAACACACTGTATAACCACGCCCCGGAGCCCATGGAATGGGAGGTAGAACGGGTTGGCAGCAATGAATATCACGGCACCGGCTGCACGCTGGCAGCGGCCATTGCCGCCGGCCGGGCCATGGGACTGTCACCAAGAGCCGCGATTTCCCAGGCGCAGAATTACGTGCATCGGGCGCTGCTGCATGCACTGACGGTTGGCCAGGGCCAGCGGGTTCCCGACCGGGGTATTCTGTGGGAACGGTAAAGTCTTTGCTTCGACCCGGCCTGTACGCCATCACCGATAACCGGCTGACGCCTGCCGACATCCTGATTGCTTCGGTAGAGGCGGCTCTGGCCGGAGGCGCGCGGCTGGTTCAGTATCGGGACAAGGGATCGACAGCCTCTGAACGGCTGGTTCAGGCCAGGAACCTCAACAGCCTGTGCCAGGGGTTCGACGTTCCGTTACTGATTAATGACGACCCGGAACTTGCCGTCAGAGTCGGCGCCGCTGGGGTTCATCTGGGTCAGGATGATTGCTCACTGGTCGACGCCAGGCGCTTGCTCGGGGAGCATGCCATTATCGGCATCACCTGCCATCACAGCCTGAATCTGGCCCAGACAGCCGCTGACGGCGGTGCGGATTACCTGGCCTTCGGCCGCTTTTACGATTCGACTACCAAGCCCGGTGCGCCGCCGGCTTCGCCGGACGTTTTAACCGAGGCAAAAGGCCTCGGGTTACCCATTACAGCCATAGGCGGAATCACCGGCAACAATGCGGAGCCCCTGATCCGTGCCGGGGCAGACCTGGTTGCCGTAGTCGGCGGCCTGTTCGGCGGCCAACCCTCAGACATAGAAGCCCGGGCCAAGGCATTTCACCGCCTGTTCGCCCGGCATCATCCACTTTTTTCACTTTCCGAATAACAGGAGACAACCGTGAATCATTCCGAAACCCTCTTTGAACAGGCCCAGAAATATATTCCCGGCGGCGTAAACTCCCCGGTTCGGGCATTCCGTGGTGTTGGCGGTACTCCGGTCTTTTTCAAACACGCCGAGGGCGCCTATCTCTATGACGAGGATGACCGGCGGTACATCGATTTTATTGGTTCCTGGGGCCCGATGATCCTGGGCCATTCCGATCCCCGCATCAAAGCGGCGCTGCACGCTCAGGTGGATCTGGGTGTGGGTTACGGGGCCCCGACCGCCATTGAAACCGAGATGGCGAAAAAGGTATGCGAGCTGGTGCCTTCCATCGAACTGGTGCGCATGGTCAACTCCGGCACCGAGGCCACCATGAGTGCCATCCGCCTGGCCCGCGGCTACACCGGCCGCGACAAGATCGTGAAATTCGAAGGTTGCTACCACGGTCACGTAGATTCCCTGCTGGTCAAAGCCGGTTCCGGCGCCCTGACCCTGGGTGTACCCAACTCACCTGGAATTCCGGCCAGCCTGGCGGAGCACACCCTGACCCTGACCTACAACGACGTTGACGAGGTTCGTGATACCTTCCGCCAGATGGGCGACCAGATCGCGGCCATTATCGTTGAGCCCGTAGCCGGCAATATGAACTGCATCCCGCCCGTGCCCGGCTTCCTGGAAGCGCTGCGGGAAGTGTGCGATGAGCACGGGACGGTGCTGATCTTCGATGAGGTGATGACCGGTTTCCGGGTATCGCTCGGCGGCGCCCAGGCATTCTACGGGGTGAAACCGGACCTGACGGCTCTGGGCAAGGTGATTGGCGGAGGACTGCCCGTCGGTGCATTCGGCGGCAAACGCGAAATCATGGAGCATATCTCGCCGCTGGGCCCGGTTTATCAGGCCGGCACCCTGAGCGGTAACCCGCTGGCAATGACCGCCGGGCTGACCACGCTGAATGCGATTTCCGAGCCCGGGTTCCACGATCGGCTGACGGAAAAAACCAATCGGGTGAAGGATGGCTTCAAGGCGGCAGCGGATGAAGCCGGCATCCCACTGGCGGTTCAGTCCGCGGGTGCCATGTTCGGCTTCTTCTTTACAACCGAACCATCCATCACGCGCTTTGACCAGGTGATGGCCTGTGACGTGGAACGCTTCAAGGCATTCTTCCAGGGCATGCTGAAGGAAGGCGTTTACCTTGCGCCCTCAGCATTCGAGGCAGGCTTTACTACCGCAGCGTTGTCAGATGAGGATATTGAATTCACTCTGGCAGCTGCGCGCAAGGTCATGAAAACGTTGTGAGGCACCATTGCCCCCGGGATCAATCCGGGGGCAAACCTCGGCTGGGCTAGAATACGCCCTCGAGGGAGAGCAACAGCGTATGCCGACGAAAATCGTATTCGTTGAGCTCACTATGCTGATGACGGAAAAACCATTGCGGCCTTAATAACCAGCGCGCAGTGAGATCATACTCAGCCATCAGCCCTACTCCGGTCAGGACGTCTTCCCACCTGCGCTCCACCAACATCCCCGACTCAACCCAGCGATGCGGCTTGCCATAGCGACTGTGGCGAACCGATAGCTCACCCGCCAGGGCCAACTCCGACGACAGCTGGTAATTCGCTTCCAGTATAAGCTCGTGCCTTGTGGGCGATACGCTGACAAACCGTTCGGGCACGTCCAGATCTTGCCGGTTGTTCAGTTCCAGGCGGTACTCGCCTGCCAGGTCCAGATCACCAAACGGATAACCCAGCCCTGCCTTCAGCTGGTACCACTGGCCATCGTAGGCCTGGTAGCCGTCACCACCATTCACCTGCTCCACGGCAAACGCCACGTCACACCTCAGATCTTCGGCAGGTGAACACTCGGCAGACCGGGCCAGAAACTCAGCACCCCAGCGGGTTTCCAGACTATCTCCGTCAAGCCACGAACGCGACACCACGGGCCGAATACCAACCGCCCAAAGCCCCCAGGCACGCATGACACCGAAGCGCGCCTGTAACAACTGCTGATCGTAATCGCCGTCCTCGGCATAGTGTCGGGCAAACGCGATCAGATCCAGCGAGAGCCAACGGTGGGCATCCAATGCATAGTCAACCGAACCGGCGGCTATCACTTCGCCAAGTGCACTTCCCTGATTACTGGCGGAGTCTTCAGGGGTTGCCGAGAGATTGCTGTCGTAACCTGCGCCGAGGGACAAATAACCATAGGCATCCACTCGGCGCTCAGCCCGAAGAAGTGCCGGACCGTCGAGTTGTGCCAACTGCTCCTCGGCAAGACGCTGGACAGATTCCGGTGGTGAAGCCGCGAGGCTCGCCTCAAACCATCTACGGGCTTCCCCCGGCCGATCATCAGCAAGGGCGACCAGGCCCAGGTTATACGTGGCCAAGGCGCGATCGTCGCTGTCCAGTAAACGGGAAAACCACTGCCGGGCCGCCGGATAATCTTGCAGCCGATAACAGACCACACCCAGATTGTAATGCAGTGACGGAGACTGAACGCCCAGCTCTGCAGCCAACTGGAAACTTTCCCGGGCCTGACCAAGGTTGCCTTGCTGAAACTGGACCACGCCCTGGGCCAGAGCTTCGCTTGCCCCATCAGAGAAAGCGGATGGTGCCAACAGGGGCTGACCAAGAAGAAACAAAAAGATGAAGAGGAGACGCAAAGACAACCCCGGGTTCAGTCAATAAATAGAAAACCGTTGACGGAAACCGAGGTTACCACAAGCTTTGAGTTACGGCTTCGAGGATTGAGGCGGACGTTCCGGCTTTTTGCCAGGATCAATATCGGGGCGCTTGTCGGAACCAGGCCGCTCCGGCCGGTTCTCACGAACGTCGCGGGCACGCTCTGACATGGACTGACCAAAATCCCGCCCTTTTTCACGGGCCTGCTCGCGAATTTGCTGGCCCGGCGGCTCACCATCGCCACGTCCAAGCCCGGAGGAACGACGCTCCAGTGCCGGCAGCTCCGGTAGCTCCGGTAACCGAATTTCACGGGCAACCGATTCCGTTACGTCCTCATTCTCACCAACCAGCCGCATGGTGACGTCAAGATCGTCCCGGCCAAACGCCGGCGCGGACATCAGGGCAAGTATAAGGCCAGCGGTTGCGAAGCCAAGGGATCCGTTATAACCACTCATGTTGCAGGCTCCTTAACATCCACAGGGGCATGCCGGCTCGCCCCCGGGTAATCGGGTATGGTGGCCCGAAAAACTTTCTGCCGGCCCTCAGCATCCAGTTCGGCAACAAGCTCGCCGGCCCCGGGGAACAGAATTCGCAGAGGCAGGGCCAGCACATTGGCACCCTGCTCCAGGCTCACCTGCCAGCGCACCTGATGCTGCCCGGGCAAGCCTGCGATTTCCACATGAGGCGGCAGATTCAAGGTAAGGGTAACGTCATCCAGGGGCTCTCCCGCCGTGAATGCAAGGCGTACGGTTCTCTCCACCGGCGCGACAACGGGGGTGTCCACCACCTCCGCCAAAGCGATAGCCTCATGACCAGTCTCATCAGGCTGCCACAGTTCGGACTGTCCGATGAACAACCCCAATGCCAGTGCTGCCGCCACCGCACCACCCCAAGCCATATGGACACGCCGGCCCGCACCGGAAGACAGCTCCCGAAACACACGCGATTCAAAATCCGGGGCCGGCGGAGGCACATCAAACTGCGTCGCCATCCGGGACATCAACTCTTCTTCCATATCACAACGACGCCGGCACCGAGGGCAACGTTGCAAATGCTCACACACCACTGCCGCCTCATTCTCGGGGAGTGTCGCCCTGACATAATCAGGTAATTGTGATCGAGTGCTTCGACAGGACATGGTCATCACCTCACTCCTCAACACGCCGGATGTCGCTTCCCGGTTCCATGCGCTGCTGCAGGTATTTTCTCAGCGTGGCCCGGCTGCGATGCAGCCGTGATTTCACGGTACCAACCGCAACGCCCAGTACTTCAGCCACGTCTTCCTGTCGCCAACCGTCAACATCATGCAGAAGCAGCAAGGTTCGCTGATCTGGCGAAAGCTGCTCCATAGCCTCGTCCAGCATTGGCCCGAGGCGCGACTGATCGAAGGCATGCTCTGGTGTGGTGCCATCAGACTCCAGCGCATCGAACCAATCCGACTGATGATCCGCCTCCATGAGTTCACTGGCTGCCCGGTCGGCACGGCGCCCCTTGCGGCGAACCGAATCCACAAACTGGCGATAAAGCACACGGTTCAGCCAGGGCCGAAGTTGTTCCACCGTCTCCAGTTCGGATAATCGGGGATACAGTTTGACGACTACATCCTGCACCAGATCCTCGGCATCCTGACGTGTTCCGGTTAAACGGTAGGCAAACGCATACATCCCCTCGAGGTAGGGCTGAACCAACCGATGGAAACGTTTCTGTGCGGAGGGGCGGAAAGGAAAAATTGCCAAAGACCAACTGCCTGATCGAAATTCTGGAAGCGGGCAGTCTATCGCACGCCCACCCTGAGTGCACTTCAGGCAATGATGACGGATTTATGGCCGGATGTTAATGCAACAACCGGAACCTTTTTCGAACCCTCTGCGTTGGGTTCTGACTGGCACCCAACGACAAGGCCAGAACTGGACCAAAAAACCGGAGGGTTTTATGAAGCAAATGAGCAGAGTATTTGTCGTTTCTGCGCTGGCCAGCGCACTGGTGGCATGCGGTGGTAGCGGCGGTTCCTCATCATCGGGTGAGACCGGCTCGGTCTCCGTTGGACTGACCGACGCCCCGACCATGGAGCTGTCCAGCGTCAACATCGCGTTCAATGCCATCCGGCTCAAGCCGGCCGACGGTGACTGGCTGGAATTCAGCCTCGATGAAACCGGTGTGGTTGACCTGCTCACGCTGCAAGGCGGTGTAACCGAGCCACTGATCACCAACGAGGAAGTGCCGGCCGGGGTCTATAACGAAATCCGGCTGATTATCGACACTGACAGCTCGACGGTAACAACTCCGGATGGCGGCACCGGGACCTTGGCAGTTCCCTCTGGCGAACAGAGCGGCCTGAAGCTAAAAGGTGACTTCGTGGTGGCGGCTGATTCCAGCAACAACTTCACCATCGATTTCGATGTGCGGAAATCCATTGTAAATCCACCCGGAAATGCCCTGGCTGATTACATGCTCAAGCCTGTGCTTCGGCTGGTAAACAATCTTGAGGTCGGTGAAATAGAAGGCACGGTTGATTACACAAATATTGTGCAAACCCGAGGTACTGCCGATACAAATGGTGAATTAACCGACTGTAGCCCCAATTACGAAGGTGCCGTTTACGTATACGAAGGGGCTGACGTCCAACCGATTGACCTTAACGTCACTCGCGATGGCACCAACCCGTTGATGGTGGTTCCGGTCACCGCTCAGGAATCTGGATCTCTCTATGAGTGGACCGCAGCATTCCTGACCGAAGGCCAGTACACCATCGCCTACAGCTGCCAGCTGGACAACAACGAGACCGATGAAGTTCTGGAGTTTGATGGGCAACAGAACGTCTCCGTTGTTGCCGGTGAAACAACCGTGGCAGACCCCATACCACAGCCCTGATTTTGCTGTGGCGTTCAGAGACCAGGGACGGTCTCTGAACATTCATTCCGTCAACCCGGGTTACAACGCAGCAGCCCTGGCCTCAGCCTGATCGGCCCCCGCCACGTTACCGCGAGCCCGGCGGATATCCGCCAGCAGCAACCAGCCAGAACGCTGCATACGTTCATCGTTGCCCGCCAACGAGAGTCCCTTCAGAGTAAACTGCTCCGCAGCCCCCAGATTGTCCCCGGCAACGTAGGCCTCTGCCAGTTTGAAATAGACTTCAGCAGATCTTGGCGCAATGCGCTGGGCACGTTCCAGTCGGGCGATGGCGCCGGCGGAATCACCCTGCCGAAGGCGCTGATCAGCATCACGCACCAACGTGAGCGCGGCGGCCGGCAACTGGTCACCGGATTCGCTGTAGCTGGGCGCCCGGGTGCTCGGCGAGTCCGGCTCAGTGACCGTCGGTTGCTCACTCTTGCGCCATACCTGTTCGTCCTGCTCTTCAGGAATATTAGTGCGTGGTGGTTCCGGCGCCGAACGGCGGTCATCGCCCCCCACGGGCACATAGATGGAGCCACCACCCGGCCCCGTGGCGCAACCGGCCAGGCCGACAAACAGGGCCAGACAGGCTGACCGTGCAATAACATGTTTATTCATTGAAACAATCCTTCAAACCAACCTCGAATTTGCCGGCCAAGACTGCCGTTACAGCCCGCGTGCTGTTCCGGCTCGCTGCCGGCGATAAACGGTATCAGCCGGGCATTGTCGCAGTTTTCTCCGGTCAGCGCCTGCTCACCCGGATTCACCCAGTGATACTGAACGCCATCCGGCATCACCGGTGAGAAACCGTGCTGGGGAATCTGTGCCATGGTGGCAGACCAGACCGGCAAGGCGCCGGAAGCCCCGGTCAGCGCGGTCGGGCCGTTATCATCACGGCCGACCCAGGCGACCGCCAGCAGGTCGCCACTGAAACCGGCGAACCAGGAATCACGGCCATCGTCGGTGGTACCGGTCTTGCCCGCCAGTGTCAGGGAATCCGGTAACCGGTAGTAGGCTGACCGGCCCGTGCCTTCCTGCATGGTTTCCTGCATAACATACTGCACCAGATGCACCGCGGCAGGATCGGCCACCTGATCCACTTTCAGGCTATACCGGGACAAAGGCTCATTCGCGGCATCGGTGACTTCCCGAATGGTACGCAGGGGCGTATTGAAACCGGAGGTTGCCAGCCCTTGATACAGCTGTGCGACATCCACCGGCGACAGGGAAATGGAACCCAGAAGCATCGACGGATAATCCGAAATAGGCGTGGTCACCCCAAAGGCCCTCAGCGTCTCCTGCACCGCCGGTATGCCCACATCCAGCCCTACGCGCACGGCCGGCAGGTTGTACGAACGGGACAGAGCTTCATGCAAGGGCACCAGGCCACGCTCCTTGCCATCATAGTTCTGCGGCTGCCAGCGCCGACCATCGTCAAACTCGAGGGTGAAGGCCTTATCCTGAACCGGCGAAATCAAGGTGTAGCGCTCCGGCTGAGACAGCGCCGTCAGGTAGATAAACGGCTTCACCAGCGAACCGATAGGCCGGCGGGCATCCACTGCCCGGTTAAAACCGGCGAAGCGGGGGTCTTTGCCCCCCACCAGCGCCAACACCTCGCCGGTATCCTTGGCGGTGACGACCACCGCCGCTTCCAGCGCCTCAGCCACCTCACCCGAGGCCAGGCGAGGCAAGGTATCGGTTGCGGCCTTCTCAGCGGCCTGCTGAACTTCCGGATTCAGGGTGGTGAATATTCTCAGGCCCTCGCTCTGCAGGTCTTCCTCCCGGTAGTCCCGCGCCAGGTGTCGGCGCACCAGGTCGATATAGGCCGGGTAGCGATTATCGGTATAGGACGGTTTTGCGCTGAGGCCGAGAGGCCTGGCACTCGCCTGCCTGGCCTCTTGCCCGGAAATCACCCCGGCCTCGGCCATTTCGTCCAGCACCAGGTTACGCCGCGCTTTGGCCCGCTCCGCATGCCGACGCGGATTGTAATAACTGGGGCCTTTGACCATGCCGATCAGCAGGGCAATCTGATGGACATCAATATCCTTCAGCGACTCGCCGAAGAAAAACTGGCTGGCCAGGCCAACACCATGAATGCTGCGAGTGCCTGCCTGGCCCAGATAGACTTCATTCAGGTAGGTTTCGAGGATGTCGTCCTTGTCGTAATGCAACTCCAGCAATACCGACATCAGGGCTTCGTTGCCCTTGCGCAGAAGGGTTTGCTCCCGGGTCAGGAAAAAGTTCTTCACCAGTTGCTGGGTCAGTGTACTGCCACCCTGGACTATTCGACCGGCCTTGATGTTCGCCACCATCGCCCGCGCAATGGAGAGTGGCGCGATGCCGAAATGCTCGTAGAACTGCCGGTCCTCCACAGCCATCAGACCGGCAATCATGGCCTCTGGCACCTCATCCAGCTCCACAAGAATCCGATCCTCCCGGTGGGACGGGTATATTCCGCCAATCTGAGCCGGCTCCAGTCGAACAATCGGAGAGCTGTCGCCCTCCATTACGGAAAACGAATCTACCCGATCGCCACGAACCGCCAGCGAAAGACGCCGTCTCGGCTCCTTGCCATCCGGGAAAGAAAAACCCCGGGTGCTAATGACAAAACGGTCGCCATTTCGCTGCCAGGTTCCGGGCCGACGACCGTCGCCCGAGCGATAGCCTGCCAGCTCCAGTTCACGGACCAGCGCGGCGGCGCTGATACCGGCACCGTCGTAGAGTTCCAGGGGCCGGGCGTACACCCGGGAGGGCACTTCAAAGCGACGTCCTTCGAAGCGGGAGGTCACTACGGCATCGAGATAGACCATCCATCCCGCCAGCAGCACAAGACACAGGGCAGCTGCGCGAAACAGAAAGCGCCAGAGACCGGAGCGTTTGCGGCGAGGACTGGATTCGGTTTTTTTCTTGCGGGGAGGCGTTTTTTTACTCATGGCGGGATTATATCGAAGGGGGTACCGCTATCGGCAGGTCTGGTGTGTGTTATTTCTGTAATCTGCCCGTTATAGTGGAGCCCTCCAAAAAACGAAAAATCAACAACTTCAAGGATTCCAGGAGCACAACGTGAGCGCCAACGGCCCGGATACACTGATCAAGGCACTGCAGAACCCGGAACTCTACGATCATCCGGTCAAGGATTTCCGCGTGATTGAGACCCACATCTCACAGGTTCTGCTCACCGGTGAGTTTGCCTACAAGATCAAAAAGCCCATGGATTTCGGGTTCCTGGATTTTTCCACCCTGGAACGCCGCAAACGCTTCTGCGAGGAAGAGCTGCGCCTGAACAGTCGTCTGGCGACCGAACTCTATCTGGAGGTGGTGCCTATTACCGGTACCCCGGAGCAACCTCGCCTGGGCGGTGACGGCACCCCTTTCGAGTACGCCATTCGCATGCGCCAGTTCGATCAGAGCCAGCTGTTTGATGTGCGCCAGGAACGCGACGACCTGCCTGCCGACCTGATCACCAATCTTGCCCGCCAGGTTGCTGACTTTCACAGAAGCCTGCCACCGGTCGGCGATGAAAAGCCCCTGGGCACCCCGGAGGCGGTGTATGCCGCCATGCAGGAAAACTTCGACCAGATCCGCCCCATGCTGGATGATGCCGGGTTACTGGCGCAGCTGGACAACCTGGAAGACTGGACCCGCACCACCTTCGAACGCTGCCGGGACTTAATCGCCCACAGACGGGAAAACGGGCTGGTGCGCGAATGTCATGGCGACCTGCACCTGGCCAACATTACCGTGTTCAATGATCAGGTGACGGTGTTCGACTGCATCGAGTTCAACGAGCCGTTCCGCTGGATCGATGTAATAAACGATCTGGCGTTCCTGCTGATGGACCTGGAATCCCGCCGGGAACCGGCGCTGGCGAACCGGGTGCTGAATACCTATCTGGAATACCGCGGTGATTTTGAAGGCCTGGCCTTGCTCCCCCTGTACAAGGCGTACCGCGCCATGGTGCGGGCCAAAATCGCCCTGTTCACCCTGGGCAACCCGAACCTGAGCGAGGCCGAGAAAACCGACCTGATGCAGCGTTACCGGAGCTACGCCCAACTGGCGGAGGATTACGGCGCCATACCGAATCATTACCTGCTGGCCACCACCGGCCTTTCCGCCAGCGGCAAGACCTGCGTGAGTGCCGCCATGGCGGAGGAACTCGGGCTGATTCGCCTGCGCTCTGACGTAGAGCGCAAGCGCCTGCACGGTCTGGGACCACTGGACGACAGCAAATCGGGTCTGGGCACCGATCTTTACAGCCCGGAAGCAACCGAAAAAACCTACGCGCATCTGGCAGATCTGGCCGGAGAGCTGCTGGCCTCAGGGCTGTCCGTCATTGTCGATGCGGCCTGCCTGAAAGAAAAGGAGCGGGCTCAGTTTGCCAGCGTGGCGGAAAACCAGGGGGTCCCCTTCGCTCTGCTGCATTGCGAGGCGCCGGAAGCTTTGCGCCGGGAGTGGGTGCGCAAACGCAAAGGCGATGCTTCGGAGGCAACGGAAGAGTTGCTGGATGCTCAGCAAAGCTGGTTTGAGCCGCTGACCACTGAGGAGAAAACCCACACGGTGCACCTGCACACCGAGGATGAGCACGTTGCCGAGGCGGTTGCTGATCGTATCCGCCAGCATCTGGGCATGGCCGGGCCGGCCTGATCCGACCCGCCCTGTCATTTCGGCAGGGCACACTATACTGACACTAAAAACAAACCCTGCTGTCCGCGCGAGGTGTGAGATGGACGATATTCAGGAAAGCGATCTCCAGCATATAGACCACCCCCTGTATGGCCTGCTCCGTAGCGAGGATATCGACGCCTTTAATGCCGAGAAAGCCAAGCTAAGCGAGTTTCCGAGCTTTGCCCATGGCGATTTCCGCGGTCTGGATCTTCGCGGCATGGACGCAAAGGGCCTGGACTTCCGACATGGCTACTTCCGCGGCGCCGACCTCCGCGGCATCGATTTCTCGAAATCGAGAATGGAAGGAGCCAGCATCGCCAGCGCCAAGATATCCGGCTGCTATTTCCCGCACCGCCTGGAAGCCGATGAAATCGTGATGTCACTCAACCACGGCACCCGCATGCGTTACGCCATCCTGCCCAAATGAGTGCTCACTCAGCCAACTGGCAAACCGTCGCGCCGGCGAGCGAGCTTGTTGCCGGCCAGTTCCTGGAATTTCGCCTGAACGAGAAAGCGAAAGAACCGGCCGGCATGCCCCTCACCGGTTTCGCCTTTCTGGATGGCACCACACCCCGGGCCTACCTCAACCTTTGCCCTCATCTGGGTATTGAACTGAACTGGATGCCGGGCCGATTCATGGACAGCGACAATCTGTTTATCCAGTGCTCCACCCACGGCGCCCTGTTCAAACCCGGTACCGGTGAGTGCATTGCGGGCCCTTGCCAGGGCGATGCGCTCTCCGCCCTGGACATTCGCCTGCACGATGGTGAGGTGCAGGTCAAGGTTCCAGACTGACCGGCACCTCCTCAACCAGCTCCAGGCGCCCCGAAGGGTTGCCATCTTCACCGGCCAGTGCGGCCCGATAGGCGATCACCTCTACCCCGGCTTCGCAGGCTTCTCGAAGCAGCTGACCATAGCGGGCATCAATATGATCCGCAGGCCGGACCTGCTCGATTCCGGTGTGGTTTACCACAAAAAACAGCACTGCCCGGTCTCCGTTCTGAACCTGAGCCATTAGCTCCCTCAGATGTTTCTGGCCACGCTCGGTGACGGCGTCCGGGAAATAGCCTTCCCCGCCCTCGGCCAGGGTAACGTTTTTTACCTCCACCCAGACATCGGGATCGTGATCATGGCCCGACAACAACAGATCGATCCGGCTCTTCTCCGAACCGTAACGCACCTCTGCCCGGCATTGGGAATAGCCGGCCAGGCTCTGCACCACACCGGCTTCGATAGCGGCGCGGGCCTGAGCGTTGGGGCGTGCCGTATTGACGCAGGCAAGCCCCCCCGGCTCCGTCTCTACCAACTCCCAGGTGTACTGGAGCTTACGCTTGGGATTGTCACTCCGGCTCAACCACACCCGGGCATTTTCCGGCTGGCACCCCAGCATGGAACCGGTGTTGGGGCAGTGGGCGGTTACCTCAGTGCCATCCGGCAATTGCACGTCCGCCAGGAAGCGTTTGTAGCGGCGAATCAGCCGCCCTTCTACCAAAGGTTCAGGAAACTTCATGTGCTCTCCGCAAAAAGTACGTGTCACAAGGCTGGCACCCCTGTGACTTATCTGCTATTTTCCGCAAATTCCCGTTTCAGGACGAATGCTATCCAGGGTAAAACCGCGCAGCCACACTGGCGCGGAGGGAAGCAAAGCGTTCTTGTGAAGTACAAACAAGAGGCCGGGTTCAATGGCAAACACTGCAGAACAACCACGCGAACGTTTTACCAACTTCACCCCTTATGAAATGAAGAAGGGTGAAGACTACATGAGTGCGGAAATGCTCCAGCACTTCAAAGATCTGCTGCTGCAATGGAAGCAGGAGCTGATGGAAGAAGTCGACCGCACCATGCACCACATGCAGGAAGACGCAGCAAACTACGCGGATCCCAGCGATCGCGCAACCCAGGAAGAAGAGTTCAGCCTGGAACTGCGCACCCGCGACCGCGAGCGGAAGCTGATCAAGAAAATCGACCAGACTATCGATCGTATCGACAAGGACGACTACGGTTTTTGCGACCAGTGTGGTGTGGAAATCGGCATTCGTCGTCTGGAGGCCCGTCCGACGGCCACTCTGTGCATCGATTGCAAGACCCTGGCTGAGATTCGCGAACGCCAGACCGGCATCTGACGCTGCCCCGGGCCGGCGGCGTGTCCTCCGCCGGCCCTTCTACGCCTATGGCGACTTCACGTTATCGCGGGCGGTTTGCCCCTTCCCCCACCGGCCCACTGCACTTCGGTTCCCTGGTCACGGCTCTGGCCAGCTGGCTGGAAGCAAAGCTTGCCCGCGGTGACTGGCTGGTTCGCATCGAAGACCTTGACCCACTAAGGGAGCCCCCGGAAGCCACCGGCCAGATACTGCATTCACTGGAATGCCACGGCCTTTTCCCCGACGAATCCGTCCGCTTCCAGTCCCGGCGACACGACGCCTACCAGAGTGCCATCGAAACCCTGCTGGCGCAGAACAAAGCCTATCGCTGCCGGTGCTCACGCAAACAACTCAAAGACAACCACGGCTACCATCCCAATCGGTGCCGGCGAGGTGACACCAGCCCCGGGGATGGCCCACACGCCGTTCGCTTTGCCCTCGAAGAGGAAGCAAGTCACTGGCAGGACGATCTGCTTGGCCCCCAGGTACAGATGGTGCACGCCGAACTGGACGATCCGGTCATTCTGCGCAAGGAAGGTTTCTACGCCTATCAGCTGGCAGTCGTTGTCGACGATATCGACCAGGGCATCACTCATGTGGTTCGCGGCTCTGACCTGCTCGACATGACCGCGCAGCAACAACAGGTCTTCCGGGCCCTGGGTGCCCAGCCACCCCATTGGCTGCACATTCCGGTAATCGTCAACGAACAAGGCCAGAAACTCAGCAAGCAGACCCACGCTCCGGCCCTGGATAACGATCACCCTGCCCGCAATCTCTTTCTGGCACTTCAGGCCCTGGGGCAGCAACCGGAGCCGACACTCGCTCGTGCCACGGTTGAAGAAGTTCTCAATTGGGCCGAGGCCCACTGGCAACGGAGCGCCATTCCCCTGACATCCGGGCAGGCCCGTGGTATAACCGGCGGGACACTCTCGCCTTCGGACCGATAACCCGATGTATATCTACCGCCTGGTATTTCTGCTGGTACTGGCTATCTATATTTTTTCGCCCAATATCCTGGATTGGTGGACATCGCCGGAGAATGCCTGGTACAGCCCCTTCGTGATCTGGGGTGGGCTGATTGCTATCGGTTTCTGGCTGGAATGGCGGCGGGATCCCAATGAGTTTTAGCGCCACCGGCCTGCTGCTGGCCAGCCTGTTTTATCTGATCGTTCTGTTCGGCATTGCCTGGGGCACCGAACGGGGCACGTTATTGCGCCGCTGGGTTCGCCACCCACTGATCTATACCCTTAGCCTTGGGGTTTATGCCGGCATCTGGGCCGTCTACGGCGCCATTGGTATGGCGGCGGACTCCGGCTACGGCTTCCTGGCCTATTACCTGGGCATCAGCGGCGCCTTCCTGCTGGCACCGGTTCTGCTCAACCCGATTCTCCGCATAGGCCGCGCCTACCAGCTGACGTCGTTGGCCGATCTTTTTGCCTATCGTTACCGCAGCCAGTGGGCGGGCACCCTGGTTACCCTGTGTTCGGCTGCGGCCATTCTGGCCTTGCTGAGCATGCAGATTCAGGCAGTCTCGGTTTCCGCCAGCCTGCTCGCCCCGGATGCGCCGCCGAAAGTGATCAGCGTCATGTTCAGCCTGATCGTGGTGCTGTTCACCATGCTGTTTGGTGCCCGTCGCCATCAGGCCTCCGGCAACCATCAGGGGCTGGTACTGGCCATCGCCTTCGACTCCCTGGTGAAAGTGGTTGTCCTCCTGGTTTTAGGCGGCGTTATCCTGTTCTCGGTTTTCGGTGGTACCAACGGGCTTGAGGCCTGGTTGGCGGAAACTTCACATCCGGAAGCCACCATGACCATGGCAATCAATGACGGAAGCTGGCGGGCACTGCTGCTGATGTCGTTCGCCGCAGCCCTGGTGCTCCCCCACATGTACCACATGACTTTCAGTGAGAACCCGTCCCCCCGGGCCCTCGCAAAGGCCAGCTGGGGGCTGCCACTGTACCTGCTGCTGGTCGGCCTGCCGGTGCCGCTGATTGTCTGGGGTGGCCAGGCGCTGTCGGTTGACGCTCCGCCGGCCTTTTTCAGTATTGGCGTAGCCCAGGCCCTGGAGAGCCCCGTCCTGACCATGGCCATGTACATTGCCGGGCTTTCCGCCGCCAGCGGACTGATGATCGTCAGCACCCTGGCCCTGTCCGGCATGGTGCTTAACCACGTTGTCCTGCCACTCAAGACGCCCCGGGATCAAGGTGACATCTATCGCTGGCTGCAGTGGGTCAAACGCCTACTGATTGCCGTCATCCTGTTTCTGGCCCTGCTGTTCCATGAAACCATTGGCCAGCATCTGGACCTGTCTATTCTGGGCGCCATCTCGCTCTCCGGCACACTGCAGCTGCTGCCGGGCGCGCTTGGAGTCATCTACTGGCCCGAAGGCAACCGCCGTGGCCTGATTGCCGGCCTGTTTACCGGCCTGTTCATCTGGTTGATCACCTTGGTGTTGCCGTTCTCGGTGGCGGCAGACATCCTGTCCTGGCTTGAGTTGCCGGTTACGCCCGGCTACGACAACTGGCACCTGTTCACCTTCGTCAGCCTGACCGCCAACATCAGTGTGTTCGCGCTGGTCTCAATTCTCAGCCCGGCGTCACCGGAGGAAACCAGTGCCGCTCAGGCGTGCTCGCTGGGCGCCCTGTCCCGGCCGCAGCGGCGGGAACTGCTGGCAGCATCCTCCAACGAATTCGTCCAGCAGCTGGCCGAGCCACTGGGCATCCGGGT
Source organism: Marinobacter sp. W-8 (assembly GCF_044342215.1). Taxonomy (NCBI): domain Bacteria; kingdom Pseudomonadati; phylum Pseudomonadota; class Gammaproteobacteria; order Pseudomonadales; family Marinobacteraceae; genus Marinobacter; species Marinobacter sp. W-8. The sequence goes on along the minus strand of NZ_CP172297.1, from coordinate 525,533 downwards.
CGCCCGCCGGGAAGTGGAGCGGGCCCTGAACCAGCTCAAGCTACCCAATGTCGAGTTCCGGCCTTATCAGTTGCGGCGGTTGCGGGATCAGGTGGAAATCAATCTGTCTGGCCTGCTGGGGCCTTCGGTCGCCCGGGACATCGTCAAGCGCCATCTGGGCTTCAAACCGCTTACCCACGGGGGTACCGGGCAAGATATTCGCTACGTGGAGCGGGCTCTGGGTGATTACCAGAATCAGCTCACTGGTCTGGCCGGCGAACTGGACAACCTTCGCCGCCACTACCGGCAGACCCTGCAGAATCTGCCCATCCCCGCCTGTTCAGTAGGTGAAGATGGCGAGATTCTGATGTGGAATCATGCCATGGAGAGCCTCACCAACATTTCCGCCGAGGAAGTGGTCGGGGCCAAGCTGCTGGCCCTGCCGGAGCACTGGCACGCCCTGCTGGACGATTTCAATCGAGGCGACGACCTGCACCGCTACAAGCACAGGCTGGATCTTCGCGGCAAGCCACATTGGCTGAACCTGCACAAGGCGGCGCTAAGCGGCCCGGATCACACCGAAGGCGGCTCGATCATCCTGGTGGAAGACCAGACCGAAACCCGCCTGCTGGAAGATGAATTGATGCACAGCGAACGACTGGCCTCCGTGGGGCGCCTCGCGGCCGGCGTCGCTCACGAAATCGGTAATCCCGTCACCGGCATCTCGTCTCTGGCCCAGAACCTGAAACTGGAAACCGATGATCCCTCCATTCTGGAAACCGCAGACCAGATCCAGCAGCAAACCCGACGCATATCCACCATCCTGCAGTCGCTGATGAACTTCGCACGTACCGGCAACCACGCCCACGCCAACCGTTATGAGCCGGTCAGCCTGCACCGCTGCATTGATGAATCCATCAACCTGCTGTCGCTCAGTGACAAGGGGCTTGGCATCAGTTTTCTGAACGAGTGCCCCGCCAGCCTGCAGGTGCTGGGAGATGAACAACGGCTGGTGCAGGTATTCATCAACCTGCTGGCCAACGCCCGGGACGCCTCCCCAGACGGCGGTACCATCCGGGTTGCTGGAAAGGCCGACGGCTACTCCGCTATCATCGAGGTCATTGACGAAGGCTCCGGCATACCGGCAGACCAGCTGGATCATATTTTCGAACCGTTTTACACCACCAAGGCCCCCAACAAAGGAACCGGACTTGGCCTGTCACTGGTGTACAGCATCATTGAAGAGCACTATGGCAACATTCAGGTGGAAAGCCCGGCCAATCCGGAAACCGGCCTGGGCACCTGCGTGAGACTCCGCCTGCCTGCCTACGAGCCTGATACCGACAGCGGTTACAGCAGCCCGAACGAAAGGTCGTGAACACCCTATGCCCCGTATTCTGATTGTTGAAGACGAAGACATTATCCGCTCGGCGGTTCGCAAACTTCTCCAGCACGCCGGCTATGAGGTGGCAGATGCTGTCTCGGTGGAAGAAGCCGAGGGCCTCGACCCGGACAGCTTCGACCTGGTCATCACCGATCTGCGCCTGCCAGGCGCCGCCGGTACGGAAATGATCAACCGCGCCCCCAACACGCCGGTACTGATCATGACCAGTTATGCCAGTTTGCGGTCCGCGGTTGACTCCATGAAGATGGGCGCCGTGGACTACATTGCCAAACCCTTCGACCATGACGAAATGCTCGCGGCTGTAGAGAATATTCTGGCACGCAAGTCTTCGGCTTCCGATGAAACAACCGGTTCTGGTGATGCCGCCAGCACGAGCGGGCCCGACTCGGACCCATCCGAGATCATGTTTGGCCAGTGTGAGCCCATGCAGAAGGTGTTCACCCTGATTCGCAAAGTCGCCCCCACCGAGACCACAGTGCTTATCCAGGGCGAATCCGGTACCGGTAAAGAACTGGCGGCACGGGCTCTGCACCTGCTCAGCCCGCGAGCCCGCAAACCGCTCATCTCCGTAAACTGCGCTGCCATTCCCGAAAGCCTGATCGAATCGGAACTGTTTGGCCACGAGAAAGGTGCCTTTACCGGCGCCGTCTCGGCCCGCACCGGGCTGATTGAAGCGGCAGACGGCGGCAGTCTGTTCCTGGATGAAATCGGCGAACTACCTGCCGAAGCCCAGGCCCGATTGCTGCGGGTGTTGCAGGAAAGCGAGATTCGCAAAGTGGGCTCGACCCAGAGCCGGACCGTGGACGTGCGGATGATCGCCGCAACCCACCGAAACCTGAAAGCCATGACCAGAACCGGCGAGTTCCGGGAAGACCTTTACTACCGACTGAATGTGATGCAGATCCGCATACCGCCCCTGCGGGAACGTCGCGCCGACATTCTGGGCCTGGCTCGCCGATTCCTGAAACGCCAGGCCAGCAAGCTTGGCCGTCCGGAGCTGTCTCTGAGCCCGGAGGCCATGCAGGCCCTGGAACGCTACCGCTGGCCCGGTAACGTCCGGGAACTGGAAAACGCCATCGAACGGGCCTCAATCCTGACCGATGGCGATGTCATTACCCCGGCGGTACTGGACCTGGACAGCGACTCCGCCGACGAATACATCCCGGAAACACTGGTTGAGGGCAATAATGAACAAACCCCTGCAAGGGATGTCGATTCGTCCAACGATCTGTCGCTGGAGGATTACTTCCAACACTTTGTGCTTGAAAATCAGGACCGGATGAGCGAGACCGAGCTGGCACAGAAGCTGGGCATCAGCCGGAAGTCACTTTGGGAGCGTCGGCAACGCCTGGGCATTCCCCGCAAAAAAGCCTGACCCAAAGAATGAACCTAGAATCAGTTGTTACCACCTGTTCCTCTCGGTAACACTTCCTGTCCAGATCATGAGACCCAGGTAACACTTTCAGGAGATACGGGGTAACACTTACACACCTCATTTCCACAACCCCTTGTTTAAAAAGACTTTTCAAAAACTGGCACGACCACTGCACTCTAATAAGCGCACAACAACAAAAACAAAAGTGACAACGCAGCGCCAAAACAAAAACAAATAGCTGCACGAGCGCCCGGCAACAAAAACAAGAACAGGGTGCAAGCGAACTGAGTGTTTTGGGTACTATGCTTTTTAGGGGTCCCACGACACGTGCGAGTTGTAGATGTAGAGAAGAATCGTCTTCCAGGCGACACTGCAGATACTCCCATAACCCGCACCGTGTTCCTGGCCGCTCTATGTATTCAAAGCTTTCCGTTTGCATTGCTTAAGGTCCTTATCTTGGGGACAACACAGTGGGGTAAAAGAATCAAAAAGAATCCCGGCAACAACAAAAACAATGCAGATCGTCAACGCTTTCAGGGCGGATTCGTGAAAACGGATCCGCCTTTTGATTTTCCGGACTGCCAAAAACAGCCTTCCCTCAACAGGCCTCCATGACCACTTTATTCACTGGCATTTCCGTCAAACATGTGCAATTCCTGCGCAAACCGTTAAAATCCCCGTTTTTGCGCTTCGCAAACACGGAATTCCATGCCTAAACGACTTGTTGAAAAACTACGCTCCTTCATTCCCGGCAACGGGAAGAAGAAAGCCCGCCACTACCAGCGGCAGGAGATCCCGCGGGATCAGCACAACGTCTCCCGCTCCATGATCAGTGAACCGGCCAAGAAGGTACTGCACCGTCTGAACAAGTCCGGCTACGAGGCCTATCTGGTGGGCGGTGGCGTTCGCGACATTCTCCTTGGCGGACAACCCAAAGACTTCGACATAGCCACCAACGCAACACCCGAAGAAGTTCACGACCTGTTCCGGAACTCCCGCCTGATTGGTCGCCGCTTTCGCATTGTGCACGTGGTGTTCGGGCGGGAAATCATCGAAGTAACCACCTTTCGTGGTAATGCCCGGGATACCGATGACGACCTGGCCGACGACGAGCACAAGACCAGTGAACATGGTCTGTTACTGCGGGATAATGTCTATGGCAATCAGGAAGAAGACGCACTGCGGCGCGACTTCACCATCAATGCGTTGTATTACTGCATCCGGGATTTCTCCATTATCGACTTTGCCAACGGCGTGCAGGATCTGAAAAACCGTCAGATCCGCCTGATTGGCGACCCGGAAACCCGCTATCGGGAAGATCCCGTGAGAATGCTGCGCGCCATTCGTTTTGCGGCCAAACTCGATTTCGAGATTGAACCGGAAACAGAGGCCCCCATTCGGGAGCTGGCCCCGCTCTTGGCGCACATCCCTCCGGCCCGGCTGTTCGATGAAGTCCTCAAACTGTTCTCCGCCGGCCACGGCGAGGCAACCTATCGACTGCTTCAGGACTATGGTCTGCTGGCCCCACTGTTCCCGGAGACCGCCCGGGCACTGGATGCCGGCGAACCCGATGAACTGATACTGCAAGCCCTTCGCAACACCGATGCCCGGATTGCCCAGGGCAAATCAGTGACCCCGTATTTCCTGTTTGCGGCCATGCTCTGGCCGGCTCTGCAGGTGGAATGGCGCAGGCGCCAGGACAATGGCGATCCGGTTCAGCCCGCGCTGCACGGCGCCATCGGCAAGGTGATCGGCCGCCAGGTGCAGGCAACCGCGATACCGAAACGTTTCTCGGGCCCCATGAAAGAAATCTGGGAACTGCAGATGCGGCTACCCCGTCGCCAGGGCAAACGAGCGTTCGGTACCATGACCCATCCGCGCTTCCGGGCGGCCTACGATTTTCTGCTGGTGCGGGAAGCTGCGGGCGAGATCGAACCGGGCCTCGGGCAATGGTGGACGGAATTCCAGCAGGCGGATGAACGCGCACAGGAGAAAATGCTTTCCGAGTTGGGCTCGGGTGGCCCGAAAAAGCGCCGTCGCAAGCGCAAGCCCGCCAGGAAACCGGACCAGCCATGACAGTCGATGCCTACATCGGGCTGGGCAGCAACCTGGAACAGCCTGCGGCCCAGCTGGCAAAGGCCGTGTCGGAACTCGCCGGTTTACCCAAAACCACGCTGGTGGCGCAATCTCCGTTCTATGCCAGCCGCCCCGTCGGCCCGCAGGATCAACCGGATTTTGTGAACGGCGCCGTTCACCTGCGTACCGATCTGTCTGCCCACGAACTGCTGGATTGCCTGCAAGCCATTGAACAGGCCCACGGTCGTGAGCGGCTGAGGCACTGGGGGCCACGCACCCTGGATCTGGATCTGCTGCTGTTTGGTCAGACGACCCTCAACGACGCACGCCTGACCGTTCCCCACGCGGAACTGGCCAACCGTGATTTCGTCCTGCAACCCCTGCTGGACCTGACGCCGGACCTGGCACTGCCGGACGGCACCACCGTTGCGGAATTGCGCCGGCACTGCCCGGACAACCAGCTGCGCAAGCTGCCTGCCCAGGCGTGCCCCTGATCGCATCCCTTATGGCCACCACGCACGATAGACCATGCTACTCTTGTGTCTGATATATCCGGGATTTACATTAACGCTCTGAGTACCGGTCGACCCCGGTCCAAAACTGGCCCATCCACCCAAAAGGCAAGGATTCTATGGCAGTTACCATCAATACCCTGCGGGAATACAAGCAAAAAGGCGAAGCCTTCTCGGCACTGACCTCCTACGATGCAACCTTTGCTCAGGTTGTCAGCGAGGCAGGCGTTGATGTCATCCTGATTGGCGACTCTCTTGGTATGGTGCTGCAAGGCCACGACAGTACGCTCCCGGTCACCATGGATCAGATGGTGTATCACACCAGCTGTGTCGCCCGCGGTAACAAAGGCGCCCTGATCATGGCCGATATGCCGTTCATGTCTTACGGCACCGTTGCCGATGCACTGGACAATGCTGCGGAGCTGATGCGCGCCGGCGCCCACATGGTCAAGCTGGAAGGTACAGACTGGATGAAGGACACCATCGAAGCCCTGAGCGAACGTGGTGTGCCTGTTTGTGCCCACCTGGGCCTGACGCCACAGTTCGTCAACAAGTTCGGCGGCTACAAGGTGCAGGGCCGTGATGAGAAGGCCGCCGAGGCAATGATTGAACATGCCTGTGAGCTGGAAGCCGCCGGTGCCGACATCATCCTGCTGGAGTGTGTACCGGCCCCGCTCGCTGCCCGTATCACCCAGGCGGTGAAGGCACCGGTCATCGGCATCGGCGCGGGCTCGGATACCGACGGCCAGGTACTGGTACTGCACGATATGCTGGGCGTCACCACCGGCCGCAAACCCCGTTTCGTGAAGAACTTTCTGGCCGAGACCGACTCCATCCCGGAAGCCATTGCGGCTTATGCCAAAGCCGTCAAAGAACGCACTTTCCCAGCCGAGGAGCATACGTTCAAGGCATGAGAACCGTACACTCACTCAAAGAACTGCGCACCATTTTGCGGGGCTACCGCCAGCAGGGCAAGACCATCGGCCTGGTACCCACTATGGGCAACCTGCACGAAGGCCATATCTCACTGGTGCGCAAGGCCGCCGAGGCCTCCGACATCGTCGTTACCAGTATTTTCGTGAACCCGATGCAGTTCGGCGCCAACGAAGATCTGGACACCTACCCGAGAACCCTGGCCGAAGACCAGGAAAAGCTGGCCGCAGCGGGCAATACTCTGGTCTTCGCCCCGGGCGTTGAAGAAATCTACCCGGAAGGGCTCGCCAATCAGACCAAGGTGGTGGTGCCCGAAGTCAGCGAGGGCCACTGTGGCGCCAGCCGGCCGGGCCACTTTGAAGGCGTGGCCACCGTGGTTACCATGTTGTTCAACATGGTTCAGCCCGACATTGCCGTGTTTGGCGAAAAGGATTTTCAGCAGTTGGCGGTGATACGCAAACTTGCCCGGGATCTGATGATTCCGGTGGAAGTGATTGGCTCACCGACGGTGCGGGAAGACGATGGCCTGGCGAAGAGCTCCCGCAACGGCTATCTGTCCGAGCAGGAACGAGCCATTGCCTCGGTGGTGTTCCGGACGCTAAGTCATACCGCCGACCAGTTGGCACAGGGGCGCACCGACTACAGCAACCTGGAGCAGGAGGCGCGCGAGGCACTGTCTGAGGCCGGGCTCAGGCCGGACTACTTCAACATCGTCAACAGCCTGACCCTGAAACCCGCCAACGAGGCAGACCGTGAACTCACACTGCTGGTCGCAGCGTTTCTGGGCACCACCCGTTTGATCGACAACCTCTCGATCACGCGCTAAAACCTCACTATGGAGCTTTACCCCAGACAACGGAAGGGACCCCTAATGCCTGAGAAACACCCTGCGCTCACCAGCCGAGCAGAATGGCAAGCTCTCAACGACGCCAAAGCCCGGCTCGAACACCTACCCATGCGGGAGCTGTTTCAGCAGGATCCGGGCCGTGCCCAGCGTTATCTGGTAGAGGGTGCCGGCCTGTCGCTGGATTTCTCCCGCAACCGGCTGACGGACGAAGTGCTGGAGGCTCTGCTCAACCTGGCCCGGGCCTGTGGTCTGGAGGAACGTCGTACGGCCTTGTTCCGGGGCGGTCTGGTGAACCTCACGGAACAACGCCCCGCCCTGCACACCGCCCTTCGTGAGGGTAAACAGGGCGAGGTTCGGGTTAACGGCGACAACATCATTCCCGAAATCCATCGCACACTGGGGAAGATGGAAGCGCTGGTTGAAAGCATTCACAGTGGTGAACGCACCGGCCATTCCGGCGCCCGCTTTACCGACGTTGTCAGCATTGGCATCGGAGGCTCGTTTCTCGGGCCGAAGCTGGCCGTCGAGGCGCTACGCCCTTACTGGCAGGGCTCCATCAACTGTCACTTTGTCGCGAACATCGATGGCACCGACATTACCGAAACCCTCACCCGCCTGAACCCGGACACCACGCTGTTTCTGGTGCAGTCAAAATCCTTCCGTACCCAGGAAACCCTGGAGAACAGCCTGCTCGCCCGGCAATGGTTTCTCGATAATGGTGGCAACGCAGCCTCGGTCTCCCAGCATTTCATGGCAGTCACGGCCAACGTCGAAGAAGCGGCCCGGTTCGGCATCGAACCCGCCAACACCTTTCCCATGTGGGATTGGGTAGGTGGTCGTTATTCCCTCTGGTCCGCCATCGGCCTGCCGATTGCGTTAACGCTTGGCATGGCGGCATTCCGGGAGCTACTCGCCGGTGCACATGCCATGGACTCCCATTTCAGGGAAGCGCCCGAGCGGGAAAACCTGCCGGTCATCATGGCCATGCTCAGCGTGTGGTACAACAATTTCTGGGGCGCCGAGAGCCATGTGGTACTGCCTTATGACGAATACCTGAAATACCTGCCGGAGCACCTTCAGCAGCTGGATATGGAGAGTAACGGCAAGCGCGTAACCCAGAATGGCATCAGCGTGGATTACCCTACCGGGCCCGTGCTCTGGGGCGGCGTGGGAGCTAACGGCCAGCACGCATATCACCAACTGATTCATCAGGGTACCCGGCTGATTCCTGCCGACTTCATCATTCCCCTGAGGTCCCACAATCCCGTGGCCAGCCACCATGCCGCCCTGTTTGCCAACTGTCTGTCTCAGGCACGGGCCATGATGGCCGGAAAGACGGAAGCAGAGGCCGAACAGGAACTGCTGGCCGGCGGTCTTGATGGTGATGCCGCCCGCCAGCTGGCCCCACACAAGGCCATTCCCGGTAACCGGCCCTGCAACATCCTGCTGATGGAACGCCTGACTCCGCACACCCTGGGGGCACTGATTGCACTTTATGAACACCGCACCTTCGTGCAGAGCGTGATCTGGGATATTGATTGCTTTGATCAATGGGGCGTGGAGCTGGGCAAACAGATTGGCAACGAAATTCTTCCGAAACTGCTGGGCGAGAGTGAAGATGGCAGCGCTGGAGACAGCGCCACCGACAACCTGATCCGGTTATTCCGCGACCGCTCCGGAACTTGAGATCTGACGCCCCTGCCAGGTGAAATCGACGGGCCAGAGCTTCTGGTCCTTCTGGTAAGACTGCCAGAGGCTGCGATAGCTCTCTCCGCACACGGGGTGCAATTCGTCCGGAGCAATATCGGCCAGCGGCCTCAGGACAAATGCGTTTTTTAGGATTTCAGCCCGGGGCAGTTCAACCCCATCAAGGGTGCCGGTCGCATCGCCCCAGGTGAGAATATCCAGATCCAGAGTCCTTGGACTGAACTTGGGCGCCGAAGCTTTGCGGCCGTTGTCTGCCTCGAGTTTTTTGAAGCGCCGGGAAAGCTCTCCTACCGACCTATCGGTATCCACACCCACCACCAGGTTCAGAAAATCCGAGCCATCGAAGCCGACCGATTCGCTCTCGTAAACCGGAGAAATGGCCAATTCTCCAAACCAACCGGCCAGAGCATCCAGCGCCGCGCTGACATGGCGATAGCGTTCAATATTACTGCCGATACTGATGTATACACGTTTCATGCCCGTGCCCCCCGCTCAATTCTCACGCCCACCGAGCGTGCGGCCGGCACAGCACCGGGCTTGCTCAACGTCAGCCTCAGCCAACGCACGCCAAACTCGCTCTGCAGCAAACGGGCAACTTCCTCTGCGGCCCGCTCCAGCAACTCCGGCTGCAGCGTTTGCAGGCACTGACTGACCCGCTCGCTAACGGCGGCGTAATCAAGTGCATCGGCAACATCGTCACTGGCGCCGGGCACCGAGTTATCCCACGCCAGTTCCAGATCCACCAGTAGCCGCTGTGTGACTTCACGTTCCCAATCGTACACCCCGATCACGGTTTCCACCGCCAGTCCTTCGATCAGGACTGTGTCCCATTTGCCATTTGCCAAACCGGTCTCCCGAGCCTTCCACTGATGGCTGATTGAATATTACACAGGCAGACGATACTGTGACGGACAACCAGCCTGCCTTGATGCGGGCGGCATTTTCTCACAGAACACAGGGCCCAGTCTCTGTACAGCGGTTACGCCATGGACGTCTTTAGCCAACCCGTTGCGATTGTCTTGCTTTGCGCCAGCGCTTATCTGGCGGGTTCCGTGCTGTTCGCGATACCAGTGTGCCGCCTCTGGAAACTGCCAGATCCTCGCGCCCTGGGTTCCGGCAACCCCGGAGCCACCAATGTGTACCGGGCAGGTGGCTGGCAACCCGCGCTGGCAACCCTGGCGCTGGATGCGTTCAAGGGCTGGTTGCCCGTCTGGCTCGGTCAAAGCCTTGGCATGTCCATTCTGGTGCAGGCCATGATTGCCCTGTGCGCGGTGACCGGACACATGATCCCGGCATTCTATCGGTTCAAAGGGGGCAAAGGTGTTGCCACGGCCCTCGGGGCAGGGTTGGCACTGGCGCCGCTCACCACCGCCATCATGGCAGGCTTGTGGCTGGGCGTAATGTGGCGCTGGCGCATTTCAGCCGTGGCCTCTCTGGTGGCAATCACCAGCGGCCCGCTCATCAGCGCCCTGCTGGAACCGGAAACCCTGCCCCTGTTCGGACTACTGACCCTGCTGATTGTGGTGCGTCACCGCAACAACCTGATTCGCCTGGCCCAGGGGCGGGAAACCGGGCTCTAAGTTCCTGCCCGGCTAGTCCACAAGGCCGTTGTGACGAGGTTCCGCCACCGGCGGCAGGGTATTCATCGGCCAGCGGGGTACCGCCACAATCCGCTCGCCATCCTGCTGACCGGCCTTTAGCCGCTGCGCACCGGCATAGGCAATCATGGCACCGTTGTCGGTGCAGAACTCCGGACGAGCGTAGAACACCGAACCACGCAGCTTTTCTGCCATGGTCTCCAGTGCCGCCCGCAATCGCTTGTTGGCGCTGACTCCGCCGGCAATGACCAACCGCTTACACCCGGTTTGCTCCAGGGCTCTGCGACATTTGATGACCAGGGTATCAACTACTGCAGCTTCGAACGCCCGAGCAATGTCTGCTTTTACCTGCTCATCCAGCGTGCCTTTATCTTTAGCGTCGTTAACGGTATTCAGGGTATAGGTTTTCAGACCACTGAAGGAAAAATCCAGGCCGGGACGATCGGTCATCGGGCGGGGAAAACGGTACTGCCCCTCTCGACCCTTTTCCGCAAGGGCAGCTACCCGGGGGCCACCCGGATAATCCAGCCCCAGCATTTTCGCAGTTTTATCGAACGCCTCGCCGGCGGCATCATCCACCGATTCACCCAGCATCTGGTACTCACCAATGCCATCCACCCGCACTAACTGGGTATGGCCACCGGACACCAGCAGCGCGACAAACGGGAACGCCGGCGGATTGTCCTCCAGCATGGGCGCCAGCAGGTGACCTTCCATGTGATGCACTCCCAACACCGGAATCCCCAGTGCAAACCCCAAGGCATGCGCCACCGAGCCGCCCACCATCAGGGCACCCACTAACCCCGGCCCGGCGGTATAGGCGATACCTTCGATATCGGAACGGGCTTTACCGGCTTGAGCCAGTACCTCATCGCATAAAGGAAGCAGCTTGCGAACATGATCCCGGGAGGCCAGCTCAGGCACCACGCCTCCATAATCGGCGTGCATACCGATTTGACTGTAAAGGGCATGGGCCAGCAGCCCCTGCCGAGCGTCAAACAGGGCTACACCGGTCTCATCGCAGGAGGTTTCAATACCAAGAATCAGCATAATGGGCACTATATCCAAGGGGTGTCGGGTACGTGGGCGGCATTTTAGCAGAAACCCGAAAGCTTCCGGCAGTTTCGTTGAACAGTGATTGACCTTGGCCAGCCCAGCGGCTATCATTGCCGCCCTAAATTAGCACTGGTCGAGTTTTAGCCAATCTGACCAGGGATCGAGCCCGTACGGCACTGGCCGACGGAACAAATTGAAACCGAATCTATCAGGTAGGTGATTTTCGAATGCCAGCTGTTAAAGTGAAAGAGAATGAGCCGTTTGACGTAGCACTGCGTCGCTTCAAGCGTTCCTGCGAGAAGGCCGGTGTACTGTCTGAAGTACGTCGTCGTGAGCACTACGAGAAGCCGACCGCTGTTCGTAAGCGTAAAGCAGCTGCTGCCGTTAAGCGTCATCTCAAGAAGCTTCAGCGGGAACAGCGCAAGTTCGAGCGTCTGTACTGAGTTCAGGCGCGCATCGACTGCACAACTGATTGCCGGAACGGCGTTTCGCCCCACCCGGCAAGCTGAAAATGCCGCCGAGGCCTGGCTTCGGCGGCATTTTTGGCTATGGCGAAAATGCCTTCGCACCCGGCACCCCGGCTGAAGTGGAGCCACCATGAGCGGATTGATCCCTCAACGCTTTGTTGAAGACCTGCTGGATCGCATTGATCTGGCGGAGCTGATCGGTTCGCGCATCACGCTGAAAAAAGCCGGAGCCAACTACAAGGCCTGCTGTCCGTTTCACGACGAGAAGACGCCATCATTTAACGTTCGACCGGACAAAGGCTTCTATCACTGCTTTGGCTGTGGAGCCCATGGCGATGCCATCAGCTTTGTTCGCGAATTTGAGGGCCTGGGTTTTACCGAAGCGGTAGAAGAACTGGCCAAGCGTGCCGGGCTGGAAGTGCCGTACGACCGAGCTGCCAAACAGGAAATGCAACAGGCGCGGACACTGACCGATGCCCTGGAGTTTGCCAACCGGTTCTATCACTCAGCACTGACCAGTCAGCAAGGCGGTTATGCCCGGGACTACCTGAAGCAGCGGGGACTGGATGAAAACATTATCCAGCAGTATCAGATTGGTTTTGCACCGGGCACCGGCACGGCACTTTACGACGCCGCCCCGAAGGATCTTAAAGCACCACTGATTGAGACCCGCACGGTGTCGGACCAGTACGGCCGCCCCAGGGATCTGTTCCGCAACCGGGTTATGTTTCCCATCCGGAACACCCGAGGCAAAACCATCGCCTTCGGCGGGCGCACGCTGGGCGACGACAAGGCCAAGTACATTAACTCGCCGGAATCGGACGTTTTCCACAAGAGCCGGGAAATCTACGGCCTGTTCGAGGCCCGGCAAGCCATTCGACAACTGGACAAGTTGCTGGTGGTCGAAGGCTACATGGATGTGATTGCGCTGGCCCAGCACGGCATCCATTACGCGGTGGCGACTCTGGGGACGGCCACCAACCAGGACAGCCTGACCGCACTGCTTCGGCACGTTCGGCATATCGTGTTCTGTTTTGACGGCGACCAAGCAGGTTTTCGGGCAGCGGACAGGGCCATGGAGAACGCCCTGGAGCTGATGGCAGACGGGCTGCACCTGCAGTTTCTCATGCTGCCAGAAGGCGAAGACCCGGACACACTGGTGCGCAAAGAAGGGCCGGACGCATTTCAGAAGCGTATTGAGGGCGCCACACCCTTCTCACGCTATCTGTTTGATCGGCAGAGCGAGGGCCTTGATCTGCAGTTGCCCGAACACCGAGGCGAACTTCGGGCACGAGTTGAGCCCTTGCTGAACAAGATGCCCCGCAGCACGTTGCGGGACGCCATGTGGCACGAAATGCTGCGCCTTTGCGGCGGCCGCAACCAGTGGCAGAACCGCCAGCAGGGCCAGAATTACAAGGCACGAGGCTGGCGCGGTGAAGCCCAAAGCCGGCCCACGGAAGAGCGGATTGACGTAAAACTCAGCAAAGACAGCACCTTGTGCCTGGCCTTGCTGGAAGCACCGGAACTGGCAACCGAAGTGAAAGCTCTGGCAGACAGCACCCGGCAGCTTGAACGCGCGGGGCGTTTTGCCCGCTGGTTACTGGAAGAAAAAATTCAGACCCGCAAGACACTGGTCGCGGGGCTGGCCACGAACAAACAGGCCAGGGACAGGTTTTACAACCTGTTTGACGAACTGGAGCACATACCGGCCCGGGAAAGCACACTGGCGGCTGCCAGAGAGCTGTTAAGCCCGAATGAAGAGGCCGCGCGCCAGCAGAGGCTGGCAACCCTGCTCCGGAACCTGGCACAGCTTTCCCCGGAAGAACGGGAGGAGCTGCGAACGCTCAGCGCCGGTACGTTAAATCCGAAGGCTGAAAGCTGAGGACTTGAAACCTGTTGCCCTGATCACCATCTAACCATTCGGTGGCAGCGCAACCGAGCGACAGCTATAATGGCTGTTTAACTTTTTTCCTTTTTAAAAGCGAGTTCACAGGGTGTCTATGTCAGGCAATTCGCAGAAATCACGTTTGAAAGACCTCATCGCACGAGGCAAGGAACAAGGTTACCTGACTTACGCCGAGGTAAACGATCACCTCCCGGAAGATATCGCAGATCCGGATCAGGTTGAAGACATTATCCGGATGATCAACGACATGGGTATCCAGGTGTGCGAAGAGACACCAGACGCGGATACCCTGCTGATGACCGAAGGTGACTCCACTGCCGACGAAGCTGCTGCCGCCGAAGCCGCTGCTGCTCTTGCCGCCGTTGAGACCGACGCTGGCCGCACCACCGATCCGGTGCGCATGTACATGCGCGAGATGGGCACCGTTGAGCTGCTGACCCGCGAAGGCGAAATTGTCATCGCCAAGCGCATCGAGGAAGGCATTCGCGATGTCATGGCCGCTGTAGCACATTTCCCGGGCACCGCCGGCACCGTGATTCAGGCCTACGACCGCATCATCGAGAATGAAGGTCGCATCAGCGACATCGTCACCGGCTTCCTCGACCCGGACGACGCCGAGCCGTTCATGGGCGAAGACACCAGCACCGAAGACACCTCTGCTGATGACCGCGATACCAGCAGCGATGACGACGATGACGACACCTCCAGCGAAGACGACAACGACAACGGGCCAGATCCGGAAGAAACCCGGCTGCGCTTCGAGCTGCTGAAAGAGAAGCTGGACGCTGCCGAGAAGGCCTTGGCCAAACACGGCCGTGGGCACAAGAAAACCCAGGAAGCCCTGAACGAACTGGGCCAGGTTTTCGCCCCGTTCAAGCTGGCCAACAAGGCGTTTGACGAGCTGGTGAACGTCGTTCGTTCAACCAACGACCTGGTCCGCGAGAATGAGCGCGCCATCATGCAGATCTGTGTACGCGACTGCAAAATGCCGCGCAAAGACTTCATCAAATGGTTCCCGGGCAACGAAACTGATCTTAAGTGGGCCGGCGAAATTGCCGCCACCAAAAAGCCCTATGCGGCCGCTATCGGTGAGCGTGTGGACGAAATCGTTCGCCTGCAGAAGCGCATCCAGAACGTTCAGACCGAAGTAGACCTGGACGTAGCCGACATCAAGGAAATCAACCGCCGAGTGTCTATCGGTGAGGCGAAAGCCCGCCGCGCCAAAAAGGAAATGGTTGAGGCCAACCTGCGTCTGGTTATTTCCATCGCCAAGAAATACACCAACCGCGGCCTGCAGTTCCTGGATCTGATCCAGGAAGGCAACATCGGCCTGATGAAGGCGGTGGACAAGTTCGAGTACCGTCGTGGCTACAAGTTCTCCACCTACGCTACCTGGTGGATTCGCCAGGCCATCACCCGCTCCATCGCGGATCAGGCTCGCACGATCCGGATTCCGGTGCACATGATCGAGACGATCAACAAGCTCAACCGCATCTCCCGCCAGATGCTGCAGGAGATGGGTCGCGAACCCACGCCGGAAGAGCTGGGCGAGCGCATGGACATGCCGGAAGACAAAATCCGCAAGGTGCTGAAGATCGCCAAAGAGCCGATCTCCATGGAAACACCCATTGGTGACGACGAAGACAGCCATCTGGGCGATTTCATCGAAGATATCCAGGCTCTGTCGCCAGTGGATTCTGCCACCGCTGAAGGCCTGCGCGAAGCCACCCGCTCCGTGCTGGCCGGCCTGACCGCTCGGGAATCCAAAGTACTGCGCATGCGCTTTGGTATCGAGATGAACACCGACCACACTCTGGAAGAAGTCGGCAAGCAGTTCGACGTTACGCGGGAGCGTATCCGTCAGATCGAAGCCAAGGCCCTGCGCAAACTGCGGCACCCTTCCCGCTCCGATCACCTGCGCGGCTTCATTGACGACCAGGGCAACGGTTAATCCCCAAGACAGTAGCGGGCGCCACCCCTCGTGGGTATAATGGCGCCCGTTTTCTTTTCCGGGCCTATAGCTCAGTTGGTTAGAGCAGGGGACTCATAATCCCTTGGTCGCTGGTTCGAGTCCAGCTGGGCCCACCATCTCCCAAACTCCTGTCCAACTTATTTACACATACGCCTCCAACCTTCTCTTAAACACTGCCCAACCCCCTGTTTTAACGTCAAATAATCCTATTGGCACGCACTGTGCTGAAAGTCAGACGTAAGTACAGATCGCGGCTTCGCCGCATTGCGTTCAGGGCTTGCCCTGAGAGAAGGTGAAAAATGAAACAGATTACAAAGCAGATAACACACGTTATTGCGGCTCTGGCATTAACCTGGTCTGCTGGGGCTATGGCCCTGATCCTTGGCCCCGCAGACGCCGACAAAACTGTCGACGTAGGCCCCCCAAATCCAGCGCTTGACGCCGGTGACGTTGCAGCCCTTTTTGGAACGTCCGACCTCACTTTGCTTTACAAGTCCAACTACGAAGGCCCGGAAGAAGGCTCCTACCAATCCTTCTACTCCACCAGTTTCACCGGAGACCCTAACAACGCGGTGATCAGCTGGGATGGCCCGGACTACATTGTGTGCCCTGAGTGCTATCTGGTTGTCAAAGACGGCAACGAGCCACAATACCTGTTCAACATCGGCAGCTGGAATGGCCAGGACGTACTGGATCTTCAGGGCTTTTATCCGAACAGAGGCGCCATTTCTCATGTAGCGATCTTTGGCAAGTCCGTTCCTGTACAGGTTCCTGAGCCAGGAACACTGGGCCTGCTGGGACTTGGCATTCTGGGCATGCTCACAATCAGAAGAAAGTTACAAAAAACCGCCTGAGTGTCGATATTTTTTACATGCCACTAAAGCTCCCCTTGGGGAGCTTTTTTTGTGCCCGTTCACAAAACCGCAAACATTAAGTAACAGAAATACACAGAAGCCCACCTTTTAAGCTCATGAGTTTTCAGCCGTTTTAGACAATTCTTGAGGTACGTGGTTCTACCGACACCCTGTCGTGTCAAAAATGCCAACGTCCCGATCTGACAAGCCTCATACACTAAAACCTGAACAAGCGTACCAGTCCTGAAAGGAATCCCTCGGGACTGAGCACAAAAACAATGAGTGAACGGAGTGTATACATGGTTCTTTCCCCCCGATTCTCAGTACGGGCGGTATCCCTTGCCGTTGCAGCAGTTTCCGCCTCCCTGTCCATGCCCACCAGTGCCAGTATGGGCAACCTGGGCACCAGTTATGGTGTAATGCCGGTCGATGTGGCCACCGCCCAGTCCCTTTCGATGTTCAATGAGCAGGTTTCTGCCACCTACTACAATCCGGCAGCACTGACGAAAGATCCTCGTGGCGAGCTTACGGCGGGTATCCTTCATTCTGAACAGGAGCTGCGCTCCGATAATCCCAACGCCAGCGGGGACATTGTCTCCGACTCCCCGAGCCAACACGTTTTGATCGGCATGAAGACCAACCTTGGGTCGCTCACCCGGTTCGGGCACCCCATCTATCTCGGGTTTATTGCGGGCGTGGAAAAGTACGGTAAGGAGATGCTGGCTTTCAGCTCTGAAACCAGCGAGAGCGGACAGTTCCTGCAATACGGGAAAGAACCTTTGTTCCTTAACATCGGTGGTGCAACCCCGATCTGGCGCGGTATTTCCGCCGGTGCTTCGGTTCGGGTAACGCTCGAAGCGACCGCTAATCTTGATGCCGTCTCGACGCTGGGCGGCGAAACCAGCCGTGAGCGCCTTGCGGTCAATGCCGAGCCTTCTCTGAAGACGATTCTGGGCACGAACATCGATCTGGGCAGCACATTT
The DNA here is from genome assembly GCF_044342215.1 of Marinobacter sp. W-8. Taxonomy (NCBI): domain Bacteria; kingdom Pseudomonadati; phylum Pseudomonadota; class Gammaproteobacteria; order Pseudomonadales; family Marinobacteraceae; genus Marinobacter; species Marinobacter sp. W-8. Next base: position 507,863 of record NZ_CP172297.1, on the reverse strand, counting down.
TGTCCTGAATCTGACTGTTTCCTGAACGGATGGGAAACGGCGCTGACCTACCGGACGAAGTCATCGGCCTCAACCACAGTCGACTCCAACATCATCGTGACCCAGACCATCCCGGATCCCGGGCTCAGCCTGGCTGTGACGACCATCGACTCATTCCAGCCTGAAACAATCGCCATCGGCACCCAATACTCGGGTGACGGCTGGCGCATTGGCGGTAGTATCGAACAACAGAACTGGTCGGAACTGGAAGACGAATTCAGCGGCGACTCCATCAAGGATCAGGGTTCCGTGGCCTCCGGAAACCGGATCGGTTTCGACGACATCCTGATTCCTCGCCTCGGCGCCGAATATCAGTTGAACAAGAACTTTGCCATTCGTGGCGGTGTTGCCTACGAAGAGTCTCCCCTCAAAACCACCCGTAATCCGGAGCTCAACTACCTGGATACCGACAAACTGGTGGTTGGCCTTGGTATCAGTGCCACTTACGACCGCACCCGCCTGCTCGCCTACCCGGTGCGGCTCGACCTGGGCTATCAGTACCAGCAACTGCAGGAGCGCGACTTCACCCTAGTTGACTACGACGGTGACGAAACCAGTGTCACTGCCGATGGTGATATCCACGTATTCAGCGGATCCATCACCCTGAAGTTCTGAGGAGGCTTGCCATGAAGTACAACAAGACCCTGGCACTGATTCCGGCCATTTTGCTGGCCGCCTGCGGCGGTGGCGACAAACAGTCCATTGACGAAAAACCCAGACCCGGCTCGATGGTCTATTCCTTCCCGATGGATGGGCAGGCTGATATCAGCCCGAAAGCCGACATCGTGCTGCGCTTCTCTCATGCGATTACCGATGATGAAGCAACCCTGCAGAACAAGATCACCCTGCAGAGTAACGACCAGCCCCAGCCATTTACCGTGACCTTGATCGATAATGGCAAAAGTCTGAAGCTTGAGCCTGCTAACCCGCTTGCGACCGGCGAAGAATTCACCGTAACCTTCCAGGAGCCGCTGGCCGCCGAGGGCGGCCGGCAAATCACTACTCCGAACGCGACAGGTGATGACGGCATCCAGTTCGCAACCCGTGGCGCCTATGTGGGTCTCGCGGGGCTGGCCAACACCGCAGACACTTTCGACATTGCCTGGCAAGTACCCGCCAGCGACAGCCCATTCCAGGCCATGAATTTTTCGACCTTCCGGTTTGCCATGACGCAACCGGTCCATCCTGAATGGCAATCACTCGGCGGCAGCATTCAGCTGCTGGGCGCCAGTGGTGAAGAAGTTCCGGCCACTGTACTCGTCAAAGGCAACCGCATTACGGTCGACCCCTGCGTGACCCCCGAACCGACGCAGTGCGGCAGCAAGCAGGATATTCTCAATGCTGGTGAAACCTACACCCTGCAGCTGACCAACCTCGCCAGCCTGACGGACAGCAGTGAGGAGAACCGCTTCACCGGAGAATTCACCTTTACCCCGAGAGACACCGGGCCAACGGTTGTGTTGCAACAAACTGCCGTAGATTCCGGTAACGGAGGGCTGATCTCTGTGCTTAACGGCCAGGCCCTCAATGCCGTAACGCTCAACTCGGTACTCCAGGGCGAAGCCGGCCCCTCTCAACAAACCGGGGACCTGTTTGCCGAGCTCGCCTACGCCCCGGCGTTTGACGCTGATGAAGCACTGCCCCTGCGCATTCCCAAAGGCAGCGTGCTGGAAAGCACCAGCCTGAACGTACTGGTGGGTGGCAAGGTGCAGGTTCTGGATGCCGCGACCGGCGAAGACCAGCAAACCGGTACCATCAAAGTGACCATGCTCTCGGATGCCTCCGGTTACATGAGCCCGAACCAGTACACCGACGATATCAATGCCCCGCGCCATATCACCCTGTTCATGGACGTTTCCATGAACACGGAGGCAGCGCAGCCGAATGCCGCGCTGTCCCAGGATCTGATGGGGGTTGAGCTGCGCGGTATCGCCCTGGTTCAGGACGGCGTTCTGACCATCGATGCCATCGGCATGGTGGAACCAAACCTGCTGGGCCAGGAATACACCGATTCCACTATTGCCTTCCACCTGCAGGCCGCAACCGATGCCGACTCGGTTCTCGATGCCGAAAACCTGCGGGAACTGGATGCCACACCACCCAGCCTGGTGAGCTGGATGCCCGGCCCGGAGAACGCCGTTCCGCCAACCCGTCAGTCCATGCAGCGCCCGGGCGACCCGATTATTCTGTTCTTTGATGAGCCGCTTGATCCGAAATCAATCGAAACTGGCATCACGGTGTCGGAAAACGGCACCGCGATTGACGTTCAGCATGCTATCGACGGCACCACGGTAACCCTGAACAAAGCCGGCGGTCTGGAGCATGGCAAAACCTATGATGTGAGCGTCAACGGCGTCTCCGATCTGGCCGGGAATGTCGTCGCCCTGGATACGCTGACCTTCTCACTGGATCCCATCGAAGGCAACAACGTTGAGGTTCGCCCGCCACTGGCACTTACTACCTATCCCGGTTTCCCCTGCGAAACGAATCACAGTGCACTGGACCTTGCCAATGGTGTGCTTGGCCAGTGCTATGACGTAAGGGGCGACGCCTACAACGGAGGACGGGAAGCGACAGTCGACACCATGCCGGTAAGTGAAATGCCGGCGGATCGGCCCATTACCGTGGTTTTCTCAAAATCGATGGATATAGACTCCTTTATTCTCGGCCAGACCTTCACCGTTGAGAAAGTGACACAGGCCGGTATCGGCGCGGGAACTGTGAGCGTTGTCGAGAGCGTGCCCGGACGGCTAGAGAAAAACACTCAGCGGGTGCGGTTCTTTCCGGATCAACCCTGGGAACCCGGTGCTCACTATCGTTATACCCTGGCATCCTCAGAGAGCTCGGGCGCCTGCTCGGCCGGGAGCTACAGCGCAATCTGCGACACCGATGGCCTGGCTCTGAAAACGGATCTGCTCGAGGGCCTGAACGACCCGGATGGTGGAAATGATCCGCTGGTGATCTATTTTACTGCCACAGAAGCGGTCTCGACGGTATTCACACCGCTGAGGAACCTTCCCATTCGCGATACCAACTCGAACTTCCTGATTGACTGCAATCCCTATGACAGCAGCAAGGGTAACCGGGCATTTGAGAATACCGACGACTGCCTCGAGCCGTTTGCCCATGAAGGCAGTGATGCGGAGGGGTGGGCCCCCTCTGCCAACGCAACCAAGCTGGCCGTTCGCAATCAAACAGCTCAAGCCAGCGCTCTTGCCGGTGGTAGTGTACCGGCGCAGGTCGGTTGTGACGCTGGCGAAGAGATCGCCTGCCCTCGCAGCAAATTCATTTACCAGACCTACGCCCTGAACACCGAGGTAAAAGGCCCCGGCACCTATGATCCTGACCCAACCGTTGAGGGTGATGAGATCGAGGGCATTCTTGTGGATCTTTATCCAACACTGCTCGCAACCAGCTCCATCAGCGTTTTCACCAAGATTAAATTGATAAAACTCATCCCGCTGCAGGAAGAGACAGTGACAAACACCCAGGTTCTCAGGATGCGTTACGCGAAAGATGACCCTTCGTGCACCGGCAGCAACTGCGCGCGCAACTCACTCATTCCCGGGGTGATCGCTGAAGGCGAAAATGGACAGCCAGTGTTCATCACCAAGGCAGACCTGCTGCTGGACGCTCCAGACATGGTCATTCCACTGGGCGGCACCCATGATCTCTATGGGCGGCCATTCACTCTCGACCTCAGAGGAGACATCACCTTCTTTGATGACGGGCGTATGCAGATCGAGCAACGTAATGTGAATTTTGTTGGTAATGCGGATGAGCTCCTGGTTACGGCCAACACCGCAGGCATTGAGGATATCGGTCTAGTGACCATAAGGTTACCTCTGGAAATTCCAGTCGGTGGCACCTACCTCAACTTCATCTCCAACCCGGTCAAAGACCTACCGGCTCAGTACGAATAGAACACGGGTTACTCAGGTCTACCCTCCTCAGGCCAGTCTCCGGACTGGCCTTTTTTGTTGGCCTTTTGGGGCCACAATCGCAATCGGTTTTTCATTCCGGGTCGTTTTCCTGATAATCTGGTTGCAATATGAAACCCAACAACAAGAATTCCGGGAGAGCCTGCATGGAAAACGGTGTCCACTACCGCACATGCCACCTCTGCGAAGCCATGTGTGGCGTTGCCATTGAGGTCAACAACGGCAAGATCACCAGTATCAAGGGCGACGACCAGGATCCTCTGAGCCAGGGCCACATCTGTCCCAAAGCGGTCGCACTTCAAGATCTGCATGAAGACCCGGAGCGCCTGAAGAGGCCGATACGCAAAACAGCCCAGGGCTGGGAAGAGCTATCCTGGGAGGACGCCTTTGACCTGGTTGCCGAGAAGCTTCACGGAATTCGGAAAACCTACGGCCGGAACAGTATCGGGGTCTACCTGGGCAATCCCAATGTCCACAATCACGGCGCCCTGATGACCACCATGCCGTTTTTGCGGGCCATCGGCACCCAGAATCGCTTCTCTGCCACCTCCAACGACCAGCTACCGCACATGTTGGCCAGCCTGGAGATCTTTGGTCACCAGATTCTGTTTCCGATTCCGGACATCGACCATACCGATCTGTTTATCTGTATTGGCGGCAACCCAATGGCCTCAAACGGCAGCCTGATGACCGTACCGGACATCCGGGGCCGCCTGAAAGCACTGCGTCAACGGGGCGGGAAACTCGTGGTGATTGATCCCCGGCGCACTGAAACCGCCCGCCTGGCGGACGACTTCCATTTTATCCGGCCCGGCACCGATGCCTTCCTGCTGATGGCTATGGTGCACACGCTGTTCGAGGAAAACCTGGTGGACGCCGGCGCCGCCGAACGATTGGTGAAAGATGTGGATCTTCTGCGCCTGGCCGCCTTGTCGTTCTCACCGGAAGCGGTAACCAGGCACACCGGCGTTGAGGCTGAGGCCATCCGGCAGCTGGCGCGACAGCTGGCCAAAACCCCACGGGCCGCCCTGTATACCCGAATGGGGACCAGCACCCAGGCGTTTGGCGGCACCACCACGTGGCTGGCCTACTGCCTGAATATCCTGACCGGTAAGCTGGATGTACCCGGTGGCGTACTGTTTACCCAGCCGGCGGTGGACCTGGTGGCACTGGGCGCCATGTCCGGGCAGCGCGGGCATTTTGGCAAGCGGCACAGCCGGGTTCGAGGTCTGCCGGAATTTGCGGGAGAGTATCCGGCCAGCACCATGGCCGATGAAATGCTGACACCGGGCGAAGGTCAGGTCCGTGCCTTTGTGACCGTGGCCGGCAACCCTGTGCTTTCAAGCCCCAACGGCCAGCGACTGGAGTCAGCCCTGGAGGGGCTCGATTTCATGGTGTCCGTGGATTACTACCTGAACGAGACCACCCGCCATGCTGATGTCATTCTGCCGCCAACGGCGGCCCTGGAGCGCAGTCACTATGATCTGATCTTCAGTCAGTTTGCCGTACGCAACGTGGCCAAATACAGCGAAGCACTGTTTCCGCCGTCGGCCAACGCTCGCCACGACTGGCAGATTCTGCTGGAGTTGGCTCACCGACTGGAACAACAGCGCAAAGGCGGGCGCCTGCCCATACGCTCGGAAATGGGCTGGAGGGCGTTCAAAAAACTGGGACCAGATCCTATTCTGGATCTGCTCTTGCGAACAGGCCCCTATGGTGCCGACGCCGGCCCGGTGCGCCCATTCGCCCAAACCGCCATCGAACTGGTGATGGACATTCTTCCGGAGCGTAACCCTCTCAAAGGTCTGGCCCGGCTGAGTCCACTCAATCGACGTTGGGATGAATTACCTAAAGGCCTATCACTTTCTGCTCTGAAAGCCGCACCGCATGGCATCGACCTCGGTCCCCTGCAACCGGCGTTACCGGAAAGGCTGTTCACCCGCGATGGTCTGATTCAGATGGCACCCCGCCGCTATCTCGCGGATGTGGAGCGCATGCAGGCTACCCTTGAATCTGCGCCCGCTGGCGGCCTGCTGTTGATTGGCCGCCGCCATGTCCGCAGCAACAACTCATGGATGCACAACAGCCAGCGTCTGGTGAAAGGCAAAGGCCGCTGCACCCTGCTTATCCACCCGGACGACGCCAGCAAACGAGCGTTGAACCCCGGAGATCATGCCGAGGTTTCGGTTCAGGGGCGAGACGTGGTGATCCCGGTGGAAATCACCGAGGACATTATGCCGGGTGTGGTGTCCATCCCCCACGGTTGGGGTCACCATCGATCAGGCACCGGCCAATCAGTGGCATCGTCCCACGCCGGGGTCAGCATCAACGATCTGCTGGATGATGCCTTGGTAGATCCGGTTTCGGGAACCTCGGTCTTGAACGGCCAGGCGGTTGATGTCAGAGTCTGGCAACCCGAACCTCAACAGAAACCGGCCTGATAATGTGGCCTCTTGAACAAACAGGAGTGTAACCATGCCCAGAGGGCTGCAATTGGTCTTTATTGCCATCGGGCTGGTTATTATCGGTGTGTTACTGGTGTATATCTGGCGCCAATCCCGGCTGCTGTCCGAACAGCGGCTGCGCCAGAAGAAAACCGAGGAGTTTCAGGCCCGGCGTCGGGACGAAATGATTGAAAGCATCCGGATTATCGCCATGGCGGTAGAGGAAGACCAGGTTGAGTATTCCGAGGCCTGTCTGAGATTCAAGGGTCTGCTGGATTACCTGGCCCCGGAACTACTGGAAAAGCCCCCCTTCCAGGTATTCCAGACGGTGCACGACAAGATTCAGCATATGCCCACCCATCGGGCGAGGAAGAATACCGACTCCGCGACCATCCGGGAAATGGACAAAGAACGGTTTGCGGTGGAAAGGGCGTATTCCGATGAAATCCGTCGGGCTGCTACCGCAATCCGCCATCATCGTTTTGACTGACGCCACGGTTTTGTAACTTTTTGTTACAGGTCGCACATCTGCGCGAAAAATATGTCAAAGCAAATCAATAGCTTTGAGCCCCAAGAGAAACTGACACCATGCTCATTTTTGTAATCTGCATGCGGTCACCTTTCCTTTTCCCGGAGCTTGTCTAAATTTAAAACAGGAGGCCGCTCCCACCACACTGGATCAGCCTCCCCGTTGTTTTCTCCTGACAAGTTTGGACGACTCTGCAACAAGCGGGTGAACTTGCCGGCCTCAAAGGCCGGCCCTTTTTTATGCGCCCTGGCTCATCATCCCGGCCATGGCCATGATGCTGTCTTTTCGCCGCACCAGCTCATCAAACTGTTCCTCAACCATTTCCCTGTCCAGCCCCAGCTCATCATAGACAGCCTGAGTTGCAGACTCACCCGCGCCCAAGGCAACACCCCGCTCGGTCAGCAACTGCCGCCCCAGCCACAAAAGACGGGCATATACATTGTGAGGCCCGTCATAGGCGGGATTCTTCTGGTAACGAATAGCCAGTGTCACCTCGTCCGGCATACCCCAGTTTTCCATCAACTGCGCGGCAATCTGCTCCCGGGTGATCCCCAGCAGGTAATGCTCGATGACACTGGAATCAATGTGCGGGTTCACCTCCAGCGAGCGGCAGACCAGCTTGAAATGCGGAGGGAACACCTGCGCCAGTACCAGATGCCCGAAGTTGTGGAGCAAACCGGCCAGATAGGCGAGACCAAACAGAGGTCGCTGCCCTCGAGGCATCATACTCGCGAGAATGCCCGCAGACTGAGCCTGCCAGATGGCCTGCTGCCAGTAATCAACATAACCGTCCGGGTGATCCTTCGGGTGCTTCAGGGCACGCCCCAGCGCCAGGCCCATGGCCAGGTTCATCACAAGATCAAAACCCAGTACCCGGGACACCGCATCGTGGACGGAACGCACCTGCCCTGCAGCGGCGTAGAACGATGATGATGCCCAACTCACGACCTGGGCTGCCAGGCTTGGGTCGCTCTCCACCACATCGACCAGATCCCCCATTACCGCATTGGGGTTTACCCGCAGATGAATGATGCGCTGAGCGGTCTCAGGCAACGGCGGCAGCTCCAGCGTATCCTCCAGTCGCTGCTGAATACGCAAGCCGGTGAACTTTTTGATGGCGGAATGCAGCTGGTCACGGTCGGCGGCGTGATTGTCAAGATTGACGGATATTTTCGCGGTATCCACCGCAAAATCGTGTCGGGCGGCCTTTGCCGTCAACTGGCGGAAATCTTCCCCCGGCATCATCAGGCCCAGGTCCTGTTCCCCCAACTCCAGCGCGACCGCCTCGAGTTCATCCACACGCCGGTCAACTACGGTCGGCCAACCGGTGAGTGATGGCAGCGCCGGCAACTCCTGAAGCCCGGCTTTCTGGCGGACCCGAACCTGCTCGCGCCGCTGCATCATTCTCAGATCCCGCCCCAGACGCTTGTTCAGGGCTTCCAGATCGAGCATATCGTTGCGACGGCAGATGGCCTGCAGATTACCTTGATCGTCGCTGAGCAGTACCATTCGGAGCAAATGGCCGGTATCAATCTGGCTTACGCTCCGGAACGATACACCGGGGGCGTTATCACCAAGTGCCTGCTGTACCACAACAGGAAGTTCCATAGCATTCTCCGGACAAAGGTTATCAATCAGTTTTCATGCATTTTGCAGTCATTAACGCGACATTAACAGGCCAATATCGGCCACGAGCACAGGCGTTATGAAATTCATGATCAACACTATACGTCGCCATAACGAATTTTCTCACCCAGCCACCGTCTGATAAGTGCTGAGACTACCCGAGGCTCCCTCATCAGGCTCGGAGCCATGTCACGAATGGGTTCAATCCAACCCTTGTCGCGTTCAAAATCGGCCAGGCGAAACTGCATCAAGCCAGTCTGGCGAGTACCCAGCACTTCTCCAGGCCCCCGAATCTCAAGATCCTTTTCGGCGATAAAGAAACCATCCTGACTGTCCCGCAGCGCCTGTAACCTGGCCTTGCCATTATTGGACAGGGGCGGGTGATACATCAGCACACAGAAACTGGCTTGTTCACCGCGGCCAACCCGGCCCCGCAACTGGTGCAACTGCGCCAGCCCGAGCCGCTCCGGGTTCTCGATAATAATCAGAGAGGCATTGGGCACATCGACGCCGACCTCGATCACCGTGGTGGCCACCAGCAAGTCCAGTTCACCGTCTTTGAAACGCTCCATTACCGCGGCTTTTTCCTGGGCTTTCAAGCGGCCATGCACAAGGCCAATGGACAGGTCCGGCAATCTCTCAACCAACTCCTGGGCGGTCACTTCCGCCGCCTGGCACTGAAGCGCCTCGGATTCCTCGATCAGGGTGCAGACCCAATAGGCCTGCCGCCCTTCCCTGCAGGCCTTACGTACCCGCTCAATGATGTCGTCCCGGCGGCTTTCGGGCAGCACAATCGTTTCGATGGGCTTGCGCCCCGGCGGCAGCTCATCAATTACGGAGGTATCCAGGTCGGCGTAGGCGCTCATGGCCAAGGTTCGCGGTATGGGGGTCGCCGTCATGATCAACTGGTGTGGAGCCAGGGTTCCGCCAACCCCTTTTTCTCTCAGGGCCAGCCGCTGGTGCACGCCAAACCGGTGCTGTTCGTCGACAATCACCAGCGCCAGGCGCTGGAATACCACATCATCCTGAAACAGGGCATGGGTACCAATGGCAATCTGCGCACGGCCCTCGGCGACCGCAGTCAATGCTGCCTGTCGGGCTTTGCCTTTCACCTTCCCCGACAACCAGGCCAGTTCCACACCCAATGGCTCCAGCCAATTGCGGAAGTTCTGATAGTGCTGCTCCGCCAGAATCTCGGTAGGTGCCATCAGGGCAACCTGGGCGCCGGCTTCAATGGCTTGCAGGGCCGACAAGGCGGCAACCACGGTTTTACCCGAGCCGACATCTCCCTGAACCAGTCGCAGCATCGGCACCGGCTGGCTCAGATCCTGCCGGATATCGGCCATAACGTGGCGCTGGGCACCTGTAAGGCTGAACGGCAGCTGCTCCAGAAATCGCTCGACCCGATCTCCCGCTGGCAGTAACGGCAAGGCCTCCCGGGCCTGAATCTGCTCCCGCACCTGCAACAGGCTAAGCTGATGCGCCAGCAGCTCTTCCATCACCAGCCGCTGCTGAGCCGGGTGTTTTCCTTCGACCAGCAGATGCACCGGGGCGCCGGCCGGGGGCAAATGCACCAGGCGAACCGCCTCGGTAATGCCAGGCAACTGGTAGTCCGCCAGCAACGCCGGTGGCAGCCAATCCTTGATAGGATATCGGTCAAGATAGGCCAGGGCCTGCTGGCACAGTCCCCTGACCCGGGGTTGTTGAATGCCCTCGGTCAGCGGATACACCGGCGTGAGCGTTGCCTGGTCGGCCGGCGGCATGGCAGGAGGATTGGTCTGGTATTCCGGATGGTAGAATTCGTAGCCGGCCCGGCCCGGGCGCACCTCGCCGAAACAGCGCACTCGGGTGCCTTCAGAGAGCTGGTTTTTCTGGGCGGCATTGAAGTGAAAAAACCGCATCACCAGAAAACCGCTGTCATCCCGCAGCGTCACCTGCAGGCTGCGCCGGCGGCCCATCACCAGATCGGCCTTCATGACCTCACCTTCCACCACAGCAATATCGCCAATGCGCAGGCTGCCCATAGGCACCACGCGGGTGCGGTCTTCATAACGGTAGGGAAGATGGAACAGGAGATCCTGAATGGAATGGATACCCAGCCTGGCAAGCTTTTCCGCCAGGGCGCTTCCGACGCCCTTGAGCTGGGTTACCGGGATGTCATCCAGTGACGTCATACGGCCCTCAGGCGCTTTCGGCAACCGCCGGTGTGTCGGTTTTGGCTTTTTCAATCACCCGGCACTGGCTCGCCGCCAGCGACAGTACGTCTATGGCCTTCGGCCGGGGGAAGGTTACCCGCCAGGCCAGCGCCACGGTCCGGAACGGAACCGGCGCCGCAAAGGGCCGCACGGCAAGGATATCTTCCTGGTATTTTATGGCGGTGGCGGCCGACAGCGGCAGTACCGTAATACCCAGACCGGAGGCCACCATGTGCCGGATGGTTTCCAGCGAACTGCCCTCGGTCACCAGCTCCGGTCTGCCGTTATCCGCCCGTTTGGTGATGGCATCCACCAGGGGCGGACATGACTCCAGCACCTGATCCCGGAAACAGTGGCCAGGCCCGAGCAGTAACAATTGCTCTTTCGCCATCTCTTCGGCCGTCACCTGCTCCTTCTCTGTCAGCGGATGATCCGCTGGCAGGAGCACCACAAACGGCTCATCGTAAAGCGGCAGGGTTACTACTTCCGGCTCTTCAAACGGCAGGGCAATGATGATGGCATCCAACTCTGAGTGCCGCAGCTTCTGGCGCAGGCTGGCGGTGTAGTTCTCTTCTATGTACAGGGGCATGTCTGGCGCCGCTCTGCGCAGCTCCGGTAATAAATGCGGGAACAGGTAGGGGCCGATGGTATAAATCGCGCCGACCTTCAATGGCGAATTGAGCTGATTTTTGCCGTCCTGGGCCATATCCTTGATCACGCCCACCTGGTCCAGAACCCGCTGGGCCTGCTCGATGATACGCTGGCCAACTTCTGTCACCCGAATACTGCTTTTGCTGCGTTCGAACAAGGGGATACCGAGCTCATCCTCCAGCTTTTTAACCGCTACGCTAAGGGTCGGCTGGCTAACGTGACAGCGCTCTGCTGCGCGGCCAAAATGCCTTTCCCGGGCAAGCGTAACAACGTATCGTAACTCGGTGAGGGTCATGGTGAGCTCCGGTTGGCGTACTCAGGTCGAAGTTTCACTTACTTTATCAGCCAAAGGATAAGGATTGAAATTGTCTATGGCAATGACTGATGACAAGCAAAAGGCACAAATTCTGGTGGCGGGCTGCGGCAAGCTCGGGGGCGATATCGCCACGGTTCTGCTGGACGCCGGAGACGTATACGGGCTGCGCCGCAACCCGGATCGGGTCCCTCAGGGAGTGACCGGGATCGGGGCAGATCTGACCCGCCCGGAATCCATGGCCGGCAAGCTTCCGGAACACCTGGACATCGTCGTCTATTGCCTGACGCCATCCAGCTACGACGAAGAGGGTTATCATCAAGCCTATGTCACTGGCCTCAAGAACCTGCTCAACGTCATCGGTGAGCAATCCCTCAAACGGCTGATCTTCATCAGCAGCACCAGCGTCTTTGCACAGAATGATGACAGCTGGGTCGATGAGAACAGCCCTGCCGATCCGGACCGGTTCACTGGTCAACAAATCCTCCAGGGCGAACGTACCGCCCTGAACAGCGGGCATCCAGCCACCGTTGTTCGCTTCAGCGGCATTTATGGCCCCAGCCGTCAGCGTTTTCTTGAGGAAGTCCTGGAGGGCCGCATGAACCCCCAACCACCCGCGCCTTTCAGCAATCGCATCCACGAAGTGGATGCCGCCAATGCCGTGGCATGGCTTGCGCAAAAAGCTCTGAAGGTGGATGACCTGGAACCATTGTACGTGGCCAGTGATTGCGAGCCGGTTCGACTGGACGAGGTAGTTGACTGGGTGCGGGCTCAGGTGCCGTGCAAAGCCCCGGTGGAAGGCGCCCGTAAAGGCGGGCGGGCCGGCAGCAAGCGCTGCAGTAATCGGAAACTGCTGGAGAGTGGTTTCGAGTTCCGGTACCCCGATTATCGGGCGGGGTACCGGGAGATGATCAGCAAGCTCTGACGCTTAGCTGAGCACCATAACGGCTTCCATTTCCACCGGAACGCCTTTGGGCAGCGCGGCTACACCCACGGCGGCGCGTGCCGGATACGGCTCCTGGAAATAGGTCGCCATGATCTCGTTAACGGTGGCGAAGTTGGCCAGGTCCGTCATGTAGATATTCAGTTTGACGATGTCCTTCAGCTCGCCACCGGCCGCTTCACACACGGCTTTCAGGTTCTCGAACACCTGGCGGGTCTTGGCGGCAAAGTCGCCCGCCACCACTTCCATGGTTTCCGGGTCCAGCGGAATCTGGCCAGACAGATACACGGTGTCCCCGGCTTTAACAGCCTGAGAGTAGGTACCAATCGCCTGAGGGGCGTTTTCGGTCTGGATAACAGATTTGTTGGTCATGACCTGCAATTTCCTCTTTTCCAAAACGCCAATCGTCACCTTTGGGCGTAGCCACTGTCAACCACGCAAAGGTCTCAGTGCCGAACCCGGCCGATATGGGTCACTGCACGAATGTTCCGGACCCTGCGCATCACCCGCGCCAGATGCTTGCGGCCATTCACATGCACCACAAGGCTGACGATGCCGAAGCGCGCGTTCTGGTCTTCCACACTGATGCGCTCGATGTTGCCGTCTGCCATGGCAACGGCGTTCGCTACCTCGGCAATCACCCCGCGCTGGCGCTCCAGCTCAACCCGAAGCTCCACCGAGAATTCATCGGTAATGTCCTTGGCCCACTTCAGGTTGGTCAGCCGGGCACGGCCTTCATCGTCCTCCGGCAGGCGGGAACAGGTGTCTGAATGAATTACCATGCCATTGCCGGAGTCCATCACGCCGACCACCGGGTCCCCCGGAATGGGCTTGCAACAATTGGCAAAGCGCACCAACAGTCCTTCGGTACCGCGTATGGTGACGGCGCCCTGCTTGCTGTCCGGGGCATTTTCCAGGTTGGCGGGCGCGTCCAGCACTTCATTGCCGGACACCAGTTGGCGGGCCACCAGATAGGCCATACGGTTGCCCAGGCCAATGTCGCTGATCAGATCATCAAAGCTGTTGACCTGGTTGTGATTAACCACCGCCTGCTTCTGGGCATCGCTGATATCCGACAGCTTGGCGCCAAAGCCCTTGAGCGAGCGTTTGAGCAGGGTGCGGCCCAGCTCCATGGACTCGGCCCGCTTACGGGTTTTGAGCACATGCCGGATACTGCTTCGGGCTTTGCCGGTCACCACGAAACTGAGCCAGGCAGGGTTCGGGCGGGCGCCCGGTGCGGTGATGATTTCCACCGTCTGCCCGCTTTGCAGCGGTTGGCTCAACGATGCCAGATTGCGGTTGATGCGACACGCCACAGAGGCGTTGCCGATATCGGTATGAATCGCATAGGCGAAGTCCACCGGGGTGGCCCCGCTTGGCAGCTCCATGATCCGGCCCTTGGGCGTAAACACATAGATCTCGTCCGGGAACAGGTCAACCTTGACGTGTTCAATGAACTCCATGGAATCATCCGCGCGTTCGCGCATTTCCATGAGCCCCTTCACCCACCGATCTACCCGGGATTGATTGATGGTGGTCACGCCGGAGGCTTCGTTTTTGTACATCCAGTGGGCAGCAATACCATTGTTTGCAATGTGCTCCATTTCCTCGGTCCGGATCTGGATCTCGATGTTCACGTGCATGCCGAACAGGGTGGTATGGATGGACTGATAGCCATTCGACTTGGGCATGGCAATGTAGTCCTTGAAACGCCCGGGCAGGGGTTTGTAAAGACTGTGTACGGCGCCAAGTATGCGATAACAGTTGTCCTCGGTATCCGTAATAATCCTGAACGCATACACATCCATGATTTCATGGAAGGATTTCTGCTTGAACTTCATCTTGTTATAAATGGAGTTCAGGTGTTTCTCCCGCCCCAGAATGCGGCCCGGAAGCCCACGCTCCTCCAGCTTTTCCTGCAGCTTTCCCCGGATGTCTTCAATGATCTCCCGGTGACTGCCACGAAGCTTCTCCACCGCCTTGGAAATGTACTTGGCGCGCATGGGATAAAGCGAGGAAAAGCCCAGATCTTCAAGCTCGGTACAGATGGAATGCATGCCCAGGCGATTGGCAATGGGCGCATAGATATCGAGGGTTTCAGTGGCGATACGCAGGCGCTTCTCGTACGGCATGGGGCCAAGGGTGCGCATGTTGTGCAGGCGATCCGCCAACTTCACCAGAATCACCCGGATATCCTTGGCCATGGCCAGGGTCATCTTCTGGAAGTTTTCCGCCTGGGCCTCCGCCCGGGAGCGGAACTCAATCTGGGTCAGTTTGGAGACACCATCCACCAGTTCGGCCACATCGTCTCCGAACTGCTCCGCCAGCGCGTCTTTCGGGATACCGGTGTCTTCAATGACATCGTGCAGCATGGCGGCCATCAGGCTCTGATGGTCAAGCCTGAGGTCGGCAAGAATTCCGGCCACAGCCAGGGGGTGGGTAATGTAACGGTCGCCGCTTTTGCGCATCTGGCCCTCGTGGGCCTGCTCGGCGTAATAGTAGGCCCGTCGCACCTGATTGATGCGATTGGTATCGAGGTAGGAACTGAGTTCTCTGGCCAGTTCTTCTACCGTTGCCTCTGCTGCGACCACCGCGCCTCCATCGTTCTCAGTGTACCGGGGACAAAAAAGCCCGAATGCGTGCATCCGGGCTTCCGTTGTCCTTCCTGGCAGGTTCTATAGTTACACTATAAAACTGCGGAGGCAGATTTCAATGCTTCTCAATTACCGGCACGTATTTTTACGCATCGCCGGCAACCGGACGAACTCAGTCGTCGTCTTCTTCCAGCAGAAGATCACGGGTCACCTTGCCTTCTGCAATTTCACGCAGGGCAATAACGGTCGGCTTATCATTCTCTTCCGCAACCATCGGCTCGGCACCCTTGGTGGCGATCTGGCGGGCGCGTTTGGTGGCCAGCATGACCAGCTGGAATCGGTTATCTACGTTTTCCAGACAATCTTCAACGGTAACTCGTGCCATTATCTTCCCCGAACAAAAAGAATCACTGATTTAGCAGACCGCGTAGTTTACTGGCCCCGGCTCAATTTGTATACAGTGAAAACTACCATCACCCGTGAGCGGACAAGTCCCGCAGCAACTCACCGTGGCGAACCTGCTGGGTGGCCATTTTCAGCCGCTGACTGCGGACAATGGCCAGCAGATCAGCTAATGCCACGGCAAAGTCATCGTTGACCACCAGGTAATCAAACTCGACCGCGTGCCGGCACTCTTCCTCCGCCTCCGACAGCCGCCGTTCGATGACTTCCGGCGCGTCAGTACCACGGCCAACAAGCCGCTGGCGCAGGATTTCAGCCGAGGGCGGCACAATGAAAATGCTCACACATTCCGGAATCAGCCGGCGCACCTGTTCCGCCCCCTGCCAGTCAATCTCCAGGATCACATCCTGCCCGGTAGCGAGAGTTTCCCGCACCCACACCTGGGAGGTGCCATAGTAGTTGCCGAAAACATCCGCATGCTCCAGGAAATCACTCCGGGCAATCATGGCCTCGAACTCATCCCGGCTGATGAAGTGATAGTTCACGCCATCCTGCTCTCCATCGCGCATCGGGCGAGTGGTGTGGGATACCGACACCCCCAGCCGGGAATCCTGACGGAGCATTTCCGACACGAGGCTGGTCTTGCCCGCGCCGGAAGGAGCGGAAATCACAAACAGGGTACCCTGCCCACCGGCCTGCTTCATGGCTTGAAGACTCCTGAACAACAGTTTGCGGCCAACACGCATGGCCAGAAAGCGGCAAATTATACGGGGTTTGACTTATCTCCGCATCCCGGCCCGGGTTCAGCTGTTAGTATGAACGCAAACACCCACAGTAAACGGATACCGCCATGGAAAAACTCCTGATCATCATGGATCACCACCATAAAGACCAAACCGCCCTCGCCCGTGGCGTGGCACTGGCCCGGGCAACGGGCGCAGCGGTGGAGGTCGTGGCGTTTGTGCATGAATATCTGGATGCACTGCCGGGCGATCCGGAGGTACAACAACGGGCCCGACAGGCGCTCATGGAACATCGCCAGAAATGGCTGGAACAGATGCTGGCGCTGGCCGATTGCAATGATCTGAAGATCCATGCCCGAACGGTCTGGGAAAAGCACATTCACCTGTGGGTAATTGCCCAGTGCCAGAAAGAGAACGTTGGTGTCGTGGTAAAGACGGGCCATCGCTCAGAAACCTTCCTGTATACCCCAACCGACTGGCACCTGATTCGCGAGTGCCCGTCACCGGTGATGCTGGTGGCGGAGAACAAATGGAACAAGGCTCGGCCAATCCTGGCGGCGGTGGACCTGAGCTCCGACAAACCCGTGAAGAAAGCCCTGAACAATCGCATCATTGATCGCGCCTGGCATCTGGCGAATGCTCTGGAAACAGAGCTGCACCTGGTGCACGCACTTCATACCTCGGTGGTTCTGGCCGACCTGGACATCATCGACCCTGTGGTCCACGCCAGAAAACGGGAAGCGGCCCTGAAACCGCAGATTGAGCACCTGTGCAACACCTGGCACCTGGCGCCGGAGCAGGTTCATCTCGAAACAGGCCCCGCTCAAAAGGTCATTCCCAGTGTTGCCAACCGGATCAAGGCCGACATGGTCGTCATCGGCACCACTGGCAAAACCGGCCTGACCGCCCGGGTCATCGGCAACACGGCCGAAAAGGTGCTGACGCATTTGCGGACCGACCTGCTCGCCATCAAGCCGTCGGAGTAAACCGCAAGAACGCCGGGGTAGCACCAACCGCCCCGGCTTATACCTCATTCCAGATTCTGCACCTGCTCCCGCATCTGCTCGATCAACACCTTGAGATCCACCGCAATACGGGTAACCGCCGCATCGATGCTTTTGCTGCTGAGGGTGTTGGCTTCGCGGTTCAGCTCCTGCATCAGAAAATCCAGGCGCCGGCCGATAGCATCGTCATTCTTCAAGGTGTCGGCAACCTCACTGATGTGGGCATCCAGCCGGTCCAGCTCCTCCGCCACATCACTTTTCTGGGCCAGCATGACCATTTCCTGGGCTACACGCTCCGGATCCAGCTCCACTTTCGCCTTCTCAAACCGGTCTTTCAGATTCCGCTCCTGGGCGGCCAGCAGTTGCGGCATTTTCTCACGCACCTCTGCCACCAGCTTACCCATGGTGGCCAGACGATCCTCGAACAACGGTCTCAGACGCTCGCCTTCCCGTTCGCGCACACTCGTCAACTCAGCCACGGTATCGGCAAACAGATCTGCCGCTGCCTCCTTCGCCGCGCTGTAGTCCTTTTCGGGCAGAGACATCACCCCCGGCCAGCGCAGAATATCGAGCGCATTGATGTGGGCCGGGTTATCCAGCATACGGTTGATATGATTGGCCGCCTCATTCACAGCCCGGGCCATCTCATCACTGATTTCAAAGCCCTGGACATCACTCTCGGCCGACTGCAGGCGCATGGAGATATCGACCTTGCCCCGCTTCAAGCCCTGCTTGCGCAATTCCTCCCGAAACCGGTTCTCAAGCTCACGAAAAGCCTCCGGCAATCGGAACGAAGGTTCCAGATAGCGGTGATTCACCGTACGAATCTCACAAGTAAGAGTACCCCAGTCACCCTGGGCGTCCTTGCGGGCAAAAGCAGTCATGCTGCGGATCATAGTGACTCCAGTGTTCGTCAAAGGAACATCGAGTTTAACAGGCAAACACCCGGAGCGGCGAACCCGACCAAAGGGGCACGCAGCCTCCCCCGCCGGTCGCTTGCTACGTGCTATACTCGTTGCCCTTTCAAAACGCCCGACCGGCACCAGCCGGACATTCATATTCAGAAACAGGACACACTATGCGACCAAGCGGCAGAACGCCTGAGCAACCCAGAGACGTCCGCATCACCCGGAACTACACGCGCCACGCCGAAGGCTCGGTATTGGTGGAATTCGGCGATACCAAGGTGATCTGTACTGCCTCTGTCGAGAACAAAGTGCCACCGTTCCTGCGCGGCGAAGGCAAAGGCTGGATCACCGCCGAGTACGGCATGCTGCCCCGCTCCACCGGCAGCCGCATGGGCCGGGAAGCTGCCCGTGGAAAACAGGGTGGCCGCACCGTGGAAATCCAGCGCCTGATCGGCCGCAGCCTGCGCGCCGCAGTGGATCTCGAAGCGCTGGGCGAACACACCATCACCATAGACTGTGACGTGATCCAGGCCGACGGCGGCACCCGCACTGCTGCGATCACCGGTGGCTGCGTGGCCCTGGTAGACGCGCTGAATCACCTGGTAAAAGAGAAACGCCTGAAGAAATCACCTCTCAAACAGATGGTGGCGGCGGTATCTGTCGGTGTCTACAAGGGCACCCCGGTAGCCGATCTGGACTACCCGGAAGACTCCGAAGCTGAAACTGACATGAACGTGATCATGACCGATCAGGGCGGTTTCATTGAAATTCAGGGTACTGCGGAAGGCGCACCGTTCGAGCAAACGGAGCTGGATGCCATGCTTGGCCTTGCAAGAAAAGCGATTAACCAGTTGTTTGAAATTCAGCAAGAAGCCCTGGAAGGCTAAATCAGAAGTCTGGGGCGGCGTTGCGGAAAGCCTCCCCCAGAATTTCGGAGGCCATGGATGGCCGGAGAGAAGCGCACATGGATGTGCTCGTAGCGGTTCTGGGGGAGGCTTTCCGCAACGGCGACCTCCCCCGGACACGCGACCGACGATCTCAAAGCCTAGAACCCGATCTCGATATCGTAATCCATGATCACAGGGGCATGATCAGAGAACCGGGTCTCGTCATCAATCCAGCCATCGCGAATGGTCTTTCGAATACCCGGCGTCAGCAGGTGATAATCCACCCGGATACCCGCTTTCTTACGGGAACCCTCAGTCTGCTCCGGCCACCAGGTGAACTGATTGCTCTGCTTGTTGATCTCGCGGAACGCATCAATACAGCCCATTTCATCAAACAAACGATCCAGCCATGCCCGCTCATGGGGCAGGAAACCGGAGAAATCGGTCTTGTGATAAAGCGGGCTTGCGTCGGTTACATGATGAGCGGTCTGAAGATTCGCGCATAGAATAAACTGACGACGTTTGCGCAGGGTTTTCTGCATATGAATGCCAAAGGCTTCCATGAACTCGTCTTTGTGATCGAGCACTGTCAGGTCGTCTTCACCGATCAGTTCTTCCTCGCGGCCGAGGGCACAGGGCGCGAGCACGCAGGCAACGGAAACCTTGTCGAAGTCGGCCTGGATAAAGCGGCCTTCCCGGTCTGCCTGCTCATTGGCAAAGCCATACATGATGGCCTTCGGGAAATGACGGGTGTAGATGCCGACACCACCGTGTTCGTTCAGTTCACCATCAATGAAGTAGGCCTCGTAGCCTTCCGGAATCAGGTTCCTGTCTTCAATTTCGTAGGCGCGCATGCGGTGGTCCTGCACACAGACCACATCAGCGTCCTGTTCGGCAAGCCAGTCAAAAAAACCCTTTTCAACAGCCTGCTCAAGACCATTGACGCTGATTGATACTACCCGCATACGTGTTCCCTGATTCGGTTTGTGTGTATGATACCGTTTTTACGCTTTAATTAAAGATCAAACCCCGCCAGAAGCCTTGCCATGCATGACTATCAGCAAAAATTCATTGAGTTTGCCATCCAGCGGAATGTGCTGCGTTTTGGAGAATTCACACTCAAATCCGGGCGCACCAGCCCCTACTTCTTCAATGCCGGACTGTTCAACACCGGAAACGACCTGCTTGAGTTAAGCAAGGCCTATGCCGCTGCGATAGCACGCAGCGGGCTGGATTATGACATCATTTTCGGGCCTGCCTATAAGGGCATTCCGTTGGCCACGGTAACTGCCATGGCACTTGCAACAGACGGTAACAGCAAACCTTTTGCCTTTAACCGCAAAGAAAAGAAAGATCATGGTGAGGGTGGCAATATTGTTGGCGCCCCACTACAAGGTAAGGTACTGATTGTTGACGACGTGATTACCGCAGGCACGGCCATCCGGGAATCTATCGACATCATCCGGGCCGCCGGAGCCGAACCGGCCGGCGTGCTGATTGCTCTGGACCGACAGGAAAAGGGCAACGGTGAACTGTCCGCCATCCAGGAAGTCGAGAAAGAGTTCGGCATCCCCGTTGTCAGCATCATTCGTCTTGAACAGGTACTGGACTACCTGAAGTCCAATCCGGAATTTGCCGGCCATGCGGAGAACGTGGCCAGCTACCGGGACCGCTACGGAGTCTGATGAATGCGTCACCATCTGACCGTTTCTCCTGTTGTTGCCGGCGTTGCGGCCTTCGGACTGCTGTTTGCGGCCGGCGCCCAGGCAACCATGTACCGTTACACAGATGAAAACGGACGGCTGGTTATCAGCAACACCATTCCCCAGGAAGCGACCAAACGTGGTTACGATATCCTGAGCAACAACGGCCGGGTGGTCGAAACCGTTGCCCCCGCCCCCACCGCGGAAGAAATCGCCGCCCGGGAAGCCGAGAAAGAGCGCCAGAAGCAACTGGAACTCCAGCAGGAGCAGGATCGTCTGCTGCTGAAACGTTTCAGCCATCCGGATCAGGCTGTGCGCGCCATGCATCGCAAGATCCGCGAACTGGAGGGCATTATCCAGCTGAAGCGCGGGAACATTTCAGTAATTTCCAGCCAGCTCGACAGCGAGCAGAGCCGCGCGGCGGATATGGAGCGCGCCGGCCGGGACATCCCGGAAACGACGCTGGAGAAAATCCGCAGGCTCGAAGCCCAGATTCGTGATATCGAACGGGAGATTTCCGCTCAGCGGCAGGATATCGGCGAAATGAAAAGGGCCTACGAAGAAGACATCAAGCGCCTGGAAGAAATCACCGGGGAGACACGAACACTCCCCCTGGAGCCGGAAGAAAACTAAGCTCCACTAATGACAAAGGGCGCTCAACCGAGCGCCCTTTGCGTATGACTCACCAACTCGCCGAATCAAGCAGTGGCGGCAGTGGTTTTCTTGGCCGCAGGCTTGCGAGCAGTGGTCTTGCGCGCAGCCGGCTTCTTGGCCGTTACGGACTTCTTGGCTTCCTGAGCGGCCTCTGAAACATCGTCGGCTGCCTCTGAAACAGCGTCCGCACCTTCGGCAGCTTCTTTTTCCAGCTTCGCAACCAGCTCAGCGGCGAAGTTGCCAAAACGGGAGTTCAGAGCGCGCAGCTGCTCGAACAGATCCTTGGAGTAGCCGTTGTAACGCTTGCGCAGGGTTTTGACGCTGTATTCACGGGCTTCCGCTTCCAGCTTTTCTGCGTAATCAAACGGCTTGGACGCCAGCTTCTTCTGCTGCTCTTCAGCCGCGTTAATGCCTTTCTCAACGATGTCTTGCAGCTGTTCCTGGTAGGATTTCAGTTTACCCATGATGGTTCTCCCTGTTTTCCGAGTCGTTGCGGCACCGCGTTTTGCAGAGCCTTTGGTAACTTTCACCTACCAAAGTACGGTTAAAAATTAGAATGTTCATACTAAACACAGATACGGGTTTTTACCGATTATTCACTTGATCACAGAATACTCGCTGGCATAATCGCACACTATTTTAACGAAGCCCGTCTCCCGGTTGTATTCAGGCTCCATACGAACGAATACCAGAGGGTGCACCTGCAGCGCCCCGTATGCGAGTAGTTATGAACAGATTTCCCTATCCGGGCCAGCTGTTGCGCACAGCGGCCATGATCCTGGGCGTATGCGCCGCCATTTTTCTGGCCGGCTGCCAGGAAGACACGCGAGCCAGTAAACTGGATTCGAAACGCGCTTCGGAGGTGGCAGACAGCCGCCTCAAACAGGCGCAGGGCGACCTGCTTGCCACGCTCGGCCAAAGCCAGCCGGACGACCAGAAAGCGGAACCGCCAACCGGCGCCGATACCCCGAAAACCCTGGTATGGAATCCGCCGCTTACCCGTGAAGATGGCTCGGCACTGACACCAGGCCAGATTGCCGGTTACCGCATTTACTACCGATTGAAACATCAGGACAGCTTCAGCGTCATTCCGCTGAACGATGGCAGCAAAACCCGATACACCCTGTCGGAGATGCAGCCCGGCGCCTACGAGTTCTCGATCACCACCATTGACGTGGATGGCCTGGAAAGCCGGCGCTCAGACCCGGTTGAGGTCAACCTGATCTGAGCGGAAGGAGGGGTTACCAGCGGAAGATCACCCAGCTGGGCACCAGCAGGTCGGACTCGGTATCCTGAACCCAGCCACCGCCGTCGGCCGGCACCAGGTAGTACTCCGGGCCAATTTCAGGCACCACTTTGATCTCCATCAGCTGGCCATTCACCCGGTACTCATAGAACACTTCCTTCTCGCCAGGGCGAATAACAATCTCCGCACCACCCTCCGGCGGCTGGTAATCGGAAATGACCACTGGCTCCTGCGGGGTAACCACCGGAGTGGCATCCAGTGCCCCTTCATCCTGAGCCAGCAACGGCGCAGAGAAGCAGCCCCACAGCAGGGCGGAACAGGCGAATCGTTTCATTTTCGTGGTACCCTTTGGTTCATCTTTCTGGCTAGAGTTGCACAAGCCAATCCACGCTTCAATCAGAATCCGGACCTGTTTTGATATGACTGAACAAACCAACCCTCCCGTGGTTCTGGTGGACGGATCGTCTTACCTGTTCCGTGCCTACCATGCCCTGCCGCCACTGACTACCAGCAAGAATCACCCGACTGGCGCCATCAAAGGCGTAATCAGCATGTTGCGGCGGATTGAACAGGACTTTCCGGGCTCAAAAACCGTGGTGGTATTTGATGCCAAGGGCAAGACTTTCCGGCACGACATGTATGAGGAATACAAAGCCAATCGCCCCCCCATGCCGGATGATCTGGCGGTACAGATTGAACCCATTCACGAGATTGTCAGGGCGATGGGATTGCCGCTGTTGATCGTGCCCGGCGTCGAGGCCGACGATGTCATCGGCACCCTGGCCCATGAAGCCACCAGCAAGGGCATCGATGTAGTCGTGTCTACCGGCGACAAGGACATGGCTCAACTGGTCAGCGACCACGTTACCCTCATCAACACCATGACCGAAACCGCCATGGACCGGGATGGGGTGATTGAAAAGTTTGGCGTTGCCCCGGAGCAGATCATTGATTACCTGGCGCTGGTGGGCGACAAGGTCGACAACATTCCCGGTGTAAACAAATGCGGACCGAAAACGGCCGTCAAATGGCTGCAGAGCTACGGCAACCTCGACAACCTCATTGAGCATGCCGACGAGATCAAAGGCAAAATCGGCGAATACCTGAGGGAAGCGACCGACACCTTGCCCCTGAGCCGGGAGCTGGCCACCATCCGGACCGATGTGGAACTCGAATTCGGGCTGGAAGACCTTCAGGAACGCCAGCAGGACGACGCCAGTCTGTTGGAGCTCTTCAAAGAGTACGAATTCCGCAGCTGGATCGCGGAACTGGAAAACGGCTCGTCATCAGACGACGCTTCCGCGAGCAACCAGCCACAGGTGAAAACAGCGGTAGAAAAGCAATACCAGGTCATTACCGAGCAGGCGGACCTGGACCAGTGGCTGAAGAAACTTAAAGACGCCGATCTGTTCGCCTTCGACACCGAAACCACCAGCCTCCGCTACATGGATGCCGAAATTGTCGGCGTTTCGTTTGCCGTTGAGCCGGGAAAGGCCGCTTACGTGCCACTGGGCCACGACTACATGGGCGCCCCGGAACAACTGG
This sequence comes from Marinobacter sp. W-8, assembly GCF_044342215.1. Lineage (NCBI taxonomy): Bacteria > Pseudomonadati > Pseudomonadota > Gammaproteobacteria > Pseudomonadales > Marinobacteraceae > Marinobacter > Marinobacter sp. W-8. The sequence continues at coordinate 483,496 of NZ_CP172297.1, read as the reverse complement.
ACCGTGACTCGGTACTGGAACAGCTGAAGCCGCTGCTCGAAGACCCGAAACACAAAAAGGTCGGGCAGAACCTCAAGTACGACAAAAACGTGCTGGCCAACCATGACATACAGCTGGAGGGCATCGCCGAGGACACCATGGTGGAGTCCTACGTACTGAATTCGGTCGGCACCCGCCACGACATGGACAGCCTGGCCCGAACCTATCTTGATGAAGAAACCATCACCTACGAATCGATTGCTGGCAAAGGTGCCAAGCAACTGACCTTCAACCAGATCGATCTGGAAAGAGCGGGGCCCTACGCCGCCGAAGACGCTGACATCACCCTGCGCCTGCACCAGACCCTCGCCCCGAAGCTGAAAAACACCGGCAAACTGGAATCTGTCTACCGGGAAATCGACCTGCCGCTGGTCCCGGTGCTGTCCCGGATGGAACAGCGGGGCACCCTGATCAGTGCCAGCACGCTGCGCCAGCACAGCCAGGAACTTGCCGAGCGCATGGCTGAACTGGAGAAGGAAGCGCACGAGGTTGCCGGCGAAGCTTTCAACCTGGGCTCCACCAAACAATTGCAGGCCATCCTTTACGACAAACTTGGCCTGCGGGTCATCAAAAAGACCCCCAAGGGCGCCCCGTCCACGGCCGAGCCGGTTCTACAGGAGCTGGCGCACGAGCACGAGCTGCCCCGGCTGATTGTCGAGCACCGCAGCCTGAGCAAGCTAAAGTCCACCTACACCGACACCCTGCCCGAGCTGATCCACCATCGCACGGGGCGAGTGCACACTTCCTACCATCAGGCGGTAACGGCGACAGGACGTTTGTCTTCATCGGAACCCAACCTGCAGAACATTCCGATTCGGACCCAGGAAGGCCGACGCATACGCCAGGCATTTATTGCCCCGAAAGGCTACAAGCTGCTGGCCGCCGACTACTCCCAGATTGAGCTTCGCATCATGGCCCACCTCTCTGGCGACAAAGGCTTACTGACTGCGTTCGAACACGGCGAAGACATTCACAAGGCCACTGCAGCCGAAGTCTTCGGCGTGACAGTGGATGAGGTAACCGGCGACCAGCGTCGGAGCGCCAAGGCGATCAACTTCGGGCTGATCTACGGCATGTCGGCGTTCGGCCTTTCGCGCCAGCTGGAAGTGGACCGGAAAACCGCCCAGGAATACATCGACCGGTATTTCGAGCGTTACCCCGGCGTACTCAAATACATGGACAACATCCGCAAACAGGCCCACGACGACGGTTACGTGGAGACACTCTATGGCCGCCGCTTGTACCTGCCGGAGATCAACGCACGTAACAAGCAGCTGCAGCAGGCCGCCGAGCGCACTGCCATCAATGCGCCCATGCAGGGCACGGCCGCCGATATCATCAAGCGGGCCATGATTGAGGTAGACAACTGGCTGCGCCGCGAACACGCCAACGATGCCTGCATGACCATGCAGGTCCACGACGAACTGATCATCGAAGTTCGCGAAGAAGCCGTAGACAAAGTCAAAGAAGGCCTGGTCAAGCGCATGTCCGCCGCCGCCAGCCTGGATGTGCCACTGCTGGTGGAGGCCGGTGTGGGTGACAACTGGGACCAGGCTCACTAAAAACCCGCAACTTCGGATAACGCCCTGTTTCTGAACAACATCCCGCTTCCGGGCACAGAAACAGGGCAGGCTCTCCGCTCACACTCTCGCAGACACCAGCAAAGACGGCCATCGGCACTGAGGCACGAATTCTGCATTATCTTTCGATGTCTCGGGGCCCTTCGCCCCATGCAGTGACACCAATGCGAGGTCCAAGCGATGAATTCCGCAACCAGCGAACGCAACTGGCTGTTCGACCCCAGTCTCCTGAAACTCGTGCATCAGTGCCGCCGGCTTATCCAGTCTGAATTCGGCGTAAAACTGCACCTTAACGAAGATGGCCTGGAGCAACACCTGGCCGAGTACGCCCGTAAAACCCGTTCAAAGCATCTGGTTCATACCTGGGAAGCGCTTAAGCAGAGAGTGCCGGAGCTGAATACCGCCAATATCGAAGAGGAAATTGCGCCACGGATGTACCGCGGACAACCCATAGCGGAGGAAGGTGCCAAAAAAGCTGCGGCGGAAATGTCGGGAACTGACTGCCCCCGGCAGAAAAAGGTGATCTACCGGGGCCAGGTGGTGGGCTGATTCCGGAAGGAATCAGCCTCAGAGGGCTATTCGAGAATCAGAAGGCTTTGCTGACTTCGAATGCGGCGCTCCAGGCGCTGAGTTCATACTTGGCCTTGTAATAGCTCGGGTCTTCGATATTGGTTCCCGGTAGATTCGCGACCTGATCCGGGTTTGCGTGCTGGTAGTTGCGCTCGGTGAACGAAGGATCGTCCGTGAACAGCAAGGTACCTACTGCAACATCCACAGTCCACCCGCTCTGAACATCCTTCCACTGCGCACCCAGGGTCAACCAGTGACGATCACTGGATGGAATCCTGGCGGTCAGGTAATCATCCACCGGAGACTCATCCCAGGCATAGCCAGCTTTCAGCGCCCATTCCGGGGTTGCCTGCCAGATGCCACCCACATTGAACTGCCAGGTGTTCTTCCACTCTTCGGTGATGTGGCTGAGGATAGCTCCTTCCTGGGGTGCATTGGTTACTGCACCACCGGATTCACGGCTGACGATGTCAAGCTCCTCGAAGCGACTCCACCGTGCATAAGTGGCACCAGCCAGCAGCGTAATGTCATCGGTCAGACGATGGCGAGCACCAACCGTAATGGCCTCCGGAATCGCCAGCGGTACCTCTACCTTTTCGCTCAGTGTTGTCGTCACACCGGGCTGCCCGGGAACCGGCACACCGCTGATTTCCGCGTCGCCTTTGAGTTCGAGCTCTGTGCCTGTCTGGGCACTCAGACCAAACTGTGTTCTGTCATCGAGTTCGTAGAGAAAACCCACACGGAAGGTAACACCAATATCGTCCCCTTCAATGTCCGCATATGGGTCGTCCATCCCTGCCACGGTCTGGCGGGCGAACTGGTCAGCCTGAGCCATCGGTAGGCCCTGACCCAGCGCCGCTTGCAGAGCTTGCGGATACACTTGCCCGGCGAGGTCCTGAGAACGGGTCAGACGTCCTTCGGCATAAATAACGTTGAGGCCAATGCCCATTGAAAGGCCTTTGCCGTTGTTCACCGAGAGCGACGGAGTGAAAGCAATCGCGGTCAGCTCGGTCTTGTCAGCAAAAAACCGTCCGACGAAATCATCCTCATAGTCTGCCGCCAGGCCATAAGGAGCATGAATACCAAAGCCCACGTCGATGCTGTCGTTAACCTCATGGGTCATGTAAAAGTTTGGAAGGACAGCAGGATCCGCAATATCGCCGCCGAGCTCGCCGTCGGCCATAACCTCAACACCGGGGACATTGCGACGCGCTTCAGCGCGCTTTGCCTCAGCATCAATATCCAACACCGCCGCACCAAAGGAAATATTGGTACCAGACAGCTGGCTCATACCGGCCGGGTTAAACAGAACCGTGGTGGCGTTTTCGGGGTTGGCGGCAGCGCCGGCATTGGCCACGCCCATCTGGCTGGCGCTCTGCTCGTTCAGGGAAAAACCGCCGGCCAGAACACTGGCTGGTGCTGCTACGGCTGCCAGCGTCGCCAAACGGATCGCTTTTACGAGTGCGTTGGTATTTTTGTGCATGGTGTCTCCTTTTTTAGAATCGCGCGGAGTATACGCAGCACATGGCAACTGCCTCAAATGCCAAAGCTACTGGTTCGCGCCGCTAACCAATTACAACTTTGGTATTAGATGCCGCCCCCGCTGAACGGGGGCGGAAGACGAGGACGTCAGTCATCCTGAATGGTGAGTTTGTCGACCGAGGAAGACAGCTTGTCTGCACCCTGGGCGTCAGCACCCAGCTTGATCATCAGGCGCAGATCGTTGGCGGAATCTGCGTGCGCAAGGGCATCTTCGTAGGTGATGGAACCCTCCGCATACAGCTTGTACAGAGCCTGATCGAAGGTCTGCATGCCAGACTCGTTCGATTTTGCCATCAGCTCTTTGAGTTTGTGCACTTCGCCCTTGCGGATCAGGTCTGCCACCAGCGGGGTGTTGATCAATACCTCGATAACCGCCTTACGCCCCTTGCCGTCCGGCGTGGGAACCAGTTGCTGGGCGACGATGGCCTTCAGGTTCAGAGACAGATCCATCCAGATCTGGTTGTGCTGCTCCGGCGGAAAGAACTGGATAATCCGGTCCAGCGCCTGGTTAGCGTTGTTGGCGTGCAGGGTGGCCAGACACAGGTGGCCGGTTTCGGCGAACTGAACCGAGTATTCCATGGTCTGGCGTGTCCGCACCTCACCAATCAGAATGACATCCGGCGCCTGCCGCAGAGTGTTCTTCAGAGCCACCTCAAAGCTTTCGGTATCAATACCCACTTCCCGCTGGGTCACGATACAGCCCTGGTGTTGATGCACGAATTCGATCGGGTCTTCGATGGAGATGATATGGCCGCGACTGTTGCGGTTGCGATGGCCAAGCATGGCCGCCAGCGAGGTGGACTTACCGGTACCGGTTGCACCCACAAACATGATCAGGCCACGCTTGGTCATGGCCAGATCCTTGATGATCTCCGGCAGCGACAGATCGTCAATCTGGGGGATTTTCACCTCAATCCGGCGAAGCACCATGCCGCAAAGGTTGCGCTGGAAGAAGGCCGACACCCGGAAGCGGCCAATGCCCCGGGCACTGATGGCAAAGTTGCATTCGTGGGTTTCTTCAAACTCGGCGCGCTGTTTGTCATTCATGGCGCCGTAGACAAACTCCCGCGTCTGTTCTGGCGTCAGGGCATTCTTGGTAACGGGCAACACCTTACCGTTCACCTTCATGCTGGGAGGCACCCCTGCTGTAATAAACAGGTCTGAACCACCCTTTTCTACCATCAGCCGTAACAGTTTCTCGAATTCCATTTTTCTACCCAGTTTTCAGTATCAGAAGTTATCCGGCATCTTCGCCTTGGCCCGCGCAGCCTCGCGGGAGATCAGACCTTTCTGAAGCAAGCGCTCCAGGCACTGGTCCAGCGTCTGCATACCCAGGGAACCACCGGTCTGAATGGCCGAGTACATCTGGGCGATCTTGTCTTCCCGGATCAGGTTCCGGATGGCGGCGGTGCCGATCATGATTTCATGGGCGGCAATACGGCCACCGCCCATTTTCTTCATCAGGGTCTGGGAGATAACCGCTTGCAGTGATTCCGACAGCATGGAGCGAACCATGGACTTTTCTTCCGCAGGAAATACATCCACTACCCGGTCGATGGTTTTCGCGGCGGAGGTGGTGTGCAGGGTGCCGAATACCAGGTGGCCGGTTTCAGCAGCGGTCAGTGCCAGACGAATGGTTTCCAGGTCCCGGAGCTCACCTACCAGAATGATGTCCGGGTCTTCCCGCAGGGCAGAACGCAAGGCTTCGTTAAAACCCAGGGTATCCCGATGCACTTCCCGCTGGTTCACCAGACACTTTTTGGATTCGTGCACGAATTCGATCGGATCCTCAATGGTGAGGATGTGCTCGTAGCGAGTATCGTTGATGTAATCCATCATCGCCGCCAGGGTGGTGGACTTACCGGAACCGGTAGGCCCGGTTACCAGTACCAGACCACGAGGCACGGAAGAAATATCCTTGAAAACCTGGCCCATGCCCAGATCTTCCATGGTCAGAACCTTCGAGGGGATCGTACGGAATACCGCGCCAGCACCACGGTTCTGGTTAAAGGCGTTAACCCGGAAGCGGGCCACGCCGGGGACTTCGAACGAGAAGTCGGTTTCCAGGAACTCTTCGTAGTCCTTACGCTGCTTGTCGTTCATGATGTCGTAGATCAACCCGTGCACTTCTTTGTGCTCCATGGGGGGCAGGTTGATCCGGCGCACATCGCCGTCGACACGAATCATTGGGGGCAAACCGGCAGACAGGTGCAAATCCGACGCACCCTGTTTGGCCGAAAAGGCAAGCAGTTCAGTAATATCCATAGGATTCCTCGGAGGGCTTTTTCTTTTAGTCCAGAAGCGGCAAACTCACATTATGAGCAGCATAGCAGACAACATCGGGAGCGTAACCCGACGCATACAAAAAGCAACATTGCAGGCTGGCCGGGAGCCCGGCAGCGTGCGCCTTCTGGCGGTGAGCAAGACCCGCCCGGCGGAGGATCTGAAGGCCGCTTTTGAGGCCGGCCAGGTCGCGTTTGGCGAGAACTACCTGCAGGAAGCCCTGGACAAAATGCAGGCGCTCTCCGGCATAGAGGGTATAGAGTGGCATTTCATTGGCCCGATCCAGTCCAACAAAACCCGCCAGATTGCCGAAGCCTTTGCCTGGGTTCACAGTGTGGATCGATTGAAGATCGCTCGCAGGCTCAGCGAACAACGGCCAGAGACCCTGACGCCGCTCAATATCTGTCTGCAGGTGAACATCAACAATGAGGACAGCAAGTCCGGCTGCACGCTGGACGAGCTTGATGAGCTGCTCGAGGCCATTGGCGAACTGCCCAATCTGCGCCTGAGGGGATTAATGGCGATTCCGGACCCGGACCAACCCGAGGCCGAGCTGCGGCTGAGCTTCCGGAAGCTGGCCTCCACCCTGACAAAGCTGCGGCAGGACCATCCTGAAGCCGGCCCACTGGACACCCTCTCCATGGGCATGTCCGATGATCTGGAAATGGCTATTGCCGAAGGTGCCACCTGGGTTCGTGTCGGTACGGCCCTGTTCGGCGCCCGCCCGGCCAAACACAGCCAGAGCTGAACGCTGCGGTTCCTGCTATCATCCGAACCAACGATTCAAACGATCAAGACCGGGAGTGAACCTTGAGCAGATCACCCACCATCTCTTTCATCGGCGCCGGCAACATGGCCAGCGCCATCATCGGCGGTATGCTGGATAGCGGATTTCAGGCCGGCGACATCTGGGTGAGCGCCCCGGATGACGGCCATCTTCAGTCAATTCGCAAACGTTTCGGCGTCAGCGTCACAACCGACAACCGCTATTGCGCCCAACAGGCGGACATTGTGGTGCTCGCGGTCAAACCCCAGGTGATGGGCGACGTCTGCCGGGACATTGCCCCGGTAGTTCAGAACACCCGCCCGCTGATGGTTTCCATTGCGGCCGGGCTGACGGCCGGCACACTAGATACCTGGCTTGGTGGCGGACTGCCACTGGTTCGAGTGATGCCCAACACTCCGTCTCTGGTGGGCAAAGGTGCCGCCGGTCTGTTCGCCAACAGCCAGGTGAAAGACGATCAGAGAAAGGCGGTACAGAAAGTGTTCGAGAGCATCGGCTCGGCACTGTGGGTTGACGACGAAAACCTTCTGCACAGTGTCACCGCCCTTTCCGGCAGCGGCCCCGCTTATTTCTTCCTGATGCTGGAAGCGCTTGAGTCCGCCGCGACCGAAGCCGGCATTGAGTCCGAAACGGCTCGCGCCCTCGCCATTCAGACCATGGCCGGGGCCGCCGAGATGGCCGCGCGCAGCGAGGATGACCCCGGCCAGCTCAAACGCAACGTGATGTCCCCTGGCGGCACCACTGAACGCGCCATCAACACCTTCGAGGAAGGCGGCCTGCGCGATCTGGTGAAAAAAGCCTACAGCGCCGCCTTCGAGCGATCACGCGAGATGTCCAGAGAACTGGCCGATAAACAGTAACCGATAACGGAGACTCAGCTTCATGCTGGCAGATATTGTCATTACGATCCTGCTGATTGCGTCCACTTTCTATATGACCATCGTTTTGCTGCGGTTTCTGTTGCAGCTGGCGCGGGCGGATTTCTACAATCCCATTTCACAATTTGTAGTCAAGGCCACCAACCCGCCACTGCGTCCCCTGCGGCGTTTCATTCCGGGCTGGGGCGGCATTGACGGCGCATCCCTGGTATTGGCGGTTTTAATCCAGGCCATTACCTTCTTCCTCATTCTGGTCGCACTGAACGGCGGCATTCCCGCCATCAATCCGGTTACTCTGCTGGTTTGGGCCGTACTGAACGTGCTCAGCCTGATCGTGAAGATCTACTTCTGGTCGGTCATTGCCGTGGTAGTGGTCAGCTGGATCGCCCCCCAGAGTGGCCACCCTGCCATTCAACTGGTGGCCCAGATCACCGAACCGGTGATGCGACCCGTGCGTAATATCATGCCCTCCATGGGCGGTCTGGATCTTTCGCCAATCATCGTGTTCCTGATTCTGAACGTGATTACCGTGGTCATTGATCACATGAAAGTGGCGGCCGGACTGGGCTCAATCGGGCTCGGAATGTAACACGCGTCTCGAATATACATTTCGTTACACAATACACTGATTTGTTACTATCGATGGCCAGCAATTCAACCCACTGAATTGCTGGCCTTTTTGATAGAAAACTCAGGTCCTTTCCCGGAAATGCCGACTCGCGCACCCTCAAACATTAACAAAACAGGTTATTATTAAACGCATTTAATCTGGGCGAGCGATTGGCGACACGTGTTCACCATCACCGACTCACCCAGGACATACCCGGAAGTCGCGCAGAAGGATTATCCGATGAACCCGCAGGGAACTCTGTCGCAGCAGGTTGAGGCGTATCACAACTGGAAAAAGGAACTGATCCGGCAGATTGGCCGCTATCGGCTGTGGCTGCAGGATAACAACCTGTTTTCAGAAGACGTCAGCACCCGTATTCGTCACGGACTGGAGCTGCTCATTGAAGATGAGCTGACCATTGCTTTTGTTGGTGAATACTCCCGTGGCAAGACGGAGCTGATCAACGCCCTGTTTTTCTCGGAATACGGCCAGCGCATGCTGCCATCCCAGGCCGGGCGCACCACCATGTGTCCGACCGAGCTGTTTTTTGATCGCAGCGCCAACCAGAACTATCTGCTTCTGCTCCCGATCGAAACCCGCACGGGTGATCTGTCTCTGCAGCAGCTGCGCAAGAAGCCGGAACAGTGGATTCGGCATGAGCTCGACGAGCGCAATCCGGACGTCATGCGCGAAGTGCTGGCGGAAGTTGCCCGGATCAAGAGCGTGAGCCCGGAAGAGGCCCGGGAGCTGGGCTTCGACGAGGCCATGCTGGAACACGATCGCAATAATCCCGGCAATGTGCTGGTACCGGCCTGGCGTAATGCCCAGATCAGCATTCGCCACCCCCTGTTCGAGCGCGGCCTGCGCATTCTTGATACTCCGGGCCTGAACGCCCTTGGCTCGGAACCCGAACTGACCATCAGCATGCTGCCCCGGGCCCATGCCGTTATCTTTGTGCTCAGCGCGGATACTGGCGTCACAGCCAGTGACATGACTATCTGGAAAGAGCATATCGATACCGAGCACGCCGACCACCGGGCCGGCCGGTTTGCAGTTCTCAACAAGATCGACGTTCTATGGGACGACCTTCAGGGCGAGAAGCACACCCAGGAATCCATTGACCGTGTTCGCAACTACACCGCGGACCATCTGGGCATCCGCCAGCAGGACGTTATTCCTCTCTCTGCAAAACAGGGATTGCTGGCACGGGTTCGCAAAGACAACAACCTGTTCGACCGCTCCAACATCGGTAAGCTGGAGCAGCTGATCATTCAGCGCATCCTGATGCATAAGGAGCAGCTGATTACCCAGAACCTGATCAACGACTTGCTGGGAATGCTACAGAACAGCCAGGCGGCCATGCAGTACCGCCTGGATGCCCTGGAAGAAGAACGCCAGGCCTGCGCCGGCGCCACCCTCGACAAGGCCGCGCTGTCCAGGCTCGCGGAACGGGCCCAGAAGGATTATGACTTCTACTACAAGAAGCTGATCACTCTGCGTTCATCGCGTCGGCTGATGGAATCCCAGGGTGACATGCTCACCAAGCTGGTCAGCGAAGATCGCTTTGAGCAGCACGCCAGCCAGGTACGGAAAATGATGTCGAAAAGCTGGACCACGGCCGGCATGAACCGGGCCATGGAACACTTTTTCGAACTCCTGGAGAGCGACCTCACTAACCTGCTGAGCGAAGGGCGGCTCGCGGAGAAAATGGTAGGCGCCATCTATCGCAGATACAACGAAGACACCCGCGCCCGGCACCTGGAGCCCATTCCGCTACGGGCCGGCCGGCATGTGATTGCCATTCGTGAATTGCGCAAGAAAGCCCGGCGTTTCCGCAATAACCCGAAGAATCTGCTTTCGGAACAGTCAACGGTGGTCCGCCGCTTCTTCAATGTGATGGTGAGCGAGGCCCGCACGCTGCATGGCCGGGTGCGCAAAGATGTAGAGCGCTGGCCACACGAAGCCCTGCTGCCAATCATGCAGTTCTCCATGGAACAGAAACAGCTGCTTGAGCACCAGATCCGCCGCCTGCGCGACATGGTTCGCACCGATCGGGACAGCCGGGCCGAACGCCAGCGTCTGGATCATGCCACGGCAGACCTGCGCAAGCAGCTGGAACTGGCCGACGCCATGATGCGCCAGATTCGCAAGCCGGCACCCACGATGATCCAGCAAAAAGTCGTCAATATTTCCGGCGCCATGTAACCAGGCACTGGCGAGCCGCACTACTTTGGTGCGACTCGCCAGACAGGCACCCTAAACGCCGGTTGCAGCAACCTCCCCCCGCCTTTAAACTGCAGTGCTGGCGCCAGTTCCGGTGCCAGCCAAGGCCTGTGGCCAGACACCAGTGGACCGAACCAGGAACTCATCACACCCATGCCTGATTCCCTGCCCTCGGATTCCGTGGGCCTTGTAAGCCCGAAGACCATCCACTTCGACAAGCCGTTGGAGCTGGCCTGCGGCCAGTCGCTGGAAAGCTACGATCTGGTGGTGGAAACCTATGGCAAACTCAACGCCGATGCCAGCAATGCGGTACTGATCTGCCACGCACTCAGCGGCCATCACCATGCCGCTGGCTACCACTCGCTGGACGACCGCAAGCCGGGCTGGTGGGACAGCTGTATCGGCCCCGGCAAGCCCATTGATACCAATCGGTTTTTCGTGGTCAGCCTGAACAATCTCGGTGGCTGCCACGGCAGCACCGGCCCCAACTCGAACAACCCGGAAACCGGCAAACCCTATGGTCCGGATTTCCCGGTCGTTACCGTGGCTGACTGGGTCGCCAGCCAGGCCCGACTGGCGGATCATCTGGGCATTCAGCAATGGGCCGCTGTGGTTGGCGGCTCCCTCGGAGGCATGCAGGCCCTGCAGTGGAGCCTGGACTACCCGGACCGGTTAAGGCATTCCGTGGTCATCGCCTCGACTCCACGCCTGACCGCCCAGAACATCGCCTTCAACGAAGTCGCACGGCAAGCCATCACCTCGGATCGGGAGTTTTTCGAGGGCCGCTATTACGACGAGAATCTGGTGCCGAAGCGCGGCCTGATGCTGGCCCGGATGGTTGGCCACATCACCTATCTTTCAGACGCCTCCATGGGCGAAAAATTTGGCCGTGAACTGCGTGAGGAAGCCTACAAGTTCGGTTTCGACGCCGAGTTCCAGGTGGAAAGCTACCTGCGTTACCAGGGCGAGCGCTTTTCCGAAACCTTCGATGCCAACACCTATCTGTTGATGACCCGGGCACTGGACTACTTTGACCCCGCCTACGACTTCGGCGGCGATCTGTCCAAGGCCCTGGCACCGGCACAATGTGAATACCTGGTACTGTCCTTCAGCACCGACTGGCGATTCTCGCCGGCGCGCTCCGAGGAAATGGTCAATGCCATGATTTCCGCCAGAAAGCGCGTAAGCTATGCCGAAATTGATGCACCCTGGGGCCATGATGCCTTCCTGATCCCAACCCCCAGATACACCGACATCTTTACTGCGTATATGGACCGGGTAGCACGGGAGGTCGGCGCATGAGAGCAGATCTTGAAATTATTCAACAGTGGGTGCGCCCGGGCCACCACATTCTGGACCTGGGTTGCGGCGACGGCACCCTGCTGGATTTCCTGCAACGGGAGCGCAATGCCACCGGATTTGGCCTTGAGATCAACCCGGACCACATCACCACCTGTATGGGCCGCGGCGTACGGGTGATCGAGCAGAACCTGGATACCCAGGGCCTCGACAACTTCGATGATGGCATGTTCGATATTGTCCTTATGACCCAGGCCCTGCAGGCGGTACGCCGCCCCGACAAGGTCATTGATGAAATGCTGAGGGTGGGTCGCGAAGGTATCGTCACCTTCCCCAACTTTGCCCACTGGCGACTGCGCTGGGGCCTGGCGCTGAGCGGCCGAATGCCCGAATCCGATGCACTGCCGTATAAATGGTATAACACCCCCAATATCCGCCTCTGCACTTTCAAGGATTTTGAAGCGCTGTGCCGGCAGAAAGGCATCAAGATCAAAAGCCGCCGGGTAGTGGACGGGCAGCATCAGAACAGCTGGCTGGCGCGGCTCTGGCCCAATCTGTTGGGGGAAATCGCCATATACCGCATCACACGGGAGAGCACATGATGAACCTTCTGACTGCAAGCAAGACACTGTTTCTGGCGTTCGGGCTCATGCTGGTATCGATCACCAGCCAGGCCGGACAAAAGGATTTCGGAGAATATCAGGTGCACTGGAGCGTGCTCCCCAGCACCTTCCTGGCGCCGGAAGTGGCACAGGCCAACAATCTGCAACGCAGCCGGGGGATCGGCATCGTTAACATCTCGATCATGACCGAAGACGAGCACGGCCAGATCCAGCCCGTCAGTGGGCAGGTGGAAGGCCAGGTCTCCAACGATATCCAGCAGGTGAACTTTCTGGCGTTCCGGCGCATTCAGGAAGGTGATGCCGTGTACTTCATTGCCCAGTACCAGTATCAATCCGGAGATCTGATGACGTTCAACGTCACGGCGCGCCCCAGCGGCCACCAGGAAGATCTTCCGATCCGTTTTTCCCATACCCTGTTCAACGACTGATACCATGGCCCGCAAACTCGTCATCGCCAGCAACAACAAGGGCAAGATCGCCGAACTGACTGATCTGCTCGCGCCACTTGGCTTGCAGCCGGTCGCCCAGGGTGAGCTTGGGGTATCAGAGGCCGAAGAACCGGCCGTTACCTTCGTTGAGAATGCCATTATCAAAGCCCGCCATGCAGCGAGAGTCACTGGCCTGCCTGCGCTGGCCGACGACAGTGGCCTGGCCGTGGATGCCCTGGACGGCCGCCCGGGCGTTCGCTCCGCCCGCTTTGCCGGCGAAGAGGCAACCGACAATGATAATGTCGAGGCGTTGCTGGCAGCGTTGAAAGACACGCCGGAAGCAGAGCGCAGCGCTCAGTTTCACTGCGTTCTGGTTTATCTCCGCCATGCTGACGATCCCACGCCGATCATCTGCCATGGTCGCTGGCCAGGCCGCATTCTTGCCGAGCCGCACGGGCAAGGCGGCTTCGGTTACGACCCGGTCTTTCTGGTACCGGAGCATGGATGCAGCGCTGCCGAGCTGACACGGGAGCAGAAAGGCAGGATCAGCCATCGGGGACGGGCTCTGGCCAGCCTTCTGGACCAACTCAGGGCGGAGCTTTAATACTGTGACCGCCACCCTGCCCGTGGCGGTCTGCCCGCCCTTGAGTCTGTACATTCACGTGCCCTGGTGCGTGCGCAAATGCCCGTACTGCGACTTCAACTCCCACGCTGTCAAGGGAGAGATTCCCGAACACGCCTACCTGAACGCCCTTCTGGACGACCTGGATCAGGATCTGAGCCTGGTACGGGAACGCCCCATTGAAACCGTGTTCATCGGTGGCGGAACCCCGTCCCTGATGAGCGGCGCGTTCTACCACCGCCTGTTCGAGCGGCTCCGGGAACGGCTAACATTCAGCCCCGAGGCCGAAATCACCCTGGAGGCCAATCCCGGCACGCTGGAGACTGGTCGATTCGAGAGCTTCCGGGAGGCAGGCATCAATCGGCTGTCCATCGGTGTTCAAAGCTTTGACCCGGCGCAACTGAAAACCCTGGGCCGGATTCACGACAGAGCTTCGGCCCACAGCGCCATTGAAGCCGCCCGCAAGGCCGGTTTTGATAACTTCAATGTCGACTTGATGCATGGCCTGCCCGACCAGACACCGAGTCAGGCTCTGGTTGATTTACAGGCAGCGTTGAGCTACCAGCCCCGGCACCTGTCCTGGTATCAGCTCACCATCGAGCCCAACACCGAGTTTTTCTCCCGACCACCCGCCCTGCCGGACGATGATCGGCTCTGGGAGATTTACCAGCAGGGGGGAGAATTGTTGCGCCGGGCCGGCCTGGACGACTATGAAGTCTCCGCCTGGAGCCTGCCGGGCGCCCAGAGCCGGCATAACCTGAATTACTGGACCTTCGGGGATTATCTGGCCCTTGGGGCAGGCGGCCATGGCAAGGTGAGCCTTGCCGACGGGCGCATCCTGCGATACTGGAAGACCCGGCAACCCGACGCGTATCTCAACCGGATCGGCTCCCGCACCGCTGGCAGTGAAGCCATAGAGCCGGAAGACCGGCCCCTGGAATTCATGATGAATGCGTTGAGACTAAAAAGCGGCACCGACGAAAGACTGTACGGTGAGCGTACAGGTTTACCGCTGTCGTCCATTGCGGTAAAACTTGAACAGTTACGAAATGAAAACCTGATCGTCCCCGACCGTCTGCAGGCGACGGCAAAGGGGCAAAGATACCTGAACAGCCTGCTGGAGCACTTTCTCTGATGGACTCAGCCCAGCGCCCACCGCTTATTCCCATGCGCCCGATGAAGCTGCCCATGAAAGTTTCCCTGGTGGCTGCACTGGCACTGTGGCTGGTTCTGGTGGCGCTGAACCAACCACTGCATACGGCCGCCGCCCCTCAGGGGATCGTCAGTTTACAACTGGCCGGTACCGCCGAGCAGACTCACGCCATTCTGCGCAGCTGGCGGGACGGCAATCTCGCCATGGCACGGCTATCACTGTGGCTCGACTTTGTGTTCATCGTGGTCTATCTGGCCGCGCTGCTTCAATTAACCCGCCACTTCACCCGGGACAGACCGGGTATCCGGGAACGGATGGTCGCCCGCTGGGTGCGCGCCCTGTTTGTCATCGCAGGCATCAGCGATGTAGCGGAAAACATTGTTCTGCTTAATAACTTCAATCCGCCCTCAGACTCCCTGAGCCTGACCGCCACCATTCTGGCGCTGGTGAAATTCACCGGCCTGATACTTGGCATGGCGGGCCTGGTGGTCATCCGCGCTTCCCGCCGCAGGCCCCTGACTCACTCCCACTGAACTCAGTTGGTACGATAAAACAACAAATCCCATACTCCGTGGCCAAGATTTTCGCCACGCTTCTCGAACTTGGTGATCGGGCGGTCATCAGGCTTGGGCGAATAACCACCTTGCTCCTGGATATTGGCAAAGCCTTCTGAGGCACTCATCACTTCCAGCATGTGCTCAGCGTAGTTCTCCCAGTCAGTGGCCAGGTGCAGAATACCGCCCACCCGGAGTTTATGGCGGATGCGCTGAACAAATTCCGGTTGGATCAAGCGGCGCTTGTGGTGCTTTTTCTTGTGCCACGGGTCCGGAAAGAACACCATCACCCGATCCAGACAGGCATCCGGCAGACACAGGTCAATCACATCATTGGCATCAATGCTGTATACCCGCACATTCTCAAGACCACGCGATTCCACTTCTTTCAACAAGGCGCCGACGCCAGGCAGGTGCACTTCCACGCCGATAAAATCCTGCTCGGGTGCAGCTTCGGCCATATCGGCAAGGGATTTGCCCATCCCGAAACCGATCTCCAGGTTGAGCATGTTATCGCGGCCAAACACCTCACGGGGGTCGATCATGCCATTGTCACGGCTCAGTCCGTACTTGGCCCAGTTGCGATCGAAGGCCTTCTTCTGACCTTCGGTCATCCGCCCCTGGCGCAGTACAAAGCTGCGAACACCGCGGCGTGTGGTGACCGGATTCGTATCCTGAGTCTCGTTCTGGTCAGTCATTCTGTGTCCTCAAGCTTCAAAGCGGATCTCGTGGAATAAACCTGGCACACAGTTTACCAGAGTCAGCAGCTTCAGGCGGAGACAACCGACCCCTGGCCAGTCTGACGGTCGAGTTGGCGGTAACCCAGCGCCTCCATCAGGTGCGACTGGCTCAGGTGTTCAGCACCCTCCAGATCCGCCAGGGTGCGGGCCAGTCGTAATATTCGATGGAGCGCCCGGGCCGACAACCCCAGTCGCTCCATGGCCCGGGTCAACAACCGCTCACTGGCCGCATCCAGCCGGCAAGCCTGATCCAGCAACGCTCCCGAGAGGCCCGAGTTGAGCATCCCACGAGCCTCCTGCCGGGCCCTGGCAGCCAGAACCCTGGCCCTGACACTGGAGCTACTCTCACCGGACGCCCCGGAACCGAGCAAGACCTCTCCGGACTGCACTGGAACCTCCACATGCAGATCGAACCGATCCAGCAACGGCCCCGAGATCTTTGCCCGATAACGCATCACCTGTGCCGGCGTGCACTGGCACTCGATATTGGGGTGACCACTGTAACCGCATGGACATGGGTTCATAGCGGCCACGACCTGAAATCGCGCTGGGAAAGTGACCTGCCGCGCCGCCCGGCTGATGGAGATTTCGCCAGTTTCCATGGGTTCCCGCAACACTTCCAGGACCCGCCGTTCAAACTCCGGCAGTTCATCCAGAAACAACACCCCCCGGTGCGCCAGAGAAATCTCGCCCGGGCGAGGACTGCTGCCACCGCCCACCAGCGCCACCGCAGACGCCGTGTGATGAGGCGCCCTGAATGGTGGCTGACGCCAGCCACCTGGCTTTAGCGGCTGGCCCGCAACGGAATGCACGCTGGCCACCTCCATGGCTGCCTCATCTGGCAAACCTGGCAGAATGCCCGGTAACCGGCTCGCCAGCATACTTTTACCGGTTCCGGGCGGGCCGAAAAACAGCAGATTGTGACCGCCAGCTGCGGCCACCTCCAGCGCCCGACGGGGCACTTGCTGGCCTCGCACCTCTGAGAGATCGGCCACAGACACCGCTGCGGCACCGTCTCCCGGCGTTTCAGATCGAGGAACAGGAACCAGCCTGGCACGGCCCGTCAGATGCTCACACACTGTCAGCAGATGGCTCGCGGCAAGCACATCATCACGGCTGGCAAGGGCAGCTTCCTCGGCGTTGTCCTGAGGTAGCAACAGCGAACGGCCTGCTTCGCGGGCCGCCAGTACCGCGGGCAATATCCCCTTGAGGGGCCGAAGCGCACCATCCAGG
Source organism: Marinobacter sp. W-8 (assembly GCF_044342215.1). Taxonomy (NCBI): domain Bacteria; kingdom Pseudomonadati; phylum Pseudomonadota; class Gammaproteobacteria; order Pseudomonadales; family Marinobacteraceae; genus Marinobacter; species Marinobacter sp. W-8. Next base: position 466,335 of record NZ_CP172297.1, on the reverse strand, counting down.
GACAGTTCTCCGAGAAACTCGTGGCTTTCGAGGCTTTCGGGGGGAATCTGGCCGGAGGCTGCCAGGATGCCCAGGGCAATGGGCAAATCAAAACGGCCACCTTCTTTGGGCAGGTCAGCAGGCGCGAGATTGATGGTGATTCTACGGGCGGGGAATTCGAAACCGGCATTCAGCAGTGCACTGCGAACCCGATCCTTGCTTTCCCTCACTCCGGTTTCCGGCAGCCCGACGATGGATAATGCCGGCAGGCCACCAGACAGGTGCACCTCAACGGTAACCGGGGGAGCAGACACGCCAATGCTGGCGCGCGAATGGACAATAGCGAGCATGACAACCTTCCATGGCACAGAACAATCAGTCGTTGCGGGCAGCGACCCTGCCGCCCGGGCAAACCATCAGGAACTCTGGCGTTGCTCCAGTTCGGCAACACGTTTTTCCAGGGCCTCAACCTTTTCACGGGTTTTCATCAGGACCGCCTGCTGGGCATCAAATTCTTCCCGGGTCACCAGCTCCAGCCGGGACAGAACCGACATCACCGTGGCCCGGGCCTGGGTTTCAAAATCTTCCCGTGCTGCCCGAGCCATATCGGGAACAAACTGGCCAAACTGACCCTGCAACTGAGAAAAAATTTCCTGGGGCCCTTTCATCAATCACCTCTCGTATCGGTTTTTCGGCGATATCAGACTATTTTCCGTGTCGCCGGGGTGTTTGCGGGAGTGTATCACACCCTACCCCCTGCCATACTGTACCCGGTCGGCATTATAATGGCCGCGGCCGATGGCCCGACTGCGCTGTTTTGAGACAATCGCAGGCACAATGCACCACAACGGTGCGCCAAGCTGCGCCATTTCGGCACAGACAATAATTAAGAGTTTGTTTTAAAAGCTATTTTTTGCGTTGGCATACCCGATGCTAAAGCCCTCGTACGCAATCCGCACAATTGATGTGCGAGGTGGCAGCATCCCGAACTCAACAACCGGCCGACGGGCCCTCACTGTTGGGACGGCTTTACCAAGGAGAAAGCAATGAAACTTGTGACAGCGATCATCAAGCCTTTCAAATTGGATGATGTCCGTGAGGCACTATCCGAGATTGGCGTTCAAGGCGTAACCGTTACCGAAGTTAAAGGCTTCGGACGGCAGAAAGGCCACACGGAACTCTATCGTGGCGCGGAATACGTAGTGGATTTCCTGCCCAAGGTGAAGGTTGAAATCGCCATCGGCGACAACCTGCTGGACCAGGTCATCGAAGCCATCACCAAGGCAGCCAATACCGGCAAGATCGGCGACGGCAAAATATTCGTGACTGAACTGGAACAGGCTATCCGGATCCGGACAGGCGAAACCGGCGAAGAAGCGGTCTGATCCAGAACTGACACCTAGCCAACGCAAAAAACTTATAACTTGAAGAGCCTTGTGCGGAGGGCTTCCTATGGAAAGCAATCTCTTTCACCTGCAGTATGCAATAGATACCTTTTATTTTCTCGTGTGTGGCGCATTAGTCATGTGGATGGCCGCAGGCTTTGCCATGCTCGAGTCCGGCCTGGTGCGTGCTAAAAACACCACCGAAATCCTGACCAAGAACGTCGCGCTCTTTGCCGTGGCCTGCACCATGTACCTGGTGTGCGGTTACGCCATCATGTACGGCGGTAACGTCTTCCTCTCCGGCATCGCCGATGTGGACGTGGACGGCGTACTGGGTGACTTCGCCACCCGCGAAGACGGCTTCACCGGCGGCTCCATCTACTCGGCGGCCTCTGACTTCTTCTTCCAGGTCGTGTTCGTGGCCACCGCCATGTCCATCGTGTCCGGCGCGGTTGCCGAGCGCATGAAGCTGTGGGCGTTCCTGGTATTCGCGGTCTTCATGACTGGCTTTATCTACCCACTGGAAGGCTCGTGGACCTGGGGTGGCGCCGATGTGTTCGGTATGTACAACCTCGGTGATCTTGGCTTCAGTGACTTCGCCGGCTCCGGCATCGTACACATGGCAGGTGCCGCTGCGGCCCTGGCTGGTGTACTGCTGCTTGGCCCGCGTAAAGGCAAATACGGCCCCAACGGTGAAATCCGTGCCTTCCCGGGCGCCAACATGCCGCTGGCCGCTCTGGGTACCTTCATCCTGTGGATGGGCTGGTTCGGTTTCAACGGTGGTTCTGTACTGAAACTCGGCGACGTAGCCAGTGCCAACTCCGTGGCCATGGTGTTCCTGAACACCAACGCAGCCGCTGCCGGTGGCGCTATTGCCGCCCTGATCACGGCTCGCCTGATGTTTGGCAAGGCTGACCTGACCATGCTGCTGAACGGTGCCATCGCCGGTCTGGTGGTAATCACCGCCGAGCCGTCCACCCCGAGCGCGCTGACAGCCACTATCTGGGGCGCCCTGGGCGGCATCCTGGTGGTACTGAGCATCGTCACTCTGGACAAGCTGCGCATCGACGATCCGGTCGGCGCCATCTCTGCCCACGGTGTCTGTGGTCTGCTGGGCCTGCTGCTGGTACCGGTTACCAACGGCGATGCCAGCTTCAGCGGCCAGATCATCGGCGCCCTGACCATCTTCATCTGGGTATTCGTGGCCAGCCTGGTTGTCTGGGGTATCCTGAAGGCTGTCATGGGCATCCGCGTGACCGAAGAAGAAGAGTACGAAGGTGTCGACCTCTCCGAATGCGGTATGGAAGCCTATCCGGAGTTTGTCAGCGGCAAGCAGTAATACCGCTACCTACCGTAAAAAAGAAGGGCGCCCTTGTGGCGCCCTTCTTCTTTACGGTCTGGTTCAACCCTCTTCCGGGCGAACCTCATCTTCCAGCGCATCCACCATAAACTGCGGCATGGCCAAGGCACCGTGGTGCACCCCGGCATTGTAGTAACGGGTGACAAAGGGGCGGTTGTTGGCATCTTCCTCGCGGAAATACTTCAGCGGGTTTTCCTTGCTGCCCATGGTGCAGCTCCACCAGCCCGTGGGGTATACCGGCTGGGGGAATGGCAATGTCTGCACATGGCCAAAACCGACTTTGTGCATATCATCGTGAATGTCCTTGATGATGGTATTGGTGTGCAGCAGGGGAGATTCGCTCTGCTGAACGATGATACCGCCTTCCCTCAGGGCCAACATGGCATCGCGATAGAAATCCAGTGCGAACAGACCTTCCGCAGGACCCACCGGATCGGTACTGTCGATAATCAGCACATCAATGCTGTTCGGCTCGATATCACGCATCCACTGGATGCCATCACCGAAAAAGAAGTTGGCACGGGGGTCGCCATTAGCTTCGCACAGTTCTGGAAAATACTTCTCAGACATGCGGGTTACCCGCTCATCGATCTCCACCTGCCAGGCTTCCTGCACTCCAGGGTGCTTCAGCACTTCTTTCAGAGTGCCGCAGTCGCCACCACCGACGATGACCACTTTTTTCGGGTCCTTGTGGGTGAACAGCGCAGGATGGGTCATCATTTCGTGGTACAGGAAATTGTCCCTGGTGGTCAGCATCACACAGCCGTCCAGAACCATCAGGTTGCCGAAGGTTTCGGTTTCATAGATTTCGAGTTTCTGAAATGGCGTCTGCTCTTCATGGAGCTTGCGCTTTACCTGCAGGGAAAAAGCGGTGCCCTGGTCCTGAAATACCTCGGTGAACCAGCCTTCGTTCAATGCGGTCATGTCTGTCTCCCACTGTGTGCCGCTGCAATGTGCCGGGGCATCTGAAAGGGGCGTATTGTAGGTGCAGTGGTCAGCTCCTACAATGCAGCCTGTTACCGGCCCGCCGGCCGCCCCGGGTTTCCTGACAGGATAGCAACAATGGCTGAAACCGCTGCATCACCAGCCCACAAGGTCTACAACATCGCTCACTGGAGTGACGGATACATTTCAGTCAACGGTCAGGGCGAGGTTGAAATCTGCCCGGACCGGGGCAGAAGCGACGCCCGCATCAACCTGCCAGCGCTGACTCGTTCACTGGCCGATGCAGGTGTTCCCCTGCCGGTCCTGATCCGCTTTACCGACATCCTGCACGACCGGGTCAACAAGCTCTGCAATGCCTTCAACAAAGTCACTCAGGAGCAGGGCTACCGGGGCCGCTATACGGCGGTTTACCCCATCAAGGTAAACCAGCAGCGCCGGGTGGTGGAAGAACTGCTGTCAGCCGAACCGGCCGCCTCGGCCAACCAGGTGGGCCTTGAAGCCGGCAGCAAACCGGAGTTGATGGCCGTACTGGCGCTGGCAAAGCAGGCCGGTTCGGTGATTGTCTGCAACGGCTACAAGGACCGGGAGTACATCCGCCTGGCACTGATCGGCCAGAAACTGGGTCACCGGGTGTTTATCGTGGTGGAAAAGCAGTCGGAACTGCCACTGATTCTGGAAGAGGCAAAAAAGCTGGGCATTTCCCCGCTGATTGGCGTGCGAGCCCGGTTGGCGACTATTGGCAAGGGCAACTGGCAGAATACCGGGGGCGAGAAATCCAAGTTCGGTCTGTCTGCCAGCCAGGTGCTGGATGTGGTGGGTATCCTGAAACAGGCCGGCGCCCTGGGCACCCTGCAACTGCTGCATTTTCATCTGGGCTCACAGATTGCCAATATCCGGGACATCCAGACCGGCTTGCGTGAGTGCGCTCGTTTCTACACGGAACTGCACGCTATGGGCGCCCCGATTGGTACCGTGGATATCGGCGGTGGCCTGGGTGTCGACTACGAAGGAACCCGTTCCCGCAGCAGCTGCTCCATGAACTACAGCGTGTTTGAATACGCCTACAATGTGGTGCACGTGCTGCAGGCCGAGTGTGACCGCCAGGGCATCCCGCACCCGGACCTGATCAGTGAATCCGGCCGGGCGCTCACCGCACATCACTCGGTACTGGTCACCAATGTGATTGACCGGGAATACCCCGACAATCGCGAGCCCACCGAACCCGCAGCGGAGGCCCCGGCACCACTGCAGGATCTCTGGCGCGACCTGGACAGCCTTCAGGATGAAGATTCCCCTCGCTCATTGGCGGAAATCTACCACGACATCCTGCACGCCATGGCCGATGTGCACGCCCAGTTTGCCCACGGCCTGCTGTCCTTGCAGGAGCGGGCCCAGGCAGAAGCCGTGTACGTGCGCTGCTGCCGGATTCTCCGGGCCGAGCTGGACACTGCCAACCGGGCGCACCGGGAAATCATCGACGAGCTGAACGAGAAGCTTGCCGAGAAACTGTTCGTGAACTTTTCCCTGTTCCAGTCTCTACCGGATGTCTGGGGCATCGACCAGATCTTTCCGGTGATGCCGATCAACGGGCTGAACCGGCCCCTGAACCGGCGGGCCGTTATCCAGGATATCACCTGCGATTCCGACGGCCGGATTGACCAGTATGTGGACGGCCAGGGCATCGAAACCACCTTGCCACTGCCCGAACACGACCCGGAATCCCCCTTGCTGATGGGTTTCTTCATGACCGGCGCCTATCAGGAAATTCTTGGCGATATGCACAACCTGTTCGGCGATACCCACTCGGTGGATGTGAAACTGGGCCAACAGGGACAATATCAGGTGGGGGAACCCATCACCGGGGACACCGTGGCGAAAGTACTGCGTTATGTGAATTTCGAACCCGCCAATCTGCTTGAGGCCTACCGGCAGAAGTTCCGGCACAGCAGCCTGACACCTGAGCTGCAGCAGACGCTGCTGGCCGAACTGTCCTCTGGCCTGGAGGGCTATACCTACCTGGAGGAATGAAAAAGGGGGGGGGGTCTAAGGGGCGATCATGAGCAATCAGGCCTGATTATCCCGGCGCCAGGCCGACGGCGACACTCCTTCCCACTTGCGAAAGGCCCGGCCGAAATTGGACGGGTCGCTGTAACCCAGATGCTCGGCAATCTCGTCAATGCTCATCGCCGAATGGCGCGACAGCAGCTCCCGGGCCCGCTGATGTCGCACACTCTCCTGAAGACCATGAAAGCCTCCACCCTCGGCGGAGAGCTGCCGCCGAAGCGTTCGTGGCGACACCCCCATTTGCTGCGCCACATCCTCGAGGCCGGGCAAACGCCCATCCCGGGCAGACTCCAGCAAACGCAAGACCCGATCGCTCACCGAGGCAGATGCTTCCATCTGGCGCATTTCTTCCTCGCACTGGGCTTCTGCCACCCGGCGGGCAACCGGATTGGACAGTGACATAGGCAACCCCAGAAACGACTTGCGAAACCGCAACTGGTTTACCCCCGCCGAGAACGTGACCTTACCGCCGAACAGATACTGGTAGCGTTCAACATCCCCCGGGCGCGGGTAATCCACCAGGCAACGGCCACCATCCAGTAACTGAGTGCCGAATAACAGGTAATTCACGTCCATCAGGGTGGCCATCACCACTTCGATATTAAACCGATGCAGTTCCTCGGTGTAGTGGTGAATCTCCAGCTGAATCACCGCATCTTCATCCTCGATAAAGAACGACAGTGACATGTAGGCGAACCGAATCCGGAAGTATTTGATCAACACCGCCAACGCCTGTTCCAGGGTGTCGCAACTGATGGCGGCCTGAGACAGAGCTCCGTGAGCGGTGAACTTCAGACGCTTGCCGTATTCCAGCCCGAGGCAGTCGTCATCACAGCGGCTCAGCACCTGCTGGCATAATGCCGTGAACTGATTGAGCGTAATGAAATTATCGGGATGACTGAGCTGGCTGTTTCGAATACCGGCCACTGACACGAGTTCCGAACGACGCACCCCACGCTCCTCTGCCAATTGGCAGAGAATTTCAGCGTAATGCACCCGCATAACGGGCAAAGAGCCACTGGAGAGCGTTGCGTTCATGGTCTGGAATTTTTGATCGTTGTTTTACCGATCAGACTAGCCCCTGCCGGGGCAACCGGCAATAACCCCGGTGACGCAGTTCTTCCGGCCTTCTGGCCATCCCGACAATTTTTTCGGAATCCATGAATCCGCCCGGTAATCCATTGCGTAAACACTCTCACTGACAAATCTGTGACGAGTGCATAGAATGATGACCATAGCCAGCTCAAATACGATAACTGTCAAGGAGCGCCCGGTGACAACACTGGAGCAGCAACCAACGAAAACCGAAGGGCGCAAAGACCCCTGGGGTGTTTTGTTGGAAAAAGTCGGCAAGCATCAGGATCGGGCGGCTTATCATGCTTTGTTCGAGCACTTTGCCCCGCAGATCAAGTACTACGCGATCTCGAACGGGCTGGCCAGCCACGCGGAAGAGCTGGTGCAGGAAGTCTTCGTCTCTATCTGGCGCCGTTCCTGTCTTTACGACTGGCGCAAAGCGGCCGCATCCACCTGGATTTTCACCATTGCCCGGAATCAGCGCATTGATATGCTGCGTAAAATGCAGCGGACCAGTGCTGAGATGGCGGTGGAAACCGAGGATCTCTGGCAGATTCCGGGTGATAACGAAGACGAACCAGTTACCTCCCTGCACCGCCTGATGTCCGAGCGGCGCATCCGGGAGTCGCTGAGCCAGCTCCCGGAAGAGCAGATTACCGTAATCGCGAAGGTATATATGGAGCACAAATCCCACCAGATGGTGGCAGATGAGCTCAACATTCCTCTCGGCACCGTGAAAAGCCGGGTTCGCCTGGCACTGAACAAACTGAAAGTGATTTTGCAGGATCAAAACGTATGACACGGCACCATCCCGACAGCCTGAGTCTGATGGAGTACAGTGCGGGCAACCTGAGCGAGCCCCATGCTCTGTGCATCCGCCTGCATCTGGAGCAGTGCCCCCACTGCCGTAGCCGGGTAGATACTCTGAACAGCCTGGGCGCGGTCATGATGGATCACCAGCCAAAGGTGACGGTGGCTGATTCGAGCTTTGACCAACTGATGGCGCGTATCGATAGCTCCCCGCAAGCATCATCTCCGGTGGTTCCTCAACCGAAGGTGAGCCCTCTGCAGAAACTGCTCGGGGATGACATCAATGCGCTGCCCTGGAAACGTCAGCTTGCGGACGTGAGTGTGCTCGACATTACCGACAAGTTTCCCGGCCAGAACGAGAGGGTCGTTCTGCAAAAACTGGTAGCGGGCGGCAAGGCGCCGGCCCATACCCACCGTGGCGATGAAACCACGATTGTACTTCAAGGGGCATTTGCAGACCAGAAGGGCGTATTCAATCAGTGGGACTTTGTGGTTCTGAACGAACAGGACGAACATCGTCCGGTGGCCGTCGGTTGCGAAGACTGCATTACGCTGTCAGTGCTGAGCGCCCCCCTGAAGCTGACCGGGACCTTCACCCGCCTGCTCAATCCGTTCCTGCGTTAACAGTATGCTGCGGCGCCGCCGCAGCATGACTGCGCTACCATGGCAGATCACTGCCATCCCAACTGATAAAACGTCCATTATCCCTGTCATCAAGGCTTTCCAGAACCGAAAACAGATTGCTTGCCGTCTGCTCTGGCTCGTGTACCGTTAACCGCTCCAGCGACTGCTGAAATGGTTGGCTCAGCGACGACAAGGTGGTGCCCGGGTGCACGGAAACGCATGCCAGTGGCGCGTAACGCCTCGACAATTCAATAGAAAGGTTCTTCACCACCATATTCATCGCCGCCTTGGAGGCGCGATAGGCGTACCAGCCCCCTAACTGGTTGTCCGAAATAGACCCCACTTTCGCAGACACCGCGGCAATACGCTTGAAGTGCTTTCCCCTCAGCACCGGAGCCAGCCTCTGCATCAGCGAGACAAACCCGAGGCAGTTCACCTGGTAGCTTCGCATCATGCTTCGGCCATCAATATCCTCCAACCGTTTCTCCGGAAACAACTGGTCATCGTGCAGCAGGCCTGCGGCATAAATAACGGTTTGAACCGGACCAGAAGCTTCCAGCACAGCCTTGAACTCGGCGACATCAAGCCGCTGCTCGTCCTCTGCATCCCAGGCCATCAATCTCACGCCAGAGTAATTTTTCAGATCGTTCGGTGCCGTCTCCGGCTTACGGCACAAGCCAACCAGGCTCTGGTCCGGATAGCTTCCCAGATAACGCCGGGCCAATGCCGCACCGATGGCACCGGATACGCCCGCAATAACGGTTGTCATTCGCTACTCTCCCAATGATCAATCAACACCATGCCGTTGATACGAAAAATCAATGCTTTCAGGCCATCCAGAAGCAAACCAAAAATTTCAAACGCCCGTATGAAGAAAAACTTCCAGATCAGAACGACGACATCCGTCGGTCATTTAGACCGCCAAATCAAAACAGGAGAGTATCCATGCAATACCAGGCACCAGCGAACGACCTTCGCTTTCTGTTGTTTGATGTGTTGGGCGCAGACAAGCTGCACGAGCTGGAAAAGTATGCCGATGCCACACCAGACCTGATCTCCGCGGTCATTGATGAGGCCGGAAAACTGGCGGCAGAGGTCATTCAGCCCACCAACCAGGTTGGCGACCGTCAGGGCTGCAGCTACGACCCGGAAACCAAACTGGTCAAGACACCAGACGGCTTCAAAGAGGCCTATCAGAAGTTTGTCGAAGGTGGCTGGACCGCGCTGGACGCGCCACTGGAGTTTGGCGGCCAGGGCCTGCCTCACACCCTGAAATTCGTCGTGGACGAAATGGTATGCTCCACCAACCTGTCGCTGGGCATGTACCCCGGCCTGACGCATGGTGCCATCAGCGCCCTCTATGCCCACGGCTCGGAAGAGCTTAAGCAGACATATCTGGAAAAACTGATTTCCGGCGAATGGACCGGCACCATGTGCCTGACCGAGCCCCAGTGCGGCACCGATCTGGGCCTGATCCGCACCAGGGCCACGCCGAACGACGATGGCAGCTACGCCATTGAAGGCACCAAAATCTGGATTACCGGAGGCGAGCACGACCTGGTGGACAACATTGTCCATCTGGTGCTGGCCAAGTTGCCGGGCGCACCAGACACCACCAAAGGCATTTCCCTGTTTGTAGTACCCAAGTTCCTGCCGGACTCCGGCGAGCGCAACCCGGCCTTCTGTGGTGGCCTGGAGCACAAGATGGGTATCAAAGGTTCCGCCACCTGCGTGATGAACTTTGAAGGCGCCAAGGGCTGGCTGGTGGGCGAGCCCAACAAGGGCATGAGCGCCATGTTCACCATGATGAACGAAGCCCGCCTGATGGTGGGCATGCAGGGCCTGGGCCTAGCGGAAATGGCCTACCAGGAGAGCCTGGCCTTCGCCAAAGAGCGTCTGCAAAGCCGCTCCCTGAGTGGCCCGAAAAACCCCGACGGCCCGGCCGACCCGATCATTGTGCATCCGGATGTACGCCGCATGCTGATGCGCCAGAAAGTGCTGAACGAGGGCATGCGTGCGCTGGCACTGTTTACCGGCCACCAGCTGGATCTCTCCGTGGCACACCCGGACGAAGAGGTTCGTGAAAACGCCGACGACCTGGTACAGCTGCTGACGCCGGTGGTCAAAGCCTTCCTGACCGATGAGGGCTACAACAACGCCAACTGGGGCCAGCAGGTACTGGGTGGCTCCGGCTTCACCCAGGACTGGCCGCTGGAACAACTGGTACGCGACGGCCGTATCGCCCGTATCTACGAGGGCACCAACGGCATCCAGGCGATGGATCTGGTAGGCCGCAAACTGTCGCTGAAGGGCGGGCAACTGGTACGCGCCCTGTTTGCCGAGCTGACTGGTTACCTGAAAGACAATCCTGATGCGCCCTACCGGGAAGAACTGAAAGGCGCCATCAAGGGTCTTGAGCAGGCCACTCTGTGGCTGGCCCAGAATGCCCCGAAAGATCCGGAGCAGGCTGGCGCTGCGGCAACACCATATCTGCGTCTGACAGCCCTGACCGTCATCGGCTATCTCTGGTCTCGCATGGCTGCCGTTGCCGGCCAGAAGCTCGAAGCCGGCGAAGGCAACAAGCCTTTGCTGGAAAGCAAGCAAGTATCCGCCCGTTTCTATTTCGAGAAACTGATGCCCGAGGCGGACTGGCTGCTACGGGATATCCAGTCCGGCAAAGACAGCCTGATGGCCCTGGAGGATGAGCAGTGGATGGCCTAAGCGGCAGAACTTCCGGTCAGGCCAAAAATCCTGGCCGGAAATGACCGGCAAATGGCAATTTGTGACCTTCATCAAGACAGATCAGAAATTGATAATAGTCACGTTGATTAGTGTCTCTGAACTAGTCCAACCCGCCTCCTTGCGAGGCTGGTACCTTCTTGAAGCCGCGCTATGCGCGGCTTTTTTTATGAATGCTTTTCGCCAGTCCTGCTACACAAGTACAATGCACACTGTATTTTTGATACTCCAGTAGAGACTGCATGACCTCCGACGACTACCACCTCCGCTTCGGCGGCATAGAACGTCTGTACGGCCGCAAGGCCCTGCATGCTTTCCGCCATGCCCACATCGCCATTGTCGGCCTCGGCGGCGTGGGTTCCTGGGCGGCGGAAGCCTTGGCGCGCAGCGGTATTGGCACGATCACCCTGATTGATATGGACGACATCTGTGTCTCCAACACCAATCGGCAGCTGCATGCTCTGCAGGGCCAGTATGGTCGAACCAAAACCGACGCCATGGCGGAGCGGTTGCGGGCCATCAATCCCCAGGCGGATATTCGGGTGCACTTTGGCTTTCTCACGGTGAAGAATGTCGGCGAGCTGATCACCGAAGATATGACCGGCGTGGTGGATGCCATCGACAGCGTGAAGGCAAAAGCGGCGCTGATTGCCCACTGCCAGCGGCGCAAGATTCCGATCATCTGTGCCGGTGGTGCCGGGGGCCAGATGGATCCGACCCAGATCCAGGTTGCAGACCTGGCGAAAACCACACAGGATCCATTATTGGCCAAGGTCCGTAATATGTTGCGCCGGGAATACGGTTTTTCCCGAAACCCGAAACGGCGCTTCGGCGTAGAAGCTGTATACTCTCTGGAACAACTGACCTATCCCGCCCCGGACGGCGAGGTATGTCAACAGAAACCGACAAGCGACGGCCCGGTGCGGCTCGACTGCGCCACCGGTTTTGGTGCTGCCAGCCCGGTGACAGCAAGTTTCGGCTTTTTCGCAGCGTCGCGGCTGCTGAATCGCATCGCCCGCAAGGCCAACGCCTAATTCAACCATCGGGGCCCTTTTATGGCCGTAAGCACCACGTTAATTCTGGCCGGCATCGGCGTTTCTTCCCTGGTTTGCCAGTGGCTGGCATGGCGGGTACGCATGCCGGCTATCCTGTTCCTGCTCGCCGGTGGCATCCTTGCCGGCCCAGTGACCGGGTTCCTGCAACCGGAAGCCATTTTTGACGACCTGCTGTTTCCCGTCATCTCCCTGGCAGTGGCCATCATCCTGTTCGAGGGCAGCCTTACCCTGCGCTACGAGGAAATCAAAGGCCACGGCAAGATGGTGCGCAATCTTATTCCTGTGGGCACCATCGTCACCTGCATTATCGGCACCCTGGCCGCCCGCTGGATTCTCCAGGTATCCTGGGAAGTTGCTTTGTTGTTCGGTGCTATCTCCGTCGTCACCGGGCCTACCGTGATTGCGCCCCTGCTCCGGGCGGTGCGCCCTACCTCCAAGCTGGCGAACATCCTCACCTGGGAAGGCATCATCATTGACCCGGTAGGCGCACTGCTGGCCGTTCTGGTGTTCGAGGGCATTGTTTCCTGGGGCCAGGGCAATGTTTTCAGCCATTCCCTCTATATTTTTGGCAAAACCCTGCTGGTAGGCTTTGCCATCGGTGCCGCCGCCGGCTACCTGAACGGCCTGGTCCTCAGAAAGCACTGGATCCCGCAGTACCTGCATAACGCCGGCACGCTCACTTTCATGCTGGGTGTCTTTGCCATCTCCAACGAACTGGCCCACGAATCGGGGCTGCTGACCGTGACCGTGATGGGCATCTGGATGGCCAACATGAAGCAGGTTCCGGTCGACAGCATTCTGGAATTCAAGGAATCCCTCAGTGTGTTGCTCATTTCGGCCCTGTTTATCATTCTGGCCGCCCGCGTGGAGTTTGCCGCCATCGCCGAATTGGGCTGGGGCCTGGTTGCTGTGCTGGCTATCCTCATGCTGATTGCACGCCCCGCGAGCATTTTCCTCTCGGCCATTGGCACCACACTGAACTGGCGCGAAAAGCTGTACCTGAGCTGGATTGCTCCACGTGGCATTGTCGCTGCGGCGGTCTCAGCGCTGTTCGCATTCCAGCTTGAGCGAATCGGCTATGAGAGTGCCGGCGTACTGGTGCCACTGGTGTTTATGCTCATCATCACCACCGTTACCCTGCAAAGCCTCACTGCCCGGCCAGTGGCAAAGCTGCTGGGGGTTCAGGAACCGCCCGCGCACGGCTTCCTGATTCTGGGTGCCAACCCGGTGGCCCGGCTGGTGGCCCAGGCCCTGAAAAAGCATGACATTCCCACCATGCTGACCGACACCAACTGGGAGAACGTGCGCCAGGCACGCATGGAAAACCTGCCGGTGTATTTCGGCAACCCGGTGTCGGAACACGCGGCCAAGCATATGGACCTGACCGGCATCGGCAACCTGCTGATTCTGTCGCCGTACAAGCAGATGAACAGCCTGGCCACCTACCATTTTCTGGACTGGTTCGGAGATGATTCAGTGTTTGGTTTGGTAGAGGGCGACCAGGATCAGCGGGCGCGGCTTCAGACCGCAGGCAAGGTGCAGCGAACCCGGGGACTGTTCGATGGTGTCAGCTATGCCAAGCTGGCGAGCCTGGTCAGCCAGGGCTACACCGTGAAAACCACGCAGCTAAGCGAAGAGTTCAGCTACCAGCAGTTTCTGAACCAGTATCAGAACCAGGCCCTGGTGTTGTTCGTACGCGACAGTCGGGACCATATTCACCCGGTCAAGGACATGGAAACCCTCGAGCCCGGTGACGACTGGGTACTGATCAGCCTGGTTCCCCCACAACCCCAGAAGGAACGTCGGGACCGGGAAGAACCTGCCGGTGAGAAGGGCGACAAAACGGCAAGCGGTGCCGCTCCAGCCTGACGCTATTCGCAACCGTCAGCGGCAGTCGAGTACCAGCTTGCCACGGACGTGGCCGCCCTCCAGCAAAGCGTGGGCGGCCTGCACCTGATCCAGCGGGAAAGCCTGGTCAATGTGGACCCGCACATCGCCGTCTTCAATGAGCTCGGCAATTTCGTCCAGGTGAAACACGTCCGGCCTTACGGTCATGCCGTGGGCCCGGAGCCCCATGGCCTCGGCGGCGCTGACAATGTCATCTGCAGTCACAGTGGGAATGGTCACCAGCACGCCGGTTTCTGACAGGGTATGCAGGGAGCGTTTGCCGGCTTCCCCTCCCACCAGGTCCAGCACCACATCCAGGCCATAGCACTCCTCAGCCACGTCGGTAGTGTGGTAATCAATCACTTCGTGCACGCCGAGCTCTGCCAGAAAATCCCGATTGGCCGGTGAGGCTGTTGCCACCACATGGGCACCACGCTCCAGCGCAAACTGAACCGCAAAATGGCCGACACCGCCTGCCCCGGCATGAATCAGTATCTTCTGACCGGATTCCAGCCTGGCCACCTCAAACAGGGCCTGCCAGGCTGTCAATGCCGCCAGGGGCACCGCGCCGGCGGTCACCAGATCAAGCTCATCAGGGACGATGGCCAACTCGTCAGCACGAGCCAGTGTGTACTCCGCATATGCACCACCGCCGGCCGGAAAGCCCACCATACCCATCACCCGGTCGCCCGGGGCCAGGGTGGTCACGCCCTCAGCAACGGCGACGACCTCACCGGCAACGTCGTACCCCGGCGTCCAGGGCAGCCGGTTTTCGATCTGTCGGGCGGCGAACCCCAGCCCCTTCCGGGTCTTCCAGTCAATCGGGTTCAAACCGGCGCCATGCACTCGGATGACCACTTCACCTTCCCGGGCCTCAGGCACCGGAGCCTGCGCCACCTGAAGCACCTCCCGCTCACCAAACTCGCCGTAGATCACGTGCTGCATGAGGATTGATTCACTAACGTCGGTAGGTTCCATGGTTGCCTCCGGAGTGCATGGGGTCAGATGTCCCTCGAAGGGCATCAAGGATGAGACTAGCAGATATTTCCGACGACGGCCCTAGCGCGGCAGGCCCCGGCCACCGGGCACCAGAGCGCCGGACAGAATATCGACGAATGCTTTCGGAGCCCGTGCCGGGCGTTGGGATTTCATATCAACGCAGGCGTGAGTGGACAGACCCCGCAACAGGGTTTTGCCATCGGCCCTGCGAATCAGCTGGAACTGTCGGGCGGAGCGGAAACGACCATCCCAGTCCGTCAGCCAGGTGCCCAGCACCAGCTGGTCTCCGGCATTAGCCGACATCAGGTAGTCCACGTCGGTGTGGGTAATGGCCATGGCCTTGCCGGTTTCCTCGTGCAGGGCCCAGGTCATGCCCAGACTCTCGATGTGCGCCCAGCTCACCTCCTCCAGCCAGCGGATGTACACCACGTTATTGGCATGGCCAAGTCGATCGGTATCTTCGGCCTGAACCGAGATTTCCAGGGTGAACGGGCCGGGCAAATCCCAGCTCAGGGCGGGGGCATCAGTCATGGGGTTGCTTCTCCAAGGCCAGGGATGGCCTGCAACGGTAGCCGGCCAATACGGTCGTTGTGAAGTGAACCAAAGTATAGAACACCGTCGTGGGGATTAACTGAGGTAATCTCCTGCAGATGAGTACCACGAGTGTCGTGCAGGCTGGTCAGCATCTGGCCCTTGCTATCGAAGGCGACCACCAGGCCGTAGTTCTGGGGCTTGGGCTTCAGGCTATCCGGCAACTTGGCAACCAGATCCTTCAGCCACGGGGACTTGTGCATGGCATCCACCTGGGGATTGCGCAGGGTCGGGAAGGCGACCCAATAGCGACCCTCATCATCCACCGCCAGGTTATCCGGAAAACCCGGCAGGTTGTCGGCAAACACCTCTGCCCGGCCAGCCTTGGGACCGTTGATCCAGTAACGGAGAATGCGGTATTTCCAGGTCTCGTTCACCAGCACATAATCGCCCTGAGGGGATACCGCCACGCCATTGGCAAAATGCAGGTTACCCAGCAACACCTCGGTTTTCCGGGTTTTCGGGTTGTACCTCAACAACCGGCCGTGAGGACGCATCTCCAGCAAGTCGAGCACGTAATCCGGCTGCTGAAAGCGGGAACTGGCATCGGTGAAATAAATTCGGCCATCCGGGGCGATCACCACATCATCCGTGAACCGGAAGGGGGTGCCTTCGGCCTCCCGGGTAAGCACCGTGATGTCACCCTCAGGGGTAATGGATAACAGGCCTTTCCAGGCGTCGGCGACAATCAGATTGCCGTTGCTGTCAAACACCATTCCAAGGGGCCTGCCACCGGTTTCCAGCCAGTGTTCAACCGTATCATCAGAGTGAACACGCACAATCCAGCCGTCCTGGGTACCGGTGTAGAGTACGCCATCAGGGCCGATGGTGGTGTCTTCAGGGCCGTATACCTGACCACGGGCGAGCAGATCGGCCAGTCGCAACCGTTCATTGGGTGCCAGTACGCCGGTCATCGCCGGTGGCGAAGGCGCCTGCCAGGCTTTGCTGTCAATCGGGGACGGGGTCAGCAGAAAGCTGCCAAGCAAAAAAAAGACAACCAGCAAGCCAACCAGCAACCATTTCATCATGCGCGCCCGTTCCCTTTTATGATTCTTTGTCCGCAGGCGACCCGGCGGATAACTCCGTGTGCCTAACCTTAGCAGACATCACAGGGTTTCTGACAAGGTCAGGCCTGTTCCAGAAAACGCCGGCACAGCATGGCAAAAGCGTCCGGCTTTTCCGCGTGCAGCCAGTGCCCGGTGCCTTCAATGATTTTCAACTCGGCGCCCGGAAACAGGGTACGAATCGTGTCCCGGTGTTTCTCCTGGATGTAGGCCGAATCCGCTCCCTTGATAAAAAGCACCGGCCCCTCAAACGGTCCCTGCCCTTCCGGCGCCGCCGCCAGTTTGTCATAACAGGCATCAATAACAGACAGGTTCAGCCGCCAGCGGAAGGCCACCTCATCGTCGGCCTGTTCCTGGGCCGGAATACGCTCCAGGTTTTTCAGCAGGAACTGGCGCACACCCGCCACTTCGACAAACCTGGCCAGGCGGGCATCCGCCTCGCTGCGGGATTTCACGCCACGAAGATCCATCTGCTGCATGCCTTCAAGAATGGCGTCGTGGTGGGCCTTGTAGGTAACCGGCGAGATATCCGCCACAATCAATGACCGCACCCGCTCAGGATGCTTCAGGGCAACCTGCATGGCGACTTTGCCGCCCATGGAGTGGCCCAGCAGACTGGCTTTTTCAATACCCTGGGCATCCAGATAGGCAATGACATCCTCGGCCATAGCCGGATAGTCCATGTCGTCAGTATGGGGAGAGCTGCCGTGATTGCGTTCATCCAGAGCATGGATCTGCCAGCCGTCCTCAAGCCGGCGGGCAATACCACCCAGGTTTTCCAGGGAACCAAATAGTCCGTGCAGCAGGATCAAGGGATCTCCCTGACCGGAAATACGGTGATTCAGTGCAACACTCATGGTCTGGCGGCCTCCGGTTGTCGGATCAAACCGGATACACTACCACTGCCAGTTTACGGGGCAAGGGGAATTTGGTGCCAACCCGACAGGCAGAAAAAAGCCGGGCATGGCCCGGCTGGAAGGTCACAGACATACGCCTGAAAGATCAGCAATAGAAAATGCTGTCCAGGTATTCAGCGAGTGCCAGAACGTTTTTGCGCTCCATTTCGCTATGGGGTACAAAGATTTCCTGTTCCATACAACACCTCCACTTTGTAACGCATTACTTCAACCTGATAGCCAACATGCTATCGTTGAA
The DNA here is from genome assembly GCF_044342215.1 of Marinobacter sp. W-8. Taxonomy (NCBI): domain Bacteria; kingdom Pseudomonadati; phylum Pseudomonadota; class Gammaproteobacteria; order Pseudomonadales; family Marinobacteraceae; genus Marinobacter; species Marinobacter sp. W-8. The sequence goes on along the minus strand of NZ_CP172297.1, from coordinate 448,604 downwards.
GCAGTGGCAACCCGTTGACTTGCTGTCCCAATCATTTGACATTTTGTATCAGTCCACCAGATAACAAACGGGAGCAGAACCCAGGCATGCAGCCCCAGACCGAATATCCGGAATCGCCCCAGGTGGCGGCATCCAGCACCCTGGCGCTGGTGCATTATCTGGAAACACGGGGCCTTCTGGATCGTGCCCGGGTTGAACAGGCTACCGGGCTGGCGCTGGAAACCTTGAAAGATCCGGATCTGCGGGTACCCGCTTCTGCCCACTACCGTTTGTGGGAACTGGCCGAGCAACTGACCGCCGATCCGGGCGTCGGCCTGCATGCCGGCCAGGTCATCGACCCCGAGCGCATGGGGTTGGTCGGCCATGTGTTCTTCAACTGCGACACTCTGGGCGAAGCCGTCGTGCAGTACGTCCGGCTGCACCGACTCATCAACGAATCGGTCACCCTGAGTTTTGAGCAAACCCCGGACCAGGCCATCCTGACCTGGCAGCCGGATCGCCCGGATCATTACTGTCGACAGGACATGGACCGCACCCTGGCCGCTGCCCTGTGCCGGACCCGGCATTTTATCCATCGCGGGATCGAGGCTGACTGGCTGGAAATTGCCCATCCGGAGCCCGCATATGCCGCTGAGTACCGCAAACTGTTCGGTGGCACCGTTCATTTCGGCTGTGGCGTTACCCGCATGGCGTTTGACAGCAAGCATCTGGGCCACCCCATCCCGCACCGGAATCCCTATGTTTACTCAGCGGTGCTGAAACAGGTCAATGCGGTCATGGCCCGGCTACAGACCCGCCGCTCGTTCAGCCGAAAGGTGCGGCGCCTGATTTCCCGTCAGATGGCCACCGACCGGATTGATGCCGACACCCTGGCCCGGCAGTGTCATATGAGCCGCCAGACCCTGTACCGAAAACTCAAGAAAGAAGGCATGAGTTTCCACGACCTGGTGGAGCAGGTCCGCAAGGACAAGGCCCTACGCTATGTCGCCGACGACCAGTACGCGCTTGGCGAAATCGCCTTTCTCCTGGGGTTCTCCGAGCTGAGTGCCTTCAGCCGTGCGTTCAAGCGCTGGACCGGTGTTGCACCGGCCCAGTTCCGGGCCAGTCATCAGGGGCGCGAGTCATGATTTTAGAAAACCTGTCGCTGCTGGCCATTCCCCTGGCGGCGCTGTACCTGGCGGCGCTGGCCTGTATTTACCGCATCCTGCTCACCTATCGGACGGCCCAGGGAGCCATAGCCTGGATTCTCGCACTGGTGGGCCTGCCATACATTGCCGTGCCCATGTTCCTGTTGTTTGGTCGTTATCGCTTTGGTGGTTACGTCAAGGCGCGCCGCATGGGCGATGAATCCCTCACCAACCTGTTGGATCAGTTTGAAAGCCAGACCACCTCCATCACCAATCCGGGCCAGGAGCATTTCAGCGATGAGCTACAGGTGCTGTGCAAGCTCGGCCGACAACCGATCACCAGCGGCAACCGGTGCACGCTTCTGAGAGACGGCGAAGCCACCTTCGAAGCCTTGTTCGATGCCATGGAAGACGCCCGCCACTACCTGCTGCTGGAGTTCTATATTGTCCGCTCAGACCGGGTCGGCCAGCGCATCAAGGCCATCCTTGAACGCAAGCTGGCCCAGGGCGTGGAAGTCTGGTTCCTGTACGACGATATTGGCAGCGCGTTTCTGTCCCGCAAATGGCTGAATGAACTGTCTGCTGCCGGCGCCCGCATTGCCTCGTTTGGTGACGGCAACATCCGGCGTCGGCGCTTCCAGATCAACTTCCGTAATCATCGCAAGCTCCTGGTCTGCGATGGCAAGGTGGGATTCGTCGGTGGTATCAACCTGGGCGACGAATACCTGGGCACCGCTATGGACCAGGAACCTTGGCGCGACACCCATTGCCGGATTGAAGGGCCAGCTGTCACCGGCCTCCAGCTGGCCTGGCTGGAGGACTGGAACTGGGCCAGAAATACCCGGCCGGAACTGAACTGGGCGTCCGTGTCGCAGCCTCCCGGCGACCAGGAAGTACTGATATTGCCCACCGGCCCGGCAGACACCTGGGAAACCTGCACCCTGTTCTTCCTGAACTGCATCAACAACGCGCGCACAAGGATCTGGATTGCCTCACCCTATTTTGTGCCGGATTTCCAAATCATGAATGCCCTGCAGTTGGCGGCGCTCAGGGGGGTGGATGTTCGCATCCTGATACCGGAGAAAACCGACAGCCCACTGGTCCGGCTGGCCGCCTATTCCTATCTGGTACAGGCCAGTCAGGCCGGTATCGGTATCTATCGTTACCAGCCAGGCTTCATGCACCAGAAAGTGGTTCTGGTGGACAGCCGCTACGCTGCCATCGGCACCGCCAACCTCGACAACCGGTCCATGCGCCTTAACTTCGAGATTACCGCCGTCAACACCAGCCCGACGTTCATCCAGCAGGTGGAAACCATGCTGGAGGAAGATCTGGGGGCCTGCCGGCCCATGACCGAAAACGACTATCGCCAGCGCTCCATCCTGTTCCGGCTGGGCTGCCGGGCAGTACGACTATTGGCGCCCCTGCTTTGATCTGGCCCCGGGCGGGCGCTTGTGCGAACATGAGCGCTCGACTGATGCTGTAAACGACCATTTCATGAACGCATTCAAGCCCAGAGAAACTCTGACCGAGCAGGTCGCTCGTCACATTGAAAACCTGATTGCCTTCGAGCAACTCCGTTCCGGCGAGCGCATCTATGAAAGTGCCATGGCCAAGCAGATGGATGTCAGCCACGGCTCCATCCGGGAAGGCCTGCTGCTGCTGGAGAAGCGCCATCTGGTGCGTAACGTCCCCCGCAAAGGCGCGTTCGTCACGCCGCTGGATGAACACTTTGTCCGCAGTCTCTATGAGACTCTGGAACTGTACCTGACTCACACCGGACGGAAGCTGGTGCGTCAGTGGCAACCGAATGACATGCAGCGGCTGGAATCCCTGTACGAGCAGATGCGTGACCGTTTTCAGAACAACGATCTGATGGCGTTTCTGGAGCTGGGTATTGAATACACCAAAGCCTCATTGGTGTACGCCGACAATTACTTTATTGTCTCTGCCATTGAGGATCTCTGGCCCTCAGCCAAGCGCTGCGCCTTTGTCGCCTTTCGCCATGGCGGCAAACAGGTTCTGGAAGACAACCTGGTGCACATGGAAGAATCTATCCGGATAATACGGGAACGGGACGAACAGGCCCTGGCCGATATCCTGCACCGCTATGCCGTGCAGCAGTGTGAGCAGGTGTTATCCGCTCTGAACAAATGATACCGCGAAAACTCAGTAGAACAGCTGGGTGAACGAGAAGCCGATATTGAGATACGCGGTCCATTCGTCTTCGTTGTTATAGGCGGCCGAGAGCTGTACCGGTCCCAGGAAGGTATCCACCCCGGCGAAAACACTCCAGGATCGCACCAGCCCGGACCAAGTGGCATCATCCATCTGCTCCCAGGCATTGCCGGTCTCAAATCCTACGCCGGTGAACCAGGGCAGCACCGGCCCGCCGAACTCACGCCGGGCCCAAGCCGCCAGCAAAGCCGCATCATTTCCTGTGATCTCGCCCGGGGCGTAGGCTGACAACTGCCGAAAGCCGCCGAGGCGCGCTGCGTTCTCAACGCCCGGCTCACCGCTGATGACCTGCCGGGTATACAGCAAGCCGGTGAGATTGAAACGTTGCCAGGTACCGGTTCCCAGCAACATGCCGGTGAGGGCGTCGAACTCCCGGTCACTGCCGAGTTCTTCCCGCTCTACCCTGGCCCGGATACCGGCAAAAGCACCGGATTTCGGATAAAAGGCATCGCTCAGGGAATCATGCACCAGCTGCAGGCTGCCGTAGCCCTGATGGATCTTGCCTGACGGCGCAACCGGAACACCCACTTCGTCATCCACGGTGGCATAGCCACGGACATAGCCCAATCGGATTTCACCATCGCCGCCCAGTTCCATGCCAAGGGCCAGATCCACCTCCCGAAAGGTCACATCAATCTCGGAAATACGGTCGCCGTTGTCGTAGACACTGTAATCATCCCGGCGATATTCCACCCCAACCACCGCAAACCGGTCATAACCGTAATCGAGAGGCTGGTACCATTGGCTACGCACCCAGGGCTGAGTGCCCAATTGAAGCCCGGTCTGCCATTCCGCGCCCAGGCGATTGAGTTCGGTCATCCGCAACCCGGTGGCCAGATTGAATCGGGTATCGCCGTCGAAGTTGTCCTCATAATTCAGGCCGAACGACAGGTAATTGGGCCCCCAACTCTTCTCCCTGGCCTGGATAATCAGCACGGGGCCGGCCTCGGAAGGACGCATGGACCAGGACACGGTCTCGTAGTACCCCAGCCCGTAGATGCGTTTGAGATCGGCTTCCAGTTGCTCCACATCGAGCGGCTCACCCTCTTTCTGCCGGATCCGCTCGCGCAGAAAATCACTGGCCAGGCGGTCGCCTTTACGGAATTCGATACGGGCGACCGGCCCCGGCGCCAGTTCCTCGGCTCGAAGCCGGTTGCGGTAATCCCGCCACTCCGAGTCAGACACTGCCAGCCGGTTCAGGGCCACAGCATGATCCCTGGCTCCGCTGGCCCCCAGCTCAAACAGCACCGGCGCGTCGTAGAAATCGGCAGAGGTGTAGCCTTGCAGATCTGGCTGGATCAGGATGTCGCGTTCGGTTAACAGGCCCAGCTGGAATTCGGTGTTGCGCCGGGTCATCAGCGTGGTGAGCTGCCCGACCACTGAAAAAGCTTCGCGCATGTCTTCAGTGGTCATAAGCGGATCGGTGATGTCCACGGCAATGACCACATCGGCGCCCATTTCCCGGGCCACGCTGACCGGTAAATTGTTGGCCACACCACCATCCACCAGTAATCGCCCGCTCCTTTCCACCGGCGCGTATACGCCGGGAATGCTCATGCTGGCACGAATCGCATCAGCCAGGTTACCGTCGCCAATCACCGCTTCAACGCCGGTTTCCAGATCGGTCGCCACAGCCCGAAACGGGATGGGTAGCTGATCAAAGTCATCCACCAGGGCGGCGTTACGGGTCAGCTCGTTGAGAATAAAGCCGAGATTCTGGCCGGTAACCAGTCCGCCACCAAACCGAACGCCCTCGGAACCGACGCCAATACCCGGCACCAGAGGCAGGCGCCAATCGTCCTGCTTTCGGCGCACCGGCTTGTAGGCCCGGCCTGGGTCATCGCGAAAACTGGACAGCCAGTCCAGCCCGATAAATCGCTGTTCGATTTCTTCCACTGGCATCCCGGTGGCGTACAGGGCGGCAACGGCCGATCCGGCACTGGTACCGACCACCACATCAACCGGCACCTGCATTTCTTCCAGTACCCGCAGTACCCCGACATGAGCCATGCCTTTGGCACCACCGCCACTGAGCACCAGGCCAATGGTTGGGCGAGCGCTACTGGCGCCAGCATCGGCGAAAGCAGAAGGGAATACGGGCAGGACAAGCAGAATGCACAGTAACCAGGACGGCCAACGAGTGCTCACAGTCCCGTCACGAGCTCTGTTTTTTGTCATCGTCGGCCAGTGACAGATGGGAAGTATCCGGCACAATCGGTGGGGGAAGGTCCCGCTTTACCCCCAGATCACTGCCGGCCGGAGCCAGTGTCCAGTCATCAAGATGCTCAAACATCGGTGCCTCAGCCTCCTGATGCTCAACCAGAGTCACCCCGACCGGGTCCAGGCTCAGGCCGGAACCGGCCAGAATATCATCCACCTTTTCGCCGGCCACCGGCAGGCGATCGCCCGGTTCAACGGCGGGAGTTTTACCGGATTTCGCTTCCGGTTGCGCCGGCTTTGGTGCCGGAGACTGTGGCGGGACAGGCTGTGACGCCGGAGTCTGAGCAGAGGGCGCCGGCGCTTGCCTGGCCGGCTCGGCTCCGGGCATCGGCTGTGCATACGCCACCATTCCGTGTTTTTTCAGCACCGCCAGGTACTTCTCGGCCTGAACCTGCTCAAGCTTGTTACGAATGACGACCGGTTGCCCACTGAACATGCGGTCCAGCTGCTCGACGCTGGCCTTGAACAGAGCCCGGGCATTGTTGCGAGCGGTTTCCAGATCGGTGCCTGGTGTGCACTCTCCTTTGAACACGAGCTGGTACATGGCTATCCCTCTGCTTTTACAACAACTGTTGGTCAATGATAGCTGAAATCACAGGCCACAACAGGCATTAACCAACGCCGGGCCTTACCATCCGGAAATCATTTCAGCATTGCAAACAATTGAAAAATCCAGCGTCCACAGGAGGAAAAGTACGCCACACTCTGCAACAATCAACTGTAACCAAACTTTACACTTGGTTACACTAACAAGAATCGCAGATTACCTTTCGGGAGCCTCACATGCGCACCTTTACTACCGCCCTTCTCTCTGGTCTGGTGCTCGGCTTGTCATCGGCGCAGGTAGCCGCCGAAAATCTGGATGTATTGATGAGCCAGGTTTTTCAGGCCAATGAAGCCACCTACATCGGCTACGAAAGTATCGAGCGCGAGGACATTCCCGCCCAGGCCAGAGTAGACCGGAAATACCTGATTGTGGATTTCCGCTTTCCGAACCAGCAACCGGCCGCCGAACAACTTCAGGCCAGCGTACACAAAGTGTGCATGACCCTGCTGAAAGATCGCGAACTGATCCGCTCGCTGTCGGATTCCGGCTACGACATGGTGGCCGTGGCCTTTAACCGCCAGTCCCAGTTTGACTGCCTCTGAGCAAGCCGCCCGTGCTATTCCTGCCCCAGTAGTCGGGGGAACGCATCCAGGGCAGTATTGACCGCGTCCAGGTTGAAAGCCTCCACATCCGCCAGCAGCTTCTCCCCGTAACGCGTGACCGACGATGACCGGTGCCGCTGGCCCCATTCGATAATGCGGGCAGCAAAATCCTTCATCTGTTCCGGGTCGCCGCTCTCCCGCACTTCCTGCCATTCGTTACCGAAGTCTTCAGCCAGCTTTTCCCGTAGCCAGCCCCGCTCATGCATACTCATGGTCTGGGCCAGCAGGCGTTCGGATTCCTCCGGCGCGCCCTCGTCATCAGCCTGCTCCACGGTCGCTTCTACCCTGGGCAGTACCACCTTGAACGTCGAGCCCACATTGGCCTCACTTTTCACGGTCAGTCTGCCGCCCATCATTTCCACCAGTTTACGGCTGATCGCAAGCCCCAGCCCGGTGCCGCCATAACGCCGGGAACTCTGGCCTTCCTGCTGCTCGAAGGCTTCAAAAATGCGCTCCTGCTGGTCCGGCGCAATGCCGATACCGGTGTCTGCCACGGTAACCACCAGCCGGTAGAAACAGACCTCGGAATCGGCATCCGCCGGCTCACCCAGCGGCTTGGCCACCGCGCGCACGGTAACCCCGCCCTCATGGGTGAATTTGATGGCATTGCCCACCAGATTAAACAGCACCTGTCGCAAGCGGGTCTCGTCCAGCATCATCGCCGAGGGCATACCCGGCCCCACGCTCACTTCCAGGGTAATGCCCTGCTCCGTCGCCCGCAGGTCAAAGATGTGGCGGACATCACTGAGCAGCCGGCGCACGGACACAGGGCCGAAATCCAGGCGCATCTTGCCGGCCTCGATCCGCGACAGGTCCAGAATGTCATTGATCAGCATCAGCAGGCTTCGACTGCCCGCCCGGATAGCATTGAGGTAGTTGCGCTGTTGCGGGTCCGTCACCGAGTTGTAGAGCAGATCGCTGTAGCCGATCACCGCGTTCATAGGCGTTCGGATTTCGTGCGACATGTTGGCCAGGAATTCGCTCTTGGCACGGCTCGCAGCCTCCGCTTCCCGGGCCAGCCGCTCCGCCTCAAGCTTGGCGGCACGGAGTTCATCCTCACTCCGGCGCAGCGCGTTCTCGGACCGGATTCGCTCATCCACTTCCAGTGACAGTTTGCGGTTCCAGTACAGGAAGATCAGCACCACCACGATGGCTATCAGAATGATCCGCCGAACCACGGTGTAATCGGCTTCCTGTTCGATATCCAGGTGAATCCAGCGATTATAGATGGCTTCGGTTTCGGACGTCGGCAGACTGCCCAGCGCCTTGTTCAGAATGCGGTGGAGCTCGGGCTGGGCCGGGCTGACCGCCAGTCTCAGATCGTACTGATAAGGCGTAATACTGGTAATCCGCAGGTTCGACAGACCGAGCCGTGCCACCGTGTAGCTTACCGCGGGGATGTGCGTCACCATCACATCCAGATCGCCGTTGGAAAGCGCAAGCAGCCCGTCTTCCACGGTCTGCTGGGGATAGAGGTCGAGATTCGGATGGTTGATCAGCAGGTAGTCATGACTGGCCTGGCGGTTTACCACACCGACCCGTTCATCCCGCAGTTCACGCAGGTCTCCGATAAAGCGGCCGGTATCGCGGATCGCCAACGCAATGGGCACGTTGACATAGGCCCGGGTGAACAGGAATTCCTGCTCGGTACGGGGCGTGCGGGACATGCCGGGAAGAACATCCAGCTCACCGGATTTCAGTTTTTCCTCAGCACTGGCACGACTGTCTACCGTCACTCGCTGAAAGCGCATCCCGAGATCCTTCTCCAGCCGGCTGAGCAAGTCGGCGACCAGCCCCGTGGGCCGGCCGTCCTGCTCAAACTCGAACGGTGGCCAGTCCGGCCTCAGCCCCACGGTAATCTCCGAGTTGCCGGCCAGCCATTCCATTTCACCCGCCGTGAGCGCAACATTTCGGGTCTCGACTTCGGGCAACTCCCCCGCCAACCAGGACTGGCGAATATTGCGATGTTCCTGGTGAGTCAGTGAGGAAACCGTGCGATCAAACACCCGGAACATGCGCTCCTGCTCGATCGGAATCTGAAGCACCACATCCACAGGACGCCGATCCAGCAGCACCGCCAGCCCGACACCATTGATCATCGCCGATTCCAGATAGTCGGACACCACAGGAACCGGCCCAAGAAAAGCACCCGCCTCACCAGACATGACCCGGCTGACGGCCTCACCCAGGCTGGAAACCGGCACTGGCGTGAAACTTTCCACCGGGTCAAGCAGCGGGAACTGATTGGGGTCGTCACCGACAATCACAACCTTCGCCGCCTCCAGATCCGACAGATTCCGGATTGCCGGGTCACCGGCATTCACAAACACGCCGTAGGTAAGTGACATCAAGGGGGCTGTATGTCGCACGCCGGGAATAACCGGGGCACCGGGCAATCGGGTGGTGAGAATCAGATCCGGCTCTGGCCGCTCAGTGCCCAGCGTCTGGTTCATCAGAAAGGGCTCAATGGGCAAGCCCAGCTTGGAAGACAGTCGATTGAGGTAGTCCACCCAGATACCCGCCATCCGCCCTTCGCCGGTATCGAACACCAGGGGCACCTGGGTGTGCCGGACCCCCACATTGAAGCCATCCTGTTCTGCCAGCCAACGCAGGTCATCAACACCCAGTACGGGAGCCGGCGAATCCTGGGGCGGATCAGCCAATACGGCCCCTTGAAAAACCAGCAACAGGAGGCAAAACATGAACTGTGAACGAGACTTCACTGGATATCCTCGGCGGGTCCACTACATTTCAGGAAAACCATACCTGCAAACGGGCAGGATTGCATTTTGCCAATGAGCTGATGGAGGCAAGTAACCATGGACACCAGCAAACACAGCCTGAGCACCCTGTTCGAACAACTGGGGCTGCCCTCCGGTCAAGCGGAAATCGAGAATTTTATCGCCCGACATTCACCATTGCCCAGTGAAGTCGCCATCCGGGATGCGCCTTTCTGGTCTGAGAGCCAGTCCCACTTTCTGGAGGAAGGGCTGGAAGAGGACAGCGACTGGGCAGAAGTGATCGACGAACTGGATGCCCTGCTAAGACACTGATTGGCTGCGTCAGAGCACCGACACCCGGTTTCGGCCCTCATCCTTGGCCTGATAGAGGGCCCGATCAGCCCGGTCAAACACCGACTCCTCGGTGTCGTCGTCCTGAAAACCGGCCAGCCCCGCTGAAAAGGTAATGCTTACCGGCTCGCCGCTGAAATGGAACGGCAGGCCGGATACATGTTCGCGCAGTGAGTCCAATACCTTGCGGGCTTCATCTGTAGGCGTTTCCGGCAGCAGTACCACAAACTCCTCGCCACCGAACCGGGCGATAAAATCCGTCGACCGCAGGCGAGTGCTCATCTCCCGGGCCACCAACTGCAGCACGCGATCCCCTGCCTTGTGGCCATAGGAATCGTTGATGCGCTTGAACAGATCCACGTCCAGCACAGCCACCGTGAGCGGGTGCCGGTAGCGCAACCAGCGATTGTATTCAAACGACAGCCGTTCCTGCCAGGCTTCACGGTTGGGCAGCTGGGTGAGCAGATCGGTCAGGGCTCGCTGACGCTCTTCACGCACCTGGGCCTGCATCTGTTCCGAATGGGCCTCCATGGCCGCGACTTTCTCCTGCATGGCTTCCAGTTGGTTCGCCAGCAGTTTTTCACGCTCGCTTTCCGACGTCCGGAACCGCTCCAGCGCACTGCCAATAAATTCCAGGCGTTGACTGACCGACTGCTTCAAAGCTTGAATATCCTCGCTGGCGCGGATGTCATCCCCCACCTTGTCCAGCTCGGCACGGATTTCCCGGTCCAGCGTCGCTGTGGCGTCCTGCCGGCCAGTCTGGGCATCACTCTGCTGGGCAAAATGCTCCCGCAACGCCTGCAAGCGTTCATCCAGACGTTTCAGGAAGGCCTCGAATTCGCGCTGGCTGCGGGTAATGGCGGCAATCACCAGATCGGCGACCCGGTTCAGCCCCTCCCGGAGCACTTCCCAGTCGTTGCTGGTCAGCAAGGTCTGCTGTAATTCCCGGGCTTCTGCTTCTGCGGCCGGCTCCAGGGAAGCCTGTTGCAACAGTTGCCCCAGTAACTGGCCGATGCGGCGTGCAATTCTCAGTCGCTGGGTGGTATCCGCCAGATCCACACCTTCTGCCGGGGCTTGCGGTTCCGGTGTGGGCGACACAGCCTGAGGCCCGGCCTGCTCGTCCAGCAGGGTAATCTGCCGGTCAATCTGGTCCTGCAGTTCCCGCCAGTGCTGCAGGTTGATCTGCTTCTTACGGATATCCTCCCGCAACCGACCCAACAATTCGTCCAGCTCCGGTCGCTGCCCTTCAGAGGCCAGACTGGTTCGTACCAGCATTCTTTCCAGCAGATTACGTTCGGATTCCCACTGTTTTTCCCGATGCTCTGCCTCTTCCAGTTCCCTGAGATATTTCTCTTTCCAGGAATCTTCAGATGCCATGAACTGCTCCCTTACTGGCCGGCACGATGGTCTTCCTCTTCACACCCTGTGCGATCGGTCGTTCGGCGGCGCGCCCGGGGATGGCTCTGGTCATAAACCCGGGCAAGATGTTGAAAGTCAAGATGAGTATAGACCTGGGTTGTGGCAATGTCCGCATGACCCAGCAATTCCTGAACCGCGCGCAGGTCGCCACTGGATTCCAGCATGTGACTGGCAAAGGAATGCCTGAGCAGGTGGGGGTGCAAACACTGGTCCGCGCCGTGCAGAATACCCCAGCGAGACAGGCGACTCTGGATACTGCGCCGGCTCAGGCGGGTACCCCGCTGGCTGACAAACAGTGCCTTCTCACCCTCGGTGACCAGTGCCCGCCGGCAGGACAACCACTGTTGCAGCGCCGCCACCGCCTTGCGGCCGACCGGCAGCACTCGCTCCTTGTTACCCTTACCCAGAACGCGGATTTCTGCGCCCTTCAGATCCAGAGCCGACAGATCGGCCCCGGCCAGCTCCGCCAGCCGAAGGCCGGAGGAATACATCAGCTCGAACATGGCCAGATCACGGATTTCGAGGGGGTCTTCGGGGGTGGCATCCAGTAACTGGCCAATCTGATCAACATCCGCAACGCGGGGCAAACGCCGACCACTTTTCGGCGCCCTGATGTCCAGAGCCGGATTATCGATGGCAAGCCCTTCGCGAAGCAGGTACTGGTAGAAACGCCGAATCGACGACAGGTGCCGGGCAATGCTGCGTCCGCTCAGCCCATCCCGGCTGAGCCGGGCTACGTAGCGCCGAACATCGTGGGCAGACAGCTCTGACCAGTCATTGAGGCCGTTATCCGCAAGCCAGGCGACCAGCCGCTGAAGGTCGCGCTGATAGTGTTCGCAGGTAAGGGGTGAATGCCGTTTCTCGGATTGCAGATGACGAATGAAGCCGGTCAGCGCCGCCAATTGGCTCGCTGATCCTTTGTGGTCACTCGCCGCCACGCTCACCCCTGGCCGGTCTCCGCGGTCAGGTCCGTCACCGGAGCGCCGGTACCATGACGCTTGAGCATGGGTGGTAAAAGCCGGCTCAGGGTGTCACTGATGTAGCTCAGGAACAGCGAGCCCATGCTCTGATCAAAGTAACCGGGTTCACAACTGCCGACAGCAAACACACCCACCAGACCTTCGTGGCGCAGGGGCACAAGGGCAACGGAGGCGATGGGCTCGTCACGGTCCGGGAACAGGAATTCACGCTCATTCTCGCGGAACTGGCCACAAACGGCCCGCTCCCCTTCCAGCAAGCTTCCCAACCGTTCGCGTGCCGCGGCCGCATCCACCATATGCAGGGCACCCTGTGACTGAAGCTGACCGGTTTCACTGAACAGAAGTACCGACGCGGCATCCAGACCAAAATCACCCCGGATACTGTCATCAATGGCAGCCGCCATATCCTGCAGGTTACGGGCTTCAATCACCTGCATCAGCAGGCGTTTGCTTTTCTCGAACAACCGGTCGTTGTGGCGGGCGATGGACACCAGTTCCACCAGCTCCCGGCGTAACGTGTCCCGCTGTTCCCGGAACAGGTGCACCTGACGCTCCACCAGAGAAATCGCCCGGCCGCTGTCATGGGGCAGAGTCAAACTGCGCAGCAGCTCGTCCTGGCCGATAAAAAAGTCCGGATTGGCCCTCAGATATTCTGCGACCTGTTCCCTGGTGAGTTCGCCGGCCTTCTGGCGGGCCGTTTGTTCTGTCATCGTGTTCTCCTGATCGGTTCAGGCCCCGTTTTTATGAGGTCGGGTGTTCGGGCGGGCACTCCTGCGGCGTCGGGGCTGGGGCTCGCCAGGCAATCGCAGCTCGCCTTCAAATACCGTGGTTGCAGGGCCTTCCATCATAACAGGGGTACCTTCCCCCTGCCATTCAATGACCAGCCGGCCGCCACGCAACTCAACTTCGACCCGGCTGTCCAGCAGGCCGCGGAGACAACCGGCCACCACCGCTGCACAGGCACCGCTGCCACAGGCAAGCGTTTCGCCAGAGCCCCGCTCAAACACACGCAACCGGGCATGGCGGCGATCAATCACCTGCAGAAAACCAATATTGGCGCGGGCCGGAAACCGGGGGTGTTTTTCCAACTGCGGGCCAAGGCTTTCCACCGGCGCCGTATCGACATTGTCCACCACCAGTACCCCGTGGGGATTACCCATGGAAATGGCTGACAGCTCGACCGTCTGGCCATTCACGTCGACGGTATACACATCCTTGCGCTGATCTGCCGCAAAGGGGATCGCGGGTGGGTTAAGCTCCGGCACCCCCATGTTGACCGCTACCAGGCCATCCCGACCCACTTTGAGCTCAATCACACCCTTGGCAGTCTGGACCCGGATAACACGCTTGTTGGTCAGGCGCTGATCGCGCACAAAGCGGGCGAAGCAGCGGGCTCCGTTGCCGCACTGTTCCACCTCCGAGCCATCGGCATTGAAAATGCGGTAGCGAAAATCCACATCCGGAAGCCCCGGTGGCTCCACCACCAGCAGCTGATCAAAACCGATCCCGAAATTGCGATCCGCCAGCTCCCGGATCGTGTCCGGGGCCAGCCGGAATGGCTGGCTGATGGCGTCGACCACCATAAAGTCGTTACCCAGCCCGTGCATCTTGGTAAAGCGCAGGACCGGACCCTGGCCACGTCGTTGCTGAGACATCTCGTTCCCCCCGCTCATTCCGGCAGGCAACTTTCCGGCGCCAGCTGGTCGTCCAGAGTCTCCCGGCGCCGAACCACATGCACCTGATCTCCGTCCACCATCAACTCCGGGGGCCGGTTGCGGGTGTTGTAGTTGGAGGCCATAACAAATCCGTAGGCCCCGGCCGAGCGTACCGCCAGCAAATCGCCGGCTTTCAGGCGCAGAGCGCGATCCTTGCCGAGGAAATCGCCGGTTTCGCACACCGGGCCCACCAGGTCCCAGGGCCTTTCCTCACTGTCCTGATGGGGCCGAACCGGAATAATGGCCTGCCAGGCACTGTAGAGCGCCGGTCGGATCAGATCATTCATGGCCGCATCGATGATGGCAAAATTCCGGTGTTCGGTGCACTTCAGGAATTCCACCCGGGTCACCAGAATGCCCGCATTCGCGGCAATGGAGCGGCCTGGCTCCAACACCAGCTCCAGCTCCCTATCACCCAGGCGTTCATTGAGCGCTTTCACATAATCTGCCGGTTGCGGCGGGGTTTCCTGGTTGTAGGTCACACCCAGACCGCCCCCCATATCCAGATGGCGAATACGGATGCCCTGCTCTGCCAGGGTGTCGATTAGAGAAAGCACCCTGTCCAGGGCATCCAGGAACGGCGACACCGACGTGAGCTGTGAGCCGATGTGGCAGTCCACCCCGTGGATATCGAGGTTGGGCAGGCTGGCTGCTCGGGCATAGACCGCCGGCGCCTCGGCAATGTCAATGCCGAACTTGTTTTCCTTCAGGCCGGTCGAGATGTAAGGATGGGTGCCCGCATCCACATCCGGGTTCACACGCAGGGAAATGGGCGCCTTCACCCCCAGCTCGCCAGCCACCTTATTCAGGCGATCAAGCTCGGTATCGGATTCCACATTGAAACAGCGAACGCCGGCCTCCAGGGCCCGCTTCATTTCCCACTCCTGCTTGCCAACGCCGGAGAATACGACTTTACCGGCATCCCCACCGGCGCGGAGCACACGCTCAAGCTCACCCGCGGAGACAATGTCAAAACCCGCCCCCAGGCGAGCCAGCACATTGAGAACGGCCAGATTGCTGTTGGCCTTGACCGCATAACACACCAGATGAGGGCGATTCTTCAGAGCCTCATCGTAGGCACGATAGTGACGCTCCAGCGTCGCCCGGGAATAGATGTAGGCCGGCGTACCAAAGCGCTCGGCGATTTCGGCAACGGCAACGTCTTCGGCGTAGAGTTCGCCGTTACGGTAATTGAAGTGGTCCATGCTGTTCCTGAAAGCTTAAGGTCGGGAGTGGTCTGGCTCAGGGCTGTTCATTGTCCTCATCGGCATTCTCGCCCGCTTCTGCGGCTGCCGCGGTGTTACCGGTCTCCGATGGCGCGGCGTCCGGCACCGGCGCGTCCCGGTACAGCGGCCCCTTCTGGCCACAGCCAGACACCATCAAAACCACAAACACCGAGAGCGCGACCGCCAGACGGCGCACAAGCCCAAGCTGCATACCCTATCCCCTGAGTGAATAATGGCCGAAGTATACCCGACACCCGGGTCGCACCGCGAGGATTCGCAGGTTCAGGACAGGTGCTGGTTAAGGGCATCCTCCAGCTGTGCCCGATAGAACAGGTACTGACTGGTCTGGATATCGCGCTGATACAGCTGTGGGTCGAGATCGTGGGGCAGATGCAGGTCAGTCAGATACACCGGATAGGGGTCCGGGCTCTGCCGCAAGGAGCGGATGTAATGGGCCACCGCCGGAATCAAACGGTCGCCATATTCCTGCACGGTAAACTCCTGATCATTGCAATACAGATCAAAGCGCAGAATGCTGTCACCCTGTTGCACGCCCACCGCCTGCACTTCGAGGCCGGACAAGGGCATTCCGGCGACCAGCTCTGGCCTCGGATCGGCCAGCCATCGGCCATCCCTGCATACCAGTTCGTAACACCGGATACCGGCGACCGGCTCCAGATTATCTGCCTGGCGCAACTGCCGGCGCTCAATAACACTGTCCAGAAATCGCAACAACGGTGCCAGTAGATGACGGCGTTGCTGGGCCTTCAGCTGGCGATGCCACAGACTGCCATACTCATCCACCACCCAGAGCTGGCCCTGGTCTCCCTGCAGCTGCCAGAATACCTGGATGTTACCGGCTTCGGAGGCTTCACATACCGCTTTCAATAGGGGAGCATCCTGCAAAGCATAGCGATCCGGCACCACCGGCAGAAAACTGTCCTGGGGCTGGAACAAGGCATCCATCAATGCCGCGCGGCTATCCAGGGCAACAAACCCCGGCTCCTGGCCATTGAACTGGAGCAGAAAATAACGCTGATCCATCTCGATGATATAACGCAAGGGATGGGGGCCGGTGCCGCCTGCAAAAAACTGTCGGAGCACATCGGCAAACAACTCACTCACCCGCCGGGCAATCGCCTGTCCGTGGCCCCGGCTGGGTGCTGTCACCCGGATCTCCGGCAACTTTGCCGGGTTGATCGCCACCTGAGCGAGCACATTCTTCAAACACTGGATCAGGGTATCCCCAGCCGCGTAATGCTGCAGACTGACTTCGTGCCAACTGTTCAGGGTAATCTGGTCGATGGTCGCCACCAGGTTGTCCCGGGCCCCACTGAACCCGAGCGAGTCGTTGCGGGCGCTGAGTTTATGCAGCCCCCGCTCGGTCAGATGAGCCTGTGGGTCCACCGCCACATTCAGCAACAACAGGTTGCGTAACGGCCGTACTGCACGGGACAGGGCCTGCCGGGGCGCCGGGGGCATAGGCACCGGCAGGAAACCAGCCAGCACATCCAGTATTTCCTTCAACTCGCTGACCGACGCCACGCTCTGGCCCGCTCGCACATTCAACCGTGTACTGCGACTGAGCAGCCCGTTGCAGTAACACCAGACAAGCAACTCAGCCAGGTTGCCGGCGCGGCGAATAACCGGCTGCCAGAAGGCGTCGGACGGATCTTCAAGATCCCGGTACAACAGCCAGCCGTCTCCGGCTGCCCCCTGTTCACTGCGATGGTGAAACGACAGGTTCTCTTCTGCCAGCGAGGGCACCAGCCCCGGATTGATCAGCTCGACCTTACCGGCCTTGCGCTGGAAGGCGGCATAGAGCTTGCGGCCCAGCAGATTGATGTCATTGGCGCTGATCGACGCCTGTGCATCCTGTTCCCGGGCCAATCTGGCAAGCAGGCGGTAACTGTGGGTAAGCTCGGCAACCACCCGCCGGCGTAGTCCCATCACTTCCTCGGCACACCAGCGCTGACGATCATCCAGCCGGCCCATATCCTCCGACGACCAGCCCCAGGTTTCAACCAGGCTGCGCAACAACTCGACCCGCCAGGGGTCACCTACCATACCCGCCCGGCTGAGCGGCAAGCCGGATTTCAGGTACAGGCTTCGGCGCACCAGCTCCAGCCGATCTGCGCCGTCACGGGCCAGCAACCACTGCTCCAGTCTCTGGTACAAAAGCACGTAGGGGTCCAGGGCATCGGCGCTAATCACACCATTGTGAACCGCCTGCTTGAAGCTGGCCGAGAGCAATGGTCGCTCCCGGTCGGTGGCGTAACATTCAATCAACAGCAGCTTGAGAATGGCTTTCCAGGGCGCATCGATTCCTTTGTAGAGCTGCCAGATGCCAGCGCCAGGCAGTTCTGCGGGAGGAATATCCGGCACCGCGCCAAAGTCGATGTAATCGCTGGCCTTGATAAACCGGCACTCCACCAGTTGTCGCCGGCATTGGTCGTAATCGGCCTCCCGGTCTACCGGAATCAGCCACCACAACGGATATTGACCGGCCAGGTGAATGCTGGTGCGGTAGAACTCATCCAGCAACAGAAAGTGCTGGGCACTGCCGCAGTTTTCCCCGGTAACTTCCACGCGCTGGCGCCCGGCCCGCCAATCGGCGGCAGAGAACACAAACACGTGCAGCTCCACCCCCAGGCTACCGGCCCATTCCGACAGTTTTTCAGCTTTGCGCTCCAGGCACCGAATGCCCGACGCCGGCAAATCCTGACGGTGGCAGAGCCAGACATCCAGATCACTGGCCACCGAGTGCCCGAGGGTGCCAGGGCTTCCCATCAGGAACAGACTGTCCAGATCAGGCTTTCGAGTGCCCTTGTCACGATAGTGAAAGCTACGGGCGTAACGGCGGGCCGCATCCAGCACTTCCGGGCCGGGCGTGTAACCACTGAAGCCGTCCGGGCAGTTACCATCCAGATAGCCAGGCAAGGCCGGATGGTTGCGGTGAAAAACCAGCGGCAACAACTCCAGCACCATCTGCTGCCGGTAGGTCAGTGCCGAGCACGCCCGCCGCCAACGCTGCTCGTTAACCAACAGAAACCGGTCCCGCAGGCGCCTGAGCGTTTTGCGGTCGATTCCATCCTCGAAATCGAGAACTATGGGCGCGGCGTGAACGGTCAAGAGAGCTCCGGCAAGAGGTTATTTTCGGCAAGATAGTCAGTATGATGAATGAATCGTGGCAAAACCTGTAAAAAAATAAAAGCACAGGCAGTGAACACGCTGCCAGCCCGAGCGAGGCACCCGAGCTGTGAAAGAATTTCTGATCCAACGCTACCGGCCCGATCCGACGGGCCCCGTTATCCGGCCCACCCTGCTTCGGGTGGATGACGATGGCCGGATCATCCAGGCTGATCGCCATGCAGAAACCATGTTTGGCTACGACATCAGCGATCTGACCGGACAGAAAGTCCAGCATATTCTGGCTTCCCGCCAGGACGATCCCTTCGCCCCCGCCCACCGACACCGGCTGGACAATGGCCAGACAGTGCTGGTGACGTTCCGCCACAAGGATGGCTTTTTCTTTACTGCCCTTCTCGGGCTGCGAATGGAGATCCGGGATTCAGACCAGGCCGCTACTGCCTCGATTACCCTCAGGGACAGCGATGCCATGGATAGCCGGATTCAACGACTGGCGGAACAGAATGCCGGCTTTGGACTCTGGGAGCTGGACATGCCCAGCAACGAGATCAGCTGGTCCGAAGGTATGTACCGCCTGCTGGAACTCAAAGCCGGCAGCGAGCTGACCCCGGAACAGGCGCTGTTTTACTGCCAGACAGGCCAGAACCGGGTACGAGCGATGTTCAGGCGCTGTATGCGCACCGGCCAGCCGTTCAGCATGGACCTGACCATTCTCACCAGCCGGCAACGGCCACAACGGGTTACTCTGGCCGGCCGCGCTCTGAAAAACGGCGGCCGGGTGCAGAAACTCGGCGGCGTGATGGTCAACCGCAGCGAGGCTATGGTCCACGATCTGGAAAAACAACAGGCACAGCAGATTCTGCAAGCTACGACCACCGCCTCCTCAGACCTGGTAGTGGCCATCGACACCGAGTTCAGGCTGCTGCATTTCAACACCCCCTGGTGCCAGCAGTTTCAACACGCCTTTGACCTGACGCCAAAGCCCGGGGACAACCTGCGCAGCCTTCTGAAGGACTTCCCCAATGAGCGCCGCCTGATCGAACGGCTATGGCAACGGGCCTTCGACCGTGAGCATTTTGTGGCAGAAATGCCCCTGAACCGCCAGGGAGAGGGACAGCCGATTTACGAGTTTCACTTCCAGAGCATCCGCGGAGACCGGGGTGAGGTCACCGGGGCCGTTCATGTCGCACGCGATATCAGCAACCGGATCCAGCACACCAGCAACAGCGATTACCGCATGCGGCACGATCCGGTCACCGGGCTGATGAACCGGCGTTCCTTCATCGAACACCTGGAACGGGCCATGGGCCATCGCCACAAACGCCAGAACACCGACGGGCTGCTGTTTCTGGACCTGGATAACTTCGAACAGTTCAACGAGGACGCTGGCAGCGGCACCTGCGACCGCTACCTGCGGGAACTGGCCGCCATGCTCGGGCTGCGCGTACGCCAGCGTGATGCCTTGGCACGACTGGCCGGCGATACCTTTGCGCTGTTCATCGAGAACTGCCCGGAACCCAGAGCGCGAAAGATCGCCGAGGAAATCCGCGAACAGATTGCCCAGTTCCAGTTTGAATGGCAGGGGCATACCCTGCAGACCACTACCAGCGGTGGTCTGTTGATTCTGGACAGTGAGTTGCCGAAACGGGCTGACACGCTGCTCACCCAGGCTGCGGACCTGTGCCATACCGCCAAGACTTCAGGCCGGAACCGGATCCACACCGCCCATGCACTGCCGGATGCCGCCGGCGATACCGGCACAGACAAGCAGCTGGAACAGCTACGCCAGGCTCTGGACCAGCATCAACTGATCCTTGAGTTTCAGGCTCTGAAGCCGGTCGCCAGTGTGACCTGGGGCGACCATATTGAAATACTGTGCCGCATTCCCGGCCAGGAACCGGACGACACCACACTCCTGCCCGGGCAGTTCCTGCCCCTGGCCGAGCGCTTTGACCTGGCCAAACGGCTGGACCGCCAGGTCATCCGTCAGACCCTGGACTGGCTGGGACAGCACCGGCTACTGGAACCAAGGCTGAAATACTGCGGCTTTAACCTGTCTCTGGCCTCGTTACTGGATGACACCTTCGCCGATTTCATGGAACAGCTGCTGGCACCCTCACCGTTCCGGGCGGAGTGCTTTTGCCTGGAGATCCGGGAAGCCCATGCCACCCAGTATCCGGACGAAGTGGCCGTGCTCTGCGATGCCCTGCATCGAATCGGTTGCCGAGTGGCGTTGGAGGGCGCTGGCGCCTCGGTGGAAAGCTACAGTCTGGCCGCCCACCTGCCGGTGGATATCATCAAACTGGATAGACGGGTGATGGATCATCTGGAGGACGATCCGGTTCAGCAAGTGATGGTGGATGCCCTGCATCGTATTGCAGAAGCCGCAGGCAAGGAGACCGTTGCCACCTTTATCGAGAGCGACGAAACCCTGAGAAAGGTCCGTACCCTGGGCATTCATTTTGGCCAGGGTTACCGGTTATCAAGGCCCCGACCGCTGGCGGAGCTGAAGCCGGTGGGGGTTGAGCTGAGTACGGGCTGGATCGGCGGCTAAGTTATGTTGAGGGCAGGATTCGTTCTACCCCGACCTCACACTGGGTCACTTTAGAACCGCTTCCGCGGCCGCTTACCAGCCCTCCATAGGGACGCCGTGTTCCCTGAGGTAGTCACCGTGTTTTTCGAGATAATTTCTGGTGCCTACCTCAAAATCATCCGGGTCACCCGGCACTTCCGTCGCCTGCATCCGCATCACCTCGATCTCATTGCCAATCTGGTTCGAAATCCAGACCACCACGGTACCGCCGGGCGCCAGACCAATGGTCAGGAGGTTCCGGGGGCCTGAGCGTACATCAACCTGCGTAACATAGGTTGCCGGCTCCCGCATTCGGTCCAGCAGGTCTTCCGGCACCTGAATGATCTTGGTGTAATATTTCTGCTCCGCGTAGGAAAACCACTTGACGAGAATCAGTTCCGGAAAGGGGTCAGCTCTGCCCCCAGGCCCGGTTGGGCCACGGGCACCCTTCCAGCAGCACCCCACCGTGCCTATCGGCTGGCGCCAGCTCCGCTCCCCCGACTTCTCCAGGAACATATCAGTCACCCACACTTCATAGTGCTGTGGCGCCGCTATCCTGATCATCCAAAGAGTGTCGTCCGCCTTCGACCACGCCGAACAGCCGCTGCCCAACAGGGCGATGGCCACAACGCCCATGGCCAGAATTTTCTGAATCATCATTCGCCCTCTGTCTGTGGCTAAGCGACGGGGCAGCCTACCAGCCCTCCATCGGGACGCCATGTTCCCTGAGGTAGTCACCGTGTTTTTCGAGATAATTCCTGGTTCCTACCTCAAAGTCATCCGGATCACCCGGTACCTCCGTGGCCTGCATGCGCATCACCTCGATTTCGTTGCCAATCTGGTTCGAAATCCACACCACCACGGTACCGCCGGGCGCCAGGCCAATGGTCATGAAGTTCCGGGGGCCTGAGCGCACATCAACCTGCGTAACATAGGTTGCCGGCTCCCGCATTCGGTCCAGCAGGTCTGGCGGCACCTTGATTATCTTGGTGTAGTACTTCTGCTCCGCGTAGGAAAACCAGTTGACCAGAATCAGTTCCGGAAAGGGGTCAACTCTGGCTCCCTTGCCACGAGGGCCACGGGGCCCCTTCCAGCAGCACCCCACCGTGCCGATGGGCTGGCGCCAGCTCCGCTCACCCGACTTCTCCAGAAACATATCGGTCACCCACACTTCGTAGTGTTTGGGGGCAGCCACGTCGATATACCAACTTGTGTCATCCTTCGACCACGCCGAACACCCGCTGCCCAACAGGGCCATGGCCACGATGCCCATGGCCAGAATTCTCTGAATCATCATTCGCCCTCCGTCTGTGGATATACCAGGCGCTCCCTGGAGAGCACCGGTGCGTGGGGATGCAATCCCTCTAACTTCGCAGGTGTTCCCGCCACCAAGGTTTCGATGCCGTTGTAGTGGGCGGAGTAATGGATATAACGCTGGAGCAAAAGGTGTTCATGTTCCGTGGTCAATGAAGGGGCGTCGCTCCCTTGTTCAACCTGTTTCAGGATTTGTTGCAGGATGGGGTTCAGTTCCTCTGGCAAGGTATTGTCGGTTTTTCTGGTATCAATAGCTTGCAGCGGCGCACCGCTATCAGTGGCCAGCCGATGCATCAACCTCAAGGCCACCTGCGAATACTCCCCCCGCACCTGGCGCAGCATTCGCAACACCAGTTCCACTCGGCCATCCGGCGCCGGGTGCTCATGGCGCAGGGTGACAACTTCCAGCCGGGCTGGTCCTTCAGGACCCAGGTCTTTCGGCCATGCCTGCAACTGTTCGGATTGCCGAACCGGCAGACTGTAGGGGCCTATCCAGCCTTCTGCCTCTATCTGTTTCCTTCTGGCCTCCAGGTTGTCCCACTGCAGGGTTTTGTCCGGCCAACGCAGCCGGTCGCGAGATACCTGCAGCCTGCGGCTTAACAGCACGTCCTCTCGTTGGCTGTCGCCGTAACCACCGCCAATATCGGAATGAACGCCCGGCAGGGAGATTTCCCGGAAGTTGGCCGGCAAGCTGCCGTCACGGCTTTGCAGACTGTTCAGGGCAAAGTTCCTGCGGTGCTCATGGGCGGCGGTCAGGTGCACCGCATGGCCCACCTTGTCCGGAGCAAGGTACAGCTTCACTGGGTGGTTGCGGTTGTTATGGGCCAACAAATCGCCGGCGGCCGGGTTCACAATGGCGGCCACGGAGTCGAACAGCCCCACGAAGCGAATCTCTACCGTCTTCGGCCAGAGGATACCGTTCTCAGCCAGCATTTGGGCCAGCAGACCATTCTCCCCCTGGTTTATCTCGTGCGCAGCGTGGCGGGCCGCAGCTGCTCCACGACTAAAGCCGAACAGATCAAGGGTCAAACGATCGATGGGCTGCCCCTCGGTAAGTCTCTTAGTTGTCTCTACTAGCGTCTTGAATGCTCTCTTGACCTGCTCAACAACCCCCGCTTCTCCCATGCCGGTGGCTGCGCTATACAACACATCATCATCGCCGGTCTTGGTGCCCGCCGCAGGCGCATAGATACTGAACCGGTAGGTGCTGGTACCCTCCACCTCTTTTTCTTCTTCGATGTACAAATCCCACAACTTAGCCACATTGCTGGGGGCATTGGCGTAACTGTCACCCAACATCAGGCCCATCCGCCGCTCACACTCTTCCCGGCCGATGGTGTTATTTTCGTAGGGAATCAGGCACTCCTGCTCTAGCTGCTCAACGAAGGCCTGGGTATTGGCGGCGTTGTTCATGGTGCCATCGGTAAACAGGCCCACTTCCAGGTGAACCCTGGGGCAGGTGCCTGGGGGGAATCCGCCGTGGCGTCTTCGGTTGAGGATGCTGCAGACATCAACACGGGAGCCACCAGTGCGGAAGCCCCTAAGGGCAGGCTCAGCCGATGGTCATCCACGCTACCTTGAGCCGCCCGCTCCCGGCGCTGACGCTGCCGGTAGTTCATTGAGAACATGTTCACTTCCAGCGACCCGACACCCCAGGATTCGGATTGGCGCAACTGCTCGCAGGTGATGCCACAGTTGTTCAGCTCTGCTACTGCACACTCAATCTCAGATGGAACGTTCAGCCAACTGCGGTCTAACCGCCACTGGCCTCCGGCAGGCAGACTGTTGTCTGGCCGCCAGGTCACCATCGGCGAGAAAGGCTTATTCCACTCCGAACAGACCAGCATCAGCTCGCCGTCTCTCACCGCACGGTGAACAGTTTCCGCTAGGTTCCGCCAGTCACCGGGGCCATGCCTGAACAGCGATAGCATGCTTGAACGAAGATGGTTGTCCTGCTCAACCAGGAGACGGGCCCTGTCAGCAGCAAAAAAGGGAGTTTCAACAAAGGGAATGTCGAGGGCCTTCAACTCTGAAGGCCTGACCAGTTTCATAAAGCTCATCGTCAGCGTCCTTGTTGACGGCAGCAAACAGGTAGAGATAGTCGGACAATCCTAGCCGATATTGTGTATTTATGACAAAACCGCGCTTTACGGTTTTGTCATAAATTTTTTTCTAAACTGCCACGCCCATGACAGCCAATCGACTATGCCAGATTTTTCCGAGCGCGGGCCACCGCTGCACGTACCTGGTTTGGCGCAGTTCCACCCAGATGATCACGGGCCTGCACGGAACCTTCCAGGGTCAGCACGTCGAACACATCCTCGCCGATCACATCTGAGAACTGTTGAAGTTCCTCCAGCGTCATGTCTGACAGGTCACGACCTTCGGCGACACCGAAAGCAACTGACTTGCCGACAATCTCATGGGCATCACGGAACGGCACGCCTTTCTTGACCAGGTAATCGGCCAGATCCGTGGCGGTGGAGAAGCCCCGCTTGGCGGCTACCCGCATGTTGTCGGCCTTGGCCCTGATGGCCGGGATCATGTCGGCGTAAGCCTTCAGGCAGCCCTTGATGGTATCGACCGTGTCGAACAGCGGCTCTTTGTCTTCCTGGTTGTCCTTGTTGTAGGCCAGCGGCTGGCTCTTCATCAGGGTCAGCAGGCTGATCAGATGGCCATTGACCCGGCCGGTCTTGCCACGCACCAGCTCGGGTACATCCGGGTTTTTCTTCTGGGGCATGATCGAGGAACCGGTGCAGAACCGGTCCGGCAGGTCGATGAAATCGAACTGGGCGGAGGTCCAGAGCACCAACTCTTCGCTGAACCGGGACAGGTGGGTCATCAGCAGCGCGGCGAAACTGCAGAATTCAATGGCGAAATCCCGGTCGGAGACCGAATCCAGGCTGTTTTCAGTGGGCCGGTCAAAGCCCAGCAGTTCGGCGGTCAGGTTACGGTCGATCGGGTAGGTGGTACCGGCCAGGGCAGCGGCGCCCAGGGGCATCACATTCACCCGCTTGCGACAGTCCTGCAGACGATCGGCATCGCGCACCAGCATTTCGTACCAAGCCAGCAAATGGTGGCCGAAGGTAACCGGCTGGGCGGTCTGCAGGTGGGTAAAGCCGGGCATAATGGTGTCTGCCTCACGCTCGGCCAGGTCCAGCAAGCCAGCCTGCAGGCGAGCCAACTCTTCGGCGATCACATCGATTTCATCCCGCAGGTACAGGCGAATGTCGGTAGCGACCTGGTCGTTACGGCTGCGGCCAGTGTGCAGTTTCTTGCCGGTGATGCCGATGCGATCGGTCAGCCGTGCTTCGATGTTCATGTGCACATCTTCCAGGCTGACGGACCACTCGAAGCGACCGGCTTCGATGTCTTCCTTCACGCCTTTCAGGCCGTCGATGATCTGGTCGCGCTCGGCCTCCGTCAGCACACCCACCTTCGCCAACATGGTGGCATGGGCGATGGAGCCGGTAATATCATGATGATACAGGCGCTGGTCGAAGCCCACCGAGGCGGTGAAGCGTTCAACAAAGGCATCGGTAGGCTCGCTGAAGCGGCCACCCCAGGGTTTTTCGGAGGATGTGGTCTGGTCAGACTTTTTCTGATCCGTCATGGTCTATCTTTCCTGCTGACAGCCCGGCATCATCATGCCGGCAATGGATAAGTGAAAAGTTGCGGCAGTATAGCATTCCGGCCCCGGTTAAGGAGACTCCCCTGAAACCCGACAAAGGCATGAACCACAAGGACACCGACAGCTTCTACGTGCCCGATCTGTGTCGCGTGCGGGCTGTGTTCATGCTGTTGATTACCAGCGAACTTCTGGTTCTGGTGCTGGCCATCGTGCAGGCACAGAACAGCTGGATCGACTGGAACTACTTCGGTCTGCTGTCCCTGTTCGTGCAATGGACCACCCTCACCAGCGCCGCACTGATCTGTCTGTTGCGCCCCCGCCTGGCTCGTTTGAGCAACAGCCGCGCCACACTGACCATCGTCACCATTGTCTTGCTGGACGTACTGGCATTCAGCCTGTTTGCCGACAGCGTATTGCACCCGCAGCCAGGCGTGGCACTCTGGCACGGCATTGCCAAAAAGCTGTTACTGGCATTGCTGATCGTCCTGATGGTGCTGCGTTATTTTTACCTTCAGCACCAGTGGCAGCAACAGCGGGAGGCGGAAATGCAGGCCCGGCTGACCTCCTTGCAGGCCCGGATTCAGCCACACTTTCTGTTTAACAGCATGAACACCATTGCCAGCCTGATTGCCACCAATCCGGAGCAGGCGGAAGAAGCGGTGCTGGATCTGTCGGAACTGTTCCGGGCCAGCCTGCGCACCGACGACCAGCTCATTCCCCTGAACCGTGAGCTGGAACTGTGCCAGCGTTACCTGGCGATTGAGTCTCTGAGACTGGGGGAACGCCTGCAGCTGGAGTGGGATATTCAACCCGGGCTTGGGCAACAGGTAATACCACCCCTGACACTGCAGCCGCTGGTGGAAAATGCCATCTATCACGGCATCCAGCCGCGGCCGGAAGGCGGTGTCGTCCGGGTCGAAGTATCGGCCAAGGATCACTTTGTCTACCTTCTGGTGCAGAATCCCGCGCCGGAATCTACGGAACGCCAGCACCAGGGCAACCGCGTTGCCCTGAGTAACACCCAGGCCAGACTACAGGCACTGTTTGGCGAACCCGCCGTGCTCAAACACAGCCGCCAGGGTAATACCTACACCGTCACCCTTCGCCTGCCCCGGCGCAGCATCAATACCAGCAACCGTCAGTGACAAAACAGGCCATGAATACCGAAGACAGCAAACGCGTACTGATTGCCGATGACGAACCCCTCGCCCGCCAGCGCATCCAGCGCCTGCTGGAAGCCCTGCCGGATTACCGGGTTTGTGGCGAAGCGGTGGATGGCAACGACACTTTGCGCAAAGTGGCCGAACTGGAACCGGACATCCTGCTGCTGGACATCCGCATGCCCGGCATGGATGGTATGGAGGCAGCCGACCAGCTCAGCCGGCTCCAGAATCCGCCCGCGGTAATCTTCTGTACCGCCTATGACCACTATGCCATCCAGGCGTTCGAGGTTCGCGCCGTCGCCTACCTGCTCAAACCGGTACGGCGTGAGGCCCTGGCCGATGCCCTGGCCCGGGCCGGCAAGCTTAACCGGGTACAACGGCAAGCCCTGGCGCAAAGTACCGATGCTGGCAACGACCAGCTGGCGGTGCGCACACACCGAGGTACCGAACTGATCGACCTGGTAGACCTGTACTACTGTGAGGCCGACCAGAAGTACGTGACCCTGTACCACAGCCACGGCGAGACGGTGTGCGACTACACCCTGAAAGAACTGGAGCAGGCTTACCCGGATCACCTTCTGCGCGTCCACCGACACACACTGGTTGGCGTGCGCTTTATCCAGGGGCTGCGGCGGTCGTCCGATGGCCAGAATCAGTTGGCACTGAAAGGCAATGCCACCCTGCTGCCGGTCAGCCGCCGCCATGCCAGTACGGTTCGCCAGTGGCTGCAGGAACACCAACCCTCCCCCTGACGGGGTAGGCGGGGGTTCACCGCGGGACTTTTTTTCTGCCACAAGGTAACCTTGGGGCACATTTTCCCGAACGACAGTGAGTGACATGTCCAAACGTACCCTTCGCATTGCAACCCGCAGCAGCGCACTGGCGCTGTGGCAGGCGGAATTCATCAAGGCCGAGCTCGAACGGCTGCATGACAACGTTGACGTTGAGCTGATCAAGATCAAGACCCAGGGCGACAAGATCCTGGATGTTCCCCTGGCCAAGATCGGCGGCAAGGGCCTGTTCGTGAAGGAACTGGAAGAAGCCATGCTGGACGGCCGTGCCGATCTGGCCGTGCATTCCATGAAGGATGTACCCATGGAATTCCCCGAGGGCCTGGGGCTGGTCGCCATTTGCGAACGCGAAGACCCCACCGATGCCTTCGTCAGCAACCAGTACGAACACATCGACCATCTGCCTGAGGGCGCGGTGGTAGGCACCGCCAGCCTGCGTCGGGAGGCCCAACTGCGGGCCAACCGCCCGGATCTTCAGATCAAGGTACTGCGTGGCAATGTGAATACCCGGTTGGCAAAACTGGATGCCGGTGAATACGACGCCATTGTACTGGCCAGCTCCGGCCTGAAGCGTCTCGGCTTCCATGACCGTATCCGTTACTGTCTGCCAGACACGTTTTCCCTGCCCGCCGTTGGCCAGGGTGCTTTGGGCATCGAATGCCGGGTCGACGACACGGAACTTCTGGAGCTGATTGCCCCGCTCAATCACACCGACACCTGGGACCGCGTCAGCGCGGAGCGGGCCCTGAACCGTCGCCTTGAGGGCGGTTGCCAGGTGCCCATTGCCGCTTACGCCCTGCTGGAAGACGACAACACCCTGTGGCTGCGGGGTCTGGTGGGCGCCGTCAACGGTACTCAGATTTTCCGGGTGGAAGGCCGCGCTCCGCGTGCCGAGGGTGAACGCCTGGGCCGCGAACTGGCGGAACAGCTTCTGTCCATGGGAGCCGACAAGGTGCTGGCTGAAATCTATGGCCACACCCCGCGCTGAGTTTCAGCAACCGCCTGAACTCCAGGGCCGGCGAGTACTGATCTGCCGGCCCGAGCCCGAAGCCAGCCGCCTCGCTGAGGCCTTTCGCAAGGCCGGTGCCGATGCCCGGGTGATGCCGATGATGGCGCGCGAGCCTTTACCGGAAACCCCGGAGCAGCGCGGCATCCTTCAGCAACTGGACAATTTTTCCCACATCATCGCGGTCAGCCCCTATGCCGCCCGCCGGCTGATGGAGGAAATCGACCACTGGTGGCCTCAACTTCCCGCCGGCCTGCAATGGTACGGGGTGGGCGCCGGCACCGCCGCGGTTTTTCGCGAACACGGCCTGAAACCGAGAATGCCTGCCGAAGGCTGGACCAGCGAGGCGTTGCTGGCGCTGCCATCACTGCAGAGCATTGACGGAGAGAAAGTGCTGCTGGCTCGGGGCGAGCATGGCCGGGAACTGATTCGTGAGACCCTGGCGCAACGGGGCGCACGGATTACCACCCTGCCCCTGTACCGGCGCGTGCTGCCGTACTATTCTGCAAAACAGGTGAAGGCTCTGGTTGCCGACTTCCACCCCGAGGTGGTGATTGCGCTTTCCGGCGAAACCCTGAACAATCTGGTGGAGCTGGGCCACAGATACCAATTGGCTCTGACGCCCGACATAATCGTAGTACCTGCGGAGCGTGTGGCGGAACAGGCGCGCGCGCTGGGCTTCCGCAAGCCACTGGTGCCCGGTAGCCTGAACGATGACGACCTGGTCATCAGTGTTGCTTCCTGCCTGTCGCAGGAGGCCGGTGACAACGGATAACCAAGTAAGGATGCCCGTGACTGAAACAACAAAACAACTCCCCGCTCCCGTACAACCCGCCAGGCCGGAACGCCCACGCTTGTGGCCAGTGTGGATTGTGGCGGTTCTGGCGCTGATTCTGGCGATTGCCCTGGGGCTCTGGAACTGGCAACAGTGGCAGAAGCACCAGGCCACCCTGCAGGTGGTTCAGGACCTCCGGCAGGATACCAACCAGCTGGAAAGCCTTTACGGCAACCGCGGCAGCGAACAGAGCGAGCGGCTTCAGGCACTGGAAAACCGAGTGGCGGAACAGCGGGAGCTGATTGCCACCCAGCAACGCCAGATCGATCACACCGCCCGCGAATTGCTGGAAGCCGGCAACCGCACCCGCACCGACTGGCTGCTGGCAGAAGCCGAATATCTGCTGCGTATTGCCAACCAGCGCCTGCTGATTGAAAAAGACATCCGCGGATCACTGTCCGCCCTGGAATCGGCCGACGAGGTGTTGCGGGAATCCGACGATATCGGGGTTTATCCGGTGCGCCAGCAACTGGCACGGGAAATCCAGTCGCTGAAGGGCATTCAGGGTGTCGACCGCACCGGGCTCTACCTGCGGCTGGAGGCCGCCATTGCCAGCGTCAACGATCTCACCGACCAGGCCCTGATCAGTGATCAGGCGCCGGGATTCGACATGGTCGAAGACCAGAATGCGCCATCTGACGGCAGCAACATGTTCACCAGGGGCTGGAACCGGTTCCTGGGCACCCTCAAGGAAGTCGTTGTGATCCGCCGCATGGACGAACCGGTAAAACCCCTGTTGTCTCCGGACCAGAGCGCCTGGGCCCGTCTCAACCTGCAACTGATGCTGGAAGAAGCTGAAATGGCGGTCTTGCGGGGCAATCAGCCACTGTATGAACGCGCTCTGAACAAGGCCATCACTACCATCAACGACTGGTATGACGGCACCAACCCGGCCATTCGCGGGCTCAACGAGACCCTGAACGAACTGGCCGAGCGCAACGTAGACCCGGAACTGCCGGATATCAGCCAGTCCCTTAGCCTGCTGAAAGAGCGTCTGGCGGGTCGCCTGGCCACCGGCGACAACGACACCGACAGCAACGCGGCCAATGGGGGCAATGAGTCATGATCCGCGTATTGCTGATCCTGCTGATTGCCCTTCTGGTGGGCACCGGGCTATCCCTGGGGCTGACCTACGACCTCGGCTATATCCGCATCAGCCTGGGCAACTACCTGATTGAAACCAATTTCTGGGTCGGGCTGGGCCTGATACTGGTCATCATTCTGTTAGCCGTCACCATCATCAATACGGTTCGCCGATTCCGACAGGGTACCGGCGTGATGGCGGGTTGGATTGCCCGCGGTAATGAGCGCCGGGCCCGGCGCCGGACCACACGAGGCCTGCTGGCTCTGGCCGAAGGTAACTGGCCCCGCGCCCGCAAACTGCTGACCAGCTCCGCCAGCCATGCCGACACCCCCCTGATCAACTATCTCGCGGCGGCCCAGGCCGCGTTCGAGTCCGGCGACCATGAAGCGGTCGATGAACTGCTGCGCAAGGCCTTTGAAAGCACACCTGGCTCCAGCATGGCGGTCGGGTTGACCCAGGCCCAGCTGCAACTGGCCGGTAACCGGCCCGAGCAGGCTTTAGCGACCCTGTTGCGCCTGCGCAAGGAATCTCCACATCATCCGTTTGTCCTCAAGCTGCTGAAGAACGCCTATCTGCGCCTGGAAGACTGGCGCGAGTTGTCCCGGCTTATCCCGGAACTGCGCAAGCGAAGCGTGGTGCCGGAGAGCGAACTGAACGAGCTGGAACGCCAGGTCTGGCACAACCTGCTGGAGCGGGCCGCTGAGGAATGCCAGCGCAGCCGCAAAGAGAATCCCGAAGCCAGCCTGGAACCGCTGACTCGCCTGTGGGACGAACTGCCGGGCTTTGTGCGCCGGGATGAGTACACCATCCGCGACTACGCCCGACTGCTGGCGGGACTGGGTGATGAGGCCCAGGCAGAAACGCTGCTGAGAAAGGTACTGCGTAACCACTGGAGCGACGAGCTGATCAACCTGTATGGCCGGATTCAGGGCCAGGATCCGGAGGAACAGCTATTGATTGCAGAGCAGTGGCTGAAACATCGCACCAACAACCCCGAGCTGTTGCTGGCATTGGGCCGGCTCAGCCTGCGTAATGAGCTGTGGGGAAAAGCACGGGAGTACTTTGAAACCAGTCTGAAACTGCGCCGTAATCGTGAAACTCTCGCGGAGCTGAGCCGGCTGAATGCCCATATGGGCGAGGAAGAAGCCAGCATCAAGCTGCTGATGCAGGGGCTGGAAACCGACCACGGCCTGCCCGACCTGCCCATGCCCCGGGCCTGAGACTTCGCAGTCTTTGGCTCAGACAAACAAAAGAGCCGGCAAATTGCCGGCCCTTTTTAATAGCGCCCACTGAAGTTGTCAGCTGCGGGGAGCGTACTCCAGAACATCCGAGAAAAAGGCCTGCTCCGGAAGGCCAGCCTCCACCAGCGCATCCATCAGGGTATACACCATGGTGGGCGAGCCACTGGCATGAACTTCCACATCCTGCCAATCGAACCCTGAAGCCAGCACAGCCCTGACCAGCTGGTCGTGATGACCGCCCCAGTCATTGTCTTCATCGTCTCCCACCACCGGCAAAAAGCTGAACGGTGCCCACTCTTCCTGCCACTGCTGCGCGAGAGAACGCAGGTACATGTCCTCGTGCTTGCGCACGCCCCAGAACAGTTTGACTGGCCTCTGGTAACGGGTTTCCCGCAGGTAATCCACCAGGCTTTTCATCTGGGCAAAACCGGTACCCGCCGCCACCAGTAGCAAGGGTTTGTCCGGCATACTGGCCAGGCAGGCCTTGCCATGAGGCAGTTCCACCGTCACATCCTGGCCGGAAGTCAGCGCATCGATGACTTTCTGGGCCGAGACCCAGTCGGGCGAAGCCTGGATGTGCAGTTCGATCTGCTCTGCTGAGGGGCTGCTGGCAATCGAGAAATAGCAGGGGTCAGCTCCGGGCAGGATCACCGACAGATACTGCCCGGCATGAAAAGCCACATCCCTCCGCCGGGGAAGCTGCAAGGCCACCCGGTACACATCGTGACTGATGGAACGTACGTCGATTACCTTCGCCTGGTACTGGCGGGGCTGGTAATTTCCTGATGCCATAACGGCAGGTATCTCCAGTTCAAGGTCGGCGAGCGGCCGAGTCCGACACATCATCAGTGGCTCGCCAACCGCGATAGAATGTTGATTTCGGGTATTCAGCGCCCGACCTTTCAACAACCGGGCCTCACAGATTTCGCACACACCATTTCGGCAGGCTGCCGGCACCCGTATTCCGGCTGCGGCCGCTGCAGACAACAGGTCTTCAGCCTTATCAGCACCGTATCCAAGCCCCGATGGCTGCAGACGTATCCGAAACACTCTCTGCCCCTGTCAGTCGGGGCGAGCACCGGGAATTTCAATCCCCAGGCTGTCCCAGACGTCATCCACCCGCTGTTTAACCTCGTCGGTCATGGCGATGGCAGTGCCCCACTCCCGGTCGGTCTCTCCCGGCCACTTGTTAGTGGCGTCCATCCCCATCTTCGAGCCGAGCCCAGACACCGGGGAGGCAAAGTCCAGATAATCAATCGGGGTGTTTTCCACCAGTGTGGTGTCCCGGGCCGGATCCATCCGCGTGGTAATGGCCCAGATCACATCTTCCCAGTTACGGGCATTGACGTCGTCATCGGTGACAATCACAAACTTGGTGTACATGAATTGCCGCAGGAACGACCATACCCCCATCATCACCCGTTTGGCATGGCCGGGATACTGCTTCTTCATGGTGACTACGGCAAGCCGGTAGGAACAGCCTTCCGGAGGCAGATAGAAATCGACAATTTCCGGGAACTGCTTCTGCAGGATTGGAATGAACACCTCGTTCAGCGCCACCCCGAGAATGGCCGGCTCGTCCGGTGGACGGCCAGTATAGGTGCTGTGATAGATTGGATCCCGGCGGTGGGTAATGCGCTCCACGGTAAACACCGGGAACTGATCCACTTCGTTGTAATACCCGGTGTGATCACCAAACGGCCCTTCCGGCGCCATATCGTCCGGGTAGATAAAGCCTTCCAGTACAATCTCGGCACTGGCCGGTACCTGAAGATCGCTCAAGCCCGCATTCACCAGCTCCGTTCGACTCCCTCGCAGCAATCCTGCAAAAGCATATTCAGACAGCGTATCCGGCACCGGAGTAACGGCACCCAGAATGGTGGCCGGATCAGCACCCAGTGCGACCGCAACCGGATAGGGCTTGTCCGGGTTGACCTTACGGAACTCCTGGTAATCCAGGGCGCCACCCCGATGGCTGAGCCAGCGCATAATCAGACGATTACGACCAATCACCTGCTGCCGGTAGATACCCAGGTTCTGACGTTCCTTGTTGGGGCCACGGGTAATCACCAGCGGCCAGGTCACCAGAGGACCGGCGTCACCCGGCCAGCAGTGCTGGACCGGGATCTGGTACAGATCCACCTTGTCTTTTTCAATCACTACATCCTGGCAGGGTGCCGAGCGCAACACCTTGGGGCTCATGCGCATGACCTGCCGGAACAATGGCAGTTTTTCGATGGCGTCCTTGAAGCCCTTGGGGGGGTCCGGCTCTTTGAGAAACGCCAGCAGCTTGCCAATCTCCCGCAACGCAGCCACATCGTCCTGCCCCATGCCCAGTGCCACCCGTTTCGGTGTTCCGAACAGGTTGGCCAACACCGGCATATCGTAGCCTTTCGGATTCTCGAACAACAACGCCGGACCACCGGCACGCAGGGTGCGGTCGCAGATTTCGGTCATTTCCAGGTGGGGGTCAACTTCGGCGGTAATGCGCTTGAGCTCACCCAGCTTTTCCAGCTGGCTGACAAAGTCCCGAAGGTCGTTGTATTTCATGGTGTGCTCCGTTTCTGGTCTACGGTACTACGGAGTTTTTTCTGGTCTGGATTCAGACCTGAGTTCAGGTATTGGCCTGAGCAGCTTGAATGCTGGGGAGGGAATCCGCCCCGACCAGCCGGACATTCCATAAGAACGCCCGCCGGTCGGGAACCGGAGTCAGTATCATCGACGCTTCATGGACTGGAAGAACTCGTCGTTGGTCTTGGTGTCCTTGAGCTTGTCCAGCAGGAACTCGATGGCGGCGGTATCGTCGTCCATGGAGTGCAGCAATTTGCGCAGAATCCAAACACGCTGGATATCGGCTTCGGACATCAACAGGTCTTCGCGGCGAGTGCCGGAGCTACGAATGTTGATGGCCGGGTACACCCGCTTCTCTGCAATCCGTCGGTCCAGATGCACCTCCATGTTACCGGTGCCCTTGAACTCCTCGTAGATCACTTCGTCCATTTTGGAACCGGTGTTCACCAGCGCCGTGGCGAGAATGGTCAGGCTTCCGCCTTCTTCCACGTTACGGGCAGCACCAAAGAAACGCTTGGGCTTTTCCAGCGCGTGAGCATCAACACCGCCGGTCAGTACCTTGCCGGAGGACGGAATCACCGTGTTGTAGGCCCGGGCCAGACGCGTGATGGAGTCCAACAGAATGACCACATCTTTCTTGTGCTCGACCAGGCGCTTGGCCTTCTCGATCACCATCTCGGCCACCTGGACGTGACGGGCGGGCGGCTCGTCAAAGGTGGAGGCCACCACTTCGCCGCGCACGGTACGCTGCATTTCAGTCACTTCTTCCGGGCGCTCATCAATCAGCAGCACCATCAGGTGGCATTCCGGGTTATTGCGGGTAATCGACTGGGCGATACCCTGCATCAGCAGCGTTTTACCAGCCTTGGGCGGGGATACGATCAGCCCCCGCTGGCCTTTACCTATCGGCGCTACCAGATCCAGAACCCGGGATGAGAGATCCTCGGTGCTGCCGTTACCGGCTTCCAGCATCAACCGTTCCTGAGGGAACAGCGGTGTCAGGTTCTCGAACAGAATCTTGTTGCGGGCGTTGTCCGGCTTGTCAAAGTTGATCTCGTTGACTTTCAGCAGGGCAAAATAACGTTCGCCGTCTTTCGGAGGACGGATCTTGCCCGCGATGGTGTCGCCGGTACGCAGGTTGAACCGACGAATCTGGCTGGGGGAAACGTAAATATCGTCCGGCCCGGCCAGGTATGAGGCATCGGCGGAGCGGAGGAAGCCGAAACCATCCTGCAGAATCTCCAGTACACCGTCACCGTAAATGTCTTCGCCGCTTTTGGCGTGTTTTTTCAGGATGGTGAAGATCACATCCTGTTTGCGCGAACGAGCCAGGTTGTCGAGGCCCATTTCTTGCGCGAT
This sequence comes from Marinobacter sp. W-8, assembly GCF_044342215.1. NCBI lineage: Bacteria > Pseudomonadati > Pseudomonadota > Gammaproteobacteria > Pseudomonadales > Marinobacteraceae > Marinobacter > Marinobacter sp. W-8. The sequence goes on along the minus strand of NZ_CP172297.1, from coordinate 412,682 downwards.
ATCGAGCAATTCGGGCACGGATTTCTGCTTGAGTTCAGTAAGATTCATAGTTTGTTGGATTTTCAGGAATGGAAGTAAACGACTGTTGGAATGACAGGGGCGCCCCTGAACGTGTTGATCGAATCAAAAATGAAACAAAGGTGCTGGCAGATGGAGCAACCGGTGTAGATGGAAGCCGGATATTAAATGCCGAAGCCAGAGAGTGGGAACAACTGTTCGCCGGGCAACGGCATCATCGGCCACCTTTAGCGCGAATGTCAAGCCCCTGAATAAAATTAAGCCAGTTTTTGGCATGGGGTTCACTGGTTCTGGAGCTCCCTCTGATGGGTTACTCCCTTCCCAACCACGCAGCAGATCAGGATACTGAGCCTATGATTGATGACAGACTTCCGGAGCCTACCCCATGAGCAGTGATCGCACCAGCGAATTGAAGCCCCTGAACATCGCCCTTCTGACCGTCTCGGACACCCGAGGCCCGGATGAAGACACGTCTGGCCAGTTTCTTGAGGACAGCGTTGTCGAGGCCGGTCACCGGCTGGTGGCCCGCCGCATCCTGCCGGATGACATCTACCTGGTCCGGGCCCTGATGTCACAATGGATTGCCGATCCGGAGATTCACGCCGTCATCATTACCGGCGGCACCGGCTTCCACGAACGTGACAGTACGCCGGAGGCGGTAGCGCCCCTGCTGGATAAAACCATCGACGGATTTGGTGAGGAGTTCCGGCGACTGTCCGCCTCTGAGATCGGCACCTCCACTATTCAGTCCCGGGCCTTTGGCGGCCTGGCCAACCATACGGTTATTTTCTGCCTGCCCGGCTCAACCGGGGCTTGCCGAACCGGCTGGAACGGCATTCTGGCAACCCAGCTGGACAGTCGCCATGGCCCCTGTAATTTCTCTGCTCTGGCCCTGCGCAAGCCGGACCGCCCCTACCAGCGGGTTCAGGAAGTGATTGGCCAGCGGGCCGAGCGGTAATCAGGAGGACACATGGCGGCTAACGATCTGACATCGGTTGACGATGCACTCCAGCATATTCTTGACCGGGCTCCGGTCATCACCCGGACCGAAGCCGTTGCTTTAACGGACAGCCTCGGCCGGGTTCTGGCGGAGAACCAGTGTGTTCCCGCCGACGTGCCGCCGGCGGACAACAGCGCCGTGGACGGCTACGCGGTATGTCTGGCCGATGTCGCCGCCGGCAAGCCGATGGCGGTATCCGCCAGAATCCCGGCTGGTGTTGCCCCCGGAACACTTGCACCCGGCACGGCGGCACGGATTTTTACCGGCTCAGAGATTCCCGAAGGGGCCGATGCGGTCGTGATGCAGGAACGGGTGGAACGCACCGACGACATGATTCTGATCCAGGCGGAGGTTTCGGAGGGCCAGAACATTCGCCGGCGGGGCCAGGATCTTGCCCGGGGCGATCTGGCGCTGGCAAAGGGCAAGCGTATTCGCCCCCAGGAAATGGGCCTGCTGGCCTCCATGGGAATCAGCCAGGTTCCGGTCATGGGCCGGCTAAGAGTCGCGGTATTGACCACCGGTGATGAACTGGTGGAGCCGGGCCAGCCACTTGATTCTGGCCAGATATACAACACCAACCGATTTACCCTCATGGGCCTGTTGGCCGAGGCTGGCTGCGAGCTGGTGTTGTGCGAAACCCTTGAAGATACCCGGGAAGCCACCCGCAGCACGCTCGAGTCTGCTGCTGCCAAGGCCGACCTGATCATCACCAGCGGCGGCGTATCGGTCGGCGAGGAGGACCACGTTCGCGCGGTACTGGAGGAATCCGGCAAGCTGTCACTTTGGCGCATGGCAATCAAGCCCGGCAAACCGCTGGCGTTTGGCGACGTGGCAGGGACACCGGTACTGGGCTTGCCGGGCAATCCCGCGGCGGTCCTGGTCACTTTCCTGGTGGTGGCGATGCCTTACATTCGCAAACGCCAGGGCCGGCTGGACCTCCTTCCCGTGGGCGAATATCTGCCTGCGGGGTTTGAAGTGACCTCCACGTCTGTCCGTCGTGAGTTCGTGCGGGCCAGGAAGCAGGGCTCAGCAGCGGGCCTGGAGGTTGTCGCCTATCCGAACCAGAGCTCCGGTGTGCTGAGCTCAGCCTGCTGGGGCGATGGCCTGGCCGTGGTGCCGGAGCACACGGCCATCCACGCAGGTGATTTGATCACGTACTATCCTTTTACCGAATTACTGAGCTAACGATGACGGAACCGACACTGACCGTGCGTTTTTTCGCCCGACTGAGAGAAGAGCTGGGTACCGAAACCCTGACCCTGCCGGCATCAGAGCACCAGACGGTGGAGGACCTGCTTACCCACCTGGCCAGCCGGGGCGGTGCCTGGGCCCAGCTAACCGGTGGCCAGCCGGTGATGGTGGCGGTCAATCAGTCCATGGCAAAGCCGTCCAGCCGGGTACAGCCAGGGGATGAGGTAGCCTTCTTCCCACCGGTCACCGGAGGTTAAGATGATTTCAATCCAGACCGATGACTTCGATGTGGGTACGGAATATGAGGCACTCCGGTCGACCGGGCCGAGCACCGGGGCCATTGTCACCTTCTCGGGCCTGGTACGGGATTCCGGGGATCTGTCCGGGGTGACGGGGCTGTTTCTGGAGCATTATCCGGGGATGACCGAGCAGGTAATTCAGGGGCTGATTGATGAGGCGAGCCGGCGCTGGGATGTGCAGCGGGCCCGGGTGATTCACCGGGTCGGGCGGTTGGCGCTGGCGGACCAGATTGTGTTTGTGGGGGTGTGCAGTGCCCATCGGGGCGATGCGTTTTCGGCCTGTGAGTTCATTATGGATGCTTTGAAGACGTCGGCGCCGTTCTGGAAGAAGGAGATTACCCGCGAAGGTGAGCATTGGGTGGAGCAGAAAGAGTCTGATGTTGCCCGGAGTCAGGGCTGGTCGTAAGACTTACGTTTGAGTTTGCCGCCCGGTCGCCGGGCTGGTGAGCCTTCCGAAAACCGCTGCAAGTACTTCCCTGTACGCTTGTCTCCGCCATCCATGGCTACGAACATTTTCGGAAGGCTCACCAGCCCAGCGCCCTACGTAATCAGTCAGCTGTCAGCGCAACCAATCCGCTAACGCTCCAGATCCTTCAAACTGTTCCGGTTTTCGAACACTTCGTCAGTTTCAGGACAATCTATCGCCACCGCCCCCACCGATTCAGCAAATCCCATCACCCGGCGGTTATCCGACGCCAGCCAGCGGTCCAGCTCCACCATTACATTTACCGGATACACACCGTGCAGCGGGTGCAGGCGGCCGTTGTGTTCGGCAATAGCCGGGCGGTCGGGTTGGGTTTTCCAGGCGGTGACCAGGGCGCTGAGGGTTGCCGAGGTGATTCCCGGGGTGTCACAGGGGCAGACCAGCACAGCTTCGGCGCCTTGGACTTCCGCGGTTTTCAGGCCCGTGAGCAGGCCGGCCAGAGGGCCCTGGTCACGTAGTTCAGGAGGATCCTGCAGGATGCGGCCGGGCGCCAGGCGTTCGTAGTCCGGCAGGGAGCGGTTGGCGCTGATAAAGACGGCCGGGGTGATGGTCTTCAGGGCCTGCAGCACCCATTCGGCCATGGCTTTGCCTTGCCAGGGTACGAAGCCTTTGTCCTGGCCGCCCATGCGGGTGCCTTTGCCGCCTGCCAGGAGCAGGCCGATGATACTGTCTGGTCGGGTCATGGCATAAAAAAACCGCCCGTGAAGCGTTGTTCAGGGGCGGTTTCCTTCAACAGCGGATCAGAGATTGCTGTCGAGGAAGGCGGCCAGCTGTGATTTGGACAGCGCGCCTACTTTGGTGGCATCCACGTTGCCGTTCTTGAACAGCATCAGGGTCGGGATACCACGGATGTTGAACTTGGGCGGGGTCTGCTCGTTTTCGTCGATGTTGAGTTTGCAGACCTTCAGCTTGCCGTCGTATTCGTCAGCGATTTCTTCCAGAACCGGAGCAATCATTTTGCACGGGCCACACCACTCGGCCCAGTAGTCTACCAGTACCGGAACGTCGGACTTCAGTACATCCTGCTCGAAGGAAGCGTCGGTGACATTAACGATATTTCCGCTCATTACCTTTTCCTGATTCAGGCGCTCCGGGGCTTGGTTTCCGGCCCTGCGGGAGGCGCTGTTGACTGTAGTGGACGGTGTTCTCTTTACGGACCGGCCGTCCACCCGGATTAAGACAGACCATTACTTTACGCGATTGCCGGCCCTGATGTGAAGCCGGTTGTATCCACCCCCGGGTTGATCCGTGTCAGTAATGTCCGCAGCCAATTACTGACACGGCCGGGAAGTTTCACTTATAGTACGGCCAAGTTCATATCACACAGGACGCCTATCAACGTGACGGCCGCATCCACTGCCGAGAAGCCTGAAACCTCCCCGGACATGCTGGCAGCCATCGATATGGGCTCCAACAGTTTTCATATGGTCGTCGCCCGCCTGGTGCACGGCGAAATCCGCACGGTTGAGAAGATGGGCGAGAAAGTCCAGCTCGGCGCCGGGCTGGATCAGTACAACCGGCTGACCGAGGAAACCCAGCAGCGGGCCCTCGAATGTCTGGGCCGGTTTGCCCAACGGCTTCAGGGCATGCCCCCGGAAGCGGTTCAGATCGTCGGCACCAATGCCCTCCGGGTCGCCCGCAATGCTCACGATTTCATTGCCCGTGCCGAGGAGGTGCTGGGCTATCCGGTAGAGATCATCGCCGGGCGTGAGGAAGCGCGGTTAATCTATCTCGGTGTCTCCCACACCCTGTCAGACGATTCCGGCCGGCGGCTGGTGATTGATATTGGCGGTGGCAGCACCGAGTTCATCATCGGACAGCGTTTCGAACCCCAGGAACTTGAAAGCCTGCACATGGGGTGCGTGTCGTTCCGCAACCGCTACTTTCCGGATGGCAAGATTACCCGGCGCCAGATGGACAAGGCCATTACCCATGCCGAGCAGGAACTGCTGAATATCCGCCAGCATTATCGCTCGGTAGGCTGGCAGAGCGCGGTGGGCTCTTCCGGCTCCATCAAGGCGATTGCCAACGTACTGGCAACCCTGAAGATTACCGACGGCTCCATTAACCGCGAGGGCATGGAGGAACTGCGCAAGCGTCTGGTGAGCATGGGCAAGGTGGAGAAACTGGCCGAACTGGGGGTAAGGGAGGATCGCCAGAGCATTTTCCCGGCCGGCTTTGCCATTCTGATGGCAGCGTTCCGGTCACTCGACATCCAGACCATGACCTTTGCCGACGGCGCCCTGCGTGAAGGCCTGTTGTACGACATTGTCGGACGCATTCAGCACGAGGACGTTCGTGAGCGAACCATTGCAGCGCTGCAGGAGCGTTACCACGTCGACCAGGCTCACGGCGCGGCTGTCGAGAACACCGCGATTGCCGCCTGGGAACAGGTGGCAGGACAATGGGGCCTGCGCACCGCCGCCGATGAAGACGTGCTGCGCTGGGCCTGCCGGCTGCACGAGATCGGCCTGACCATTTCCCACAGCCAGTACCACAAGCACGGCGCCTATCTGTTGCGCTATTCCGATTTGCCCGGCTTCAGTCAGCCGTTCCAGAAGGATCTGGCCACTCTGGTTCGGGGCCATCGCCGGAAGTTCTCGGCGGCGGTTTTCGAGGGTATCGAGCCCGAGGACAAGCCCCGCCTGACCTACCTGTGCGTACTGGTGCGGCTGGCGGTATTGATCCAACACCCACGCAACCTGGAAGAACCCCCGGCCTTCACCCTTCACGGCCACGATAACCGCCTGGTGATCGAGTTCCCCGAGGGCTGGCTGGACAACCGCCCGCTGACCCTCGCAGACCTGGAAAACGAGCGGGATTACCTGGCCCGCCAGGACTTTACCCTGGAGATCTCGGGCCGGTAACGCCGGCTCAGTTCAGCCGGCCAGTTCCGCCTCCAGATTCTCCACGGTTTCGCTGACCTCCAACCACTCGGCTTCAACGTCTTCCAGCTCTCGCTTCAGTTCGGTCTGCTCCGCCAGCAGTTCCTTGAGTCGAACCTTTTGCTGGTCATCGTAAAGCCCTGGGTCGGCCAGGTTTTGCTCCACCGTGGCGAGCTGTTGCTGCAACTGCTCCATACGGGTCTCAAGCGTTCCCTGTTTTTTTCGCCACGGGCTGAGTTTCTGTCGCAGTTCAGCTTCCTGGCGCTTGCGGGCCTTGCGTTCATCCGCCGTCAGGGTCGCGGGTCCGGCGGTATTAACCGACTTTTCCTGCCCCCCGACCACTTCACGCCGGGGTGGCGATTCCTCATCCTTTCGACGATCCGCCAGCCAGCGTTCGTAATCCTCCAGATCGCCCTCATACTCGCCGACAGCGCCATCGCATACCAACCAGAACTCGTCCACCGTATTGCGTAGCAAATGGCGGTCGTGGGAAACCACCACGATGGCGCCATCAAAATTCTGGAGCGCCATGGTCAGGGCCTGGCGCATTTCCAGATCCAGATGGTTCGTGGGCTCATCCAGCAATAGCAGATTGGGTTTCTGCCAGGCGATAACGGCAAGCGCAACCCGGGCCTTCTCGCCACCGGAAAACGAGCGAATGGGCGCCAGTGCTTCGTCGCCGTGAAAATCGAAACCGCCCAGGAAGTCCCTGACTTTCTGCTCCGACGCGGTTGGTGCCAGACGCTGCAGATGCAGGAACGGACTGGCGTCCAGATCCAGTGACTCCAGCTGATGCTGGGCGAAATAGCCGATGGCCAGATGCTCACCGCAGGTGCGCTCGCCGCTGAGCAGGGTTCCAGTGCCGCGAAGGGCATCCATAAAGGTGGACTTACCGGCCCCGTTCGGCCCCAGCAAACCGACGCGGGTGCCCGGCAACAAGGTGACATTGATGTTCTTCAGGATGGGCACATCGCCGTGGCCCGCGACCCCGTGGCGAATGGACAGCAACGGATTGGAAACCTTGTCCGCGACAGGGAACTCAAAACTGAAGGGAGAATCCACGTGCGCCGGTGCGATCTTTTCCATCCGCTCCAGTGCCTTGACCCGGCTCTGGGCCTGCCGGGCTTTGGTGGCTTTGGCCTTGAAGCGATCGATAAAGCGCTGGATCTCGGCAATTCTGGCTTGCTGGCGTTCGAAACTGGCCTGCTGCTGGGCCAGACGCTCGGAGCGCTGGCGCTCGAAGGCTGAGTAATTGCCCGTATACAACACCAGCTGTTTCTGGTCGAAATGCACCAGATGAGTGGCCACCCGATCCATGAAGTCCCGGTCGTGAGAAATAAACAGCAAGGTACCCGGGTACTTTCGAAGCCAGTTCTCCAGCCACAGACAGGCATCCAGATCCAGATGGTTAGTAGGCTCATCCAGCAACAGTAAATCGGATGGGCGCATCAGCGCCTGGGCCAGATTCAGTCGAATACGCCAGCCACCGGAGAACGCCGATACCGGGCGCTCGGCATCGCTGTCGGCGAAGCCCAGGCCCCTGAGCAGAGTCTCGGCCCGACGCGGTGCGGACCAGGCTTCGTGAATATCCAGCTCCCCGTGCAGACGGGCAATGGCGTGGTCATCGCCACGCGCTTCCGCCTCGGCCAGGGCTTGCTCCATTCGGCGTAACTCAGTGTCGCCGTCGAGCACAAAATCCCGGGCCGAACGGGACGAAGCGGCCACTTCCTGAGCCATATGGGCAATCCGGCAGCCGCCAGGCAACCCCACACTGCCTTGCTCGGGCGCAAGCTGCCCCAGCAAGAGCTGGAAAAGACTGGATTTGCCAGCACCATTGGCACCAACAATGGCAACGCGCTGCCCCGGTTGCACGGTCAGGTTCACGTTTTCTAGCAACCAGACGCCGCCCCGTTGTAAACTGAGATCGGTTATCGTTAACATAGATTTAATCTATCCATGGATTACTGCCAGGGAAGCGCCATCATGACCGTTCAACAAGCGGAGCCGCTGGAACTTCCAGAACACATGGAACCAGACAATCCGTTATGGCGTTATGCCCTAGCCCAATGGCAGGATCCGCAAGTGGCTGAGGCCTGTCTTGAGCTGCAATCCGAGGGATGGAGCGTAAGTCGCATCCTCTGTGCCGGCTGGCTGGCCACGCACGGTCAGTCGTTCTCTGGCGTTGAGGACGCTAAGGTAACAGAGTGGCGAAGCCGTGTAACCGGTTGCCTTCGCTCCGCCCGCAAGTCTGTTCCCCGGGCCAATGATCGTGGCCGGGAGCTACGGGACACACTGGCCAGGGCAGAGCTGCTGGCCGAACAGCTGGAGCTGGCTCTGGCCTGGCAAACGTTGAAAGAATCCGAACCGGAGCGCGGAAACATGCAGGAATCAGGCACCATCATCGGGCAGAATCTTGTCGCTGCCGCGCCGTCCCGCGACATACCCGTGCGGGTAAAACCTCACCTTGAACTTCTGGCCCGCCGGCTTGCTGGCCAGACCACCAGAGGCGGCCCATCATGTTCATGAAATGGCTGATCCGGCTTTCATTTCCGGCGCTCGGCCTTTTGCTGCTGCTGATTTTCTTCGGCCTGGGCGATCCTGACCAGGTTTCCGAACCGGAGAAAACCGAGCAGGCGACGACGATTCCCTCATTCGAGGGTTTGCTGCCATCGCCAATCCCCACCGAGGGTCCGGACATCGTGTTCAAATGGCAGGACACCGATGGCAACTGGCATTATGCCGATCAGCCACCGGCCCAGGGCCCCTGGAATGCCCTGGCCATTGAGCGCCCTGACCCCATATCCCGGAAACCACAGACCATCAACCCGGAAGATGACTGGCGTTCTCCCTACCAGGCCCCCTATTCGCTCAATGGCTCACCCGCCAGCGGTTCCTGACGCGGGTTGCGCATTGCCGCGAAATGAGTCTCTGATTAACACATGTTCAGTGGCATCCCGCTGCTGAACCCGTTACCTTGTTCACTTTCAGAATCCAGGGTCAGAGAGCCCAGAAACACGTGAAAAGGATGAAATGATGAAGAAAACGCTTTTGGCTATCGCCGTTACCGGCCTGATTGCCGGTTGCTCAACAGCCCAGGAGCCGGCAAACGACCCGGCCCTTGAAACCACGCCCGAGAAAGTCAGCTATGGCATGGGATTGGTGCTGGGTGAGCGCATGAGCAACGACTTGCCGGATCTCCAGATGGACCAGTTCCTTCAGGGCATCCAGCATGGCCATGCCGGTGATGAGGACAGCAAGCGACTGACCCGCGAGCAGATCCAGGAAGCGCTGATGGCCTATCAGCAGGAGCTCCAGCAGAAGCAGGAGCAGCAACTGGAAGAACTGGCGCAAAAGAACAAGGACGCCGGCGAGGCTTTCCTGGCCGAAAATGCCGAGCGTGACGGCGTTGAGACCACAGAATCCGGCCTCCAGTACGAAGTGATCGAAGAAGGTAACGGTGAGCGCCCGAGCGCCGAGGACCAGGTGGAAGTCCACTACACCGGCGAACTGATCAACGGCGAGGTATTCGACAGCTCCCGTGAGCGCGAGCAGACCGTGACCTTCGGCCTGAACCAGGTGATTCCTGGCTGGACGGAAGGACTGCAGCTGATGAGCGAAGGTGCTCGCTACAAGCTCTACATCCCGTCAGACCTGGCCTATGGCCCGGGCGGTAACCAGGCTATTGGCCCCAACGAGACCCTGGTATTCGATGTCGAGCTGATCGCCGTGAACCCGGGGCAGGACGACGCCGGTTCAGACGAATAAGCTCTGGCCAGCACGTCTGCAGGCAACAAAAAACCGGCGCCATTTCTGGGGCCGGTTTTTTTATTGCGGGTAATGCGGTTTCGGGTAGAGGCACTCAGGCCGAAGCAACCTTGCCTGCATGGGCGTTATGCAGATTCTCAATCAGGAAATCTTCCATCTCGAAGCGCGACTCCAGCACTTCCCCGAGCCGTGACAGCTCGTTGAACAGTTCCCTGATTTCGACCTCGGACAGCTCCCGGCCATCCAGGCGATCATTAAAGTTCAATGCCACTTCTGTGGTCTGCTCGATCCGGGGATAGAGCTTTGCAGCCAGCTCGAGACCGCCGTCGTTGAACTCTCGGGCCTCCTGAATCAGCTGTTCATAGACCTCAAAGTGACCGGCCGAAACATAATCCACCAGCACTTCGCACAGGCGGACGATTTTTTCGCGGAGGGCGTCAGTCTGGGAAAAATCACTTTCTCCGGACAGCTCGCAATACTGAACCAGAAGCTCCTGGCGTTCTTTCAGCCAGCGATCAATCAGCTCGCTGACACCACCCCAACGTTCCCTGGCATTCCGGCAATTTTCCAACATGACGCCTGTCTCCCCTCGGTCAATCCGCCAGTTCTTTCGATCTAGTCTTGATAATTATTATGCGGCATTCAAGTTACCCCATGGTCATGGTCAGCCGCAACTGTTTCAGCCCTGCAACCAGTCCCTGGGGGAATAGCGACGCAGCATCACGAACAGCCCCAGTACAATCAGCAGGCTAAAAAAGACCGCGGTCCATCCGGGGATACTCAAACCAAGGAAACGCCAGACCACTTCGGCGCAATCACCGGTGCCTTTCAGCGCGGTTTGCAGCACCTCAAACCAGGGCAGCACCTCGAGCATGTAATCCACCGAAGGACCACAGGCAGGCACCTGGTCCGCCGGCAGACTCTGCAACCAGAGCTGACGCCCTGCCACCGCCAGACCCGCGCCCGAAGCGACAATCAGCAGCAGCCCGTAGACCAGGTTGCCGAATCCACGGGGACCGTGCAGAAACGCCAACAGACTGACCAGCCCCGCGCCCATAAACCCGAAACGCTGCAACCAGCACAACGGGCATGGCTCCAGGCCCATCACGTGCTCCATGTAAAAGGCCACCGCCAGCAACCCGGCGCACACCAGAAATACCAACCCGAATATCCATCTGCTTGTCAAAACGCTACCCCGGAATCATGATGTGGACTGCACAAGCTTCCATGGCCTGATATTCTCGGAAAGAGAAACCAGCGTGCCATGAAACACTGAACCAATCCTAACCCATGACTAACGCCAAGCCTATGACCATTCTCAGAAAACTGACGCCGGCCCTGTTGCTGACCCTTTGTGCACTGATGGCCCCCTTGCCCGCCATGGCCGAGGACGCTGATGAGGAAACCGAAGTGAAAGGGGTTACCGACTATATCGCCATGGAACCGGCGTTCGTCACCCATGTCGGCAAACCGGATGCGAAAGTGGCCTATCTCAAGGCCTCTGTGACCATTCGGGCCTCCAGCGACACCACCCGGCCGGCGGTAGAGGCGCATATGCCCAGGTTACGGCACGAACTGGTGATGCTGTTTGGTGAGCAGACGGATCTGGACCAACTGTCTTCCATGGACGGCCAGCAGGCGCTGCGGGAAGAAGCGACGAAACGGATTAACGGGGTACTGGAAGAGCAGAAAACCGGAGAAACCATCACCGGTGTGCTGTTCACCGAGTTTGTGGTCCAGCGCTAGTTGCGGCACCAGCCAGAGGGCCTGTGGGCGGGATCAGGCGATGCGTGAGAACAGATCATCGTCCTGTTGCGGGCGCTGTTTCCGGGCCTGACCGGCATCGTCCCAACCGGCTTCCCAGGCGGCAATAATGACCTCACCACGGTATGGACAGCGGGTTTTGTCCATGCCCATCTCTCCGGCCATGTATCCCTGCCGGTAGGCCTTGTTCAATGCTTCTACATCCCAGCCGAGCTTGATATCCGTTGCCATGGGCCACCTCCTTACCTGATGTAATAGAAAGTAACAGCAGGTAACAGATCCAGCAAACCGGACAGCCGGTTCTGTGCGTCACGTCCCTTTCCGGACGTGACGCAAGCGGCGTCAGGATTTCAGGTAGGCCTCCAGAAACTCCGGAAATGGCTGACTGTCCGCAGCTTCCTGCTCTTTCTGCTCGACCAGGGACTGCGCACTCATGGCACGGAAGTCCGCCAACACCTCGGGTGCCAGTGGCTCCGACTTCAGAGTTTGCTGGTGTTCACGGGATATCGCCTGCACCCAGTCGCGGTGGCCCAGGCCTGACTGCCCCATGGCCTCAAGCACTCGAGCAGAAGGCACCGCCCAATCATTGCCCTCGAGTTTCGACCGTTGAGCCGCCAGCGCCGACCTGTAGGTATCGCTATGATTCCAGCCATCCAGCAGCTCCGCCAGGGGCTGCAAGCGCTCCAGCCATTCAACAGCGGCCTCGCCGACAGGCACTCGCTGTCCACCCCGGCACAGACTGAGTGAATGCAGGCGACCGCTAGCGACCACGTCCTTGTAATTGTCATCAAGCCGTTCGCACTCATCGTCTTCAATCCGGGGCGAATCGGTGAGCAGGCAATCCAGCAGGAAGAGGTCGAGGAAATCGATCTGCTCGCGATTCACGCCCACGGGCGAGAACGGATCCAGGTCCAGACAACGCACCTCAATGTATTCCACACCCCGGGCATCGAGAGCCTGGATCGGCTTTTCACCCCGCTCAGTGGTGCGCTTGGGACGTACCGCGCTGTAGTACTCGTTCTCAATCTGAAGCACATTGGTATTGATCTGGACAAACTCGCCATTGCGCCGGGTGCCAATGGCTTCATACGCTGGCCAGTTGGTGTGGATGGCGCGATCCAGTGTCCGGGTATAAGTGCTCAGCTCATTGAAGCAGATATTCAGCGAGGCCTGGGCATTGTTGTGGTAGCCCAGATCCCCCATGCGCAGAGACGTGGCGTGCTGGCCAAACCAGGTGCGATCATCGAACCGGGCCAGGTCGTGCCGGATGCCGGCTACAAAACTGGCATCCAGTGCCGGCGAGGCGCCAAACAGCAGCATCAGCAACCAACTGCGACGGCGGAAATTCCGGATCAGCCAGAAATACTGATCTGATTTGAAATCCTTCAGACTGTCCTTGTTGCCCACAAGCTCCTGCCATTTGCGCCAGAAACTGTCCGGCAGGGAAAGATTGTAATGGGCGCCGGCAATACTCTGCATGATCCGGCCATAACGCACCGCCAGACCCTGGCGATACACATGCTTGAGCCGGCCGGTGTTGGAGCTGCCGTACTCAGCAATGGGAATGCTGGCATCGCCGTCAATCTCGCAGGGCATGCTCGCGGCCCAGAACACTTCGTTATCCAGATTCTGCTGGACGAACCGATGTATATCCCGCAACGAAGCCAGCATGGCTTCAGTATTGTCGAAGACCGGCGTGATCAGTTCCAGCAGGGCTTCCGAATAGTCGGTCGTGATACGCGGATGAGTCAGCGCGGAGCCCAGGGCTTCCGGATGCGGCGTCTGGGCAATGAAGCCATTGGCATCGACGCGCAGGCCTTCCTTTTCGACCCCTTTAAGGAAACCGTCCCAGTCACTGGCGGCAAACTGTTGGAACAGGGAGTGGCGGGATTGTGCCATGTTGAGCTCCTGTTGCAGCCGTTACACCCTTTTGAGACGAAACGGCTGTGAATCAATGGAAGGGGTTAACGGCCGTTTTTACGGGCAGACGCCATGGCCTGGGCCAGAGCGCCAGCCATGGCCCCCTGAGGTGCACTCTGCCCCTGGCCCGGCTGAGATTTGCGCCCGGCACTGCGGCCCGCGTTCCGGTCTGCGCCCCGGGCTGGCTTGTTGTCCGCCCCCGGCTGGTCATCCATACGCATGGACAGGCCAATCCGCTTACGGGGAATGTCCACTTCCATCACTTTGACCTTGACGATGTCACCGGCCTTGACCACTTCTCTCGGATCTTTCACGAAAGTATGGGACAAGGCCGAGATGTGCACCAGGCCATCCTGGTGAACGCCGATATCCACAAAGGCACCGAAGTTGGTGACGTTGGTTACCGAGCCCTCCAGCACCATACCGGGTTTGAGGTCGTTGAGGGTTTCCACCCCTTCCTCGAAATGGGCAAAGCGGAATTCCGGTCGCGGGTCCCGGCCCGGTTTTTCCAGCTCGGAGATAATGTCCTTGATGGTGGGCAAACCGAACTGCTCGGTTACGTAGTCCTGTGGGTTAAGACTGCGCAGGAACGCGGAATCGCCAAGGATATCCTCCACCCTCTTGCCATTTCGCTCAGCAATGGCCTCAACCACACCGTAGGCTTCCGGATGCACGGATGACCGGTCCAGAGGGTTTTCGCCCCCGGCGATACGCAGGAAGCCCGCAGCCTGTTCAAAGGTGCGATCACCCAATCGAGACACCTTCAGCAGCTGTTTGCGACTGGTGAACTTGCCGTTCTGGTTCCGGAAATCCACGATGTTCTGGGCAATGCTCGGATTCAGGCCAGACACCCGGGTGAGCAGCGGTACCGACGCGGTATTCAGATCCACGCCCACGCCGTTTACACAGTCCTCAACCACCGCATCCAGGCTACGGGACAGCTGTACCTGGGACACATCGTGCTGGTACTGCCCCACGCCGATCGACTTGGGTTCTATTTTCACCAGTTCGGCCAGCGGATCCTGCAAACGGCGGGCAATGGACACCGCACCACGGATGGTGACATCCAGATCCGGCAATTCCCGGGAAGCAAATTCCGAGGCGGAATAGATCGACGCCCCGGACTCATTCACCACAATACGGGCCAGCTTCAGTTCGGGGTAACGCTTGCAGAGGTCGCCCACCAGTTTCTCGGTTTCCCGGGAGGCCGTGCCGTTACCAATGGCCACCAGTTCAATTTTGTACTTCTGACACCAGGCTGCCATCTGGGCAATGGACTGATCCCATTTGTTCTGGGGCGCGTGCGGAAAAATGGCGCCGTGATCCACTACCTGGCCGGTGCCGTCGATTACCGCCACCTTGACCCCGGTACGCAGGCCGGGATCGAGCCCCAGCGTTGGCCGAGGACCTGCCGGAGCGAGCAAGAGCAGATCTTTCAGGTTGGCAGCAAAAACGTTGATGGCTTCGGTTTCAGCCGCTTCACGCACCTGGGCGATCAGATCGGTTTCAATCTGTGTCGACAACTTCACGCGCCAGGTCCAGCGCACCACATCCGACAACCATTTGTCGGCGGCCCGGCCGTTATCCCGAATGCGCCAGTGGGCGGCGATTCGCTGCTCGGCGGGATGGGGCTGACGGCGATCCTCCTCAGCATCGCCCATAACAATTGAATAGGCCAGAATGCCCTCATTGCGGCCCCGAAGAATGGCCAGCGCCCGGTGCGACGGAACCTTTCGCAGCGGTTCAACGTGGTCGAAGTAATCCCGGAACTTGGCGCCTTCGTTTTCCTTGCCTTCCACCACGGTGACTTTCAACTGGCCTTCCTGCCAGACGAAATCCCTCAGGGCACCAAGCAGCTCGGCATCTTCGGCAAAACGCTCCATCAGAATGTAGCGGGCCCCGTCCAGAGCGGCTTTGATATCCTCAACGCCGGATTCCGGGTTGAGGTAACCCGCAGCGACGGCTTCCGGATCCTGGGTGGGATCGTCGTAAAGGGTATCGGCCAGTGGCTCCAGCCCCGCTTCCCGGGCGATCTGCGCCTTGGTGCGGCGCTTGGGCTTGTAGGGCAGGTAAAGGTCTTCCAGGCGGTTCTTGGTGTCGGCAGCTTCAATGGAGGCCCGCAGCTCGTCGGTCAGCTTGCCCTGTTCCTCAATACTGTTGAGGATGGTACCCCGGCGGTCTTCCAGTTCGCGCAGGTAGCGCAACCGCTCTTCCAGGGTCCGCAGCTGGCTATCGTCCAGGGAACCCGTTACTTCTTTTCGGTAGCGAGCAATAAAGGGAACGGTAGCGCCTTCATCAAGAAGGGTAACGGTGGCATTAACCTGCTGTTCACGTACGCCGAGCTCTTCGGCAATGCGCCGGGAAATACTGTTCATGCTGCCTCGATCTTGTATCGCATTCGGAATTAATGCGCAAAGGTACAGCGGCTTACTTCTGCAGGCAAGCGGACTGGTTCTGGCGGTTCATGAATTTCACCAGATCGTTCCAGGGCATCGGGCGGGCGTAATAGTAGCCCTGGATTTCGTCGCAGTGTTGCTGGCGCAGGAATTCCAGCTGGCCTTCGGTTTCCACCCCTTCGGCCACCACGCTGATCTGCAGGCTGTGAGCCAGACTGATAATGGCACGGATAATATGCTCGGCATCGGCAGACTGGCCCAGTTCCTGGACGAAGGACTTGTCGATCTTCACCAGCGAGATTGGCAGGTGCTGCAGATTGCTCAGGGAGGAAAAGCCGGTACCGAAATCGTCCAGCGCAAAACTGATGCCCAACTGATTGAGCTCCCGCAGGCAGCGCTGGGCGTATTCCGGGTCGTGCATCATGGCGCTTTCGGTCAGCTCCAGTTCCAGCAGACTGGTATCGACGTTGGCATTGAAAATGATACGGAAGATGGTTTCGGTCATCTTGCGATCGTGGAACTGCCGGAACGACAGGTTGACCGCAAACACCAGTCCAGGAAAGCCCAGCTCGGTGGATTCCTGCAAGCGCTTGCAGGCCTGCTCGATAACCCAGTAGCCGATGGGCACAATCAGACCACTGCGCTCGGCCACCGGGATAAACTCGTCGGGCCCCACCAGGCCTCGCTCCGGGTGATTCCAGCGCAACAGGCACTCAACCCCGCGCACCTCCTCGGTCGCCAGGTCAATCCGGGGCTGATAATACAGCTCCAGTTCCTTACCCCGCAGGGCATTGCGAAGGTCGGCTTCGAGCCTGAGCTGATAGCCAGCGGAAATGTGCAGCTGCCGGTCGTAAAACCGGTAACTGGTACCCGGATCGCGTTTGGCCTCGAACATCGCCCGGTTGGCTCGGCGGAGCAGCTCTTCCGGGCTGTCACCGGCCTCCGGATAGGTGGCTACGCCCAGGCTGGCACTGACCACCACATTCTGGCCATCCACCGTCACCGGCTCATCCAGTGCCGAGACCACCTTGCGGATGATCTGGGTGATATCCAGCGAGTCTTCCACCTTCTCGACGATGATGGCCAGCTCGTCACCGCCAATGCGCATCAACGAATCTACCCGTCGCAGCTTCTGCCTCAGCCGCTCGGCCAGCCGCAGCATTAAATGATCGCTTTTCTGGTAACCAAAGGATTCGTTGATGTTACGGAAATCATCGATATTCAGGTGCAACAGGGCCAGGCGATGATTCGCCCGCTCTGCCCTCAACAAGGCCTGCTGTAACCGATCGAAGAACAGGTCCCGGTTAATAAACCCGGAGGCCACTTCGCGGCCGAGCTGGCCATTTGCCGATTGCGTAAGCTGGGAGCGATACCACAGGCATTTGATAGAACGACGGAAATTCCAGGGATCTAACTCGCGGCGGCTCAGATAGTCCGATGCACCATTTTCAACCAGGTACCGGGCTTTTTCTCCGCAGGATTCGGCGCTCATGGCCAGAATGGGTTTGTCCTCACTGGATACCGACAGATATTGCAGAAACGACGCTTCCGAGCCGCCATGGAACACGCAGTCCCACACGATCACATCGAAGCTGGCGTTGGAAATAAGATCATCACAGTCCACCAGATCCGGGCACCAGGTGGCGTCACTGCAGATTTCGGAATCATCCGCGAGCATGGCGCTGAACCAGAGATAGTCGGCGTATTCCGGTGTCAGCACCAGAAGGCGCAAACAATCAGGCCTGGTGTCGATGGGCAGTGTCATCTGGCGAGATCCATATGTCGGTACAGAACAGCCTAGTCCATTACGGAAAGAATAGCTGATAGATCGGCAAGGTACAGCATGCCGGCCTGGTGTAGAATAGCCAGACGCTAACAACCCATGCCCCGTTCCCCTTTGGCATCAACACTGTGAACAAGCTCAATCCCAGACAACATGAAGCGGTACGCTACGCCGACGGCCCCCTGCTGGTGCTGGCCGGTGCCGGCAGCGGCAAAACCAGCGTAATCACCCGCAAGATTGCCTACCTGATTGAGGAGCTGGGCATTCCGGGGCGACACATTGCCGCAGTCACCTTTACCAACAAAGCTGCCCGTGAAATGAAAGAGCGTGTGGGCCGTATTGTCGACCGGGGCAAAACCCGGGGCCTGATCGTATCAACATTTCACAATCTTGGCCTGAACATGATCCGGGAGGAGCACACCCACCTGGGCTACCATCCAGGCTTCTCCATTTTCGACGCCGAAGATGCCAAGGCGTTGCTGCAGGATCTGATGATGCGCGAAGCCAGCGCCGAGGCCGGCGACGAGCTGAACGATGTGCAGATGACCATCTCGGCCTGGAAGAACGCCATGCGCAGCCCTGCGGAGGCCTACAGCAAAGCTGCAGACGAGCGTGAGCAGCGCATCGCCATCGTTTACAAGCACTACAACGAATACCTGAAAGCCTACAACGCGGTGGATTTCGACGACCTGATTCTGCTGCCGGTGCAGCTGTTCCGGGACAACCCGGAAGTGCTTGCCAAGTGGCGCCGGAAAATCCGCTACATGCTGGTGGATGAGTACCAGGACACCAACGTGTGCCAGTACGAGCTGGTGAAACAGCTGGTGGCCGAACGGGCAGCGTTTACCGTGGTGGGCGATGATGACCAGTCCATCTACGCCTGGCGCGGCGCCCGTCCGGAGAACCTGGCCCAGTTGAAAGACGACTTCCCGAGCCTGAAAATCGTCAAGCTGGAGCAGAACTACCGCTCCACCAGCCGCATCCTGCGCTGCGCCAACACGGTGATTGCCAACAACCCCCACGTGTTCGAGAAGGCCCTTTGGAGTGACCACACCATCGGCGAGGAAATCCGCATCATCCGGTGTCGCAACGAAGACGCGGAAACCGAGCGGGTGGCCACCGAAATCCTCGACCAGAAGTTGAAAAACGGCCTCGACTTCAGGGACTTCGCGGTCCTTTACCGGGGCAACCATCAGGCCCGGCTGCTGGAAATGAAGCTACAGGCCTACCAGATTCCCTACCGCATCTCCGGTGGTCAGTCGTTTTTCTCCAAGAACGAAATCAAGGATGCGATGTCGTACCTGCGGCTGATGATCAACCCGGACGACGATGCTGCCTTCCTGCGGGTGGTGAACGTGCCGCGCCGGGAGATTGGCCCGCGCACCCTGGAACAGTTAAGTCACTATGCCCGGTCACGCAATGTCAGCCTGTTCAAGGCCCTGGGGGATATGGGGGCGGAAACCCACGTCACCGAGAAAGGTCTGGACCGACTGAGACGGTTCGCCCACTGGGTCGACAAAACCTGCGAGCGCCTGTTCTCGGAAGACCCGATCCCGGTCATCAAACAGTTATTCACAGACATCGAGTACGAAGAGTGGCTGCACCAGCATTCCGGTAGCCCGAAACAGGCCGAACGCCGGATGGAGAACATCTGGTACCTGGTGGAGTCGATCCAGCGCATGCTGGACGACGGCAAGGGCACCGCCGACGAAATCGGCATTGAGGACGCCATCGCCAAGCTGGTACTGCGGGACATGATGGAGCAGCGGGAAGAGGAAGACGACAGCGACAAGGTTCAGTTGCTGACTCTGCACGCTTCCAAGGGGCTGGAGTTTCCCCATGTGTTCATTATGGGCCTGGAGGAGGAGATTCTGCCGCACCGCAGCAGCATCGAGGAAGGCAACATTGAGGAAGAGCGCCGCCTGATGTACGTGGGCATTACCCGGGCCAGGGAAACCCTGGCGCTGACTTACGCGGCCTCCCGAAAACAGTACGGGGAAAAACTGGAGACCATTCCCAGCCGCTTTCTGGATGAGTTGCCGGAAGAGGATGTGAAATGGGAGGGACTGGGCGACCAGGACAAAGAAGCGAACCAGAAAAAGGGCAAGGCGACTCTCAGCGCCCTGATTGGCGATCTGGGCCTGTAGAAACAACAAACCCCGCTCGGGGCGGGGTTTGTCCGGTCGTTACAGATTGCTTACTTGCTCTGCTCAACCATATGCTCAACGGCAGCGGTGATTTCCTCATCCGGGCAGTTGGCACAGCCACCTTTGGCCGGCATGGCGTTGAAGCCATTGATGGCGTGATCAATCAGGGTATCGATACCCTTCTCAATGCGCGGAGCCCAGGCAGCGGTATCACCGATCTTGGGAGCGCCGGCTGCGCCGGTGGTATGACACGCCATGCACACGGCGTCGTAGACTTCACTGCCAGAACGCGGGCCGGAGCTGGCTGTCTCAGCAGGTGCAGCAGCCTCGCCACACTCTTCACCCTGCAGACACACTTCGCCCACCGGCTTGATGCGCTCGCGGATTTCGTCTTCAACACTTGCCACTGCGGCGCCGGCGGCCAGGCCAAAACCAAGCAGAACAACAGCCAGGACTCTCTTCATCTTCACAATGCACCTCGCATTTGAGCGTTATAATCTTTCGGTCGCCGCATTATAGCGATTGAGCCTCCGCAAAAAAACCAGAGAGCAAAATCAGAATTTGATTTCAACCATTTTAATGACAGTTTCGTAGGTTGTAGCTCCTTTGCCATGGATTCCGGTTACCATAGCGTTCATTCACTCAAACCCAGAGTCGCCGCATGAACCAACAGCAACAGACGACCCCGGACAAGCGCCGAAAAACCTTACTGATCCTGGAGTTTTCCAGCCTGGCGGTACTGCTGATCTCGATGGCCTGGTTCAGCAACCAGTCAAGCGATGGCACCCCGCTTTCTGCCGGCTGGCTACTGATTCCGGCGTTTGCCAGCCTGGGCGTTTTTCTGAGTTTTATCGGATTGATGTATCTACGCTGGGTCGCCTCGGCGAACGACCAGCGCCGCACCCGCCATCGCGCGATCTTCGCCCTGCTGACCCTCACCCTGCTTGGGGTCTGGATTTACGGCATTGCCAATACCTGGATAAGCCTGAGTACCGCCCAATAAGGAGCCCCCATGACCCCCAGCCTCAAGCTGCTACCCCTGATTCTGTTGGGCACGGCCAATCTGGTTGTTGCCCAGGACCGACCAGAGGAACCCGATGTTAACTGCGCGCTGATCAAGGAAGGTGTGCAACGGCTGGCCTGCTATGACGCCAAGTACAACCCTCAGGCCGAGCGTAACCAGGCCAGCGAGGAACAGCTGGAAGAAGCCGAGGCGGATGCAGAGGAGCTGGTGGCCGACAAGAAAACCCGGGAGAAGATCGTGGGTAATGCTCTGGAAGATGATCCTGATGACGGGGTAATGGCCGCGTTGGTGGATAACTATCTTTCTGCCGAGCGGGCGATCTTCTCGTTTACCGGCAGTTTCGTGACCCATCGGCCCAATTACATTCTGCCCATTACCTGGGTGGACGACCCCAATGCCTTGCCCTCAAGCCCGCGACTGGGGGCTATCGATTATGACTACAACCTGGAAAACGAGGAAGCCAAGTACCAGATCAGCTTCAAGGTTCCGTTGCTGACGGGCGTTTTCGACGACCGCACAACCTTCTGGTTTGGCTACACTCAGAAATCCTTCTGGCAGGTCTACAATCAGGATGAATCGGCGCCTTTCCGTGAGACCAACTATGAGCCGGAGCTGTTTTTCCGGCACGCCCTGAACTGGGATCTCGGTCCCGGCACGCTCAGTGCGGTGTCGGTGGGCTTTAATCACCAGTCAAACGGACAGTCTGACCCCCGGTCCCGGAGCTGGAACCGGATTATGGGCTCCGTTGCCTATAGTGTAGATCGCTGGCTGTTTATGGTTCAGCCCTGGTATCGCTTGCCGGAAAACAGCAGCAGCGACGACAACGAAGACATAGAGAGCTATCTGGGTCACGCCAGTTATCACGCGGTTTACAAGCTGACGGAAGATCGGACGTTTTCTTTGAAGCTGCTGAATAATCTGAGGTCGGATAACCGGACGTCGGTGGAGTTCGGGTACAGTTTTCCCATGGGGGATACGCTGAAGGGGTTCTTCCAGTATTACAACGGGTATGGGGAGAGCCTGATTGACTATAACGAGCGGATTGAGCGGGTCGGGTTTGGCATTATGCTGAATGACTGGCTCTAGGCGCTGGTGCAAGACCAGGATGGCGGTACCCCCTTCTGAAACACGCTCCTTCGGCACATCCTTGTGACGCTTGAGCTCCGCCATCCCTGGCTCCGCACAGTTCCAGAAGGGGGGTACCGCCACCCTGGCCCCACAAACTTCAGGGGCCTTCTAACACTGCCAGCCTTTTAAACGTTCAGCCTTTTCATTTCTTCCAGCAGTTCTTCAGTTTTCGCTTCCATCAACGCTTTATCTCCGCGTGCTTCCACATTCAAACGAACCACCGGTTCAGTGTTGGACATGCGCAGGTTGAAGCGCCAGTTGTCGAATTCCACGCTCAGGCCGTCGACATGGCTGACGGATTTCGCGCCCACGCCGTACTTGGCTTCGATGGCGGCGATGACTTTTGGAGGATTGCTGATGGTGCGGTTGATTTCACCGCTGGCCGGGTAGGCTTCGATTCGGGCGTCGATCAGGGATGACAGGGTCTGGCCGCTCTGGCACAGGCGCTCGGCCACGAGCAGCCAGGAGATCATGCCGCTGTCGCAGTAGGCGAAGTCGCGGAAGTAGTGGTGGGCACTCATTTCGCCACCATAGACGGCGTCTTCGTCGCGCATTCTCTGTTTGATGAAGGCGTGGCCAGTCTTGCTTTCGATGGCTTCGCCGCCAGCGGCTTCGACCAGATCCAGGGTGTTCCAGGTCAGGCGGGGATCGTGAATGACTTTGCCACCACCGGTCTTGCGCAGGAACTGGTCCGCCAGCAGACCGACGATGTAGTAGCCTTCGATGAATCGGCCGTTTTCGTCGAAGAAGAAGCAGCGGTCGTAGTCGCCGTCCCAGGCAATGCCCATGGCGGCGCCATTCTGGAGTACGGCATCGGCGGTGGCGGAGCGGTTTTCCGGCAGGATCGGGTTGGGTACGCCATTCGGGAAGTGGCCATCGGCTTCGTGATGAACCTTGATGAAGTCGAACGGCAGATGCTGCTCCAGTTCGTCGATCACCAGGCCAGCACCACCGTTGCCGGCATTGCAGACGATGGTCATGGGTTTCAGTGAGCCAGCATCAATATAGCCCAGCAGATGGTCGACGTACGCGCTCATTACTTCCAGGGTTTCGTATTTGCCCTGCTCTGCGGCGTCAAAGAACGGCTCCAGCACCCGATCCCGGATGTCGTTCAGGCCGTTGTCCGAGCTGATCGGCCGGGATTCCGGGCCGACCATTTTCATGCCGTTGTGGTCTTTGGGGTTGTGGCTGGCCGTCACCATGATGCCGCCGTCCATCTGGTAGTGACTGGTGGCAAAATACACCTGTTCGGTGCCGCATAGGCCGATATCAAACACATCGGCACCGGCCGCCATCAGGCCGGAGCTCAATGCTTCGGCGATTTCGGGGCTGGACAGGCGGATGTCGTAACCGACGATGACTTTTTTGGCACCGGTGATTTCCACGTAGGCTCGGCCGATTTTCTCAGCCAGGATGGGGTTTAGCTGGTCAGGTACTCGGCCACGCAGGTCGTAGGCCTTGAAGCAGGACAGGTCCATTTCAGTCTCCGGAGTGGTTTATTAACCGCGTTGGGCCAGCATATCTGGCCAATCTAGACGGCCATTCTACCTGTTTCGACAGACAATCGGTGAAGCACCCGGAGAAAACGTTGAGGGAAGCCAAGCGTGGAGGGCATCACCGGCCCGGGCAGCGAGCCGGTGACTAAAAGCCAGGCAGTTTACTCGGCAGCGGCGGACTGCAGCTGGATGTAGTTCTGGATACCCATCTGGGAGATCATTTCCAGCTGGGTTTCGAGCCAGTCAATGTGCTCTTCCTCGCTGTCGAGGATGCTCCGGAACAATTCACGGCTGGCAAAGTCCTGAACCTGCTCGCAGTAGATGATGGCTTCTTTCAGGTCTGTGTGCGCGGTGTGCTCGAGCTTGAGATCGCACTCGATCATTTCCTGAACATTCTCGCCAATCAGCAATTTGTTCAGATCCTGCAGATTTGGCAGGCCCTCAAGGAAGAGAATTCGCTCGATCAGCTGATCGGCGTGTTTCATTTCATCGATGGATTCTTCGTATTCTTTCGCCGCGAGCTTGGTGATACCCCAGTCTTTGTACATTCTCGAATGCAGGAAGTACTGGTTAATGGCCGTCAGCTCGTTGGCGAGGACCTTGTTCAGATGCTGGATGACTTTTTTGTCGCCTTTCATAACCGGATTCCTTGTGTCGCGAAAGCGTTAACTCACAAGGATAGTCGGTTTAACGGCAATAAAAAATCACGGATGTGAAAGAGGTGCAATTGCAATATGTGGACAGGCCCGCCTGGTCAGGCGGGTTGCGCCAGCATGTTGGCGAGCGCCATATAATCCGGTGACCGGGACTCTTTCAGAATTTCCCGGGCAGTGCAGGCGCAACGACCACACTGACGACCGACGCCAAGTTCCTTGCCGAGCTGGCGCATGGAACTGACACCGCTTTCAGCGGCTTCGCGGATTTCTCTGTCTGTTACCCCGTAACACAGGCAAACGTACATAGGGCGCTCTCACTAACAGCACTAAAGTTAGTGATAATTATTGTTATTAACAAACAGGATTGCAACCCTTTTGCAGTCAGTTTTTGTAGTAAATAGTGACTATTCGCATTCTCGCGTTAAGTTTTGGGCCCCGGACGCGGTGACCACCACATTATCTTCAATCCGGATTCCACCGCAGCTCTTCAGTTCATCAATCAGCGCCCGGTTCAGATACTGGGCTTCAGGCCCGTTCAGCAACGGCTCCAACAACGATGGAATAAAATAGAGCCCCGGCTCGATGGTGACCACCATGCCGGCTTCCAGGGTGCGGGTCAGGCGCAGGAACGGTGCGTCTTTCGGGGGTGGTGTCGGTTTGCCGGCGACATCGTGCACCTGAATGCCCAGAAAATGCCCGATACCATGGGGAAAAAACGCCCGGGTAATGCCCTGCTCCACCATGGCTTCATCCGTCAAACCGGACACCAGCCCCGAGGCTGACAGCAGGGCCGCAATGCCCAGGTGAGCCTTGCGGTGAATGTCCACGTAGTCCACGCCGGGCGACACCATCTCGCATAGCCGCAGCTGCAGTTTCTCCAGCCCGTGAACCAGCGCGGTGAATCTCGGCTCATCCGGCCCGGCGGTGGTGCGGGTGATATCGGAGCAGTAGCCCCGGTAACGCACCCCGGCATCAATCAGCAGGCTGCGGGGTCGGCGGGGTGGCTGCAGGTCGTAGTACTGATAATGCAGCGTGCCGGCATGTTCGTTCAGGCCGATGATGCTGTGATAAGGCGCTTCCACTTCTCGCTGACCTGTGGCTTGCTGGTACGCTAGGTTGATTCCGAATTCACTGTCGCCTTCCAGGAAGGCCTCCCGGGCAGCGTCGTGGCCAGCGAGGGCAACCCGGTTGGCATGGGCCAGGCATTCGATTTCGTAGGGCGTCTTGCACACCCGGGTTTCTTCCACGGCGGCCACCAGTGCCGCCGGATTATGCTCTCCCGGCACGCCGTCCAGCACCAGCGGATCACCGATGACCGCCAGCCGACCCGGGCTATCGAGCTCCGGGGCACCAGACTGCTGCCGGCTGCGAACGTCTACAACCTCTAGCCAGGGTTCTTCAGCCATCACCGGGTTGGCGTGCCAGAAGTCCACCGGCTGGTATAGCCAGAGCACCGGTTTCTGGCCGGGCCGAACCAACAGCCAGCTGTGCACCTGGCCAGCCAGCCCGGTCCAGTGCAAAAACGGGCCGAAGCCCTGAAATACATAGGCCTGATCATCCCGATACCGGTAAGGCGCCGCACCCGAGGCAATCAGCAGGCTATCGTAACCGTGATCAGCCATGGCCCGTTCGTACCGGTTCTGCAGCTCACGGATGTGGGCAGGCTGCAGGTCGAGGATGTCTTGATTTGGCATATCAGGTTTCCAGTTGTTTCCAGAGATTCAGTATGTCGTCTGAGCGGGCGTCGCTCAGGCGGATCAAACGTATTTCCAGCGGTACGTCCCAGCGCTCATCACCAGCCCGTACCAGGCGCCCAAACTGTTCGCTTTTTTCCGTCATCCGCTTGGGCAACCAGCCCATGCCGAAGCCCTGTTTCACCAGGGCCTTGATGCTCGCGGACTGGGTATTCTCGTTCAGCGGTAAAAGATTCGCCGCCAGCTTGACCCGCTGAAGGTGACCCTCGATCGCCGACTGCAAAAAACCACGGCTGTGGTAGGCAATCAGGGGCACAGGCTGTTCATCGGTGCCTGGCAACCGATAACGGGGCTCGCCTCGCTCATTGGCGATACTGACGGGCACCAGCGCTTCTTTGCCAATGGTCTGCCAGTGAAACTTGTCACTGGCCAGGCGATCCCCCCAGGGCAAATCCGGGTGCCAGTAACACAACACCAGGTCACATTCGCCGCTTTCCAGGGCATCCAGAAACTGCTCCCCCACCCAGTTGGTGGCGGTCAGGTTCAGTTGAAGGCGCTCGGCAATGCCCATCTCCGTCGCCCAACCCTGATAGAAATGCGAAAACAGCCCCTGGGTAGAACCAACGCTGATGCGGGCAGACGCTTCCGCATCCAGAGCGGCTATCCGGTCCCGGGTGTCCCGGACATCCCGGGTGATGCGTTCACACAGTTCCTGAAACACTTCTCCGGCCGGGGTCAGGGACAATGGCAGAGTCTGCCGATTGATCAGGGTGGTGCCCATGGATTCCTCCAGCAGCTTGATGCGCCGGCTGAACGTAGGCTGGCTCACGTGCTGCTGTTCGGCAGCGCGTGAGAAGTGGCGCGTGCGGGCAAGCGCCAGAAAGTCTTCCAGCCAGCGTATTTCCATGGGAACCCCTGAGGTTTGGCAGTGATCACAACCGGTACGTTGCTGCAGGCATGATAGCCTATGCGCGCCCGGCCGTTACAAACGCCCTTCCTCAACGGCGTGACAGGCCACCTGCCCCCCACCATCGGTGGCGATCAGCTGTGGAACTTCCTGCCGGCAACGCTCATTGGCGTAGGGGCAGCGGCCGTGGAACACGCACCCCGAGGGCAGGTTCACCGGCGTGGGCACCTCGCCCTGCAGGCGAATGTGATTGGGCCGGTCATCCTCGAGTTTCGGGATGGCCGACAGCAACGCCTGGGTATAGGGATGCCGGGGCGTGGCGAACAGGGTTTTGGTGTCTGCCAGCTCACACACCCGGCCCAGGTACATCACCGCTACCCGGGTACCGAAGTGTTCTACCACCGCGAGATCGTGGGTAATGAACAGGTAGGTCAGACCGCGGCTTTCCTGGGCATCCATCAACAGATTCAGCACCTGGGCCTGGATAGACACATCCAGGGCCGAGATGGGCTCATCGGCAACGATAAATTCAGGGTCCACCGCCAGGGCGCGGGCAATGGCAATCCGTTGGCGCTGACCACCGGAAAACTCGTGGCCAAAGCGACTGCCCCAGTCCGGGTCGATACCCACCGAATGCATGACTTCGTGAATCTTGTCCCGTACCTGAACCGGTGACCAGTCCGGATGGTGGAACCGGATCGGCTCTTCCAGGGTCTGCTGAATCGTCATTCGCGGGTTCAGGGAGGCATAGGGATTCTGGAAGATCATCTGCATCTTGCGGCGGTAGGGCAGCGCAGCCTTACCTTCCAGATTATCAATCCGCTGGCCGCCATAGTGGATCTCTCCAGCGCTCGGCGAGAGCAACCCCATCACGGTGCGGGCGACGGTGGATTTGCCACAACCGGACTCACCGACCACACACAACGCCTCGCCCTTCTGCACCTCCAGGTTCACACCATTGATGGCGTGCACCGCTTCCTGTTTGCGGCGCAAACGCCCGCCTTCAAACCGGAGCTGTTCAAGGAAGCTGCCCGAGAGGTCAAAACGTTTTTCCAGACCGCGGATACTTACCAGAGGGGAGGTCATGATTCGGCCTCCTGCATGCGTTTCTCCTGCTCAATCAGGTTGGCAACTTCGTAACAGGCGACGTCAACGTTGCCGGAACGCACATATTCCGGCATGGCGCGCTTGCACTGGTCGGTGGCGAAGTTGCAGCGGGGATGGAACGGACAACCCGAAGGCACATTCTTCAGGGATGGCATGGAGCCCGGTATCTGGAACAGCCGCGCTCCCGGCTCACCCATCTGGGGCAGCGCGTTGATCAGCCCCTGGGTGTAGGGATGCTGGGCATCGTTGATGATTTCCCGGGTCGGGCCCTGTTCGATGATCCGGCCGGAGTACATGACCAGCATGCGCTGGGTCACCTGCGAGACCACCCCGAGATCGTGGGTGATCAGCATCAGCGCCACGTTTTCCTGCTCACACAGGTTCAGCAGCAGGTCCATGATCTCGGCCTGGATGGTCACATCCAGGGCGGTCGTGGGTTCATCGGCAATAATGATTTCCGGGTCCAACAGCAGGGCGATGGCAATGATCACCCGCTGGCGCATGCCCCCTGACAATTCATGGGGATACTGGTCCAGCCGCTTTTCCGGCGAGGGAATCTGCACTTTCTGCAGGCGATCCAGGGCAATGGCCCTCGCGTCTTTCTTGCTGATCTTCCGGTGTGCCAGGATCGCCTCCACCATCTGGGTGCCGATGGTGAGCACCGGGTTCAGGGTCATCATCGGATCCTGGAAAATCATGGCGATGCGGTTGCCACGGATTTTGCGCAGCTCCCGCTCGCTCATGGCGGCCAGATCTTTGCCTTCAAAAAGAATCTGGCCACCGGCGATATAACCCGGCTTGGCAATCAGGTTCAGGATAGAGAAGGCCGCCACCGATTTGCCGGCACCGGATTCACCCACCAGGCCCAGCCGCTCGCCCTTGTCCAGGCTGAAACTAATACGACGCAGGGCGGTCAGATCGCCACCGCGCACCGCGAAACGGACATCCAGGTTTTTCACTTCCAACAGTGCCATGGTGTTACCCCTTATACAGCCGTGGGTTCATCACATCCCGCAACCAGTCACCCAACAGGTTGATGACCAGCACGAGCACCACCAGCACCAGACCCGGGATCAGGGTGATCCACCAGGAACCGCTCTGGATGTAGTCAAAACCGGATTTGATCAACGAACCCAGTGACGGCTGGGTTTCCGGCATGCCAAGGCCGAGGAACGACAGCGCCGCTTCGGAGATAATGGCATTGGCAATCTGTACCGTGGCAATCACAAAAATGGGCGACAGGGTATTGGGCAGGATGTGCCGGAACATGATGCGTGGCGTACCGAACCCCATCACCTTGGCCGCGTCCACATACTCCTTTTTCTTCTCCGCCAGCACCGAGGCCCGCACGGTACGGGCAATCTGCGGCCATTCCGCCACGCCGATGATGAAAATCAGCATGTAGATGGCAATCTCACCGAACATCAGGTTGCCGAAACTGGCCTTGAACACCGCGCCGACAATGATCGCCACCATCAGGGTAGAGAACGACAGCTGCACGTCGGCAATGCGCATCAGGATGGCATCGACCTTACCGCCCAGATAGCCGGCCAGCAGGCCAAACAGGATACCCAGCGCCGCCTGCAACACCACGGCACCAAAGCCAATCATCAGCGACACCCGGGTACCGTACAGTATGGTGGAGAGCAGATCCCGGCCCTGGGCATCCGTGCCCAACGGGAACGCAGGATCAGCGCCGTCCAGGCCCACCGGTGGCAACTCGGAATTCATAATGTTGATCTGGGCCAGATCGTAGGGATCGGCCGGCGCCAGCAGAGGCGCAAACACCGCTGCGAGGACCATGGCCAGCAGCACCAGAAAACTGGCAATCGCTACCTTGTCGCGTTTGAAGCTGTACCAGAAAAAGGACTCGCGGAAGCGGTCCCAGCGGGAAACCGTTGCCGTTGTCATGCTTTCTTACCTGTCAGTTTGACGGTGGGATTGACCAGTCCGTAGATCAGGTCCACCAGTGTGTTGGTCACCACAAAGATCAGGCCCACTACCATCAGGTAAGCCACAATCAGGGGAATATCGCTGCGGGTGGTGGCCTCCAGGAACATCAGGCCCAGGCCCGGCCACTGAAACACCGTCTCGGTCAGGATGGTGTAGGCCACCATGATGCCGATCTGTACGCCGCCCACGGTAATCACCGGCAGCATGGTGTTCTTCAGGGCATGCAGGAAATTGATACGGCCCGCACTCAAACCCTTGGCCCGGGCATAGCGGATGTAATCGCTTTGCAGAACCTCCATCATCTCCGCCCGGATCAGGCGGATAAACAGCGGCAGCATAATGGATGCCAGCGACACGCAAGGCAGCACCAGATGGGCCAGGCCTTCGCTGGTAAACAGGCCGGATTCCCAGGTACCGAACAGGTGCACCAGGTCATCACCACGGCCATAGGACGGCAGCCCGCCTTCGGTGGTAAAGAAATCGTTGAGCCACTGTCCCCAACCGGTATCGGCCGGAAACCAGTTGACCGTCACACCAATGGAGAACAACTGAATCAGAACAATGGCCGTGAGGAACACCGGTATGGAAATACCGACCGTACTCACGCCCATGAAGAATTTGGACAGCCAGGCCTGGGGTCGGATGGCTGCGTACACGCCAATGGGTACCGATAGGAAAATGATGATCAGACTGGCGCCGATGACCAGCTCCAGGGTGGCTGGCAGGTGTTCAGCAATCACTTCCAGCGCAGGCTTGCTGTAAAAATAGGAATTGCCCAGGTCGCCCTGTATGGCATTACCCGCAAACCGCAGGTACTGGACCAGAAAGGGGTCGTTCAGCCCCAGCTCCTCACGAATGGCTTCCCGCTCCTCGGCAGAGACGGACATGCCCACCATTTCCTGAAGCGGGTCCCCGAGGCCATCCTGAATGGCAAAGGCAATAATGCTGATCACAAACATAACCAGCAGCGCCTGGGATATCCGCTGAACCAAAAACGCTAGCATGAAGGATTTACCGTTGATGAATACTTGAAAGCCCCTCTCCCACATGGGGAGAGAGGTTGGGTGTGAGGGAGCACACTCCCTTTATTCGATAACCAGATCGCCCAGATAGGGGAAGTTCATGACATTGAGCACCGGCTCGATGTTCACGCCCTTGCGGGAGGCCCAGGCCAGATCCTGCCAGTGCAGCGGAACGAATGCTGCGTCGTCATACAGACGCTGCTCCACTTCCTGCAGCATGGCGGCACGCTTGTCCAGATCGGTCTCTACGTTGGCCTTCTCTACCAGCGCATCGATCTCCGGGTTGCAGTAGTTGCCGGCGTTGTACTGGCCATCACCGCTGTCAGCATCCGGGCAGAAGGTGAGAAATTCATAGAAGTTGGCCGAATCCTCGGTGTCTGCGTGCCAGCCAATCAGCATCATATCGGCGGCACGGTTGTCATACTCCGGCCAGTACTGGGCTTTCGGCAGGGTTTTCAGATCCACCTTGATGTTGATGCGCGCCAGCATGGCCGCCGCTGCCTGCGCGATCTTGTCGTCGTTCACGTAGCGGTTGTTGGGGGCCATCATGGTGATGGTAAAGCCGTCCTCATAGCCGGCTTCTTTCATCAGCTGCTTGGCTTTCTCAACATCGAAGCGAGGCTTCAGGTTTTCGTTATGGCCCTGGTAACCCGCTGGCGACATCTGTGCTGCCGGCGTGGCAAAGCCTTTCATGATCTTGGCGGCAATGCCTTCCTGGTTGATGGCGTAGGCGATCGCCTGGCGAACTTTCGGATTCTTGAAGGCTTCAACCCGCTCCTGGTTCATATGGAACAGGATGATACGGGTGCCGCTCATGGTCACCAGTTCGCTGTTGCGGTCGCGCTTGATGCGGTCCAGATCATTGGGCGGAACCGGGGCGATAAAGTCGACACCGCCAGACAGCAGGGCGGATACCCGGGTAGCGTTTTCCTTGATGGGAGTCAGCACGATCTTGCCCACGTTGCCCGGAGACTCAGTATCCCAGTAATCATCGAAACGCTCGAACTCGACACGTACGCCCTGTTTACGCTCGGTTACCGTGTAAGGACCGGTGCCGGACAGGTTCTCGGAAGCGAAGGAGTTGCCGTGCTTGAGGATGGCGTCCTTGTCTTTGCCATCTTCGGTCTGGCCGGAATAGAACTCACTGTCCAGCGGGAAAATGTAGGTGGCGGTGTTCAGCAGCAGAGGGTAAGGCTCGCTGGTGACCAGCTCGAAAGTGTAATCATCGATCACATTGATGGCGCTGAAGGGTTTGAAAATCGCCTTGAAGTCCTGGCTTTCCTTCAGTCGCTCAAAGGTGAACTTCACATCGGCCGTGGTCAGTTCGTTACCGGAATGGAACTTCACACCCTCGCGCAGCTTGAAGCGCATGGTCTTGTCGTCCACACGCTCCCAGCTTTCTGCCAGGCGCGGCTCGAAACCCAGATCTTTGGTCCAACGGAGCAGCGGATCAAAGGTCATGTGGGACAACTGCAGAATGCCGCCAGACAACTGCTCATGAATATCGAGGGTTACCGGGTCGGCGTCGTACGCCATTTTCAGTTCTTTGGTCGCATCGGCGGCCAGGGCCAGAGGCGCAGACGCCAGGGCCATGGAGCCAACAAAAGCTGCCAGTATCTTTTTCATCGCGTTTTCCGTCGCTGTTTTAGGAATTTTCACGGAACATCGGTGCAGGACGGCACCGATTGCCTGGCAAACAAGCTAGTCTCGGAAAACCCTTACGGCAATCGAAATTGCAACATGGACCTATTCGTATGGTGAATGACCCAAAAAGCAGCAGCCTCAGAACGGAAAGACAAAGGGCAAAAACAGCGCCGTGAACACACCCGTCAATCCCATGCCCAGGGAGGCAAACGCGCCCGCCGTGGGGCTGATCTCAAATGCCCGGGCAGTGCCAATGGCATGGCCATTAAGCCCCAGGGCAAAACCCACCATTCGGTCATCGGAGATCTTCATCCATTTGGCACCCCAGTCCACAAATACCGAGGCCAGCACGCCTGTAATCAGCAGACCGCCGAGGGTGAGCGCAACCGAGCCACCCAGCTGTTCTGCAATACCCATGGCAATGGGCGCGGTAACCGACTTCGGCGCCAGCGACGCCAGTATAGAAAGCGGAGCGTCCATAAGCCAGGCAATACCCACCGCATAGACAGCTGCCAGACTGGCCGCCAGTGGCAAGGTGCACAGAATTGGCCGCCAGAGCGCACGAATATGGTGCATCTGCTGATACAAAGGCACACCCAGGGCCACCGTCGCCGGGCCCAACAATACCGTTAACCAGCGCGCCCCCTGCTGATAGGTTTCATAGCCAATACCACTGGCCGCCACAGCCCCCGCCAGAATCACCGCCGCCATCAATACCGGCGGCATCCACAGGGGGCGTCCCACCTTCGCGAACAACCAGTTTGCCGCCATAAACGCCGCCAGCGTCAGGGCAATGGAGAGCATCGGGCCTGTGGTCCAGACCAACAGCAATTCCTGCATTCGTCCGTTGAACTCAGTCATGACTGTGCCCCCGGGTGCGATCTCCCGCTGTTTTCTTCATCAGCCACAGCGTGGTCACGGAACTCAGCAAGGTCCCCGCAACCAAAGCCACCGCCACGGAAAACCAGTGGCCCGCAAAGCGATCGGCAATAAAGAACACCCCCACAACACCCGGTGAAATCAGCAGCACCAGCACCGAGATCAGCCCGCGACTGGCTTCCGCCAACTGATCACTGACCCGCCCCCGCAGCATCAGAGTGGCCGTGACCATCACCATCCCCAGCACGCCACCACTGATGGGCAGGCCGACCAGCACCCGCAGTGCCTCACCCAACAGAAAAAACACCACCAGAACCAGAAAACCCCGCAACAACACCATGCTGCTATGCCCCGCCACGCTCAATATGCTCTACACTAACGCCCTGATCCGCCCAAAGACCACAGGACTATTCATTCAATGGCACTGAAAGCCACCATCTTCAAAGCCACCCTCCATATCGCCGATATGGACCGGCACTACTACGCCGACCACCATCTGACCGTTGCCCGCCATCCCTCTGAAACCGACGAACGGATGATGATCCGGCTACTGGCCTTCACCCTCAACGCCAACGATAACCTGGAATTTACCAAAGGCCTGAGCACAGACGACGAGCCGGAACTCTGGCAAAAATCCCTGACCGGAGACATCGAACTCTGGGTGGAACTGGGCCTGCCCGAGGAAGACCGCCTGCGCAAGGCCTGCAACAAGGCAGACCAGGTGATTCTGTATACCTACGGCGGGCGTGCGGTGCCGGTGTGGTGGGACAAGCACCATAACAAGCTGGAAAGATTTAGCAACCTTACTATTGTCGACCTTCCGGCAGAGGAAACAGCGGCATTGGCCGCCCTGGCGGAACGGTCCATGACCTTGCAGGTAAGCATCCAGGATGGCGAAGTGACCATCAGCAACGAGCAAAACCTGGTCAACCTGACGCCAGGCCAGCGGCTACCTCGAATCTGAACGAAACGGTTGATGGTCGGGGCTGGACAGAAGCCGCCGGCACACGTAAGATTGCGCACTCGAAATTGACGCACCGCGCGAACAGTTTCTCCGCCCGTAGCTCAGCTGGATAGAGCGTTGCCCTCCGGAGGCAAAGGTCTCAGGTTCGAATCCTGACGGGCGGGCCATTATTATCAAAGGCTTGCGTGAGAACGCAGGCCTTTTTTGTTGGGATGATGGACGTTTCCAGCCAACCGCTTCAACGATCCGGCCGCGGCAGCTTGGGTAGGATGGCCTCTACGTCAATCGAGTAGGTAGCGAAAAAATCTTCCGCCGCCTCAATGAGAGCTTTCTCGGTTTTGAGTATCCCAAGATAGACCGGCCATTCTGAGTCTATCAGTTCCGTGCTGTAACGCTCCGGATCAATGCCCCCCATCATTGTCAGAAACCGGAACTCCGTTTCGTTCATGACGATGTAATCGCAACGTTTGCGCAAAAACATTAGCAGTATCTGCTGTGTGTTGTATCCGTCATGACGCACCAGATGAGTCCCTATCCGCCGCTCGAGCTGGTCACTGTATATAAACCATCGGCGAAGACAGATGCTCCCCGAGACATCATCGAAGGAATCCGTTGGCATGCCAGGCTGCGCGAACACCCGGTCGCGCCAGGTCAACATCGGCCCTACAGCGTGCATTTGGTCCGGCAGAGGCATCCACAGGGGGCTGGCGAAAACCGCGTTGGCGAGTCCTCGTTGCAGGGCCCAGACCTGGCGTTTACGGGCCATCGGGCGGAATTCGGCTTCGATACCAGTCTCCATCGAGAAGTCTTTGATCACATCCACCAGAATTCCCTCGTTGAGGCCTTTGCCATAATAAAACGGCAGAAAGCCCTCGTCCGATCCCATAATCTGAAGGGTTTGGGAAGAAACCGGAAAGAACCAGAATGCCGTGATAATAAACAGGACTATTCTCATTCGGTCCTCGTTGGACTGATTAATCGGGCAAGGCTGTCGTTTGCCCGACTCTGCCTCGCCAGTTAAAGACAGTTTGGCTCGGATTCTGGCCAGATGCCATGAGAAAGTCGATATCGTGGCGAATCATCCCGGCGGTCGTGTCCGTATCTATTTAGTTAGGGATACCCCAGTTTTTTACACAGAAACCTATTCCCAGCGCGCCTGCGAATAGCTGAACACCGGCAGCGACAACTGCCAGCGGATGGCGGCCATGCGCAAGAGCAGGCCAACACTGAAGGCAGCCAGTAACGTGATGTTCTCGCTCAAGCCCTGGTTCAGAAGCTCCAGATAAAGCAAAGCCACCACCAGAGAGACACTGGCATAGAGTTCGTGACGCAGAACCTGCGGCGTGCGGTTACAGAGGATGTCGCGGAGGATGCCGCCGAATATGCCAGTGGTAATGCCCGACATCACCACCACGATGGTGTCGTAACCCAGTTTCAGGGCGACATTGCAGCCAATCACGGTGAAGGCCACCAGTCCGATGGCGTCCAGTACCAGAAACAGCTGGTGCAGGTGGCGCATGAAGCGGGCAATGGCGATAGTGAGCAGGCCACCGGTGATGGTCATATAGATGTAGCGAGGATGCTGGGTCCAGGTCACGGGAAAATTACCCAGCAGGATGTCCCGAACGGTGCCGCCACCGAGGGCGGTCAGGAAGGCTATCAGGGCCACGCCGAACAGATCCATGTTCCTGCGCCCGGCGGCCAGCGCCCCGGACATGGCTTCCGCGGTAATGGCAATCATATAGATAGAGGTCAGCACACAGGTCTCCTGCGTTTCTGTGGCCTCTCCCCCTGTCCCTGATACCTGAGAGTTTACAGAGCCCGGCTCTGCTTGCCCCTTCGGTGAACTGTGTCGACAGTCTCTCTCCAGACGGCGTTATCGAATGCCCGCAGTACTTGTGCCTGAGCGTTTATGGGAGTTTGCGCCTTCGGCGGGGCCTGGCGACCCACTCTCCTGCGGAAGGCGCGCATTATAGGCACACCTTCTGGCTACGTCGAGCGAGCAAAGCTGTGGGACTCCCCGACGCTGCCTGAACCGGCTTGCGATCTTCAGCCCTTGAAACCCTTGGCCACCAGATACACCTCCCGGGACCGAGCCCGCGACGAATCCGGCTTGCGAATCACCACCTTGTCGAAGGACTCGCGCACGGTTTTCACATACTCATCATAGCCTTCGCCATGGAACACCTTGGCGACAAAACTGCCTTTGGGTTTGAGCACCTGGCAGGCCATATCCAGGGCCAGTTCCACCAGATACATGGAGGCCGCCTGGTCTGCGGCGTTCACCCCACTGATGTTGGGGGCCATATCAGAAATCACCACGTCCGCCCGGGCACCGTCCAACACCGCCATGATCTGGTCGAAGACCTCCTGCTCGGTGAAATCCCCCTGAATGAACTCAACGCCCGCAATGGGATCCATCGGCAAAATGTCAGACGCCACCACACGGCCCTTGTGGCCCACCAGTTTCGCCGCCACCTGGGACCAGCCGCCCGGGGCCGAACCCAGATCGACGACCAGGTCCGTGGGTTTAATCAGCCGATCCTTGTTGTTGATTTCCAGCAGTTTGTAACTGGCACGGGAACGATAGCCATCCTGTTGCGCCTGTTTTACAAAGGGGTCGTTTACGTGCTCTTCGAGCCACCGGTTACTGCTTTTCGAGCGTGCCATCGCCTGCCTTCTGTTCACTGCGGGAAAACCGGCATTGTACGCCGGCGTCAGTGACGCCGCAAAAACCAGCCACTTCCTGACAAGCCAGCCAAGCCCCCGTACAATAGCGCCTGATCACATGCCTCATTAAAACCATCATCGCCCGGCCCCGGCCGTGCCAGGCACCATGGAAAGCAAGCCGTGAAACTGGACGACATCAAAAAGCTGCATCAAAAGAAATACCGCCAGTCGTTCGGACAGTTTCTGGTGGAAGGCGAGCATCTGGTACTGGAGCTGGAAAAAGCGGCGAAGCAGGTGCCCCACTGGCGCAACGCCCAACTGTATGTGACCGGCGCCTACGAGCACTGGCCCAGCCTCTGGCCCAAGCACGTCATCAGTGACCGGCAGATGGCCCAGCTTTCCGATACCAGAACGCCTCAGGGCATCCTGGCGTTGGTGCCACTGCCACCGGCTGCCCGCGGAGAAAACGCCTCCCGGGAAAAAGCGCTTTACCTTCACGAGGTGCAGGATCCCGGCAATCTGGGCACCATCCTGCGCACGCTGGCCTGGTTCGGTGGCTTCCGGTGCCTCCTTAGCCCCGGCAGCGTGGATCCGTTCAATCCAAAAGTGGTGCGCGCCAGCATGGGCGCCATATTCCATGTACCGCTGGAGACCGAGGTTGCCCTGGACACGCTGGGGCAGCGATACGCCCGCATCGCCTGCCTGGACATCGGCGGCGATTCTATCACCAAGCCGGAATTCCAGGCCCAGGACTGCTACCTGTTTGGCAATGAGGCCCGCGGCGTGCCAAAGCAAGCCCTGACTGAACTGAGTGCCCACGCCTACACCATCCCCGGTGCGGCCGATATCGAGTCGCTGAACCTGGCCTCCGCGGTCAATATGGCGGTTTATGAGCTGAACCGCGCCTGAGTCCCGCGGATTATTTCCGTTCTTTACTTGCCAGTCGCTGAACCGGTTACCTATGGTTGAACGTAATCCTGTAGGACATCATTCACTGGAAGGATCGGTTCAGCCATGGAGTTCTCCAACCCGACTGCAATTCTCGAACGCCAACATGCCATCGGTTTAACCCGCACGCCCAATCTGGCCGAGGGAACCCCGGACACCAAGCGCCAGGAAATTGCGCGCTATTTCACAGACACCTTCGACACCTACACGCGCCTGTTCGATTGCCTGGCTGATGACTCCGGCTATTACCAGAAATCTATCCCGCTCCGGCATCCGCTCATTTTCTACCTTGGCCACACCGCCACCTTCTTTGTGAACAAACTGGTACTGGCCAAGATCCTGAAAGAACGCATCAACCCCAACATGGAATCCATCTTCGCGGTGGGTGTGGATGAAATGAGCTGGGACGATCTGAACGACGACCATTACGACTGGCCCGCTGTTCAGGAAGTGCTGGACTATCGGGCACAGGTGCGCCAGACCGTGCTGGACCTGATCGAAACCATGCCGCTCTCGCTGCCGATTGACTGGGACAGTAACTGGTGGCCCATCGTGATGGGCATCGAACATGAGCGTATTCACCTTGAGACTTCTTCGGTGCTCATCCGCCAGCACGCACTGGAACGCGTTCAACCGCAACCGGAATGGGCGCCCATCCGGGAAACCGGCGAGGCGCCAGAAAACGAATTGCTGAGCGTTCCCGCTGGCAAGGTACACATTGGAAAACCCTACGACGATGCCTTTTACGGCTGGGACAACGAGTACGGGGAGCACCAGGCCGACGTCGCTGAGTTCAAGGCCAGCCAGTACCTGGTGAGCAACCAGGAATTCCTGGAATTTGTCGAGGCCGGCGGTTATCAGCAAGACGAATACTGGAGCGAGGAGGGTCTGGCCTGGCGAACCTTTGCCGAAGCCAAACACCCCACATTCTGGCGCTGGCACAATGGCTGGCAGTTACGCCTGATGACCGAAGAGGTCGAGATGCCCTGGGACTGGCCGGTCGAGGTCAATTATCACGAGGCCAAGGCGTTCTGTGAATGGAAGCGTGAGCAAACCGGCAAACCCATCCGCCTGCCCACGGAAGACGAGTGGTATCGCCTCTGTGACGAAGCCGGCGTCCAGGAAGTGGGTGAATCACCGGCCAACGCCAACCTTCACCTGGACCATGGTGCCTCGTCGTGTCCGGTAACGCGCTTTCGCCACGGCCAGTGGTTCGATGTGGTTGGCAACGTCTGGCAGTGGACCGAAACTCCCACCTATCCGTTCGACAACTTCAAGGTGCATCCACTGTACGACGACTTCACCACACCGACCTTCGACGGCCAGCACAATCTGATCAAAGGCGGCTCCTGGATCTCCTGTGGCAACGAAGCAAGGCTGGCCTCCCGTTATGCCTTCCGTCGGCATTTCTTCCAGCATGCAGGCTTCCGCTACATCACCTCCGAGGCCGAGGCTGTTCAACCCAACGCCTACTACGAGAGCGACCGGCTACTCACTGAATACGCCGAGTTCCATTACGGCGACAATTGGTTTGACGTCGCCAATTTCCCGAAAACCATGGCGGCACTGGCCCTGGACGCTATGGCCGGTAAAAAGACCGGGAAAGCGCTGGATCTGGGCTGTGCCTGTGGCCGGGCAAGTTTTGAGCTGGCGCGCCAGTTTGACGAGGTTGAAGGTGTCGATTTCTCCGCCAACTTCATACGTCTGGGGGTGGGGATGGCCGAGCAGGGCGCCATCCGGTATTCACTGACCGAAGAAGGCGAACTGGTCAGCTACCACACCCGCACCCTGAAAGAACTGGATCTCGAAGATACCGCCGCCAAGGTGGCGTTCTATCAGGGCGATGCCTGCAACCTGAAGCCCCAGTATTCCGGTTATGACCTGGTATTGGCTGCCAATCTGATCGACCGTCTGTACCGGCCACGTCGCTTCCTGGAGAGCATCCACGAGCGCATCAACGAAGGCGGTCTGCTGATTATTGCCTCCCCGTATACCTGGCTTGAAGAACACACTCCGAAAGAGGAATGGCTCGGCGGTTTCAAGAAGGATGGCGAAAATCACCGGACGCTAGACGGCATTCGAGAGTGCCTTGGAGAGCACTTCCGGATGGTGGGCGAGCCCCTTAAGGTGCCCTTCGTGATCCGCGAGACCGAGCACAAGTTCCAGCACACGCTGTCTGAAGTGACCGTGTGGGAACGCAAACCCGGCAGGAGCTGAGTGTGATGCCGGCGTTACCAGCTTCTGCTTACGAGGCTGGTAGCGCCGCCAAGGCCGACAGGCCCCGCTCGCAACCACCCAGATACCCACCACCGAACAGGTTGTAGTGGTTGAGGTAGTGGTACAGGTTATAGATTTCACGCTTGGTGGCGTAGACCTCCGTACGCGGGTAAACACGATCATAGGCACGATAGAACGCCGCGCCGAAACCGCCAAACATCTCGGTCATGGCAAGGTCCGCCTCCCGATCGCCCTGATACACCGCCGGGTCAATCAGCCAGGGGCCATTGCGGTCGAACATCACGTTGCCGTTCCACAGGTCGCCATGCAGCAGGCTCGGATGCTCGCAATGCTGATCCAGCCAGCTGGCCAGTCGGGCACCACAGGTTTCCAGGGTGCGCTCGAACCTGGCCCTTACTCCGGCATCTGAGATCCGGCTGACCTGATACCTCAGCCGGTGTTCCAGGAAAAACTGGCCCCAGGAATCCATCAGCACGTTGGGTTGAGGCGCCAGACCGATGTAGTTGTCGCGGCTCCAGCCGTATTGATCCCGAGCCAGCAAATGCAATCGAGCCAGTCCCTCACCCAACACAGTGAGGCACTTGTCGTCGGGCGGTGCTGAATCAATCCGCCTGAGGGTGAGCTGGTCCGAGTTCACCTCCACTACCTCCGGAATCCGGAGTGCTTCAACTCCTGCCTGCTGCAACCCGTTCCGCAGAGACCCCAGACCCTCAGCTTCGCAGATCAGCGCATCGGCATAGCCGGTGGTATTGGTTTTAACGTGCATATTGGCTCCTGATTAGCACGGGTATGGATCTGTTTGCGCCATAAAACCGTAGCAGGGTTCTGCTAAGATACTTTGCAACCTACCATCACGGAGCCCAATCC
The DNA here is from genome assembly GCF_044342215.1 of Marinobacter sp. W-8. Classification (NCBI taxonomy): domain Bacteria; kingdom Pseudomonadati; phylum Pseudomonadota; class Gammaproteobacteria; order Pseudomonadales; family Marinobacteraceae; genus Marinobacter; species Marinobacter sp. W-8. The sequence goes on along the minus strand of NZ_CP172297.1, from coordinate 371,833 downwards.
CTGTGTCCTCCCGAGTTCTCCTGGCCCGCATTAGCCTCTTTCTCGCGTTAGTTCCAGCATCCGCCAACTCTGGCCAGCTCAACCTTGCCTGGGACAACGATCTATTTACAGGCAGCGACCGAGGCTATACCAATGGCGTGCGACTGTCCTACCTCACATCCACTGCAGAAGCTTCCGACGAAGGATCAGCTCAGTTGGCAAGGACAGCGAGAGAAGGCCTGTCGTTCCTACCCGGCATAGCGGACGCAAACAACAACCATGCGATGAGTGTCAGCCTGCGTCAACTCATGGTGACACCGGAAAACATCAGTAGCGATGAACCGCAGTTCAACGACATCCCTTACGCCGGCCACCTTTCGCTAAGCAGCACCCTCTGGAGCTGGAACGCCGACAGTATAACGGGGTACGGCGCTCACATTGGCGTGGTTGGCCCTGAAAGCGGCGCCGAAGCCAGCCAGAAATGGGTACACAAAATCACCGGGAGCGAACGTCCGCGCGGTTGGGACAATCAGCTGGGCACGGATGTTGTCGGCGGATTGCAGGCCGCCCATGGGCGCAAACTGATGCAGCTGGGGCAAAACGGAGAACTGCAACAGCAGCTTTCGGTGGTCGGCTCCACCCTGCTCTCGAGTTTCCGGACCACCGCCAAAACCGGACTGATATGGCGCCTGGGCAAACAGCTTCCGATGAACTTTGTGCCGGACTACGCCGGTACCTCCTCCACCATCGCCCTGCCCGGATCCTTCAGCCGCGGCTACTCCAGCTGGTCCGTATTCGTGGGCCTTGGCCTGGAATACGTGGCCTATTCCTACCTGGAGGACAATGCCGGTCAATACCGTTTCAAGGAAAGCCCGTTTCTGGGGCAACTGGGCATCGGAGGCACCTGGCAGTGGGATCGTTTCCAGACAGCATTTGTTCTACGCGCCACCACCGGCGAAGAAGATCGTAACAAGGACAATTTCAGCTTTGGCACGCTTTCCCTGTCCTGGGCTCTGTGACCACCGCTGGTCAAGCCGGGGCCAGTGTGATGTCCGAAAACTGCAGACCGAACAAAAACCTGATAATAATCAATTTATCCCACGATCGTCGCTAATAACGAGTGACGAATCTGGCCGGTTTGTTACGTTGGTACCAGATGGATACCAAGCCGTTCTCATAAGGAGAAAGCGATATGATCAAGCGTCCACTGGTCACAGCATTCGCCCTCAGTCTGGGTGTAGTAGCCGGTTCCGCCATGGCGGACAACCTGATGGAACGGGCCAACAGCATGTTCGAGCCCATTCCCAAATACCCACCGGTGATTGATGGCAATGAACTCACTCAGGCCAAGGTTGAACTGGGCAAGATGCTATTCTTTGAACCGCGCCTGTCCTCCAGCCACCTGATCAGCTGCAACACCTGCCACAACGTGGGACTGGGCGGTGATGACGAGCTGCCTACCTCTATCGGCCATGGCTGGCAGAAGGGTCCACGGAACTCGCCGACTGTGTTCAACGCCGTGTTTAACGCAGCCCAGTTCTGGGATGGCCGTGCCGCCGACCTGGCCGAACAGGCCAAAGGGCCGGTACAGGCGGGGGTCGAGATGAGCAGTACGCCGGACCGGGTGGTGGCTACCCTGAAGAGTATGCCGGAGTACATCGAGCGCTTTGAGGACGCCTTCCCGGGCCAGGAAAATCCGGTCACCTTCGACAATATGGCTGTGGCCATTGAAGCCTATGAAGCAACACTGATCACCCCGGAAGCACCCTTCGACAAATATCTGCGCGGCGACACCTCCGCGCTGAACGAGAGTGAGAAAGAAGGTCTGGCGCTGTTCATGGACCGCGGCTGTACCGCCTGCCACAGCGGTGTGAACCTCGGCGGTCAGAGCTACCATCCATTCGGGCTGGTTGCCAAGCCTGGTGCCGAGATCCTGCCAGAGGGTGATAAAGGCCGCTTCTCTGTCACCGAAACTGCGTCTGACGAGTATGTGTTCCGCGCCTCTCCGCTGCGTAACATAGAGCTGACCGCGCCCTATTTCCACTCTGGCGCCGTCTGGAGCCTGGAAGAAGCCGTTGCGGTGATGGGTACGGCCCAGCTGGGCACCGAGCTGAACGACGATGAAGTGAAATCCATCGTCGCCTTCCTCAAGACCCTGACCGGCAATGTTCCGGAAGTAACCTATCCGGTACTGCCACCAAGCACCGCCAATACGCCCAAGCCGGTGGACATGATTTCGTAAGTCACGGGCTCTGCGTTCACCCTCAAAGGCGCGCTTTCACGGCGCGCCTTTTTTGTTGAGGTTGGTCATACTATCCGGACAACTACCCACCTTTGTCCGCTTGTGCGGTTGCTGATGAGCAAGCTATCGTCTTTTTTCTCTCTTAAAAGACAGGCTAGAGGCTATGAATCCGACCATTGAACTTCTGAAATCCCACCGCTCTATCCGCAAGTTCAAGGACCAGCAAATCCCACGGGAACTGTTCGAAGAGCTGATTCGTGCCGGCCAGAGTGCCGCCACCTCCAATCACGTTCAGGCCTATTCCATCATCCATGTGGTCAACCCGGAGAACCGCCGTAAGATCGCCGAACTGGCCGGCGGCCAACCCTACGTGGCAGACAGTTCCGACTTCCTGGTCTTCTGTGCCGATATGAAACGCGCGACCGAAGCCGCAGAGCGGGCCGGTGCCGAGGTGATACGAGGTATGACCGAGCAACTGCTGGTTGCCACCATCGACACCGCCCTGATGGCACAGAATGTCGCCATTGCCGCGGAATCCGAGGGTCTGGGACTGTGTTACATCGGAGGTATTCGTAACAACCCGCAGGACGTGAGCGAGATTCTGAAACTGCCGGAACATGTCTACCCGGTATTTGGCATGTGTCTCAGCTACCCCGATCAGAACCCCGAAGTTAAGCCCCGGCTGCCACTTTCCGCGATTCTGAAAGAAGACGCCTACACTGATGCCGATGACACCGCACTGGTGACCCGTTTCGACCAGACCATGAATCAGTATTACCAGGCCAGAAGCAGCAGCAACAAGGACACCACCTGGTCCGAACAGCTGAAGCCACTGTTTACCTCAAAACTGCGCCCGCACATAAAAGCTTTCCTCAACGGTCGCGGCTTCGGCACCAAATAGATCGATTTTTTCGATGCATTTACCTCAGTAAATACGATTCTTGCGGCAACCGCCTTAGACTAAAGTATGCCCCCTTTGTTCGTTTGCTACTGAAAGGGGCATACCCATGGCGGGCTTTGATACCGATATTCTTCTGATTGGCGGCGGCGTTATGAGCGTCACGCTGGCCTCTCTGATTCAGCAACTGGACAGCTCCCGGTCAATCACCCTGGTCGAACAGGGACAACAGCTGGCCGGCGAAAGCTCTGACGCCTGGAACAACGCCGGCACCGGTCACGCCGGTTATTGCGAACTCAACTACACCCCCGCCAACCCCGATGGCAGCGTTTCCGTAGAGCGGGCGCTCGCCATCAACGAGCGCTTCGAGCTCTCACTTCAGTACTGGAGCAGCCTGGTTGAGAAGGGGCTCCTGCCCGCACCGGCCAACTTCATTCGACCGGTGCCGCATCTGAGCTGGGTTCAGGGCGCCAAGGCCTGTGAGTTTCTGAAAACCCGCCACAGAGCCCTCGAGGGCCAACCGCTGTTTCAGGAGATGGAGTTCAGCGATCAGCCAGACACCCTCGCTCGCTGGCTCCCGCTTATCCACGGTACCCGGCAAGCCTTTGAGCCGGTCGCGGCCACCCGCGTCGCCCACGGTAGTGACGTCAATTTTGGTGCACTGACCCGACTGCTCGGGCGCTCCCTGGCCCAGCACAACGCCTGTGATATCCAGCTCCAGTGCCAGGTAACGGATATCAAGCGCGAAGCCGGCGGCTGGCGCGTGCACCTGCATCATCTGAGCAGCGGCGAGAAACGCAGCATTACCAGCCGTTTTCTGTTCATTGGCGCGGGCGGAGCGGCCCTGTCATTGCTGCAGAAGACCGGTATTCCGGAAATTCGCGGCTACGGGGGGTTCCCGGTATCCGGCCTGTGGCTGGCCTGCGATAACGAAGACATGGCCCTGTCACACAACGCCAAGGTCTATAGCCAGGCACCGGTTGGCGCCCCACCCATGTCAGTGCCCCACCTGGACACCCGATTTATCAATGGCAAGGCGGCGCTGCTCTTCGGCCCCTTCGCCGGCTTTACCACCCGCTTCCTCAAAAGCGGCGATCGCTCGGACCTGATCCGCTCAGTTCGCAGCCACAACCTGCGGCCGCTGATCGACGTTGGCGTGCACAACTGGCCGCTGACCCGATATCTGATCAAAGAAGCCCTCAGCCCCAAATCGGCCCGTCTCGGCGAACTGGCGCGCTTTATTGAGGATCCGGACCCGGCTCAGTGGCAACTGGTCCGGGCCGGGCAGCGTGTTCAGGTTATCAAGCCAACGGCTTCGGGCCGGGGCAGTCTGGAATTCGGCACCGAGGTTTTGAGCACTGAGGACCGATCCCTGGCAGCCCTGCTGGGCGCTTCACCGGGCGCCTCCACCTGCGTCTCCGCAATGCTGGAGGTCATAGAACGTTGTTTCCCGGAGCTGATTCAGGGCCAACCGCTGCAAACCCTGCAATCGCTGATTCCGAGCTACGGCCAATCGCTTCAGACCGACCGCCAGCTGCTGGCCGATGTCCGCCGCTACACCCTTAACACCCTGGGACTGAACACCGGGGCAGAACAAACTCAAACTGAACGGAGCCTGTACGCATGATGATAGGGATTCCCAGAGAACGACAAGACGGTGAAAACCGTGTGGCCATTATCCCATCCGGAGTTTCCACCCTGCTGGAGGCCGGCTACGAGGTGGTGGTCGAGAGTGGCGCTGGCAGTGCCGCCCATTTCACCGATGATGACTATCGCCACGCCGGGGCCATCATCGCCGATGATGCCGACGCTCTGTATCGTCAGGCCACAGTCATCCTCAAGGTTCGGGCGCCCTCCTCAGAGGAAGCGCGACTGATTCAGCAGGACGCCACCCTGATCTGCCTGCTCGATCCCTGGTTCAACCAGCCGCTGCTGGAACAGCTGGCCGGGCAAAACGTGCAGGCATTTGCCCTGGACCTGGTGCCCAGAACCACCCGGGCCCAGTCCATGGACGTGTTGAGTGCCATGGCGGGCATCAGCGGGTACCGCGCCGTCCTCAGCGGCGCCATGGCCCTGCCCCGTTACTTCCCCATGCTGATGACCGCCGCCGGCACCATTCACCCAGCCCGGGTACTGGTCATTGGCGCCGGTGTTGCAGGTCTGATGGCCATTGCCACCGCCCGCCGCCTGGGCGCAGTGGTCGAGGCCTACGACCTTCGCCCTGAGGTGAAAGAACAGGTGGAGAGCCTGGGTGCCGATTTCATTGAAATCGAAGTGCCTGAATCCGATACCACCGGAGACAGCGGTTATGCCAAAGCGCAGAGCGAAGCGTTCTACACCGACCAGAGACAGCAACTGGCAGACTGCGTCGCCCGCGCCGACCTGGTAATCACCACGGCGGCGGTGCCCGGAAAACCGGCTCCCAAACTGATTGACCAGGAAATGATTCACCGAATGAAGAGCGGCTCGGTGATCGTGGATCTGGCGGCCGACAAAGGCGGTAACGTGGAAGGCACCGTTCTGAACCAGAAAGTGGATGTGGACGGCGTTACCCTGGTCGGCCATGCCAACCACCCCTCCCGCGTACCGGTGCATGCCTCCCAGCTGCTCACCCGCAACATTACCGCCTTTTTGCTCAACATGACCGAAGACGGTCGTGTGGTCCCCAAGCTGGAGGACGAGATTGTTGCGGCCACACTGGTGGTCCAGCACGGCAGCGTCCGCCACAACGCCGAGACTCGAGAAAACCCGGAAACCTCAACCCAGAAGGACACGGACTGATGGAACTGTTTGCACTCAGCTTCACCATTTTCATTCTGGCGCTGTTCATCGGGGTAGAACTGATCAACAAGGTTCCGCCCACGCTTCATACCCCGTTGATGAGCGGCACCAATGCCATCTCCGGCATCGTAATCGTCGGCGCCATCATCAGCGCGGGTAGCACAGAGCTGTCGCCTAATGTCGCCGGCGTGCTGGGCTTTATCGCTGTCACCCTGGCCAGCATCAATATCGTGGCCGGTTTTCTGGTGACGGATCGCATGCTGAATATGTTCAAGCGGAAGGGATAACCATGTTTGCATTGATCAATCTGTCTTACCTTGCAGCTGCCGTCTGCTTCATTCTCGGCATCAAGGGCATGACCCGCCCGAAAACGGCCGTACGTGGTAACCAGCTGGCCGCCATCGGGATGCTGATTGCGGTCGTCGCCGCCCTGTTGCACCAGGAAATCATCAGCTACGCGGCCATCATCGCTGGCATGCTGCTGGGCGGTGCGATCGGCGTCTGGCTCGCAAAACGAACCGCAACGACGGAAATGCCGGAACTGGTGGCGAGCCTGAACGGCATCGGCGGGGGCGCCTCCGTTGCGGTGGCCGCCAGCACCTGGATGCACGCGGTAAATGCCACCGGTGCCGGCAGTGCCGGCTGGACCGCCGCGATTCTGGCCTCCATCGTCATCGGCTCGGTCACCCTGACCGGGTCGGTGGTAGCCGTTCTGAAACTCAAGGGGAATATTGGCGACAGCCGGAACAATCGCCTGTGGCACAGTGTCACGCTGGTTACTCTGATTGCCGCCGTGGCCGGGGCCGTTCTGTTTGCCACCAGCGGCAGCACCAGCCCGCTTGCGCTGGCTGCATTGGTTGGACTCTGCCTGCTGCTTGGTATTGGCCTGGTCCAGCCTATCGGTGGTGCCGACATGCCGGTCGTAGTCGCCCTGCTTAACGCCTATTCCGGCCTGGCGGGTGCGGCCACCGGGTTCGTGCTGGGCAACCAGGGGTTGATCATTACCGGTTCCCTGGTGGGTGCCTCCGGCCTGATTCTGACCGCCATCATGTGCAAGGCCATGAACCGGTCCCTGCCCAACGTTCTGTTCGGCGGTGTACTGGGCGGATCAGACAGTACGGCGAGCCAGCAGGATGAAGGGGAGTTCTACGATGGCAAGGTGAAATACGCCACCCCTGACGATCTGGCCCTGTTGCTGGATGGTGCCCGCAAGGTGGTCATGGTGCCCGGATACGGCCTGGCGGTGGCTCAGGCCCAGCATGCGGTGAAAGAACTCGCCAACCAGCTTGAGGGCCGTGGTGCCAAAGTCAGTTACGCGATTCATCCGGTGGCAGGCCGGATGCCAGGACACATGAACGTGCTGCTGGCCGAAGCTGAAATTCCTTATGACCAGCTGAAAGACATGGACGCCATCAACCCGGAACTGCCGCAGGCGGACGTGGCCATCGTGCTCGGCGCCAACGACGTGGTAAACCCGGCCGCCGCCGAAGATCCGAACTCGCCCATCTTCGGCATGCCCATACTGGATGTGCACAAGGCGAAAACCGTGGTGGTGGTCAAGCGCAGCCTGTCCGCCGGCTTCGCCGGCATTCCCAACGGTCTGTTCATTCGCGACAACAGCCTGATGGTGAAGGGCGACGCCAAGGAGGTCCTGCAAGCCACCACCAGCGCGATCAAGGAACTCTGATCAGCCGTCCTCAAGGATGAGGACCACCAGCTCCTTGGGGCCATGGGCCCCATAGGCAAGCACCTGCTCGATGTCCGCCGTCTTGGACGGACCAGAGACCAGCAACAGGTTCGTGGGCAGACCCGCGGACCAGTTGTGCTTCTGCATCATCCCATACAGGTTGTCTTCCACCTCACTGGCCTTGAGCAACGCGATATGCAACGGCGGCAAAAGACTCATCAGCCGCGGCTCCTGGCGATCCGGCCACAGTACCAGTGAACCGGTGGCAGCAATCCCGCCCACCGTACCCGTCACGCTGGCATCCACCTGCCAGAACAGCTCCTCCTTCCATTCCTCAATGGGGCGGTCATAGACCAACAGCTCCGGTCTGGGCTCCGCACGCTGCCAGTGCTCCGCCAGTTGCTTGCCGTGGTCGGTACCCGGGGCATAGAGCACATTCTCAAGACCGCGGCTCTCCAGCAATTCCTGAACCTTTGAGGGCCACTCCTCGGTCGTCAGCTGGTGGATTTCGGTGTGCACCGCTTCCATCAGAGAACGCAGGCGGGTAATCCGGTCCTCCGGCGCATACTGCCAGGGGCGAGTCACCAGGCCCTCATCGAAATCATCCGGCCGGGGCGTGGTGCCGGCCAGACCGGCACGGAGCTTGTTGAGAATATTGCTGCGGGCACTCATCACCGGTCTCCCTGATTCAAATGGGCTTTGGCAAGATCGTGCAAAGACCGCCGGGCCGGTACCGGCGCCGAGTGATTCTCGGTCCAGGGGCCGACGTTTTTCGGTGCCAGTTTGCCAAAACGGGTCGCGCCCCACAGGAACAGACGGTAAAACGCCGGCGACGTATTCAGCCTGGCCCAGAAGCGCCAGATTGCCCGCTCCTTGCGGGAATATTTGGCGCCGCCGTCTTTCACTTTCGGCTGTTCGGCGGGGCTTTTCACGTTTTCCTGACGCAGGCGCTGCAGCATTTCCGGGATCGGAATCTTCACCGGACACACCTCACCACAGGCGCCACACAATGAAGACGCGCTGGGGTGGTCCGGTACCTTGTGCAACCCGACCATGTGCGGCGTAATAATCTTGCCGATCGGCCCCGGATAAACCTCACCGTAGGTGTGGCCACCCACACGGGTATAGACCGGGCAGTGGTTCATGCACGCACCGCAGCGGATACAGTTCAACGTCTGGCGCAGCTGGGCATCGGCGAAAGCACCACTGCGGCCATTGTCCAGCAGCACCAGATGCACTTCTTCCGGACCATCCAGTTCATCCGCCTTGCGCGGGCCGGAAATCATGTTCACGTAAGTAGTGATCGGCTGACCCAACGCGGAACGGGTCAGCAGCGACAACAGGGGCACCACGTCCCGCAGGTTCTCCACCACTTTTTCGATGCCGGTGACGGCAATGTGCACTGGCGGCGCCGTGGTGCTCATGCGACCATTGCCTTCGTTCTCCACCAGCAGCAAGGTGCCGGTTTCGGCAATGGCAAAGTTGACGCCGGAAACCCCGACATCCGCTTCAAGGAATTTCTGGCGCAGGGTGCGGCGACCAATCTGGATCAGTTCGTTCACATCCTCGGTCTCATCCACGCCCAGTTTGTCGTGGAACAGTCTGGAGACCTGAAAGCGGTTCTTGTGAATCGCCGGCATGATGATGTGGGAGGGCTTTTCGCCATCCAGCTGGACGATGTACTCACCCATGTCCGACTCCAGGCACTCGATGTGGCGTTCAGCCAGGTAGTCGTTCATTTCCATTTCTTCGCTGACCATGGATTTACCCTTCACCACCTGAGAGCCCTGCTTCGCCTCAATGATGGAGTGGACAATCCGGTTGGCCTCCTCGGTAGTCTCCGCCCAGTGAACCTTGACACCGTTATCGGTCAGCTTCGATTCCAGCTGCTCAAGCAAATCCGGCAACCGGGACAGCGCCCGGGCCTTGATATGGTTGCCGAGTTCCCGCAGTCCTTCACGCTCTTCCTCGTCCGGAAAGGCATCGGCCCGCTTTTTCATCAGCGAGTCCATAGCGACGCGGAAGTTGGTGCGCAGCTGGTCGTCGGCCAGGGCGCCCACCGCGCGGCCACGGAAGCTGTCGGTGAGTTCTTTAACCGGTATTCGCTGGCTCATGATTTCACCTCTCCACTCACCCGCTCCCACAGAAAGCTGGCCAGATGCCGGCCCCGGAACGTCTGTTTCTGTTTTTCCAGGGAGCCGTTGATGTTGAGCAGGCAGCCGCCATCAGCGGTTACCATTTCCGCTGCACCGGATTCCCGCAACGAACGGGTTTTGTCGAGCACCATGGCCCCGGACACTTCCGGCATGCGCACGGAGAAGGTGCCACCAAAGCCGCAGCATTCGCTTTCATGATCGTGGTCCAGGCGCTCGACATTCGCCAGCTTGCCCAGCAACTCCCGCGCGTGCAGGTGGGTGTTCATTTCCCTGCGGGCGGAACAGGAGGTATGCAGGGCAATCTGTGTGGGCTGGCCGAGATCCTGCCAGTCCACCTTGCATACATGCAGCAGAAACTCGGTCAGCTCGAACGTTCGTTCAGCCAGATCTTCCACACGCTCAAGGGTATCTGGTTCTTCTGCAAAGACTTCCCGGTAATGCTGTCGGAACATACCGGCACAGGATCCGGACGGCACCACCACCGGCAAGCCGTTGTCGAGTAAATTGAGCTGTGCCCGCGCCACCTCCCGGGCCTCGTTCACGTAGCCGGAGGTCCAGGCCGGCTGACCGCAGCAGGATTGCTCCTGCGGAAAGTGCACGCGAATGCCTTCCCGTTCCAACAGACGGATAGCATCCAGCCCGGCCTCGGGAAAGAACAAATCCACCACGCAGGTGCCGAACAAAGTGACCTCGGCCGGCTTGGCCGGATACGTTCGTGGCCTGGGGCGCTCTGGAGCCACGCGGGTAGCATTGGGGGCGGCGTCGTAAAACAGCTCACTCATCAGTCATTGCCTCCGGGCGGTCCGGCCGGCAGCCGGCCACCCGTTGTGGTTATCCCAGTGTTTTCAGTTCAGTAACGGGTCCGTCAGCCCCAGGCCGTAGGCGGCCAGCAGCGCAATCGAACCGGTCATCACCAGGTAGTATAGGGTCGGCCACACCGTCTTGCGCAGTGTCTGACCTTCACGGCCCAGCAACCCGACCGTAGCAGATGCTGCCACCACGTTGTGGATGGCCACCATATTGCCTGCCGCAGCACCCACGGCCTGCACCGCCACCATCAGTGCGGTGGACAAACCAAGGCTCTCGGCAACGCCAAACTGGAACTGGCTGAACATCATGTTGGAGACCGTGTTGGAACCGGCCAGGAACGCACCGAGCGCACCCACCGTAGGGGCCAGCAACGGGTAAATGCCGCCAACCGCATCGGCAGCCCAGGTGGCCATGGCCAGCGGCATGCTGGGCAGGTCCGACAGGTTAACGCCGGAGTTGATCAGTATCCGCACCATAGGCACGGTGAACAGCAGCACGAAACCGGCACTCAGCAGCACGCCACCGGATTCTTTCACCGCCGAATTCAGCGCTTTCAGGTTCATCCGGTGGATGAAGAAGGTCGCCAGCACCACCATTACCAGAATACCGCCCGGAAGATACAGTGGCTGGATACCGGCGTTGATGCCGGCCTCGCCCAGGATATTGGAAAACGACACGCCAACGCTGGTGAAGGCTTGTTTGATCGGCTCAACGGTGCGGCTCAGAACCAGTACCACGCCAACCAGCACGTAGGGCACCCAGGCCCGGAAACCACTCATCGGCTTGGCAGCGATGTCTTCCAGCTTCATCTCGATGCTGCCCAACCACTCGCTGGGCCAGTCTTTACTGTCGGCAAAATCCCAGGTGCGTTTCGGAATCAGGAAGCCTTTTTTGGCGGCGGTGGTCACAATCGCCAGGCCAATCAGGCCGCCCAGCAGAGACGGGAATTCCGGCCCCAGGATCACCCCGGTCAGGGCGTAGGGCACGACAAACGCGATGCCGGCAAACAACGCAAATGGCAGGACCTCCAGCCCTTCTTTCCAGCTTTTATTCCTGCCGAAGAAGCGGGTCATCATGGTCACCATCAGCACCGGCATGACCACACCCACAATGGCGTGGGTGATGGCCACTTCCGAGGTGATCAGTTGCAGGTAGGTTTCCCAGTTGGAGCCCAGGGCTTCCAGTCGCTCGGTAATGCTGGCCCGATCCAGCCCCGTTGTCACCCCCACCACAATCGGCGTGCCCACGGCACCAAAGGATACCGGCGTGCTCTGCACCATCATGCCCAGCATGACCGCGGCCATGGCAGGAAAGCCTACCGCAACCAGCAAGGGCGCAGCGATGGCCGCTGGCGTACCGAAGCCAGACGCACCTTCAATAAAGCTGCCGAACAGCCAGACTATGATGATGGCTTGAATACGGCGATCCGGGGTGATGTTGGTAAAGCCAGCCCGAATCGTGGTGATGGCACCGGAATGCTTCAGGGTGTTCAGCAGCAATATCGCGCCGAAAATAATCCACAGCAGGCCGATGGTGATCACCAGCCCTTGCAGGGTGGAGGCGAGGATACGGTTCAGGGTCATATCCCAGGCGCCGTAGCCAATCAGCGCGGTGACCAGAAATACCACGGGCATGGCATGGCGGGCGGGCCAACGCATGCCAATCAAAAGCACTCCAGCCAGAAGAATGGGCGTAAACGCCAACAGGGCGAGCAATCCGGACGACATTATATTCTCCAGGGTCTTGTTGTTGGATTCTGTTTTTGGATAATTGGTATTACCAATTTACAAACCTGTGCCGAGTACGTTATTTGAGCAGGCCTTGTGGTGTCAAAACAGCCCACCCATACATTAGTCGTATTGCTTTGAAGTTTTGTTGTAAAAACAAGCGTAGACGCAGGTAGGATTTATTGGTATGACCAATTTCTAGACACACAAGTGAGACATCATGCCCATCAATGAGATTGCTCCCAGACGGCTGGCCGACACCATTGTCGAGCAGCTGGAGACCATGATTCTGGAAGGAACCCTGGAACCGGGGCAGCGCCTGCCGCCGGAACGGGTGCTGGCGGAGCAATTCGGCGTATCCCGCCCGTCACTCAGAGAAGCCGTGCAGCGCCTGGCGGCCAAAGGCCTGCTGAAAAGCCGCCAGGGAGGGGGCAATTATGTGGCGGAGAATCTGGGAAGCAGCTTCAGCGACCCTCTCATTCCGCTGCTGGAAAAGCACCCGGAAGCGCACCGGGATTTGCTCGAGTTCCGTCGCACACTGGAGGGTGACTGTGCCTACTACGCGGCCCTGCGCGCCACGGAAGTGGATCTGGCACGGCTGGGCAAAGCCTGGGAAGAGCTCCACGCCTGCTACCAGAATTCCACTGCCCACAATCTGGAAGAAGAAGGCGCCGCCGATGCCCGCTTCCATATGGCCATTGCTGAAGCCAGCCACAACGTGGTGCTGCTGCACACCATGCGCAACCTGTTCAGCATGCTCAAGAACAACATTGTCACCAACATCGGCGGCATGTATTCCCACGAGGTTCAGACCCGCCAGGGCCTGATGAACCAGCACCAGAAACTGTATAACGCCATTATTGAAGGTCGGGAGGAAGACGCCAGGGCCATCGCCGGGGAGCACATTCAGTTTGTTCAGCAAACCATATCGGAGCGCAGCGAAACCGCGCGGCGGCGTGAAAGGGCGCTGAGAAGGGAGGGAGGCGGCGAACACCGGGTTCCATAAAAAAGCCGGGGCAAGCCCCGGCATAAGCAATCACACGATGCATCAACACAATGCATGTCGTCCTGATGAGTCTTCACACTAACCGGAATACGTGACGGTTGTGTGACAAAGCAGGTTATTCCGGTAATTTCTCCCAGATCGTGAGTTCCGAAAAACTGTGCTGGAATTTGTTGCGGGTCTCCCGGATCACAAAGGGCAGGCTTCGGGGCTCGGCCAGCAACCGGAAACGCGGAGACAAAGCCGCCTGGAGACCATCCAGGGTGGTAAATGGCTCGCCATCTTTCAGGAAACCACCCAGCCAGTCCTGCCTGGGTGTGTACTCTTCCAGCCAGGTATAGGGTGAGGCGATCACCAGTAGCCCCAGAGCATTGATGCGCTCATGGATATGCTCCAGAAACAGTGATGGCTTGTACAGACGATCAATCAGATTGCCGGCCAGCACCAGATCGTAGTCCCGGTAATCGGCACCAAGGTTGCAGGCATCGCCCTGATGGAAAGCCACGCGGCGGGCAGCCTCGGTCAGCCCCAGGGCCGCCAGTGATCGCTCCTGATAGCTGACCAGCTCCCCTTCTTCCAGTCGGGCATAACGGGCAACTCCTTCCCGCACCACCTCACGGCATTTGCCGATAAAGGTTTCGGAATAATCGACCCCATCCACATGATCGAACTGGCGGGCCAGCTCCAGCGAGGTACGCCCTACTGCGCAACCGATATCCAGCGCCCGGCAGGTAGCGCGGCCGTCCAGCGCCTCAAGAGCGGCATCGGCCAGTTCTTTCGGAAAATTGGCTTCACCGTGCCAGCTTTCACCGAAGTGAAATTCCAGATACTGGGCAAGGGTGGTGTTGCTCTCGTAGTAGCCGGACGGCTCATTCATGGTTGTCTCCTGACGCCGACAGGCCTTTGCCTTGTTCCGTCGACCTTGGGTAAAACGGTTGTACCAATGGGGCAAGCCCCTTGGCCTCGTCTATGAACAGTTGCAGGTGCGGGAAGGGTATTTCAATGCCCGCCGCATCCAGGGCCTCTTTGATCCGCTCAAGCACATCGGCCATGATTCTGGGCTGAACCTCCAGGTTGTCCGGCGTAATCCAGATCTTGACCTCCAGATCGACTGAGGAATTGCCGAGATTCTTGACCACCACTCGCGGTTCCATACCCGGCCCCTGCAAGACTTCGGAGTGCGCAAGCAGAACCGGCATAATCACGTCCCGGGCCGCCTTGGCAGACTCCTTATAGGCAATGCCAACGGGAATATTCAGGCGGGTCGCCCCTTCGGCGCTGTAGTTGACAATTTCCGAGGACGCCACGTTATCGTTCGGGATCATGGTAAAGATATTGTCCCGGGTACGCAGCCAGGTGGTCCGCAGGGCGATCTTCACCACCTTACCATCCTGGCCGTTGATGGTGACCCAATCGCCAATCCGGAAGGGGCGCTCAATCAGCAACGTAATACCCGCAATAAAGTTCGACAGCGTGGACTGGGCCGCAAACCCGACGGCAATCCCCACGATCCCCAGACCCGCGACGATGGAGACCACATCGAAACCGAACTGGGACAGCACCGTAACGGCCGCGAAGGTAACGGTGAGCACCGAGAACAGATTCTCGACCAATTGGCGGATAGAGGGTTCCAGACGGTAGCGATTCATCGTCTCCCGCAGCAGACGACCAATCGCCAGCCAGCCCACAAAAAAGCCCAACGCCATCAGGCCCGCCCTGGCCATGCCCTTCAACAGCTCCGGCGAGGCCTCGAATTGCGCCATAATCACCAGCAATCCGCCCAGCCCGAACAGATAACGGATGCCAGTGCGCAACTGACCAAACCAGGGCTTCGAGCTGCGTCGGCTGCCGACGACAAGGCGTATCAGGCTGATCAGAATGGCATAGACCAGCAACAGAATGCCGAGGTAGATCACCGAAATCAGCAGTTGACTGATAACATGCCCGGCCAGGGCCACCCAATCGGTCTGTCCGCCCGCGAGAGCGTCCAGGGTAGCCGAGAGATTCTGTGCTATCTGGCTTCGTACGGATTCAAACAGGGCTTCTGCCATAGGGCATCCTTTTCCAAACACTGCATACTATACCCGGAGCGGTGAACAACCTTTGCCTTCAGAATAGACTGCTATCCGCAAACCGGCCGGGGATTACAGAACCGATTCCAGGGACTGAATCAACCGGGCATCTTCGGGACGCACCTGGCTCGGGAAACGGGCTGCCACCTTACCCTCACGATCGATCACATACTTGGTGAAGTTCCAGCTTGGCGGCTGGCTCTGGCGATTGATTTCCTGAAACACCGGATTGGCCTGCTCGCCGGTCACTGCGCTCGGCGCGATCATGGTAAAACTCACGCCAAAGTTCACAAAACAGACCTTCGCGGCTTCTTCTTCGGAATCCGCCTCTTGCCGGAAGTCATCACTGGCAAATCCCACGACCGTCAGCCCCCGATCCTTGTACCGCTGGTGCAAGGCCTCCAGGCCTTCAAACTGACCGGTATAACCACAACGGCTGGCTGTGTTCACCACCAGCATCGGCTTGCCAGCAGCCACCTCGCACAGATTCACCGAATCCCGGGAGTGCAGCTTACGCTGCTCGTGGCCCAGGAAATCCGGGCAATCCCGGGCAACGGCAGGCACCGTCAACCCTAACAGTAAAAGCACACTCACACACTTCAAGACTGTCCAACGCATCATCGGCCCTCCTGTCGACACATCCCCTGTATACGCACTGGATTACCAAACTGCTCAGGCGCGTTGTCCACATTGACACAAACCGGCAAAGCATCCTTCACAAAACTCTCATGTCATCGTCACACAGCACGGTCAGATTGTGGTGTCAAAACACACAACATAACCGAAACAAGGACAGTACCATGACGATGAAACCAACGCTGCTGGCAGCCGCCATCGGCGGCCTTCTGGCATCGACAACACAGGCATCGCTGGTCATCAGCGAGTATGTCGAAGGCTCCAGCAACAACAAAGCCATTGAACTGCTCAACACCGGCGACGCCGTGGTGGATCTTGCCCCCTGGGAGCTGCAGGTTTTCTTCAACGGCAGCGCCACCCCCGGGCAAACCTTCAACCTGGAGGGTTCGATTGCTCCGGGCAGCAACTTCGTTTTCGCGCATAGCGCTGCTGACCCGGCCATTCTCGCTGTGGCGGATCAAACCACCGGAGCCGGGCTGTTCAACGGTGATGACGCTGTCCTGCTCCTGAATGGCGGCACGGTTGCTGACAGTATCGGCCAGGTCGGCACAGACCCCGGCAGCTACTGGGGCTCCGGGGATACCCGCACTCAGGATCGCACTCTGCGCCGCCGTGCAGGCACCCTGGCCGATACCGATGCCTACGATGATTACGACCCGGCCACAGTCTTTGACGGCTTTCCCCAGAACAGCTTCGACGATCTCGGCGTCGCCGGCAACGATGACGATAACCCGGACCTGCCACCGACTGCGCCGGATCTGACCTGTGGTGCTCCCGCCACCCGCATTTCGGACATTCAGGGCGAAGGCGATATCAGCCCGGTTGCCGGCCAGCACGTGGTGATCGAAGCCGTAGTTACGGCCGCCTTCAACACCAACGATGGCCTTGGCGGCGTCTTTGTGGAGGAAGAAGCCTCAGACCGCGACGACAACCCTGCCACCTCCGAAGGCCTGTTTGTCTATGCGCCAACTCTGAACGCCGAGCCCGGCCAGCGCCTGCGGCTTGCCGGTGAAGTGACCGAATACGACGGCCTGACCGAATTGACCAACCTGAGCGGTACCGAAAACTGTGGTAATGCGGAGCTTCCACCGGCGGCGCAGATCTCCCTGCCCTGGGCCGATGCCACTGCTCCGGAAGCCTTTGAAGCCATGCGGGTACAATTCAGCGCGCCTCTTGTGGTGAACGACAACTACGACCTGGGCCGTTACGGCAGCCTGACCCTGGGCAGCGGTCGCCACTTTATCCCCACCAGTATCGCTGAGCCCGGAGCGGATGCCGCACTGGTGGCTGATCTGAATGCGCTGGACCGGATTATCCTGGACGACGCCAGTAACCGCCAGAACCCGGCCATCGTGCCCTACCCGACACCGCAACTGAGCGCCAGCCAGACCGTGCGCGCTGGCGACACCGTTCAGGATCTTGCCGGCGTTCTCGACTACCGCTTTTCGGAATGGCGTCTGCAGCCGACCGCGAGCCCGTCCTTCAGCCAGGCAAATGCACGTGTAACCGAACCCGGCCTTGAGGATCGCGGTAACCTGGTGGTGGCTTCTTTCAACGTGCTGAACTTCTTCAACGGTGACGGCATGGGTGGCGGATTCCCGACGGCGCGGGGCGCAGACAACCCGGCAGAACTGGCCCGCCAGACCGAGAAGCTGGTCAGTGCCCTGGTCGCCCTTGATGCCGACATCATCGGCCTGATGGAAATAGAGAATGACGGCTACGGCCAGACCAGTGCCATTGCCGAACTTGCCGGGGCCCTGGGTTCCGAATGGCAGTGGGTCGATCCCGGCCTGGCACAACTGGGCAATGATGACATTGCCGTTGGCCTGCTGTATCGCGCCGACCGTGTCGAGATCGTTGGCACCGCCGCCACTCTGAGCGCGGCTCCTTTTGATCAGTTGAACCGCCAGCCCCTGGCACAAACCTTTCGGCTGAAGGATTCAGACGATGGCGTCACCATTGCCGTCAACCACTTCAAATCCAAAGGCTGCGGCAGCGCCGAAGGCAGCAACGCTGACCAGAACGATGGTCAGGGCTGCTGGAATCCAGTACGGACCCAGGCCGCCCAGGCGCTGGCATCCTGGCTGGCAGACGATGCCACCGGAACCGGCGAACCGGATGTGTTAATCATCGGCGATCTCAACGCCTACGCGAAAGAAGACCCCATTCGCGCCCTGGCCAGTGCCGGCTATACCGATCTACTGGCGGCCTACGTTGGCGAGCAGGCGTATTCCTACGTGTTCTATGGCCAGGCAGGCTACCTGGACCACGCTCTGGCCAATACCGCCCTGGCCGGCAAAATTGCCGATACCACCGTCTGGCCGATCAATGCCGATGAGCCCCGAGCCCTGGACTACAACACCGAGTTCAAGACGCCGGAGCAACAGGCCAGCTTCTACGCACCGGACGCTTACCGGGCCTCTGACCATGACCCTGTCATCGTTGCCCTGAATCTCGATACCAGAACACCGGCAGACCGCGCCGATCTGAACGGCGATGGCCGCGTTAACGGCCGGGATCTGTCCCGCCTGGTGCTGGCGATGCTGTTCGCCAAAGCCACGGCTCCGGCTTACGACATTGACGGTGACGGGCGCATTAGCCATCACGACCTGATCGCCCTGATACGCGTGCTGAGCAGCCGCTAACCTCCACAACGGAGATAGAGTAATGATTCGACAAGGACTCTGGCTGGCAATCCCGCTGATTGCCCTGACCGGCTGTAACAGTGATAACGACGACGCGCCCGCACCGGAAACCGAGCGCCTTACCGTTAACATTCTGCATATCAACGACCACCACTCCCACCTTGAAGCGGGCTCACAATCGCTGGACGTTGCCGGTGAAGAAACCGAATTCAGCGCTGGCGGCTTCCCCCGGGTGATTGCCAAGATCAACGAACGAGCCGCCGAACTGGATAACGTGCTGAAGCTCCATGCCGGTGATGCCATGACCGGCACCCTGTACTTCACCTCCTTCGAGGGTGAGGCCGATGCCGAGCTGATGAACCTGGTGTGTTTTGATGCCTTTGCCCTGGGCAATCACGAGTTTGATCGCGGTGACGAAGGGCTGGTCAAGTTCCTCGACTATCTGGCAGCGGGCAGCTGTAACACGCCGGTTCTGGCCGCCAACGTAAAACCTGCCATCGGCACCCCACTGGCACCGGTGGCGCAGGATGATTACATCCAGCCGTACACCATCAAGAACATTGATGGCCAGCAAGTTGCCATCGTCGGTATCGACATCGCCAACAAAACCCGCAACAGCTCCAGCCCGCTGGCAAGCACCGAGTTTCTGGACGAAACCGAAACGGCGCAGGCCATGATCGATGAACTGACCGACCAGGGTATCGACAAGATCATCCTGCTGACCCACTACCAGTATGCCAACGATCTGGCACTGGCCGAGCGCCTGTCCGGAGTGGATGTCATTATCGGCGGAGATTCCCACACCCTGCTGGGTGACTTTGACGCCTACGGCCTGAGTGCCTCCGGCCCCTACCCCACCGAAGTGACCAATGCCGACGGTGACAAAGTGTGCGTGGCCCAGGCCTGGCAGTACTCACGTGTGTTGGGTGAACTGAGCGTGACCTGGGAGAACAATGGCACTGTTTCCTCCTGCTCCGGAACGCCACAGCTGCTCCTGGGCAACCCCATCATCCGTGATGACGGCACCGACGATGGCTACCAACCGGAAGGCGAGGAACTGGCAGCCATTCAGGCAGCCATCGAGGAGGACCCTCAGCTCAGCCTTGTGACGGACGACCCGACCGGCGCTCAAACCCTGGCCACGTACGCCAACCAGCTGGACAGCTTCCGCAATCAGGTCATCGGTACCGCATCCGAAGACCTGTGCCTGGCCCGAATTCCCGGCCGGCCATACGGCGATGACACCTGCGCCAACGAAGACCCGAACCGAGGGGGGGATATCCCGAACCTGGTGGCTCAGGCCTTCCTGTTCCAGAGCAAGAATGCCGATGTTTCGATCCAGAACGCCGGCGGCGTTCGCACCGACATTCTGGCCGGCGATATCACCATTGGTGATGCCTACAACCTGCTGCCGTTCGCCAATACCCTTACCGATCTGACCATGACCGGAGCAGAAATCAGACAGGTGCTGAATGAAGCAGTGGATTTCGCCCACGTTGAAGGCGGCTCCACAGGTGCCTACCCCTATGCCGCCGGTCTGCGCTGGACCGTCGACATGACCAGGCCTGCTGGCGAACGCCTTTACGACATCGAAGTTCGGCCCCGGAGTGAAACCACCTGGCGCGCTCTGACCGACGCTGAAACCCTCAACGTCGTCACCAACAGCTTCACCGCGGCTGGCCGTGACGGCTACCTCACCTTCGGAACCGTCAGCGAGGATGGCCGTGCCACGGATACCTTCCTGGACTATGCCCAATCCTTCGTCGATTACGTCAAGGAAGAGGTAACCCTCAGCAAGCCCGTCCAGGGCGAGTACTCCACTCAGATGTACACGCCAGCACCGTAATGAGTGCTTGCAGGAGCATCCGGCACCACCGGATGCTCCTGCCCCTCGTCATTACCCTTGAAGAAACCGTCCGCTGGCGTCATTGTGAAACGCTGAACACCGTTGTTTCTTCACAGGTACCGAAATCCCATGTCCAGAACACCCGATTACTCCCTGCTCGAACTGGCCTCCGTGCGCGAGGGCGACTCCGTAGCAACGACGCTGGCCAACAGCGTACGTTACGCCCAGCATGCGGAGGAACTTGGCTTCAAGCGTTTCTGGCTGGCAGAGCACCACAATATGGAAGGGATTTCCAGTTCCGCCACCTCGGTATTGGTGGGGCACATCGCTGGCAAAACCGGGAGTATCCGGGTTGGCTCCGGCGGTGTCATGCTGCCGAACCATCCACCGCTGGTGATTGCCGAGCAATTCGGCACCCTGGAATGTCTCTATCCGGGCCGAATCGATCTCGGCCTTGGCCGCGCGCCGGGCACCGATCCAGTCACCGCCCGGGCACTGCGACGTGATGGTCTGGGCGCCGAGCAATTCCCGGAAGACGTAGCCCGTCTGCAGAACCTGCTGGGGCCGCTACAACCGGGCCAACCGGTGAAAGCCATTCCCGGCGCCGGCACCAATGTCCCCATCTGGCTGCTGGGCTCCAGCCTGTACAGCGCTCAGCTGGCGGCAATGCGGGGCCTCCCTTATGCCTTCGCCGGCCACTTCGCACCGCGGCTCTACCGGGAAGCCCTGAAGGTCTATCGAGAGAACTTCGAGCCCTCGAAGCAGCTGCGACAGCCCTATGCCATGCTGGCCATTCCCGCTATCCCGGCGGCCTCAAAGGACGAAGCGCGCCATCTGGCCACCACCAGCTACCAGCGCATTCTGGCCCTGTTCCGCGGGCAGCCCCTGCGGATGCGACCGCCGGTCGAATCCATGGACGGACTCTGGAATCCGGCCGAGGAGGCCGGCGTGCGGGATTTCCTAAAACTGCAGATCATGGGCAACAGTGAAGACCTGCGCCAGCAACTCGACGACCTGCTGGCCGACATTCAGGTAGACGAACTGATGTTCACCATTGATATCCATGACCCGGACAAACGCCGACAGGCCCTGGATATCCTGGCCGAAACCCGTTCCCCGCGAACCGACTCCGACGCAACCATCAACTAGGCAGAACCTGATCATGGCTCAACCGGCATTCCATGTTTTTCTCTCCCACGGTCTGGAAAGTGGCCCCGGCAGCACCAAGATCCAGGCCCTGAAAACAGTGGCTGAAACGTTTTCAGGCGTTTATGCCGAGGCGGTTGATCACCGTAGCACCAAAGATCCTGTCGAGCGCCTGGAGCAAATGCGCCAAGCCATGGACTCTGTCGGTGCCAGGCCCGAACAGACCATCCTGGCAGGCTCCAGCATGGGTGGTTGGGTCTGCGCCCGAACCAGCGAACAGACTCCGGTCAGGGGCTGTTTTATGCTGGCACCGGCACTGGCGCTACCGGATTATCCAGAGTCCAACCCGGTGATCGGCGCCCGCCACGCTCGCATCATCCACGGCTGGAACGACGATGTGGTACCGGTAATGCCGGTTCTGGAACTGGCCCGGAGCCAGCAGATTGAGGCCCTGGTTCTACCCGACGGACACCGGCTGGAAAACAGTGTCCAGCGGGTCACAGAAGAGTTCCGAAGGTTCCTGTCCCTGTGCATTGAAAACCCGAATCCATCCTGAATTCATGCACTTGCAATTTGGCTTAATCGGCTATTGGCGCGCAGGTTATTTCCCCCGTTTCCTTGCGAAAACCGCTTTGTTTTGCCAGTCTTTAATAATGTAACAATGGATTAACGTAAAATAACGAGCGGAGACAACCCGATGAGCAGCACAAGTAAATTCAGGAAACTGGCTGGTATTTCAGCGCTGGCGTTTGCCGGTCTGACCGCGGCAAATGCCGTGAATGCCGCCAACTGGCGCTACGCCCATGAAGAATACGAAGGCGACGTTCAGGACGTATTCGCATACAAGTTCAAGGAATACATTGAAGAGAACTCCGACCACACCCTGCAGGTTTACCGTTTCGGTGAGCTGGGTGAGTCTGACGACATCATGGAGCAGACCCAGGCCGGTATCCTGAACTTTGTAAACCAGTCTCCTGGCTTTACCGGCTCCCTGATCCCGGAAGCGCAGATCTTCTTTATTCCGTACCTGATGCCTACCGACATGGACCAGGTGATCAAGTTCTTCCGTGAATCCGAGGCCATCAACGAAGACTTCCCGGAGTTGTATTCCGAGAAAGGCCTGGAGCTGCTGAAGATGTACCCGGAAGGGGAAATGGTGGTGACTGTGGATGAGCCGGTTACCTCACCAGAAGAGTTCAGCAACAAGAAGATCCGGGTAATGACCAACCCGCTTCTTTCCGAGACCTACTCTGCGTTTGGAGCCACCCCCACGCCACTGCCCTGGGGTGAAGTCTACGGTGCCCTGCAGACCAATATGATCCAGGGTCAGGAGAACCCGATTTTCTGGATCGAGTCCGGCGGCCTGTATGAGGTTTCCCCGAACCTGGTGTTCACCGGCCACGGCTGGTTCACCACCGCCATGATGGCGAACCAGAACTTCTACGAAGGCCTGTCTGATGAGGACAAGAAGCTGGTTCAGGATGCCGCGGATTACGCCTTCGAGGAAATCATCGTGCACATCGATGGTCTGGCGGACGAGGCCCTGGAAAAGATCACGTCCAACAGCGACGAAGTTACCGTTACCCGTCTGACTGACGAACAGATCGAAGCCTTCAAGGCCCGCGCGCCGCAGGTGGAAGAGAAGTTCATCGAAATGACCGGTGAGCGTGGTAAAGAGCTGCTGGAGCAGTTCAAGGAAGACCTGAAAGAAGTTCAAAACGACTGAACCTCGCCAAACGGTTGCCCCCGCTCCGGCGGGTGGCAACCCAGCTTTAACCCCGCCCCGCCGGGGATTCTTCCCGCCGGGAGCGACATGTTCTGGAGCAGAATCCATGTCCGAGAATTCCCCGGAGATCGAAGACGATACCGGTCACTATGAGTCCGGCTTGCCCGGCTTTCTGGGCACGATTGACGTCTGGATTTCAAAAATTGAAGCCGTCATGCTCGCCGCTGGCGTGATTCTGATGGCGGTAAACACCTGCGCCAATGTTATTGCCCGTTTCGTGTTCAGCGAGGGCCTGTTTTTCTCCGGTGAAATCAACCGGATTCTGATCATTCTGATTACCTTTGCCGGCATTGGCTACGCCGCCCGGCACGGCCGCCATATCCGCATGTCCGCCATGTACGATGCCTTCCCGACCAAGGGCCGCAAGGTACTGATGATCATCATCGCCCTGTTTACCTCCGTGGTCATGTTTTTCCTGTGCTATCACTCCTTCGAGTATATCCAGACCCTGTACAGCCGGGGTCGGATTTTGCCAGCGCTTGGTTTTGAGATTTGGTGGATTTACATCTGGGCCCCTGTCGGTTTCGCCATTACCGGCATCCAGTACCTGCTGACCGCCATCAAGAACTTCACCACCAAAGACGTGTACCTGTCGACGGGTGTGGTGGATGGCTACGCCGATACCGAAACCGAAGTCTGAAGCAGCGTGAACCCATAGGTTAAGGAAAGACACACCATGGCAACTATTATGATGATCGTCATGATCGGGCTGCTGCTTCTGGGCTTCCCGATGATGATTCCGCTAACCACTGCTGCCGTCATCGGCTTCGTTATGATGTTCGATGGCTTCGGGCAGATGGGCACATTCATCCAGCAGATGATGGGTGGCATCCGGCCAGCGTCGTTGATTGCGGTACCCATGTTCATTCTGGCGGCCGATATCATGACCCGGGGCCAGTCTGCAGACCGCCTGATCAATATGGTCATGGCCTTTATCGGCCACATCAAAGGTGGCCTGGCCATCAGTACCGCCACCTCGTGCACCCTGTTCGGGGCTGTGTCTGGCTCAACCCAGGCCACCGTGGTCGCAGTGGGCTCACCGCTGCGCCCGAAAATGCTCAAGGCTGGCTACTCCGATCCCTTCACGCTGGCTCTGATTATCAACGCCAGTGATATCGCCTTCCTGATCCCTCCCAGCATCGGCATGATCATCTACGGGGTCATCTCGGAAACCTCCATTGCCGAACTGTTCATTGCGGGCATCGGCCCGGGCATCCTGATTTTGTTCATGTTCTCGATCTACTGCCTGATCTACGCCTACAAGAACGATGTTCCAACTGAAGCCAAGGCCAGCTGGAAAGAACGGGCGATGTCAGTCAGGGATGCCTCCTGGCCCCTGATGTTCCCGGTGATCATTGTCGGTGGTATCTACGGTGGTATTTTCAGTCCCACCGAGGCAGCGGCAGTCTGCGTGCTCTACGCCTTCTTGCTGGAATTTGTGGTCTTCCGGTCGCTGAAACTGAACGACATTTACAAGATTGCCAAATCCACCGGGCTGATCACGGCTGTGGTGTTCATTCTGGTGGCCGTGGGTAATGGCTTCTCCTGGATCATTTCCTTTGCCCAGATTCCCCAGGCCATCCTGGAAGCGGTGGGCGTCAACGAGGCCGGGCCTGTGGGCGTGCTGATTGCCATCTGTGTGGCCTTCTTCATCGCCTGTATGTTCGTCGATCCCATCGTGGTTATCCTGGTGCTGACACCGATCTTTGCGCCCGCCATTCAGGCCACCGGGCTCGATCCGGTGCTTGTCGGTGTGCTGATTACCCTGCAGGTGGCCATCGGTTCTGCCACGCCACCCTTTGGCTGCGACATTTTCACCGCCATTGCCATCTTCAAACGGCCCTACATGGAAGTTATCCGGGGTACGCCTCCGTTCATTTTCATGCTGGTGGCGGCGGCCGGCCTGATCATCGCCTTCCCGGATATTGCCCTGTTCCTGCGTGACATCGCGTTCAGGGACTAGATCCACAGCCACTGATCAAAGGAGAACAACATGTTTAAACGGATTCTGGCCGCTGTGGATGGTTCCAAAACCTCACTCAAGGCACTGGATAAAGCCATTGAACTGCAGAAACTGATCCCGGACGCCGAGATCTACATCCTCTGTGTGTACAAGCATCACAGCCTGTTTGAGGCTTCGTTGTCTATCGGGCGGCCCGACGATATGGACATCCCGGACAAGGTGCTGTCTGAATATGCCAAAGGCGTGGTGAACCACGCCAAGGAACTGGCCAAGGAGCATGGCGCCACCAAGGTACGCGGTTTCGTCAAAGCCGGCCGGCCCTCGAAGGTGATTGTGAAATTTGCCCAGGACAAGGAGGCCGACCTGATTGTAGTGGGCACCAAGGGCACCAACAGCGACAAGGACGGCACCTTTCTGGGCAGCGTCTCGCACCGGGTTGCCTCCCAGGCCAAGTGCCCGGTGCTGGTGGTCTGAACCGGCGAAACCCTCCCCGCAGTACCGCCGGACAGCATATTCCTTGCTGTCCGGCAATCACGGATTTCCGCAGTCTGCTTGATTTTTCACCGTGCTAGACTGCCTCGCCTCGGATTACTTCTCATTCACAAATCACAAGGCGTCTAGCCATGACTGCAATTGTTGATTTTCTCAACTCGGTCCTCTGGGGCTATGTCCTCGTCTATGGCCTGCTTGCCGTAGGTGTCTTCTTTACCATCCGTCTGGGCTTCCTTCAGTTCGTCAATTTCGGCGAAATGGTCCGCGCCATCCGTGGCTCCCGGGAAAGCGATGTACACGGGATTTCTCCGTTCCAGGCCCTGTGTACCAGCCTGGCCTCCCGGGTGGGTACCGGTAACCTTGCCGGGGTTGCGGTTGCCCTGTACCTGGGCGGTGCCGGTGCCATTTTCTGGATGTGGATGGTAGCCCTCGTCGGTATGGCCACCGGTTATGCGGAAAGCACTCTGGCCCAGCTGTACAAGGTTCGCGACGGCAAGGGCCAGTACCGGGGAGGCCCGGCGGTTTACATTGCCAAAGGCCTGAAAGCGCCCTGGGCTGCGGCCATTTTCGCGGTCTGCCTGATTATCTCCTTCGGCCTGGTTTTCAACGCCGTACAGGCCAACTCCATTGCCGATGCCATGCAGGGCGCCTTTGGTGTGCCCAAGCTCGGTGTTGGCGTGGTCATCGCGGCTTTTGCCGGCATTGTTATCTTTGGCGGTCTGCGCAAGATCGTACGCTTCGCTGAGTTTGTCGTGCCGTTCATGGCGGGCGCCTACGTACTCCTGGCGCTGGGCGTGATGGCCATGAACATTACCGAAGTTCCGGGCATTCTGGCGCTGATCGTAAAAAGTGCCTTTGGCCTGGAAGAGGCCGCCGGCGGCGCGGCAGGCTCCATTACCGCTGCCATGCTGAATGGCATCAAACGCGGCCTGTTCTCCAACGAAGCCGGTATGGGCTCGGCACCCAACATTGCCGCGACCGCAACCCCGGCTCCGCACCATCCCTCTTCACAGGGTCTGGTTCAGGCATTCGGTGTCTTTATCGATACCATCATTGTCTGTACGGCGACCGCCGTGATGATCCTGTTGGCAGGCGTTCTGGAGCCGGGTTCCGGTGTGACCGGCACCCAGTTGACCCAACAGGCCATGGAAGTACACCTGGGTCAGTTCGGGGGCTACTTTATCGCCATCGCGATTCTGTTCTTCGCCTTCACCTCCATTGTCGCCAACTACACCTACGCCGAGAACGCTTTGATCTACCTGCGCGGCGGCAACACTCTAGGCTTGACCCTGTTGCGGCTCGCGGCGCTGGGCATGGTGATCTGGGGTGGCTACGAAGCGGTGGTCACGGTATTCAATGCGGCGGACGCATCCATGGGGCTGATGGCCACCATCAACCTGATTGCCATCGTTCTGCTCTCGGGCACGGTCGTGAAACTGACCAAAGACTACCTTGCCCAGCGCAAGGAAGGCCTGGTGCCTCACTTCAAGTCCCAGGACTACCCTGAGCTGCACGAGAAGATCGACAGCAATATCTGGCACTGAGGCTCAGAGCGGGCCCGCGACTACCCGGTTGCGGCCCGTTTCCTTGGCCTGGTAAAGAGCCTGGTCGGCGGCCCGGAACAGCTCGTCGAATTCCGGGCAATTCTCCCGCCAGCAGGCAATGCCTGCTGAGATAGTCAGGCTCCCCAGGTTTTCACCCCGATGTTCCACCTGTTCGGCTGAGATGGCCGCCCGTAGCTGCTCGGCCCGTTGCCGGGCCTCCTCAAGGGACGCCCCGGGCATCAGCACCGCAAACTCCTCACCGCCATAACGGCAAACGGTGTCACTGCCGCGGAAGTAGGTACCGAGCACGTCACCAACCATTCTCAGCGCCTGATCACCGGCTTCATGGCCATGGCAATCATTGAACTGTTTGAAGTGATCGATATCGAAGATCAGCAGGCAAAGCGGCCTATCGGATCTGGCCGACACTTCCCGCTCATGGCGAAAGAGTTCATCAAAGTAGCGACGATTTTTCAGGCCGGTCAGGCTGTCCTCATAAGAGAATCGTTGCAATTCAGCCCGCAAGGCCAGACCAGACAAGGTAATGCCAATTTTCTCAACCGACTGGTATACCCAGGCAATCACCCGTGCGATGCCATAGTCTTTCACCACTGGCGGCAGATCCGGGCGCTCCAGCATCAACACCCCTTCAGGGCGGTTGCCGGAGCGGGCAGACTCTACCCGCAGGAAGAAACACATTTGAGCCGGTAAATCGTAGCTACGCACCGGCAGTACGGTTTCAGTCAGGGCAGAAAGATTCGACCCCAGTGACGCCGGGAACACGTCCTCCGGGGCGCTGCCCCAGTGAACCACGCGGTCGTAATGCCCATCGACGCCTCTTCGATAAAAGCAACCGGTCATGGGCAGGTAGAGTTCCGGCATGGCTCTTAACAGGGGCTCGAAGGCTTCCTCAATGCCGGCGCAATCCTGCAGGGCAGCAATGACATCCGCCAGCTTCTGGCTTTTCTTGCTTTCCAGTGCCAGCAACCGGGCCCGGGCAACTTCCCTTTCTGCCAGTGACTCAGCGCGGGCGGTGCGCTCCTGAACCTTCTGTTCCAGCCGGATGTTCAGTTGCTGGAGCTCTTTCTGGGTCTTGCCGTAGTGCCAGACCGAAATGCTGACCACCGCCAGCGAGAAACCCAGCGCGCCCCAGCTCACCGGCACCCGGCCCCAGGGCAGGAACCCGTGAGCAACGGCCATATCGACGATCAGCAGCACCGCCAGCACACCACAGGCCACCACCAGCACCTGCTGCTCCCGGAACAGCACGCAGAAGCGAGGCAATACAGCCCCAGCCATCAACACCAGGGAGACCAGAAGCAACACATCAAACACCGGGAAGGTCGACGAAAGGTCTACCGCGCCGACCAACGCCAGGGTCAGAGCACTCACCGCCAATCCAAGATGCACCCACACCAGCCAGCTGATCAGCGCCGGGCGCGCAGCGCCCAGCCATTGCCGCAACAACAAGGCCAACGCCATAGGAATCAGGTAGTAAGAGCCGGCCGCGAGGTAGTCCCACAACAAAGGTTTGTAAGCAATCAACAAGCTCGCCTGGCTCTCAGCCAACAGCATCACCGAGGTCAGGAATGAAAACAGAGCAATGCCGGCGAAACTGCGCTGGCCCCTTTGGATTACGGCGAACACCAGAGCCAGAGAAGCTATCAGAGCCGACAATGCCGAGACTACCAGTTCCTCAGCAGCTCCCCCGAGGAGGTATACCGTCAGATCGGCATGATCGGTAATTCCGACCTCCCCCCATAACCCTATGTCGGTGTAATTCGAGAATATCCGGAAATAGAGCGTCTCTCCCTGATAATCCTCGGGTAGCCGTATTTCATGCCAGGGCCATCCCTCAAAACGGCCCCTTCCCTCTTGGTCAAAGGTGCCATATTGATAGAGCAATTCACCCCGAAACCAGGCCTGCACAATGATGTCGACGCTATAAACATAAAGGACAGGCTGGTACCAGCTACCTTCCGGCAATTGCACCCTGAACCAGGCATGCTCACGACCATCGCGGCCAGGAGGGTTCGATGGAAAACCAATGTCGTACCAGTGTTGTGGAGAGTCTTCAAGGATCCACAATGGCGTGCCATCAGGCAAAAACGGGGAATCACCCCAGCGATACTGCCATCCCTCATCCACCGGCTGGATAGCGGCAAATCCAGGCTGGGACAGACAGACCCCGAGGGCGATGATCACCAGCAGAAATCTGATGCGACAAGTGGACGCGTGCAAAGCAGAACCCGCTTTCAGGAGTGATCGTTCCAGTATAAACCGTAAACGCCAGATACAGAACTTTCTCAACTTTTTTGTCGGAGGGTAAACAGCGCAAGCAACGCAGACACCAGCATCAGAAACAGCGCCACCGCGTTCAACACCGGCGTTGAGCCTTCCCGCAGACGATTGAACAGGGCCACGGTGAGCGGGGTATCACTACCGGTGAGCATGACCGTGGTATTGAAGTTCTCGAAGGACATCAAAAACGCCATCGCCGCGGCCCCGAGGATGGAGGGAAGCAGCCACGGCAGAGTAACCGTGAACCACGCCACAAGCGGCGTGGCCCCCAGATTCAGGGCGGCCTCTTCCAGCTGTCGGTCAAATTTGCGCAGCCGGGCGGCAATCACCAGAGTAGCCAGAGTGGTAATGAAGGTAACCTGCCCCATCACCACCAGTGTCAGCCCCGGCCGGAACAGGTCCAGCTCGATACCCCACAAGCGGGAGACATCGTTGGCCATGCCACTGTAGAACACCAGAATGGATACCCCGAGAATCACGCCCGGAATCACCAGCGGCAGCAGCATCAACAGATACAGCAGCTCCTTGCCGCGAAACTCCACCCGCTCGAACAATACTGCATTCACGCAGCCAAGCCCCACACTGACCAGCGTCACCCAGAACGCAATTTTGGTACTGACCCAGAGCGCACTGAGCAATCCGTCGTCGTGAAACAGCCCGGTACGCCCGTCGGTTCCGTCGGCCAGATACCAGTCCAGGGTAAAACCCTGCCAGGGTAATGACGGGAACGGAGAGTCGTTGAATGCGAACACGGCCGTCACCAGCAAAGGCAACGCCAGGTACAGGAAAAAGGCCAACAGATAGCTCAGGTAAAGGGCATCAAACAACCGGGACCGAGGTACAGAGCGGATCATGACATCACCCCATAACCTTGCGCAGGGATTGCCCGGTCAGCTTCAGGCCCAGCCAGACCAGCAGCGACGACAATACCAGTAGCAAGACCCCCAAAGCCGCCCCCTGCTCCCAGTTAAACCGGGTGATGAACTGGGTGAAAATCTGCTGGGTAAACCAGGCACTGTCTTTGCCCCCCATCAGAATCGGCGTGAGGTAACTGCCCAGGGTGAGCATGAACACCACAATACAGCCGGAGACAATGCCGGGCATGGCCCAGGGAATCACCACCTCCCGCAGCACGGTACCGTGGCCGCCGCCCAGATCGTAGCCGGCCTCAACCAGGTTCTCGTCCATGCCGTCAAGCGTGGTCACCAGCGGCACCACCATAAACAGCAGGCCGTTGTAGACCAGGCCGATGATCACCGCGACATCGTTGTAGAGCATCTCCACCGGGCCATCCACCCAGCCCAGCGCCTGCAGCCAGGAACTGAACAGGCCGCTCTCCCGCAACAGGATCATCCAGCCGTAAGTACGCACCAACTCGCTGGCCCAGAACGGGATCAGGCAAGCAAGGAATAGAATACCCTTGCTCCTCCCTCGGGCCAGGCGGGCAATGTACCAGGCAATGGGAAAGGCAATCAGCAGGGTGAGGAAGGTAGTGAACAGGGACATCACCCCGGTACGCACGAAGGTACGCCAGTAGTAGGATTCACTGAAGAAATTCTGGTACTGCTCCAGCCCCCAGGCCAGGGTATCCCAGCTCTCCCGCACCTGGAACGACACCCGCAACATCTGCAGATGGGGCACCAGCACCAATAGCACTATCCAAAGCAGGAAAGGCGCCAGCAACAGCCACAGCGAGAAACGGCTAATCGAGCTATTCACTGGGGCGAAGCTCCAAATACCCGGGCCAGGCCCGGATCCCACGACAGCTCAAGATGGCCGTCCGGCGTCAGCGCCGGCGCCGTGCCGTCCTGGGGGAGTCGTGCGAATAGTGCCTGGCCATTGCTTTCGGCTTCTACCCGGCTGTTGGCACCATCAAACAGCGTGGTCCGGACTCGGGTCTGCAGTGAGGAGGAACCCGCGCCCGCAGCCGTTTGCGAAAACGACAATGATTCCGGCCGAATATACAATTCAGCCTGGGCACCGGGCGCCAGGCCCGCCGACGCAACCCGCCCGCGTACCACCGCCCCATCGCTCAGACGAACATCCGCCACATCATCGGCCACGGACACCACCGTCCCCGCCAGGCGATTGTTGTCGCCGACAAACCCCGCGACAAACGGCGTTGCCGGATGCCGGTAAAGCTCCTCCGGCGGCGCCACCTGCTCGAAGCGGCCATTTTTCATCACCGCCACCTGATCCGACATCACCATGGCTTCGGACTGGTCATGGGTGATGTACACAAAGGTGGTGCCAAATTGCTTTTGCAGGTGTTTGAGCTCGACCTTCATCTGCTCCCGCAGTTTCAGATCCAGGGCCCCGAGAGGCTCATCCAGCAACAACAAGGTGGGTTCGAGCACCAGGCAGCGGGCCAGGGCCACGCGCTGGCGCTGGCCACCCGACAGTTCCTGGGGATTGCGGTTCGCCAGTTCCGGCAGACCCACCTGTTCCAGCACCTGTGCAATCCTCTTGCGGCGCTCGGCCGCCGGCACCTTCTTGCGTTTCAGGCCATAGCCGATGTTGTCACCGACGGTCATGGTGGGGAACAGCGCCAGGTGCTGGAACACCATGTTCACCGGGCGCTTGTTGGGGGGCACCTCATTCATGCGCTGGCCGCGGATGAAGATATCCCCTTCATCCGGCTTATCGAAGCCCGCCAGCAGCCGCAGCAGCGTGGTCTTGCCACAACCCGAAGGCCCAAGAATGGAGAAGAAGGTACCCGCAGGAACATCCAGCGAAACATGGTCCACCGCTGCGTTGTTTCCAAAACGGCGGACCAGTCCGCTGCAGAACAGGTCAGACTCTGTTGCCATACGGATCAGTTCGCCGCCTGGACGCGATCCAGCACCTGCCCTTCCATGGCTTCCAGCCCCGGTGGTACTGGCGGATACCATTTGATGTTGTTAATAGCTTCTTCATCGAAGCTCAGGCGATAGGCATCCCGCAGCTCGGCGTTCACAAACTCGTCGGCGCCTTTGGAAGCGGTAAAGTTACCGGAGGCATTGGTGATTTTGGCCGCAATTTCCGGCTGCATCACGAAGTTGATCCACTTGTAGGCGGCCTCTTCGTTCTCGCTGCGGCGCGGTATGGCAAAGGTATCAATCCAGCCCAAAGCCCCGGATTCCGGCGCCACAAAGCGGATCTCGGGATTTTCCGCATTCAGCTTCCAGCCGCCGGCATCCCAGGCCATGGCCGCCGTCACTTCACCGGTGCGCAGCAGCGACAACAACTGGTCGCCGCCAGTCCAGTAGGTTTTCACGTTGGCTTTGCAGTCGATCAGTTTGTCTTCCACTTTCGCCATAATGGACTGGTACTCGTCCCGGTCTTCATAGGCCGCAAATGGATCCATGCCCATGGCGAAAGCAAAGCCGATCAACGTCGGCCGCTTCAGCCGGTAACTGACCTTGCCAGCCACGGCCGGGTCACACAGGTCGGTGTAGTCGGTGACGGTGTCGGCGACCGAACTGTGCACAATCAGGCCACTGGTACCCCAAACCGAGGGCACACCGTAGGATTGACCGTCCAGCGCCGTCGATTCCTGCGTCGCCTTGACCATAGACACCTGCAACTGGTCGGTATTGATGCGGCTGTAATCAATGGGCTTGTAGATATTGAACTGGCGCTGCACGCCCACGATGCGATCCTGGCTTGGCTGGGCCAGATCAAAGCCGGCGCCGCCGGTGGCGCGCAGTTTGGAGATCATGTCCTCGTTGTTCGACAGCGTGATTTTTACATCAATCCCGGTCTCTTCCTCGAACTGGGCCACCACCTCATCCGGGGCATAGCCACCCCAGGTAATCAGGCGAAGTTCTTCAGCCAGAAGGTTGCCGGAGGCTGTCGTCGCGGCCAGCAGGGTGGCCAGTGCTGATATCCGTGTCTTGCGCAGTGCCATGGTCGTTCATTCCCCTGAAACGGTGTGATGCGGATTCGCTAACGTTTTGTTATCAGGAAGTTATAGACCATGTATTTCAGTTTTGTGAAACCCGGGCAATAAAAAACGGAGACCGAAGCCTCCGTTTTTTATTGCTGTTAAGCCTGACCAGACTTACTGACCGGACTTCAGCATTTCCCAGTACTTGGCATACACCTGCAGCGCCTCGTCACCAATGTCGGTCTGGAACTCGGCATTGATCATGTCGGTGGCGTTGGGGTAGCTGGCACGGTCGTTGGCGACAGCGTCATCCAGCAGATCCCGGGCCGCCAGGTTCGGCGTGGCGTAGCCGATCTCTTCGCTGATCAGGGCAGAGATTTCCGGCTGCAGCACAAAGCTGATGAACTGGTGGGCGGCTTCCGGGTTCTTGGCATTCCTGGGAATCACGAAGCTGTCCAGCCAGGCGATGATGCCCTCTTCCGGATACACGTATTCCAGGGAATCCAGGGTATCGCGACCCATGACGGCTTCGCCGTTCCAGATCATGCCTACGTCGGTTTCACCTTCCAGGTACGGCATGCGGGGGGCATCCGAGTTAAAGGTACGCACAGACGGCATCAGCTCGGTCAGCTTCTCGTAGGCTTGCTCGATTTCCTCCGGATCGGTGCTGTTACCGGAGTAACCCAGTACCCGCAGGCCTACGTGAAAGACTTCACGCATGTCGTTGGTCAGCATGACCCGGCCTTCAAAGCGCTCATCCCACAGATCAGCCCAGGCGGTAACCTCGCCTTCCACATCCGCGGTATCCACAGCCAGACCGGTGGTGCCCCACAGGTAAGGCACGCTGTACTGGTTTTCCGGGTCGATATCCAGGTTCACCAGTTCCGGATCCAGGTTGTCGAAGCCTTCAATCTTGCTGCGGTCGATGGGCATCAGCAGGTCTTCCTGCCGCATCTTGCTCACGTAGTAGGTGGAGGGCACGGCCAGGTCGTAGGCGGCGCTCTCATCCAGCAGTTTCAGCCGGGCGTACATGGCTTCGTTGCTGTCGTAAGTGGTGTAGACCACCTGGATACCGGTTTCCTCAGTAAAGCGATCCAGAACTTCCTGGGGCATGTACTCGGACCAGTTGTACAGGTTCAGAACCTTGGGCTCCTCAGAACCACTGCAGCCAGTCAGGCCCACCGCCAGCAGGCCGGCCAGTGCCAGTTTCTTCATCGTTTGCTCCTTAACAGTATCCATTGAGACAAGACCAACATGACCAGTGAGAATACCAGTAGCAGGGTGCCAAGGGCATTCACTTCGGGTTTCAGGCCCACCCGCACCATGGAATAGATGCGCAACGGCAGAATTTCATAACTCGGGCCACTGACAAACGTACTGACCACCACGTCGTCCAGTGACAGTGTAAACCCCAGCAGCCAGCCTGCCAGTAAGGCCGGCATGATCACCGGAATCAGTACCGTGCGGGTCATGGTGAAATCGTTGGCGCCCAGATCCCGGGCCGCCTCCGGCAGGCGTTCGTCAAACCCGCTGAGGCGGGCCATCACGGTGATGACCACAAAGGGCAGGCAGAAGGTAACGTGGGCCAGCAACAGGGATACATAGCCCAGCTGAAGGCCGACCAGCAGAAACAGCGCCAGCAGCGAAATCGCCAGTACAATCTCCGGCGACATCATCACCACAAACAACATGCCGTTGAGCACTTTCTTGCCCCGGAACCGGTAACGGTGCAGGGCGAGCGCGGTGAGCGCGCCGATCAACGTGGACACCGTGGCGGCGGAGAGCGCCAGCCACAGGGAATTCCACATGGCCTGGACCATGGCCCGGTTGTTGAAAAGGGCCTCGTACCAGCGCAGGCTCAGGCCGCCCCATTCATAACCAGTGCGGGAATCGTTGAAGGAGAACACCACCAGGACCACGATGGGCACGTACAGCAGCAGATACACCAGAGTCAGGTAGGTGCGGGGCAGCCAGCGATTCATACACCGTCCTCCCCGATCCGCCGCTTACTCAGGCGGTGGGCGAACATCAGGAACGCCATGGCCAGGGTCAGCATGATGCTGGCGGCGGCACCGAAGGGCCAGTTGCGGGCATCGAGAAACTGGTTCTTGATGACGTTACCCACCAGCAGGTTGCGGGAACCGCCGAGGATATCCGGCACAAAGAACAGACCCATGGCCGGCAACAGCACCAGCATGATGCCCGCCAAAACGCCCGGCAGGGTCAGCGGAACAATAACGTGGATAAAGGTGGACAGGCGCCCAGCACCCAGATCGTGCGAAGCCCTCAGGTAATCTTCCCGCAGGTCTTCAAATACCGAGTACAGCGGCAGGATCATGAACGGCAGCAACAGATACACCAGCCCGATAATCACCGCCCCTTCGGTATACAGCAGCTGCATGGGCTCATCGATCACGCCAAGAGACATCAGCGCGTTGTTTAGAAGGCCATTGGTGGCCAGAATCAGCTTCAGGGCGTAGGTTCGCACCAGGGAATTGGTCCAGAACGGTACAATCAGCAGGAAGATCAGCAGCACCTGATTGCGTTTGCCGACCTTGGACAGCGCCCACGCAAACGGGTAGCCGATCAGCAGACACACCAGCGTGGTCATAGCCGCCATGTACAGGGAATGCAGGAACACTTCCAGGTACAGCGGATTGAGCAGTTGCCGATAGGCATCCAGGGTCAGCGGCAGCGAAATAAAGGAGCCCGGGTCCCGGGTCATTACACTGGCACCGACCACCAACAGGTTGGGGGTCAGCACCAGAAACAGCAACCAGCCCCAGACCAGCACCAGCACCGCCGTACGGAACGGCTGCTGTGTCAGGCTACGCATCGGTGCCTTCTTCCTCTGGCAGGGCTTCCGGCTCTGTGGGTAACAGCCATTCCCAGCCATCAACCCAGCTCACTTTGACCGGCTCGCCAAGGCGATAGTCGAAGGCAGGATCGTCTTCGTCGAAGAATTCCGACGCCAGCACCTCGGTGCCATCCTCAAGATGAATCACCGAATCCAGGGTACTGCCCTTGTAGTTACGCTCTACGATCTTGCCAGCCACACCATCCTCATCGTCCGGCGCCAGTACCCGGATGTCCTCGGGGCGCAACAGCACATGCAGGGACTGGCCACTGGAGACCGGGAAATCCGGCTTGCGGAAGGTACGCTTCAGGCCGAACACATCCACGGTGATAGTGTCGTCGCCGTTGGCTTTGTCCACCCGGCCCGGGAAGAAGTTGGTTTCACCGACAAAGCGGGCGGTAAACAGGTTAGCCGGGCGCTCGTAGACTTCCCGCGGCGTCCCCAGTTGCTGGATCAGGCCGTCTTTCAACACCACCACCCGGTCGGACATGGACAGGGCTTCTTCCTGATCGTGGGTGACAAACACAAAGGTGATACCCAGCTCCCGCTGCAGGCGTTTGAGCTCCACCTGCATGGTTCGGCGCAATTTGTAGTCCAGCGCCGACAACGGCTCATCCAGCAGCAGTACCTTCGGGCGCTTGACCACCGCACGGGCGATGGCCACCCGCTGCTGCTGGCCACCGGACAACTGGTGCGGCTTGCGCCGGGCGAAGTCCTCAAGCTGAACCATGGCCAGGGCATCCTCTACTCGCTCCCGGATTTCCTGCTTCGGCCGCTTCTCCATTTTCAGACCATAGGCCACATTGTCGAAGACCGACATATGGGGAAACAGCGCGTAGTTCTGGAATACCGTGTTCAAAGGCCGGTGTTCCGGCGGGGTGTGAGTCAGGTCCTGGTCGCCCAGGGCGATGGTGCCGTCATCCGGGTGCTCGAAACCCGCCATCATCCGCAGCAAGGTGGTCTTGCCGCAACCGGAGGGCCCAAGGAGGGTAATGAACTCGCCGTCAAAAATGTCCAGATCCAGTGAATCCAGCACTTTTTTGCCGTCGAACTGTTTGGTGAGATTGCTCAGAGATAGCAGTGTCTGTTTCATCGGCCCTGCCCAAAGTTTGAGCGGCGTATTTTTCCAGAAACAGACGCAAACAAAAAGGGGCGTGCGGATATTCCCTGACCACGCCCCTCTTGTTTTTCGGCCTTACCCGGCCGGGCTGTCACGCACCGGTCTTATTGGTCGGCGACGCTGTTCAGATACGCCTTGTCCGAGATGTTGGTCCAGGGGCGAACCTGCTTCAGGTACTCGCGCTGTGAAGTAATGATTTCGTTCGCCAGCTCGTCCTTCTCGGCAAACTCATCCAGCAGGCGGTTGGTGGTTTCACGCAGGGCGGTAATAACTTCCGGCGGAAACACCTTGTGGGTCACATCCGGGTATTCCTGCTTCATCTTCTCCCAGGCCACACCGCTTTCGTGGGTGCTCTGGATATACATGTCATACGCTGCGGTGCGCATGGAGACCCGCAGGATGGCCTGCAGATCAGCCGGCAGCTTGTCCCAGGTTTTCTTGTTGATCAGGAACTGCACTTCAGCGTTGGGCTCCTGCCAGCCGGAGTAGTAGTACTTGGCAATCTGGTGAAAGCCCATCTGCAGGTCCAGCGCCGGGCCAACCCATTCAACGGCGTCGATAGTGTTGCGCTCAAGCGCGGTATACAGCTCGCCCGGTGGCAGGTTGGTTACCGCCACACCCACTTCCGACATAACCTCGCCGGCAAAGCCAGGGGTGCGCATTTTCAGGCCTTTCAGATCATCCAGAGATTTGATCTCTTTCCGGAACCAGCCACCCATCTGATTGGCCGTGTTGCCACCCGGGAAGGACAGCAGCCCGAAGGGTTCATACACCTTCTGCATCAGCTCCATGCCGTCGTCGTGGTAGAACCAGGCATACATCTCCGGTGCAATCATGCCGAAGGGTATGGTGGTGAAGTACATGGCGTTGGGAATGGTGCCCTTGTAGTAATAAGAGGCGGTGTGGCCCATGTCGTACTGGCCGTTACGGACCAGATCGAAAATGCCGAAAGGGGCCTTGTGCTTGTTGGAGGAATCAATGCGGATCTTCAGCCGACCGTTGGACATTTCCTCGGCCATGGCCGCCATGTTGCGGGGCGCATCCCCCAGCAGCCCGGAATTGGGGCCCCAGGTTTCCGCGAGACGCAGAGTATAGGTTTCTTCAGAGACCGCGAAAGGACTGGCCAGCAGGCCAAGAGTGCTGACTGCCGCCAGCAGGGTTTTACGCAGGGACATAGTGTTGGCTTCCATTGTTATCGATTTTTGATTCAAACATGCCTGAATGATCCATCATAACGACGAAAGCCGACCGCGCCAATGTGGCGGGCCGGCTTTCTTGTGAGGGCAATCAGACCTTGAACTGACCAACCAGCTCGCGCAGGTTCTCACCCAGCCGGGCCAGTTCGTGGCTGGCTTCATTGGTCTGGGTTACGCCGGTGTCACTGCGCTGGGCCGCGTCGACAATCCGCACCACGTTCTGGTTGATCTCTTCCGCCACCTGGCTCTGCTGTTCAGCGGCGGTGGCGATCTGTGTCACCTGATCGTGAATCTGGGTCACCGAGGTCACGATGGTATTCAGTGCATTGGTGGCATGATTGATGCGCTCAACGGTCGCTTCTGAACTCTTGCGGGAGTTGTTCATGCGCTCCACCGAAGCTTTGGACTCCGCCACAAAGCCATCAATCATTTCCCGGATCTGATCAGCCGATTCCGCTGACCGCTTGGCCAGCTGGCGCACTTCGTCGGCAACCACCGAGAAGCCGCGACCGTGCTCGCCGGCCCGGGCTGCCTCAATGGCAGCGTTCAGGGCCAGCAGGTTGGTCTGTTCGGTAACCGCGTGAATCACATCCAGCACCTGCTGAATATCGTTCGACTTCTCGGCCAGGGCATTGATGCTGCGAGCGGTATCTTCCATTTCCTGGGACAGCTGATTGACCGCGCCCTGGGCACTGTTGATGGTCTCGCCACCCTCTTTGGCCATGCGGTCCGCATCGGAAGCTGCGCCTTCCACCTCATTGGCGTTGCCGGAAATCTGCTGAATCGTTGCCGCCATTTCGTTGATGGCCGAAGCAATCTGGTCGGTTTCTGAACCCTGTTCCTGAACCGATTGACGGGTTTCATTCGCCACCCTGCTCAGTTCTTCAGCGGCTGAAGCTACCTGATCGGTGGTAGACCCCACCTCGCGGATGGTGTCCTGAATCTTGATGACAAAATGGTTGAAGCGGCGGCCCAGAACGGCCAGCTCATCTTTACCATCTTCCGGCAGACGCTGGCGCAGATCGCCTTCACCGTCGGCAATTTCCCGCATCATGTCGCTGACCTTGTTCAGTGGCGCAGTCACCGTGCGACCGATCACCAGACCAATAATCAGGGAGATAACCACCACGACAATGGTCACCAGAAGGATAAAGCCCATGGCGGATGCCATAGCATCGTCGATTTCCTTCTGGGCGGCGGCCACCACCTTCTGGATGTCGGTCACGTAGACACCAGCACCGATCATCCAGTCCCAGCCCGGAATGATCGTGGAGTAGGAGACTTTCGGTTCCACCTGGCCAGTGGCCGGGTTCGGCCACTCGTAGGGCATGAAGCCATCGTCCCCCGCCGCGTCAAACAGCCCGCGAACCAGCTTCTGGGTGTTCGGATTGGTGGTCGGGCCCTCTTTGGACGGATCCGGCGCATAAGCCAGATTGAACAGGCTGCGATCATAGGCGAACACGTAGTTGTTCTGGCCGAACTCCATGGAACGCAGCCGATCCCGGACTTCTTCTTTGGCATCCTGTTCACTCAGCCCGGGCCGAGCCTTGGCCTCCATGGCAACAGCCTTGGCCGCCTCAACCAGGTTTTTCAGGCCTTCCTTGCGAGCCTCCAGCAGTTCCTGTTCAAGGCGTTGCAGCTCTGCCTCGCCGTTGGCCTCAATCTGACTGGCGGTAATCCAGGCAATGGTGCCCGCCGTAATCAGTACCGGTACCAGTACACCGATCAGGAGCCGGGTTCTGATCGTCAGGTTACTCATAAAAGCCATGGTTGCTGCTCCGGGTTTAAATTCCTGTAGGCGACAGATTATCCACAAACCACAATCGGCGCTCCGTTGCAGTTTGTTAAAAGCTGTATACCATCATCAGCACCGTTTGAAGGCGGTATGTACGCAAACCCCTCATACCAGTGCCTGTACGGTAAAATACGTATCGGCCGTCATGTAAACGACTTGAGCCTGTGTCAGACTAAAGTCTGACGATCAAGATTCCAGGCGAACGCCATGAAACAGCTCTTCCTTATCCGACATGCCAAATCGAGCTGGGAAGACAGCAGCCTCAGCGACCGGGAACGCCCTCTCAATGACAGGGGCCGGAGCCAACTTGCGCCACTTGCACGAACCCTGAACCGGCTCGGTGCCTTGTCCGGCCCTGTCTACGCAAGCCCCGCCGTGCGCGCCCAGCAAACGCTGACCGGTGCACTCAGCGTCGACGCCCAGCCGGCCCAGGTCTGCACCGAAGATGAGCTTTACACCTTCGACTTCAAGCGTCTATTACGCTGGCTGCAGAATCTGGGCAACGACCAGAACCGCGTTACCATTATTGGCCACAACCCGGCATTGCTCGAGCTGGCCGCCTTTCTGGTACCCCAGGCCCCGTTCGAATTGCCAACTGCCGGCATCCTTGAAATCCGGCTGTCGGTGCGAGATTGGAAGAAGGTGGATAAAAACAAAGGCGTACTGGAAACCTTCCTGACGCCCCGTGACTTCAGTTACCGCGAATTCCGGCGCAAGAACCGAAAAGCCAGCCCGGCGCCACCGATCTGGACAAGAATACGGTTCCGGAGGTTTTGCAGCAGTTAAGCAAGCAGCTGGAACAGCTGGCCCCGGGGGTCATGCTCGGACTGG
Source organism: Marinobacter sp. W-8 (assembly GCF_044342215.1). Lineage (NCBI taxonomy): Bacteria > Pseudomonadati > Pseudomonadota > Gammaproteobacteria > Pseudomonadales > Marinobacteraceae > Marinobacter > Marinobacter sp. W-8. The sequence continues at coordinate 330,452 of NZ_CP172297.1, read as the reverse complement.
ATGACGAATTCCTGCACCAGTACCGCATCGCCCTTCGCCGCAGCCGGGCCATTGCCGAATCACTGGCCGAGATTACCGGCGATCGCCGGTTACAGGAGCATATCCGCGAGCTGAAGCAGCATGCCCGTGCCACCAGCGCCCTGCGGGATCTGCACGTATTGCTTCAGGATCTCCCCGACCTGTGCAGCGACAAACCGGAACTCTGCACCACACTGACCGGCTGGACCCGGTTCAAGGCAGAAAAAGCCCAGCGCAAACTGGCCAAAAGGCTCAGCCAGAAACGCTACCGCCAAAGTCTAGAGCGCTGGCAGGGCTATATTGAATCCAAATCCTTTCGTAAGCTGGCTGAAGACCTTCGAAAAAAAGACATCCAGGCCGCCGCAAACCGGCGCCTGAAACAGTTCAACTGGAAAACCGCAGAACTGCTTCATACCGCCCCGGATGAAGCCCTGCACCAGCTACGCAAGGCCCTCAAGCGTATCCGATATCTTCTGGAGCTGGATGCCCGGCACGGCAAGCCAACACTGAAAGAACTGCGCCAGCGACAGGATCTGTATGGCCGTTTCCAGGATCTGCATATCCAGATCGAGCTGACCCGGCGATTCCTCGCCGACCACCCGGAGTGCGACGGGGTGTTACTGCTTGGCAAACTTGAGCGGGAGAAAGCCGATACCCGCCGGCAGATACTGGCCATGGGTGGACTGAACGTCTGAGACCGGTTCAGATCCGGATCATGCGGGCCTCAAGAAGAAGGTTCGGGCCGAGCTTGGCCACCCGGACCTGTTCCGGATTCAGGCCCAGGTCTTCCAGGGTCTCATGGATGTCGTCCAGTGCATCGTCTTTCGGTGCCGCCAGCAGCAGCTCCCGAACCGACTCCAGAACCATCTTCACCGGCACCGTCATAAAGTAGACCGAAATCACCAGCATCATCACCGGGTCGGCATACACCGCCAGCTCTGCCCAATGACTGCGTTCCAGCAGCCAGGCCGCGCCAAAACCAATCATTACGGCAGCGCTTAGGGCACTGTCCATCAGCCACTGGCGCTGTTCCGCCTGCACCAGCCCCGAACCATTGCGCAGGCTCGACCAGCGCAGATACCCCCAGACCGCCAGACACCCCACCACGTTCACCGCACCAAAGATCATTGCCATGTCCGCCGCCACGGCACGGCCGCCCTGAAGCAGCGACACCACCGCCGATACCAGCGACAAGATACACACCACCGCAATCACCAGACCTTTCACGGCGATCACCAAAGGCTCCACGGCCCCCATCCCGAATGGGTAATCGTCATTGGCCGGCCGGCGCACCAGGCGGGCGGCATAGAGTGACAGGAGCGACAACCCGAGGCTGATCAGGGAATAGGCACCATCGAAGAGAATAACCAGGGAATCGACCCAAAGACCCCAGGTAATACCGGCGAGCGCAAACAGGCCCGCGCCCACCGCTGATAATGTCAGCGCCAGGTTTTCCCGCGCCAGAGAAGTAAACATTTTGACCTCCTGAGAATTGCTGCCATATTAGCGGCATCATTCAACAGGTGTGAGTCGCTGAGCGACGGAAAATCCGTCGCAAAGAGCAAACCATGAAAACGTCACAGATCAAGACCTTCCTCTCGGTTGTGCGCAACGGCAGCGTGGCCGCGGCGGCCCGGGAACTGAACCGCAGCCGCACCACCGTCAGTACCGTGCTGGCGTCCCTGGAGGATGAACTGGGGGTGGAGCTGTTTGAACGCAGCGGCAATCAACTGCACCTGACGGCCATCGGCCAGTCCATCCTGACCGACTGCCGGCGATTCGACCAGGTTGCCAGCCAGATCAGGGCTCGCTGCCAGCACCACCTGAGTGGTGCCGAATCGGTCCTGCGCATTGCCCGGGACGATGCCATTCCGGAAGATATCTGGCGGGACATTCTGCGCCGGCTGAAACAACGCTTCCCCCAGACCAGCCTGTCGGTTTACCTTGCCTCGCCCCGGGAACTGGCGCCGCTGGTTCGCAACCAGTCCGTGGATGTGGCCTATGGCCTGATGCCGGAATTGCTGAACGAAGGTTATCAATGGTTTCGGGAACTGGCTGATGTGCGCATGCTCACCGTGGCAGCGCCAGATCACCCCCTGAGTCAGCTGAAACGGGTCACTCAGGACGACCTGGTCAGCCACACGGAAATCACCCTGGCCTACATGCTCGATGCCCAACTGGTGGCCGAATCCCCGGAAACCGCCAACTACCTCGCCTTTACTCAATACGAACTGATGCGTGATGCGGTGATTGATGGCGCCGGCTGGGCGGATTTACCCTTACCCCTGATTGCTGAGGCATTGCGCAAGGAACAGCTGAAAACCATCCACCACCGCAGCGCCCGCTGGTGGAAAGTGTTCAGTGCGCTGGAGTCGGAGCAGGCGCAAGGGGGCGCCGTGGTGGGCTGGCTCGCCAACGAACTGGAAGCCTATCTGGAAACCCTGGCCTGATCGGGAGACTGAGGTCCTTCCGGACTCTCCGGACGGACATCCGCAGGCGCATCGTCATCACATTTCGGGCAATCCAGCTTAACCCCCAACATGGATTGCCGACCTTCCACCGTGACAACCCAGGGCCGGTTTACCCAGGGCGGATCATGTCGCACGTGCTGGTTATGGCCACACGCCAGCTGCGCTACCCAGTGGTTTTCCCCGTCTTTGTGATAGCCGCTGATGGGTTGTTTCATGCCGAAGCCTCTCTGTTCGATCGGCCCACCCAGGCCGACCACGAGTATATTGCCAACGCCACCCAGATCATCACAAAGCTCACCAGTTTGGCGGTGCTAAGCGGCTCATGGAAGATATACAGCGCGATCAGAAACTGGATCGTGGGGTTGATGTACATAAGAAAGCCCACGGTAGACAGCTTCAAACGGCGCGCAGCCCCGGCAAAGGCCAGCAGCGGGATGGCGGTCACCGCGCCACTGGAGGCCAGTAGCAATGCACTGTAGGTGCTGTCCGAAAAGTGCGACAGCCCCTGCGACGACAGCCAGGCCAGGGTCAGCAAGCCCAACGGCAGCAATAACAGCGTTTCAACAAACAGACCGGAAAGGCCATCAAGTTCCACTTTCTTGCGCATCAGGCCATAGGTTCCGAAGCTGAACGCCAACACCAGGGTAATCCACGGCAGCTCGCCCAGCAGAAACAGCTGATAGAAAATCGCAATCGCTGCCAGGCCCACCGCCGCGACCTGCAGCCGGGAAATACGCTCACCCAGGATCAGCAGCCCCATGGCCACATTTACTAACGGCGTCAGGAAATAGCCCAGACTGGCCTGCAACACATGGCGGGTTTCCACGGCATAAATATAGATACCCCAGTTCAGGGCAATAAACACGGCACAACCCAGCACATACCCCAGCCGGCGCGGCTGTCGCAGTGCCGCCACCACCGGCGGCCAGCGCTTGAGTATCGAGATGACCACGGCCAGAAACAGGCAGGACCAGATCACCCGATGAATCAGCACCTCCCAGGAAGGGATCCCCTTGAACAGGGCAAAATACAGGGGAAAGCTTCCCCACAGGGTGTAGGCACCTAACCCGTAGACCACGCCTTTGGTGGTGTCATTCAGCGGTTTCATAGCTTCCTCATTGTCCAGCCTGCCAATCTAACACAAACCCCGTCGCCAAAGGCTCATGCCTTAGTCACAGGCAACCCATAGGTGGCTCACCCGTGGCAAATGCCTTAACCTGAACGGATACACCCACGCTCAAAGGGAACTGCCATGAAGACTGCTCACGATCTTGTTGCCGAAGCCAAAAAAGACATTCAGGAGGTGCCGCTGGCCAACGCCGAGGCGGCCATCAAAAATGCCGATTTGCTATTGGATGTGCGGGATGCCGATGAATACCGGGCCAGCCACATCCCCGGGGCCGTCAATGTTTCCCGGGGCATGCTCGAATTCAAGTTCACCAACGACCCTGCACTGGAGAACCGGCAGATGAAAATTGTGCTCTACTGCAAAACCTCCGGCCGTGCAGCACTCAGCGCTAAAGCGCTGAAAGAGATGGGCTATATGAACGTACAATCCATTGAAGGCGGCTTCGACGCCTGGCTGGAAGCGGGTAAAGAGGTCGCTCAGCCGGATCTGCCGAAATTCGAATAGAACGCTTAAAGACAACAGGCCTTGAACTTGCGACCACTGCCACAGGGGCAGGGGTCGTTTCGACCGGGCTTCAGTACTCCCTCGCGGGTTTCGCCCTCACGGTAGAACCAGCGGCCATTCTCTTTGCTGAAGTCTGACCGCTCTTCCAGATAACCCCAACCACCACCGGCACGATAGACCGCCCGGAAGTGAACCCGGCCCGTGTCTGCCCCGGCACTGGAGGAGAGCACCTGCAGCGAGACCCATTCCGGTGAGCCGGAAAGATCCAGTTCAACCGGCCTGGTCTCCGGATGCCAGGTTGCCAGCAGATAATCGGTATCTTTCACCACAAAGGCACTGAACCGGGAACGCATCAACGCCTCTGGTGTGTCGGCTGGAGCGCCTGCATGGCAGGGCTGACAGCACAACTGGTAGGCTTTTCCGCTACCACAGGGGCAGTTTTCCCCGAAACGATTCATGGCTTTCCACATCCTCATGATTCAAACATTTCATCAGCCAATCCCGGCCGACATAGGTAATGTCCGCAAACCGTACACACTTTTGCAGACAGCATCGTATGACAAACGCCATACTGGAAATTAAACTGAATAAAAAGCAGACAGCGTACACCCCATGAAATCCGGCATTCCGTCACTGAATCTGCCCGTTCACCGGGATCAGACACCGCCAGCCACCGAGGAAACACCCCCGGAAGGTCTTCAGGCCGTACTCGATAATCTGGATGCCCTGGTGTACGTCTCCGATTTCACAACACACGATCTGCTGTACATGAACGCTTACGGCCGGCAGATCTGGGGTGACATTGGCAACCGAAAATGCTGGCAGGTGCTTCAGGACGGTGACGGCCCATGCAGCTTCTGCACCAATCACCTGCTGATCAATGATCAGGGCGAGCCCAACAAACCCCATGTCTGGGAGTTCCAGAATCAACTGGACCAACGATGGTAACAGTGCCGTGACCAGGCGATCCGCTGGACCGATGGCCGCCTGGTGAGGTTGGAGATTGCCACTGATATTACCGAACGTAAACAGATGGAGCTGGAGCTGCGGGCAGCCCACGAAAAAGCCAGGGCAGCAGCGCTGGAGGATGAACTTACCGGGCTGCATAACCGACGCGCGTTCTTCGAGTTCGGAGAGCAACTGCTGAACCAGTCTGCCAGGCATCAGACACCACTGACTCTGGTCATGATGGATCTGGATCACTTCAAGATCATCAACGATACCTACGGTCACCAGGCGGGCGATGAAGTGTTGAAGCAGGTCAGCGGGCTACTGAAAGCCCGGATTCGAGATTGCGATATTGTGGCCAGAATGGGCGGAGAGGAATTCGCCATTCTGCTACCGGACACCGACATGACGATGGCACACGTGTTGGCGAGCCGCTTGCTGGCCTTGCTTTGTAATCTGGTGGTGTCTTACGAGAAAAGCAGAATCTCGCCGTCGGCAAGTATCGGAATCAGTAGCCTGGGAAACGGCGACCGCAGACTGGAAGATCTGATGTGTCGCGCAGACGAGGCCATGTACCAGTCCAAGGCCAAAGGAAGAAGCAGAGTGACACTGGCCACCTAAACCCAGGAAGGCCTCGCTAACGGCCCTCCTCGGTATACCGGATGAGATACTCTTCAATCAACTCTTCCAGCCTGCCCTGCTCCGTCAACTCCAGCAACCTGGCTGCAAAAGCCTCTCGCAAGGCTTTGCTATTGCAGCGGGAAAGTTTCGGAAACGCGAAGAACAGGCCTTCTCTGCTCACAGGGGGCTCCAGCGCCACAAAGTCATTCGACATGCCATACCGGGCCAGCTTCGCCCGCCCCTGCAACAACTCGTACAGTACATAATCGATACGACCGATATCGGCCATCAGGTAGGACTGGTGAATGGAGCGGACGCCGAGGATATCCAGGTGATCGGCGGCAAAGCTGTCGAACCGCTCACCGAAACTGTTGTCGATCAGGGTGCTGCCTTGTTTCCCCTCCAGGTCCGGCCAGTGCCGATACTCAAACATCCTTTGCCGCGGCACCCAGACATTGGTATCGAGGTGCATCATGGGCGGCAGAATATAATCCAGGTAGCCCAATCTTTCTGCCGTGATAAAGGCCCCGGCCACCAGATCGACCTCCCCCAACTCTGCCAACCGCTGTACCCGCGCCCAGGACCCAATGTTGCGGACATTGACCTTGATACCCAGAGGCTCCACCAACTCCCGCAGGAAATGAGGAACCGCGCCATTTAAAAGATCCGGCGACTCCACGCTCGGCCATAGGAGAGGCGGATACTCCGGATTACCACTCACTCTCAGCGTTGAACACTCAGACAAAGGGGCAGCTCGCAGACCAAAGGATGCGCATAGCAAAAAGAGCAACGCATACCAGAACTTGTGCGCTTTCGAAGACACCCTGTTACAACGAATTTTCAGCACAGTGAAACCTTCCCGTGAGGAATAACCTCATGGCATTTAGTTAACATCCTCAACTATTTTAAGTATAGCAGGGCGACAGTCCCGGCAAACGATTTTCTTTTGATATTAATCAAGGATGGCGAGCTTATTTCGCAAATCGACGCGCAAGGTCGGAATCAGGGAGCCATCGCTCCCTGTTTTCTTACGAGCGGCGGGTTACCGCCATGGTCAACCTGGAAATGCAGGTCACCTTGCCTTGATCGTTTTCCAGGCGGATTTCCCATACTTGCGTTGCACTGCCGATGTGTATGGCCTTCGCCGTGCCATAGACCCATCCCCCGGTAACAGGCCGAATATGATTGGCATTAATATCCAGCCCCACAGCGACCGTATTTTTATCTTTCAGGCAACAGTTGGCAGCCATGCTGCCCAGCGTTTCCGCCAACACGACGGAGGAACCACCATGCAGGATCCCGAATGGCTGAACCGTGCGCTCATCCACCGGCATCCGGCCTTTCACGTAATCGTCACCGATTTCAAGATATTCAATGCCCATGTGACTGACCGCGGTGTTTTTGCTGGCCTCTGTCATTTGCTCAAGATTAGGGGTAATCGTCCAGATCGACATCGTGCAACTCCTCAGATTGAACTTTCGTTTCTTATAGCTGTCAGGAATGAGTCTATACAGGTAGCATGCTTATAACCACGCCTTTATAGAGCATTTTTGCATTATCACCAATCACACCAAGAGAGGGACCTGGAATGAATAAACGTTTTGTTTCCGTTGCGGTGCTTGCGGCCGCGATCTCAACCCCGACCGTGGCCCAGATGAGCGTGGAAGACCAGATCGAAACCCGCCAGGCCGCCTACCAGTTTGCGTCCTGGAACATGGGCAAAATCAAGGCCCAGACCGTGGATGGCTCCGCAGCGTTTGACCAGAACCAGGTTGCCGCAGCCGCCAAAGCCATTGCAGCCGTGGCCAACTCCGGCATGAGCGTGCTTTACAGCCGTGACAGCGCCAATGACCGGGCCGAGAACACCCGCCTCAAGCCCAACTTCTTTGAGGAGCCGATGAAGGTTCAGGAAATTGCGGTCAGCTTCGTCCGTGAAGCCAACGCACTGCAGGAACTGGCTGCAGCCGGCGACCAGGCCGCGATTGCACGCCAGTTCGCCAAAGTTGGTGAAACCTGCAAGGCTTGCCACGACAACTTCCGCGCCAAGTAGGCCAAGGGGCTTACCAACCCAGATTCTGGGGCGGTGGCGGCGGTGGCGGAACCAGCCCGCCACTCGCCGCCCAGACCACAGCAACGGCAATCGCCAGTGCAATGATCATTGCCAGCCAGCCACCGCCGCTGGCGTCTTTCAGCTCTGAGCTCTGAACCTGCTTTCGACCAGTCACCATCGGCTTTACCAGATTATCCTTACGCACGTGGGTGTAAAACAGCACCGCCAGGACATGAAGGGCAACCACGGCGTACAGCCCCCATTCCATGAGACGGTGCCAGCTGCTCAGGGTATCGCTCCAGCCCGACGACACCAGCCGGTAGAGTGGGCCGTTAAAGGCAATTTCATCATTGGAAAATAAACCGGTAACAGCCTGAAAACCGAACAGTCCCAGTAACAACAGCACCGACCAGGCACCAAGGGGATTGTGGCCTGCGCCCTGCCACTGCCCCCTAAGATAACGGATCATCGCCCCTGGCCCCGATATAAACTGACTGAAGCGCGCGTAAGTGGAGCCCACCAGCCCCCAGACCACCCGGAACGCCAGCAAGCCAACAACCGCCAGTCCAAAACGCTCATGCCAGGCCATCCAGCCAGCGCCCAGTTTGACCGTAACCACTGCCCCAACCACAGCAATTACCAACAACCAGTGGAACAGCCGGGTGGGGAGATCCCACAATCGAATCGTCTTCATACCAGTTCCTTTGCCAAAACCTGTCAAACGATCACAGACAAAGGTAAGCACCCTAAGTTCCTTTTAGCAGGGGAGCATCGGTATAAACCATGGAAATCGATCAATAGGCTTTTTGTTCCTGGTACTTCAGCACAAGGTCTTCCCGAATCCCCTCGCGTTCAATCAATTTCAGGGCTGCCCTTATATCTTCTGCATACCGGCGGGCAGGAGACTGGTTCGAAACCGCAATCCAGGAGCGGTCACCCGGCACGAAGAACGGTGAAATGTTCGCGTCTATCCCCTGGGCTCTCAGCGTATACAAACCAACCAGCTCGGGGGCCACCACGACATCAACCCGCCCTCTTTGAAGCATCATCATCAGGTTTTCGTAGTGGGCCGCAGACTCTTTATGCAGAGCCTGATCGTTGTCAAACCGGGTAAAGTAACGGGCGCCCTCCAGAATACCGATGACTTTTCCCGGCAGATCGCTGTATCGCTCAATACGGTTACTCTCGCTCACGTAGAAAAACAAACGCCGCTCCGGCGGAAAAGCCGGAGCCACGAAGGTCATGAATTCTTCCCGTTCTTCGGTACGCAGCGGCCCCAGCATGACATCCACCTCACCCCTGCGCATCAGCAGCAGGATGCGCCGGAATGGCGCCTCCCGGTACTGCACACGCCAGCCTAGCCGGTCGGCAATTTCCTCGAATAGCTCAAGATAAAGACCGGATTTTTGCGACGGCCCGAGAATACGGTAGGGCGGCGAGTGGTCAACGCCAACGGTCACCGTCAATGGCTCTACTGTTTCAGTGCCCTGTTGTGAAAGAACACCAGGCGCCCAAAGCAGCATCAGAATGCCGGAAAGCACGCCTTTCAAGGCAATCCACCTCATATAAATCCGTCCTGGTCCATGACGTTACATGTGCGATAACTACCCTCGCAGTATAGCCGTTAATGAGCATCCAATATGCCAGTGCCAACGTACTGACGGTTGAAAACCTAGCGATCATCACAATTTGATGTAGTGAGACGAACGAAATACACCCGGACTCCCGACAGGAGGGTCGACTGGTATGAAGATTCTGATGGTACTAACCTCCCACGACCAGATGGGCGACACCGGCCATAAAACCGGTTTCTGGCTGGAAGAATTCACTGCGCCGTTCTACGTATTCAAAGACGCAGGCGCCGACATCACCCTCGCATCCCCTAAGGGCGGCCAGCCACCGGTTGACCCGAACAGCGAGGCTGAAGATGCACTGACCGAGTCCACCCGGCGGTTCAGTGAAGACACCCATGCCCGGGAAATGCTGGCCAGCACCAGAAAACTGGCCGACGTGGACATGAATCAGTACGACGCCATCTTCTACCCCGGTGGCCATGGCCCGCTGTGGGATCTGGCCGAGGATGACAAGTCGGTAGCCCTGATCAAAACCGCGTACGAACAGGACAAGGTGATCGGCGCCGTATGCCATGCTCCTGCCGTGTTCAAGAATGTGTTCATAAAACCGGACCAGAACATCGTGGGCGGCCGTGAAGTCACCGGTTTCAGCAACACCGAAGAAGACGCTGTGCAGCTCACCAATATTGTGCCCTTCCTGCTGGAAGACATGCTCAAGCAGAACAACGCCCGTTACAGCCGGGGCGATGACTGGGCACCGCACATTGTGGTGGACGGCAAGCTGATTACCGGCCAGAACCCGGCGTCTTCCGAAGGCGCTGCCAAGGCTGTGCTGCAGGCCCTTCAGCAAGGCTGACGTCCCGATTGGGCTGGCGCCTGCCAGCCCAATTCTATTTCCCGCCGTTGAGCACCCGGTAACAACCGTAACCGATCACCACCCCCCAGAACGCCGACGACAATCCGATCAGCGATAATCCGGACGCGGTCACCAGAAAGGTGATCAGCGACGCCTCCCGGTGACTGACCTCCTCCAGTGCGGCAAACAGGTTATTGGCAATAGCCCCCAGCAATGCCAGGCCCGCCAGCACCGCCACAAAGGCCGAAGGTAATGAAGTAAATAAGGCGACAATGGTGCCGGCAAACATTGCTCCCACCAGATAGAACACGCCATTAAATACCCCGGCCACATAACGCTTGTCCGGGTTTTCATGAGCATCCTCGCCCGTACAGATCGCGGCGGTAATGGCCGCCACCACCGTGGTAATGCCGCCGAACAGCGCCATGGGCAGGGACACAAGGCTGGCCACCGCAATCACCGGCTTGGCTTTCACCCGATAGCCCGCGCCCCGGAGAATGGCCATGCCGGGCAGGAACTGGCCAGTCAGGCTCACCAGCACCAGGGGAATGGCCAGGCTGAGGGTAGCGCCAAAGCTCCATTCCGGTGTGATGAGTCTGGGCTCCGCCAGGTTCAGGCTTACACCGGCCAGGGAGGCATTCTCCAGCACTACCGCCAGGATGATCCCGGCCATCAGCAAAAGCACCAACGTGTATTTCGGGGTAAAGCGACGAAACACCACATAGGCAACCAGCATGCCGATGGCCAGGGCCGGCGTGGTTTCAATGGCAGCAAAGGCGCCCAGACCAAACTGAAACAGGATGCCCGCCATCATACCCGCCGCCACCCCTTTGGGAATGACGCGCACAAACGCATCGAAGGTGCCGGAAACACCAATGACAAAGATAATCAGCGCGGCGGTGATGTACGCCCCCACGGCTTCGTTAAGCGAAAGCTCCGGAAACAGTACCACCAACAACGCCGTCCCCGGCGCCGACCAGGCCGTGACTATAGGTGCTTTGAGCCATATCGACAGGAAAATTCCCGAAACCGCCGCTCCCATGGAGATGGCCCAGACCCAGGAGGTCATCATCTCCGGCGACACATTCGCTGCCGCTCCGGCCTGGAAGAAAATCGCCAAAGGCCCGGCATAGGACACCAGCACCGCCAGAAATCCTGCGGCAACCGCAGACACAGACAAGTCCCGAAACAACTGGGGCATGTTCAGCTCCTTGTTATTGAATTCTGTTTGAGCTGTGTAACAGCAAAAAAGCCCCGGTCACGATCGTGCCGGGGCAAAGAGGGGTCCGAATGACTGACTGTCCCTCAAGGTCACCTCAACGCTGATTCATCAGTTACTGGTTGCCAGGCTCACCTCTGCGTTCTCACGCTCCCGCGCCGGGCCAAATTGCCGGCCCACCAGGGCAATAGCGACGGTGGCAATGGCGCCGGGAATCGCCAGGGCCAGGAAATTCATATGGTGCGGCAAGGCCAGAGCCAGCAGCGTACCGCCAATCATGGGCCCGACAATGGCGCCATTACGGCCAATGCCCGATGCCCAGCCCAAGCCGGTGGAACGGATATTGGTTGGGTAGTACTGGGCCACATAGGCGTAGAGCAGGATCTGCGAGCCAATGGTCGTGGCACCGGCCACGCCCATCAAGGTATACAGGAACCACATCGGGCTCTCATAGCCGAGCATGACCAGCGACACCGAGGCCAGAATAAAGAAGCTGACCAGCACCGTGCGCAGGGACAATCGATCTGCCAGCCAGCCGCCGCCCACAGCGCCGAAGATCGCACCGATGTTCAACACCATCAGGAACATCAGGCTGGAGCTCAGCTCATAGCCGGCCAGAGACATCAGCTTTGGCAACCAGGAGCCCAGAGCATAGACCATCAGCAGGCAGCAGAAGAAGGCAATCCAGAACATTAAGGTGCTGAAGGCACGACCGCCCCGGAACAATTCCAGAACCGGCGCCTTGCTTTCTGTCGCAGCCGGCACGGTCAGGGTATCCATTTCGCTGATGTCGTGTACCGGTGCCACTTTCTGCAGGATGCTGCGAGCCTCCCCTTCACGCTTCTGTGCCATAAGAAAAGCCACGGATTCCGGCAGGAACTTCATCATCAGCGGCAACAGCAGCAGGGGCACCGCAGCGAGATAGAACATGATTTCCCAGCCAAAATTCGGCACGATCCAGATGCCCAGACCCGCCGACATCATGCCACCGACGGCATAACCGGAAAACATCAGTGCCACCAGGGTACTACGGCTCTTTTTAGGCGAGTACTCGCTCATCAGCGAGACCACATTGGGCATCACCCCGCCAATACCCAAACCGGCGATAAAACGCAGAATACCGAACTGCCAGGGCGTGGTGGCGAAGCCGTTAATGACGGTGGTGAGACTGAACAGCACCACACACATCAGGATGGTTTTCTTGCGCCCGAGCCGATCAGAGAGCATGCCAAAGCCCATGGCGCCGAACATCATCCCAAACAGGGCACTGCTGCCCAGCAGCCCGGCCACATAGGGGTTCAGGTTCCACTGCTCCATCAGTAGTGGCAGTACCACGCCGTAGATCACCAGGTCATAGCCATCAAAAATGATGATCAGGGTGCACCAGAACAACACCTTCCAGTGGAATCTGGTAAAGGTGGCGTTATCGATAACGTCGTTGACGTCTATATTTCTCATGGGTCTGTCACTCCATATCTTGTTTTTGTCGGAGGTTGGGTTGAATGCCCGTCAGCCGCAGTCGCCCCCGGCCACGGGCAGGATGGTTCCGGTGATATAGTTGGCAGCATCGGATGCCAGGAACAGGATCGGCTGCGCCTGCTCATCCAGGGTGCCGTAGCGGTGCATGAAGCTGCTGGCATTGGTCTGGTCAATCAGGGTCTGATACCAGACTTTTTCCTGTTCGCCCTGCGCCTCGGTGTTCCGTGGCGTCAGCCGGGGAGGTGCTTCGGTGCCACCCGGCGCGGTGGCGTTCACCCGGATGCCGTGCTCGGCATACTCAAACGCCAGGTTCACGGTCATGGCGTTCACCCCACCCTTGGCGGCGCCGTAGGGCACCCGCATCAGACCACGGGTGGCCACCGATGACACGTTCACGATGGCACCCCCTTTCTGCTCCACCATGTAGGGCAGAACGGCGCGGCAGCACCACAGGGTCGGGAACAACGAACGCTGGATTTCCTTCTGAATCTGCTCCGGCTGGTAATGCTCGAAGGGCTGAGCCCAAATGGTGCCACCGACGTTGTTGATCAGGATGTCGATGCGGCCATACTGCTCGTGGGCTTTGGCCATCACCCTTTCTGCGCCTTCCCAGGTTTCCAGGTTGGCCTGCACGGCCAGGGCATCGGCGCCCTGGTCGCGCAGCTCGGCAGCAACGCCCTGCACGTAGTCCGCGATGTCCACCAGTACCAGACGGGCACCTTCGTCGGCGGCCAGTTCGGCCACCCGCCGGCCAATGCCCTGGGCGGCCCCCGTCACTACCATCACCTTGTCGGTGAAGCGCGGGGTCATGCCACTTTCTCCTCAACGGCCGATACGCTGGGGGTGAACTTCTCGTAGTGGAACGAGTTGGGCTCAATTCCCTGTTCCCGGAAATAACCCAGCACCGCATCGACCATCGGAGGTGGCCCACACAGGTAAACGTCCACATCACCATCGTTGATGGGGGCGTCTTCCATGTGGTTGGTCACATAACCCTTGCGTGGGTGCATGCTTTCGTCGCTGGCCACCACGGTCTTGAAGGTGAAGTTGTCTATGGCTTCGGCAAATGCTTCCAAAGCTGCCAGTCCCACCAGGTCATCGTCGTTGGTGACGCCGTAGATCATGTGAGTGGGCTGCTCGCAGCCCTTTTCCTTCAGGCTTTCGAGCATGGCCAGGAACGGCGCCAGGCCCGTTCCACCCGCCAGCATCAGCACCGGGCGCTGGACCGGGCGCAGGTAGAACACGCCCATGGGGCCGGTCAGGGTCATCTTGTCACCGGTCTTGGCCTTACCCACCAGCCAGGAGCTCATCAAACCTCCCGGCACGTTGCGGATCAGGAAGCTCAGCTCGCGGCTGCCCGGGCGGGAGCTGAATGAGTAGGCCCGGGTTTCCTCGGTACCCGGCACCTGAATGTTCACATACTGGCCCGGCAGGAAGCCGATATCCGCATCTGCGGTGATCTTCAGCTCGATGGCGGTCGGGGAAATCAGGTTGACCTCGCCCACAGTACCGGTCACGGACTCGTTACCGGCCTTGCTGCACAGCGATGCAGCGGCCGGAATTTCCACCACACAGTCGCTGGAGGGCACCATCTGACAGGTCAGCACCATGCCCTGCTCGGCTTCCTCGTCAGACAGCGCCTCGTCGATGTACTCGTCGCCCATATCGAACTCGCCCTGGTGGCAGGAACCCTTGCAGGTTCCGCAGACACCGTCGGAACAGTCCATGGGCAGGTTGATCTGGGCCCGGTAGGCGGCGTCGAGTACAGTTTCACCTTCGTTGCAGGTGATCACACGGGTAACGCCGTCTTCAAAATTAAGCGCGATGTTGTAACTCATGATGATGCTCTCCCCATCAATTACAGGTGATAGATATCAATCACCTGATTGATGTAGTCGTTTTTCAGAACCACTTTCTTCCCGGTGATCAGCGGCTGTTCACCACTGCAGTCGAGGGTGTAGAAAGACACGCCGAAGAAGCTCTGGGTTTTGTGGTAGCGGTGGCTGTTGGTATGCCAGTTGAACCGGATTTTCACGGTGTCGCCGTCCCGCTCCAGGATTTCGAGGTTGCTGGTGAGGTGCACGGTGCGCGGTTCCGGAATGGAACTGGCGCCGGAACGCTCGGTTTTCAGTCGGTAGACGCGATCTTCCAGGCCGTTACGGTTCGGGTAGTAGATCAACGAGATCTCGGTCTGCGGGTCTTCGGTCAACTCGTCGTTGTCGTCCCACGCCGGCATCCAGTAGGTGGCATCTTCGTGGTAGCACTTCAGCCACTCATCCCACTGGCGGTCATCCAGCAAACGGGCTTCCCGGTAGATAAAGGCCTGGATCTGCTCGTATGACATGCTCATGCGGAAGCCTCCTCTGACAGCGAAATAAAGCGTGCGCGCTCGGTTTCAATGGCCTTGGTCATCTCCTCCACCCAGTGCTGGTGATGGGTGACGTAAAGACCTTCGTCTTCCGGTTTGGCGCCACTGAGAATCGGCTTCATATCGATGCGCTTGGCCCAGTCGTCGGCACCTTCGATCCAGTGCTGCGCACCACGGCTCATGTCATTCCACTTCACCCCCTTGGCGTAGTAACCCTCCTGACAGCCCCGGAATTCTTCCAGGTCGTCCGGGGTGCCCATGCCGGAGACGTTGAAGAAGTCTTCGTACTGGCGAATGCGCTTGGCACGGTTCTCGGCAGATTCACCCTTGGGCGCCCAGCAGTAGATGGTGATCTCGGTCTTGTTGACGTCGATCGGGCGCAGTACCCGGATCTGGGTGGAGAACTGGTCCATCACGTACACGTTCGGGTACAGGCACAGGTTTTTGGTGGTGCGCACGATAAAGTCAGCCTTCGCCTCACCCACTTCCTGTTCGAGGCGCTCCAGCTGGTTGTAGACCGGGCGCACTTCCGGATTGGTCAGGCGGGTCCACAGCATCATGTGGCCGTTGTCGAAGGAGTAGAAGCCGCCTTCGTTAGACCAGCTCTTGGCGTCCACCGCCTCGGTGCCACCCTTCTCATAGTTGCGCTGGCCCATGGTAGACAGGTAATTCCAGTGCACGGTGCTGACGTGGTAACCGTCGGCGCCGTTTTCGGCGGTCAGCTTCCAGTTACCCTCGTAGGTGTAGGTAGACGCGCCGCGCAGAATCTCCAGGCCTTCCGTCGCCTGGTCGACGATGGCATCCAGCACCTTGGTGGTTTCGCCCAGATACTCTTCCAGCGGCAGCACGTCGGCATTCAGGCTGCCAAACAGGAAGCCGCGATAGTTTTCAAACTTCGGCAGCTGTTTCAGGTCGTGGGAGCCGTCCACGTTGAAGCTGTCCGGGTAACCACCTTTCTTCTGATCCTTGGCCTTCAGCAGCTTGCCGTCGTTCTTGAAGGTCCAGCCGTGGAACGGGCAGGTGAAGGAGGTCTTGTTGCCGCGCTTTTTGCGGCACAGGGTGGCACCGCGGTGGGTACAGGTGTTCAGAATCGCCTTGAGCTCGCCATCCTTGGTCCGGGTGATGATCACCGGCTGACGACCCACCGTGGTGGTGTAGTAGTCGCCCGGATTCTCAATCTGGCTTTCATGAGCCAGGAAAATCCAGTTGCCTTCGAAGATGTGTTTCATCTCCAGCTCAAACAGCTCCTCGTCGGTGAAGATGCTGTGATCACAGCGGTAGTGGCCGGTGGTCGGGTCGGCTTCTACCGCCCCACGGATCTGCTTTTCAAGTCTGTCGAGTTGGCGAGTCATGTTCGTCACTCCCTCTTGTTGTTGTGACTACCGTTTTTTCGGGCGCGAGGGGCCCCGGTGCCGGCCCGCATGTGCGGGCCGGTCGGATCACAAAACGTGTCAATTAAAGGTTGATGGCTTAAGCGGCTTCGCCTTCCAGCGCACGCTTGCGCTCGTGGCGGTTCTGCAGCTCTGGCTTGTCGGTGGAGACCAGCTGGATGTTGAATTCCACTTTGGTGAACGGTTTGTTCAGGCCATACCCCTCGGCCTGCGCCGGGTCGTCAATGCGGTTGGCTTCGACTACCAGCTCTTCGCGGGTTGCGAAGGCAAAGTCGTCGTAGGTGTACTCGTCACCCGCCAGGTTGATCTGGGTGGTCAGGTGCTTGAAGCCGGACTTGGAGATAAAGAAGTGGATATGGGCCGGGCGGTTGCCATGGCGACCAAGCAGGTTCAGCAGCGCCTGGGTGGAACCTTCGGGCGGGCAACCGTAACCAGCCGGGATGATGGACCGGGCGGTGTAACGGCCGTTTTCGTCGGTGCGAATACGGCGGCGCAGGTTGTACTCGCTCTGGGACTGATCAAAGTAGGAGTAGTTGCCCATGGTGTTGGCGTGCCACACATCCACCACCGCATTCACCAGCGGATTACCATTCTCGTCCGTCACCTGGCCGGTCAGGATCATGGTCTCGGCATTGTCATCCGAGCCGTCGTCCATGCGGGTAAAACCTTCGCTCATGGGCGCACCGGCCACGTACAGCGGGCCTTCGATGGTGCGCGGCGTGCCGCCCGCCAGGCCGGCCTGCTCGTCTTCGGCATCCATCCGGATGTCCAGGTACTTGTCCATACCCAGGCCCGGGGCCAGCAGGGCCGCTTCGCCGTTCTTGCCCAGGTCGCCAACGTAGTACACGGCCTGCCAGAACTCTTCCGGAGTCACATCGAAGTCTTCGATCAGCTGGAAAACATCGTGCATGAAACGGTGAACAATCTTCTTCACCCGCTCGTTTCCACCGTCCTGGTTGAAGCCGGCTACTTTCTCCAGCAGGTCCTTCACATCGGCTGTTTGCATGGTCTTAACGGTCATGGTGGTTCTCCTCAGTACTGTTGTTCTTGTTGCTCAAATCAGGTCATCAGATGGCAACGGTGTGTTTGCGTTCAGCGATCATCCTCATGGATCGAAGACGGGTGCCGGCACAGCGGCGCGACGGTAATGTCCATATAGGGAAACAAAGGCAGGTTGCTGATCAGATCCTGCAGTTCGGCGTTGTCAGCCACATCAAAAATGCTGACGTTGGCGTAGCTGCCGGCCACCCGCCACAGGTGGCGCCACTTGCCCTGCTGCTGCAGGTCCTGGGCGTAGGCTTTCTCCCGGGCCTTGATGTCTGCGGCGACTTCCGCGGGCATGTCGTGGGGAATATTCACCTTCATTTCGACTTTGAACAGCATGTGCATTCCTCCGTTTACTGAATCTTTGTCGGCTCAGGCCTTGCGGCGATACCGGGCCAGCTTGTCTTCATCGATTTCGATGCCGAGGCCCGGGCCCTGCGGCAGGTCAACGCCGTTGTTATGGAAATGCAGCGGATTGGCCACGATGTCGTCTTTCATCAACAGCGGGCCGAACATCTCGGTGCCCCAGTGCAGGGTTTCCAGGGTCGACCAGGCATGCAGAGAAGCGGCGGTGCCGATGGTGCCTTCCAGCAGGGTGCCGCCGTACAGACCAATACCGGCAGCCTGGGCCACCGCGGCCTGTTTCAGTGCCTGCACCGGTCCACCGGCCTTGGCGATTTTCATGGCCACGGCACCGGAGAAACCGGCAGCGGCCAGGTTGTAAAGATCTTTGGCATCGGCCACGGCCTCGTCGGCCAGAATGGGCAGATGGAATTTTTCGGACAGGCGCACCAGCGCAGCGTGATCCTTCATGGGCGTTGGCTGCTCCACCAGATCGATACCAGCCGCCTGCAATTCGGCCATGCCTTTAGCGGCCGTCGCTTCGTCCCAGGCCTGATTGACATCCACGCGGACACTGGCGCTGTCACCCACGGCTTCTTTAATCGCCGCCACATGACGCACGTCTTCCATCACCGGGCGGGAACCGATCTTGAGTTTGAAGTCACAATGGCGACGGGTTTCGATCAGGCCCAGGGCCTCTTCGATATCTTTGGCAGTATTGCCACTGGCCAGGGTCCAGAGCACCGGAATGTGCTGGTGCAGGGCACCGCCCAGCAGGTCCGACACCGGGCGATTCAAACGTTTGCCCTGAAGGTCCAGCAGGGCGGTCTCGATGGCAGACTTGGCCAGGTTGTTGCCACGGGTTGAGCGGTCTAACATTACCCTGAGGGTATTGATGTTGTCGGCAGGCTGATTAATCAGTTGCGGTTTGAAATAGGTATCAATGGTAAGCTTTACGCTTTCGGGGCTTTCCGGGCCATAGGCCAGGCCACCGATGGTGGTCGCCTCACCGAGGCCTTCCAGGCCATCAGAATCCTTCACGCGCACAATCACCATGGTCTGAACCCCCATGGTTGTCATGGATAGCTTGTGCGGGCGAATGGTCGGGATATCGACCAGGATCGCTTCGATGGACTGAATAGTGGCTGACATGGCTGCTCCGAATCGCAAGGTAAAAATCCTGTGATTCGAACAGTACGAAGTTTCACCAGCGTGAACCAATATTGATTAAGTAATAACCGATACCCTGGAGGTATGGATGGAGCTGAGACACTTGCGCTACTTCGTCGCAGTGGCCGACGCCGGCAACCTGACCCGCGCTGCCGAAAAACTGTTTATTGCCCAGCCGCCCCTGACCCGGGCCATCAAGCAGCTGGAAGAAGAAGTGGGCGTGGAGTTGTTCGTTCGCAAGCCCCGGGGGCTGGAGCTGACCACCGGGGGTGAATACTTTCTGGAACAGGCCAAGCAGGTGCTGGACAAGGTCAGCGCCACCATCGAAGACACCCGCAGGATTGCGCAGCATCGGAAAACCCTGTTCTCCATCGGCTTCGTTCCCTCGGTGTTCTACGGCCAGCTGCCGCTGATGGTGCGCCGGCTGCGGCAGAACAAGAACCTGGAAATCGTGCTGCACGAACTGAAAACCCGGGAGCAGGTGGAAGCCCTGAAAGCCGGCAAGATCGATATCGGCTTTGGCCGCCTGCGGATTGAAGATCCGGACGTGGAACAGGAGAACCTGTTTGACGAACCAATGATCGCGGCCGTCCCCGCAAACCATCCGCTCACCCGTCATCCACCTTCGATGAAAGAACTCTCAGAGGTGCCCATGATCACCTTTCCAGCGGGTGCCGGGCCGAACTTTTCGGACATTACCCAGGGCCTGTTTCACCGCCGCGGCCTGAGAGTGAATGTGATTCAGCAGGTCAATGATGTGCAGACAGCGCTATCCCTGGTGGCCTCTGACATGGGCTTCACCCTGGTGCCAGAGCAGGTGCGCCGCCTGCAGCGGGAAGGCGTGGATTACATGCCGCTGGAAGACGACAACATCACCACGCCGGTGATCGCTTCCCGCCGGCGTGGCGAAAACCCGAACGCAGTCATGCGCCTGACCAACACCATCCTGGCGGAACTGGTGGAGAATCGGCTGACCGGTCGTTACCCGTGATCAGCGAGCCGTCTGCCGAACCTTGTCGGCAACCGCCTGCAGCCGGGGCAAATAAGTATAGAGCAGGGTATCCATATCGACGCGAGCCGCGTTGGTACTGATATTCAGCGCACCCAACAGCTCTCCGCTGCCGCTGAACACCGGCACCGCCACCGATCTCAGGCCCAGATCCAGCTCCTGGTCCACCATGGCATAGCCCTGTTCGCGTACCTTGCCGATTTCTTCACGCAACGCGTTCGTGTCCGTCAGCGAAGACGCGGTGTAGCGTTCGAGCCTGACCCGTTCAAGACAGGCTTCAAGCTCCGGTTGCGGTAACTGCGCCAGCAATACCCGCCCCATCGAGGTATAGGCTGCCGGCAGCCGGGTACCGACCGACAATGTAATCGCCATCAGCCGGTGACGGGCGGCGGAACGTACGACATACACCACATCATCGCCATCCAGCACCGCCAGGGAAGACGACTCTCCCAGCTCCGCCGTGATGTCTTCCAGGTACTGCTGGATCACCGCCCGGTACTGATTGGAGGCCTGATAGGCATAACCCAGCTGCAGCACCCGAGGCGTCAACTCGAACTGACGGCCGCTACGCTTCACAAATCCCAGAGCGTGGAGGGTCAGCAAAAACCGTCTGGCCTTGGCGCGATCCATATCCGTGCGGGCCGCCACTTCGCTCAGGGTCATTCTGGGGTGGTCGGCGTCAAATGCCTGCAGCACCTCCAACCCCGAGGCCAGCGCTCCAACATAATCCCGGTCCCCCGGCTTCAGTATCGATTCGTCCATTCCGGCTCCTTCGCCCTGCAAAGCTCGATATCCGAGCATGGTAACAGCTGGTTCGCACTCCGAACATCCGTGCATTTTTGCCAACTGGTGAAAATTTGTACTTGACGACCCAAAACCAATCGCGCCATCATGTTCGCATATTAAACTTATATTCGTATTACGAACTAATCACAGAAGTGACACAGGAGGCACTGCGATGGCCGAGTTTCTTCCCCTCAAGGAAGCGGTGAGCAAATACATCAACAACGGTGACACCGTGGCGATGGAAGGCTTCACTCACCTGATCCCGTTTGCTGCGGGCCACGAAATCATCCGCCAGGAAAAGCGGGATCTGACTCTGATCCGGATGACCCCGGATCTGGTCTACGACCAGTTGATCGGCGCTGGCTGCGCGAAAAAACTGATTTTCTCCTGGGGCGGCAACCCCGGCGTGGGCTCCCTGCACCGCCTGCGGGATGCCGTGGAGAAAGGCTGGCCGAACAAGCTGGAAATCCTTGAGCATAGTCATGCCGCCATGGCCAACGCCTATGAAGCCGGTGCTGCCGGCCTGCCACTGGCGATCCTGCGCGGCTATGTCGGCAGCGACCTGCCCAAGGTGAATGACCAGATCAAATTCATCGACTGCCCGTTCACCGGCGAGCGCCTGGCGGCCGTGCCTTCCATTCGCCCAGATGTTGCGGTGATCCACGCCCAGCGGGCCGACCGCAAGGGCAACGTGCTGATTGAAGGCATTGTCGGCATCCAGAAAGAAGTGGTGCTGGCGGCCAAGCGCAGCATCGTCACCGTCGAGGAAATCGTGGATGATCTGGGCGCTTCGGTGAACGCCTGCGTGCTGCCGTCCTGGGCGGTTACCGCCATTGCCGAGGCTCCGAAAGGCGCCAAGCCTTCCTATGCCCTGGGCTACTACGACCGTGACAACGCCTTCTACAAGGACTGGGACGGCATTGCCCGTGATCGCGATGCTTTCCAGGCCTGGCTGAAAGACAACGTTTTCGAGAAAGGAGCTGCGTGATGAGCCTTGAATTTACCTCTTCCGAAATGATGAGTGTCACGGCAGCCCGGGCGCTGACCAACGACATGACCTGCTTTGTAGGTATCGGTCTGCCCAGCGAGGCCGCCAACCTGGCGCGCCTGACCCACGCCCCGGATGTCACCCTGATCTACGAATCCGGCACCCTGCAGACCAAGCCCGATGTACTACCGCTGTCTATTGGCGACGGCGAGCTGTGCGAATCGGCCCTGACCACCGTTTCCGTGCCGGAAATGTTCCGCTACTGGCTGCAGGGCGGCCACATCAGCGTCGGCTTCCTGGGCACTGCCCAGATCGACCGCTTCGCCAACCTGAACACCACCCTGATCGGCGACTACCGCGAACCGAAAGTCCGCCTGCCCGGCGGTGGCGGAGCCCCGGAAATTGCCACTAACGCCAGGGAAGTGTTCATTACCGTGAAGCACTCCCGGCGCACCTTCGTAAAGGACGTGGACTTTGTAACCACCGTTGGCTTCGGCCGTGACGGCAAGGCCCGGGACAACGTACCGAATATCGGCCGTGGCCCCACGGTGGTCATTACCGACCTGTGCATCCTCAAGCCGGATCCGGAGACCAAGGAACTGGTGGTGACTTCCCTGCACCCGAACGTGACCCGGGAAGACGTGATCGAGGCCACCGGCTGGGACATCCGTTTTGCCGACCAGCTGGAAACCACACCGGCACCGACCGCCGAAGAACTGGACGTACTGCGGGACCTGAAAGCCCGCACCAATGCCCACCACTCTTCAACTCAATCTGGCCAACAGTGAGGTCCACCATGACTGATGTATTTCTCTGCCATCCCCGCCGTTCGGCCATCGGCCGCTTCGGCGGCACCCTGGCCAGCGTGCGCCCGGATGACCTGGCGGCGCATATCTTCAAGGCCGTGCTGGAGCAGGCTCCGGAACTGGACCCCGCCGCCATCGACGAAGTGATGATGGGTAGCGCCAACCAGGCGGGAGAAGATAACCGTAACGTGGCACGCATGTCGGCGTTGCTGGCCGGCTTGCCCACCTCCGTGCCCGGCACCACCCTCAACCGGCTGTGCGGCTCCGGCATGGACGCTGTGGGCACCGCCTTCCGCGCCATCCGCGCCGGTGAAATGAATCTGGTGCTGGCCGGTGGCGTGGAGTCCATGTCTCGCGCCCCGTATGTGATGGGCAAAGCCGACAGTGCCTTCTCACGGGGCCAGAAGATCGAGGACACCACCATCGGCTGGCGCTTTGTGAACCCGCTGATGAAAAAGCAGTACGGTATCGACTCCATGCCGGAAACGGCGGAGAACGTCGCCGAACAGTTCAACATTTCCCGGGAAGACCAGGATCTGTTCGCCTTCCGTTCACAGCAGAAAACCGCCCGAGCACAGCAGGAAGGCGTCTTCGCCGAAGAGATCGTGCCGGTGTCCATCCCGCGCCGCAAGCAAGACCCGCTGGTGTTCGACACCGACGAACATCCCCGCGCCAGCACCTTGGAGAAACTCGCGGCCCTTCCCGCTCCGTTCCGTGAGAACGGCAGCGTGACTGCGGGTAACGCTTCCGGTGTTAACGACGGTGCCGCCGCGATGCTTGTGGCCAGCGAAGCCGCAGTCAAACAGCACGGTCTCAAGCCCATGGCAAAAATCCTGGGCATGGCCACGGCAGGTGTGGAACCGCGCATCATGGGCATTGGCCCGGTGCCGGCGGTTCATAAGCTGCTGGAGAAACAAAGCATCAGCATCGACGACATCGATGTGATTGAACTGAACGAAGCCTTTGCCGCCCAGGGCCTGGCCGTGCTGCGTGAGCTGAGCATTGCCGATGACGATCCCCGGGTAAACCCGAACGGCGGTGCCATCGCCCTTGGCCATCCGCTGGGTATGTCTGGTGCACGCCTGCTGCAGACTGCTGCCCACCAGCTGCAGCGCACCGGTGGTCGCTATGCCCTGTGCACCATGTGTGTGGGTGTGGGTCAGGGTATTGCTACACTGATCGAACGGGTCTGACCGGGCCCGGCTTGAGGAGAAAACATGGCATTTCTGAATTACAACAATCGCACCATTTGCTATCGCCTGCTCGGTCATTGCGAAAAGCCATTGTTGGTGCTGGCGCACCCTCTGGGCATGACCCAGAGGGTGTGGGACGACATGCTCCCGACACTGCTGGAGCGTTTCCGCGTACTGACCTGGGATCTGCCGGGCCATGGCGCCAGCGCTGCCTGGCCGCAATCCGCCGGCGACATCACCCCGGAAGACCTGGCTCAGGAAGCCCTGGTTCTGGCAAAAGAGGCGGGCAGCACCCGTTTTCATTTTGCCGGCACATCCATAGGCGGCGTTATCGGCCAGCAGCTGGTTGCCGAGCACACTGACCGGCTGATTTCCGCGGTTCTCACCAACACCGGCGCCATCATCGGCACACCGGAAGCCTGGGGACAACGCGCTGCCAATGTTCGGGAGAAAGGCCTGGCAGCCATGGCCGGAGAGATCGTGCCCCGCTGGTTCGGAACGAACGCCAGCCGGGAACAGCCGGCGCTGCTGGACGGCTGGAAAGTCATCATGGGGCGGGGCGACGCCAACAGCTATGCCCTGTTGTGCGAGATGCTGGGTAAAGCCGATTTCCGGGCGAAGCTACAGGGCCACAAGGTCCCGTTACTGCTGATTGGTGGCTCAGAGGATATGGCAACACCGCCAGAGTCCCTGAAGGCACTGGCACAGTTCAGCGGCGCGTCGGATCCCGTTATTCTGGATGGGATCGGGCACGTACCTTCCATTGAATGCCCTCTGACTCTGGCCTCACAACTCCTGCAAGGCCTGGATTAACCGGGGGCGGGCGAACGCCCTCTCCCCGGGAACTCTGGTTCACTTCTGTTCCATGCCAGGTCAGAAGTGAATCACCGACCGGATGCTCTTGCCCTCGTGCATCAAGTCAAACGCCTTGTTGATGTCTTCCAGCTTCATTTCGTGGGTGATAAACACATCCAGCGGGATTTCGCCTTTCTCGGCTTTTTCCACGTAGGATGGCAGCTCGGTACGGCCCTTCACGCCGCCAAAGGCGGAACCACGCCATACCCGGCCGGTCACCAGCTGGAACGGGCGGGTGCTGATTTCTTCGCCGGCACCGGCCACGCCGATGATGGTGCTTTCACCCCATCCCTTGTGACAGGCTTCCAGCGCCGCACGCATCAGCTTCACGTTGCCCACACACTCGAAGGTATAGTCGGCACCGCCGTCGGTCATCTCGATGATGACTTCCTGGAGCGGTTTGTCGTAGTCGTTGGGGTTAACCACATCGGTAGCACCCAACTGCTTGGCAATGTCGAACTTGCCGGGGTTGATATCGATCGCAATGATGCGCCCGGCCTTGGCCATGGTCGCGCCGATGATGGCCGCCAGGCCGATGCCGCCCAGGCCAAAGATGGCTACCGTAGCGCCTTCTTCAACCTTGGCCGTGTTCAATACCGCCCCAATGCCGGTGGTAACGCCGCAACCGAGCAGGCACACCTTGTCCAGGGGCGCCTCCTTGGGAATCTTGGCCAGGGAGATTTCCGGCAGCACGGTGTATTCAGAGAAGGTGGAACAGCCCATGTAGTGATACAGCGGCTGGCCCTTGTAGGAAAAGCGCGAGGTGCCATCGGGCATCACACCCTTGCCCTGGGTTTCACGCACGGCGCCACACAGGTTGGTCTTGCCAGAGGTGCAGAATTTGCACTTGCCGCATTCGGCGGTATACAGCGGGATCACGTGGTCACCCACTTCCAGGCCGGTTACGCCCGGGCCCACGGCCTCAACAATGCCGCCGCCCTCGTGGCCGAGAATGGTCGGAAACAGGCCTTCGGGGTCGGCGCCGGACAGAGTGTAGGCATCGGTATGGCACACGCCTGTGGCCACGATCTTCACCAGTACTTCGCCTTCTTTGGGCTGCGCCACATCCACTTCCACAATTTCCAGCGGTTTGTTGGCCTCAAACGCCACAGCTGCGCGGGACTTGATCACGTTCACTCTCCTGTCGTCCGGTTCGGTCGGCCAGCGCCGACATTGATACTGTTCACAACTCTAGCACGGCTCAGAGCCGTCCGGGCTTTAGCGTCCTATGTCATCAATAGCGGCCAGTACCGCTCTGGCGCCATCGCGGATTTCGGCGATCACCGCCTCGGCATCCTCGGATTGCCGGCGACCTTCCACCGCCACATCCAGAACCTCGGCAATCTGGGTTTCCACGCCACCAGACAGCTCCAGAATGGTGTGAATCACATCGGCAATTTCATCGGTGGCGGTGCCTGTTCTGGCCGCCAGCTTTCGCACTTCGTCGGCCACCACGGCAAAGCCGCGGCCATGCTCTCCGGCCCGGGCGGCCTCAATGGCCGCATTCAAGGCCAACAGGTTGGTCTGATCCGCGACGCCGGCAATGGTATCGACCATTTTCTCGATGCTTTGCGACCGCTCATTCAGGTCGGCAATCAGGGCCCGGGCTTTATCCACGCCCGCTTCAATGCGTTCGGCGGTGGTTTTCGACTGTCGAAGCGCCTCATCCGCCTTGCCGATGATGTTGGCGGTCTGGGTGGCAGTGGATGACGCCACCGCTGCCGCATCCTGGGTCTGCAGTGCCTTTTCCACCCGTTCGGTGATGTCACTGGCAAACTTGATCACTTTAATGACACGACCACCCTCGTCCATTATCGGGTTGTAGCTGGCTTCCAGCCACAGGTCGCTGCCATCTTGGCGCAGGCGGTGAAAACGGCCACTGCGGAACTGGCCATTGGCAAGGCCCTTCCAGAAATCGGGATTATCCCGGTAAAAGCCCGGATCACAGAACATCCGGTGGTGTTTGCCCTCAACCTGGCTCAAACGGTAGCCGGTCGCGGCAAGGAAATTGGCATTGGCGGTAATGATGGTGCCGTCCGGCTCGAACTCGATAATCGCCATGGAGCGATCGACGGATTCAAAGACTGCTTGTTGGTCCCGAAGGCGCTCCTGCTTTTTGGTGACATCCGAGGCAATTTTCATGATCCGCTGCACTCGGCCATCGTCCCCATACACCGGGAAGTAGGTTGCCTCCAGCCAGAGTTTGCCGCCATCCTTGCGCCGGCGCGGGAAGGTATCGGTCTGTGCCTGGCCAGCCCGGAGCGCATCCCAGAACTTCCGGTACTCGGCCGAGTTTGCCACTTCACGATCACAGAACAGGCTATGGTGCTTCCCCACCACCTCATCCCGGTGGTAGCCCACCACGTCAAGGAACAGATCGTTTACATCCACGATCAGCCCATCGGTGGTAAATTCAATCGTCGCCACCGCGTGGCGGATAGCGCTGTACACAGCCTGGCACTGGCTGGCTCGGGCCTGGCAGTCGGCCATGTCTTGCTTTTGCTTTCGGGTCAGGAACATCGTCGTTTTACTCTTACATTGATCGGTAACCACTGACATCCTGTTCCGTGGGTAGCGTTATATCGGCGCCCCGAGGTATTCCTGCATTGAGTTTTCAGATCCTTTTCGAATCAGCAGGCGTACCACTAAACGGTTTACTATCTATCGGCGAGGTGTATACGTTGCATACCCTTTACTGGTTTACCCGCGACCTTCGATTACACGACAACCCGGCCTTGCTGGCCGCAGCCCGTTCAGACATGTTGTTGTGTGTCTTTGTCGTAGACCCGCGCTGGTTTACCGGTGACCGGTTTCAGTGCCGTGCACTGGGTGATCATCGTTGGCGCTTCCTGTGGCAAAGTCTGATGGCACTGGAACGGAGCCTGCGGCCCCTGGGGCAACGACTTCATATCGCCTGGGGCGAACCGGAAGTCGTTCTGCCGGCGCTGGTCCGTGAGCACGGCGTGCAGCGTTTGATTCGCTCACGTTTACCGGGCACCGAAGAAGCCGGGCAGTGGCAGGCCCTCAAAACCCGATTGCCGGAGGTGACGTTTCAGCAGTTTGAAACCCGGGGCATGTTCACGGAAGGCCAGCTTCCCATGGAACTGGCAGAGCTGCCCGATACCTTCTCGCAATTCCGCAAGCAGGTGGAGAAAGCTGAGCAACCGGACTATACCCTCAGGATCCGCACCGTCAGCGCCCTGCCACCGCCCCCGGGATTCCCCGAAGATAACCGGGGCCAGTGCCCGCCGATACCGGAACCGATACATCGGTCACCATTCACCGGCGGTGAGGAAGCCGGCCTGGCACAGCTGCAAGCCTTCGTATTCGGACAACATCGCATTGCCGACTACAAGGAAACCCGCAATGCGCTGGACGACTGGGACTCATCCTCCAAGTTCTCCCCCTGGCTGGCGAACGGCTGCCTGTCAGTGCGGGAGGTGGTCGCCGCCATCGAACAATACGAACGTCAGCACACCCGTAACGATTCGACCTACTGGCTCTGGTTTGAGCTGCTCTGGCGCGAGTATTTCTACTGGTATGCCCTTAAACACGGGGGGCGGTTGTTTAGCCGTGATGGCGTGCAACGTAAACGCCGCCCGGTGACCTTCTATGGCCATCGATTCAAGGCCTGGTGCGAGGGCAATACCCAGTATCCGATAGTCAACGCGGCCATGAATCAGTTACGGGAAACCGGCTACATCAGCAATCGCGCACGCCAACTGGTGGCCAGCTGCCTGATCAATGAACTGGAACTGGACTGGCGTTACGGTGCTGCCTGGTTCGAACAGCAACTGGTGGATTACGACGTGGCCAGTAACTACGGAAACTGGCAGTATCTGGCCGGCGTCGGCGCCGATCCCCGCGGGCTTCGGCAGTTCAATCTGGACAAGCAGGCGCAACAGTACGATCCTGACGGAGCCTTCGTGCATCGTTGGCAGGGGGAGGCTCAGCAACCAGTGGGCCTGCATACCGTAGACGCAGCAGACTGGCCGATATCATGACAACACCTGTTAGCCAACCAGAGAGAGTACTGGCCCGGATTCTGGATACCAGCCAGCCAGACATCCTTCTGTATTGTGGCGACACCGCCAGCCGGGTCAGCGAGGTGTGGCACGGGCAACGGGAAGCCGTTCGCTTGCTGACGCTGGACACCGCGGACCCGAACGCCCGACTGCCACTGGATTCCGTGCCCGACCTGGCCATTATCACCGACACCCTGGAACATCTCCCCTACGAAGAAGGGGCGCTTTTACTGGGACAATTACGCAACTATGGCACCCATCAGATTGCGGTATTGGTGCCCCAAACCACAGACTGGGGCTTTACCGACTTCATCGCCCTGGGCTTTCAGCGTCATGCCGATATCGAAAGCGAGAACGGCGCACTCACGCTCTATACCTACAATCTGGATACTTACAATCATAAACGGGCCTGGAACAATCCCGATAACTGGGCCAATCCGGAAATGTGGGGAAAAGCGTGGTGGTAGATACAAATTCGAAATCCTTGAAGCCCAGTACAATCCGAATCGGTGCCCGTTACCGCGCGAGCCGGCTCGATGGGCCCTATGATGCGGTAGTGATCGGCTCCGGTATCGGCGGTCTGACCACCGCCGCCTGCCTGTCCAAAGCCGGCTACAAAGTACTGGTGTTGGAACAGCATTACACCGCCGGTGGCTACACCCACAGCTACGCCCGTAATGGCTACGAGTGGGATGTGGGCGTGCACTACATCGGCGACATGGGCGCGCGCCACACCCTCGGCCGCCGGCTGTTCGATTACATTACCGACGGCAAGCTCGAATGGGCGCCGATGGACGAGAACTACGACCGGTTCTTTCTGGGCGACAAAGTGGTCAACCTCAGGGCCGGCAAGGAAGGCCTGAGACACTCGCTACTGGCGTCCTTCCCGGACGAAGAAGAGGCCATCGACCGTTACCTGGCTCTGCTCGGCAAAGTGGCCGATGGCATGCAGTGGTATACCCTGTCCAAGCTGTCGCCCGCTCTGGCAGGCCCACTGGTCTCCAGGGGGCTGAAGACGGTGCTGCCGGACTGCTTCAACCGCACCACCTATGACGTATTGCGGGAACTGACCGATAACGAGGAGCTGATTGGCGCCATTACCGGCCAGTGGGGCGATTGTGGGGTAACCCCGAAACAGTCGAGCTTCATGGTGCACGCGCTCATTGCCAAACATTACCTGTACGGCGGTTTCTACCCCGTAGGCGGTGCCTCAGAAATTGCCAAAACCATCATCCCGGTGATTCAGTCCGGCGGTGGTGACGTGCTCACCTACGCCGACGTGAAAGAGATCCTGGTCGAAAAGGGCAAAGCCGTGGGTGTGCGCATGGCCGATGGCCATGATATCCGGTCACCGCTGGTGATCAGCAACGCCGGTGTGATCAATACGTTCGAACGACTGTTACCCGAGTCTGTCGCAGACAGCATTGGCTATCCCGGCAACCGGGAACACATCAAACCCTCAATGCCCCATATCGGTCTGTATATAGGCCTGAAAGGCACACCCGACCAGCTCGGCTTGCCGCGCACCAACTTCTGGATTTACCCGAGCGCCGACCACGATGGCAACGTGGAGCAATTCCTGAAAGATCCCCGGAACACCTCTTTCCCGGTAGTCTACATCTCGTTCCCGGCAGCCAAAGACCCGGATTACCAGAACCGCTGGCCCGGAACCTCCACCATCGAGATTGTGGCGCCAACCACCTGGGAAATGTTCGAGCCGTGGCAGGGCTCCACCTGGGGCAAACGGGGCGAGGATTATGAGGCTCTGAAGGCTCGGATCACCGAGCAGCTTCTGGAAGTCATGTACGAAAAACTGCCCCAGCTTCGAGGTAAAGTCGACTATGTGGAAACCTCCACACCACTGTCGACCGCCTGGTTCTGCCGCTATGAGCAGGGTGAGCTGTACGGGCTGGACCACACGCCAGAACGTTTCGAGCAACGCTGGCTGAGGCCGAAAACCGACATCCCCGGACTGTACCTGACCGGGCAGGATATTCTTACCTGTGGCGTGGTCGGGGCAATGATCGGCGGGCTGGTTACAACCCTGGCCGTTCGCGGCCTGAAAGGCGCGGGGTTGGCCAAGCGCATTTTCGTGGGTTAAGCGTGGCCAGAGCACTGTGTACCCGCTGCGGCCTGCACCCGAACACCTGCGTATGCGAGGTTTGCGAGCAGGTCGACAACCGCCATCGCGTCATCATTTTGCAGCACCCGTCAGAAGTCGGTCACAGCAAGGGTACTGTGCGAGTACTTCAGCAGTGCCTGACCCGGCTGGAGGTACTGGTCGGCGAGAGCCCTGTGTCGTTTTCCGGTCAAGGCTTGGAGCGTCTGTTAACCGAAACCCGTTCCGGACTGCTGTTTCCATGTGCTGACAGTCAGCCCGTGGAGAGCAACGCGGCAACCCAGATCGACCAGTGGCTGGTTCTGGACGGCACTTGGCGTAAAGCCGCTAAAATCCTGCACCTGAACCCGCAGTTCCGGCAGTTGCCCTGCTTTCATTTCGCTGATCCACCGGCTTCGCGTTACCGTATCCGAAAGGCCCCAAAGGCAGGGCAACTCTCAACCGCAGAGGCCGTCGCCTACCTTCTTACACTAACCGAGCCCGCCACGGATACTGAGCCATTACTCAGAGCTCAGGACGCACTGATTCGAAACCGGCTGGCCTTCGTTCCAGGCCACCACAAAACCAAAGGCCATGAAGCGCCCGATCCTGAATTCCGAGGAGATCTCACGAATCATTGAAATAACCTGGGAAGGTGACTAACCAGCACGATTTCGTTATGTTGAGGCGATCGCTGAGCAAAGTGGTGACAATGTATGGCATGGATCTCAGATAAAACGGCTGCAAACGAGTTGAAAGAGCAAAGTGCCAAGGTTCACAGAGGCGACCTTGAGGCCCTGCTTGAACGACAAAAAGCCGTTGAAGAGAAAGTCAAAAACAGCGGCAGGCTGAATCGTTTCTCTACCGATATCAAGCTGATGTTCTCGCTGATTCGCGATTACTGGTACGGCCACTACCGGGCCATACCCTGGAAGTCCATCGCTGCGGTAGCCGGAGCGTTGCTGTACGTGCTGAATCCGCTGGACCTGATTCCGGATCTGATCTTCGGCTTCGGCCTGGTTGATGATGCCGGTGTGGTTGCCTTGTGCCTTAAACTGGTCGAATCCGATCTGCACCGCTACGCTGCATGGAAGGAGCTTCACTCATCATAGGATGAGGGAGCAACCGGGCATTGATTAATAATCAACCAGGGAGTATTCTCCCGCCCCCTTAATCGTCACCTGCACAGTTCTGGAGTTACTGTGGATTTCGCCACCCTTATCGGCCTCGTCGGCGCCATTCTTCTGATTTCTTCGGCCATTATCCTGGGCGCATCGCCAGGCATGTTCATCAATCCGCCATCCCTGCTGATTGTGATCGGCGGTACCTTGCTGGTGGTTCTGGCCAAATTCAGTCTTGCCCAGTTTTTTGATGCCTTCAAGGTGGCAGCCCGAGCGTTCAAATTCAAACTGCCCGAAACTCAGGCCAGCATCGAAGAACTGGTGGAGATTGCCAGCATCGCCCGAAAAGAGGGCGTTCTTGGTATCGAAGGGAGGGAGGTCAGCAGCCCTTTCCTGGGCCAGGGTATTCAGATGCTGGTGGACGGACAGGACGGCAACACCATCAAGCAGCTCCTCAACAAGGAACGCTTGATGACACTGGAACACAACCGGTCGGGCGCGAAAGTGTTCACCGCCATGGCAGATGTGGCTCCGGCCATGGGTATGATTGGCACGCTGATTGGCCTGGTGCAGATGCTGTCCAACATGGAAGATCCCAAGTCTATCGGGCCGGCCATGGCCGTAGCCCTGCTGACCACGCTCTACGGCGCCATGATCGCCACAATGATCGCGACCCCCATTGCCGACAAGCTGTCCCTGCGCATGACGGAGGAGGCCCGCATGCAATCGCTCTATATTGATGCCCTCGTCGCCATCCAGGAAGGCACCAACCCGCGCATTATCGAGCAGATGCTGTCCAGCTATCTTTCGCCCAAAGAGCGGGCCAGAAACGGCGATGCGGAAACGGCAGGCGGTTAAACATGGATGATTTGCCAGAAGAGGAAAAGCCCGGGATTCCTGCGTGGGTTGTCACATTTGCCGACCTGATGTCGCTGCTGATGTGCTTTTTCGTATTGCTCCTGTCGTTTTCGGAAATCGACGCCCAGAAGTTCAAACAGATCGCCGGTGAACTCTCCAAGGCCTTCGGGGTGCAGCGGGAAGTGCCTGCGCTTGAGATCCCTCAGGGCACCAGCCCGATCTTCGACAAGTTTTCGCCGGCGCCGCCAGAGCCCACGGTGGTCAATGAAGTCAAACAGACCACCACCGACGTACAGCCCGAAATCCAGACTCTGAAAAGCCCCGAAGAGAAAGCCATTGAGGAATCCATCCAGGAACAGATGGACGCCAACATGGCCCGGATTCTTGAAGTGCTGGAACCGGCTATTATGGATGGCCGGATCAACGTCTCGGAAGATCAGCGCCGCATCATCATTCGCATTGAGGAGAAGGGCTCGTTTGCCTCAGGTTCAGCCCAACTAACCTGGGAGTTCGAGGGCCTGCTGCTGGATATGGCGGAGGTTCTGGCCGACATGCCCGGCGACCTCGCCATTGAAGGCCATACCGATAACGTGCCCATCCGCACCGAACGTTTCTACAGCAACTGGGACCTGTCCGCAGCCCGCGCCGCCGCGGTGGCTAATGTTCTGCTGGCTCGGGAGCAGGTGACTCCGGACCGCATCCGGGTGACCGGTCTGGCCGACACCGAACCACGGGTACCCAACACCTCGCCGGAAAACCGAGCCAAGAACCGGCGGGTTGAAATCGTTATCGATCTGTCAGAGCCCATGGAAGAGCAGGAACTGCGCCTTCGCGAGCTGATTCGTTCCGAAAGCGAGTCGCAAGAAGCCATTATTGGCATTGAGCCCGGTCGGGATACGCCCAGCGAGATTACCTGGTAGTAAAACCTTGCCTCGCGCCCTATCCAGATTGGTGCACAAGCCCTTGATGCGCACGCCTCTGGTGCACTTTGACGCAGATAAATACCTCCCTCGGCGCCCTCAGGTTCTCCAACCCCCCTGCAGTACTTGATATGCATTGTTTTGGAACAGCACTTGCTTAAGTCGCACCCCAACAATGCACAACGGCTCATCAGAAGCCGCGTAATCAAAACACTCAGGAGAAAAACCCGTGGACATCACGAGTGCCGTACACACCCTGACCGAGAGCGCCAACACGCTCTTCATTCTGATTGGCGCCATTATGGTGCTGGCCATGCACGCCGGCTTTGCGTTCCTGGAAGTGGGCACAGTTCGCCACAAAAATCAGGTCAATGCCCTGGTTAAAATCATGACCGACTTCGGCATATCCGCAGTCGCCTATTTTTTCATCGGCTACTACATCGCCTATGGTGGGCACTTTCTCAATGGCGCCGCGGAACTCACCTCCGCCAACGGCTATGAACTGGTCAAATTTTTCTTCCTGATGACCTTCGCCGCGGCCATTCCGGCGATCGTTTCCGGCGGTATCGCAGAGCGTGCCCGCTTCTACCCCATGCTGATTGCCTCGGGCCTGATCGTGGCCTTCGTCTATCCTTTCTTTGAGGGCCTGATCTGGAACGGGAACTTTGGTTTCCAGGCCTGGCTGGAGAACCAGTTTGGTGCATCCTTCCATGATTTCGCCGGCTCCGTTGTGGTGCATGCTGTCGGTGGCTGGATTGCTCTCGCTGCGGTGCTGCTGCTCGGCGCCCGCACCGGTCGCTATCGCAACGGTCGGGTCGTGGCCTTTGCCCCTTCCAACATTCCGTTTCTCGCCCTCGGCGCCTGGATTCTGACCGTGGGCTGGTTTGGCTTTAACGTCATGTCGGCCCAGACTCTGGACGGCATCAGTGGCCTGGTTGCGGTCAACAGTCTGATGGCCATGGTGGGGGGTATTCTGGTTTCCATGCTGCTCGGCCGCAAAGACCCTGGCTTCATTCACAATGGTCCGCTGGCCGGACTGGTGGCGGTGTGCGCCGGCTCAGACCTGATGCACCCCGTCGGCGCCCTGATTACCGGGGGCGTGGCCGGCGCCATCTTTGTCTACCTGTTCGAGTGGGCACAGGCGAAAATCGAGCGGTTGGATGATGTTCTGGGTGTCTGGCCCCTGCATGGCGTATGCGGTGTCTGGGGCGCCATTGCCTGCGGTATCTTTGGCCAGGAAGCGCTCGGGGGCCTGGGTGGCGTCAGCCTGATGTCGCAGATTATTGGCTCGGTGGCCGGTGTGATCGTGGCCTTTGCCGGCGGGCTCATCGTTTACGGTGCCATCAAAACCATTAGCGGCCTGAGACTGACAGAGGAAGAAGAGTTCAACGGTGCCGACCTCAGCATTCACCGTATCGGTGCCAATGCCGTTGAGTGAGTTTCCGGGCCTTATTGTGCCTGGTAACCGGTAAGCTCCATGTAACCCACGCCGGAATGGCTTCCGGTGACGGAAACCGGGCTCTCCCAATACGGATAAAGCCCGGAATTCCGGTAATCCCCTGCCGGCGCAGAGACCTCGAGGTTCACGTCGAAAGCCGGAAGGGTTATCTGCCAACGGCGCGGATAACCGGCTGGCTGGCCCACAGAGGTCAGTCCGATCTGTTCCGGTCCCAGCGCCACCGGCTCGCCCGTGGCTGGAATCCAGGTACCCGAGCGGAACGCCTGTTGTGTTTCCCGCAACTGGAACAGCATCAGCTTGTCCCCCGAATCGAGATGCAGGGCAAACCAGTCCCAGCCCTGCTGTCCGGCTTTGAGAAACTGGCTGCTCCACTCCCGGTCGAACCACCCAGTGCCCGCCACCCTCAACGTGTCACCCTCAAGGGTAACCGTTCCCTCAATTTTCAGATCTACCAGGCTGAAGTACATGGAGCCTTCGCCACTGGCGGATTTGGCGCTGAAACCGTCGTCACCATGAGCCACAGGATCACCTTGCGGCTGCAACAACAGATCGTAGGACCAGTGTTCTGTAGCGACCGACAGCCTCCAGCCAACGTGTCCGCTCGCTGGCCTCAGGTGCCAGTGATCCAGCCAGACTGAAAAGGGTTGGGCTGTGGCCCCGGCATGCCCGACGTCACCCCTGGCCAGCTTTTCGGCAAAGCGGTGCTGGCCGCTGTAGCTCACCGCTACGTGAGCCATCCAGGCAGCCTCCAGAGGCCAGAGTGCCGGCTTCGGCGGTTCGGATTCAACGGACCTCGGGGTCAAGGCCTGCCGGAACTGCGTCCATTGCAGACCCAGCGGCCTGCCGTTTTCGGTTTCCAGATTCGCGGTGAGATACCACCATTCAATGCGGTGCTGGGGATGAGGGCCGAAATCGGCGGGGAAGGACAGCCGGTCTCCGGGCCCGGGCTGCAGGAACTGAATCTCATGCTCAGATTCCGCCACACCGGCAAGGCCTGCGAATCCGCTCGGCTCTTCTGCCCGATCACAGGCGGTGAGTAGCAGCGCCAGAAGTACGATAACGAAACGATTCATCGTTCCCCTCCCTGCAGCCCGTGTGCGGACTCCGGCGCCGAGGCCGGGCGACGCAGCTGCAGGCGCATCAGCAAGGCAATGCTGAGGCCGATGATCAGAGCCAACACGGCCAGCTCGATCCAGAACCCCGGGTACACCGCCATCGGCAGTGACCAGCCGAAAGCCAGCGGGTTGATGCGCTGGACCAGAATCCAGGTGAGCCACACGCCAAGCGGCAGTGCACAAACCAATACCGCTAAAATCAGCGCCAGGGAAACCCGGGTGAGCTGAGCCGCGGCCTGGCGTTGGGGCATACCCCAGACGATCAGCAGCCGGAAATACCAGGCGCGGGTAGAGAGGAAGACCCACACCATCAGCAACAACGCGGCTGCGGCCAGAATCAGCGTGAGGGTAGTCATGGCCCGGGTCAGCAGGAAGGTCTGGTCAAAAATATCGGTAGCCAGGGTCCGGATGACCTGATTATCCCTCACAGTCAACTGAGGGGTTTGCCAAAGCCGGGCCAGTTGCGCCTCAACCACTTTGATCTCTTCGATGCCCGCGCTTATCGACAGGCTTCGAAAGCGGGCTTCAAAGTCCTCAGGCAAGAGACTCGCCGGCACCAGCACCTCACCGGAGGGCCGCCCGTAATCCGGATAAACGGCCAGCACCGGAGCCTGTAACCGACGGGCGCCAAGCCTGACAATGAGACGGTCGCCTACTGCAAGCTGTTGCCTTCTGGCCAACTGCTCATTGACCATTAGCCCCTCGCCCCGCGCCAACGCCTGCCAGGGCGTTTCTGTTTGCGCCAGCAGGCGCCAGTTTTGCACCAGGTGACTGACCGGCCCGAGCGCAAACACATCGACAGGCACCGGCTCCCTGCCTGATGCTGCCTGCACGCTGGCCCGCCCACGAATCACCTGATGCCACAGTTCCGGGCTCACTAGCTCCGGCTGCGCGGCCAGCCAGCTTACGGCAGCGGTGATATCCGCCCCTTGCGGTACTTCAATGTAGTAATCCGCTTCCAGCCGTTGCCCCAGCCACTGGTCAAAGGTGTCCTCGAACGTGGTTACCAGGGCATGAACCGCCAGCACCAGTGCCAAGGCAAACTGCAGGGCCACCAGCGGTAGCGCCAGCCGACGCACCAGGACTGCGACTTCCTGTAGACGCCAGCGAATCAGCGGATCCCCGGTGTTACGGGCCAGCCAACGGACAACCCCGGCAATCGCCAGCGGGGCCAGCCAACCGGCAGCGAGAAAAACCAGTGCCACCGCCAGGAACAGCCAGATCAGAGTTGGTGCCCACAGAGATACTGCCAGCCCCAGGGCCAGTAGCACCACAAAAAACGCCGGTTGCACCCGAGTCCGGAGCGATCCCGACGAGTCCCGAACGCCCGCCAGGCAAGCGGCCACAACCACCGCCACCATGGTCAGGGTTGGCAGCTTCCAGCCCTCCCCTCCACCGGCATAGAGCGGACGGTCGAACAGGCCTTCCAGGGCCTGCCCAAAGCCATCTACCAAAACCAGTGACAGCGCCCGCCCCAACCAAACCCCGGGCAGTATGCACACCAACGCCAGCAGCAGGTTTTCCCCCAGCAACAGGCGGCTGAGTTGGCTCCTGTTCACGCCGTAGCGATACAGCAAAGCCAGGCTTTCCCGACGTTGAGCCAGGCCCAGAAGGAACACACTGCGCAACAACAACGAGGTAATCAGCAGGACCAGCACTCCGAGCGCATCCAGGTTGAGCAGAAAACTGTCACCCAGCTCTGCCGTGTCAGGCGCAACGGCGAATGCCTGATAGCGGTAGCCCGCCGGTGGTGGCGACTGACCGTCGGCTTGCGACACCAGCAGAACCAGGGCCGATGCCTCGGCTGAGGCCTGGGCGGCGGCTTCGCTGATATCGACGAAGGGCTTGCCATCGAGTTCGCCCTGCCAGGGTGTTGGCGTGTGTTCAGGCTCGGCAAAGCAATGGGCCGCCAGCGGATCAATGCCCACCAGCCGGCCGCGCCCCGGTACCGGCACTTCCAGCCATGGCATCACGCAGAGGCCCTGGCGTCGAAGGGTGACAAAGTCCTGCACCGAGACCGGCTCGCCGTCCTCACGCACCACTCGCTGGCGCTCGGCGACAGCACTCTCGCTCTGTTCAAGGCTGGCCCTGGCCTGGCTGGTGAGGTGATGTATTCCAGTCCAGAGCACGGTGGCAAGCAGGATCATGGCAGCCAGCGCGGCCAGCTGCAGGGGGTGACGACGATAATGACTGAACAATGCGATGCGGGGAGACATAGGTCTTCAGGGCCCGCCCTTGTGCCCGAGGTCCAGTTGATGCAGGCAACGGGTTGCCAGTTCCGCATCGTGGGTAGCCAGTACCAGCCCACAACCATGGCGGACCTGGAGTTCGAACAACTCATCGGCGACAGTCTCAGCCGTCCTCCGGTCCAGGCTACCGGTCGGCTCATCCGCCAGAATCAGTGCCGGCCGGGTAACAAATACCATGGCCAGCGCAGCCCGCTGGCGTTGGCCACCGGAAACCTGATCCGGATAACGCTGGCCCAGCTCGCCAATGCCCAACCTCTGGAGCCAGTCGCCAGCGCTGGTGTCGTCCTGGCCAGCCAGGCGCGCTCGCAACCGGATATTATCCAGCAGGGACAGGGTCGGCATCAGGTTGGCATCCTGAAAGACCACGCCGAGTCGGCTCTGCCTCAATTCGCACCAGGCCCGCTCCAGAGCCTTGCCCGTTGGCGCGCCATCCCCCGCCAAAGGCTGTCCCAACATCGCCAGCCGACCGGAACCGGGAGACTCCAGGCCACAGAGAATATTCAGCAGCGTGCTTTTCCCGGACCCGGACGGGCCGGTCAGCGCCAGCGACTCACCTCGCCCCAGATGCACACTCAGTTCCCGCAACACGGTCACAGGCTGGTCGCCGCTCTCGAACTGTTTGCTCAGGCCGGCGGCACTGATCAGGTTATCGGCCATGGTATCCCCCGGTATTCAGTCGGCAGTCCCCAGAGGTTCTGCCGCACCGTTCCGGCGTTGAGCACGCCATTCCCGGAATTGCTCGACCCAGGACAACAGCGCCGGAATCACCAGCAGTACCAGGAAGGTGGACAACCCCAAGCCAAAGGCAATGGACGTTGCCATGGGTATCAGGAACTGGGCCTGCAACGACGTTTCGAACAGCAGCGGTGTCAGCCCCCCGATGGTCGTCAAGGACGTCAGCAGAACTGCGCGAACCCGCTGCACGGCGGCCTCATTCAGCGCATCCGTGATGTCCAGCCCCTTCTGCCGTTGCTGATTGTAGAAAGCCACCAGAATAATGGCGTTATTCACCACGATACCGGACAGGCCGAACAACCCGAACAGCGACAGTATGGTGAGCTGCAGCCCCATGATCCAGTGGCCCAGCAGGGCACCGACCAGGGCAAAGGGAATAATCGCCATGACGATCAGGGGCAGGCTCCAGGATGCAAATACCCAGGCCAGCACCACATACATCAGGGCCAGGCCGATAAGCAGCCCCGTTTGCATGTCCGCCATGGTTTCGCGTTGATCGGCCGAGCGGCCCTCAAAGCTGTAGCGCACACCGTGGCGACTGGCGATCTCCGGCAAAGGCCCGGACTGCAGGCTTTCAAGAATCTGGTCGGTGGTGGCAACCCGGGTATTCAGTGCCGAGGTGACCTCCACCGCGAGCTTGCCATCGGCATGGCGCAGGGCCTGAAACCCCTGGCGGTGATCCAGGTTCATCACCTGGGTCAGCGGTACGAAACGACCATCAGGGATGCGGATGGTCATGCGCTCCAGGGTGGAATATTGCTCCCGTTGCGCCCTCGGCAACTGCACCCGGACTTCCACCTCATCGCGACCATCCTGGTAGATCTGGGCGATCCGGCCATCAAATGCCGCCCGCAACTGTCGGCCCAGATCCACAGTGGTCAGCCCCAGAGCTTCGCCATAGGGGCTCACCTGGTAGAGCAACTGTTCCCGGCCCCAGGGCATATCGTCTTCCACATCCAGCACGCCCGGCAGGGTATCCAGAGCCTGGGCCACTTCATCCGCTGCCCGCTTCAGGGCCTCTGCGTCATCACCGGTCAGTCGCACATTGACATCTCGCCCGGGCGGGCCGGCCTGGCGCTCGTTGATGTTCAGGGCATCGAGTCCGGCTGGCAGCGTCATTCGGCTGCGCCATTCCCGAATGAACTCGGCATTGCGCACGGAACGGCTGTCCGAAGGCACCAGCTCCACCAGCATGGAGCCGAGCTCGTCATCGTTCCGGGAACTGCCCTCAGCTCCTTGAGTAGCGCCGTAGGTGGTCACGGCATGGAGTACGAGATCGCCACCCAGGGCCTCCTCCGTTTCGGTGAGTGAGCGCTGCATTTCCCGGATGAAGCGCGACACCGTGTCCTTGTCCGTGCCCGCCACAAAGCTGGCGTTGGCGTAGAACACCGATGGTTCCGGCGTCGGGAAGAAATTGAACCCAAGCCGGCCTCCGGCCAGCAGGCCGACGGTGACAATCGCCAGCGCCAGCGCCGAGGCCACGGTCATGCCCCGGTGCTTCAGGCTGTAGCGGGAGAACCGGCGGAACGGACCCTCGCGGAAGGCGTCAAACCGTTGCTCAAATCCTCGGCGTAAACGGGCCACGGGGTGGGGGCGCTTCTCGGGTTCACTCTCGGAGGCCTTGCGCACAAAGGCGTGGCGCAGATGGGCCGGCAAGACCACAAAACACTCCAGCAGGGAGGCAATCAATACGCAGATCATCACCACCGGAATATCACCCAGGATATTGCCTATCACTCCCCCCACCACCAGCAGTGGCATGAAGGCCGCCACCGTGGTCAGGGACGAAGCCAGTACCGGCCAGACCATGCGCTTGGCCGCTCCCTCGGCGGCATAGATGGACTGCTCGCCCATACGGGCATGGGCATCCGCGTCTTCCCCAACCACAATGGCATCGTCAACGATCACCCCCAGAGCCATGATCAGGGCAAACAGGGAAATCATGTTGATGGAACCGCCGATCAGCCACAATACACCCAGGGCAGCGAGAAACGCGGTGGGAATACCCACCGCCACCCAGGCCGCGACCCGCCCGGGAAGAAACAGGTAGAGCAACCCCACCACCAGCACCAGACCACCCAGGCCGTTGTTCACCAGCAGGGAAATACGGTCTTCAATCAGCTGCCAGGTTTCGTCGTAAACCTTGATATTTACGGTGGCCGGCAAGGTCGGGCGGGTGTCCGTCAGCCAGGACTCGAACACCCGTGCGGCAGTCAGGGAGTTGCCGTTTTCCGCCCGCTGAAGCTGCAGTTCCACGGCGGGCATGCCGTTGTTTTCCATCACCGTCTGGTTGTCCCGGGCTTCCTGGCGGATGATGGCTATGTCGCCCAGCTGCATGCGGATGCGATCACCGCTGAGCACCGGAATGGTCTCGAAGGCCTGGGGGCTGCGGCGCTGTTCCACCGCCCGCAGCTCTCGGGTGGCATCCTGCTGGGCCATCATCCCCGCCGGCAGATCACGGGACAGCGAAGCCACCCGATCGGCAATCTGTTCCAGCGACAGGCCCAGGGATTCCAGCCGCTCCACCGGCACATCAATACTGATCTGCTGCTCCGGCAGGCCCCGGAGCGTGACCCGGTCTATGCCACGATCCAGCAATTCATCCTCAAACCGGTACACCATCTGGCGCAACTCGGCCCGGTCGACATCACCGTAAACCAGCAGCCGGGCCACCGGTTCGTAGCGTTCGACCCTGGCCACCTGCGGTTCTTCAGCATCCGCCGGCAGATTGTTGAATTCGTCGACCTGCTGGCGCACGTCATCCACCGCCTGTATCGGGTCGGTGCCTTCATGGAATTCCAGGGTAATGGACGACACCCCCTGCGCCGACGTGGAAGTCATTTTTTTCAGACCATCGACGCTGCGCAGGCGCTGCTCCAGCGGGTCGGTAATGCCGCGCTCCACATCCTCGGCCGACGCACCGCTCCAGACCACCCGCACACTCACCACATCCAGGGCGAAGGTGGGGAAGAACTGGATATTCATCCGGGTCAGGGCCAGTATGCCAGCGAGCAACATCACCAGCATTACCAGATTGCCGGCCAGCCTGTGATGGACAAAAAAGCCGATCACGCCCTTTTTGCGACTCATGGCGACGGTGCTCCCTCGCTGTCCGCCAGCTTCACTTTCAGGCCGGTAATGGCATTAGGCAGGTGGGTGGTGATCAGGCGCATGCCCGGTTTCAGGTAATCACCGGCGATCAATAACCGGCGCTCGCCATTCTCGCTGAGTGCCTCGCCGACCCGTTGCACGGTCACGCGCTGCATACGGTCATCGTCAGTCATGATGTAAACGCTGTCGGCCCCGTACAGGGCACTGAAAGGTATGGCAATCAGGTTGTCCCTTGCTGGCCGCTGCAGCAGCAGTGGCTGCAAAGCCCCTGGGCGCAAGGCGCCCGGTTCGCCGGTCAGCTCCAGCACCGCCTCGGTACCGGCCGGATCAGACAGGCCGGCAAACCGGACCAGCTCAAAGCGCTGGCCGGCATCCTCAGCCGTGGCCATGAGTGTTGTACCCTCGGCCAGGGCATCCACCAATTCGCCGAGGTACATCTGCGGAACCCTTGCACGGACTTCCAGCCCCTGTATCGGATAGATGCTCAGTAATGCCTGGTTGCGGGATACCTGATCGCCGGCAGCTACTTGCAGGTTGGTGACCATACCGTCAAAAGGCGCTGTTGATACCGCCCGCTCACCGTCCAGTTCTGCCGTGGTCAGGCTGGCTCGGGCCTGGGACAACCTGGCTTCCAGGCTTTGCAGCCGGGCCGGATGCTCGGCGATGGCCCGTTCCCGGGTGCGTACGGTCAACTCCGCCCGGGCCAGCGCATCGGTGGCAGCCTCAAGGTTCTCGCGGGAGGCCAGGTTGCGCTCAACCAGCGACTGAATGCGCTCAAACTGGCGACGGGCGTTATCCAGGATGGCCTTTTCACTTTCCAGGGATCGCTGATCGTTGCGGTATCGCACCTGTTCGGACCGCACCTGCGCCTCCAGGTCGGCGACCTGGGCCCGGGCCTGAGCACGTACCGGCTCGATATCGGCGGAATCCAGCGCGATCAGCAAGTCACCTTCGCTCACCTGCTGCCCTTCCCGTACCGGTAACCGGTCAATACGCCCGGCCAGAGTCGCGGTGATGGTCTGCAGGTCCGGCGCCACCACCTCACCATACAGAGGCAGTACCGGGGTCGCTTTGGCAGGACGTATTTCCTGTACCTGAACCAGCCAGCTGCGCTCGGTGGCGGACACTTCCGCCGGTTCCGGCCGGGTTGCCTTCAGAAGCAGGAAGCCGGCAATACCGAGTGCGATCATTAACAGGGGTAGCAGTTTTCTGGACATGGACCGTCGATACTCTGATTAAATGAAGATGCGCGAAGGCAACGAATTTACTATACAATTTTCAACAGGTTCCGGATTACTCCGGCAGGTTTCCCGGCTTCAGGACAGACTCCGTTGGATGCCACTCACGACACTCTGATCAACGTCACCCTGCTGAACATCCTTCTGGTGTGTGCCGTTGTGGTGATACATAACGAAGTCCTGATCCGTTTAAGCGGCCTTCTCGCACGCATGCGCCAAAGCCACCATTTCCGTTTGATTGTGGCGGTGCTCGGCTGCCTGACCGCCCATGCCCTGCAAGTGTGGATCTTCGCCACGGCCTTTTATTTCATGCACCACGCCGAGGGCTGGGGCCAGCTAACAGGTAACTTCAGTGGCACCATGCTGGACTGTGCCTACTTTTCCTTCACCACCTTCACCACCCTGGGCTATGGCGATATCGAGGCCGTCGGCCAACTACGACACCTCACCGGCATCGAGGCGTTAACCGGCCTGATGCTGATCACCTGGAGCGCCTCCTTCCTGTTCCTGGAAATGCAGCGCTACTGGCCAACCCGGTAGCCTCCAAGCCTCAGATCCATTTGCAGCGGGCCAGGGTGTAATACAGCAAGGGCACCACAATCACGGTGAACAGGGTCGACATCGCCAGACCGAACACCAGCGAAATCGCCAGCCCGTTAAAAATCGGATCACCCAGGATAAAGTAAGTGCC
The DNA here is from genome assembly GCF_044342215.1 of Marinobacter sp. W-8. Lineage (NCBI taxonomy): Bacteria > Pseudomonadati > Pseudomonadota > Gammaproteobacteria > Pseudomonadales > Marinobacteraceae > Marinobacter > Marinobacter sp. W-8. The sequence continues at coordinate 286,011 of NZ_CP172297.1, read as the reverse complement.
CACCATAGCCGATACAGCCGTCAGCAGGATGGGCTTGATGCGTACCGCACCCGCCATAACCACCGTTTTATCAAGCGCCATGCCCTCTGCCAGCAATTGCTGAATGAACACCACCAGCAGCACAAAGATCATGAAGACACCCACGCTGTACGCGGCGCCCATCCAGTCCGCCTCCCACACGTCTGCGATGGTGGCCAACGGCACCAGTTCACCACTGCGACTGCGCACCTGTACCGAAAGCAGAGCCGAGGACTGAGCCTTGTCACCCTTGGCCAGAATCACCCCTGATTCCCTTCAGTCTAGTTGTTGTCCTTGCGAACCGGGCTTGATCAACGACAAAAAAACCCCGGATGGAGTGACCTCCACCCGGGGTATCAATGTCACCCGCCGGCTATGAGAAGCGGGTAACCGCCATAATCGTTTTTACCACCGGGCCGTAAGCGCTGCGCGCAATGTGCGCCCGGGCTCATTGACCCGGAACACCCCACTGTCGGCCAGGTTGTCCTTACTGACATGATACGCCCAGGTATTGTCGAACAGATTATCCACCGCCCAGGTCAGGCTCAGATTGGCCATGAGCGGATGGGTTCCGGACAGGTTGAATACGCCGTAGCCCGGTGAAGTGCTGGGGTCCAGTCCGGATTCCAGGTCTACCCGGTCCTGGCGACGGGCCAGTTGCCATTCGGCTTCCAGGGTGTGGCCCTGATAATGCCAGCCCAGGGTCTGGATAAACTGGATCGGCGGAATCCGCGGCAGCGCCTTGTCGGCATCCCGGTTTTCGCCGCGTACGGACGCCAGCTTGCTGATGCTGCTCCAGGTACCGTTGCTCCACCCCAGCATGCCCTCTACGCCGAGCAGGCGGGCGCTGATATTTTCGTAGCGGGTATCCGTGGTGTTATTGGGATTGAGGATGTCAAAGCGGTAAACATAGTCATCCACCTGGTCCACCCAGACAGCCGGGCGCCAACTCCACTCTCCCTGGTTGCCAGGCAGGCTGACTTCCAGCTTGTGGTGTTTTTCGGTGTCCAGATCCGGGTTCCCGATCCAACTGCTTTTCATGGTCTTTCGAGCAACATAGCGCTCATTCACGCTGGGGGAGCGCACGCTGTGGCTGGCCGTAACTTCAAGGGCCTGGACCGAAGAAAAACGCCACTCCCCGGTCAGGAAACCGCTTACGTTGTCATCGTTGGCTTCGGTATCGCTTGCACCATAGGCCGAGGCGTAAAGCCCGGAAGGGGAGAACGTCATCATACCGCCGGCCATCGGAGTAAACGTCTGATCGGCACGGGTGGCATCCATTTCCACACGGTCATAACGGATGCCGGCACCGAGGCGGGCATCAGCGCGGATCTGGTGGAAGGCTTCCACAAACACACCTACCCGGTCTCGCTCGACACCCGGCCACATCAAAGAGGCCTCGTGGTCGAGATTCATGCCGTTGTACATGGTGGCATCCCACTCATTGCTTTCCACATCGACACCAAAGGCAATGTCTTTGGTGTAGTTGATGGTCTGATCCAGCACCAGTCGGGCGCCCCGGGTACGGGTTTCCGAGTTGGTCTGCATTTTCATGGGCATACCCATATTTACCGGCGGCTCACGCAGGCTGAAGTTATCCATCACGTGATCCACCTCTGCCTGCCATGCCATCAGGTTCCAGCCGCCGCTGGCAACCGGCGCGCCCAGCTCCAGCCGGTACAGGTCGGTATCCGTTGTCGGTGCATCCATACCCCGGCCGGGAAACTTTACATCCCGCTCTTCCTGGCGGCTGACCAGGCCCTTGATGTAAAAGCCATTATCAGCCGTCCAGGCGGCATCCACCCGGCCTTCAGAGTTTTTATAGGCGCTGCGGACTTCGTTACCGTCGCCGTCTTCATAGTCGTCGGCTTCGTCGTAGCCGCCGGCAAGGCGAATGAAGGTATCCTTGCTGCCGGCCGCCACACTGCCATTCACCAGCTTGCCTTCGCCATTGTCGGCACCGCCGACCGTCAGGTGGCCAGTGGTGCGGTTATCATCAGCAAATTCCGGGGCGGCGGTAGTGGCCACAACCTGGCCGCCGGCAATCGGGCCCCAGCGCAGGGTGCGGTTGCTGGTGCGCACTTCCAGCACCGGCGCCAACGCTGTGCTCAAACGGCTGGTGGGCGGGTCCATCCGGCTCGGACATGCTCCCTCCACCCGCATGCCGTCAAGCAGCACCTCAATCCGCTCTTCGTTCTGGCCACGGATCACCGGGTCCAGACCACGGCCACCCATGCGCGACAGCGAAACTCCGGCATCGGAGGACAACCGCTGTACCGGCTCGGTCTGAATGGCCGCCGCCGACAGTCGGGCGGCTTCGGCCGACTGACCTTCGGTCACCCGGATCAACATCAGGGCATCGGTTTCAGACTGGGCATGGGCAAGAGGGGCGACAGCATAGCCGGCCATCACAAGGCTGATACAGCGAGCCAGGTGTGTCTTTCTCATCATGGTGTGGCGGTCCTTGGAGCGTTTTGATCAGGTATTTTGCTAATTAGCCGGAATTGTATGCCGCTTCTTTTTCATTGGCTTGAGACACAATGCCGCACCCCGTTGGGGGTACTCCGTCGGGTAGAACGCGGTGCTTTGCAGCAGATTTACTTGCCAAATGCTGCGCCCCTGTGGTGCAATCAGTGCCCTTTTTTTGGGCGGTCGCATTTTCCTGCGGCTTTCAATACGCGTATTCCGAGGGCATGACACCATGACTGCAAAACTCGACGAAAAGCTCGAACCAATTTTCCAGGACGTTCTTCATCGCAACCCGGGTGAGAAAGAATTCCACCAGGCGGTTCACGAAGTGCTGGAAACCCTGGGGCCCGTACTGGTGAAATACCCGGAATTCGCCGACAAGAAGATCATCCAGCGCATCTGCGAACCCGAGCGCCAGATCATCTTCCGTGTGCCCTGGCAGGACGATAGTGGTGAAATCCACATCAACCGCGCCTTCCGCGTCGAGTTCAACAGTGCCCTTGGCCCCTATAAAGGTGGCATGCGTTTTCACCCATCGGTGTACCTGGGCATCATCAAGTTCCTGGGCTTTGAACAGATCTTCAAGAACGCCCTGACCGGCCTGCCCATCGGCGGCGGTAAAGGCGGCAGCGACTTCGACCCGAAAGGCAAGTCGGACGACGAAATCATGCGTTTCTGCCAGAGCCTGATGACCGAACTGTACCGCCATCTGGGCGAGTACACCGACGTACCAGCCGGCGACATCGGCGTAGGCGGCCGCGAGATCGGCTACCTGTTCGGCCAGTACAAGCGCATCACCAACCGTTATGAATCCGGCGTCTTCACCGGCAAGGGCCTGGACTGGGGCGGAAGCCGCGCCCGTACCGAAGCCACCGGTTACGGCACCGTGTTCTTCACCCACGAAATGCTGAAAGCTCGCGGTGACTCGCTGGAAGGCAAGACTGTAGTGGTGTCGGGCTCTGGCAACGTGGCCATCTATGCCATCGAAAAGTGCCACGAACTGGGCGCTAAAGTGATTGCCTGCTCTGACTCCCAGGGCATGATCGTGCACGAGAAGGGCATTGACCTGCAGACCGTCAAGCGCATCAAGGAAGTGGAGCGCCGCCGCATCAGCGCCTACACTGAGTACCACAAAGATGCCAGGTACGTGGAAGACGGCAACATCTGGAGCATTCCGTGTGATGTGGCCCTGCCTTGCGCCACCCAGAACGAGCTCAATGGCAGCGATGCCAAGATGCTGGTAGAAAACGGCTGTATCGCGGTTGCTGAAGGCGCCAACATGCCCACCACGCCGGAAGGCATCATCATCTTCCAGGACGCCAAGATTGCGTACGGCCCGGGCAAGGCCGCTAACGCCGGTGGTGTTGCCACTTCCGCCCTGGAAATGCAGCAGAACGCCAGCCGCGACTCCTGGACCTTCGATTACACCCAGAAGCGCCTTGAGGAAATCATGATCGATATCCACAAGAACTGTTACGAAACTGCCGCCGAGTTCGGCGCGCAGGGTAACTACGTGCTGGGCGCGAACATCAACGGTTTCATCCGCGTGGCCAAGGCCATGACCGCCATGGGCGTGATCTGATCGAGCCATGACCAGCCAGCAGCCTCAGCAGACCACAGACCGGGTGTCCACCGGACTGCCCGGTCTGGATGAGGTGCTGGATGGCCTGCGAATCGGCGACAATGTCGTCTGGAGGGTCTCCGATCTGGACGATTACCGCCGATTCGTTCTTCCCTTTCTGGATGCTGCCGCCGACGCCGGCCGGCAGATCATCTATCTCCGCTTCGGCGAGCATCCGCCGATCATTAACCGGCACCCTGCGGTGCGCACCATCACCATTGATGCCCTCGGCGGCTTCGAGAGTTTTACCAGCCGGGTCTGGCACCTGATCGAACAGCATGGCCGCGGCGCCTTCTACGTGTGCGACAGCCTGAGTGAGCTACTTAACGCCTGGGCCACAGACACCATGGTGGGCAACTTTTTCCGGGTGGTGTGTCCCTTCCTGTTCGAGCTGGATACTGTCGCCTGGTTCGCCCTGCACCCGGACCGACACTCCCGGATGACCCTGGACCGGATTCGCCAGACCACCCAGGTGATGATCGATGTGCACCGCCACGGCGAGGATGTGCAGATTCATCCCATCAAGGCCTGGCGCCGCCAGTCGCCGACCATGTTCCTGCCTCATCGGGAACAGGCTGGCCAGTTTCGGCCAATTACCGACAGCAGCGATGCCACCCGCTTACAGGCCTCGCTGGAATCCGAGCACCTGCATCGCCAACCCCTGCTGGATTACTGGGACAGACTGTTCCAGGAAGTCAGCCGGGCCATCTATGAACAGGACCAGGCCTGCATGTCCGATCTGCAGGAGCAGGTTCTCCAGGTTATGATCAGCCGGGACCCCCAGATTCTGGAACTGGCCCGCCGCTACCTGACCCTGGAAGATCTGCTCACCATCCGCAGCCGTCTGGTTGGCAGCGGTTACATTGGCGGCAAGGCCACGGGCATGCTGATCGCCAGAAACATCCTGCTGAAAGACGCCCCGGAACTCTGGCAGCCGAATCTGGAACCCCACGATTCCAGCTACCTGGGCACCGATGCCTACTATGCGTTTCTGGTCCACAATGGCCTGTGGCCGGCAATCATGCGACAACGCTCGCCAGAGGGTTATCTGAGTGAAGCACCCTCCCTGCGCCAGGCCATTCTGACCGGGCAGTTCCCGGCGGAAGTCCGCTCGGAACTGGAGCGCCTGCTCGACCACTACGGCCAATACCCCATCCTGGTGCGCTCATCCAGCCTGCAGGAGGATGGTTTCGGCAACGCCTTTGCCGGCAAATACGACAGCGTCTTCCTGATCAACCAGGGGGCACCGGAACAGCGACTGGCGGAACTGGAAGATGCCATCCGACAGGTCTACGCCTCGTCCATGAGCGAAGACGCTCTGGTGTACCGTAAACAACGGGGGCTGGACCAGCGCGAGGAGCCTATGGCTCTGCTGATCCAGCGGGTGAATGGCCGTTTCCATGGCCGCTACTACCTGCCGGATGCGGCCGGCGTTGGGGTATCCAGAAACACCTTTGCCTGGGACAGCAACATGGACCCGAAAGCGGGCATGGTGCGCCTGGTTATGGGGTTGGGCACCCGGGCCGTGGATCGAATTGAAGGCGACCACGCCTGCGTGATGGCGCTGGACCATCCTGGCCGGCAACCATTCCGCAATCCGGACGAACACTACCGGTTCTCCCAGCATCTGGTGGATGTGCTCGACCTGCAGGAAGGCCATCTGGAAACCCGGCCCCTGAGCCAGTTACTGGAAACCGTTAGCGACCTGCCCATGGCGCACATGGGCGAGATCGACCGGGCCGCCAGTGCTCGGGCGGAACAGATTGGCCTGCCAGGGCCAGTGTGGCGGCTGACCTTCCGGCCGCTGGTTCAGGCCAGCTCGTTTATTCAGCGGCTGTCGTCCCTGTTATCGACCCTGGAGGCCGGCTATCAGCATCCCGTGGATGTCGAGTTCACCCTGCACCTGGATGAGCACGGCGAACCCTCCTTCAACCTGGTGCAGTGCCGGCCACTGGCCACCATTGGCGAAACCGGCCCAGTCACACTGCCGGAACATCTGCCAGCAGAGCGGGAGATTTTCCGCACCCATGGCCATTTCATGGGCGGCAACATCAATCTGGCGATCGAGCGGGTCATCCGTGTAGATGCAGCTGTTTACGCCAGCCTGAATACCAACCAGCGTTACGAAGTCGCCCGCCGTGTCGGCGAGATAGTGCGGGAATCCAGCAAAAGCACCCTGCTGATCGGCCCCGGCCGCTGGGGCACCAGCAGCCCGGAACTGGGCGTACCGGTCAGGTTTGCCGATATCGCCGGGGTCAGTGCTTTGGTGGAGGTATCCGAAAACGCCGGCGACATGGTGCCGGATCTGTCCTATGGCTCTCATTTCTTTCAGGATCTGGTGGAAACCGGTATTGCCTATGTGGCGCTGTTTCCTGAATCAGACCAGTGCTGCTACCGGCCTGACCTCCTACCCGGCGAAATCTCCCAGCCCGATAACGCCAGTGACATTGAACGCGCCATCAGGGTGTATGTCATGAATCAGTCGCCTATTCAGCTGGCCGGCGATGTGGTTCGCCAGGAACTGGTGTGCTACCGGCCGGTTGACCCGAAGCAATAGCCAGAGGTTTTTCGCCCCGGCACCGGCTACACGCTGCTAGAATGCCCTCATGGAATGGCTGACACACTCACAGACCGGTTTTCGGCAGGCCGCCCGCTACCTTCTGGGCATGCGCCTGGCCATTATTGTCACCTTGCTGGTGGCGGTCGCGGTTGCCGAAACCACCATCACCCTTGCTCATCGGGCCGAGGCGCTGCTGCTGTGCCTGCTATACGGTGTACTGGCCACGCTCGGATGGTTATGGTTCAGCCGGCGCCCGCCCGCCTCGGCGGTTTTTGTCAGCCTTACCCTGGCAGCCGATCTGGTACTGATCGGGTTCTGGCTTTACCTTACCGGAGGCTACACCAACCCTCTGGTCTCGCTCCTGCTGCTGCCGATTGCGGTCGCCATTATCCTGGTGCCTGGGCGCCACAGTATCGTCCTGACAGTATCCGGTGTTCTGGTGTATACCGCCCTGGTGCTCTGGCATACGCCCGCCATTGAACATCAGCATCACGGCGGCGACCTGGCCCAGCTACATCTGGTGGGTATGTGGGTGACCTTTGCCCTGACTGCCACCATCCTGCTCCTGGTAGTGGGCACTCTGGCCCGCCAGCTCAGAGCACAGCAATCCCAGCTTGGACAGTTCCGGGAAAACCGGCTTCGCGACGAACAGATTATTTCTCTGGGCCTGTCCGCCGCGGCCGTCGCCCATCGTCTCGGAACGCCCCTGAACACCATGACGTTACTGCTGGATGAAATTCGCTCTGCCACCTCTGATCAGGGCGACAAGCATCTGGAGGATGATCTGAGCATGATGCAACAGCAGCTGGCACTGTGCAGTGGCCATCTCCAGCAGCTGACCCAGGCGGCCGTCGAAGCCCGCAACGCAAAACTGGAAAACCTGCCGGTGTCTGCCTGGCTCAAACGGCTTCGGGAGTCTGCAACCTTGCTCTGGCCCGCCGGGCCGATACGCTGGGCAGACGATTGTCCCGAGGCCATGGTTGCGGTAGATGCCACCCTCGATCAGGCGGTACTGAACCTGCTCGCCAACGCCCTGACCGCCAGCCCGCAATGGGTCGCGGTCAGTTGCCGCAGCTCAGACAATGCACGGGTGGAGATTATCGTCGAAGACCATGGCGATGGTCTGGAAAGTGCCTTTGCCGGTGCGCCGGGCGAAGACGTGGTGGATTCCCGCAATGGTCTGGGTGTAGGGCTGTTTCTGTCCAACGCCACCATACAGCGGCTAGGCGGCCACCTTCGTGCCCGGGTGAGCGACCGGGGCACCACCATGGTGATCGATCTTCCAGTGTCTGACGCACCTTCTACGGGAGTTATCTGAACATGACCGACGGCGAACGCTGGTTACTGATTGATGACGATGAAACCTTTCTTCAGGTGCTGGGCCGCTCCCTGACGCGGCAAGGCGTAGAGAGCGTCACGGCCAGTAACCGCGAGGATGCGCTACGGGCACTTGATGAGAACCGCTTTAACCGCTGCGTGCTGGACCTCAATCTGGCGGGTGAAAGCGGCCTGCAATTACTGCCAGAGCTGCTGCAACACGATGACAATCTTGAGGTACTGGTACTGACCGGCTACGGCAGTATCGCCACGGCGGTGGAGGCCATGCGCCGTGGCGCCGCAAACTATCTGTGCAAACCGGTCACCGTCAGCCAGCTGATACAGGGCTTTGAACCCCTTGAGGGCGGCCCCGCACTGCGCCAGGAACCGCCCTCGGTGGAGGAAATGGAGTGGGAACATATCCAGCGGGTGCTGAATGAACACGAGGGCAATATATCCGCAACGGCCAGGGCTCTGAACATGCACCGCCGAACTCTGCAACGAAAACTCCAGAAGCATTCCCGCTGGCGACAGTGAATCTCCTAGCTGTCCTGAAACGGTAAAAATCTCACTTCGAATTGACGATCGTCAACTTCCTGAAACCAAGGTCGAATGCCTTCCAATCCCGGATGCGGTAGCATCCCCGGCAACCTCCCTTTGCAATAAACGGATAACAGGCACACGGCAAATACGGAGGTTGCGGGTAGCCAATCATTGCTATACTCGCAAACAGTTCTCACATGGAGAGGAGGAAGCCGAAAGCCACCGATAACCGGAACACCTGATCTATGCCCAACACCCCGGATACCCCTCAGCCTGCCACGGATATCGACCCGAAACGACTGGCGCTGGTGGCCACCGCCACCCGCAACATGGCACTGATTCTGGACGCCGGTGGCTGCATCGAGTGGGTCAATCAGGCGTTTGAGAAGCACACTGGCTACTCGTTGAATTCGGTGCGCGGGAAACTGCCGAATCAGGTTCTGGCTGGCCCGGATACGGATCTGGAGACCGTCAGCCGGATACATCGCCACCTGTTCCGGGGCGAGGCGTTTGAAGAAGACATCCTGCACTACACCGCCAACGGCGAACCTTACTGGGTACACACCTACTGCACACCCGTCGATGGAGAGGACGGCATTGAACCCGGCTTTGTGGTAATCCAGACCAACATCTCCGACCGGAAAAACAGCGAACGCAGCCTGCGCATCGCTGCCAGCGTCTTTGATCGCAGCCACGAGGCGATTGTCATCACCGATCACCTCAACCACATTATCGATGTAAACCCAGCGTTTTCCCGGATTACCGGCTACAGCCGTCAGGAAGTACTCGGCCTCAACCCTTCCATTCTGAGCTCTGGCCGCCATTCCCGGGAATACTACCGCTCCATGTGGCAGTCCATCGAAAAAACCGATCACTGGCGCGGAGAGGTGTGGAATCGCCGCAAAAACGGTGAGGAATATGTGGAACTGCTATCGATCAGCCGGGTGCACCTGGAAGAACCCGGCAAACATTATTATGTGGCGGCGTTCTCCGATATCACTGCCCTGAAGAATCACGCCAAAGAGCTCGACCGGGCCGCGAATTACGACGACCTCACCGGCCTGCCCAACCGCCAGCTTCTGGAAGAGCGGTTGCGATCCGCCAGGGCGCACGCGGACCGGCAGAAACGCTCACTCGCCATCTGCTATCTTGACCTGGACGGATTCAAGGGTATCAACGATGAACTCGGCCACGATTTCGGCGACGAGGCCCTCCGCATGGTGGCGGAACGGCTCACCCGAAGTCTCCGCAGCGGAGATACCGTCGCCCGAATCGGCGGCGATGAATTTGTTCTGCTGATTCAGAGCGATCATTCCGAGCCGCTGTATCAGCGTATCCTGAGCTCGGTCAGTGAGCCTTTCGACATGGCGGGTAAAGCGGTAAATCTGACCGCCAGCCTCGGCGTCACCCTGTACCCGGAGGATGATACCGACGCCGAAGGTCTGATCCGCCATGCCGACCAGGCCATGTATGCTGCCAAAGAGAAAGGCCGCAACCAGTTTTATATTTTCGATCCAGGCCAATATGCCTTCCGCAAGGAACGTCGGAACCTGCTGATGGAGATTTCCCGGGCCCTGGAGAACGAGGAATTAGCACTCTACTTCCAGCCACAACTGCGGATGGCCGACTGTCAGGTGATTGCCTTTGAGGCCCTGATTCGCTGGAACCACCCCGAAAAAGGACTGATTACCCCCGATGCCTTTCTGCCGGCGTTGGCCAACAGTCACCTGGAGATCCCCCTGGGCCAATGGGTGCTGAAAGAAGCGATTCACCAGATGAACCGATGGCGGGAAGCCGGCGAAGCTCTGGCAGTCAGCATCAATATCAGCGCGCCCCACCTGATGGACCGGAAGTTTGCGGACTACCTGGAAGGCTATCTGCAAAGCCATCCGGAAGTGAGCCCCGGGCAAATCACTCTGGAAGTGCTGGAATCCACGGCGCTGGAAGACACCAAACGCGCCAGCAATGTGCTGGCGCGCTGCCAGTCTCTGGGTCTGCAGGTGGCGCTGGACGACTTTGGCACCGGTTTTTCCTCGTTGACCTACCTGCGCACCCTGCCCGTGGATGTCATCAAGATTGACAAGAGTTTCGTCCGCAACATGCTTACCGACGCCAATGACCGTGCCATTGTCGAAAGCGTCATTTTCCTCGCACAGCGTTTTGACCACCCCGTACTGGCCGAAGGGGTGGAAACGCTGGAGCACGCCATCGCACTGCGGGACATGGGCTGCAATCTGGTTCAGGGCTATGGCATCGCCCGGCCTATGCCGTCAGCCGAAGTACTGGGCTGGCTGGACAACTGGCGTCGGAGAAGCCACTCCAGGAGGGACATTCGTGAACTGCAGACCGTTTCCGAGCAGGGTGACGGTATCTGATAAGGGCCTTAACGGTAGCGGCTCTGGTCCAGCGTACTGAGCCGGTCCGGATGGAAAACCATCAGGCCAGTGACAAAGGTGCCGTTGATGAAGCCCTCCGGAATCATGAACAGCGGCAGATACCTCAGATACTCATGCACCAGTTCATCAAAACTGTAGGTGCCGCTGCTCCATAGCATCAGGCACATCACCATGCCTGCCGCGGCTACCGACAGACCGGCTCCGAAAAAACCACAGAAGAAGATATAAGCGAAGAAGTTACGGAAATTGCGCCGCCGTTCCCACAACATGATGCCATGGCTGACCAGTGCCGGGACCATCACCGTAATCAGACCGTTGGCGGCAAACATCAGTAACGGCTCTCGCCCGGTGATGACGGTGATCACCAGGGCCAGCAGACCCGCCAGCACGGCCAGAGCCCAACCCAGCATCAGGGTAATCACCGTGATGCCAAAGATGTGAATCGCCAATCCTGGTGAAATACCTGCCCGCAACTGCCAGACAAAACCCAGAATCACCGCAGCGCCAAAAAACGAATGCTGCAGAGCGTTATCCCTGCGCAAGGCGGACCAGTCGACAGAACGCACCGCGTTTAACAGGATCACCGCAAACAACACGGCGGTGATCAGCCATTGACTGGTGGAGAGCAGGTTGTCGGTCATTCCCATGGCGATTTACCGGTGCGGGTGCGATTGGAAATACGGGGCAGTGTCTACACATACCCCATACACCGTCAATGGGATCACACCGTTCAGGTCAAGCCGCCAACGCCGCCCGGTTCGTGAGCGCCTGCCAGGCTTCATAAGTGCTCAGGAAGATGCGTCCGCCCAGGTGTTCCAGCAACTCCGTGCCTTTGAGCCGGTCCATGACCGGGCCCTTGATTTCCGAGAAATGCAGACGCACCCCGGCGTCGCGCAGCCGTTCGTTAATCGCTTCCAGGCTTTCCAGGGCTGAGGCGTCAATAAGGTTCACCGCCGGACACACCAGCACCAGATCGGTCAGCTCCGGCTCCCGGGTAACCAGATCCATCACGGTTTCTTCAAGGAAACGGGCATTGGCGAAATACAGGCTTTCATCCACCCGCAGGAAGGTAACTTTGGGACAGAGTTCCACCTCATGGCGCAGCACGTTGCGGAAATGCTCGGTGCCCGGCACCCGGCCCACCACGGCGCTGTGGGGGCGACTGGTGCGGTACAGGAACAGGCCAATCGATAACGCCACCCCGGCAATGATACCGGCTTCGACACTGTGACCAAGGGTAAGCAGGATGGTCGCCAGCATGGCCCCGAAATCGGTACGGGAATATCGGAAAGTGCGGCCCAGTGCAGGCAGATCAATCAGGGTGATCACCGCCACAATAATGGTCGCCGCCAGCGTCGCCTGGGGCAGCCAGGCTATGGCCGGAGTGAGGAACAGAGTGGCCAGGGCGATGCCCACCGCCGTGTAAGCGCCAGCCGCCGGCGTTTCTGCGCCAGCATCAAAGTTCACCACCGAACGGGAAAAGCCACCGGTAACCGGCATACCGCCCGACAGGCCGGACCCCAGGTTCGCAGTACCCAGACCAATCAGCTCCTGGTCCGGGTCAATGCGCTGGCGCCGTTTGGCCGCCAGGGTCTGACCCACGGAAACCGATTCCACGAAACCCACCACACTGATCAGCAAGGCGCTGACCGCCAGTTGGGACCACAAGCCAATATCCAGACTGGGCATGGTGAAGGTAGGCAATCCTGACGGTACCTCACCGACCAGTCGCACCCCCTGCTCATCCAGCCGCAATACCCAGGCAACGAGAGTCGTGATCAGCACCGCCAGAATGGGCGCGGTCTTGGTCAGGATGTCGGCCACCCGGGGCGCCAGGCCAAATCGATGCAGTACCGGTTTCAGGTACCGGCGAGACCACAGCAGAAACAGCAGGGCACCGACCCCGATCAACAGCGTGGGCAAGTTGGTATTGCCCAGCGAAACCAGTAACGAATGACCAATCTCCAACAGGTTGTGGCCATTGGCCTGGATACCGAACAGGTGCTTGAGCTGGCTGGCGGCAATGACAATGCCCGAGGCGGTAATAAACCCGGATATCACCGGATGGCTCAGGAAATTGGCCAGGAATCCCAGCCTCAGCACCCCCATCAGGGTCAGCATCAGGCCAGACATCACCGCCAGCAAAATAGCTCCAGCCAGATACTCAGCAGTGCCCGCCTCGGCCAGTGGCGCCAGAGCAGCCGCCGTCATCAGCGAGGCCACCGCCACCGGGCCAACAGAGAGGGTGCGACTGGTTCCGAATACCGCATAGACCACCAGTGGCAGGATACTGGCGTACAACCCGACCTGCGCCGGGAGGCCTGCCAGCAGAGCGTACGCCAGGGACTGCGGAATGAGCATAACGGTGACAATAACCGCAGCCACCAGATCACTGGTGGCCTGGTCACGACCGTAGGATGGCACCCATTGCAGAATGGGCAGATAGCGTTTCAGATTCATGCGCGGCTCAGAACAGGTTGACCGGTACCTTCAGGTACACCTGGCCGTTGTCTTCTGCAGACGGCATATGGCCCGCCCGCATATTCACCTGCACCGACGGCAGGATCAGCCTCGGCATATCCAGCGTTGCATCCCGCTCGGTGCGCATCTTCACAAACTCCTCTTCCGACACACCATCGTGCACGTGCACATTGGCCCGGCGCTGCTCGGCCACGGTGGTCATGTGCTGGTATTCATCACGGTCAGGAGCCTTGTAATCATGGCACAGGAAGATGCGAGTCTCCGGCGGCAACGCCAGAACTTTCTGGATGGACTGATACAGAACCCGGGCATCTCCGCCCGGGAAATCACAGCGGGCCGTGCCGTAATCCGGCATAAACAGGGTATCGCCCACAAATGCGGCGTCGCCAATCACATAGGTGAGGCAGGCCGGTGTATGGCCGGGCGTATGTAGCACACTGCCTTCGAGGCTGCCGATCGCAAAGGTGTCGCCTTCCTCAAAGAGCCGGTCAAACTGACTGCCATCGCGGGCAAACTCGGTACCGGCGTTAAAGGCCTTGCCGAAAATTTCCTGTACCTGAATGATTTTTGCCCCGATACCGGTTTTGCCTCCGAGCTTGTCATGCAGGTAGGGAGCTGCTGACAGGTGATCCGCATGTACGTGAGTTTCCAGAATCCATTCCACGGTCAGATCGTTCGCCTGGATGTACTGAATAATCTCGTCGGCCGAGCGCACATCGGTGCGGCCAGCGGCATAATCGAAATCCAGCACCGAATCCAGAATCGCACAAGCCCGGCTGCCGGGATCGCGCACGACATAACTGAAGGTGTTAGTGGGTTCGTCGAAAAAATGCTGAACGATGGGCTGAGTCATGGTGTTCACCTTTGAAGTCGCCAGTTCTTTAATTTGATCTAAGGATATACTGAAACGATATATAAGGTGAAATGCTGTTTTCTTATATGCGCGATAATCCCGATGCATCAACCAGGCAATCCCGGCCCCCATCCTTGGCCTGGTACAGCCTATCATCTGCCCTGGCAATCATTGCCTCCGGGGTGGCCGGCTCGTCTGTCAGCTCCGACACGCACACCGCCCCGGCACTGACCGTAACGGTTAATGTCTTGCCGTCGACCAACCATTCCTCCTCCCTTACTGCTTCCATGATTCGCATCACCAGGGTTTGCACATCCCTCTCGGTTACCCCGGTAAAAACCACCAGAAATTCCTCACCCCCGAAGCGGGACACCACATCGGTGGTTCTGGTATGGGCGAGCAGGAGGTCGGTAAATCGCATCAGTACCTGATCACCTGCCAGGTGGCCCAGGTTGTCGTTTATCCGTTTGAAGTGATCAATATCGAACATGGCCAGGCAGAAACGGTCGCCATGGCGATTGCTGGCAGCAAGGATCTCGTCCAGCCGGGGCATCAGGTAACGACGGTTATGCAGTCCAGTCAGGGGATCACGAATCGACTGGTTAAGCAGGTCCTCTTCCAGCCGGTTGCGTTCCAACGCACCGGACAACAGACCAGAGACAATAATCAACAGATCCGCCATATCCCGCCGCCAACTCCGCCGGGATAACGAATCCACACCAAAGAAGCCCATCACCTGGCCGCGGATCCGGACAGGGACGCAGAACATGGAACTGACTCCCTGCTGCTCCAGCAATGCCCGCTCATTTTCGGCCTCAGGCGGCAAATCCGCAGTGTCCTCAATGAACACCACCTGGCTCTGGCTCTCCATCAGGCGAATCTGTTGCTGCCACCAGCGGAAATCGTCAATCGGCACCGCCTGCTGATCCGCCATCAACGATGGCACACCCGGAGCACACCATTCGTGGGTATTGGTCATGGTGGCAAGGTCCGGCGAAAAGGCATAGACGTAGGCGCGATCAACGCTGAAGAAGGCGCCGATGGATCTGAGCAACTCATCAATGCAGTCGTCAATGGAGCCAAATCCGAGATGAATGAACTCACTGGAAAGCCGGGCAATCAGCTTCTGGAAACCGGCCTGGAACGAGAATTCCGCTTCGCTATCCCGAAGATGGTGCTCCAGCTCCTTGTAGTGCTGGATGTTGTGGAACTGGCCATACCATAGCGTGCTGCCGTCCGGTTGCCGCTCCGGTACGGAATGGGCTTCATACCACTGGTACTCGCCATTTTTCATCCGAAGCCGGGCCCGGTAGCACCAGGGCTCAAGCGTTTTTGCCGATTGCAGGATGGTCTCGCCCACACCGGCAGCGTCTTCGGGATGGATGACACTGAACACCGAGTCTGCACTGGTCTTCAGCCGCTCTGGCTCAACACCGAACAGGTCACGGACCTGGGAACTCACAAACGGGTAATAGTGGGATTGGTGATCAGCGCTGAGCCAGTAGGTAAACAAAACCCCTGGCACTCCAGACGCCAGTTTCTGGAAAAACGCGGCCGACAGGCCCTCTGGCTGCTGCTCCCCGGGCTGTTTTGCCATGTATGGCCTGTCTCCCCTGTACTCGTCACCCTTATCTTCAGTGAGTGTAGTCCAGCCCGACAGTCGCTGCGAACAGAACCTTACAGGCTATCCAGGCGGGCCCTTGCTTCCGCCCGACGGCCGGCATCCGCCACTTCCCGACCCGGTCTCGACGGGGCCGCTAACACTTTTTCAAGATAGACCCGGGCCCGTTGCGGCTCGTCCTGTTGTGCCAGAAAATCACCGAAGAAATAATTGGCATCGATACCGTCCGGGTTGATTGCCAGCGATTTCTGGAGGTACTTCCGGGCCATCTCATCATCCCCGAACCCCAACGGCCAGCCTGGCACCTGATAATAAAGGCTACCCAGCGAGGTATAGGCTGAGCCATCCAGCGCCTCCGGAGCGATCTTCAGGGCCGCTTCCAGGGAGGCGCGGGCCTCTTTCACCAGCCCCAGCGCACCCAGGCCGCCTTTGGCACCGGCGTAGGTGCTGAGCACAATACCCTGCCAGATCAGCGGTTCGGCACGGCCCGGATAATCAGCGACAAAGGTCTCGGCCTCTTTGGCCAGTGACTCAAATGCCTTTTCCTTATCATCGTCTGGCAACTGATACTGGATCTGCGCCCAGCGTTGCTGGATTTGGGCCAGTTCCGCCTGCATGTCCTGAGCCCAGAGGGGCATGGCCATGACCCCCGCCAACACCATTACGATCCACTTCATGACACCACTCCTGAATCCAGAAAGCGCCGGATCACCGGCAGCTGTTTTAACATCGCTTTATCCACAAGCTTCGGCAGGATGCCGTTGATCACCACAAACAGTTTTTCCGGCCAGCCGAGAAACCGCCGGCGTTCATCTTTTTCCATCGCCTGAAGAATCTGGGCTGCGACAGCTTCCGGTGCGTCCATGGCATTGCCCAGGGCACGGTTCAGCTCGTTCACCGGCGCCGGGTTCATAGCCGTGGCCGTGGCTCTGGGCGCTACGTACACCACCTGCACCGGGGTGTCCGCCAGCTCCCGGCGCAGGGCTTCGCTGAATCCGCGCAGGCCGAACTTGCTGGCGCAATAGGCGGTGTAGCCGGGAAACCCGATGCTGCCGAAGGTGGACCCCACCAACACCAGGGCGCCCACGCCCGCTTTACGGAAACGAGGCACAAAATGCCGGGCCACCAGCATGGCGGAACGCAGATTGACCATAAGCTGGGCATCCAGGTCACTGATCGCCATGGTATCCAGCGCCGCAAACCGGTTCTGGCCGGCGCAATGAATCACGCCATCAATATCGGGATACACCTCACTCAACTGTTGAAGCTGTCGATCCAGCTCCGGGCTGGCCAGCTCCAGGTGTACCGGAGAAACGCCGGCGCGCTTTTCCAGCCGCTCCGGATGCCGGGTCGCAACGATCACCCGGGCACCGCATTCCACCAACGGCCCGATCAGGGCCTGGCCAATGCCACCGGTACCACCCAGCAGCAGGAAGGTACGGTCATGCAGCCTCATGACGTTGCTCCTTGCCATGGGCCCGCAGCGGAATACTGTGAAGCATATCGCCGTAAAGGCGATACACCATGCGCGCAGCCTCGATGATGGCCTGCTGGTCCTCCGGATCGGTGATGTCGTTCATCAGGTTGCGGAAGAACTCGAAGTGGTCCTGATCCAGGGCGCCGTGAGAGTAAAGATAACTGAACGCCTGATTGGGCAGGCCCAGCTGTTTCTGGATGGCTTCACCCAGGGGCGTGGCCAGCTCAATGGAGGTGCCCTCCAGCACCTGAACCATGCCAAAAAAAGCCGCCGGGTTACCCCGCTGGATGCGGTCATACAGGTAGGCCACCATCAACTCGATGGAGGTATCGGGCTGGCCATGACGAATGGCTTCCTTGTCTTCACCGCAGGCTTCAAGGTCGTTGAGAATCCACTCGTGGTGGCCGTATTCTTCCTCGATGTATTCCACCAGTGCCTTGCGCACGAATTCCAGCCGTTCGGGCAGCCGGCCACCACAGGCCATCATCAGTGGCACGGTGTGCTTCACGTGGTGATAGGCCTGGGTCAGGAACCAGGTGTAACCCTCAAGATCAAAGCGACCCTCGCGGATAGCCTGAATCACCGGGGCTCCGGTGACATGGGCCCGGGCCTGTTCAGTTTCGGATTGCAGTCGGTCAAAAAATGCCATGCTGGAGCCTCCTGGCGTTGGCTGTCGGATAGAAGTGCCCGCAGGCACTGAGAGATTCATGAATAAGGGAAAGGATTCGGCCATGAGCCTGGGCAGGTCCGCCTGAATCTGGTGCCGCACCGGGCGACCGTTGGCCGTGATGTGACCCTCGGCCTGGGTCAGCCGTTGCCGGCGCAGGTACACAGCCTGCAGGCGGGCATAATCCGGCAAACCGGCATTCAGCAACGTCAGGGCCGCACGCACATCATCAGGGCTTCGACTATCGGTGATCACCACCAAAGCACCGGGTTGTGGCTCACCATCGCCAAATACCACGGCCTGAGTGGCCCCCAATGCCTGGACCAGTTCACTTTCCAGCCATTCCGGGCTGATGTTCCGGCCAAAGCTGGTGATCAACAGATTCTTGGCCCGGCCGTTGACGGCCAGAAAGCCCTCGGCGTCCTGGTCGCCCAGATCTCCGGTATCCAGCCAGTCATCGGCTTGCGGCTCATCACCGAGATACCCCAGATGGGTATTGCCCCGAACCAGAATCCGGTGTTCGTTATCCACCTTTACCTGCACATGCCCCAGGGGCCGGCCCACCGAGCCTTCTCGCTCGGCTCCGGGAACGTTCAGCGCCACCACCGAGCCACATTCAGACAAACCGTAGCCCTCGTACAGAGGCAACCCAATCGACCGTCCCCGGGCCAACAGGTCCGGCGATACCCGGCCGCCGCCGACCGCCAGGAAGCGAAACGAATCCGTTGTCAGCAATCCCTGCTCGCCGGCATTGACCAGCGCCATCGCCAGCTCAGGCACCAGAATCACGGAATGGGGTTGATGCCGGTTCAGGCCGGCCACCAGCTGGCCGAGATCGAGGCCACTGCTGCCGGTCATGCCCAGGGTCTGCAACGGGGCAACCGTCACCGCGGCGCCCATCAGCAGGGGCAGGTAAACCCCGGCAATGTTCTCCAGCAGGGTTGCCAGCGGCAGAATGCACAGGTGTCGCTCCAGCTCCACACCTTCCAGCCGCTGCTGCAGCGCACCGGCGGTCGCCGCCAGCTGCTGCGCCGACAGGCACACGCCCTTGGGGGTACCAGTACTGCCGGAGGTGAAGGTAATCTTGGCGGTGTGTTCCGGCATCCAGGAGGCAGCAGGGGACACCGGCAAATGTCTCAACCAGACGCCATGACCGATCATCTCCGCCTGTTCTGCTTCGCCACTGAATACCAGGGCATCCAGCCCGGCCCGCTGAATCAGGTGCTCGGTCTGGCTTCTGGAAAAAAACACCGGCACCGGTACACACACCACGTCCGCCATCAGACAAGCCAGGTCCGCAACCACCCAGGCCGGGGTGTTGTCGCCACACAGGCCGATGCGTTTCACGCCCAGGTTCCGCAACTGCTCGGCCACCAACTGCGCCGCCCGCCATAGCTGCTGATAACTGAAACTGGCGTCTGGCCCCTGCAGTGCAATGCGATCCGGATGTTGCCGGACCCGCTGAGACAGGAGATCAGGCAAGGCGGCCATAGGCACCTCCCAGATCCGCCTGCGGTTTATCCTCGGCCGCAACAACCGGCTGCACCAGCTTCAGCAAGCCGGCGGCGCGCAAGGCCGCCATACCATCAGCGACCTTGATGGTCATCACCACCGGATGATGGTCGTAATAGCGACCCCAACCAGCGCCGCCATCCGGCAATTTGGAAGGGTCGGCATCCGCCAGCACCTGCGTGGCGATGCCGAGCCGATGGAAACTGTTACGCAACTGGTCGGTACCGGTACACACCACCCAGTCATAGCCGGCAGCATCCAACCACACTGAGAGCGAGGCGAACAGATAGCGGCTGACCCCGGCTTCCACCCCGGCCAGGTGGGCAATTTCGGCAATACCGCTGCGCTTGGTTCCCGGTTCCGGCATCAGGGTTTGCACCGGAACCGACAGGTAATCCTCCAGAAAAAGCCGTTCCTGTTCCGCATTGCGCACGCCAACGGCGGCCAGCAGCGTTCCCTGAGCGGTTGTCAGGGCCAGAAGCCGTGGAATACGCAGGGAAGGCTCGGCCCCGTACGCGTGGAGGAAGCGGCGCCGAATGAAATCCGACACCGTGTGGGCCAATGGCGTGTTGGACTGGATTTCGCAAAACCACCGGCCAGCACAACGGACGGCCGGAACCAACTCCCCGGAATCCGGAGGACAACAGGTCGACATTGTTAACGGATCAGTCATGGCTGCCTTCTCTCTACTTGCTTTTCCTGGCCCTGACGGACGCAGGGTCATGGCTGACAGATTAGAAAGGCTGGCTTAAACCAGTCTTAAGACGGCACCACAGAAACCTTAAGAGCGCCTTAAGGTTTCTGTGCCTGCACGGTTAAGGCTCACTTAAGAAAGGAGGGGTAGATTGCGGCCAACCTCGGGGCTATCCCGAAAACAATCGACACAGACGCAAACACCTATGCCCAAAGCTCGCCATTTTTTTCAACGCCGACTTGCCCGTTTCCTTGCAGCCGGCGGACTGGCCACGCTGTTGCATTGGCTGATGATGGGCCTGCTGGTTCAGGCCGGGCTTGACCCCAGGCTCGCAACAGCAACCGGAGCCACGGCCGGACTGGTTTTCAACTACGTGGCCCAGCATCAGTACGCGTTTGCCTCGAACCTGCCGCACCGAGTCGCGATGCCGCGATACCTGGCGGCAGCCAGTCTGGGCTGGACCCTGAACCTTTTCAGCTTCTCCGTTCTCAGCCTGGCTGGCCTCAAAGTCCTGTCAGCACAGTTCCTGGCCACGGCACTCGTCACGGTTGCCAATTACTTCTTTGCCAAGAGGTTTGTTTTCCATGAAAAAACAACGCTCAAGCTCCCCTGAACCTATGCTGAGCATAGTTATTCCGGTCCACAACGAGGCTGAAGTGCTCCCGGCCCTGCTGGCTCGACTCTGGACAACCGGGCAAAAGCTCGACGGCAGCTTTGAGCTGCTGTTTGTCGACGACGGCAGTCGGGATGATTCGGTCGCCATTCTGATGGCCGCCAGGCAACGGCAGCCAGAAATCCGTGTCTTGCAGTTGTCCCGAAACTTCGGCAAGGAGGCGGCAGTCTCGGCCGGCCTGGAGCACGCCCGCGGCGAGGCCGTGGTGCTTATGGATGCAGACCTTCAGGATCCCCCCGAACTGATTCCCGACATGCTTGCCGAATGGCGCAAAGGGGCCGATGTCGTGCTGATGAAACGCCGATCCCGGGCCGGCGAAAGCTGGCTTAAACGCATCACGGCCAGCCTTTTCTATCGTCTGATCAATCGGATCAGCGATTCTCCGATTCCGGTCGATACCGGCGACTTCCGGCTGATGAGCCGGCGCACGGTCGAGGCCCTGAACCGGCTTCCGGAACGCAACCGTTACCTCAAGGGCATGTTTGCCTGGGTCGGTATGCCCACCGTAACCCTGGAATTCGATCGCGACCCCCGAATCGCAGGCAGCACCAAGTGGAACTACCTGAAACTCGTACACCTGGCCATGGAGGGCATCACCTCATTCTCGACCCGACCACTGCGACTGGCCCTTGTGCTGGGCTTACTGGCCGCGGGGGCAGGCGGCACCGTTGGCCTCTGGGAGGTAATCCGGGCGCTGGCCTTCGGCATTTCAACACCGGGCTATGCCTCCCTGATTGCCATGATCACCTTCCTGTCCGGCGTCCAGCTTCTGTGTGTCGGCTTGTTGGGGGAATACATCGGGCGCATCTATATGGAAACCAAGCAACGCCCGGTCTTTATCGTGGCGGAAGATAGTCAGGAGACCATGACTTACATACAACCCATGCTGCGAGTGGCCGGCCATGACCAGAATCAGTAACACCTTGCTGTGGCTGCTGGTCTCGGTGCTTGCTGCCAGGCTCGGCCTGTCTGCCTTGTTGCCGTTCGCGGACACAACCGAGCCCCGCTACGCAGAGATGGCGCGGATCATGGCGGAAACCGGCGACTGGATAACCCCCTGGTTCGATATTGGTGTGCCTTTCTGGGGCAAGCCGCCCCTGTCGTTCTGGACTCAGGCACTGTCGTTCAAGCTGTTCGGCGTCAGCGAATTCGCCGGCCGACTGCCCTCCTGGCTGGCCAATGTCGGCATCGTCTGGCTGGTCTACAACCTGCGTCGCTACCTGCACCCCGACCCGCTCGGCCACGGAGCCAAAACTCAAGGGCTCTGGGCTGCGTTAATCTACGCCACTACGGCATTGGGCTTTCTGTCTGCCGGCACGGTAATGACGGATTCATTCCTGGCCCTTGGCACCAGCCTGACACTGGTGAGCCTGATCATTCGCCTGCAGGGGGGGCCGCCGCTCTGGGGCTGGCTGTTCTTCATCGGCCTGGCTACTGGCCTGCTGGCCAAGGGACCACTGGTTCTGGTGCTTGCTGGCCTGCCGGTGTTCCTCTGGGCGCTCACCTTCAACCGTTGGCAGACCCTCTGGCACAGTTTGCCCTGGGTGCGCGGGCTGGCCCTGACCCTGTTGATGTCAGCGCCCTGGTATGTCCTGGCAGAGCTGAAGACACCGGGT
This sequence comes from Marinobacter sp. W-8, assembly GCF_044342215.1. Lineage (NCBI taxonomy): Bacteria > Pseudomonadati > Pseudomonadota > Gammaproteobacteria > Pseudomonadales > Marinobacteraceae > Marinobacter > Marinobacter sp. W-8. Next base: position 263,493 of record NZ_CP172297.1, on the reverse strand, counting down.
TTCCTGGATTACTTCATTGTCGGTGAGCACATCAAGCGCTTTGTCGTCAGCGGCTGGCAGGGTGACCTTTACGGCAGTGCCCACGATTTCCCCCGGGGAACGATCTGGCTCTATCTTGTGCTTGCCAGCATGCCCTGGGGGCTTGTCGCGGTGGCTGGCGTGCTTCGCAACCACTGGTGCGGCGCCTTCCAGCTGCAGCAATGGCATACTGGCGAACAACATGTCAGCGCGCTGGTACTCCTGGCCGCGGTGACACCGGCCGTGTTCTTTACCCTGGCCGGTAACATACTCTGGACCTATGTGCTGCCTGGTCTGCCATTTGTTGCCGCGCTCAGCTCCGGGCTACTGATGCCAGACATCGGCCGACGCTTGAAGCGTTCCTCAGTGGCCGCCACCCTTTTCATCCCCGTGCTTGGCTCACTTGCCAGCGGCTGGGTGAGCCTTCATCCGGAGCTGCTGAGAACGGAACGGGAGCTGGTGATGACCGCCAGTCATCTGTCTGACAAGCCCTCTGCAAGGCTTGTTTATACCGGCGAACCTCCGTTTTCTGCCCGGTTTTACAGCGCGGGTAGAGTTGATGGCATCGAGGTGGAAGCCCTCAGGCGCGAACTCGCTGATGGAAATCGAACGTTGCCCATCGCTGTAGCGGTGGATAAAGATCAGCGGGACTTGCTCGACCAACTGGAGCAGATAGCCGATCCGGTCGATCAAAACCGGCGTTACATTCTGTTTCTGCTGGAACCGGTAACCAAGAGTGCAGCGTTGAGCAATGATTCCGGCCGCACTCCGCCAGCTTTCAATTACACTGAAGAGCACAAACAACCTTTGAGTTGAACACCAAACGGATGGCTGTAACAGAATGCGCATACTTCTGACCGAAGATGACCACCCCCTGGCCAACACCATGTTGAGCATGCTCCGGGACGACCAGAATACCGTAGATTGGGTCGATGATGGCCAACAGGCTCTGAACGCCTTACTGAACGAGAGCTTTGACCTGGCCATTCTTGACTTGACGTTACCCCGTGTCGATGGCCTGGACATTGTCCGCCAGGTGAGGGAGCAGGGCGTAGAGTTGCCCATCATCATCCTGACTGCGCGGAGCGAACTGACCGAAAAACTACAGGGACTGGATGCAGGGGCAGACGATTACCTGACCAAGCCCTTTGCCATGTCAGAACTGAAAGCCCGGATAAGGGCGGTTACTCGCCGCCGCTCAGGCACACGAGTCTCAGGACTCAAGGTGGGGCGACTCGTGCTTGATCCGGACTCTGCGCAATTGCAGGTAGGCACAGAGACGTTCGTGCTACCCCGTAGCGAACTGCAGATCCTTCACTATCTGATGCGGCACCCTGATCAGGTGGCAACCAGACGACGTTTGGAGGAACAACTTTACGGCTGGGATCAGGGTGCCGAGAGCAACGCCCTGGAAGTTCACGTTCACCATCTGCGCCGGCGGCTGGGTAAGCAGGCCATTCGCACTGTGCGCGGCGTTGGCTACATGCTGGACAGCAAAGCAGCCTCGGAAGGCCAAGAAATATGAGCCTGACACGGAAGCTGATTCTGCTAATTACCAGCACTGTTTTTATGATCACTCTGATCACGGCAGGCTGGGGGTTCTATGTCAGCAATCACCAGTTGGACGAACTGTTCGATGCGGAGCTGGCACAAAGTACCCGGATTGTGCAGGGGCTGGTGGAACATCTCTCGAGCACTCAGTCTATCGAGCAGTTAGCCTTTACGCTGTCGAAAACTCTCGAATTGCCGGACGCATTATTTCAGGGCGATGAAGAAGAGGACGAAATTCTGCCCGACGGTGCCGGGCATAAATACGAACGCAAAATCGCTTTCGAAGTCTGGTCTCCTGATCAACAACCTGTGCTGGACACGCTCCGGGCTAACGATGCCCAGGGCCTTGAGCCAGGATTTGCCTGGCAGGAGGCCGCCGGCTATCAATGGCGAACGTTTACCATGCGAGATACATCGACCGGGTTCTGGATACGTACCGCCCAGCGAGAGGACGTTCGGGATGAACTGAGCCAGGAAATTGCGCTGGGCAACGTTCTGCCTTTTCTGTTGGCGTTGCCTCTACTGGCCATAGCCGTCCTGGCATCAATTCAGGTGAGCTTCAAGCCTTTGAGAAAACTCGAAAAACCGGTTCGGAACATGGCGCCTGAGAACATCCATCCCCTCGATGATCGTCAGGCTCCGAAAGAAGTAGCTGGATTGGTGCACGCAGTCAACGGCCTGTTGAGACGGCTGAATCAGGCTCTGGAACGTGAACGCCGCTTCTCCGCTGATGCGGCACATGAGCTGCGAACCCCATTGGCCGCGCTGCGCCTGAATCTGGAGAAAGTTTACGGTGACAACCCCGAACAATATGGAGACCTTATCCAGGCCGTAGACCGAATGGTTCATCTGGTCGAACAAATGCTGTTACTGAGTCGGGTGGACTCCGGCGCTCAGTTTCCACCGGAGCATCACAATCTTTCCTCCATTCTGGAACAAAGCATCGCAGATGTTGCACCGCTGGCGCTAAAGAAAAACATAGAGCCGGTGCTCCAGGACGAAACAGGTCAGTCCCTGATTAGCTGCCATAGTGCCCTGATTAACACCCTCATGCGCTCCTTGCTGGCCAACGCCATCCAATACAGTCCGCCTCATACCATAATCACCACCAATCTCGTTCCCGCAGGTGAAGGCTACGCCATTTCGGTTTGTGACCAGGGTCCTGGAATTCCCGCGGAGGAGCGTGAACGCGCACTCAGCCGGTTTGTGCGACTGGATCAACGTAAAGGAGGAGGCGCAGGGCTGGGGCTGGCGATTGCTCGGCGTATTGCCGAGCTCCATGGCGGCCATCTTATCCTGGCAGACAGGGCAGACGGTCAACCCGGGCTTTGTGTGCAAGTATGGCTGCCAGCACGATGCCCGGCGCTCACGAAACGCTCTTAAGATTCGGTTAAGCTTCAAGGCTGATAATTCTCCAAGGCATAAACCGCACGGCAACGTGGTTTGGTTAACATCTTGGAGAATATCTCAATGTCTCAGCACAGCACTCTGTCACTGGTCATTCCTGCAAAAAACGAGCAGGAAAACATCGCGAAGCTGCTGACCGAGGCCTTCAACGTTATGAGGGATTACCCGGGCTTTGAAGTCGTGCTCGTGGACGATGGCAGTTCCGACCAGACACTGGCAACAGCTCGTCGCACTGCCGAGGCTTTGGGGGGCAGGCTATTGGCGGTTCGACATGAACAGAGCATCGGACAGAGCGGGGCACTGGCGACCGGTATCCTTCGCGCCACAGGCCAACTGATTGTGACAATGGACGGAGATGGTCAAAACGACCCCGCCGATATTCCAGCACTGTTGCAACAAGCGAACAGACTCCACAATCCCGACTTTTGTATTGCCGGCTATCGCAGAAATCGGAAGGATACAGCATGGAAACGTTTCCAATCACGCCTGGCTAATCGTATTCGCAACGCCTTTCTACATGATGGAGTTCCCGATACAGGCTGTGGACTGAAGCTGTTTCCCCGATCGACCTTTCTCAAACTGCCGTGGTTCGATCACGCCCATCGGTTCATTCCCGCGCTGGTGAAAGGCGCGGGAGGCGAAATCGCCATTGTCGAGGTCAATCATCGCCCAAGAATGGCCGGGATTTCCAAATACAATGCCTGGAACCGTGCATGGGCCGGAATCGTCGATATGATCGGCGTTATGTGGTTACTTCACCGCACACGAGTTCCTCAAATTGCAAACCTAGAGGATCCGAACAACAGTCGACCGGCAACGGAACGGGCTTGATATGGCTTCGGGACTGCGCTGGCTATCTTTCGCCATCCTGGTATTAACAGGCTATCTGACCATGAGCGGGGACTGGTTCGGTTTTCTGACCGATCAGGAGCGCGTGGCAGATTTCCTGAACAGTAATGGGCTGGCAGGACTTTCAGCCATTACGCTGCTCGGTGCACTTTTCACTGGATTCGGAGCCCCCAGACAGGTCCTCGCTTTCGTTCTGGGATTTGCCGCAGGCAGCATTCAGGGTGCGATCCTATCGACTATCGCTACAGCCATTGGCGCGACAGGCTGCTTTTTTGTCGCACGCTGGCTTTTGCGAACATCACTCCTGAACCGTTTTTCAGATCGCATGCAACGTTTTGACCTGCTGTTCACGGAAGGCACTCTGCTCAAAATACTCATGATCAGGCTGTTGCCGGTAGGCAGCAATCTTGTCACCAATCTCCTCGCCGGGTGTTCCGGGATACGATTCGTCCCATTTTTGTTGGGCAGCGTTCTTGGCTACCTGCCCCAGATGGTGATCTTTGCAATGGCCGGCGCAGGGATTGGCCAGGCCCGTCTCGATCAGCTTGTGGTAAGCGCGGTTCTGTTCGCGCTGGCAAGTGCCATTGGCGCTTACCTGTATCACAACCAGCGCAATCAGACCCTTGCTGATTCCGTATCTGACCCCTCCTGAGTTGCGATTATGACACTCGACTTCCGTCTTCGGCGTTTACCCGACACCTTATTCAATCTGCCGTACAACCGATTGTTACTGGTGGTACTGGCCTTCGCGGCACTCATGATTCTGACCGGCATCGGGTTACGCTCTCCGTGGCCCGCCGACGAACCGCGATTCGCCGAAGTGGCCCGGGAAATGGTGACCTCCGGGCAATGGCTGCTGCCGATGCGGGGCGGCGAACTCTACCCGGACAAACCACCGGTGTTCATGTGGGCCATCGCCTTTTTCTACTGGCTGACCGGCAACCTGAAAATCGCGTTTCTGCTACCGAACGCCCTGTGCAGCCTGCTAACCCTGGGCCTGGTGTTCGATCTGGGCACACGCTTGTGGAACCAACGCACCGGCGCCATTGCCGCACTGCTGCTGATGGTGGCACCCCAGTTCCTGATTCAGGCCCAGCGAGCCCAGATTGATGCCATGGTGGCCTGCTGGATCATGGTGGCCTGTTACGGTCTGATCCGGCATTTTTTCGTGCAGCCGTCCTGGCGTTGGTATTTCGTGGCCTGGGCCTTTATGGGGCTTGGCATTATTACCAAAGGGGTTGGCTTTCTGCCCGCCTTGCTGTTCATTCCGATACTGGCCCTGAAACTGCAGGACACTTCTCGGTTTCAGGGCACACTCCGCTGGCGCTGCGCCCTCGGCCCCCTGGTCATGCTGGCCGTTGTGGCAGCCTGGCTGGTGCCGATGGTGCTGGCCGTCAGTCACCTGGGCACCGACGAGGCCCTGGCCTATCGCGACAACATTCTGTTCAAACAGACCGGCGAGCGCTATGCCGATTCCTGGGGGCACATTCAGCCCTGGTATTACTACCTCGCCAGCGTGATTCCCTCGCTGTGGTTTCCGCTGCCGCTGCTATTCCTGGCACTGCTGCGGCCCATTCGTGAGATTCTCAAACACAGGCTGGACGTGGTGGTTCTGCTGGCGTGGGTCGTGTTGGTGGTGGCGTTTTTCAGCCTGAGCCCGGGCAAACGCGGAGTGTATGTGCTCCCGGCTTTGCCGGCACTGGCCCTGAGCCTGGCCCCGGCATTGAGTGGACAAAACCCGGCACGCTGGTTCGGGGCGGTCACCAGTGTTCTGCATCTGCTGCTTGGTGCAGCCTTGATCATCCTGGGCGTCCTAGCCTGGAATGACCACCCTCGTCTGGTGGAAAAGGTCGCTGACTACACTCAGGATCCGGCTCGACTGCACGAAGCCGGCACCCTGTTGTTCACCCTTGGGTTTATCTGGGTCGCAAGTCTCATGGCGTTCTGGCGCTGTCGGGCACTCGGGCGCTGGTTCATTGCCCTGATGGTGAGTTGGCTGGTGTTCACAACCTGGGGTTATCGGATTCTCGAGCCATTGCGCACACCCAGAAATGTGCTCGCCGCAGCCGAGCAGTTCGTGCCTGCCGGCGGGCAGATTGGCATGATCAATTTCCGGGAACAGTTCATTCTGTTTTCAAAGCGGGACTTTACCCATTTCAGTTACTTCAGTGACACAGAACAGGAAAGCCGCAACGCATGGCTCTGGATGCGGGAGACACCGGATAGCTATTTAATGGTGGCTGAAGACGGGGAGCTTGGCTGTTTCAATAAGCAGGGTGCCCGACCGCTGGGCACTGCTCACAGGGATACCTACGTGCTGCTGAGCGACCAGGACATGACGGACAGCTGTGAACCCCCGGACAAGGTGACACGCTTTACCACCGACAACCCCGGGGAGTGGCTGGACTGATGCTACTCTGAGAACGCCGCAAACTTTGCTGGTCTCACGTACAATGGGCGCTTTTGAATTCTCAAGGAGGCGCCCTTGCTCCCTCGCTCGCGGATTGCACAAGAATGGCAGGCTTTCTGGCTGGCACTGGGATTCCTGACTCGTATCCCCATGCTCGTCCGGATTGATTACTCCCAGCGCCTGATGAACCAGAGCAGCGTCTATTTTCCCCTGGTGGGCCTTCTGCTCGGCCTTGGCTATTGCGCCGCCTATTTTCTGTTCTCACTGGTGGCCAGCCCGCTGGCGGCCATTATCCTGGTGGTTATTCTGCACCTGTTTATCACCGGGGCCTTCCACGAAGATGGCCTGGCCGACAGTGTTGATGCTCTCGGCGGCGGCTATACCGTGGAAAAACGGCTGGAGATCATGAAAGACAGCCGGATCGGAACCTATGGCACGGTGGCACTGGTGATGGCCTTGCTGCTGAAAGTAGCTCTGCTGGCTGAGGCTGAATTGATCTGGCTTGCGTTGCTGGTGGCACCTGCGGTTTCCCGGCTGACACCACTGATATTGATGGCCTGCCTGCCGTACGTCACTGACCCCGACAAGAGTAAATCCAAGCCGGTGGCAGACGGTTTCTCCCGCAGCCGTTTGCTGGCGGCCGCGGGGTTTGTGTTGTTGCTAGCAGCCGGATTATCACTCTGGCAGCCGTTACTGATTCCCGCAGCCATAACGGCCGTCCTGCTGGTTGCTGTGTTCTGGGGCAGCTATCTTCGTAGCCAGCTTGGCGGCTACACCGGCGACACCTTGGGCGCAGCTGTCGTGTTCAGCGAACTGGCGCTGTTGCTGTTTCTCTAACGTGGGGGCATCGTCAGTTATCCACCGTGAAGGACACTATCCGGGACAGGTGGCTGATGGGCATTTCCGTCTCTTCGTGCCAACGGTTGAACGCCTCCTGGGCCTGGCTCATGCCTTTCTTGCTGGCCGGTGAGGCATCCAGAATTCCGGCCCGGGTCAGGGCGGTAACCACATCGTGGGACAGGATAAAGCCATCCCAACCCACCCGGCGCAGGAAATACTGGGCCGAGTTCCCGCCCAGACGCTCACCGTTACGCTTCAGGTAAAGCAGCAGCCCCACCTGATCGGTCGACGGCCACTGGGCCAGAAACTGACCAAAGCTACCATGATCTTTCGCCACATCCATGATCATCCGGGCATTTTCCGGCACGGTTCGGATCTTCTGCATGTTGCGAACAATACGCTCGTCTGTAGCCAGCTGCTCCAGCATTTCCGGCGGCACCTGCTGCCAGTAGGCGGGCACAAACCCTTCGAATGCCGCCTCAAAATCCGGCCACTTGTTCTCGATCACCCGCCAGACAAAACCAGCTTTGAAAATGCATCGGGTGATCTCGGACAGGTAACGGTCGTCGCTGATCTCCGCCAGACGATGCTTTTCGGTGACCGGAGGCAACAGGGATTTCAGGGCCTGTTCGCCACCCTTCCGGGCCAAGGCCTGCTGGTAAAACACAGAAAACTTCATAGACCCTCCACAGAGATCCCCAAATTGGGACTTAAAGAGCCCAATATGGGATTGAAAATACCCAAATCAGGTACTAAAGTACCCATATTGAGACTCATGAGATGCGACCTGACCATGCCCGGAACCAGTATCGGTGACGCACTGTTTACCAAAACCCAACAGCGCCTGCTATCGCTTATCTATGGCCATCCAGACCAGAGCCTGTACCTGAATGAACTGGTACGGCTGGCAAATATAGGGCGCGGCACCGTTGTCCGCGAGCTGGCCAAACTGACCGATTCCGGTCTGGTCGTCATGACCCGCCAAGGCAACCAGAACCACTACCAGGCCAACCCGGACAACCCGATCTTCGATGAGCTGAAACACATCGTCCAGAAAACCTTTGGTATTTCCGATGTGCTCCGGAATGCCCTGGCGCCACTGGCGGATACCCTCGAACAGGCCTTTATCTACGGTTCCGTGGCAAAAGGGGATGCCCATGCGGGCAGCGATGTCGATGTCATGCTGATCGGCCACGATCTCAGTTACAGCGAGGTTATGGAACTGCTGGCCCCCGCCGAACAACAATTACAACGAACCATCAATCCCACGTTATACTCTCCCGCCGAGTTCGAGCAGCGTATCAAAGTCAATCAGAGTTTTGTCACCCGGGTGCTGGACCAACCCCGCCTCGACCTCCGCTTCAGCCACTGAGACAGGACACATTGCATGGAAGCACTCGATAATCTGGTCAGGATCCGACGACTCAAGGCAGAACCACCCGATGCCCGGGAGTTCGACGGCATGCTCAAGGCTGCCGACACCAAACTCCGGGACGCCTGCATTGAAGGATTGTCTGAGGACAGCCAGTTCTCTCTGGCTTATGGCGCCGCCCACGCATTATCGCTCGCCGCCCTGAGATGGCACGGGTATCGTTCCGAAAGTCGCTACATCGTCTTCCAGTGCCTGCAACACACCATTGGCTTACCCAATGCCAAATGGCGCGTATTGGACAAGTGTCATTCGGCCCGCAATCTGGCCGAATACGAGGGCCACATGGACGTGAACCCCCAATTGCTGAAGGAGCTGATTGCGATCACTCGCGAGCTGCAATCACTGGTGAGGGATCTGCCGCCAATAGGAAACTGACGTCCACCCCGATGTCAGACCTGCTTTAACCGGGCCAGCAGGGACTCCTGATCAAGGGCGCCACCCCAGGTATTACCATGCACCAGATCTTCCAGCGGCAGCCGGGAACGCCAGCCTTTGGACTGTAATTCCGGTTGCTCCAGGAATTCACTGACATAGCCCAGGCAAAGATAGGCCAGTGGGTATACATGATCCGGCAACTGCAGGATATTCGACAGCACATCCTGATCCAGAATACTCACCCAGCCCACGCCAATACCCTCGGCCCGTGCCGCCAGCCAGAGGTTCTGCACCGCCAGGCAGGTGCTGAACAGATCCATTTCCATAATGGAATTACGCCCCAGGACATTGGGACCGCCGCGGGATCGATCACAGGTGATGCAGAGGTTGATGGGGCTTTCCAGAATGCCCTGCAGTTTCAGGCTCCGATAGGTTTGCTGGCGCTCGCCGGTGTAGTTTTCCGAGGCCTTTGCGTTTTCCTCGTTAAAACTTTCCAGCACCCGCTCGCGCACCGCCAGGCTGTCGATCACGATGAAATCCCAGGGCTGCATGAAGCCGACCGACGGGGCATGGTGGGCAGCTCTCAGGATGCGCGCCAGAACCGCCTCCGGAATGGCATCCGGCAGGAACTGGGAGCGCACATCCCGGCGCTCGAAGATGGCCCGGTACAGGCCTTCGCGCTGGCCATCGGTGAAGGGATCATTCGGGTTACTCACAACTGTAACAGCCTCCTCAACCGCTCTGTGTCCAGGCACTGCTCCACCTGATCGGCCAGGCGATCAAGCTGCTGCAGACGGTGACGCTGGTAGTCCACCGCCTGCTCGCCCCGTGCTTTAAGGCCTGCCCAGGCCAGAATGGCATGGCAGGCGGCTGGCTCGTCGAAGACGCCGTGGATATAGGTACCCGCCACCTGGCCATCCGCACTGACGGCGCCATCCGGCCGGCCTTCCAGCTCTGCAAATGGGCGCACCAGCGCCGCGCCTTCCGTGACACCGTTGTGCATTTCATAGCCTTTCAGGGCGCCTGTCACCGCCGTGCTGGCAATATGGGAGGTCAGCCCGCCATTTACCATTCGAAGCTGCTTGCCGGGCACCATACGGGTCACCATCTCGAACAGGGCCAGGCCCTTCGTAGTGCCGACTTCACCTTCCAGCCCTTCCGGGTCTTCCACTTTAAGCCCCAGCATCTGGAAGCCGCCACAGATACCCATTAGCTTGCCGCCATACCGCAGGTGTTTCTGGATGGTCTCCGGCCAGCCTTGTTGCTTCAGCCACTGAAGGTCGTGCCGGGTGCTTTTGCTGCCGGGCAAAATAATCAGATCCGCTGGCGGAATGGGTTCATCCGGGCCAACGAAAACCAGGTCAACGCCCGGGTGGAGTCGCAACGGATCAAAATCGTTGTGGTTGCTGATCCGGGGCAGCACCGGCACCACCACGTTCAGGGCCCCGGCCTCACTGGTGCCGCTAGTTCCCACGCTATCTTCCGAGTCGATCACCAGGCCATGCAGATAGGGCAGAACGCCGAACACCGGCTTGCCGGTATGCTCAGTCAGCCAGTCCAGGCCGGGCTCCAGCAGGCCGATGTCACCACGAAACCGGTTGATGACAAAGCCCGCCGTCCTGTCCCGCTCACTGTCGGAAATCAACGCCAGTGTGCCCACCAGCTGGGCGAAGACACCGCCCTTGTCGATATCCCCTACCAGCAACACCGGGCAATCGGCGGCTTCGGCAAAGCCCATGTTGGCAATGTCGTTAGCGCGCAGGTTGATTTCCGCGGGGCTGCCGGCGCCTTCGGCAATGATCACGTCGTAACGGGCACTCAATGCCTGCCAGCTGGCCATCACCGAGGCCATCGCCTGCGCCTTGTAGGCGTGATAATCCAGGGCGTCCATGTTGCCGTGGACTTGGCCCCGCAAGATCACCTGGGCGCCGCAATCGCTCTGGGGTTTCAACAACACCGGGTTCATGTCGCTGTGGGGTTCCAGGCCACAGGCCAGCGCCTGTAATACCGTGGAACGGCCAATCTCGCCGCCATCCACGGTGACTGCGCTGTTCAGCGCCATGTTCTGGGGTTTGAACGGCGCCACCGACACGCCCTGGCGCGCCAGCCAACGGCACAGGGCAGCCACCACCGTGGTTTTGCCAGCATCCGAGGTGGTGCCCTGCACCATCAGGGTGGGCATTTACAGCTCCACACCCTTCTGGGCCTTGATGCCCTGATCCTTGAAGGCATGTTTGACCACACCCATCTCGGTGACCGTATCAGCGAGATCAATCAGTTCCTGAGGAGCCCCGCGACCGGTGACCACCACATGCTGCATTTCCGGACGAGCCTGCAGGTCGTCCAGCACCCGATCGAGATCGATGTAATCGTACTTCAGGGCGATATTCAGTTCATCCAGCAGAATCAGGTCGTAGCTGTCGTCTTTGAGCATGCCAGCTGCGACTTCCCAGGCATCGGTTGCGCTCTTCACATCCTGTTCCCGGTTCTGGGTGTCCCAGGTATAGCCCTGGCCCATCACGTGGTAGGTCACGTTCGGCAGTCCACGGAAGAAAGCTTCCTCACCGGTGCTGAATGCGCCTTTGATAAATTGGACGATGCCCACTTTCATACCGTGGCCCAGAGCCCGGGCCACCATGCCAAAGCCGGAACTGCTTTTGCCCTTGCCGGGGCCGGTGAGCACCAGCAACACGCCCTGTTCTTTCTGGGCTCGGGCGATGCGTTCCTGCATGATCTTCTGTTTTGCTGCCATGCGCCTGGCGTGGCGTTCGGGGTCTTTGGCGCGGTCTTTCACGGAATCTCCTTCAGTCGTTCGCCGGTGCAAACAGGCGAATGTTATCTTTATGCAGCTCAATCAGTTTCTGGCCATAGAGGCCTTCCAGGGCATCGCGCACCAGCATCAGCTCTGTCGGCCCCCAACAGGCTTGGCCGTCCGGGTACAGCAATAAAACATGAGTGCACCATCGAGCGGCCAGATTCAGGTCGTGCAGGCACATGAAGATGCTCTTGTCGCACTGGGCACAGACACTCAATAGCCGCATCACCTGGACCTGATGATGCAAATCCAGATGATTGGTCGGTTCATCAAGCAGCCATACAGCAGGATCCTGAGTCATCAATGTGGCGATCGCAACGCGCTGTCGTTCACCGCCGGACAAGGTATTCAGCAAACGCTCCCCAAGCTCACCAACGTCCAGGGCGTCAAGCGCGGCTTCTGCCCGACGGATATCCTCGGCCTGTTCACTTTGCCAAACTGACAACCAAGGATGGCGACCAATCAATGCGGTTTCGAGTACCGTGGCAGGAAAGCTGTCTTGTCGCTCCTGAAATACCAACCCCAGCTTCCGGGCCAGTTCCCGCCGGGGCATGGCAGCTAATTCAACATCATCAAGCCGCACCTCACCGCACCTGGGTGCTTTTAGCCCTGCCAGGGTATGCAACAGCGTGGTTTTCCCCGCGCCGTTCGGCCCCAAAACACCCCAGATCTGGCCAGGAGCTACCTCCAGGCTGAGCTGCGTACCATTCGAGCGCCCCGGAACATCAATGATTAGCTCGCGAGCTGAGAGAATCGTCATCATCGGCTCCGGTGCAACAGGTAAAGGAAGGTGGGCACACCCAGCAAGGCGGTAATCACACCCACCGGCAACTGCTCCGGTGCAATCACCGTTCGAGCCAATGTATCGGCCAGAACCAGTAGGGTACCGCCAGCAAGGGCACTTGCCGGCAGAATGATACGCTGGTCATTCCCAAGGACGAGGCGCAGCATATGGGGCACGATCAGACCGACAAACCCGATGCTGCCCACCGAGGTTACCGCCGTGGCCGTCAGCAGGCTGGCCAACAGATAAATAGCCCATTCCAGGGGGCGAACCGACACGCCCAGAGCCGCGGCCTGCAACGGCCCCCGGGCCAGCACGTTCAGGCTGCGTGCCAGCGGCATCAAGGCAATAACCGCAATCACCAGCACCACCACGGCTGGCCATGGCAAACGGGCATACGACACATCGCCCATCAACCAATACAGCATCCCTGGTAATTTATGGGAGGGAGTAATGGCAAGCATCAGGGTGATTGCTGCGCCCCAGCCAGCAGCGGTAACAACACCCGTGAGCAATAATCGCGACGGCGTCCAGCTCCCTGTGCCATGGGCGAGCCCGAACACCAAAAGAGTCGCAAACATCGCACCACTAAAGGCCGCGCCAGACACCAGCAACATTCCAGCCCCGGCAAGCATGGCCAGCAGCGCACCGGTGGCAGCACCACCGGACAGCCCCAGTACATAGGGGTCGGCCAGCGGATTTCGCAGCAACACCTGCATCAAAGCCCCCGCAATCGCGAGCAGACCACCTGCGGCAAAAGCCGAAAGCGTTCTGGGTAAACGAAGTTCAATTAACAGGGTTCGATCCAGCGTATCACCCTGCCCGAGAACAACCTGCCACAGATCACCGGGCGGGATAGTAACACTGCCGACGGCGAGGGAAAGCGCACAAGCCAGTGCCGCAATAACCGTCAGTATTGTCAGCGCTCGCATCATTCCCGGTCCCTCAAGCGGATCCTTGTGTTATTACAACCGAGCACGCGCCACATCCAGTTTCTCGCAAATGGTGCGCGCTCCTTCCAGCAAACGCGGCGTGGGGCGTGAAATGGGCGAGGCCGGAATGATAAACAAATTATCCGCCGCTACCGCCGCCATCGCGCCAAACTCCCTCCAGCGCTCAAGGCTTGTATAACTGTTGCCGTCTTCATCGGTGCCGCCCGACAGGATGGCTTCGGGGTCACCGGCCAGAACATCTTCCGGCCCGATACGCGGCACCAGGCGAGCCATCTCGCCAAAAATATTCTGGCCACCGCACAAAGAAATCACCTTTCCGATCAGATGCTCATCATTGATCGTCATCAAAGGCTGATCCCACACTTGATAAAACACACGAACGGGTTCACGCCCCCGATATTGCTTGGCCAATGCGGCAATTCCCTGTCGAAACCGGGCCGCCTCAGCATAACCCTCAGACTCTGTACCCGCGAGCGACGCCAGCCTCTCCAACACCGAGGACACACCTTCAAACGTTCGTGGCTCAATCGCAAAAGTGGCCATGCCAAGCTGATTGAGCATATTGACCTGCTCAACCGGATTACCAGACACCCAGGTAACCACCAGATCCGGCTTAAGAGCGACCAATGTCTCCAGGTCAATCCGGGTATGGCTCCCGACATTGGGCAACATTTCAGCCTCCGGGGGATAATCGCTGTAATCAACAACAGCGATAACCTGCTCACCAGCACCGGCGGCAAACGCCAGCTCCGTCGCCCCGGGGGATAGTGTCACGATGCGCTGGGCAGGCCCGGGCAAACAAAGCTCCACTCCGTTATCGTCCGTGGCACAGACATCAGCCACCACATGGCTGGAGAGCATTAGTAAAAGCACTAAAACCCGAATGACTATCATGAGACCTCCTGAGCGCTGGCTGAGCGCTGGCTAACTCTGAACTATTTGTCATTTATTGACGACCTCTTGGCCACACCGTAAACTCTTACTCAAATTTTTTATCCGTAGCAGGTGCCCACCTCAAGCGCGACAACTGTTCGACTGAGCGATGGGTGAAACTGGGAAGTTCGGTGAAATTCCGACGCTGCCCCCGCAACGGTATGCGGTACGAGAGGAATGGCCCTGAGCCAGCCACTGCAGCAAAACGCTGTGGGAAGGCATCCTACTCTGGCAAGAATGCCAGCCGCAAGCCCGGAGACCGGCCTGCTACCGGCTATCAGTGCTTTTGACGGAGGGTCAGAACACGGAGCAGGCGTATATGCCTCTTCTCTTTTGGTAGCTGTTCAGGCAACCAGAAACCGCAACAATGCTGGTTGCAGACACAAAGAAATGCAGCCGGTGCCCATCTCCCTGATGAAGAAAATTGTTATCTCCATTTTTTCGCTGATGGCCACCAATGTCATCGCAGAAGATACACTTCCTTTTATCGTGGTGGAAGCCACTCCCATCAACGCCGCCAGCGATGTAGACCCCAGCCAGGCGACAGGCCCCGTGCGCGTTCTGGATCGGTCCAGCATCGAAAACCGGACCGCTTCAGTCGCTGATGTTCTTAGCGATCAGGCCGGCGTCCAGATCCGACAAAGCGGCGGACTGGGAAGCGCCTCGTCAGTGTCCATTCGAGGATCGACCTCGCGGCAGGTACAGGTTGTTCTGGACGGCATGCTACTGAACGATCCGGTCACCGGCGGTGTTGACCTCGGCAAACTGTCGTTAACTGATGTCAGCCGTATTCAGGTGTACCCCAGTGGAGCCCCGGCACAGCTGCCTCAGGCGGGCATCGGTGGTGTGGTGGTACTGGAGAGTCTTGGCAAAGACATCGAGGATGCCACCAGCATCAATGTCGGCGCTGGTTCCTTTGATACTTACCGAACCGGCCTCTTCAACAGCGGCAGCCACGACGATTTTTACTATTGGGTGTCGCTTGATCGACAAACCAGCAATAACGACTTCGAATACCCCAACGACAGCGACTGGTTCAACCCGAACGATGGCAAGACCACAAAGCGTCGTAATGCTGATTATCAACAGGACGCGTTCAGTACAAAACTGGGCTGGGAAATAACCCAGACCGCAAAAGTCAACGCTCTGCTCCAATACACCCGCTATGAGCAAAGTGTGCCTACTATCCAGAACTGGCGGGACAACGATGCGTCTCTGGCGAACGAAACTTTTCGCCTACAACTTCAGGGTCAGGAACGTGGATGGTTACAGGGCAAGCTGCACTCCAGCCATCGCCTGATTGTCGGCGATATCACCGAACACTACGACAATACCAGCGGCCGGGTAGGTCTCGGAGTCTCCGATGTAAAAACCGACACACAACAGCTTGGGCTGGTGAATACCCTCTCCGCTTTGCTTGGCAACCACACCATCACGCTAAGCTTTGATACCACCCGCTATGACTACCAGCAGGACGACAGACAAGACCCAGACCCTCGGGATGAGCGGGAACGCTTCCAGGCTACGGGGTCACTCTCACACGCCTGGCAGAGTCGCGATAACCGCTGGAAAACCCAGGCCGCCATTCGTCAGGTACACGTTCGGGATGAATCAGACGAATCACTTGGAGACGGAACCACCCAGGCTACCCGTTCCCGAGACAATTACACCAGTTGGCAGCTCGGCCTGACCCATCTGGTTGATAACAACTGGACACTCTCTGGCAACATCGCAAATAACGTGCGGGTTCCTACGCTCCAGGAACTTTATGGTCAGCAGGGGCTGTTTATCGGCAACCCGGATCTGCAGCCGGAAGAATCCATGAACTACGACCTGACACTGCGCATAGACCAGGGCTGGGGGCATGCCGAAGCCACGGGGTATTTCCGGGTGCTCGACCCTGCGGTAATCGCAACCTACGATGCGCGCGGCGTCGGCCGTTATCGCAACCTGGAAGCCGAGGTTTATGGCGTGGAGCTGGATGGGGTTTTCTCCATCACCCCCACCTGGTCCCTCTACGGCAATGCCACAGTGCAGGAGTCGGAAAATACCGACAATTCAGTGCGCACGCGTTTCGAAAAGCGGTTGCCGGGTATTTATCACGAATCGTTTCTTGCCGGTACCCGCTGGCGTTTCAGGCCCTTCCAGATCGACCTGTCCTATCAGGTGGACGATGAACTCTATTATGACTCCGCCAATATCCTGGAAGCTGATGCCAGAGAGACGCTTAACGCTACGGTGCAATGGCAACGGATCTGGCCGGACAAGAGCATGACTGAGGCACGACTGGAAGTTCGCAACATCACCGACGAAATCTACCAGGATTTCAATCGGTTCCCTGGCCCCGGGCGTGGCTGGTTTATCAACATCAAGCATTCCTTCTGACCATTACAAAGGCAATACCATGAACCAAACGGAATTTTTCTCACTGCGCACAAACACCCTTGCAGCGCTCGCACTGACCATCGGACTGACCGGTTGTGGTGGCGATTCCTCATCTTCAACACCGGACCCTGTGATTACCGAGAACTTCGGGGTCGTAGCCACGGCGGCCGATGACTACACCTCCGGTGAGGTAGAGCTGGTATCGATACAAGATACCGGCATGCAGGCTTCGGGAGGTTATTTCAGCGGCATTTCGGACATCACAGTGAATGGCTATGGTCAGCACTATTACCTGATCAGGAAGTTCAACGGCGACCAAGTATTGAAGGTCGACATTGAAAACCCCGGGAAAGAAGTCTGGGAAGCCAGCACTTTGGAAGCCGGTGATCAAGGCAGCGCCAATCCGTACCAGATCGTCTTTGCCAATGAAAGCAAAGGGTATCTGCTCCGTTACGGTAAAAACGAGGCATGGGTTGTAAACCCTTCCGCCAACCGGGCTGAGGACTTTTTCACCGGCAAAACCCTGGATCTAAGCGACTATGTACCCACAGACAGTCAGGGCGATGTAGTTCAGATGTCAGCCGGTGCTGTCGTAAACGGCAAATTGTTTATCACCATGCAACGGCTCGATAGCAATTACAGCCCCACCAATGACGGGTACGTTGCGGTTTTTGATACCACAACGGACACAGAAATCGAGACCAATGCCAGTGCTACCGACACAGTGAAAGGCATTCCTCTCATTGGCAGGAACCCTTCCAACATCCAGCACGTTGAAGGCATCGGGCTGGTCATCACTAATCTGGGAGGCTTTTCCGCGCCCTTTGAGGGCACAAGCCTGGATGTCGTTGACCCTGAGACCTATCAGGTTTCCTCAATGATTCCAGACGCCGACATTGACACTCAGATCAATGATGTCGTCATCATCAGCCCGACTGAGGGTTACATACTGAACTACGCGGGCTGGCAGGATATCTCGCTTCAATCCTTTAATCCGTCTCAGGGCGCTACCTCCCTGGCCTTAGTCAACAATCTGACCGGTATGGATTTTCGGGATATCGAGCTAAGCCCTGAAGGTCGTTTGTGGCTGGCAGACGCCACTCTGTCGAATCCGGGCGTGCGGGTCATCGACCCTTCCGACAACAGTCAGGCCGATTTCATTGAAACCTCACTGCTACCTATCGCGATCAGCTTCGGCACAGTAGTCACCAATCCTTGACCTCGACAGCGGGCGGCTTTAGTGGCCGCCCGCCCACTGCCCTACCAGGCGCTCTAACGCCTGTTCCAGTCTACGCCATTCCTGCTCAGTGCCCGGAAGTCCAACTCTGATTGCAAGGGGATTCTCGAACAACCTCACCAGAATACCCTTCTGCGCCAGTTCTCGGTGAAAGTCCTTAGCCCGGGCGTGTCTCAGATAACGGAACAGAATCGTGCCGTCACTGAGACCAAGCCCTGACTCAGACAACAGCTCCCCCAATCGTTGGCTCTGGTGTTCAAGCAGATCCCTTGTCTGTTGCTGCCAGGCTCTATCCTGAAGCATTTCCGCCATCATATAGCGCGCTGGTCCGCTCACGGGCCAGGGGCCCAGCTCAGATCTCAAAGCTCTGCCTGTCTCTGCCTCAGCTATCACAGCGCCTGCACGAAGCCCCGCAAGACCGAAAAACTTGCCCATGGACTTGAGGACGATCAGTCCTTTCAGGGCCCCCGCAGCTATCAGGCTCTGTTGGTCACAAGCCGGCAAAAAGGCCTCATCAACTATTAGCCAACCTTGCCGCGCTCGCAGACGCTCCCGCCAAACCAGCAACTGTTCAACGGGGATCAACTGCCCGGTCGGATTATTCGGCTGTATCCAGACCACCACATCCACAGAATCCAGCCATGCCAGCTCCGCTTGCATTGTCGCCTGTTCAGGAATCGCCACCACGTCGAATCCCGCTCGCCGCCAGGCATGACCATGCTCACGATAACCGGGCATGGGCACGGCCACCCGACCGAAACCATGCTTACGGGCACGAACCGCTGGCAGGGCCATGATCGCCGCCTGGGAACCCGCTACGGGTAGGCAGCAGGCACGCTCCGGTGCCCCGGCCCAGATACGGATAATCTCTTCCAGCCCATCTTCCGGCTCCGGCAGCCGTTGCCATACCTCTGCCGGAATTGCCGGAACCGGCCAGGGCACAGGATTAATACCGGTGGAGAGATCCAGCCATTGTTCCGGAGGAATGCCCCAGCGCTGAGCCGCTGCCCTCAGGCGGCCTCCATGCTCCGGCAAATCACCACCATCGAACGCTGTCACCCGATACCTCCTGGCCAGAACGCATTCAGACTTGCGGCCAAGGCCAACAACACCAACAGCCACAGCATCACGCCGCGCTGAACCAGGGAAATCGCGCCCTCCACGGTTTGCGCCGTGGCGCCTTGCCCGCTGCCCAACAGCGGTCGCAGCTTCACGCCACCGGGATACGGCGCCGGGCCGCCCAGAGTGACACCGAGCGCGCCCGCTCCTGCTGCCATCACCGGGCCGGCGTTCGGACTGTCCCATGCCCCGGACTGTTCACGCCAGCATTTCACGGCCAGCCGGGTATTGCCCAGCAACGCATAGGTCAAGGCAGTTAGCCGGGCAGGCACCCAGTTCATAGCATCATCGAGCCTGGCGGCGAAGCGTCCGAAATACAGATATCGTGGCGTCCGGTAGCCCCACATGGCATCCAGCGTGTTCACCAGCCGGTGCAAAACCAGTCCGGGCAAGCCAGCGACCAGATACCAGAACACGCTTGAAAACACCGCATCCGCACCGTTTTCCAGCATGGATTCCGAGGCCGCGGCGGCAACGCCTTCGTCACTCAACGCTGCAGCATCCCGACTGACAATTCGGCCAACCGCCAGCCGGGCCCTGGCACCATCCCCGCAAGCCAACGCAGTCGACACCGCCCGGCCATGTTCCGCCAGCCCCCTTAATGAAATGGCAAGCCAGACACCGGCCACCTGAGTGAGCAGCCACAGCCAGCCCTCCAGCAGGAATTGCAGAAAAATTGCCAGTACGACGGCTGGCAGGACCGCTACCAGGGTCGCCAGCAACCCCAGCAAGAGGCTTTGCGCCGGGAAAGCCTGCTGATCATTCAGGCGTTGCTCCAACAGGGATGCCCACCGACCAAAGCCCACCAGCGGGTGCCACCGACGGGGCTCACCCATCAACCAGTCCAACAAAACCGCGGCACCGCACACCAGCACTGCAACCACAAACGTATCCAAAGCCAGTCTCCCTGAATCAATTGACGGCAAGTCTAACCGACCGGTCACGAAACTTGACAGCCTTGCCTCCCGGTTAGACCATCCTCGGTTTTCCGCCTACAAGGACCCATCGCCATGGCACTGCCCGACAGCTGGCTCACGTCTCCCCCACGGCCCTCGGTTCAGCACACAGCACTTGCCGCCGAGCGTCAGCAGGTGCTCACAAAGCCACCCGGCTCTCTCGGGCAGCTGGAACAGCTCGCCATCAGTCTGGCGGGCCTGCACGGCACCGACAGACCCAGCGTTGATCCGGCGCGAATGGTGGTGTTTGCCGGCGATCACGGCGTTTGCGCTGAAGGCGTTTCCGCATTTCCTCAGGCTGTCACCGCCCAGATGATCGCCAATTTTGCCAGCGGCGGCGCCGCCATCAGCGTGATGGCCGAGGAACTCGGTGCCAGTCTGGAAGTGGTCAACCTGGGTACCGTTGGCGAAGTACCGGAATTACCAGGCGTCATAGATCAGATTATCGCCCCTTCCACGGCCAACATGGCAGAATCACCGGCCATGTCTTCGCGCCAGCTTGAATCCGCGCTCTCCAGTGGCGACGAAGCCGCCAGGCGCGCTGCAAACGCCGGCTGCAGCCTGTTTATTGGCGGCGATATGGGCATTGGCAACACCACCAGTGCCGCCGCACTGGCCTGCGCTTTACTGAATCAGCAGCCCGCCATCCTCGTTGGCCCGGGCACCGGGCTGAACTCCGAGGGCGTTGCCCGCAAGGCCCGGGTGGTTGAGAAGGCCTTGCACCGACATGGTCCCGACCGGGACCCGCTGACGGTACTGGCCTCTCTGGGAGGCTTTGAAATAGCCGCACTGACCGGCGCCATCCTGGGGTGCGCCGCGCGCCGGATCCCGGTTCTGGTGGACGGTTTTATTGTCTCAGTCGCTGCACTGGTGGCCGTGCATCAACAACCGGCTGCGCGCGAGTGGCTTCTGTTTGCGCATCGGTCAGCCGAACCCGGCCACACTGCCGTGCTGGAGGCACTTGATGCCTCGCCGCTTCTGGATCTTGGCATGCGCCTGGGAGAAGGCAGTGGTGCCGCCGTTGCCGTTCCCCTGTTACGCGCCGCCTGCGCGCTGCATAACCGGATGGCCCGTTTTACCGACGCTGGCGTCAGTGGCAAATCGGAAGAATAGCCCTATGACCACCACAGTAATCGACCTGATACGCCACGGCGAACCGGAAGGCGGCCAGATGTTCCGGGGCAGTAAAGACGACCCCTTGAGCGTCACCGGGTGGCAACAGATGATAGCTGCCATCGCAGAGAGTGATCAGTGGGATGCCATCGTCAGTTCACCCATGCAACGATGCCAGCGTTTTGCCCAGCAACTGGCCGAAGAACACAGAATTCCACTGCATATCGAAGAAGATCTCAGGGAGATCGGCTTTGGTGAGTGGGAAGGGTTGACCGCTGGGCAGATCCAGGAGCGCTATGGGGATCTTCTTAACCACTTCTGGCAGGACCCCATCAACTGCCTCCCCCCCGGCGGTGAAGCTGTGACGGATTTCTACCAGCGCACTATTGACGGTTTTGATCGATGGCAGCAAACACTTGCCGGCAAACGGGTCTTGGTGGTCTGCCACGGAGGCGTGATCCGCATGGTGCTGGCCAATGTATTGGGCATTCCGCTGGAGAGATCATTCACCGGCTTTGCCGTGCCTTACGCCTGCCGCAGCCGGATACAGGTGGACCAGTCCGAATTCGGTGTCTTTCGCAGCCTGATCAGCCACCAGCCTTGAGGGTAAGTGGCAAACCCGCCACGGCCATCACCACCTCATCACAACGCTGGGCCAGGGCCTGATTGAGCCAGCCCAGCTCATCCGCAAAGCGACGGGTCAGCGGATCCATGCCGATGGTCCCGAGCCCCACTTCGTTGGTCACAATGACCAGGGAGCCAGGATAGACCTCAACCGCCTCAAGAAAGGCCGCCCGTTCGGGCTGGAACAAGGCGCCGTCGGCAAACAGCAGATTGCTCAGCCACAGGCTCATACAGTCCACCAACAGCAACGGCGGTTCTTCCGGGCCGCTGGCATACTCTGATAATACCTGACCCAGACGCAGCGGCTCTTCAGCAAGCTGCCAGTGGTCCGGCCGCAGTTCCTGGTGACGCTGGATACGCAGTGCCATTTCACCATCGCCTGCAGTGGCGGTCGCCACATAAACCACGTCGTTGCCGGCCGCTTTGGCCCTCTGCTCAGCCAGCCCGGTCTTACCGGAGCGAATCCCGCCGGTTACCAGTAACTTATTGACCATAAACCTTTCTCCAACCAGCGCCATTCTCGCCGCCAAGGTACACCAACCGGACAGACAACTGCTATAGTTTGGCCAGACTCCGGAAACGGCGGCACCGCAATCGCCGGCTTCAGAACAAGACCGATCAACCCTGGAGAGCCCATGCAGGCCGAGCTGCTCGACATCCGCAACCACATCGCCCAGCACGCCCCCTTCGACGAAATGCCCGAAGAACTGCTCGACCGCATCGTCACTGGCATCGAAGTGGTCTATTACCGGGCCGGCACCCAGATTCTTGAGCTGGGCCAGCAGAACTACTGGTTGCACTACATCCGCAGTGGTGCGGTGGAAATCTTCCGGCGCTCCGGCGAGCTTTACAACCGCATCGGTGAGGGCGAAATCTTTGGCCAGTTTGGCCTGCTGCGCAATCAGAAAGTGCGCTTTCCGGCCAAAGCCATCGAAGACTGCCTGATCTACAAAATCCCCTACGAGACCTTCCAGCATCTGTGGGAAAACGACGAAAACTTCGCGGATTTTGTCGAGATTGAAGACCACAGTCGCCTGCGTTCGGCGGTCTCGCGCCGGTACAAATCCAACGAACTGATGTCCGCCAAGGTCACCCGGCTAATCGCCCGCGAGCCAGTCTCCGCCCCAACCACCGTGCGCCTGCAGGAAGCCGCCCGGATCATGACCGACAACGGCGTGTCGGCCCTGCTGCTGATGGACGAAAGTGGGGAGTCACCCCGGCTCAAGGGCATCATCACCGACCGGGATCTGCGCACCCGGGCGGTCACCAACGCACTGCCATCAGAAACCCCCATCAGCGAGATCATGTCCGAAGGGCTGATTACCATCAGCGCCCGCAGCTACATCTTCGAAGCCATGCTTACCATGCTGCACAATAACGTGCACCATCTGCCAGTGATGGAAGACCATGAAGTGCGCGGCGTTATCGCGCTGTCCGACATCGTCAAATACGAGAGCCAGAGCAGCCTGTACCTGGTGAGCAACATCTACCACCAGAACGACGTCAAAGGCCTGAAGAAAATCAGCCGCGAAGTGCGCGACAGCTTCGTGCGCATGGTGAATGAAGACGCCAACTCCCACATGATCGGCAGCGCCATGGCTGGCATCGGCCGAAGCTTCAGTCAGCGCCTGCTGGAGCTGGGCGAGGAAAAACTCGGCCCGCCACCCATCCCGTATTGCTTTATGGCCCTGGGCTCCATGGCCCGGGACGAACAGCTGGTGGTTACCGACCAGGACAACGCCATGGTGCTGGACGACAGCTTCATCCCGGAAGAGCACGACGAGTACTTCCTGGCCCTGGCCAAATTTGTCTCCGACGGCCTGGCTGAATGCGGCTACACCTACTGCACCGGTGACATCATGGCCACCAATCCGAAATGGCGACAACCGCTGAGCGTGTGGAAGGATTACTTCACCGACTGGATCGACAACCCCAAAGCCGAAGCCCTGCTCAACAGCAACATCTTCTTCGACCTGGACGGCATCTACGGCGAAACCGACTATGCTGAACAGCTGAAAACCCTGATCGTGAACAAGGCCAGCAACAGCCAGCGCTTCCTTACCTTCCTGGCCCGCAATGCCCTGAACCGCACGCCGCCCCTGGGCTTCTTCCGCACCTTCGTCCTGGAAGAAGACGGCAAACACCAGAAAACCTTCAACCTCAAACGCCGCGGCACCGCACCGGTTTCTGACCTCATCCGGGTGCACGCCCTGGCCTGCGGTTCCCGCTCCCAGAACTCCTTCGAACGCCTGCGCGACATCGCCAAAACCAAACTCATGCTGGACGACGATGCCGGCAACCTGCGGGATGCCCTGGAATTCATCTCCATCGTCCGCATCCGCCATCAGGCCCTGGCCATTGAAGAGGGCCGCGAGCCAGACAACAACGTGCGCCCGGAAGACCTGTCGCCGTTTGAACGCAGCCATCTGAAAGACGCCTTCCAGGTCGTCAGCAACGCCCAGAAATTCCTGCGCTTCCGCTACAACGCCGGGGGAGCCACCCGGAATGTCTAGCTTGATCAAAAGCGGCAACAGCAAGCAGAACTGGCCAGAGAATTACCGCAAAGGCGCCGAACAGGCAAAAGACGCCAGAATCCGCGCCTTCTACGAATCCGGCTGCCCAAGTCCGGACACCCCGATCCGGGACGTCCCGTTACTGGCCCTGGACTTCGAGACCACCGGCCTGGAAGCCGACCAGCATTCCATCGTCAGCATCGGCCTGGTGCCCTTCACCCTGGAAGGCATCCAGCTCGGCCAATGCTGGCACCAGGTGGTTCGCCCCAGACTGCCCCTGCACAAAACCTCTGTGACCATCCACGGCATTACCCACAGCGAAATCGAAAACGCCCCGGACCTGGAAGATGTCCTCGACCCACTGTTCGAACACCTCAATGCTCGCATTCCCGTAGTGCACTACCGCAACATCGAACGCCCGTTCCTGAATACCGCCCTGCAATGGCGCCTGAACGAACAACTCCGCTTCCCGGTCATCGACACCATGGCCATCGAAGCCCACCTGCACCCGGACCGCAACCCCGGCCGCTGGCAGCAACTGATGGGCAAAAAACCGATCTCCATCCGCCTGGCCGACAGCCGGCTCCGCTACGGCCTGCCGCACTATGCCTCCCATAACGCCCTGATCGACGCCATCGCAACAGCCGAGCTACTACAAGCCCAGATAATGCACCACTTCAGCCCCGATACGCCCATCGGCGATTTATGGGTGTGATTCAACAAGCACTCTGATAACAACTCTGGGTTTGGTATGAGCGGCCGGGGTGTTCCCTCCAAAAATTTCGGAGGCCATGGATGGCCGGAGAGAAGCGCACATGGATGTGCTCGTAGCGGTTTTTGGAGGGGACACCCCGGCTGCTCATGCACCTCACCATGCAGGCTATAAACCAGACTCGTGGACTGCCAGCCATAGCCCCAAGCCCCGGCAACCGATAGAATGTCCCCAAACCAGCCAAAGGGACCGAAGTGACCACACCAACCACCAAAACCACCCCCCTGGACGCCTTCCGTCGCGCCAGAAGAATGTGGCTAAAAGGGGAAAAAATCAGCCTGGCCGCCCTCGCCGACGACCTCCACATCGGCCGCGCCACCCTGTTCCGCTGGGTCGGCAACCGCGACCTGCTGATTGGCGAAATCCTCTGGTCGCTCTACGAACCCCTTTACAAAGAAGCCCGGGAAATCACTCCCGGCCACGGCGTAGATTACGTCGTTGGCGTGTTCCGGCACATCAACACCACCATCCTGCACTTCTCGCCGCTGCGTAAATTCCTGCACCAGGACCCGGAATACGCCCTGAAAATGCTCACCTCATCCCACTCCACGCTGCACGCCCGCACCGTAGAAGTAAACACCCGCTTACTCAAAGACGAAGTCCGGGCAGGCCATCTAAGTCCGCCCATGAACATCCAGAGCCTGTCCTACTTCATGGTACGCATCGCCGAATCCTGCCTCTACAGCGACATCATCGGCGGACGCGAACCCCAAGAAGACGAACTCGAAGACGCCTGCACCGCCGTGCGGATACTGCTGGGCGGAAAAGTCTGACGTACCGACTGGCAAGGCGCCCATGTGAAAGCTACTCTGATACCCAAGCCCCGAAGGAACATGATCGCAAAGGAGCGCCTCATGACACATACCACAAGCAACTATCGCCGTTTGACTACCACAGTGCTGGCGCTGGCCTGTTTGCTACTGTCACCCCTCAGTTTCAGCCAGTCACTGAGTGAAAGCGATGTCCAGGCCTTCATCCGAAGCATGCAGGCCATGCAACCGCTGCAGGATAAATATCAGGACGCATTCGATGCCGAAGAGGACGACGCAGACGACGACATCGACTTCTCACGCTTGATGTCAGACGGTATCCTCAGAATGAAAGGTCATCCGGCCTACAACGAAGTCGAAAGCCTGGTAAAGCAACAGGGCTTCAGCAATATCGAAGATTGGGCAAGTATCGGCGACAAAGTCATGCAGGCCTGGTTTGCTCTGGAAATGGGTGCCCAGAGCCCACAAATCCAGGCTGAAATGAACGCCGCAATGGCGGAAATCGAAAACAACCCCAATATGTCGGAAGCACAGAAAGCCCAGATGCGCGCCATGATGCAACAGGGGATGTCCGCCATGGCCACAGGCGCGTCAGCGCCGGAAGCCAACAAAAATGCAGTCAGGCCTTACATGGACCAACTCAAGGCCGTGATGGATACGGAGGAATAGCAGACTGCGGAGTTCAGGGCAGCGGCCTTTGGCAACGGGTTATTAGCGCTATTCTGTTTACAAATGCACATTGTCGGTCAGGAGACGCACCGAATGTCACTCTCTTCTTCGCTCAACAATATCTCGGTCGGCAAAAAGCTCTCAGCCAGCTTTGCTCTGCTAGTGATAATGGCCGCAGTGATTGCCGGTTCAGCCATCAACATTTTCTCAGAATACAATCAGCGCTCCATGATTGTGGCCGGAGCGGGCTCTGCCGAAAGCGCCTTGCTCGAAATGCGCATTGAAGAACGGAACTTCCAGCTGACCAGAAATGAGCGACACCGGCAAGCGGCCGAAGGCTTGCTAAATGATGCCATCGACACACTACAGGAGTTGCGCAAAGTCTTCATTGTGCCCAACGATCATGCCCGGGTGGACTTTATTGCTGACGAGGGCAAAGCCTATTCTGCGCAACTTTCCGAGCTGGCCCGTAACCTCGACGCAAACCAAGCCACCATAGATACCATCGCGGACAAACTGAAGCAAAGTGGCATTGCAATGGTCGACAAAGCCGATGAACTTCAGCAAATCCAGGAAACCCGGATGAAGGAGCAGTACAGCACCGCGATTACCACACTCCTCACCATCACTCTCGTAGCTCTGCTAGTGGCGGTCATGATCGCCTGGTTCATGATTCGCTCCATTACCGCACCCATCCGTGAGGCGGTCGAAGTGGCCAACCGGGTCGCAGACGGTGACCTTACCGTGCGTGTCGAAAGCCAGCGGGGCGATGAGTTCGGCGCTCTGTTGTCCGCCTTCTCCACCATGGTCACCAAACTCCGGGATCTGATCCAGCAGATTGGCAGCGACTCCTCCGGCATTGCCTCCGCCTCGGAGGAACTCTCTGCAGTGACCGACCAGACCCGCCGTGGGGTCTCGGACCAACGGGACCAGACTGATCAGGTCGCCACCGCCATGAACGAAATGGTCGCGACGGTAAACGAGGTGGCCAAGAGCGCAGAGTCCGCCTTTGAGGCAGCCCAAATGGCCAGCCAGACCTCCGGTGAGGGCGAGGCGGCGGTATCCCAGACCCTGACCTTTGTGACCGACCTGAACACCAACCTGCAGGAAGTCATGTCGCAGTTGCACGGCTTACAGGGTGATATTCAGAACATCGGCACCGTGCTGGATGTGATCAAATCCGTGGCCGAGCAAACCAACCTGTTGGCCCTGAATGCGGCCATCGAAGCCGCCCGGGCCGGCGAACAGGGTCGGGGCTTTGCGGTGGTGGCCGATGAAGTCCGCTCCCTTGCCCAGCGTACCCAGAGCTCGGCCCAGGAAATCGAGACCCTGATCACCAACCTGGTCACCAGCTCGGAAGGCTCCGTCAAAACCATGGAAGCCGGTACCGAACTGGCCGGTCAAACCCTGCAACGGGCCGAGCATGCCGGTGTCACCATTCGCGAAATGGCCCAGGCCGTTAACGACATCCGGGAATACAATAGCCAGATCGCGACCGCAGCAGAACAGCAGTCGTCGGTTGCGGAAGACATCAACCAGAACGTCACACTGATCCGGGATGTCGGCGAACAAAGCGCCGCTTCCACCGAGCAGGTATCCGCCGCCAGTGAGGAGTTGGCCCGCATGGCCGAAGGGCTCAGCGTTCGGGTCGGGCAATTCAAACTTTAGAAAACGTAAAACAAAAAAGCCGACACCCGAAGATCAGGTGTCGGCTTGTTCTGTCAGGCCCAGGGGGCCAGGCTTCAGGCCGTCAGGTTGTAAACAAACACGATCGCCACGGCAATCGGGGTCACAAACCGGATCAGGTTGTACCACAGGCTGAACGCGCCACCCTGCAGGGCCAGGTCGCTCTTCAGCGATTCCTTGGCCACAAACCAGCCCACAAAAATGGCGGTCAGCAGGCCAGACAGTGGCAGCATGATGTTGGCGGTGAAGTAGTCCAGCAGGTCGAACACCGTCTTGCCTTCAAAGGCGGCAAACATGCCCAGCGGCGTCACATCAGACCAGACGTTCAGGGACAGAATGGACACAATGCCCAGCGCCCAGCACAGCACGCCCACCAGAATAGCGCTGCCGGTGCGGGCCAGGCTGGTTTTCTCTTCAACCCACTCAACCACCGGCTCCAGCAGGGAGATACCGGAGGTCCACGCCGCAAACAGCAACAGCACAAAGAACAGGGTGCCGAACAGGCTGCCCATGGGCATGTTACCGAACGCCAGGGGCAGGGTCTGGAAGATCAGGCCGGGGCCGGCACCGGCTTCCAGGCCGTTGGCAAACACCACCGGGAAAATGGCCAGGCCCGCCAGCAGTGCCACCACAGTATCCATGATCGCCACGCTGACGGCGGTGCGGCCGATGGAGACATCACGGCCCAGGTAGGAACCGTAAGCCATCATGATGGCCATACCCAGGCTCAGGGTGAAGAAGGCGTGCCCCAGGGCAACCAGTACGCCTTTCACCGTCAGTGCCTCAAAATTCGGGGTGAACAGGAAGCTGACCGCCTCGCCGAAATGGCCGGTCGTCGTCGCATAACCAACCACCAGCAACAACAGCAGGAACAGCGCCGGCATCAGAATAGTGACCGCGCGTTCCAGGCCGCCTTTCAGGCCCCGGGAAACCACCAGCACCACCAGCGCCATGAACACCGTGTGCCAGGCCAGCAGCTGGATCGGGCTGCCAAGAAGGCCACCGAACAGCTCACCCACGGATTCTGCGGTACCGCCGGTGAAATCGCCCATCGCCGCGTGGCCAATGTAGGACGCCGCCCAGCCACCGATGACCGAGTAGAACGACAGAATGATGAACGCGGCCAACATGCCGACAATGGCTGACACGCGCCAGGCCGGCGAGGCCAGGTTGCGCTCCGCCACCAGGCGGAAACTGGTGATGGGGTTATGACGACCGTTCCGGCCTATAAACACTTCCGCCATCATGATGGGGATACCGATGATGGCAATACAGAGCAGGTACACCAGAACGAAGGCACCACCGCCGTTCTCGCCGGTGACATAGGGGAACTTCCAGATATTACCGAGACCAACCGCGGAACCGGTGGCCGCCAGAATAAACGCGAACTTGGAAGACCAGAGTCCGCGAGCCCCGTTCCCGCTGTCTGCTGCGGAGTTGGACTGAGTCATGTGTTTGCTTCCTGTGCTTTTGGCTGAGGAAAATACGAATTGTCAGATCGCCCGGCACGAGGTGCGGGCTGTTGGGGCGGGATTCTGCCAGCACTGGCAGCATGATGCCAGTGCTGAGGGGTGCGTGCCGGGAGAATTCATCGTCCCCGGCGCGGCCCGGGAATGCTAATCATCGGGTTTTACTGACAAATCGGGCAATCAGGTCTTTCAGGCCGCCAGCCATCTGGCTCAAAGTATCGCTGCTCTGTTTTGCCGCATCCGCCTGTTCATCACTCTGGTCAGCCAGGCTGGCAATATTCACCACCTGTCGATTGATCTCATCAGAGACCTGGCTCTGCTCTTCAAACGCCGCGGACATGGTGATAAAGCTCTCGGAGATACGATCCACCGAGCTGACGATGGCATTAAGCGCATCGGCCGCGCCCTGCACCCGGTTCAGGCCATCACTGGCAATCTTTTCGCCGGCGCGGACAGCGTTCACGGTTTCATCCACCTGGGCTCGGAAATCCTCAATTACCTCATGTATGCGTACCGTCGACTGCCGGGTACGCTGTGCCAGCGAGCGCACTTCATCAGCCACCACGGCAAAACCCCGGCCCTGTTCTCCGGCCCGGGCTGCTTCAATGGCGGCATTGAGGGCCAGGAGGTTGGTCTGATCGGCGATTTCGCTGATCAGATCCGCCGCCTCGCCAATGCTGCGGGTGGATTCGCCCAACCGCCCCACCGAGTCACCAATGCCCTGAACCTGGTTTACCAGTTGCTGGATGGCACCCAGTGCCTCACCACTGCGCTCGCTACCCTCATGGGCCTGGCGATTGGCTTGTTCCGCTTCCCGGGCGTTGTGATTAACGGACTCGGCCACTTCCTGGATGGAGACGGTCATTTCGTTGATGGCAGAGGCGGTCTGGTCCGTTTCGGCCCTTTGTCGGGCAATGGCCACCGCACCTTCGGTGATATAACCATGCGACGCCTGTACCTGCTCCAATAATTGCTCAGCCTGATCATCAATGCGGGCCAGTGCGGTTCGGATTCGCGCCTCCTCACTCACCAGCAGCAATGCCAGCCGCGACATCAGTCCACGCTCATCGCTGTAGGTGCGGGCGACGATGGGATCCTGGAAGGCATCCGGACGCAGCGCCAGCAGGCCCACAAGCCGGTTCGAGATGGAGGAGAACACCAGACCGAAGCCCAGCAGGTGGCCAGCCACCACCAGAAGCACAGCCAACGTCGGCCGATCAAGCGCCAGAGCGCCCAGGCTCAGGCCCAAGGATAATGCAAATGGCCAACCGGAGCGTGCCATGGACAGCGCCTGGTTGCGCCAACCCGACGTCAGTCGACCTTCGGCAATCTTGCGATACAGGCGTTCTGCCCGGGCAATCTGCTCCCGTGTAGCGGCGACACGCACCGATTCATAGCCCACCATCTGGCCATTTTCCCAGATTGGCGTAGCGTAGGCGCTCACCCAGTAATGATCACCGGACTTCGCCCGGTTTTTCACCACCCCCATCCAGGCCTTGCCGGCTTTCAGGTATTCCCACATATCGGCAAATACCGCCGGGGGCATATCCGGGTGCCGGATCAGGTTGTGGGCCTGGCCGATCAGTTCGTCCCGGCTGTAACCGCTGATGGTGACAAAGTCATCATCGCAATAGGTAATCACCCCTTTGAGAGTGGTGGTACTGATCAGTCGCATCCCTTCAGGTATGCGGATCTCACGCTGGGTGACAGGCAGGTTCTTGCGCATGGGGAACTGTTCGTCCGTTGGCTCGATAGAATTTCACGGCAACAGCTTAGTTATAGATATATATCAATGAAATAGCGAATAGGTTACGCCGTGTCCTATTGGTGTAACGGCAACAGTGCACGGCACTTTAGAAAAAAGGCTGCTAGCTCAGGATGATGCGACAAGCTTTGCCCTGGGATGATAG
The DNA here is from genome assembly GCF_044342215.1 of Marinobacter sp. W-8. NCBI lineage: Bacteria > Pseudomonadati > Pseudomonadota > Gammaproteobacteria > Pseudomonadales > Marinobacteraceae > Marinobacter > Marinobacter sp. W-8. The sequence continues at coordinate 231,903 of NZ_CP172297.1, read as the reverse complement.
CGAGCATTCACCCACAGAGAGAACCCGATCACCACTCCACCAACGGCAAGGCGCAGCAGATCTGCGTCCCGATTCCAGATCAACAGATTCACCAGCAGGCCGGCGGGTACAAGGGCATTGTTCATCACCGCCAGGGTGCCAGCATCCACCTTGCAGGCACCGCGGTTCCACAGGTACAGCCCCAGGCCGGACGCCGCCAGGCCCAGCCAGGCAAGAATGCCCCACTGCAAGGGCGTTGAGGGCAACTTGTCCGGATTACCGAAAATCAGGAAAGAGGGCAGCGCGATAATCAAGGCGCCAAAGAAGAAATAACCGAAGGTGCGATACCCCGGCAGCGCCAGAGGATAACGTTGCATCACGTGCTTGTAGCCTACCTGCCCGGCGGCGAAGGTGAAGTTGGCCACCTGCAGCAACAGGAACCCGGTAATGAAATCCTCACTGAGGCCATCATATCGAATAATACCGGCCCCCAGTGTGGCAATGGCCGCGGCCAGCAAGGCCACCGGCGAAAACCGGCGGGCCAGGGCATCATCCACCAGGGTTACGTACAGGGGGGTAAAAATGGTGAACAGCAACACTTCCGGCACCGTCAGGTAGCTGAACGAGCGATACAGGCACAGATAGGTGATGCCGAACTGCAGCATACCGGTCACCAGTATGCCCAGCTTCATCCCGGAGGGAACGCCGCGCCAGCGGGTAAACGGCAGGAACACCAGGGCTGCCAGCAAGACTCGGCTCAATACCGCGAAGTCGCTATCTACCCGGCCAGCCAGGAATTCGCCGATCAGGCTGAACGAAAAGGCCCAGAGCACGGTAACCAGAACCAGTAAGACCATTGATTGCATCACCCCTGTTGTATGCCGGGCGCCTACTTTACTGCTTTACGGTGGGTTTTGCAGCGGTGGCAGGCGGGGAAACCCCTATAAGCGGGAGTCTGCCGGTTGAGGTACCATGGCCGGTCCTGCACGAGTGCCACGTGACTATCCCGGAAAGACCAGAGCGCCATGGACGAAACCCATCAGCCATTACCCGAAGTCCGCCAACCGCTGATTCAGCGCACGCTCGCCGAGTGGAAAACCCTGGCCCTTCTGGGCGGTCCGATTCTGATTGCCCAGGTGGCACAGATGGCCAATGGTGTGATCGATACCGTGATGGCAGGCCACGCCAGTGCCGAAGATCTCGCAGCCGTGGGTATCGGCAGCAGCCTGTGGATGCCCCTTTTCCTGTTCTTCATGGGCATGCTCGGCGCCTTGCAGCCGATCATTTCCGGCTACAACGGCGCTCGGACAACCCATAAGATCATGCCCGCCACCTGGCAGGGCATCTACATTGCGGCGGGCGGTACCGTGGTGATGGCTCTGCTGCTAACCAATGTCCACCCCATCCTGGCCCTGCTGAAACTCGACCCGCACACCGCCGGCATCACCCAGGGTTATCTGGACGCCTTTGCCTGGGGCATACCCGCCCTGTTGCTGATTAACGCCCTTCGGGGCCTGACCGACGGCCTGGGACATACCCGGGTGATCATGGCGTTTTCCGTGCTCAGCACCCTGATCAACCTGCCACTGAACTACATCTTCATTTACGGCAAACTCGGGCTTCCCGCCATGGGTGGCATCGGCTGTGGCTGGGCCACATCCATCTCCAATGGTGTCGCCGCCGTCGCCATGCTGATCTACCTGAACCGCAGCGAGACCTTCCGCCAGTTTCATCTGATTGCCGATTGGGTCAAGCCCGACTGGGCTGGCATTCGCTACATCCTGCGCATCGGCGTGCCCATCGGCTTCACCATCTTCGTGGAAGCCAGCATGTTTGCGGTAATCGCGCTGTTCCTGGCGCCGCTGGGGCCAGTGGTGGTTGCCGGGCATCAAATTGCCCTGAATGTGGTATCGCTGCTGTTCATGCTGCCGCTGAGCATCGGCATGGCGCTGACCCTTCGGGTCAGCTTTCTGGTGGGTGCACGAGCCCCGGATTCCGCCCGGCTCATCTCCCGCAGTTCGCTGATTCTGGCCTCGGCCATCGCACTGCTGTTCGCCACCCTGCTGTTCGTGTTCTCCGGCGCCATTGCCAGCCTGTATTCCGGCGATGCCGAGGTTCAGGCCGTCACCATTCGGCTGCTCACCTTCGCCGCCATGTTCCAGATTGCCGATGTTATCCAGGTAACCTGCATCAGCGCCCTGCGCGGCTACAAGGACACGCGCATTCCCATGTTTATCATGCTGTTTTCGTTCTGGGGGGTGGGCCTGCCGCTGGGGTATGTACTGACATTTACCGACTGGCTGTGGCCGGCGCTGGGCGCTGCAGGCTTCTGGGTAGGACTGACCGCCGGACTGACCTCCGCCAGCCTGTTACTTGGCTGGCGCCTGTTTCGTTTTCAGCCACCACCGGTTGATGAAAACAATCAACCCGCAGCCGTGGGCACCGGCTCCGGCATGGGCTGACCAATCTCCTCGGCATAGACAATCCGGTCGCGCCCGGTTTCCTTGGCGGTGTACAGGGCATTATCGGCCCGGGCCAGCCAGCTTTCCACACTCTCGCCATGGCCCAGCAGGGCCACGCCAAATGAGGCGGTTACCGGCCCGCCGGGGTGTTTCATGTATTTGCGCAGCACCTGCTGAAGATTGTTCATGACCGCCCTGAGGTTGACGCCATCCACACCTGGCAACAGCAGGACAAACTCCTCGCCACCATACCGGAACAGCTGGTCGGAACGGCGGGTATTGCTCTCCAGCAGGGCCACCAGCTCGGTGAGCACATCGTCACCTACACCATGGCCATACTCATCGTTGATCTTCTTGAAGTGGTCGATATCCAGCAACACCAGAGCATAGGGCAGGCCGGAACGCTCGGCATTCGCAGCGGCCACATCCAGCTCTTCATCCATCGAACGGCGGTTCTTTACGCCGGTCAGCGGGTCGATGGTGGCCAGTTGCTCCAGGCGCCGGCGCTGGCTATGGTTTCGGTGGGCAAAAACATAGGCGCAGGCACTGACCACCACCGCGGTAGAGGAGAATGACCACATCTGTTCCTGGCTGCTGAAGGCCAGCCCTACCACCATCATCGCCAGGATAGCGGACAGGTTAATACCCACCGCAATTCTCGGGCCGACCAGGAAGAAGGTGGTTACCAGGCAGGGATACAACCAGAACAACCCCGGATCCCCGACAATGCTGCCAACCACCACAGCACCGTAGGACGAAATAATCGCCATGGCCAGGCCCGTCCTGCGGGTATCACCCGTTAACCAGGCGTAAGCCATACTCAACGCAATACCGCCCAGAATCGCGCTATCCACCACGCCCGCCAGCAGGTTGCCCTGCATAAACCGCAGCACCGCGAACGGCGTGATGCCCACCAGCCCGCTGATGCCCAGCAAGGTAATGATGGATAAACGAAAATCGTTTTTCAGACGGTGAAACATGCAGCTCTGGATCCGACAAAAGTCTTATTTAGCATCCAAGAATAGCGCAAGCTTTTCAAACGGTCGTTCCAGGGCAACGATTCTTAACAAATCTACCACCAAAAGCGACACAATGTGACCTGCATCACGCTTTGCTTTTCTCTAATATTCCAACGTAATCCACTTTATAATCGTCCAGGCAACGATCATTAGCTTCAAACCTATTGGCCAGCCATACTATCGCGTACCGCCGGCAGAACCAGGAACATTGTGTCTAACTCACTGATAAGAATAGCCCCCGGGGCACTCACCATCGGCAAGCCCCTGCCCTGGGACGTTTTCGACGCAGAAGGCAATATTCTTCTGCGCCAGGGCTATGTGATTCAGACCAACGGTCAGCTGGAGCAACTGTTTGAACGAGGGCGATTCAAGCCCCGGAAGATTGAGCGGCCGAAAGAGGAAGCGTTTGAAGACCTGCGCCAGCGGAATCCGTTTGCGGAATACGGTGACCTGCTGACAACGTTGGAAGCCACGCTCAAGGCCATTACCTCGGAAGATCCCACCGCCCAGAAACGCCTGCTGGGCCTGTGCCGAATGCTGGATAAAACCTGCCAGGAAGCACCCGACGCCAGTCTGGCGCTGGTGCACCTGTATTCCATCAGCCCCACCATCCATGAACAGATTCTGTTCTACGGCATTCTGTGTCACTTCATCGCCCGCCAGTTCGGGCTGGAAGAAAAACGAGCCACCGTGCTCACCGCCGCCGCCCTGACCGCCAACCTCGCGCTGGTGCCTGTGGCGGATCAGCTCAACGCTTCCAACAAGGTGCTCACGGACGATCAGCGCGCGGTGATTCGTAAACACCCTTTGCGCAGCATTGAAGCGCTGAAGTCTGCCGGCATCAGCAACAAGCTGCTGCTCCGGATTATTGCCCAGCACCACGAGCAGGCGGATGGCTCCGGCTATCCGGAGGGCCTCAGTGGCGGGGAAATCCTGCCGGAAGCGGAAATTCTGGCTCTGTCTGAACGCTATGTGGCGATGATTACCAAACGGGCCTACCGCAACCGGATGAACATCACCGAGGCTCGCAAGCTCATCGCCACCCTGGCGGATGGCAAGTTCCGGCCGGCCATCCCGCGTTCATTGCTGCAGGTACTGGGCGATCATCCCCCGGGCATGCTGGTCCGGCTGGTGAATAACGAGGTGGGGGTGGTCACCCGCCGGGCGGATCGTACCCGGGGACCTTTCGTGAAGGCGATCTTCGGCCCCCAAGGCAACCGCTACAGCGGCACCTTTGAGCGCGATACCAGCCTGCTGGAATACAACGTGCGTGCGCCAGAAGAGCCCGAGATCATGCCATCCATGGACTTCAGCATGCTCTGGGGCTTCCGCTCCTGACTCAGATCAGCCCCAGTGCCCGGGCATGATGGTTCAGGTGGTCATCAATAAACGAGGCGATAAAGAAGTAGCTGTGGTCATAGCCCCGATGCATACGCAGGTTCAGGTGATGGTGGAATTTCTCGCACACATCGGCCAGGGCATCCGGGTTCAGTTGGCTGTCCAGAAACTCATCGGCCGTACCCTGGTCCACCAGTAGCGGCAACCGTTCCTTTGCGGTCGGAATCAGCATGGTGGCATCCCAGGCTTCCCATGCCGACTGATCTTCACCCAGATATCCGGTAAACGCCTTCTGGCCCCAGGGGCAGGCCATGGGGTTGGCAATTGGTGCAAAGGCCGATACCGACTTGTAATACCCCGGGTTCTTCAAAGCCGCAATCAGGGCCCCGTGCCCACCCATGGAATGGCCACTGACCGAACGTTCGCCGTTCAACGGCAGCTCGTTTTCCACCAGCTGCGGTAGCTCCTTGACCACATAATCATACATCCGGTAGTGCGGCGCCCAGGGCTGCTGGGTCGCGTTCACATAGAAGCCTGCTCCGGAGCCGAAATCATAGCTGTCATCCTCGCCAGGCAGATTCACGCCCCGGGGGCTGGTATCCGGGCAAACAATGGCCAGGCCCAGCTTTGCCGCCAGTTTCTGGGCGCCGGCTTTCTGCATGAAATTCTGATCGGTGCAGGTGAGGCCCGACAACCAGTACAGCACCGGCACCTCTTTGGCCTGAGCACCCAGCGCCGCAGGAGGAAGAAACACCGCAAATTCCATGTCGCACTCCAGGGTAGCGGAGGTATGGCGATAGCGGCGGTGTTCTCCGTCGAAACAGACGTTGGTGGATAACAGGTCCATAGATCCCCCCGGAGTTAAGGATGTGGTTAGCGATTAGTCTTCAGCCCCGGCATAGCTGGGTTTGTCGATACTGAAACCGGACTTGGCAAATTCCGCCAGAATGGCAGTACGCGTTACGATACCAACCAGTTTGCCATGATCAACCACCGGGTACACTTTTGGCTTACCGGCCCCCAGATTCTGGGCCAGATCCACCACCGACATGTCCGGCGATACCGTCATCGGCTGCCGGAACATCACGTCATCCACAAGGGGATCACCTTCGTGGTGGTAGTTGCTGACCAGCAGCGAGTGTATACAGTCCTGTTCCGAGACAAAGCCCAGCACACGGCGATGATCATCCACCACCGGCAAACCGGTAACATGATTGGCCAGAAGGGCTTTCACCACCCTGGTGACCGGCGTACCACAGCGTATCGGTTCAATGTGGTTCCACATCACTTCAGATATTTTCAATGAGCGCATCAATAACTTCCTTTCAGACAGAATAACGGTGCCCGATTGAGCACTTCCATACCCTAAACATAGGCAAAGCACACAGAAATGAAAAACCGGCGTTATGAAAACGGTTTACATCGGATAATTGTCGACTAAACTCAATGGGTTATGCCCTTTCAGGGCTCAATAATCCTGATTCATCCGTGGTAAACAGTGGGAGAACCCATGGAAGCCATTTCCAATTTTGTAAGTGAAATCAACGGACTGGTATGGGGCCCTCCCATGCTGGTGATGATTCTGGGCGTCGGCCTGTTTCTGAGTATTGGCCTGAAATTGATGCCGATCATGAAACTGGGGGCCGGTTTTCGCCTGATGTGGAGCGGCCGGGCCCGCGGTGACGAGGACGACGGCGATATTCCCCCGTTCCAGGCCCTGATGACCGCACTGTCTGCCACCGTGGGTACCGGTAATATTGCCGGCGTTGCGACCGCAGTCTTCCTAGGCGGCCCCGGTGCGCTGTTCTGGATGTGGCTCACAGCCCTGGTGGGCATGGCCACCAAATACTCCGAGGCGGTGCTGGCGGTTCGTTTCCGGGAAGTGGACGAGCGCGGCAACCACGTGGGCGGGCCCATGTACTATATCCGTAACGGTCTGGGCAGCAAGTGGGCCTGGCTGGGTATCCTGTTCGCAGTGTTTGCCTCGGTGGCCGCCTTTGGCATCGGTAACACGGTTCAGGCCAACTCCGTTGCCGATGTACTGGAAACCAATTTCGGCCTGCCCCACTGGGTAACCGGGGTCATCCTGATGGCACTGGTGGGCATGGTGCTGATTGGCGGCATCAAGCGTATCGGCCAGGTGGCCAGCGCGCTGGTACCGTTCATGGCGGTGTCTTATGTGCTGATTGGTCTGATTGTGCTGGCCATTAACGCCAACCAGATTCCGGAAGCGGTGAGCATGGTGTTCAGCTATGCCTTCAGCCCGGCCGCGGCCGAGGGCGGGTTCGCTGGTGCTGCGGTCTGGGCTGCCATCCGCTTTGGTGTGGCCCGGGGTATCTTTTCCAACGAAGCAGGCCTGGGCTCTGCCCCCATCGCCCACGCTGCGGCGCAAACCAAGAACCCGGTCAAGCAGGGCATGGTGGCCATGCTGGGCACCTTCATCGACACCATTATCGTGTGTTCCATCACCGGCCTGGTGATCATCACCTCCGGTGCCTGGACGTCCGGCGAAACCGGGGCGGCACTGACTTCCCTGGCCTTTGAAACCGGACTGCCGGGCTTCGGCAACTACGTGGTGGCGATTGCCCTGGCGATCTTCGCGTTCACCACCATCATCGGCTGGTCTTTCTACGGCGAGCGCTGTATTGAATTCCTGTTCGGTGTGAAAGCCATTCTGCCTTACCGGGTGCTCTGGATTGTGGCCATTCCGGTGGGCGCCACCATCAACCTGGGCTTTATCTGGCTGGTGGCCGATACCCTGAACGCCATGATGGCACTGCCCAACCTGATTGCCCTGCTGCTGTTGAGCCCGGTGGTGTTCAAACTGACCCGGGAGCATTTCGACAAGCAGAAAGCCCTGGGCGTGAAGTAACACCCTGTTTATGCAAGCTGCTCATAAGGATGTGAGCAAACCGTTGGATGCGCCAGATCAAGTCGCCCTTGTAACTGGCGCATCCAACACCACAGTTACTCGTATACACTGATCAGACAACAACGGCGGGCAACGCCGGCGCAATACACGAATTTGCCAACAACCGTGTCGAAGGAGAGTAAGTATGAGTCTGCGTCTTGGAGATACTGCACCGGATTTTGAACAGGATTCCACCGAGGGCCGCATTCGCTTTCACGAGTGGCTAGGCAACAGCTGGGGCGTACTGTTTTCTCACCCGGCCGACTTTACCCCGGTGTGCACCACAGAGCTGGGCCTGACCGCCAAGCTCAAAGATGAATTTGCCAAGCGTAACGTCAAGGCCATCGCCTTGAGTGTCGACCCGGTGGATTCTCACCACGACTGGATCAAGGACATCAACGAGACCCAGGGCTGCACGGTCAACTTCCCTATCATTGCAGACCACGACCGCCAGGTGTCCGAGAAGTACGACATGATCCACCCGAACGCCAACGACAGCCTGACCGTGCGTTCGCTGTTCATCATCGACCCCAACAAAAAGATTCGGCTGATCATCACCTATCCGGCTTCCACCGGTCGTAACTTCAATGAAGTACTGCGGGTAATCGACTCCCTGCAACTGACCGACGAACACCGCGTGGCCACACCCGGCAACTGGGAAAGTGGCAGTGATGTGGTGATTGTGCCGTCCCTGCAGGATGAAGATGAGATCAAAAAGCGCTTCCCGAAAGGCTACAAAGCCGTGAAGTCCTACCTGCGGATGACACCAGACCCACGTTCCAACTGGAGTGGCGACTGATACCAACGCCATAAACAAAAAGGGCAGCCAAACCGGCTGCCCTTTTTTGTGCCTGAAAGTACCCGAAGGTACTGCTGCTCCGATCAGAACGCCGGAACAACCGCACCTTCATACTTCTCCATAATGAAATCCTTCACCGCATCGGATTTCAACGCATTGGCCAGCTTCTGCATGGCTTCGCTGTCCTTGTTGTCCGGACGGGCGACCAGGATGTTCACGTACGGCGACTCAGAGCCTTCAATCACCAGGGCATCCTCAGACGGGTTCAGACCCGCTTCCAGCGCGTAGTTGGTGTTGATCAGTGCCAGGTCCACCTGGTTCAGGATACGCGGCAGGGTCGCCGCTTCCAGTTCCTTGAAGTCCAGGTCTTTGGGGTTGTCGGCAATATCACGCGGGGTCGCAGTGATCTTGCTTTCGTCCTTCAGGGTAATCAGGCCCGCTTTCTGCAGCAACAGCAGAGCACGGCCACCGTTGGTGGGGTCGTTGGGGATGGCCACAACCGCACCTTCTTTCAGCTCGTCCAGAGACTCGATCTTGCTGGAGTAGGCGCCGAACGGCTCCACGTGAACGCCGGTCACAGTCACCAGGTTGGTGCCACGGCCATCGTTGAACTCATCCAGGTACGGTTGGTGCTGGAAGAAGTTGGCATCCATACGCTTCTGATCAACCTGGATGTTGGGCTGCACGTAGTCGGTGAACACCTTCACATCCAGCTCCACACCCTGTTCCGCCAGGGCCGGCTTCACGAATTCCAGCAGCTCGGCGTGGGGTACCGGAGTCGCGGCTACGGACAGTTGTTCTGCCGACGCAGCGGTCGAGAAGGTTGCAACAGCGGCCAGAGCCACCAGAGTTTTCTTCAGGTTCATAACAAATCTCCTGCGTTAATTATTTACGGCTGAAATACAGAACCAGGCGATCGCCCGCCATCTGCAACACCTGCACAAAGATCACCAGCAGGGCCACAGTAATCACCATCACGTCGGTCTGGAACCGCTGGTAACCGAACCGGATCGCCAGGTCGCCAAGGCCGCCGCCACCAATAACGCCAGACATGGCTGCGTAAGACACCAGAGTAATGGCCGTTACCGTAATGCCCGCGATAATGCCGGGAAGTGCCTCCGGCAGCAAGGCACCAAAGATGATCTGTCGGACATTCGCACCCATGGCCTGGGTTGCTTCAATAATGCCCCGGTCCACCTCCCGCAAGGAGGTTTCCACCAGGCGGGCAAAGAACGGAGCACCACCGGCCACCAACGGGGGAATCGCGCCGGCCACTCCCAGGGAGGTGCCGATCAGCATTACCGTGAACGGGATCATCACAATCAGCAGGATGATGAAGGGCACAGAGCGCAGCACATTCACAATAAACGACAGGATGGCGTAGGCCACCGGCTGTTCCAGCAACTGACGCTTGCCGGTCAGGAACAACAGCACTCCTATGGGCAAGCCAATCAATACGCTGAACAACAGCGACATGCCCACCATCACCAGGGTATCCCAACTGGCCCAGCCAATTTCGGCCCAGTCCACGTTCCCCATAAGGCTTTCCATCAAGGCTTCCATCAGCGCACCACCTCCACATGAACTTCAGCGGCTTCCAGCGCTTTCATGGCGACCTCCAGATCGCCGCCCACCAACGACAGGGTCAACTGGCCGTAGGGCGTGTCCTTGATGTGATCAATCCTGCCCGAGAGAATACTGAAATCCACACCGGATTCCCGGGCAACACTGCCCAGCAACGGTTTGTACGTGGATTCCCCCTTGAACGTCAGTCGCAGAATACGACCCTCGGCTTTCTGCAGATCTTCCTGCAACTCATCGCGATCGACGTTTTCGCTTTCGAACACAAAATCCCGGGTGGTCGGGTGCTGGGGGTGCAGAAAGACTTCACTGACCGGCCCCATTTCCACCACACGGCCGGCATCCATCACCGCCACCCGGTCACAGACACGGCGCACCACATCCATCTCGTGGGTAATCAGCACAATAGTCAGGCCCAGTTCCTTGTTGATGTCCGCCAGCAGCTTCAGTACCGACTGGGTGGTTTGTGGGTCCAGGGCGCTGGTGGCTTCATCGCACAGCAAAATAGTCGGTCTGCAGGCCAGAGCGCGGGCAATGCCTACCCGCTGTTTCTGCCCGCCAGACAACTGGGACGGATATTTGTTGGCATGATCGCTCAGGCTCACCCGTGCCAGCAGCTCATCCACCCGACTGCGAATTTCAGCCTTGGAATAAATGCCCGCCAGCTTCATCGGGAAGGCAATATTGTCAGCCACCGTCTTGGACGACAGCAGATTGAAATGCTGGAAAATCATGCCCACTTTGCGTCGGAAGGCCCGCAACTCTGCGGCGCTGTAGCGGGTGATGTCCTCGTCGTCGATCAGGATGCGACCGCCGGTGGAGGGTTCCAGTTTGTTGATCAGTCGGACAAGGGTCGATTTGCCCGCGCCGGAGTGGCCGACGATGCCGAACACCTCACCGGTCTCGATGGTCATACTGGTGGGATGCAGCGCGGGGATCGCCCGGCCAGCCACCTGGTACGACTTTTCTACCTGGTCAAATACAATCACGATCAGTGCCTTGCAGATGCGTCGTTAAAACCGGCGATTATAGCCTATTCAGGGGGCAAACCCGAATCCCGCCCGGTGGCCGGCAGGTGGGTAGTTGCCCTTACACCAAAAGGTACCTGACAGACCCGTCCCGGCTCAGCTAAACTCGTATCCACAAAGAACATTAACAACTGTCCACCATTCCGAGGCGCGCCCCTTCCGTGACTACTCCGTCCGAAACTTCGCCCTCAAGGATGAACTCAACCCAGGCATGGGTTTCCTACCTGAGCAAGGTAGAGTTGCCGGTTTTGGCCAACACCCTCCGGCAGATCAACGAACTGACAGACAGCCGCAACAGTACCGTCAATGAGTTGGCAAACGTGATTCTCAATGATGCCCAGCTCACCTCCCAGGTGCTCCGGTTATCCAACACGGTGTTTTACAACCAGACCCGCACCCAGGTCAGCACGGTCAGCCGGGCCATCACGCTGATCGGCTTTGATGCCGTGAAGTCCATGGCGATTTCGTCTCTGATTGTCGATTCCCTGCTTAAACGCAATGACCGCCCCCACCTGCTGCGATGCCTGGCCAGGGCGATTCATGCCGCGGTACAGGCCCGCTGTCTGATGCCCAAACGCACCGAGCACGCCCTGGAAGAGGTCTTTATCGGCGCTTTGCTGATGAACATTGGGGAACTGGCTTTCTGGTCCTGCGAAACCGAGCAGGCCAGCGAACTTGAAGAGCGCCTGCGGCTGGAAGAGCCCCCGGTCGAGGCCCAGAAAGCGGTGCTGCATACCACCTTTACCGAAATAACCCGTGGGCTGGTGGATGCCTGGTCGCTGGGACCGTTCATCAAGGAAGTGGTAGCGCCGGGAAAAGCCAACTCCATGGCCAGCAGCCTGGTCCGCAACAGCGTCGAAATGGCCCGGGTGTCCGAGAACGGCTGGAGCGGGGCCGAGATGGACAAGGTGCTCGAGAAGCTCTCTGACGACATCGGTGAAACCCCCGCCGCCATCCGTGATCAACTCAAGGTAAACGCCCAGGAAGCCAGCAAAGTGGCGGTTTCTCTGGGCATCCCGCAAGTGACCGCTCTGCTGCCGGGCAACCAGGAGTCAGCCCCCGATACCCAGGCCCCGGCCATGGACTCCGATCTGCAACTGCAGATTCTGCGGGAACTGACCCAGACCCTGGCGGAAAAACCGGACATCAATGAGGTCTGCCAGTTGGTGATTGAGGGGATTCACCGGGCCATCGGCATGCAGCGCGTAGCCCTGTTGATGACCGACCGCTCCGGCGAACTACTGGTACCGCGCAAGGTAGGTGGCCGCGGCACCGAAGAGTGGCGCGAGCACTTTGTCATCAAGAAAGACGGCACCGGGCCCCTTGGGCCGCTGTTGCCCCATGGCACCTGCGCCGTCTATGAACCCCGAAAGCAGACCGAGGGCGTACCCTACGATCGCTGGCTGGGGAAAGTTCCGGCGCTGGCAGGTTCGCTGAAAGCCAAGGGCCGGTTGGTAGGCTTGTTCTACGCAGACAATGCGGCCGCAGGCTATGTGCCATCGGAACAGCAATTGGCGGCGTTTGGCCACTTCATCCAGAACGCCCAGTTGTGCCTGACCCTGATGTCAGTACGCTGACATCGGGGCCGGCACCAAGAAAGGTTAGTGCAGTGAACGCATCTGCCTTGGGTATAACGCCGCGCTGACTTCGGGCTCTTCCAACAGATCCGCCAGTTCCCGATCCACGTCGGTTTCCTCGCCCTCATCCGGCAGCGGCTCAAACAGGGTACTCAGCCAGGAGGCCACGGACGGCGCGTTATCTCGGTCGTAGTCGGTAGACAGCGCCTTGATCCGGCGGAAGCCGATAATGCGTTGGTGACGCGGGTCGCGGATCTGCTCGAAACCCCGCCAGTAGATGCGATCACGGGTGTGAAGTTGGACGAACAGGGTATCGATGGGGCCATTATCGTCATCCCGGGCGTCGTCATCAGTCGCCGCCTGCTCAGGCTCGGGCTGGCCTTCGGCCGGTTTGCGGCGGATGGTGGTCCAGGCCGGATAGAGCACCGCGACCGCGTCGGCCTCCACATGTTCCCTGGCCGCTCTCAGAATAAGCCCCCAGCGAGCCTTGTCGGCATCAGTCTCCAGTGAGTTGATGGGAAGGTCGTAGCTCTGATCACTGGACAGGACGATCGCCATCATCGGGGCGTCCAGTTCCCCCATGGCTTCAGCCTGCGCTACGGATACCAGATCGTCGATTGCCATCGATTGGTTCATAAGATGCTCGCCTCCTCGATGCCATCAGGGTGGTCAGGAACCGGTGTCCCTGACTTACAGCATAGCCTGTTCCACATGGAAAGATAAACGTGGAGTTGGCCACCGCGGATCACAACCCCCGGAGAAGGTTTTTTCTTCAACCTCAGAAAGCATCCTCAAGGCGATCGTAGTTACTGAACCACGGATTGGCCTCTTCCAACTGGGCTGCCACCTGCAGCAGGCGATCTTCACCACCGTGGGCGGCTCCGAACTGCACACCCACCGGCAGCCCGTCACGGGTCCAATGCATGGGTACCGACATCGCTGGCGTACCCGTGAGGTTGGCCAGCTGGGTGAATGGCGTCCTGGCCAGGCTTTCCAGGGCCATCTGGTCCACCTGTCCACTTTTGTGCACCAGCTTTCCGGCTTTCAGACCGAGCATCAGTCGCGCCACCAGCTTCAGGTGAGCCGGTGTGTCCATTTCTCCGATCCGGGCCGGTAACTGGCCAGTGGTGGGACACAGATAAAGATCAAAACGATCGAAATAGGCCCCGAGGGCCCGGGCGAAATCGTTCCACTGCTGGCGCAGGCGAACATAGTCTGGCAGCGGCATGGTGCGCCCGAGCATACCCAGCAGCCGGGTTTCCAGCTCAAAATCCCGATCGGTGGCGCCGAATTCGGTTTTCGCGCGTTCCATAAGCGCGGATACCTCACCGAAATACAGCGCCAGGTAGCAGCGGGCCAGGGCCAGCCCATCAAACTCCGGGCGGGCATACTCTACATCGTGGCCCAGGGATTCCAGCAGGCGGGCCGTTTCTTCAACTGCGGCGACGCATTCCGGCGCCACCTCGGTGTCATAGGGTGACGAGGTAAATACGCCGATTTTGAGGCGGCCCGGTGACTGCTGCATCAGGTCCGCCCAGGGGGCCGATGGCTGTGGGATAGTAAACGGATCGCCACTGGCCGGACCGGACAGCACATCCAGCATCGCGGCGCTGTCCCGGACGGTCCGGGAAACCACATGATCGGTGGACGCTCCGGTCCAGGCCTCGCCAGCGTATGGGCCAACCGAAATCCGGCCCCGGGACGGCTTCAGCCCGAACAAGCCATTGTAGGCGGCCGGAATACGAATGGAGCCACCGCCATCGTTGGCACCCGCCATGGGCACAATGCCAGCCGCGACCGCAGCACCAGAACCGCCGCTAGAGCCGCCCGGCGTGCGCTCGGTATCCCAGGGGTTACGGCTGGGGCCCCATAGCGCCGATTCGGTCACGGCCTTGAGGCCGAATTCCGGGGTTGCCGTGCGGCCAAGAAAAACCAGCCCGGCCTCCCGGGCACGGCGCACAAACTGGGAATCCCGCGTGGCCACGTTCTTCAGCAGAGCCCGGCTGCCGTATGTACACGGATGCCCGGCCTGTTCCTGTGCCAGATCCTTGAGCAACAAGGGCACCCCGGCGAAGGGGCCCTGTGCAGGAAAATCCTGATCCATGGCCTCCGCAAACTGCGGGTGGCAGATGGCATTCAGGCGCGGGTTCACGGCGCTGGCACGGTCGATAGCGGCCTCGGTCACTTCCCGGGAGGTGACTTCACCCCGGCGAATCAGATCGGCCAGGGCCGTGGCATCGTAACGGAGATATTCGGACGGTTTCATTGGCAACCCTGCTTGTTGTTCTTCGGCGAAAGTCCCCTGGACATTCCCGTTATAAACCGGAAACTCAGGAGCTTACGCCAATACCAGAGTGAGTTCCATGAGCCTGATCGTGTTTCCGGAAGCCCTGAGCACCAGCGTGATTGTGTTCCTGCTGATGGCGTCAGCGGTTACCTCCATGATAACCGCCACCCTGGGCGCCGGCGGCGGTGTCCTGCTGCTGGTACTGATGGCATCCTGGCTGCCACCGGCGGCGATCATTCCTGTTCACGGCATGATTCAGCTCGGTTCCAACAGTGGCCGGGCCATACTGACCTGGCATCATATCGACTGGAAGGTGATCGCCGCCTTCGCCCCGGGGGTGCTGGCCGGTGCCGGACTGGGTGCCTGGTTGCTGGTCGATCTACCGGCTCATCTGTGGCAACTGAGCATTGCCCTGTTCGTGCTTTACCTGTGCTGGGGCCCCGGGTTGCCCAAGGCCTCTTTTGGCCCGTTCGGCGTGTTTATCGCTTCTGCCATCACCAGTTTCGTGAGCCTGTTCGTGGGCGCTACCGGCCCCCTGGTGGCGGCGTTTATCAAGCAGATTCACACCGACCGCTTCCGCACTGTCGCCACCTTTGGCACCGCCATGACCCTGCAGCACGCCCCCAAGGCCCTGGTATTCGGCGTGGCCGGTTTTGTGTTTTCGGAGTGGCTGCTCTTTATTCTGGCCATGATCGCCTGCGGCTTTGCCGGCACCTGGCTTGGATTGCACCTGCTTAAATCCATCAATAACCGGTGGTTCCACACCGCCTTCAACCTGGTACTTACCCTGCTGGCGTTCCGCTTGCTCTGGCAGGCAGCGCGTTCTGCTGGCTGGCTTGGCTAAGGCCGGTCGCCTTCGTCCGGCAATGCAATCGATACTACGCAGTTCCGGCCCCGGGATTTGGCGATGTAGCAGCCTTCATCAGCCCGTGCCATCACCTCTTTCGGGCCGTTGTCGTGAGCTGAAACCGGCGTCAGGCCAATACAGACGGTGACGCCGAACTGGCGACCGTCGTGTTCGATCTTCAACGCCTGCAACTTTGCCCGGATGCTTTCAGCCAGGGTTTCTGCGCGTGCCATACCACAGGCTGGCAACAGAATGGCGAACTCATCACCGCCAAGTCGGGCTACCGTATCCGACTGACGCACGGCCTGTTTGAACACATCCGCCAGCCGCTTCAGCAGATCATCGCCAACCAGGTGTCCTCCCTCATCATTGACGGGTTTGAAGTGGTCCAGGTCAATCATCATCAGTACCGCCGGAACCTCTTGCTGGGGTGCATCGGCCAAAGCTTTGAGCAATGAGGCGGTAAACGCCCGCCGGTTCAGCAACTGGGTCAAGGCATCGTGGGTGGCCTCCCAGGACAATCGCTCTTCTTCCCGCCGACGTTCGCTGTCATCCCTGAGTACAAACACCAGCCGCTCCTGCCGCTCTCCTTTGCGCATATGCAGCATGGTCAGATCGATGTCGTAGATCCGGCCAGCCAGGTTTTCGAGGGTCACGTAGCGGTTGTCGATTTCCTCTCCGGCCAGAAAGGTTTCATACAGCAGTTCTTCATTGTCATGACGGATGGTGACGGATTCGAAGAAGTTATGGCCAACACAGTCATCGTCCAACGCCAGAAAACTGCAGGCAGCGCCATTGGCGTAGCGGATAGCGCCTTCGGTATCCACCATGAGCACCCCTTCCTGAAGCACATCGAGAATCGAATCCGCCCGTTGCTGTTCCTCACGAATGGCCCGTTCAAAGCGCATTTCCTGAGTCACATCCCGGACGGCGGTAATGGTACCAATGGCCTGGTCCGGCAGGTCGATCACCGAGGTAATGACATCCACCCAGACATGACCGGGCAGACGATGGGTTAGCAACCTCAGCCGGCTCCTGAAAAAACTGCGGCGCACCAGAACATTGCGCCATCCTTTCATGGCCTTGTCCCGGTCTTCGCTGGCCACGGTTTCAATCAGGTAGCGATGGCGGAGCCAGTCCTCGGGGCGCCCGACGATATCCAGAAACGCCGGATTCACGAACTCAATACGGCCCAGGATATCGGTATGCACGATGCCGATGGGGGCATTGCTGGTGAGGGATCGGAAGAAGGCCTCGCGTTCGGCCAGTGACCGGAAAATCTCATCCCGTTCCTCCCGCACCTGGTTGAAGGCCTTCGCCACATTCCGGATTTCCGATCCGCCCACTTCAGAAACGGGCTCCTCGCGCTCACCGGTGTGCCGCTGGTAGATCTGAACCCCAAGATTGCGCAACGGTGCCAATAGCCGGTAGAAGATCCAGAAGGCCAGGGGCGCCAGTACTGCTACCACCGCCAGCAACGCCCAGCTGAATCCACCGGTCATTCTCAGAGCCGGGGCAAAGGCCTCACGCTCCGGCCACACGGCTGCTACAAACCAGGGCACCAGCGCCATTTGTGCATAGCCCGTTATCGTCCCGGTCTTGCCGCCCGGATTATCGTGGGATGTGCCCTCGAAACCGGACATCGCCTGCAACAGTGATTTGGACGATGTGCTTACGGGCACCATCACCTCTTCCGACTGGCCATCAGCGAGCACGATGCCGTTGTGGGTAATCAGGCGCAGATAACCTGTCTGGCCTACCCTAAGATCGGCAAACTCACTCATGAAGTTATCGCCCTGCAAAAGAATAAGCCCCCCGATCATGCCGATGAAACGCTGCTTTGCATCAAACAGGGGAGCAGCCACCATAACGCCGGGCTGCTCATCAATTACGGTAATGTAGGGAGCGCTGATAATGGGCGACATCCGGCTGACCAGATCGGTGAAGTAGGGGCGCTGCGAGGCATTGAAACCGGGTACGTAATACGACGCTGGGGAAGCTGCCAGTAACCGACCATCGGCATCGAGAATAAAGGTGGCATCGAAAAGCTGGAGCAGGGCATCCTGATTACGCAGCAGGACCCGGGCCCGGTTTTCCAGCACGATCTCGGTAGAGGGGAAGCCTTCGGCCACCAATGTCAGTACATCCAGTCTTTCCGACAGCTTCAGATCCAGTTCCCTGGCGACCATTCCGGCAATGGTTTCCACTTGACCATACGCCATGTCCTCCAGCTCGGCCCGACTGAGCAGCCACCCGAAGGCCGCAATGACAACCGCGGAGGTCGCCACAAACACCACTACCAGGGCGACGGCTCGGTTGACCAGGCTGCCGAACCATTTTCTGACCAAATTAATTACCCCGCTGCTCAGGCTCTCAGGCTCTGGGCGCCCATCACGAACACCAGATAGTTGCAAACGTCACCGAAAGTCTAACAAAGGCGGGCGGATACGTCAGATCGAGACTTGAAATTCTACTGATAATCGTTATTATTTAGGTCTATTTTCGTCTCGCCGGGAATATCTGTATGGATTCCATCACTGCCACTTCTGCATCGCTGTTCGACCAAGGGCCACTCGGCCAACTGGTCGAAATGGGCGGCCCAGTCATGATCGTTCTGATCGCCATAGCTGCCATTGGCGTGATCACGTTCTTTTATCTGATGCTGTTCGGAGCCTTCTATGCCCCGCGATTTACCCGAAAATTGCGCTACCTGGTTCAGCAATGGCAGGCATCCCCGGCCCAGACTTCCCCGGAAAAGATCAGAGCCGACGCCGGCTTGCTCGGGCGCAC
Source organism: Marinobacter sp. W-8 (assembly GCF_044342215.1). Lineage (NCBI taxonomy): Bacteria > Pseudomonadati > Pseudomonadota > Gammaproteobacteria > Pseudomonadales > Marinobacteraceae > Marinobacter > Marinobacter sp. W-8. Next base: position 213,285 of record NZ_CP172297.1, on the reverse strand, counting down.
CAATCCGCTGATGCATCTGCTGGTCAACACCATGACCGCCAGCAAGAGCAATCCGAACATCAGTGCGGTGCGGGAAACGGCAGTACGGGATGCACAAGCGGCGCTGGAACCGTTCGAGGCACCGTTAAAAATCATCGAAGTGATTGCTGCTCTGGCCCCGTTGCTGGGCCTGCTGGGCACTGTAATGGGCATGATGGAGGCATTCAGCGCGATGGCGGCGACCGACGGCCGCGCCAACGCCAGCCAGCTTTCCGGTGGCATCTATGAGGCGCTGACCACGACGGCCGCAGGTCTGGTGGTGGCCATTCCCTTTGCGGCTCTGGCGGCGTGGATCGAATTCCGTCTACGCCGGATTCACAAAACCATCAACAGTGCCCTGGTCAGCGTCTTCAACGTTTTACCTGGCAACGAGCAGGCCGCTCAGGCCGAACCAGCTACACCGGTGGCCGAACCCCGCTCTAATAGAGCAGCAGAGACTGACCGGGGTTACTCGGTCGGCGATAATCAGCGGCTGGCTCATGCAGCTGGTTGACCCCCGGCCAAACCGCCCGATTCCCATCCGGATAACACCACTGATCGATGTGGTGTTCATCCTGTTGGTGTTCTTTATGCTCACCACCCGATTGCTACCGGTAGATTACCTGGAACTGGCGAACAATACCGGCCAGCAGAGCACTGCCACGGGTGAGCCTCTACCAGAACTCAGAGTCAATGCCGATGGCACTGTGCGCTGGAAGGAGAAGGATCACACCCTGGCGCAGTTATTGTCGACGCTGAACGTTGAAGGTGTGAGTGAAGCCAATCTGGCCACAACACCCGATACCAGCCTGGCCCATTTCACCCGGACCCTCAGTGCGCTGGATAACGCTGGCATTGAACCTCACTGGAAGCGTGCGAACACGCCTGACTCATGACAGAACTGGTTCCACCCCCATCAACCTCTGGCAAGGGCCTTCTGGAACGCGTTGAAGACGCATTGCTGCCTTTGATCAATCTGGTGTTTCTGCTGCTGATGTTTTTCATTGTGGCCGGACAACTCACCAACGAGCCACTGCCAGAACTGCCTGGCACCGAGCAGAGTCCGGATCAGCAGGCACCCGAAGCCGACATGATGGTTCAGGCCGATGGTCAATGGCAGGTCGAAGGCAAGCACCAGACCCGCGAGAGCCTGCTTGCCGCGTTGCCTGCTCCTGATGAAAACGCACCGCTGAAAATTGCTGCGGATCAAAGCCTGACCATGGCCGATCTGGAGGATTTGCTGAAAATATTGGAAGAGGGCGGTTATTCGGAAGTTCTGCTGCTCACGGAGCCTGCCACATGACAACAGCAGGTCGGCTACCCAAAGCCCTGTTCCTGATCATCGCCATGATCGCAACCGCCATTACAGCGGTCCTGGCCACGCCCGAGGAAACGCTGGAAATGCCGGTTCTGGGCGACAGCGCCGTGAACACCGCACCCGCAATCAAGATCAACCTCGCCGGCAAGAAAACGGTAGAGCCAAAGCCGGAAATCACCCCGGAACCCAAGCCCGAACCGGCTCCGGAGCCTGAACCCCAGCCCAAGCCTGTCCCCAAACCAGAGCCAAAGCCGGAACCGAAACCTGAACCGAAGCCGGAACCCGTTCCAGAGCCTGAGCCTGAGCCAATACCGGAACCTGCCCCCACACCGCAGGAACCAGAATCCAGCACCACCGAGGTCGTGGCAGAAAGTTCCGAACAACCTCAGGGCGAAGAAGCGGACAGTAACACCAACCAAAGCGCGGTACCTTTGCAGAATGCCGGTCAGTCATCACAGGTAGACAGCTACCTGAGCAAGCTCAGCCGGCACCTGGCGCGCTATTACGAGTATCCTCGCCGTGCCCGCCGGCTAGGCCAGGAGGGCACACCGGTGATTGTCTTCGAGTTCCGGCGCGATGGCTCGCTGGTGGAACACTCGCTGCGCGACAGTTCCGGGCACTCATTGCTGGACGATGCCGCTCTGGCCATGCTGGCGCAGGCGGCGCCACTTCCAGCCGTGCCGGACTCCATGCGCGGCAAATCCTTTACCTACGCTCTGCCAGTCCGTTTTAATCTGCGCTGATTCACCCGCTGCCAGGCACCAAGGAAAGGCAGGGCGCACTCTGCCGGTGCGCTGGCCAGCAATGCAGGCACCAAACCGCAACCGACGCCCCACTCAACCTGTTGATTTTTAAATCAAACCCTGAACGTTTCCAACGCTGGCACGCTATCTGCTCAGACATCCTCAGCAGATAGCCTGTTCATCTTCATGCAGGCTGCCCGCGCACATTCTGTTCAGACGACGGCGTCTACTCATTCCTGTCCCTACCCGGCAGGCAATGAGGGCGCCGTTTTTTGTTGGCTCCAGACAACCAGAAAGCGATCAGGGGAACACACTATGTCTTACATCATGCCTTCGGAGTTCGTCACCAAGATGGTGGACGCCGGTGAATCGAAAATCTACATGGCCACCCGGGATGTCCTGATCCGGGCCTTTATGGCCGGGGCCATCCTGGCACTGGCGGCGGTATTCGCCATTACCGTCGGCGTACAGACCGGCAGCCCGCTGGTCGGCGCACTGCTGTTCCCGGTCGGGTTCTGCATGCTTTATCTGATGGGATTCGACCTGCTCACCGGGGTGTTCATGCTGACCCCGCTGGCCTTGCTCGATCGGCGCCCCGGTGTGGATACCCGCGGCATCCTTCGTAACTGGGGCTGGGTGTTCCTGGGCAACTTCGGCGGCGCCCTGACGGTTGCCACCATCATGGCCTTTGTTTTCACCTACGGTTTCAACACCGAAGCCGGAGTGGTAGGAGACAAAATTGCTTCTATCGGCAAGGCCCGTACCCTGGGTTATGCTGAACATGGTGTGGCTGGCTGGTTCACCATCTTCCTGCGGGGTGTACTGTGCAACTGGATGGTATCCATGGGCGTGGTCGGAGCGATGATCTCCACCACGGTCCAGGGCAAGGTTCTGGCCATGTGGATGCCGGTCATGCTGTTCTTCTACATGGGCTTCGAGCATTCCATCGTGAACATGTTCCTGTTCCCGTTTGCGCTGATGATGGGTGGCGAGTTCGGTATCATGGACTACTTCATCTGGAACGAGATCCCCACCGTTCTGGGCAACCTGGTGGGCGGCCTGTCCTTCACTGGGCTGACGCTTTACGCCACCCACGTTCGCACCGCACCCAAGCGCACGCTGGCAGCGGACTACCGCGAACCAGCCAGCGCCCGTAGCGCCTGATCATCGCTGACGCCCTGCCGGTGCCGCACACACCGGCGGGCTGTCACTGGCTCACATACATGCCCAGCCCCCATAAGCTCACCATTGAATCCGGACACTTCAGTAGTGCCGGCCGAAAGCCCGTCAACCAGGATTTCCACGGCCTGCTGATACCCGACAATCATCAGCGCCACAGCAAAGGCATTGCGGCGGTGATCGCCGATGGCATCAGCTCCAGCAATGTCAGCCAGGTAGCCAGTGAAGCGGCCGTGGCCGGCTTCCTGAGCGACTACTACTCGACCCCCGAGAGCTGGTCGGTGAAACAATCGGCCGAACGGGTGCTGAGGGCAAGCAATGCCTGGCTGCACGCCCAGACCCGGCAAAGCCGATATCGCTACGATCAGGACCGGGGCTACGTCTGCACCTTCAGTGCGCTGGTTCTGAAATCCGCAACGGCGCACCTGTTTCATGTGGGAGACGCCCGTATCTACCGACTTCAGGGCAACACGCTGGAACAACTCACAACCGACCACCGGGTCTGGTTGTCAGCCGAGGAAAGCTGCCTGAACCGAGCCCTGGGGCTGAGTCAGCAACTGGACATTGAGTATCGCAGTGTCGCACTGCACCAGAACGACGTGTTTCTGATGACGACCGATGGTGTATACGAACAACTGTCTGCAGGGGATATCACCAGATGCCTTGCAGACGGCGGGGACAATCTGGATCACGCTGCCCGGGCATTGGCCAACCTCGCACTGGAGCGGGGCAGTGAGGATAACCTGACGGTTCAGGTGCTGCGGGTAACGCGATTGCCTTGCCGGGGACAAGATACCAGCGCCCAGGAGGCCTACCGGGAACTGCCCTTCGCACCCGAGCCCAAACCCGGCCAGGTATTGGACGGGTATCGGATCATCCGGGCCCTGCATATCAGTAGCCGAAGCCACGTTTACCTGGCCGTGGATGAAAGTTCCGGGAAACAAGTCGCAATAAAGTTTCCGGCGATGGAGTTGCGGCAGCATCCGGATGAGCTGGAGCGATTTGTCACCGAACGCTGGATTGCCCAGCGCGTGCAGAGCCCCCATGTGGTTGCCATCTTTGCCCCGGAGCGCCCGCAGAGTTGCCTGTATCTGGCTACTGACTATGTGGAAGGTTGTACCTTGCGGCAATGGATGCTTGATCATCCGCAGCCAGACCTGGAAACCGTGCGACAACTGGCCGAACAGATTGCCCGGGGACTCAGGGCCTTCCACCGGCTGGAAATGGTGCATCAGGATCTGAAACCGGAAAATGTCCTGATCACACCCGATGGCCGGGCCATGCTGGTCGATTTCGGAGCTACCCGGGTCGCCGGTCTGGAAGAAGCCGGCAAGCCTGCCGCTTGCTATCCTATTGGAGCCGCCCTCTACTCGGCGCCGGAGCTCTTTCTCGGCGAACCCGGCAGCTGGCAGTCGGACCAGTACGCCCTGGGCGTGATTATCTATCAACTATTAACCGGGCGCCTGCCCTACCATACCGATGTACCCCGCATCCGCACTCGCAAACAACTACAGGCTCTGACATACCGGCCCGCCAGGGCCTGGCGTGAAGACCTGCCGCCGTGGCTGGATGCCACCCTGGCCCGGGCCACCCATCCGGAGCCCCATCGCCGCTACCCGGCGCTGTCGGAACTGCTCTACGAACTCCGACACCCCGGACGGGACTGGCGTGCCCGACACCATCCACCTCTCATGGAGCGGCATCCGGTACGTTTCTGGCAAGGCGTCTCGGCCCTGCTCCTGCTGGCGCTATTAACCTCCCTCGCCGGTGGCTCCTGGAACTGAGCCTTGGGCCATTTATTGCCCAGCCAGCAAAAGCTCGCCCGCCCGCCAAGCAACGCCTTGCCCGCAGACACTCGGATATCGCCCGCAGGTCACGTAACCACTTGTTATATAAATACATTCAATAACTGGCACGGAAATTGTTATCTGTTATGCCGTCCAGGGAACATCCTTGGGACACTCATTCACAACATTGTCATGGAGCAGACTATGCCAACTCCTTGTTATATCAGCATCGAAGGCCAAACCCAGGGTAACATCACCGCTGGCGCGTTCACTTCCGATTCCGTAGGCAACATCTACGTTGAAGGTCACGAAGACGAAGTGCTGGTCCAGGAATTCAGCCACGTTGTTACCGTTCCGACTGACCCCCAGTCCGGCCAGCCTTCCGGTCAGCGCGTTCACAAGCCGTTCAAGTTCACTGCGGCCCTGAACAAAGCCACTCCGCTGATGTACAACGCCCTGGCTTCCGGCGAAATGCTGCCGAAGGTAGAGCTGAAGTGGTACCGCACTTCCGTAGAAGGCAAGCAGGAGCACTTCTTCTCCACCATCCTGGAAGATGCCACCATCATCAACATCGATTGCAACATGCCCCACTGCCAGGATCCGGCCAAGGCCGAGTTCACCCAACTGGTAGAAGTATCCCTGGCCTACCGTAAGGTTACCTGGGAGCACGCGGTTGCCGGTACTTCCGGTGCTGACGACTGGCGTTCCCCGGTCGAAGCCTGATCCCTCAGGTTCGATCGCAGGAAAACGGCTGGCCCTCGGGCCGGCCGTTTTTGTTTTCACCAGCAAATTACTGGAAAATAGCTGCCTGACATTCGAGATCAAGCGCCACCGGTACATTTTGTGACCCCCACTCAATCGCAAACAGCAAGGCAGATTGGCACCCTCATGTGCCAGACCACCCGGGACATTCTCTGGACGCCGGCTGAAGGCTGGGTTCAGCAGGCAAATCCGGGCGCCGGGCTTGCATTGCGGGTCGGCTCGGGCCAGGCCACCTACCACCGCTTTGATCCTCGCAAGAAACAGCACCTGATTACCTACGGAGCCCGGATGATCGCCGCCAAGCATCAACCGGCCACCGCCCAGGGCTGGCTATCAACCCGGGAGATCCGTGGCCGGGGTTATTTCGGGGGCGAGGTAACTGTGCTGAACCTGCTGGCGCATACCTGCTGCCATGAGTTTGCCCATTTGCTGCAGCACAGTGCCGGGCAACGGCATTACGGCTCCGTTCACAACCGGCATTTCTATGAGGCCCTGGACGATCTGCATCATAGCGGTGCAGCCGACGCTACCCGACGGCACCTGTCCGGGCTGGCCAGCGACTGCGGGATAGCGCTATCCAGTAGACCCTTTGAATTTCCGAGTCCCGCTGCGGAGTACCGGCGCTGGCAGGTGGGGGATTCGGTGGTGTTCGGCGATGGCCGGCGCGAGAAGCGGGGCCAGGTGGTACGCGTTAACCGCAAGACCTGCACGGTGACTGTCAGCCAGCATGCCCGGATCCTTCGCTATCGGGTACCATTGTCGCTGCTTAGGCGGGCGGCCGCGGCCTGATTCAGGCAGGTTCCCGAGCCCCGGTGCGCGCCAGCAGGTCCCGGATCTCCGGCAGACAGGAGCCACAGTTGGTGCCACACTTCAGCTGCTCACCCAGTGCTTCGGGGCTGGCCATGCCCTGTTCAATGGCCTGGGCAATCTGGTTCTCACCCACGCCAAAACAACTGCAGACAATCGGCCCTGACGCTTCCCCTTCCACTGTGCCTGCCGCCAGTAACGAGCGGCGTTCCTCCGACGCCAGCTCACCTTTGCCAAAACAACTGTCCAGCCAGTCCAGATCCGGCATGGTCTGGACACAGGGCTCAACCAGCAACACGGCGTCCAGTCGATCGCCACTAAGCCAGGCGGCCCGGTAGCGCTGTCTCGCCCGGTCTTCCATGACCAGTTCCGGTTCCCGCGAAAAACAACGTTGCCCCCATTCCCGCCAGTTCATCTCGTGGCCCCCGGCGAACCACCAGCCGTGACTGTGCGGCAGGCGCTGACAACTCCAGTAGGCAAGAGCGGTGTGGTCCAACGAGGCAAGGCGGGGATCACGCAGCAATAGCCTCGCCTGCCAGCGGGTCACCAGGGGCCGGATGGTCGCCACACCATGCTTGCCTTCTGGCTGACCGGAAATGGGATCCACAACCGGACGGATCAGGCTGGACGCCAAAGCGGAGGAGGCAAACCGGCCATTCCAGTGGATGGGCACAAATACTTCACCTGTGCGCTGGCCGGTGCTGCCCCGGACCCGGCCAACATAGCCCGCATTGCCCGGCCCACGCAGCACCGCCAGGGCACCTTCAATCAAACCAAAGCCGGCAATATCCGCCGGGTGCAACTCTATGAACGGCTCGCTGCGATGGGCAAACAGCCTGGGTGCCAGGGCCGTTCGGGTCATGGTATGCCATTGGTCACGGATTCGGCCGGTATTCACCACCAGCGGGTACCGGGGTCCAGGTAGCTGCCCGGGCGGCAAACTGGACACGGGCACCAATCGTGCCCGGCCATCCGGCGTGGGAAATTGCCCGTGCCCAAACAGCCGACGGGTTTGCAACCAGGCCCCGGGGTTACCCTCCGTGACCGGCCACTGCACCGGCGCCAGCTCGTCGTACTCCTGGTTGCTGAGTTGAGACAAGGCGGAGATATTGAACACACGCTCGCCTCCGTTACCATAGCCGGACAACACTGCATGTTCGCGAAAGATATCGGCAGGGCATGTGTAATCGAAAGCATGAGCATGACCCAGCGAACAGGCAACGTCCCGAATAATCTGCCAGTCCGGCCGGACCTGCTCCGGCAGGGGCAGAAACCGGCGTTGGCGTGAAATGCGCCGTTCGGAATTGGTCACTGTTCCATCTTTCTCGCCCCAACCGGCAGCCGGCAAGAGAATATCGGCAAACTGCGTGGTATCGGTCTGGGCCACACAGTCCGAGACGATCAGAGTCTGGCAACGGGACAGTGCCTGGTGAATACGTTCGCTGCCCGGCAGACTGACTGCGGGGTTGGTGCCCATCACCCAGAGGACTCGGATCTCTCCCCGATGGACTGCCTCGAACAGGTCCACCGCTTTATGGCCGGGACCACGGGCCATCTGCTCGCTGTGCCAGAAATCCGAAACCCGGAGCACGGCGCCCGGGGTGTCATAATCCATATGGGCTGCCAGGGTATTGGCCAGCCCGCCGACCTCACGGCCACCCATGGCATTGGGTTGCCCGGTCAACGAAAACGGGCTCGCACCCGGTTGACCCACCCGCCCGGTAGCCAGATGGCAGTTAATGATGGCATTGGCCTTGTCGGTACCGGCGACCGACTGATTAATGCCCTGGGAAAAGGCAGTCACCGTGCGCCCGGTGTCGGCAAACCACTGGTAGAAACAGCGAACCTGGTCTGCTCCCAGATCGCAGCCGCTGGCCACTGCTTGCACGGAAGGCGCGCAGGACCGGGCGATCGCCAGGGTTTCTTCGAAGCCGTTACAATGCTCGGCAAGGTAGTCCTCCGCCAGGGCCCCGTGATCGTGCAGCCAGACCAACAGGCCATTGAACAACAGGGTGTCGGTTCCGGGGCGAAGCTGAAGGTGCAGATCAGCGAGATCCGCTGTCGCTGTCTTTCTGGGATCGATGACCACCACTCTCCGTCCCTGACGGCGCGCGGCACTCATTCGCTGGTACAGTACCGGGTGGGCCCAGGCGGCGTTGCTGCCCGCGAGCACCAGCAGGTCCGCCAGCTCAAGATCCTCGTAGCAACCGGGAACACAGTCCTCGCCAAAAGCACGCTTATGTGCCGCAACGGCCGAGGACATGCACAGTCTGGAATTGGTATCCACATGCGGTGTGCCGATAAACCCCTTTGCCAGCTTGTTGGCAATGTAATAATCCTCCGTGAGTAGCTGCCCGGAGAGATAGAAGGCCACGGATTCCGGGCCATACTCCCGCACAGAGTCGGAAATTGCCCCGGCGACCCGGTCAATGGCTTCTGCCCAGGCCACCTCACGGCCCTCAACCTTTGGCACCAGCAACCGGTTGGCATCCTCCAGCGTCTCGTGTAAGGCAGAACCTTTGACGCAAAGCCGTCCGCCATTGGCCGGGTGCCGATGATCGCCTTCGACATGGCCAGGGGCAGCCAGAACACCGCAGCCAACACCACAGTAGGGGCAGGTGGTGGCAATAGAGTCCGCTGGCGTGTCGTGGTGTTTCATGCTGTTCCTCGCTCTTGAACCAAAAAAGCCCACCACCCGGTTTCCGTTTCCAGAGCCGGGGGCGGGCTTCGTTGCCTGTGTTGTCTGCCATAAAAGAAAGCAATTAGGGGGCCAGCGCACGATTTGATCTCTCCAGGGGCCCTGAATGGCGCCTGATGCGCCTGTCGAAGCCAGTTGCACCGCTAAATAACTTCCTTGAAAAGCCTATCGATGGGTGTTCACCTTGGTGCAAAGGGCGATTTTCTGCACCAAAACCACCCCGGCAAAGCATGGGCTTCCCCTGCTGGAACGACCAGGGCTCCCGCAACTTACTGAAATACATGAAGAGTCCTGGATGGCACGGCTTGTGCTGAGTGATTAGTGAACCATCACGACATCACAGCTCTCATTTACAGGCATCGGCGCCTGCTCTCCGGCAACGGAGGCAGGCGCTTTTTTTTTGCGCGTCTGAAATGAGAGAACCGAGAGGCATCACGATGAAGACAGTGAACCATTATGTTCGACCTTTACTGACCGCCACCCTGATCGGCCTGAGTTCCCTGGCCCAGGCCGATATTGGCCCGGCGGAGAAACCCGATCTCAAGCTTGGCTTTATCAAACTCACGGATATGGCGCCCCTGGCGGTTGCCTGGGAACAGGGCTACTTCATGGACGAAGGGTTATTCGTAGAACTCGAAGCCCAGGCGAACTGGAAGGTGCTGCTGGACCGGGTCATCACCGGTGAACTGGATGGTGCCCACATGCTGGCCGGCCAACCCCTGGGCGCATCCATAGGCTATGGCACCCAGGCCGATATCATCACCGCCTTCAGTATGGATCTCAACGGCAACGGTATTACCGTGTCCAACGACGTCTGGGAAGCGATGAAACCAAACCTGGAAATGGAAGGTGATCATCCGGAACACCCGATTTCAGCCAGCGCGCTGAAGCCAGTGGTTGAGCAGACCCGCGCCAACGGCAAGCGCTTCCGCATGGGCATGGTGTTTCCGGTGTCCACCCACAATTACGAACTGCGTTACTGGCTGGCCGCCGGTGGCCTGAATCCCGGCTTCTACGCGCCCCAGCGCGGCGATACCAGCGGCACCATCCAGGCCGACGTGCACCTCTCCGTGACACCGCCGCCCCAGATGCCCGCCACCATGGAAGCAGGCACCATACAGGGCTACTGCGTGGGCGAGCCCTGGAATCAGCAGGCGGTTTTCAAGGGCATCGGTGTGCCTGTGATTACCGACTACGAAATCTGGCCCAACAACCCGGAAAAAGTGTTCGGGGTGACCGAATCCTGGGCCGAGCAGAACCCCAATACCCATCTCCGGTTACTGCGGGCTCTGATCCGCGCAGCTTACTGGCTGGACGAAAACCAGAACGCCAACCGGGAGGCCGCCGTGGACATCCTTGCCCGTCCCAGCTATGTGGGGGCCGACAGGGAAGTGATTGCCAACTCCATGACCGGCACCTTCGAGTATGAAAAGGGCGATGTCCGGGAAGTACCGGATTTCAACGTCTTTTTCCGCTACCACGCTACCTATCCGTATCCGTCTGATGCGATCTGGTACCTGAGCCAGATGCGTCGCTGGGGCCAGATTCCCGAGGCCAAATCCGACGACTGGTATATGAAAACCGCAGCCCGGGTGTATCGGGGCGATCTTTACGCCGAAGCCGCCCAGTCACTGATCGAGGACGGCCTGATGACTGCCAGTGATTTCCCGGACTTTGCCCAGGAGAATTTTGAACGCCCCATGCAGGGAGAGCTGATTGACGGCGTCCCTTTCACTCCGCGCGAACCCAATGCCTACATCAACCGTTTCAGTATCGGCCTGAAAGGGTCGGAGACACCGTAAGGGAGGGCCTGACATGACGACGTTAAGCGCAAGAATCAGTCAGTCCATGGCCAGTGGCAGCCGCCAGCTACTTTCCGGTCTGCAACCGGGCGAATGGCTCAGCCAGGGCAAGCAGCTGCTGTTACCACTGGTTGGTATTCTGGTCTTCCTGGGCTTCTGGCATCTGGCCGCGCCACAGGTGGAAACCTCCCTGGGGGCCTTTCCGGGCCCGGTGCAGGTGTGGGAACAATCCGGACAACTGTGGCAGGAGCATATCAGCCAGCGGGAGCGGGCCGATAAGTTCATCGCCATGCAGGAGGAGCGTAATGCCCGCATTCTGGCCGACAACCCGGAGGCAGACGTCCGTATTCGGGCTTACCCCGGCGCACCCACCTTTCTCGACCAGGTGGTCACCAGCCTGCTGACGGTGCTGGCCGGTTTCGCCCTGGCGTCGCTGATTGCCGTACCTCTGGGCATCGTGTTTGGCCTGAACCGGTATTTCCAGGCTGCGGTGAACCCATTGATACAGATCTTCAAACCGGTCTCTCCGCTGGCCTGGCTGCCGCTGGTGACCATGGTGGTATCGGCCACGTATGTCAGTGACGATCCAATGTTCGAGAAGTCGTTCCTGACCTCAATGATTACGGTCACTCTGTGCAGTCTCTGGCCAACACTGATCAACACCAGCGTTGGAGTGGCAGCGGTGAATCCCGACCTGCTGAACGTCTCCCGGGTACTTCGGCTGTCGTTCTGGACCCACGTTCGCAAGGTGGTATTGCCTTCGTCGGTGCCGATGATCTTTACCGGCTTGCGGGTGTCGCTGGGCATTGCCTGGATGGTGCTGATTGCCGCCGAGATGCTGGCGCAGAGTCCGGGGCTGGGCAAGTTTGTCTGGGATGAGTTCCAGAATGGCAGTAGCCAGTCTTTGAGTCGGATTATGGTGGCGGTGCTGGCCATCGGGTTTATCGGGTTTTTGCTGGATCGGGTCATGCTGTTGATTCAGCGGAAGGTGGCCTGGAATGAGTGACCGACTTTTACCTGTAGCCTCAATTAACCCTGAAATCTCTGACGGCGGAGCATGCCGCACCGGGTGGGTAGTGCCTCCCGGGACACGCGGTGAATACGTCCCTGTATGCTCCGCAAAAACATCCATGTTTTTGAGGGTCCCGGGAGGCACTACCCACCCGGCGCTCGTCTGACCTGTTTAGGGGATCCTGCTATGGCTAAATCACATCTTGAACTAACCGGTGTTGAAATGGCGTTTGATACGCCGAAAGGGCCTTTCATTGCCCTGGACAATGTGAACCTGAAGATCCAGAAAGGGGAGTTTGTTTCACTGATCGGCCATTCCGGCTGCGGAAAATCAACGGTGCTGAACATTGTTGCCGGGTTACTGCAGGCCTCCAGGGGTGGCTGTGTGCTGGATGGGCATGAGGTAAATTCCCCCGGTCCCGAGCGGGCGGTGGTGTTTCAGAATCATGCCCTGATGCCCTGGTTAACGGTGTATGAAAACGTGGAACTGGCGGTCCGGCAGGTGTTTCGCAAGTCGATGACCCGGCAGGAGCGCAAGGACTGGATTACCCATAACCTGGAACTGGTGAATATGGCACACGCCGCCAACAAGCGGCCGGGCGAGATTTCCGGGGGGATGGCGCAACGGGTGGGCATCGCCCGGGCATTGGCCATGAAACCCAGTGTGTTGCTGATGGATGAGCCGTTCGGGGCGCTGGATGCCCTGACACGGGCCCATTTGCAGGATTCACTGATGGAAATTCAGCAGGAGCTGAACAATACCGTGATCATGATTACCCACGATGTGGACGAGGCGGTGCTGTTGTCCGACCGCATTATCATGATGACCAACGGCCCTGCCGCCACGGTGGGGGAGGATCTGCACATTGATCTGCCAAGGCCTCGCAATCGTGTGGCCCTGGCGGACGATGCCCAATATGTGCATTACCGGCAGGAGGTGTTGTCGTTCCTGTACGAGAAGCAGCGCAAGCTGGAGTCACTGAACAGTCGCCGCGGCAGCAGTGCAAAACCCGAGGCGCCGGCAGCCAGGCATTCAGCTTCGGCCTGACTTTATGCCGGGGCGGGGCGCCCCGTCCCGGCCTGGTTCAAGTATCAGCTTAAGACCCCTGCCATGGATACCAGTGCCCGGGCGACTTCGGGCAGTCGCTTGCCCTGGTCCATGGCTAGTTTTCGCAGCAGGCGGTGGGCTTCGTCATTGCTGATGTTGCGGTGTTCCATCAACAGCAGGACGGCCTTTTCCTGGGTACGACGATCTTCCAGAGCTTCTTTGGCGCTCTGCAATTCTTCAGACATCTGGCGCAGGCGGCGGGTCTGTTCCTGGACCAGGTCAAAGATGGATCGGCCTGATTGCTGCCCGACACCTTCCCCGGCCCACGCGTCGGCAGCTCCAGCCTCTACACCGTTATCGCAAACCACCAGCACGGGCGTTGTGGAGGCATGGCGTTGTTCCAGCGAGACCAGCAGGGTTTCCTGATGAGCCAGGGAGTGGCGCGCTTCGGTATAGCGCTCCACACAGCGATGGTGGAAAGCGCTCTCAACCGAATCCTCAATCTTCTTCAGATCGTCCATGCGCTCTGTCATCAGATTGAACCAGCGGTCGGCCATGTCTTTATCCAGAGACTTATAGGGCCCGACCGAAACGGCCATCTGTCGCATCCGCTCAATTTCCAGTTCCCGCGGGTGAGCGCGCAGGGCTTGCCAGAGCGACAGGCTCTCCTCACTGGCGAAGCCGACAAAGACCTCAAAACACCGCTCCTGCGCTTCAACCAGGTGCATCATGCGCCGTGACAGTGCGTTATCGAAGTGTCCGCTGGAGAACCCCGCGGAACCTGCGGCCCGCTCCTGACCACAATATTCCTTTCCGTTCATGACATGCACCATGGCCACAAGCAGTCCCGCAATCGAAGGCTCTGCCACGGTTTCTGCCGCTTCGAAAACGACCGTAATCAGTTGATGAATACTGTCGCAGAACCACTCCGTGGCCTCCGAAACACTGGCCTCCTGGTCATTCACCCGCTGCCGCAACCCGGGCAGTTGGTCGAGGCTGTGCAGGGCGCTGGCGATGTGCCCGAGCAGTGGGCTGCTGACCGGATGGGTGGTGAGGTCCTCCTGAATGTCTGCCAATGCCTGCCGGAAGCTAGCGGCCAACTGGTCATTCTCCCGGACCATCGAGGCCCGCTCCCGGGCAAAGCGTTGGCAGCCGGACCCAAGATACAGATTGGTAGCGCCTCGCTCCCGTTGCAGGCCATGGACCAGATTGCCCACGCTCTGCACCAACCGCCCCATCTGCAGAAAATACTCCAGATTACGGATCTCACACTGGCGGGAGGCCATCAGAAAATCCGCCGCAGTCGCTGTCGCGGTCATACGGGGATGGCGTTTGGTGTTCATGGTGCAGCTCCTGGTGTCGGTACACAGTTGGTTCCTTTCTACCCGGACTGCAGCAATTTACAGGCCAGCCATTCCGGCCCAATCATCGTGCGTTTCGCCCCATCCCGGGGCACCCTTTTGATGCCCACCAGCCGGCCTCCTTCGGCGGACTAACCTAAGCTATTGAATAATAAAGCCTCAAAAAGTTGGCACGGAGATCGCAAACACTTAGGCAAGGACGACTGTCCCGGCCATGGAATCAGGCCGGACCATCAGATCATTGTTGTTGGCATTGGTGCCGGACCATCTGTTCTCTTCGGAGAGCATGATGCTCCGGCTTTTTTTGTTGCTGGAGGCACTCAGTTCCATGGAACACACACAGGACAACCCACTGGTGATCTGCGGCCATGGCATGGTCGCGCAGCGGCTGCTGGAGCAACTGGTAGCCCAGGGGCATCCGTTCAGCCGCATTGTAGTGTTTAACGGTGAGCCCTTCGCTGCCTACAACCGGATCCAGTTGTCGTCATTACTGGCCGATCAGATTCAGGAAACCGATCTGGAACTGAAACCCTGGCAGTGGTTCCACAAGCACCGAATAGAGGTGTACCAGCATGAGCCTGTCACCCATATCAGTCCGGGCCAGCGCCAGGTAACAACCGCCTGTGGTCGCACCCAGTCCTATCACACGCTGGTGCTGGCTACCGGAGCACAGCCCTCCCGCCTTGGTCTCCCCGGTGAAGACCTTGACGGCGTGATGAACTTCCGGGATCTGGCCGACACCCGCACGCTGATCCGGCAGACGAAGACACACCGTCGGGCCGTGGTGATCGGCGGCGGCTTTCTCGGCCTGGAGGCGGCCGAAGGGCTCAGGACCCGGGGCATGGACGTTACGGTGCTGCACCGCAGCGGCCACCTGCTCAACCGACAGCTGAACCCAATCGCCGGCGATATCCTGAAGCAGAAGTTACAGCAGCGGGGGCTGAGTATCCGAACCGGCACCTCGCCGGTCTCCCTGCTCGGCCGGAATCAGGTCCGCGCCGTGGAACTGAGTGACGGCACGGTACTGGCCACTGACCTGGTAGTTATTGCCACCGGCATTGAACCCAACAAGGGATTGGCAGCTGACGCCGGCCTCAACTGTGACCGGGGTATTCGAGTCAATCCAAACCTGATGACGTCCAACCCGCATATCTACGCACTGGGTGAGTGCTGTCAGTTTCAGGAGCACACCTTTGGCCTGGTCGAACCCGGTTACGAGCAGGCCCGAATCCTGGCACAGCATCTTTGCCAGGTACCGGGAGCCAGAGCGTTTGAGCCCGGAGAAGTGGCCACCCGCCTGAAGATCAGTGATCTGGCCATTTTTTCCTGCGGCCGCATAGCCCCGGGCGAGCATACCGAAATCATTGAATGGCAGGACCGAACCCACGCGGTCTACGGTCAACTGCTGCTGGATGGCAACCGGCTGGCCGGCGCCATCCTGCTGGGCGATACCGCCAACGGGCCCTGGTTCAGCGAACTGATTCGCTCCGGCGCAGATGTCTCCCGCTATCGGGACACCATCGCTTTCGGCAAAACCTATTGCGACGCAGCAGCCTGATTGGCTGCCAAGAGAGAGGACAGCATGATGAGTAAACAGACCCTGATCGTGATCGGCAACGGTATGGTTGGCCATCACTTCCTGGAACAGTTCAGCCAGTCCCCGGCGGCCGAGACCTACCGGGTGATCGTGTTCGGTGAGGAGAAGCAGCTGGCCTACGACCGAGTGCATCTGTCGGAGTACTTCACCGGTTCCACCCACGCGGACCTCGCCATGGGCACAGCAGACTGGTACGCGGAACAAGGCATTGATCTTCGCCTGAATGAGCCTGTCACCGCCATCGACCGGAACACCCGCGTGCTGACGACACCGAAAGGGGAGTACACCTACGATCAACTGGTGCTGGCCACCGGCTCCTACCCGTTCGTACCGCCCATCAAGGGCAACGATCAGGATGGCTGCTTTGTGTACCGAACCCTCGACGATCTGGATGCCATTCAGGCCAGTGCCCAGTCCGCAAAAACCGGTGTCGTGGTGGGGGGCGGTCTGCTGGGGCTGGAAGCGGCAAACGCCCTGAAAAGCCTGGGCCTGCAGGCCCATGTGGTGGAATTTGCCCCGCGCCTGATGCCTGTGCAGCTGGACGATCAGGGTGGCGCCCTTTTGCGCCAGAAGATCGAGGATCTGGGCGTGCAGGTGCACACCGAGAAGGCGACCACGGCCATTGTGCCGGGCAGCGACGCGCGGCTGAGGATGAACTTCGCCGACGACAGCCATCTGGAAACCGATCTGATTGTGTTTTCCGCCGGCATCCGTCCCCAGGATACCCTGGCCCGGGCCTGCGGCCTGGAGGTGGGCGAACGCGGCGGGATTGTGGTCAACAATCAATGCACCACCTCAGACCCGAACATTCACGCCATCGGCGAATGCGCACTCTGGAACAACCGTATCTTCGGTCTGGTGGCTCCGGGTTACACCATGGCGCGCACCCTGTCGGCCGCTTTGAACAAAGACACCAGCGCGGCCTTTACCGGTGCCGATATGAGCACCAAACTCAAGCTACTGGGGGTGGATGTGGGCTCCATCGGCGATGCCCATGGCCAGACCCCGGGTGCACGCAATATCCGTTTTCACGATGAGCAGGCCGGCCACTACCGGCGCATGGTGGTGAGCCAGGACGGTAAGACTCTGCTGGGCGCCATTCTGGTAGGCGACAACGGCCCTTACGATACCCTGCTGCAGTACGCCCTCAATGGCATTGAGCTGCCAGCCAACCCGGAGGCGCTGATTCTGCCGGAAAGCGAAGGAGGCGCGCCTGCCCTGGGGGCCGACGCCCTGCCGGACACCGCCTCCATCTGTTCCTGCCACAACGTCACCAAGGGCGATATCTGCGGTGCCATTGACGCCGGTTGCTCCGACCTGGGCGGCGTCAAGGCTGAAACCAAGGCCAGCACCGGCTGCGGCGGCTGCGCGGCACTGCTCAAAAAGGTGGTGGACAGCGAGCTGGAAAAGCGCGGCGTCGAGGTGTGTACCGATCTGTGCGAGCACTTCCCCTACACCCGACAGGAGCTGTTTCATCTGGTGAAGGTGAACGGCATCCGCACCTTCCGGGGTCTGCTCAAACAATACGGCAAGGGCCAGGGCTGCGATATCTGCAAGCCGACTGTGGGTTCGATTCTGGCGACCTGCTGGAACGAGCACATCCTGGCCACGGACCACGTCCCGCTGCAGGACACCAACGACACCTTCATGGCCAACATGCAGAAAAACGGCACTTACTCCATCGTGCCGCGCATTCCGGGCGGTGAGATCACCCCGGACAAGCTGATTGTGCTGGGCGAAGTGGCCAGGGAGTACGATCTGTACACCAAGATCACCGGCGGGCAACGGGTGGATCTGTTCGGCGCCACCCTGAGCGAACTGCCGGAAATCTGGGAGAAGCTGATCGCCGCCGGTTTTGAAACTGGCCACGCCTATGGCAAGTCCCTGCGCACGGTGAAGTCCTGCGTGGGCAGCACCTGGTGCCGCTATGGTGTGCAGGACAGCGTGGGCATGGCGATCACGCTGGAGAATCGCTACAAGGGCCTGCGAGCGCCCCACAAGGTGAAGATGGCGGTCTCTGGCTGCACCCGGGAATGCGCGGAGGCCCAGAGCAAGGACTTCGGGGTGATTGCCACGGAGAAGGGCTGGAACCTGTATGTGTGTGGCAACGGCGGGATGCGGCCACGGCATGCGGATCTGTTTGCCACCGATCTGTCGGATGAGGAGCTGATCCGCACCATCGACCGGGTGGTGATGTTCTATGTGCGCACGGCGGACCGGCTGCAGCGGACGTCGGTCTGGATGGAGAATCTGGAAGGTGGTCTGGAGTATCTGAAGCAGGTAGTGCTGGAGGACAGCCTCGGTATCGGCGAGGAGCTGGAGCAACACATGGCGGATCTGGTGGAGACCTATCAGTGCGAGTGGAAGACCGCCGTTGAGGATCCGGAGAAGCGTAAACGGTTCCGGGAGTTTGTGAATGCGCCGGAGCAGAAGGATCCGGTGCAGCAGTGGACTTCAGAGCGGGGGCAGCGTCGGCCTGTTTTGGAGGTGGCTTCTTCGTAGCCTTCTGGTTTGGGGGCGGAGCGCGGGAGCCGGATTCATTTTCTTCTGGAAAAAATAACTCGCTTTGCTCAGACATCTTTTTTCCTGCCAGAAAATGAATCCGGCTCCCACGCTCACAAACATCTGTGGGATAGGAAACTTAACGACCTTGGAATTTGGAGACTTTGCTATGAAAGCTCGGACTTGTTGGGAAGCAGTGTGCACCGTGGACGATCTGGTAGCTGATTCCGGTATTGCGGTTTGGACCGACGACGGGCCGGTGGCGGTGTTTTATCTGCCACACCGCCTGCCGGCATTGTTTGCCATCAGCCATACCGATCCGTTCAGTGGCTCGAACGTGCTGGCCCGAGGCATTACCGGGGATATCAACGGCGAGCCGGTGGTGGCGTCGCCGTTGTACAAGCAGCATTTCAGCCTGCGCAGCGGGCAATGTCTGGAAGACGAGAACATGCAGGTGAAAGTCTATCCGGTGTTGCTGGACGGCAACCGGATCCGGCTGGAAGTGCCGGTGGCTCAGGCGGCATCGGTGGCCGCCTGAGGTTCGCCTTTCAGCTGATAAATTCGACGTTCTCCGACAGCGGTGCCCTTGGGCTGGTGAGCTGGTTCACCGGGCTGTCGGGGTTGGCGTAGCCGATGGCCATGCCGGCGAAGACTTTGCGGTGTTCAGGCAAGCCCAAGAATTCGCTGATGGTTTTCGGGTACACCGACCAGGATTCCTGGGCGCAGCTGTCGAGGCCCTGTTCTCGGAGTAATAGCATGATGGTTTGCAGGATCATGCCCAGGTCGGACCACTGGGGCGGGCCCATGTTGTCGTCGACGGTGCAGAACAGGCCGACCGGGGCGCCGAAGAATTCGAAGTTGCGTTTGAACCATTCAAAGCGGGCGGCTTTGTCTTCCCTGGGGATGTCGAGCTGGCGGTACATGAGCTCGCCGATTTCGAAGCGGCGGTCGCGGTAGGGCGATTGCAGTTTTGGTGGGTAGATTTCGTATTCCGGCACTTCGTTGAAACCTTTGCTGACCTTCTCCTGCATCAAGGCTTTGAGTCGGGCCAGAGCATCGCCGGTGACCACGTGCAGATGCCAGGGTTGCAGGTTGCCTCCGGATGGCGACCGGGTCGCCGTTTCGATTACCGTTCGAAGCGTGGCTTCAGGCACCGGAGTATCCAGAAAGTCCCGCACCGAGCGGCGTGACACAACAGCCTGCTGAACATCCATAGGCAAGACTCCACATCATCCAGAACATTGGGTTGGGAACACAATCCTGCATCCAGTATGCGCACAACAGCCGCGCTTGACCACCTCCCGGGCGCCGTATAGTCTGCGGCGAACCCCATAGGGAGAGCCTCAGGTTATGGAAGATCACAGTCAGTTTCGCCTGCTATCCGAGCGGCGGTTCCTGCCATTCTTTGTCACCCAGTTTGCCGGTGCCTTCAACGACAACCTGTTCAAGAATGCCTTGTTGCTGCTGGTGACCTACAGCGCCGGGGGCCTGTTTGGCCTGTCGTCGGATGTGGTGGTCAATCTCGCCGCGATGCTGTTTATTCTGCCGTTTTTCCTGTTCTCC
Organism: Marinobacter sp. W-8; assembly: GCF_044342215.1. Lineage (NCBI taxonomy): Bacteria > Pseudomonadati > Pseudomonadota > Gammaproteobacteria > Pseudomonadales > Marinobacteraceae > Marinobacter > Marinobacter sp. W-8. Next base: position 193,089 of record NZ_CP172297.1, on the reverse strand, counting down.
GCCATTGCCGGCCAGGTGGCGGACCGGTACGAGAAATCCACGGTTATCCGCTGGATCAAATTCGCCGAGGTGGTGATCATGGGCATTGCCGCGGTCGGTCTCTGGTTTGGCTGGTACGAGGTGTTGTTCCTTCTGCTGTTTCTCACCGGCGTACAATCCGCGTTTTTCGGGCCGGTGAAGTACGCGATCCTGCCCCAGGCCCTGAAAGAATCCGAGCTGGTGGGTGGTAACGCGCTGGTAGAGATGGGCACGTTTGTGGCCATCCTGGTGGGTACCCTGATGGCCGGCGTGATGATGAAAGCTGCGGCTCCCGGCCCCTTGATTGCCATCGCCGTTGCGGTGCTGGCGGTGATTGGCCTGGTGGCTGCCTGGCGGATTCCCAGGGCCGAGGCGGCAGCGCCGGATCTGCGTATTCGTTTCCGGCCGCTGCAGGAAACCTGGAAACTGATGGCCATTGCCCGGGACAATCACAATGTGTTCCTGAGCATCATGGCGATATCATGGTTCTGGTTTCTGGGTGCCGCCTATCTGACCCAGTTTCCGAACTTCGCCAAGACTCACCTGATGGGTGACGAAACGGTCGTCACCTTACTGCTGGCGATTTTCACCATCGGCATCGCCGCCGGCTCCATTGCCTGCGAGCGGCTGTCCGGCCACAAGATTGAACTGGGGATCGTACCCATCGGCTCCATTGGCCTGAGCTTCTTCGGCATCGATCTGTTCTTCAATATGCCGGAGCAGCCGATTTCCTCAGACTGGTGGCTGATCATAACCGATCCCCATTATCGCCAGGTCGCCATTGACCTGTTGGCCATTGGTATCTTTGGCGGCCTGTTTATCGTGCCGCTGTATGCTTATGTCCAGCAGGAAACACCACCGGCCACCCGGGCCCGCGTGATCGCCGCCCTGAATATTTTCAACGCCCTGTTTATGGTGGTCAGCGCGCTGCTGGGCATGCTCATGCTCGGCCTGTTCGGGCTCACCATTCCCGAATTCTTCCTGGTGCTGTCGATCATGAACCTGATGGTGGCGGCCTACGTGTACCAGCAGGTACCGGACTTTGCCCTGCGCTTTGTCATCTGGGTCCTGTCCCACACGATTTATCGGGTCACGCACCACAACCTGGACCGGATACCCGAGCAGGGCCCCGTGCTGCTGGTGTGCAACCACGTCTCCTACATGGATGCCCTGGTGATCGCCGGCGCGGTACGGCGGCCCGTCCGATTCGTAATGGATCACAGCATTTTCGCGACACCGGTCATGGGCGGTTTCTTCCGCCTGGCCAAGGCTATCCCCATTGGTCCGAAATCAAAGGTGCCGGAGATTTACGAAGCCGCTTTCGACCGCATTGATGAAGAACTCGCAGCCGGCCATGTGGTCTGTATTTTCCCGGAAGGCAAACTCACCAAAGACGGCGAGGTCGATACCTTCAAGCCCGGTGTCGACATGATTCTGGCCCGGCGACCGGTACCGGTGGTGCCAATGGCACTGCGCGGCCTCTGGGGCAGCTTTTTCAGCCATTGTGGCGGGCCGGCCTTCAGCCATTGGCCACGGCGGTTCTGGTCCCGGATTCATCTGCTGGCTGGTCTCCCGGTCTCGCCCCACGAGGCCAGTGCCGAGCGTCTGGAACAAAAGGTCAAAGCGCTGCGTGGAGATGCACAATAGTCTTTTCGCCGGGCTTTTTGGTGGTGCTGTTACCAAAGCCAATTTTTACCCGCTCGGAGTGGGGTAGTATCGGGGCATAAACCAAGAACAAGGATTGCCCCGTGACGCCCCTGAATCCCACTGACCAGCTCTTTCTCTGGCTGGAAAAACGCCAGCAGCCCATGCATGTGGGCGGCCTCCAGCTGTTTTCCTTCCCCGAAGGCGCGCCGGACGACTATGTCGCGCAGCTGGCAGATCAGCTTCGGCAGAAGACGGAGGTGACCACCCCCTTTAACCAGCGCCTGAGCTATCGCCTGGGCCAGCCGGTATGGGTGGAGGATGAGCACCTGGACCTTGAGCATCATTTCCGCTTCGAGGCGCTGCCCACACCCGGGCGTATTCGGGAGCTGCTGTCGTTCGTATCGGCGGAGCATTCGCACCTGATGGACCGGGAGCGCCCCATGTGGGAGGTGCACCTGATCGAGGGCCTGAAAGACAGGCAGTTCGCGCTCTACACCAAGGTTCACCATTCCCTGGTGGACGGTGTCTCGGCCATGCGCATGGCCACCCGGATGCTGAGTGAAAACCCGGACGAACACGGCATGCCGCCAATCTGGGATCTGCCTTGCCTGTCACGGGATAGGGGCGAGTCGGATGGACACTCCCTCTGGCGCAGTGTCACCCATTTGCTGGGGCTTTCGGGCCGCCAGCTCGGCACCATTCCCACCGTGGCAAAGGAGTTACTGAAAACCATCAATCAGGCCCGGAAGGATCCGGCCTACGACTCCATTTTCCATGCCCCGCGCTGCATGCTGAACCAGAAAATCACCGGTTCCCGTCGTTTCGCCGCTCAGTCCTGGTGCCTGAAACGGATTCGCGCCGTGTGCGAGGCCTACGGCACCACGGTCAACGATGTCGTGACTGCCATGTGCGCAGCGGCTCTGCGTACCTATCTGATGAATCAGGATGCCTTGCCGGAGAAACCACTGGTGGCCTTTGTGCCGGTGTCGCTACGCCGGGACGACAGCTCCGGTGGAAACCAGGTAGGCGTCATCCTGGCGAGCCTTCACACCGATGTGCAGGAGGCCGGCGAACGACTGTTAAAAATTCACCACGGCATGGAAGAGGCCAAGCAGCGCTACCGGCATATGAGCCCGGAGGAAATCGTCAACTACACGGCCCTGACACTGGCGCCGGCCGCCTTCCACCTGCTGACCGGGCTGGCGCCCAAGTGGCAGACCTTCAATGTGGTGATTTCCAATGTCCCCGGGCCATCCAGGCCCCTGTACTGGAACGGGGCGAAACTGGAAGGCATGTATCCGGTGTCTATCGATATGGACAGACTGGCCCTGAACATGACACTGACCAGCTATAACGACCAGGTGGAGTTCGGCCTGATTGGCTGTCGCCGGACCCTGCCCAGCCTGCAACGGATGCTGGACTACCTGGAACAGGGTCTGGCAGAGCTGGAGCGCAACGCCGGTCTGTAATCAGGCCAGCTGATCGGCCCGGTTACGCTCGGAAATCTGGCTGTTCAGGGTCCAGAAATCGTACAGCACACCGATGAAAAACAGGCCGCCGGTGAGCAGGTACAGGATGCCGGTGAGCCATTTGCCCATGTACATCCGGTGCACCCCGAAAACCCCCAGGAAGGTCAGCAGTATCCAGCCGATGTTGTAGCTGATCTGGCCATCCTGGAACCGGTAATCAGCTTCCTTGTCCATAGCCGGAATCAGGAACAAATCAATAATCCAGCCGATGAACAGCAGCCCCAGAGTGAAGAACCAGATGGTGCCGGTCACCGGCTTGCCGTAATAGAAACGGTGGGAACCGAGGAATCCGAAAATCCAGAGCAGGTAGCCGATCAGCTTGCTGTGGGTGTCGGGTCTTTCGATCATTGCGGCGTTCTTCCTGTTCACAGTTGGATTTGGGGTGTCACCACAGGCGGGACACTAGATCATTATGAGGGCGAACGCCGGAATCACAAACGGCGCTCAGGGCCCCAGATCCGGTGCCGGGTCCGGCCCGCCCTCGCGAAACTCGCTGGCGGATTTACCCGTCCACTTGCGGAAGGCGCGGCTGAAATTGGACAGATCGGCATAGCCCAGTTCATAGGCAATCTCACTGACCGACTGATTGGTGTAGCGCAGCAGCTGGATGGCCCGGTCTTTCAGCACGGCCTCGACAATCTCACGATAACTGGTGTCCCGGTCTGCCAACCGCCGCTTCAGGGTGCGGGAAGACACACAGAAGCGCTCGGCCATGGCCTCCAGGGAGGGCAAGGGGCCTGGGGTCATCCGCAGCATGTTGCGGATCGCCAGCACAATATCGCCCTGTTCTTTGAGCGCCTTCTGCAACTCGAATTCACACTGGTCCCGGGCCATTCGGGAGGCTTCGGCATCCGCCAGGCGCATGCGCACGTCCAGCAGCTTGCGGGGGAAAATAAGCATTTCCTCGGGCTGGCCAAACTCGAAACGGACCGGCAACTGAGCGGCAAACCGCTGGTAATAGGCTGGCTCCGTGCCCCGGAGATGTACTGACACGCCCGGTAATTTACCCTCTTCCAGGGCAAAACCCCGGGCCTCGGCATCGCTCCGGTCGAGCAGTTGTTCAGTGAGCAGAATCAACGTGGCGCTGACCGTCTCGGCCAGAAACTCGGAGATAGGCGGCAACGCAAACTCCGCGCACAGCTGCACCAGTACCTTGTCACCGGCTATGGACTGTTTCATGCTCAGAAAGGGCGCCCGCAGCTGAAGATAACGACGGACAGAGTCCAACGCACCCTCAAAGGTCGGGCTGGTAAGCGCGGCGAAGCCCAGGGTGCCATGGATGGTCAGCCGCAACTCTCTCGCCAGTATAAAACTCAGGCCATCTTTGCCCGCCACCTCGAGCGCGCGCTGCGCCATCAGAGTGGCGTCAGTGACGAAAACCCGACTGTCGTTGGCTTTCAGGTCTTCATGTGTGAAATCCAGGCCCTGATAAAGCTGACGGTCGTTGTAACCCAGTTGACGCACGGTTTCAGCCAGTACCCGCAGGTACACCCCGGGCACCAGGAACAACCCCAACATTTGCCGCTCGTTGTCTGCACCGGTAGCTGCCATAGTGTGTCCCTGATTGATATTTATCGTGTTTCTGACTCTATCAGAACCCGGTTGCCGCCACAGTGGGGCCCACTGCCCTGACCCCACTGTCGCCCGGGCCAATCCCCTGTCCCATTGTGGACGATGCCCGGCCTCTTCGCGCATTCAGTATCCGGTTTGACTCCGCCACACTGGCCCCATGACATCAGCCAAAGCGTTCCGTCGCAAAGGAGTAGAACCATGCTGACCACCACACAAACGAACAAACCGGGCAAGGCCTCCCACACCCCGGACAATGTCTCCATCAAACCCCAGCGCATGGGTTTCGAGTTTGGCGAACAAGTCCCCAGATACTGGGTCGATAACAACTATCTGATCAGTCATACCATGAACGCCCTGTCTGTATTGTTTCCCGAGGGTGAGCAGTTTTTTGTAGATTCGGTCAGGGCGTTTCGAGACCAGATCCAGGACAAGAAGCTGAAAGAGGACGTGCGCGGTTTCATCGGCCAGGAAGCCATGCACTCGCTCGAGCACATCGCCATGAACCAGCATGTCCGCGACCAGGGCATGCCGGTGGAAGAGATGGAACGGGATCTGAAGGTCATTCTGGATGTGGCGCGAAAGCTGCCCAAACGTCACCAGCTGGCGATTACCTGCGCCCTGGAGCACATCACCGCCATGATGGCCGACATGCTGCTGGAGCGTGACGACATCCGCGAAGACATGCACGAATCCATGCGCCCGCTGTGGGTGTGGCACGCCATTGAGGAAACCGAGCACAAGGCCGTTGCCTACGACGTCTTCCTTCAGGCTGGCGGCACCTATGCCGAGCGGGCGTTTTACCAGGTCTTCAGCACCGTGGCCCTGGGCATTGTCGGCACCTGGTATACCGGCCGTATGGCGCTCAAAGACCGCAGCCATTTCTCCGTGAAGGACGCCGCCAAAGGCGTGTGGCGCATGTGGGGCAAGAATGGCGCGTTCTCCAGCCTGATCCCGACCTGGCTGGAGTACTTCAAGCCCGGCTTCCATCCCTGGGACAAGGACAACAGTGAGCTGATCGGTCGTTTCAAGGAACAGATCCAGGATTACATCGCGCCCCAGTACAAAAACGGCAATCGGCGCACGCTGCAGTAATCGTGCACCCGCTCTATGACATCAGGCCGAGTTCCCGGGCGCGAGCAACCGCTTGCATCCGGTTCTCGGCCTGAAGCTTGCCGTAGATATTGCTCAAATGGGACTTTACCGTCGCCACTGAGATCCCCAGCTGTTTGCTGATGGCCTTGTTACTGAGTCCCTCTGCCAGCAGATCCAACACCCCCTGTTCCCGATCACTTAACGGTTCATCAGGACCAGCGACTTCCGGGGTGCGGGCACAGGTTTCGGCGTCCGGCTCCATCCGAGCCTGCCGGAGAGCCAGTACCCGGCTGGCTTCCACCTCCGACCACCCACGGGCAATACAGGCGTCGAGCAGGCTGTCCAGCCGGGGATCCGCATCCACAAAGGGCCGCACCAGACCACGGGGCACCCAGAGCGCCAACAGTGCATCGAGCTTTTTCACCGCCCCCTCAGGATCCTGATCTCCGAAGGCCTGAACCATCAGACTGACCAGATCAAGACGACACACCAGCTGAAGCAAACCCGCCTCTTCCGCCTCTGTTCGCAGGGCTGCCAGTTCCCGGGCCACCGGCGACGCCGCCAGCAACTGACCGATCAGTTTCAACAAGGTTTCGTTCAGGGTACAAAAGCGGTTACCTACAACCGGTTCCGGATCGCTCTGGGCCCATAGAATCAAAGGGAAGCCGTTACCCTCCGTCAATCGCGCCAACGCCTCCAGTACCTCCGGGCGTGGAATGTTATGGTGCCAGCGCAACTGGCCCATAACCTGGTGCAACTGCTCAATCCGGGTGAGTTCCTGCTGCCAGAGTTCGGAGTCTCGCAAAACCATGCCCAGGCGAAACCGCTCAAACGCCAGGTAAAGCTGATCCAGCGGCGTCAGATGCTGGTCGGCGATCTGACCGGCCTCGCCTAGCCGTTTTGTCGCGTATTCAAGATCATGATGCTCCAGCGCCAACAAGCCCTCCAGATAGGCCAGAAGGCAAACCTGCTCCTTACTCATGGGGCCGTTGACAAGCTTCAACCGGGTCTGTTCATAGCAGCGGCGGGCATCGCCAATGCGACCGCCCTGCACCAGAACCGGAACCAGCATAACCAGACAGCGCAGGGCACAGGGGTTATCGCCACTATCCAGGGCCCCTGCCAGCGCATCGGTCAACAAAGTGTGCGCCGGCCCCAGTCGTGCCTCCATAAAGGCTTCAGTACCCAGTGTATACAGCCCCCAGTGTTGCAAGCCGGCTGGAGCGCTGGCCAACCGGGCCTGTATCTGAGTCAGGGACTGCTCGGCCTCTGCACGGTGGCCGGCAAACCTGGCCGAGGGCCAGCCCAGCAACATGGAGACAAACTGCAGAGCCTCGGTGCCTGGTGATGGGTCTGTCGACTGCAGAAGCCGGTCGGCCGCGGCCAGATGCTCAAGCACCGCTCCGTACTGACCATCCATGAAGGAAAACAGCGCCTGCAGCAGAAGCAGCGCGGGAGAACTCATCCGAACACTGTCCGGGAAGCGCGAAGGCAGTGACCGGTAGCCACTCAGGTCTTCCGCCTGCAACAGCAACGGTACCAGGGCTTCCGCCTGGTCATAGCAGCCTTCGGCCAGAAAAAGCTCAAGGGCCTCCACAATCAGGCCCCGCTGGCGGAATGCCTCGGCCGCCCTGATTCGTATGGAGCTTTCCCGTTCAGGCTCCCGATCCTGCGCCTGAAGCCAGTCGATCAGCAGATCATGCAGGCGATACCAGTAGTGACCCTCTCCGTAAGTCTGGAACAGCAGATTGCGTTCGCGCATGGCTGCGATCCAGTCCGCTGCATCGCTATCATTCCGGGCTTCATCAGCAACCTCTTGTGAGAAAAGAGGGAGCAGGCTCATATCCTGGAGAAATCCCTGTAGCCCGGGCTCCAGGCCAGCGAACACTTCTTCCAGCAGATAGTCACTCAGGGCTCTCTGACCAGGCCCGGGTACATGGCTTAACGGATTTTCCGACAACGCCGAGAGCTGCAACGCCGCTGGCCAGCCGCCGGTGCGCTGATGCAACTGCAACATCTGGTCTTCGGAGAGATCAGTCCGGCGCGCCTGGACGAATTTTCGCGTCAACGCCAGATCAAAACGGAGCACCTCCGGCCCCAGCCGAACCATCTGTTGCCGAGCCAGTAGCTGCGCGGTGCGAATAGGGGGATCCAGCCTCGAGATACAGACAATGCGCAAAAAACCCGGAGCAAAGTCGATAAAGCGCCGGATCTGCTCCAGTAGTACTTGCTGGTCAAGCAGGTGAAAATCATCCAGCACCAGAACCAGGCGGCTGGGTGCCTGCCAGGTTCGGGAATAATCCGCCAGGCGGTTGATCAGCATGGTCACCGGGTCAACAGCGGCCCCCGGTTCCAGCGCGGCTAACAAGGTACTCTCGCGAATGGCAAAGCGTGGGTTCACCCGCGCCAGTGCGCTGGCCACGGCATTCCAGAACAGGGCCGGCGCGTTGTCCCTTTGGTCCAGCGTTAACCAGGCATGCACCGGTTTTTCCTGTTCCAGCCACTGACTGACCAATGTGGTTTTACCGAAACCGGCCGGTGCCGACACCAGCACAAACGGCACCTGTTCAATACAATCAAGCGCCTGCAACCGTGAGGGCTCAAGCAACAAGCCTGAAGGCAGCCCGGGGCGGGTTAATTTGGTTTCGGCAACCATGGAGCTCACTACCGTTGGCAAATGAGCTTCAGCATAGTCAGTGCCGGTGTCATCAACCAGCCCTGGCACTCCAAACTGGGAGGCCTGTTCAGAAATCCGGGTCATGGCAGTGCGAGCAGACCCGTGCCCTTCATCAGCGTGGCAACCAGTCGGGTACTGCCCAGTTCCCGGGCACAGACAAACCAGGGAGTTTCCCGGCCACGGTAGCGTGATTTGTGGTACGCCAGAGGTTGGAAGGCGTAAAGGCGATTCCCATAGCGGTACAGGATATTCTGAAGGCGGCGCAGGCCAGGCCGGTCACCCGGGCAGTGGCGGACGCCGTGCAGGGGCGCAATGCCCAGCGACAGCTCAGGCACGCCTTCCTCACGAAACTGACTGGCCGCCTGCAGAATAATGTGGTCGAGAACGCCGAGCCGGTTCATTTCCGGCGACGCCCGCAGAATATTGGCGCAATAGCCCGCCAGTTCATGGTGACGGTACCAAGGATCAAAGAACACGTATCCGGCCAGCTCGCCCTCCACATAGGCGTAGAACTTGCGCACTCCCCATTCATCTGCAAACACCGGTGGCCGCGTGAGCAAACCCAATTCCCGTTCCTTGACCGCCTTGCCCAGGCGCCAGCGCTCCGAGATACCCGCCACCTTATGCCAGTTCACCTCGTCTCCACATTGCTCCCGCACCTCGATTCGGCACCGCCTGTCGAGGTTGCGGGCATGGCGCAGCTGCTTCATCGCCTTGCCACGAAGCGAGAACCTGGCCAGATCAACCGAAAATTCCGTACCCATCACCGTGGCATCGTAACCAAGCTCGCCCAAGGGCCCCAGCAGCGACTGATCCACCCCCACATACAGTGAGGGGCCGGGCACACTCTGCTCGAACGCCTGCAGTAGCCGGCTCATACTCTGCGCACCCGCCAGGGGCCTTGTGGGCACCACGTTTACCCGCTGCCCCAACACTTTTACCGGGACATAAGGTACCAGCCCGAGACCGGGGCTGAGAAAGTGCCGGCAATCCGGCTGCAAGGCAAAATAGCTGCTGGACTGGCTCCCGTGCAGGCGGATCAGGTGCTCGGCGGTGCGTTCATGGCAGCGCCCGGGGTCCGGCACACTCGAGTTGATATTCCGGTCATCGGCAGCCGGGGCCACCGCCGCAGACAGATGAGAGGCAGGCATGGGTCATTCCCTTTGTTGTTCTGATACCGCTTTCCTGTGTTCAGAACAAATGCTAAAGGCCGTGCCTCGGCCGGCCATCGGTCAAAGGGTTGAGTACCTGGCACCCCACCGGAATTGGGTCACAATTCCGAGCCCTGCATCACCACAACGCCCCGTCGCCACAAACGCCACTCACCGGGCTTGTAGATATCCCAGGTTTCGTCGCTGGTGAGGGGTTCGGTCACGATCACGCTGACAATGTCGTTGGGTGTGGTTTCCGATTCAAAATCTACGGTAACGTCGGCATCTTTCAGGCGGGCGGGGCCAAACGGCGCCCGCCGGGTAATACTGGCCATCTTGGTGGTGCAAAAGGTAAACAGCCAGTCGCCGTTGCTTAGCAGCAGGTTGAATACCCCTTGGCGGGCGTAGTTCCGGGACAGCTGAACCAGCCGTTCCACCACCTGCTCGGTGGCAGTGTCTCGATCGCAATGACTGCGCAGGTGGTTCAGGATATCGCAGAACAGGGCTTCGCTGTCGGTGCTGCCAACGGCCTCGTAGAAGCCGGGCGCCGCGGAAAACTCCGAAAGCTGACCATTATGGGCGAAGACCCAGTAGCGGCCCCAGAGCTCGCGGATAAACGGGTGGGTGTTGGCCAGGCAGATATCACCCACATTGGCCTGACGAATGTGGCAGATGGCCACTTCACTCTTGATGGGGTGGGTTTGCACCACTTCGGCAATGCGCGAGGAGGCACTGGCGTCGGCATCGTGAAAACAGCGTACCCCTTTACCTTCGTAGAAAGCGACGCCCCAGCCATCCTTGTGTGGGCCAGTGTCACCGCCACGACGGGTCAGACCGGTAAAGCTGAAACAGAGATCGGTCGGGGTGTTGGCGCTCATGGCCAGCAGTTCACACATGGTTGGCGGTATCCTCGGCCTTGCTTCCGGGTTTATTCGCAAGTGTCCCGTCTGGCTAATTCCTTAATCTACTGCTTGCCTCTGAGGACTCTGACCAAGGCGCCAGTCTGCAGATGTGGTGGTTCCACATCAAGGACTGGCAACACAGGGCTCAGAGTCCTCAGAGACAAGCCCTCCGGGAGCTTCTGAAAAACCGAAGAACGTCGTTCTGCTGGCTCGATTTGGAACCACCAAACCTTCACCAGCACGCCTAGCTCTTCGGTTTTTCAGAAGCTCAGTAGGTTAAGGAATTAGCCAGACGGGACACTAGGATACCCGAATCAACTGAGACCTCCAGCCATCGAACCGACGGATTTCGGAGGCTGTCCGGCACCGGCGGGTGCCACACGGTTCCGGCCTGCCCGCTTGCCGCTGTAGAGACAGCGATCTGCCACACAGAACAGCGTTTCCGCCTCCCTGCCATGCTCCGGCCACTGGGCAATACCAAAGGAGGCGGTCACGCGGATACCCGCTTCGCCGTATTTCAGCTCACGCCGAGCAATGCGCTCCCGCAACTCGTCCATCAGTTCAAAGGCATCCCCGGGCTTGGCATCCCGCAGAATCAGGCCAAATTCCTCGCCGCCCAGCCGGCCGACAAAATCCGTCATGCGCAGGCGCTCGGTCAGGCACTGGCCGATGTTCCTCAACACGTAATCACCGGCATCGTGGCCAAGGGTATCGTTCACCAGCTTGAAATGGTCGATGTCCATAACCACCAGGGCAAAACCGGTTCCACTGCGCTCACACTCGGCAATGGTGCGGGCCAGTGTTGACTGGAAGTTGGAGCGATTGGCCAGCCCGGTCAGGGCATCGGTCTGGGCCATATCGACCAGCCGTTGCTCGGCCTCCTCCCGGCGCACCTCGTACATGTGCATGAATACCTGCATCAGGGCACCGCACAGAACCATGTTGAGCAGATCGATCATCCGGTGCGCAGAACCCACATCACCGAGGAAGAAGTAGTAAACCACCCCACCCACCAACATGAACGGCACACTCAGGATCATGCCCTCGTGCTTGCCGAGCAACAGGTACGCCAGAACCGGCATCATCAGCACCCAGACAAAGGCCGCAATAGAGGCCTCCGGCAACAGCATGATGACGATGAAAAATGAAAACAGCGACACCAGATAGGCGTAGATCCACTGTTGCAGGTGAGCCGTGGTTTTCAGGCAAAACACACCATAGAACAGCAGCCCACTGGCCAGCAGTTCGGCTAACGCCACCCATGGATAACCGTTAAGAAATTGCAGACAGGCAAAAACCACCAGTGCAGAGCCGGTTACCAGAAACAACAGCCTGGTAAGTGAGCGACGGTGGTTATCCCGCAGTCCTGAGCGGCTTTGTTCCAATGCCGTGCCCAGATCCGGATGCTTTGACGTATTCATGCTGACTCTTCCCTGGATCAACCAGAGAGTATAGTCGGTCTCCGCTGGCTGTAAAACAACCAGCCGGCGGAGATCCAGTTACCGCAAGCCTTCAGATATACAGGTTCTTGCGGGAGAATCGCTCCACCAGAGGCTGATAGGCCGATCCCAGCAGCCGGTTGATGGCGTCAATGCCCCAGGCATCTGGCCCCACCAGAATACGGGATTCGTTTTTGAGGATGCCTTTGATGATGATTTCGGCGGCCTTGTCCGGCGTGGTCATGGCCAGCTTGTCGAAGCCCTTGCGCTGGGCCTCAGCGTTTTCGGATTTGCCCATGCGCGCGGCATTGGCAATGTTGGTGCGAATGCCACCGGGATGCACGCAGCTGACCTGAACCGGCTGATTCTCCAGTTTCATTTCCTGGCGCAGGGACTCGGTAAACCCGCGCACCGCAAACTTGGCAGCATTGTAAGCGCTTTGCTTGGGCACTCCGATCAGGCCAAACACACTGGAGATGTTCACCACATGACCATCGCCGGATTCAATCAGGTACGGCAGAAACGCCCGGGTACCGTGGGCAACGCCCCAGAAATCAATGTCCATCACCCACTTGAAATCGGCGTCGGTCATTTCCCGCACCGTGGCAGAGAGGGCCACACCGGCGTTGTTGATAATCAGGTTAACCTGACCAAATTCCTTGCGGACCTGCGCGGCGTGGGCGTAGATAGCGTCCCGGTCGGAGACATCCAGGCGGTAGGTTTTTACCTCGGCGCCGCCCAGGCTGGCTGCGGTTTCCGCCAGCCCCGCCTCGTTAACATCGGAAAGAGCCAGCCGACAGCCCCGGGCCGCGAGGGATTTGGCCAGGGATCGGCCGATACCAGAGCCAGCACCGGTGACGACAGCCACCTTGTTGTTCAGATCTTTCATGGCGGGAACCTATTGTTGTGGTCTTTCAGTAAAGCAGCGCTTTCGTTATTCGCCACTTTAGAGAGCCACCAGAGGCAAACCTATGGCACTGGACTCCAGACGAGCCCGGCACCAGAGCCAGTCCTCCAATCAACCCAGCAGGTTATCCAGGGGCTGGTCATACCCGGGTGCAAACACGTCCAGGAAGTACTGCACTTCCGGCAGGCCGTCCGCTTCCAGGCGCGCCCGGATCTGCTGCTCTGCGGGGCCGAACTCCGGGTTGCCGGCGCGCAGTTCAGCGCGGCATTTCAGCCAGGCCGAGAGCCGGTCCGCCGCCTTGATCAGTTCCTTTTCTTCCGGCCCAAGGCGGGATTCCCGCACATAGGGAGAGAAATCCTCCCGCAGGTCTTCCGGCAACAGCGCCAGCAATTCAGCTTCGGCCTTGTGTTCGATGTCGCCGAACGCCTCCCGCATCACCCGGGAATGATATTTCACCGGGGTGGGCATATCCCCGGTAATCACTTCGGTGGCATCGTGATAGAGCGCCGCTGCAGCAACACGGTCTGCGTTCACCGTTCCGGCAAAATGCCGGTTGCGAATAAGCGCCAGGGCGTGGGCAACGGTAGCCACCTCCCAGGAATGGGTGGCCACGTTTTCATCAATAGCGTTGCGCATCAGGCCCCAGCGTTTGATCCAGCGCAGGCGCGACACATAGGCAAAGAAATGGCTGGCCTTTCGGCCCGGGCTATCGGTCATGGCTGGGGAACTCCGTGTATTCCGATTCAACGAACGTCCAGGGTAAACCGGACCATCACGTTGCCCTGGTCATCTACCGGCGCATCACGGGCCGGATCCAGCAGGAACAGCTGGCTGTCCGACACCTCATGCGTCGCCGTCAGCACCTGACGAACCGTTACCCCTCGCTCCGAGGCCAGGCTTCCAAGCGCTTCCGGGGGCAGGCTGCGCTCGCCATCGCGCCAGGCCTGCTGCGCCTGCTCCCAGGCTTCGCCGGTAACAGCCTCACCGCGGGCCTGCATCTGCGCCTTCAGCAATGCCAGGGCATCGGCCTCAGGGGCAACAGCACCACGGATATTGAGCAGAAGCTCCGGGCGCTCCCTTAACGCCTGGGCCAGCGCGGACAGTTTCTCAGCCTCGTTATCCGCCAGTTGCACACTACCGGGGACAAAGCTGACCTGGCCCAGCTCTTCGCTGCTGAAGCCTGCCATTTCCGCCAGCGAGCCCAGCATACTGAACGGTGAGGCGGCCGCTTTCACCAACAGGTTCACGAACGCCCGCATGACAATCTGGCCAACGCTGAATTCGGGGTCTGACATGTCGCCCTGAATGGGCAAATTCACCTCGATAACACCGTCACGATCTGTGAGCAGAGCCAGACCCAGCTTGACCGGGGCGTTAATGGCCTGTTCGCTGGCCACCGCAGAGCCCAGTTGCATCCGGTCCAGGATCACTTCGTTGGACGCCTCAAGCCGGGTACCGGTTATCTGGTAATCCAGCGCCAGTTCCAGTTTGCCGCTGTCCACCGAATACCCCAGATAGCGACCGAAATAGGGCGACAGTACCGGCAACGCCATGTCTTTCATGGTGAGTTTCAGGTTGCTGGGCTCTTCGGTGCCCAGAGCGCCCAGGGTTCCGTCAAAACGAACCGGTGCCACCCCGGCCAGCTGGCCGCTGATCGCCACCCGCCCCTGTTGCGGAGGGACATTGCTGATGCCGGTCACCGATCCCGTAAGTTCCTGGAACCCGGTACTGAAGGGCGGCTCCAGCGTGCGGTCGGTGTAGGCCATGGAACCTTGCTCCACGACCAGTTCGCCAATGCGGAAAATAAAGCCTGGCTCCGAAGCTTCCGACGACGCCGTTGGGCTGGTTTCTGCCTCGGAGGCCCCGCCATCCTGAATAATCTGCTGCAGATTGTGCAGGCCGTCGGCGGCCCGGATGACGTTAACCGCCGGGCTGTTCAGGGTCACGGTGCCGATTTCCAGCCGGGCGGGATTAAGGTTGAACTCCACCGGGGCCAGGCGCAGCAACTCCCAGGACACCAGCTCCCCGCCATCGCCCGGTAGCCGCGTGGCCAACCCGGCAATTTCAGCGGTGCCACTGAAGGTGCCGGTCAGGGGTTCATCCTGGCCATCCAGGTCCAGATTGCCATCGAAACCCAGACGGCCATCCACCAGCTCCAGGTTTGCGGCATCAGCAACATAGGGCTGGATAACGGGCAACAGGATGTCGCTGCCGGACAAGGCGCCCTCAAAGGTAAACGGCGCTGGAGTCAGTTGGCCCATGGCGGTCACCCGGCCACCGGAGCCGAGTTCTGCGGAAATATCGTAGGAAACCGGTTCATCCAGGCGGTGGGAGAGACCACCCATGGTAATGGCCAGATTATTGACGGCAATCTCGGCGTCTGTTTCCGGCACCTGATCCCGCCAGCGAACCTGACCGCCGGACAACTCGACACCCTGGACCGACCAGCGGAATGGCTCGCCCGAATCAGACGCCGGCTCCGAGGTTTCGGATTGATCGGTTCCGGCCGTTGCCAGAGACGCCTGCCAATCCACCTCCCCCTTGGCATTGCGGGTGGCGGCCAGCGACGGTTGCTGGATCGACACCATGCCAACGGTTGCCTCCCGGGCCGTCAGGTCGAAGCCAATGCCCTGAATGGCAACGGCTTCCGTAGCCAGGGCTGGCTGCTCATCGGAGGGCGAAAGCGCCAGTGCCAGTTGCTTGATAGTGAGGTTGCCACCGGAGGTGATCAGTTCAAAGTGATCGCCACCGGCCAGTTCATAACGGGATTCCAGGGTCACGGTACCATCGCGCAGCTGCCACGGCAGATAGGGCGCCAGGAAGTGGGCGAGGGTATCGTGACGAAGCCCTGAAAGCCGGAGCCGGCCTGCGGAGTACAGCGGGGTAACGCTCAGATCCCCCTCCCATTCAATCACCTGCTCACCCAGAGCAGCCATCACGGAATACTGACTGTCGCTGCCATCCCGGGGCCAGGTGGCCAGATCGTTCAGGGTAAGATCCAGCGGCGCAACCCGAAACTCGGCAGGGTCGCCACCCTGGGAGAAGTCACGGAACAGCAGCTCACCACCATCAATGGTCACCTGCTGGAAATACAGCCTGGGCGGATGACTCGACTCAGCGGTTTCAGGCTGGGTCGTGTCCTCTTTCTCGGGATTGGCACTGCGCCAGTCCCGGACAAAATTGATGTCATGGTCCTGCAGCAAATCCAGGCGAACGTCCGGCTCCACCAGACGGATTTCCTCAAACCCGATGATACCGCGGAGCAAACTGAGGAAACTGAGATTCACCCGCAGGTGATCAAACGACGTCACCGGCTCCCCAGTCGTATCCTTTGCAGAAAAGGCGTCTGCTTCCAGGCTGAAGGCAAAGGGATTGAACCGGACGTTCTCCACCTCGGCCTGCCAGCCCATGCGCTGGTCCATCTGTTCCGGCAACGACCGCTCCAGCCACCAGGGCAGAACCAGGAAGCCGGCCAGGGCATACAGACCCAACAACACGCCCAATGCGATCAACAGGTTCCTGACCAGATGGCTCTTCCGGCGACTCACTACCCGCTGGCTTGCTACCTGGCTGTTCTCTGCCTCTTTCTCTGCCACAAGACTCTCCCTTTATCTACCCACGGCGCCGCGGCCGGCCATGGTGCAAGCATAGCGCCCGTGCGCGGTGTTTGTCAGCGAATTCACCCGACCAGACACGAAACCTGACAGCGACCACCGAACCCGATATGCTCCGCTGACGTATGACTCCCTGTGTTGATCAACGGAGACGAGCAGTATGGATATCGGCGATATGCGTCGGGATTTCGAAAGCGAAGGACTGGATCGGGAACACCTGAACGAGGATCCGGTACAGCAGTTCCAGACCTGGTTCGAGGATGCCAGAACGGCGGGCATTCTGGAGCCCAATGCCATGTCACTGGCCACCACCGGTGCCGACGGCATGCCCGATCTCAGAACCGTGCTACTGAAGTATTTCGACAGCCAGGGTTTTGTGTTCTACACCAACTACGGCAGCCGCAAGGCTCAGGAGCTGCAGGAGAATCCCCGGGCGGCACTGCTGTTCCCGTGGATCGGCCTGAACCGGCAGGTGCGTATTCAGGGTGCGGTCGAAAAGGTCAGCAAGGCGGAATCCCTGCGCTACTTTTCGTCCCGGCCCCGGGGCAGCCAGATTGGCGCCTGGGTTTCAGAGCAGAGCCAGGTCATTACGTCCCGAGGCCTGCTGGAGCAAAAAGTTGCGGAGATGAAGCGCAAATTCAGTTCCGGAGAAATTCCGCTTCCCAGTTTCTGGGGCGGGTACCGGGTGGTTCCGGAGCGAATCGAATTCTGGCAGGGAAGGCCGAGCCGGCTTCACGATCGATTTGAGTACGTGAGAGAGGGCGATGGCTGGACAATCCAACGACTGCAACCCTGACCGGCCGGCAATCTGGCTATGCCACCAGATTAACCGGAACCTGTCTCAGGCTCCGGCCTGGATGACCGCCGATGAAGGCGAAACCCTGGCGCGCCTGGAAGGGCCCAGGCGCCAGGAATACCTGACCAGCCGCTGGCTGATCCGCCAGGCTCTGGCCCGGGCCAGTGGCGAGACTCCGGAAAGCTGTCGCCCGGTACCGGGACGGCCGGTTGCCTCGGCCAGCCCGCAGGGTTGGCACCTGTCCCTTAGCCACAGCCAGGGGCTGACTACCTGTGCCACCGGCCGGAGCGCCCTGGGGATTGATCTGGAACCGAGCCAGCGCCGGGCAGACTGGGCCAGAGTGACAACACGCTGGTTCACCGCCGTTGAACAGGAGTGGTTGCTAAGGGCGGACGATCCTTTCAGTTTCCTCAAGGTCTGGACTCTGAAAGAGGCCTGGCTCAAGGCGACCGGACGGGGCATCGCTGGCAACCTGCAGACTCTGGAAGTGCGCAAGAATTTCGAGCTGTACGGGGATCAGCCAGACCGACACTGGCAGGCCAGTTGTCTGTATGCCGAGGGCTTTCTGGTCACCCTGGTTTATCCCTGCGATGGCAGCCCGGATAACACCAGCCTCTGGCCGGAGATCACCTTGCTGGAACCACCGCCGGATGACTACAATCTGGAGCCGGCTCCCAGCCTCGACCCTACCTGGGAGCCACTGTTTCACCGGCTGATCAGAGCCCGACCCTAGCGAGGCCACCATGCCCCAGACCACCGGCCGTTGCCCCTGGTGCGGCACCGATCCACTGTACGTGCACTACCACGATACTGTCTGGGGGCGCCCCGAATACGACGATCAGGCGCTGTTCGAGAAACTCTGCCTGGACGGACAGCAAGCCGGTCTAAGCTGGATTACCATCCTTCGCAAACAGGAAAGCTACCGGCAGGCCTACGCCGGATTTGATCCGGAGCAGATCGTCCGCTTTGATGATGAAGATATCGACCGCCTGCTGGCAGACCCGGGAATCATCCGGAATCGCCTGAAAGTCCATTCCATTATCCGCAATGCCCGAGGCTTCCTGGCTCTGCGGGATCAGGGCATCTCGTTTTCGGAGTTTCTCTGGCAATTCGTCGAGGGCCGGCCGATACAGAATCGGTGGCAGACACTGGCCGAGGTCCCCGTCACCACGCCGGAATCTGAAGCCATGTCCAAGGCCCTGAAGAAAGCAGGCTTTAATTTTGTGGGCCCCACCATCGTCTACGCCTTCATGCAGGCTACCGGCATGGTCAATGATCATCTGGTGTCCTGCCACGCCCACACGGAGTGCCGGCAACTGGCACAATGATCTTACCGGGCCGGTTGATCGTAAGTTCCCCTGACACATCATTTCGGGAGCTTCACGGTGCGCATTACCCTCGACGAACTCAAAAACCTGGAACAACCGGTGATCGACCTTCTGGAGATCCTCTCCCTGGAGGGCCAACAGTACATGGCTCGCCTGCATGGCCCTGGAGGCATGAAGGTACTGTCGGACCATAAAGGGCAGACCCGGCTGTTCCGCAGCGCCTGGCAGATTCAGGACACCCTATCTAGCTACACCATTCGCGAAACCCAGGTGGTGCATCCCTCGGCGTACCATGAAATGGTCGGGATGGCGCCGGCAGACATTGAACCCATGCGGATACAGGTACAGAGGCAGAAGTCGTGATTTCAGTTGCTCGCCTCGCGGTTCTCGTCGGCATTGCCGGCCTGATTCCATTCATTCTAGGCACCGCTGGCCTGTTTCTGATGCCAGCCAACAGCGTTGCTATTCTAGCGTGGTTCTATATCTACAGTGCCGGTATTCTCGCTTTTATGGGCGGAATCTACTGGACCATTGCCATGCAGCTGGAAAACCGCTCCTACCCGCAATCGCCCCTGGTGACCATGCTGCTGAGCCAGTTGTTCTTCGTTGCCGCCGGTATCGGACTGTTGCTGCAGACGCCGCAGAAAATCCCGCTCTACATCGTCGCGTTCCTGTTGCTGTATCTGGTAGACGCCCGCTGGATGCGAAGCTACTGGCCGGCCTGGTATCTGAAGATGCGATTGGTGCTGACCACCGTGGTACTGGCTTGCCAGCTAACGGTGGCCGGCTGGTTCTTCCTGCTGCACGGTGCCTGATTCAGGCACCGTCAGGATCGGTTCCGAACAGCGCCTGCAGTTTTCTCAGGGCTCCTTTCTCGATCTGGCGCACTCGCTCCCGGCTCAGGCCCATCTGCTCCGAGATGGTTTGTAGAGTCTCGGGTTCAATCAAGCCAAGCCCGTAACGCCGGGTCAGGATATCCCGCTCCCGGTCCGACAGTTCCCCCATCATGCGCTCCAGCCGAATCATCCGGTCCCGCGCCCGAAACGGCTGATCCGGGCGGGTATCGGCACCCGCATCGAGACTGTCGGCCAGGGTCACCGATCCGTCTTCAACCAGCGGAACATCGGTCGACACTTCCCTAGACGCCAGGGCTCTCAGTTCGCCAATCCTGGAGGGTGTGGCCTCCATTTCCCGAGCCAGCTCGGACTGGGTGGGCTCCCGGCCGAGGGATTGATGCAAACGCATGGATACCTTATGCAACTGGCGGATTTCCTCCACCACATTCTCCGGCGTATGCACCACACGCACACCCCGCTGCAGGCAGCGGCGCACTTCCTCGCTGATCCACCAGTAAGCGTAGGTGGAAAACCGGAAGCCCTTGCCGGGGTCGTAGCGCTCTACGGCCTTGATAAGCCCCACGTTGGCGTCCTGGATCAGGTCCGACATGGCAATGCCATGATGGCCGTAGCGGCGGGCGATATGTACCGCCAGCCTCAGATTGCTCTGAATCAGGCGGTGACGGCAGGCCAGGGCAAGGTGGTAAGCCCGGCGACAGCGGGCCGAAAAGGCACAGGCATCCCCGAGGCTACCCACCACATCCCGCAAGGTTTGTGGTGTATCCTCGGGTAATGCCAGTTCGGTATGAATCACCTTTAGCGACCGGATCAGCTTTCTGGCCAGACGCCGTTCATCGGTTTCGCTAAGGAGGTCATGCCGGGACGCATCCCTGAAATACAACCCGACCAGGGAATCCCTTTCACCATCGTTGGGCAGAGTCGGAAGCGGTCCCGGCCGGCTCTGTATCTGCATGGCTCGGTACCGGTTTGATATTTACAGGAAATACGCAGATCAGGCAGGCATGGATTCCCCTGCAAACAGCGGGAAACCGAAACACGGAAAGGCAGATATGACAGTGAGAGGAAGGGATCGGTCACGCCCGGCCATGAAACCTCACAGGTTGTGAGACGGCCGACCGGGCGCCCGATCTGGAGGCAAGACTCCTCCATTACCCACAGGCGAAGCGACCGGTTCCGCCTGTGGGTAATTCCTAGCTGGCGGTGGTTGATGCCGCCACGATGGCGTATTCGTGGTTATGGGGCTCAATCAGCGCCCCATGCAGGGCCACAATCGCCTGGTCGTATTTGTCTTCATCAATCACAAACTGGATATCCACCTGGCGCATGCACTGGTGGATCGCCAGCACGCTGATGTCCTTGTCAGCCAGTGATTTTACCGAACGGGCAAGAATACCCGGCACCTTCATGTCACTGCCAATGGCAGACACCAGGGCCACTTTGCGGGTACTGATTTCGGCATTGGGGAACTCTTCCTCCAGTGCCTTGACCACCCGCTTCACGTGCTTGAGCGTGGTATCCACGTAGTGAGTGATGGTATTGGCATTGGTGTCCTTGGACATGAACCGCACTTTGAAACGGCTCAGTACATCCAGGATACGGCGGTCGGAGCCCGGTTCGCCCTGCATGTCCTGATCGAACACCTCAATGGCAAACACGCCTTTGGCACCGGCCACGATCTCCACCTGGGGTTTTTCACTGACGTAGTCGCCAGTGATCAGCGTACCGGTATGCTCCGGCTCGAAGGTATTCATCACCCGCAGCGGAATCTCGTTCTGACGCAGACCTTTACCGGCCCGCGGGTGAATCGCTTCCATCCCCAGGTTAGCCAGTTGGTCGGCTACGTCGTAGTTGGTGCGCCCCAACGGAACCACCTTGTCTTCACCCACGATGTTCGGATCGGCAGAACTCAGATGGTATTCCTTATGGATGATTGCTTCCCGGGCATTGGTGATCACCGCCGTGCGGCTGAACGTCATCTCGCTGTAGCCCCGGTCAAAGGTACGCATCAGGCCTTCCTTGCACTGGGCATAACCGGTCACGATGGGCAGTTCCCGGCTCAGGTCGATGGCGTCGAAGGCCTGCTTGAGCTTTTCATCCAGCGGCAGTAATTCACTGTCGCGCCAGCCGGTCAGATCGACAAAGCGGGCGTTGATGCCTTCCTGCTGCAGCTTCAGGGCAGTATTGAATGCACTGTGGGCTTCACCGATCCCTGCCAGCATCTCCCGCACGGTGAGCAGGTGTTCTTCCAGCTGGAACTGGCCGTAGGAGCACAGCCGCTGCAGGTCGATCAGGCAGCCCCGGACACCCTCGATGCGATCAGTAATAAACTGGTCCGCCTGCTGCTTGAGCATCGGATCGGCAAACAGCTCACCGTTGATGTCCGTCAGCAGTTGAATCAGTTTGGTGAGGTCGTCGCCCCAGGCCCAGTCGGATTCGGCATCGGCAAACAGGGCATAGACCCCCGGCTCGCCGGTTTTCTTGTGTTCCAGCAGCTCGTTGGTCACGCCGCCGTAGGCAGAGACCACAAAAATCCGCTGGTAGAGGTCGCTCTTCTTGCGCTTGCCAATAATGATATTGTCGCGCACGGCCTCATAGTTACTCATGGAAGTACCGCCGATTTTCTCGACGGTATGTTGTGCCGTTGTCATGTCGTTGCCTTTGCTATCCTGCGGAATGTAAGTGTGGGATGGCGGGCGTCTTACGACGCCTCGCTAACACCTTCCTGCATGATCTCATCGACACTCTCGGCCAGGATTTTCACACCCAGGCGCAGATCATCTTCGCTGGTGGTCAGCGGCATCAGGCACTTGATCACCTCATCGTTCGGACCACTGGTCTCGATGATCAGACCGTGCTCAAACGCACGCTTGGTAATCGGCCCGGTCAGATCTGCATGCTTGGCCTCGATACCGCGCATCAGGCCCCGGCCTTTCATCTTGAACTCACCCGGATACTTGTCGCAGATGGCCTGCAGGGCATCACCCAGCACCTTGGTCTTGGCCTTCACTTCGTTGGCAAAGGTGTCGTCCTTCCAGTAGGTTTCAATGGCCGCACGGGCAGTGACAAACGCCATGTTGTTACCACGGAAGGTACCGTTGTGCTCACCGGATTCCCACACGTCCAGTTCCGGCTTGAACAGCACCAGTGCCATCGGCAGACCATAGCCGCTCAGGGACTTGGATACGGTCACAATGTCCGGCTTGATGCCGGCGAACTCAAAGCTGAAGAACTCGCCGGTACGGCCGTTGCCCGCCTGGATATCATCCACAATCAGCAGAATATCGTGCTTCTGGCACAGCTCGGACAGACCTTTGAGCCACTCGGCACGGGCGGCGTTCAGACCACCCTCACCCTGTACGGCTTCAACAATGACAGCGGCCGGCAGCTCAACACCGGAAGAGCTGTCTGACAACACCTTGTCCATGATGGCCAGAGTATCAACGTCTTCACCCAGGTAACCGTCGTAGAACATGAAGTCGACATGCCCCAGGGGTACGCCCACGCCACCACGGTGATGCTCGTTACCGGTGGCCGCTACCGCACCGGTAGTGACACCGTGGAAACCGTTGGTGAAGGAAATGATGTTGGTACGGCCTTTCACCTTACGGGCCAGCTTCATGGCCGCTTCCACACAGTTGGTACCGGTGGGGCCAGTGAACTGCATCTTGTAGTCCAGACCACGGGGATCAAGGATGTGCTTTTTGTAAGACTCCATGAAGTCGTGCTTGGCGGTGGTGAACAGGTCCAGGCCCTGGCTCACGCCGTCCGCTTCGATGTATTCAAGCAGCGCTTTCTTCAGGATGTCGTTGTTGTGGCCGTAGTTCAGGGAACCAGCACCGGCCAGAAAGTCCAGGTATTCCTTGCCATCTTCGGTGTAGAGGTGCGCGTTCTTGGCGCGGTTGAAAATCACCGGAAAAGCACGGGAATAAACGCGAACTTCAGATTCAGTAGACTTGAAAATTTCCATTGTCTTGCCTCTTAGCATGTCAGGTTCGAGGTAAATGCGCGGTGGCCTGCTGGTAAAACGTGTCGGTCGCAACAGACCCGCCGAGCGTTGCTTTAAGCCGAATGGCAGGCCCACCCCGGGCGGCCTGCCGGCTACTACAATCTCGTCAGTGGTTCACGCCTGAAGGCGTGAACACAGGCTCTCAGACAGGGTTCGTGAAAGGCCCGATGCGCAGCAGGAATTCGGAATCGTGCTTGCCGCCAAAATGGGTCTCTTTCTCGAAATGCTCGTGGTAGGTGAGCTCGGCTCCCAGATCACGGGCGAAAGAGCGGAACAGCGCCCAGGAGGCCTCGTTGTCTTCGGTAATCGTGGTTTCCAGGTGCGTGACATTGCTGCACGCGTCCCGGCCAACGATTTCCTTCAGCATCCGCTTGGCGAGGCCCTGTCCACGACCTTTCTCGTGAACCGCCACCTGCCAGACAAACACGGTCTCGGGCTGTTGGGGAGGGATGTATCCGGAGATAAAGCCGACCAGATCGCCTTCCTTCTCCGCGGCCACGCCGGTCTCGGCAAAGTGGCTGCACTGCAACAGGTTGCAGTAAATCGAGTTGGGGTCCAGCGGTGGGCATTCCGCAACCAGCTGGTGAAGCCTGTAGCCATCATCCTTCGTGGGTTTGCGCAGGGTGATGGCGGTGGTATTCGATCCTTCTGATGTCATAACGTGATCAATTCGCTGCCAAAAGTTAGTGTTGAATTATATAGACCACAAAATATATTTCAAGTCGATGGAAAACCGCCCCAGAAGCGCCCGCATCGACAACTCTGAAAATAATAGACCTGATTGAAACATCTGCCAGTGACAATGGCATTAAATCTTGGAAGGGAATACAAGCCACGCATGACGCCATACTGGCTGCGACACAGAGGGCTTCAAGGGCATCTGTGTATCCTCGCCCCTACCGTAAAAAACACGTAGACCAACCTTCAACACCGCCAACAACTACTTTCAACACTAAAAACCTAGCCCTCAACAACGCCGTTTTAACCAGCAGGCAACCACCTTGTCAGAGCGGAATCTTTAGGCCTCCAAACATACGAACTCACCGACAAGAGACGGTATCATCGCCATACTCGTAATGAACAAAGGCTATCAGCAAAGGCGATTGCTCCATCACCTCGTGCAGGATGAACCCCGCCGTTGTCTTTATTGCGCAAACAGGGCAATCATTCAGGTGCGGAACAACTCGCCCCAAAGCGGTAACAGGAAAAACACCGGTGATGCCGCAACATAATGCGCTCATCCATACTCTCCGCCAGCGTGCCCCCGAGGTCATACTGAGGGTCATCGTCCACCAGCGTGCACGCAAACACCCGAACCTGATCACCTTTCTTCACCAGCATGCGCGTGTATGTGCACATGAAGTGCGCCCGGGATTCCCGGGTGGGGTACTTTTCCATACAGGCTTCGGTAATCTCCGGGCTGCCATCTTCCGAACCGGGCGTACCCAGATTCGGAAAGGCGGTAAACGCCAGGTTCTCCGGAATGCCCCTCTCCCGGAAGATCTCACGGAATGCGGCTTCCACCTCGGACGGGATTTCCTCCGGATCCGTCTGGCGGGCAATGGACACCTTGAAGCCCTGTTCGATCAGCCAACGGATGCCCTGCAAGGCCTCATCAAAGCTGCCCTCGCCGCGGTCCTTGTCGTGCCGGACGCGGTCGGGAAAATCCAGGCTCACCCGGAAGTGGATCGGATAGGGGTTATCCAATAAGGGCAGCACCTGGTGCTGGCGCCTGTGCAGCGGCTCAGTGGCGTTGGTGAGCACAAAGCAGGGGCGGTACTGGCTCGCGTAGTCCAGGATATTGACGAAATCCCGGATCACGAAGGGCTCACCACCGGTGAAGGAAAACTGCTCCACGCCCATGTCAATGGCTTCGTGGATAAACGGCTTCACGTCAATGAGCTTCATGCCCGGGATGCGGCCATCACCGGGGTGGGAACCCTCCAGGCAAAACGGGCAGGCCAGGTTGCAGGCGGTACCGGTGTGGATCCACAGCTCTTTTAGTCTGTCGGCATCGATGTATCCCCGGGGATCACCGTTGCGGGTGTGGGTCCAGCTATCACGGGCGCGGGGTTCCAGGACTTCCACGGCCGGAATGCGTTTTCCGCGGGCCGGTCTGGTTTCAGTCAGGGGCATAGATGCTCCTCGATGTATTCGTGTTTTTCCCACGGCGCCAGCCGTGCAGTTTCTCCAGCAGCTTCAGGATGCCCTCGGGGGCATGAGCGCGCTTCCATTCACCGGCTGCGTATTTGGCCGACTCATTCCAGGTCGGGTACGGGTGAATGGTGCCCAGGATCTTGTTCAGCCCCAGGCCGTGTTTCATGGCCAGGGTGAATTCGGCCAGGATTTCCCCGGCGTGGCTGCCAACCACAACGGCGCCCAGGATCTTGTCCTTGCCCGGCGGGGTAAGCACCTTGATAAAGCCATGATCCTCACTCTCGGCAATGGCCCGGTCCAGGTCGTCCAGGCCGTAACGAGTAACCTCGTAGGCCACGCCCTTTGCCTTTGCCTCAGCCTCACTCAACCCAACTCTGGCCACTTCCGGCGAGGTAAAGGTGACCCAAGGCATTACCCGGTAATCCACCTTGAAGCGCCTGAACTGCCCGAACAGTCCGTTAACAGCCGCGTACCAGGCCTGGTGGGCCGCAGCGTGAGTGAACTGGTACGGGCCGGCCACATCGCCACAGGCAAATACATTCGGGTACCTCAGGCTCATGTCCTCTTCCACCGGTACCGTTCCATTTGGCAGGGTTTCCACACCAATACGCTCCAGATTCAGGCCGGCGGTGTTGGCTGCGCGGCCAACCGCCACGAGAACCTGATCGAAAGGAATGCGTACCCGCTCACCTTCATGCTTACAGTAGGCAACCTTCTCTCCTTCCTCTATACGAAACTCGGCGGCAGAATGTTTCAACCGAACGTCCACGCCGTCTGCCCGAAACTGCTTCAGCACCAGTTCAGAGACATCGGCATCCTCTTTCGCCAGCAGGCGCTCACCCATTTCCACCTGCGTCACCTGACTACCCAACCGCGCAAACGCATGAGCCAGTTCCGAGCCAATCGGGCCACCACCGAGCACCAGCAGCCGCTCGGGTAGCTCCTCCAGCTGCCACAGGTTGTCCGAGGTCAGCGGCTCCATGTCTTCCAGACCAGGAATTGTAGGTACCGCCGGCTTGCCACCGGTGGCAACGACGATGCTGCGGGCGGTGAGGCGCTCGGAGCGGCCATCGTTGTGCCTTACTTCCAGTTCCCAGGGCGACACAAAGCTGGCTTCACCGGCAATGCAGTCAACACCCAGTTTTCGATAACGCTCGGGAGAATCGTGGGGCTCAACTTTCGCAATCACCTCCCTGACCCGGTTCATGATGTTTTTGAACGAGCCTTTGACCGGCACCGATTCCAGCCCGTACCGATTGGCATGGCGCAGCGTATCCGCCGCCCTGGCGCTACGAATCAAGGCTTTGGAGGGGACACAGCCGGTATTGAGGCAATCGCCGCCCATCTTGTGCTTCTCAATCAGCGCCACCTTGGCTTTCACGGCGGCGGCGATATAGGCCGACACCAACCCGGCAGAACCGCCACCGATGACCAGCAGGTTGTAGTCAAAATGCTCAGGCTTCTGCCAGCCGGCATACACCTTGCGCCGGCGAATTAAGCCCACTACAAACTTGGCAATCAGCGGGAACGTCGCCAGTAGTGCGAAAGACAGCACCAGGTTAGCCGAGAATATGTCATCGGTAGATTGGATCTGACCCAGTTGGGTACCCGCATTCACATAGACAAAGGTCCCGGGCAACATGGCAATCCAGCTCACCAGCGCATAGGTACGCAGCTTCATGGCCGTGAGGCCCATGGCCAGGTTAATCAGGAAGAACGGGAACACCGGCACCAGGCGCAGAGTTGCCAGGTAGAACGCCCCATCTTTTTCAATGCCCCGGTCCATTTTCGCTACGATTTCCCCGTAGCGCTTGCGCAGCGTGTCCCGCATGAGAAACCGGGCCACCAGGAAGGCCAGAGAGGCACCGATGGTTGAAGCAATGGAGACGGCAGCCAGGCCATAAAGATTTCCGAAGAAAGCGCCGCCCGCTAGGGTCATGATCGTAGCGCCGGGCAGGGACAGGGCTGTTACTGCCACATAGATCAATGCATAGCCCGTTACGGCTAGCACCAGGTTGCGGTCAATCCACTGTTCGATTGCACCCTGATGGGACTGCAGATTTTCCAGGGTAAGCAGTTTATGCCCGTCGAAACCCAGGAAGATCCCTACGAGAGCGGCGATGGCCAGAAGAAGTAATAACTTGCTGCGATTCATATCCATGCCTGTGTGTGGTGTATAAACCATACGCTGTTATAGCAAAGACACGAACACACGCCGGATGTTGCAGCGTTAATAGATATTTTTTGCGCGACTGCTTCAGGGGACGATCTTTAGGCTCCGCTCCATGGCCTGGCGTAACCTGTCAGCCATGGAACTTAAACCGTTGGGCCAGGAGATGACGACCATTCTGGACGCGTATCGAGTCCGGAATTGAGGGTCACCTGGCCGGGCCGTTGATTTGCTCCAGAAACGCAGCCGGCAACGCATCGATCACAGGGCGGGCGTCACCGGCCAGCTCCGGGTTCGGCGCCTCCGGTTCCCGGCTCAGGGTAACCGGCGATTCAGACCAGTGCAGCAGCTCCAGCCGACCACTCTCCTGCTCCACCAGCGCAGTGCAATGCTCCACCCAGTCACCATCATTGCAATACAACCCATCCTCACTGCGCAGAAAGCCCGCCGAGTGGATATGGCCGCAGATAAAGCCGTGATAGTGGCCTTTCTCCGCCGCGGTCAGCGCCGCCAACTCGAAACGGCGGATAAAGGTTCTGGCCTTGCCAATCCGGCTTTTGATCCAGGCCGCCAGCGACCAGTAGGGCTTGCCCTGCAGCCTTCGCAGGGCGTTGAACCAGCGGTTCAGACGCAACAACAACCCATGGGCGCGGTCGCCGACCAGCAGCATCAAAGGGCTGCAGCGCACCACCTGGTCAAACTGGTCGCCGTGGCAGACCAGAAACTGACGACCATCGGCGGTGGTATGCACAGCCTTGTACTGCAATTCGATGCCGGAAAAGGTCTGGCCACAGAAACGCCGGAAAAATTCATCGTGATTGCCCGGGATGTACACCACCCGGGTTCCCGTTGCGGCCAGCTCCAGCAGCTTGTGGATAACCTGCCGGTGGCTGTCGGGAAAATGAGCCCGTCGCTGCATGGCAATCAGGTCGACGATGTCGCCCACCAGGTAAAGGGTCTGGCACTGAATGTTATTCAGGAAATCCAGCAGATAGTCCGCCTGGCAATCGGCGGTACCCAGATGGACGTCGGATATGAATACACTTCGATACTGTCGCATGGTGCCTCCGGTGAGAACAGGCCTGCTTTCAGGATCCTGACATCACCTTGGCAACACCCGGTGACACCGGGGTGACAGCACCAAGACAATTTGATGAAAGCGGAGCCGATGTGGCCGGCTCCGCTGGCTGCAACTACTTGCGAAGGGCGGGATTAAGCGTGTAGGTGCCGGTTACCCGGGCACTGGCCAGCACATGTCCGGCCATGGCCTGACGCACGTCGTTGCCGTCAAATTCACCCTCCAGGCCCAGGGTGTCTACATCCAGAGCATGCACTTCAAAGTGGTAGTGATGGATGATTTCATCATTCCAGGGCGGGCAGGGGCCGTCATAACCGGCATAGGTGCCGGCCATGTCCGGATTGCCGGCCAGAAACTGGGTGTAATTGTTCACACCACGGACACCAATCGGGCCAGGTCCATAATCCTTGCCCTTGGGACTGACACCGTCGCTGTCTTCACCTTCCGGGATCCGCTTTGTGCCAGCGGGAATATCCACCAGCAGCCAATGGAAGAAATCGACGCGTGGCAGGTCGGCCGGTACGGTCTTGCCTTCCTGATTGACGTCGTCGGCGACGCTGGGCACATCCGGGTCAAACATCATTACCACAAAGCTTTTGGTGCCCTCCGGTGCACCATCCCAGACCAGCTCCGGATTCCGGTTGGGACCAAAACTCATGTGGTCCTGCTCACTGAACACACCGAAGGCAAACTTTTCCGGTACCGGCTGGCCTTCCTCAACACCTCGAACCTGCAGTTTCACGTCGCTTTCTCCTGTCTGTTCTTCAAGTGGATGAGAAGTTTGTAGCAGCGCCAACGGCTCTGTGTCCAGCCCGACAATACCAACGATGGAGCCAATAGGTACTTGGGCTCAATTGTCTCGCTCCAACATCGGCGGTAGTATACGCCCCTGTATTAGCTCCCTAATCATAGACATTCAGGCCAGTGACGACAGCCAAGCGCTTTCATCCGAGAGCGTTTGGCTCTCATCACTTAAAGGTCTGAAACGTTATGGAAAACCTTCATCACATAGTCGTGGTCGGCGGCGGAGCCGGCGGTCTGGAACTGGTCACCAGTCTGGGCAACAAGCTTGGCAAAAAACGCAGAGCCCGTATTTCCCTGGTCGACGCCGGTCTTACCCATGTGTGGAAACCCCTGCTGCATGAGGTGGCCTCCGGCTCGCTGGACGCCAGCGCCAACGAAATCAATTACCGCGCCCATGCCCGCAAGCACCATTACGAGTTTCAGCTCGGCCGCATGAGCGGTCTGGACCGGGCCAATAAAGCGATCGTGATTGCCCCGTTCCGGGATGAAGAAGGCCAAGAAGTAGTGCCGGAACGGCGCCTTCATTACGACACCCTGGTGATTGCCGTTGGCAGCACCGCGAACGACTTCGGCACCCCCGGCGCACAGGACCACTGCCTGTTCCTGGACAGTCTGAAGCAGGCCCGCCGCTTTCATAACCTGATGCTCAACGCCTTCCTGCGCAAAAACCACGAAGCCCTTCAGGGCCAGCCCCATGCCCTGAACATCAGCATCATTGGTGCCGGAGCCACGGGCGTGGAACTGGCCGCCGAACTGAGACTGGCATCCCGCGAATTGCCCATCTACGGCATGAACCACCTCAAATCTTCCGATGTTTCCATCAGCGTGATCGAGGCGGCCGACCGCATATTGCCTGCGCTGCCCGGGCGCCTTTCCGCCGCAGCCACCCGGGAACTGGAACGCCAGAAGGTCAAGGTATTGACCGGACAACCTGTAAGCGAGGTGCGCGAGAACAGTCTGATCATGAAGGACGGCACTGAACTGCCCTCGGAAATGACCATCTGGGCCGCTGGCATCAAAGCACCGCCGTTCCTGGCGGAACTGGACGGCCTGGAGACCAATCGCGGCAATCAGCTGCTGGTGGAACAGACCCTGAAAACCACCAAAGATGCGGATATCTTCGCGTTTGGTGACTGCGCCGCCTGCCCGCAGCCGGAATCCGACCGGCCGGTGCCACCACGTGCCCAGGCCGCACACCAGCAGGCCGATGCCCTGTTCAAAACCCTCTGCAACCGGCTGGAAGGCAAAGAAGCCGTTCCCTTCGTGTACAACGACCATGGCTCACTGATCAACTTCAGCAAATACACCACCGTCGGCAACCTGATGGGTAACCTGTCCGGCCGCAGTATGTATATCGAAGGGAAAGTGGCCAGGCTGTTCTACGTGTCGCTGTACCGAATGCACCAGGTGGCCTTGCACGGTTTCCTGCGAACCGGCGTGATCTGGCTGATGGACAAGATCAGTCGGGCCATGCAGCCACGGTTGAAGCTGCACTGATTCAGCCCCAGTAAAACATCCCCGACTGTTTCCCGAGGATGGTTGCGGCAATGTGCCGGTCGCTGGCTTTGTTGGCGAGGCCATAGCACACGTGCAAGGGCAGGAGGTGCTCTTCCCGGGGGTGACAGAACCGGGCATGGGGCGCTTGCTCCCAATCTGTCAGGCGCTTCGCCCGCTCCCGCTCCGACAGGGAGCTGTCGCCGCAGGTCTGCTCTAGCCAGTCCTCAAAGGCCAGATTACGGGCCTGGATTTCCGGCGTCTGTGCAGCAAAGAAGGCCCGCATGTTGTGGAACGAGAAGCCGGAGCCAAGCACCAGCAGGTTATCGTAATCCAGTGCCCGCAATGCCCGGCCAATCGCAAGGTGCGTGCTGGCATCCAGAGTGTTGACCAGTGAGAGCTGAATGCAGGGAATCGTTGCCTCCGGATACATCAGTTTAAGCGGCACAAACAAGCCGTGATCAAAACCCCGCTGGTCATCCAGGCGGGCCTGGATACCAGCCTGATCCAGCGCCTGGGCGACCTGCTGCGCCAGCACCGGCTCACCCGGGCAGGGGTATTCGATCTTGTAGGCTTCCGAAGGAAAACCGTAATAATCGTAAATCAGCGACGGCGTAGTACCTGAGGTAATGGTCGGGATCGCCTCCTCCCAGTGGGCACTGATCACCAGTATCGCAGAGGGTTTGCGCAGGTCAGCCGCGAGCTCTGTTAACCGGTCCACCATATCCTGGTGCCCGGGATCTCCCAGCAGCGGCATGGGGCCGCCACCGTGGGAAACAAACAGTACATCGGTCGCTTTACTCATGGCGTTCTCCCCGGTTCAGCATTCTTTCTGTAACAGGTTATCGACAGCGAACCGGCCTGCGCCCTGAATCGCCAGAGCGACGGTGGCGGCAAACAGCGTGAGTGCATACTCGTAACCATTATTGGCCATAAACAAGCCATTACCGATATGCACCGCGAAAATGGCCACCAACATGGTGAAAGCCGCAACCACCGCCGCCGGACGTGTCAGTAGCCCGAGCACCAGTGCCAGACCGCCAAAGAATTCGGCACCACCTGCCAGCAAGGCCATCAGGTAGCCAGGCTCCAGGCCAATACTGGCCAGCCATTGTCCGGTACCTTCCAGCCCGTATCCGCCAAACCAGCCGAACAGTTTCTGGGCACCATGCGCGGCCAGGATCAGACCCACCGGAACCCTCAGTGCCAGTGCAGCAAAGCCACCATTGGATTGGAGTAATGCCTTTGTGAATTGAGCGTTCATAATCATCACCTCAAGTCTTTCTCTGATTGGTTTGTCCCGAAGCCCCGGCTTCAGGCTATGGGTTCACTTTACTATCACCAATCTCAAAGACTAAGATGACTCTTGTTGCTATATTATCGTCATTTTATTGATAATCATCAGCACAACTCCGATCAGGACACCGCTATGGATCGTATTGAAGCCATGCGCACCTTCGTGACAGTGGTCAACGAAGGCAGCTTCACCCGAGCCGCTGACCGCCTGGACACCTCGCCACAACTGGTCAGCAAATACGTGTCTCAACTGGAGACACACCTGGGCGTTCGGTTGCTGAACCGCACCACGCGCAGGCTCCACCTGACCGAAGCAGGCAGGCAATATTACCCGCGGGCCCAGCAGGTGCTCAGCGATATTGATGATCTGGAAAACCAGCTCGGCGACCTGCAAACCGAGGCCCAGGGCCTGCTGCGCATCAGTGCCCCGGTTTCTTTCGCCATTCGCCACATGCCGGCCCTGCTGACCGAGTTCCAGCGAATGCACCCCGCCGTGGGTATTGATCTGCAACTCAATGACCGGAAAGTCGACATAGTCGAGGAAGGCTTCGATATCGCGCTGCGCATCGGCCGCCTGCAAAGCTCTTCCCTGATCGCCAAGCGGGTGGCGCCGGTGCGGCTGGTGCTGTGTGCCTCTCCAGCTTATCTGGCACGATACGGCAGCCCCGGCAAACCGGAAGACCTCCGGGACCATCAGTACCTGCGCTACAGCTACATGGACCCGGATTCCAACCATCCCCCGCAGAAGTGGCTCCAGGACAACCGCAGTGACAACCTGCAGGGAATGGTCAGCAACAACGGCGACGTGCTTGTCGAGGCAGCCATTGCCGGGGCCGGGATTGCCCTGCAACCGACCTTTATCGCGGGCCCCGCCATTCAGGAAGGCAAGTTAATGATCGTCCTGCCGGAACATGAACCGGAGCCGCTGGGGCTATACGCCGTCTACGCTCACCGCCAGTTACTGGCAAGCAAGGTCCGCAGCTTCATCGACTTCATCGACGGCTATTTTGGTGATCCGCCCTATTGGGACAGGTTTGAGTAGTCGTGCTCAGGCATACGGTCAACATCAATCCTTCAAAGCTCTCTGCTTCCATAGATAAAACAGCACAGGAATCACCAGCAACGCCAGAATAACGGCAGATATCATGCCGCCAACCATCGGTGCCGCAATGCGCCCCATCACTTCCGAGCCAGTGCCGGTACCCACCATGATGGGCACCAGCCCCCCGATAATGGCTGCCGCTGTCATCATGATCGGCCGTACCCGCAAACCGGCACCGTGGAGCACCGAATGGCGAAGGGTTTCGCGCCTCGGAGTCAGGCCCTTCTCCTCGCAGGTTTCCAGCATGGCGGCATAGGACTGGTTCAGGTACACCAGCATGATCACGCCGATTTCCACGGCGACACCCGCCAGTGCAATGAACCCGACCCCTACAGCCACCGAGAAGTTGTAACCCAGCAGATACATCAGCCAGATGGCACCGATCATGGCAAAGGGCAGCGTGCCCATGATGATCCCGACCTCCGCGAAACGCCGGAAGTTCAGGAACAGCAATATCACAATGATCGCCAGGGTTAGGGGCACCACATAGGTGAGTTTTTCCTTGGCTCGCAGCATGTACTCGTACTGCCCGGACCAGGTCACCGAGTAGCCCGCGGGCAGGTCAAGCGCTTCGTTCACGGTGGCCATGGCCTGTTCGACGTAGCTACCGACATCAACCCCCTCAATATCGACAAAGGTCCAGCCGTTCAGCCGGGCGTTCTCACTCTTGATCGCCGGCGGACCGTCCTCCACACGGATATCAGCCACATCCGCCAGCGCAATCCGCTGGCCAGAGGCGGTCACAATCGGTAATTGCTCCAGCTTTTCCGGGGAATCCCGGTAATCCTCGGGGTAACGAAGATTCACGGGGTAACGCTCAAGCCCTTCGATAGTCCGGGAAACATTGATACCGCCAATTGCCGATGCCACCACCTGCTGAACATCTGCAATGTTCAGTCCGTAGCGTGCGGCGCGCTCGCGATCAATATCGACCTTGATGTAGCGGCCCCCGGCGACCCGCTCGGAGTAAACCGACGCTGTGCCGGGTATGTCCACCATGATTTCCTCAAGGCGTTTGCCAATACCCTGAATGGTAGCCAGGTCCGGCCCCGCCACCTTGATGCCGACCGGCGTCTTGATCCCCGTTGCCAGCATATCGATGCGGGTGATGATCGGCATCACCCAGGCATTGGTCAGGCCGGGGAACCGAATCAGATTGTTAAGCTCCTGCTTCAGTTTTTCCGTGGTCATGCCTTCCCGCCATTCGTCCCTTGGCTTGAGCTGGATAAAGGTCTCGATCATCGTCAACGGCGCCGGATCGGTTGCGGTATCGGCCCGGCCCACTTTACCGAAGACAGTTTCAACCTCGGGTACCGTGGCAATCAGCTTGTCCGTCTGCTGCAGCAGCTCCCGCGCCTTACCGATCGAGATGCCCGGATAGGTGGTGGGCATGTACATCAGATCGCCTTCATCCAGCGGCGGAATGAATTCACTGCCGATTCTGGTGGCAGGCCAGACACCAACAACCAGAGCCAGAACTGCCGCCAGCACAGTTGTTTTCGGGAAGCGAAGTACCAGCTTCAGAACCGGCATATAGGCACTGACCAGCAAACGGTTCACCGGATTCTTGTGCTCCGGCAGCACTTTGCCCCGGATGAAATATCCCATGAGCACCGGCACCAGGGTCACCGCCAGAGCGGCACTGGCTGCCATGGCATAGGTCTTGGTAAAGGCCAGGGGCGCAAACATCCGGCCTTCCTGTGCTTCCAGTGCGAAAACGGGCACAAAACTGACGGTAATGATCAGCAGGGAGAAAAACAGGGCAGGCCCGACCTCGGAAGCGGATCGGGTTACCACTTCCCACCGGTTTTCCGGCGTTAACGGCGTCCGCTCCATGTGTTTGTGCATGTTCTCGATCATAACAATGGCACCATCGATCATCGCCCCGATCGCAATGGCAATACCGCCCAGTGACATGATGTTGGCATTGATGCCCTGCCAGTGCATGACAATAAAGGCCGCCAGGATGCCCACCGGCAGGCTGAGAATCGCGACCAGCGAAGACCGCACGTGGAACAGGAAGACAATGCACACCAGACCCACCACCAGGAACTCTTCCAGCAGCTTGAAACCCAGGTTATTGACGGCCCGTTCGATCAGACCGGAGCGATCATAGACCGTTACCACCTCAACCCCCTCGGGCAGGCTGGATTTGAGGTCCTTTAGTTTGTCCTTGACGCCATTGATGGTCGCCTGGGCGTTCTCACCGAAGCGCATGACCACCACTCCGCCAACGGTCTCGCCCTCACCGTTCAGCTCAGCAACGCCGCGGCGCATCTGGGGGCCAACCTCAACAGTCGCCACGTCTTTAAGCAAAAGGGGCGTGCCATTGTCGTCCAGCCCCAGAGGGATCGAGAGCAGATCATCACGGGACTGGATGTAACCTGAGGTGCGCACCATATATTCCGCTTCAGCCATCTCGATCACGGACGCACCCACTTCCTGATTACCCCGTTTTATGGCGTTCTGGATATGGGCCAGCGGGATCCCCAGGGCGCGGAGTTTTTCCGGGCTGACCTTGACCTGATACTGTTTCACCATGCCGCCCAGGGCGGCCACCTCAGAAACACCGGGCACCGTTTGCAGCTCGTATTTCAGGAACCAGTCCTGCAGACTGCGCAGTTCGCTCAGGTCGTGATTTCCGGTGCGATCCACCAGGGCATAGAGATACACCCAGCCCACGCCAGTGGCATCGGGCCCAAGCTGGGGACGAGCCGAGTCCGGCAGGCTGGGCGCCACCTGGGAGAGATACTCCAGCACCCGCGAGCGCGCCCAGTACATGTCGGTGTCTTCATCGAAGATCACGTAGACGTAGGAATCCCCGAAGAACGAGTATCCCCTGACCGTTTTCGCACCTGGTACCGAGAGCATGGCGGTGGTCATCGGGTAGGTCACCTGATCTTCCACCACCTGCGGGGCCTGCCCCGGAAAGCTGGTTTTGATAATAACCTGGACATCCGACAGATCCGGTAAGGCATCCACCGGCGTTTGTTTCAGGGAATACAGGCCGAGCCCCGTGATCAGCAACGTGGCCAGCAACACCAGGAAGCGGTTACCAACCGACCAGCGAATAATGGCTGCAATCATCACTCGCCTCCGCCATGGTTCATGGTGCTGTGATCCATGGTGTCGTGCTCCATGGCATCCTGACTCATCGGGCTCTGGTCCATAGCGCCATGGTTCATAGCGCCGTGATCCATGCCTTCGTGATTCATGCCGCCGTCATCCCGGGTCTGAGGTGCCGACATCCGTTGGAAATCAGAGCTTTTGCTGGATTCTGAATCGATCAGGAACTGGGCCGATGTAACGACAGTATCACCAGGCATCAGGCCATCGAGTATTTCCGCATACTTTTCCCCCACGCGCCCAACGCTGACGTTTACCGACTTGAAAGCTCCCTCCTCCAGGGCCAGAACGAGGCGATCACTCTGGCCGGTGCGGATAACCGACTCCCGGGGCACCAGAAACTGCCGTTTTCCCCGCTCGCCCTGGACCTCCAGCCGGGCAAACATGCCCGGCATCAGGGCACCATCCTCGTTATCAAACCGCATCCGGACCCGGGCCGTCCGGGTTTTGGGGTTCACTTCCGGATAGACGTAATCCACACTGCCACGCCACTCACGGCCGGGCATGTAATCCAGGGTCATCTGCACCCGGTTGCCTGCCTCCACAGCCGAAAGCTGGCTTTCAAACACTTCACCGATCACCCAGACTTCATCGAGCGCAGCGATCGACAGAACCCGGTCTCCCGGTTTGATGAACATACCCTCGCGCACATTCAGGTTCTCAATCACACCCGAGCGGGGCGCGTAAACCGTCATCGTCCTCTGAATGTCCCGGCTCTGGTGTAACCGGCTGATCAGACTGGCCGGCACATTCAGCGCCGCCAGCCGCTCTGTAGCAGCCTCCACCAGTTTCTGGTTGCCACGGTTCATCGCCAACAGCAGCTCCTCCTGGGCATTCACCAGGGTGGGCGAATATAAGGTGTACAGCGGCTTGCCCTGTTCAACAGGCTCTCCCTCGGCTTTGACAAACAGCGTTTCAATCCAGCCATCAACCCGGGGATGAACGTGAACCATCTGGTCTTCATCGTAGGCCACATAGCCCACAGTGGTGATGTTATTGGGCAGCCGCCCCTGAATCACCGGCTCCGTGCGAACCCCCAGATTATTGACAACCGTCGGTGAGATACGGACCGTGCCCGCCGTATCGTCTGCCGATCCGCCGTCGTCATACACCGGAATCAGATCCATACCCATGGGTGATTTTCCCGGTTTGTCACTTTTGAAATTGGGGTCCATGGGAGCGACCCAGTACAGCGGTTTTTTTGAATCGGAGCTGGTCTGTTCTGCAGAAGATAGCGCGTGGGTGTCCGTTGCAAACCAGTAGGTGGCCACCGCACCGGCGAGACCGCCGAGCAACACAAAGCCCAGAGGGCGAACCAAGTTAGCCATGATGATCAGTCCTGATAACGGGTCATTGAAAAGGTAGGGATCTCGGAAGATTCAGCCGTCAGGTAGCGGAAGTTCGCCATATTCCCGGCCCGCTCGGCTTTCATCTGAATCAGTTCCACCTGGGCATTGAGCTCGGCAATTCGCGCGCGCACTGCCTCGGCGAAGTCGCCGTCGTCGTTGTTGTAGGCCGTCAGTGCCGCACTTGCCTGCGCTTCCATTTGTGGCAGAAGGGTCTTTTCATACAGCGCTATGCGCTCATCCAGGCGCTGAATTCTGACAACGGCAGCCCTGGCTTTGGCGCGAAGCCCACGGAGCTGCAGGATACGCTCGGTTTTCGCCGCCT
Source organism: Marinobacter sp. W-8 (assembly GCF_044342215.1). Classification (NCBI taxonomy): domain Bacteria; kingdom Pseudomonadati; phylum Pseudomonadota; class Gammaproteobacteria; order Pseudomonadales; family Marinobacteraceae; genus Marinobacter; species Marinobacter sp. W-8. The sequence continues at coordinate 154,656 of NZ_CP172297.1, read as the reverse complement.
CCAGTAGAGCCACATACGCGTTGAGTTTTCGGTCCTGACGGTTGCCGGTGAAAAGGGGCAGATCAAAGCCAATCCCCACGGAAAACAGATCGGCCCGGTCCTCGCCGTTCGGAGCCCGGTCCCGATATCCGTATTGGGCCGATATCGACCATTCCGGTTTGTAGGACTGGCGGGCCAGATCAACGTCAACACTCTGGGCTTCAATCAACTGATCGGTGGCGCGCACGGCAGGATGTCGGGGCAGTGAATCAGTAGCGGTTTCAGCCCAGGCAGAAGGGAGTTCTGCCAGCAGTTCGCGGGGGACATGGTCGGTGACGGCCAGCTGTGCCTGATTCAGACCAATCCACTCGGCCAACGCTTCCCGATTCGATGCCTGTTGCACCTGCAGTGCTGTCAGCCGGTCCTCAAGCCTCGTCAGCTCCAGCGAAGCCCGGATAACATCCTGCTGCCTGGACCCCATGGAGGCAGAGGTGTAGCCCGCCTCAGCAACATCTTCCAATTGCTCAAACAAGCCTCTGTTGCTTTCAATCAATCGGATACTCTGCTCGGAGCGCCAGACCCCCAGCCAGAGTTGCGTGACGGTTTCCGCCACCTGTGCCCGACGATTCTCGCGCATGAACGGGTGAACCCCGGCCATCTCCTCTTTTCTGGCACTTGCCAGCTGACGGCTGTTGCCACGTGGAATTCGCTGGGTAAGACCGACGGTAGCCTGAGTCATGGCCTCCTGGCCCATATCAAAAGTATCTGTGGGCAGATTCGCGGCACCGATGGTCATTCTCGGATCCGGCAGGGCGCCATCGGCAATCGATTCTTCCAGAAGCGCATCCTGAATCTGGACACTCTGGCGAAGCCAGGGATCGTTCTCGGTAGCAACATCAATAGCATCAGATAACTCAAGCCTGAGCTCGGCGAAGCTGGGCAGACTGGAAAAAATCAAAGCACCTAGAACAACGGGTTTTACGAGGTGGGGAAGAAAGGACAACGCGACATCTCCATCAATTGTTTTCCTCCCGCGATCTTATTTTATTTATCTGAAACCAAACTGAATAAATGAAAAAACCAAAAAATTGACTTTTATCAATACCGACCATCCTGATTAAAAATTATTTTTTCAAACAAAATTTTATTTCAGGATAAATTCAGGAATCAATGTTTTCATAAACTCACCAACTAACCTGGAGGTGTATTTATGAAACGCATGATCGCGTTAATCGCAGCATTCACTATTTCCACATCCCTCTTTGCAGGCAACATATCAGATGAAAAAGACATGAAGAGCATGGATGGAAAAAACATAAATAATTCATCGTTTGAAGACGTACTTAAGAATGAAGACATGCAACGTCTGCATAGAGAAATGACACGCTATTCCATGTCGGAGTCGGGTTTTGAAGCTCGCAAAAAAATGATGAACAAACAAGGGCGTGCCTACCACGAGGCTCTGAAAGAAAAGCGAAAAAATACCGCAGGGTGACCCTGCGGCAAAACTTACTAGTGGAGACGCAAACTCTTTCTGGCTCGATTTCCTGAGCCAGCCAACACCGAGCTCAAGAGCAAGTACATCATAGAAAACTGAAACGTAACTGAATCATCAGATAACTTTAAACTACAGGATATTATTATGAATAAATCAGTCTTGGCAGTTTCAATCACCTTATTCTTTTCCACTATAGCGACGGCTAATACTGGCTTGGCAGACAGGATAAATGAAACTCGCAGTTACCCTGATATAACTGGAAGCAGACTTACCCATGACGCATCACCTGGTGGCAATAATCCGGATATGATAGGAGAAGAGATGAAAGGCATGATCAGTCCGGATATGAAAAAGATGATGACGATGATGTCGTCTATGTCCGAGCGTGAGTTGAATATGATGCATGAGGCTCACATACAGATGATCAGGGAACGGGCTAACGCGCGCCACTCCGACCACCACAGCCGGGATCAGTAAGCGGTATTATCAACGGCCTCAGAGATAGCACTCTGAGGCCGATCACCTATTTACTGTTGAGGCCCGAGCTTGATCACCCGCAGCCGCAGCGCATTCACAATCACGCTGACCGAGGACAGGGACATGGCCGCCGCTGCAAAGATCGGCGACAGCAGTATGCCGAAAAACGGATACAAGACCCCGGCCGCTATCGGAACGCCAGCGGAGTTGTAGACGAAGGCGAAGAACAGATTCTGCCGGATATTGCGCATGGTCGCCATCGACAAATGGCGAGCTTCCACAATACCCATCAAGTCACCGCGAAGCAGGGTAATGCCAGCACTTTCAATAGCCACATCGGTGCCGGTGCCCATGGCGACACCCACATCCGCCGTGGCCAGCGCAGGCGCGTCGTTCACGCCGTCGCCCGCCATCACGACAACCCGACCTTCGCCCTTCAGGCGCTGAACAATCTTACCCTTGTCTTCCGGCAGCACTTCCGCTTCCACTTCGTCGATATGCAGCTTGCGGGCAACAGCCTCGGCTGACGTGCGGTTATCGCCGGTCAGCATGACTACCCGTATGCCGTCCTTCTGCAGGGCGGTGATGGCGGCTTCGGTGGTTTCCTTGACCGGATCGGCTATCGCGAGCAAGCCTGCGACGTTGCCGTCGACGGCCGCAAAAATCACCGTAGCGCCGTCTTTCCGGAGCTGGTCGGCCTCGCCGTCATATTTTCCGGTGTCGACATTCTCGGACTCCATCAGGAGTCGATTGCCGAGGAGTACCCGCTTGCCATCGATTCGACCGGTGACCCCTTTTCCGTTAGGCGAATCAAAGTCCTCTGCATCCGGGAGCTCCAGATCCATACCCTTGGCTTTATCGAGGATGGCGTGGGCCAATGGATGCTCGCTGCCCTTTTCCAGACCTCCGGCATAGCGCATCAGATCGTTGTCACTGAATCCGTTTGCCGCGACAAGTCGGGTAACCTGCGGCTTGCCCTCTGTCAGCGTACCGGTTTTATCCACCACCACGGTGTCTACCTTTTCCATGCGTTCCAGCGCTTCGGCATCCCGGATCAGCACACCACTCTGGGCACCGCGTCCAACCCCAACCATGATAGACATGGGTGTTGCCAGCCCGAGTGCGCATGGGCAGGCAATGATCAGAACGCTAACGGCAGCAATCAGGCCGAAGGCCATGGGCGGCGTGGGACCAAAAACAGACCATGCGATGAAGGCGATGATCGCAATCAAGATGACTGCCGGCACGAAGTAAGCGGCAACCTTGTCTGCAAGCCCCTGAATCGGCGCCCGGCTGCGTTGCGCACTGGCCACCATCTGAACGATCTGGGACAGCATGGTATCGCGGCCAACCTTGTCGGCGCGCATGATGAAACTGCCCTGCTGGTTAATACTGCCGCCGATCACCTGGTCGCCGGATTTCTTGCTGACGGCCAGAGGCTCCCCGGTCACCATGGACTCATCCACGTTGGAACTGCCTTCGAGCACTTCGCCGTCCAACGGCACCTTGTCGCCGGGGCGCACCCGCAGACGGTCACCAACCTTGACCTGATCCAACGACACATCGGATTCGCTGCCATCGTCATCCAACTTCCTGGCTGTCGCAGGCGCCAGATCCAACAAAGCCTTGATGGCGCCGGAGGTTTTCTCTCTGGCACGCAGTTCCAGCACCTGACCAAGCAATACCAGCACAACGATGACGGCCGCCGCCTCAAAATACACCGCCACCGAGCCGTCTTCCTGCCGAAAGGCACCCGGGAATATCTGTGGCGCTAACGTGGCCACCAGGCTGTAGATCAGCGCCACGCCAGTACCAATGGCGATAAGAGTAAACATGTTCAGGTTACAGCTAACGACGGATTTCCAACCCCGGACGAAGAAGGGCCAACCGCACCAGAGCACCACCGGCGTTGCCAGCACCATCTGAATCCAGTTGGACGTCTGAGGAGCAACAATGTGATCAAGCCCGGTCAGGTGCCCGCCCATTTCCAGGAGAAAGACCGGTAACGTCAGTACCAGGCCAATCCAGAAGCGGCGAGTCATGTCCCTGAGTTCTTCCGAAGGCCCGTCATCCAGGCTCACCTGCTCGGGCTCCAGGGCCATTCCACAGATGGGACAGTCCCCCAGCCCTTGCTGGCGAATCTCCGGATGCATGGGGCAGGTGTACATGGTGCCCGGCGCTACTGGCTCTTGCGGCTTCTTTTCCTCACCGAGATACTGTTCTGGGTCCTCATCAAACTTGGTCTGGCAGCGTGACGAGCAGAAGTACCAGGTTTTACCACCGTGCTGGCTGCGATGTTCCGCGGTATGCGGATCTACCGTCATCCCGCAGACCGGATCCTTGACGGTGTGTTCGCCGGCTTCTTTATCGCTGTGATGATCGTGGTGATGGGCGTGATGATGCTCAGCCATTTTGGTCTCCTGTTTTATCGGCGGGCCAGTCTGCAAATGCAATGAAATACAACAGAACCAGATTGACGATAGGGATCAGTATCAGCACACCCATCCATCCCGGATACCCCGTGCGCTGGCAAATACGCCAGGCCGGAATGACGACCACAATGGCAATCACCAGCATCCACAGCCAGTGGCCTGCCCACATGGTGTTCCCGAACATGTTATCTCCCATCATGGCAATAGCCCCTCTTCCTGATTCTGGTTAATGGTGATGATGCGCATGACTCTCTTCCTGTTTCGCTTGCGCGGATTCTGGCGATCTTTTCAGGAAAATCTGCTCGGAAACTGCAATCACAATCATGGTGACCACTGCCACGCCAATGACGAACGGGTCCGTATTCAGTTTTACCCAAACAAAGCCGCCCAGAGCCAAAAGATCCAACACGATGGCTGTGGCTGGCACCCAGGTGTTGGCTTTGATGTCTTTGCGTAGATAGCGCAGCACACCCCAGTGAATGGCAATATCCATAATCAGGTAAAACACGATACCCAACGCGGCAATTCGTGACAGGTCGAAGAAGGCGGTGAGGATCAGCCCCAGGACAACGGTATACACCAGTGTGTGTTTCTGAATGCTGCCGGGCATGCCGAAATGCCGGTGAGGGACCAGTTTCATCTCCGTCAGCATCGCCAACATGCGGGACACAGCGAAAATGCTGGCCAGAATACCGCCCGCCGTGGCCATCATGGCAATAGCGACGGTAAACCAGACGCCGTATTCTCCCAGAGCGGGACGCGCAGCCGCCGCGAGGGAGTAATCCTGCGTTTCGATGATCTCAGCAAGTGACAGATTGCTGGCGACGGCGAATCCTACCAACGTGTAGATCACGACGCAGGCAGCAATGGAGATAACGATGGCGCGCCCGACATTTCGCTTTGGGTTGATTACTTCCGAACCACTGTTGGTAATGGTCGTAAAGCCTTTGAACGCCAAAATGCCCAACGCGGTCGCACCCAGGAAGTTGCCCAGCGCTCCGGCTTCACCAGGCTCCGAAAAATCAACCGAGATTGAGTCGGCAATCCAGACCCCGACCAAACCGAAAATCAGTATGCCGCCGATTTTCAGAATCCCGATAAAGGAAGCCACCCCCTGAATCATTCGATTGCCCAGCAGGTTGATCAGAAAGGCCGTCAGAATCAGCCCCACGCCGAGAATGGGCACTATGCGGCCACTGTCATCCCCGCCGAATAGTTGCATGGTGTAAGAGCCAAAGGTCCGGGCCAGGAAACTCTGAGCGATCACCATGGAGAAGTACATCAAGAGAGCATTGAAAGCCGTTGGCAGTCGGTTTCCGTATGCCTTGTGCAGGTACATGCCGATACCGCCGGCGGACGAGTAAGCATTGGAGATCTTGATGTAGGAATAGGCGCTGAAGCTCACAATCACCGCCGCAGCGAGAAAGGCCAGCGGGAAAAGCACACCGGTCATCTGGGCCATCTGCCCGGTCAGCGCGAAAATACCGGCGCCAATCATGACGCCGGTACCCAGCATGACCGTCCCTGGTAAAGTGAGACTGCCTTCCTGGTAGCGAGTGGTCCGGTCTTCCTCCCTGCTCATTGAACCTCCTGTTATTTTTTCATGGGTGGAATCTTGGAACAGCAGAACGGCTCATGCTTGGCATTGGCCCGCACGTTATCGTCGGTAAACCGGTACCAGGCCAGCTTGCGCCGGGCCCACCATCCGGACTTCAATCGACCACCGTAGGCCTGGATTACTTCCAGTAGTTCATCGACGGTCCAGTGGCTTCCGTCGTACGCCACCTGTAACAGACCATTCTTCTTACGTTCCGCGAAATCAACACACGGGTGGTGGTTAAGATCGTGAATGAGATCCTCCCACCGGGTTTCTTCAAGCCCCTCGATAGCCACTTTCCGGCGCAACAAAAACTGCTCCTGATTGGTTGCTTTGTGTGCTTTGGTCATCAGTGACATCTCCCCTTCAGGTCGTTTCACCTCCCAGCAGAACACGTAAAACTGAACTCTTACTGAAAAAACAGCGGGCTTTAGCAAGATTTAAGTTGCATCAAATACCGCACTAAAAAGGCCATGAGTTGTCCCATGGCCCATCAACATCAGAAAGCGATCCGGGCGCCGATCACGGCAAACCAGTCTTCCGTACTTCCAGCAGCGGTCTCAGCCAGATCAGCGGTATCACCGTATTTCCGCTCATGCACCACGCCGAAATAGGGTGAGATGGCACGGTCAATAAGGTCATAGCTCAGCCGCAGGCCTGTTTCCGTAGAAACCAGTCCTTTGCCGATACCGATCTCCTCGTCCTCGCTGAATGCCACGGTTGCATCCAGTGTTGCTGTCAGAATCCAGTGGTTGGTGAACAGCAGTTCGTACTCTGCATCCAGCGCGGCCGAGGTATCACCCTCTTTGCTTACATACAGGCTGGCATCGATCTCGAACCACTGCGGCGCCAGTCCAGTAACACCGAAAACAGCGTAGGTGCGGTCCGGGCCCTCCGGCGTATCGAAACGAACACCTGCTTTGGCATCAAAGAACCTGGAAACGGGGATCTGACCTACCAGCTGATGTTCCAGCGTTTCATAGGCCTGCTCCTCAATCTCGTATTCGCCCGCCGAGAGCAGCCGCACTTTGAAATCATCCGTACCGTAGAAGGCATCGGCGTTCCAGACGCCCAGTTCCTCATCGTCATCACTGTATCGGTATTCAAGTTCTTCAAACTGAATACCCCAGGTTGTCAGCGGTTGCTTGCGGCCAGAGGTATCTGCAATCATTCCCTGTGCCGCGGCCATCGCCGGCAATACAAGGAAGACCAACAAACTGACGGCCCCAGAGAATCGCACCCCACTCATGCCTCACCTCCATCTTCAACCATCGCCCCTGTTTTCGCCTGCTGCGAATCTGGGCCCCCCTCGACGATGACTTTTCGGAACATACCGGCAGCTGCGTGATAGGACAGATGGCAGTGGAATGCCCACTGGCCCGGTTCATCGACCTCCGTTTCCATATACACCGTGGTACCCGGGTTCACGTTAATGGTGTGTTTGATCGGGTTCCACTGACCGGCGCCCACGTCAAGAATCGACCACATGCCGTGCAGATGCATGGGGTGCGTCATCATGGTTTCATTGACGAACTTGAACCGGACGCGCTCCCCGTATTTGAGACGAATCGGATCAGCCTCTTCATACTTAACGCCATTAATGCTCCAGCTGTAACGTTCCATATTGCCGGTCAGGCGGAGCTCAATTTCCCGGGTCGGTTCACGCTCCTCGTATAACGGATTCTGCGCCCTCAGATCGGCATAGGAGAGGAACTTACCGCCATTGGCCGCGGTCGGCACAAGGCCACTGCCTCTGGCGTAAAACGGATCATTTTGAGCCTGGTTATCCATCATCATGGAGCCATGATCCATGCCAGACATGCCGGAGTGATCCATCCCCGACATCGACGAGTGGTCCATGCCGGCCATATCGTCCGAGCTGCCCATATCCATATTTCCATGATCCATACCATGCATATTCCCCATATCCGCCATGGTCAGGCGGGCAGGTTCTCGCAGTGGCGGCACGGCCGCTTCCATTCCCGCTTCAGGAGCCAGTGTTGCCCGGGCGTATCCGGAACGCCCCATGGATTCGGCGAAGATGGTGTAGGCCAGTTCATCTCTCGGGCGCACGATCACGTCATAGGTTTCCGCGACGCCGATGCGGAATTCGTCCACCGTCACCGGTTGCACGTTATTGCCATCCGCCTGCACCACCGTCATATCCAGGCCCGGAATCCGGACATCGAAATAGGTCATGGCGGAGGAATTAATGAACCGCAGCCGAATGCGTTCACCCGGCTCAAACAACCCCGTCCAGTTCTGCTCCGGGCCTTTGCCGTTAATCAGGCCCGTAAACCCCTGGAGATCCTCTACATCCGCTTTCATCATGCGCATATCACCCCAGGCCAGGCGATCCCGGACGGTGTTCCAGAACCCCTGTTCGGAGCTATCGGAGAAAAACTCACCAACGGTCTGCTGTTTACGGTTGTAGTAGTCCGGCATCATTTTCAGGTTGCGCATGATTCGATCGCCGGAATGCGGATGCTTGTCCGTTAGTTGGACCACGTATTCCCGGTCGTACCGGAAGGGTTCCCGGCCTTCAGGTTCGATCACGATCGCACCGTAGGCACCATCCGGCTCCTGAAAGCCGGAGTGGCTGTGAAACCAGTAGGTCCCAGCCTGCTGAATGGGAAACTCGTAGGTAAAGGTCTCACCCGGTTTGATACCCGGGAAACTGATACCTGGCACGCCATCCTGTTGATAGGGCAGGATAAGCCCGTGCCAGTGGATGGAGGTCATTTCATCAAGGTTATTCTTCACATTGATCCGGACAGTCTCACCTTCCTTGAATCTCAGTACCGGCCCGGGAGACTTGCCGTTGTAGCCGATGCCCTGCTTTACAAAATCACCGGTATCTATCTCTACGCGATCAACCGTCAGGTCGTACTCGCCAGCCAACGCCAGTGCGGGCATCAGCAGGCACAGCACTACTGCACCCAAGCGAATGTTCATGTGTTTTACTCCAAACGCACTTTATCGGGGCTGACAGGAGGGTGTAGCGTCAGCCCATAACGTCATGGTTAAAGCCATCTACCGGCTTATTCGAAATTCACGTCACCGTACATGCCAGACTGGTAGTGCCCTGGTACGTTACATGCGAATTCGATATTGCCCTGGTTGGCAAACGTCCAGACCACTTCCCGGCTCTGGCCCGGCTCCAGCAGGACGCTGTTGGGATCCTCATGTTTCATCGAGTGGCCGTTGCCCATGTCCATGTTCATCATGTCATGATTCAACTTGTTACCCTGGATCACGCCATGCTCGACCATCATTCTCATTTCTTTCTGGTGGGCCTCATGCATACCCGGAGTCCCGATGTTGAACTCGTGCACAAGGTTGCCCTTGTTCTGCACCACAAACCGAACGGTTTCGCCCGGCTTCACACGGATTTCTTCGGGTTCGTAGTAGTTGTCGTGCATTTCAACCGTTATGATCCGGCTGGCTTCTGAGGCTTTTCCCGGTTCGCCAATGGAAGCACCATGGCCGTGACCACCGCCATGGGTGCCAGCCGCAAACGCCGATACCGACATCGAAAAAGCCAGGCCGGCCACAATCAGGTTTGATGCATTCATCCGTTTGTCTCCTGTGGAATAATGGTTTTGAGAACACGGCTGATTCGTACCGAATCTTGAGCAATGTCCAGAATCAGTCGACACTTTCTCTCACCAACCTGAATTCTTTCTGAAAAACGGGCACTTTCTTGCGTTCAGGCACAATTCAGGTTGATCGACGACACTAGCGGCTGAAACAAGCACCGTTAAGGACGGATACATGCGTTTATTGCTCGTTGAAGACGACCGTTTGCTGGCCGAGGGGCTGGTCAGACAGCTGGAAAAAGCGGGGTTTAGCATCGACCACACGTCCAGTGCCCGTGAGGCCCAGATTCTGGGGGAGCAGGAGGATTATCGCGCCGCTGTTCTCGATCTCGGCCTGCCGGATGGCAACGGGCTGGAGGTTTTGAAACGATGGCGATCGAAGCTCGTCGAGTGCCCGGTATTGGTCCTCACCGCCAGAGGCGACTGGCAGGACAAGGTCAATGGACTGAAAGCCGGGGCGGATGACTATCTGGCAAAACCGTTCCAGACGGAAGAACTGATCGCCCGCATCAATGCACTCATACGCCGCAGCGAAGGACGAGTGCACGCCCAGGTTAAAGCCGGTGGCTTCGAACTGGACGAAAATCGCCAGAGCCTGCGGACAGACGAAGGAGCAGAACACGCCCTGACGGGTACTGAGTTCCGCCTGCTACGATGCCTGATGAGCCGTCCGGGCCACATTTTTTCCAAGGAACAGCTCATGGAGCAGCTATACAACCTGGATGAGAACCCCAGCGAAAACGTGATTGAGGCGTATATTCGGCGCTTGAGAAAGCTGGTCGGCAACGAAACGATCACCACACGCCGTGGCCAGGGATACATGTTCAATGCCCAACGTTAAAAGGCCAGCATCCGTCAAAGGCATGCTGCTGGTGTTATTGCTGCCCGCCGGCATTGCTCTGATGGGCGTAGCCTGGTTTGTCCACGGCCTGCTGCTGGATCGAATGTCCCGGGAATTCCTGGAAAGCCGCCTTAAAGACGAAGCCGCCTTTCTGGAGCACCAGATTCGCGAGGTCGGCGGTCAAGTCGAAACCCTGCAGACCGGTGATTACTTCCAGGATGTCTTCCATCATGCCTTCGCCATACGCACGCCCGATCGAGTCATCGTATCGCCAAAGGCCTGGGAATCCTTGCTGACGCCACTGATCCACCGTGAGCAGAATGGCTTGCTTCGTTTTGAGGGCCATCAGACGCCAAATCATCCGTCCGATATCCTGGCATTCCGTCACGCTTTTCAGGTGAACGGGGCACCGATCGTGGTGGTTGTATCCGAGGATCTGGCGGCCCTGGAGCGCAGTCAGGCGGAATTGCACGCCTGGACAGCCGTGGTGTCGGTGTTGTTGATCGCACTTCTGGTTGCCGTCATCTGGTTTGGCATCACGCTCGCCCTGCGGCCAGTGGTGACACTGAAAGCGGCGTTAAAACGATTGCAGGATGGCGAGATTTCCCGGATCAATGCTCCGTCACCCGAAGAATTTCAGCCGCTTGTGATGCAGCTGAACCAGTTGCTTGACTCCCTCGACAAGCGGCTGGAGCGTTCCCGGGATGCGCTCGCAAATCTGTCACACAGCGTCAAAACGCCCATCGCAGCGGTCCGGCAGATACTGGAGGATATGGATCGCCCATTATCAGGTGACTTAAGGCGGCAAATGGCAGCCCGCCTGAGTGATATCGACAAGCAATTGGAAGCGGAAATGCGCCGCAGTCGCTTTGCCGGGCCCCAGGTCGGGAAAAGCGCTTATCCCGTCAAACAGGCGCGGGATCTTTTGTGGATGCTGGGGCGGCTGTATCCGGAAAAATCCTTCGAACTATCAAGCTCACTGCCGGAAGACACCCGCTGGCCGATAGAGGAGCATGACTTGAATGAAGTGCTAGGCAACCTGCTCGATAATGCCGGCAAATGGTCGTCGCGGTGCGTAGAACTCTCGCTGAAACAAGACAACAACAGCAGACAAATCGTTGTTTCTGATGATGGTCCTGGAGTCAATGGCGACGACTTGTCCAGTCTGGGTCAACGAGGGCTGCGACTTGACGAGCAGACCCCTGGCCACGGTCTGGGCCTCGCGATTGTCCGGGAGATCGTCGCTCGCTATGAGGGCAACATTAGTTTTTCGACGGGTCCCGGCAGCGGCTTGCGCGTAACCATCGAGTTTTAAGGGACACTCGCCTGTGTGCGGGTATCGGTTTGGAGCGGGCGATGGGAATCGAACCCACGTCGTAGGCTTGGGAAGCCTCTGCTCTACCATTGAGCTACACCCGCATAGGCTCTAGCCCTTGCAGCACAAGGCTTAGAGGTAGCTATGGCTGTCTAATAAAAACCGGCAAAGCGTCTCGTAAGTGCCTGTTTTTACGTTGTCAGTGACAATTATATTAGACACGTTTTCGGGCCTTGCGCAAGCCAGATTCAAGTCCTCCAGTTAGCTCACTCTCTCTTCCCCCACAGGCGCTTTCACCACCGCTTAACTTCACGCAGGGGAGGCATTTCGGAGATGGCCCTAGAAGTAGGCGTACCTCTGCAGTAAGGGGAACGTTCAATGGCATTCCCGCCACAAGCGCCGTGGCAAAGCATAGAGCACAATCACGGCCCATGACTCATCCTTGCTCACCAACCACGACCAGCATGAGCATCACTCAAAGCCCCGGAGATGCCGCCTAGCAGGCCTTACTCGAAACACCTAGGCGAACCCATAGCCTTACCCAAATTGGCCACCAAGGACGCCTGAAGGCCCGAATCCGACAAGACAAGCTTGCCCCCTTAAACTCGTGCCACTGATGCCCCCCACCCAGCGCTAGACATGACATGTGCGCTGAGTGTTATACACTCTCAGCCGCACTAATCGATTCGCCCCACCCCAGAGGGACAGTATGAACAACACGGAACAGCAATTCCTTGACGACCTTGACGATAAGCTCTGGAAAGCCGCTGACAAACTGCGCTCCAATCTCGACGCGGCCAATTACAAGCACGTAGTGCTGGGTCTAATCTTCCTCAAGTACGTTTCCGATGCCTTCGAGGAACGTCAGGAAGCCCTTCTGGAGCTGTTCCAGAGCGATGACGAAGAGAACATCTACTACCTGCCTCGCGACGACTTCGACAGCGATGATGATTACCAGCAGGCGCTACAAGACGAGCTGGAGGTGCTCGACTATTACCGGGAAGCAAACGTCTTTTGGGTACCCAAGGCGGCTCGGTGGAACACGCTGAAAGAAAAGGCCGTACTGCCCGTGGGCACGGTGCTTTGGCAGGATGACGCTGGCAATGACGTAAAGCTGCGCTCCGTGTCGTGGCTCATCGACAACGCGCTTGAGGAGATCGAGCGCAGCAACAAGAAGCTCAAGGGCATCCTGAATCGCATCAGCCAGTACCAGCTGGATAACGACAAGTTGCTCGGCCTAATCAATACGTTCTCAGACACCTCCTTCACTAAGCCGTTGTACAACGGTGAGCGCCTGAACCTGCACAGCAAGGACATCCTCGGCCATGTTTACGAATACTTCCTTGGCGAATTTGCACTGGCTGAAGGCAAACAGGGTGGCCAATACTACACACCGAAAAGCATCGTCACTCTGATCGTAGAAATGCTTGAGCCCTATAGCGGTCGAGTCTATGACCCCGCCATGGGGTCCGGGGGGTTCTTCGTCTCCAGCGACAAGTTCATTGAGGAGCACGCCAAAGAGCAACACTACGACCCCGCTGAACAGAAAAAGCACATCTCTGTATACGGTCAGGAGTCCAACCCGACCACTTGGCGTTTGGCTGCCATGAACATGGCGATCCGGGGCATCGACTTCAACTTCGGCGAGATTCCCGCCGACACGTTCCTAAACGATAGGCACCCTGACTTGCGGGCTGACTTTGTCATGGCCAACCCCCCCTTTAACATCAAAGACTGGTGGAACGAGTCACTAGCTAATGACGCTCGCTGGAAGTACGGCACACCTCCTAAAAGCAACGCTAACTTCGCATGGATGCAGCACATGCTATACCACCTTGCTCCGACAGGGAGCATGGCACTGCTGTTAGCCAACGGGTCTATGAGTTCCAACACCAACAACGAGGGTGAGATTCGCAAACGGCTCATCAAGGAGGATTTGGTGGAGTGTATGGTCGCTCTTCCGGGCCAGCTGTTCACCAACACCCAGATCCCGGCCTGTATATGGTTCATGACCAAGGATAAGTCTGGGAAGGACGGAAAGAAGCGTGACCGCCGCGATGAGATTTTGTTCATCGACGCACGCAGCCTTGGTTTCATGAAGGACCGCGTACTGCGTGACTTCACCGTTGGCGACGTTCAAAGGGTCGCAGACACTTTCCACGCTTGGCAGTTGGGCGATGGGTATGAGGATCTGGCAGGGTTCTGCGCGTCTGTTGACATCCAGCAGATTGAAAAGCATGACTTCGTGCTAACGCCGGGCCGCTACGTCGGCGCAATGGATCAGAAAGATGATGGCGAGCCTTTTGTTGAAAAGATGATGCGACTAACCGATCAGCTACGAGAGCAGTTTGCCGAGAGCGACCGGCTGGAGACCGAAATTAAGCGGAATTTTCGGAGGCTAGGGTATGAGCTCTGAGTGGCGGCAGGTATCTCTAAAGGATGTGTTAGCGACGATAATAGACTACCGAGGCAAAACCCCCCCAAAATCGAAGGGCGGAGTTCCCGTATTAACTGCCGCAAACGTAAAAGGTGGTCGTGTGATCACGGAAAAGGTTTCGTTTATATCGCAAGAAACCTACGACAAAGTGACAACCAGAGGATTGCCCCAAGAAGGAGATATCCTCATAACAACTGAGGCCCCGGTAGGCGAGGTCGCCCCGTTTCCCAATGACCGAACCTATCATATTACACGTCGCATCATGGCGCTTCGATGCGACACGAAAATCGCCGATCCCAACTTCTTACTTTACACCCTACTTGGCGAAGGGTGCCAACAGCAATTGAGAAATCGCACTCGCGGGTCAACCGTACCCCGAGTCCTTAAAACCGATATAACAAACCTCAATTTTCTTTTACCACCTCTAGCCACCCAAAAGGTCATCGGCGGTTTTTTGTCCTCTTTAGACAAAAAAATACAGCTTAACCAACAGATCAACCAAACCCTCGAAAAGATGGCGCATGCGATCTTCAAGAGCTGGTTTGTGGACTTCGACCCAGTCAAAGCGAAGATTGAAGCACTAGATGCAGGTTGCACTGATGGTGATGTCCAGCTAGCTGCCATACGAGCAATCACGGGCAAGGACGCGGAGCAGCTGTCCCAGATGGAGGACGAGCACCCCGAGCAGTACGCTGAGTTACTTGCCACTGCCGAACTGTTCCCCTCGGCCATGCGTGACAGCGAGCTCGGTGAAATACCGGAAGAGTGGGATGCGCAGGCTCTGTCGCGCATGGTCGACCTAATCGGGGGCGGCACGCCAAAGAAATCAGAGCCCAACTATTGGGGTGGCGATATCTGTTGGTTTTCAGTTAAAGACGCTCCGCGTGGAGGTAACGTGTTTGTCGTCGATACAGAGGACAAGATTACTGAAGCAGGGCTGAGCGGTAGCTCTGCCAAGCTATTGCCTCTTGGCACAACGATTATCACAGCGAGAGGAACTGTCGGAAAGCTTGCCCTCACCGGTATCGCTACTGCCATGAACCAGTCGTGTTACGGCGTAGTCGGGAGTGACGGTACCGGCCCATACTTAAACTATCTGAGACTATATCGCGCTGTAGACACGCTGAAGCGAAACACTCACGGGGCGGTATTCGATACGATAACTCGGACCACCTTTGAGACCGTCATACAAGCTCAAGCCCCTCTTGAATTAAGACGGCGGTTCGAGGAGAGGATCACGCCAGTTTTTGAGATGATCAAAAAAAACCTCTATCAGATCAAAACTCTAACTGATTTGCGCGACGCACTCCTACCCAGATTGCTCTCAGGTGAACTCACCCCGCTGAACACCGATGAGCCACCGCTCCAGCCACAACGAGGAGTGGCTCATGTATAGCTCCAACCGATACCCCCAATGTTTTCAGCACCGGAGGTCGCATGAACAAGGATCTAACTAGTTCACAGGTCGCCCGGAAAAATGTTCTCAACAATCCCTATGCGCTTTCTCAGCTGGAAACTCACCTTGAGCTTGGGGGATTGCAGTTTGAGGGAGAGACCGTGTTCACCAAGCTGCAGGCTGCCGAGATACTGGCTGTTGACGAGCGCACGGTAGATCGATATCTGACCAACCACAGCGATGAGTTACAAGAAAGCGGCTACCGGGTTCTTCGGGGTAAGGCTCTTAAAAACATTAAGTTAGCTTATGTCAACGACACGAATGTCGTCGACATAAGTTCGAAAACACCCTCGCTTGGGGTGTTCAACTTTCGAGCAATACTGAACTTGGCGATGCTAGTAACCGAAAGCGACCGAGCGAGGGCCATTCGTAGTCGAATGCTGGACGTTGTTATAGACGTTATTGCTGAGAAGGCAGGCGGGCACACCAAGTACATTAATCAACGCGATCAAGACTATCTCCCCGCCGCCTATATAGAGGACAGTTACCGTAAACAGTTTACTGATGCGCTCAGGGACTGCCTGTCTATGGGACATTTCAAGTACGCCGTATACACCGACAAAATCTACAAAGCAGTCTTCTGCGAGAACGCAGCGGAGTACAAAAAGGTCCTTCGTCTGGCGACCAAAGATAAAACTCGAGAAACCATGTATGCCGAGGTCCTCAAGGCTATTGCCAGTTTTGAGCACGGCCTAGCGGTGCAGATGCGGAAGGAGTCTGAACGGCTCGGCAGGATGCTCAGACCCTCAGAACTTGACGCAATGTTAGCAGAAGCAGAGAACAACCCTTTTCTAAAGCCCGCGATTGAAGATGCGCGAGTCCGCATGGCCAGCCGTGATCTGGGCTTCCGGGACGCTCTACACGACAAGCTAGAGCATTACATCCAGTCTGTGCCAGAAGGTGATTTTGATAGGTTCCTTGGCGAAAAGAGTCGAGCGCTTGAAGAACAGCTTGCTGACGCTGAATCTCTCGAGGTACTCAAACGACTGAAGGATCGCTGACATGGACGTCACGGTTCTCTACTTCGATGTAGACCACGCGATACGCGAACATGACTGGATAATTGAGCATTCCGGGGGACTACCCGGCCTAAAAGACGCGGACGCTGGCCAACTTTCCAGCGTGCTGGAACACATACAGAATGACCTGTACTACCCCAGCTTCGAAGAAAAGCTCTGCCATTTGGTTTTCGCCGTCAACAAGTTTCATGCCTTCAATGACGGGAATAAACGTTCCAGCTTGGTCTTAGGGGCTTACTTCCTCGAGCTCAACGGCTACGACTACTGCGTGAAGAAATTCGTGCTTGAGATGGAAAACATTGTAGTCTGGCTCGCAAAGGGGCAGATCTCTAAGGAGCTGTTACTCCGGCTTATCACGTCACTGATTATGGATGACGACTACCCCGAAGAGCTCAAACTTGAGCTGATAGAGGCTGTGGGATAGGAATAGAACGGATGAACGAGGATCAACTGGAACAGGCCTGTCTTGGGTGGTTCGCCGATAACGGATGGGAAGTAGCCCATGGGCCAGACATCGCCTGTGACGGCCCGACACCTGAACGCGCAAATTACCGGCAGGTGCTGTTACTGGGGGATCTTGAAGCGGCTTTACGCAGGATTAACCCGCACCTTCCGGACCCCGCCATCGAACAGGCGATGGCACGAATCGCCAATCCCGACAGTCTGGATCTGGTCACCAATAACCGCACCTTTCACCACCTCTTGCTGGAAGGGATACCGGTCGAATACAAGCGCGAAGAAAAGGTCATCCACGACCACGCGTTCTTGATCGACTTTGAAGGCCTCGACTCCAACCGTTTCCGCACCATTAACCAGTTTACGATCGAGGGCACTAAACAGCTCCGGCGCCCAGACGTACTCTGCTTCATCAATGGTGTCCCCATTGCTGTGCTTGAGCTCAAAAGCCCGAGCAGCGAGAACGCGGATATCTGGGACGCTTTCAACCAGATCCAGACATACAAGGATGAGGTGCCGGAGCTGTTTGCGTTCAACGAGGCCTTGGTGGTTAGTGATGGCTGGAACGCTCGCCTCGGCTCTCTGACGGCCTCTCAGGAGCGTTATCTGCCATGGCGCACCTTGAGGCATGAAGATGACAAGCCCGCGCTTGATTGGCAGTTAGAGACGCTCGTGAGAGGCTTCTTCGACCGCGAGCTTCTGCTGGACTACATTCGCTATTTTGTTCTGTTCGAGAACGACGCCGACCGGCTGATCAAGAAGATTGCCGGTTACCACCAGTTCCACGCTGTCCGAGAGGCGGTCAAGGCAACTGTGATCGCCGCAGAACACACAAATGGAGTAGGTGAGCGCCGAGCCACCTATGGAGAGCGAGTGGTTCCGGGCAGCAAAAAGGCCGGGGTTGTCTGGCACACGCAGGGTTCCGGCAAGAGCATCTCCATGTGCTGCTACGCTGGTAAGCTGCTCCAGCAACCCCAGATGAACAATCCGACCCTGATCGTGGTCACGGACCGTAACGATCTCGACGGTCAGCTGTTCGCCACCTTCAGCGCCGCGAAAGACCTCCTCAAACAGACGCCCGTGCAAGCCGAAGATCGCGACATCTTGCGCAAGCTGCTAGCGGAGCGAGAATCCGGTGGGATCATCTTCACCACTGTGCAGAAATTCGCCCTCTCCGAGGATGAGTCTGGTCATCCGATCCTGAACGATCGCCATAACATTGTTGTAATATCTGACGAAGCCCACCGCAGTCAGTACGGCCTCAAGGCCACCCTGAAGCAGGACGGGAGCTACAAGTTCGGCTACGCCAAGCACATGCGTGATGCCTTGCCGAACGCCTCCTTCATTGGCTTCACCGGCACCCCAATCTCCAGCGACGACAAGGATACCCGAGCTGTTTTCGGTGACTATGTGTCGATCTACGACATTCAAGATGCCGTGGACGATGGTGCCACCGTTCCCATCTACTACGAATCACGACTGGCCAAGCTGGACATCAACCGGGAGCTAATCGCAGAGCTATCCGATCAGGTCGACGAAGTCGTCGAAGATGAAGACGACGTTGGCGCCCGAGAGCGAACTAAAGGCGAGTGGAGCCGACTGGAGAAGCTGGTGGGCTCAGGCCCGAGACTCCAGCAGGTCGCTGAGGATCTGGTTAACCACTTTGAGGCGCGAACAGCGACCATCGACGGCAAGGCGATGATCGTTGCCATGAGCCGGGACATCTGTGTGCAGTTGTACAACTCAATTGTACAACTGCGGCCCGAGTGGCATGACTCTGACCCGGAGAAAGGGGCCATCAAGGTTGTGATGACTGGCTCCGCCTCGGATAAACCCGAGTTGCAACCCCACATCTACAACAAGCAAACCAAGAAGCGCTTCGAGAAGCGCTTCAAAGACGCAAGCGACCCCCTGAAGCTGGTCATCGTCCGTGACATGTGGCTGACCGGTTTCGACGCTCCCTGCTGCCATACTATGTATGTAGATAAGCCCATGAAGGGGCATAACCTCATGCAGGCTATCGCTCGCGTGAACCGGGTATTCAAGGACAAGCCCGGCGGGTTGGTGGTCGACTATATCGGCATCGCCAACGAGCTCAAGCAGGCGCTAAAAACCTACACAGACTCCAAGGGCAAGGGCGCCCCAACCCACAGTGCTGAGGAGGCCTACGCGGTACTTCTGGAGAAACTGGACATCATCCACGGCATGTTCGCCAATGGCCCGCACGGTGATGGGTTCGATTACAGTGAATTCGAGACTAACCCGCAGAAGCTCCTTGTCGGAGCCGCCAACTACGTCCTCGGCCTTCCAGACGGAAAGAAGCGTTTCCTGAACACCGTATTGGCCATCACCAAGGCTTACTCTTTGTGCGGCACCCTCGACGAGGCTCGGGCCCTGCAGAAAGAGATAGCGTTTCTGTCTGCCGTGAAGGCGGCCATCACCAAGAGCACCAGTGTTGACCGCAAGCTGACACAAGCCGAGAAGAGCTCAGCCTTGAAGCAGATACTGGACAACGCCATTGTCGCTGAGGGCGTGGATGACGTCTTCGCACTCTGCGGCCTCGACAAGCCGAACATTGGGTTATTGTCCGACGAGTTCTTAGAGGACGTACGGCAAATGCCGTACAAGAATCTTGCCGTTGAGTTGTTGGAGAAGTTGCTGAAAGACGACATCAGGGCGAAGACCGGCAAAAACGTTGTACAAGAGAAAAAGTACGCAGACCGGCTTCAGGAGACCCTGCGAAAGTACAACAACAGGGCCATCGAGACCGCTCAGGTAATCGAAGAGCTCATCGCCATGGCCAAGCAGTTCCAAGAGGAAATGGCCCATGAGGCCGCGCTTGGTCTTAACCCCGACGAGATCGCCTTCTACGACGCATTGGCCAATAACGAGAGTGCTGTACGGGAGCTTGGCGACGAGATCCTGAAGAAGATCGCCATTGAGATTACGGACAAACTGCGGAAATCGACAACCGTTGACTGGCAGGTGCGGGAGAGCGTGCGGGCTCGACTCCGTGTCCTTGTCCGGCGAACGCTGCAACGATATAAGTACCCGCCAGACCAAGCCCCAGAGGCAATAGATCTGGTGATGAAGCAGGCAGAGGTTTTATCGAATGGGTGGAGCCGGTAGGAGTTGTACAACTCTCCCGAGTTCGGCTGGGAGGTCGAAACTTAAGCATGAGAGCCTCATCTGGACGAGTTGTACAACTCGAATACTCGCTGGCGAAGTGCGTGTTTGAAGATTCACGTCAGAAGTAGCGAGTTGTACAACTGTCTCGGTATGGACTTTCCTTCGAGAAAACAAGCATCGGCCTACGGCAAGGTCCCGAAAAGAATAGTGGCAGGTAGGAGCTGCTATTTTCCGAAATTATACCAATCAACTTCGGTAGCCAGCGCCACTATCGCATCGGCAGCGTCGTCACTCATATAATCCGAAAGGTCTACGTCAATCTTCTCGGCTTGGCGGTGAAAGTGTAGTAAGTCGTTCTTCATTTGATTAAAACTCACCCGAGACCGAAAGAGAAATTCTGCGCGCTCGTCATCAGATGCGTCGATCACCGCCTCCTTGAACTCGATTACAGTTTCCTCGAAGCTGTAACCAGCCTTCTCGTATATTTCGATTTGTGCGTTGATCATTCCTGAGAGGTTTTCTTCAGGCAAGTGGCTGGAGTTTCCAAGCAACACATTGAGCTCCACGTCACTTGCAGCAGCCGCGAGCTTAGCGCGGGCTTCATCGGTATAAGGGAATGGATCAGAAGAACCACAAGCCGATAGTGAGACCATCAAAAAACTTGCCAAAAACACCTTTTTCATAGTTGCATCTCAAGCTGATGTTAAACAGAGGACGGCTGACCTAACCTATTGAATTAAGTCGAATTCGGAATAGTAGCGGACTAACCATCAAAGAGCTGTAAAAGGAATGCAGGTTTTGCCGTATTTTACAGTTGCCCATCAGAGCTGTGTGGTGAAAGCATCCCCCGGTCAGGTCGCACAGAGTTAGCGACTTTCAACACACGTGGCACTGAGCTGACGCAGAGGCTGGCAGGGTCGTTTACTGGGGAGGGGGTAGGAACTAGTTGTACAACTAGTCCCTACGTCTGGGGTGTACCTTTTCAAAGGACCACTTGTGCTCAGCTTGACTCCACGGTAGCAGATACCTGAACAATAGCTCGCTCACCCTTGGCCACGCTGGAGATCAGCTTGCGGGAGCACTTCAGAGTGCCTTGGATGTCGTTATAGCTGAAACCACTTTCGAGCATTTTCGCAATCCGCTCACGCTTCTCAATGTCCGGGGCACGACCACGGTATCTGCCCTTAGCTTTTGCACTCGCAATTCCCTGCTCCTGCCGGCGGCGCCTGTCCTCATAATCTTTGCGGGCCATAACCGCAAGAATATCAAGCAGCATGGAGTTCACAGTCTGCAATATCGATGTCGTGAATTCATCCGATATGGAGTCCTGCTTCAATGCGCAGTATGAAGTAGGAACATCCTTAGACACTATGGAAAGGCGCTTCTCAGAAAGCCTGTTCTTTAAAGTGTCCCAGTCGCGCTGATTCAAGCGCGCGAGACGGTCGATTTGCTCCACCACTATAACGTCCCCGGGATGCGCATCTTCCATCAGTCGCATCAATTCAGGACGATCGAGTTTGGCACCGGATTCGTTTTCCATATAGGTGTTTACAATCCTATGCCCATACTCCTCAACAAACTGCTCCAATTCCGCTTTCGCGCGGCTAGCGTCTTGTTCCGCCGTCGAAGCACGGAGGTATGCTCTGATCATCATGCTTACACACTCTCAGTCTCAATCTCGTCTCATACTCAATGGCCGCCGAGCCATTAGTTCATTTTATATGGTTTCTTAATTATGGTTCATTTTGGATGGTTCCGCAACCGCTAAAACCCGAATAACAGGCCCCTTTCGGTTGGTTTCTTTGAGGTATACCCTAACTGAACCAAGCAGACATGCAGGCAACGGAGCGGCGGAAGGAGACTGCGTCAACTGCCCCGCAAGGCATTACGCACATACAACCGTGAAAGGGGCGCGGTCACCAGCGAATAGGCCGTGACAGCAGTGGCACGGTACTGCCTTGTGCCACAGGGGTATCAAAAGTTCCGTTGTACAACTTCGGTTTGCAGGCATACCGCCGGATAATCTCTGTCGCAACGGAATAGAAGGTCGCACCCGTAGCCCCGGGGGCCGAGAACTCAACCACTCCAAACCCCGATAACGACACAACCAGCTCCAACGCAGCACAACACGTTGCTGGTGCTCCGGAGACACGGTAGTCTGCTGCCAGCCCCTACGATCACATAGGGTGGGGTAGTCCCGCTTAAACATGAAGGGAGAAGGGCCTCGAAGTATCGGCCTTTCTGTGTGACAGGTGATTGCCTGTGTCACTGACTGTACGCGGACAATCCGAACCGCTGTCAGGGACACCTGAGGTTCCACTTGGGAAGAGCACAATGAAAGCAAAGTTACCAGTTGCTCCCACCACGGAGCCGACAAATGGAAAAACCGCAACGCTACAAGAGAACCCTCCGGAGTCCTGCACCGCGATACACCGACTGATCGAGCTCGGCTACGATGCCGAGTATGCACGGCGACTTGTGCACCTTGACTACACTATCGACGCTGCGGCGCAGCGATGCCGAAACTCGAAAGACACTCAGCCGGGCGAAGAGTTCGTTGAGCTTTGAAGGCCATGTTGAATGGCTGATGCGGCGACAACACCTCTGCAACAGCAGTTGTACAACTATCAGATCGTGTGCGGGCGACAACACGTTGTACAACTCTAACAACCAGAGTTGTACAACTTAAACGATCAAGTCGTTGCCCACCACGCGAAGCATACCTAATACTTTATGCGGCTAACGCTATGGCGGGTGGCTTGATTCTGCTCGTTGAATAATCGTTGACCGTCGGCTTACGCCCCCCTTTACTGTGCTCTTTTGCGATGTATGACAGCCGGTAGAAGCATTTCTCATACTCGGTAAGGTTGGCACGACGGATACAGTGGAAGGGGCGCGGACAATGCCCCAGCGACATCCCTAGTTTCGCGGCTTGTTCGGTCAGGTGTACCTGTAGCTTTGCAGGATGGTGGATCTTGTTACCGTCCAAGATCAGAGCAACGTGGTAATGCTGGCCAGCAGCACTCGCCTGCTCCCGACCCCACAAGAACCCCATACGGCTGATTGGGTACTTACGTTTGACCATTTTCCTTACGGCGCGGATGAAGTCCGACATGATCTTGTTGTCTTCCGTGTACTCCTTGAGGCGCAGATCAAACCTGTAGACGAACAGGCGGCTATGCCAAGCCCCCATCGCATCCAGCTGACCCTTGCATGCCTCCAGTATCTCAACGTAACAGCCGGAACTCTTTGTGGTATTGATTGGGAGACAGACACCATCCAGCGTGATCTGTTCTTCGTGCGTTACGGTCTTCACCTTTTCTCATCTCATGCTCTGATTAATGGTCACCCCCTCGCTATAGATATTATTAATATCCGTCTCCTGAGGCTGCAGGCACCCAAATGCTAGTAGTCTGCGGCGTACTGGAATTGCCAATCTGAGAGTGTCGGTTTCTGTGGGAACAATTTCGGTTCCCAGCGCGGCTAAAGTGCACAACCGCTCAAATGGTGTCAAGAAAAAATTCTCTCAAGATACTGATTATAAAGCACTTTTAGTTGTACAATAAATCCTAAGCGCCTGCAGCGCAGGTGTTTATGAACGGGCATTTTTTTGTGTCTGGTGAATGTAGATACGTTAGGGCATCTGGCCACCCCGTCAGTGCTTCGTGCGAAAAAGTTTTGCGAAAGGAGGTTGCGTCCGCTCCGTTTTCGCATTAAATTCCGTTCCGCAGCTCGCCCTTCAGCCAACATTCAAAGGCTCGAACCGCGATCTCCCGGGACGAATTACGACATACGCACGCCGACCGCCCTAGCCGCATCCGCACGCCGCACTCTGCACTTGTATACGCAACTTCTGGACGACAGCCCGTACGCGCACTGAAACCGAAGAGCCGACTCCTCTCGACCTCAGTTTTGCGCAGGCACCCGAATACCAAGCTTCCAGCTTCCAACACTGGCAGCTTGTTAACTTGGGGAGTCGAGAATGAGACGAGACAGTGTTTACCAAAATTTACTCACCAGCGGACCTTCGTAAGGGGCGTCCTCTCGCTGAAGTTGTTACTCAGCCATCCCTTCGTGCAACTCATCCGGCAAGGGGAGCAATGGCATGCTGATCCTTGATCAAGAGGAGCTCGTTAAGCTCACCGGAAAAGCCAAGAAGCTCGCGCAGCGTAAGGCGCTGCGTAGTATGGGTGTGAAATTCGGAGAGCGCTTGGACGGCACTCCAGTAGTAACCATCGATGCGGTGCGCGAATTCATCGGAATTGGTTCAGCCCACGGCAAGATCGAGTCTGTAACGTTCAACTGGGGGGGCATGCAGCATGGGCCGTAAACGTAAAGCACCCAACTCCCAACTGCCTCCTCGCTGGCAATACAAGAACGGTGCCTTCTACTACCTTCCTCGGGCCGAGGAGCGTGCTGAGTTCGATGGTAAGAGCTGGTTTCGGCTTGGCACGAGGCTGCCAGAGGCCCTGAGAGCCTATGCCAACCGGAAAGAGATCGCCACTGGAGAAACTGTCGCCTCCGTTGCTGACAAATACGTCACTGAAAAGGTAGCAACGTACAAGCCAAACACTCAGCGCAATTACTTGCGGGCTGTAAAACGGCTTCGGGCAGTACTTGGCCACAACAAGGTTGCCCTCATCACCCCTCAAAGTACCTACCAATACTTGGAGCGTGTGCGCTCAGAATATGGCATGAATGAGGCAAATAACGACCTCAAAGTTCTCAACCTGATCCTCGATTGTGCTGTTCGCTGGGGCGTCATTAATCGCCATCCGATAAAAGGGCATGTGAAGTACTTCGGCAAACGCGATGGGCTCAGGAAGGAGCGTAACCGGTACGTTGAAGACTGGGAACTGGAGGAGTGGACAAAAGTTGCCCCTCTGAAACTGCGAGCGTTCGCCGCGTTAGTCATGTTGACGGGTGCGAGGAAGAACGAGATCTTACGGCTAGAACATGGTGGAGTAACCGAGAAATACTTGGTCGTCCCCGGCAAGAAGACAGAGAGCATTCCGGAACAGGTTTACACGATGACTCCTGCGCTTAGTAAAGCGATCGAAATGGCTATACAGAGCCAAGTTGTTCCGTCTAGGTTTCTTCTGGCTAACAAGAACGGAGACTGTTTCTATAACAGCGAGGACAAAAGCCCCACTTTTGATAGGTCGTGGCGGCGCTCGATGGTACAAGCCATTAAGCAGACCAAGCTGGAAGAGTCCTTCACTATGCATGATTTGCGAGCTAAGGTCGGCTCAGATGCCGAAACAGAAACTCGTGCGCAAGAACTCCTTGGACACACTACCCCTGACATGACACGCAGGCATTACAGGAGGAAGAAACGCACGATCCTACCGACCAGCTAAGATGCGAATTTATTAGACAATTCGTCTTTTATTAGACGGGAGAGCAGAGAAAAATCTTACAAATCATTTGGTTAAAATTAGGGAGAAGCTCTACCATTGAGCTACGCCCGCCTGCATAATGATTGCCACAGCAATATAAGCCCGGGCCCTGCGTTCGGGCAAGCCCCTTTGGTCTGGAGTCTGATGGATCCCACACTTACCCTGATTGGCGCCTTGATGCTGGTGATCAGCATCGTTCTCAGCCCGCTTTCCAGCCGCGTTGGCATGCCCGTGCTGCTGATCTTCCTGGTCGTGGGCATGATGATGGGGGAAGACGGCCCGGGTGGTATCGAATTCGACAACTTCGAGCTGGCCTTCCTGATCGCCAATCTGGCGCTGGGTGTGATTCTGCTGGATGGCGGCATGCGTACCCGGGTGGAAACGTTCCGGGTGGGGCTGCGGCCGGCACTGGTACTGGCCACCCTTGGCGTTGGCCTGACCGCCGGTGGCGCCGCACTGGTTGCCTGGTGGGTGTTCGACCTGCACTGGCTGATGGCGTTGCTGGTCGGCGCCATTATTTCCTCCACCGATGCCGCCGCCGTCTTCTCGCTGCTCCAGGGCCGGGGCCTGCATCTGAACGAGCGGGTCAGCGCCACGCTGGAAATCGAATCCGGCAGTAACGACCCCATGGCCATTTTCCTGACTCTGCTGCTGGTTACCCTGATTGGCAGTTACGAAGAGGGGGCATTGGCCAAAGGCCTGATGATGCTGGTACAGCAGTTCGGCATCGGCACGGTGGCCGGCCTCCTTGGTGGCTTTGCCGTGGTTCAGCTGGTCAACCGGATACGACTGACCCCGTCGCTTTACCCGTTGCTGGTAGCCGCTGCCGGCATCGCCGTGTTCTCCGCAACCAACGCCATCGGCGGCAGCGGCTTTCTGGCGATTTACCTCACCGGGGTGGTGATTGGTAACCGGCATGTTCGGATGATGCCGATGATTCTTCAGGTGCATGATGGCCTGGCCTGGCTGGCACAGCTTTGCCTGTTCCTGATGCTGGGCCTGCTGGTTAATCCATCGGATCTGGTGCCGCTGGCCGGTGGCGGTCTGATTCTGGCACTGGCGCTGATTTTCGTGATCCGGCCGGCCACCGTGCTACTCACGCTTTGGCCTTTCGCGTTCAATCGGCGGGAGTTGGGGTTTATCAGTTGGGTGGGCCTGCGTGGCGCAGTGCCGATCGTGCTCGCCCTGTTTCCGATTATTGCAGACCTTCCGGATGCCCAACTGGTGTTCCATGCCGCCTTCTTTATTGTGCTGGTATCGCTGCTGGTACAGGGCACCACCATGGCACCACTGGCCCGCAAACTGAAACTGGAAGTGCCTTCAGGGGAGGATCCATACCGCCGGCTGCCACTGGACGTGCCCGCCGCCGGTGACCACGAACTGATGCTGTTTCCGCTGCGCGGCAAAAACTGGGAAAGCCCCCGGGCCCTCGGCCAACTACGGCTTCCCGACAACACCGCCGTTGCCGGTATTTTCCGGGATCGAAAATGCCTGCAACCGACCCGGGAACTGGAAGTCTCGTCTGGCGATGTGGTGGCCATGTTTGCAACGCCGGCGTTGTTACCGGATCTGGGTAAAGCCCTGAGCGGTCGCCAGGCGCCGAAGCATCTGGCTGAGCGGGCATTCTTCGGGGACTTTGTGCTCAATGGTGATGCCCTGCTCGGGGATGTTGAACAGGTGTACGGCATCGAATTTGATGAGCTGCCGCCCGAACTCTCCCTGGCTGAGTGTTTTGCCAGGCGCACCAAGGGCCACCCGGTGGTTGGTGACAAGGTTGTGCTGGGGCCCGTTACCCTGGTCGCCAGGGCCACCGACGCTGACCGGGTGACCAAAGTAGGCATGAAAATGGATTCCTGAATGGGATCCCGGTCAAGAAAAGCCAAACTCTGTAACAGAACCCCTTATCACCCCGTTACCAGGCTATGGTATAAACAGCATGAACAAAGTTTAACCATTTACCGATTTGTGCGAGTTTCATGATTGTTCGAGTTCTACTGACCATCGCCCTGATTGCCTCTCCTCTGCTGGCGTCAGCCTCTGAGCTTCTGGCCCGGGCCGACACCCGCATGATGCCGAGCGCACCGGAACCGGCGTTAATGGAAGGCCTGCTGGAGATTACCCAGGTACTGGTCAACAAAGGAGAACGTCGCCTTTACCTGCTCAGCGGTGATGAAACCATACGCCAGTACCGGATTTCCCTCGGAGACAATCCCGTCGGCCACAAGCTGTACGAGGGGGATGAGCGCACACCGGAGGGTGATTATGTGCTGGACTGGCGCAATGCCAGCAGCGACTTCTATAAATCCATCCACATTTCCTACCCTAGCCCCCGCGACCGGGAACTGGCTGAAGCCTGGGGTCTTGATCCAGGCGGCAGCATCATGATCCATGGCCTGCCCAACAATGCCGGCGACATGGCCTTTGCCTACACCGGGCTGGACTGGACCAATGGCTGCATTGCAGTGAGCAACGAAGCCATGGATGAAATCTGGCAACTGGTCCAGAACGGAACCCCCATCCGCATCGTTCCGTGATTCTTTCTGCTTGGTGACAACGCCATGAAAGCCGGATTAAGTTGTTGTCATAAGCTAAGAAAATTTACGTATCCTTAGTTAACATTTTGTCTCCGAGTGTTTTACACTGTTTAACGACTCCGGTAGTCACTGCCTATCGGGCCTAGCAGAAGGGAGCTGTCTGACCGGCTTCCGGATCACAGGAAATAAAACGACCAATAAGGGGATTTACAATGCGTAAACTGACGATCGCCGGGTTTGCACTGGCTACTGCTCTGACTGCAGGTTGTGCCACCACTGAACAAGCTGCTATCGACGAAGCAAATGCAACTGCCAGCTCCGCTGAGCAGACT
This sequence comes from Marinobacter sp. W-8, assembly GCF_044342215.1. NCBI lineage: Bacteria > Pseudomonadati > Pseudomonadota > Gammaproteobacteria > Pseudomonadales > Marinobacteraceae > Marinobacter > Marinobacter sp. W-8. The sequence continues at coordinate 126,156 of NZ_CP172297.1, read as the reverse complement.
GCCAACAACGCCCTGAACACTGCTAACAGCGCCGCCAGCAGTGCACGCACTGCCCAGCAGACTGCTGAAGAAGCTCTGGCTGCAGCCCGTGCTGCCCAGAAAGCTGCTGACGAAGCAAACGAGCGCGCCAAGCGTATGCTCGAGCGTGCCAGCCAGAAGTAAGGCTGTCAGCTAGCAAAAAAGGCCGGTTAATCCGGCCTTTTTTTATGTCTGCAGAACCCTTTGGTATTAGGGTTTCGGCTCTTCCTGCCCAGCCTTGTCCGGCCCCTGGTTCTGAATGAAGGTCTTGACCAGATCCATCGGCAACGGGAACACAATGGTCGAGGAGTTGTTGTTGCTCATGTCCGCCAGCGTTTGCAGATAACGCAATTGCATGGCACCGGAGTTCACAGACATCACCTCAGCCGCTTCCACCAGTTTCTTCGACGCCTGAAGCTCGCCTTCAGCGTGAATGACCTTGGCCCGGCGCTCCCGCTCGGCTTCCGCCTGACGGGCGATGGCGCGGATCATGGATTCGTTCAGATCCACATGCTTGATTTCCACATTCGCCACCTTGATACCCCAATCTTCGGTCTGGGCATCGATGATCTCCTGAATGTCGGCGTTCAGTTTGTCCCGCTCCGACAGCATCTCGTCCAGATCGTGCTTGCCCAGTACAGACCGCAGTGTCGTCTGGGCCAGCTGGCTGGTAGCGGCACCGTAATCTTCAACCCGGATGATGGCTTTTTCCGGATCCACCACCCGGAAGTACAGCACCGCATTTACCCGCACGGTAACGTTGTCTTTGGAGATCACGTCCTGGCTGGGGACATCCAGGGTGATCACCCGAAGGTCAACTCGCACTATCTGCTGGATACCAGGAATGACGATGATCAGGCCCGGGCCTTTCACGCCCTGGAACCGACCCAGAAAGAAGACCACGCCACGCTCGTATTCCGGCAGGATCTTGATTGCTGACCCCAGGATCAGCAGCAGCACCACCGTCGGTGCAATATAGGGAATAATGTCACCGAGATTCATACGGCCTCCTTGATTTGCCGTTGATGTTTAATCTGTGCGCTCTGCCGGTTCGTCGGTGCCGGGCTCCACCAGCAGGGTCAGGCCGTCCATACCATTTACCCGCACTTGCGATCTGGCGGCAATGGCCTCCTGACTCCGGGCGTTCCAGCGTTCGCCGCTGACCCGCACATGGCCCGCGTAGGCATCATACGTGGGGACAAAATCATCCAGTGCCACACCGTGTTCGTGGACCAGCTGCTCACTACCCGAGACCGGGTGGCGCCGCCGAAGGCCGATGAACCGGGTAACCGTCCAGAGAATAAAGCCCCCAGCCACCACCGCCGTGCCACCAATCGTCGGCAGCGAAATCTCCTGATGCCTGCCGTCCATCAGGATGACCGAGCCGGTGACAAACGCCACAATGCCACCGATGCCGAGGATGCCGAAACTGGGCACGAACGCCTCGCCGACAATGAAGGCCAGCCCCAACAGGATCAGCGCCAGGCCCGCGTAGTTCACCGACAAGACCTGGAAGGCGAACAGGGCCAGAATCAGGCTGATGGCGCCAATGACACCCGGCACCACCGCGCCAGGGTTGGCCAGTTCGAAAAGAATGCCGTAAAAGCCGATGATCATCAGGAAATAGGCCACATTCGGGTCAGTAATCACCAACAGCAATTTGGTGCGCCAGTCCGGCTCGGCCCGCACCAATTCCAGTTGCGCGGTTTCCAGCACCCGATCACCGGCGGCCAAGCGCACAGTGCGACCATCAATCTCGCTTAACAACGCCCGGAGGTTTGGCACCACCACGTCCACCACGTTACGCTCCAGGGCTTCGGTAGCCCCGAGATTGACCGCCTCCCGAACCGCCTCTTCCGCCCAGTCGGCATTACGGCCATGGCGCTCGGCCAGGCCGCGGATGTAGCTCACGGCATCTTCCAGTACCTTGCGCTCCATAGCAGTGTCGCCACGACGTTTGTCGGCCGATTCGCTCTGGTCGGTGTCCTCCGAAGATTCTTCAGGGGCGGATTCAGAAGGGGACTCAGGTTCTGTGGAGCCGGGCAGGCCACCCATTTGCACGGGTGTGGCTGAGCCAAGGTTGGTGGCCGGAGCCATGGCGGCAATGTGGCTGCCGTAGAGGATATAGGTACCAGCACTGGCCGCCCGGGCACCCTGGGGTGAAACGTAGGTCGCCACCGGCACATCGGAAGCAAGGATGGTCTTGATGATTTCCCGCATGGAATCCATCAAACCGCCCGGGGTGTCCATTTCAATCACCACCAGGCCGGCGCTTTCCCGCTCCGCCCGGCGAATACCGCTGGTCACATAATCCATGGTGGCCGGGCCAATCGCTCCTTCAACCGAAAGCACCAGGGCCTGACGGGGCGATTCCTGTTGCGCAAAGACTTTCAGGGAAAGACTGAACAGGGCCAGCAAGGCTCCGGCTACAAACACCAGCGCCCAGAGCTTTACTCTGGGGGTGAGTGTCGGTGTCCTGAATTGGCTTGCACGCATCTCAACCTCCCACGGGAGTGATCAGAACAGCTTCGCCAGAACCGACTCCGGTAACCGCCTGAGCACAAAACCGATCGGGGCCCAGGGCCAGGCAGGCACAAAATGCTCGGCTTTTCCGGCTTCTATGGCTTTCACCATAGCACGACAGCCGGTTTGTGCGTCGACGATGAACGGTGTGTTTTTTAACTTCTCATTGATTTCAGTACGAATATAGCCCGGATACAGGGTAGTCACACGGATCGGGGACCGGCGTTTTTTCAACTCGATGCGCAGTCCTTCACAGAGTGCTGCCAACCCGGCCTTGGTGGCGGCATAGGTGGTAACGTTGCCCGGCATACCGCGCACTGCCGTTACCGATGATACGGCCACCAGGTGGCCCCGGTTCTGTTCTCTGAAAATTTCCATCGCCGCTTCAATCTGGGCGAGGGCGGCGACAAAGTTGGTTTCTGCCGTCTGCCGGTTAGCGTCAAAGCGCCCGGTTCCGAGTGGCTGGCCCTTACCGATACCGGCATTCACGATAATCCGGTCCAGTGCTCCAAAATGAGCCTGAAAAGCCCGGAACACATCCTGCACCTGAGCATGATCATTCACGTCGAGTGCCATCACATGAATCCGGATACCCGGGTACTGCTGTTCAAGCTCCGCTTTCAGCACCTCGAGCCGCTCAGTTCTTCGGGCGCAGAGCGCCAGGTTATCTCCGCGGGCGGCAAACTCTCGGGCCACGCCCTCGCCAAGGCCAGAACTGGCGCCGGTGATCAGAATACTCCTGCTCATTGCGGTGTTCCTTTACCAAGGGGACTAGAAATACAGGGTCTGTTCCGGCTTGCCCTGTTTCTCGGATTCTGCGGGTTCAACCGAGTCCTCGGATGCCATCCGGGTCAGCTTCTCGCCGACCATGGTGGGCAGACCATCGGCCTGATCCACCGCCAGCTCAATGGAACGGCGGCGAAGATCCACATCCGGATGCTGCTGGCGGAAGCTCTCTACTTTTTCAAACACCTGAGCCCACAGGCGCTCCCGGTCGCGGGCCGAATAGTCCTCATGGGGCCGATGCACTTCCAGCCACACCTCACCACCGGACATGCCGATCTTGACCGGCTCACGAATCACCTGTACCGGCGTGCCTTTCTCCACCTGATAGACAAACCGTGAAATATCTTCGTTGTACATGCGGAAACAGCCGTGACTGACCGGCATACCGACACCGAACTGTTTGTTGGTGCCGTGAATGAGGTAGCCTTTCTCGCTCAGCATGAGGGCATGGGTACCCAGGGGATTGCCCGGGCCTGGCGGGATCATTTTCGGCAGATAGTCTCCCGACGCCTCATATTCGGCACGAATGCTCGCTGGCGGGTACCAGGCCGGGGACTCCAGTGGCATGGTTACTTTGGCATTGGTCAGCGGCGACGGGTTTTCCTCAGTGCCCACACCAACCGGGTACACCTGCACCCCGCCATCCGGTGTGAAGTAATACAGCCGGTATTCAGCCAGATTAATCACGATGCCCTCGCGCTCAACATCGGGCAACACATACATGCGGGGCAGGGTGATCATGGTGCCTTCGCCCGGCAGCCAGGGATCAATACCGGGATTGGCCTTCACCAACTCCAGGTACCCCAGGGCCAACTTGTTACCAATGCCGGCAAAGGTGTCCTCATAGACGGTATTGAACACCTGCAGTTCTCCGGCCAGGTCACCGTCGGGCTGAAAGGTAGGAACCCGCGGGGAGCGGTCCGGCGCCTGTTCTGATGCCTCCGGCCCGTTTGTGTCCCGGGCGGCCTGTACTGAGGAAAACGGCCACAGCAGACTGACACCAAAAACAACAAGCAACCAGCTTTTCCACCGCATAAGATTGGGTTCCCGTAACAACATTTCTCACTCTCAGTGACCGGCGTCCGGCTCAGGAGTTCATTACCGTGGCCCACACCGTCACCACGGCCAGGGCCACAAACAGAATACTTGCACTGATTCGCGCCATGGCCAGCGGCAGGCGTTCCATCAGCCAGCGACCCGCCATGATAACCGGCACATTGGCCAACAGCATACCCACTGTTGTACCCATGATAACCCAGAATGTCTCGGTATACCGTGCGGCCAGAACCACCGTAGCAATCTGGGTTTTGTCGCCAATTTCCGCCAGGAAGAACATGATGGTGGTGGCCATAAAGGCACCCATACCCAGGAATTTCGAGTCCTCCGAATCATCCTTGTCTGGAATCAACAGCCACAGGGCAATGGCGACAAAGCTGACCGCCAGGATCCAGGGCAGCCAGGCTTCCGGAATCCATTGCGCAACCCAGGCGCCCAGCCAGGCAGACAGGGCATGGTTGAGTACGGTAGCAATCAGAATCCCGAGGATGATAGGGGTACGCTTGGCGTATCTGGCAACCAGAAAGAGAGACAACAGCTGGGTTTTATCGCCAATTTCAGCGATGGCAACGGCAAGCGTCGAAGCGAGAAAAGCATCCATTCAGCAGAACCTCAGGGCGGAGACAATTCAGACATGAGACAGCCCACCTTCCGCCCATTGGAGGTGATCTGCCTCAGGTCTTGCCAATTCCTGTTCAGGAACACAGTGGCCATGCAGATTGAGCTGCAAGTATGTTGACCACCATCTGCCCGGATCACCGGTGCAGAGGCTACTCCCCCGAAGGTGCGGCCATAGTAATGAATAGCGGCAAACAAGGCAACTCCCGGCCTCAGGCCCGCATTTTCCAGATCGGCACCGCCGCCAGCGCCACGCATACCGCAACCAGCCACCAGGCCGAGGCAAAGGCCGAAACGGTTGGCAGCCCGCCTTCGTGTTCGCCGAACTCGATGGTGAGGGCAACGATATTCACCCCGAGCGCACCACCCAGCTGACGGGCGAAATTGATCGTACTGGAACCTGCACCCAGCTGTTCCGGCGCCAGCGGGTTCAGAGCTCCCGTCGACAGCGCCGGCAGCATAAAGCCAATGCCAATTCGCCCGACAACTGCCCACAGTGCCAGCCAGACAAACCCGACCAGCGCCCCGGTGGCGGCGAACAACACGGCCGAGCAGGCAAACATGGCAATACCAAACAGCACCAGCCCCCGGGCACTGCGTTTGTCGGCAAGCCTGCCAGCCACGGGGAACACCATCCCCAGCACAATACCTGCCGGTAACATCAGCACGCCCGCTTCCGTGGCTGAGAAGCCGAGGGAAGTCTGGACAAATAACGGGATCAGATAGGTAGAGCCGAAAAGCGCCAGACCCAGTGCCATGGCGCCCAGGGTTGCGTACAGAAACACCGGCTCTCGCAGCAAAGCCAACCGGATAAGCGGGTGGGCGGCACGACGTTCACGTACGATAAATCCAGTAATCAGAATCGCAGCCAACGCGCCCTGCCAGGCAATACGCACAGAGTCGCCGGGCCAGTCCTGCAGACGGTTAAGCGTCTCCAGGGTAACAGCAACTGCGGCCCCCAGCAGAACCATACCGGGCAGATCGAACGCATAGGGAGCAGGACGGGACCGTGGTGATGGCAGAAAGCGCAAGGCCATCCACACACCCAGCAGGGTGACCGGCGCCGGCGCAAACATCACCCAGCGCCAGTGGAACTGATCCACCAGAAAACCACCGAGGACCGGACCCAGAGCCGGCGCAAGAATCACACCCATACCATAGATGCCCATGGCGCGGCCGCGCTGGTCAGCCGGAAAAATCCGGAACACCAGATACATGCCCATGGGCTGCATCAACCCGGCCATGGCCCCTTGCCCAATCCGGGCGGCAATCAACAATTCCGGCGTGGGCGCGAAGCCACCGGCAAGGGAAATCAGCGTGAACATGGCCATGGCGGCACTGAGGGTCTTGCGGACACCGAAGCGGTCCAGCAGCCACGCCGAAGCCAGCATGGTGGTGGTCATGGCGGCAATGAAACCGGTCGCCAGCCAGTGAACCTGGCCCTGGCGGATACCGAACTCCACCATGATATCGTGCAGGGCAACGTTGACCACCGTGGCACTGAGCACCGTGGCCATGGTGCCGAGCACCACGGTAAGCACCGCCAGCCAGCGCCAGCGGTCACCATATCGGGCCCGCAGGCCCTCTACGGATTGATCAGCCAAGGCTCACTTCTGCTTCTCGGCGTTTTCCATGATCTTGTGGAAAACCTTGAGCGATGCCTCAATGTCTTTGTCGGAAATGCCGTCAAGCATCTCCTCGCGGAGCGTGGCCGCTCGCTCTGACAACTCATCCATGAACTCGACACCGGCCTTGGTCAGGTGAAGGCGACGGGCGCGACGATCGTTGGGGCATGGACGGCGCTCAATCAGCCCCTGTTGCTCCAGACTATCCAGCAAACGTACCAGAGTCGGGTTTTCAATGGCCATCAGGCTGGCCAGCTCGCGCTGGGTCAGGCCTTCACCACCTTGCTGCAGATACACCATGGTGCTCCAGCGAGCCTGGGTAACGCCCAGATCTTTAAGGCGTTCATCGAGCATTTTGCGCCAGCGGCGGGTTACCCGGGCAACGGCAAACGGAAACTGATCTCTCATGGTTCATTACTCCTGATGGTGATCCGGCATGGGACAAGCAAACGCCACCCCGAAAACCGACAAAAGACTTACCTTATTGGAAATTCACCAATAGTAAGCTAACCATTGAGATAAAAACAGATGTGAAGACAAAAATATAATTGGGGAAAACCGAAAGCTGCGTCAACCGGCCTGACGCAGCTCCTCCTGCATTTCTTCCACTTCCGGTGATTCGTGAAACTCGGTGTTCCGGGGATCCATCTCGGTCAGCACCGGTGAGGTTTCCGGCATGGCCGGAACGAAATGCTCCTGCTCGTCCACCGGAACATCCTCGGTGTGGCTGATGCGGTAGCTGGTAATCACCCCCAATACCAGCAGGAAACCGGCATTGCCATAGAACAGACCGGCCGGACCCAACAGGCTGATCAGCTTGGCCATGGCAATTGGGCCGATGACACTGCCAATACCATAGCTCAGCAGCAAGGTCGCGCTGGCGGAGACTATCCGGTTGCTGTCCATACGGTCGTTGGTGATCGCCACTGCGATTGGATAGATGGTGGCCGAAAGGCCGGTAAACAACCCCACCAACAAGGTCAACAACGCCAGATTGCTCGCACCGAACACCGCGACACCGCCCGCGGAAGCCGCGGCGGCCATCGCCACCCAGAACATGACCCTGCGCCGGTCAAAGCGGTCGCACAGCCGTCCCAGCGGCCAGGCCAGAAGCATGGCCGCCACAATCGCGCTGGCCATGAAGGTAGAGGTGCGCGCCACATCCAGGCCAACCAGCGTGGCGTATACCGGCCCAAGGGCATAAAAGCCACCGATCAGCACCCCACAGATCAGGGCCCCGGCAACGCCGGAAAAGGATTCTCGCGCCAGTTTGAACACCGACATACGGCTGGCCTGTTCGATAACCGGGGCTTCCATCCGGGTTAGCGACAGCGGAATCAAGGCCAGGGTCAACAACATGGCCGCCAGCGAAAACGGCAGGAAGTTGGCGGGGTCACCGACATTGACAATCAACTGGCCGCCGGCGGCCGAAAGATAGAAGACAATCTGATAGACCGCGAAGAGCGCGCCGCGATTGGCGTTGGTGGCCCGACTGGAAAACCAGCTCTCAATGACCACCAGCACCCCGGCAATGCTGAAGCCGGACAGCACCCGCAGTACTGCCCAGAACACCATGGAAACGGCCATCGGATACATCAAGGCAGTGACCGCCGCCATGGCTGCGAACACCGCAAAGGCCCGGATATGGCCAACCCGGCCGATAATCTTGTGCACATACAGGGTGCCAAGCACAAACCCGATGGAGTAACACACCAGCACCCAGCCGATCACATCTGGCGAAATCTCTTCAATACTCAGGCGAATGCCCAACAGAGTCATCAGAAAAGCGTTGCCACTGACCAGAAGGACAATACTGAGTATCAGCGCTGATAAAGACGCAACCATTCGGGTCATCGGGACTCTGCCTGCCGCAATTACAGTGGGTAACAAAAAGAAAAGATAGCAACATTATAGATTGTCTGCTGGCGAGCATTTAACCAACCTCTTCATGGCCGCGCCACTAGGGAGTTGCCGAGACCCGGAACCCGCACTGGCAGGCCATTTGACAATGTTTTACATTAATGGGTCGTAACAGACCCGATTGGCGGGAGCAGGTAACATATTTGCCATGCAATCTACTGGACCGTGAGCGCCTGGTTATGAAGAAAACGGACTGGCCCATTCGTTGGGATTTACTGCTTCGCTATCGCCTGATCGAGATTATCGCCCTGTGGGAGGGTCGACTGACCACCAACCATATCTGTCACAGCTTTGGTATCGGTCGACAGCAGGCTTCCAAGGACATCAACACCTATCTGCGTGAACTGGCTCCGGGCAACCTGGTCTACGACCGGCACCTGAAAGGCTATGTCCCGTCTGCCAATTTCAAGCCGGTGGTTACCCGGGGCGCCGTCTCCGAGTATCAGGATCTTCTGGCCCGCCAGCAGAACCTGAGCGATACCTTCTCCGATCTCGAGCTGGGCCTGCCCGGCAACGCCGTCATCCCCGAGGCAGCCCGCCATATAGACCCGGAAGTCATGCGGGCCGTGGTTACCGCCACCCGTTATCATCGCCAGCTGAAGGCGAGCTACGTGTCACTGAGTCGCCCGGAGGCCGCCGAAAGTGTGCTGGAACCCCACGCTCTGGTCTGTGCCGGCAACAACTGGCACATTCGGGCCTGGTGCAGCGCCAACCGGGAATTCCGGGATTTTGCCCTGAGCCGCTTCCACGGCCGTATTGAAGCCCTGCGCCAGAAAGCCAGGCATAACGCCCAGCAGGATGACGACTGGCAGCGGCAGGTGACACTGGAGATCACCCCGGACCAGCGCCTGACCGAAGCCCAGCAGAAGATCATCGCCCGCGACTACGGCATGACCAATGGCCTGCTGCACATCGAAACCCGAGCAGCCCTGGCACCCTATGTGCTGTCCCGACTGGGCATCACCTACGAAAACAGCCACCCAGACCCATTGGTTCAGCAGCTAGAACTGGCCAACCCGGACCAGCTCGGTTTTGGCAGCAAACGCGAACGGGCACTCAAGGCGGTGGCCGGTCTCTGCTAGACTGGCCCCGTGACCAGACCGCTCCAGACCTTTACTGCCCTTTTTTACCTGGGGCTCGTGTTATCGGCGACGCCACTCCAGGCGCATGCCGATAACCGCTGCGGAGCTTCCGCCACGCCCATCCATCAGGTACAGGGCACCGGTAACCAGTCCCCACTGATCGGCCAAACCGTTACCGTAGAAGGCATCCTTACCCTGGATGCCCGAAAACCTGGCGGCTTTTCCGGCTTCTATCTGCAGCAGGCCGATCACCAGACCGATGACAATCCAGCCACCTCCGAAGCACTGTTTGTCTATACCCGCAAAGCCGGTGGCACCGTAGGCCAGCGGGTGCGGGTTACCGGCACCGTCAAGGAGTATCACGGCCTGACCGAACTGGCTCCGGTACACAGCCTTTCGGTCTGCGGCCAGGCAACCCTGCCAGCGCCGATCAACGTATCGCTACCCTGGTCGCAACCACCGGAAAGCCTCGAAAACATGCGGGTGCGTTTCGCTGAGCCTCTGACCGTCATCGATAATTACAACCTGCCCCAATACGGCGAGCTGGCATTGGCGGCCAACGATCAGGTGATGGCCACGGAACAGCTTTCACCGGGCCCCGCCGCCCGCAGGCGTGAACAGCAAAACCTGGCGCAACGCGTCACCCTGGACGACGGCCTGGGCAAGCAAAACCCGACGCCGGTGCCCTGGCTCTCAGAACGCGATACCGTTCGGGCCGGCGATATCGTGCCAGAACTGGAGGGCGTACTGGATTACCGCTTTGGCCAGTGGCGGGTTCAACCGGGCGCTGTACCACGTTTCCAGGCCGGTAACCCCAGACCACAAGCGCCGACCAAATCAACGGACAGTATCCGGATCATGACACTGAACCTGCAGAACTACTTCAATGGCGACGGGCAGGGCAAGGGCTTTCCCACGCCACGGGGCGCATCATCGCTCGAGCAGTTTCAGACCCAGAACCGTAAACTCGCCCGAACCATCCAGGACGCGCACCCTGACATCCTTGCCGTGACCGAACTGGAAAATGACGGCTACGGCCCAGACAGTGCGGCGGCTGGCCTGGCCCGGACGCTCGGCGCTGATTGGGCAGTCGTACAGACGCCGGGCCGGGACGGCAACGATGCCATCCGCACTGCCTTGCTCTATCGGGAATCCCGGATCCGCCCCACTGGCCCGGCTTACAGGCCCGGACCAGGCGAACTTCCAGGCGCGTCCCGCCCGCCACTCGCCCAAGCATTCCGTGCCCGGGGAAGCGAGCTGACGTTCTGGGTGGTAGTACCACATCTGAAATCAAAATCCTGCCGGCATGCAGCGGCCCGAGAACAGGATCAGGGCGACGGGCAGGGCTGCTACAACCGGCAGCGGACCCTCGGCGCCAACGCTATCGTGATCTGGCTCCAGGCACTGGCCGGAGATCCCGAAACCACACCCGTACTGATCACTGGCGATCTCAACAGCTATGCCCGCGAGGCGCCGGTCGAACAGTTCCAGGAAGCCGGTTTCACCAGCCTGGTACACCAGTATCACCCTTGCCTGCCAATGCAGTGCGAGCACTATACCTACCGGTACCAGGGCCAGAAAGGTACCCTTGATTACGCGCTTGCCAGCCCTGCACTGATGCCTTGGGTTGAGCGGGCGCAAACCTGGAACATCAACGCTGATGAGCCCCGGGCGCTGAGCTACCATCAGACCCCGGATCAGTCGGGCCCGTGGCGATCGTCTGACCACAATCCCGTGCTGACCGATCTGAACCTCACCCCCACCCGCTGACTTGCTGCACCGCCTCCGGAGTCCGGCAGCCGGGCAATAGCGCACGGCCCGTGCCGCGTTAAACTGACAAGGCATTCACAGTAATGAGGTGTGCCCGTGGCATCGATCCCTGTACCCGATCTCTGGCCCATGGCCCGAACCGGACAACGCTGGCTGCTCAGAGCCAGACGCCGGGAAGCCGGTGTGGACGGTCATCGCATGGTTTTTCTGGAACGCGGCCGGCCCGGCCCCGGGCGTCCGACCCTGGTGCTTATCCATGGCTTTGCCTCCATGAAGGAGAACTGGGCGCTCTGGATGCAGAAGCTGCCTTCGGACTGGCATCTGCTGATTCCGGACCTGCCGGGGCTGGGCGAAAGCCAGTATCAGCCGGCGGCCAGCTATCGCTACGAACGCCAGGCAGAGCGTCTGAGGGACTGGCTGTCTGAATACCCGGGCGACAACCTGCATCTGGCTGGCAGCTCCATGGGCGGTGCCATTGCCGCGATCCTCGCCCATAAGCTGAACCAGCCACCCCGCTCGGTCACACTGCTCAATAGCGCCGGCATTCCGGAACACCCGGATGTGGATATCAACGCGCCCTTCAAGTCTGATCGCGATGCCATTCTTATTCCTGGCGACTGGGCCGGCGTTTACCGCATGTTCAACAGCGTCGGAGATGGCAAGCCCACGGTACCCGGACTGGCCATGACCGGCCTGCTGGGGCCTGACCTGCTCAAACGGCAAACGTCGCTGCGGCACATTTTCAACGATATGCTGGCCGATGCCCTGGCCCCCGCCCGATTTCTTGGCCCGGACACTCCACCACTGCAAGTGCAATGGGGTGATCGCGACGTGATCACACCAACCCGTTGCGTAGACTGGTTTCGTACCGCCACACCCAATGCTGAAGTCCATGTGTTCCCGGGTGTCGGCCATCTGCCCATGCTGGAGCGTCCGGGCCAGTCCGCCAAGGTGTTGCAGGAGTTTGTTCTGCGCCAGGCGTGATAAAGCAATTGGCCTCTCTGGCCCATTGACCCGTCAGCGAAGTCATGGGGCTCAACCGTGCAAAGCGCCATAATCGGTTCCAACGAGCTCCCTTGCATAACAACAACACACGCTGACGAGGAACATCATGCGCGCCTCTGTTTCCAATTCTCAGGATCTGGGCATGCCGGCCATCTACCTGCATACCCTGGCCGAGCTGCTTCATACCATTGGTGTTGATGAACGGGACCTGGTTCTGAGAGTCGGTTTGGACCCCACCCGGCTCAACTCCACCGAACTTCGGGTCAGCCAGGCCCAGGCCAGCGAGTTTGTGACCCGGGCCATTATTGAAAGTGGTGAACCAGGCCTTGGCATTCTGCTGGCAAGGGAACTCAAGCTGCCCCTGCATGGTGCACTGGGTACCGCGGTCATGAGCAGCCGCACGCTGGCCGAGGCTCTGGAGCTGATGACCCGTTATCTCACCTTGCGGGCACCGCATCTGAAGGTAGAGAAGCGAGTCGCAGGCAGCAATGTCTGGTACGCGGTCAAATGCGATATCGAGCTGGGCCCGTTGCAGGGATTCGTTCTGGATGCCGTGCTGTTCGGCTGCGTTTCCATGGGGGCACAACTCACTGGCAGCCCGGTGCCCGGGACACAGGTTTTGCGCCGGGGCCCGGAACCCAATCACTTTCACCGGTTCCGACGCTCCATCGGGGTGCCGGTGGACTACGGCGCCAGTGAAGATGCCCTGGTGATTCCTGCCAGCCAGCTCAATCTGCCTGTGCAGTTCAGCAACGACCAGCTGGCGGTCAGTTCACGGGAACAATGCGAGACGGCATTGAAGCAGTTAAGGGAAGATGCCGGCTTTGCCTGCCGGGTTCGACGGGTGATCGAAACCAGTCACCCGTTTCCGCCAAAACTGGCCCGGGTGGCCTCCACCCTGTATGTTTCAGAGCGCACCCTCAAACGCCGGCTGCAGGAAGAAGAAGCCAGCTTCCAGGCCCTTGTGGACCAGGTCCGCCTGGAGCGCGCGCGGGATCTGCTGGCCAGCACCACCATGAATCTGAGCCAGATTGCCGACAGCCTGGGCTATGCCGACGCCGCCAATTTTACCCGGGCGTTCAAACGCTGGACGGGGCTGAGCCCCAGCCACTTTCGCAACCGGGAACTGCAGACCGCGGAAACCGTCTGACTCAGTCGATGCCCAGAATCTTGTGCATCTGCAGGGTTAACCGCCATTGCGGATGCGCCAGGCAGTAGTCCGTGGCTTTGCGGGTATTGCTTTGCTTGATGGCATCCGGCCCACCTTCCGGCACAGACGGCGAGGCCATGGGTGACAGGAAGTAGTGCCTGGCCCGAATGTGCAGGAATCGCTCCGGTGGCGCCAGCGGTTGCGGATAGACCAGCTTCAGTTCATCACACTCGGCAATCACTACCTCGGCATCGGCTTTCGGACTGACACACAGCCAGTCGATACCTTCGGGCGCAGGCAGTGTGCCGTTGGTTTCCACCCCAACCTCAAACCCGGCCCGGTGAAAGGCCTTGATCAAAGGCTCATCCAGTTGCAGCAGAGGCTCGCCACCGGTACAGACCACGTAGGGCCGGCCAGGGGCATCCGGCCAAAGAGAACGGATATGGGCCGCCAGGGCGTCCGGGGTGTCGAAACGGCCGCCATTCTGGCCATCAGTACCGACAAAATCCGTGTCGCAGAAATTGCACACCGCATTCGCCCGGTCTTTCTCACGCCCCGTCCAGAGATTGCATTTGCTGAACCGGCAGAACACCGCCGCGCGTCCAGCCTGGGCGCCCTCACCCTGGAGAGTGTAAAAGGCTTCCTTGACGCGGTACATCAGGCAAGACGCTCGTAGGTCAGTGGATCGGTGACGCCGTTGGCGGCAAAGGCCTCCAGCCGTTCCACGCAGGACCCGCAACGCCCGCAGGCCTTGTCGCGGCCGTTGTAACAGGTCCAGGTCTGACTGTAATCCAGGCCCAGTTTGAGCCCTTCCGCCAGGATCTGGCCCTTGTCCATGGCCATGAACGGCGCTTCGATGCCCACGGGTTCATAGTTAGCCACCCGACACACGGCATCCATTTTCTCGACAAACTCCGGCCGGCAATCCGGGTAAATGGCGTGGTCCCCGCCATGGGCGCCATACCAGACCGCGCCCGCCCCGGCGGTCACCGCATACCCGGTGGCCAACGACAACAGGATCATGTTGCGGTTGGGCACCACGGTGGCTTTCATGGTGTCTTCCTCGTAGTGGCCTTCAGGCACCTCGATATCCGACGTCAGGGACGAGCCGGACATCACCTCACTCATGGCGCGGATATCAATCACCTTGTGGGGAATACCTTCAGCCCGGCAAACCGCGGCGGCCACGTCCAGCTCCCGTACATGGCGCTGGCCATAGTTGAAGGACAGGGCATGCACCTTGAGCCCCCGGGCGCGGGCCAGGTGTAACAGCGTGAAAGAATCCATACCACCGGAATAGATAACGACAACGGAGTCAGTCATGAGGGGTCAGCACCAGTTTTTCAGAAGGGTGTGTCATCGGGCTTTTACAAAGCGTGGCTATATTGTAACAGTGACAAACCGAGTTGGGTTCGCGTCCTGGCAAGATCAGGGGTAAACTCGAAAGAAAACGACAAAGCACCAGCACCGATTCAATGAGCTCAGACTTCAGCCCGGCCTTTATTGACTTTGAGGCGTCCAGCCTCGACCTGATCGCCAGCTACCCGATTGAGGTAGGCCTCTGCATGCCCGATGGGGCACTGCACAGCTGGCTGATTCAGCCCCATGTGCTCTGGCAGGACTGGTCTGAAAGCGCGGAAACCATTCACGGCATTTCACGGCAACGGCTGTTGCAGGAAGGCATGGCGGTTAGCGAGGTGGCCCGGCAATTGAACCAGCTGTTGCCGGAGCAGGTATTCTGTGACGCCTGGACCTTCGACAGTTTCTGGCTACACCGGCTGTTTCGGGCCGCCGGCGAGGTTCCGGCGTTTCAGCTGGAGTCCATTTCCATGCTGCTCGACCCGGGCCAGGTGCGCCACTGGTCAGGCATCCGCCAGCAGGTGATTGCCGAACTCGGGCTGCCCGTGCACCGGGCAGCCAACGATGCGCTCATCCTGCACAAAACCTGGGAACGGGTTATTTGCCGGGGCGAAGCCGCAGTGCAATAACTTCCAGGCCATCACGGATGGTATGGAGCGTCCAGTAAGTCGCCAGTGCCATCAGCGCGGCGCCAGCAACCGTAAAAGACAGGTTCTCACCCACCACTTGTCCCTGCGCCATCACCAGATAAACGGCAACCGCCACAATCAGGGCAATCTCGACAATAAAATCAGAACGGAACTTGTTACGGGCAGGTCCGGGTTCTTCGGGCATTTTCTTCG
This sequence comes from Marinobacter sp. W-8, assembly GCF_044342215.1. Classification (NCBI taxonomy): domain Bacteria; kingdom Pseudomonadati; phylum Pseudomonadota; class Gammaproteobacteria; order Pseudomonadales; family Marinobacteraceae; genus Marinobacter; species Marinobacter sp. W-8. The sequence continues at coordinate 110,402 of NZ_CP172297.1, read as the reverse complement.
GTTTCAACCTCTGGATATCAATTGGATAACTGGATGTATTCAGTGGTCGAATTATCGCCAAAGCCGCCCTAAATGGCTGTACGAAGTAGTGGCTACGAACTTTCCGAGATGGCAAAAAAAAACGCAGCCCATCGGGCTGCGTAGAAAGGAGAGATCCATCCGATACCTGCCAGGCAGGTACCGCGGATTGCACAACGTAAAAACACGTGACAGGGCGAAGTATGAGGATTTCCCGCCGGTGCGTCTGTACGGGTTTGCCGAATGAACACGGCTATTGCAAACCGTCCAATTGCCTATACACTGATGACTGAACCGAATCCACAGAGCCGATATGACCAGGATGATTTCAAAGCACACCGTATACTCAGCCGCCGGTTGCCAGATTGGGCAGGCCGTGCGTGCCATGGTGAAAGACAACTAACGGCTTTCGGTCAGTCCCGGGAGCCGTTGCGGCAACCGGGGCAGCTTCTCCGCCAGACCCCGGTTGCCTGTGAGGCTCCGGGGTTTTCTGTTTTTGCAGCCGCAAAACGACAAGGAGAACATCATGAGAAGACATCCGACATCACGTGCAGCGAACCAGCCCATGACCAATCGTCAGGCTCCGATCAAGCGCCCGGAGAAGCTGCCGCTGCTGGATGCAATCTGCAAGAAACTCAATCAGCGAGTCAATCTGGATGACGAGCAGCGGGTGCTGGGTCTGTATGAGCGGGGCTGGATTTTCAAAGGCGTACTCAGCAATCTGGACGGCGCCGAAGCCCGATATGTCCGGGCTCTTGCGACCCGCTACAACTCCTGGATTGCCCGCCAGGTAGCCTGATCAGACGTGCCGCCAAAGCCGCAGGCTGAACCGGTCAATGATGCCGGTTCAGTCCGTCCATCATCGACAGATCACCGCCATGGACCATGGCGTAGTTGTTCACCACATCGTAAATCTTTTCCTGGGAGTAGGGCTTCACCACATAGCCATTCGCGCCGGCACTGATGGCACGTTGAATACTCTCGATAGAATCGTCTGCGGTGACCAGCACAATATGCTGGTTCTCCCGAACCTGTTTGAAACGGGTCATCAGTTCGTGACCGTTACCATCCGGCAGTCCCAGATCCAGCAGAATGATCTGGAACTCACTGGCCTCGAACGCCGCCCTGGCAGAGGCAGCATCCGCACATTCAGACACGCTGGTAGCACCGGCTTTGTAAAGCATGTCGACCAGACGCTCCCGCATCACCGGCTCATCTTCGACCACCAGTACTCTGAGATCACTCATTACACTCTCCTGTTCTGTGCCCTGGCTCAGTAGGTATCGTTGCCGGTTCGGCGCGGCAAGTCCAGAGGTGCGGGCCCGGGGCGGACATCAACCGGTTCATCACCGGCGGGCCCGCCATGGTCACCGACGGACGGTGGCGCGGTCACCCGGGTGAGAATATTGGCAATGCTGACTGCCGTTGTATAGAGGGAAATGGAGACAATCAGCAGTACCGGCTGCACAAAGGCCACAAAGCCCGGAATCTCCGCGTTCCCGGTCATACTCAGGATCAGGATGATGGCCGGCCCAAGGACCACGAACAGGGTCAGGGCAATAAAAAACACAATCCGCTCTTTGTAGCGCCCCAGATCGCGATTGGTCACCAACCCCAGCACAAACTTGCCGATAGCCAGGCCGGCCAGAATCGCCGCAGCAATACTCAGGTCGGGCCGCATCAGGGACTGGTACAGGTTGCCATCCCAGAGCCGCTGCATGGCAATGACAAGAAACGGAAACAGTACGAACAGTATGTCGGCGTATGTGCCATACATCATGCTCAGGGAATAATGTTCCTGTTTTTGGTTATCGCTCATTGGCCTGTTCCTTTGTGGTTTTCGACGACCTCTGGTGCCCCTCAAGGGCCCGGTCAATCATGGCGTTCAGGATGGTCAGTTCCTGTCGAATCATCCCCCTCTCTCCGGGGCTTGAGCGTACACATCGCTCAAGTATCCCTGCCTGTTCTGTCATCAACGGATAGCCCATGGCACCGGCGGTGCCCTTGATCTGATGGCTCTCGGATTGCAATTGCTGCAACTGTCCCTGGGCCAGCGCGGCTTCCATGCGCCGCTTTCGCTCGGCCAGGCTATCGAGGAAACGGTTCACCAGCGGACCAATGTCATCGTCAACCGCCTCGCCGACCCATTGTTCCACCGGCAGATAGCGATCCAGCAGGGCCTGCAGGTGGGCATGGTCAATGGGCTTGTTCAGCACGCCATCGCAGCCGGCCTCCAGCAAGGCTTCATTTTCAGCCTGATCACCGGCGGTAAAGGCAATGATCGGCCGCCGGAAGCCCGCCTGGCGCAAGAGCTGAGTGGCCGCGACGCCATCCATGCCCGGCATGTGGCGATCCATAAGCACCAGTTTCACGGTCTCCGACAGGGCCCGGCGAACCGCTTCTTCCCCGTTGGTCACCAGCAACGGCTCGGCGCCGGTGCGGCGGAGCATCCGCTCCACCAGCCCACGGTTATCATCGTTGTCTTCGGCCACCAGCACCTTGCCGCTGTATCGGTGACCGGAACCCACCGCCGTTTCCGCCGACAACGCCAGGTAACGGGCCAGCACCTCGTAAAAGCGCTGCTTGTCGATGGGTTTAGCCAGGTGATCATTGCATCCCGCCAGACGATATTCGGCGATATCCTCGGCCATAACATTGGCCGTAAGCGCAACCACCGGGGTGTTAACACCTGCTTCCCGCAACGCCAGGGTGGCATCCCGGCCATTCATCACCGGCATCTGGATGTCCATCAGAATCAGATCGAAGTGCTCGCGGGTGGCGCGTTCCAGGGCTTCCGCGCCATTACTGACATGCACCAGCTCGGCACCGGTGCGCCCCACCAGCAACGACACCAGCCGACGGTTTACATCGTTATCCTCGGCACAGAGGATGCGGCCCGACAACCGGGGCGCCATGACCATGGCAATGGCCCGGCGCCGCTGGCTGAATTCCGAGGCATCCCGCAGGAAATGAACCTGCGCAAGTTCACCGGTGCTGATGCACACTTCAAATTCACTGCCTTCACCGTAGGTGCTGGACACCCGGATATCACCGCCCAGCAGTTCCGCCAGCCTCCGGGATATACTGAGGCCGAGCCCCGTGCCGCCATACTGGCGGGAAATTGCGGTGCTGCCCTGGGCAAAGGGGTCAAACAGACGGTCCAGCTGTTCCGGCTTCATGCCAATCCCGGTATCCACCACCCGGGCGTAAAGCTTCTCGGCGTCCCGATCACAGCGAACGATCAGGGAGATAGACCCATTTTCCGTGAACTTCAGGGCATTTCCACACAAATTGATGATAATTTGCCGGTAACGGGTTGGGTCGGTCCGGATTTTCTCGGGCAGGGGATAATCGCAGATGATACTGAAATCCAGGCCCTTTTCCCGGGCTCGGGGGGCGAAGAAACCGCGGATTTCATCCAGCAACTCCGGCAGGTTGACCGGCACCACGTCAACATCCAGCTTGTTAGCGTCGATCTTTGAGTGGTCGAGAATATCGTTCACCAGCTCCAGCAGGTGACGCCCGCTGCGAACCACCGTTTCCGCACTGCTGCGTTTTTCAGTTTCGTTCAGGTCCGGGTCCAGCAGCGTTTCGCCATAACCGATGATGGCCGCCAGCGGGGTCCGGATTTCATGGCTCATATTGGCCAGGAACTGGCTCTTGGCCTGGGCCGAATTCCGCGCCAGCTCTTTTTCCAGCCGCTCCTGCTCCCGCTCCCGCTCGATCTGCAGGCGCTGATGACTCTCGGTAGCATCAATACAGGTGCCTTCGAGGTGCATGGGCAGGCCCTCGGCATCGTACACCGTATGCAAGGAAATGGTGGCCCAGCGTTCGTCGCCCTGACGGGTCAGGTAGCGGGCTTCAATGCCCTTCACCGTGCCTCGGGCTTCCAGTTGCTCCACCACCAGGCGCCGCAACCGCTCATCGGCAATGCAGGTTTCCAGCACATCCGGGTTGCGCGCCAGCAGCTCTCGGCTGCTGCTGTAGCCCAACAATTCGGCCATGGCCGGGTTGGCGGTAACAAACCGACGTTCCGGTGACATCTGGAACACGCCTTCAATGGCGTTATCAAACAGCGACTGGTAACGCCTCAGGTTTGCCAGAGCGCGCTGGTTCCAGGCCAGGGCCTCGCCCTGAACCTGCTTGATTCGGTCAGCCAGGGCAAAGGAAAACAGAATGATCTGGGCCGTCAGGCCGAACTGTGGCGAATAGCTGGTAAAGGTATTCAGCGGCAGGTAACCCATCACCGTCAGCGCATAGATACCAAACCCGATCAGGGCCAGGGTCCAGGCAAAGAAATAGGAGCGTGCTGCCGGGTTGTAATAGCGCCAGGACAGATAACTGACCACAATCAGAATGATACTGAGCAGAATCGAGCCGACCACAATCCATTCCATGGCCACCGAATAGGGCATGAAAAACGACAAACCAAAGGTGGTGACGACAGAGGTCAGACATAACCGGAGTACATGATCCAGATCGGGCGAGCGTTGCCGGGTTTCCAGCAGCGAACGGGCCATCAACAGGCCAAAGAACCAGGTCAGGATAATCTGGAAATGGAGGTATTCCTTGTTGAGCAAGGCTGGTCGGCTATCCAGCAACTGGACGCCGTGCACCTGTTCGGTACCGATGAAGACCGCCGCACACACCAGGTAGAGCACGTAGTAGATGTTGCTGCGCTCCCGCACCGATACCGCCACAAACAGGTTGTAGGCCAGGATAGCCAGGATGGCACCCAGCAACAGCCCGCGTACGGCTTCATCAATGGAGACCTTTTCTATGTAACTGTCGGGGTGCCAGAGGGTAATCGGCAGACGGAAAGTGTTGGTGTTGGTAATGCGCAGGAAAACCGTGGTGACGGTATCGGGCGGTAATCTGAGCCGAAAGGTCGGGTTTGGCACCGCCAGGTCCCGATCGTCCCAGCTGTCCAGATACCCGGTCTGGCGTTGTTCCACCAGCTGGCCATCCCGCACCAGATACAGCCGAACGTCATCCACCAGTGGCAGCGCCAGCTCCAGTATCCAGTCCGAGTGGGAGGTTAAACGGCGGGTGCTCAGGTCAAAGCGGGTCCAGTAGGCCGAGCCGGTATAACCAAAATTAAGCACGCCCCCCTGGTGACGGGTCAGCGTGTCCTGGCCCGCGGCGCGAACCTCATCAATCGCCAGCGACTGCTGCGGATCTTCCAGGTACCAGAGGCACTCGCCCAGATCCGGGATGCTGCCGGTGTTGTGATCCAGCATGATCTGTCCATCCCGGCAGGCATTCTGGGCCTGTGCCACAGATGGCAAAACCAGAACGGCCAGAAACAGGAGCAGAACCACCGTCCGCACCGGGATATGGGCAAACCGTTGCTGCAAAATGTGATCTCCGCGCGGGTAGCTGCGTGCTTTATCGTTTATTGTCAGCACTCGTCACTTTAGCCGTTCACACGCTTTTTCGCACCCCGGGGTCACCTGAAATGAGACATTCCTGCCTTTTTGCTGCTGTTTCACTCACGTTACTGACACTCAGCGGTTGTCGGATTGAAAGTGGCGGCGATTCCTCGTCGACGTTAAATCCGGCCAGTAATGTTGATCTCACCTTCAGCACCTTTGACCTCGCGGATACAGACCGTGCCCCGAACACCCTGAGCAAAACACGGTTCGCTGACTTCTATCCCGGTATCGAGCCGAACGGCGCAAACCAGACAGCGGAGTACCAGGCAACGGCTGCCGACATCCGTCGCCATATCGACCGGTTTATCGGTGCCGAGCCCACCAGCGACGAAAAAAACTACCGCAAGGTTCGTAACCCTCTCGATCTGATGAATCAGGTGATCAGCGTAGGGCGCGTCGATAATTTTGATGAAGGGCGGGACTATATCCGCAGGCGCATTGAAGCCGGTGAGTCAGGAACCTATAACTCCCGCTCCAATCAGGCCTCCATCCGATTTACCGATCAGGCTGCGACCCTCGAAAATCGCCCTCTGAATGCCCGGGAATGGCGTTATCAGACCCTGGACTGGCGCTATCAGGCTGGCAGCGAAACCGGGCATGTTTATCGCACTATCCAGTACGTTGCCCGCAGCGTCGACGCCGAAGACAGCAATGAACAACCACAATTGCTGAGTGTTCTCGCAGGCTCAAGGTTCAGTGCGGCGTCATTCAGCGCTATTGGCTACAACCAGCCGGAATACGCGACGGCAGACTACGTGTCACGGGATTACGGAGGCATCGAACTGCGCCAGGAGTTCATCGGAACTACCCAGAAAGATACCTTGTATATCAAAAGTCCGGATCAGGCGGTCATTGATTTCAGCCGACACGGCTTCAATCTGGAGGATGACAGCCCGGACTGTCTCCGCGTTGAACTGGATTACGGAATGAGCGCGGTCCACCTGTTCGTCTCCAACGACGAACCGGCAAGAATTCCGGATCCGGATGAAGATCCCGCCGATTACGAGAACGCCGATGACATTCCAACCGTCAGCAATCCGGCAAACTGCGCTAATCAGCCAGAAACGGAATTCCTGATGTCCTGGAGTGCAGAATCCACACCTGACCGACAGTAGCAATCGTCTCTGCAGAAACCGGGCCTGTTACAGGTCCCAATTCTGCAGAAAGCCCTTTTTTCGGCAGATCATCCGTTCATACGTGGAAATCATGATGGCTGCGTGGGGGGCCTTGGTCAGGCGCAGGGTTTCAATCCGGCGCTCCAGGCGCTGCACTTCATCGCAGATCTGCTGCTGCACGTGGGAACGAACACTGTCGTGCTGATCAAGCTTGACGCTACGCTGCTCAGGCGGGGGAAATTGCGGCTTTTCCATAGTTAACCTCGTCCAATGAGTGTGGAAAACATCCTTATTGATTAATACCAAGTGTGCCGAACTGTCAGACAAAGTGCAATTACAATGAACAAGCTTTCACTTTTTTTGACAGATTCTGGCGTCAGGCCTTGAGCGCCAAGGCCTGACGCCTTAATGAAACGCTCAGGCTGCCACCAGTCTCCGCTGGTTTTCCGGCAACACCGGGAACTGTTTGCAGACAGTGTAGACGAAACGGGCCAGGGCTGGTAAGTGATGGCCCACAATCGAAAAACCGGTGTTCAACAAGCTGACGGAAATGTCCCGGGCCGGGTCCGCCCAGCACAGTTTGTTGATCAGCCCGACATGGCCAAACGCATAACGGCTTTGCTGGCCCCAAAGGCCAACAGGATTGCTGCCCAGCATCATGCCGGCACTGAATCGCATGGGCACCAGCATGGTCCTGTCCATCTGCAGTGAGCCAAATTGCTGGATGGCACGGCGAACCGTGAGTTCGCTGCAGATGCGCTTGCCATCCCAACTGCCACCATTGAGCATCATCTGAAAGAAGCGCCCCATTTCTTCGGCTGTGCCGCACAGATTTCCGGCGGGGATCACCGCCTCCTGGAAGCGGGGGTCGTTGGTGACTTTCTCCACCGTCCGAATATCACCACCCAGCGCACGGTTCACCACCCAGGACACCGGAAATCGGGGCGTCGGGCCGGTCGCATAATTGCTGGCCAGCTCATGCAGGTGTTCGGGAGCAATGCCATAGGTAAACCATTTCATACCCATGGGCCGGCGCAGGTAACGATCCAGGTAGCTTTCGATAGTGTCGCCGGTTACCTTTTCCAGAACCCGCTGCAACACAAAGCCACCGGTAATGGCATGGTAGGCCACCTTGGCGCCGTCCACTTCGACTGGCTTGGCGGCGCACAGAAGCCGCCAGATTTCGTCGCGGTCCCAAAGCACGTCGATCGGGGTTTCCCGGGGTATCGCGGGGATACCGCCCCGGTGGGAGAGAATCTGGTGCACGGTAATCGTGCGCTTGCCGTTACGGGCAAATTCCGGGCAATAGTAGGACACCGGGTCCATCAGGTTAACCAGCCCCTGCTCGGACAACATATGCATCAGTAACGCGGTGACTGCTTTGGAGGCGGAAAAGAAACAGATCGGGGTGTCGGTGGTCATGGGAATGCGCGGCAACGAGGCCGGATCGTGGGGACCATTACCCCGGGCGTGTCCGATCGACCGGTGCAATACCTGCTCACCCCGATAACGCAGGGACAATTGAATACCTGGATGCACTCCGGTTCTGTACAGGGCCTCAACACTGCGCCACACAGCCTCGGCGGCACTGCTGTCGAGCCCGACCCGATCCGGGTGTTCACCGGCGGTGTCGCGAAAAGTCACCGGGGTCAGATCCCGTGGCACATCACAGGTATGCAGGGCACGGCGGGCGAGTGAATGCATGATAAACGCCTTATCAGTCTTGTTATTGGTTGGTGCGCCAGAGGTTTTCAGCCAGGACCGGAAAACGTGACTATCTGAAACCATTATGGACTGGCTGAACCGCCTGTGCCATGGCGATACAGTTCCGACCCTGTTTTTTGGCCCGATACATCGCCTTGTCGGCGGCAGCGCAAAGCGCATCGAGCGTGTCGCCATGGTCGGGAAAGACCGCCACGCCAATACTGATGGTCAATCGAATGTTGTGGCCGGATTCCAGCGCCACCGGCTGGTTACAGACGCGCTGACGCAAGCGCTCGGCCGTTTCCTCGGCTTCGGCAACGTCCATCTCCGGCAGAATAATGACAAACTCTTCGCCTCCGAAACGGCCCAGGGTATCAACACTGCGGACACTGTCCTCAAGCAGGCTGCTGACGGAACAGAGCACAGAATCGCCAGCAGCGTGGCCCCAGGTATCGTTGATTTCCTTGAAGTGATCGAAGTCGATCCACAGTAACGCGAAGGGACGATTGTACCGACGCGCCCGCTCCAGCTCCTCTGTCAGCACCCGTGAGCACTCCCGGCGGTTGAGCACACCGGTCAGGGAGTCCCGCGTGGCCAGGGCTTCGAGCTCGTTTTCCAGCTGCTTACGGTCGGAAATATCCAGAATAATGCCTTCGAGCACCATGGTACCGTCATCGTCCAGTACGCCGCAGCCCCGCTCCCAGACCCATATCTTCCTTCCATCCTTTCGGGTAATGGCGTATTCGACGGAGAAAGACTCACCTTTGCGGACCGCCGTTTCCACTTCCTGCGCTATCTGTTCTGAGTTTTCCTCGTCCATCAGCGCGGCGAAGCTGGTGATTCGATTTTGGATCAGCTCGTCCGGCTGATAACCCGTCAGATCTACGCAGCCCGCCGATACGAACAACATGGTCCAGTCCTCGTCCGGCAGGCAGCGGTAGGCCATGCCCGGCAGGTTATCCATCAGCACCGTCAGCTGTCGTTCACGGCGGCGGAGCGCTCGGCGCTGGTTAGCCTGCAGGGACAGCAGCAAGCGATCCTTGTGGAGCTGACGCAGAATTACCGAGAACAGCACCAGGCCAGTCACCACCACAAACAGAAACCCTTTCCAGGTCTGTACCAGCGACAACTCGTGGGGATCCGGAAACCAGAGCCCGACAATTCGATCCGAGAAAGTAATCCAGATAAGGCCGGCCACCAGATACACCAGTGTTGCCCACAGTGCCCGCCTCAGCGGACTGTGGCTTTCTTTCAGTCGCGTCAGCTCCGAATAATCCGGCCGTTCTGGATCCATGAGAATTTCCTTGTTGCCTCTAGATTCCTATACAAAAAGTAGACAGTTACAGATCATGAGTCGAGAAGGATTTGCAGTTTCAGGCAGAATCGATGAGACTAAACGTGACACATAATCGCGTTACGGATAACAACAATGAAATTGCACCAGCGTCTGCCCGGGGCCGTCGCGGCCACTATCGCCATCGCCCTGACTGCCTGCAATGGCGATCACAGCCCATCGGCTGCCGTTCAGGCCCATGCCGCCAACAGCAGCCCGGCGAGTCCGGAACTGGCCGCGGTCTACCAGCGGTCCTGCCAGACCTGCCACGCCCGCGGCACCTCGGATGCCCCCTTGACCGGCCATGGCGAGGCCTGGCAGCCAAGGCTGGACAAAGGCATGAATGCCCTCGTGGATAACGTGGTCTCTGGCATGGGCGGCATGCCGCCCTACGGGCTCTGTATGGACTGCAACGCCGAGCAGTTCCGCCAGTTGATCCGCTTTATGGCCACGCCTGCCGAAGCGGAGGGCCAGTGATGGAGCGGCGCCATTTTCTGCAACTACTGATCAGCACCGCCATCGTCAGTCACCTTTACCCGGCCGCCGCTGATGAAAGCCCGTTAACGGCCCCAGGTGAGTCTTCACAAATCCCTCTGCCCTGGCGAAACTGGTCCGGCTCTCAGACGTGTCTGCCAAGCAACCGTGTTGCTCCAGCCACCATCCAAGAGCTCCGGCAATTACTGCAGAACCCCGACAACTCTGGGTTTACCATACGCCCCGTTGGTTCCGGGCACTCATTCTCAGCCCTGGTACCCACTGACGGTATTCTGGTCTCGCTGGCGCGCATGACCGGTGTTCTGAGCCACGATGATCAGCAGTGCCAGGCCCGCATCGCTGCCGGAACCCTGCTGGGGCAGGTGGGCCGGCCGCTGGAGGCCATCAACCAGGCATTGTTCAACATGCCGGACATTGATCAACAGGCCCTGGGCGGACTGTTGGCCACTGCAACCCACGGCACCGGCGCCGGGTTGATGAGCCTGTCCGGCTATGTCGAGGCTCTCACGCTGATGACCGCCGGGGGCGAGCTGCTGGAATGCAGCCGGCACCAGCACCCGGAGATTTTCCACGCCGCCCGGGTTGGCCTCGGCTGCCTGGGCATTGTGACCGACGTGACCCTGCAGAACACCCGACCTTACCGGTTGCGCAAGACCACCGAGTGGCTGCCACTGGACGACATTCTGGATGCTGCCGATGCCCGCGCCGACCAGCACCGCAACTACGAGTTCTATTACATTCCGTTCTCCGGCATGGGTTTTACCAGCCAGCATGATCTGACCGACGAACCGGTATCGGCCACCGCCCAGCTGGACCAGAATGACGGTGCCCGGGATCTGCAGCGGGCGCGGGACTACCTGGCCTGGTCACCCCGATTGCGCCGGCTGATCCTGGGCGGCTATATCCGTACCCTGGACAAAGAGGTGAAAGTGGCCGCGTCCTGGCAGAACTACACCAGCGACCGCAATGTCCGTTTCAATGAAATGGAATACCACTTGCCGCGGGAAAACTGGCAGGCGGCCTTCCGGGAGATCGTGTCTGTGGTGGAAGCACAGTTTCCCGAGGTGTTCTTTCCCTTCGAGGTTCGCTTTGTGAAGGCCGACGATGCCTGGCTCAGCCCGTTTTACCAGCGCGATTCCGTCTCCATTGCGGTACACCGGTTCTTCGAGGAAGACTATCAACCCATGTTCGCGGCGCTGGAGCCGATTTTACTGCGACACGGCGGCCGGCCCCACTGGGGCAAGCTCAACACCCTCAAGTCCGGTGATTTCCGGGCCCTGTATCCCAGGTGGCAGGATTTTCAGGAGGTGCGGCGCAGCCTGGACCCGGGCGGGCGGTTTCTCAATCCTTACCTGGCCGGCCTGTTCGAGACGACGGGGGAGAGCGCGTAACCATGGCCCACAGTAATGCCTTCGTTCGACAACGCCGCCGGCTTCTGCTCGGCGCCACCGCCCTGGGTGCCGCCGGCGCCCTGGCCTGGTTGCGACCAGAAGCTCGCCAGGACGGACATAACCCCTATTTCCGGGCTCTGGACGTCGCCCTTACTGAAGCCGGCCTGGCAACCCCCACACTGGTACTGGATCAGGCCAGACTGGAGCACAACCTGTCGGCCCTGAACAGCCATCTGAACGGCGAATACCATTACCGCATTGTGGTCAAATCACTGCCGTCTCTGCCGCTTCTGCAGAGGATCATGGCGGCTACCGGCAGTAACCGGCTGATGGTTTTCCATCAACCCTTTCTCAACGCCGTGGCCGATGCCCTGCCTCAGGCGGATGTGCTGATGGGCAAGCCGCTCCCGGTGGCCGCCGTTGACCGTTTCTACCAGCAGCTGACATCCAGCACCAACGGTTTCCGGCCAGAACAGCAACTGCAATGGCTGGTGGATTCCCGGCAGCGGCTTGAGGCCTATGAAGGTTTTGCCCGGTCAAAGCAACGCCGGCTGCGTATCAATCTCGAGATCGATATTGGCCTGCATCGGGGCGGATTCACCGATACCGGCGAACTGGCCCGGGCCCTGACCACGATTGACCGCTCGCCCTGGCTCAGTTTCAGCGGATTCATGGGCTACGAACCTCATATCATGAAGGCACCGGGGCCAGCAGCATGGCTGCGGGACCGGGCCATAGCTCGGTATCGGGACTATGTGACCACCGCCGAGCAACATCTGGGGCGTTCCCTGGCAGGCCTCACGTTCAACAGCGGCGGCTCCACCACCTATCAGCTCTATCGCGGCCTGTCCGGAGAGCTGCCCGTGAATGAGCTCTCCGCCGGGTCCGGCCTGGTAATGCCCACGGATTTCGACCTGCCAACACTGTCTGACCACCGGCCCGCGGCGTTCATTGCCACGCCCGTCCTGAAGCTGCTGGCAAGCACCCGAATTCCCGGTGCCCCCGGGCTGGGCAGGCTGCAGGCACTGTGGAACCCGAACCGGGCCCGCACGGCTTTCATCTACGGCGGCAACTGGCCGGCAACGCCGGTGTCACCGGCAGGATTAACCGATAATCCGGTCTACGGCCGATCCAGTAATCAGGAAATGCTGAATTTCGCCGATGGGCTCAATCTGGCAGAGGGCGACCGGGTGTTCCTGCGGCCACACCAGAGCGAATCGGTCTTCCTGCAGTTTGGCGATCTGGCTGTCTTCGATCCGACCCGGGGAGCGATTACCGACCGTTGGCCGGTGTTCCGGGAAGGATGAACTCGTTGGCGGCACATGCTTTAATCGGTGCTACGTTCGATCCAACCAACAGGAACCGTCATGACCCCCGCAATCAACGCCGCCAAACAGGCCCGGGTGAATTTCATCATTCACGAGTATGAGCACGATCCGGCTGCGGAAAGCTATGGCGAGGAAGCGGCGGAAAAAACCGGTGCGAACCCGGCCCAGGTGTTCAAGACCCTGGTAGTCAGCCTCGATGGTAAGAATCTGGCGGTGGGCATCGTACCTGTCACCGCCATGCTCGGTTTGAAACAGATTGCCAAGGCTGCCGGCGCCAAGAAAGCCGTCATGGCCGACAAACAGCTGGTGCAGCGCACCACCGGCTACGTCCTGGGTGGGGTCAGTCCCCTGGGCCAGAAAAAACCTCTGAAAACCTTCATTGATCAATCCGCCGAAGACTTCGAAACGATCTTTGTCAGTGCCGGCAAACGGGGCCTCGAAATCGAACTGGCACCCGCCGATCTGGCCCGACTGACCCAGGCCCGGTTCGCTCCGCTGCGACAGGAGTAAGGGGTGAATCACGTCAGTGACCTGATCCTTATCGGTAGCACCCTGCTGCTATTGCTGGGCGCCCTGGCTGGACCAAATCTGCTTGACCTGCTGCAGGATAACGCGGATCAGAGCTTCAGCTACGCAAGGCCGGTGAAACCGGACAGGGCTACCAGGAAGAGCCAGACCAATAAAAAACCCGGTGAGCTTCAAGCGCACCGGGTTTCGGGGATTCATGCCGGGCCCGTGGCCCGGCTGAAACACTGGCCTTACTTCACGGAATCCCGTGCCTCGGCCAGGATCTTGTTGAAAGTGGCGCTCGGCTGCATAACCTCGCACACCTTCTCCATGGGCGGGTGGTAGTAACCACCGATATCGGCCGGATGGCCCTGCACCACGGTCATTTCTTCCAGGATCTTGTCCTTGTTCTCCTCCAGCTGGGCAGACAGCTTGGTGAAGAATTCTTTCAGTTCCTTGTCTTCATCCTGTTTGGAGAGCTCTTCCGCCCAGTAGCGGGCCAGGTGGAAGTGAGAACCACGGTTGTCCAGCTCGCCGGTTACCCGCGACGGAGACTGGTTGTTCTCCAGCAGGCGCTCGGTGGCCTTGTCGAGGGTCTGGCCCAGCAGGCGGGCGCGCTGGTTGTTCTGCTTCTCGCCCAGCTCGTCCAGAGACACCGCCGTGGCCAGGAACTCACCCAGGGAATCCCAACGCAGGTGGTTTTCCTGGATCAGCTGCTGTACGTGCTTGGGCGCGGAACCACCGGCACCGGTCTCGTACAGGCCACCGCCGTTCAGCAGCGGCACGATGGAGAGCATCTTAGCGCTGGTGCCCAGCTCCAGGATCGGGAACAGGTCGGTCAGGTAGTCACGCAGCACGTTGCCGGTTACGGAAATGGTATCCAGGCCACGGATCAGGCGCTCCATGGTCCAGCGGATAGCGCGAACCGGAGACATGATGTGAATCTCCAGGCCTTCGGTGTCCAGCTCGGCCAGGTACTTCTCGACCTTCTTGATCAGCTGGGCATCGTGGGCACGCTCATCGTCCAGCCAGAATACGGCCGGCATGCCGCTGGAGCGGGAACGGTTAACCGCCAGCTTGACCCAGTCGCGGATCGGTAGATCCTTGGTCTGGCAGGCACGCCAGATATCGCCTTCCTCAACCTTGTGCTCGGTCAGTACGGTACCGTCTTCCGCCACCACGCGCACGACACCGTCTTCCTTCATTTCGAAGGTCTTGTCGTGAGAGCCGTACTCTTCGGCTTTCTGTGCCATCAGGCCCACGTTCGGAACGGTACCCATGGTGGTGGGATCAAACGCGCCGTGGGTCTTACAGAAGTTGATCACTTCCTGGTAGATGGTGGCGTAGGTGGACTCCGGCATTACTGCCTTGGTGTCCTTCAGCTTGCCATCACGGGCCCACATCTTGCCGGAGTTACGGATCATGGCCGGCATGGAGGCATCGACGATGACATCACTCGGTACGTGCAGGTTGGTGATGCCTTTCACGGAATCGACCATGGCGATTTCCGGGCGGTGCTCGTAGCACGCGTGCAGGTCTTCCTGAATCTGCTCCTGCTTGGATTCCGGCAGCTGCTTGATCTTCTCGATCACGGACGACAGGCCGTTGTTCGGGTTAACACCGATCTCCTGGAACAGGTCACCGTACTTGTCGAACAGCTCCTTGTAGAAAACCTTCACCGCGTGACCGAACACGATCGGGTGGGAGATTTTCATCATGGTGGCTTTCACGTGCAGGGAGAACATCACGCCAGTGTTCTCACAGTCGGCAATGGCGTCTTCGAAGAACTTTACCAGAGCCTTCTTGCTCATGAACATGCCGTCGAGCACTTCGCCTTCCTGCAGCGGCAGGTCGGATTTCAGAACGGTCTGCTCGCCCTTTTTGTTCTCGAACACGATGCGGGCGTTGGTGGCCTTGTCCAGGGTCACGGACTGCTCGCTGGAGTAAAAGTCACCACCGCGCATGTGCGCCACGTGGGTACGCGAAGCCGGGCTCCATTCGCCCATGGTGTGCGGGTACTTACGTGCGAAGGCCTTGACCGCGGCCGGCGCGCGACGATCGGAGTTACCTTCACGCAGTACCGGGTTAACGGCACTGCCCAGCACCTTGCTGTAACGGGCGTGGATTTCTTTCTCTTCGTCGGTCTCCGGGTGCTCCTTGTACTCAGGCACCTTGTAGCCTTGCTCGTTCAGTTCTTTGATCGCGGCACGCAGCTGAGGAATGGAGGCAGAGATGTTCGGCAGTTTGATGATGTTGGCGTCCGGATCCTTGGTGTACTCACCCAATTCAGCCAGGGCATCCGGAACCCGCTGGTCTTCCTCAAGGTAGTCCGGGAAGCCTGCCAGAATACGCGCCGCGAGAGAGATGTCGCTGGTTTCGAAGTCGATGCCAGCCGGCTTGGCGAAGGTTTCCAGGATGGGAAGCAGTGACCGGGTGGCGAGGGCGGGAGCCTCGTCGGTCAACGTGTAGACAATCTTGGCTTTGGATGATGTCATTTTCGTCCTCAGGCTATTGGGTGGGTTCAGGACGGTCATGGCGCGGTCGGGCGTCTTGTGAACGTCCGGTCGGGCCAGTGACTGATTCGGAACTTTTGATAGACCTACTAAGATAGCATTTTTTACAAAATTTTGGTTACGATCTTAGTATAAGAACGGACTTAAAATGCCTGATCATCCGTGACAGGACGATGAAATGGCGGGAATTTACGAAACTTTCTAACATTTATCAGGTAGGGGGTAAGCGTGGCAGGGGGAGAGCTTTCCAAAACACGCTGTGAATACCTCCCTGTACGCTCTGCTCCGCCATCCATGGCTCCGCAAGGTTTTGGAAAGCTCTCCCCCTGCCACGCCCAAACGATGTACGGGTAGTCCAATTTCATCGTCGCAGAGTTCGCAAATATGGGCTGTTTTGTCGACAAAACAGCCCATATCGGCACACTTCACATTCCCCTTTATCCAGAATCAGTCGGGCAAGAACCCTGCTTGCGCCAAACGTTCCCGAATCCGGTCCAGCGCTTCCGGGTTGCCCAGCGCATCCCGGTTGTCGGCTTTCCTGGAGCCGTTGATCAGCCGGGCCACCGCGAGTTCCACTTTTTTGCCACTACGGGTGTAGGGAATGTCCGGCACCTCGACAATGTGCTTGGGCACATGCCGGGGGCTGGCGCCTTCGCGGATTCGGGTTTTCAGGGTTTTGACCAGGTCGTCGGTGACGTTCTGGCCTTCGGCCGGAACCACGAACAGCACCACTTCCACGTCGCCTTCGATCTGGCGCCCGACAACCAGGCTGTCTTTAACCGCGTCCACGGTTTCCACCTGACGGTAGATTTCCGCGGTGCCAATGCGCACGCCGCCGGGGTTGAGGGTGGCGTCGGAGCGGCCGTAGATGATGGCGCCGCCGTGTTCGGTGAATTCGATGAAGTCGCCGTGGGCCCAGACGCCGGGGAAGGTGTTGAAGTAGGCATCTCGGTAGCGTTCACCATCCGGGTCCTGCCAGAAGCTGACGGGCATGGAGGGCAGCGGCTGGCGGCACACCAGTTCGCCCCGGCCCTCGCTCACCGGTTGTCCGTCGTCGCCGTAGGCGACCGCGTCCACGCCCAGGAAGCGGCACTGGATTTCGCCGC
Source organism: Marinobacter sp. W-8 (assembly GCF_044342215.1). Taxonomy (NCBI): domain Bacteria; kingdom Pseudomonadati; phylum Pseudomonadota; class Gammaproteobacteria; order Pseudomonadales; family Marinobacteraceae; genus Marinobacter; species Marinobacter sp. W-8. The sequence continues at coordinate 93,457 of NZ_CP172297.1, read as the reverse complement.
GGCGCACGGGCAACAGCGGGGTAGACCCCACAAAGCAGCCGCAGATGTCGGTGCCGCCGGCGATGGAACCGAGCAACGCGTTAGGCGCGCCGTCGGTGTAGATCCAGTCGTAGTCTTCCGGTAACAGCGGCGAGCCGGTGGAGAACACCACGCGCAGAGGGCTCTGGTCCAGGGTTTTCGCCGGTTGTAGTTCGGCTTTGCGGCAGCCGGCGATGAAGCGGGCGCTGGTGCCGTAGTGGGTGACTCGTTCCCTGGCCACGGTTTCCCACAGGAAATTCAGGCTCGGGTAACCCGGGGAGCCATCCACGGTGATCACGGCGGCGCCGGTCATCAGGGCGGAGGCCTGCCAGTTCCACATCATCCAGCCGCAGGTGGTGAAGTACAGGAAGCGGTCTTCCGGGCCCACGTCGCCGTGGAGCATGAGTTCCTTGGCGTGGTTGACCAGTAAACCGGCGGTGCCATGCACGATGCACTTGGGTTTGCCGGTGGTGCCGGAGGAATAGAGGATGTAGACGGGGTGGTCCGGGTCCACCGGGGTGAACGAGGGCGCGTGGCCTTCGCCGGCTTTCAGGGCATCATCCCAGGTAGTAACCAGTTCGCCGGGGATCGGTGCTTCATCGGGCAGTTGGGCAATGCTGATCACCACCTTCAGGGAGGGCAGGCCGGCGATCAGCTGTGCGAAGTCGTCCTGGCGCGCGAACACTTTGCCGCCATAACCGTAGCCGTTGACCACAATCAGAGCTGAGGGCTCGATCTGGCCGAAGCGGTCGTTGATGGCGCCGATGCCGAAGTCCGGTGATGCGGAGCTCCAGATCGCGCCCAGGCTGGTGGCCGCCAGCATACCCACCAGGGCTTCATAGCCATTGGTGACCACACCCGCCACCCGGTCGCCCTTGGTAATGCCCTTGCTGCGCAGGAAGGCTTCCAGAGCACCGGCGTCGGCTTTCAGTTCGGCGTAGGTCTTGCGCAGGACCGGGCGGGTTTCGCAGTAGGCCACCACCGCTTCTCTATCAGCATCGTCGCCGTCCGCCAGCCGCAGCAGGTTGGCGGCAAAATTCAGTTTCATGCCGGGGAACCATTCCGCACCGGGCATTTCCCGGTTGCCAAGCACCTGTTTGGCCGGTGTCTCGCAGACCAGGCCGCAGTAGTCCCAGACCTTCTGCCAGAAGGTGTCCAGTTCGGTGATCGACCACTGGTGCAGGGCGTGGTAATCATCAAAGGGGCCAAAGCCCTGTTGCTCCAGCCAGGCCTTGAACTGGCCCATGCGGGAACGGGTGAGGGTGTCCTGGTCCGGGGTCCAGACAACCGGTGATTGTTCTGTGTTGCTCATCCGTCTCTCCAGATAATTACTGCATATGCCAGCCGTGGCTGACCACGATCGACTGGCCGGTCAGGGCAGCGGACGGGAAGGCCGCCAGATGCACCGCCAGTTCCGATACGTCTTCCAGGGTGGTGAACTTCCCGTCCACGGTGTTCTTGAGCATGACCTTGCTGATTACTTCTTCTTCGGAAATGCCCAGCTCTTTGGCCTGCTCCGGTATCTGCTTGTCCACCAGCGGTGTGCGTACAAAGCCGGGGCAGATAATGTTGCTGCGTACCCCGTGCTCCGCACCTTCTTTTGCTACTGCCCTGCACAGGCCCAGCATGCCGTGCTTGGCGGCGACATAGGGCGCTTTCAGGGGCGAAGCTTCCACTGAGTGTACCGAGCCCATATAGAGCATAGTACCCCCACCTTGGGCGTACATCTGGCGCAGGGCCGCCCGGGTCACCAGGAAGGCGCCGTCCAGGTGCACGTTCATCACCTTGCTCCAGTCGGCATAGGCCAGCTTGTGCACCGGGTCGATATGCTGGATACCGGCATTGGCCAGGGCGACATCGAGCCTGCCCCAGTGTTCAACGATGGTAGCCACGCCCTGGTCAACCGCCTGTTCGTCGGTGACATCCATGGCCAGGGCCAGGGCCGTGCCGCCGGCCTGTTCAATGGCTGCCACGGTGTCGGCGGCGCTTTCGAGGGTCAGGTCTGCCACCGCCACCCGGGCCCCTTCGCGGGCGTAATGCTCAGCAATGGCGCGGCCAATGCCCCGGCCGGCGCCGGTAATCAGGGCAACTTGATTGTGAAGACGCATGGTCACAGTCTCCTTTCAGGATTGGAATTGTTATTGGAATCCGGAGAGAGGGCCGGTCAGCCCCCTCCGTATACCTCGTTGGGCAGCCAGGTGGCCAGCGGCTCGAACCAGAACACCAGGGCCAGCGCCAGCAACTGCAGGGCAATAAACGGCAGTACGCCCAGATAGATATGCCGTGTGGTGATGCCCGGCGGGCACACGCCCTTGATATAGAACAGTGAGAAACCCACCGGTGGCGTCAGGAACGAGGTCTGCAGACAGATGGCGAACATGATGGCAAACCACACCGGCTCCACGCCCATCTTGAACAGCACCGGCGCGACCAGCGGCAGGATGATCAGGGTGATTTCCACCCAGTCCAGAAAGAAACCGAGCAGGAAGGTGATGAACAGCACCGTCAGCAGGACCCCGGTGGTACCGAAAGGCAGCCCGGTAATGGCGCTTTCAATCACCTCGTCACCACCCAGGCCACGCAGCACCGAGGCAAACACCGTGGCACCGATAAAGATGCCGAAGATGAAGGCCGAGGTGCGGCTGGTCTGGTACAGGGATTCTTTCAGGGTGGCCATGTCCAGCCGCTTGCTGACAAAGGCCATCAACATGGCGCCACCGGCACCCACCGCCGAGGCTTCTGTGGTAGTGGCAATGCCGAAGAAAATCGAACCCAGTACCGCAATGATCAGGGCCATCGGTGGCAGCACCGCTCTCAGCACATCCAGCCAGGCCCGGGCGTCCAGCGGCTCCCGGTTCTTCGGCGCAGGCGCCAGGTCTTTTTTCAGGAACGACGCTATCAGAATGTACAGGATGTACATGGCCCCGAGCATGATGCCCGGAATCAGCGCCCCCATGAACAGTTTGCCAACCGAGGCATCTGAGGTACCCAGGCGATCCGCCATCAGCACCAGCATGATACTGGGTGGCACCAGGATACCCAGGGTACCCACGGAACAGGCCGTGCCCACGGCCAGGGATTTGTTGTAGTTGGCCTGCATCATCGGCCCCAGGGACAACATGCCCAGCAAGACCACGGAGGCCCCGACAATACCGGTGGAGGCGGCCAGCAGCACGCCGACAATCACCACGGTGATGGCATAACCGCCACGCAGCGGGCCAAGCACCCGCACCAGGCTGTGCATCAGTTTCTCGGCAATGCCGGAGCGGTCCAGCATGATGCCCATGAAAATGAACATCGGCAGCGCCACCATCAATTCATTGGCGACAATGCCGTAGATTCTGGCATCCAGCACCCCCATGGTGCCTTGCCAGGTAAACCAGAGCGGGGAGTCGAAATACTCCACCATCACGTGTCCGACAATGGCGAACACAAGTCCAATACCCGCCAGTGACCAGGCTACCGGGAACCCCAGCAGCAGGAGCACCATGAAGCTGGCGAACATGGCGATAACAAGAATCGCTTCTACACCCATGACGTCTGCCTCGTGATTCAGGGATTGGGATGGCCGGTAGACCGGCGATCGTCTTCAGGGGGCGTTACGGCCCGGGGGAACCCGAACAGGAACGTGGCGCAACGCAGGAACCGGGAGAACAGCGCGATCATCACGAAGATCAGTCCCAGCGGCAGCATGCTTTTGAAAATGAACCGGTACGGCAGACCACTCGGGGCCTGGGAACGCTCGCTGTAGGTCCAGGCTTTCCAGGCGTAGGGCACCAGCACTTCCACCATCAGGTAGATCACCGGCAGCGCAAGCAGGGCAATACCCAGCAATTCAATGACGGCCTGGGCCCTGGGCGGGAACTTTTCTTTCAGCACGTCGACCCGCACGTGGTCGTCCCGCACCACGGCGTAGCCCAGGGTCAGCATGGTGGCAGTGCCGAACAGGTGCCAGGACAGCTCTTCCAGTGCAATGGAACCCTGGGACAGCACGTATCGTGAAAACACGTTGATAAGCACCACCACCAGTACACCGATCCACAGCCAGGAAGCAAAACGGCCGACCGCCACCACCAGGCGATCCAGGCGCCAGGCCAGGGCGTTGGTGGGCAGAAAATCCTCGCCCGGTGCCGGGGACTGCTCACCCCCGGAGACATTGGTATCAGTCACAACAACCTCGAATAGTCCGGATGCAGAGAGGGAATGCAGGCGGCATCAACGCCGCCTGCCATGATCATCATCCGCTGATCAGTCGTACTGGTAGAAATCCCGGGGCAGGTAGCCCTTGGAGTGCCAGATGGAGTGATGTTCCATGAACTCACGCTGGCTGGTGAGAACGCGCTTGAACATTTCGTCCTTGGCGGCGATTTCATCCAGCACCTCGTTGGTGACCTTCTGCAGTTCCCGCAGGACAGGCTCCGGCAGGGTCTGGGCGGTTACGCCTTCTTTCTCATAGTCACGCAGGGCGGTTGGCTGGGCCCACTCGCTCTCGGCAAACCCCTTGAGAGTGGCCGACTCACAGCCCATTTCGATGAGGGCACGGGTTTGTGGCTCCAGCTTGTCCCAGGTGTCCTTGTTGACCAGCAGGTGCGAGGTGGTCAGGGTCTGGTGCCAGCCAGGCATGATGTAGTTCTTGATGATCTGATCCAGGCCCAGCATCTTGTCGATGGCCGGCTGGGAGAACTCGGTGGCATCAATGGTCTTGCGCTCCAGGGCCTGGTAGATCTCGCCACCCGGCACCATGGTTACCGATGCGCCCAGCTTCTCCAGAACCTTGCCGCCAATGCCGGCAAAGCGGATCTTCAGGCCGTCAAAGTCGTCCATGCCCTCGATGGGCTGCGCGAACCAGCCAGCGCCTTCCGGGCCGATGATGGAACACAGCATCGGGTGGATGTTGCGCTCCGCGTAGATTTCTTCCAGCAGCTCGCGGCCATCGCCCTCGTAGTACCAGGCCAGATACGCCGGTGGCTCCATGTTGAAGGGTGCGCCGGAATACAGCGGCAACGAAGCAATGGTGCCCTGGTCATAGCCGACCCAGGTGTAACCGGCGGGGTATTTGCCACTGCCAACGGCGTCCATGATTTCGAACGGCGGCACCAGTTCGCCCGGCTCGTAATAACGCAGCTGGATATCGCCACCAGAGATATTCTTGAGATTCTCGGTAAGGTGCTTGACCGGTGTGGTCAGACCCACCAGATGGGATGGAAACGCCAGAGGAACCTGCCAGCGAACCTTCTCTGCGGCCACGGCGTCCGCACTGGCCAGACCACCGGTGATAACCGCGGCGGCGGTAATGCCATAGGTCAGTTTTGAAAGCTTATGCTTGATCGACATGAAATGGATCCTTTTTGTTGTTGTCGTACAGCCACCGGTTCTTGCCGGCGGGCTACGTCTGAAACTGATCAGACAACGCAGGAAACCATAGCTGACTTTGGGTCGGGTCCAACGAGTTTGCGCCAGCTTTGTTTTCTTACGTTGTTCTGACGTCCTGCAAACAGGCTATAGCAGACACCGTGCCACAGCCGATAATGCCTTTTATTTCATACGGATAGATATTTGCGGCAGTTCTGGAGCCAAGGCAGATGTCCGGCAATCCGGACACTCATCGACAATAGTCTTAGGTGATTGTACGGATAACGGGACAGCCGTCCGGAAATCAGGACAATCTGGCCAACTTCTCGTAGAGCACGGAACGGGAAATTCCCAGCAGCCGGGCAGCCTTGGTCCGGTTGCCACGGCAGCTCACCAGGGCCTCTTCAATGGCCTGGGCTTCAGCCTCCGCAACTATCCTGGCCAGCGGTCGTACAGAGCGGGCGGGAACCGGAGAGACCAGACGCTGGCCAGCACGGGGCAGCACTTTAAAGATGGCGTCCGCATCCAGTAAATCGCCATCTTCACTCATGGTCAGGGCCCGCTCCAGCACGTTGCGCAATTCCCGGATGTTGCCCGGCCAGTCGTAACTGCCCAGCGCCGCGACGCCGGCATCGGTAATCTCGCCACGCATGCCCTGGCACTCGCAGATTTCACCCAGCAGGGCTTCGCACAGCACACCCAGATCGGCCAATCGGTCCCGCAGGGGTGGGATATTGATCTCCAGCACATTCAGCCGGTAGTAAAGATCCGAGCGGAAGCTGCCTTCGGCAATCATGGCCTCCAGGTTGCGACTGGTGGCCGCAATCACTCTCACATCCACAGTCGTCACCTTGTTCGAACCCAGGGCCTCGATCTCGCCCTCCTGCAATGCCCGCAACAACTTGGCCTGCAGGGGCAGCGGCATATCCCCCACCTCATCCAGAAACAGCGTGCCGCCGTTGGCAAGCTGGAACTTGCCCTCCCGGGTACGCCGGTCGGCACCGGTGTAGGCACCCGGGGCGACACCGAAGAACTCCGCCTCCAGCAGGTTTTCCGGCACCGCCGCCACGTTCACACCAACAAACGGCTTGTCCGCCCGGGGCGACACCGCATGGATAGCCTGGGCCAGCACCTCTTTGCCAGTGCCGGTCTCCCCCAGCAGCAGCACGGGCATATCCCGACCTGCCGCCAGTCGCGCCCGGCGTTTCACTTCGAGGGCCGCCGGACTGCCACCGACAAAATCACCCAGACTGTAGCGGGTGCCCCGACTTTTCTTCGCCAGTGCCTTGCGGGCCGCCGCCAGATCCCGGTGCAGGCGCCGGTATTTGGACACCAGCGGCGTCAGCGGTTGCAGATCGTCGTAAAGCACGAAAGCCACGGCACCGACAATACCGCCCTGGTCGTCGTAATACGGCAGCCGCGTCACCACCAGTTGCTGCTTATTGTGTTCCATGATGTCCAGCAGCAGGGGCTTCCCGGTTTCCACCACCTCGGGCATGCGGGTCTGCGGAATCACCTTTCGTACCGGTTTGCCAATGGCGTGGGAGGGGTCCACCAGACCCAGCAGCTGAGAATAACTGCTGTTGATCCAGGTGATATTGGCATCCCGGTCAACCGCAATGGCACCGGCGCTGGCTTCCTCAAACATCGGGAACAGGGCTTCGATCAGATCACGGGTCAGGCCGCTCTTGTTCTTGTTGGTAAACAACTCGCTCATAGTCCGCGTGCTCACGGGTGGGGATGGTTTCATGGGCAATCCTTGGGCGTCCGGATTTCCGGACGCCGTCACGGGAGTATAGGAAGCCCCCGGTGCGGGGGCAAACCTCCAAAGGTGGCATTTCAACCGTCGGTAATCAGTCCGGGATCTGCAACTGATTGTCGCTGAAAACAATCCTGTCCGCTTCCGCCGGCTCGGATTGAATGGGCGGCAGGTTCGCCAGGGTCAGGGGCGTGGTCAGGCTGCTCCGGGGCACCGTGCGCACCACCTGACTGGGCGGCAGCGGCTGCTTGTCGGTGAGATGGGACCACACCAGATCCAGCGCCTGGAAGTAGTAGTGATGCAACGGCACATAGCGGTCACCGATGCCCGGAAAGCCGTTGAGCACGTCCAGGTGATGGGCGTTGAGAATTTCGTAATAGCGCAGGTTGCTGTGGTGGCCTTCCACTGCCTGGTTCAGGCCGACATAGGGTCGGGAGGTGTGGTTAATGGGCAGGATGGCATCGGCCCGTCCGGTGACAAACACCGTCGGCTTGCGCTGCAGGTCTCCGCTGGCCCGCACCGCTGAAATGCCACGGCTGATCGCTTCGTGCAGCTCGGCCTGAGCGCCCTCGAGGGGCTCGCCGGTGACCACATCCCTGCCTTCGGCAAGACTTCTCAGGCACAACAGGGCGTCCAGACCGTAATCCACTTGGCTGGAACTGGGCGAAGCACTAACGGCGAGGTTCGTGGGCTGGCCCTCGGCGTTGTCGTAGACCAGATTGACACCGGCAGAGGGCGGGATGCCGTTACTCGCCGCAAACAGCGACGCCTCGGCAGCAGGCGCCAGTGGCACCACCGCGCCGGCACTGCCGGTCGCCGCCAGGCTCAGGCCACACACCCGGTCTTCAACACCCGCGCGACCATAGGCATTGGCGTAGGTCATGGCAATGCTCTGGCCGACCGCCAGGCCAAAATGCACCGGCGCCAGCAGGTTCTGCTCCGGCTGCACCCCGAAGTCCTCGTTCAGGATCCGTTGTGCATCAAGGGCCCAGTCATCCTGAGTAGCGCCCGACACCAGCCCCTTATTGAACAGGGAGTGGCAGATGTTCTGGCCAGTCACCGGCGGGTTGAACACGCCGTTCAGGGGGGCGAGATCGCGGATGCCGGGGGCCTGGTTGGCACAACCCTGGTACACCGCCAGCGCGGTGGTGTAATCCAGCAGGCTGCGGCTGTGTTCCGTCAGTGCAGGGCCATTGCCCTGACGAATGCTGAAACTCCGGTCCACAAGGGGATTCACATTGGGCTCAGACACCGCCACACCATCAATCAGGCCTTTCTCGTCCTGTTCCGCCGCCCGCACCGAGGCTCCGCCGCCGTTGGAAACACTGGAGGCAATCACCAGGGTGTTCCTCGGGTTGATGGTCCGGAGAATTTCACCATTACCCAGTTCCCGGCCATGGAGTGTGTTCAGCACATAGAAGCCGAACTCAATGGATTGCAACACATGCCGGCCCCAGTCTGCCTCCGGGTTCTGTTTGGAATGGGCGTGTTTCCAGGCGAAGCGATCCGGCCACTGGCTATTGAAATCATCCCGGCTCTGAGCGTCCAGATCCGCCCGGAACAAGGCTTCTTCAGGTTCCGTGGTAAGTGTTCCGTTCACGGACTGGGCGGTGTTTGTGGCGAGGTTATGGGCACCGGTACCAGTGCCTTTATCGGTATAAACCACCGCGCAGCCCTTTTTCAGGCCCCACTCCCCGGCGGTGCCAATGGCGCCGTAGATCCCGCGGGAACCCGAGGAGGGCGCGGTTACCATGCACGGAAAATCCGGATCAAAGCTGTCGGGCACCTGGGCCATTACCGTCACCGGCACAGTGGCGCCCGGCACCTGCATCAGCGCGATGAATTCCTGGCCCGGAATCCGGCCACCGGCATTACCCACGGCCGGGCCAAACAGGCTGCCATAGCCTCCGCCGGGTGCAGTATCCACCAGTGCCCGGTAATTGTTGTAGATGGCCAGCCGGCGCAACTCCGCGGGTGTCGGATTCAGGGCATCGACAAACGCCGGTGGTGTGGCACTGGCCAGCCCCTCCGGCCCCAGGCCAGCGGTAAGAAGATCATCGGTATTGCCATCGTAATCGAACTGCTGGACATCACTCACCAGGAAATCAGGCAAGGAGTTGAACACCTCGTCCTTCTTGCAGGCAGTAAGCGTTACCGTGGCAGCACCTATCAGGGTGCAGAGCATCATTCGTTTCATGGTCGGTCCTTGTTTGTTGTTGTTGAATCGGCCCCATGGGCGCCACGGCCCATGCGGATCCTGTGCCAACCGGACAAGACCATGAATATATTTAGAAAAATGAAAAATTACTGGCACTTGAGAGGGGGCTATTCCGGAATTCCGGACAGCGGTTGCGCGTGCAATGGCATGGCACGCGCGCAGCATCGCCGCTCGCCGCAAACTGTCCGGCAGACCGAACACTGTCTGAAAAACCAGACACCGGGCAGCGAAACTAGCCTATTCGGACAAAGGGCAACAAGCTGATTGCCGCAATTGCAGCGATGGCCAGGCAGGCCGCCAGAGTCCGCAGCGGATAACGTCGAAACATGGAGCCGATGCCGCCGATTTCGCCGCGGGCCAGGCCCTGTTCATAAGCCTGGCGCTGGCTCTGAAAACGCTGGCGCTGGTACTCGTCAAGCAACGCCTTGGCCCGGGCCGCTTCGTCCGCATCGTGAACCCAGAAGCCGCCCATGCTGATGCCCCATCGGCTGGGCGGGGTCTCGTAGTAGCGAACCCCATGTTCCTCAAACAACGCCCGGATCTCGTCGGCTTCGTCGTCGGGTACATGGCGCAGATTCATCAGGTGATGGGGCATGGCGCGTCCATTGACTGGTATCAGGATCGTAATTGCCTATATGCTAACAGCAAAGCACCCACGACCGAACTTGCATCAGGACACTGCATGAGCCCGAACCCCCTTCGTCTGCTGCTGGATTTTGACGACCGCGTCCAGCGGGACAGGGATCAGCCCCCCGCCTTCCTCCACCGCCGGGACCGGCGCTTTGCTCTGGACTGCGAGCAGCAGGGAATAACGCCCAGTCCTTCGCGCTGGCTGGCACACATGGATCGACTGTCCGGCCCCGGCGGCACCGTGACGGCTGGCCGTCGTGAACTGAAACTCTGGCGCCGGGCAACCAGCGGCTTCACCGGTGCCGGTTGCCTGATGGGCATCGTGACCATGCTGGGCCTGCTGTTCTATGACGGCGGCCAGCGCATCAACATCACCGTGATTCTGACCTTTGTGCTGTTCCAGTTGCTGCTGGCACTGGCCACCACGGTACAGGCCATAGTCGGCTGGCAACCCTGGCGCTGGTTGCTGAAACGTCTGCACCTGGAACACGCCAGCCCGACCCGGGCCCGGCTCCAGCCACTACTGATGGCGCGGGCGGCCCACGCCGGCGGCGTTGCTTTTGGTCTTGCCGGCCTGGCCACGCTGCTGATCATGGTGGTGGTCCAGGACCTGGCCTTTGGCTGGAGCACCACTCTGGATACCGCCGCTTCCGGCTACCACCATCTGGTCAGCGCCCTGGCGGCGCCCTGGTCCTGGTTGTGGCCTTCCGCCGTGCCATCCCTGGAGCTGGTGGAAGTAACCCGGTTCTTTCGCGCCGCTCCTGTCACAACCGGAGTCGAGCCTTCACGCTGGGGCCAGTGGTGGCCCTTCGTGGTTATGTTATGGCTGACCTGGACGGTGATACCGCGTGTGCTGTTGCTGGTTCTCAGCCAAAGCCTGCTACGCCGTCGTGCCACTCGGCTGCTGGCCGGCCATCCCGGCATGAAGGCTCTGTTATACCGGATGGAAACCGCCACCCTGGATACCGGTAGCAGCCACAACGATGCCGCCGACCTGCCAGACACCCGCACCCGGGCCCAGCCAGACCAACTGCCGGACACCCCGCTGATGATCTGCTGGGCCGGTGCTGGCGAACCGGAGTTGCCCCAACGCCTGCAGGCACCGGATTGCCGAATTTTCCGGGCCGGAGGCCGGGCCAGTCTGGCCCAGGATGAAGACGTACTGGCACAAGTAAGCGTCCATCTGGCCGGCCAGGAACATCCGGCAGTCATTGTCGTCACCCGCAGTTGGGAGCCGCCCACCGGCGAGCTGCACGATTTTCTGGAGACCGCCCGGGAGCGCTGGCCCTCGAATAGCCGGGTAACCCTGCTTCCGCTGGCAAGCGATCCGAACCAGCCACCGCAGGCCCACCTGGTTCAGCCCTGGCTTCGGTTTACAGAACGCCTGGCTCCGGGCTTTGCCTCGGTGGCCTTGCCACCTGTCGACGAGCCCAACCCCTATCTGGCCGGGAGCGCACAACCATGACCAATGCTCCGGTATTCGCCGTGGTCGGCCACCCGAACAAGGGCAAATCCAGTGTCGTCGCCACCCTGTCCCAGAACGACGCTATCGCCATTGCCCTGGAACCCGGTACCACCCGGGCCCGGCAGGATTATCCACTGAGCGTTGATGGCCAGAAACTCTATACCCTGGTGGACACCCCCGGTTTCCAGCGCCCACGGCGGGTATTACAGTGGCTGGAAGCCCACAGCATTTCCGCCTCGGATCACCCGGAAACCGTGCGGGCTTTTGTGCTCCAGCACCGGGGCGATGACCGGTTTGTCGATGAATGTGAATTGCTGGCACCGATCGTGGAAGGCGCCGGGATCATCTACGTGGTGGATGGCTCGGTGCCCTACAGTGCCGAGCACGAGGCGGAAATGACCATCCTGCGCTGGACCGGGCGTCCGAGCCTGGCGCTGATCAACAGTATCGGTGAGGACGATTACAGCGACACCTGGCAGGCCGCACTGGGCCAGTTCTTCCAGGTTGTCCGCAAGTTCGACGCTGTTCGCGCCCCGTTTGAGCAACATCTAAGCCTGTTACGAGCGTTCGGCCAGCTGGAACCGGACTGGGAGGCGCCGCTGGAACGGGCCACCCGGTTCCTGTCCGAACAGCGCCGCCAGCGTCGGCGCCAGGCGGCAGGCCTGGTTGCCCGAGCCCTGGAAGACCTGATGTCATATCAGGAACGACGCACACTGACGCTCAACCAGATCGCCGAAACCAGCGATGCCAGCCTCGCCGAGACCCTGCGGGATCGCTGGTACCGGCACCAACGCCAACGGGAACAGGCCCTCAGAATCGACATCGAGCACCTGTACCAGCATCAGCGCATCCGGCGCCAGGAAGCGGAACTGCAGTGGCACAGCCAGCACGATCTGTTTTCCGAGGACACCCGCAAGCACTGGGCGGTCAGCAAGCGCTACCTGGCCACCGCGGGCTTTGGCGCCGGAGCGGTGAGCGGTGCCGGCATTGATGCCGTGACGTTTGGCTCGTCGCTGGGCACCGGTGCCCTGCTCGGAGGGTTGATTGGCGCTGCCGGCAGTTACTTCTACGGGGATCGCCTGGTTTTGCCGGCACTGAGCATCGGGCCCATGAAGGACGGCCTGAAAACCGCCAGCTTCGGGCCTGTACAGGACAGCCAGTTCGGCTATGTTGTGTTAGGGCGGGCGGTGGATCACTGGTGGCATATCAGCCAGCGAAACCACGCCGGGCGGGATTTGCTGGAACTGGAACCGGCCGACCATCACTGGCTGGAACAGCTCGACAAAGCCAGCCGGCGGGAAATCCAGAAAGCCTTCGAACGGTGCCGGAAACAGCGAGCTCTGACCCATCAGCAGAGGGAACAATTTGCCGCCGCCATCGAGCAGGCCATGGCGGCATACGACGACTGGCGGTTGAATCGAGCCTGAGCCGCATGTTTATACTGTATGGCTATTCCATCACAAAATGAGGAATGCGAATGAAAATCGTACGAGTGCAAGACATTATCGGTACCGAGCGTGAAGTCAGCGACAAGCAGTGGACCAGCCGCCGCCTGTTGCTGAAGAAGGATGGCATGGGCTTCTCCTTCCACGAAACCATTATCAAGGCCGGCTCCGAGCACACCTTCTGGTACAAGCACCACCTGGAAGCGGTTTACTGCGTGGCGGGTAACGGCCGCATCAAGGATCTCGCCACCGGCGAAGTGCACGAAATCACCGATGGCACTCTGTACGCCCTCGACAAGCACGACCGTCACACCCTGTACGGCGGCACTGAAGACATGCGCCTGATCTGCGCCTTCAACCCGCCGGTAACCGGCCAGGAAGTGCACGACGAAGACGGTGCTTACCTGCCGGATACCAGCGAAGACTGATTCGCTCCGCCGTGGCATTTCAAACCGCCGCGACCACACCGCCACCGCCAGCCCGATTGCTGCCGGTGGCGGTGTTGCTTTGGCTGGCCGGTGTTTACCTGCGCATACCCGTGCTGGTGGCCCCGCCGTTGGCACCCTTCATTGGCGATGAGCTGGCCCTGACCCAGGCATTGACCGGCGCCCTGACCACACTGCCCATCCTGATGCTGGCCATTGGCGCCATGCCCGGTTCGCTGGCCATTTCCCGCATCGGCCCAAGGAACACCCTGGCACTGGCCATGGTAATCATGGTCATCGGCTCGGCCGGCCGTGGTCTGGTACCGGACACCTTCACCCTGATGATAGCCAGCGCCGTCATGGGCCTGGGTGTGGCGATGATGCAACCAGCGCTGCCAGCCTTGCTGCCGCGTTGGCTGGAACCCCATCACATTGCTCTGGGCTCAGCCATCTACATGAACGGCATGCTCATGGGTGAGTTCATCGGCGCCGGCATTACCCTGCCGGTTCTTATGCCGTTGCTGGACAACAGCTGGCGCGCCACCATGCTGGCCTGGTCGCTGCCGGCCCTGCTGGTAGTCGCCGCCCTGTTTCTGCCCAAACGGGACCTGGCCCGGCCCGCACGCAAAGCCGCCTGGCTGCCCGACTGGAAAAACCCACTCACCTTGCGCCTGGGCCTGCTGCTGGGGCTTTCCGGCTCCATGTTCTTCGGCCTCAACGCCTACATGGGTAACCTGCTGGAACAACAGGGGCGTATCGGCCTGCTGTCCGAGGCCCTGTTCTGGTACAACATCGCCCAGGTCTTTGCCTCGCTGGTGATGCTGAAAATGGCGCGGGCCTGGGTCGGCCGCCGTACCTTCATTGTCGTCATGGCGGTTCTCAGCATTGCCGGCACCGCCGGCACTCTGGTGCTCGAAGGCTGGTGGTTCATTGCCAGCGCCACGCTGATGAGCTTCGTGGCCGGCATTCTGCTGATCCTGCTGGTGGCTCTGCCGCCTTTGCTGGTGAACTCCGCCGAAACCGGACGGCTGTCTGCCGGCACCTTCCTGGTGGGCTATACCATGGCCTTCTCGGTACCCATGCTCGGCGGCCTGCTCGCCGACTGGACTGGCGACACCCGTCATGCCGTGATGGCCATGGTGGCCTACAGCCTGCTGGTATTACCCCTGGCGTTCACTCTGGACCTGAAACGAAAAAAGGATCAGCCCGCAAGCTGATCCTTTCTGAGATACCTCACTGACCTTCGGTCAGATATAGTAATCCTTCAACGGAGGAAAGCCGTTGAATTCAATGGCACTGTAGGTGGTGGTATAGGCCCCGGTCGACAGCCAGTACATCCGGTCTCCGATCGCCAGATTCAGCGGCAGCGGGTACTTGTGATGCTCGTACATGATATCGGCACTGTCACAGGTCGGTCCGGCGATCACACAATCCTCACCTTCACCGCTTTTCTCGGTCCAGATCGGAAACTTGATGGACTCATCCAGGGTCTCGATCAGGCCGGAAAACTTGCCGACATCGGTGAACACCCAGCGGTGCAGGGCAGTGCGGGATTTCCGTGAAATCAACACCACCTCACTCACCAACACACCGGCATTGGAAATCAGCGATCGCCCCGGCTCGATGATGATCTCGGGCAGGTCGTCACCAAAATCCTCGTGCAGGAAACGGGCAATCTCCTCCGCGTACACCCCCAGTTCATTGGTTCGGGTAATGTAGTTGGCCGGGAAACCACCGCCCATGTTGATCATCTTCAGCTCAATGCCGTCTTCTTCCTTAAGGCGCTCGAAAATCACCTTCACCTTGTTCAGGGCAGCGTCCCAGGCACCGATTTCGCGCTGCTGGGAACCTACGTGAAACGACACACCATAAGGTACCAGGCCCAGATCACGAGCCAGTATCAGCAGATCCATGGCCATATCGGTCTGGCAGCCAAACTTGCGGGACAAAGGCCAGTCGGCGGTCAGGGTGCCTTCAGTCAGAATACGCACATACACTTTTGAGCCCGGGGCAGCCTTGGCAATGTTGCGCAGGTCTGCCTCGGAATCCGTGGCATACAGGCGCACACCCTTTTCGTAAAAGGTGCGAATGTCTTTCGCCTTCTTGATGGTGTTGCCGTAACTGATGCGGTCGCCGGTCACACCCAGGGCCATCACCTTGTCCAGTTCATACACCGAAGCGATATCAAAATTCGCACCTTTGTCCCGCAGCATGGTCAGAATCTGCGGGGCCGGGTTGGCCTTCACCGCATAATAGACCTTGGCGTAAGGAAACCCTTCCACCAGCTCTTCGTACTGACGGTCAATAGTCTGGGTGTCGATCACCACAAACGGGGTTTCCTTGCCGTCGGCAAAGTCCTTGATCCGCTTGAAAGTCTCGGCACTGTAGTAGTCGGCGATATCGGCGTTAGGCGTCTGGATCATGGGTGGTGTGTCCCTCCACAGGGTAAACGGGCATAAAAAAAGGGTAGCACAGACTGGCTGTATTACCCGTGAATGGCGCGATCATCGGGCCTTTTTCCAATCACCGCAAATGCGCAGTTATACCCATAAATCCGGTGACCGAAACCGGACCTATCGCACAGTATTCTGTGTCACACCGCTACTGGCCACAGCGGCGTTGGCTCGGTGGGGCCATCCGGGTCCTGGGGCCGACTCTGGCGCTGCAGATAATCCAAGATGGCGTCTTTCAGATCACTGCCCTGACCCAGGCCCTGATTGCCGAACAGGCGGTTGAATTCCAGCACATAGGGATAGCCTTCCACCAGGGCGATATCAAAACCGGCATGGTCTACTTCCAGCTCCCGGGCCAGACGCAGGGCCAGATCGGTAGCCACCGCCGGCACATCACCAGGCACAATCTGGCCGCCTCTGGCGACGTTGTTGTAGAACCCCTGCTCCGCCTGGGTACGCCAGTAGGCGGTCACCACCCGATCACCCACCACAACCACCCGCACATCCCGGTCAATCGGAAGGTATTCCTGCACGTAGAGAACGTCTGTGCGATCACAATACTTCAGCCAGTCGGCCCGGGACTCGATCAACCACACACCTTCGCCCATGCTGGCCTTGGGGAGTTTGGCCACGAAAGGCAGGGCCATGGTGTCCCACAGCATGTCACGTTCCTGTGGACCATTGGCTTCAATCAAGGTCCAGGGTGTGTGTTCCGGCGCCACAGTCTGAAAGGCGCGGGTCATTTCCACTTTGTCGTGACCAATGCGATAACTGGCGATACTGGGGAACACCCGGCACTTCAAGCCATGCACCAGGGCGTTGATCTGCCAGTATTCCGGGAACAGCACCCAGTCCGCCTCCTGCAGCAGCTGCTTGTGGCGCAGGAAATGCTCGGGCTTCAGTACAGTGGTGTCAGGAAAGCCAAGGGTACGGAACACGTTGAATGAGACAAGGTGCATGGTGACAGCCGCACAGAGTGAAAATTGGCTGCATTTTATCCAGCTTTGGAACCCTGGCAAGGGTTATTTTATCCGTAAATTGACCGATCTCATGGCGATAGTTAATGATACTGACAATAATTCGCATTAGTTATCACTAATGAGGAACCGACCATGACAAAACACCTGATGCTGGCCGCTGCCAGCCTGCTGTTCACCCTTCCGGCCTTCGCCGATGATGAGTACGATCACTACAAAGGCGAACCCTCGAAAACCCTGGAACAGGCGGTGGCCAATTTCTCCGAGTACAACAACCGGCTTGAGCAGGTGTTGGCCGGTGATCTGACACCAGAGGCCATGAGCGAAGTCCACCAGCTTACCTACACCCTGGAAAACGCTCTGGGCAAACTGGACCATGAGCTGGAAGACATTGCCGAGCGGCTGGAGAAAGTACACAAAGCGTCCGAGCACGCAGCCCCGGATACCGTGAAAGAGCAAGGCGCGGTGTATCTGGAAAAGAGCCGGTCCATCATCCGGTAACGGCCACGGGCTGCTAAGCTCCGGTTATTAGTCGCTAATTTACCGGAGCCTGCCATTGGCGCGTTAGCCTGCGGAGCGTTTTTTCGTTCCCTGCTGAGCCTGGGCCGTGAGTGGATCCTCCGGCCAGGGGTGTTTCGGGTAGCGGCCCCGAAGTTCTTTTCGTACCTGTGGATAGGCGTTCTGCCAGAAGCTGGCGAGATCTGCCGTGACCGCCAGCGGGCGCTGGGCTGGGGACAGGAGGTGGGTTACCACGGGCACCCGGCCGGCCGCCACCGTCGGTGTTTCAGTCCAGCCAAACAGGGCCTGCAGCTTGGCAGCCAGCACCGGGCCATTGTCGGCAGTGTAATCCAGCGTCACCTTCTGGCCGGTGGGGATGGCCAGAGCTTTCGGAGCCAGTTCATCCAGTTGTTGTTGCTGTGGATAAGCGAGCAGGCTGTTCAGAGCGGATGTCAGATCTAGCCGGGCCAGATCCGACCACCGCTGCATGCCGGCCATAAACGGCGCTAACCAGCTTTCCACACCGGCCAGCAGGGCAGAATCAGTCACATCCGGCCAGTGACCGGGAAACTGTGTGGCCAGTAACAACACCCGGGCCTGCCACTGGCGGGCGGCCTCGTTCCAGGGCAGCCGATCCAGTCCTTTGCGACACACGGCATCCAGCAAACCCTGCTGGATCAGTTCCGAGGCCACCTGTTGCAACCGCTTTTCCGCCAGTATCAGGGCGCCAAACTTACGCACGTGACGCGCCACCACCATGCCCCGCTTGTCGTCCCAGAGGGCCTCTTCCCGTTCTTCTATGTGCGCAGCCAGGTCCTGCTCCAGATCCGCCAGATCCACTGGCGCCGCCAGATAAATCGTCGCCTCACGGGCCTTGCCGTCCAGGTCCGCAGCCACCAGCCAGTCCTCCCGGGCCAGCGGATCATGGTCCCTCAGGCTCGCTCCCTTGCCATTACTGAGCTGGTAGCGCGGCGCCTCGCCGGAACGGCGGCGGGCAATGCGGTCCGGATATGCCTGGGCTAAAACCCGGCCCACCTCGGTGGCACCGGGCACACTCCGAGACACCGGCTCCCGGCACAACCGTTTCGCCGCCTGCCGCACCGCCTGCAACCGGGTCGTATCCAGACCCATGGGTGGCCGTTCTCCCCGAACCATCCGGATCCGTTCGTGCAAATCCGCACCGGAGCCCGGCCCCAGCAAATCACGCTCTTCCAGCAGTGCCGCCAGTTCCGCCGCCAGCTGGCCAAACCCCAGAGCCTGCCCCCGGATAACCATATGGGCCAAACGGGGATGCAACCCCAGATCCCGGGCGGCCTTGCCGTGATCGGTAATAGCACCGTCAGTATCCAGCAAATCCAGCCACTGCAATACCTCCACTGCCTGCTGCCAGTGGGCTTTTGGCGGCGCATCAATCCACGCCAGCTGATCCGGTGAACGGGCCCCCCACTGGGCCAGCTCCAGCACCAGCGGCGCCAGATCCGCCTCCTGAATCTCCGGCGGCGTGAAGTCAGCCAGGCCGAACTGCTCCGACTCGCTCCATAACCGGTAGCACACCCCCGGTTCGACCCGTCCGGCCCGGCCTTTACGCTGTTCCGCCGAGGCTTTGGACACCCGGCCGGTGATCAGGCGGGTCATGCCACTGTTGGGATCAAACACGGCCCGACGCTGCTGGCCGGCATCAACCACCACCCGCACGCCTTCAATGGTCAGGCTGGTCTCAGCAATGGCGGTGGCCAGAACCACCTTGCGAGAACCGTCCGGGGCCGGCGCAATGGTCCGGTCCTGTTCGTCGGCCTTGAGGTTACCGTACAAGGGCGCCAGCACCACGTTATCCGGCAGTTGTCCCACCAACTGTTGCGCCACCCGTCGAATTTCACCGGCCCCGGGCAGGAACACCAGCACCGAGCCAGTCTGGTCTCCCAGGGCCTCCAGCACCACCACCGTTACGTGATCCACCATCCGGGCATTGCGGGACAGGGGCCGATACAGGACATCCACCGGAAACGCCCGGCCTTCACTGGAAATCACCGGCACATCTCCCAGCACCCTGGCAATGGGCGCGGTATCCAGGGTCGCGGACATCACCAACAGGCGCAGGTCTTCCCGCAGCGCCTGCTGGCTCTCACGCACCAGGGCCAGCCCCAGATCGGCCTGCAGGGAGCGTTCATGGAACTCGTCAAACAGAACGGCGGCATAGTCTTCCAGCATGGGGTCGTTCTGGATCAGGCGGGTGAGTATGCCCTCGGTCACGACTTCGACCCGGGTATTGCCGGAAACTCTGGTATCCAGTCGGGTGCGATAGCCCACCGTCTGCCCGGGCGCCTCGTCCAGTTGCCGGGCCATATACCGCGCTGCCGAACGGGCCGCCAGCCGGCGGGGTTCGAGCATCAGGATTTTGCGGCCATCGCGCCAGGGTTCATCCAGCAGCGCCAACGGCACCCGGGTGGTTTTGCCGGCGCCGGGCGGCGCCTGGAGCAAAGCGGTGGTGGTCTTTGCCAGTGTGCGGGTCAGTTCTGGGAGGATGGCATCAATCGGGAGCATGGTACGGGGTGCTTGCCGGAATGTGGCCGCAGTTTACCATGCCTCAGGAGCGGGCATGCCAGGCTTCAGGCCGGGGCACGAAGAACGCGAATACCAGGCCAAACGCCAGTGCTGCCACCCCGATGCCGAAAGCCGACACCAGGGTGCCTCCCGCATCCAGCCACTGCTTGGTCAGCCAGGGGCCGACCATCTGGGTAAAGCCATACAGTGCCACCATCGCCGCCGACAGGCGCGGGCCCTGATGTGGATGCAGGGCGCGCCCGATGCGCTGGGTCAGCAATACCGTGCCCAGAAAGGTGCTGCCGACCAGGGCGGCACACAACACCAATCCCAAGGCGCCAGGCCAGACCACAGTGGCCAGCACACCGGCCAGCTGAATCAGAAAATTCAGGCGAAGGGCGGGCAAGTCTCCCATCAGGGCCCCCAGTTTGTTCCACAGCCAGGGCGCCGGGATGGTAAACAGGGCGACGATCACCCAGGTGCCGTCCAGCAAGGCGTGGCCCTCAGGCAATTCCAGTTTTGCCAACAGGGGCAGGAAGGTCATGGGCAGAATGTAACCCAGGCCCGCCCCGGCATAGGACAGGAACAGCGGAATGCTGGCGCGATCCAGCAACGGGGTATTGACCACCGCCTTACCGGTGTCATCATGCTGGCGCACCGGTACCTCCAGTTGCCGTAACTGCATGGCACCCCACCAGGCCAGGGGAATCGACAACAGGGCAGCCGGCCACCAGCGCTCCGCGCCCTCCAGCAGACTGGCGGTTCCGGTAACCAGGCCGCTGGACACGAGCAGCCCTACACCAACGCCGATATAGACCAGACCGCTGAGGGAGGCCCGGTTACGCAGTACCAGCCACTCCAGAATCAGAGCTGGCGCCTGGACGAATACCACGCCGTTAGCCACACCGTTCAGCCAGCGGGTGACAGAAATCACCGTCAGCTGGTCGGTCTGGGTCACGATCAGCGTGGTGACCACATGAACCGCCAGGAAAAGAGGCAACATCAGCCGGATCTGGTCGATTCTGTGCCAGCGGATGGCCAGCATCGCCCCCATCAGATAGCCGAGGTAGTTCCAGGTAGCCACCGCAGCTCCATCCGGCGCGTTGAACTGATTATCGGCCACCAGGTAGGGTAACAACGGGGTGTAGATGAATCGGCCAAGGCCGTGGACAACCAGCAAAACCAGGCTACCGGCGAGCAGAACCGTAAACAGTTGCCTGGGGGTGGGGGTGTTTGCAGAAGTCATGGCAGAGGCCCGGTCGTCAGGTTATCAACGGAAACCGGGTAGTGTAGGTGTCTAACCAATGCTTGTCAGTGAGACCTTCGCCTCAGCCTGGCTGGCGATTGGCGTTGGCCCACTGGTAGATACGCTCAAAGGCTTCGGCCAGCTGTTCCGGCTTGTGGGGTGGCTGGATCAGCGCCTGAACGTCGCCGTCCGGATTGAGCAAGGCAAAATGCCCGCTGTGGTCCACCAGCAATTCACCATTCACCTGCCGGTGCACAAACACCGCGCTCACGCTCTTGGCGACCTGGCGCAGGGTGTCGAGATCGCCGGTCAGGCCGTGGAAATGCTCACCAAAGAAATCGGTATAGGCCTTCAGCTTCGCCGGGGTATCGTGCTCCGGGTCTGCCGAGACCAGCAGATAGTCCGGTTGAGGTAATTCCGGGGACAGCAACTGGTCGGTACGGCGCAGATTGGCCATGGCAGCGGGGCAGATGTCCGGGCAATTGGTATAGCCCACAAACACGAAGGTCCACCGGCCCCGGAGATCTTCCCGGGTGACCGTCTCTCCTTCCTCGTTAGTCAGAGAGAACTCCACCAGGGGCCGTGGCTGGTCGTAGACATAGGCGTTGTACTGGCTGAGATCCGGCGCCGGTGCCGGTTCGCCCCCCACCAGAAAGACCTGCCGACCCACTGTCAGGCCGAACACCAGCACCACCAGCAACAACAGAGCAAACAACGTGATCCGAATCGACCGCCCCATAGGGTCTCCCAACCAGGCTTGACCCCGGCCAGTCAGGCCGGGACAAAGACAAAATGATCCACCAGCAACACCACAAACAACGCCATCAGATAGGTGATGGAATATTTGAAGGTGTTCAGCGCTACCCGCCGGTCGTCGCCGCGCAGCAGGCGAACAGCATATTGCAGGAACCTCAAGCCTAGCGCCAGGGCGCCCACCAGGTAAATACCGCCGGACATGCCTGTGACAAACGGTAGCAGGCTGACGGCCAGCAGCATCAGGGTATAGAGCAGAATATGCAGTTCGGTGTAACGATTGCCGTGAGTCACCGGCAGCATGGGAATACCGGCCTTGGCGTATTCCTCCTTACGGTGGATGGCCAGAGCCCAGAAATGCGGTGGTGTCCAGGCGAAGATGATCAGCACCAGCAACAGCGCGTGGCCTTCCACCTGGCCAGTGACCGCGGTCCAGCCCAGCAGTGGCGGCATGGCACCGGCCAGCCCGCCGATGACAATGTTCTGTGGCGTCGCCCGTTTCAGGAACAGGGTGTAAACACCGGCGTAACCCACGAGGGAGGCCAGCGTCAGCCAGGCGGTCAGCTCGTTCACCTGCCACACCAGCACGACCATACCCAGGGCCGCCAGTACGGTAGCAAACAGCAGGGCGTCCAGCGTCGCAATCCGGCCAGTCGCCACCGGCCGTTTGCGAGTGCGGGCCATCACGGTATCGATCTTCTGATCCACCACGTGGTTCACCACCGCAGCCGCGCCGGCCAGCAGGGCGATACCGAGGTTGCCGAACAGCAGCACGCTCCATCCGGGAACGCCTGGGGCTGCCAGCAACATGCCGATCACCGAGGTAAGAATCATCAATGCCACTACCCGGGGCTTGGTCAGTTCCAGGTAATCGCGCCAGGAAATAGTGCTCGCATGCGTTGAATTCTGGATCGGCAGCGCCTTCACTTGCTCGCTCATGCCGTAACCTCCCGGTTTATGGTTGTTGTATGAGGTGCGGGGGATAGTGCTGGCAGGGCCAGCTGATGATGCCGCCAGATCAGGTGCACCATCGACAGTAACAGGCCGGCGCCCATGGCGTTATGGGCAACGGCGACGATCAGGGGAATGTGCAGCCAGACGTTGGTCAGCCCCAGACAGAACTGGAGCACCAGGGCACCGCCCACCAGAGCGATGGCCCTGTCGAGACCGCTCTGGGCTCGCTGGCGCCACAGCAGCCCCAGCAATATGGCCAGATAACCCAACACAAGGACCCCGCCCAGGCGATGGCTGACGTGAATAGCAACCCGGCCATCGCTGGTCAGCTGGCCGCCCAGATAGTTGGGACCAACATGTTGGGTGATATCAAATCCATGCTGAAAATCCATGCCCTCGGGCCACCACTGACCCTGACAGGTAGGCAGATCGGTACAGGCAACGGCAGCGTAGTTGGCTGCCGTCCAGGCCCCCAGGGCAATCTGGGTAATGACCAGCAGCAAACCGCCATACAGCCAGGGTCGGAGTCTTGTCAGGGATGCCGCCATCGCCGGCCGCGGCGCCTCACTTTCCCGCGCCCGCCGCCGGAGCCGCAGGGTCAGCAACAACAACAGGCTCAGGGTGGTAAATCCGCCCAGCAGATGCAGGGCTACCACCTGAGGCCAGAGCTTGAGGGTAACCGTCCACATGCCGAACGCGGCCTGCAACACGATAAAGCCGGCAATGAACAGCGGCAGTTTGACCGGAAGCCCCGCTCTGCGATTGCGCACCGAGGCAATGGCCAGCCCGAATACCAGTAGTCCCAGGGTACCGGCGGCGTAGCGATGGATCATTTCCGGCCAGCCCTTGGAGACATCCACCGGGGTCTCCGGGAAACGGGCATTGGCGATGGCGATGCGGGTTTCATCCTGGGGTACGGTCAGAAAGCCATAACAGCCAGGCCAGTCCGGGCATCCCAGGCCGGCGTGAACCAGTCGTGTCCAGGCACCGAGCATAATCACCACCACTGCCAGCAAGCAGGCCAGGGTAGCCCAGAACGCCAGTTTCTTTGCTATTGCCCGGGATTGCTCCGGAGACATCGCCGTCATACCGCAGGCCTCCCGTTAGCCAATCTGTGACAGTTTCAGCAGGTGCTTCAGATCTTTAAGCAGCTGTTTGCCGGTGTGTTCGCTGCCATAGTGCATCATCACATTGCCAAACGGGTCGATCAGCAGGATTCTCGGTTGCTGCTCCGGGTTGATCCCGGCGGGCCATGCCGGTGTCTTGCCAGCGGCCGGTTGCAGGCGCTCCATCAACTGGTACTCATCGGACCAGCGCCGCTCCAGATCCGCCGGTACCGTGCCCAGATAGGCGGCACGACCAACACGCGGCGCGTTCTTGCCAAGCGCAACGTTAACCTGGCGAGCCAGATACAGCAGTTGCTCGCAGTCTTCCGTGCAACGTTCCGAAGCCACCAGCATCAGCCATTTCGGGTCGGCGACATCAACACCAAAGCGTGCCTGCAGGGGGTTCCCCGCAGCGGTTTGCAGATTCAGCTCTGCCACCGGCACCGGCGGTTGCACCAACTGCCCCTGATTGCTCTGACCGGCCGGGTTAAGCCAGCCGGTGTAAAACATGACCGTCGCCACCAGCATGGGGCCGAAACCCACCGCAAAGAGCAACATGGCGGTGCGCCGGCCCCGCCTGACCTGAGCCGGGCTCGGGCCATCAGAATGAGAGATAGAGTCAGCCGTTGTCGTTGTCATTGTCGGCTCCTGCCTTGGGTCTTTCGCTGTCTTTTTTATAACTCGCCACCAGAGTCAATATAGTCAGTGCTACCGCCAGTGCAAACCACTGGGCGGCGTATCCGTAGTGCGTCTGCGGGCCCATCACATCCGGCGCCCGGTCCGCCCGGTATGCACCCGGTTGCTGGCTGTCGGCAAGATGAACAATCATCGGGGCCGGCGTGCTGCCCAACGCCCGGACCCGGCTCTCCGGCAACGCCTGGACCCGTCTCGGCCAGCCGGGTGTATCGGGCTCCTGCGCCCCCAGCACAGGAGGTTCCGGATAGGCCGCCAGCCGGCCCTGAAGGGTGAACCGAGACCCAGGCGTCTGCACTTCCGGCAGTTGTTCGCGGCTGGCCGGTGCCGGTACCCAGCCCCGGTTGACCACCACCAAAGGGCCTGAGAGCGGCTCAAAAAGCGTCAGCACTTCGTAACCGGCGCGGCCGTCCCGGGTCCGATTGTCCAGCAACCAGCTCTGCTCCCGGTACCAACCGGTCAGGGTGACCGGTTGGCCCTCTTGCCACCCATCTGCAACCGCCACATCCTGCCAGTCCCACGCGGCGCTTTCTGAATTCCAGGTCTCCAGCCGACTGGTTTTTTCCGCGGCGCGGTTCAGCTGCCAGACGCCCAGACTGATCAGCAGAGGCAGAAAGACACCGCTGAAGACCAGCAGGCGCCGTTCGAACTGCCAGCGGCGGGAGCTGAAACCCACTTAGAGCCGCTCTGCTATAGTGAAGTAACAAACCGGGGCGTTGTTCCCGGCACCAGAATGCTCAACAGGCTGCGGACCTGAAACAACCGGATTCCTCATGTTAAAACTTGCCATTGTCGTACTGCTGTTCGCCGTCATTATCAGCCTGTTCAGCGGGCTGTTTTTCCTGATTCGGGACGGCGGTAAAACCAACCGTGTGGTGAACTCACTGGCGGTGCGGGTCTCGCTCAGCGTGCTATTACTGGCCGTGGTGCTGATCGCGCTCTGGACCGGCGATCTCACAATGAACCCGACGCCCTGACTTCACCTGCCTCAGAGCACATACACGAACACAAACAGACCCAGCCAGACCACGTCCACAAAATGCCAGTACCAGGCTGCCGCTTCAAAGCCGAAATGATTGTCGGCGGTGAAATGGCCTTTGATGATCCGGACCAGCATGATGGCGAGCATCAACGTACCCAGCATCACGTGGGCCCCGTGGAAACCCGTTAACATAAAGAACGTGCTGCCATAGATGCCGGACTGCAGGGTCAGGTCCAGGTCCTGATAGGCGTGCATGTACTCGTAGCCCTGTACGAACATGAACACCACCGCCAGCGCAATGGTGGCTCCCAGCCACAGCTTCACCTTGGCCCGGTGACCCGCTTTCAGGGCATGGTGGGCAATGGTCACGGTGAACGACGAGGTTACCAGCAGGATGGTGTTGATCAGCGGCAGGCCCCAGGGCCCGATCACTTCCTTCGGGCCCGGGTACGCCTCCGGGTTAGGGTTGTTGACCAGAGGCCAACTGGCCTGAAAGCCTTCCCACAGCATGTTGCTACTGCCTTTATCACCCTCGCCCCCCAGCCAGGGCACCACGAACATCCGAACGTAGAAGAGCGCACCGAAGAAAGCCGCAAAAAACATGACTTCCGAGAAAATGAACCAGCTCATCCCCCAGCGGAAAGAGCGGTCCATCTGGTCGCTGTATAGTCCGGCCCGGCTCTCGCGGATAACGCTGCCGAACCAGCCGAACAGCATGTACGCCATGATCAGCGCGCCAATCCAGAACATGATCCAGGAACCGGTGGTGCTTTCACCCTGGTTGCCGTTCACCATGATGGCTGCCGCGCCATACAGGGTGACCCCCAGGCCAACGGTAGCGACAATGGGCCACTTGCTCTGTTCGGGAACGTAGTAGGTCTGGTGATCCGCCATAGCTGTCTCCGATGGCTTAGCCGTTATTGTTGGTTGTTTTTGCTGCCCCGGCGGCACCCGATACCTCGGCCTTCTGGCTCTGGTCGTAAAGGGTGTAGGACAGTGTCAGCTTGGTGATGTGTTCCGGCAGTTCCGGATCCACGATAAACACCAGAGGCATTTCTGTGCTTTCGCCGGCTTCCAGGGGCTGCTGGTTGAAACAGAAACACTCGGTCTTGTGGAAGTACAGGGTGCCCTCAGCCGGGGACAAGCTGGGAACTGCCTGTCCGACCATGGCCTGGTCGCTGCCGTTTTCGGCGTAGAAATTGACGGTCACCGGCTCACCGGGATGCACCTTGATGCTGCGGGTCACCGGCCGGAATTCCCAGGACATACCCGGGCCATTACTAGCCAGGAACTGGACCGTCACGGTACGGTTGGCATCCACGTGGTTGGTGACCTGCGCATCGTACCGACCGCCGGTCTTGCCATTGATACCGGTGATTTCGCAGAACACGTCGTACAGGGGCACCAGGGCGAAGCCGAAGGCGAACATACCGACCACGCCGGCCATGCACCAGGCAATCACCCGACCGTTGCTGCGTTTGCCGTGTTGCGGTTGTGGCTCTGCCATGGCGACCTCCCGGTTATTTCACTTCCGGCGGTGTCGAGAAAGTGTGATAGGGCGCCGGTGAGGGCACCGTCCATTCCAGCCCTTCGGCACCATCCCAGGGTTTGGCGGCGGCCTTCTCTCCCCCCCGCACACACTTCACCACGATGAACAGGAACAGCAACTGACTGACGCCGAACATAAAGGCCCCGATGCTCGACACCATGTTGAAGTCAGCAAACTGCAGCGCGTAGTCCGGAATCCGCCGGGGCATACCCGCCAGCCCCAGGAAGTGCATGGGGAAGAAAGCCAGGTTCATGCCGATGAACGATAGCCAGAAGTGGGTCTTGGCCAGGGTTTCGTCGTACATGTGGCCGGTCCACTTGGGCAGCCAGAAGTAGGCGGAAGCGAAGATGCCGAAGATGGCACCGGGTACCAGCACATAATGGAAATGCGCGACCACAAAGTAGGTATCGTGGTACTGGAAGTCCGCAGGCGCGATGGCCAGCATCAGCCCGGAGAAACCACCGATAGTGAACAGAATGATAAAGGCCACGGCGAACAGCATGGGCGCCTCGAAACTCAGGGAGCCCCGGAACATGGTGGTGACCCAGTTGAACACCTTCACCCCGGTGGGCACGGCAATCAGCATGGTGGCGTACATGAAGAACAACTGCCCGGCCAGTGGAATACCCACGGTAAACATATGGTGCGCCCAGACCACGAACGACAACAGGGCAATGGCACCCACCGCATACACCATGGAGGCATAGCCAAACAGCGGTTTGCGGGAGAAGGCCGCAACAATGTGGGAGATGGCCCCGAACGCCGGCAGGATCATGATGTACACCTCCGGATGCCCGAAGAACCAGAACACATGCTGGAACAGTACCGGATCGCCACCACCGGAGGCATCAAAGAAACTGGTACCGAAGTTGATGTCCATCAGCATCATGGTCACCACGCCGGCCAGCACCGGCATGACCGCAATCAACAGGAACGCGGTGATCAGCCAGGTCCAGACAAACAGGGGCATTTTCATCAGGGTCATGCCCGGCGCCCGCATGTTGAGAATGGTGGCAATGACATTGATGGCGCCCATGATTGAGGACACACCCATGATGTGCACCGCGAAGATGAAGAACGTGGTGCTGGGTGGCCCATAGGTGGTGGAAAGCGGCGCGTAGAAGGTCCAGCCGAAGTTGGGGGCGCCGCCCTGCATGAACAGGGTGGAGACCAGAATCAGGAAGGCGCAGGGCAGCAGCCAGAAACTCCAGTTATTCATGCGCGGCAGTGCCATGTCCGGCGCGCCGATCATCAAGGGCAGCATCCAGTTGGCTAACCCGACAAAGGCCGGCATGACCGCCCCGAACACCATGATCAGACCGTGCATGGTGGTCATCTGGTTGAAGAACTCCGGCTGCACAATCTGCAGACCGGGCTGGAACAGTTCGGCCCGGATGACCATGGCCATGCTGCCGCCGAGCAGGAACATGGCAAAACTGAACATCAGGTACATGGACCCGATGTCCTTATGGTTTGTGGTCAGCAGCCAGCGGCTGATGCCTTTGGCCGGGCCGTGGTGATGTTCCTGGCTGTGGGTATCTGCAACCGCACTCATGAAAACCCCCGTTACCGCCTTCTGATGTGGCTGGTGATTGTTGTTATCTGGCGTTGATTACTGCTGGTTCTTGTAATCAAAAATTTCCTTGGGCGTGACCATATCGCCGGTGTTGTTACCCCAGGCATTACGCTCATAGGTAATCACCGCGGCCAGGTCCACTTCGCTCAGCTGGTTGCCGAACGCCTGCATCGCCGTCCCGGACTTGCCGTTCACCACAATGTCGATGTGAGCCGTCATATCTCCGGTCGCAATCGGGCTACCCTTGAGCGCGGGGAACGCCGGGGGGGCCCCGCTGCCATCCGCCTGGTGGCAGGCCGCACAGGCTGTGGCATAAGCCTTCTCACCACGCGCCATCAATTCTTCCAGAGTCCAGTCTTTCTGGGTCAGCTGGCGTTCTTTCTCGGCTGCCTCGCGCTGCTCCGCCACCCAGGCGTTGTATTCCTCTTCCGGCACCGCCTCGACCACCACCGGCATGAAGCCGTGGTCCTTGCCACACAGCTCGGTGCACTGGCCACGGTAAATGCCCGGCTCATCCACCCGGGTCCAGGTTTCATTGATAAAACCGGGGATGGCATCTTTCTTCACGCCAAACTCCGGCACCCACCAGGAGTGGATTACGTCATTGGCGGTCAACAGAAAACGCACTTTCTTGCCGACTGGAATCACCAGCGGGTTGTCCACTTCCAGGAGGTAGTTTTCACCCTTGGCCTGGCGGTTCTCGATCTGGTCCCGGGGTGTAGACAGGCTGGAGAAGTAACCAAAATCTTCATTGATATACTCATACTGCCAGCGCCACTGATAGCCGGTAACCTTGATATCCACTTCGGATTCGGTGGTGTCGTACATCTCCACCAGCGTTGCCGTGGCGGGAATGGCCATGGCCACGAGAATGGCGAACGGAATGATGGTCCAGAGAATTTCGACCACCGTGTTCTCGTGGAAATTGGCCGGTTTCGCGCCCTGGGATTTGCGATGGGCGAAAATGGACCAGAACATGACCCCGAACACCACCACACCGATGGCGACGCAGATCCAGAGAATGGTCATGTGAAGGCTGAAAATCTGATTACTGGTGCCGGTTACACCGGGCGTCATGTTCATGGTCCAGTCGGCCACGACCACAGCCGGTGACAACAGACCAGCGGCTAGGGCTACTGCCCGCTTGGCATGCACGCGCATACTGTGTCTCCACAGAGTGTTATTCTTGTCGGATTTTGCGTCATCCCTCCGAAATTTACCGATGGCACTCGCAACCGTCGGAAATCCCCGAGTGAAAGCCTGCTTATGGATACATCAAAATTGAGTATAGACACAGATCAAAAAAAGACTAAAAAATCCTTAAATCCAAATAAGATAAGTGCAGAGTTTTGAGAAGCATAAAGAATAAGCAGCGTGCGCCCGGCATCATTGACCGACGCCTGTGGGCACTGGCCTGGCCACTGATGCTGACCAATCTCACCGTACCCCTGCTGGGCCTGGTGGATACCGCCGTGCTCGGCCATCTGCACAGTCCGGAATACCTGGGCGCGGTCGCCGTGGGCGCCAATCTGTTCAGCATCCTGTACTGGACCTTCGGCTTCATGCGCATGGGTACGACCGGTCTGGCGGCCCAGGCCTGGGGCAAACGGGATGCCTTTGCCCAGGTCGCGCTGCTATTACGCTCAATCCTGCTGGCCATCGGCATCGGGCTGTTATTGGTTCTGTTCCACCAACCGCTGATCCGGATCGGTCTGGAGCTGATGAATCCCAGCCCTGAGGTGGCCGCTCTGGCGGCAGAATACGCGGCTATCCGGATCTGGAGTGCGCCAGCGGTGCTGTGCCAGTACACCCTGGTGGGCTGGCTGATCGGTACCCAGTTCCCCCGCGGCCCCATGGTGATGCTGATCATCGCCAACGGCATCAACATTGTGCTGGACGTGTTCTTCGTTACGGTACTGGGCTGGAACAGCCGGGGCGTGGCCATGGCCACCGTGATGGCGGAATACGGTGCTGCCCTGATCGGGTTTGCCATCGTGCTTCGGAGGATGCCCGAAGGCCAGCGATTGACCCGCGCGCTGTTCGGACAGTTGGCAGACTACCTGACCATTCTGCAGGTGAACCGTTACATCATGGTTCGCACCATTGCCCTGCTGCTGGTACTGGCGTTTTTCACCGCTCAGGGTGCCCGGCAGGGCGATGTCATCCTGGCCGCCAACGCCGTGCTGATCACCTTTTTGCTGGTGATTTCCAATGCCCTGGACGGTTTCGCCAATGCTGCCGAAGCTTTGGTGGGTGAGGCCATTGGCCAGAACAGCAGGCGCCGGTTCCGCATGGTCTTCCTGAGCGCCCTGCGCTGGTCGATCTGGGGCGCGTTGTTGCTGACCGTTGCGTTCGTGCTCGGCGGCCGCTGGCTGATCAGCCTGCTGACCGGTCTGGAGGAGGTGCGAACTACCGCCTGGCAATACCTGCCCTGGCTCTGGCTGCTGCCATTTGCCTCGGTCTGGGGTTTTCTGCTTGATGGTGTGTTCATCGGCGCCACCCGCACCCGGGAAATGCAGAACACCATGCTGTTTTCAGCGCTGGCTGTGTTTCTGCCGGTCTGGTGGCTGACCACCGGGTGGGGCAACCACGGACTCTGGTTTTCGCTCATCACGCTGATGCTGGCGCGAGCCGGAAGCATGGGCTGGATGTGCTGGCGTTATACCCGCGAGGGCCGGTGGTTTGATGCACGCTGACGCCAGCTATACACACCGTAACCGTTAAATTTGCCAGTACAGGCAGCAAGGCAACAAATCTTGGCTACACTAGTCAGAAACGGCAGGCATGTTGCGGTAGCCAGCCCCTGCTTTCCTGCCTCCGGTTACTCCTTGATAGAACGGGAGGCGCCTTGCGACCTCAAATTGTTCAGACTTCGGCATCTCCTGAAATGACACCACAGGCCGTCCTTGAAATCATCGATCAGGCAAGGCGCCAGGAAGCACGATCCGGCGCCTTCTTACGCCAGATGAAAGAGAAAGCCGCCCGGCTGCCGGGTTCGGTGGTGGTGGATGGCTATCAACCGGCAACGTCCCTGTTCCAGTTCGCGGTGGAATACATCGAGATGGCGCCCAGGCTGGTGGAATGTGTTGACGCCTGTGCCCGGGAAGCCGGTATAACCAAACTGTTCCAACCCTTCATTGATGCCGCTACCCGCTACTTCACCCAGCCCTCGGTACTGCTGGTCCGCTACGATGGCCTCGACGGGCTGCTCATACGCGCTTACCTGTGCCACCGGTTGATGGAAGAAATGCACGATAACAACCGCTCTACCCGCGCCAGCGAACTGATTGACCTGGAAGCCACCCGGGCCAACCTGTTGGTGCACGAGCTCATTGGTGAACCCTTCGCCAATGAGCTGGACGATGCCATTACCGTTACCGTACTCCAGATTGCCGGCACCCCGGATTACTACGACCTGGACCTGGAACCCTTCATCGACCAGGTCAATAACCAGGCCTGGGACTGGATGCGACAGTACTGGGAAAACCTGCTGGAGCGGAACCACATCCGCTTCGCCCTCGGGCCGTCGTGCTGAGTTTAATAACAACACGTCACTGAATTGCCTCCGGAAAACCAGTATTCTTGCCCTCCCGAACAACACTGAGGAGGCCAAACGTGCTGGATAATGCCGATCTTGGAAAACTGATTGTACGGCTGACACTGGGCGGGTTACTGCTGTTCCACGGCATCGCCAAACTGCTCAATGGCATTGGCTTTATCGAAGGCCAGCTGGCCAGCCATGGCCTGCCCACGATCCTGGCCTACGGCGTCTATATCGGGGAAGTCATTGCACCGCTGATGGTGATTCTCGGATACCAGACCCGCATCGGCGCCCTGATCATTGTTTTCAACATGATCGTTGCCATCGCCCTGGTGCATGGCCACCAGCTGTTGACTTTGAGCGGCAACGGCGGCTGGGCGCTGGAACTTCAGGGCTTCTTCCTGTTCACTGCACTGGCGCTGATTTTCCTGGGGCCGGGCCGGTACAAACTCAAAAACTGAGGTCAACTGGTGGTGGGGGCGACTGCCTTGGGATGCCAGACCACCACCCGGTTGCGCCCATCGGCCTTGGCGGCGTAGAGCGCCTCATCGGCGCGGCGAATCAGTTCCTGACAATCGGATTG
This sequence comes from Marinobacter sp. W-8, assembly GCF_044342215.1. NCBI lineage: Bacteria > Pseudomonadati > Pseudomonadota > Gammaproteobacteria > Pseudomonadales > Marinobacteraceae > Marinobacter > Marinobacter sp. W-8. The sequence goes on along the minus strand of NZ_CP172297.1, from coordinate 60,693 downwards.
CCGGTTGGGGGTCAGTGTCGCCACACCAAGACTGATGGTCAGGCTGACCGGCGACATATGCTCGCCGCTGTTAACCGGCGTTCGGGCGACCGACAGCCGCATCCGTTCCGCCACTTGCTGCGCGCCGGCCACATCGGTAGCGGGCAGCAGAATGGCGAACTCCTCACCGCCGTAACGCGCCACCAGGTCCCCAGAGCGCTGGACCTCATCGGACAGAATTGCGGCCAGCGCCACCAAGCAATCGTCTCCCACCAGATGGCCGAAGCGGTCGTTCACCTGCTTGAAGTGGTCAATATCCAGCAGAATCAGGCTCAGTTCATGCTCGTGACGCAACGCCCGGTTCCACTCAGTTTCCAGTTTCTCATCAAAACGGCGCCGGTTGGCGACGTAAGTCAGGCCGTCGGTCAGGCTGATGGCCCGTAACTGCTCGTTTGCCTGCTCCAGCTCCTCGGTGCGTTCCCGAACCCGGGATTCCAGGGTCAGGTTGGCCTGGCGCTGTATGTCCAGGGCATGCTCCTGGGCCTGTTGCCGGCGCCGGCGCTCCATGTTGATCCGGTAGGCCAGGGCAAACGACAACAGAATTACCTCAACCGCCACCCCGGCCTGGGGCGCCAGCTCGGTAAATGGGCTGCGCGGAATCCAGCCCAGCTTGCTGACCGCGAGCACCAGGTGCCCCAACAGCAAGGGCGTCCAGGCAAGTACATAAAAGCCGCCCAGGATCTGGCCCCTGCGCCAGACATTGATACCAATCAGCCAGGCCACCGGGGTCGCGAACGCAGCCAGACTGCTTATCCAGATAATGCCCACCTGGTAAGAACCAACGAAACCGTAGATCAGGCCCAACAGATTGACCGCCAGTAGTGTCTGGAGGACCCGATACCCCCAGCGAGAGTAACTCTTGACCAACAGGAATTTCATGGTGAAAACGATGGCCGCAATCAGCGCGGCACTGACCACGGGCACAGTGAAGTAACGGTTGATCCACGGCACGTCTGGCCAGAACCACTGGAACAGCAGGCCATTGAAGTTGAGCTGCACGGCACCGGAACAGACAACCGTCAGCACATACCAGAGGTAGGTCTGGTGGCGGACAATCAGGAACAGAAACAGGTTATACAGGGCCAGAGCGACCACGATTCCCAGGAACATGGTCTGCCAGCCATAGGAAATCTGCTCGTTGGCAAGAAATTCGGCGGACGGGGTTACCGCGACGGGAACCTGAACCGAGCCCTGGGTCTGCACACGAATCCAGGCCGTGACCGGCTCGGTATTGGACGGCACCAGAAAGACGAAATTGCGGTGCACAATCGGCCGGCTGTCGAACGGCCGGGTGTCCCCGGTGTGATGGGATTCGATAATCCGGCCATCCAGTTCCCAATACACCGACACTTCATCGAGCAGGGGATAGCCCACTTCCAGAACCCGGTTGACGGGTTGCGCCGGTACCCGTACCTGCAACCAGAATTCGTCGTCACTGAATCCCCGGTTCAGGGTCTGGCCTGCGGGAACCGTCTGCCACTGGTCAGGGCCGATGGCGCGGATCGCCTCGACATCCCTGGCCCCCTGAGGTACCGACAACCATTGGAAGGATACCGGCTCGGCATGGGCAGCAGTGAAGGCCAAGCACAGCAGCAAGGTAAGGAATATGCCTGTTCTGCGGGAAATGCGCCCGTTCATTCTTGTCTGTAATTTCCGGCCCGGGGTGCTTGAACTACACTGTTGTGTTCTGATGGGAAACACCATAACCAACCGTGCTTCACAAACAGTGTAGACGGATATCCCGCTCAAGTCCGGCGAAATTAAGGGGTAAAGCCCCGCTACCACCAGAGAGGAAGACATGCCCGAACGCAGACACACGGTTCAGCCCGGCCGCTACCGGCATTACAAAGGCAAGGACTACGACGTGATCGGCGTGGCCCGCCACAGCGAAACCGAAGAGCCGCTGGTGGTCTATCGCTGCCTGTACGGCGACCATAGTCTATGGGTTCGCCCGCTCCCCATGTTTCTGGAAACTGTCGATGTGGCCGGCGAACAGGTTCCCCGTTTCATGCGGGTTGAGGACGAGTAACGGTTACACAACCGTTTTGACTGCGGCGGCCATTTCCTGCACATTAGCGCACTTTTCGTGCTGCCGGCGCCCAAAAGGTGCCGGTATTCCCTCGATTCCTATCCGGAGTTTGCCATGAATGCCGTAGTTGCCGCGGTACTGATCATGCTCGTACTGAGCCTGTGCCGCATTCACGTTGTTGTTGCCCTGATCATCGGCGCCATATCCGGTGGCCTGGTGGCAGGCATGTCCCTTGAAGAGACCATCAATGCCTTCAATACCGGCCTGGGCGGTGGTGCCACCGTGGCCTTGTCCTATGCCACCCTGGGCGCGTTTGCCGTCGCCATCGGCAAATCCGGTCTGGCCCATGCCCTGGCCGACAAGGCCCTGGCCATGGTGGGCCGGCAGAATGAAGGGGGCGCTGCCACCGGCATCCGGTTCATGATCATCGGCCTGCTGCTGGCCATTGCCGTATCGTCACAGAATATCCTGCCGATTCACATCGCCTTCATTCCGCTGGTCGTGCCGCCACTGCTTTACGTGATGGCGAAACTGAACATGGACCGCCGGCTGGTGGCCTGCGTGCTGACCTTCGGCCTGATCACGCCTTACATGTTCCTGCCAGTAGGCTTTGGCGGTATCTATCTGAACGAGATCCTGCTGGCCAACGTGGCCGACAACGGGGTAGACGCCAGCAACCTGAACGTCATGTCGGCCATGGCGTTGCCAGCCCTGGGCATGCTCCTGGGTCTGCTGGTTGCGGTCTTCTTCAGCTACCGGGGCGGTCGTGGCTATGACCTCAAGCGCATCCAACAGACCGAGCGTGTGGACGTTAAGTACAGCCCCAGAACACTGGTGATGGCGCTGGTCGCCATTGCTGTGGCGTTCGTGGTGCAACTCTGGCTGGGCTCCATGATCCTGGGCGCACTGGCCGGCTTCGTACTGTTCAATATTTCTGGCGTGGTAAAGTGGAAAGAAGCCGACGATCTGTTTACCGAGGGCATGAAAATGCTGGCCATGATCGGTTTCATCATGATTGCCGCCAACGGCTTTGCGGAAGTGATGCGGGAAACCGGCGAAATTGCCACGCTGGTGGAAGGTTCGGTCGCCGCCATAGGCGAGAACAAGGCGCTGGCAGCATTGCTGATGCTGGTGGTGGGCCTGTTGATCACCATGGGCATCGGGTCATCATTCTCCACCATCCCCATTATCGCCGCCCTGTATGTGCCACTGGCGCTGCAACTGGGCTTCAGCCCCCTGGCCATCGTGGCCCTGGTGGGTACGGCGGGTGCTCTGGGTGATGCCGGCTCTCCGGCATCAGACTCCACCCTTGGCCCCACCGCCGGACTGAATGTGGATGGCCAGCACAACCACATCTGGGACACCGTGGTGCCCACGTTCCTGCACTACAACCTGCCACTGCTGGCCTTCGGCTGGCTGGCCGCCATGGTGCTCTGAGGCACCGGAAAAACCCTCGGTTTGCCACCGGCCGCAGACGGCCAGGCAAGCCGGGGGATCAGTCTTCTGAACCGGACTTGAAGAACACCACCTGTTTTACCGTGTGATCGTCCTTGTTGTCCCGCTTGTTCACCCGGGTCTCGATCTCCGGTGCCGCTGGCTGCTCCTGATCGGACATGGCATCGGTAAAGCCGCATGCCACGCATTCGCGCACCTGCTCACCGTGGTCATCGGTAAACATCATGATCTTGTCCATCTCCGCACAACGGGGACAGACAGCGCCGGCGATAAAGCGTTTCGGACTCGCCATAATTCAACTCCAGATAAGTCACCCGATGGCCAGTACGACCACCGGGCGTGTTTGTATCAGGCCGCTTCGTCCGTAATGCCGGTCTGCTTCAGCAAGGCATCCACCTCGGGCTCCCGGCCCCGGAACGCCTTGAACAGCTCCATGGGCTCCTGCGAGCCACCTTTCTCCAGAATGTTGTGCAGGAAGGCCTTGCCGGTTTCCGGATCAAAAATACCATTCTCCTCAAACAGCGAGAACGCATCGGCCGCCAGCACTTCCGCCCACTTGTAGCTGTAATAGCCCGCCGCGTAGCCCCCGGCGAAAATGTGGGAGAAAGCATTCGGAAAACGATTGAACTCCGGCGCCTGAACCACGGCAATCTCTTCCCGCACTGTCCGGTGCATGTCGAGCGGATTGGTCGGCGCCTGCTCGCTGAATTCCGCGTGCAACCGGAAATCGAACAGCGAGAACTCCAGCTGCCGCACCATGGCCATCCCGGACTGGAAGTTCTTGGCCGCCAACAGTTTCTGCAGCAGATCTTCCGGCAGCGGTTCTCCGGTTTCATGGTGACTGGCAATCAGCGCCAGCGACTCCGGGTTCCAGCACCAGTTCTCCAGGAACTGGCTGGGCAATTCCACCGCATCCCAGGCCACACCGTTAATGCCCGACACATCCATCACCTCGACCTGGGTCAGCATGTGATGCAGGCCATGGCCGAACTCGTGGAACAGGGTGGTGACTTCATCGTGGGTCAGCAGTGACGGCTTGCCGTCCACCGGGGGCGTGAAGTTGCAGGTCAGGAACGCCACTGGCAACTGCAACCGGCCGCGCAGATCGCGCCAGCGCACCCGGCAGTCCGCCATCCAGGCACCACCGCGCTTGCCCTGGCGGGCATAGAGATCCAGGTAGAACCAGGCAATCGGCTCGCCGTGGCGACTGATGCAGTAAGCCTGGGCATCTTTGTGCCAGGTTTCCACCTCCGGATGGGCTTCGATCTGAACATCAAACAGCTTCTCTGCCACCCGGAACAGGCCCGGTACCACCTTGTCCACCGGGAACCAGGGGCGCAGGGTTTCCGGAGAAATGTCATAACGCTTCTGGCGCAGCTTCTCGCTGTAATAGCCGACATCCCAGGCCTGAAGATCCTCGACGCCGTATTCGTCTTTCACAAACGCCTTCAGCTCGGCGAACTCCTTCTCCGCCTGGGGCTTGGATTTCGCCGCCAACTGATTCAGGAACTCCATCACCTCATCGACACTAGGGGCCATCTTGGTGGCCAGCGAACGCTCGGCGTAGTTATCGAATCCGAGCAACTGGGCGAGGGCATGGCGACGCTTGAGAATCTCAGCCATCACCGGGGTATTGTCCCACTTAGCCGCATCCGGGCCCTGATCCGATGCCCGGGTCACAAACGCCTCGTACACTTCCCGGCGCAGGCTGCGGTTGTCGCCGTAGGTCATCACCGGATAGAAACTGGGGAAATCCAGGGTAATCACATAACCGTCCAGCTCCTTCTGCCGGGCCGCCTGCCTGGCGCCTTCAATGGCCGTTTCCGGCAGACCGGACAGCTCGTCCACATCGGTGATGTGTTTGTACCAGTGCTGGGTGGCGTCCAGCACGTTATCGCTGAACTTGTTGGACAGTTCCGCCAGCTCCCGGGACAGTTCCGCGTAACGCTTTTTCTTGTCCTCGGGCAGATCCACACCACCGAGCCGGAAATCCCGCAGGATGTTCTCGATGGACTTGCGCTGGGATTCGCTCAGATTGTGGAAATCATCGCGGGCGGCCAGTTTTTTATAGGCCTCACACAAGGCACTGTTCTGGCTGACTTCCGTGCTGTATTCGGTCAGTTTTTCCAGGCAGTTCTTGTACACTTTGCGCAGATCATCGTTGTTCATCACACCGTTCAGGTGGGAGATCACCGACCAGGCGTTACTCAGCTTGTTTTCCAGCTCCTGCATGGGCTGAGCCAGGGTTTCCCAGCTGGGATCCTCCTGCTGGGCCAGCGTCTGGATCTTCATCCGGTTCTCGCTGAGAATCTGGTCTATGGCTGTTTCCATGTGCTCGGTACGGATATGGCCGAACTTCGGCAACAGATCGTCAGTCAGTAGCGGGTTATTCATAGGTCCCCTTCTCAGCCGTTCGTTAATGAGATAGCTTGCACCAACTTACGGGGTGCCGGTGGGGGATGGCTTTCAGAAACTGTGTGGAGCCAGGGATGGCGGAACTCAAGCGTCACAGGGATGTGCCGAAGGAGCGTGTTTCTGAAAGCCATCCCCCACCGGTACCTTGCACCGTACTTGGACAGCATTGAGGTATATGTAATGGCGAATGTACGAACTCACAAGGGTATCACACCACAATTTGGCGAACGCACCTGGGTAGACGACAGCGCCGTGGTCATTGGCGATGTGCAGATGGGCGAAGACTGCTCCGTCTGGCCCATGACCGTGATCCGAGGCGACATGCACAAGATCCGCATTGGCGACCGCTGCAGCATCCAGGACGGCTCGGTACTGCACATCACCCACGCCAGTGACTACAACCCCGGCGGCTGGCCGCTGATCCTGGGCGACGACGTGACCGTTGGCCACAAAGCCCTGCTGCATGGCTGCACCATTGGCAGCCGGGTCCTGGTCGGCATGGGCTGTACCGTGATGGACGGCGCCGTGGTGGAAGACGAAGTCATTATCGGCGCCGGCACCCTGGTACCGCCAGGCAAACGCCTGGAATCCGGCTACCTGTACGTGGGCTCCCCGTGCAAGCAGGCCCGGGCCCTGAGCGACAAGGAAAAAACGTTCTTCAAATACACCGCCGCCAACTACGTCAAACTGAAAGACGAATACCTGAACCCTGCCGAATAAGCCCTGACCAACCGCCCCTGATTCAGATCAAATTCTGATCAGGGGCACCTTGAAAAATACCCGCCTGCACCTACTTTCGAGAATAGCAGAAGTTCACGGAGTCCATCCGGGGGCGCCACCGGGTTGGAGCTGTTCCGCGAGCGAAGCTGATGACCATCTCAGATTCGACATCGTTATAGGAGGAGTTCCCATGAGCAACATTACACGCTGGAATCCGATCAGTGAGTTCGAAGACATGATGAACCGCTACAACCGGATGTTCGGCCTGGCCCGCACCAACGGAGAACGGGAAGGTAAGGATCTGTTCAGCCGCAGTGACTGGGCCCCGGCGGTGGATATCAAGGAGACCCCGGAGGCCTTCATGGTGGAAGCCGAGCTGCCGGGTATGAGCAAAGACGACGTGAAGGTGACCGTGCAAGACGGCGTACTTACCATTCAGGGCGAGCGCAAGAGCGAAGAGGAAACCAAGGACAAGAAGCTGCACCGCATTGAACGGTTCTACGGCAGTTTTATGCGCCGGTTCACCTTGCCGGACAACGTGGATGAGAACAGTGTGAAGGCCAACTTCAAGGACGGCCTGCTGACACTGAGCATTCAGAAGGCCGAGCCCAAAGAACCGAAGGCGATCGAAGTCGAGGTAAAGTAAGCCCTCGCCTTCGAGCCTGCAAGGCAGCCTTGCCGGGAATCAGTTCCCGGCCGCTGCCTTTTTTTGTGCGCCGGCGTTTTCCAGGACGCGGGCATAATCCGCACTGCGCCGGTGGCGAGCGACACGATCGAGGATGGTGGTACCCTGCTCATCCTCGGCATTCAGGTCTCGGCCCGCTTCGGTAAAGAAAGCGATAAAGCGCTCGAAGTCCTCAGCGCGCATGGCCTCATAGGCCCGGCTCAGCACGAAATAATCGGCATTGATGCTTCGGTCCCACGGGGTCAGATCGAGATAGCTCTTTACCCGTTCGTCACTCCATTCTTCACCAATGACTTTGGGTTTGTCCGGTCCGCTCATGCTGGCATCTCCTGCTGTCTGCAATTCAGGGCGCACAGTATAAGGCTTTGAATGGGCGAGAGTTATATGAATCCACTATGAGTATCTGCACTGCGAGCATAAGGCGCGCTGGGCATAGCGGCGGCTCAGGGCAGGATTTCCACCGGCAGGTCTGCGGTGGGCACTTCATCACTGCATTCGGGATTTCGAATAGCGATCTCCACCCGGCGGTTGATGGCTCGGTTTTCCGGGCTGGTGTTGGGGGCCAGTGGCCGGGTCTCGGCACGGCCCGCGGCAACCACACGGTCGGCGGGAATATCCCGATTAAGTACCAATTCATGCACCACCGAGACCGCCCGGGCAGCAGACAGGTCCCAGTTTGAGCGGTACTGGCTGCTGGAAATCGGCCGATCGTCGGAATGCCCGGAAACCACAACATCCCCGGTACAGGCAGACAGTACACTCACCACACGCTCGATGATCGGGATCATTTCCGGCTTGATAGTGGCGTCACCCGAGCGGAAGGTCGCTTCCTCCGAGAACCGGATAACCACCTGATCCTCATCGTAGTTCACATGCAGGGTTTCGGAAGCCACTTCCTCTTCCAGTTCCCGAACCAGACGCCCGGCCAGGTCCAGCACACCGCCGGGTATCTGCCGGGTTTCTGAGCGCTCGGTACGCTCATCAATAAACTCAGGTTGTTGTTGCAACGACTCCGACGGTTCGGGCAGCGAGACGGTATCCGATTCCACCAGGGTAATAGGGGAGCCACCCACGTCCTCCGCCACCACGTTGCTGGAACCAAAGGCCAGCGACATGGAGTTGGCCATGGCCCGGTACTTTTCCACATCCATTTCGGCGAAAGACAGCAGCAGAATAAAAAACGTCAGCAGCAGTGTAGCCAGATCGGCAAACGTCACGATCCAGTCCGGGGTGCCTTTCTTGCCCCGGTTCTTTTTCAGTGGCCGTGCCGGTTGCAAACCTCAGGCCTCCCGCTCGGGTTCGAGGTTGGTGCGGTGTTCCGGAGACACATAGGAAGACAGCAGTTCGGTCATAACCCTGGGGTTTTCACCGCGCATGATGCTCTTGATGGAGGTAATGATCAGCATCTGGTTGCGGGCATCGTCTTCCGCCTTCAGCTGCAGCTTGTCGGCCAGGGGTAACGCCATCAGTTGGGCAATGAATGCGCCGTACAGGGTGGTCAGCAGGGCAATGGCCATGGCCGGACCAATGGAGGAGGGATCATCAAGGGTATTGAGCATCTGCACCAGCCCCACCAGTGTACCCAGCATGCCGATGGCCGGTGCCGATTCGCCAATGCCGCGGAACACCCGTTCCGCCACTTCGTAGCGTTCGGCGGTCTGCTGGCTGTCCTGCAACAGGGCCTCTTCCACCAGTTCCGGCGGGTGGCCATCGACACAGAGGTTGATGGCTTTCTGCAGGAACTCGTCCTTGGTGTCATGGTTCTCCAGACCCAGAATGCCCTCCTTGCGAACCACCCGGGCCAGCACGCCCACTTCCCGAATCAGTTCCGCCGGGCGCGCCAGCTTGTCCGTAAAGGCCGCGCGGAATGCGAGCCGGAAAGCACTCAGCACGGAGGGCATCCGGAATTTGATCAGGGTTACGGCAAACGTACCCCCGAGTACGATGGCCAGGCCAGGCAGGTTCAGAAAGGTAAGTACGGTTGCATTCGCCAACATGGCGAGCAACACAATCAGGGTTCCGGCTAGCAACCCGACAAGCGTAAGAATATCCATAACTGACCCTTATCGACGGCTCGGCTGCATCGCCTGCCTCAGTCTGTTCTCAGTTCCTCGATGACGGCCGAGGTTTCCGGGCGTACGCCCCGCCACACGAAAAAAGCTTCGGCAGCCTGTTCCACCAACATGCCCAGACCATCAAACACGCGTACGGCGCCATGATCCAGGGCCCACTGGTTAAACGTGGTGGTCTGCAGAGAATACATCATGTCGTAGACCACGGTATCTGCGCCGATCACATCTGCCGTAATGGCTGGCAAATCGCCCTTCAGGCTGGCGCTGGTGCCGTTGATCACCAGATCAAACGGTTCTTCGACCTGCTCAAAACCACAGGCCGAGAGTTCAATGCCACTGTGTTCCCGGCCGAACAGCCGGGCCAGCGCTTCGGCTCTGGCGACAGTACGATTGGCCACAACCACACTGGCGGGCTGCTCGTCCAGCAGAGGCCCGAGCACACCGCGCACCGCACCACCAGCGCCCAGCACCAGCACACGCGCGCCCTTCAGAGGCACGCCATGGTTGTCCCGGAGGTCGCGAACAATACCCACACCATCTGTGTTATCGGCCACCAGCTGGTCTTCTTGATCCAGATAGAGAGTATTGGCGGCACCTGCCAGCTCGGCCCGGTGAGTCCGGTGCTCAGCCAGGGTCCAGGCCTGTTCCTTGAACGGCACCGTAATGTTCAGACCCTTGCCGCCGCGGTCGAAGAAGTGATGAACGGTGCCGGCGAAATCCTCCAGCGGCGCCTGAATCGCGGTGTATTCCACGGCCTCACCGGTCTGTTGGGCAAACAGGCTGTGGATACGGGGTGATTTACTGTGGCTGATGGGGTTGCCCACCACGGCGTACAGATCGTTAGTCATTACGTTCCTCCAACCAGTCACGGCCGGTCAGAAAATACTCGGTCAGCCGGGCCTCCTCAGTGCCTGGCTCCGGACGGCGGTCGTAATCCCAGCGCACCAACGGGGGCAGGGACATCAGGATAGACTCGGTCCGGCCGCCCGACTGCAGTCCAAACAGCGTGCCCCGGTCGTACACCAGGTTAAACTCGACATAGCGGCCCCGGCGGTAGAGCTGGAATTCCCGCTCCCGTTCCCCCCAGGGCTGATCCATACGCCGGCGCACAATCGGCTCGTAGGCCTCAATGTAACTGTCGCCCACGGCCTGCATAAAGGCAAAGTCACGGTCGAAATCGCCGGTGTTGTAGTCATCGAAAAACAGCCCGCCAACGCCCCGTGGCTCCTGCCGGTGTTTGAGGTAGAAATAGTCGTCGCACCAGCGCTTGTAGTCCGCGTAGACGGAGTCACCGAATGGCTGGCAGGCCGCCTTTGCGGTGCGGTGCCAGTGCACGCAGTCTTCCTCAAATCCGTAATAGGGCGTGAGATCATAGCCGCCACCGAACCAGTACACCGGGTCGCTACCTTCCGGCGTGGCAATGAAAAAGCGCACGTTGGCATGAGACGTGGGCACGTATGGATTGTTCGGATGAATCACCAGCGACACCCCCATGGCCTGCCAGGGTGCGCCCGCCAGGTGAGGGCGGTGAGCCGTGGCAGACGCTGGCATGGTCTCGCCCATCACGTGGGAAAAGTTAACGCCACCCTTCTCAATAACACCACCGTCGGCCAGCACTCGGCTGATACCGCCACCGCCTTCCGGCCGCTGCCAACTGTCACGGATAAACGATGCCTGGCCATCGACCGCTTCCAGCCGCTGACAAATGCGCTCCTGAAGACCGATGAGGTAGTCCTTGACGGCCTGGATATCCGGCTGCTGTGACATGAATTCTCCTAGCGAAACTGTTGACCGGTAACAATATCAATAATGCGACTGGGTTTGCGATTGCCGCCCAGCGCACCGGGGACAATACGATCTATGCGGTCGCCGAAATGGCGCCGCACCTGCCAGATCGCACGGGCTGGCTGACGCCCCGCCGGATTGCATGAGGTACTGACCAGCGGCATACCCGTCGCCTCACACAAGGCCCGCACCACCGGATGATCACTGACCCGAACGGCGATGGAACTGTGTTTGCCGCGGACCCACTCCGGCACCTGCTGGTTTACGTCCGGCAACAGACAGGTGACCGGCCCTGGCCAGTGACGCAGAGCCTCGCTCTGAACGGCGTCGGGCAACGGATCCAGCAGGAAACGCACCTGTTCAACCGAGGCTGCCACCAGTATCACGCCCTTCTCCATGGGCCGCTGCTTGAGCTCAAGGATGTATTCGACCGCCTCCCGGTTCCAGGGATCGCACCCCAGTCCCCACACCGCTTCCGTGGGATAGGCGATTACCCCGCCTGCCAGTACCGTCTGGCGGGCAAGAGCCAGTTGAAGAAAACTCGGAGAAGATGTATCCGCCATCAGATATCGGCGCCCTCATGCAGAACAATGAACAAGGTCCCGACCGGTGCGCTGATAACCACCCGGGCAGGCATGGGCGAGGCCCTCAAGCTCCAGGATCAGTAGTGACTGCAGCAACTGATCCGCGGGCAAACCCGTGGCAAGGCCCAGTGCATCGGTAGACTGCGGATCATACCCCAAAGCCTCAAGCACCGCGATTTCCCGGCTGTCCAGAAACGACAGGTCTGGCGATTTCTCCGTTGCTTCTGGTTCTGCAGGTTGCGCCTGCATGGACCACCAGGTACCCAGCTCTTCCATCACGTCGTCGGCGGTCTCCACCAGCCGCGCGCCCTGGCGAATCAGCTGATGACAACCCCGGGCCACCGGGCTGTGCACCGAACCGGGAATGGCAAACACCTCCCGCCCCTGCTCGAGGGCGGTTCGGGCGGTAATCAGTGAACCGCTCCGGAGGCTGGCCTCCACCACCAGCACGCCCCGGGCCAGACCGCTGATTATGCGGTTGCGCTGGGGGAAATAGGCGGCCCGGGCCTGGGTGCCCGGCGGATACTCAGACACAATCAAGCCGTTCCCGATAATGCGATGGGCCAGCTTACGATGTTGGGCCGGATACAGCCGGTCCAGGCCGCAACCCACCACCGCCAGTGTCGGATAGCCAGCATCCAGGGCGCCGGCGTGGGCTGCGCCATCTATCCCGAGGGCCAGGCCACTGGTGATCAGCAGCCCCCGCCGGCTGAGTTCCGCCGAAAACTGGCGGGCATGGTCCAGCCCCGCTCGGGTGGCGTTGCGACTGCCGACCACGCCCAGTTGGTCCCGTTGCAATAACTCAACGTTACCCAGGGTATAGAGCACCAGAGGGGCATTGTGGATATGGCGCAGGCATTCCGGGTAGGGCGACTGGCCCTGTCCGAGCACGCCAATACCCCTTTCCCGACATTGGCGATAGATATCCAGTGCCCGGGCAATGACGCCCTGGCTGAGATCCCCCGCCTGCCAGGCGACAATGGCCTCCACGGCATCGCCGCCAAGCCCCATGGCGCGAAGCGTGGCAGCATTCAGGTGCAGGATGTCGGTGAGCGTATCAACAGAACCCAGAATCCGCTCCCTGAGGGGGATTCCGAACCGGGGCAGCAGTGACAGCAGCAGCCACTGGCCTGCCGGTGTTTGCAGAAATTCCTGATCTGACATTTTCTCTTCCTTGAAAACAACAATGGCCGGGCATTCCGGCCCGGCCATGTCTTATTCCATCAACTCATCAAACGCGCGGCCTCAGGGATTGGTGACCTTGTCACCCACCGCCAGCGGACGCGTCGCCTGCAGTACCAGGCCATAGCTCATTTTCTCATAGGCCTGGAACACCATCAGCAGGCCAGCCCGCTCAGACGGCAATTCAATGGTTTCGCCAGTGACCGGATCACGAACCATGTTGCCCGCCTTCAGCACCGCCAGCACATTACCGGGCGCCAGGCCTTCGCGCTCGCCGCGGTTGATGGCGACCACATCGTACTGACCGATCTGGCTGACACCGCCATCGACAGAAATCATCTTGCCTTCGATCTCACTATCCGGCGAGCTGGGCACGAAGCTGGTGGTCAGCCGGCGATCTTCATTCACCAGCAACCGGTCGCCAATACGCACTTCTTCACTGGACTTGGTAATGCCTACGGTCAGCACATCACCATTTTCGGCATTAACGTTGCCGCGGGCAATGCTCCGGGCTTCCAGGCCAAGGAACTCGCCGGTGTCCGGATCCACAAATTCCTTGCTGCGACGGAAAATACCCACGCGATCGGCCGGCTTCTCGCCGCGAGCGTAAATACGGTCACCGGCACCGGTGATGATGCGGCCGTCCTCACCTTCAAGCACATAGGGCGCACCGTTAATTTCTTCGGGGCTGACAATACGGGTTTCGGTCAGGAAACTGGCGATGGCATCCAGGGGGATGGCCGGTATTGGTGTGTCGATGGCCTCGGAACGAACCTGAGGCGAGAGCTTCACCACATCGCTGGTCGCCACCTTGGTAATCCGGGGCTTGCCATCGATGTACACCAGCGCCAGACGGTCACCCGGATAGATCAGATGTGGGTTGGCAACCTGCGGGTTCACGTGCCAGATTTCCGGCCAGTACCACGGGTTGTTCAGGAATCGCGCTGAAATGTCCCAGAGGGTGTCCCCTTTGACGACAGTGTAACGCTCAGGATGATCAGACCTCAGCTCCGGCTGTGCCTGGGCCCAGGAGGTAAACAGCAGCGCAGAGGCTGCCAGAGCGTACAACAGTTTCCTCATTGTTTATGTCCTTGATCGCGTGCCTTGAATCTTTGCGTTCGGTAATGTCGCCGCAGAATCCCCGCAGCATATTACGTTGTTATTCCCGATACTATAGAAGAAGTCCCGGAATTTGTGATGTTATCTTTTGTTCTTCGAGTGATTTCTGCAGCCATCGGAGCGCATTCGTGAAAGATTTTAACTATTAACTGATCAGTTTGTACTCAATCGGCGAATTATTGGATAATAGGCACCGTCAGGCGGACGTTATTACCTTGAACCCGGGAACTCTGCCAGCATTAACGGTTCATACTGTCGGAATCTCTGGATTCATCATAGGCAGACCAAGAAAATTTGCGCAGTACGCTGTCGCATTTCGGCAATCGGTTTCACAGCGTTACAAATGGTAAAATTCTGCGCTGGGCAGCCCGTCAAACAGGCTGACATTAGAGATTGCCCGATACACACAGGCCAGAAGCAAGAGCATTATGATTCGAGAAATTCTTGAGTATCCGGACCCACGACTTCGCACCATCGCCAAGCCGGTGGAGGAAGTGACCGATGACATCCGTACGCTGATCGACGACATGTTCGAGACCATGTACGATGCCCGCGGCATTGGGCTTGCTGCGACCCAGGTGGATGTGCACAAGCAGATCATCGTAATGGATCTGTCCGAAGATAAAACCGAGCCGCGGGTGTTCATCAACCCGAAAGTGGAAGTGCTGGATGGCGAGCTCGAAGCCATGCAGGAAGGCTGCCTGTCGGTGCCGGGGTTCTATGAAGATGTGAGGCGTATTGAGCACTGCCGGATTACTGCCAAAGATCGCAACGGCGAAGAATTTGTCCTGGAGGCTGAAGGCCTCCTGGCGGTATGCATTCAGCATGAGATGGATCACCTGAATGGCAAGCTGTTTGTCGATTACCTGAGCCAGCTCAAACGTAATCGCATTCGCAAGAAGCTGGAAAAGCTGCATAAGCAGAGCGCCTGAGGCGCTGCCAGCCTAAACCGAATTCAGGACCGGGTTACGACCCGGTTTTTTCGTATCAACGACACAGAGAAGCAACCAACGTGCGCATTGTGTTTGCCGGCACGCCGGATTTCGCCGCCACCGCCCTGAAAACCCTGCTGAATGCCGGTTACGACATCGTCGGCGTTTACACCCAGCCCGATCGCCCCGCCGGCCGCGGCCGCAAACTGATGCCCAGCCCGGTCAAACAGGTGGCACTGGATACTGGTATTCCCGTGTATCAACCGGTCAGTCTGAAGCCAGAAGAGGCCCAACAGGAACTGGCGTCACTGCAACCGGATGTGATGATCGTGGCTGCCTATGGCCTGATTCTGCCCAAGGCAGTGCTGAACATACCAACCCATGGCTGCCTGAACATTCACGCCTCCCTGCTGCCGCGATGGCGTGGCGCCGCCCCTATCCAGCGGGCCATTGCCGCCGGCGACGCCGAAACCGGCATCACCATCATGCAGATGGACGAAGGCCTTGATACCGGCGATATGCTGTTGAAAACCAGCACCCCGATCCACGCCAGCGACACCGGCGGCAGCCTGCACGACCGCCTGGCAGACATAGGCGGCAAAGCTATTGTGGAAGCCCTGGTGCAACTGGCAAACGGCGAACTGACCCCTGAGCCACAGAACGACGCCGAGGCCAACTACGCCCATAAGTTGTCGAAGGAAGAGGGCCACATCGACTGGAGCCGAAGCGCGCAGGAGATAGAACGACTGATTCGCGCCTTCAACCCCTGGCCCGGTACCTTTACCGATCTTGGCGAGCAACGTATCCGTATTCATCAGGCCAGCGCCCTGAAGCAGGACAGCGATAAGGGTCCCGGCACCGTGATTGCCCGGGAGCGGGACGGTGTAGACGTTGCCTGCGGCACCGGCACCCTCAGAATCACTTCCGTGCAGTTACCAGGCAGCAAGGCCCAGAGCATCAACGACCTGATCAATGGTGGCAAGCAGGTGCTGCTGCCCGGCCAGGAGCTGAACTGACCATGGCTTACCAGCCCCTGCCATTCCGCGCCATTGCCGCCAACGTATTGCTGGCGGTGGAACAGGGCCAGTCGTTATCCCAATGCCTGCCACCCGCCCTGAACCAGTTACCCCCGGAACAGCGGCCACAACTGCAGGCCATCTGTTACGGCACCTGCCGCTGGTTTCACCGGCTTGAGAGCGAGCTGAATCAGCGCCTGAAAAAGCCCCTGCGCAAGCCGGACCGGATCATTCACCACCTGATGCTGGTGGCCCTGTTCCAGTTGCGTTACAGCGAACAGGCCACCTACGCGGTACTGAACGAAACCGTGGAGGCTTGTCGGGCACTGGACAAGCCCCACCTGACCGGTCTGGTCAACGGAGTGCTGCGGGCCGCCGAACGGGAAGGGGCGCCAGAGCCGAAAGACGATAGTGGCCGCTTCAGTCATCCGGTGTGGATGGTGGAGAAACTGCGTCATAACTGGCCGGACGATTGGCAGGCCATCCTTGAAGCGAACAACCAGCAGGCGCCCATGACCCTGCGGGTCAATGCTTTGCGCTTCAAACGCGACGAGTACCTGAAGCTGCTGTCTGAAGCCGGCATCGAAGCCCACGCCACCCGCTTTGCCCCCAACGGAATCCAGCTGGAGCGGCCAGTGCCGGTCGACCGACTGCCCTGGTTCAAGGACGGCGCGGTCAGTGTTCAGGACGAAGCCGCCCAATTGTGTACGACTTTGATGGATCTGCAGCCAGGCCAGAGGGTACTGGATGCCTGCGCCGCGCCGGGCGGCAAGACCTGCGCCATCCTTGAAGCCTGTGGCGCACTGGACGAAGTGGTGGCCATCGACGAATCCGCCGAGCGCCTGCCCCGGGTCCAGGAAAACCTGGACCGGCTCGACCTGCACGCCACCCTGACCCAGGCCGATGCCGCCGATATAGACAGCTGGTGGGACGGCACGCCCTTCGACCGCATCCTGCTGGACGTGCCCTGCAGTGCTACCGGCGTGATTCGCCGGCACCCGGACATCAAACTGCTGCGCCGGGAATCCGATATTGTGCCACTGGCCAGTATTCAGCTTGGCCTGCTGGAGGCCATGTGGTCTATCCTGAAGCCCGGTGGGCGACTGGTGTATGCCACCTGTTCGGTGTTTCCACAGGAGAACCACCGTATAATCCAGCGGTTCCTGAAGCAGCATAATCAGGCAACGCTGAAGTGTATCGAAGCAGACTGGGGCCGGGACATGAACACCGGGCGTCAGCTGTTCCCAGACCCGGACAGCCATGACGGCTTTTTCTACGCCGTGCTGGAGAAACCTGAACCATGAAAATCCTGATTCTCGGCGCCGGCCAGGTCGGCGGCACCCTGGCGGAAAACCTGGCAAACGAAGCCAATGACATCACCGTGGTGGACAACGACAGCGCCCGCCTTCGTGAACTGCAGGACCGGCTCGATATCCGCACCATGCATGGCCGCGCCTCCTATCCCACGGTATTGCGACAGGCCGGTGCCGAAGATGCCGACATGATCATCGCGGTAACAAACAGCGATGAAACCAACATGGTGGCGTGCCAGGTCTCCAAGCTGCTGTACAAGACCCCCACTACCATCTGCCGGGTGCGGGCCGGCGCCTATCTGGCCAAGCCGGAACTGTTCTACAACCGGGATACGGTCAAGGACCTGGACAGCCTGAGAGGCTTCCCCCTGGACGTTCTGATCAGTCCGGAACATCTGGTGACCCAGCACATTACCCGGCTGATTGAATACCCCGGTGCTCTGCAGGTACTGGAGTTCTCCAAGGGCCTGACCCGACTGGTCGCCATTCGCGCCACCGAGGGCGGCCCGCTGGTGGGGCACGAACTGTCCTACCTGCGCACCCACATGCCCAAGATCGATACCCGGGTGGCGGCGATTTTCCGCAAGGACCGGGCCATCATGCCCCAGGGCGATACCGTGATTGAAGACGGCGACGAAGTGTTCTTCATCGCCGCTGCCGACCATATCCGTTCGGTGATGAGTGAACTGCAACCGCTGGAGAAGCCCTATAAACGCATCTTTATCTGCGGCGGTGGCAACATCGGCTACCGGCTGGCCAACACCCTGGAAGACCGCTACCAGGTGAAACTCCTGGAACGGGACCATGAACGCTGCGTGATGCTGTCCGAGCGCCTGCGCAAGACCGTGGTACTGGAAGGTAACGCAGCCAACAAGGACATCCTGCTGGAAGAGAACATCGAAAATACCGATGTGTTCTGCGCCGTCACCAACGACGACGAAGCCAACATCATGGCCTCGTTGCTGGCCAAGCGGCTGGGCGCCCGCAAGGTCCTGACCCTGATCAACAACCCCGATTACGTGGACCTGATCCAGGGCGGCGACATCGACGTAGCCATCTCACCCCAGCAGACCACCATCGGCAGCCTGCTTACCCACGTGCGCCGGGGAGACGTGGTGAACGTGCACGCCCTGCGCCGGGGCGCGGCCGAAGCCATTGAGGCCATCGCCCACGGCGACCACCGTTCCTCCAAGGTGGTTGGCAAGCGCCTGGACGAAATCAATCTGCCATCCGGAACGACCATTGGTGCCATTGTCCGGCACAACGAAGTGCTCATCGCCCATGACCACCTGCGGGTGCAACCAGACGACCACGTGATCCTGTTCCTGGTGGACAAGTCGCGCATACGGGACGTCGAGAAACTGTTCCAGGTGGGCCTCACGTTCTTCTGATTGATCTCAGGCAAAACAACACCCTGGCTGGCACTTAGAAATGCGGCGCCGGCCAGCGTATAATGCGCGTTTTCAAATTTTCGGAGTGCCCCGGAACCGGGGCCCACACACAGACTGACCAGCAGGCAAACGTCGTGACAGACAAGGCAACCAACAACTCCGCGCCGGACATCAAGACCTTCCAGGGTCTGATCCTGGCATTGCAGAATTTCTGGGCGCAGCACGGCTGCGTGGTTCTCCAGCCCCTGGACATGGAAGTGGGCGCCGGTACCTTCCACCCGGCCACCTTCCTGCGATCCATTGGTCCGGAAACCTGGAACTCCGCCTACGTCCAGCCCAGCCGCCGCCCCACCGACGGCCGTTACGGCGAGAACCCCAACCGCCTGCAGCACTACTACCAGTTCCAGGTGGTTCTGAAGCCGTCTCCGGACAACATTCAGGAGCTGTACCTGGATTCTCTGCGCGCCCTGGGCCTGGACCCGTTGGTGCACGACATCCGCTTTGTCGAAGACAACTGGGAATCGCCGACCCTGGGCGCCTGGGGCCTGGGCTGGGAAATCTGGCTGAACGGTATGGAAGTGACCCAGTTCACTTACTTCCAGCAGGTAGGCGGCCTGGAATGCTATCCGGTCACCGGCGAGCTGACCTACGGCCTTGAGCGTATCGCCATGTACCTGCAGGGTGTGGACAGCGTGTATGACCTGGTCTGGACCAATGGCCCGGATGGCGTGGTTACCTACGGAGATGTGTTCCATCAGCAAGAGGTGGAGATGTCCACCTACAACTTCGAACATGCCGACACCGAGTTCCTGTTCCACAGCTTCGATGTCTATGAGCGGGAAAGCGCCCGCCTGATCGACGCCGGCCTGCCACTGCCGGCCTATGAGCAGGTGCTCAAGGCCTCCCACACATTCAACCTGCTGGACGCCCGTCACGCCATCTCCGTGACCGAGCGCCAGCGTTTCATCCTGCGTGTACGTACCCTGGCTCGCTCCGTGGCCCAGGCCTACTTCGAGAGCCGTCGCAAGCTGGGCTTCCCGCTGGCCCCGGAACACCTCCGCAAGGAAGTGCTGGCCGCCGCTGAAGCCGCCGACGCCAAGGCCAGTAAAAAGGGCAAGAAAGCCAACAAGGCACCGCAGGAACAGGGGAACGCATAATCATGGCAACTCAGGATTTTCTGGTCGAACTGGGCACCGAGGAGCTGCCTCCGAAAGCTCTCAAGCCACTGTCTGACGCCTTCACCCAGGGCATTGTCAAAGGCCTGGAAGAAGCCGGCGTGGCCTTTGGCGCGGTGGAAAGCTTTGCAGCACCCCGTCGTCTGGCGGTACGGATCCGGGACCTGGCCGATGCCCAGCCGGACAAATCGGTGGAAAAGCGCGGCCCGGCCGTGAAAGCAGCGTTTGATGATTCCGGTAACCCCACCCGGGCGTTGACCGGCTTCGCCACCTCCCTCGGGATTACCCCGGATCAGCTCGACACCATGGAGACCGACAAGGGTGCCTGGCTGGTGTACCGTACCGTTGAGAAGGGCAAGCCCACCGTAGAACTGATGCCGGATCTGGTCGAGAAATCCCTGGCCGCCCTGCCCATTCCCAAGCGTATGCGCTGGGGTGCCTGGAAGACGGAATTCGTGCGCCCGGTACACTGGCTCATTCTGTTGTACGGCAACAAGGTGATTGAAGCACCGGTGATGAACCTCAAGCCCGGCAACAAGACCCGTGGCCACCGGTTTCACTGCCCGAAAGAGCTGATTGTGCCCACCCCGGCCGACTACGAAGTGGTGCTCAAGCAGGAAGGCTACGTACTGGCAGACTTCGCCGAGCGTCGTGAGCAGATCCGCGCCGGCGTGGCCGCGCTGGCGGAGAAAGAAGCCGGCGGCAAGGCCGTGATCGACGAAGACCTGCTGGACGAAGTAACTGCCTTGAACGAATGGCCGGTACCCTTGATGGGGCGCTTCGAGGAGCGCTTCCTGGATGTACCCGCCGAAGCCCTGATCTCCTCCATGAAGGAACATCAGAAGTACTTCCACGTGGTGGATGCCGGCGGGAAGATGCTGCCGCTGTTCATCACCGTGGCCAACCTGGAGAGTAAAGACCCGGCTCAGGTGATTTCCGGTAACGAGAAGGTGATTCGCCCGCGCCTGTCCGACGCCGCCTTCTTCTACGACACCGACCGCAAGACCAGGCTGGAAGACCGCATCGAGGCACTCAAGCCCATCGTGTTCCAGGACAAGCTGGGCAGCATCTACGACAAATCTGTACGGGTAGCAGCCCTGGCCAAAAAGATTGCCGAAGCCATCAACAGCGACCCGGCTCTGGCCGAGCGGGCTGCCATGCTGGCCAAGACCGACCTGGTCACCGAAATGGTGCTGGAGTTCACCGACCTGCAGGGCATCATGGGCCAGTACTACGCTGCCAACGACGGCGAACATGCCGATGTCGCCAAGGCCTTGAACGAGCAGTACATGCCGCGCTTTGCTGGCGACGATCTGCCCACCACCCTGACCGGCTGCGCCGTGGCCATCGCCGACCGCATCGATTCCCTGGTCGGCCTGTTCGGCATCAACCAGCCGCCGTCCGGTACCCGGGACCCGTTCGCCCTGCGTCGTGCTTCTCTCGGTGTGCTGCGCATCATCATCGAACGTGAACTGCCGCTGGACCTGCAGACGGTGTGCGAGTGGGCGGAACAGAACTTTACCGTGCTGACCGAGAAGAACACCGCCAGCACCGTGGTGGACTACATGCTGGAGCGTTTCCGCGCCCACTATGATGAGCAGGGCATCGGCGCCGAAGTGTACCTGGCTGTGCACGCCCGCCGCCCAACCCGCCCGCTGGACTTCGATCGCCGCGTAAAAGCCGTGGAAGCCTTCCGCCAGCTGCCGGAAGCCCAGGCTCTGGCAGGCGCCAACAAGCGGGTTTCCAACATCCTCACCAAACAGGGTGGTGACAGCATCGGCGAGACCGTAGACAACACACTGTTGCAGGACGCTGCCGAGAAGACCCTGGCGGCGAAGGTGGAAGAGCAGGCACAGAAAGTACTGCCGATGTTCGAGCAGGGTGACTACGCCAGTGCGCTGACGTCGCTGGCCAGCCTGCGTGAGCCGGTCGACACCTTCTTTGATGAAGTGATGGTGATGGCCGACGACGAAGCCGTGCGCAACAATCGTCTGGCACTGCTGAACCGCCTGCGCAACCTGTTCCTGCGGGTTGCCGACATCTCCCTGCTGCCCACAGCAGGCTGAGACACACAGGCCGCTGGTTCACGATAAACCAGCGGCCTGCCTGTCCTGCTTTTCCACTCAGCTGCGCCAGAAGTCCGGCGACAACATCACAAACACACTCAACAGTTCCAACCGGCCCAGAATCATGGCGCCCATCAGGACCCATTTGGCCGCATCCGGCAACGTCTGGAAATTGCCTGCAGGGCCGATTGTATCGCCCAGTCCTGGCCCGACATTCGTCAAAGCCGTAGCCGCTCCGGAAAGGCTGGTCACCAGATCCAGTCCCAATGCACCCAGAATCGCCGTCACCAGCGCCAGCGTCGCCAGAAAGATGAAAGAGAAGGCGACACTGGAGGCCACGATATCGTCACCAATCACCCGCCCGTTGTAGTTGCGGGCAAACACCGCGTGAGGGTGCAGCAAACGACGTACCTGCTCCCTGAGCAACAGCATGGACAGCTGAAACCGGAAGATTTTCATGCCACCGGACGTGGACCCGGAACAGCCGCCGACAAAGGTGATGAACAGAAACACCACCACCGCAAACGGGCCCCACAAGGAATAGTCGGTAGAAGCATAGCCCGTGGTGGTCACCACCGACGTAACATTGAACAGCGCTGAAACAAAGGTCTCAAACGGATCTACCGGTTCCCTCAGAACCCGGTAAATGGTCAGCAACGCAGCGACAATCACCAGGAACCGGAGGAAGAAACGCACCTGCTGATCCCGAATCAGGGGCTGGCGCTGCCCGTGAATAAACCGGACAAACAGAAAGAACGGCATGGCGCCCATCGCCATGAATACCGTCGACGCCAGGAGAATGGACGGCGAATCAAACTGCCCCATGGAGCTGTCTGAAGTGGAATAGCCGCCGGTCGATACCGTGGTCAACGAGTGATTCAGTGCCTGAAAGAAACTCATCCCTAGCAGCCAGTAGGTGAGCACGCAACCGAGCGTCAAGCCCAGATAGATGAGTACCAGACTGCGGGCCAGATGGTTGGTGCGGGGCACCGCTTTCTCGTTCCATTCGGACGATTCGGTGGCAAACAGCCGCATACCGCCAATCCGGAGAAACGGCAGGATGGCAACGGCCATACCGATGATCCCGATACCGCCCATCCATTGCATGATCGAACGCCAGAGCAAAATGTCGTCCGGAAGATGATCCAGGCCGGTGAGCACGGTGGAACCGGTGGTGGTCACGCCGGAAATGCTTTCAAAGAAGGCATCGGTCATGCTCAGCTTCATGTCGCTCAGCAGCAGCGGCAAACTGGAGAACAGCGGAATCACAACCCACGCCGACACCGTCAGCATGAACATTTGTTGTTGCCTCAAGGCGTGTTTCTGCCGCCCCGCCAAAGCCAGAGCCGCGGCACCAATGCCGAAACAGACCACCGAGGATTTCACGAACGCCAGCCAATCCGGCGTATCTCCGAATACCAGCAGGTTAACCGGAAGGGTCATGAGGAAACTGAGCAGGATGAGCAGAAAACCGAGGATCTGAACAATGGGGATAATGTTCACAGGGCAGGGGGCTCCGATGTCCGGACACAGGCCAGTCACAACGCCTTACAAGGCAAGGCGACATCCACGCCGCTGTTATACGCCCATTCAACCGGGTTTACCACTGCCAGGGCGAGGCTTCTGCTAGCCACCGATCCGGACAATCCACAACAGAATTTTTGAATTCCAGCCCGGGGAAGGGGTAGCAAAACCGCCGCCAATGCGTATAATACCGGCCGTTGATCGGCGTGTGGCGCAGCTTGGTAGCGCACTTCGTTCGGGACGAAGGGGTCGCAGGTTCGAATCCTGCCACGCCGACCACTTTCCCGCATTTATCTAGTTTTCCCCGTGTTCAACAAGTATTAATTCCTCCAGCTCAAATCCCTCAGCCTCAGCCCGCTCCTTGAACGCGTCCAGCACCTCATCGCTCACCTCAGGCGTGCGCGACATCAGCCACAGGTAATCCCGGTCATACCCGGTGATATACGCGGTGGTGTATTGGTCATCCAGCTCGAACACCACGTAGGACGCATAGAAAGGTCCAAAGAACGATACTTTCAGGTGGCCGATATTACTGTCGCCCACAAATACCGCACGGCCTTCGGCTTCTTTCCATTCACCGGCTTCGGCGTTGTAGCCCCGGTTGACCACTTTGATACTGTCGTCATTGTTTAGACTGTATTCGGCGGTAACCTGGCTCAGGCCCTCTTCGAACGAGTGATCCAACCGGGCGATCTCGTACCAGGTGCCCAGGTAGCGCTGCTGGTCAAAACCGGTCACTGGTTCAATGCCCTTGGGCACACCGGTGCAGCCCGTCATCACAAACAGTAACGCGATTAAAGCCAATCCAGTCTTCATGACAAACCCCCAAAGAACCGTCGTGAACTCACCATAGCAAAGCCACAGGCAAAGATCGTCAAACAGGTGTTAAGCTCTGAAACACCCTGGCGCTCGTATACCCAGCGCTAACCAACCAAGGAGTCGAATATGATCGGATACGTCACACTCGGAGTCAGCGATATGGGCCGGGCCAAGCAGTTCTATACGGATCTGCTGGCAGACCTGGGCGCCAAGGTGCTGATGGACATGGAGCGAATTGCGTTTATTGGCAAGAGCATGGGAGCCCCCATGCTGGCCGTCTGCACCCCGTTCAACGGTGAACCCAACCATCCCGGCAACGGCAACATGGTGGCCATTCCGGCGGGCTCCAAAGAAGCCGTGGATAAGTTTTACCACAAGGCCATTGAACTGGGCGCCACCTGCGATGGCGAACCGGGGCAGCGCATTCCGGACATGTTCTACGGCGCCTATGTGCGCGACCCGGATGGTAACAAGCTGGCGTTCTTCGAATTCGGCTAAGCGTCGACCGCCACCACCCCGGTTGGGTGGTGGCCTTACTGACTTACACCGAGAGATGGCGACGGAAGAGCAACAACGCCGCCGTGAAGAACACCCCGCCAATGGCCATCAGGGCCAGCATCTGTGGCCACACCACCTCCAGCCCCGCACCCCGGTACAGAATGGCCTGGGCCATGCTGACAAAGTGGGTGGTGGGCGCCGCCAGCATCAGATCCTGCACCAGCTGGGGCATGCTTTCCCGGGGCGTGATACCGCCCGACAACAGCTGCAAGGGCAGGATGGTGAGAATCAGCAGCAGGCCAAACTGGGGCATGGTTCGGGCCACGGTGCCGATCAGAATGCCGATGGCGGTGGTGGAAAACAGGTGAATCAGGGCGCCGAGCAGAAACAGCAACACCGACCCTGCCACCGGCACCTGTAGCCAGCCCTGGATCACCAGCGTTACCGACAGCGCCGCGGCCAGTAACACCACCAGACCATTGGCCCACACCTTGGACGCCATGATTTCGAAAGGCCGCAACGGCATCACCATCAGATGCTCCACGGTGCCGTGCTCCCGCTCCCGGATCAGTGCTGCCCCGGTAAGAATGATGCTGATCAGGGTCACCTGGGTAATCAGCTCCATGACACCGCCAAACCAGGTTCCGTCCAGGTTGGGGTTGTAACTCACCCGGGTGACCAGCTCGATCGGTAGCCCGGTGCTGGCAGAGCTACCCGGTTGCAGAAACTCCGCCACTTCCGCCATCGCAAAGCGCTGAATGTAGTTGGTGCCTATAAAGGCCTGGCTCATGCGGGTGGCGTCGATGTTCAGCTGCAACGCTACCGGGTTGCCCTGCCGGACATCCCGCTCAAAGCTTTCGGGGATCACCAGGGCAAAGGTATGGCTGCCCTTGTCCAGCAAGTCGTCAATGTCACCGTAGGCCACCAGATCCGGCGTCAGGAACCATGGCTGCTGGAGCGAATTGATGATGCGACCAGACAACACCGTCTGATCTTCGTCCACCACGGCGATCGGTGCGTTGTGAAGCTCCATGGAGCCGGCGGAACCTGCGGTGTAGATCATCACCGTAAACGCCACCAGCACAAACACCATCAATGCCTTGTCCTGCCACAGACTGCGCAGTTCCTTGATGCCGAGGTGCCAGATGTTGCGTAAGGAATTCATGTCAGCGCCCCTGTTTTCTGAGCAACGCCACCGCCATTACGGTCAGTACCGGAACGAACGCCGCCAGGGCCAGGAACGCGCCCTGCATATCCGCCAGCGACAGGCCTTTGGTAAACACGCCACGGCTGATCTGCAGGAACCAGGTCGCCGGCCAGACCGGACCGATCAACGCGCCGGCGCCGCTCAGGGACGACACCGGTTCGGTCAGGCCGGAAAACTGTACAGTCGGCAGTATGGTGAGAATCGCAGTGGCCGCCAGGGCGGCAATCTGGGTCGAGGCAAAGGTCGACATCACCTGACCCAAGGCCGTGGTGGCGGTCACAAAGAGCAGGGCGCCGAAGGTGAGCGTCAGCAGGCTGCCTTTGATCTCGACATCAAACACGTACACCGCCAGCAAGACCAGGCTCACGTAGCTGATCATGCTGAACGCGATGTAGGGCAGCTGTTTGCCCAGCAAGAACTCCACCCGGGTGACCGGAGTGACGTACAGATTGGTGATGGAGCCCAATTCCTTTTCCCGAACGATGCCCAGGGCCATCAGAATGGCGGGGATGAAGATCAGCAGAATGGGGATAACCGCTGGCACCATCGCATCCAGGCTCCGGAAGTCCTGGTTGTAGCGATACCGGTCCTCCAGCGTGACCAGTGTCAGCGTGGGTACCACGCCCAGAGTGCGCTGGGCCAGCTCCGTCAGGTAACTGATGTGCATGCCTTCAACGTAACCCAGGATGGTCTCGCCCCGGAAAGGCATGGCACCATCCACCCAAACCGCCATTTCGGTCGGTCGCCCCCGTTTCAGGTCTTTGCCGAAGCCCGGCGGAATCTCAATCGCCAGACTCAGCTCGCCGGAGCGCATGCGTTGCTCCAGCTCCTGGATATTCTGCAATTCCGGTTGTTGCAGGAAATACCGGGAGCCGGACACCGCCGCAATGTAATCCCGGCTCTGGGGTGTCTGGTCCCGATCCAGCACGGCGAACGACAGGTCTTCGACATCCAGGGTAATGCCGTAACCCAGGATCAGCATCAACAACGCAGAACCGATAAAGGCGAAGGCCATTCGAATGGGGTCCCGCAACAGTTCCCTCGCTTCCCGGGTGGCGTAAGCGAGCAAGCGCCGGGGACTGAACACGGTCGGCCGGTCACCATGACTGGCGGGCTCCAGAGCCAGTTGGTCGGCGCCGGCCTCCGGCTCTTTATCCACCGCTTCCAGGGTTTTCATGAACGCGCCTTCCAGGCTGTCGGTGCCGGAGGCTTCAACCAGTCGATCGGGCGTATCGCAAGCCAATACTTCGCCCGCGTGCATGAGCGAAATCCGGTCGCAGCGCTCACCCTCGTTCATGAAATGGGTGGAGATAAAAATGGTCACGCCATCTTCCCGGGACAGGCGCATCAACAATTGCCAGAACCGGTTGCGGGCCCCCGGGTCGACGCCTGAGGTAGGTTCATCCAGGATCAGCAATTCGGGCTCGTGCACCACGGCCACGGCCAGGGACAGCCGCTGGCGAACCCCAAGTGGCAGGGCGCCTGCTCGCTGGTCCAGTACATCTTCAAGACCGAACTCCCGAACCAGAACCGAAATACGCTCCGGGATTCTGGTGTCCGGCAGGTGAAACAGCCGGGCATGCAGATCCAGATTCTGACGCACGGTGAGTTCGCCATAGAGCGAGAAGGCCTGGGACATGTAGCCAACCTTCTGCCGGGTGGCCAGGTCTTTGGCATCCAGTGGTTCACCGAACAGCCGGACTTCGCCTTCTGTTGGGGTCAGCAATCCGGTGAGCATTTTCATGGTGGTGGTCTTGCCACAACCGTTGGATCCCAGAAAACCGAAGATCTCGCCTTTCGGGATGGAAAAGCTGACGTTACGAACCGCCGTAAAGCTGCCAAACCGCAGGGTCAGATGCTCAGCCTCAATGGCCGGCGTCTGGTTTTCGCCGGTTGGCTCTCGCTGCGCAGCAATAGCCGTATCGCCGCTTTCCTGCACCTGCCGGTTTTCGGGTAACAGCGCGATGAAGGCATCGTCCAGCGTCTCGGTATTGGTCTGCTCACGGAGTTCTGCCGGTGAGCCTGTGGCCAGTACCTTGCCCTCGTCCATGGCCACCAGCCAGTCGTAACGTTCGGCTTCTTCCATGTAGGCCGTGGCCACCAACACGCTCATACCGCTGCGTTGCCGGCGAATGGTATCGATCAGATCCCAGAAACGCTTGCGGGAGAGCGGGTCCACGCCGGTGGTGGGTTCATCCAGAATCAGCAGATCGGGGCTGTGGATAAGGGCACAGCACAGCCCCAGCTTCTGTTTCATACCGCCGGACAGCTTGCCGGCGGGACGGTCCCGGAAGGACAACAACCCAGTAGCTTCCAGCAACCGGTCAATCTGATCCTTCCTTGAAGGGCCTCGCAAACCAAACAGATCGGCGAAGAAGGCGATGTTCTCGTCCACCGTCAGCGTATGGTAGAGATTACCGCCCAGTCCCTGGGGCATATAGGCAATACGGGGGGCGACCCGGTTACGAAACCGCTGGCTGCGCATATCGCCGCCAAGCACCTGCAACTCGCCGGTCTGCAACTCACGGGCACCGGCAAGCAGGCCCAACAGTGTGGATTTGCCCACCCCGTCCGGGCCGATCAGCCCAACCATGCAGCCAGACGGAAACGTCAGGGAAATATCAGACAGCGCATCGGTTTCCCCGTAGCGATGGCTGACTCCTTCCAGCCGGGCCACGGTCTCAGTCATTGGGCAAAGCCACTTTCAGGCTCTCGGGCCAGGGCTGGCCCTCATCCAGTCTTACGTAGGCTTCGCCGGGTACGCCGGTTTTCACCCGGTCCCGATAGGCTTTGAGCAACTCCGGATCAATCCGGATACGAACCCGGAACATCAGCTTCTCCCGCTCGCTGCGGGTTTCCACTGACTTCGGCGTGAACTGGGCTTCGGCGGCGACGAAGCTGACTTCCGCTGGCACCACATAGTCCGGCAGGGCATCAAGAACGATCCGGGCTTCAGAGCCAACCCGGACTTTGCCCGCCTGGGCTGTGGGCAGGAAGATGGTCATGTACACATCGGTGACATCCAGTACCGTGGCTACTTTGCCACCGGCGGCCAGCACCTCGCCCGGCTCCGCCAGCCGATACAGAACCCGGCCACCCACCGGCGTGGTCAACTGGCTGTCATCAATATTGGTCTGGATACGGCGGGCACTGGCTTTGGCAGCTTCGATACTGGCATCGGCAGACGCCACTTGTACTCTGGCAGCCTGCAATGCCGCCTCGGCGGTTTCCGCCGCGGTACGGGCGCGGTCCAACTGCTCCTGAGAGGCATGGCCCCGATCGGCCAGCGATTCAATACGGGCCAGTTCGGCTTGGGCATACCGACGCTCGCTTTCCCGTTGGGCCACCACGGCCTCGGCCAGTCGCCGGCTCTGCTCGGCCTGGTGCAAACTGGCTTGCGCCGCTGCCAGGCTGGCCTCAAGTTCGTCGGTATCCATCACAGCCAGCAACATGCCGGCTTCAACCATGTCGCCCTCGCGGACTTCGAAGGATTCCAGGCGCCCGGGTATTCGGGTGGCAATGTCGACTTCGGTGGCTTCAATACGGCCGTTACCGGAGCCAATATGCTCTGGCAGCTCATCGCCCTTCGGCATCAGATACCAGGCGGCAACGGCAATCAATGCCACAATCAGCACAACAAGAAGAAGTTTGGATGCGGTTTTGGCGCTGCTATCGGCCATGTGTCGTCCTTGAGGGGAAGAAGATGTATGACAGGAGAAGTATAGAGCAGAAGTGTGACGTTCAGGCTGACGGGGATCAAGATAGCTTCCAATCTATCCCGCCCGTCAGTTTGACATGAACTCAGTAGGCGCCGCGGATCAGATCGATACCGGGCTTGAGCACGCTACGCCACGCCTCTCGGAGTTCGGGCGTGTATTCCGGATCGTGAGCGCGGACCGTTTTCAGCAATGCCTCCTGCCAGAGGTCGTACCACTCAGGCTGAATATTGTAATTGTGGCGATTATGGCTTTCTCCCAGATCCCGCAATTTGCGGTCGGACATACCCCGGGCAACCAGAATGATCTGCATCACACCGTTACGCAGCAGATGGCGCTGAGCAGACATATCCGTGTTCAGAAACCGGTTGCGGATGGCATCGGAGCTGGACATAAAGAAGTCGTAGAAATCCACAAAGAATTCATCCTTGCGGCAGCAGCGACCATAGCTCTGGAAAACAAGATCGGTCGGGTTCATTTGCAATCAGTGTCCTTGATCATCGTGGGGATTGTCATTAAGGGCCACGGATTCTAAGCAAGCGAACAGGTTTTTCCATAGTGACATGTAACAACTGACGTCAATCGCGACAATTTGACGCTCTCTGAATCAGGTGTTGGTGAACCACCAGGTCGGCAACAGGCCACGCACCGGTCGTTTCAGAAAGCGGTCATCAATCAGCCAGATTACCCCCCTGTCTTCCGGAGTGCGGATCACCCGGCCGGCGGCCTGGGCCACTTTCTGCAGGCCGGGGATCAGGTAGGTGTAGTTATAGCCTTCGCCAAATCGTTGTTGCAGGCGCTCTTTGAGGATTTCATGCCAGGCATCAAACGGCGGCATCCCGAGGGTGGCCACGAAGGCGCCGATCAGCTGGTCGCCGGGCAGGTCGATACCCTCACTGAACACGCCGCCGAGTACTGCGAAGGCAACTGAGCCTTCCGGTTTCTGGAATTCTGCCAGGAACTGCCGGCGTTGGTCCGGGCTCATACCCGGCTTTTGGGAGCGTTGGGGGATGTCCGGTGCCTGTTCTGCCAGCGTATCGCTCACTTCTTTGGCGTATTTGAAGCTGCTGAAGAACGCCAGGTAGTGGCCCGGCCGTGTCCGGTACTGTTTGGCGATCAGTTCGGCGACGGGCTGCAGGCTGGCTTCACGATGCACCTGCCGGGTGCTGATGCCGGGTGTGAACTCAACCTTCAGTTGTCCGGCGCTGAAAGGGCTGGGCAGGGACGTAAAGCGGGCGTCTTCCGGCAAACCAAGCAAATCCCGGTAATACACGCCGGGGCTGAGGGTTGCGGAGAACAGCAGCACCGAGTGAGCGGCTTTGAAGCGCTCAATGAGGAAATCCGCCGGAATCAGATTCTGGATGGTCAGGCTGGCCCGGCCGCGGCCGCTGCGCTGGAATTCGCACAGGGAATGATCACCAAAGCTGTCTGCCAGTTTCATGAAGGCCACACTTTCGAACATCACTTCCTGCAGGGCCAGGTCCGGCGGGTTGTCGGCCAGGTAGTCGGTGATCACCGAGACCATGGCCTGCAGGGCACCCAGCAATTGCGACGGCAGAATCGGCAGGAACACCGGCTGGGCCTGTTCGCCGTGATCCCGGATCAGCGCCTGCCAGGCCCGAGCGGTGCGGTCCAGGGCGGCTTTCACCGGTTTCGGGGCGGTTTTTTTTAGCTTCAACAAGCGCTGCTGTTCCAGCTGCACCGAGTACATGCCCCGGGCCCGGTCTACCAGGTTGTGGGCTTCGTCCACCAGCACGCTGGCCTGCCAGTGGTTCTGGCGGATCAGGCCGTGCAGCAGGGCAGACTGATCGAACAGCCGGTTCACATCGCCAATCACCAGGTCACTCCAGCGGGCCATTTCCTGGGCCAGGAAGTAGGGGCAAATATCGTGACCGGCGGCGATGTTCGCCAATGTCTCCTGGCTTAACGGCTCCTTGCTCTGTACCGCTTCGGCCCGGGCGTCGTGCAGGCGGTCAAAAAAGCCCTTGGCCAGCGGGCAGGAATCGCCGTGGCAGGCTTTGTCCGGGTGTTCACAGGCGTCGTCCTTCGATACCAGTTCCAGAACTCGCAAAGGCCAGGGCTGCAATTCATCCCGGGCATGTTGCAACCTGCCCACTGCTTCCAGCGCCAGCTGACGGGCGGTGTTGCGGCAGGTGAGGTAGAACAGCCGGTCCTGCCTGGCGGCAGGCATTGCCATCAGGGCCGGGAACAGGGTACCCAGGGTCTTGCCCAGGCCGGTAGGCGCTTCCAGCAGCAGGGTGCCGGCTCTGACCGAATTCTTGTACACGGTTTCCGCCAGCTGCCGTTGCCGGGGACGAAAATCCGGGAAGGGGAAGCGCAGGTTGGCCAGCAGGGCGTCCCGTTGTTCCCGATGGTGTTCTTCCTGCTCGGCCCAGGCTTTGTACAGACCACACAGGGTTTCCAGTTCCTGCCAGAGCTCGTCGGCTTTGGCGGTTTCGGTGAGCACCGTTTCCTTGTCCCGGCCTATGTCGTAGTACACCAGCGCCAGTTCCACGCTCTTGCGGTTTTCCTGCCGGCACAGCAAAGCGCCATAGGCCCGTAACTGGGCCCGGTGCAAAGCCTGCTGGTGAGGGCGGATGCGGGACACATCGCCCCGGTGAGTCTTGATTTCTTCCAGCCGGTTCTTGTGCGGATGGTAACCATCAGCCCTGCCGGACAGCTCCATTCCGAGAACGAGACCGGTCACTGAAAACTCGCTTTTGTAGCCGTAGCCACGCTTTGACTGGATGGCCTGATGGCCGGCTATGCCCTCCTCTGCGGTGGGTGCCGGGGTGTAGCGGAAATCCAGGTCGCCGTGGCGGGCGGCAAATTCACACAGGGTCCGGACAGCAACTTTCACACAATGGCCTCATCATCCTGCCAGCGCACATAGCACACGCTGGCCGGGATGCCTTGCCGGGCGAAGAACTGCAACCAGCGCACCTGATGGTCCTGCAGGCGGTCGCCAGGGCCTTTCACCTCAATCATTTCATATCGTTGTTCCGGGTGGTCTGCTTCTGGCACCAGACGGATCAGGTCCGGGAAGCCACTGCGGTGTTCCTTGATGTTGTTGAGCAGGCGTCGGAACAGGGCCTCCAGGTGGCCAGAGGGAATGCAGTGCAGGGCCAGCTCCAAAAGAGCTTTATCCAAAACCGGCCAGAACACGAAAGGATTGGCGATGCCCTGCTTGTTCTTGAAGGTGTCGAGCATTTCCCGGCGATAGGCGCCGGTGCCCAGCAAACGGAACCTTCGCTCGAACGCCTGCTGGCGACGGGCAACGAAGTCTTCCCGGGTCAGGTCTGCCGGACCAATATGGAACGGATGGAAGAAGGCGCCGGGCAGGGGCTGGAAGATCACCGGCCAGCACAGCAGACCGAACAGGGCGTTGATCAGGGTGTTTTCCACATAGAACACCGGGGCGTCATCCGTGGCCAGATGCTGCAGCGCTGCCAGCTCCACCGTACCCGTGTCCGGCTTCGGCAATGTGAGGGTGAATTCCTGCAGTGGGGGGTTATCCACAGGCTCGGGCTGGTCGGCCCCTACCTTCGGCGCCAGCCGCTTCAGCAACCGGGCGAGGCCCTGGGCTTCGGCGTCGCTCAGTGCACTGGTTCGCCACTGACAGGCTATGGCCCAGGCTTCCTCAAAACGCTTCATCCGTTCCAGTAAGCGAAGCTGTTTCAGCCGCGCTTCCCGGTGACCGCTGTTTTCCAGGACCTCAAGTGCCAGTTCCCGTTCGCCCTGGCGCTCCGCCTGCCGGCCCAGTTCCAGCAATAAACGGTCCCGTCGGCTGGCAAGCCAGGGATTATCCACAGGGCCCGGGACATCGGGCCAGACGTCCACCGCCGGTTCGCCATTGTCGAGCCGTTCCCGGCATTGGTGCATCTGCAGGTAGCAATCCACCTCGGCCCGCTGCTGGAAGGCCCGGGATGCCGGGGTAAATGGCACAGACTCGAACTGCTGAACGCCCAGTTCCACCAGCACAAAGTCGGTCCAGCTCTGGCGCAGATTGCCGAAGAACATCAGGCGGATGCGATCGAACAAGGCCATGTCCTGCAACCGGACCACAGTCGAAGCCTCACCGCCACCAGGCAGCCAAGCCCCCAGGGCTCTTGGTGCATTGAACGGTTCCGCCAGCAGCTCCCGCATCCGGGCCTTACCCAGCGTTTTCGGGTGACCCTGCTGTTGCAACCAATCGGCGAACTCCGGCCGTAATTCAGCCAGGGTAAACAGCCGGAACAGGTCGTCCACGCTTAGCTCCGGCGCGGGATCCAGCCAGCCCGCCTGCACCAGTGTCCTGAGTGCTTCCGATTCCGGCACCGGCAGTTCGGGATAACGCAGCTTGTGGGCCCGGAACAGCTCTCCGGTACGCATTACCATGCGGGTCAGCAGCGCCCGGGGCCCGGTGGCCAGGCCGCTGAAGGCCGCCAGCCGGTTTCGCTCCTGTTCCGTTAACAGGTCCGCGTGGTGGTTCGCTACCCAGGCCACCAGAATATCCATGTTCTCCAGATAATAGAGCGGATCATCCAGGCTGGCGGGAACCGGTCGGTGCTTGATCATAGGAATGCAGACGTTGGATTGGCAGAGAGGCACAAACTTTACGCCGGAAGGCGGGCAGGCTCAAACCTGTTCCATGCACAAAAATTAATCATCACGAGCCTTGCCAATTTATTTAATGATAACTATTATCATTTGCATCAAGACAAGGAGGACGCCATGAAATTTCTCTGCCCACGCCACCGCCGGATGTTTGCCAGTCTTTCCCTGAACGAGAAGAACGATCTATGGATGCTCTGGATGGAATATGCCTTTACCTTCAGCGAAAACCGGGATTCCGACAAACTGGTGGCCGCCACCGGCAGTG
This sequence comes from Marinobacter sp. W-8, assembly GCF_044342215.1. Lineage (NCBI taxonomy): Bacteria > Pseudomonadati > Pseudomonadota > Gammaproteobacteria > Pseudomonadales > Marinobacteraceae > Marinobacter > Marinobacter sp. W-8. The sequence continues at coordinate 26,090 of NZ_CP172297.1, read as the reverse complement.
CTTTCGATCTGGCTTGCCTGGCCCGCAAACACCACCCGGACTGCATGCAGGTAGAGCTGACCCTGGCGGCGATACTGGTGTGCCGGGCGCTGCGCGACCGTGGCGACATCGGCGCTGCCGAACATGTGCTTTTCCAGGCTCTGGACAGCCTGCAATCCAGCGAGCCCTGCCCGGGTATAACCGGTCGGTGCAGCACCGATGAGTGTCTTGAGGTATTGCTGGATCATCGTCGCCATTCGGAATTCTTTGCCGAGTATCTGAACTGGCCCTCGTTCCCGTTCACAACGCCGGCAACACGTCCGGCAATGGCCATGCACTGACAGGTTCCGGAGGAGCTATGGGTATGCCCTTCACACGCCCGAACCCGGTTCAGGCGCACAGAATTACAGATCTGGACTGGCACAAAAACCGACATCATGACCGGGTCTGCATCAGTATCGATGCCGGGAGCCTGGCCAGGCTGATGCAAAACCGGCAGTTGCACGCCGAGGATTTCTCTTGTCTGGATGCGTCCTCCCAGAGCCTGGTTCGCAATCTGCTTCTGGCTTGTCTGCGGCATTCCTGACCCGGCCGCCCTCCGGATTCGCAACGTCTGTCTTTTGAACAATCACGACTGCCCCTGTCGCTCCGTCAAGTTACGATGGAGTGCGCCTGACGGTCCGTATTCTCGGCCAACTGCGGTAAGCTGTGGCCCGAGGATTGAATTGTTCATCAGACAAGGAAAACCATGGCCGACTCCACCGCCATTGAACCCGGCTTTCACGCTATCCACGCCAACCACCTGGAAGACCTGCGCCGCGCCGTGGTCTATATCTGCCGGCAGAACCCCATGCCGCCGCTGCAGAGTGAGACCTTCCTGGTGCAGAGTAACGGTATCGCCCATTGGCTGAAGCTGGCACTGGCGGAAAAGCGCACCGAGGATGGGGTGGAAGGCGGCCTGGGCATTGCCGCCGGTATGGATTTCCTGTTTCCCGCACGGTTTATCTGGCAGGCCTACCGGGCGGTGTTGCCCGATGGCGAAGTGCCGGAGCAGTCCCCTTTCGACAAGCGCCGCCTGGTATGGCGGCTTTACCGTTTGCTGCCGGAGCTAGTGGGGCAGGATGAGGCCTTCACGCCCCTGGCGCGGTTTCTGGACGGTCGCGATACCGATCTGCGCAATTTCCAGCTGGCCGAAAAAGTGGCCGACCTGTTCGACCAGTACCAGGTGTTCCGGGCCGACTGGCTCGCGGCCTGGGAGCAGGGCAAGGACGTGGTGATCACGGCCCGGGGCGAGGAGAAAGCTCTGGATACGGAAGCCTGCTGGCAGCCTCTGCTCTGGCGCAAGCTGGTCGAGGACACGGGCAGCGAGGCCCACACCAGCCGCTCGCAGATCCACACCCGTTTCATGGAACAGGGCCAGCGCATCAGCGAACCGGCCAATCCGGGGCGCCTGCCCAAACGCATTGTGGTGTTCGGGGTGTCGTCATTGCCCCGGCAGGCACTGGAAGCTTTGTACGTATTGAGCCGCTTTAGCCAGGTGGTGTTGTGCGTGCACAACCCCTGCCAGTTCTACTGGGCCGACATCATCAGCGACCGGGAGCTGCTGAAAGCCGAACGCAAGCGGGGCGCCGCACACCCGGTGCTGTCACAGATTGACGATCCGGACCAGCTTCACCAGCATGCCAACCCTCTGTTAGCGGCCTGGGGCAAGCAGGGCCGGGACTACATCCGCCTGCTGGATGAGTTCGACAATCCGGACGACTACCGCGCCAGCTTCCAGACCCCCGGCCAGAAGATCGATATCTTTACCGACCATGGCGATGTGGATAACCCCTGCCTGCTGCACCAGCTACAGAACGATATCCACAACCTGACCCCATTGCAGGAAATCCGCCAGCAGCACCGCACGGTGGATCTGGCCCGGGACCATTCCGTGGTGTTCCACGACGCCCATGGCCCCCAGCGGGAGGTGGAAATCCTGCACGACCAGCTGCTGGCTGCGTTCAATGCCGACAAATCGCTCAGACCCCGGGATGTGATCGTGATGGTGCCCGATATCAACGTGTACGCGCCCCATATCCAGGCGGTGTTTGGCCGCTATCAACCGGGCCGCAAGCGCCACATTCCGTTCACCATTTCCGACCAGGGCCAGCGCCACCACGAGCCGGTACTGATTGCCCTGGAAACCCTGATGTCGCTGCCCCGCAGCCGCTTTGGCGTGAGTGAGATCATCAGCCTGCTGGAAGTGCCCGGCATTCGCGACCGCTTTGGCATCAGTGAAGACGAGATTCCCCTGGCCCGGCGCTGGGTGGAAGGCGCCAACATTCGCTGGGGCCTGCACGGCCAGCACCGGGAAAGCCTGGATTTGCCGGCACAACTGGAGCGCAACACCTGGCAGGCGGGCCTGCGGTCGATGCTGCTGGGCTATGGTATGGGCGAAGACGAGCCCTGGGGCGGAGTCGAGCCCTATGGCGAGATCGGCGGCCTGCAGGCCAGCCTGGCCGGGCGTCTGGGCGAATTCGTGCACCAGCTGGAAACCCTGTGGCAGGCCCTGCAGGCCACCCGCACGCCCGGGGAATGGGAAGCCCTGTTCTCCGCCATGCTGGCGCAGTTTTTCCACAAGGTAGAGGGCCAGGATTTGCTGTTGCTGAACCGCTTCCGCCGTCAGTTGGACCAGTGGCTGGACGATGCCCTGGCCGCCGGACTGGAACAGCAACCGCTGCCCCTGAATATCGTCAAAGATGTGCTGCTGCAGGGCCTGGACGAAGGCGGCCTGAACCAGCGGTTCCTGGCCGGCAAGGTGAACTTCGCCACGCTGATGCCGATGCGCGCCATTCCGTTCCGCAAGGTGTGCCTGCTGGGTATGAATGACGGCGACTACCCCCGTTCCCGGCCGCCGGTGGATTTCGACCTGATGGCCCAGGACTATCGCCCCGGGGACCGTTCCCGCCGGGAAGACGACCGCTATTTGTTCCTGGAAGCCCTGCTGTCGGCCCGGGAACAGCTGTACATCAGCTGGGTGGGCCGCAGCATCAAAGACGACTCCGAGCGACCACCCTCGGTGCTCATCGGCCAGCTGCAGGACCACCTGGACAGTCTGTGGACCGTGGCCGGGCAACCGGAACTGGCGGTTACCCGGGCCCTGACCACCCGGCACCCGCTGCAACCGTTCAGCCGGGATTACTTCCCGAAAACCAACGGCGTGGGCGCAGGCGAAGAGGCCCAACCCAAACCCCTGGCCGAGGTGCTGCAGGCCCGGGGCCTGTTTACCTATGAACGGGAATGGCGCAGCGCCCATGCTGTGGATAACCCGGAGCGGAGCCGGGAAGCGCTGCCGTACCAGGCCCCGGAAGAGCCGATCAGCCTGGGTGAGCTGGCGAACTTCCTGAAAAAGCCCATCGATACCTTTTACCAGCGCCGGCTGCAGGTGCGCTTTGAGGACGTGGAAGATGACGACACCGACAACGAAAACTTCGACCTGAACGGCCTGGACCGCTGGCGCCTGGATAACGAGCTGATTCAGGAAGGCGTGGTCAAAGCCGCTACCGAGGAAGAATTGCACGAACGCCTGGAAACCACCCTGGACCGCATGGCCCGGCGCGGCGACCTGGGCATGGGGGTGACCGAACACCGCCTGCGCACAGAACTGGCCGGCCGGTTGCCAGACCTGTTCGAGCGCTATCGCGGCGCCCTGGCCGAGTGGCCGGAAGCGGTGGCCGAACCCTTGCCGTTCGAGTTTCGCTATTCCGATAGCACCGGCGCGATGGAGGTGGCCGATTTAATCGACAACCTGCGCTGCAACCCCGCAGGGCAGCTGTGCCGGCTGGTGATCGCCAGCTCCGGCCTGCTCACCGGCTCCGGCTACTCGAAAAAAGTCCGCTACGCCAACCTGCTGCGGGACTGGCTGATTCACCTGGCCGGGCAGCTCAGCGGCCAGCCGTTTGAAACCCTGATTCTAGGCAAAGAAGAAGGCCGCAAGTTCCACTTCCCGGTGATGGCTCCGGAGCAGGCACAACCGCATTTTGCAGCCATTCTGAGCCGCTGGATGGAAGCCACCACCCGGACCCTGCCCATTCACTGCGAAGCCGGCTTTGCCTGGATCACCAGTTTCTATGGCGGCAAGAAATTTATCGGCGACCACGAACGGGCCATCAGTGAAGCAGAACAGGCCTATTCCACCGCCCTGGACCGGGACACCGGCTACCTGCTGGGTGCCTTCGAAAGTCCCGAGGCACTGATGGCGAGCGGCGAGTTTGAAGCCCTGCTGCATCAGCTTTATGTGCCTCTGTGGGAAGCCGAACAGGGCAAGTCGGCGGCGGAGCAAATCGGGAGCATGGAATGACGGAACAGAGAACCAACCGAAACCCGAATCTGGACCCACTGGCCCTGCCCCTGAACGGCAGCGCGCTGATCGAGGCCAGCGCAGGCACCGGCAAAACCTTCACCATCGCCATCCTGTATGTGCGCCTGGTGCTGGGCCATGGCCAGGCAGAAGACAGCCCACTGCAGAACCTGTTGCCGCCTAACCTGCTGGTGGTCACCTTTACCGACGCCGCCACCAAGGAGCTGCGGGACCGCATCCGCACCCGGCTGACCCAGGCCGCCGAGGTGTTTTCCGACGCCGCTGACCACCTCGAACCCACCCCGGAAACCGCACTTATCCACAAGCTGCGGGATGACAGTTACCCGGACCCGGCCAGGTGGCCTGACTGCCGCAAGAAACTGCTGCTGGCCGCCGAATGGATGGACGAAGCGGCGGTATCCACCATTCACGGTTTCTGCAACCGCATGCTCAGCGAACACGCCTTCGACAGCGGCAGCCTGTTCAAGCTCACCCTGGAAACGGACCAGAGCGAACTGCTGGACGAGGTGGCAAGGGATTACTGGCGCACCTTCGTTTACCCCTTACCACCGGCCCTTATGGACGAAGCCCTGAGCCACTGGAAAACCCCCACCGACCTGCGCAAGGCAGTGCGCAACCTGATTGACGACCCGGCCGCCCTGGGCACACCGCCAGAGAGTGTCCACCAGGCCATCAACCAGGTGGTCAGCGAGCGGCTGGCCCGGGCCAGTGAACTGAAAGCCCACCCCTGGGCCCAGTGGCAGCAGGAAGTCACCGACCTGCTGAACGGCCTGAACAAAGCCAAGCGTCTGAACGGCAACAGCAAAAACGCCATGCTCAAGGTCTGGGACAGCCTGCTGGCCTGGGCTGAATCCAACGAACTGCTGCCAGAGAAGCTGGACAGTGCCGCCGGTTACAAGAACCAGACCCCCGAAGGCCTGGATAACATCCTGAAAGGGGACGAACCGGCACCCCGGCACCCGGCCTTTGACGCCATCGACGCCTTGCTGGCATTCGGCCAGAACCTGCCCAGCGCCAAGTCCGACATCCTGCGCCACGCCAGCCACTGGGTTGCCGCGCGGCTGGATGCGGAGAAGCAGCAACGTTCGGAAATGGGCTTTGATGACCTGCTCACCCGCCTGGACGACGCCCTGCATGGCCCCCGGGGCGATCAACTGGCCGCCACCATCCGCCGCCAGTTTCCGGTAGCGCTGATTGACGAATTCCAGGACACCGACCCGGTGCAGTACCGCATTTTCAACCGGATCTACAACGTAGAAGCCAACCAACCGGACACCTGCCTGTTGATGATCGGTGACCCGAAACAGGCCATCTACGGTTTCCGGGGCGCCGATATCCACACCTACCTGCAGGCCCGGCTGGGCGTACAGGCCCGCACCTACACCCTGGGCACCAACTACCGCTCTGCCGACACCATGGTCAGCGGGGTGAACCGGGTGTTCGAATACAGCGACCAGCACAGCCCGAAAGGCGCCTTCCTGTTCGGCAAAGGGGACAGCACGCCACTGCCGTTCCAGAGCGTGGCGGCCAACGGTACCAAACGGCTCTGGGCGGTAAACGGAGAGATTCAGCCCAGCCTGGTGTTCTGGACCCACGAATCCGGAGAAGAGGACAAGGAAGGCAACCCAAAAGGCCTCGCCAAAGGCACCGCCACCGCCGATGTAGCCGAAACCTGCGCCAGCGAGATTGCCCGCTTGCTAACCCTGGGCCAGGCCGGGCAGGCAGGCTTTGTCCTGCCAGATAACCCGGCCGACCTGGAGCCCGTCGAACCCAAAGACATCGCCGTGCTGGTGAACAACCGCAACGAAGCCGCTGCGGTGCGCGATGCCCTTGGCCGCCGGCGCATCAAGAGCGTGTACCTGTCGGACCGGGATTCGGTGCTGACTTCCCGGGAAGCCAAGGAAGTGTTGTGCTGGCTGCGTGCCTTCGCCGAGCCCCGGCAACTGGCCTTCATCCGCGCCGCGCTGGCGACGCCGACCCTGGGCCAGAGCTGGCAAGCGCTCGACCTGCTGCTGACCGACGAGCTGATACTGGAACGGGAAATCGAGCGCTTCCAGCGCTACCAGCAACAGTGGCAGAGCCAGGGCGTACTGCCCATGCTGCGTAGTTTTCTGATGGACTTCGAGGTTCCCGGCCGCCTGCTGCAAAGCCCTGACGGTGAGCGAAGACTGACTGACATCCTGCACATCGCCGAACTGCTGCAGCAGGACAGCCTGCAACTGGACGGCGAACATGCCCTGGTGCACCACTTCACCCAGATCCTGCGGGCGGCAGACGAAGAAGACGAACACCGCACCCTGCGCCTGGAAAGCGACGCCGGTCTGGTAAAAGTGATCACCGTGCACAAATCCAAGGGCCTGGAATACCCGCTGGTGTTCCTGCCCTTCGGCACCGCCTTCCGGGCCGAGAACCCGAAGCAGGCGTATGTTCGCTACCACGACGACAGCGGCAAGCTGGTGACCGTGTTCGATCCGACTCCGGAAGACATTGAAAGGGCCGACCAGGAACGCCTGGGCGAGGACATCCGTAAACTCTATGTGGCCCTGACGCGGGCCCGGTTTGCCACCTGGGTGGGCGCGGCGGCTGTGGATAACTGGTATCAGAGCGGCCTGGGCTATGCGATTGCCGGAACACCGGAGCAGTCCATCAGCCAGGCTCTGGCCTCACTGGCCCAGGGCCGCCCGGAAATCCGGATTTCCCCGCTGCCGGAAGCCGGAAACACAATATTCACCGAAATGGCCCCGGACGCCCTGGGCCCGGCGCTGATCTCCACGCGGGAAGCGAAGGAAGACTGGTGGATCGCCAGCTACTCCACCATCGAATACACCGGCATGGCCGGCACCGGTATTACCTTCACCGGCGAAGTGGAAGACGCCCAGACCCAGAACCTGCTGGAAGAAAGCGCCCAGAATGACACCGGGGAGGCCCCCGCCGTACCCGCCGTACGCAACCACCATCATTTCCCCAAAGGCGCGGGACCCGGCACCTTCCTGCACGAATTGCTGGAATGGTGCACCGCCCAGGGCTTCCAACGGGTTGTGGATAACCCGGAGCTGTTGCACGAGCAGCTGGCCCGCCGCTGCTCCACCCGGGGCTGGGGCGACTGGATCGAGCCCCTGCAACAGTGGCTGTTGGGGCTGATCCGCAAACCGCTGCGGCTGGATCGCGACGGCCGGGAAACCGCCAGCCTGGCACAGTTGGGCAGTCTGCGCCCGGAGCTGGAGTTCTGGTTTGAAAGCCGTAACGTCAGCATCCATACACTGGACAAACTGGTCACCCGTTACACCCTGAACGGCGCGGACCGGCCCCGGGCCGAGGCCAACCGCTTCAATGGCATGCTCAAGGGCTTTATCGACCTGGTGTTTGAACACAAGGGGCAGTATTACGTGCTGGACTACAAATCCAATGCTCTGGGCGAGGACGACGACGCCTACACCGACCAGGCCATGGGCCAGGCGATTCTGGACAAACGCTACGACCTGCAATACATCCTCTACCTGCTGGCCCTGCACCGGCTGCTGAAGGCCCGTTTACCGGGATACGACTACGACCAGCACATTGGCGGCGCGGTGTACCTGTTCCTGCGAGGGGTGAACTCCGCCAGCGGCTGCGCCTTTACCGACAAGCCCCCCAGGGTGCTGATCGAACAACTGGACGCCCTGTTCGATGGCGAGCCGGTGTCCGGGGAGGTGGCTGCATGAGCCGTACCCGCCATACCGAAAACCAGTTTGCCCTGGACCTGGGTGACGACACGCCAGTGAACCGGGCGGCCACAGAATCACCGGAGACTGTGGATAACTCCCAGCTGCTGGCCCATCCTGACGACACCGAGGCGCTGTTAGGGCAATGGCAACAGGCCGGCTGGATTCGCCCGCTGGATACCGGCTTTGCCCGGCTGATCAGGGAACTCAGCGAAGAGCAGGGCGAAGGCCCGCAACCACTGGTGCTGCTGTTGGCGGCACTGACCTCGCACCAGGTGGGCCGGGGGCATGTGTGCATTGACCTGGCCACGCTACTCGACGATGCCGGCCAGACCCTGGCGCTGCCGCCGGAAGAACCGGCCAATACCGGCCTGTCTGAGAGCGAGGTGGCCAACCTGCAAGGGCGCTATCCACAGGAACTGCTGTCACGGGTACAGCTAACCGATTGCCTCGCAGCCCTGCAGGGTTCTCTGGCCGTGAGCGATGGCTCCGTGCCGGCACCGCTGGTACTGAACGGCACCCGACTGTACCTGCGCCGGTTCTGGCGTTACGAACAACGCATTGCTGAGGGCATACAGCAACGACTGGCCTTGCCATCGTCGCTGGCCGATCCGCAATCGGCGGCCTCGCAAACCTTATCCACAGCCCTGGGCACGCTGTTCCGTTCCAGCGAACCGGTGGATTACCAGAAACTGGCCTGCGCCTTGGCAGCCCGCAACCGCTTTGCCGTGATCACCGGCGGCCCGGGTACCGGCAAAACCACCACTGTAGTGAACCTGCTGGCGGCGTTGCAGGCAGTGGCTGGGGAAAGCCCGGAACGGGCAGGGCGCAAATACCGCATTAGACTGGCCGCACCCACCGGCAAGGCCGCCGCCCGCCTGAACGAATCCATTGGCGGCGCGGTCAGCAAGCTGCCTCTGGCAGACCTGCCCGGCTCCGTGCAACTGGAGGACATTCCCACCAAGGTCACCACCCTGCACCGGCTACTCGGTAGCCGGCCAGACACCCGCCAGTTCCGACATCACCGAGACAATCCGTTGCTGGTGGATATCCTGGTCATCGATGAGGCCTCCATGGTGGATGTCGACCTGATGGCCTCGGTATTCGATGCCCTGCCCGCCAGCGCTCAGCTGATCCTGCTGGGCGACAAGGACCAGCTGGCCTCAGTGGACGCCGGTGCGGTGCTGGGGGAACTTTGCCAACGGGCCCTGGACGCCCACTACACGCCGGATACTGCCCGTTGGCTAGCCGCCATCACCGGCGCGCAGGTACCGGATAGCCTTGTGGATAACTCCGGCCAGCCACTCGACCAGGCGGTGGCGATGTTGCGCAAGAGCTACCGCTTCGGACAGGACAGTGGTATCCGTCAACTGGCAGAAGCCGTAAACACCAGCGAGCTCACCAGCCAGGTACTGGGGCAGATCCGGGACGCCGGGTTTGACGATGTGATCTGGCTGAACGGCCAAACACCAAAACCCGATCCGGATCAGACACTTGAGCTGATCTGCCACCACGCCATCTCCGGCTCACCGGAGGCTTTCCGCAACGCCGGCCAGGGCCGGGTGGTGAATGGCCAGGCGCTGCCAACACCGGTGGGCTATCGCCATTATCTGGAAGTTATCCACAGCTGTGATTTGACCGCCGACAGTCCCCGGGAAGCCTGGGATGCCCACGCCGCTGAGGTGCTGGAAGCCTTCAACGATTTCCAGGTGCTGTGTGCGTTACGCAAAGGCCCCTGGGGCGTGGAGGGCTTGAACCAGCGTATCGCCCAGAAGCTGCTGGCTGAAAAACTGATCGACAAAACCGACGGCTGGTACGCCGGCCGGCCGGTGCTGGTCACCGGCAACGACTACAACCTCGGCCTGATGAACGGGGATATCGGCCTCACCTTCAGTGTACCCTGGGATAAGACCGAAACCGGCGAGCCAAAAGCGACCCTTCGGGTAGCCTTCCCGAGTGGTGACAGCACCAGCGGCATTCGCTGGATTTCCCCCAGCCGTTTGCAACAGCTGGAAACGGTATACGCCATGACGGTGCATAAGTCCCAGGGCTCGGAGTTCAACCACACCTGCCTGGTGCTACCCGATAGACTCAGCCCGGTACTCACCAAGGAACTGGTCTATACCGGCATCACCCGGGCCAAGAACTGGTTCAGCCTGATTACCGGCGATGCGCAGGTGTTCAAAGACAGCGTAAGCCAACAGGTGGTGCGAGCTTCAGGACTGGCACTTCGGCTCGGGGAGCAATAGCCCCGGGCATCAGTTATCCTCACTCCGATGTTGCTGTTCCCAAAGACGGGCGTAATGACCATCGCGGGCCAGCAACTCGTGATGGCTGCCACTTTCGACAATCCGGCCCCCGTCCATCACCAGAATGCTATTGGCATCGCGAACTGTGGATAACCTGTGGGCAATCACCAGGGTAGTACGCTGGTGGCTGACCTCTTTCAGGGCACCGAGGATGGCCTGTTCGGACAAGGAGTCCAGGGAAGAGGTTGCCTCGTCCAGAATCAGTATTGGCGGGTTCTTCAGGATAACCCGGGCAATGGCCACCCGCTGTTTTTCGCCGCCAGACAACTTGAGGCCGCGCTCGCCAACTTTCGTTTCGTAGCCTTCTGGAAGGCTGTGGATAAAATCTTCCAGGTGGGCCATGCGCGCAGCCCGGTAGACTTCTTCCTCGGTCGCTTCGGGGCGGCCATACGCCAGGTTACGGTAAAGGGTATCGTTGAACAGTACGGTGTCCTGCGGTACCACCCCGATGGCAGAACGCAGACTGTCTTGGGTGACCGATCGAATATCCTGGCCATCAATCCGGATAGCGCCGTTATCGACCTCGTAGAAGCGGAACAGCAGCCGGGCGAGGGTAGATTTGCCCGCGCCGCTGGCGCCCACCACCGCCACGGTGTGGCCGGCGGGAATGGTAAAGTTCACATCCTGCAGAATGGGACGGTCGGGCCGGTAGGCGAAGTGGATGTGTTCAAAGCGCACTTCACCGTTATCCACAGCCAACGGCCTGGCATCCGGCGCATCCTGAATCTCCGGTTCATCACCCAACAGCTTGAACAGCCGCTCCACATTCACCAGCGCCTGGCGGATTTCCCGGTAGACAAAGCCCAGAGCATTCAGGGGAATGAACAGCTGGATCAGGTAGGCGTTGATCATGGTGAAATCACCCAGGGTGATTTCACCGCTGGCCACTTCGCCCACCGCCATGGCCATAATGACGATCAGCGCCACGCCGATGATCAATGCCTGGCCAGCGTTCAGGGTGGCCAGCGACAGGCGGTTCTTCAACCGAGCCTTTTCCCACTCATCCAGGTCCTGATCGTAAAGCTCGGCTTCATAACGTTCGTTGTTGAAGTATTTGACGGTTTCGTAGTTGAGCAGGCTGTCGATGGCCCGCGAGTTGGACTGGTTGTCCCGGGCATTGGCTTCCCGCACGAACCTGGTTCGCCACTCGGTGATCCTGATAGAGAACACCACATACACAACCACCGCCACCAGAATGGCGACGACATACCCGACGTTGAACACCACCAGCAGGATGCCCGCCACCAGCAGGATTTCCAGGATGGTAGGCACAATGTTGAACAGGGTGAAGCGCAGCAGAAAGCTGATGCCGTTGGTGCCGCGTTCAATATCCCGGGCCAGGCCACCGGTTTTACGGTCCAGATGAAATCCCAGTTCCCTCTGGTGCAGGTGTTCAAACACCCGCAGAGAGACCCGCCGCATAGCCCGCTCCGCGACCCGCGCAAACACGGCATCCCGCAATTCGCTGAACAGGGTGGCACCAAAACGCAGGCTACCGTAGGCCACCACCAGCACAACCGGGATCCACAGCAGCATGTCGGCACCGCGGTTCTGGTCCAGGTAGTCGACAATGTATTTCAGTGCCACCGGGGTGGCGACGGTGGCCAGCTTTGCCAAGACCAGCATCGCCATAGCCAACACGACCCGCCCCCTGAATTCCAGAAGATACGGCCACAGCCCGGAAATAATCGACCAGTCGGGCTTATGATCGGCGGGGTAGTCGTTGTCGGCATAAGCTCTCAAAAAGCTATCTCCATGGTTAGGGAGCGCCCGGGTCCGGTAGGGCTTTCCGGGACCGTCAAAAGCCAGGGATGGCTTTTGTCGAGCGTACAGGGACGTATTTACAGCGTGTCCCGGAAAGCCCTACCGGACCCAGGTGCTCAGACTCCAAAGTTAAAGGCTATGATACGTCTTCAATGGAGGACAAATCGTAAAACAAACGGCTTAATTAAACTTTGATCGATCAGGAGAGTGACCATCAGCCCCAATCATCGTAAAGCTCTAAGACTTGTCATCGAGTTTATCAGTCCCTATCGACGCGCGGTTGTAGGGGCACTGGTGGCACTGGTTATTACCGCCGGCATCACCCTTGGTCTGGGCCAGGGCCTGCGCATTCTGGTCGATCAGGGCCTGGCCACTCAGTCTCCGGAAAACCTCGCCAAAGCTATCGGCCTGTTTTTCGTGCTGGTCCTCGGCCTGGCCTTTGGTTCGTTTGCCCGATTCTACCTGGTGTCCTGGATTGGCGAACGGGTGGTGGCAGATATTCGAAAACGGGTATTCAATCACTTGATCGATCTCACGCCCAGCTTCTTTGAACAGAACCGGGCCCTGGAGATTCAGTCCCGGTTTACGGCTGACACCACCGTACTGCAATCGGTGATTGGCTCCACCGTCTCCATCGCCCTGCGCAACACGCTGATGCTTATCGGCGGGCTGATTCTTCTGTTTGTCACCAACGCCAAGCTGGCCAGCATCATCCTGCTGGGATTTCCGCTGGTGATTGCGCCGATCCTGTTTTACGGCCGCCGGGTGCGGGCGCTGTCCCGACTGAGTCAGGACCGGGTGGCGGATGTTGGCAGTTATGTCGGGGAGAATCTCAGCCAGATCAAAACCGTACAGGCCTTCAATCATCAGCCTCACGACCGCCGCTATTTCGCCGAGGTTTCTGAAAAAGCCTTCGATATTGCCCGGCAACGGATTCGGCAGCGCGCCTGGCTGACCACACTGGCCATTTCCCTGGTGATGGGCGCCGTCGGTATTGTCATCTGGATTGGCGGGCTGGACGTGATTCATGGCCGAATCTCACCGGGGGAGCTGGCAGCCTTTGTGTTCTATAGCCTTCTGGTTGGTGTGGCGGCTGGAGCCATCAGTGAGGTGATTGGCGAATTGCAGCGCGCCGCCGGTTCCGCAGCTCGCCTGTTTGAGCTGCTGCAAACCGAGCCGGAGCGGCATCCCGAGACAGGAACGGACCGGCTTCCGGGCACAGTGACCGGTGCAATTACTCTGGATAACCTGAGCTTCAGCTACAGCGGGCGCACGGAACGGCCAGCGCTTGCCAGGGTCTCTCTGGAAATCCAGCCGGGTGAAACCCTTGCCCTGGTCGGACCGTCCGGTGCCGGTAAATCCACGTTGTTTGATCTGCTACTGGGTTTCTATCCGCTACAGGACGGTTCTATCCGGTTGGAGGGCATAGACACCGCCAAGGTTCCACTGGCTGACCTGCGACGGTGTTTCGCCCTGGTGCCGCAGAATCCGGCCCTGTTTCATGGCACTGTCGCCGATAATCTGCGCTACGCCCGGCCCGAGGCCAATCAGGCTGAGATCGAGCAGGCCGCCCGTATTGCCCACGCCCACGAATTCATCCAGGCCCTGCCACAGGGTTACGACACGCCCCTGGGCGATGCCGGCCAGGGCCTTTCCGGTGGCCAGAAACAACGGCTGGCGATTGCCCGTGCGCTGTTGGCCGACGCTCCGATCCTGCTGCTTGATGAAGCCACCAGCGCCCTGGATGCGGAAAGCGAGCATCTGATTCAGCAGGCCATGCCGGCGCTCACGGAGGGCCGGACTACCCTGGTGATTGCTCACCGGCTGGCAACGGTGCGGGATGCCGACAGGATCGCGGTATTTGACGAGGGCCGACTGCTGGCAGTGGGCAGTCACGACCAGTTGATCCGCGATAACGCGCTGTACCGGCGCCTGGCCAGCCTGCAATTCCGGGACACCGGGAGCCAGACAGAACACTGAGTGCCCCGTTGGTCGGTTTGTGTGTTGGGTGCGTACTCCCTACACTGGTACTAGAAATTCCTAATCCTGACACAGGGAGACACGCAAAGTGAGCAACAAAGAATTGCAGGCACTCAAAGAGCGATACGTCGCCGCGGGCGCAGCAAGCCCCAATGATCAATTTGCAGATCACGCCCTGAACGCAGAGGTCTGGGACGCAGATGGCAAACGCATGATCGATTTCGCCGGCGGTATCGGCGTATTGAACATCGGCCATCGACATCCCAGGGTGGTTGAGGCCGTCAAGGCGCAGCTCGACAAACTGATGCACACCTGCCAGACGGTGATGCCCTACGAGGGCTACGTGAAGCTGGCCCAGAAGCTGAGCGAAGTGGTGCCGGTAAAAGGACACGGCAAGGTCATGCTGGCCAACTCCGGCGCCGAGGCGCTGGAAAACGCCGTCAAGATTGCCCGCGCAGCCACAGGCAAAAATAACGTTATCTGTTTTGACGGCGGCTACCACGGCCGCACCTTCTTCACCATGGCCATGAACGGCAAGGCCGCCCCTTACCAGACCTCCTTCGGTCCCATGCCCGGTCTGGTGTACCGCGCGCCTTACCCGGTGCCTTACCATGGCATTTCCGAAGAAGAGGCTCTGCGGGGCTTGGCGATGACCATGAAAGCCGACTCCCCGGCCCACGAAACCGCTGCCATCGTACTGGAGCCGGTTCTGGGTGAGGGTGGTTTCTACCCGGCACCGCCAAGTTTCCTGAAAGCCATCCGCAAGATCTGCGATGACAACGACATCATGATGATCGTGGACGAAGTGCAAAGTGGCTTTGGCCGCACCGGCAAGCTGTTCGCCATTGAACACAGTGGTGTTGAGCCGGACATTATGACCATGGCCAAATCCATGGCCGATGGCATGCCCATCTCGGCCATCGTCGGCACCGACAAGGTGATGGACTCCTCCGGCCCGAACTCCCTGGGCGGTACCTACACCGGCAGCCCCACCGCGTGCGCCGCCGCCCTGGCGGTGTTCGATGTCATCAAGGAAGAAGATATCCTTGGCAGGAGCCAGCGCCTGGGCGAGAAACTCAGAGCCCGGTTCGACCAGTGGCAGGAGCAGTTCACCCATGTGGACAACGCTCGCAATCTAGGCCCCATGGCGGCCTTTGAACTGGTGGAAAGCAAGGATACTCACAAGCCCATGCCGGAACTGGCCGGTGCCATCACCAAGAAGGCAAAGGAGAAAGGGCTGATCCTGCTGAGTTGCGGTATGCACGGCAACACACTGCGGTTCCTGATGCCGGTGACCATCGAGGACGAGGTGCTGGAAGAGGGGCTGAATATTGTTGAGGAATGCCTGAAGGAGGTGGGTGCCTGATCAGGGCGCTTTCTTTCAGTTCCAGAGAGCCGGGCTTTTGCCCGGCTTTTTTTTGGTCTTCATGATTTGGAGTAGGAGCGTTCAATGTGACCAAAAAATATACCCTCCCCGGTTCTACGCCCCTTTTATCTGCTCCAAGGATGTGTTGGCTAATCATTGATCATTGCATGTTGTGAACGTCAGCCCGTTTGAACAAAAAACCGACAACCGAGGCTGATCCCAAATACACCACAACAATGACAACACAGGAGCATGCAATGATCTCACTCTCCCGATTGGCAACCGGTGCCGCGCTCGGACTGGCACTGACATTGCCAACCCAACAAGCCCAGGCCGGTGCCTTTGTGCATCTATTTGAATGGACATGGAGCGACGTCGCCCAGGAATGCGAAAACTTCCTGGGCCCCAAGGGGTTCAGTGCGGTTCAGGTATCGCCGCCCCAGGAGCATATCCAGGGCAGTGCCTGGTGGACCCGGTATCAGCCGGTCAGTTACCAGCTGAACAGTCGCAGTGGCGACGCCAGCGCATTTGCCGACATGGTCCAGCGTTGTAACGCCGCCGGCGTGGATGTGTACGCCGATGCCGTGATCAACCATATGGCCAATGGCAGTGGTACCGGCACTGCGGGTTCAGCGTACAGCTCAACCTCCCTCAGTTATCCTATCTACAGTAGCAATGATTTTCATACACCCTGCGGTATCAATCCGGAAGATTACGGCACCGATGCCTGGCGGGTTCGGAACTGTCAGTTGGTGGGGCTGCCCGATCTCAATACCTCAGACAATTACGTTCAGAACACCATTGCCGGTTATCTGAACCAGCTGACAGCGCTTGGTGTAAAAGGTATTCGAATTGACGCCGCCAAGCATATGTCGCCCTCAGATATCAGTGGCATCCTGAACCGGGTAGACAATCCACTGTATGTATTCCAGGAAGTGATAGACCTGGGCGGGGAGGCGGTGAGTGCCGGAGAGTACACCGGGCTTTCCGATGTTACCGAGTTCCGCTACAGCGCGGCTATTGGCGACGTGTTCAAGAATCAGCGCCTGGCCAATCTCAACGGGTTTGGTGAAAGCTGGGGTTTCCTGGCCGGTGGTGATGCGGTGGTGTTTACCGACAACCACGACAACCAGCGGGGCCATGGCGCCGGTGGCAGCAATATCGTTACCTACAAGGATGGCAGCCTGTATAACCTCGCCAATGTGTTCATGCTCGCCTGGCCCTATGGGTACCCGAAGGTGATGTCGAGTTACAGCTTCTCGGACGGCGACCAGGGACCACCCGCCCAGGCGGTTTACCAGAATGGTAGCGCCCAATGTGGCAGCGCCTGGATTTGTGAGCACCGTTGGGACTCGATTGCCAACATGGTGGCTTTCCGCAATGTGACGGATGGTTCCGGCGTCAGCCATTGGTGGGACAACGGTAATAACCAGATCGCCTTCAGCCGCGGCAACAAGGGCTTTGTGGTCATCAACCGGGAAGGAGGTACCCTGGCTCGAACCTTCAGTACCGGCCTGCCCGATGGCAACTATCGTAACGTAGCTGGTGACGGTAGCTGCGTCACCGTGCAGGGTGGGCAGGTGAGCCTGTCAGTGGCGCCCATGGAAGCCGCAGCGCTGCATGTTGGCGCCGCCTGTGATGGCAATGACGGCTCCGATGAAGGAAACAACGACAACGGTTCAGACGCGGAACAGGCCAGCGTCGCCTTCCAGTGCAGCAACGGCACAACGGTCTGGGGACAAAGTGTCTACGTTACCGGCAATCATGCCAGCCTGGGTAACTGGTCACCTGCGAATGCACTGAAACTGGATCCAGGTAATTATCCAACCTGGTCCGGGAGCTTCGACATGCCTGCGAACACGCAGGTAGAGTGGAAGTGCATCAAACGCAGCGAGTCAGACCCGGATGCCCAACTGGTGTGGCAAAGCGGTGCCAATAACCAGGTGCAAACCGGCGCGGCGGGCTCATCCATCAGCTCGTCCGGTAGCTTCTGAGTCCGGTTACGTTCGGCCTTCAATTCGTCGTATACTGCCGGAAGCTCTTTCCGGCAGTGCCTTCCGGGTTCTGCCGTTGATTCAACGATCAGGCGGTAACCATGAAGTCCCAGAGTAATTCCACCACTCCCGACCACCAACCCAGACCCTGGATCGATCTGCTGGTCAGTATCATCATTCCCTCGGTGATTCTGATGAAGTTCAGTGGTGACGAACACCTGGGCAGCGTCAATGCACTGATCATCGGCCTGGCGTTTCCCCTCGGCTGGGGGCTGTTCGAGCTGGTGCGCTACCACAAGAAAAACTTTATCGCCTTGCTGGGTCTGATCAGTGTCGGCCTCACCGGCGGTATTGGCTTGCTGGAGCTGGATGCCGGCTGGCTCGCCATCAAGGAAGCGGCCGTGCCGGCGGTCATTGGCTTGGCCGTACTGGTGTCGACGCGCACCAGGTACCCGTTGGTTAGGACTCTGCTGTACAACCCGAATGTGCTGGATGTGGACAAGATTCATGCCTCACTGGAAGAAAAGGACTGTGTGGCGGAGTTTGAAGGCCGGTTGCTGAAGGCCAGCTATTTCTTTGCCGGCACCTTCCTGTTCTCGTCCATCATGAACTATGTGCTGGCAAAATGGATTGTGGTCAGCCCCTCAGGTACTCAGGCCTTCAATGAGGAACTCGGGCGGATGACCCTGGTGAGCTATCCGATGATTGCCATTCCCTCCATGGTGATGATGCTGCTGATCTTTTACTATCTCTGGCGCACCATCCGGCGCCTGACCGGATACACTCTGGAAGAGGTGATGGCACCACATCTGGTTGAAAAGGAAAAAGAAAAGGAACGGAAGAGGGCAGAGTCCGGCTCCTCGAAATAGGTTATTACAACACCGGTTTCCGGGTTCCCCGGACACCCATAAAAAAACGGTGGCATCCGCAAGGAGCCACCGTTTTTTTGTTGCCAGCAGGTTTGTCCGATCAGATGTCCAGGTTGGTCACTTCCAGCGCGTTGCTCTGGATGAAGTCCCGACGCGGCTCCACATCATCCCCCATCAGTGTGGTGAAGATCTGGTCGGCGGCAATCGCATCCTCGATGGTGACCTTCATCATCCGGCGGGTTTCCGGATCCATGGTGGTTTCCCACAGCTGGTCCGGGTTCATTTCACCCAAACCCTTGTATCGCTGGATGTTCAGGCCACGCTGGGCTTCCTTCATCAGCCACTCCAGGGCGCCCTCGAAGGACAGCACAGACTGCTTGCGCTCGCCACGCTGGATGTAGGCGCCATCCTCAATCAGCCCCTCCAGGGTCTCGCCCAGACGGGCAATGGCCCCGTAGGACGAAGACTCGAAGAAGTCATGACTGAACACATGCTCATGGGGAATGCCATGCACAAAGATGGTGACTTTGGGCAGGTACAGGCCCCGTTCCTCATCGCGGGTAACGGAGAAGGTGTACTTGGTGCCCGTGCGGGTATCCAGATCCAGGCCTTCACCCAGGCGCGCCACCCAACGGGCCACTTCAGCCTCTTCCTTCAGGTGTTCCGGCTTGAGCGTACTGTTGTAGACCATCTGTTGCAGTACCTTGGCCGGATAGGCCCGGGACAGGCGATCGATCATCGCCATCACTGCCTGATAGTCCTTCACCATGGTTTCCAGGGCGGAATCCTTGATCGCCGGTGCTTCCGGGTTCACATACAGCTGGGCGCCTTCCAGGGCCGTCTGGGTCAGATAGGCTTCCTTCGCCTTCTCGTCCTTCAGGTATTGCTCCTGTTTGCCGCGTTTGACCTTGTACAGCGGCGGCATGGCAATGAACACGTGGCCACGCTCGATGATTTCCCGCATTTGGCGGAACAGGAAGGTCAGCAGCAGGGTACGGATGTGTGAACCGTCCACATCGGCATCGGTCATGATGATGATGGAGTGATAACGGAGTTTGTCCGGGTTGAACTCTTCGCGGCCGATGCCACAACCCAGCGCCGTGATCAGGGTGCCAACCTCGGCGGAAGACAGCATCTTGTCAAAACGGGCTTTCTCGACGTTCAGGATCTTACCTTTCAGGGGCAGGATGGCCTGGGTCTTACGATCACGGCCCTGCTTGGCACTACCACCCGCAGAATCACCCTCCACAATGAACAGTTCAGAGAGGGCAGGGTCTTTTTCCTGGCAGTCCGCCAGCTTGCCGGGCAGGCCGGCAATGTCCAGGGCGCCCTTACGGCGGGTCATATCCCGTGCCTTACGGGCTGCTTCCCGGGCACGGGCCGCTTCGATCATCTTGTTAACGATCTGCTTGGCTTCGTTGGGTTGCTCCTGCAGGTACTCCGCAAAGCTCTGATACAGTTCCTGCTCCACCGCCGTCTTCACTTCCGAGGACACCAGCTTGTCCTTGGTCTGGGAGGAGAACTTGGGATCGGGCACTTTCACACTGATGATAGCGGTCAGGCCTTCCCGGGCATCATCACCGGAGGTCGCTACCTTGGCTTTCTTGCCCAGGCCTTCATGATCAATGTAGTTGTTCAGAGAGCGGGTCAGTGCTGCCCGGAAACCGGCCAGGTGAGTACCACCATCCCGCTGGGGAATATTGTTGGTGAAGCAGTAGATGTTTTCCTGGAAGGCATCGTTCCACTGCATGGCCACTTCTACCGCAATGCCATCTTCCCGCTCACGGTTGAAATGGAAGACACGGTTGATGGCCGTCTTGTTGGTATTCAGGTGCTCAACAAAGGCCCGCAGACCACCTTCATATTCAAAAATCTCCTCCTTGCCTGAACGCTCATCCGTCAGGCGGATACGCACACCACTGTTCAGGAAAGCGAGTTCCCGCAGGCGCTTGGCCAGGATGTCGTAATGGAACTGGATATGAGTGAAGGTTTCCGGAGAGGGAATAAAGTGAACCTTGGTACCGGAGGCATCGGTTTCACCGACTTCGCCCAGGGGCGCATTAGGTACACCGTGGGTGTAGCTCTGCTCATAGACCTTGCCATCCCGGCGGATGGTGAGGGTCAGCGAGGAAGACAGGGCGTTGACCACAGACACACCCACACCGTGCAGACCGCCGGAGACCTTGTAGGAGTTGTCGTCGAACTTACCGCCGGCGTGCAACACAGTCATGATGACTTCGGCGGCCGAAACACCTTCCTCTTCATGCAGATCGACCGGGATACCGCGACCATTGTCTTTTACGGTAATGGATTCGTCCGGGTGGATGATGATGCCGATTTCAGAACAGTAACCAGCCAGAGCCTCATCGATGGAGTTATCCACCAACTCAAAGACCATGTGATGCAGGCCGGTGCCATCGTCGGTATCACCGATGTACATACCGGGCCGTTTACGCACCGCGTCGAGTCCTTTGAGGACTTTGATACTGGAGGAATTGTAGTTCGATTCACTCATTAAAAGAGACTCCTGGAGGTGAGCTCAGCCCTGGCGACAGACACGATCATTCGCGAACCCGCCCGGCTCAGCTATTCTTCCGTCAATTGTCCATGTTCCACGTGGAACATTCTGTATTCAGGTGTATCCCCATCGTGCCACAACGTGTCCGGTTCCGGATGCTCAATGGAGGTGATAAACACCTGACAACGCAGTTCCTGTAAGTTGCGAGCCAGCATAACGCGATGACGAACATCCAACTCGGCGTTGATATCGTCCAACAGAAACGTCACCTGTTTGCCAAGCTCACTCAACACCCTGCCCTGAGCAATCTTCATCAGGATCACCAGTGTCTTTTGCTGCCCCCGCGAGAACGTTTCCGCCACCGGACGACCACCAAACTTCAGACGGATATCCGCACGGTTCGGACCGTACAAGGTGTGGCCCATCCGACGTTCCTGTTCGCGATGGTTGACCAATACTTCGGTCAATGCTGTGCTTCGATCCCAGCCCGGATAAAAGTCCATCTTCAGACCTTCCACCCAGGGCGCATCCAGCTCCGCCAACACCGATTCAAAAGCGATCTTGAAGCGTTGGAAGACGGTTTCCCGGATATCACTCAACGACTCCGCCAAGGCACCGTACTGGGAATCCCAGACCCGCATCAACGATTCGTCCAGTCTACCATTTCTCAGCATTTGATTCCGCTGTGAGGTGACTCTCTGAACCTGTTGCCACAGGGAAGAAAAGGAAGGTTCCACGTGGAACACTAACCAATCCAGAAACTGCCGACGCTTACCCGGGCCACCAGCGACAATGTCGAATACCCCGGGATCAATGACCGAGACCGGCAGATGCATCGCCAGAAACGAAAGACTGCGAACCGCCTCACCATCTACCCGCAACTGGGTTTCCTTGAGGCTGACATCCCGGGAAATACCAATCCTGTGCTCAACCTTTTCTGAAGACTCTTGCGCCAACAGACCTGAATCCAATGCGCCGAAGACAGTCAATTTCGACTGCCCATGGGCCACTACTGCCTGATGCCGGCTTACCCGAAACGACCGACCAAGACCAAGATAGCCAATCGCTTCCAGAACACTGGTTTTACCGCTGCCATTGGCGCCATAAAGAAGATTGAAGGACGGTGAAAATTCCACAGGCGCAGATACCAGGTTTCGGAAATGCTGTGTCTGGAGTTTGACTAGCGCCATGGGTAACGGAGTGCTCAGGCTGAGAATTCGAACGACCAAAAACGAGAAAGGGCGATACCGTTTCCGATATCGCCCTAGTGTACTAGAAACCCTGGTAGACCGGTTAATGAAGCATGGTTAGCCGTTCGTCCATGAACACATCCATCTCTGGCGCCAGGATGTGAACATAGCGGTCGAAATACAAGAACTGCTTGAGCAGCAAGGCGAATTCACGGGGGAAATGCAAACCATGACTTTCGCCAACCTTTACCATGTCCATCAGGATATTATTCACGTCGTCCTCGGCCTGTTCCGCTTCATAGGGCACGTCATCCGGCACCATACGATCCATCTGACGATACAGACGCTGAAGATCCGCAGACAGATCGTCCACCCGCACGGTGTGCCGGGTGACGCCAATCCGAATCATGGCGTCGGCCATACCGTCAAAATTGCCCACCATAATCGCGGAAATGAAATCACTCACGGCCTGCCAGGTATCCGGTCTGATACACCCGACAATGCCGAAATCGATAAAACCAACCCGGCCATCCTCAAGCACCATCAGGTTACCGGCATGAACGTCTGCGTGAAAAAACTCGCATTGGGTCAGGCTGGCAAACCAGGTGTTCATGGCGGTTATCAATGTCCGCTCCGGATCACGGGAAAAGCCTCGAATACTCTCAAGATCCGTTAATGGGACCCCGCGGAAACGTTCCATGGTCAGAATCCGGCGAGTACTGCAATGCTCGTACACCCGCGGCACGGTCGCATCTTCATTGTGAGTATTCTGCAAAAACTCCCGGAAGACTTTCAGGTTGTTGGCCTCTTTGATGAAATCGCATTCTTCCATCATGGTTTTCTGGATTTCATCAACAATGCCAGACATGGAGGTCCAGGACAGTTTCGGGGCCAGGGTCTCGAGTATTCGGGCAGACAGGTAGAGAAAGTTGAGGTCCGTCAGCAGAATGTTTTCCACACCCGGCTTCTGCACCTTGATCACCACTTCCTCACCGGTTACCAGGCGAGCAGCATGAACCTGGGCAATGGATGCCGAGGCCAGGGCGACCGGATCAATTTCTGAATACACCTGATCAATGGGGCGACCAAGCTCGTCCCGGATGATCTTCTTGATTACGCTGAAAGGAAGGCTCGGGGTCTTGTCGAGGCAGAACTGGAACTCCTCCACATATTCCTTGGGGAAAAAGGTCGGCGAGCTGGCAATAAACTGTCCCAGCTTGATGTAGGTTGCGCCCAGACTTTCGAAGGTCTGCCTTAACAGTTTTGGGGCAGGGGGCCGATCGCCCCGAACCCAGTTTACCCCGGTGCGACCAAGCACAGACAGGGTCTGACCGATCCTGAACGCGCCTTTGATTCCATTCGTTACAGCACCCATAGAGCCCTCCAAACCTGATTACAGTCGCATCGGCATGACAACATACAGGCAACGGTTGTCGTTCTGAGCCTCAATCAGCGCACTGCTGTTGGGATTCGACAACGTAATCTTCACCTGGTCATCATCCAGTGCATTCATGACATCTACCAGATAGCCTACATTAAACCCGATCTGCAGTGATTCGCCCTGGTACTCCACCGGCAACGCATCTTCGGCCTGTTCTTGGTCAGGGTTATTGGCGAACACCTGCAACTGGTTGGGAGAAAGGTTCAGGCGCACACCACGGATGTTCTCGTGCGACAGAATGCCCGCCCGCTGCAGGGTACTTTTCAGCGTTGAACGATCCGCCAGTACGGTTTTGTCACCGCCTCGCGGGATCACCCGGTTGTAATCCGGGAACTTGCCTTCAATCAACTTGGAGGTAAAGGTATAGCTGCCCACCGTCGCCCGCAGATGATTGTCACCGATGACCAGCGTAACTGGCGATTCTTCATCATCCAGAAGCCGGGCCAGTTCCAGTACACCTTTACGAGGCACAATAACCTGCCGCAACTCCGGACACCCGGTATCCAGATCGAACTGGGCCATGGCCAGACGATGACCATCGGTAGCCACAACCCGGGCATGATTAACATCCACTTCCAGCAACAAACCGTTCAGGTAATAACGCACATCCTGCTGGGCCATAGCAAACGCAGTGGCATCCAGCATGCGACCGAGCTCTTTCTGGGGCAATGCCAGGCGGAAGCTTTCCGGCTCATCTTCAACATTGGGAAAGTGCTCCGCCGGCAGCGTCGACAGGGTGAAGTGGGAATTGCCAGAACGCAGATGCAGGCGATCGCCTTCCAGTGCCAGATCGATAGGCGCCTCATCCCCCAGGGCCCGGCAGATATCCGCCAACTTCCGCGCCGGAACCGTGATACGACCAGGCTGATCCACATGGACTGGTGCTACCCGAGCCACCAGCTCCACTTCCATATTGGTACCGGTCAGTGTCAGCGTATTGTCTTCCGCTTCCAGCAGGACGTTGGACAACACCGGCATGGTCTGTTTCTTTTCCACAACGCCCGCGATGCTTTGCAGCGGGGTGATCAGTGATTCACGGCTGATGGTCAGTTTCATGGCACTCGGCTTCAGTTATCGGAAGTGAATGTATGTGTTGTTCGTACAGGCCACCTTCAATCAGGTGGTCAGCAATCTCATAAAATTCTGATAATCCTCACGGATACCGGGATCGGTTTCCTGCAATTCAACAATCTTTTTACAGGCATGCAGAACGGTGGTGTGGTCACGCCCACCGAACGCGTCGCCAATCTCCGGCAGGCTATGGTTGGTCAGTTCCTTGGCCAGGGACATAGCCACCTGGCGCGGCCGGGTGACTGTGCGAGTGCGGCGTTTGGACAGCAGATCCGCCACCTTGATCTTGTAGTACTCAGCCACCGTTCGCTGGATATTATCGATGCTCACCTGCTTTTCATGCAGGGCCAGGAGATCCTTGAGGCTCTCACGGATAAACGGCGGGGTAATCTCCGAGCCAGTGAAGTGAGCATTCGCTATCACCAGACGCAGCGCCCCTTCAAGCTCACGAACGTTTGATCGGATTTTCTGTGCAATAAAGAACGCGGCCTCGCTGCTGAGTTTCACATTGGCCTGTTCCGCCTTCTTCATCAGGATCGCCACCCGTGTTTCCAGTTCCGGAGGCTCGACCATCACCGTCAGGCCCCAGCCAAAGCGGGATTTCAGCCGCTCCTCCATATCAGAGATTTCTTTCGGGAAACGGTCACAGGTCACGATCACCTGCTGGCCACCTTCAAGCAGCGCATTAAAGGTGTGGAAAAACTCCTCCTGAGAGCGTTCCTTGCGGGCAAAAAACTGGATATCGTCAATCAGCAGCGCATCCACCGACCGGTAATAGCGTTTGAACTCATTGATGGCATTCAGCTGCAGTGCCTTGACCATGTCGGCCACAAACCGTTCCGAACGCAGATAGGCTACCTTCGCGCGCGGGTTGCGACGCACAATCTCATTGCCAATGGCATGCATCAGGTGAGTTTTACCCAGGCCCACGCCGCCATAAAGAAACAGCGGGTTGTAGGCACCACCGGGGTTTTCCGCCACCTGCATGGAGGCAGCCCGGGCCAGCTGGTTCGATTTACCCTCGACAAAGGTATCGAAGGTAAAGGTTTCGTTAAGAAAACTCTGGTGTTTGATATCACCTTCTACCTGCACCGGACGGCGCTCGGCCTGGGCCTTGGGTGCCGGCGCAGACATCGCTCTTGGTGCTGAATCCGCAACAGTAGCCGCAACACTTCTTTCTTCTTCCGTAACGGTCTGCTCGGTTTCTTCCGAGACCCGGACCGGCGGCGCCACTTCGGAGCGAACCACCGGATCTGTGGGCTTGGGCGCAGAGCCCACTTTCATCATGACTCGTGGCGCCTGACCACCATTCAGATCCTTTAATACTTCTTCTATACGGCGGAGGTATTTTTCATTGACCCAGTCCATCACAAACCGGTTCGGGGCAAACAGCATGAGCTGCCCCTCCCGGTGATCAGACTGAAGGGGTCTCAACCAGGTATTGAACTGCTGTGCGGGAAACTCATCCCGGAGTACTTCAAGACATTGATGCCACATACTGTTCGGCACGACCGCCTGCTCCCGAAAACCTGACTGATAAGGCAC